>NZ_CP042163.1:0-4250608 GCF_007725405.1 Shouchella miscanthi | reverse complement strand
AAAAGCCCCTCCTTCTGCGACATTCTCACACTGTACAACTTTTGTATAAGTAGTGGTATAAATATACGGACGAATATATACGACGAAACATTCATATTATAGGATGTCACGTAGAAAAGCAACGACTTCAACAAACTGTGGATAACAAAATAAACAGATGGAAAGAACCTGTCCACAACCTTACCCACAGGCTGTGGACAGGTTCTTTAGTACTCACATTGTCCACGAAAGAAATCTCTTATATCATAGCAAAAAAAAGCTGTAGTAGCAATGGAAGGATGAACTTATCCACAAAATACAGGATGTAGTGTTTTAGTGTTGTCCACAATACAAGATATGTGTAAATCTTTGTCGATAACGTGTAGATAACCGTTTGTGAATAAAAATATGTCCACAAAGGAAGAGAGAGACTTTGTTAAGAAGTGAAAAAAGAGGTTTAAAAGAAGTTTAGAATAAAGACTTGACACATACGGGCATACATCTATATAATTTTTAGGAGTGCCTTAAGATCTAAATCCTCGAAGGAGGTGGAATACATGGGTAAACCAACGTTCCAACCAAATAACCGTAAACGTAAAAAGAATCACGGCTTCCGTGCAAGAATGGCTACGAAAAATGGACGTAAAGTTCTTTCTCGCCGTCGTCAAAAAGGAAGAAAAGTATTGTCTGCATAGACCACTGACATCAGTGGTCTTTTTCAGGTTATATACATTATTTGAGCCAAGAGGGTCGTGAGACGAATGAAAAAAGAGCAACGTATTAAAAAAAATGAAGAATTTTCGGCTGTCTTTAATAGAGGATCATCAATGGCCAACCGTCAATTTGTTCTTTATATCTTGCCGAAAGAAGGACAAGATTCACTGCGCCTCGGATTATCTGTCTCAAAAAGAGTGGGAAATGCTGTTTGTCGAAATCGGATTAAACGTTTTGTACGTGAAGTATTTACTCAAATTCAGGGTGAACTAAAGCATAATTACGATTATGTTGTCATTGCCCGAAATCCAGTTAAAGACATGACGTACCATGAAATTAAAAGTAGCTTGGAGCATGTACTTAGAAAATCAAAAATGATTGTTCGTGTTCAACAAAATAAAGAAAATCGACAGCTAGGAGGAAGAAAAGAAAGTGAAACGAATTAGCTGGCTCGTAGTCATGACGGGGATGCTCTTTTTTTTATCTGGCTGTTTTAATATTAACGAGCCTATTACATCAGAGAGCTCAGGTTTTTGGAATTCCTTCTTTGTGTATCCGTTATCACAATTAATTATCTTCATTGCAAACTGGGTAAATAGCTATGGATTTGCCATTATCATTGTAACCATTTTATTTCGATTCATTTTACTGCCATTAATGGTGAAGCAAACGAAAAGCATGAAGGCGATGCAGCAGTTGCAGCCGGAGATGCAGAAATTACGTGAGACGTATAGCGCAAAAGATCAAAATACACGGTTAAAATTAAATGAAGAAATGCAGAAATTATTTGCAACACATAAAGTAAATCCTTTTGCAGGTTGTTTACCTATTTTGATTCAAATGCCGATATTTCTTGCTATTTATCATGCGATTATGCGTACTGAGAATTTTCAAGGGGAATCCTTTGCCTGGTTTCAATTAAGTGATCCAGATCCATTTTTTATTTTACCGATATTGGCGTTTGTGTTAACATTCGTTCAGCAAAAAATGATGATGGTTCAAAATAATCCACAAGCAAAAATATTATTATATCTTATGCCGTTTATGATTTTAGTAATCGGGATTTTCTTACCAGCTGCTGTTATTTTGTATTGGGTAGTAGGAAACATCTTCATGATTGCACAAACCTACTTTATTACTGGACCAAATACAGGAAAAAGAGGGTTGGAATCTACTGTCGGTGTTAATCAAAGCACAACAAAGGGTACGTATTCATCAAACGCAAAAAATAAGAGTTCAAATAAGAAGAAGAAAAACAAGAAAAAACGGAAATAAGAAAGGGGTATCCTATGGCAACGAAGACGGTAAAAGGTCGGACTGTTGATGAAGCTGTACAAAAAGCATTAGATGAACTTCATGTAAAAAAAGATCAATTAATGTATAACGTAATTGAAGAACCGCAAAAAGGTTTCTTAGGATTATTTGGTGGAAAACCTGCAGTAATTGAAGTTCGTGTAAAACCTAAAACCGAAGACGTTGCTGAATCCTTTCTTTTAAAAACAGCCGAATTAATGGGACTTAACGTTACGGTAGATCATCAACGTGATGGGAAATATGTTGCATTGGACCTTGTGACATCTGAAAGTGATGACCAAGGAAAGTTGATTGGAAAAAAAGGACAAACACTTGATTCTTTAGAGCATTTAACAAATTTAGTTGTTGCTAAGCATGACACAAGCGATACCTCTCGTATTCGCTTAAATGCCGGTGGCTACAGGGAAAAACGAGAAGAGACTTTGCGTCAATTAGCCATTCGAATCAGTCAAAAGGCACATACAACAAAGGAAAAAGTGGTACTTGAGCCAATGTCTGCTCGGGAACGTAAAGTCATTCATACAACATTAGCGGATAGTCAGATTGTCACAACTGAATCAAAAGGAAACGGTTCAAAGCGACATGTTGTTGTTGAACCGAAAAAATAAGAAGTGCAGAAGCACTTCTTATTTTTATGGAGCCATAAAAACTGGAAGAGAAAGTTCACATTGAAGCAATGGCTTTTCAACTAGGCGTATGCTATTCTTATTAGTTGAAGCTGTATTTTACGGGGGTGATGAATGTGGATACAATCGCAGCAATATCTACGGCACTTGGAGAAGGCGCTATCGGAATTGTCCGGCTCAGTGGAGATCAAGCAATTGACATTAGTGACAAGCTCTTTAAAGGAACAACAAAATTGAGTGATGTAAAGACGCACACCATTACTTACGGGCACCTAGTCGAGAGTAATGAAGTCATTGAAGAGGCTATGGTCACTGTTATGCATGGACCAAAAACGTATACGCGAGAAAACATCGTTGAAATTAACTGTCATGGAGGGTTGGTTTCTGTTAATCGCGTGTTACAAGCAGCATTGTCACATGGTGCTCGGTTGGCTGAGCCGGGAGAATTCACAAAGCGTGCTTTCTTAAATGGGAGAATAGACCTTTCTCAAGCAGAAGGTGTGATGGATTTAATTCGTTCCAAATCAGATCAGGCAATGAACGTAGCGATGAGACAAGTAGAGGGAAGGTTGTCAGGAAAGATTCAACACCTTAGACAACAACTTTTAGAGACTGTTGCTGCAGTAGAAGTCAATATTGATTACCCTGAGTATGACGCAGAAACGATGACACAACAGATTATTCGCGAAAAGATGAGGCCAGTTCTAGTAGAAATTGATCATCTTCTCGTTACTGCGAAGCAAGGGAAAGTACTGCGTGAAGGATTAGCAACGGCTATTATCGGACGTCCAAATGTAGGGAAGTCTTCCTTAATGAATAGTCTTGTACACGAATCAAAAGCGATTGTTACAGACATTCCGGGAACAACAAGAGACACATTAGAAGAGTACGTTAATGTAAGAGGTGTACCTCTTCGATTGATTGATACAGCAGGTATTCGCGAAACAGAAGATATTGTTGAAAAAATTGGGGTTGAGCGTTCACGTAAAGCCTTAAAAGAGGCAGAGCTAATTTTACTCGTATTAAACAACAGTGAACCGTTAACGATGGAAGACGAAGCGCTTTTTGAAGCCGTTGAAGATATGGATGTCGTTATTATTGTCAATAAAACCGACCAAAAACAAGCGATTGATATTAAAAAGGTGCATCAATTTGCCAACGGGCGACCAGTTGTAACAACGTCATTAATTCATGATGAGGGTGTTGACCAATTAGAAGAGGCAATTAAACAATTGTTTTTCGCTGGAGATATTGAAGGTCAAGATCTAACTTACGTATCAAATGCTAGGCATATAGGGTTGTTAAACGAAGCAAGAAGACGTGCAGAGGACGCGCTACAGGCTACAGAGATGGATGTCCCAGTCGACCTTATCCAAATTGATGTGACACGAACCTGGGAGCTTTTGGGAGAAATTATTGGAGAAGATGTGCAAGATAGTTTAATTGACCAGTTGTTTTCACAATTTTGTTTAGGGAAATAACTCCTCTAAGAATTGTGGATGTCGAGTTCGTTGAGTAACGAGAGCGTTAGGAGCGAACTGATGTACTTCAGATACTCAAAAATTTTTATTGAAAGGAAGGGAGACTAGAGAAACGATCTAGTCGAGCATATATGAATTATCAAGCTGATTCGTTTGATGTGATTGTCATCGGAGCAGGTCATGCAGGAGTGGAAGCAGGTCTTGCTGCTGCGAGGATGGGTTCGAACACGCTTATGCTTACGTTAAATTTAGATGCGATTGCGTATATGCCGTGTAATCCGTCTGTAGGCGGTCCTGCAAAAGGGATTGTCGTTCGTGAAGTAGACGCTTTAGGCGGTGAAATGGGGCGGAATATCGACAAAACCCATATTCAAATGAGAATGTTAAATACTGGTAAAGGTCCGGCGGTTCGTGCCTTACGCGCGCAAGCTGATAAATTCCAGTATCAACATGAAATGAAAAAAACCCTAGAAGAACAAGACAATTTATTAGTACGTCAAGGAATGGTTGATCGACTAATCATTGAGGACGGCGAGTGTCGCGGTGTTATGACCAATACAGGTGCTGAATATCGTGCGAAAGCTGTCGTTATTACAACAGGTACCTATTTAAAAGGTAAAATTATTTTAGGTGAGCTATCTTATGAATCAGGTCCAAATAATATGCAGCCATCCATTAAGCTGTCTGACCACCTCAAAGAACTTGGATTTAACATTGTCCGTTTCAAAACAGGAACGCCCCCACGAGTAAATGGGAACACAATTGATTATACAAAAACAGAAATACAGCCAGGGGACGATAAGCCTCGTGCTTTTTCTTATGAAACCACAAAGTATATTACCGATCAACTTCCATGTTGGTTAACCTATACTGGATCGGACACACATGAAATTATTAATGAAAATCTTGGACGTTCACCAATGTATTCAGGTATGATAGAAGGAACAGGACCAAGGTATTGTCCGTCTATAGAAGATAAGATTGTCCGCTTTAATGATAAGCCACGACACCAAATTTTTCTAGAGCCGGAAGGTCGAAACACAACAGAAGTATATGTGCAAGGTTTATCAACAAGTTTACCAGAGGATGTTCAGCTATCTATGCTTAAATCCATTCCTGGTCTTGAACATGTGAAAATGATGCGCCCTGGATATGCAATTGAATATGATGCCATTGTTCCTACACAATTGTGGCCGACTTTGGAAACAAAGGCAGTACCGGGGCTTTTTACAGCTGGACAAATTAATGGCACATCGGGCTATGAGGAAGCTGCTGGACAAGGGGTAGTTGCAGGAATTAATGCAGCACGAAAAGTAGCAGGACAAGAGCCGTTGATTTTAGATCGTTCAGACGCTTATATTGGCGTTATGATTGATGATTTAGTTACAAAGGGTACAAATGAGCCTTACCGCTTACTTACGTCTAGAGCTGAATTCCGCTTAATTTTACGCCATGATAATGCAGACCTACGCTTAACGGAAAAAGGCTATGACCTAGGCTTAATTTCTGAAGAGCGCTATGCTCAGTTTAAACACAAAAAAGAAGCAGTCGAACAAGAGATTAAGCGTATTAAAGGATTAATCGTGAAGCCATCATCTCAAGTGAATGAAGTTCTTACCCAGTTAGGGTCAAACGCTATGAGTGAGGCAATTAAAGCAGAAGCGCTATTGAAGCGACCAGAATTGACGTATAACGATTTGATGAACATTGTGCCGCACCCTGATCAACAGCTTGATGAGGACGTGTGCGAACAAGTTGAAATTCAAGTGAAGTATGAAGGGTATATCGAAAAACAGTGGCAGCAAGTTGAACGTTTAAAGAAAATGGAGCGTAAGCAAATCCCTGAAGACCTTGACTATGATGCTATACAAGGGCTTGCAACGGAAGCGCGACAAAAATTAAAAATGGTTAGACCTTTATCTGTAGGGCAAGCTTCCCGTGTATCTGGCGTTAATCCTGCAGACGTATCGATTTTACTTGTTTATTTGGAACAAGGACGTCTTGCCAAAACATCATCGTGAGGTTGTTTATATGAGTTTCGAGAAATTTCCAGAATTACTTGCTGAAAAAAATATCGTGCTTTCATCTACTCAAGAGGAGCAGTTCAACCGTTATTTTGAACTGCTTGTTGAGTGGAATGAAAAAATCAATTTAACAGCAATTGTTGCTAAAGATGACGTTTATTTAAAGCATTTTTATGATTCACTTACACCTAGTTTTTATTTTCCTTTTACTAATCAATCTGTATTGGATATTGGAGCAGGAGCAGGGTTTCCGAGTTTGCCTTTAAAAATTCTTTATCCTGATTTACACGTGTCGATTATTGATTCTTTAAATAAAAGAATTGGTTTTTTAACGTTTTTAGCAGACGAATTAGGACTTACAAATGTCTCTTTTTACCATGATCGTGCTGAATTAGCAGGTAAAAATGCGATGCATAGAGAAAATTATGATATTGTGACAGCAAGAGCGGTTGCGCGTATGTCTGTTTTAGCAGAACTTTGTCTTCCTTTTGTTAAAGTAGATGGATCTTTTATTGCGTTAAAAGCAGCAGGCGCTAATCAAGAGTTAAATGATGGGGAAAAAGCTATTACAACATTGGGTGGACAAATAGAAAGCAACCATTTCTTTTCTTTACCAGTTGAACAGAGTGACCGTCATATTGTTACGATTAAAAAAATAAAAACAACACCAAAAAAGTATCCTAGAAAACCTGGAATGCCGAACAAACAACCTATTGTTTAAACGTTACGTAAAGGTTTCACGTGGAACAAATTCATTTAAACAAAGGAATGACTTTTATAGGTGTCGAACTATACATGATGGTTATTTAATAAAAGGTGGTGTCTGAGGCGATGAAGCAATCGTTTTCACGCCTATTTGGCTTAAATGATAAACATGACGATGGTGATTTAATCGAAAACGAAGAAGTGAAGCAAATTCCAGTTGAAGACATTGTGCCAAATCGCTTTCAGCCAAGAACGGTTTTTGATGAAGAGCGAATTACTGAATTAGCACAAACCATTCGTACACATGGAATTATTCAGCCAATTGTAGTGCGTATTAGAGAAGAGAAGTATGAAATCATTGCAGGTGAGCGGAGGTTTAGAGCCGTTTCGTCTTTAGGTTGGGAAACAATACCTGCTATTATAAAAGAGTTTAATGATTCACAGACAGCTTCAATTGCTTTAATTGAAAACTTACAGCGTGAGGGACTGACGGCTATTGAAGAAGCCACAGCTTATGCGAAGTTAATTGAAATTCATCAGTTAACACAGGAGAGTCTTGCGCAACGTCTTGGAAAAGGACAATCAACGATTGCAAACAAGCTAAGACTATTAAACTTGCCAAAAAAAGTGCAAGACGCTATTTTAAATCGCTTTATTTCAGAACGCCATGCTAGAGCACTTATTGGGTTAAAAGGTAATCACGAGGCGCAAGAAGTTATTTTAGAACAAATTATTGCAGAACAGTTAAACGTGAAGCAAACAGAAGAACGCGTTCAACAGTTCCTTTATCCGGATCTTGAAGAAAAAGATGAACCAAAAAAGAAAAAAGCAACCCGTAAATCGTATCCAAAAGATATGCGGATTGCGATGAATACGATCCGTCAGTCTGTGGATATGGTGATGAAAACGGGGCTGAAGGTCGATACAGATGAAGAAGATAATGATGATTTTTACCAATTTACCATCCGAATACCTAAAAAGTGATCTATCTATTACATAAAGATAGGTCTTTTTTTTAATAGGTTTATCGTCGATTTATGCTAAAATAAAAGTAATCTATTCCAAGTGAAGGTTAAGTGGGCATCCTATGCTCAGTTAATGACTTTTTTTAGGGAATCTCAATTAATGCAAGAAAATAAAGAGAGAATGTTTCTGCAACGAAGGAAAGTAGGTGTCCAAGTGTCAAAAATTATCGCTGTCGCAAACCAAAAAGGCGGCGTTGGGAAGACAACTTCTTCAGTGAATTTGGCAGCATGTTTAGCTCATTTAGGAAAAAAAGTACTTCTAGTTGATATAGATCCACAGGGTAACGCAACGAGTGGAGTAGGTGTTGAAAAAGGGGATGTGGATGAATGTATCTATGATGTCCTTATTGATGATGTACCGGCTAGCAAGGTCATTTTTCCAACGAGTGTAAGTAATTTAGATGTAATTCCTGCGACGATACAGTTATCTGGTGCAGAAATTGAGCTCGTGCCAACGATTTCACGAGAAGTTCGTTTAAAGAAAGCCTTAACACCATTAAAAGAAACGTATGATTATATCTTTATTGATTGTCCACCGTCATTAGGCTTGCTAACAATTAATGCGTTAACAGCGTCAGATTCTGTTATTATCCCAGTACAATGTGAATATTACGCTTTAGAAGGTTTAAGCCAGCTTTTAAATACCGTTCGATTGGTGCAAAAACATTTAAACACATCGTTAGCGATTGAAGGTGTGCTGCTAACAATGTTGGATGCACGAACCAATCTTGGTATTCAAGTTATTGAAGAAGTGAAAAAGTACTTTCGAGATAAAGTATTTGATACGATTATCCCTAGAACCATTCGTCTTGGAGAAGCACCAAGTTATGGAAAACCAATCATTGAATACGATGCGAAGTCACGTGGAGCAGAAGTGTACATAGACTTAGCAAAGGAAGTGGTTGCAAATGGTTAAATCGATTGGAAAGAAAGGTTTAGGTAAAGGATTAGAAGCTTTTTTTCCGAACGAAAGTGAACAAAATCAGGAACAAGTCACATTTATTTCTGTATCTGAAGTAAGACCAAACCCGTATCAACCAAGAAAAACATTTTCAGAAGAATCTTTAAAAGAATTAAGTGATTCGATTAAAGAACATGGCATTTTACAGCCAATTACTGTCAGAAAATCTATTAAAGATTATGAAATTGTAATGGGAGAACGTCGTGTTAGAGCAGCTAAACAAGCTGGATTAGATCAAATTCCTGTTATCATTCAAGATTTAGATGAAAAGAAAATGATGGAAATTGCGTTAATTGAAAATTTACAGCGGGAAGACTTGAATCCGATTGAAGAAGCCATTGCGTACGAAAAACTGATGAGCTACTCAAATAGCACACAAGAACAATTGGCAAAGCGGTTAGGGAAGAGTAGGCCACATATTGCCAACCATATGCGGTTGTTGCAGCTACCTAAAGTGGTTCAAGAGTTTATATCTGTTGGTAAACTAAGTATGGGTCATGGTAGAGCATTACTCGGATTACAAAATAAAGAGAAATTATCTCAAGTGCTTGAAAATGTTCTTCAAGAGAAGCTCAGCGTTCGAGAAGTTGAAAAATTAGTTCAAGAGATTAATGAACATGTTCCACGTGAAACAAGAGAAGTAAAAGTGAAATTGTCTCCTTTTCTTAAAAATCATCAAGAGCGTTTAAGAGATTCGCTTGGGACATCGGTCATGATCAAACCAGGGAAGAAAAAAGGGAAAATAGAGATTGATTATTTTTCTGAAGATGATTTAGAGAGAATTTTAGATATTTTAATACAATCGAAAGAATAAAGAAGCATGTCCTCCTTAAAGAGGCGGCTTCTTTTTTGAAAGGAGAGAATTACATGTATTATTTTGATCACGCCGCTACCTCATTTCCTAAACCGAAACGAGTGATTGACTCGGTTGTCGCTACGATGGAAATGCACGGTGCAAACCCTGGAAGAGGAGGGCATTCTCTAGCTAGACAAGCCTCTGAATTGGTTTTGCAAACAAGGAAAAAAATGGCGACATTTTTCCATGCGCCATCAGAAGATCACGTTTGGTTTTATTCGAATGCAACGTTTGCGTTAAATCAAGCTATTCTCGGATTTCCGTTTTCTAATAAAGATGAAGTCGTTACAACTCATTTTGAACATAATTCGGTCCTTAGACCATTATATGCAATGGAAAAGCAAGCCGGTATCGTTATTCGATTTGCTGGCGGGAAAACAGGTGAGGAAACGGCTGCTAGTGTAGTTGAAGCGATTAACGATAAAACGAAATTTGTCGTAATTAATCATGCTTCAAACGTTACAGGGGAAATCGTTCCATTAACGTCGATTTCTGAAAAAACAGCATCTGTTGGAGCAATCCTTTGCGTTGATGCATCACAAACAGCAGGGACAATTGACATTAATATGGAGAGAGATGGTATTGATCTGCTTGCCTGCCCTGGTCACAAAGGATTATTAGGTCCTCAAGGTACAGGTATCTTAGTATCCAAAGGTAACTATCATTTAAAGCCAATGACCTATGGCGGTACTGGTCATAGTTCTGAAATTAAAGATCAGCCAAATACGTGGCCGGAGCGGTATGAAGCTGGCACTCTAAATACGCCTGCTATTGTAGGGCTCGGGGCTGGATTAGATGAGCTTGAATATTTAGGAGGAACAGAGGCAATTTATCAGCATGAAATGCAGTTGGTCGATTATTTTTTAAGTGAGATTGCGAATGTGAACCTGTCACTTGTTGGTTCAAAAGTAGCTAAGGGTCGCCTAGCGGTTGTTTCCTTCGCCTTTGCTGAGTTAAGCAGTCAAGAGTGTGCCATTATTCTTGATCAACATTATCAAATTGCTGTTAGAGCTGGCTTACACTGCGCTCCAAAATTACATGAGTGGTTTGGAACGATTGACAAAGGGTTGGTACGTGTGAGCTTTGGACCTTATACGACAAAGGAAGATGTTCGTGTCCTTATTAATGCACTAAAGGAAATAGGAACATCGTTTTAAAGCTCAGTGAAAATGCCTTTCTTTTGAAAAAGAGAAGGGTGTTTTTTTTGGGTCGATTGTTTCAGTTGCGCATCCACATAAGTAAAGAGGGTTTGTAATTTTTCAGCCATTGTCATGACCTCGTGAAGACGAGTGCTTTGAAGTATATGGAAATCCATCAGACCAGCAGCATTTACTACTCCAGTAAGAGAACAATCGCCAACTTCAGGCAAAGACTTCCCCATAGCTGCCCCTGGCTTTAATGATTGATTCGAAAGCGTGATCGATCCAACATGTCCTTGCCGTCCTAAACAGGCATCAACCGCAATGAGAAAAGCATGAGGATGAAGTTCATGAATATCCTTTAATCGATTTTCTAAGTTTACCGCATGAAGAGGTGCTTCTAATGTTCCATAAACAGTAAATTGAGTTAGATGACGCTTCTGTAGCATTGTTCCAAGAAGCGGACCAAGCGCATCGCCAGTAGAACGGTCAGTACCAATACAAGCGACAACAAGTTCTTTTGCTGAGTGTTGACGACAAAATAAAAGTAAGGACTTTCCTAGTTCTTGTGTAAATAAATCATCATCAATATGCATACGTTTGGAAAACACTTTTTTTCTAAAAGGCCAAAGGTTTGTACTCATATTTTTAACTCCTTCACCATAGTAGTAACAGTATAGTAGATTTCTAGAAAATCTATACATGCTGAAACAGCGAGGGTGAGGATTTTGTGGGGAAATGGATTAAAGTGGATGTTTTTAATAGTAGGAACAATTATTGGGGCAGGTTATGCTTCAGGGAGAGAGTTATGGGAATTTTTTGGTGCCGAAAGCGGACTAGCTATCGTATTGTTTGCTGTCCTTTTCTCCATTAGCTGTGCTGTTATTTTAACGGTATCTAAAAAAGAACAAACCACTCATTATCTACCTGTGTTAGAAAAAGTATTAGGAAAGCGCTTAGCTAAGGCTTATGACGTAATGATTATCCTCTATTTATTTTCAGTAACTGTCATCATGCTTGCGGGGGCTGGAGCCACTCTCGAAGTCTATCATATTCCAACTTGGCTTGGTATTATCGTCAACGGGTTGCTTGTTGTCATTATTTTTATAAAAGGTACAAGCGGTATGACAAAAATAAATGCGCTTCTTATTCCTATTCTAATTGTTTGCTTATTGGCGGTTTTACTTGTTTATCAACACTCTATTGGATTTACATTTTCGTTTAATTTACAGGAACAGAAAAATTGGCCATCATCGTTAACGTTTACATCCTTAAATATTTTGCCTATCATCGCTGTATTAGGCGCTGTTGGAAACCAAATTAACCATCGCGGGGAAATCTACATTGCGAGTATCGGAAGTGGCGTTATTTTAGGAACGGTTTCGTATATTTACAACGAGTCCTTGCTTACTGTTGCTCAAGAGATCATCTTCTATGAGATACCATTATTCGTTATTTTAAAGCATTATCCATCAGTAATGGTATTAGCAATCTCACTGGTATTATGGCTAGCCATTTATACAACAGCTGCTTCAGGTGTATTAGGGTTACTATCTCGTATTCGAGTGAAAGTAACTGGTGAGCCGTGGGTAATAGCGTTGTTGCTCGTTGCACTAATGGCACCATTGACACTATTCGGCTTCTCCACATTAATTTCAATTCTGTATCCTTTATACGGCATTTTAAATTTATATATCCTTGCTGCGCTACTGTTGTACCCCATTTTAAGACATCCTGCTACAAAAAAGAAGCGCTGACACTACAAAGGCAGCACTCCTTCGTGTATAATACAAGCAGAAATACCCGAAGGAGGAAAGAACATTGGCAAACAAGGAATTTGCGCTACATGATGTCGTAGAAATGAAAAAGCCGCACCCTTGTGGGGAAAATCGTTGGAAGATTATCCGCATGGGAATGGATGTACGTATAAAATGCTTAGGTTGTCAACATAGTGTTATGCTACCACGTCGGGATTTCTCAAAGAAGCTAAAAAAAGTAATCGAGTCTGAGAACGAGTAAACAATAATGTTCGGATTTGAGAATCGATAAATAAAAGGACGTGACGGAAGTGGCTTTAACGACAGGAATTGTTGGTTTACCAAACGTTGGAAAATCGACCTTATTTAATGCAATCACACAAGCTGGTGCTGAATCTGCAAACTATCCCTTTTGTACGATTGACCCGAATGTAGGGATTGTTGAAGTACCAGATTCACGTTTAAATAAACTAACAGAACTTGTGAAACCGAAAAAAACGGTACCAACAGCTTTTGAATTTACAGATATTGCTGGAATTGTGGAAGGCGCGAGTAAGGGTGAGGGGTTAGGAAATAAATTCTTATCTCATATCCGTCAAGTGGATGCGATTTCCCATGTTGTTCGTTGTTTCGCGGACGATAACATTACCCATGTGTCTGGTGGCGTGAACCCGTTAAGAGATATTGAAGTCATTAATTTAGAATTGATTTTGGCTGATTTAGAATCAGTTGATAAGCGGTTCACACGAGTAGCAAAACTAGCAAAGACGAAAGATAAAGAAGCCGTTGCAGAGCTTGCTGTACTTGAGCTTCTAAAGGATGCGTTTGAAAACGAAAAGCCTGCACGTAGCATTGATTTTGATGACGATCAGCTTAAAATTGTAAAACAGCTTCACTTATTAACCAGTAAGCCTGTTTTATATGTTGCAAACGTTTCTGAAGATGATCTTGTTGCTGAAGAAGATAATGATTATGTGAAGCAAGTGAAAGAGTTTGCCAACCAGGAAAATAGCAATGTCATTGTGGTATGTGCAAAGATTGAATCGGAGATTGCTGAACTTGAAGGTGAAGAAAAAGAAATGTTCTTGGAAGAATTAGGGATTGAAGAATCCGGTCTTGATCAGTTAATTCGTGCTGCCTATTCTTTACTTGGACTAGAAACGTATTTTACTGCTGGTGAACAAGAAGTGAGAGCATGGACGTTCCGCAATGGAACAAAAGCACCTCAGGCTGCAGGAATCATTCATACAGACTTTGAACGTGGCTTTATTCGTGCAGAAACCGTTTCGTATTCTGATTTAGTTGATGCTGGAACAATGGCGGTTGCAAAAGAACGAGGCAAAGTCCGGCTTGAAGGAAAAGACTATGTCGTTAAAGATGGCGACGTGATCCATTTCCGTTTTAATGTATAAGAAGTACGTTAGTTGAATCCGTCTTTGGCACTGCGTAGAGACAGGTTCCATGTTTCCGAATGAAAATAGCGAAAGAACAAGAGACTGTACGTTTTGTACAGCTCTTTTTTGATAGGAGGTAAAAAAGACGTTGTCGAAAAATATCGTTTACAAGGTAGAAGGAATTTAGAAAAAGAGAGCGTAATAATTAAGTAAGCTCCTAGAAATCTTCGCAAGACCCTCATGTATTCTTCCCAAACTGTTTTCTACTTTTTATATAAAGGCAGGTGATTTTAATTTGAAGCTTGCTCATTAATTTCTAAAATGATATAATCATTGAATGTGAGTGAATTAGTTTTTGCTCCTTGCTCTGCTTTACAAACAGAGCCGTTTAGACCAAGAGGAGGTGAATGGAATGCGTAAGTACGAAATTATGTACATTATCGCTCCAAACCTAGAAGAGGCAGCAAACAAAGAAATCGTTGAGCGCTACAGCAAAGTGCTCACTGATAACGGTGCTGAAATCTTAAAGGTAGAAGAGATCGGTAAAAAACGTTTAGCTTATGAAATCAATGATTTCAAAGATGGCTACTACGTTCTTATTAGCGTACAAGCGAACACTGAAGCAATCAATGAATTTAATCGTCTGATTAAAATCAATGATAATGTTATTCGTGTCCTTGTTACAAAAGACGAACAATAATAACGATAAAATAAACGAGCTAGGCTGGAGGGATCGCATTGTTAAACCGTGTTGTTCTTGTTGGCCGATTAACCCGTGACCCTGAGCTTCGTTTTACCCCGAATGGCGTTGCTGTAGCGAACTTTACGCTAGCAGTGAATCGTCCATTCTCTAATCAACAAGGGGAAAGAGAAGCGGATTTCATCAATTGTGTTGTTTGGAGAAAGCCAGCAGAAAACGTAGCGAATTTCTTGAAAAAAGGAAGTTTAGCAGGCGTTGATGGACGAGTTCAAACCCGCAGTTATGATAACAATGAAGGAAAACGAGTATTTATAACTGAAGTTGTGGCTGAGAGTGTTCAATTCCTTGAACCTCGTAATAGCCAAAACAATCAAAACCAAAACTTCGGTGGTTCTCAAGGAAATTATGGATCAGGTTCAGGGAACGCAGGTTCAAGTGGTAATCGCTCAAACGGTTACGACAATGATCCGTTTTCAAATGATGGTTCAATTGATATTTCTGATGATGACTTACCATTCTAATAACAAATAGAAAGGAGAATGTCTTATGGCACGTCGCGGTCGTCCAAAGCGTAGAAAAGTTTGTTTCTTTACAGCAAACAAAATTACGCACATTGACTATAAAGATGTTGATTTGCTTAAGCGTTTCATCTCTGAGCGTGGTAAAATTCTTCCACGTCGCGTAACTGGAACATCTGCAAAATATCAACGTAAATTGACTGTTGCAATTAAGCGCAGCCGTCAAATTGCTTTACTTCCTTACGTAAACGAAGTAAATTAATGTTGCGATAAAAGAGGGTGGATTAAGCCGGCTTTCGAAAAGCCAGTTTGATTGCTCTCTTTTTTTAATTTCAATTGAACTCGCTTTTACTTTCAGAGTAATTGCGATAAAATAGATAAAGGCTGTGGGAAGAAACAGCTTGCACGCTTAAAAGAGGTGACGAATTGGAAGACAAGAAAGTTGTAACAAGAGGGATCATAAACGGGTTACTGTTTGTTCTATTGTATACTCTGCTTGTTACTGGTATTCCTTTAATCAATACACTTGCATTTATCGCACTTCCATTACCGCTTCTTTATATAACGGCAGTATATGGATTGAAAACAGGAACGATGGTCGCCAGTTTGGCGACAGTGGCGACTGTTGGGTTATCGCTTGTTTTTTCAAGTATAATACTGGTTCCAGTTTGTTTCGCATTAATCGGTGTACTCGTTGGTTACTATCAATATATGAGGAAGTCGGCGGTTGAACGAATAGCCGTGTTTATCATTGCGCCGTTCTTATCTTTAGCGATGATCTATGTGGTCATTGAAGGTTTATATGATGTGTCAATTTTAGGTGCAGTTAGAGAAACGTTAGTAGAAACCCAAAGGCTAGCTGAGTCGTTTGCTGTTGATGTATACGATGACGCGTTTATTCGAGAATATATGCAAATGCTACAAAATATGATGCCGTTTTTACTCCTCGTATTCGGTACAATGTATGGGTTTATCCTTTATGGACTGTCTACGCTTATGTATAAACGTGTAGGAATACAATATGATAAACTTCCTGCCTTTCGTAACTGGCAGTTTCCGAAATATATCATTGCTTTCTACTTTTTGTTTATGCTTTTAGGGTTCATTTCGTTTGAGCAGGGTTCTCTTATGGCGAGCATTTCGTTAATAGGGTTTAACATCTTTAGTATTTTTCTTCTTATACAAGGTCTATCGTTTATCCAAACCTATATGTATGATAAAAAGGCATCGAAAGCAGCAATTGTGATTGTCACGATTGGTCTTGTACTGTTGATGTTGGTTATGCAGTTAACGATACTATTCATAAAGATTATCGGATTGATGGATTTGATGTTGCGCTTAAGAGATCGATTGAAGGAATAAATTTGGCCGCAATGAGTAGGAGATGACATTCATGCCTAATTGGAACAAGCCGTGGTGGCAGCATACGTATGTCATCACTCTATTTACCCTCGTTTTAGCTTTAACGGCTTGGCTTACGTTTAATCAGTGGGAAGCTGGTGTTGGTGTAACAGTACTTTTACTTATCTGGGTGTTTTTTTACTTTAGAGCAAAGAAAAAGGACGACCACTATCTTGATACGTATATTTCAACGCTTTCGTACCGAGTGAATAAAGCAAGTGATGAAGCGATAACAAAGCTTCCTGTTGGAATTGTTCTTTATAATGAAAGTGGAACCATTCAATGGACAAATCCATTTATACAAGAGCGCTTTGGAACAGGGTTAAATGGAATGGATGTAACTGTTATTCATAAAGATTTACAGCAGTATATCCAAGATGATACCGCAGAAGAAACCATACAGTTTGAATCTGGCTATTATCACTTTACGTTTGAACAAAACGAACGACTGATTTACGTGGTAGATGTTACAGAAAAAGAAACAACGCAGAAGCGGTATGACCATATGCTACCGTTAATTGCGCATATTTATTTAGACAATTACGATGAAGTAACCCAAAGCATGGACGACCAAATTCGTAGTCGCTTGCTAGCCCAAGTCACTACGGCACTAAATAACTGGGCAAATGATTATGACATTTACTTACGCAGAACATCATCAGATCGGTTTTTAGCAGTAATGAATCACAAGACATTACTACTGTTAGAAGAGAATCGTTTTGAACTTCTTGATGAAATACGTGACATCACTGCGAAGGAAAAAGCACCCATTACCCTTAGTATTGGTGTAGGTACAGAAGAAGCTTCGTTAAAGCAGCTTGGTGTGTTAGCTCAATCTAGTCTCGATCTGGCTTTAGGACGTGGTGGAGACCAAGTAGCAATAAAGAAGAAAAATGGACGTGTTCGATTCTATGGAGGAAAGACAAATGCTGTAGAAAAGCGAACTCGAGTCAGAGCGCGAGTGATTTCCCATGCTTTGCGTGATTTCGTTAAAGAAAGCGAAAAAGTGATCGTCATGGGTCATAATAGACCAGATATGGATGCAATTGGTGCCTCTCTGGGTGTCTTGAAACTGGCAGACTTGAATGATCGCGAAGGGTTTATTGTACTTGATGAAGAAGATACCAATGCTGATGTTCAACGGTTACTAGACGAAGTGAAACAGCAAGAACATTTATGGAATCAATTTGTTACACCTGAAGAGGCGGTACAAATTGCTGATAAAGAAACCCTTCTTGTAATTGTGGATACGCATAAACCATCCATGGTCATTGAACCTAAATTATTGCAAATGGTTGACCGCATTATCGTACTTGACCACCATCGCAGAAGTGAAGACTTCGTACATGACCCGGTACTTGTCTATATGGAACCTTATGCTTCTTCTACAGCAGAGCTAGTCACTGAGCTATTAGAGTATCAACCAATGCAATTTAAAATGGACCGGCTAGAAGCGACAGCGTTACTTGCGGGTATTACCGTTGATACAAAGAGCTTCGCGGTTCGTACTGGTGCACGTACCTTTGATGCTGCATCGTTCCTAAGAGCAAATGGAGCAGATACAGCCCTTGTACAGAAGCTTTTAAAAGAAGACTTAGCGAGTTATGTCCGCCGCTCTAAGCTGATGGAAAATGCCTATGTCTACCGAGACGGGTATGCGATTGCAATGGCAAATGATGATGAGCCATACGATCAGATCATTATTGCCCAAGCAGCCGATACGCTTTTAACAATGAGTGGTGTTCGTGCCTCATTTGTTATTTGTAAAAGAGGCGATGGCCGAGTCGGAGTTAGTGCTCGATCCCTCGGCGATATCAATGTGCAAGTCATTATGGAACGTCTTGGCGGTGGAGGACATTTGTCAAACGCAGCAACACAACTAGAAGATGCCGAGAGAGAAGAAGTAAAAGATCGATTAGAACAAGCGATAGACGATGGATTTGAAGGAGGTTCGTAACGATGAAAGTTATTTTTTTGAAAGATGTAAAAGGCAAAGGTAAAAAAGGGGAAACAAAAGACGTTGCGGAAGGGTATGCAAGAAACTACTTGCTTCCAAACCAGTTAGCGAAGGAAGCGACTTCCGGAAACATTAAAGATCTTGAAGCACAAAAAAAGAGTCAAGATAAAAAAGCACAAGCAGAGCTTGAAGACGCACAAGCATTTAAACAGAAATTAGAAGAATTAACGATTACCATTCCTGCAAAAGCAGGCGAGGGTGGACGCTTATTCGGAGCTGTATCAACCAAGCAAATTGCAGAAGCTTTACAAAAAGAAGTCAAGAAAATTGACAAGCGCAAAATTCAATTAGATGAACCAATCCGTTCACTTGGCTATACAAAAGTGCCGATTAAGATTCATCCAGAGGTAACAGCTGTATTAAATGTTCATGTGAAGGAAGTATAAGAGAAGCTGACTCAAAACGAGTCAGCTTCATTTCCGTTAACTATTACAAAAGGAGTAAACCTTATGAGTGATCTTCTAAATGACCGGACGCCCCCACAAAATATTGAAGCAGAGCAAGCCGTCCTTGGCTCCATTTTACTTGAAGAACAGGCGCTCACAACGGCAAGTGAACGACTGCTTCCGCAGGATTTTTACCGTGCTAGTCATCAACGAATATATGAAGCGATGCTTGATATTAGTGAAAAAGGTGAGCCTGTCGATTTAGTCACGTTGACGGCAGATCTTCAGGGCAGGCAATGGCTCGACGATGTTGGTGGTGTCGCTTATTTAACAGATATTGCTGAAACGGTTCCAACAGCAACGAATGTGGATTACTACAGCCGTATTGTAGAAGAAAAATCATTATTAAGACGCTTAATTCGTGCAGCATCAGATATCGTGAAAGACGGCTATGCAAGCGAGGATGAGGTAGGTGCCATTCTCGATCATGCAGAAAAGACGATTCTAGAAGTAGCGCAGCAAAAAAACTCATCAAATTTCGTTCAAATTAAAGATGTTTTACTAGAAACGTATGATCAGATTGAAGTGCTACAACAATCTCGGGGTGACATAACGGGCATTGCAACAGGATTTTCTGAGCTCGATACGATGACGGCAGGTTTCCAACGAAACGATCTTATTATTGTTGCGGCACGACCTTCTGTAGGGAAGACGGCGTTTGCATTAAATATTGCTCAAAACGTCGCAACGAAAACCGATGAAAACGTCGCAATCTTTTCTTTAGAGATGGGCGCAAGTCAGCTTGTACAACGAATGCTTTGTGCAGAAGGAAATATAGACGCGCAGCGAATGCGAACAGGCGCATTAGATGAAGAAGATTGGCACAAGCTATCCATGGCAATGGGGTCTTTATCAAAAGCAGGAATTTATATTGACGATACTCCAGGTGTAAAAGTTGGTGAGATACGAGCAAAATGTCGGCGATTGAAGCAAGAAAGTGGATTAGGCATGATTCTTATTGACTATTTACAACTCATTCAAGGAAATGGCCGAAGTGGTGAAAATCGTCAGCAGGAAGTATCGGAAATCTCAAGAACGTTAAAAGCAATCGCTCGTGAGCTTGAAGTGCCAGTTATAGCATTATCTCAGCTCTCTCGTGGAGTAGAATCAAGACAAGATAAGCGGCCAATGATGTCTGATATTCGTGAATCAGGAAGTATCGAGCAAGATGCAGATATTGTTGCTTTCCTTTATCGTGATGATTACTATGATAAAGAAACAGAAAACAAAAATACAATTGAAATTATTATTGCTAAGCAACGTAATGGTCCAGTAGGGACAGTTGAACTAGCATTTGTAAAAGAATACAATAAATTCGTTAATTTGGACCGTAGGCATGACGAAAACGACATGCCACCAATGTAAAATAGATTTTAAACGAATGAAAAGGTCATTAGAGAGATCAATGTTCGGATTTCATTGACGCTCTGGAATTGACCTGCTATACTTACAATGGTTTTAAATGAGCGTGGAGGTGTCGGTATGTCTTCAGTTGTTGTTGTAGGAACACAGTGGGGCGACGAAGGAAAAGGCAAAATTACAGATTATTTATCTGAAAAAGCAGAGGTTGTGGCTCGTTATCAAGGTGGAAACAATGCTGGCCATACAATTGTTTTTGGCGGCAAGAAATATAAACTTCACTTGATTCCTTCAGGGATTTTCTATAAAGATAAAACATGTGTGATTGGAAACGGTATGGTTATTGATCCAAAAGCACTTGTAGAAGAGCTAGCTTATTTACACGAGCGAGACGTAGATACAAGTAATTTACGAATCTCAAATCGAGCGCATGTTATTTTACCTTATCATATAAAATTAGATGTTGTAGAAGAAGAGCGCAAAGGCGCTAATAAAATTGGAACTACGAAAAAAGGAATTGGTCCTGCTTATATGGACAAAGCGGCTCGTATTGGCATTCGTATTGCTGATTTACTTGAAAAAGATACGTTTGCAGAAAAAGTAGCTTCCGTGCTGAAAGAAAAGAATCGTCTTTTCGAAAAGTATTATGAAACAGAGGGTTTTTCTGTTGATGACATTGTTGAAGAATACTTTGAATATGGTCAGCAAATTGCGAAATACGTCGTGGATACATCTGTTGTACTAAATGACGCATTAGATGATGGGAAGCGTGTGCTTTTTGAAGGTGCACAAGGCGTTATGCTTGATATTGATCAAGGAACATACCCATTCGTTACGTCATCTAACCCAATTGCTGGGGGAGTGACAATTGGATCTGGTGTAGGACCATCTAAAATTCATCATGTTGTTGGTGTATCTAAAGCCTATACGACTAGAGTGGGTGACGGTCCTTTCCCAACTGAGTTACATGATGAAACAGGTGATCAAATCCGTGAGATTGGCCGTGAATACGGAACAACAACTGGACGACCAAGACGTGTTGGTTGGTTCGATAGTGTTGTTGTTCGTCATGCACGCCGTGTAAGTGGGATTACAGATTTATCCCTTAACTCGATTGATGTTTTAACAGGGATTAAAACACTAAAAATTTGTACAAGCTATCGTTATAAAGGCGAAATCATGGATGAATTTCCTGCAAGTCTAAATGTACTAGCAGAGTGTGAGCCTGTTTATGAAGAGTTACCAGGTTGGGAAGAAGATATTACAGGGGCCAAAACATTGGAAGACTTGCCTGAGAATGCGCGTCATTACTTAGAACGAGTTACGCAATTAACGGGTATTCCATTAACAGTTTTTTCTGTTGGTCCGGATCGGAATCAAACAAATCTTGTCCGTGGTGTCTTTGCATAATGAATTATGTGGAAAGCGTAAGGAAAAGCTTGCGTTTTCCCTTTTTTTTCAGTATGCTTAAGACTGAATTTATGAGCCAAGCACGTTATAGAAAAAAGTTTTAAAAAAAGTATTGCGCAGATGATTTATATGTGATATTATAAATCTTGTCGTCGAGAGGATATGACGAAACACGGCTTGCTTATTGCACCGTCTGCTCAGTTTGGTATTTGAGCCATTAGCTCAGTTGGTAGAGCATCTGACTTTTAATCAGAGGGTCGAAGGTTCGAATCCTTCATGGCTCACCATTTTTACAGTGGCCCGTTGGTCAAGCGGTTAAGACACCGCCCTTTCACGGCGGTAACACGGGTTCGAATCCCGTACGGGTCACTTTTATATAAATACATACACAAATGGTCCGGTAGTTCAGTTGGTTAGAATGCCTGCCTGTCACGCAGGAGGTCGCGGGTTCGAGTCCCGTCCGGACCGCCATTTTTTCTTCGTCATTGTTGAAATAATCATGATGTATAATAAGTAAGGCTCGGTAGCTCAGTTGGTAGAGCAACGGACTGAAAATCCGTGTGTCGGCGGTTCGATTCCGTCCCGAGCCACCACTTGCCGGTCTAGCTCAATTGGTAGAGCAACTGACTTGTAATCAGTAGGTTGGGGGTTCAAGTCCTCTGGCCGGCATCGAAAGAACTTTATGTGAATGCATAAAGTTCTTTTTGTTTTTGGTAGATATGTTAAACTAGTACGAGGGATGTCGTTATTCCCCGGGCAATTTTTTTGTAGTGAAAACATCAGCAGTGGCTGGTGTTTTGTTTAAGTGACATAAATTTTAATGGAATAAATAAATAGATACTACTGATCCAGGAGGTAAAAAGAATGGATAAATATATTTTAGTTGTTGATGATGAAAAACCAATTGCAGATATATTGAAATTTAATTTAGAAAAAGAAGGGTTTAGCGTAGAGTGTGCTTATGATGGAAACGAAGCACTAGAAAAAGTGAATGAGCGTAAGCCGGATCTTATGTTACTTGATATTATGCTTCCATATAAGGACGGAATGGAAGTCTGTCGAGAAGTACGTAAACAATCTGATTTACCAATCATTATGCTAACGGCTAAAGATTCAGAGATTGATAAAGTATTAGGTTTAGAATTAGGTGCTGATGACTATGTGACGAAACCATTTAGTACACGGGAGTTGTTAGCACGGGTAAAGGCGAATCTAAGACGTCAGCAAGTTGCAGTCGAAGAAACAGGCTCTTCATCAAAAGAAATGCATATTGGTGAGTTGTCTATTCACCCTGATGCATACCAAGTAAGAAAACGTGGGGAAGCAGTTGATTTAACACATCGAGAGTTTGAATTAATTCATTATCTCGGAAAGCATATTGGACAAGTGATGACACGAGAACACCTTTTACAAGCTGTATGGGGCTACGATTACTTTGGGGATGTTCGAACCGTGGATGTTACCGTGCGACGCTTACGTGAAAAAGTCGAAGATAACCCAAGCTATCCTACTTGGATTATGACGCGTAGAGGTGTTGGCTATTTCTTAGCACCACAGGATAATCAGGAGTAAGGTAAATGGATCAAAACGTAGGCTTTTTTAAGTCCATACGCTTTAAGCTCATTATTATCTACATGTTGCTCATTGTTCTTGCCATGCAGATTATTGGTTTTTATTTCTCAAATTCACTTGAGCGAAGTTTAATGGATAACTACGAAACTGTCATTAGCGATCGGGTTAACTTGCTTACAGTCAGTGCGGCACGTGAATTAATTGACGAGGATTCAGACACGCAGGAAAATTTAAACACGCTTTTAAATGAGACGTTCCCACAAACAGATGAAAACATTCGGTTCGGGAAAGCGCAAATTATCGGGAAAGATTTTGTATTGCTTGCAAGTTCTGATCCAAATGATCAGACACGTATTGGTCAGCTAACAGAGCAAACAATTGTTAGAAGAGCAATTACAGGTGGATCATCATTGAGCGATCAGCGCATTAATGAGCAGAACCAAGAACGTTATTTTGTGAAAGCACAGCCCATTCGACCAAATGAAGACTTTGCCAACGCTTCTCTTGATGGAGGAAATACGGAAGCAACCGAACTTCAAGGCGCTGTCTACGTAGAAGCTTCGATTGAAGAAGTGACAGATCAAGCCCAGTCGATCAACCAAATCTTTATAGTTGCCTCAACTATTGCACTATTAATTACGTTTTTTGTGATTATATTGGTGGCTCGAACCATTACAGCGCCCATTCTGGACATGCGTAGGCAAGCTTTACGGATGGGGCACGGAGATTTTTCAAGACAGGTAAAGGTGTACGGATCAGATGAGCTTGGTCAGCTCGCAATGTCATTTAACGAGCTAACGAATAAGCTCCATGATACAACACTTATGAGGGACCGAGAACAGAAGCGCCTTCGTTCGGTTCTTGCTCATATGACCGACGGAGTTGTAGCTACCGACCAAAGTGGTTTAATTATACTGATGAACCGACGTGCAGAGGAATTATTAGGAATCTCCTTAAAGCATGTATTAAGAAAACCTATTATTGACGTATTGAATATGGATGAAACGCAAAGCATTTATGATTTATACGAGAAGAATGAATCGGTTTTACTTGATTTTAGTCATGGTGAGGAATTGGTTTTATTAGAGGCAAACTTCTCTGCTATCCAAGAAGATGACGGACCGATGAATGGGTTAATTACGGTTCTTCACGATGTAACGGAAAAAGAAAAAATAGAAAGTGAACGCCGTGAGTTTGTGGCAAATGTATCTCATGAACTGAGGACACCGCTAACAACGATGAAAAGTTACCTTGAAGCACTTGCAGATGGTGCGATAGAGGACAAGGAAATTGCGCCGCACTTTCTTAACGTTACACAAAAAGAAACAGACCGTATGATTCGATTAGTAAATGATCTTCTCCAGCTTTCTCGTATTGATTCCAATGATTACGAGATGGATTTACGCTGGGTTGAATTAGGTTCATTCTTGCATCAAATTATCGAGCGTTTTGAGATGGTTGTAAAGGACAAAGATATTGTTTTTCATCGTCATATTGTCAAGCAGCCGACATTTGCAAAAATTGATGAAGATAAATTAACGCAAGTGCTGGATAACATTATATCGAATGCCATTAAGTATTCACCAGAAGGCGGAAACGTCAGCATTACATTACTTCATCAAGGAAACAAAGCAAGAATCAGTATTTCAGATGAAGGAATGGGAATCCCGACCGAGTCTCAGGACAAGATCTTTGAACGTTTCTACCGTGTGGATAAAGCAAGAGCGAGAAATGTAGGTGGGACAGGTCTTGGCTTAGCGATTGCCCGGGAATATGTTGTGGCGCACGAAGGAGAAATCTGGGTGAATAGTGAATACAATGAAGGAACGACCATTTATATAACATTGCCTTACTCCACGTTTAAAGGAGGTAAAGTGTGAAATACGAACAGTTTAAAACAGCCACTTTAGTCGCGTTAATTGGCTTAAGTTTGTTTTTTACCTACCAGCTATGGACGTATCAGCCAAATCTTCAAGCGTTAGAGAGTGAATCAGGTGAGAGCGGGAATTATGCAGATTCCATGATAGGGGAAGAGCGATTAATAACGGATCTTATTCAGCCTAGCTCGGTGATTTTGCACAAAGACTTGGAAGGGTATGCGCTAATGAATCCGTTGAATAGTCGGTATGATCAAACGCTTACGACATTGCGTCAGTATCAGTTTGAACATGCGATATCAGCAGATCCAGTGACAACAAGTGCAGAGGGCATTGAATTACGGTTTCCAGATGAGCTACCATTACAGTCGCTCTTGGCTTATTTTGACGGGAATTACGATCAAATGAATACAAGTCGAGAAGTGAATCGATTACTTATTTATGTGACAGAAGAGGACACCGTTAATTTCACCTTTGCCTCTTCTGAAAAAGAAGAGTTTATGTCATTACGTACAACGATGCCCGCAAGCGATTTAAAAAACTTAATTTATGCAACAGATACAGAGTCTGAACTAGCAACAGAGGTTGTGAAAGAAAATGATTCAACTTATCTGTTGTTACGCAATGACATTTATGTGCCAACTGAAAAGCAAGTTGTGCGAATTTATGATTACAGATTAAGAAACGATGAAGAGATGCCTATGCTGATTAATCAGCGATTGTTCAACGATACGGATGTGCCTAGGGCGAATCAATTAAACGGGGAATATTTGTTTACAGATGGCAGTCGAACAGTGACCCATGATAGTACCATTTCTTATTTAAATTACTCGTATCCATACTCTACAGATAGTCAAGAGGAAAGCAATCGCCACATTGTAGAAGTTGCTCAAGAGTTTATTAATGTAACGGGTGGATGGACAGATCAATATGCCATTGATCAAGTGAATAAAAAAGATGCAACCGATCAAGCTGAATTTCGGTTATATGTGAATCATTTACCAGTGTTTGAACATCGTTTAACCACAACGAGTAGTGACCAGGATCGAATGAAGATGTACGTCACTCGAGCTGGTACACAAGTCGTGAGTATGGGGCGCCCTCTGTTCCAGCTTGAAGATCGGTATACAGAGCAAGAGAGAGAAGTCTCGTCTGGTTTAGATGCTGTCAATCAGATGAAAAAAAGCTCAACCATTTTATGGGAAGATGTAACCGATATTCGTTTAGGCTATAAAGCCACGATGACAAGTAGTAAGCGTGCCGACTTAACCCCAACTTGGTTTTATCAACTAGATGGAGAATGGGAAGCTGTTGTTAGATCTGACGAGGAGTTAACAGAATGAATTGGAATCGAACAAAATCTATTTTTATTGTAGTATTCTTGCTGTTAAATATCTTCTTAGGCTGGCAGTTTGTCGATCGTGTGATGGAAGGTCAATTGCAAAGTATTGAACAAGCGCCAGAAATTGTCGAACGTCTTGATGATAACAATATCACTCTCCCCGATGAAGATGTAAATACATCTGATGCAAGAGGGGTCGTGCTTGAGGGTTCGAGAGTAAGCTTTACAAATGAAGAAATCGAACAGCTAGAAAATAGCGGCCATTCAGTGGAAACGATTGGTCAATCTTCAAACGTGATTCGAGTTGAACTAGAAGATCCGGTTAATATTAGCCAAGTATTAAATGCGAATACAGAAGAAGCGTTTGCGCCCTTACTAGCAGAGCATGTTCTTTATGGTGAGGAATACGTATTCTCTAGACGAGAAGGCAACTTTCTTCATTTTAATCAAATGTATAATCAAGTTGAAACGTACATCGATAACGATGAAGCATTAACAGTAGAGCTAAATGACGATGATGAAGTGATTGGCTATGAACAACAACGCTATAGCTTCAGTGAAAATCGAGACGAGCGGGATATGACCCCGTATATGACAGCGATACGAGTACTATTAGATAACCATTACCTATCAATGAATAATACGATTGAGCATATCGAATTTGGCTATTATAGTTTATCCGATCAGACACCCCGCTTCTTCTCTCCTATGTGGGCAGTAACAGTCGATCGTTCGGGTGCTGACGCAGAAGAAAAGGATATGAGAATTTACCTTGTAAATGCAATACTTTCAGAACAGCATCAATGGTATCCAGACGAATCACAAACAAATGAAGAAATTGAAGATGATTTAAGTGAGTGATCCTCTTTTTTGAGAGAGTAATAGAATTAAGGAGGACGTAAGATGGCTATGCGTTTCAGTGTGCTTGCAAGCGGTAGTACAGGAAATGCGATGTATGTGGAGACTCCATCGCAAAAAATTTTAGTGGATGCAGGGTTAACTGGAAAGAAAATGGACGAGCTCTTTAAAAAGATTGATCGTGATCCAAAGCAACTAGATGCCTTACTTGTGACCCATGAACATAGTGACCATATAAAAGGTGCAGGCATATTTGCCCGTAAACACAACTTGCCAATCTACGCGAACGAAAAAACGTGGAAAGCGATGGAAAAGCAAATCGGTCAATTAAACACCGATCAAAAATTCCATTTTAATCAAGAAACAGTTAAACAATTCGGCGATCTTGAAGTAGAATCATTTGGTGTGTCCCACGATGCTGCTGATCCGATGTTTTACTGTTTCCGTCATGAAGGGCGTAAGCTTGTGATTGCAACAGACATGGGCTATGTGAGCGAACGGATAAAAAAAACCATCGCTGGTGCGAATTCATACGTGTTTGAATCCAACCACGATTTAAATATGCTACGGGTTGGTAGATATCCATGGAATGTAAAAAGACGCATTTTAAGCGATATGGGGCATGTGTCAAATGAAGATGCTGCTCTAGCATTACACGATATAGTCGATGATACGCCGATTCATGTGTATCTTGCTCATTTAAGCTTAGATAACAATATGAAAGATTTAGCACGAATGACCGTTAAACAAGTGCTTGAACAAGAAGGTCATCAAGTAGGGAAAGCCATTCATCTTCATGACACTGACCCATATAGCCCAACCGCATTGTGCGTGGTTTAAAAGCAACGAAAAACGTAAATAGTTACGTAATAGACCATACAAATTTTGTTTATTTCTCATGATTAGCCTCTCTTTCTAAACAAATGTTAAAAGAACTACAAAAATCATTTAATTCCCGGTTTTAACCTAGAAGAATTAGGTTAAATGGGTATAATGTAGGAAAATGGTTAGAGAGCTGAAATGGAAGGGGTAAAGGGCAATGGGTTATTACGATGGAAATGATTCTCGCTATAAGGAACCGAAGCAAGGAACGAGTAATGGTAAAGTTGCAGGATTTTCTGCTTTTGGCGGGGCAATTATCGGTGCAGCGCTTGTATTGATTGCCTCACCATTATTGTCAAACCTAGCTCCATTCGATGACAATGTTGAAGAAAATACAGATACCATTGCTGAACCTCAAACGGAACAAGTCGATTCAAATGTCATTAATTTAGATGTCAATTCCGCTGTAACGGATATTGTGAATGAAGTTTCCGATGCGGTTGTTGGTGTCATTAATCTTCAGCAATCCGATTTATTCGGTGAAGGGGATGCAAGCGAGAGTGGTACTGGATCAGGTGTGATTTATAAAGCAGAAGGGGAATACGCATACATCGTAACAAACCAACACGTCATTGATGGTGCTACGGAAGTAGAAGTAGCCTTAACCGATGGCACGAGAGTAGAAGCAGAAGTGATTGGTGAAGACGAATTGACAGATTTAGCTGTACTACGAATTAGTTCCGATGATGTTGATACAGTCGCTTCATTCGGTGATTCCGATTCATTAAGCGTTGGTGAGCCGGCGATTGCAATTGGAAACCCACTGGGCCTAGAATTTGCTGGTAGCGTCACCCAAGGGATTATTAGCGCAACAGAAAGAAGTATTCCAATTGATACGACTGGAAACGGTCAAGCTGATTGGAATGCCGAAGTACTGCAAACAGATGCAGCCATTAACCCTGGTAACAGTGGTGGTGCATTAATTAACATAAATGGTGAAGTGATTGGCATTAATTCAATGAAAATTTCCGGTGTTGCGGAAGGATTAGGCTTTGCCATTCCATCTGCAATTGTCCAGCCTGTTATTGAAGAATTAGAGACAACAGGAGAGGTAAGACGACCTTCTCTAGGCATTACCTTACGTAATTTAAATGAATTTCCAACAGCTGCACTGCAGGAATCCCTTGGCTTACCTGAAGATATAACCGAAGGAATTGTGGTAGTGAACGTTTCCCCTGGTAGCCCGGCTGCAAACGCAGGTATCCAAGAGCAAGATGTCATTGTTGGCATTGATGGTGAAACCATTGAAAATGCACAAGATTTAAGACATATGCTCTATCGTGAAAATACTATTGGTGATACGATCTCTGTTACCCTTTATCGTGGCGGTACAGAAGAAACCGTTGATGTGACACTAACGGAGCAACCAGATGTATAAGACGGTAAGTGAACCTCTTTCATAAAGAAAGGGGTTCTTTTTTTTGCAAGAACGCTTTGGACTGTGGATAACAAAATGCTATACTGAAAGAATGAAAAATGGAAGGACGTGCACGATGATAGCAGCATGTGAAGAGCATATTGAACTAGCATTGGATGTCGCTGTGGATGAATGGGAAACGGCACCCATTGTCGAACAAGCAAAAGAACCACGAACATGCCAATTTTGCGAAGAAAAAGCAGTCTATACACTAACAAAATAATCAGATACCCACATTGTTGATATGTGGATAAATCATGTGGATAAGTGTTATCCTCTTCACTTTTGTGTTATACACAGAGGATAACAGGAGAAAGGAAATGGGAAAGGAAGTTATACACAAGTGAATATTAGTGTCATTACTGTTGGGAAGCTGAAGGAAAAATATTTACGTTCAGGGATCGACGAATACAAAAAAAGACTTAGCGCCTACGCTAAAATCCAAGAGATTGAAGTAGCAGATGAAAAAGCACCAGAGCATTTAAGCGAAGAAGACATGCGTATCGTCAAGAAGAAAGAAGGAGAACGGATCCTTGCAAAAATTGATGCAGATACGTACGTCATTGCCCTAGCAATTGAAGGAAAAATGAAGACAAGCGAGCAGCTTGCTAAAAGTATTGAGCAGCTCGGTACATACGGAAAAAGTAAAATCGCTTTTGTGATTGGCGGGTCACTCGGACTTTCTGATAATGTCTATGCGCGAGCGGATGAATGGCTTTCTTTTTCTAAAATGACGTTCCCTCATCAGTTGATGAAGCTCGTTTTGCTGGAGCAGGTTTATAGGAGTTTCCGGATTAATAGAGGAGAACCGTACCATAAGTAAATGAGGTTGTGTATATTGGAAAAATATAAAAAAATTAAATGAATTCGGTTGGATAAACAATAGAATGTCTTAAAAAATGCAGGTGTAGCACTAAAAATCAACGGTTTAAATAAGAAAAACTATGATAATTAGTGCTATGTATGCAGCGATTAAGGAGTTTCTATTATTTGAAAGGTTATTTCTTTTATTAAATAAAAAGAAACGAAGAGTTGTGAAAACTGGATAATATATAAAAATAGACATTAAAGAGACCAATATCAAAACTGCGGTCTTATTAAAGAGATTTAAACTCACAAGAACAAAAGTTAACCCTAGACTAAAGATAAAAAAGCAACACCAAGGTAATGTCAAGTATTTTTTATTATCTACCTTCATTAAAAAGGCATCTTTCTTTTTATTTTCTAACAACAATAAAATTAAAACGAAAGTTAGGTTTATAATTATGTGAATGTTGTTGGCTGATACAAAAAGTATTTGGTTTGATAACAATTTTTTAATGATTATTGAATTAATTTCATGACTTAACAACAAAAAAATAAACAAACCCGTGCCACAAAAAATTTGATAAATCGTTATCTCTTTGTTAGTCAAGCTCTCCCTCCTTAATAAATCTCTATTATATAACCATCTGTCGTCATATAATCAACATCTTGAATAATAGCTGATTTTAAATCTGATATAACTTCTAGTCCGTAATTATTCTGTATTAGTAAATAGTTTCTTTTCCCATCAATTCTATTAATGTTATAAGAAATACTTTCTTCTGATTTTATCTCTTCATTAAAAGTTAAATTACTATATTCACCGTCTTCAGTAAAGTGAGTGACCGTTATATTCATAAAATTGTTTCCACTACTAACTAATAATTTGTGAGTATGTCCGCCTTTAGAATCATCTTCGATCTCATAAGTGTGACTTTTAAATTCTTCTGATCGCGAAACAACTTCTATACTTTCATCCTCGAATATATCTTCATTATCTGAAACTATAATACGAGCTACACTCGCGTTAAGTTCACTGTATGTTTTTTCACCAGCGTCTAAGTCAATCTGTACGACAGTAATTTCTTCTAAGTCCTTTGTATCCGTATATAAAGGCATTTCGAATGTACTATTTGTATTTGCAACTGCTTCAAATTTACTAAAGCTATTAAGTTCACCTTCAATAAAAAAATACAGCATTAGATTTAATTTTTCATCCTTTGAATTATCAATACTAATTTCTAAATTTAAATTATCCCGAATGGAATCATCTTTAATGTGAATAGGGTAATATTTATCATGTTTACCAACTACTTTCTCATTAAATTGTTCACTTTCAATATATACTCTATTCTGTATACCAGCTTTAATGGCTTGTTCATCTAGATATTTAAAATGGTCCTTATTTTCTTTAATTACTGATTCAGTTGATTCAACTTGAGAATATTGCACATCCTGTTCTATACTCGTACAGGCATGAAAAATAAATATAGATAATGCTATAAAAGCAAATTTAAATAATTTCTTCATACTAAACTCTCTTTCTTAAAAGTAGTGGAGGTAAACTCCCTCCACCACTATTTTTACTTAATACTAAATCTCTTATCTAAGATATGTTATATCACCAGTTACACCAGAGTCAATTTGCGCACCATAGGCTGCCGTATGTATCCCCTTAGCCCAATAGGCACTTCCCTTTGAACTTAACGACATATTTCGGTTAATAATTGATGTAGCTTTTTTTCCACCAAGTGCAGCGTCGGTTGACCCTTTAATTTTATGAGTGTGGTTACCGTTGTTATAATTTGATAGCTCAGCTGTTGCCGTTACGGTCCAACCAAATTTCAACCTATGTGTTTCAGCTGCCGCAGATACTATGTATTTTGCCCCCGATCTTACACCAACTGCTTTTGCGGTTCCTCTCGCTGCGTGAGTAACAAAACGTGCTCCAATTTCTTCATTAGAAGTCTCAGCAAAATCAATAGTATTATTGAGATTTTTCATTTCATTCTCACTTAGGTCATCAGATAAATTATCTTCAATAACCTGTTGATGTTCAGTTGAAATACTTATTTCCTCAGCAAAAGCTGATGAATTGTTAAGACCAATAAATACCGCAGATGCAATAATACTACTTACTAATATTTTTTTCATAATTTCCCCCAAGAATTTGTTTTTATCACATGGAAGTGACAATTTTTCATTATACGCTTCTGTAACTACTTTTCAACAAGTTCATGTAGATTTGAAATATAATTCGCCTTGATACGACACAATTTGATAAAAAATTTTATAGTGTAGAGGAGTTTAATAATTTCTCGAACAAAAAGCCCTTTAATTTTAAAAAAGTAATACACAGCCAAGGAGGGCATGAGATGAAGCCAAAAGGTAATCGAAAGCCTAAGCACAAAAAACTGTATAACACGGGACTAGTTTTGCAAAGAGGCGTAGATGAGTCCGTAATGATTGGAGACGATATTAAGGTTACTTTGGTCAAAGTAGAAGGTATGTCTGTAAAACTTCATTTCGATGTACCTAAGCACATTCCAATTATTCGTGGAGAAATTTTCGTAGCACAGCAAGAAGAGAGCAATCAGAATCAATTAGATTAATGGTCAAACCTTCGCAATTCTGCGAGTGTGAATAAATGCTTTACCGTATCGATGTTGAAAAATAAAAAACATAAGGGTGTGTTAAGAAATGATTATCAACAACAACTTGAGCGCAATGAACGCTCACCGTCAACTTGGCGTAAATCAAGGAATGGCGGCAAAGGCACAAGAAAAACTATCTTCAGGTCTTCGCATTAACCGTGCCGGCGATGACGCTGCTGGACTTGCGATCTCTGAAAAAATGCGCGCGCAAGTTCGAGGTTTGGATCAAGCAAGTCGTAATGCCCAAGATGGAATTTCCATGATTCAAACCGCTGAGGGTGCTTTGACCGAAACTCAAAATATACTTCAACGTATGCGGGAGCTTGCAACTCAGGCTTCTAATGGTACAAATACTGAACAGGATACACAAAACATTCAAGATGAGATTAATTCATTAACATCAGAGATTAATCGTATTGGCAATACGACTGAATTTAACAACAAAAAATTGCTTCAAGGTCAAGAAGGTAAAGGTTCTGTTGATGTCAGTCAAGGGAGAACAAGTCAATTAGCTACTGAAGCAACAAAAGCATCTACAACTCATGCTGGAATGACCTTTACTGCTAAAGATTCAGATGTGGAAGGAAATGGGTTAAGTATTGAAGTAACGGATAATCCTGATCTGGATGAGGATGTAGATGCGAGTATAAGTATTGATCAAGGTAAAATTATCATTACAGCAGGCGTTAAAGATGGTGCCACAGTTGAGTTAACTCAACAGGATATTCAAGATTTATATAATAGCGCATCAGAAGATGTTAAGAACGCTGTTAGTCTAAAAATTACTGATGGAGATAGAACAGTTGGTAATCTATCTGAGCAAGGTTTAACAGGTGGTAGAGATGCTACTGTAGCACAAACAGGACAAACATCTATAACTATTACAGAAAACTTCAAGGCCGGAGAATCTATTGAGATCAATGGGGTGAGATTCACTGCAATTGAAGAAGGTGAACCTACTGGAAACCAATTTGTAATTGGTAGTAATTCAACAGAAACCACTACGAATTTACTGAAGAGCATCAATGGTAGTGGTGATTTAGCAGTAACTGCAGCAGTGAATAATGATTCAATTACTCTAACTGAAGATGTTGCTAGTGGAAATTCTTTCTCTGTAAAAGCTAACCCGGCTGAATTCAAATCAGAACTCCAAATTGGTGCTAATACAGGACAAAGTCTTCAAATCAATATTTCTGATATGAGAGCATCTGCACTAGGCATTACATCTAAAGGTGGCTTAAATGAGCACCTAAAAGTTACTGATGGAACTAGTAATGCTCAAACTGAAAATGCTTTGGATGTATCTACACATGAGAGTGCGTCTGCTGCAATCACTACTCTTCAAACTGCTATTGACAATGTATCTAAGGAGCGTTCTCAACTTGGCCAAAACCGTCTTGAGCACACAATCTCTAACCTTGACAACTCTTCTGAAAATCTTCAAGCTGCTGAATCACGTATTCGTGATGTAGACATGGCAAAGGTAATCATGGAGTTCACGAAACAAAACATCTTGTCTCAAGCATCACAATCTATGCTTGCGCAAGCGAACCAAGCACCGTAGCAAGTGTTGCAGCTTCTAGGTTAACAAATCAAATAATAAAGTTTTGAGGACAAACGATAATTTTTGTCCTCTTTTTTCCGTTTTTGGAGAAAAATATGGTAAATTGGTGCTTATAATAGTTACAATAGAAGAAAATATTTCTAAACGAAAAAAGGAAGACCAATAAATTGATTTTTGAAAGGCTAGAGGATGCGTCAATTTGCATTCCTCAATGTGACAGGAAATTTAATGAAAAACAAAAAAGGTCAAAATAAACCAGTTTCACAGAAAATAATAAGGACTCAAAAATTTAAGGGGTGTTTAAAACTCTATGAAATTAGTAAAGTTAATCAAGATATTTATAGCATCTCCTAGCGATGTTCTTGAACAGCGAAATGAGGTCGAAAGATTAATCTTAGATTGGAATAATGAACATAGTGACACGAACAACATTGTTTTAATGCCTATTAGATGGGAGAACAATTCAACAGCTTCTTATGCAGTTAATTCAAGTGGTCAGGCAATAATTAACGAACAAATAGTAAGATCTAGTGATATATTAATTGCTATATTTGGAAATAAGATTGGTACAAGAACAGCAAATAATAAATCGGGTACTATTGAGGAAATTAATGTTTTTTATGAAAAACATCAAAGAGGAATAGGGATTTTCTTTATAGATAATCCTATACCAGAGGAATTAATTGATGAACGTAGATTAGTATCAAAATATAGAGAGCATTTATCTAACAATGAACGTGGATTATACGGAACCTATGATACTAGAAAAATACGACATTTTATTACAAAAGAAGTAAGAAGATTGGTAGATGCAGCTGATTTAGAAGTTGAAGTAAAAAATAATTCAGTAAAAAATAATTTATCAGAAATTGATATATTTTGCGAAATAGAGTTTGATAAAGATGAACAATTGTTCCTTATTTTTGTTGTTGAAGATGAAATTCGAATGTTTGGGGCAAGATGGATGGCTGATGAAACCGTTTTAGCAATTCAAAAGTGGGAAGATAAGAATAACTTAGAGAACTATTTAAGTGAAAGGTATGAAGCAGCGCTATCCAAAATTGTTCAACGTGAAATTATTGATATAGAGGAATTCACTGATCACGGTAATGCAAGATTGTACTCAATGAGCCCAACAGTGTATAAAAAATTAAAAAAAATTATCTTTGATAATCAGCAAGCTGTCTCTAGTATCAAATCTATGTTTCCTAAACAATCAACAACACCTATGTCAAAGCAAGATTTACCATTTTGAAAAGACTTAAAAAGGATGATTGATTCAAATTAATCTAAGATTATTTTGTAAGGTTCTTAATTGAAACCAACTTAAAAGGAGCAATGTAATTGAGTCTTGTTTGGATTAAAAAAAATAAAGAAATAAAAACAGTATTAAACGAAGAGATGAAAATATATGTAAAGTGGACTAAAAAACCTAATGTTGACTATGCCAATTTATCAAAAAATTATATGAATGCAGGCTATATAGTGTTAAAAGAGGTTATAGAAAGTTCTCATAATAATAATAGCAAGTATGACACCTGGTTTCTTCCTGGAGTTTATATGTTGCGCCAAGCTATAGAATTATTAATTAAGGCTGGTTTAGCCATTAAAGGAACTAGTAAGAGCGAATTACAAAAAATATTTATTGCAGAAAAACACAATGTTTTTGGATTGTATATGATATTTAAAGAGAGATATGGGATTGTTGAGCTAACGGAATCCGAACAAATGTGGATAGAGCAGTATTTAGAAAGTATAGAAGTAGTAGATTCAAATTCTGATCTGTTTAGGTATCCTTTTAAGGATGATTTTTTGCAACAATATGGCGAAAAGTCACTGGACATATATTATATGAGTATTCGACTTATATATTGTTATAGTGCCTTAAACAAAATAATTTACGGGGATTGGTATAATGAAATTAAACTAAACCTTTCAGAGGAGCCGGTATTTATAAAATTAGCAAACTCAGCCATTCATAATTGCTATTTATGGGATTCGCCTTTGAGTGATGGATTTTATAAGCAAGTTACAGGATATCGTAGGGTTGCAGAATTTTTATTTACACAATTTAAAGAATCAAGAGATGAAGCATTATTTTATCCAATTGTTTTTTTAATGAGAAATGCTATTGAGATAGGACTAAAAAGACTACTTCATATAAAGATGTATCAAAATATTGATGAGAAAATTATAAGAAGGAAAAGAAACTCACATTTGTTGTATAAAGACTTGTGGAAGTCAATTAAACCAATGTTATTACATTATGCCCAAGAAGACCACCAAGATGAAGAAACACTTGATTTAGCAGAGAGCTATATTATTTCTCTAGATGCCCTAGATAAACAAGGCGATATGTTTAGGTACCCTTGTTCATATAGTAACGAGTATAAATTTAATAATGAAGTGATTGATGTAGCTAACTTTTTTAATTACTTATTAGGACTTTTTAATTTTATTGATAGTTGTGGTACTTGGTTAGATAATATCAAGGATATTGAAATGGAAATGAGAAGTACTTTTTAATTTTAAGATAGGGGATTATAATGAAAATAAAAAAATTAATTATACGTAATTACAATGCAATTAGATATATAGAAATGGATGATATACCTGATTTTGTAGTTATTGCAGGTCCAAATGGAGTGGGTAAATCGACAATATTTAATGCAATTAAGCAATTTCAAAGACTGGTAAAACGTATTTATATAAGTGATTTAAAAAATGGAATACAAAGAAGAATCGATTTAATGATGGCAAATACCCCCTTCGGAGATGAAACCCAGAAGGGGGAAATTGAGATTACTTTTCAACTATCAGAAAAGGAGAAATCCTTTCTTAAAGCTGATAAAGATTTAGTTACCGGAAAACTTGATTATAATAATATAAACAACTGCAGATTTGACAATGAGTTAGGAGAATTGTTGCTAAAGGGCAATAAATTCTCCCAAATTAACCATATTAATGCCAATAGGAATTTAGCATCGAAATCAAATCAAGAAATAAATCTAAGCTCGTTAGCACGATACTATGAAGAAGATGATGAGAGAAGATATAGTAAATATAGTAGAAGAAATGAAAATGACAATAGGTTTGAAAGGGTAAAAGATTACTTAGTAGCTATTTACTTTGATGATTTAATCAAAGTAGCTGAAAGTGGGGATATAGGGAATGAACTTAAAGAGTTAGTTCACATAATTAACTCTTATATTAAACCTAAAAAGTTTTTAGGTGTAAAGAGAGATATTTCCGGGTTAACCTTTCCTATAGAATACGATGAATTAATACATGACATAGACGAACTTAGTTCGGGAGAGAAAGAGATAGTAATGTTATTCGTCAATTTAAAATGGATTCAGGCAGAAAGCTATATATTTTTATATGATGAACCGGAATTGCACCTTAATGCTAATTTAGAAAAATTATTATCCTCACATTTGAAGCAATTACAGGGTAATAATCAAATTTGGCTAGCAACCCATTCTTACGAAATTTTGGATTCTGCAAATTATAAAGATGTTTTTCAAATTGTTCATTATTCAGGTGAAAACCAAATGTTTAGGCTTATTAGTAATGAAGATAAGTTTGAAACTTTTAAGTCATTAGGTGCAAATGTGGGTTTACAATTAATATCTGAAAAGGTTATATTTGTCGAGGGGAAAACGGATAAAGAATTTTTTCAATTATTATTTGATGATTATAAAGAACATATAAGTTTTGTCCAGTCTACGGGTATAAATAATCTAATGAGAGTAAGTAATGCTGTAGTAGATTTATTAACAGAGGCGAGTAAAGCATCCGATTTTTATTTAATTAGAGATAAAGATTTCTTAATAACCTCTCAAATAGAAGAACTTAGGGTAAAGCTTAACCAAAGAATCCATATACTCCCAAAGTATCATATTGAAAATTATTTTTTAATTGGTGATGCAATTTTAAATGTCATAAAGAATTTAGGTCTTGATATATTTAATAATTCGAATCAGATTGAGATTAAATTAAAAGAAATTGCTGATAGTCAAAGAGATGATGTTATAGCCCAGTGGATAGCGTTTGAATTACACGAAGAGTTAAGAAAATTCAATTTTCATGTGGGGGGCGAGAATTTAGAGGAAAGACTCAAAGAAAGAGTAGTTGCTCAAAAAGAGCGAATAAATGATATACTTGGTGATAGTAGTATAATGGTTAATCTAGATAAAAAAAAGAATTATATTATGGAAAACTGGGAAACTATATGGAAGGACTTTCCACCTGGAAGAGATATATTAAAGGAATTTGTAAATCAATTTGTAGAAGGTATTAAATATGATAGATTCATTCATTTGCTGGTCAGAGAGTGCATTAAATTGAAAACTATTGAAGTTAATAATTTAAAATCAATTATTCTAAATGAGCTGGGTTTTAAACAATAGTTTTACAAAATTAATATCCCTAGACGTAAATGGAGAAAAAAGTTATTTTCAAAATGCATTTTGTGAAATTTATTTTTAATTATATAACCTCACTTACATCCAACAAGGTGAGCCTTATCATAAGTGAGGGAGGTTGGGAGAGAAGAAGCCAATTTTAGACTTCTTCTCTTTATAATGTGACTTTTTATTAAGTTGATAAATTAGATTCTTATAAACTGGACTATACAGCTTTTAAATAAACGAAATACTTTTTAATGATTGTGCGTTATGTTATTTATTTCTTGGAAGAAATAATAATAGATTAGCAATAAACAAAAATACTAGAATTAAAAAATAACTTTCCTAAAAGTTGAGTATTCAGACCAATTAATTATGATGTCAAATTGAATAAGAATAAACATAAGTGTTAATATACAAAATAAAAAATACGGTGTCCAAGTAATGTTCATTTTTTTCTCCTTTGATTAATTAAAATATTGTAGATTTATTTAATTAATTAGCTTCCATTAACTGACCATCTCTCATTAAAAATTCCCTATTAGCATATTGTGCAACATCTACGCCATGAGTAATCACTATTATTGTTCTACCCTCATCGTTTAAATGTTTAAATATCTCCATTACATCATTACCAATTTTTGTATCTATAATTACTTAATATGGAGGGTTTTTATGAAGCCGAAATTGAAACATATATATCCAGTGATAAAATTTTCACATGGATTTCAGATAGGGGATGAACCAAATTTTGCAGTAGAAATTGAAGATGAGAATAATTTATTTATAAAACTGATAGACTTATTGGATGGGAGTAATAATGTAGAGAACATATATAATTGCATGAAAATTGATTATCCAATAAGTTTTACTGAGATACAAGAAATTATTGAATCTTTAAACGATATGGGAGTATTAGAGAACGGAGAAGATACTTTTGCTAATGAATCTGAAATACTTAGAAAAAAATACAATAATAACATAAATTATTTTTCTGCATTCAGTAATTTGAATAAATCTAAATTTAGTTTCCAAGAAAAGTTATGTGAGACTAAAGTTTTAGTTATAGGTATGGGAGGGCTCGGGAGTAATGTACTCTATCAATTATCCGGGTTAGGAGTGGGCAATATTGTAACAGTTGATTTTGATGATATTGAACATAAGAACCTAAACAGGCAAATACTTTATTCTGAAAATAATATAGGAAAGAAAAAGACAGACATAGGTATAGAAAGGCTAAAAGAGTTCAATTCTAGTATTAATTTTAATTCATATGAAAGAAAAATAAACTGTGAAGAGGATTGAAAAGATTTAATCAATAAGGATGTTGAATTAGTTATATGTGCAGCGGATTCACCCCCAGTTGATATTATTTTATGGGTAAATAACAGATGCCAAGAGTTGGGTGTCCCTTATATATCAGGTGGAACAGGCATAACTTTAGGTCAATATTTTACTGTAGTTCCTGGTGAAAGCCCTTGTAAAGCATGCTTTTACAAGAAGCATTTAGAAGTAAACAAAGAATTACATGAGGCTACCTCTAAATTAGAGAATAATAATGCTGCAATTCTTCCACATATAAGTATGATTGCATCCTTAATCTGTATGGAAGCATTAAGGTTGATACTAAAAACAAGCGAACCAATATCATTAGGAAAGAGAACTTTAATAGATTTCATTACCGGACAAATTATTAAGGAAGAGGAATGGGAACCTATATGTAGTTTTTGCAGTAAAGAAAGGAGCTTAAATCGTGATATTGAAAGACAATCTACTGAAGCTAAAAGAAAACAATTTTAAACCACATGTAGACACAAATTTACAACAGACGGTAGAAGAGTCATTAAAACAATTAGGTACAACAGATAGTGAATTAAGAGATGACCTTATTTATACTCAACTCTCATATTGGATAATAGAGGGTTTTCTCAAGGAGCGAGAGATAAAACATCTAAAAGAAAAGTTAATATGTAATGAATTTTTATTTTATCGAATTGGAGAACAAGGTACTGATTCAATTTTTAAAAGGTCATTTTCAGTTCTTTTATTAGCCCCTATAATGTATATACATAACAAGAAAAGTATATTCTCCACGGAAGAAGTGAGAGCTATCATTAATAAGACTGTTGATTATATGACTAAAGAAATAGATCTCAGAGGTCACGTCAGTGGAAAGGGGTGGGCACATAGTATTGCTCATACTGCCGATACCTTATACCAGTTGATCGATCATCTAAATAGAGAAGATCGGATAAAGGTTTTGAATGTTATTTCAATAAAATTTTCTACACACGAATATATTTTAAAAGACGAAGAAGATGAAAGAATAGTCAATGTTTTGGTGAAGATAATTTTCAAGAACCGACTAAAGATTGAAGATTTTGATGCGTGGTTAAATGATTTAAGCGAAGTAGATGCTAGCTTAGATTATGAAAAACAGTATACTATAAAATCTAATATAAAATCTCTTATACGAAGTCTTTATTTAAGGATTAGTTTTCTAGATAAAGAAAATTTTAATATTTATTTAAATTCGCTGGGTAGAGTTTTACAAGTTATAGATTTAAGTTATTATCAATTTATTAAAAATGATTTATTAATTAAAATGGATTAGGTTTATGCCATTTGAAAATCGAAGTCTTAAAAAAATATAAAGTCTTAGTAACTTAATGTTTAGGATAATACATTCAAAAAAGGTTGAATTTCAGCCTTTTTTGTTTTTCTATTGCAAACTGAAACAACAAAATTTAACTTATATCCTGTTGTTTTTAATATCATTGTAACGTAATATTATTTTCATTCTAAATTCCAATTTTCCTTCTTAATTGGTTTCGGCAAAATGAGCTTTGGTGGCTTATAGCCAAGCTGTTGACCTATCTTAACGATTTGTCCTCTGTGATGAAATTCATGAGTGACAGTATGTGTAAACAACCATAATTCGGTGAGCTCTGCACTATTACTATTCCACGTATCTTGACTCGCTTGATTCCAATCAGCTGTAAAGTTCTCAAGAAATTCATAAACGATTTCATCTGTCTTATGAAAGACTTTACGCATCTGTTCAACAGATGTAATCTTTTGAGGCGGGGTTTTTTCCACTGATTTTCCTAAAGCACGTTTGCCAATCCAAATTCGATAAGCGTCGGAGACATGACAATGTAGACTCGGTATAGAATGCTCCCCTAGTCTTTCAACTTTTTTAAGGTAATCGCTTGGTTTCATTGATTCACAATAGGTAAATAATAAATCTCTTGAACGACGGACCAGATCATATTGAACCTTATAATTATTCATTGCTCCTCCTTAATTCGTAATTTACAGACTATATATATCTATAATATCTTTAAATGAACTTTTTATCAACATCTACGCAACTCAATAAAATGGTTTGATTAGAAAGGAAAGTATTATAGGATTTTCTCTATCAATCAACCCCATTTTCTACAATTGAAAATGGGGTTGTATCTACTCTTTCGTTACCAATTAATCATGACCGTGTCTGTTCCGGTAGTAGGTGACGTATAGGTTCGATTATTGCCACTTTGCCAGACAACGTTACCGTTCTGATCTTTTTTAATGTATTTGTATTCAAGGTTTTTTCCGGCAGGAACGCTGATATCATAGTACCACGTTGGGTATTGGTACATCACTTGGTTAAACATAGGTCCAATTGCTTTATCAGCATCCCAATTCCCCAGCTCGCTCACATTCCCAACGATATATAAATTGGTTCCTGGGCTCGTTGTGGCATTGTTAACACCAAAGCGGACACTGACTTGATTGCCTGACAATACTTCAAACTCTTTGTAAGTAGGGCTTTTTATGTTTGCTGCAGTTACGACGGATAGATCATAATAACCGCCTGCTACATTAGGCACCTTTACGCTTATTTCTGTATTTGACCAAGAAATAATTTCAGAAGAGGTTGAATCAAAGAGAACGCTTCCTCTCTCATCACCAAATCCTTCACCGCTTACTGTTATGGTATTCCCGGCCTTACCCATCATAGGACCCACTTGGCCGATTAGAGGAGACATAGAGGGGTTGCTTACTTGCCAAACCGCTACGCTATTTGCTCGTAATGGAAAGGAATTTACGGCGCCATTGGCGTTAACAGTAATCGTGTTTCCATCTAAACGTTGCTGTAGTTCATCTGTATAGTTCCCTTGAGGTAAAGAGGTGTTTAAATTAGTGATCGTCTGGTTGCTATTACTGCTATTGACAGCAGTTAATACAATACTATTGCCAAACTTTCTTTCATAAATATAAATGTCTTCGTTCAGCCAACGTTCAGTTGTAGTGCCATAGCCTAAGGCGGAATTTGTTTGGCGTAGTGAAGCAAGTTTACTGATGATTTGATAGGAGTTGGTAGACCGATCAAATGTTTTCAATGGTTTGCGATTTTCAGGGTCGTTGCCACCTGTTACATACTGCTCTGTGCCGTAGTAAATCGTCGGTACACCACGGGAAGTAAGCAAGACAGCAAGCGCCATATCTGTCTGACGGTTTGAAGATGATCCTACCGAAAAACGACTCATGTCGTGATTATCAATAAAGGTTACTTGATCAATGACTTCGTTATACTCTTTTTCAGTACTTTTTATCATGTCATGAAAATCATACCAGTTGCTTGTGCGATCTTTTAAGACGTTACGAATGGTTTGACCAAATTGGAAATCCAATAAGCTCATACCACTTTCATTGGCGAAGTGGTGGTTTTGGGGATCAACTTCACCTGATCCTAAAAACCATTCTCCAAATGTGAAAACAGGTTTATGCGAGTAGATTTCGCTCATTAAAGAGGTTTGCCACCCTTCTGACATATGCTTAACGGCATCCACTCGAATACCATCAATCCCTTTATCTAACCAGAACTTAATCGACTCCTTTAAATACTGATCCATGACTGTGTTGTTTAAATCATAGTCTGCCAAATCATATAAGTTTCTGTAGATGCTATCTTCATATGAAGAGAAATCTGTTCCGCCATTGTGGTGAAAGAGGTTTTGTTGATCATTTGAATAGTTGCCTAATAATGCGCCATTATCATATATCGCACCATTTTCAACATAGTTAGGGTTTGTTTCAAGTGCAGGTGATGAATGATTTGGCGTGAAATCCATGATTACCTTTATCCCATTGTTATGTGCGGTACTCATTAAACGATCAAAGTCATCGAAATTCCCATAGTAAGGGTTTGTCTTTTTGTAATCTCGAGCCCAATATCCATGGTAGGAGGTATAGCCGCTTGGGTGTAAGGCGTAAACATTTTCGACCGGCTGAGAGATCCATAGTGCCGTAATGCCTAAATCAGTTAAGTAACCGTCATTGATTTTGTCTATAATCCCTTGCCAGTCCCCACCACAATACTTATGGAGATCTATACAGTTCTGACTATAGATAGCGCCTGAAGGGTTGTTGCCAGGATTCCCGTCAGAGAATCGATCGGTAACAATCTGGTAAATTACATCTTTTGAGTAATTGACTTTGTTTGTTACGTCAGCCTCCGCAACAGTAGGTAAAGAAAGAAGTAAGAAAAAGATAAAGCATAATGAAATCGTTTTCAAAAAACCTTTTAAACAGTTCAACTCTATTCCTCCTTCAACAAATTGTGATAAAACGTATATAAAATAAAACAACCCCGCCTTTTAGAATAAAAGACGGGGTTGTTTGTAAAAAACCAAAAGCATTGCCCTTAAATTGGTGAAGATATGCTGTTCATTTATTAATATCTTATGGACACTGTGTTCGTAAATAGGTCATTAGGACTAAAAATACGTTTAATACCATTTATGTAGCACTGGTTGATCAATCTAGAGCAAACGTTTGCGCTGAATGGTTTTCAATTACACTAATCGTTGATAGGATTTTTCAAACTATGAGAACCACTTTGTGCTACAGGTGGAGACTGTGGAAGAATTACCTGAAGCTGCTAAAAACAAAATGAGGAACATTTTGATTAATGGTATACTTTTTTCTATCTGCTTTTCTTCAATACAGACATCATGCTTGTAAATGATCTACAATCATTTGAAATGTAAAACTTTACACTCGGACTAAGATAGTTCAACAACCAGTTAAAGAAACATACGTAGTGCCAAGAACAATCGAATAAGAGAGGAAGGATATCACATGAATCCAATCGAAAAAATTCTAACTCACTTTCCAATGATGATTTTAGATGGTGCTTTGGCGACGGAACTTGAAACCCACGGGTGTCATTTAAACGATCCATTATGGTCCGCAAAAGTGTTAATGGAGGAGCCTACTTTAATTAAGCAAATACATACAAATTATTTTGCTGCGGGTGCAGATTGTGCCATTACCGCTAGCTATCAAGCTACAGTAGAGGGATATAAGGATAGGGGCTTAAGTGAAGTTGAGGCAATTCGTTTACTTAAAGAATCTGTTCACATTGCGGTTAAAGCCCGTGATGACTTTTGGAGCGATGAAGAGAATCGATATGGAAGACCTAAACCTATAGTGGCTGCATCAGTAGGTCCTTACGGTGCGTTTTTAGCAGATGGCTCTGAATATCGAGGTGATTATCAAGTAAGCGAAGATCAATTCGTTTCGTTTCACAGAGAGCGGATTCGTCTGTTCATTGAAGCTGGTGCTGAAATTTTAGCTTGTGAGACGATTCCATGTCTGAAAGAAGCGAAGGCTCTAATAAGGGTATTAAAGGAATTTCCTCACATTTATACGTGGGTTAGTTTTAGTGCACAAGACGGAGTTCATATTAGTAGTGGAGAAAAAATGGCAGATTGTGCAAGGTGGCTAGCAAAGGAGGAGCAAGTAGCAGCAATTGGTATAAACTGTTCTGCGCCGACTTTTATTCATTCACTGATTAAAGAAATAAAGAGTAAAACGGCTAAACCAATCATCGTTTATCCGAATTCAGGTGAAGCCTATGATGCATCGAGTAAGCAATGGAACGAAGTCCTCTCTAGTCAACCATTTTCTACTAGTGCGAAAAGCTGGTATGAAGCAGGAGCTAGGATAATAGGTGGTTGTTGTAGGACAAAGCCTGAAGATATTGAGGCAATTGCCGATTGGGCGCGTCATAAATAAGTATGATCGCTAAGGTACGTATTAAACCGAGTAGGAGGGGTGCTTATATGCTCTGGATAGGCGGGTTTTCAGCCATTATGTTTCTTCTGTTTTTGTTTTCATATAGAAGAGACCCTAGAAGAATGATCAATGGTTTCTTGTTTAATGCGTGTATTGTTTCTTTTTTATTGTTTTGCTTCGTGCTAGTATTGCGGACGGACTATCCGTATTCAGAGTATCTCATTTTATTCCCGGTTGTTGCGCTAGTCATTTTGATTCCTTTTGGTAGTGTCGCTTTGGTGGGAGGTCTTTTATATAATGCTAAGCTACTTATGCAGCGAGAGGGGAAGAAGCTTGCTAATTCACTAACAATGCTCACTGGTCTTGGATTCATTCTTTTGTTTCTTCTAAATGGACTGGATCTTTCTCAATACGTTTCTGTTCATTTTCGACCTTTGTTTAGTAGTGTTTATATCATAGCTTTTTATTTTTTTATTCATCTCTTGAACTTTTTTACGGCTTACGTTTTGTATCAATTTAATCGACCAAAACATAACCAAGATTTTATTATCGTATTGGGGAGTGGATTAATAAACGATGATGTACCACCACTATTGGCAAGTAGAATCAACAAAGCGATGGGCTTTTATTATAAACAGAAGAAGGTAACGACCCCGCCTAAGATTATTTTTTCAGGTGGACAAGGATCAGATGAGAATCGATCTGAAGCTGAAGCAATGGAAGAATATGCGATACAACATGGTATTCCTGCCGAGGATACGCTTCAAGAAAAGCAATCACTGAATACGTATCAAAATATGGCATTTTCAAAAGCATTGATGGATCAGCTACGACCTGACGGCAACTACGAAAGCATATTTACCACGAATAACTTCCATCTCTTTCGAGCAGGTCTGTATGCGAGAAAAGCAGGCTTAAAGAGTCAAGGAATTGGTAGTAAAACAGCTCTTTATTACTGGCCAAATGCGATGGTGCGAGAATATATTGCGATTGTAGCACTCCAGCGAAAACGACATATGATCGTTATTGCTAGTATTCTCCTTCTATCTCTATGTCTCTCTGTTTTTAGTTATTTGTTTATTGATTATCAATAAAAAAGGAAAGAGGCTGGGACATAACTAACTTAAGCCTATCTATTGCCGAATAAAGATATGTATATTAACTTATCTTAAAACATAAAGCCGAACTATAACTGCATGCCTTTAGGGCATTTCAGACAATAGTTCGGCTTTTTCATCGACTAAGAACCTTTTGTCCCAGCCTCTCATTGCAGCTTTTACTTGCAAATAGCCTTTTTACTTTGTCATCGCACAGCTGTTTTTTGCTGAATGGTTAGCTCTTCTGCAATTAAGTCTGCCGTAAGCTGACCTGAGAGGGTAACCATTGGGACACCTCCGCCTGGATGGGTGGAACCACCGACAAAATAGAGTTGAGAAATGAGCTCACTTTTGCTAGGAATTTTAAACCCGCCATTTTTCTTTTTATCTGCAACGACACCGTAAATGGATCCTCCATTAGCCCCGTACAGAGACTGTAGATCATCTGGTGTAAAGGTCATTTCAAACTCAATATCCTCTCTTATAGTGGTTAGTCCATTCCGCTCTAATTTGCTAATAACCGTTTCTCGATAGCTCGTTTTATATTTTTCCCATGTCTCGCCTTCTTTAAGTGGTGGCACATGAGTCAGAACAAAATGATTCTCTTTCCCTTCTGGCGCTTGACTAGGATCTGATTTAGACGAAATGCCAATATAAACAGTGGGATCGTCAGCTGGGCGTTTTTCTTCAAAAATTTGTTTGAATTCTTCTTCTGGATCTTTTGAAAAGAAAAAATTATGATGGGCGAGTTGTGGGTATTCTCGTCTTAGCCCGAGCAAGAGAACAAGTCCAGACACACTAGGTTCGAACTTTTCTAGCTTCTTTGCCTGTGTCTTATGTTGTGGATGCTCCTTTAACAATTGACGATAGGTTGGAATCGCTTCGAGATTTGACACGACGATGTCGGCATGTACTTCTTCCCCACACTCTAAGCGCACCCCTTTTGCAACGGAATCGACTTGAATAATTCCTTTTACGGGGGTTTCTGTACGAATCGTTACGTTTAGTTCTGTTAGCAATTGCTCCATTCCACGTACAATGTTGTACATGCCACCCTTTACGTAGAAATTACCAAGACCGAACTGAACATAAGCAAGCTGAGACAATACAGCTGGAGCTTGGTAAGGAGACGAGCCAACGTACATGACGAGAAAATTAATAAACTGTTTAATATGTGGGTCTTTAATATAACGTTCGGTGCCTTCGTTTAACGTCTTCATCGGATCAAATGCCATAAGCTCTCGTAATGAATGAAGTTTACGAAGTTCACTTAGACCTGAGATGCTTTTGTTGTAAAAGCTTTTCATGCACAGCTCATACATTTGTGCACTGTAGTTTAAGTAATTCATAAAAGGGGCGGCATCATCAGGTGCAACTTTTTTTATTTCATCTAGCATGTCGGGTAAGTCGCCTTTTAAATCAATGGATACACCATCTTCAAAAAAGGTACGCCATTGAGGTTCAACTCGTTCAATCTCCATATAGTCATGAACATCACGTCCCGCTCGGTTAAATAATGCTTCTAACACCCAAGGCATCGTTAAGATTGATGGACCAGTGTCAAACTGATAGCCCTCACCGCTGCGAATATTACATTTGCCGCCTATACGTTCATTCTTTTCAAGCACTGTTACATCGTGTCCTTGTGAAGCTAAACTAATTGCCGCCGATAACCCTCCTAAGCCACCGCCTACGATCACAATTCGTTTTTTCGTCATATCTCACACACCTTTTTCTATTAATAGACCCAAGGAAGCAAAATCCAGCGTTTTTGTTTCCATTCCTCATACTGTTTGGGCAGTGTTGCTGTAAGCATTTTTTCTTCTATTACCATTCGTTTTTTGAGTACATGTGCCATAATGACAACGGAAAGGAGGATCCCAATGATCGTCCCAAGATAAATGGAGATGCCTAGAACGCAAAGAAATAAGCCTGTGTATAGCGGATGGCGCATAAGACGGTAAGGACCATGGCTAACTAATTCCATTGTTGCTGTTACATGAACATGTCTTGAAAAGTGATCCCTTAAGACAAACATGGACCAATACCGCAAGCCGATACCAAGGCTATATAGAACGACGCCTAAGCTTGAAAGAATCGAAAGATCGAACAGGGTCCAACCGATTTGATGTAAAAGAACACAGCTCGTAATACTAAGAACCGTGCACGCCAAGATCGAATGAAAGCTTTTGTTTTCCTTCAAATCACCAGGCTCTTGCTTTGATTTTCCTCGAAAAAAAAGAAATTCAGACACCCACATTACCGTCAAAAAAAAGAAAAGACCGTCAACCACTGACAATGCCTCACCTCCCTGTCCTACGTTATACGTATGTACAAACGGCACAAAATAAAACCACATATAAAAAAACTTGTACAGAAAAAAAGTACAAGTTTTTTTATCAACGTTTATTCAGTTACGAAAGTCTGGGTCTTTTTTCTCTTAGTACGTTAAAACAAGACAACCAGTATTCATTCGCAGCTTCCTATTCTCTTTAATCGACTTTAGAAAAAAATAGCGGATTAGAGAAAAAACAGTAATAGAAGTAAGCAACCCGGCAGAAAAAGAAAAAAGTAATTTCTTCATTGATTCAACCCTTCGTGTACAAATTTGGAATGATTTCATTATATGGGTTTTTCTTCAAAGTCGTCAAAGGGTTATTCTCATAATTCACTTTAATATGGATAAGCAAAGAGACATAAACTAGAAGGGAAGCATCATTGTGGGACCTTTACAGAAAAAAGGCAGTGTTTAACTTTTACTTGCCAAATGGTAGTGAAAAGCACTATGATGTGTATATTCAAATAAGATGTGGAATACTAAGAAAACAGAGAAAATCGCCGTTATTTCGGGTTTTTCTGAGAAAAAACAATCTTTGGGTAGTTCACACCTTTTTTATCTGTCAGAAATAGTTTATTATTAGATAATAGAGGTTTTTCTAATGACTAATGGACATAAGGATGAGCGAAATGAGCTATAGAGAAACTAAGTCAGACGTTATTTTAATTGGCGCTGGAGTGATGAGCGCGACGCTAGGTACGTTATTAAAAGAGTTAGCACCAGACTGGAAAGTAACGGTTTTCGAAAAGTTAAAAAGTGCAGGGGAAGAAAGCTCGAATGAATGGAATAACGCTGGTACAGGTCATGCAGCACTGTGCGAATTAAACTATACGTCGGAAAAGCCGGACGGATCACTTGATATAAGCAAGGCTGTAAAGGTGAACGAGCATTTTCAACTCTCACGACAATTTTGGTCTTATCTTGTAAGAAAAAAGCTAATTGAAAATCCTAAAGAGTTTATTATGCCCATTCCACATATTAGTATGGTTCAAGGTGAAAAGAATGGCTTATTTTTAAAAAAACGTATGGAAGCGTTATCAGACAACCCTCTTTTCGAAGGAATGGCGTTTAGTGATGACCCTGAAGTGTTAAAAGAATGGATGCCTCTTGTAATGGAAGGCCGTGAAGAAACGGATGGACCTATTGCCGCAACGAAAATCGACACAGGTACAGATGTGAATTTTGGCTCGCTAACACGTAAGTTATTTACCCATTTAGAAAATGAGAACGTCGCTGTTCATTATGAGCATAGTGTAAAAGATTTGAAGAAAGCAGCCGATGGCTCTTGGAAAGTGAAAGTTCAAAATATCAATACTGGAGAAACGGAAAATCATTCAGCTAAGTTCGTCTTTATTGGTGCTGGTGGAGGTAGTTTGCCGTTATTACAGAAGACAGGAATACCTGAATCACGTCGAATTGGTGGATTTCCTGTAAGCGGATTATTTCTCGTCTGTAACAACCCTGAAATCGTAGAGCAGCATCATGCGAAAGTATATGGAAAAGCAAAAGTAGGGGCTCCACCAATGTCGGTTCCGCATTTAGATACACGGTATATTGATAATAAGAAATCGTTATTATTTGGTCCGTTTGCTGGATTTTCTCCTAAATTTCTTAAAACCGGATCATACTTTGATTTGATTGGTTCTGTTAAGCCTAATAATCTCTTTACCATGCTGGGAGCAGGGTTTAAAGAATTAGGGTTAACCCGCTATTTAATTCAACAAGTCATGTTATCAAATGAGAAGCGAATGGAAGAATTAAAGGAATTTATTCCGAATGCGAAAAGTGAAGACTGGGAGATCATCGTTGCTGGTCAGCGTGTGCAGGTTATAAAAGATACGGAAGCAGGCGGAAGAGGAACCCTTCAGTTTGGAACAGAAGTGGTCACGGCAGATGATGGTTCCGTTGCCGCATTACTTGGTGCTTCACCAGGTGCATCGACAGCAGTCCATGTGATGCTTGAAATCTTAGAAAAATGTTTTCCATCAGAAATAGATGGATGGAAGGCGAAAATCAAAGAGATGGTTCCTTCTTATGGAAAATTATTAATGAGCCATCCAAGTTTATTTAAAGAAATTCAGGCATCGACTGCACGAGATTTACAGCTTGAAGAGTCGTACGTACCTTCTCAGGAACATTTAGCTTAAATAAAAAGAATCCTTACACTGTTCAAGGTGTAAGGATTCTTTTTGTGTACCTTTTAAAAGCGGAAAAGGTTTAAAAAACGTTGCCAGATGTTAGGCTCTTCTTCCTCCTCCACTTCAGGAGAGGGTTCCTCTTTTGTTAAAGGCTCGGTGTGAATAACAAATTGGACATTCTCGACTTGGTCGTCGTTGTTCTCGTGAACAAACGATCGAGGTTCAAAATCTGATTTGTCATATTGGGCGATCATGTCATCGATTTCTTGCTGCATCTGTTCCGGTATTTCTGCAGTAGCATCATGCAGTTCATTCATTCCTGCCTGTAGGGACGCGCCGCCATCTACTAACTGTGATGATCCAGTAGCAGATTCTTGAATCCCTTGATGGATTTGGTTGTATTCATTTGCTACTTTAGATACGCCGCCAGTATAAGAAGCGAGACCTTCATGAAACTGGCTATATTGACTGGCGAGCTGGGAAATGCCGTTCGTCAATTCGCCTAAGCCAGCATCTGCATCAAACGAGTCGGCGACTGCAGACAAGGATTGGGACATTGTATGTAACCCATCAGCCATGTCTGTGACGGAAGTACTCATTTCTTGTAACGCCGGTTGGACAGAGGTAAACGCTTCTTTAACTGCATCAAACGTACCTTTAACCGTTTGCGCAGCAGTGTAAGAATCCACTAAAACATCAAGGGTTTCACGATCTTCTGTTGTTTCATATAGCTTGCCGATTGCTTCTTCTGATAGTGTAGCTGCTGGAAGTTGATTCATGGCTTCTTCAAGTGCCTGATAGCCTTGTTGATGATGGGCACCGAGTGTATCTAGCCCTCCTGCCAGCTCGCGTAAGCCTGCAACAAGTTCATCTAGGCCGCTTGTTAATTCTGTACCCATATCAAAGCTAAGGTCATCTTCTGCTCCGTTTAATGCGGTATTCACTTCATTTAAACCAGCTTGCAGCTGACTGGAAGCCGTAACGAGGTCACTCCCACTTGAAGACAGGTCGGTAAGACCAGTTTGAAACTGTGCAGAACCTTTTCCCAGCTCCGTTAAACCGGAGGATAATTCTTGAATGCCGTTTTTAAGGCCACCGACGCCGTTAGCAAGCTCACCAATCGCTCCAGTTAAGGAATCAAATTCACCTGTTAGCTCTTCCGTATCCGGCATATCAATGGCAAATGAAGAAGGTAATGCTGAAATCTCAATACTTTCAAGTTCAATAGCAGATGCTTCAGCAGAAAGACGGAGTTCGGCTCCTTCTTCTGGCATTACGGTGAACGCAAGCTGCTTATTCTTACCTGCATTGGCAATAGTTGCGTCTGGTGCATCAATCGCTGTAAAAAGATCGCTATTGAGTGGAACCGATACCTGTAGGAGGTAATGGTCAAAAAATGCTTCATCCATCGTATCGTTTTGCGAAATGTCTATTTCAAGCTCAAATGTTCCGCTTTCCCCAACGATGTCCTCAGCGTCTAGTTGGTCGCCATCCAATAGATAGCGAATCTCTATATCCCAGGGTAGCTGGGGATCCTTTTGAATATTGCCTTGGTAGTGAAAGGTCCCGACAGGCGCGTTTAATGTAATTTCTTCATCCTTTTGTTCAATTGCTGACAAATCCGTCAAATTCGTGATGGTATCGTACTGGCCATAATCAGAAATCAGCCCCTCTTCAGTAACTGTTAGCGCATTGACGATGTAGAGTTCCTGGATCCCACCATTAGCAAATAGATTCGCATAGACAACTTCATCTTTGCTTTCAATCGTCCCTGTTTCTGCTTCTGTATTTGCTGAAACGTAAGAATGGGATGTAAACACAAGAACACATACAGCAGTGGCAATCGTCCATCTTTTTCTCATCGTTCCGTCTCCTCCTCTTGTTCATAGAAATTTGATCGATACGTCGTCTTTTTCACGAGTTTATCACCAACAAGCAATAGTGCCGGTAACAGGACAACAACAAGGATAAAGGCTAAAATGGCACCTCGACCTAACAATAATCCAATAGAAGAAACCGTTGGATTCGTAGATGTAATCCATAGAATAAGACCAACACTTGAAAGAATCGCTGCTGAGATAATGATGGAAAATAGTTTCTCATCAAGGGCTTTTTTCATTGCAGGGTATGCTGGCATTTTTTGACGATGGTGTTTGTACGTTTCCATAAGGAGAATACCGTAATCAATGGTTGCGGCTAATTGCACCGTACTAACAACTAAATAGCCAACAAATACGAGCGAATCATTTGTCATATAGGGAATCGCTAAATTAATCCATACAGCTGATTGGATCGTAACAAGCAGAATAATAGGAATGGAGATCGACCTAAATGTGATCATTAACACAAGGGCGATCGTTACCACCGTTATGGTATTAACAACTTGATTATCAACGGTGACAGTCTCTTTCATATCATAAAGTGTCACGCTTTCCCCAAGGGTGTAGGCAGTATCTCCGTAATACGATTCACTTAATGCACGTACGTCTTCAACTAAGCTAAACGGAATATCGCCCTCAACGCCTGCATCTGTAAAAACCATAATTCGACTGAACTGTTCTGATTGAAATTCACTGATAATCGAATCATCCAGAAATTCAGCAGGGATCCCTGTACCGACAACGTTCGTATAAGACATGACAGAATCAACATAAGCGAGCTCTTCAAGCTGACTTACCAATTCTGCTTCTTTTGCAATATCATCATTAGGCACAAGAACAACAAGTGGTGTTGATTCACCAAATGTCTCTTCAATCAATGCTGCATCTGCACCTGCACGAGTTGTGTCAGGTAAATCACCTAGCCCATAAATAAAAGAGGTACTCCCTTGAGCAATAAAGCTTGGAACAATTAACAAAAAGACAAGGATAAGCGCTGGATAACGTAATTTCAGTAATTTCGCTCCAACCCCTTTAAAACTAGGCACAAGAGATTTGTGGCGCGTCTTTTCAATCCATTTGTATAAAAACAACGTAAGAGCAGGTAGGAAGACAACAACAGAGATGAAGCTAAAGACAATTCCTTTAACTAAGTTTAAGCCCAAGTCTGCGCCAATCTCAAAGTTCATGAACATTAGAGCCATAAAGCCAAAGAACGTCGTAACCGCACTTACGAAAATAACAGGAAATGAATTTCTCATAGCAGCGGCCATTGCTTGTTCAGGCTTCTTCCCTTTGGCTAATTCATCATTAAAGCTATGTAGCAAAAAGATGGCATAATCAAGGGAAACGGCAAGCTGCAAAATCGGTGCAACAGATTGTGTAACAAACGACACTTCACCAAGAAAGATGTTGGAACCTAGGTTAATTAAAACAGAAACTCCGATGGCAGTAAGAAAAAAGAGGGGTTCTGCCCAAGAATTAGTCGACAGAACTAAAATAATGATAATAACCGGGACAAGTAATGCAGCTGCATAGATGGTTTCTGATACCGCCATGTTTTGAGACGTGGCATTATTGACAGCCTCACCAGAAATCGCGTTATCCTCACCAATAAGTTCGTAGATAGCATCTGTTGCTTCCACTTCTTCTCCGGTTGTAATGGTTAAAGAAAACAAGGCATTACCGTCTTTGTAATACGATTCAAGCGTCGTCCTGTCAACCATCTCAAGTGGAATTTGTAAATCAACAAGGTCATCAAGCCAAAGAACTTCCTCGACTCCATTCATTTTTTCTAACTCATGTTTATACGACAGTGCTTCCTGTATACTGACGTCTTTTACTAGTACATTCGTGTTTGGAATAGATGCTGTAAATTCATTTTCCATTACCTCTAGCGCATTCGTAGAGGGAGCATCATCAGGTAGATAATCAACCATATTGTAATTGGTTGAAACAAAAAATTGTCCAATGATTGCTAACAGTGTTAACGCAGCAAAAACCATCACAACAGATTTCTTATGTTTTATAATTCTTTCAACAAGCAATCCATTTCCCCCACCCTATGTTGACAATATCGTAAATTCTTTTAACATTATATCTACACGGTGTTGTCTATACAACAAACAGTTGGATAAAATGTGTTAGCAGAACAACAGATCAATAGAAAATGTCGGATAAATTTGTGAAAAGGTTGTGAATACGTTGTCAGAAAAAATTGACCGCAGAAAACAGTTTACGAGAATGGTATTAAAAGAGGCTTTAATGAAGTTGCTTAAGGAGAAGCCGATTTCATCTGTAACCGTAAAAGAATTATGTGAAATGGCTAATATTAACCGTTCAACATTTTATAGCCACTATATTGACGCCCATGATCTACTCGATAAAATTGGAAAAGAGCTTTTTGATGATATGTATGCCACGCTCAATCAATATAACTATAAAAAACAGGATGAAGTCTTGCAAATGTCGACCAAAATATTAGAATATGTTGCAGAGCGGAGTGAGCAATGCCAAATTCTTTTAAGTGATAACGGCGATACGTCCTTTAAAAAACGAGTGATAGGAATTATTCAAGAGTTTATTATGAAAAAATGGATGGAAGAACATCAATTAGGTGATGATCTATCCGAATACATACCGCTTTTGGTTGTAAGCGGAGGAGTCGATACAATTGAAAGTTGGCTAGTGAATGGGAAGAAAGAATCGCCTCAAGAGATGGCGCGACTGATTCATCAATTTATTAACTTTGGTTTGTCAGGGTTTCGAAAAAAATAAGTACGATAAGCCAGGTCATTGTATCTGGCTCTTTAGGGTTGTCAAAAAAGAAAAACACTGCTATAATTCGTAATCATTACGATTTATAAGAAAGAGGTGTAAAAGAAATGGCTAAGAAATCAAAAGTTGCAAAGGAAATGAAACGTCAAGCATTGGTTGAACAATACGCTCAGAAAAGAAAAGAATTAAAGGAAAAAGGAGACTACATTGCTCTTGCAAAACTACCAAGAGATTCTTCTCCAGCACGGTTAACGAGACGCTGTCGCGTGACTGGAAGACCAAGAGGTGTACTCCGGGATTTTGAATTATCACGTATTGCTTTCCGCGAACTAGCGCATAAAGGTCAAATTCCTGGTGTGAAAAAAGCAAGTTGGTAAAATTTTTTTATAATGTAAATCGTAATCATTCCTAACTAAGCAATCCAAATACTGCGCTAGCCCAATTATGCTTTGTGAAAAACGTTCAAATAGGATGTTTAGCTCAATCGCTGACGGGTACTCAGTATGTAAATCACTAAGGAGGCGATCGTTATGGGTAAGCGAGGAGATGAACGAACAAAAGAAGAGAACAAGGAATACGGTAGACAAGGAAAGTATGCAAAAGGCAATAAAAAAGGATCAACAAAAGAATAAGTAGAAGCAAGGAAGCCGTTGTTAAATGGGCTTCCTTTTTTATAGAGGTTTACGTTTTAGAAAGGAGTGATTGTAGATGTAGAAGAACATCTGAAAATCGCTTTCCTTGCTCATGTACATTTTCTCGAAACGTTCGAAAAGGGTCTCCCTCTAATTTTAAACGGCTTACAACATGTGTCAGTGTAAAAAGGGAGGGGTTCAATTGATTTGTTACCTCTTCCCAATATAGAGGAGTGGCAACTAAACCACGGCTATGTCCACGAGGCGAATAAGGCGCAATGATGGTTTTTCCTTCGTCATGCTGCAAATAATCAACGTATAATCGTCCTGCTCGATTTTTTTTCAAGCGTTCAAGTGTAAAATGTTCTGGATGCTGTTCTACCACATACCTACTAATAAACTGACAGAAAACCCTTGTCTCTTGATAAGTAAAGGTTTCTTCTGGTAAAGGCAGGTATAGCTGCAAGCCTTTATTTCCCGACGTTTTGATGTAAACCATTAAGCCAAAGGATGAAATTACTTCCTTTAACGCTAGAGCTGCTTTTACAGCAAGAGAAAATTGTTCCACACTAGGCGGATCCAAGTCGAACACAATTTCTGAAGGACATGACTGATCGTTCTTCTGAAAAGGAAGATGATATTCTAGCGCGAGCTGATTCCCTAACCACAGTAGCGACTCGAGGGAGTTACACACAATATAGTTTATGCCGTCACGGTTATGTGTAAGGATAAATTCGGGTGCATAATCTGGGCAATTTTTTTGATAAAAGGCTTCGCTTTCGGCACCGTGAGGATAACGAATAGTTGTAAGTAGCCGATTTGTTAAAAAAGGGAGCATAGTTGATGCAACCGCATGTAAGTACTGCAAATAATCCATTTTTGTATATTGTATAGCTGGCCAAATCGGTTTATTCTCACTCGTAATCACCACGTTGGCAGGCAAAGGCTGTAGCTGAGAAAGAAGGTTTTGCCACGTGCAATCCTCCACCTTTTCTTCTAGTAAAAACGATTGAAAAAACGGTTCTCTAAGTTGATCGCCATCAAAACTAATGCAACCAATTTTCACGCAAATAGAAGGAGGTAAAGACCACCGTTCTTTGCCGACACGTTCCCCGTTTTTTTCAAAAAGAGTGGCTAACGCTTTTCGGTCTTCAGTCTTTAAACCATGGGAAAACTGAACAATAGGAACGTATGTATTTTCTTGATACACCCCGCCTTGAAAATAACCATTTTGTTTATCGTACTCTGTTAAAATGACATGAACATAGCGATAGTTCTTTATCTTGACCCACTGGGAGGATCGTTTAGGCACATAAGTGCTTGTGTTTTTTTTCGCTATAATGCCTTCTCCATTGTATTTCTTCACAATCGTCTCTATCTCTTTAGGGTTTTTATAGGGTTGAATAATGGCTAACGTTGGTGTCTGGCTTTGAAGTACATTCAACTTTCGTTTCCGATCCTTTAACGGAAGGTCTGTTAAAGGAATGCCTTTTTCCATTAATAGATCAAAAATCATAAGGGAAACAGGCAAGCGTTGGGAATAGATCGTAACTTGTTCTTTGGTACGAAGTTTTGCGCGTCGATGCACAATAGAGAAGCTACTTTGATAAGGGTTCACTAATGATACAATCTCTGCATCTAAAATAAGTGGAAGATGCTTTTTTACTTTCTCTTCAATCTGTAAGCATGCATGAATAATTTCTGGAAATGCTTTCGATAATTCTTTTTTATTCCGACTGTATAATGCTGGTCCGTCCTCGTCCCAATGAAGCAAGCAACGAAATCCATCGTATTTTACCTCATATGACCATTGGTCTCCTTTAGGAATAGTAGATGCATTTGTAGCTAACATTGGTTTCAATCATCTCACCTCACGAGTTAGTTTTTCCCTCGACACATAAATTATTAGCTTTTCCTGCATATTAAGGATAAAAAGGATGTGACTGCATGCACACAGTTTGGAAAGGGAGCATTAGTTTTGGCCTCGTTACGATTCCTGTTAAGCTCCATACCGCTACGGAAAACAAAGACATTAAATTAAGACAACTTCATAAAAAATGTCATATCCCGATAAACTATAAAAAAGTTTGTCCCGATTGCGATGAAGAAGTGAAGAACGAAGATATTGTGAAGGCATATGAGTATGCAAAAAATAAGTTTGTTGTCCTTGATGCAGAGGATTTAGAACAGCTCAAGAAAGAACAAGAGGACAAAGCGGTAGAAATTATTGATTTCGTTAAATTAGAAGAGATTGATCCGATTTATTTTGAAAAAAGCTATTTCTTAGCACCTGATTCCGGTGGAAACAAAGCCTATGGGTTATTACGTGAAGGGCTGGTTCAGTCGGGTAAGATTGGAGTTGCCAAAATAATCATTCGTTCAAAAGAACAGCTTGCTATTGTGCGCGTATATGAAAATGGGTTGATGATGGAAACCATCCATTTTCCTGATGAAGTAAGGAAAATGGAAGATGTTCCAAATGTACCTCAAGAGCAAAAGATCGTAAAAAAAGAATTGGATGCAGCTTTAATGCTCATTGATCAACTTACAGTATCGTTTGATCCTGATAACTATCAAGATGAGTATCGGCACGCCCTTATGGACTTAATTGAAAAGAAAAAGTCTGGTGAGGAAGTTGTTACAACAACCGAAAAAGCGAAAGACACTTCAAATGTAACCGATATTATGTCTGCTCTTCAAGCATCCATTGATAAAACAAAAAAGAAGAAAGCCCCTGCAAAGAAAAAAACAGCAAAAACAAAGAAGAATGCATAGGCTAAGCTGTACTGTAACGATAGAAATTCGCTTAAAGTCAAAGCGAGTTTCTTATTGTTTTCTTCATTGAAAGAAAGTAAAACCGTACCCTTGATTCCCTATAATCCCCATTTCCTTAGAAGTGTCTGCTCCTTTATACTAAGGATACTAGCAAGAACAAAGGGGTACGTTTTTCGTGGAACAATCAGAAGTCGTCCAGCAATTAATAGAGCAAAAATACAGGTTTAGTGAAAGTGCTTGCCAGTATATCGAATGGAATGAAAAGAAGGGATTCCGCTCAAAAGCATTTGAATGGTTTTATGGAAATATGATGTTACTGTCAGCAGTAAATGATAAGGCAATGACAAGTCTTCTAGAAGAGAAACTGTCGAGGGTAACGTATTTAGAGATTCTTACTTTTTTTAAAGACGAAGATGAAAAAGCCAATTTTCAAACGTATACAAAGGTTGTCCCTCTCTATAGAGGTTGACGATTTATACAAGTTGATGACACGTGAGGGGATTAATCTACGAGGGTAAAGAACGTTAGATTCTTTACGTTTTTTCACCTGGAGTGATAAAGTTAAACAGTAAATGTAACTTAAATGTATGGAGGGTGTGCACATGCTTTTAAAGACAATTCCATTACTTGTTACTGTATTTCTGTTAATCAGTTGTCATAATAATGAAGGTGTAGTCGAAGGAGATCACGATACAAATTCTGAAACTACACAACCAACAATTTCTTTAGAAAATAAAATAGTACCTCCAAAATTTAACATTACTTCATTTAACGTAGACTATGTTGATGAAGAAGTGGAACTATTTTTTAATATGGGCTACGAAATAGATACAGATCTATACGATCTATTGACTAATGGTTACCAAGAACTGTACTTTTCTTTAGAATACCCTAATGATTTGCATGAGCTATTGAATGGTTCAAAGAGTGAATTTGTTCCTGCAGAAACTCCCGAAAATTATCATACAACATTCCAAACTCAATTTGTTGTAGAGAAGAAACTATCAAAAGAAGAAATAGATGCTATTTTTATTAATATTTCCGAATTTAACCTACTTGTTGCGGATAAAGATAAAAATAGTATTGCGCAATTTATTGATATAAATGGTTTTAATAACGTTGATCCTGAGGAATCAAACTCTACAGTTGTAGGCGAAGAGGCTGACAATGCTAAATAATGCTTTTTATATTTTTATCTACATAGATTGAGGATAAGTGATGGAAATGACGTCACTTTATTTATCTATTAATCCTACTAATCGGGTAAAATTAATTTAATTTAAACAGAGATATGGTATGATGGAGATAGAATTGTTTAGAACAGGTGATGCATGAATGACAGAAGAAGAGCTTATTAAGAAAAGACAAGAAAAAATGATTGATAAACTGCTGAAGGCAGGTATTTATAAATATAAAGATACCCATTTGTACGAATTAAGGTATGCAGAAGTTGAGGATGCTTATCTTCGCTTCATGGTCGAGAAAGAAAAATAAACCATCAAACTCTAAAAAAGAAGGTTAGTTTCTCCATAAATCGGTTAACAATAATGGTACTAGCTTATATTTTATAAGCATGTTTTTAAAAAGGTGAAACCGTAACCATAAAAGGAGAATGTTTATGAAAAAATGGATGGTATTAGCTGGACTAACGTTATTTTTAACGGCGTGTGGTGGAAATGGTGATGAAGCGGAAGCACCAGAACCGGAAAACGGAACCGATGATGGAACGAGTGAAGTTGGAGAGTACGATGAGGCGTTAGCTGAACAGACGTATCAACAAAGCTGTATTCAATGCCATGCTGGTTTAAATGAAGGTGGAACGGGTCCTGCTCTTGCTAACAACAACTTATCTTCTAACGAGATTAGAGAGATCATTGTAAATGGGCGAGGAAGCATGCCGGCTCAATCCCAATTAGAGGAAGATGAAGTGGATAATTTGTCCATGTGGTTAGCTGATCAATAATTTTTATTAAAGAAACTACTCAACGAATGAGTAGTTTTTTTTGTATTTAAAGCACATTTGACAAATTTCTAAAACATATAAAATGAGTAAGCTTTTGTTTCCCAATCTTCTTTGGTGAAAGAATAAGTGTTTTGTAACCATTTCTTGTAGCTTGTTGTCGTAGCGTAAGAGAGCGTAGCACATCCTGCTTGATCGTAAGCACTAATGTTATTATTTCTGATGCATGTTCTTTTTTTATTTCCCAATAAAGGGTCGACGTTTTTCGATGGATTCAGAAATCGTTTCTGCGTAGAGTAGGGGAAGTGATTAAGGGGACATGCTCATTTTATGCAGATGTGAAGGTAGATATGAAACAAAAAACAAATTGGAGGTAATTAGATGAAAAAAAGATGGTTCTGGTTCGTTTTAGCACTTATTGTACTCTTTCCGTTTCAATCAAGTTTCGCCAATCAAGCGGTTAAAGAAGTAGGGAAAGGAAGCTTTTCTTTACAGTATCCACCAATTGATTTCGATAACATCGGTGATCCAGGTTACGCGGATCAACAAAAGGAGCCTCCCGAAACAATCTATCGAACGGATCGTGTAGAAGGACCAATGCCGACTAACCGATGGTGGAGTTCACTTGCGGTTGATACGTATGCAAATAATCATTACCCCCATCCATTTAGTGTCAGACAAAACGAAAAGGGACTGAACGTCTTTTACGATGCTCCACATAATGTCGTTGTTCATGAGAACAGTGGTGCAGGAACATGGCATATCGTTGGAGCCATTTCCACGGATTTTACGATTGGCCACTCAAATGAAAGTAACTTTAATGATGCGAAAGTAGATGACTATGGTGATTGGCACGTTCGATCGTTAGCAGAAAAAGATAATGCATCACTAGCCTTTACATACGGTGTGGGCATTCCATATATCTACGCTGAATATACAGGCGGACATGCTGTCATTGATTTTCCACAAAACCCTCAGATTTGGGCGCAGCAAGGACATATCATTGGCTTTTCAACCCATGATAATAAACAGTATGCGGCCTTTGCACCAGAGGGATCGAACTGGGAAACGAACGGCCAACAGTGGGAGAATCCGTCTGAATTTATTAGTGTAGCCAAACTGCCAAATACAGATGCAGAGACGTTGGCGCTTTTTGCCGAGCATGCCTATTCTGTTGTTCGTGAGACCCGAGCTGATTATGCTGTAAACCATGAGACGAATGAAGTGAAAACAACGTACTCTGCGAAAACGGAGGCAGTAGCAGGAGGGGATAACGGAACGCTGCTTGCGTTGTATCCACATCAATACCGACATTTATCTTCAGGAGATCTTGTAGACGGACTGAATTTGTTTACCATTCGAGGCGATATGAAGCTAATCGAAGGAAGTGAATTTGAAACAAGCCTTACGTATACAGGTGTGTTGCCAAGTTTACCGAATGCAGGTATTGATACAGACAGGCTAAGTGGCTATTTGCACGAAGCAAGAAATGATTATCCGACTGGTCAAGATACGTATGAACTAGGAAAATATTTAGGGAAGCTTTCAAACTTAGCACCTCTTGCCGATCAGCTTGGTGAGCAGGAGCTAGGTGATGAATTTAGAGAAGAATTACAGGGCCATCTAGAAGATTGGCTACGATCAACAGATGAGAACAATGCGATAAAAGGAGAAAACCTTTTTTACTATAATGAAAACTGGGGAACGCTATTAGGTTATCATGCAGCGCATGGTTCCGCTGTAAGGATTAATGATCATCATTTTCATTACGGTTATTTTGTGAAAGCAGCTGCCGAAGTAGCCAGGACAAACCCAGATTGGGCACAAGATGATGAATGGGGAGGAATGGTTAACGAACTTATAAGAGATTTTGCAGCTGATCGTGAAGATCCGATGTATCCGTATTTACGTATGTTTGACCCTTATTCAGGACATTCGTGGGCAGATGGATTAGCGACGTTTGATTCTGGTAATAACCAAGAATCTTCTTCTGAAGCGATGCATGCTTGGACCAATCTTATTTTATGGGCAGAAGCAACAAATGATCAAGAATTGTTAGATCGAGCGATTTATTTGTATACAACTGAAATGAGCGCCATTAACGAATATTTCTTTGATGTGTATGATGAAATCCATCCTCCTGAATATGGACCAGAAATTGTCACTATTAATTGGGGCGGAAAAATGGATCACGCAACGTGGTGGAATTCGGGGGCGGTAGAAAAGTATGCGATTAACTGGCTACCCATCCATGGAGGGGCACTCTACCTTGGCCATCACCCTGAATATGTAGAGCGAGCTTATCAAGCGTTAAAGCAAACAAATGGGTCAGAGGATTGGAATTGGTGGTCGAATATGGTTTGGAGCTACCGTGCGTTAACCGATCCAAATGATGCCCAGAGACAAATGGAGCAAAGGATTGATGACTACACAGAGTTTGATCCAGGGGATGAAACGATTATTGAAAGAGGAAGTACAAAAGCACAGACCTATCAGTGGATTACAAGTTTAGCTTCTCTCGGACAAGTAAATCCAGAAATCACAGCAAACATTCCGACCTACGCTGTCTTTAATAAAGATGGTGAAAGTGTCTATGTTGCCTATAATTATGACGATGAAGCACGCACAGTCTTGTTCTCGGACGGACATGAAGCGACTGTGGACGGAAATAGTTATTATGTCAGTCAAGAAGGGAGTGGGCCACCACCAACAAATCCACCAGAGGAGCCGGAAGAGCCAGGAGATGACGGGAATGTCATTGAACGAGGAGATTTCACGGTTTCGATTGAACAAAGTCAATCAGACCGAGTGATTACATTTACGCCGAATACGCCTGCCCGCTATGTGGACCTTCATTATCGAATCAATAATGGGAATCAAGAAAATGTACGCATGCAACAAGAAAATGGTAAGTGGTTTTTAATGCTACCTGATGTGGAGAACAAATCACTTTCTTTCCGTTTCACGTATGAAAAAGACGGACCTCAATACGAATCCGAATGGTTTACGTATCCATGAACGTAGAACATGAATGATTGTAAACCCCTTTCCGTAAGTCGTTAAGTCGATTTACGTGCAAAGGGGTTATTTTTCATTTACTCAGTTGTTTCACGTGCAACATAAAGTGTATTAATTCATTTTATTTAGATAATTAATTATCTTTATCTGTTATAGTAGAGACAAGAGTAAAATTGATTTGTTAAGGAGATTCTTATGAACCAACAGCAAAAAGAGACTATCGACTTGCTTTTACGTGAAGGGAACGATAGCGATGCTTTTAAACACCTACATAAATGGCTCGAAGGCAACTCTCATGATGGTGATCTTCACTATTACCTCGCATCAACCTATGATTCAAAAGGGAATGAGAAAAAAGCGTATCCTCACTATGAAAAAGCGATTGAGCTTGGGTTAGACGAAGAAGAGTTAAAAGGTGCCTTTTTAGGACTTGGCAGTACATATAGAACGCTTGGAATGTACGAAGAGTCTAAATCAACGCTAGAATTCGGTTTAACGAAATTTCCAGAAGACAATGCCTTGAAAGTCTTTTATTCGTTAACCCTTTATAACGTTCGAGAACATGAAAAAGCGATGGAAGTGTTACTAACGTGTCTACTTGAAACAACACAGGATCAAAATATTCTCCAGTATCGTAATGCCCTGGCTTTGTATTCAAAACAGTTAAATCGAATTTGGGTATAAAAACGATGGTTTTAGAATTATCATCAGATGTGGATGGGGGAAGCCTCTGACGGGATTCGAACCCGCACTCCTTTCGTAAGCATAGGCTAGGGGAGAACACGCTTCCCTACGGAATTTCACCGACAGGAATTCCACCTGTCTCAGCTAATTTGCTTTTCGGTGCTTCTGAAACCCTTGCCTTGCGACCCGGTTTATACAATTTGTTTTCCGGCGCTCTTCCCTTCTAGAGCTACAGAGGCTTGATACAGATAAGTATAAGGGACGATAGTAATGAAGAAAATAGAAAAAGAAGTGCTTTTTATTAAACAAGCTCGGTTCTATAAGTTTTAGTGCTTTTTTGTAGACTTTAACAAAATAGTATTGACAATGAAAATCATTATCAATACTATAACAGTAGTAGATCTATGAAGGAGTTAAACGAATGAATCGATCATTGCTTTTTACTGCATTAGGAATGGCCTTTTTAGTGGCTTGTTCCGATGGTTCCGATAATTCAATTGACGGAGAGTCGCAAGAACAACAGCAACCTAGAACGGTTACTGATAAAGTCGGAAATGACGTCACCATCCCAGCTAATCCGGAAAGAATACTAGGTTCTTATGTAGAAGACCCACTTGTCACACTCGGCGTGACACCGGTGCGTCAATGGTCAGTTGCCAGTAGAGCCAGTACGCAAGTTTATTTAGAAGAGCATTTAGAAGGCGTTGAACCGATTGATTCGACGCTACCGTTAGAAGCTGTTATGGAGGCAGAGCCTGATTTAATTTTTGCTTGGGGGGAAGACTCAGCAGCAGGAGGGAGCTATGATCAATATAATAAGATAGCACCTACCTACGTTATTGATAATGAAACAAAAGATGATTGGCGAGCGACTTTGACTCTTTTAGGAGATGTATTACAAAAAGAGAGTGAAGCAAAGGCTGCAGTGGATGAGTATGATGCCCATGTAGAGGATGTAAAGGCACAGCTTCAAGCAGAAATTGGGGATAGCAAAGTTGCAGCTTTATGGGTTATTGGCGGTAACTATTATGTTGTAGCACCTGATGTAGCGAGTGGGGCAGTACTTTTTGAAGATTTAGAGCTCACGCCTGCAAACATGATTGCAGATTTACCCGAAGATGTAGGAGCGCACTGGAATCCTGTTTCGTTGGAAGCGGTAGCTGAGCTTGACGCTGACTACTTATTCTTAATTGATAGCGATCCGGAAACGATTGAGACGTTAGAGTCAGAAGCTGTGTGGACCAATATTCCAGCAGTAGCTCAAGGGAATATCTACAACCGTTCAGGAACTAGTAGCTGGTTATACAATGGGTTTCAAGCGAATATGCAAACGATTGATTCTGTTTATGAGGCCATTATTGAAGGGGAATAAAAAAGGAGGGTAGGTGGATCACCTACTCTTTTATATGTAAACCATTCCCTTTCTCCTATCCCTTTTCATGACTTCGTTAAATGTCTTATAATAGAAAGATAGACTTTGCTGTTCAGGAGCTGTTTAAACATGACGGAGCTTATATGGATTAGTGGAATTGTGTTGCTATTCTTACTTGTTTACAATGCATTTATACATCCCCGGCTTATGAAGATGAGAAAGATCAAACAAATTGAAAAAAAGCTAACAGAGAATGATGAATATAAAGATTTACTAATCGCGATGTGTAAAGCGATAGAAAAAGAGTTAAGGCAAGCAGGCGAGGCAGTCGATGACATAAAAAAGACTTATAATTTAATGGGTACGAAAACGACCTTTCATTTAGGACAAAAAGCCATTCGAATCGTCTTTGAGCTAGAGAATGAGGAGCTGCTTTTTGTAAATGGACAGTGGATGGTCAAACGGTCAGACGGAATAAATATGGATATCCCATTTACTCATTACGAAGCTGATTTTTATCATGAAGCTGCTACGGTGTTTCGGCTACTGCCTTTATGGTGTCAAGCATCAAACACGCATCACTTCTTGCCTGATGAAGAAGCGAAGAAAAAACGAAATCAAATTGAAGAGAAGCTATTTAATGAAATTCAACTCTTCATTCATTCCCTTGCGTCAAGGTACGAACCAAATCCTCTGCTCAATGTAAAGGTACAGCCAGAAAGGAACAGCGTTTAGCTGTTCCTTTCTTATTCTCGTTCAATTTGGATCGTCGTGTTTTCGATATGAAGTGTATGTTGAAAATAATCGTTTGCGCGCATAAGTACGTCTTGTGCGTCAATTTTCTTGTCAGCGTCAATGACGACATGAGCACTTAAGCGATCCATCCCAGAAGTAATGGTCCAAACGTGGAGATCATGAACACGTTTAACGCCATCAATTGCAAGTATTTTAGCGTTTACTTCGTCAATATCAATATACTTAGGGGTACCTTCCATAAGCACGTGCAAGGTGTCTTTAAGAAGCCGTATTGCCGATAAAGCAATCATTAAGGCAATGACGATGCTTAAAATAGGATCGGCTAGATACCAACCAGTTGTTAAAATAATGACGCCTGCGAGTACAGCGGCAACAGAACCTAATGTATCGCTCAAAACATGTAAATAAGCGCCGCGCATATTCAAGTTATTTTTTACATCGCCACGCATAAGTACATACATGGCTCCAAGGTTGGCAAGCAATCCAATAAACGCTAATACAATCATGCCACTGCCCATGACTTCTTCAGGTTCAATGAATCGTCCAATCGCTTCACGAACAATAAAAAACGCAATGACTAGCAACATGACACTGTTTAATAACGAGGAAAGTACTTCATAGCGATGGTTCCCAAACGTTCTTGTCTTTGTTGCCGCTTTTGCTGCAAGTGTAATAGCAAGAAAGCTAATAAATAGATTAGCAAAATCATTAAACATGTGAACGGCGTCAGCTAAAAGAGCGAGGCTCCCTGTCCACAAACCGCCAATGAACTGGATAAACATCCAGCTACCAATAATGAGCATGGCAAAGAGTAAGTTTCGTTTATTTGCTTGACCAGTAGAATGGTGGTGACTATGTCCATGGTGATGGTGACCCATTGTATCCCTCCTTATCATTTAATAGGATTCAATTTGTTTAATCGTGTGTGGCGTGTTCAATGGTTTTCTCTAAAATGTCGAGTACGTGTTCATCTTGAGGTGAATAATAAATCGTTGTTCCAGCACGTCTTGATTTAACAAGTCTTAAATTTTTCAAAAATCGTAGTTGATGAGAAACAGTAGACTGCCCTAGTTCAAGGTGTTCAACAATTTCGCCTACTGAGCATTCTTTGTTTGCCAGTAAATGAAGAATTCGAATCCGGGTTGGATCGCTTAAGGCTTTAAAGCTTTGAGAAACAATGAACAGTGTTTCTTGATCAAGATCATTATAGGATGTTGACATTGCATTCCCTCATTTCAATATATGATTATATGCTCATATTAGCATTATAATGATTTGTTTTCAACTAATTCGAAGAAGAGTGTGATCGCTTTTCTGTTTACACGACGCATGGTAGACTACTTGTAACAAAAACGGTAAGGGGAAGAACGAATGAATGGCAGAAAACGCAAGTCGCTAAGGTTAGGTAGCGCGACCATAATAGGCCTTACAGTAGGGTTTTCGTTTGGCTTATTTACAAACTCCTATGTTCTGTATATTAGTTTAGGACTAGTGCTAGGGCTACTTGTTGATTGGAATCGCAAGCGAATGTGAAAAGTGTAAGAGAAGAGAATTATGTAATCGTTTTCTTTTTATGGGGAGCGAGTGGTTAGGGGTGAGTAAGATGAAAGGTCTTTCTATTAGGGAATCGCAACCGAAACGAATTTTAACTAAAGCGAGTGGTTTTTTGGCTGGCTATTCTCACACCTTAAATCCATACGTTGGATGTTCCTTTGCTTGTTCGTATTGCTATGTCAGGCAAATGCCCGTTCAACTGTTTCAAGAGGAAGAATGGGGAAATTGGGTTACTATTAAAAGAGACATAGCTTCGCTTCTAGAAAAAGAAATACGTCGTGCAAAGAACCATGGGCCAGTGACAATCTTTATGTCTTCAAGCACAGATCCTTATCAGCCAATTGAACATCGAGAGCGGGTCACTCGATCCTTGCTTGAAGCCATGGTAAGGGAACAACCAGATTTTTTATTCATTCAAACAAGAGGCGCCCTTGTGACAAGGGACATGGACCTATTGAAACGTCTAGGTAATCGCGTGCGTGTAAGTATGACCATTGAAACGGATTCAGATGCTATTCGAAAACAGTTTGCACCTCAGGCACCTCCGATCCAAGGAAGAGTAAAAGCGTTACAGTGTCTCAAAGAGAACGGAATTCCAATTCAAGCGACAGTAGCGCCCCTACTGCCGAGTTCAAAAGCGTTTCCTGAAATGTTGGCAGATGTAGTGGACCGTGTCTGTATAGATGATTTTTTTATGGGTGATGGTTCAGGAGGCAAGCGTACAGAAAAGCTTAAAATGGCTTCACTTTATACTGAACTAGGGCTAGAGAAATGGTATGAGAGAGATGCCATATGGAAGGTGAAACGTCGTTTTCTTAAGTATTTTTCAGAGAATCAACTTTTCATCAGTAAAGAGGGATTTCTACCTTAAAGGTTGAAGGAGTGGTTTTTCATGAAAGCAATAAACCAGCAAACAAGTAACGGATGGACAGAAACGATTCTTGAAAATGATCACGGCATGTGTTTAAAATTTCTTAACTTTGGAGGGATCGTGACGGATTTAATCGTCCCAGATAAGAGAGGTGTACATGAAAATGTCGTCCTTTCTTATGCAGATCTTTCTCATTATAAAGAAAATAAGCCGTATTTCGGCGCGTTAATTGGGCCAGTTGCAGGTCGGATAAAGGATGCTTGTTTTATAAAAAACGGAAAAAAACATACGCTATCAGCAAATGATGGTCATCATCATCTGCATGGTGGAGGGAATGGCTTGCATCAACAGCTGTTTAGCGTGACTCTTTTTCAGCATGAAGATCGGGTTGGTGCCATTCTAACAGCGGAAGAAATGGAAATGGATCATTATCCTGGAAAGCTCACAACGACGATTACATACATCGTTACAAATGAAAATGAATGGATTATTGATTATCATGCAACGGTAGATGAAATGATGCCTGTTACACTCACGAATCATACGTATTTTAATCTTACAGGTGGGGTGAAAAGGTCGGTATTAAATCACGTGATTATGCTGGAAAGTGATAGCTACTTGGAACTAGATGAAACCCTTGCTCCAACTGGATTTATTCGCTCAACTACTCATACACCGTTTGACTTTAGATCAGAAAAAAGACTTGGTGAACGAATTCATTTAACACACCATCAGCTGCAGGTAGCAAAGAATGGATATGATCATTATTTTTTGTTGGATCATACCAAAGAGGTCAAAGCTGTTATTTATGATGAAGAGTCTGGGCGTAAGCTTGTGATGAGAACGACACAGCCAGGTGTTGTGTTTTACACAGGAAATAGTTTGGAGGACGAGTTGCTTCTAAAAGAAGGCAAAAAGATAGAAAAGCACGCTGGCTTATGTTTAGAAACGCAGGGACACCCGGCCGCTCTCCAACATAAAGGATTACCATCTATTTGGCTGAAACCGGAAGATGTTTATAAACATGAAACCGTTTACCGATTTTCGGCTGAATAAGGGGATAAAAAGTCGTACCTGTTGGGTGTGCGGCTTTTTCAATGCCAACTCAAAGATCGGCATGGTTTTCCTTCACGAGGCTAGCTACACTTAAGTGAGTTACTTCTTAATGAATGTGATGTAAAGATAGTTGTTCTTTCGCTCTATAGACTTATTCACGGATAATGCTGATATGTGGAGACTTGATAGATTTACATAGAAATAGATATACCTTATACTACGGAAAAAGAGACAGATGTGAGGGGTTTTTTTGAAGAAAAGGCTACTTGTCACGTTTATAGGAGTTGGCTTAGTGGGTTGCTCATCTAATGAAACAGAGGAAGTGATGATCATGGCCGCAGCTAGCTTGAATGATGCTATAGATGAATTAATTGAAATTTATGAACAAGATCATGATGTAGACATAACCGTGAATTATGGCTCTTCTGGTCAACTACGTCAACAAATTATTCAAGGCGCACCAGCCGATTTGTTTCTATCTGCTTCGATTGCGGATATGGAAGAAGTGGTAGAAGCAGAGGGGATAAAAAGCTCTACTAACTTAATAGAGAATACGCTTGTATTAATTGCAACACCAGAAATCGCCTCAACATTGACGAGTTGGGCAGACCTTACTACGGCTCCGTATCAAGGGCTCGCGATCGGCGAGACAGAGACCGTTCCTGCTGGTCGATACGGGAAACAAGCCCTTGAATCTATGGGGATTTTCGCTGATATAGAGGATAAGCTTATTGTTGGAAAAGATGTACGCCAAGTTCTTACATATGTTCAGACAGGGAATGCCGATGTAGGGATTGTGTATGAAACCGACGCACGTGTGGCAGGAGATGCAGTAACCATAGTAGCGGAAGCACCTGCAAATAGCCATGATTCTATCCATTACCCAATTGGATTGTTAACGACGAATAACAGTGCGGCTAATCTCTATGAGTGGCTCCAACAGGACGAGGCGATGGCCACGTTTGAATCGTATGGGTTTCAGAAAGGTGAATAAATGATGGACCCTCGATTTTGGACACCTATTTTTGTTTCTTTACAGGTTGTAGGTATAGCGAGTGTACTGGCGTTCATATTGGCTCTCCTGGCTAGCTGGCTGTTAAAGAAACGAGCTTTCAAAGGAAAGATCATGCTTGAAACGGCTCTCATGTTACCGCTTGTCCTGCCTCCGACTGTTATTGGGTTTGGTTTGCTTGTGCTCTTTGGTCGACGCAGTCTTATCGGACAGTGGTATGAACAATTGTTTAATCAGCCAATTGTGTTTACACTAGTTGCTGCGGTTATTGCAGCGACTGTAGTGGCGTTTCCATTAATTTATCAAGTATTAATGAATGGATTTGAATCGGTTGACGACGAACTTGAAGATGCAGCGAGGCAAATGGGTGCGAGTGAATGGGCGGTTTTCCGCTATGTAAGCCTGCCTTTAGCATGGCGATCCCTTGTTTCAGGTTTTACCCTTGGGTTTGCACGCGCTCTTGGTGAATTTGGTGCTACGCTTATGTTCGCAGGAAGCATTGTTGGGGTGACACAGACGATTCCAATTAGTATTTATTTAGCAGTTGAAACCGGGAATACGTTAATGGCAATCTATTGGGTAGCCTCCATCGTCTTATTCTCGTTCCTTCTTTTAGCAACTGTGCAGCGGTTAAAACAGTCTAACTAGAATAAAAAAGCGTTAAGGAAGTATAGCAATATTCGTAAGAATGTATTGCTTTCTTTGCCTAAACGCTTTTTTTGTTTTGCGGTTAACGACCTGTAACTAGGCCCCACATATCATGGCGATGTTGACGGTTTTTAGGATCGACATTACAATTCATCAGCCATTTTGCATGTCGGTCTCGTTGCTCTCTCGAAATAGGTACACCTAAGCAATGAGATAACTCATCAATCATCGAACAACAACGACCGTACTGTTTTAAATCTCCACGCCGTTGACGACATAAGATTTTGCACACATTGTGGAAATGTCGCGGGTTTTTCATTTTAGAGCGAAACGCATGCATTAATTGAGGATCAATTGTGCTCATGGGAACTCCTTTCATATATCAATCAGTCGGTTTAACACGTGTGTGTTCCTTTACTTTATGTTTAAAAGGAGTCTTTGGACAGGGCTAATTTCTTGCTTATTCCGCCTTTGTTTTCATATATTTTTGCTTGTAGTTGTTAAGTGTGACAAGAGGCCAGAGAAGCGGATAGCTATGGTAATGAATATAAAATTGACCAGGAAGCCCTCCTCCAGTCGGGTAAGTCGAGCGGATAGAAGAAGTCATAACCCAGTCCATTAAGAGTGTAAGCGCATCGTCCATTTGTTTTGTTGGTCGATCGTATAGTGAAATTAACGCATCTAACGCCCAAGCTGTATGAACGATTGTGGAAAACTGTAGAGGGATAAAGCGCTGCTCCACATCACTTTTGCATGACTCGCCCCAACCACCATCTAGTAGTTGAACGGACTCCAACCAACGTCGAGCATGCTGTAAGCTTTCATGATCAATCGGTACACCGACAGCACGCATCCCTGTAACGGCAGCCCACGTTCCATAAATATAGGAGACACCCCATCTTCCTTGCCAATTTCCTTCCTTTTGCTGATTTTTCTCAAGCCACATAATAGCCCTTTCAACAGAAGGATGTTTAGCTGATAAATGACCGTAGTTTCCAAGGCATTCCAGCGTTCGGCCAGTTAAATCAGGAGAAGATGGATCCATAATGGTATCTGCTCCATTTTCAAGAGGCAAACACAAAGCGGCCCAGCTATCTTTTTCAAACGCAGCCCAGCCCCCATCACGATTTTGTCGGCTTAATAGCCAAGAAAACCCATCTCGCCAAGCACGCTTCGTTTCAGGTAAATGGAGATGCGGTGATAGGAAGCGTAAGCATGCGTGTGTGTCATCTACATCAGGATTGGTTGAATTGCTTGTCGAAAAACCCCAACCGCCATTTCTTTGCTGATTGGATAAAATGTAGTGAATGGATGAACGTAGGAGCGTTTCCTTATCATCCGTGTTTGCCTGCTGAATAGCTGTTGCAATTAACGCGGTATCCCAGATGGCTGAGGGAGAATTTTGGATGTGACCCTCTTCTCCTTCCGTATAAAGGTGAGCCTTCAATCCCTCTAAAGCTTGTTCCATGATAGGAGACTGCTTTTTATAGCCTAGTGCGAATAGCGCATACATCATTAGAAAAGTCGCACTAGAATAGCTGTGAAGCGTTCCATCTTGTTCAATATGACGTAAAATATAGCTTTCCGCTTTCTGAAAGGCTGCTTTCGTATAGGATGACAAGAGTAATCGTTTCCGTTTGCGCAACTGGAGATGCTTAGAACTTATATAAAGATGCTGAATGTGCCGGTTGTGTTTTCTTTTTACATGGAAACGGGTATGGCCTAAAATGAGTAGCGCTGCAAAATGGGTTTTAACATAGGCACTATACCGATAGAAACTGAATGGTACCCATTTTGGTAGCTGGACTAAAAAAAGCGGTAGCGGAAAAAGCGTTGGCCAAGGGTATAAGTGATGCAAGGCCAATAACGTCTTTGTGGCAATGTGTGCATTTTCTACACCGCCTTTTTTTACTATAAATGATTCAGCTGCTTTCATAGAAGAGTCGCTTTTCTTCGCAAATCCTGAAACATATAGAGCGGTGTAGGCTTCTATTGTAGACGAAAGGTGACCTAAGTCGTCTTCGTGAAGTTTCCAATAGCCATGTTCGGACTGTGTACGTAAGAGGCGATGAGCTATTTTCTTTTGTAAGGTGTACTCCTGGTTAAAATGTGACAAGAGTAAAAGCATATACGCATCGGTCATCGTACCTGATTCAAAGCATAGTCGAAATGAGCCGTCCTCTTGCTGATAACGAATCAGCTGCTCGGTTAGTAACGATTGCTTCTGAGTCAATCGACTAATCAGGTTCATAAAAGTACCTCCAAACTTGTAGCAATTAAAGCGTAAAAAACGGCTTCTTGTGCATCCTATGTAAGAAGACAAAAGTCTGAAAGGTGCTCTACCCAGGTGGAGTGAAAAAAGGAGTTAACGATGTGATGCTCTATATCTTATTTATTCTTCTCGCAGCAGTGACCGTTTTTGCAGCAATAAAGTTATCTACATATGCAGACACCATTCAATTACGTACGGGCATGACTGGTTTTTTCACTGGAGCCGTCTTAATTGCAGGTGCTACTTCTTTACCAGAAGTAACAACAAATATTACTGCGGGTGTCATTAATAGTCCCGATTTAGCAGTAGGAAATGTGATTGGGAGCAACTTGTTTAATTTGACGGTCCTTGCTTTTGGAGATCTATGGTTTCGTCGTAAACGAATGTATACCCATTTAGCGCCGAAAAACGCGATGCCTGGAGCATTGGGGCTTTTATTAACGATGATCATTGCCATTTCTCTAATTGCACGGTCATCCTTATCTGTTTTTGGCATGGGCGTGGATGTCTTGCTGATTGTCCTTTTATATTTTGGTGGTTTGTATTATTTGAATAAAAAAGATCTATTGCCAGATGAACCCCCTGCAGCGAAAAAAGTATCAATGTCATTGAAAGGGGCCATCATTCGCTTTGTGATTGTAGCGTTAATTATTTTGGCAGCGGGTTCCTACTTAACGATTCTAGGCGATGAGATTGCCGTTCAAAGTGGATTAGGGCAATCCTTTGTAGGCTCGATTCTCATTGCAGGTGCTACGTCTTTGCCAGAAGTCTCTATTGTCTATTTAGCTGTTAAACGAAATCAATTCAGTGCTGCTGTTGGCTTGATTGTAGGTAGTAATATGTTCAATTTAAATTTACTTGCTTTAGCAGATCTCTTTTATCGAGATGGTGTATTAATTCGCGATGCTAGCTTAAGTAATTGGATTACAATGGTTGCTTTACTGTTATTAACAATTGTTGTGCTCTACGGTATATGGAAAAATGAAAAGCTTGGTCGATTGTTTTGGCTACCGTCAACGATAGTCGCTGTGGGTTATGTCACATCCATTGTTTTACTTTACGTATATGGTTAACCCTTGCTTATGAGTGAATCATCGCTTGGCTCTTCAGTAACAGAAGTGTATGATTTTGAAACGCTTAACGCAGCTAAGACAGCACCAGTTGCTTGAATCCAGCTACCTACAGCATTAACGAATTCTTCGTCATCATCAACAATAAAGTCAGCTATCGCTGCATAGGCTTGAATACCGTTTCCAACTACTTGTAGAAAATCGCCACTGACAGCATATAGTGCAGCGATGCTGACCTCTTCTTTTAAGTCTTCATTAAAGGAAACAGAGCCACCAACAGCTTGAATCAAATTTCCTTTTATAATTAAATTTTGTTCTAGATTTTCTTCCAATGGGAAGGCAAGAGCACCTACAATGATGGTGTTCCCGGTTGCTTGTACCGCATTTCCAACTTGATTAAGTGAACCAAACGCATTTGTATCTGCAAGAAGGCCATTTCCTGTAGCTTGGAGTGCATTGCCATAAAGGCCAAGATCGTTTATTTGTTTAGGCGTAAGTGCTTTATTGGGGGTATCAGCAATTGCCGCAATGACTGTACCAATTGCTTGCGACCATGCTCCAAAAAGTACCTTCACTTCGGTTGACATCTTGATACCCCCTTTTTGCTAGGCTAATAACTAGTTTATTCAGAAGCGGAGAAGGGGTACGCCTAGTTTTTGTGATCAGTTATTGATGAATACTCCATAACGTAATTGGAAAAGAACGTGTGATACTGGTAGAATAAACATGAAAGCGCTTTTATAGGTTGTCTTAAGTTGAAGGAGGTTGCATGATGGATAAAGTCATAGGTTCTTTAGACGAAGTAATGAGTCAGATTAAGGACGAGCAAACACTTGTTGTAGGTGGATTTGGTTTATGTGGTATTCCGGAACATTTAATTGCAGCAGTAAAAGCAAAAGGGGTTAAAGGATTAACGGTTGTAAGTAACAATTGTGGCGTTGATGAGTTTGGTTTAGGAATACTACTAGAAGATAAGCAAATAAAAAAGATGGTTTCTTCCTACGTAGGTGAAAACAAACAATTCGAGCAACAGTTTCTTAGTCAAGAACTTGAGGTTGAACTCGTTCCTCAAGGTACATTAGCAGAACGGCTTCGTGCTGGTGGTGCTGGTATTCCGGCTTTTTATACGGCGACGGGAGTAGATACGCCAGTTGCTGAAGGGAAGGAAGAAAAAGTGTTTGAAGGCAAGCGTTATATTATGGAGCGAGGCATTGTAGGTGATGTGGCATTAGTAAAGGCATGGAAGGCGGATCGCTTCGGTAATCTTGTGTTCAGAAAAACGTCACGAAACTTTAATCCTTTAGTGGCAACTGCTGGAAAAGTGACGATTGTGGAAGTGGAGGAACTTGTTGAAATAGGAGAGCTAGAGCCAGATGATATTCATTTACCAGGTGTGTATGTTCAGCACGTGTTTGTCGGTCATGAATATGAAAAACGAATTGAGCGCCGGACTGTACTAGTTGAGGAGGGGGCATGAAATGAACGAATCAAGAAAACGAATTATTGATCGTGCGGTAAAGGAAGTGCAAGATGGAATGTGTGTGAATTTAGGGATTGGTATGCCTACCTTAATTGCAAATTACATTCCTGATGAAGTCAGCGTCATGCTTCAGTCAGAAAACGGACTACTCGGTATTGGCCGTTATCCTACAGAAGAGGAAGTAGATCCTGACTTAATTAATGCCGGGAAAGAAACGGTTACAGCAAAAAAAGGTGCCTCGTATTTTGATAGTGCGGAGTCGTTTGCGATGATACGAGGCGGGCATATTGATTTAGCCATACTAGGTGGAATGGAAGTTTCAGAAACAGGAGATTTAGCAAATTGGATGATCCCAGGAAAAATGGTCAAGGGAATGGGCGGAGCGATGGACCTTGTTCAAGGGGCTAAAAAAACCGTTGTCATTATGGATCATACCAACAAATATGGTGAATCAAAGGTGAAGAAAGGATGTACTTTACCGTTAACAGGTAAATGTGTTGTTGATTTATTAATTACCGATTTAGCCGTGTTTGAGTTTAAAGCTAATGCAATGACGTTGTTAGAACTGCAACCAGGTGTCACACTTGATGAAGTGAAACGAGCAACTGAAGCTGAATTTCAAGTAGGAATTGGTGTGTAGGTTCTTATAGATTAGGATCTATCAATAACATGTTGATAGATCTTTTTTGTACCTTGTTTGCAATTGTCCTTGAATCAGATTAAGCTAAAGAAACAATACGTTAGGCAAGTAAAAGGTCGTGAAGAGATGTCTAAAATCTTGTTAATTGAAGATGATCGAGCACTTTTTGAAGAAATTAAACAGCAGTTGCAACAGTGGGATTTTCATGTCTATGGCGTTGAAAACTGGGAAGAGGTGATGGAGACGTTTATTCGCGTTAAACCAGATCTGATCTTGATCGATATCCAACTGCCAAAGTATGATGGCTTTCACTGGTGTCGAATGATTCGAGCCCAGTCTACTGTCCCCATTTTGTTCTTATCGTCTCGTGAGCATCCAACTGATCACGTCATGTCCATGCAGTTAGGGGCAGACGACTATATTCAAAAGCCATTTCACTTTGATGTCCTTATTGCGAAAGTTCAAGCTACATTACGTCGTGTTTATAATTATAATCATGAAGAACAGAGAACAACGCTGACGTGGCAAGGCGCAATCATTAATGTTGAAAACAATACTGTAACGTCCAACGATACGAAAGTAGAATTAACGAAAAACGAAATGTTCATTTTGAAAATTTTGCTCAGTAAGAGAAATCACATTGTTAGTCGAGATGAATTAATTAAAGAGTTATGGGACGATAAACGATTTATAAGTGATAATACACTAACGGTTAATGTTAATCGCTTGCGAAAACAATTAGAAGTAATTGGTCTAGGAACCTTTATTGAAACAAAGGTTGGGCAAGGCTATATGGCTGTTGATGAGGGCGCATGATGATAAGACGTTTTCTTAAAGAACGAGTCGCGTGGATTAGCTTTATTTTATTTGTACACGGATTAATTCTGTTTGTCGCTTATCTCGATCAAAGCCTGTCTTTGGAGCAAGTAGGCTATCCTTTGTTACTGACGGCTATTCTTTTTAGTGGATTTCTTATTTACCGCTATTATAAAGAGACACGATTTTATAAGCAGCTGGAGCAGTACAATCAGTATGAACAACTGTCAGACTTACCTGACGGACAAACCCCTTTTGAAGAAGTAGTCGAAACGGCACTTGAAGAACAGCGTAGTCATCTTTCACAAAAGTATATTGCACACCGTCGACAAGTCGATCATGATAAAGATGAAATGATGGCATGGATCCATGAAGTGAAAACCCCTTTAACAACAATGAGTTTAGTCATTGATCGGCTTGATGACAAGGGAACAAAGGCCGCGTTGCAAAACGAGTGGCTCCGCATACATTTGTTACTGGATCAACAGTTGTACCAAAAACGAATGGAATTTATCGAAAATGATTTGTATATGGAAAAAATCGAGTTAGAACGGCTACTATATGAAGAGATTCGAACCTTCCAGAATTGGTGTATGCAAAAAGGCATTGGCATTGAGCTTGAACTGCATGAATTAATGGTTCATAGCGATGGCAAGTGGCTATCCTTTCTCGTTAGGCAGTTGTTGTCAAATGCGATAAAGTATACTAACGGTGGAGATATTCATATTCGGTCTTATGTTAAAAATGAGCAGACCGTGCTTGAAATTATTGATGAAGGCAAAGGAATTGCTGACCACGATTTGCCTCGCATCTTTGAAAAAGGCTTTACGTCCACAACTCTCCACAATGAACAATCCGCTACGGGAATGGGTCTTTATTTAGCGCGAAAAGTAGCGGATGGCTTATCAATTAGACTTAGCATCCAGTCTACTTTAAATAAAGGAACAACAGCTCAGCTGCTATTCCCACGTAGAAATTCTTTCATTGAATTGACCAGCATGTGACAAAACTGTCACATGCTTTTGTATATTGTTCGCTCATTCGCAGGAATCTTAAAGAGAAAGCTCCTATACTGAAGGTACAAGTAGAGAAAGAAGGAGTGTTACGATGGACATTTTACAGGCAAGCAAATTAACAAAAAACTATGGAAGCAAATGGAATAAGCAAGAAGTATTAAAAAACATTGATTTAAAAATTAAACAAGGTGAATTTGTCTCCATTATGGGTGCCTCCGGTTCTGGAAAAACGACGTTATTAAACGTTCTGTCTACGATTGATCAAGCAAGCGGAGGGTCGATCTTAGTTAACGGTATGGAGCTAACCCACTTAAAAGAAAAGCACCTGGCGGAGTTTAGAAAAAAAGAATTAGGATTTATTTTTCAGGAATATAACTTACTTGATTCATTAACCGTTAAAGAAAACATTTTGCTCCCTTTAACGGTTCAGAAAATCAGTAAAAAAGAAGCAACGGCAAGGTTTGAAACCATTGCAACACAACTCGGAATTGAAGAGTTAGCCGACAAATACCCGAACGAATTGTCTGGCGGACAAAAGCAACGAACTTCTGCTGCAAGAGCATTCATTCACGAGCCGAGTATTATTTTTGCTGATGAACCAACAGGAGCGCTTGATTCGAAAGCAGCCTCAGGTTTACTAGGAACATTAAGCGAACTGAATGAGAAACGACATGCTACGATTATGATGGTGACCCATGATCCGACTGCAGCAAGCTATGGCAGTAGCGTTGTTTTTATTAAAGATGGTCAAATTTATACAAGGCTGACACGAGGCGGGCAGTCAAGGCAGGCGTTTTTTAAAGATATTATCCAAACGCAAGCTGTTTTAGGTGGCGTTCACGATGAGTAACACATTAGCTCTAAAAAATTTAAAAAAGCATGCGCGTACGTATGGGATTTACTTTTTTTCCATTAGCTTTAGTGTAGCGTTGTATTTTGCGTTTGTTACATTGCGTTATGCACCTGCAATGGAGGCGGTGGAAGAGTCAACACGTGGTTCTGCTGGTATTGGAACGGCATCGGTTTTACTATTTTTCATTCTGGCTTTTTTCCTGCTGTACGCCAATAATCTGATGATTAAGCGTAGAAGTCAGGAGCTTGGATTGCTTCAATTAATTGGTATGACAAAAAGACGCGTATTTCAGTTGATTAGTATTGAGATTATGTATTTATACCTCATTTCCCTTATGATTGGTATCATTGCAGGGTTTCTTTTAGCAAAGCTCGTCACAATGATTTTATTAAACATTATCGGTGTAGAAGAAATCGTTTCTCTTTATTTTTCAAGTACAGCGTTGTTACAAACGTTACTCGTTTTTCTAGGAATTTATCTTATTGTCGTAGTAGCGAATGCTTTATTCCTAAAGCGACATACGGTTCTTCAACTGTTCCATTTTCGTAAGCGTACAGAGATTGTTGTTAAAAAGCTAAGTGTATGGGAAATTATTACTGGAATAGTTGGAATCGCATTAATCGGTAGCGGCTATTATGTATCAACCATCTTGTTAAGTGACACCTTTGCTGGATCGCCGAGTATTCTCTTTCTTGGCATGGGCTACACATTAGGTTCAGTTATTTTAGGAACGTACTTGTCCTATAGAGGGTCAGTGTCGTTACTGGCCAAGATCGTACGGAAGAAGCAAGCAGGATATATGTCCGTTGTGAAAGTTCTATCCCTTTCGTCTATTATGTTTCGAATGAAATCAAGTGCTTTGCTGTTAACAATTATTACAACCGTTTCGGCATTAGCCATTGGTTTATTGTCATTAAGCTACATTTCCTATTACTCAGCGAATCAAAATGCCTTGTTTAATGCGCCAAATGATTTTGGCTTCTTAGAAGAACAGGATCGAAATGAGATGATCACGTTTCTTGATGAAGAAGGCCTAACGTATTCACTTCACGATATAGAAGTGAAGGCATTAAATGTCGATGTGGAGAATTTATTAGAATATGAGAGTGATGATCTTTACATTAATCCACGAGAAATGTCTTTACCTGTAGTCAGCGATGAAGATGTGGACGGAGTGACTGTCCAAGCGGGGGATGTCTTTTTAACACCAATGGCTCCTATGCTGGAAATTTTCATGCAGTTCGGGGATTCTGGGGACATCACCATTTTTAATGGAGACGATCACTATAACCTTGAATTTATTGGCAAGAAAGAAGAGCCTGTCGTGAACTATATTCTATCTGTTGGTGGTTTGCCTACTTTAATTGTAGCCGATGAGGTCTATCAAGAGCTTACTAGCGTTGAAGACATACGAATGGAGTTTGCTATTAATATAGAAGATGCTGCGGAATTAGAAGCAGCCAACGAATGGTTTATGGATCATAACGAAAGCTTTCGTGAGTTGGCAATCGGCCAACTTGCCAGTGAACAGGAACAAAAGCAACAAATGGGCTTAGTCATGTTTATTGTAGGCTTTCTTGGATTCGCGTTTCTTTTCACGTCAGGTTGTATTCTTTACATCAAACAAATGGATGAGAGTGAAGCGGATCGCCCTGACTATACGATCCTTCGAAAGTTAGGATTTACGAATCAAGACTTGCTTAAAGGGATTAAAGTTCGTCAGCTTTACAATTTCGGCATTCCATTGTTGATTGGTTTACTGCATAGTTACTTTGCAGTTCGCTCTGGCTGGTTTATTTTTGGGAATGAGATGCACATCCCAATGCTTATTGTGATGACCCTTTACACAGCACTGTACTCAGTATTTGGCATTCTATCAGTCAGCCACTCTAAGAAAATTATCCGTGAATCCTTATAATGAGTGTTAGTAGCTTGTTCATCAGTCTCCTACCTGGAGGCTTTTGACAAGCTTCTTAACGTTCTAAATACATTTGTGCATTTTCTATTTTATCCCCGGTTAAAGTAAAGGTATAGCACTGATCCTCATAGGCTTCTAACGGAAAGGTGCCTTTAATAGGATAAGCATTTTCTTCACTATCTATTTTGACGAAAAAGGTGACGTCCCCTAAGCCGTCTTCGTGATAACCATCTCCTTTTGTAAACGTAAAGTCTAAAGAATCACCTTCTTCTAATCGTGAACCATCTGCATAAGCCATACCTGAATACCCATTTTCATAGGCTATTTCAAAACCATAAACAGGAAATGATGCCATGTTTGTGACAGTGATCATTGCAAGACCTTCCTCTTCAACCGTTTCGTTAAAACAACCGGATAAGATAAAGATAAAAACGGAGGTATATAGCCCAGTTAATCTTGTTCTCATGAAATAACCCCATCTCTGATTTTTTTCTATTATCCACTAATATATATTGATTATCAATAAATATTTATCTTTTAGCGATTTATTTTTTCTTAGAAGCGTCTTTCCTAGTAGTGAGAATTGACTCTTTTTTCATCCTGCAAGCATAATAGAAAGTAGAAGAATGTTTGTAGGAGGTAAGTACATGTATCAAAGTCTAGAGGAATGTGTGCTTGATCTGGAAAAGCACGGTCATCTTGTCCGTATTAAAGAAGAGGTAGATCCTTATCTAGAGATGGCTTCCATTCAACGAAGAGCCTATAAAGAAGGGGCACCAGCAATACTATTTGAAAACGTAAAAGGGTCACGTTATCCGGCTGTTGCGAACTTATTTGGTTCCATTGAACGAAGCAAATTCATGTTTCGCCATAATTGGGACAAAGTGCAAGACATTATCGCCCTTCGTGATGATCCAATGAAAGCTATTAAGAGTCCGTTTCGCCATATTGGAAATGGTGTCTCAGCGTTAACGGCATTGCCGATGCGAAAATCAGGCTTGAATGGCTCTAAGTTAGAAGAAATCGAACTAACCGACATTCCCTTTATTCAATCATGGCCAGATGATGGGGGGGCGTTTGTTACGCTCCCACAAGTCTATTCAGAAGACCCTGACAAGAAAGGCATCATGTCGGCTAATGTAGGCATGTATCGTGTTCAGCTTGATGGAAATGATTATCAAGTTGGGAAAGAGGTTGGCTTACATTATCAAATTCAGCGCGGTATCGGTGTTCATCAAACAAAAGCCGTTAAACGCGATGAACCGTTAAAAGTCAGTATTTTTATTGGAGGTCCTCCGGCACACACATTAGCCGCTGTTATGCCTCTGCCGGAAGGGTTAAGTGAGATGTTATTTGCTGGCTTACTTGCGAATCGTCGTTTTCGCTATGGCTATGAAGATGGTTACTGTATTAGCCATGATGCTGATTTCGTCATTACAGGAGACATCTATCCAGATGATACAAAGCCAGAGGGACCTTTTGGTGATCATTTAGGCTATTACAGTTTAACTCATGAGTTCCCGGTTTTAAAAGTTCATAAAGTGTACGGAAGAAAAGGGGCTATCTACCCATTTACGGTGGTTGGTCGACCGCCGCAAGAAGATACAAGTTTTGGCGCTTTGATTCATGAGATTACAGGAGATGCAGTAACGCAAGAACTACCAGGTGTTAAGGCTGTGCACGCTGTAGATGCTGCTGGTGTTCACCCGCTTCTATTCGCCATTGGGAGTGAACGATACACGCCGTTTGAGAAAGTGAATCAGCCAACAGAGTTATTGACGATTGCCAATCGCATCTTAGGTTTTGGTCAGCTAAGCTTAGCGAAATATTTATTCTTAACAGCTGAAGAAGAAGAATCGATTGATATTCATGACGAAGCAGCATTCATTCAACATATTTTAGAGCGAATTGATTTAAGACGGGATCTCCATTTCCAAGCGAACGCAACAATGGATACGTTAGATTACAGCGGAACAGGATTAAATCGAGGCAGTAAGGTAACGTTTGCAGCTTATGGAGATAAAAAGCGTGAGCTCTGTAAGCAAGTGCCTAACGGAATGAAACAAGTAAGCGGAATTGAAGGTGCTAGCCTGGTTATGCCAGGAGTGGTGGCTGTTCAGCTTGAAAAAGGATTTACAGACTATGAGGTCATAGAGGCGGAAATGAACCAGTTTACAAAAAGGTTAGAAGAGGTGAATATGGAGCGGTGTCCTCTTATCGTTCTATGTGATGACAGTGAGTTTTTAAGTGACTCACTTGAGAATTTCCTTTGGGCGACGTTTACAAGAAGCAACCCTTCTCACGATATTCACGGCGTTAATGCTTTTATGAAGCATAAACATTGGGGGTGTGATGCCGTCATTATTGATGCGCGACTTAAACCACACCATGCACCACCACTTGTAGAAGACGAAGAGGTAGAGAGACGAGTAGACCGTTTTTTTCAAAAAAACAGCGTGCTCTCAAGAACAGAAGAAGACAGACAACAATGATATAAAGGGAAAAACGAACGCGCATGACGTCGAGGATGTACCGTTTAGTACGAAAACGACTGTCAGAGCGCGTTTTTTCAATTTTGTTTCCTCATGAAACGTCTCATTGTTGACATTTATCTCGAATTAGTTATAATTGAATTAGAGATAAAAGGAAAGTTAGATACCGAGGAGGTCCTAGCATGAATCAATTAAAAGGTATTCATCACGTAACAGCCATTACAAGCAGCGCGGAAAAAAACTATGAATTTTTTACGTATACCCTTGGGATGAGACTGGTGAAAAAAACAGTTAACCAAGATGATATTCAGACGTATCATCTGTTCTTTGCGGACGATAAAGGGAATGCTGGAACGGACATGACGTTCTTTGACTTCCCAGGAATCCAAAAAGGGTCACACGGAACAGATGAGATTTTTAAAACGGCTTTCCGCGTACCAACCGATGAAGCGATTGAATACTGGGAAAAACGGTTTAACCGCTTAAATGTGAAACATACAGGTGTTAAAGAGGAGTTTGGTAAAAAAACACTGTCTTTTGTAGACTTCGATGATCAACAGTATCAGCTCGTTTCTGATGAAACTAATCAAGGTGTAGAGTCTGGCATTCCGTGGCAAGACGGTCCTATTCCACTAGAATATGCCATTACCGGTCTTGGTCCTATTTATGTAAGAGTTGCGAATGTGGATTTCTTTAAACAAGTATTAGAACATGCTTTGCAGTTTAAAGAAATTGCCCATGAAGGTTCTCGCTATCTATACGAAGTAGGGGAAGGTGGAAATGGTGCACAAATTGTAGTAGAGCATAACGCGATCTTACCACGTGCTCAACAAGGCTTTGGAACCGTGCACCATGCCGCGTTTAGAGTAGAAGATCGTGCTGTTCTCGATGAGTGGACGAAGCATTTAGAGTCACTTGGCTTCCAAACATCTGGCTATGTGAATCGTCACTTTTTCGAATCTCTTTATGCAAGAGTCTCGCCGCAAATCTTGTTTGAGTTTGCAACAGATGGACCTGGGTTTATGGGTGACGAGCCTTACGAGACTCTTGGTGAGAAGCTTTCACTTCCGCCATTTCTTGAGCCACAGCGTGAACAAATTGAAAGCGCGGTTCGTCCAATTGATACAACAAGAAGTACGAAAACATTTGAAAAAGAATACGAATAAAGCAGTTGTGCTCCCCTTTGTCACGTGAAGGGGAGTTTTTTGCTTGATTAGCACAGAAATCTTTGCGATTTAGCCGGAGTTTGTCTATGATGATGTAGTAAGCATAGTAATGGAAATTGTATTTTTTCACATAATAAGTGAAACAAACAAGGAGTTGTTAGGATATGTCAGAAGTAAAACAAACCGCTCATATTAACCCAACAGGTGAGATTGCAGAAACGGTTCTTCTTCCAGGTGATCCATTAAGAGCAAAGTTTATCGCAGAAACATTTTTAGAAGACGTTGTACAATTTAATAGTGTTCGTAATATGCTTGGCTTCACAGGCACATACAAAGGTAAAAAAATCTCTGTAATGGGAACGGGAATGGGTATGCCATCAATGGGTATTTATTCTTGGGAATTGATTCATATATACGGTGTTAAAAACTTAATTCGTATCGGCTCTTGTGGTGCTTTACAGGACAATTTAGATTTATACGATATTATCATTGGAATGGGTGCTTCATCGAATTCGAGCTACGTAAGCCAGTACCATATTCCAGGTCATTATGCACCAGTTGCTTCTTACTCTTTACTTGAAAAAGCAAAGCATATTGCTGATGAGAAAGGATATCCGGTACACGTTGGAAATATTCTTTCGAGTGATACGTTCTACAGTGCCGATAAAGAAGCAAATGATAAATGGCGTAAAATGGGAATCCTTGGTATTGAAATGGAAGCAGCGGCATTATACATGAATGCAGCAGAAGCTGGTGTGAACGCCTTATGCATTTTAACAGTAAGCGATCATATTTATAAGCAAGAAGAAACAACAGCGGAAGAGCGTCAAACATCATTTACAAAAATGATGGAGATTGCACTTGAGCTAGGTGAATAATACTTTGTGAAAGGTTTGGCTGGTGCCAAACCTTTTTTGTTTACCTAAAAAAATGTAGTATGTACTTAAAAAAAGCAAAAAGAGGTTTTATTTATGTATAAATGGGTATGGAGGAAGAGCGCTTAAAAACAGACATCCACGCTTAGGTAATAAAAGGAGCAGAATATATGGACGAAACGAAGTACCATTCAAACTACGATTCCGTAATAGAAGTCTCAAACAAGCTGTTCAAGCTTGTTTCAAATAAATTAGGTGTAAACACTGCTTATATCGCTAGAAAAGAAGATGAACAAATTAAGATCGTCAACGCATTTAATGAGAAGGAGACGATCCTTTCTAAAGATGTAGAGATTGATTATTATGAATCAAGCTGTAAGCAAGTATTTGAAAGCGATCAAGAGTATACCACCGTTGAGAACTTAATGACAAATCCGAAAACGCAAGATCAAGTGGCCTCAAGAGAGTGGCATGTTCGAGGCTTTATGGGTGTAAAGTTAAAAAGCATGAACGGGGATATTTTCGGTACTTTATGCGTCATGGACCATGCGGAAAAACACTTTAGTGAAGAAGATGTAGAGTTCTTGAAAACAATAGCGGAAGTCTTGTCTTATATTATTGAGCTTGATGAAACCTTTGCGGATATCGAACTGTTAAGTGTGCCAATTATACCGATTCGCTCAGGCTTAGCAATTTTGGCTTTGCAAGGTAATATTAATAAAAGCCGTGGGAAGAAAATTTTAGAAGACACATTAAACTATGCATTAGATCACCGTATTAACCATTTTATTATTGATTTATCTCAAATAAAGTATAGCGATACAAATTTTGCCGTACTGCTTCATTCATTAATTTCTGCATTAAGACTAATGGGTGTAAAAGTCATGTTATCCGGAGTTCCCGTCCAGCTTGCTCATGAAAATACAATTCGCGATCAACTTGTAAAGCTTGATGTCGCTTATGTCAAAACCATTGAAGCAGCTTTAATGAAAATAGGCTATGTTTTAAAAGATGTAAGTGCGGATAAAGAATAAGTGATGCTATTTATTCTAGGAGGTTTCTATGTTTGATGATTTATGGAACTCCACGTATGCGCTCTTATCGGATACGGAGTTTTGGCTTGCTGTTGTAAGTACCCTTGTAAAAGTCATTGTTATTCTAGTACTGGCGCGAATTCTATTAGGGGTATTAAAGCGAGTCATTACCCAGATTTTACAAAAGCGTGAAGGAAAGTATGTCAATGTATCAGAACAACGAAGTAAAACCTTAACGTCATTGCTACATAGTGTTGTAGCCAATGTTGTTTATTTTATTGCTATTTTACTGGTACTAGATGAATTAGGGTTTAACCTTGCATCCGTCCTCGTGGGGGCAGGTGTACTAGGTCTAGCAATTGGTTTTGGTGCACAGAACGTGGTCCGAGATGTAATTACAGGATTCTTTATTTTATATGAAGACCAATTTTCCGTTGGTGATTACATTACAACCGGTCAATACACAGGAACAGTCATTGATTTTGGGCTTAGAGTCACCAAGATTCAAGACTGGACAGGTGAAGTCAACATTATCCCAAATGGTCATATTGAGGATCTGAAAAACTATTCAAAAGAAAATTCATATGCCGTAGTAGATATGCGTGTTTCGTATGGACATGACCTTGAGAAGTTACAGCAACTGATCATGGACGCTAGCTTTGTTGTTTATGATAGAAACGAAAACATGATCGAGAAGCCGGATATGCTAGGTATACAGGAAATAAGTGAATCTGGCGCTGTTATTCGCGTGATTGCGTTATGTAAGCCGGTCATGCAGTGGGGCGTAGAGCGAGAAATTCGCCGTGTCATTTTAGATTCCTTTGCTGAAAAAGGAATTGATGTTCCATACCAACAAGTGACGGTACACCAAAAAGAAGCATAAATGAGTTCAATCCTTGCAGTGTGAAGCTGCAAGGATTTTTTTTTTGCAACCTTTTGATCTCTTACATGGTCTAATAAGTGTAAGATAAAAGCAAGCAAGGGGGATTGTATGGAGAAGTTGGTGAAAAGAGCAAAAAAAGGAGATGGAGAAGCGTTTGTCACTCTCGTTAAACAATATGAAGAGGTGCTGTATAAAACAGCAAAACGTATTGTAAAAGAGGATGAAGATATAGCTGATGTGTTGCAAGATACGATGATGACTGCGTTTGAGAAGCTACATAAATTAAAAAAAAGCGAGTATTTTCATACATGGCTTTTTCGAATATTACTAAACAAATGTGCTAGTTTAACGAAGAAAAAACAGACCCAAGCGGCAGTTGATTTAAATGACTATCTCATGAAGCCGGCTAAAAATCAGTATTCGGACATTGAATTTAAAGATGCAGTGAACAGTCTTAGAGAAGAACAGCGCAACATCTTTACCTTGTATTATGCAGCTGGCTATACGACAAAAGAAATTAGCCAGCTATTAAACCAATCAGAAGGAACTATTAAATCTCATTTATCGAGAGGAAGAGCCGAATTAAAGAAGCATTATTATGAAATAGGGATGGGAGTGCAGAATCATGGAGCAGTTACCGAAAATTGTTAGTGAGTCGTTGAACCAAGCCTATCGTGAAATTCAAGTACGTGGGAAGAAAAAAAGACGTTTTCGTGTTTGGAAACAGGTGTCTCTTACAGCCGTTGGTCTGTTTGTAATTGGTATGGCGACAAATGAAGATGTGCAGGCCTCCATTAAAGATCTATTTTATAGCAATGACCCAGGGGTAGAAAAGGCAGTAGCAAATGGATACGGTACTGCAGAGGAGAGTATGGCACGTGATGAAGACGTCACCCTTACATTAGCCCATCATTTTATTGATGAGCGTAAAATGGGGACTCATTTCACTATTCAATTTGATGATAAGACAGTACTAGAAGATGTAACAGATGTCAGTATCGATTTTCGCATCAAAAATGGAGACGATGAGTACGTGGTTGAACAAATACCGGACACTAAACCATTACGTGGAACAGAAGCTGGTTATGTAAGCAGTGGGTATACAAGTAGTAAGCTGTTAACTAAATATGGACTAGCAGAAATTGAATACCTTTTTGAGAATCGAACTGACCGTCCGTTTCCGCAACTCGAAAATGCTCTATTGTCGGTGGAGTCGATTAATCTATTCCAAGGAAATGAAGTAAAGAAGATTGATGGTGAATGGTTATTTAATCTTGAGAACACAGAAAGAGAGCTACTTGTTGAATATCGACCTGTAGAAAAGCCTGCTAACGTTGAATTCGTGACCACAGAGGTATCGGCTACAAACTTAGATTTAGCGTTTGTGTTTAAACCAGACGTTCAGCAACAATTAGGAGAAAATGAGTGGGATGTTCCTGAAGTGCATGTTCGTATCCCAGATGGACAAACCATTACGGACGCTACTTACTCGATAACAACAGAAGGAAATAACGTTCAATATCGAGGGAATTTTCCGTTATCGTCTTTCGCAGAAGGCACAACATTCATTGTAGAATTCTTCGGTCCAAATGGATTGATTGAAGAGGTAGAGATGGAGAAAGAGAGGTAAAAAAGCAGTCTACTATAGACTGCTTTTTTACCTCTTGTAACATTGTATCATCAATAGCAGCAATTCAATCGATTCGTGAGTTGTTCCATAACATAATGGAGGATACTTCATTTTTCTGTTGTAATTCATCCAAGCTCGTGAAGTATAGTGGATTAACCTTATTTTTCTTTATAGTGGCATGCTCGGTGACAAGCAAATCGATAAACCTCATAACTTGAACAATTTGTCCAGCTTTTCATTCATAGTTATCGTATCACAAAACCAACCCTTTTTAGAAAAGGGTTGGCTCTAATTGATCCACCCGCTTCACTTACTTCGCATGACCATTTTTGGGTGTTTTCGTTTGAATCGCCGCCTTATTAAGTTTAATAATGGTTGGCGTTTCTCCCCAATTAAGCCAATGATTTCTGCGAAAAGCTGGATCAGCACAGTGACGATCAATAGGAGTAGAAGGGAAAGCCATAAATTAGACATGGACATTAAGAGTGCCGCACAAGCAAAGAGGATGCTAACTCCATAAATGGTTAAAACGACTTGCCGATGGCCGTATCCTTTTTTTAATAGGCAATGGTGGAGATGGCCTTTGTCAGGAGAACCGATGTTTTGATGATTGAGCTTCCTGCGTATAATCGCAAAGAACGTATCCATAATAGGAACACCAAGAATGAGGAGTGGGATGATCAAACTAATCATCGTCACGCTTTTAAACAACCCGACAATTGATAGAACGGCAATCATATAGCCGAGAAACAAAGAGCCAGTATCCCCCATAAATAGTTTTGCAGGATGAAAGTTGTAGAAGAGAAAACCACTGACGCTACCGATTAAGGGTACACCAAATGCGAAGACTAACCCATATGCAGCAGGATTGCCTGTCGCTAAAACAAGCATTGTTGCTAAGGCAATAATACTTACACCAGCTGCTAGCCCATCAAGTCCATCAATCAAGTTAATCGAATTCATAATGGCTACGAGCCAAAAAACCGTGATGACGGTGCTAAGAATACCAAAGTCTAGCCGGTCACCAAATGGAATGGATATAAATTCAATGGTTAAACCAGAGCTAACAACGATTAGTGCAGTTAGTAATTGTGCTACTAGTTTATACCTTGCTTTTAGAATAAAACGATCGTCTAGTAAGCCGATGATTAGTAACGGAACAGAGCCAAGTAGAATAAAGAATGTTGTGCGAACGTCGGCTTCAAAAAGATCCGTTAAAAAGAGCATGCCAGCAAGCGTACCAATGATAAAAGCAACACCACCGATACGTGGCATGGCAGTTCGATGTACTTTTCGTTCGTTCGGTTTATCGACAAAACCGAACCTGTGGGCAATACGAATCATGAACGGTGTGACAAGAATAGTGGAGATAAAGCTAATTAGGGATGCAATAATGAACGAGTCCATGTTGTTCTCCTCACTGTGCTACGTCTAGTGTTATGAATGGTTATAGTTTCTTTACACCGTTCCACGCATAGCTGCAAAAAATAAAACAGCATTTAAGTAGTGGCAGTGCCTCATGCTTGCGGTATATGTGCCAGTTTTGTTTAGCCGCTTTCCACTTATTACTTGAAATGGATCCGCCAACTTTACGATAGGCTGCAAGTTCTTCGTTCATACCATAGGCGATATGGCCATTTTTTAAGATAGCTAGCCATAACATAAGGTCTTGTCTTGTTCGAATGGTTGGCATTTGTAGCTTGCCTAACGCTTCTTGATTAATCATGACAGTTAAACAACCGATAATCGTGTTTGATAGCAGTTTGTCATACGATACTTGTTTAGGAGCAGGTACAACCTTATGTCGCTCCCGGCCATCTTCGCGCATAATTCGATAGCTTGTAAACGTAAAAAGGTAGTTGTTTTTTTCCATAAAGTGTACTTGACGAGCTAATTTTTGCGGTTTCCACAGGTCATCTCCATCAAGGAATGCGACATATTTGCCTGTAGCACGTGTTAAGCCTAGATTACGAGCGACAGCCGCGCCGCTATTACTGGACAAGTGAAAAAGGTGAATCCGATGGTCCTTAGATTGATAGTGTTTGGCTATCTCACTACTTCCGTCGTGAGAAGCATCATTAATAATCAATAATTCCCAATTTTCGTACGTTTGGCTTAGTATGGACTCAATGGTATCTGCTAAATAACGCTCACAGTTATAGACGGGCGTAATAATGGATACGAGTGGTTCCTTCACTCTGACTTCACCTCCGAAACGGATGTAATATACCAGCGATTTGATCTGTTTTCATAATGGACATCGATGTCAGACCAACGTAAGGTGACGGTGTGACTGAGCTGTGTTGTAATCATTGGTTCCATTGAGTGATCAATGGAGCGAAATAAAAGCATTTCTTTTTCGGTTAACTCACGTGAGAAGTGATGATTGAACTGCGTTGTATCCTTTTCATTGATAACGAATGCAGCTGCACGATGATAGCGGATAATTTCTTCAACTACCTGCTGGTTAATAGGTTCCTCTTTTTCTCGGTAAGGATCAGCATTGTTGCTATCGAGGAAAAAGAATCCACTTAAAAAGAATAAAGCAAGGGCGCTTAATCCCACTTGTCTCATCGCAGAAATGCCTCCTCTAATGGGTTCCAGTTTGAGCCGTCAATGAAGGTGATGGTGCCTCTTTCTTTTGAGAGAGACGTCCATCAACCTGTGCTCGACCGACAGAATCATAATAAAATCCTTGCTGTTTCATTTCTTCAGGATGAAATAAATTCCGTCCATCAATAACAACAGAATCACGCATAAGTACCTTTAGCTCTTCTAAATCAATGGATTTGAATTCAGCCCAATCTGTTAAAATTAGAACCGCATCTGCCTCTTTTACAGCTTCTTGCCAAGAAGAAGCAAGAACGACATCTGGTAGCAAGCGCTTCGCTTGGTCTGATGCAACGGGATCGTAAGCAATCGTACTACTTTGCTCACTTAGTAAGGCTTGAATAATATCGAGTGCAGGAGCAGCTCTCATGTCATCGGTGTGTGGCTTAAATGCTAGACCTAAAATGGCAATTCGTTTTCCAGCCAGTATGGGGCAGCTTTTTTTAAGTTTCGCTAAAAGGCGGTAGCGCTGTTCGTGATTGACACGTTCGACAGCAGGAACAATCTGTAAATGATAATTTGCCTCTGCAGCAATTCGAATGAACGCCTGTGTATCTTTTGGGAAGCAAGATCCGCCGTAGCCTACCCCGGCTTTTAAGAAGGATGTACCGATTCTGTGGTCAAGACCCATAACTCGTGCAAGCGCTTCTACATCAGCACCGACGCTTTCGCAAACATTTGCTACTTCATTAATGAAGCTAATCTTTGTGGCCAAAAAGGCATTTGCGGCATATTTTGCTGTTTCAGCTGTTTCAATTGTTGTCACGATAATTGTGGGATTAATGGGTTTATGCAAGGCTCGTAAAGCGAGCTCGGCTTGAACGTCTTCTACACCAAAAACAGCACGCTCCATCTCTAATGTGTCTTTTATGGCGTTCCCTTCTCGTAGAAATTCAGGGCATGATGCAATCGAGAACTGTTGGTGACCGCTACTGAATGACACCCACTGCTTAATCTTTTTATTTGTACCAACCGGGACTGTACTTTTTGTTACGATTGTCATACCTGGTCGAACGTATTGACCAATCTCTAATGCCACTCGTTTGATATACGTCAAGTTGGCAGATCCATCTTTATTTGCAGGTGTGCCCACCGCGATTAGTATGATCGTTGCTTCGTTCATCCCTTCTTCTAAATCGGTAGTGAAAATAAGGTTGTTCGCTTTTGTGCTTTTATTCATAAGCTCTTTTAAACCAGGCTCATAAATTGGCACAACACCGCATCTTAAGCTATTAATTTTATCGAGATCGTGGTCAACACAGACAACGTTGTGCCCGAGAGAGCTGAAGCATACACCTGTGACAAGGCCTACATAGCCAGTTCCAATTACACATACATTCATATAGAAGTCACCTTCGCTTTCTGAAAAATGTTCGGTACGTGATTTGGTAAGTATCGTTTCTGTCTAGCAAGTTCTAGTAAACCAACAACGATCATGATGATGAGCCAAAATCGGGGTGAGGCAAAATCAGCTCTGTATAGGCTTGTTACACCTAAGTGAATCCATAAAATCAATGCGATGCTGTAATAAAGGTGAATATTGCGCTTTTTCCATAAATAAAAGGAAATTGCAATGAAACTCATTGTGAATAGCAACCCCCCTAGCAAGCCGTGTTCAAAGAGGAGATCAACAAAGACATTGTTTGACGTTCCGCTAACAGCCCCTTGGTGACTAAGAAATTTCGTTCGTGCTAGGAAATCGTAACTTCCAGGGCCAAAGCCGAAGAGTGTATTCATGAACGAGTAGTCGAAGAGCCATACGAACGGAAAGACGAGCATGTAGAGCCTGCTATGGTGCATGACATCAAAAAGACCATCAACCCGGCCAAGAATCGGCATGAATAAGGCTATAAAGGCTTGTGGTAGTAAAAGGAATAAGGTAGTAATGAGTAGAAACAAACCGCCTATAATCGTTAGAATCATTTTCTTTGGGATCATGTTTCTAGTAAACAGCAATAGCATGGCTACAAGCCCAATGACGACAACATTCACATAACCGCTAATTGAAAAAGTGAGTAGTAAAACGAGAATGGTCAGACTTGCAAACAAAGCGTATGTTTTTCTAGTCATGATAAGTGTTCCAATAATGAGACCATCTAGTAAGAAGGGTACAAGAAAGCTTGGTTCGTCTGTAAAAGAAGTGATCCTGAAATTAAACAGCACGTCTTGGTTAACGCTATGTACATAAGCTCGAGTATCGAACAGGGGCATAGGGTAGCCAATCGTAAAATGTAAAAACTGCCAGATACCTCCGAGTGCGAGAAGAAACGTTCCGATTGTATAGCCTTTTAGAAGGGATGTGTTCGTTTGTTGAACATCTCTACGAATAAAGATAAGAACAACGAATGTCAACACAATGTATAAAGAAAGATTAATCAGTCTGTTGAGTAAAGAATGATTCACGTACGCTGTATATTCGACAGATTGAATGGAGACCAAGGCAAAGGCGACACCAGTGAGCGAAGCAATAGCTGGTATCGCAATGGCGCCACACACAAGAAGCCCTATCCGATTCAATTCTGTAATAGAAACCGGTTGTCGCTCTGTAAACAACGCTACTAGGAACAGCGCTAACGCTAGAAATGTAAGCAAAACAGAACCGGGTATTGGTATGAGATGCTGCACTATACTTGTAACAGCAACGGGAGCAGAAGCGGCATAGAGGGTCATGACGCTATAAATAGGTAAAGTCTGTCTTCGAGTGAGTGTGTAGTTAAGTGAGTGCATCGTCTGAATCCTTTCACGTTTGAACTGTCGTCATCGTAACACGGTAAGAAACGTTATTTATAAAGGCTTCTTAAAGAAAAAATGAAGATTCGGAGCCAAGGACATTTACGAATTTAACGAAAATAGACGCATGTATTGATAAATGAGGATTCTGTTTCTTGGAAAGCCAGAAACCGTCTTTACAATTGAAAATGAGTCCTCTTTATTCCTTAAATCATTCGGGATATAGTAAGGGAAATGGTTTGCTGGGAGCTGAGTTGAAATGAAAAAGGTGATGATCGTTCTGTCGTTTCTCTTTCTAGTAGGGTGTGGCGAGCAAACACTGACCGTGCGCTCAACATTAGAGGGGGATAGTTACTTGCGAAACAATCTACATACATTAACCGAAGAGCAATTTCTGTCATTTGCGAGTGTCGAAAGCGACATGGATACTGAGACGTATGAAGCGTTCAAGCAAAGGCTATATGAACATGAACAAACGCGTTACGTATTAATGGATGAACGGATTTACCGTTATACAGTAGAGGATGAGCTTCTTTATGTAGCTGATTGGGTAGAGGAAAACGGTATTCACAAGCTTGACAATCTTGTTTTTCCGTAAGTGAAACTAGACAGAACGGCTCTTAACGTGAGCTGTCCTGTCTAGTTTTTTTATAGCCAAAGTTTTTCATAGTGGTTTGCACATGTATCTACGGTAAAATCATGTGCTCTCTGAATTAACGCTTCCGCAGGAACAGGGTTTAAAAGAGCAGATTCCATAGCCATTGCTAATGCTTCATAGTTGCCAACAGGAATAAGGTGTCCATACATGCCATCTTTCAAAATTTCTTTTGGACCGCTTGGACAATCGGTAGAGACCATTTGCGTCCCAGCGGCCATTGCCTCTACTAACACATTCCCGAAACCTTCATATAAGGAAGATAATACAAATACGTCTGCTTGCTTCATATAGGGATAAGGGTTGTGTTGGTAGCCAACAAAGCTGACGGCATTCTGTAGTTTGGCTGTCACTACAAAGGTTTCCAAGTCTTCACGTTCTTCTCCGTCGCCGACAAGAATGAGCGCCGTATGAGGGTTGCGTTTATGCACAAGCGCAAAGGCTCGGAGTAATGTTACATAATCTTTCTGTTTATGTAGTCTGCCAACTGTGACGAAAACATGTAAAGACGAATCTGATAAAAATGGATGATGGATAGGCTGATTCATCTTCTCACTTAATGATCTTGTGATAACAGGATTATAAATCGTATGAACAACCGGTAAGCGGGCAATGGCTTGAATATCAGAGGATACCCCGCGGGAAACGCCTACAACGTGATCGGCATACCGATAGGTTCGTAATACCCATTTCTTTGTTCGATTCGCAGATGGATCTTGCTTCGCTTGCTCACTTAGATGAACGCGGCTAGACACAATCAATGTTGCTTTTAATTGACTTATTTTTTTGGCGAGAATAACGAGCACATTTAGATAATCTTTTGCTGAACAAATAATGTCTGGTTTCTTCTTACGGAAATAGGAAATGAGCCCAGGCAATGCCGCTCTAGCTTTCACTTTTGATAAGGGGACAATACATACCCCACTTGGAACAGAATCAGTATATTCCCCAGATGGATGCATAACGACAAGGTCAACCTTGTAACCTCGTTTGATATAGTTTTCTGCTAGGTGTAGGGTCATCCGTTCAACACCACCAGCATCGAATGAATAGAGAATAAAGGCTATGGTTTTCATTTTGTCCCCCTTTCTGGCTGTTCGCTAAATGAGAGCATTGCTTTCACAGCTTTCGTATAACTGTTGACTGGTTGCTTAATGGAACCCGCTTTTTTAATGAATAACGCAGTAAGTAAAAGTAGTCCTATAGGTGTGTTGTACATGGTTTTAAACAAAGGGCCCTTACTAATGAGTTGTTTCTCTGAAAGCCTCGATTGTTTTGTTGGCTTTTGATGATAAACAATCGTTTCAGGATAATAAGCAAGCCGCTTTTTTCCTGTTGTGAATTGCTGTAAAAATAAATTCTCTTCACCGCTTGGGTAATGGCTTCCAAGACCGAATGACTCATGAAAACGTAAAGAGGCAATGGCTTCGGTTTTAAAAAAAAGCTCGATAGAGGATTTTCGAAACAACATTCGGCCATTGACAGTAGAAGATGGTTTTTTTGGATAGTTCTTGTAGGTCTCATTCATTTCAGGATCGAAAATCTGAAAGCAACAGCCGTCGCTGTCGTTTTTTAAGTACTTATGTACTGTGGCGACTGCATGGTTTGGATACCAGCAGTCGTCATCAGAAAACGTAACAAGATCTCCGTTTATATAAGGTAGGGCTGCATTTCTCGCTTTCGATAAGCCTTTCTCCTGTAATCGAATATGCCTATAAGAAATCGTAATAGGTGTCAGCCATTCACTTACTAGTTCATGATGATTTTGCGAAACAATAATCAGTTCAAGCGCAGGCATCGTTTGTGTTTCGAGACTAGAAAGAAGTCGGTTAAATTCTTGTTTGCGTTCTCCTAAGGTAGGGATAATGATTGTTAACATATACGTTTCTTCCTCTCGTTTCGATTCTCAATAAATGCTTTAATTTGGTAGTAGTGAAGGGCAGCATAAACAAGGCTATAAGTGAAAATGCCAATGAAAACGCGTGTGAGAAACATCCCCCAGCCGCTCTCGTCATGAAAAGGAAGTAAACTTACGATCATGGCAGCACTTGCTAACAAAACCTTTACAAATTCTTTAAACGGAAAAAGATAGGGAATGCGCTGAATGATGAGCAAAATCCAGCTTATGGTAATTGCGAGAGCGTAGGCTAAAACCGTCGCTATAGCAGCACCTTCAAGTCCATATGGTGGAATAAGGATGATCGTCAAGGCAACATTGACGACGGCGGCTAAAATAACTGGTATGATTTGGAGCTTTGTTTGTTTTGTAAGGTGAAAGACTGTATCAATTGCGTATAGTTTAATGCCTTTTAGAAAAGCACCAACAGCTATATAAGGAATCAGGATGCGTGCCGTTTCTTGAAAAGCAGCGCCTAAAAAAAAGCTTGCGATAAAGTCTTTTGTGACAATGAATCCTATTGTGACCGGGAGACCAACTGCTAACAGCATCTCTGTATTACGTTTTACTTGTTGATGAGCAGCACGTTCACCTTTCTGTTCAAATGCACGTATAGCAATCGGAAAAGCTGCCAAGTTAATAATGAGCATACAAGTAAAAATGGTTTGTTCCGTTAAATCATAGGCAATGGCATAGTTTCCGGTAGCCTCCATTCCCAGCATAGCCGTAATGATTAATCGATCGGATTGATGGATAACAATACCTAGCAGTAACGTAATGGTTAATGGCAAACCATAGCTTGCAAACTGTTTTACTAATGAGACGTTAAATGTGGACGGTGCTAGTGTTAATCCAAAGCGCCTCAGGGTCATTGGAAAAACAGAGAGCAGTAGGCCGATGATGAACCCGGTAACAAGTCCTGTTGCTCCAAAGTCAAAGAAAATAAGAATTGTTGCACATAGCAATCCGATTACGGAACGGGCGAAGGCTACTTTCCCATATCCAAGGGGGTTTAACTCTGACCGAAGTAAAGAAAGGTGTAGTTGATACCACGATTGACTCCAGGACAAAAGCAATATAATAAGTACAAGTTCGAGGGTGGCAACGGTTGAGACGAACGTCAGTATCAGTGCAAATAAAGCACTAATGAGCATCAGTGAAAGAAATGTGATTTTCACAGTCATATAGTAAGCACGGCCTAATTCGTGCTGTTGTTGAATGCGCAAGACGCTAACCTTTAACCATTCAAACAAGACAGCATTCACAATTGCTGCACTTGCAAAAATGAATGCATAATGACCGTACTCTGTGGGACTAAGTAAGCGAGAATAAATAGCGATTCCTAAAAAGCCCACAATGGCAGGTATGCCGTGCGATAATAAGTAAGCAAAAGCGTGTTTCGTTAACAAGCTGTTCATCCCTCTTTTCCTTGCTCTTCAAGAAAAGATTGTAGCAGAGAGAATGGAAATTGAAAAAAAGCTCAACTTTACAATGGATAAATGAACGTTACAATCTTTACAATTTATTCATAGAAATAGGTAACTCTAAAATAATACGAAAACGATTACGTTCATACTTTTTTCTATAGTCGTATAATTGCGCTTTTTAAGAGAGCGTTTACACTCAGGTGCACGTGTGTCATACTACAAACAACGTATGTTATGCGTTCACAAAATGCCTTATTAAAGGGAGATTTTAATGACAAAAATCAAAATTGTGACGGATTCCACTTGCGATATAGATGCATCGATCTTACAAGAGTTAGGGGTAACCGTTGTCCCGTTATCAATAAACATTAATGGTAAAAGTTATTTAGATGGAGTCGATTTAACGAAGAAAGAGTTTGCGCACATGCTTGTGACAAGCGAAGACCTTCCAAAAAGCTCTCAGCCTCCGGTTGGGGAATTCGTCCGGGTTTATGAGGAACTCTTAAGTGAGCCTGATACGCACGTTTTATCTATTCATATGACAAGTGCGATGAGCGGAACCGTTGCATCTGCACAAATGGCGGCAGATGAATGTGATGGTAAAGTGACTGTGGTTGATTCTCGTTTCATTTCAATTGCGTTGTCTTTTCAAGTGACACGCGCGGCGGAACTAGCAAATAAAGGGACAAGCCTTGAGGACATTCTAAGTGAGCTTGCTGATATTCGATCGAAGACTTCTTTATATATTGTTGTCGATACGTTAGACTACTTGGCTAAAGGCGGTCGAATTGGAAAAGGGAAGGCGCTCCTTGGTTCATTATTAAAAATAAAGCCAATTGCTTCCTTACAAGACGGTTCGTATACTCCTGTAGCAACGAAGCGCTCCCAGAAGCAAGTGCTTGAATTTCTAACAGACACATTTGCAAAAGAAACAGAAGAGAAGGAGATTAAACATGTCGGTGTAGCTCATATTGAAGCCGAAACGTTTAGTGAGCAAGTGTTGGATCGTTTAAGAAAAGTCCGACAACATTTCTCATCGTCCATACTGGAAACCTCTCCAATCATTAGCACCCACACAGGGCCTGGTGCCATTGCACTTATGTATTACACAAACTAACACATGATCGTATTATGGTCCCTCCAAAGTAGGCACTTGAAAAAGTGGCAACATTGGAGGGCTTTTCGGCTTATCCATCGCCAATGGAAATGTCTTCATCAATAATGGCCCCTATTCTTGCATAGCGTACAAGCTTCTGCACTTCTGCTTCGACTCTTTTGCGACTATGAGGTGACAGAAACCAATTCCCTTCTTTTGTGCTCCGATCATCTACAGAGGCAAAAGAGTACGTGATCCAGCTTGGCATATACGTGCGCATCGTTAACCACACTCTTAACATATGAATGCTAGAGGTGACGATGATGATATGCTTTACATGATGCAAGTAGTAAGCACGATCGAGAACGAGGAGAGAAGCCAGAACATTTTCTTTTGTGTGTAGCGACTCTTTTTCGATTAAGATCGCTTCCTCAGGGATGCCGCTTTGAAGTGCTCGTTCTTGCATCATCACCGCTTCTGGTTTCTTGGAAGCATCCCAAGATACACCTCCTGAGAACAATAGTTTATTAGCCCGTCCTTCCTGATAGAGTTGAATCGCTTTTGGGACTTTATAGTCGACAGCCTTACTGCTTCCTGGAACGAAGATGCAATCTCCCTGTTGTCCATCGTCAAAAGTAGAATGATAGAGAAGTTCGGTGATTTGAGCGTCTGTAAGCTCGGCTGTATTTAACTGAGAGAGATGCATCGAATTCCTCCTTATTTCGGCGTTTGATTTAATTGAATAACTTTGAGCCGCTGCTTTTGATCTTCTGGCCACCAGGCACCACAATCATCTGATACGACACAGGCGGCACATTTTTCTAAATCATACACTTTCATCCCTGAAATAGGTGGAGCGTATAAGTGGAGAGTTAACAACCCTTTGTTGCCTTCCATGCGGTGCACACTTTTTTTAGGGGCAAAAAATGTTTTCCCTTGTTTATAGCGTTTCTCAACGAATAGCTCTGGCAGCTCATTTGATTTCACTTTAAAAAGCTGATTCGACACGTTGCCTTCGATCACTTGAATCCATCCATAAGATGCACCGTGATCATGGGGAGCACAATCAAGGCCAGACCAATTCATGAGTAAAAGTTCAACCTGTTTAGATTGGAACAGCAGTTTGCGATAGTAAGGCTTTTCCCTGCTTGATTGAATGTAAGGAGCTAACTCATCATAGGTTGCGTTCAGCTTTAGCAATGCTTGACGTAGTCTTTCAATACTTGGTTTATTAAGAGGACGCAAGCAGTTGCTTATATGGCGTTCGAACATAATGGTCTCCTTTCTTATTCCCTGTTTTTCGGCTGAGTTAAACCGTGGTTTGACAGCAAGACTCCTCCTATAATTATGATTCCCCCTACAATACTTAGAAGTAGAACTTTTTCTTTTAAAACATAGACTGCCGCGATAAACGTTACTACCGGTTCAATATAAAGAAAACTAGATACGGTTGATGCTTGTAGTTGCTTCAAGGCTTTTGCCCAAAAGAAGTAGGCAACCGCCGAAACGAACACCCCTAGAAAAAGCAAATGACTCCATCCGTTCATGGAAAGCGACGTTAATTCCTTGATGCTCGTATGAACCTGTACGAGTGGGAAGGTAAGGCATGTACCGATTAAACACATATAAAACGTAATGGTCACAGGCGGCAATGGTATACGGAGCCCTTTTAAAAGCAAAGAATAAACGGCCCAGTTAATCGTGCTAAGAAACATGAGCATATAGCCCGGCTGGAAAGATGAAATGTGCGTAGGGTTCGTAATGAGCAGGACACCTAATAGTGCTAGAAGCATGCCGATTCCTTTTAGACGTGTGAATCGTTCATGAAGAAAAAAAACTGCAAGTACACACGTGAAAATAGGAATCAGGGAAATCATCCAGCCCGCTTCAGAAGCTTGAATGGTTAACAATGCCGTTGATTGTAACCATTGGTGTATAAACACACCGAGAGTCCCAAGAATAAAGAGGTGCGGAAGGTAGTATAAAGGCAATTTAAGAGGATAGCGAAATATGATTAAAAATAAAAATAGAAATAGAGAACCGATTGCAAAACGACTGATCAAGATTGTACTAGGCGTAAGCTCTACAAGCAGTGCCTTAGTGTTTACAAACGATATCCCCCAAAAGGCGACGGCTAAAAAAGCAAATAAAGCCGCAGTTAAAACAGAACTAGACCAACGCATAAACACGTATCTCCTTCAAAAAGCAAAAGTGAAACTCTTTTTGAATTGTATGCAAAAGGAAAAGAGAAATGTCCAAGCGATAAAAAAAGCTCCCAACATTTGTTGGGAGCTAAGGGGGATAGGGGAATACGCTACTCATTCTTACCGTTTGAATGAAATCTATACATTCTTAAAAAAAAAAATTAAACTTGTAAGTACAAGATGCTCGGATTTTAACAGATAAAATGGCTAGAGGTGGAGAACGGAGATGAAAAAAGAACCACTAACGCTTAGAACGCAAACGATGTTATTAAGTGCTAGCATTGTCCTAGTAGCGTTGTTATTATTTGGATTATTTAGCGCGTTTCAACAAGCAACGTTAACACGAGAACAGCTGGCTGATAAAGTTCAAATTAGCGCCAGCCACTTGCAGAGTCATCCAGCAGTTGTATCTGCCCTTGAAGCAGACGAAACGACAGATGAGCTCATTCAGCTTGCTGAGGCAATTCGAGAAGAAAATGAGTTCTTGTATATTGTCGTGATGGATACGGATCAAAAGCGCTACACCCACCCGGTTGAGGATCGTATCGGGGAACGGTTCGTAGGTGGTGACGCGGACTTAGTATTTGAAGGAGAGTCGTATATTTCGGAAGCTGTTGGTTTTTTAGGTCCTTCTGTTCGAGCTTTTGAACCTGTTTATAGTCAAACAGGTGAATTAATTGGTGCCGTTTCGGTGGGAATTTCTACTGATGCTATTAACGAGGCTGAAAACCAGGCAATTCTTACATCAGTAGCTGGTGCAAGCGGGAGCTTACTTGTTGGGATGATCGGTGCCTATTTTCTTTCAAACCGAATTAAGAAGCAGCTTCACGGGCTTGAACCTCAGCAAATTGCACGGCTTGTAAATGAGCGTGAAGCCATTTTAGAAGCAGCGGGTGAAGGCGTGATCGCGATTAATGAAGACAGTGAAATCATCGCCATTAATGGCGCTGCTACAACCTTTTTAAAAGCAACCAATCATGAAGAATCTGTGGAAGGGAAAAAGGTCCATGAAGTGTGGCCAGAACTTAAATTGGAAGAAGTGATGGAACAGCGTGAAGGGAGCTATGATGTAGTTTATCAACGAAGTGATTTAGAAGCAGTTGTGACAAAGGTGCCGATTTTTTATCAAGATCTCTGTATTGGTGCGCTTGCCACATTTCGTGAAAAGAATCAGTTAGATGATATTATAAAACGTTTAAGTGGAGTAGAAACTTACGCCAAAAGCTTAAGGAGCGAAACCCATGAGTTTATGAACAAGCTACACATTATTAGTGCAATGGTGGAAACCGAATCATATAGTGAACTAAAAGACTATATTGAAAATCTATCTTTACGCTATCAGCAAAAGAAGAATAGCCAATTACCAGATGAAATTAGCAAATTAGTGTCTGATAAAAGTTTAGCGCAGTTTTTAGCTCGAAAAACAAGCGTGCTAGAAGAGCAAGGTATTAACGTTCTGTTCCAGTCAGGTACACCTTGGCCAAAACTATCTTCAGAGCTAATTGATGCATGGATTACGATCATTGGGAACACCATGGACAATGCAGCGGAAGCTAGTCTCAATCATCGAGAAACGTATATTATTGTCACGATTAAGCAAGTAGGCGGCGTTCTTCGCTATGTCATTGAAGATAACGGCAAAGGCTTTTCGCCTAATCAAGAAAGACAATCGACAAAAAAGGGAGATCATGGCTACGGGTTAGAGAATGTAAAAAAAGAAGTCTCTCGTTTTCGTGGAACGATTGACCTTTTATCAAGAGAAGGTAAAGGTACCATTATTACGATCCATATTCCATTAGGGACATGAAAGGAGGTAGAACAAGTTGATTCGTGTAGCAATGGTTGAAGATGAGGAAGAGATTGCACATTTCCACAGTCTTTTTCTTAAAAAAGTTGAAGGATTTACATTGGTAGCAAGTGCACAAACGTTTGAAGAGGGTTTACAGCAAGTGAAAGAACACAAACCAGATCTATTGTTACTTGATGTGTATATAGGTGACAGGAATGGGTTAGATATCTTAAAGCAAGTGCGCTTAGAGGAACGGAATGTCGATGTAATTCTTATTACATCCGCAAATGATGCGTATACGGTTCAAACAGGCTACCGCTTTGGTGTCATTGATTATCTCGTAAAGCCATTTACCTTTGCGCGCTTTAAAGAAGCTCTTGAACGCTACCGGCTTATAAAACAAGAAACGAAGCAACCATCATTTGCTCAACAAGAAATAGACAAATTGCTTCAACGAAATGAAACAAACCAACTCATAGAAAAAGTACATATGCCAAAAGGCATTACAGAAGTAACGGCGAAGAGGATTTTAGAAGCATTAGATGATACAAACTGGCAAACAGCTGCGGAATTAGAGGAGCGGACAAGCATTTCTCATGTTTCGCTCCGAAAATACTTACGCTACTTTCATGAACAAGCGTTGATCGAGAAAGATCTTGTCTATTTAACGCATGGGCGACCATACAATCGCTACCGTATTTTGGAAGCAGGGAAGGCGTTTCGATTAAAAAGTTGATTTCGTTTAATTAAAAAAACTAGACCATTGTCCAAGTTCATGAAAAAATAAGTAAACGCTTTCAATGAATGGAGGAATGACAATGAGGCTTGTATGGGATCGATTATGGCAACAATCTGAACGTACGAAAGACCTTCTAAATATCTTCTCATATGCAAACAAAGGCTCTGCTGCTTTAAGAAAAGAAGCAGCTGATCATAAAGAAATGAAACAACGTAAGAACAACGCAACTCCTGAAAACAATCAAAAAAAGAAGCCTTATTCTAGGGCGCAACTGATTGGATTATTGCTTGGACCATTACTATTTGTTTTAACCATGTTATTTTTTGAACCAGCAGGTTTGTCAGCTGATGGGCAAAGAGTATTAGCGGTGACGCTTTGGATTGCAACGTGGTGGATGACTGAAGCAATTCCGATTCCAGCTACTTCATTAATGCCGCTTATCTTACTACCGATAACTGGGGCAATGGAAGGGTCTGATGTAGCGTCTTCTTATGGAAATGACATCATTTTCTTATTTCTAGGTGGTTTCTTTATTGCTACGGCGATGGAAAAATGGGATTTACACAAACGAGTGGCATTATTTATTATTTCAGTCATTGGTACAAGTACACAACGAATTCTGTTAGGTTTCATGATTGCGACAGGCTTTCTCTCAATGTGGGTGTCTAACACAGCTGCTGTTATGATGATGATACCGATGGCATTGGCTATTACTGCACAAGTAGCAGCGGCATTGAAAGAAGATGAGCATAAACGTGACTTACCTAAGTTTGAGAAATCATTATTATTTGGTGTTGGGTACGCAGGTACAATTGGGGGTCTCGGGACATTAATTGGAACACCACCTAATATTATTCTTGCTGCGCAGCTTGACACTATTTTTGGAATTTCAATTGGTTTTGGTACTTGGATGCTCTTTGCCGTTCCAGTTGTCATCTTACTTCTTTTGTTCACATGGTTTTATCTCGGTACAGTTAGTTTCAAAACGAGTATTAAGACATTGCCAGGTGGGAAAGCGTTAATTGCGCAAGAAAGACAAAAGCTTGGTAAAACTGCTTATGAAGAAAAAATTGTCGGTGGAGTTTTCTTATTTGCCGCATTTATGTGGATATCTCGAGAATTTTTATGGTCTGGCGATGAGGCGCTAATTGTTCAGCTTCCAGGAGTTTCAGATGGAATGATTGCCATTATCGCAACAATGCTTTTATTCTTAATCCCTGCAAAAGCTTCTTCACGTATTTTAGATTGGAGCGATTCAAAAGAGATTCCTTGGGGCGTGCTTCTTTTATTTGGTGGAGGACTAGCCATTGCCTCTGGATTTCAATCAAGCGGTCTTTCCGGTTGGTTAGGAGATCAGTTAACAATTTTAGATGGTCTTCATATGCTCCTTATCATTGGTGGAGCGACGTTATTGATTATGATGCTAACAGAGATTACATCAAATACGGCAACAGCAACCATGATTTTACCTGTTGTGGCGGCACTTGCAGTTGCACTTGATATTCATCCGTTTGCTCTTATGATTCCTTGTGCAATGGCAGCAAATTGTGCGTTTATGTTGCCGGTTGGAACACCGCCAAATGCGATTATTTTTGGAACAGGGAAAATAAAAATTATTGAAATGGTACGAGCCGGCTTTTGGCTGAATGTATTTGCTACAGCGATTATTGTGTTAGCGGTTTATCTCTTAGTTCCGCTTGTAATGGGTGTAGACTTGTCAACATTCCCAACCGAAATTCTTGATTAACCTCGTTCATGAGAGATGCAGAAGATTCTTAATCTATGCATCTCTTTTTATCTTCCTTTATTTAAAAAGGAAAAATTGTTTATATGTAGAAAGAATAGGGAAAGAATCATTGAATCCGTTTACAAATAAGCTTGTTCATACTATAATGGCACCATGTTAATAGAAGTAGCTGATGAGTGTATGAGGAACAGCTTTTTTTGCGGACTGTAATGAATCTGTGAAAAAGGCTGTTCTTTTTTGTGCGTACGCTTCTCAGATGAAGTAGAGGAGGAACAAAAATGGCTGAAGTTATTGCCGAATTTGTAGGAACGATGATACTCATTATATTTGGTGCAGGTGTTATTGCTGCAGTTAATTTAAAAGATTCAAAAGCTGAGGGTGCAGGCTGGTTAACGATTGCCGTTGGTTGGGGTTTTGCGGTAGCGTTAGGTGTGTACGTATCAGGAACAGTAAGTGAAGCGCATTTAAATCCTGCGGTAACAATCGGTTTTGCTGCAATTGGAGAGTTCCCATGGAATCAGGTTCCAGGCTACATTATCGGACAATTGCTGGGTGCTATTGCTGGGGCCGTTGTTATCTTTTTACATTACTACCCGCATTGGAAAAAAACAGACGATCCTGGTGCTAAATTTAGTGTGTTCGCAACAGCGCCAGCGATTAAACATACACCGTCTAATTTTGGATCCGAACTAATTGGAACCGCTGTATTAGTATTTGGACTACTCGCAATCGGTGCGAATACATTCAGTGAGGGCTTAAACCCTCTTGTCGTTGGTGTACTGATTATTGCTATCGGGCTTTCTCTTGGGGGACCTACAGGGTATGCGATTAATCCAGCCCGTGATTTCGGACCGAGGATTGCCCACGCTCTTTTACCCATTAATAAAAAAGGACCATCGGATTGGGCATATGCATGGATTCCTATTTTAGGTCCAATTACAGGTGGTGTCATTGGTGCATTCGCCTATACAATGATATTTTAAAATGAGATGAGGAGGAACGAATGATGAAGAAAAAATACATTTTAGCAATTGACCAAGGTACAACAAGTTCGAGGGCCATTTTATTTGATGATAAAGGGGAGATGCTGCAAACAGCCCAGCGCGAGTTTAAGCAGTATTTTCCTAAGCCAGGCTGGGTGGAACATAATGCAAATGAAATTTGGACATCTGTACTAGCGGTTATTGCCGAGATTTTCTCTGAATCTGATGTGAAGCCTGGAGACATTTCAGGGATCGGCATTACGAATCAGCGTGAAACAACCGTTGTGTGGGACAAGGCAACTGGGAAGCCGGTATACAATGCGTTAGTATGGCAATCTAGGCAAACCGCAGGCATCTGTAAAGAATTACGAGATGCTGGCCATAATGAGCTGTTTAGAAAGAAAACAGGACTACTGATCGACCCTTATTTTTCAGGAACGAAAGTAAAGTGGATTTTAGATAACGTAGAAGGTGCGAAAGAGCGAGCGGAAAAAGGAGAGCTTCTCTTCGGAACCATTGACTCTTGGTTAATTTGGAAGCTAAGTGGAGGAAAAGCACACGTTACCGATTATACGAATGCGGCACGGACACTCATGTACAACATACATGAGTTAAAATGGGATGATGAATTATTAGAGATTCTAGACATACCAAAATGTATGTTACCAGAAGTACGCTCCTCTTCAGAAGTGTATGCAGAAACGGTAGACTATCATTTCTTTGGTGAAAATATTCCGATTGCAGGTGTAGCAGGAGACCAGCACGCAGCTCTCTTTGGACAAGCTTGTTTTGAAGAAGGTATGGTCAAAAACACGTATGGTACGGGTTGCTTTATTCTAATGAATACAGGCGAAAAAGCAGTGGAATCGAAGAATGGTCTGTTAACGACCCTTGCATGGGGAATCGATGGCAAAGTGGAGTATGCGCTTGAAGGAAGTATCTTCGTAGCAGGATCAGCGATTCAGTGGCTTCGCGATGGCATTCAGCTTATCGAAAATTCACCACAAAGTGAAGAGCTTGCCACACGCATTACGTCATCAGATGGTGTGTACTTAGTTCCTGCCTTTGTTGGCTTAGGCACACCTTACTGGGACAGTGAAGCTAGAGGAGCGATGTTTGGATTAACCCGTGGAACCGAGCGATCTCATATTGTTCGCGCCACGCTTGAATCCCTTGCGTACCAAACGAAAGATGTTATGACAGCAATGGAGAGCGATGCTGGAATTGAATCGAAGAAACTTCGAGCAGATGGTGGTGCAGTAGCCAACAACTTCCTTATGCAGTTTCAAAGCGATTTGCTTGATGCGCCAGTAGAAATTCCTTCTGTCACAGAAACAACGGCATTAGGAGCTGCATACCTTGCAGGACTAGCAGTCGGCGTCTGGGAAAGTAAGGAAGATATCGCGAAACAATGGAAGATGGATCGTTCGTTCAGCCCTGATATGAAGGAGAAAGAACGAAACGAATTGTACAGTGGTTGGAAAAAAGCGGTTGACGCAACAATGACGTTCAAACCGTAATACTTTACGAACGAAAGAAAAAGGCGTACACTAAGAGTAACAAGTTAATGATAAAATCTTTGAGACGATGAGGGGATTACAGCACTTAAGTAGGCAAACTGCCTGCTTGAGAATGTTGTGGTCCCCTCTTTTTGTATTTTCTTAGGAGGGAAAACAATGCCATTTTCAACAGTTACAAGAGCGGACACACTTCAAAGCATGCAAGAGCAACAGCTAGATTTATTAGTCATTGGTGGAGGAATTACAGGTACAGGAATTGCTTTGGATGCACAAACAAGAGGGTTAAACACAGGGTTAATCGAGATGCAAGATTTTGCAGCAGGAACATCCAGTCGTTCTACGAAATTAATACATGGTGGCTTACGCTACTTAAAGCAATTTGAAATTAAACTCGTTGCAGAAGTTGGAAAAGAGCGGGCCATTGTTTATGAAAATGCGCCCCATGTAACAGAACCAGTTCGAATGATGCTCCCGTTCTATAAAGGAGGAACGTTTAACTCCTTTACAACGTCGCTAGGATTATCTGTATATGATCGCTTAGCCGGAGTGAAAAAAGACGAACGTCGGACGATGATGAACGCGAAAGAAGCATTAAAGAAAGAAAGTATTTTAGCAAGTGAAGGGCTTAAGGGAGCTGGGATGTACGTAGAATACCGTACAGATGATGCTCGTTTAACGATGGAAGTGGCGAAAAGTGCTGCGGAGCGCGGTGCAAAGCTCATTAACTATGTGAAAGCAGATTCGTTTCTTTACGAAGATGGAAAGCTAGTTGGCGTCCAGGCAACAGATCGTCTAACAGGTGAAAGTGTAAAAATCTATGCAAGAAAAATCATTAACGCAACAGGACCTTGGGTAGATACTTTACGAGAACAAGATCGTTCGAGGGAAGGGAAGTCCATTCATCATACAAAGGGCGTTCACTTAGTTGTTTCAAAAGAACGCCTACCTTTACATCGCGCTGTGTATTTTGATACCCCTTTTGGCGACGGCAGAATGATGTTTGCCATTCCAAGAGGGAAAAAGGTGTATGTAGGGACAACAGATACAAACTTCAAAGGCGATCAAACTGAGCCAGGTGTTACAATCGATGACGTTAACTATATTCTTGATGCAACGAATCAATTGTTCCCAGGTTACCATTTAACGAAAACAGATGTTGAATCAAGCTGGTCTGGAATTCGTCCGCTTATTCACGAAGACGGTAAAGACCCTTCAGAGATTTCGAGAAAAGATGAAATTTTCCACTCTAAAAGCGGTCTCATGACCATTGCAGGAGGCAAGCTTACAGGCTATCGAAAAATGGCAGATACCATTGTCACGATTGCAGCAGGAGAACTTACTAAAGAAACAGGAAAGAGCTATCCGAGCTGTCAAACAAAAGAAATGGCTTTATCAGGCGGCCATGTTGGCGGATCAGCTAAATATGAAGCCTTTAAACAAAAGATGATTCGAGACGGAGTAGAAAAAGGCTTAACGCAAGACGAAGCACAAGAAATCGCAGAACGCTACGGTTCTAATGCCCCAGCTGTGTTTTCCTATATAGAGGAGAACAATCAGTACGACTTGCCTGGGTCTTTATATGCGATGCTTCGCTATGGAATAGAGCAAGAGATGACAGTAACAGCAGTTGATTTCTTGATGCGACGAGTATCGTATTTGCTGTTTGACATCGATCAAGTGGATGCGTATAAAGATCGTATTTTAAATGCGATGAGTGATTTGCTACAATGGTCAGAAGAAGAGAAACAACGCTACAGTGAAGAACTAAATGAACAAGTAAATCTAGTTACGTTGAGGAGCTTACATTAATGTTTGATGGTCAACAATTATTACCTGCAGTAAACAACATGAAAGATTTTGAGCGTGTGATGAAGGAAGAAGGGGTTTACTTTGTCGTCCTTGATGTGCATTTATCGCTTTTGGCAAAAATGAAAAAGCTTTCGAAAGAAGCAGGGAAAAAGATGCTTCTACATGCTGACCTCGTGCAAGGTTTAAAGAGTGACCGGTATGCTGCAGAATTTATTTGTCAGACCATTCGTCCAACAGGTGTCATTTCAACTAGAGCAAATATGCTAAAGACCGCAAAGAAAAATAACATTTTGGCGATCCAACGTATTTTTTTACTTGATACGATGGCGTTAAAAACAAGTTATCAGCAAGTGGAAGAAGTAAAGCCAGATGTTCTTGAAGTGTTGCCAGGTGTCTTGCCAGACTATATAAAAAAAGTTCGAGAAGAAACAGGGATAGAGGTCATTGCAGGAGGATTAATTACAACCGTAGATGACATTCAAACCGCTCTTCAAGCTGGGGCAAGAGCGGTTACAACGTCAAGAAAAGAATTATGGAATTGAAAAAAGCAGGCGCGAGGAAGCGCCTGCTTTTTTAGGTTATGAGGGCATGCCGAGTACAGCTTTCACTTCAAGATATTCTTCAATACCAAATTCGCCCCACTCACGTCCAATGCCGGATTGTTTGTAACCGCCAAACGGAGCGTTAAAGTCTGTACGTGCGTTGTTTATCGTAATTTGCCCTGCGCGAATACGAGAAGCAACATAGCGTAATTTATCTGGATCTTGCCCAAAGACGTAGCCTGCTAGTCCGTAGACAGTATCATTGGCAATCTCAATGGCGTGATCAATATCGCTATAATAAATAATGGAAAGCACCGGTCCAAAGATTTCTTCTTGCGCAATAACCATGTCGTTTGAAACATCTGAGAAGACAGTTGGCTTTGCAAAATAGCCTGTATCTAATCCATCAGGCTTTCCGGTACCACCTACTAATACAGTGGCGCCTTCGTCAATTCCCTTTTGAATATAAGATTGAACGGTTTTCCACTGACCTTCTGAAACAAGAGGTCCCGCTGTATGACCTTCTTCTTTTGGGTTCCCCATTGAAAAGGAAGCAACCGCCTCTTTCATCGCTTTTTCAAATTCGTCTTTTTTTGCTTTTGGGACGAGAATACGTGTGGCAGCTGTACAAACTTGCCCAGTATTAAAGAACATATTTGAAGCTGCTGTCTTGGCAGCTTCGCCCATATCTGCATCTTCTAAAATGACAAGCGGTGATTTGCCACCTAATTCTAGCGCAACTTTCTTAATCGTTTTAGAGGCGTTCTGCATGATCTTCTCACCTACAGCCCCAGAACCAGTGAAGGATACAAAATCAATATCTGGGTGCGAGCTAATGGCATCTCCTACTACATCGCCAGTACCGTTAACGAGGTTAAAGGCACCTTTTGGAACGCCTGCTTCATGAATAATATCGGCAAGAATCATCGCTGCATACGGTGTTTTTTCAGCTGGTTTTAATACGACAGGGCTACCCGCTGCAATGGCGCCTGCAATTTTTGTTGCTGTTTGATTTGTGGGGAAGTTCCAAGGCGTGATCAGCCCACTTATACCAATGCTTTCCTTCACAAGTGTGTGGCCATCCTTTTCTTCTGAAAATGAAAAGGTTTCTAAAGCTTTTGCTGCTTGTTTGAAGTGAGCAAGCCCCATTTTAAAATGAACGTTCTCTGAAACGGAAAGTGGTGCACCAAGCTCGTCAGTCATGACATCAATTAGCTCTTTGCTTCGTTTTTTGTATCCTTCAGCAATCGCTTCTAGCCAGTGAATCCGTTCTTCTTTTGTAGAGGTTGAAAATGATGGAAATGCTTTTTTTGCCGCGGAAACTGCCTTATCAACATCTTCTTTAGTACCTGCAGAAACGTGACCGATTATTTCTTCTGTTGCTGGATTAATAACGTCAATGGTTTTAGAGTCGGTTGAATCAATCCATTCACCGTTAATGAAATGTTGAGTTTGGTTACGCACACTAATCGCTCCTTCACATAAGCTTGTAAGTTTTGGAAAAAAGATCTCTACAGTTTTGTACCCTCTTAAGAAACAATAAAACATTACAACATAACATTATTGTAACGGACGTTTTAAAAAAGTGAAACCCAAATATCTTAAAAATGAGAAATTTTATTGTATTTGTTTATGCGTTTTTTTGTAAAATGGTAGAAGCAAAATAAGTACGTGAATCTAATTAAATAAGTTCTACAAACTTGACGAGTCAAAAGATTTTTACGTATTCTTTGCAAAGAGAGAGAAAAAGAAAATGAGGCAGGAGAGACTATGCGTACGTTTTATTATTTGCTTGCTTTAACCTTGGCTGCATTAAATTTGCGACCAGCCATTACATCGATTTCACCTTTATTAGAATCCATTCAAGACTCACTCGGTATGAGTGGAGCGACAGCAAGCTTACTGACAACTTTGCCTGTTTTATGTATGGGGATTTTTTCGCCTTTTGCGGCTGTTATTAGTAAGAAAATCGGTTTAGAAAGAGCTATATTTGTTTCATTAATTTTTATTACTGTCGCAACCTTGATGAGGGGTGTCGTTGGCTCTGTTATGTTGCTTGTGGTAACAGCTTTCTTAGCTGGGATTGGCATTGGTTTAGCGGGTCCACTTCTTTCAGGATTTATAAAGCAACATTTCCCTACAAAACCTGGGTTTGTCAGCGTCTATTCTGTATCCCTTGTTATAGGTGCAGGAATTGCTACGGGCTTTGCTGTTCCTGTTTATGATGGCTTTTCAGGAAACTGGCAGCTGGCACTAGCTGTTTGGGGCGCCTTAGGAGTATTCGCGCTAATTGCTTGGATCGGCTTAATACAAAAGCGACCAACAGCGTTGAAGACAACCAATTCAACACTGCCTTTTAAGGATAAACGTGCGTTACTGATTACACTATTTTTCGGGTTCATGGCAACGGTCTTCTATACTGTAACAGCGTGGGCAGCACCCATTGTCATGAGCTTCGGTTACTCTACAGCGATGGCAGCAGCAGGGGTAACGGTTTTTCAATTTATTCAAATTCCCGTATCGCTGGTGCTACCGAGTATTGTTTCAAAGTATGGTTACATTACCCCTGCTCTTATCGGATGCAGTGCAATCGAATTAGTCGGTGTTATTTGTTTGCTTGTTGGTGTTCATCCTTTACTTGCTTTAGGATTAATTGGGTTTGGTGCTGGAGGGTTGTTTCCACTAGCCCTTATGATCCCCATTATTGAAACGGATACAGCCGATAAAGCAAGTGCGTTATCGGCGCTAAATCAAGGTGGTGGCTATATTTTTGCTGCCTTAGGGCCGTTAGCGGTTGGAACCTTGTTTGATGTGTTTGGAACGTTTAAACCAGCCCTTTATGTTCTAATTGTAGTTATTATTAGCATGGGCATTGTTCAGTATCTTCTAGGTAGGCCAGCCAAAGTAGAGGAAGTGAAGAACAAACTCGGGTAAGGTTCTCTGTACTTCGTATAGATTTCACATTTATATGCTATACTGATGCGGAAAAAAGGAGGGAGAAAAGGGTTGTTACGTTTCATGACAATTGCTGCAATAATGATGGCTTTTCTCTCTGCTTGCCAGAGTGAACAAATCGATATTCCTCAAAAGAGCGGCTCCTATTACATTGTTTCACATGTGAAAGAACCTACGCTGGCTTTTATTAACAAAGAAAATCTAGAAGTAGAGAAAATAACAGCACTTTCAACCATTTGGGAGCAATTGATTGCGATAAATGATACAGAATTTGTTTTCTTGTCAAACGAGTCTCGCATGCTTTCGACTTTTTCCTTAGAGACTGGAAAGGTTTCACCTATCGTCGAGTTAGATGAGCCCGTAAGTGATGTAATGTATGATGCTAAAAGAGACTCTCTTATGATAGCTTACGCTACAATAAACAAGGTAGAATGGCGAACGTTGCAAGGTGAGCGGCTAGAAGATATGCAATTAGCGTGCCCGGCTACAGAATTAGAGATAGAAGGAAGTACATTGTTTGCCCTATGTGCAGAGGATAACGTAATCGTTACAGTAGACAGGGAATCATTAGACATGAAAGAGTCATTTTCTGTATTAGATCGTGCGTCGGGTATGTATGTAGAAGACAACAATCTTTGGATCGGTGGTCATGGACCAACAGGACAGTTAAACCATCAAATCGACCGTTACGATGTCCAAACAGGTGAAAAAGTAGGTACCGTAGATATTGGCTTAATGCCTATTGCAATTGATGGAGATGGTCAAAATGGAATCATTTACGCGATTGCGCATGGCAATGATCACCTGTATAAAATTAATGGTGGGTCCGATGAAGTAGTAGCGACATCAGACGTTGGTCATAATCCTAATTATATTCAAGTCGATGAAGAGGTTATTGTTGTTAGTAATTTTGATAGCCATTCATTAACCTTTCTATCAAGCGAAACACTGGAAAAACAATCAGATATTGAAGTCGGAGCAGGTCCATATGCAGTCGTGTCAGGGGAGGTAAAATGAGTAGAGAACGAACGATCCTTATTGTTGATGATGAGCCGGATTTAGTAAAACTTGTATCAACGTATGTCAAGAAGGAAGGATACCGACCTTTAGAAGCAGGGAGCGGTACAGACGCTTTACGCCTCCTTGGACAGCATCCCATTGATCTCGTTATCCTTGATATTATGATGGAAGGAACAGATGGCTTTGAAGTGTGTAAGGCTATACGCGAACAGTATGCCGTACCAGTCATCATGCTCACGGCTCGAAGTCATGAAGAAGACAAAGTAAAAGCATTAAAGCTTGGTGCGGATGACTATATGGAGAAGCCTTTCAGTCCAAGGGAACTAATGGCTAGGATAGAAGCAACACTGCGACGCTCGTATCAAATGAATGAACAGCCAAATCGTCTGGTCTTTCATGACCTTCAAATTAATCGTGACGCGCGAATGGTATTTGTAGGCGAGGACGAGGTCCCGTTAACAAGAAGAGAATTTGATTTACTTGTGTATTTAGCTGAACATAAAAACCGTTCGTTTACGAGAGAACACTTGTTTACACAAATTTGGAGTGATCTTAGTACAAGCTCTTTGCGAACTGTTGATACCCATATTAAGACATTGCGCCTTAAGTTAGGAGAGAACGGAAAAAAAGTTCAAACCGTTTGGGGAATAGGCTATAAGTTTGGAGAAAATGAATGAAATCAATTTCAATCAAGAAGAAGGTCTGGATGGGGATAGGATTAACGGTTCTTGCTGTTATGGTTCTATCGAGCCTATTGATCTTTTTTTTATATGAACGGCTATATGTCGATCAGCAAATTAGCCAATTTGAGCGTAAAGGACAAGCACTTGCAGCCTTTTACAAGGAAGAAGGATTGACTGAGGATTTTTATGAATTTCTCGATTGGTCAGAGGAAACATCAGATGCCCATTATGTGGTAACAGAAGATCCGATGGAGCTTGCGGGAGGAGCGCCTTTCGAAGATGATTTCGGTGAAGAATTGATTTCATTCGCTGAGAGACAAGTATTATTGCAAGGTGAATCAGTCTATGTGAGACGGGAGCATCCACGGTTCCAACAAGAATTAATTGGAGTAGCGATTCCATTTATAGGGGAAGATGGCCGTCTTGAGGGAGCGGTGTTTATTTCACAACCTCTCACCGACTTATACGAGTTATTTTCAAACGTCGCATGGTGGCTTGTACTCATTGTTACATTAGCAGGTGGAGTTATTTTATTTATGGGTAGTCGCCTGACAAAACAGCTTGTAGGGCCACTTTTAAAAATGAAGCAAGTTGCGGAGAAAATGGAGTCAGGTGATTTTTCTGCACGTATTCAGCTCGTTCGGTCTGAAGACGAGTTTGTACTGTTAGCCAATTCAATTAATCAATTGGCCTATTCTTTGGACCAAGTAGAATCAAATCGTCGTGTGTTTTTAGCAAATGTTGCTCATGAACTCCGGACACCCCTTAGTTATATGATTGGCTATATAGAAGGAATGGAAGAAGGGGTCATTGATAAGAAAAAAGGATTGACGGTACTCACCCAAGAAGCTAATCGACTGAATCGATTAGTCAATGACTTACTTGATCTTGCTCAACTTGAGGGAGACGGGGATACACTGGATAAGCAGCCGCTTGTGTTTGCTGAACTAATTCGAGAAGCTGTTGACACCGTTCGTATTCGGGCAGATGAGAAGCTCATACCGATTCAGCTTGATTTAGACGAAGCAAGTATTGTGGTAGCAGATCGTGACCGAATGAAGCAAGTATTTATAAATTTATTAACAAATTCAATCGCCTATAGCAATAGCGGTCATCCCATTACAATCACCTTGTCCGTAGAGGATGGAAAGGCGAAGGTGATTGTAAAAGACACAGGATTTGGCATTCCTGAAAAGGATGTCGCTAACGTAACAGATCGGTTTTTTAGAGTGAAAAGAGGAAGAAGTCGTACGGATGGGGGAACTGGGTTAGGGCTATCCATCGTTCAGGAAATTATCGCGAAGCACAACGGCTCATTTGAACTGCATTCAATTGAAAACGAAGGAACGGAAATTGTCCTTACTTTAGAAGAATACGATGGATAATGATCTGGCATTCAGTAGGTACCTGTCTTTCCCTTTAAAGTATATCCGTTCATAAGGAATAGCTATAATATTAAATAAAGGAGGAGATTACGTAATGAACCATTCAAAGCTATTGTTAATCGTGTCCTCGTTATTTGGTTTATGGGGTGTGATGATGGGGGCGCATATGGCAGGAGGCGGATCTTATGCGTTATCTGCTATTCATGCCCATGTTCTTGTTTTAGGCTGGTTAACCCTTTTTGCTTGGAGTGTCTTTCATAAGCTCTATAAGCCGAAGCAACAGCTACTAGCAAGTTTGCAAGCGTGGACAGGCATCGTTGGTGCTGTGCTTCTTACAGTCGGTATGTGGCTGTATACAAATGAACCGTTTGCTATTCCGAATGCGCTACAGCTTGGGCTCTATATTGGTGGAGGCATGACGGTTGTTGTTAGCTTTTTCCTTTTCGCCATACTAGCGTTTTTATCAAGTTCAAAAGAGGAGTAGGCAGAATAGATAAAAAGACTACCCACACCCTATAAATGGGGAAAGGATAGTCTTTTTTGCTGAGGGATTTATGTGATTCATGCAGAATGCGTGAATCACTACTGGCTTATCCATCAATTAATGCGAATAGAATTGATCGCAGGCTCTAGCAGCGTCAAGATCTTTTTGTGTAAGCTTCCCTTTATCAACTGTTGTCCATTTAATGGTGATGGTCGTATGGTCAATAATGATATAGGGGTGGTGTTGAGCTCCTTCAGAATAGGCAGAAACATTTTGGACGAAATCTATCCCGGCTAAAAAGTCATCAAAAGAAAAACTTCTGATTAAAGTTTCTCCTTCAACTGTCCAGTGTTCTAATTTTTCGGCTTCTTTTATTAACTGACCCAAAATCATTCCTCCTAAAAAAGTATGTCTTTCTTTATACCTGTTTTGTTCACATACTAACCATCTGTTTTGAAGGAAGATTTTACATGAAAATTATATGGACATAATTTGACAAAATGTGATACAATTCTCAAATGACATAATTAGTCAGATAATTTAAACAGAGAGGTGACATGATGAACCAATTAAGTGGTATATCAAACAAGCAAACACTTTATATTGGGTTGATGCTCTTTTCACTTTTCTTTGGTGCAGGTAATCTAATCTTCCCACCAGAGCTGGGTCAGAGTGCTGGATCAAATGCATGGCCAGCGATTATAGGATTTTTAATATCAGGGGTAGGTTTACCTATACTTGGTGTTATGGCAATTACGTACGTAGGAAGTGATGACGCTGAAGGCCTTGGACGTAGAGTTCATCCTTATTTTGCGATAGGATTTACAGCTCTAACCTTTCTAACGATTGGCCCGTTTTTTGCGGTTCCTCGTACGGGAACGGTATCCTATGAAATTGGTATTCTTCCATTTATTGAAAGAAGTGAGAGCCTTAATGCATCTAGTCCGCTATGGTTGTTTCTTTTCTCAGTTGCATACTTTGCTATCGTATTTTATTTATCACTAAGTCCAGGAAAATTTGTTGACCGTATTGGAAAAATTATTACGCCGTTTTTATTACTTGTTATTGCTATTTTACTTGTAACGGTCTTATTTAACCCTTTAGGAACGTATCTTGAACCTGTTGATTCTTCTTTCAATGATTATCCATTTTTCCGCGGAATTACGGAAGGTTATCTAACAATGGATACAATTGCAGCAGTTGTGTTCGGTATTATTGTAGTAAAAGCAATAAAAGATTTTGGCGTGACGGATCAGCGGATTGTGAAGCGAACAGCATGGAAAGCGGGAATTATTGCTGCCATCTGTCTAGGTACCGTTTATGCAGGCCTTGGTTATCTTGGTGCCATTAGTGCTTCGGCTATTTCAGCTGACTCAGGAGCAGGAATTCTTGCAAGTGTCTCATTTGAATACTTCGGTTTAGGTGGCAATATTTTATTAGGCTTAATTATTTTAGCAGCGTGTATCCCAACTGCAACGGGCTTAATTTCATCTTGTTCTATCTATTTCAACAAGCTCTTTCCTAGCCTTTCATACAAAGCGTTTGTAATTATTTTTACCCTATTTAGCTTAGGTATATCAAACTTTGGGTTAAGCACAATTATTGAATTTTCTATCCCGGTATTAGTCTTTATTTATCCGATAGCTATTGTGCTTATTCTACTAGCGTTCCTTGAGCCATTATTTAAAAGAAGACGTATTGTTTACCAAATGACCGTCCTGTTTACGGCCATTGTCTCTATTAATGAAGGCTTAATGGCTGCAAATGAATCATGGAATTTCTTACGCGCAGTTCCACTACCTTTTGACGATATTGGCTTTGCATGGGCGTTGCCGGCTTTAATTGGCTTTGTCATTGGTCTTCTCTTAAGTCCGGTATTTAAAGGAAGCGAGCCTAGAGATTGAAGGTAGTAAAGGGAAGAGTAATTGATACAGAGACACGCTGTGTTCACTATTCGACAGCGGTTGATGTAGTAGCTATTCAGTTTGCGTGTTGCCATGACTTTTATCCATGTTACAAATGCCATGATGAAGCGGTTGAGCATGTACGAACCCAATGGTCAAAAACAGCTTTTGAGCAACAGGCCATTATGTGTGGAGTTTGTAAAGAGCTGTTAACGATTCATCAGTACTTGAACGCTGATCAATGTCCACATTGTTATGTCGCTTTTAACCCAAACTGTTCATTGCATAATCATCTATATTTTGATTGTTAAAGGGAAAGGAACGAGTATGATTCGGTACTGCTTCTCATAAAATAATGTAGGACATTGAGAGAGGGGCAAGTACATGAAGCATTATGTCTTGTTATTCTGTGATCCAGGAATAGATGATGCAATGGCCATTATGCTAGCCATCATGCACCCACAGATTGAATTAGTTGGCATTGTGACTAGCTATGGAAATGTTACAAAAGACCAGTCCACAGTAAACGCAGAATATCTATTAAAAGTAGCAGGGATGTCTCATATACCAGTGATCCCTGCTGCTTTTCGTTCTTTTTCAGAGTTTGAAGAAGTGTCTTACCCTGACATTCATGGAGAAGCAGGGCTTGGCTCTATCATGCCTGAACATCATTTCCCAGGAAATCGATTGGGTTTCGACACCATACGTTCCATTCTTACGACCTATAATCGGCAGCTAACCATTATAGAGTTAGGAAGAATGACGGCGTTGGCGAGTGCGTTGAATTTATATGAGAACGAGTTCAATCAGGTGAAAAATGTCTTTATTATGGGCGGGGCTTTTTTCGTTCCTGGTAATCGTACGCCTGTAGCTGAAGCTAATATTTATGGCGATTCTGTCAGTGCACGTTTTATTTTTCAATTCCTTCAAACAACCATCACACCTTTAAACGTTACATCACAGGCGATAGTAACTCCTCCTCTCGTTCAACGCTTAACAAGTCACTCTACTTTTGGGAGCACCATTCAAGCGATTCTCTCTGTATATATAAACTACTATCAAGAAAAACAACCTCAACTATCTGGGCCACCTATTCATGACATTGTTCCCCTCCTTATTATGGCAAATCCATCTTTAGCAACATACGTACATCGTGATATTGAAGTGGTTACCACAGGGGAAGCAACGGGAATGACGTTTATGGATTTAAGACCAGATAGTCCAATTGGACAACAAAAGATTGCGTGGACGATTAATCAAAAACAACTGCTAAACGATTACGAAAAAGCGATGTTCAGTTTCTATGCAGGCGAATAAAACATTGGTATACTTATGTTATACATGAGACGGAAGGGTGATGTTTATGAAAACATATGGAACATATCTATATATGACAGAAAAGAAGGAAAATTATATTAAAAGGAGTTTTGTGTTTGATCAAAGGAAACCGAATCGAATTACGACCAGCATCGAAGACAGATTTTATTAGACAAGTTACGTGGAGAAATGATGAAAACACCGCTCGTTTAGCTGCGGGTTCTTATGCTGCGCTCTATGGTCATGTGACAATGGAAGAAGTAGAAGCGCTCTATGATAAACGAGTCATAAAAGAGAGGAAAACGGAAAACATTTTTGCTATTTATGTAGCTGAGACCAATACGCATATTGGAAACTGTGATTATCGAGATGTAAATCCGATTGCAAGAAGTGCTGAAATTGGTATTTCCATTGGTGTTGAGAGTGAACGGGGAAAAGGATATGGGACGGAAGCGTTGAATTTGCTTGTGGAATTTTTATTTCAAGATTTGAACTTGCAGCGTGTACAGCTAGATACATGGAGTGGAAACGATGCTGCTCTAAGAACGTACGAAAAGTGTGGATTTAAAATAGAAGGAAGGTTAAGAAGAGCCGAGTGTGTAAAAGGTATTTACTATGACCAGCTTATTATGGGCTGTTTGCGAGAAGATCGAGAGGGATAAGGCTCTCGACTCCTTTTTAAACTTGACGCTGTAGCGCGTCTTCCAATGCAATGACCGTTTGCTTTAAGTAAGAGAGGGAATGGGGAACAAGATCATCTAGCGTGATTTCGTACTCTAGAGCGATGCGCTGATTTCCCTCTTCTTTATAGCCGGAGGCGACCATTGAGTTGGACAAACCAAAGCACACCTCTTTGAATTGGTGAAAAGGTATAGCCACCATTCCAGCTACTTCTTCTTTCTGTAGCGAAAACGACTCTATCAATTGGGATGTAAAATGAACGTAAGAAGAAGCGATTTCGTTATCTAGAAATGGCTTTGTATGAATTCTATCTAGAAACTGACCAATAAAGTATATGTCGTCTGATGATAACGCTATACCGAGTTCTTCCTCGACTTCTCTTAAGCCATCTAGTGTTGTTTCCTTAGAATGTAAGTGACCAGCAGCTGTAATATCAAATAAATTCGGAAAATCTTTTTTTGTCTGACTTCTGAGTTGTAAGTAGATTTGGGGTTCTCGATTGTTGTTATTTATCATCCAAAGGTGGAACGTTTCATGCCATAACCCGTTCTGGTGAATTTGTTCTCGACTGGTCGACCCGAGCGGCTTTTTAGCATGAGTAAAATACGAAATCATTTCATTATTCATAATGGAACCTCCTCTATACGCTAACAGAGTCTAGTATAGCATAAGAATAAACATTCATTCTTTAAGAAAGGAGCAAGCATTTGCAGTATGTCCGTGTTAAACAATTATCAGTAAATGAAAGGGTTATTTACAGAAAAAAGATGATTTTAGAGGATATTACCTTTTCCATTCGCCATGGTGAAGCGGTTGGAATCGTTTTAGAAAATCAGCATGAGAGAGAATGGCTGATGGATTTATTGTTAGGAATCAAAAAACCAAGTCGTGGTGAAATTACGATTGGTCAACATACGATAACAAATGTGAATGAAGAAGAAGCAGCTCGTATACGCAGAGAGGAAGTTGGCTTTGTATCAAGTCGAACATTGTTACATACTGAAGCGACGGTTGAAGCAAATTTACAGGTGAATAAGTGGCTAAACAAAAAGGCTTATGCAAATAAAGAGCACTTAAAACAATTGCTCGCCTATTTTCATGCAGAACATCTTTGCCATAAATACGTGAAAGATCTTGACACTGTTGAACAGGAACTGGTACGAATGATCCGTGCTCTCTGGATGAGCCCTTCTCTAGTCCTAATGGAAGAGCCAGAAGATGCTACGATGTTAAAAAAACTCATTCAATATACGTGGTCAAGACAAATCACCTTTCTATTCACAACATCTCAGCTAGAAAAAGCAGAGCAGGCTCACGGAATGTTGTCTATAAAGGGCGGAGTATTAGAGGATCATTCGCGCCTAGAACGAGGAAGGGTGCAAGAGTAGGAATGAAGATGATTTATTTTTTAATGGGCAATCGCACAGCTTTTCAGTCAAAGAAAGGATTTCGGTTGTTTTTAGTTTACGTACTATTGCTTATAGTGTTACTTACGTCGTTGTTTTTTAGTTTGCAAGTTGCCATTCATGCAAATAAGGTTAACCAGCTATCAAGTGATGGAGGGAACTTAGGCCTTTATTCAATTCAGTCTAAAGTCGATTTAAGTAAGTCAGAAATTGATCGATTCATGGATTTAGATTCCGTTTACCAACCATATGTAAAAAGTAAGCCAGAGGCGTATACATATGAGGGAGCAACGGTAATCGTCCAAAGGAATAGTGAACCTTATTTTCATGAAAATGGGACGACTCTTCTTATTGGAGAGTGGCCACAGAATGAACATGAATGGGTTATTAATAGCTATCAATTTTATGCGATCGATGAAGATTTTTCACTTGGTGACCAACTTACATTTGAGTCTAGCACAGGCGATCGAAAGGATATTACGATTACAGGTGTATATGAAGAGCTGCAAGCTTATCAAGCATCTTATTCAGCGCTAACCGTTGGAGAGGTAGAGGAAGGCTATATTGCTGGATTAGTAGAAATGGATTCGGTTTCAACTGTTTCTTCTGATTTGAAGGAGACTTTTGACATCACCATACAACGCCAACCGGTTTATCAAAATCCACCTTTTGAGAAGCTTTCGGAGGGTAGTACCATCATCGTGTTTTATAGTCTACTCCTCTTATTGAATATGATCATCCTAGCATGGCTTGCCGTGCAACTTCTGTCATTGTTTGATTTTCGTGCTGGATTGTCAACGGCCATGTACTATGGCTTGTCGCCGAAGAAAACAACATTGGCTTGTATCGTATTGTTTAGTATCGTTGCCATGCTTTTAGTCAGCATCAGTTATTTTATAGCTTATATAGCCTTTCAGTATGTTGGCGAGAGATGGAGCCACGTAATAGGTGTTTCAATCTTCTATCGTCAAGACCATGTAAATAATCAAATGCATATACCTATTGATTACACCTATATGATCATCGCCAGTATCCTTCTTACAATATGGTTCATTCTTGTTTTCTTTGTAAGTAAACAAATGAATAGAACAACAACCCTCATTGTTTCAAGTTTAATTGGGCTTAGTTGTTCAGTCTTAATGATACCTTTCATTCAATCTGTAGTGGACTATAACCAATTCCATAGTGAAAATGAAGTCAGTGATGATCTTTATGATCATTATTTAGAAAAACAACCGTATACAAGCGCTCATTTATTAGATAGAAGAGCCATCGATCAGTTTGACGATTTAACAGATGCATTGGCTCGTGACGGTGTTTCGGCTTTGCATTTAAAGGGGCTCCAAGATTGGATTGTAAATGGACTAGAAGATGAACGAGATCTGTTTTTCGCATCTCAAGTATTAGCGGTAGAAGACGATGAGTGGCCAAAGGTGTTAAAGCAATTAGGCATGGAGGAAATAGCGTCATTTCAACAAGGTGATGCACCTTCAATTATTCATTTTCCATGGAAAGAGTCAGCAAAATTTAGTTACCAACAGCCCGTTTATCTTGAAGGTGAAGAAGTAGCGCTTCAGCAAATAATCTATGATGATCATGGCAGCTTTGAGTTCATGACAGATGAAGAAACGCTACCATTTCGTGCCTATAGTGTAGAACAAGAGCATTTTTTCACCTATGAAACGTTCATTTTGCCTCAATCTTATGTTACTGAAACAAAGGTAGACGAACAACTGTACATGCCAGTCTATTTGATTCCGACTGACTTATCCATTAACGAATTTGAATATGAATTGTTCACGAACTATTTAAACGAGTATCCGTTTCTTACGTTTATTGAAAATGGGCATCACGCCACATGGTTTGTGGAAACACAGCGAACGAGCTTTAGGTTACTAATGATACAGGTTGTCCCGATTGTGCTTGTACTAACAATGATTCTGTTTTCATTAGGCTTCCCTTTGCTTAAGAAAGTAAAAGCGAAAAAACAATGGCGTTCTGAATAAACGAAAACCTAAATGCAGCCATGTAGAGCGCATTTAGGTTTTTTTATTTTCATATTGAGGATAAGCGACAATCTTTAGGTCAGGTCCTATAACGGAGCTTTCTGCCCACTTTAGCGGAATCGCCTGATCCATTGTTTCGATACCGATTCCTTCAAAAAAGCTTCGTGCATCTCGTCCACCAATAAGTTTTGGGGCGATATAAAGAATACATTTCTGTACGTGTTGTTGCTCTAGAAAAGCAGCATTTAATGTGCCACCCGCTTCTAGAAGCGTTGAGGTGATGCCTTTTGAGAATAACGTAGCAAGCATCTCATCTACATCGACCTTCTCCTGATTCGTTGTGTAAAAGATGTGTACACCTTTCTCTTTTAATGCGGCTTCTTTGGCTCTATGAGCTGGTGCAGCAGAGGTAAAGAGATAGATAGGGGCTTCCTCATCATTGACTACGTTACAGTCTAACGGTATACGCATTTGCGAATCAACGATAATGCGAACCGGGTTTCTTCCATTAGGAATACGAGCCGTTAATGAGGGGTTGTCTTTTAAGACGGTCTCAATGCCGACAATAATACCTTGATGTTCACTTCGAAGTCGATGTACATCTTCCCGTGCAGTAGGGGATGTAATCCATTTGCTGTGAGTCGTTTTCGTAGCAATTTTCCCGTCAAGGGAGACAGCAGCTTTTAACGTCACGAACGGTCTTTTTTGAACGATAGCAAAGTTAAATACTTCATTTAATTGTGTAGCATCTTCTTCTAATAAGCCAACTTCGACTAAAACGCCAGCATCTTTGAGACGTTTTATTCCGTTACCAGCTACTTTAGGGTTGGGATCAAGTGAAGCGACTACGACTTTCTTTACACCGGCTTTCACTAAAGCATCTGCGCAAGGACCTGTTTTACCTGTGTGTGAGCATGGTTCGAGGGTAACATAAGCTGTTGAACCTTTTGCATGCTCACCCGCCATTTGAAGCGCATGAATTTCTGCATGTGGCCCTCCTTCTTTTAAATGAGAACCTATTCCAACCACTCGACTTTCTTTTACAAGTACGCAGCCGACAATAGGGTTTGCCCCTGTTTGACCTAGCATGGCTTTTGCATTTTCAAGGGCTAGCTTCATATACATTTGATCAGACATAAGTAAACACTCCTTACGATAAATAATAGATACCGGTTCGTTTTTCTGACAGCGACCATAAAGACTGTGCTTGGTGTTTATTAAAAATAGTATCCCCAGTTGTTTGAGGTTTAGGTTCCCCGTACCATTCCCTATAGCCACTAGGCCCAATCCATTCTCCGCCGTTAAGCGTGGCATTTGTGGCAGCATAACATGTCGATGCAGCGCCTTGTTCAGCTGATTGAACAAGATAGGGTAAAATGCTGCGAATCAACCAATGTGCTTTCTTGCCTGAGCCTTTGGAGAGCAAGTTTGAATAAGCTAGCCCAGGATGGCAAGCGACACTAATAGTGGATTTTTGATGTACTTTTAAACGTCGATCCAGCTCTCGAGCAAATAAAAAGTTGGCAAGCTTACTCTGTCGGTAAAAGGTCATCGGATTGTAACCATACTTTCCATTGTAATTAGCAAACTGAATCGTTCCTTTAATGGCAGCGATACTTGTGATCGTCACAATACGGGATGAAGGAGTAGAAGTTAAGAGTGGCAAAAGATACCCGGTCAATGCGAAGTGACCAAGATGATTCGTACCAAACTGTCTTTCAAAACCGTCTACTGTAAGCTCATATGGTGGAATCATAACCCCTGCATTATTGATAAGTAAATCCAATCTTGAAAATGGTACGCTTTCTGAAAAGGTTTGAATGGAAGAAAGGTTCCCTAAATCGAGGAAAGAAAAAGAGACAGCTCCATAAGAGCGGAGAAGTCTAACGGTGGCTTCCCCTTTTTCTTTATTTCGACTGGCAATGATTACCCGATAGTTGCTCGCTAGTAAAAACTTGGCTGTTTCAAAGCCAATTCCGCTTGTTGCACCGGTAATAAGCGCTGTATGCTTCATATCATTTGCTCCTTTTAAGCAATCACTGTCTCCATACTACACTAGTCTTATGAGGGTTTGCCAAAAAGAAGGTTGCTAAAGACGTTAGGAGCCATTGGAGGAGGTAGCCGTGTATAGTGCTTTGGCGTGTTAAAAACAAAAAAAGCGAGCAGCGATAAGGATCACTGCCCGTTCATATTGATTACCCAAGAGTTCCCACGATGCTAGACACCGATTCAAAAAGTTGTGTAAGTACGTCTGTGAGCATTTGATCCACCTCCTGTTTCAAAATAAGGAAAAAGAGAATTAACCAAGAGTGCCGATAATGCTAGAAACTGATTCAAAAGCTTGAACAAGAATATCTGTAAACATAAGATCCACCTCCAGTTTGAAAATAAGGAAAAAGAGAATTAGCCAAGCGTACCGATAATGCTAGAAACTGATTCAAAAGCTTGAACAAGAATATCTGTAAACATAAGATCCACCTCCAGTTTGAAAATAAGGAAAAAGAGAATTAGCCAAGAGTACCGATAATGCTAGAAACTGATTCAAAAGCTTGAACAAGAATATCTGTAAACATAAAATCCACCTCCAGTTTGAAAATAAGAAAAAAAGAATTAGCCAAGAGTGCCGATAATGCTAGAAACTGATTCAAAAGCTTGAACAAGAATATCTGTAAACATAAGATCCACCTCCAGTTTGAAAATAAGGAAAAAGAGAATTAGCCAAGAGTACCGATAATGCTAGAAACTGATTCAAAAGCTTGAACAAGAATATCTGTAAACATAAGGTCCACCTCCAGTTTGAAAATAAGGAAAAAGAAAATTAACCAAGAGTACCGATAATGCTAGAAACGGATTCAAAAGCTTGAACGAGAATATCTGTAAACATGACAGAACCTCCTTTTAAAAAGCTTTATTGTTTTTACTTACCTAGCTAACGCAGGAGAGATCACATTGGATCACTTTTTTTTATAATTTCTTTTTAAAAGGATATAAAACGGTGATTAAAAGCACATCCGTTGCACTTGTTTATTGATGGGTATATCGTATAAAAAGAAGGGGGCGAATGAAGAATGAAAGTAGAGATTTGGTCGGATGTTGCATGTCCGTTTTGTTATATCGGAAAGAGAAAGTTTGAGCAGGCTTTAGATGAATTTGATCAACCTGTTGACGTGACGTTTAAAAGTTTTCAGCTTGACCCTAGTGCACCACAGCACTCGACAGAGTCCATGGTGACGGTTCTTGCGAAAAAGTACAATGTCCCTGTTGAAAAGGCAAAAGAAATGAATAGTCAAGTCACTGCTCAGGCCAAAGAAGTAGGTTTAAACTATCATCTAGAGAGTGTCCGAGTTGTGAATACAATGGATGCTCATCGCTTAAGCCATTTAGCGAAAGAAAAAGGGAAAATGGGAGAAGTAATGGAGGCGCTATTGGACGCGCATTTTGTCCAAGGGCGTTATGTTGGCGATCGAGAAACGCTAATAGCGATTGCGGAAACAGCAGGTATAGGGAAAGAAGAGGTAAATGCCGTATTAGACAGCGATCAGTATAAGGACGTTGTGATGCAAGATCAGGCAGAAGGAAGCCAAATTGGGGTTCAAGGCGTTCCGTTCTTTGTTTTTAACCGAAAATATGCTGTTTCAGGAGCTCAGCCTAAAGAGGCGTTCCTTCAAGTGTTAGAAAAGGTAAAAGAAGAAGATGCCTCTCAGATTCAAGTAGTGAATCAAGGCGATACATGTTCAGATGGAAGCTGTTAAACCAAAAGAGGAATCCAACACTTATTGGATTCCTCTTTTTATTGTTGGTGATGGATGAAGGTCAATGCTTTTTCATGAACACGATACGTTACTGGTGTGGTATCTTTTTTTTCTCCATCGCTATCAATATCAAGAACAGGTGATGTAATAAGAGAACACTGTTCGACATCAAGCATTTCCAATTGCTCTGGATGATCGAGCCATCCTTCGTCTGTGCGTGCTTGATTATACATATTCTTTAGCAACGTTGCGCCTGCTTCTTTCACGATAAACATGTGAAGGATGCCATCGTTTAAAGAGATAACGTCATTAAACAAGCCAACCGTTCCGATGTATTGACCGTTCATAGCCAAGATCATAACCGCTTCTCCACTTTTCTTTACACCTGTATTGGTTGTTAATTCATATGAAAAAGGGGTGGGTTCTTTCAGGGAGCGGATGGCACTAATGATATAGCCTAATTTACCAAACGATTCTTTAGTTGATTCCTCAATTTCTTTTGATGCTTCTGTAATAAGGCCAATTCCAGAGAAATTGCTGAAATAACGATCGTTTTGGCTAACGATATCAATGTCGGTAGTGTTGCCAGCAAGTATAGCATCCACTGCATCGTCTATTTTTGAACAGTTCAATGAACGGGACAAATCGTTACATGTTCCTGTTGGTAAAATACCAACGATTGGGCGACCAGCCTGCTGCATAAGTCCGTTTACGCATTCGTGAACCGTACCGTCTCCACCCATAATGAGGATTAAGTCCACTTTGCTTCCATTCTCCACGCATAGAGCTTCCGTGTCTCCTGCTTTTTCGGTTTGGTATAAAGTGAATTCTTTTATGGAAGGGGCTAATTTAGGAACAATGTCTTTAAGTAAATCTTCTAGTTCACCTTGTCCAGCTGCTTGATTGTAAATGAGCAGTGCTTTCGTATACATGGTCACGTGACTTCACCTCTTCTATACATCTATACCCTTTTTATTTCATTTCAACTACGGTGCTATCGTTTTTTTCTGAACGGCAAATGTGTTATTGAAGTAACTACAGTAAAAAACGTGCTCAACGGCAACGATGCCCTTCTTATTTAGCTGTTGATGAACCCATTCTTCCGTAAGGTTTAGGATTTTTAAGTGATCTTTTTGCAGCACACCATCCATAATCAAAGGCAAGGTAAAGGGTGTGTTATCCCCTTTTTTAAAAATAGATAATGTACCAGAGGCTTCAAGCATCGCCCAGTCAACTTCTTGTACATCAGCAATGTTTTTATCCCGTAGCTGCAACATAATATCATCAATATTGTAATTCTGATCCGATAAGTTTTCCTGTAAAAATTGTCCATCTTTAATAATAATGACTGGTTCTCCATCGACGAGATCTCGAAATTTTTGATTTTTTACTTGTAAATAAGTGAAGATACGCTGCAGGAGAATGAGAAGAGCAATAGGTGCCAACCCTCTATATAGAGGCAGTTCAGGATCATCAATTAAAACAACAGCTAATTCAGCAATCATTAATGTAATGATGACATCAAGAACACTTACTTCACCAAGCTCTTTTTTTCCTGTTAAGCGAAAGAAAATTAAAACGGCGATAAACATAATTACCGTACGTATAAGTGTGGACAGTAGTTGGTCCAAGCCGATCACCTCGTTTAAAGTATGAGCGAAAGAATCAAGAAACATGCAATTATTCCAAATCGGCTTGGTAATAGCCCTTTTGTTAGGGGCAACTTGATTAAAAAACGCGATTGAATGTAACAAAAAACATCCTCTTCCTTCTATGGAGGACGAGGGTGTATTACCGGTCCCATTATGGCACCATACTGGTCAAAACGGCCTTTAAATGACGTGACAAAACTTGAAGAGAAAAAAGGCGCTTAATATGAAAGAGGCTGGGACACCACACCACTGGAGGAGGACTCTCCTATTTTCTCTATTATTGGCTAAGGAAGCAGTACAATTCATTGACTGTCAATCTTTTATTCATTCTATACCTTGTTATTTTTATATTGTTCGGTCTTATTTTCACTACCATTTTAGCAACATCAATTAACTGGATCTTTCATTAGACGTGAAAAGTGCTCTTTAGGTTTTTTATACCCTTTTGCATCAGCTTTATGTATGCTATATATGTCTCTACTGATATTGAGTATTTTTTATAATGTCATATTGACTTTAGTAGAAAAAATCTTCCACTTTATCTAAGATTTATAAGGACGTGAGTTATTATTAGTACTACGGAACTTATTTTAACGTTTTTTCTTTTCATTACTTTTGGGATGATTTTTATAACCGGTTTTGGTTTATTGGTTTGGGAAAAACCCTTTAAATTTTCATATAACAGTTTGATGTTTGTGGATGCTAATACTCCCCTTAAAAAAAGTTGGAATTTCTTTTATCATTTAACGGGCGGAGGTGTATCTTATTTCTTTTATTTTTGGCTAAAAGATCGTCATTCTATTCCTAAGACTAAGCTATTTTTTTCTCTTTACCTCATTGCTTCTATTCCTTTTTCAATTTTAGGTCTTACAATTGCTTTAAACCTTGTCTCGTTTTTAACTAACTAACTCGTTTATAATGAACAGCAAAACAAAACAAGTTCTAACATAAGATCTTAATTACGTTCCTTGAGCAAAGTGAAATTCTGGAGCATGCCGGGATCTAACAATAGGTACATACCTAATGAAACAGCACCCTCCAACTGGATCACGGCTGATATTAGTATGAAAAAACCAATATCACAAGAATATCCCCCTAAAAAACGCCCTTTTATAAAGAATATATTTTAAAAGGAAGTGGTCCAGTTATTTATAGAAACAGTAAAATTAATTCTATATATTTTTTTAATAACATCCTACTCATTAAATGTGTCTGCTGGAGTGGGGCTCTTAATTTGGAGTAAAGTTTACAGACACATTTATGATAGTTTTCTTATAGAAAAAACGGATAATAAGATGAAAAATGCATGGAACATTTTTTACCATATTATAGGTGGAGGCCTCTCCTATCATTTATACTATTGGTTACATAAACGTTACGCTTATTTCACATCAAATTTAGTTTCTCTTCTCTATTTGATTTTATATCTTTGTGTAGGATTTTTATTTCTAATGTTTATTGTCTCAATTATTGAAGCGATTTTTCCTTAAACAATTGATGCTGAATTTGAGGGTTGCACCATGTTTTTAGTCCAATTTTTCTTATCTGCGTTTCTTTTTATAGCTGTCGGCCTTACTATTTCCGCTGGCATAGGTTTATTAATTTGGAGTCCTCTTTATAAACTTATTTATGAAAGCTTTCTTATAAAGGATCCCGATTCGACAATAAAGAGAATATGGAATCTTTTTTATCATGTATGTGGTGGGGGGCTTTCTTACTTTTTTTATTTCTGGCTAATAAAAAAATACAAACTAGGGATTGCAAAGCTTGTATTTCTGCTGTACTTAATAGCTTTTATCTCTATTGGAATTCCTCTTGCTACAGTGGGTTTGGCTTTTATTGAATGGCTTTTTTCATAAGAATTTATTTGAAAGTGTTGAGGTTTCTAAATGGACTTAGCTTCATTTATATTCTTAGAAATATCTAATGCTATTAACGATTTCGGATGTGATTCATACGTGTTTATTTATTCCCTTGAACTCTTTATATACTTTTGAATCTGCTGTATGTATGCACTCAATATTTCTGCTGGAATGGGGCTTTTATTTTACAGTGCTGTTTATAGGCGGATTTACGAAAGCTGTGTTATTGAAAACCCTGATACTGTTTTAAAGAAAATATGGAATGGTTTTTACCACACCACTGGAGGAGGACTCTCCTATTTTCTATATTATTGGCTCCGAAAGCAGTACAATTCATTGACTGTAAATTTACTATTTATTTTCTATATTATCTTTTTTATCGTTATTGGTTTTTTTGTTGTTGTGCTAGGAATTACAGTTGTATCCTTTATTTTTGATTTGCTTCAACGGTGAGTTGATCGATTGGAGATCTCTCTGTACTTTATTTCGTTTTTTAACTAACTCAATTAAAATGACGAGAACAACAAAAAAATTATTGAGGAGGACTCAATGTCTACACAAATGGAACAGCATCCGCCAACTGGATCACGGCTTACATTAGTACGAAAAAACCAATTATTGTGCTGGCAGCGCCGTTTTGACATTTATATTGACGAAGAATATTTTGGAGATATTTCGAGAGGGAAAGAAGTGAGTCTTCCCATTGGTCCGGGAAAGCATACCGTCTATTTAAACTTTGATTCCAGCGTAGGAGCCTTCAATTTGGGTTTCAAAGTGAAGTGCTCGAAGTTGAAACTCAGTTGGATCAAAACTTGATCATTGAGGTGTCTGTCAAGAAGCATTATGATAACATTTTTCCTCAAATCGAATTGAAAGTCAGAGATTAACCTGATTTTTCAGTTCACAGTAAACGACAAAATGATGGGTCTTTAGCGCCGGTCAATAATTGTCGTTATTTCAAAAAGTTGAGAAGTGAGTCAATTTCATAACTACTTTTGAAAAGAGATATAACGAACAATCATCGACATAATTACAAAGGTATTCGTTATATTAACTTCTGAAATGAGCGACGACTCCAGCGGGTACAGCACGCGCCCGAAGGCAGAGGAGCAAATATATATGAGTGGAAGTGGCTGGTGCCGTTCCCGCTGCAAAGAAACCACGCTAAGAACGCCACGTCGTGTGGCAACGTCTGGTACCTACATCCTGTAGGCATGTTCGGATTTATAAAGCGATATAAGGATTATGAGATTCATTCGAGTGGAAATAAAACTTAATTTTCTGAACTAATATTGGAATAGGTTCGTTATTGTTCTTTTTAACTTAATACAAAAAATGCGGCTCCTTTTTCAGTAGGCGTCACCGCATTTTTTTAAAACGTTCATTGTTAATTTCTGGTCTTAGACAATGATTTGAATTTAACTGCTTAACCTTTCAATCGTTAATACAAGCAACTTTGTTCGTTCTACGAGTGAACCAATCTCTAAATATTCCTCGTCATTGTGCTGATTTCCGCCAATTGGTCCCATTCCATCAATTGTTGGGATACCGAGTGCAGAAGTGAAAGAAGCATCCGATCCGCCCCCCGTACTTGTTTCTGTTAAATCAATATTTAATGATGAAGCAACGTCTTTAATGATTTCATATAGAGCAATGGTTTGCTCGTTTCGCTCCATTGGCGGGCGGGTAATCTCGCCTTCAAGTTCTATTGACGTATCAGGAACATCAGGCTGAGCGCATATGTTCTCTATAGCTTTTGCTAAAGGTGCTGCTTGGTCTTGAGTGGTAATGCGAATATCAACTTTCCCTTCGGCATAATCAGCGACAGTATTGATTGATGTACCGCCTTTACTAATCCCCACATTTACGCTAATGCCTTCTTCGTGGTTAGATAACTGATGTAGCTTAATCGTCTTATGCGCAAGTTCTTCAATCGCGCTCCGTCCTTTTTCTGGTTCAATACCTGAATGAGCCGCTTTTCCTGTGACTTTCAAGGTATATCTACCGCCACCACGACGTGACGTGACGAGGGAACCGTCTTTTCTAGCTGGTTCCATCACAAGCACGGCTTTCTTGCCTGCACCTTGTGCCTCAATCAGCTTCCGCGCTGATGGTGCGCCGATTTCTTCATCACTCGTTAGCAATACAACAACGTTTTTAGCGGCTTCCTTATTAGCATTCAGAAGTGCTTGTAACGCAGAGAACGTTGTGACATGACTTGCTTTCATGTCTATGACACCTGGTCCATAAGCGCGCTCACCAACAATGTGAAATGGTCGTTCTGCCGCTGTGCCCTCTAAAAAGACGGTATCCATATGCGCAACAACTAGGATGTCTGGCTCTGTTGCTTCGTGATGCATAAGAACAATATGATTGCCGTATGTGTGTTGTTCATGTATGTCTGCATGAAAACCGATTGTTTGATAAGCGTCGATTAATTGTTGTCCAACTCGGTCAACGCCATCTTTATGATAAGATCCGCTATCAATGTTAACGAGCTTTTCTAGCATGTTTAACATCTCTTCTGTTGACGCGATCTTCATTGTAATCACCTCTTTAACGGATTAATGTAGTGGATAATGACATGCTACAAAGTGACCTGGTTCTCTTTCAAGAAAAGCAGGTTCCTCAATCGCACATTTTTCCTGCGCATTTGCACAGCGTGTATGAAAACGGCAGCCAGATGGGGGATTAACAGGGCTTGGCATATCGCCTTCAAGAACAATGCGCTCTCGTTTGTCCCTTTCTTTTGGATCAGGAACAGGTACGGCGCTAATTAATCCCTTTGTATAAGGGTGCATTGGACGTTCAAATAGTGCTTGTTTTGTAGTAAGTTCTACGACTTTACCTAAATACATCACAGCGATTCGGTCACTAATATGTTTAACTGCAGGCAAACCATGTGCAATAAATAGGAAAGTGAGGTTAAATTCTTTTTGTAAACGCGCCATTAAATTTAAAATTTGTGCCTGAATGGAAACATCTAAAGCAGACACCGGTTCATCGCAAATAATGAGTTTTGGTTTCAGAGCAATAGCCCGAGCAATGCCAATACGCTGACGCTGACCGCCACTAAATTCATGAGGATAACGTTTTGCGTAGGAACGATCAAGTCCAACAACATCCATCAATTCATACACTTGCTCAACTATGGTTTTTCCTGATTCGACTTTATGAGTCTTTAGCGGTTCCGCAATGACATCTTTAACCGTCATTCGTGGGTTTAAGGAGGAAAATGGATCTTGGAAGATCATTTGAATATCAGCGCGCTTTTTTCGTAACGACTCTCCCTTTAAGGATGAGAAATCAGTACCTTCAAACAGAAGACTTCCGCTTGTTGGTTCAAGCAAGCGCATTAATACATTTCCAAGTGTAGATTTACCGCAACCAGATTCACCTACAATTCCAAGTGTTTCTCCAGAATAAATTGTAAGATCAACGCCATCAACTGCACGAAGTAGCTTCTTATCTCGTTTTAAAAAACCTTCACTTACATCAAAGTGTTTAGTTAAGCCTTTCGTTTCTAATAATACGTCCCTCATATGGATGCTGCCTCCTCTTCACTGAAAAGCCAACAACGGACACGCTGACCGGTTTCTGCTACAAACAATGGAGGTGCTTCGACAGCGCAATGTTCCATCGCTTGAGGGCAACGTGGATAAAAACGGCAGCCGGTTGGCATGGTATCAGGGGTTGGGACCGTTCCTTCTATAGAGTTTAACTCCTCTTCAAGCTCATTAATTTTAGGCGTGCTGGCAAGAAGTCCTTGGGTATAAGGGTGAGCCGGATGCTCAAATAAAGTGAAGACATTGGCTTCTTCAACTACTTGCCCTGCGTACATAACGATTACAGTATCTGCCATTTCTGCTACAACGCCAAGATCATGAGTAATGAGCATAATCGCTGTATCGTTTTCTTGAACTAAATCACGCATTAACCCTAAGATTTGTGCTTGGATGGTCACATCTAAAGCTGTAGTAGGTTCGTCAGCAATGAGTAATTTAGGGCTACAAGCAAGTGCGATTGCAATCATCACACGCTGTCTCATACCACCACTTAAGGAATGTGGGAAGGAACGGTAGACCTTTTCAGCGCGCGGAATTCCGACTTTTTTAAGCATATCAATGCCTTTTTCTTTCGCTTGCTCTTTTGATACATTTTGGTGTAGTAAGATTACTTCTGCTAACTGATTTCCTATTGTAAATAAAGGGTTTAAAGAGGTGAGTGGTTCTTGGAATATCATCGATAAGTCGTTGCCTCTTAATTTACGATACTGCTTATCGCTAATGCCAATCAAATCTTGACCATTAAACATAACGGAACCGCCGACAATTTTTCCTGGGGAGGACACAAGTCCCATTATTGATAAGGAAGTCACGCTTTTACCACAACCCGATTCGCCTACGATTGCAACTGTTTCCCCGTGTTTAATTGAAAAGGATACACCATTCACAGACGGAACAGCACCATTCTCTGTAAAGAAATGTGTTTGCAGGTTTTCTACTGACAAAAGAACGTCTTCGCTCATGTTTACCTTCTCCTTACCGACGGGTTTGGCTACGAGGATCGAGAACATCGCGAAGCCAATCGCCTAAAAAAATTATTCCTAATACTGCTACTGTAATGGCTAATCCAGGGAATGTTGCGAGCCACCAGCTTGTTGCCAAATAATCCCGTCCGTCACTTAAAATGCCGCCCCAAGAAATATCAGGTGACTGTATACCTAAACCAAGGAAGCTTAAAGACGCTTCTAAAATAATGGTGGTTGCGACACTTAAGGTGGAGATAACAATAAAAGAAGAGATGACATTCGGTAATAAATGACGATACATAATAACCCGATTCTTTACACCGATAGAACGAGCTGCTTTTACAAACTCCCTTTCTTTAATTGAGAGTACTTCACCTCGAACAAGTCGCGCGTAATTTACCCAGTTTGTTACCCCAAGAACAAATATGAGCGTCCAGACACTTGGACCAAATACGCTTAAAATAACAAGAGCAAATAAGATATTAGGGATGGACAAAAAAGAATCGACTAATCGCATTAAAATGGAATCAATCCATCCTCCGTAAAAGCCAGCTATGATGCCGATTGTGACACCGATGATTCCGGCAACAACAACGGAAGCTATTCCGACTAATAAAGAGATTTGGGAACCGTAAATAATTCGGCTCAATATATCCCGTCCAAGATTATCGGTTCCTAGGATATGGCTGATGGAGCCTCCTTCAATCCACATTGGTGGCTGTAACATATTAATGGGGTTAATTTCATTCGGATCGTGAGGCGCTAATACACTAGCAAAAACTGCCACTAAAATGACAGCAACAACGATAAAAAAACCAACTGTCCCTGTCTTACTTCGCCACAACAATTGACTCCAGCGTTTGAGTCGTCCTTTCCTAATAGGTGTACTTAGTTGTTGAGAGCCAGGCAGTTGCGGTTCTGGTTGTAAAGCCATTTAGAAGGCCTCCTTTAGTCATATTTAATCCGCGGATCTAACAGCCTGTACAAAATGTCAGCAAGCAAATTCATTAAAATTACTAGAATGGCAATGACAAATACGCATGCTTGAACAATAGCCATATCCCTTGTATTTACGGCTTGTATTAACAACTGTCCAAGACCAGGCCAAGAAAAGACGGTTTCCGTAATTAACGTCCCACCGACCACCGTTGACGTTTGAAGTGCGGTGATGGTAATTAGGGGGATTAATGAATTACGAAATGCGTGTTTGTAAACGACAAAAAGATTGCGAATTCCCTTACTTTTAGCAGTGCGGATATAATCTTGATTTAAAATTTCGATCATATTGGAGCGTAGCAACCGTGTAATTTCGGCTGCAATGCCAGTTGCAAGTGTGATGGCAGGTAAAAGTAAATGAGCGAATGTTCCTCTTCCTGATACGGGTAGCCATCCCAACGTGACAGAAAACAGTAAAATGAGCATAATACCTAACCAGAAATTAGGCATGGCTTTTCCAAGTACTGCTCCGCCTGAAGCAAGTAAGTCTAACGGTGTATTTTGTTGTGTAGCAGACCAAATACCAAGAGGAATGGCTACCGTAACAGCAATAATCATTGCTGCTATAGCTAACTCCAATGTGGCTGGAAGTCGTTCGAGTACAAGAGGCAGTGCACTTGTGCTGTATCGAAATGATTCCCCAAAGTCTCCTTGTACCAAGTTAAGTAAATAGTGACCGTACTGGACAATAAAAGGTTTATCAAGACCGAGAGAAGCGGTTAATTGAGCAATATCTTCTTGAGAGGCATCGTCCGGCAGCATAAGCGCCACAGGATTACCGGCTATAAAAACAAGTGCAAATACGATAAACGAAATAATAAGTAGAACAGGGATGATTTGCGCAAGGCGTTTCAATAAAAATAAACCCAAATCGTCGCCTCCTTTTTCTTAGGAAAGGCCAGGATTTCCCTGGCCGTTACAATTAGTTTTTTGAGATGGATGGAACATAAATCATTTCATCCATTGCAGGTGAGAAGTTGACCCGATCATTGACTCCATAATTGACGGTTTCTTGGTGAAGCATAATGTGGGGCTGTTCCTCATTAGCAATACGCTGAATTTCCTGAATCTGTTCAGCACGCTCTGCATCATCCATATTGATTGCAGAAGCATCAAGCAATGCATCTATTTCTTCGTTTTGATAGTCCGTTTCACCAACGAAACGATCTCCTCGATACCAGTCCACTGCATACGCGCCATCAAACATGGAGTTACCTAAACCAATTAAATAAGCATCTTTGTTCGTGCCAGCTTGACGCATTTCCACGAAATTACTCCACTCCATAAATTCAACCGTAACCTCTACATTTATGGCTTTTAGCATGCCGCCTACAAGTTCTGCGATTTCAGCATCTTGCAAATAGCGTCCACGCGGGGAATGTAGCGTCATTTCAAATCCATCAGGGTAACCAGCTTCATCCATAAGGGCTTGAGCTTGTTCGACATCATAATCATATGAATCATACAAGGATTCTTCCGCTCCGAAATTGCCAGGAGCAACTCTCGTTCTTGTTGGTACGCCCCCGCCTCGAAGGGCGTTCTCTGTAATAGCCTCATTGTTAATAGCTAGGTTGAGTGCTTGACGAACTCTAACATCAGCTGTTGGAAACCCTTCTGTAGCACGGAGAATGAGCATCATCGTTCGGTTAGACGTTTCTGATGCCATCGATGTACCTGCATTTCCATTAACACGGTCCCAATCTGCAGGAGGTACGTTAACGGCAATATCCACACCGCCAGTTAAAAGTTCAGATACGCGTGTAGAATTTTCTGGTATGACACGGAAAATGACTTCATCCCATTCATCCACTTCACCTTCAAAATATTCAGTATATGGCGTCATGACAACTTGTGAATCGCGTACCCATTCCTCAAACTGGTAGGGTCCTGTTCCAATCGGATTAGCTAAGAAGTGATCCCATCCTTCTTCTTCTATGTACGTTTTTGGAAGAATGCTTGAACCCAATCTCGATAGTCGGTGGAATAGGGAAGGTTCCTCTTCATGCGTAATGACTCGGAATGTTAAGTCATCAACAATGTCCACTTCTTTTATTTGACGATAGTTAGGATACTCTTGCAATGTGTCATCATTTGCCACACGTTCAAGTGTAAACTTCACGTCTTCTGACGTTAGTGGATCGCCATTGTGGAAGGTGACTCCTTCTTTTAATGTCATTTCTACCGTTACATCATCAATGTGCTCATACGTATCTACAAGTTCTGGTTGTATCTCGTTTTGGCTATCCCGTTTAAATAAATAGTTAAACATGTTGTCGTGCACAGCCTCGGTAGACGTATTATTATGATCATGAATATCAAACGAGACGACATCAGTTCCTAAAGCAATGGTTAATGTTCTGTTCTCTTCATCAATAGAGGCAGCTCCTTCATCAAGAGACTGAACATCTTCTGTCTCTCCTCCACATGCTGCTAAACATACACTGACCCCTAAAAGTAATGCACTAATCTTCTTCAAAAACGTTTCCCCCTTCTCGCATAAGTTGCCATTCTTGCAGTAACAGTTTCATCTTTAGCTTCATCATTAAAAAAAGTGTTAGAAAAAATGAAAAAAGATGAGAAAGTTATTCCAGAGTATAACGACTATATAAAATTCAGTCAATTAGCGTTTTAAAAACAAAAACAGAAAAAAACTTTAGTAGAAAAGTTTATTTTACTAAATTTTTACTTCATTCAATTTGAGATTTTGTAAAGCTAGCGTATGAATTTTACGAAAATTGATTTGGGAATAGAAATGAATATTCGTCTCTAAACAGTTGATTGTTAGAAACTAGAAAAAAGAGCTAGTTTGCGTACGGAAAAAGATCAACAGCGCTTACAAGGTGAACATGACATTTTTTATATACAAATAAAATAAATTCTAATTGGATATAGAAAGCGAATTTCTTAACAACATGATGAGGATAGGAGCGATGAAATGGTTAAAGAGAAACGATTGTAAAACAGCGTTGTTGTATAATAAAATAAATCAAATAAATATTTTTTAAGAGACAATACGAAGGATTCATTCACTGGAACATACTACCTGTTTAAGGATCATTAGGGAATCCGCTGGCTTTTTTTTTCTAATCTATCGATAACGAGATAATTAACCTAAGTGAGAAAGGAATTCGTAGATGCATGAAATTAATGTAATGAATTTAACGGCAAAAGAACGCTATAAACTTTTAAGTGGTACAGTGATTCCACGTCCAATTGCGTTTGTGACGACAAGATCTACTGAGAGCGGAAAAACGAATGCAGCTCCTTTTAGTTTTTTTTCCATGTTGGCTGGTGATCCTCCGTTGCTTTCAATTGCTGTAGGGAGAAAAAATGGAATGATGAAAGATACAGCTCGAAATGCAGTTGCCTCGAAGGAGCTTGTTATTCATGCGGTTCACGAGGAACTTGTGTCCGATATGAATCAAACGGCTGCTACGCTAAAGCCTGAGGAAAGTGAAATTGATTTAACCTCCCTTAGTCTTGTAGAGAGCACGTCGATTCAAGTACCAGGAATTAAAGAGGCCTTAGTACGTTTTGAATGCCAGCTTGAATCACACTTGCCAATTCATAACGATGAAGGAGAAATATCGTTCGACTTACTTATCGCTAGAGTAAAGGTGATGCATTTAGACGAAACCGTATATGACAAAGAAAAGAATTACGTACTTCCTGCCCAGTTGAAGCCTGTTGCACGTCTATCTGGACCGAACTACGCCGGATTAGGTGAATTCTTTTCATTAAAACGACCGGAATAGATCGGGGTTTTACCGAAACCTATTCAACTAAATGTAGGCATCATTCTCTGAGGCAGAATTCCATTATGTTTGTCAGTGTGCTTAGGCCAAATTAGAAGTTTGGTCTGTTTTTTTGTAAGGTTTTCCTTCATAATAGGGAAGATACTGTTTACGCCTATCCTGTGTAGTATAAAAGGAGGCAAATCGGGCACATTCACCATAACGGATGCATATAGGTACACTAGGCATATCGTTTAAAAGGTAAGTGAATGATGACCTTAATTAGAGGACGATGATAATGAACGAATATATAGAACGCTGTGAAGCATTACTAAATGAACTACCGAATGAAGTGGTACGACAAGACGAACCAATTTACAAGCATACGTATACGCAAATGGGTGGTTTAGCAGATTTATTTATTACGCCAAACACCTATGAAGAGACCCAGCTTGTTTTGCGATTTGCGCATGCCCATCAAGTTCCGGTTACGTTACTCGGGAACGGATCAAATGTCATTGTAAAAGACGGTGGAATACGAGGCATTACCCTCTGCCTAAAACAGTTAAATCAGATTACGATTGCAGGAACAAAAATGATTGCGCAAACAGGTGCGACCATTATTGGCGCCTCAAGAGAAGCGTTAACTCAGTCGTTAACTGGTCTTGAATTTGCATGTGGTATTCCAGGAACCGTTGGCGGTGCTTTTTATATGAATGCTGGTGCCTACGGAGGTCAAATTGCAGACGTACTGGACAGTGTGCTTGTACTAACGGAAGAAGGCGAGTTTCTCACACTTCAAAAAGATGAGTTTGAGTTTGACTACCGTAAAAGCGTGTTCTCGAAAAAACGTTATATTGCGTTAGAAGGTACGATGTTACTTGAAAAAGGCGATGCAGTTCAAATTAAACAAAAAATGGATGAACTAACGATTGCAAGAGAGACAAAGCAACCGCTCGAATACCCTTCGTGTGGCAGTGTCTTTAAGCGACCACCGGGAATGTTCGCAGGAAAGTTAATACAAGAAAGTGGTTTACAAGGTACAAGAATTGGCGGGGCTGAAGTATCAAAAAAGCATGCTGGTTTTATTGTGAATGTCGATGGCTCAACAGCGACAGATTACATGAATCTCGTTCAATATGTGCGTGAAAAAGTACATGAAACGTTTGGCGTTATGCTGGAAACGGAAGTCATTACAATAGGAGAAGATCTTGAAGACCCTGTTAATGAGTAATTAACGGGGCTTCCTTTTATGTAGGGAGGAGCGTCATGCCGGAAGGTCCAGAAATTAGAAGAGCCGCATTTGAAGTGGAACAAGCTGTCAAAGGACAAACACTTGTTGAAGTCTATTTTGCTTTTCCACATTTAAAAGAACACGAAGACCATTTGGTGGCTGCTAAGGTAGAGGCGGTACGAACGAAGGGAAAAGCCATGCTTATTCATTTTTCTAATGGATATAGCATTTACTCACATAATCAATTATATGGAAAATGGATGATCCGAAAGGCGTTTACGTATCCAAAAACAAAACGGCAGTTACGTTTGGCGCTCTATACAGAAAAAAAAGCAGCGCTGCTGTATAGTGCGTCTGATATTGATGTTCTAAAAACAGACGAGCTCGTCAACCATCCGTTTATTTCGAAAGCCGGACCAGATGTTTTGTCTGATGACGTAACCGAATCCATCCTTTTAGAGCGTATGCAATCAAGCGCGTTTAAAAACCGATCGTGGAGCGCTCTACTGCTAGATCAAAGCTTCGTAGCTGGAAATGGCAACTATTTACGAAGTGAACTGCTTTATGTAACAGGCATCTCCCCTGATGCTAAACCAAGTGACTGTTCAGATGAGCAGCAACATGCGATGGCAGAAGCACTTATTACGTTGCCGGAGCGCTCTTATGAAACAGAAGGCATAACCGTGGAGCATGCATTGGCGACTGAATTAAGGAATGCAGGGAAAAAGCGTCGCGATTATCGCCACTATGTGTTTAACCGTGAAGGTAAATTATGCTATGCCTGTGGGGAAACGATTGTGAAAGTAACGAAAAATGGACGAAGATTGTATTATTGTCCTTATTGTCAGTAAATAACCTTTGCATTTTTTGTTTCCTTTCGTTAAATTAAGGAGGGGTCTGCTGATTAGGCAGAGAGAGAGGTAAATCATGTTAAAACGCTTTTTTGCTTACTACGTTCCGCATAAGCGCTTATTTTATGTTGACTTTTTTAGTGCCATCGTAGTGGCAATTTTAGATTTAATTTTCCCGCTTGTCGTGCAGTGGTTTATTAATACACTATTGCCTGAACAAGAATGGGGAACCGTTGTATGGGTGTCCGGAGGTTTATTGGCTACCTACTTAATTAGTGCTTATTTACAGTACAATGTAAACTTCCTTGGGCATAAGTTAGGAATCAATATTGAAACAGACATGCGACAAGATTTATTTGAAAGTGTACAGCGGCAGTCGTTTCGCTTCTTTGATAACACAAAAACAGGTCATATTATTAGTCGAATTACAAATGACTTATTTGATATTGGCGAACTCGCGCACCATGGGCCGGAAGATTTATTTATTGCGGTCATGACGTTCGTTGGTGCATTTAGCATCATGTTCTATGTAAATCCAAACTTAGCACTTATTGCTTTAATTTTTGTTCCCATTTTAATTGCTTTAATTACATATACCAATATTAAAATGAATAAAGCATGGAGAAAGATGTATGCAGAAATTGGTGATGTAAACGCACGAGTAGAAGACAGCGTATCTGGTATGCGTGTCGTTCAATCGTTTACGAATGAGGCTCATGAAGTTGAGACGTTCCGTGAAAACAATAAACGCTTTCGTAATGCTAAAGTAGGCGGGTATAAAGTAATGGGCTACACGTCTTCAGGGATCTTTTTGGCGACACGTTTAATGATTTTATCCGTGCTAATTTACGGTGCATGGCTACTTTATGTTGAGACGATTGATGTAGGGGAATTTGTTCTTTTCATTCTATACATCAATATCTTATTCAAGCCAATTGAGAAAATCAGTGCCATACTTGAATTATATCCAAAAGGAATGGCTGGCTTTAAGCGATTCACTGAATTAATGGATGAAGAAGTAGATGTTGTTGATAAAGATGACGCAACACCTGCGCCTATTTTAGATGGTGCCATTGAATTTGACAATGTCACGTTCGGTTATGAAGAAAACCGACCAGTATTAAAGAATGTTGATTTAGTCATTCCAGCAGGAAAAACAGTTGCTTTTGTTGGTCCATCTGGAGCTGGAAAAACAACCATTAGTTCTTTAATTCCACGATTCTACGATATTAATAGTGGGACGATTACGATTAATGGCATCAATATTACGGATATGACGAAAGAATCGCTCCGTTCGCAAATTGGCATTGTACAGCAAGATGTCTTTTTATTCGGGGGAACGTTGAGACAAAATATTCGTTACGGTAATTTAAACGCAACCGATGAAGACATTTACCATGCTGCAAAACTCGCGAACTTAGATGCGCTTGTTGAGTCCCTTCCGAATGGATATGATACGCAAATTGGTCAACGTGGTTTGAAACTATCTGGCGGACAGAAGCAGCGTATTGCCATTGCACGAACGTTCTTGAAAAATCCTCCAATCTTAATCTTAGATGAAGCGACATCTGCTTTAGATACGGAGACAGAAGCGCTCATTCAGCAATCACTAAAAGAACTGGCTGAGGATCGTACAACACTTGTAATTGCGCACCGACTGGCAACCATTCGTCATGCAGATCATATTGTCGTTGTGACAAAAGACGGTATTGTTGAGCAAGGAACATACGATGAATTAATAGAGAAAAACGGTGTCTTTGCAACGTTAAATAGTATTCAAATTAAACAATAGTAAAATGGAGAAGCAAATCATTCTAGGATGATTTGCTTTTTTGGTGAATAGGCTCCCTTCATTTGGTAATGATAGAGATGAAAGAATGATAAAGGAGCTGTGTAAAATGGATGAGAAACATAAGTCCCCCTCATTTGGAACAGGTGTGACAGGTGCAGGCGACTCTCTCGACAAGCGTAAAGCAGCGAATGAAAAAGACGAAACGCTTACCAATCGTCAAGGTCACCCTGTAAAGGACAATCAAAACGTTCGTACGGTAGGGAACCGTGGTCCAACAACACTTGAAAACTATGATTTCTTAGAAAAAGTAAGTCACTTTGACAGAGAACGTGTTCCGGAACGCGTTGTACACGGTCGAGGAGCCGGTGCACATGGCTATTTTCAATCGTATGGAAAAGTTGGAGACGAAGCAATTTCTACCTATACACGAGCAAAAGTATTTACAAATACCGAAGTGCAAACCCCTGTATTCGTTCGATTTTCAACTGTCATTCATGGTACACATTCACCAGAAACATTGAGAGACCCAAGAGGGTTTGCGATTAAATTTTATACAGAAGATGGGAATTGGGATTTAGTTGGTAATAATTTAAAAATCTTCTTTATTCGTGATCCATTAAAGTTTCCTGATATGGTTCATGCCTTTAAGCCTGATCCAGTGACAAATCGTCAAAGTATGGAACGGTTCTTTGATTTTGTATCACAAAGCCCAGAAGCGACTCATATGATTACGTTTTTGTTTTCTCCTTGGGGCATTCCTGCAAACTATCGAACTATGCAAGGGTCTGGTGTTCACGCCTACCGTTGGATAAATGAAGAAGGAAAAGCAGTTCTTGTGAAATACCACTGGGAGCCTGTTCAAGGCATTAAAAACTTAACGCAAAAAGAAGCAGATGAAATTCAAAGTCAGAATTTTAACCATGCAACTCAAGATTTGTATGATGCAATTAAAGAAGGCAATTATCCAGAATGGGAACTTTATGTTCAGATTATGGAAGACCATGATCATCCTGAGCTTGATTTTGATCCACTTGATCCAACGAAACTTTGGTATAAGGATCAATACCCATGGCATAAAGTTGGAAAAATGGTGTTAAATAAAAATCCAGAAAACTACTTTGCAGAAGTAGAGCAAGCGGCATTTGGTACAGGTGTGCTAGTGGATGGACTAGATTTTTCTGATGATAAGCTTTTACAAGGCCGTACGTTCTCTTATTCAGACACACAGCGTTATCGTGTCGGTGCAAACTACTTGCAGCTACCGATAAATGCACCTAAAAAGCGCGTTGCGACGAATCAGCGGGATGGACAGATGACGTATCAAGTGGATTCACCGCCTAGCAACAATCCCCATATTAACTATGAGCCGTCTGTAATCGGTGGGTTAAAAGAGGCAGAAAAAACAGGCAAAGAACATACACCGCATGTATCTGGTGAAGTGAAAGGTGAGGCAATCGACCGGCCGAACAACTTTGGACAAGCGGGCGAAACATACCGTCGCTTAGCGGATTGGGAAAAGGACGAGTTAATTTCCAATTTATCTTCCGCTCTTGCAGATGTTCATGATGCCGTACGAGAACAAATGATTACGAATGTAACAGAAGCGGATGCGGATTATGGGAAGCGACTAAAAGAAGCCATTCATAAAGAGCGAGAAAGCATGAAAGACCGTCAAGCAGAGAAAGTAGACGAAGCGCAAAGCGACAGTCAGCCTTCTGATCCGTATTAATTAAGTAAGTAGCAACACCCTCTCGCGTACACACTGTCACAAGTGGAGGCGCGGAGGGTGTTTTAAAAGTTGATTTAATTTATAAATTGATGCTTTGAGAAGTTTTAGCAGCTAACTCTAAATCATGTGTTACCATTACAATCGTTTTCCCCATTTTATTTAAAGAGAGTAGGAGGTCAAAAATAAGATCTCTATTTTTGACATCAAGATTACCAGTAGGTTCGTCTGCAAATATATATGTAGGATCTTTGGCAATGACTCTTGCAAGCGCTACACGCTGCTGCTGACCACCGCTTAAAGTGTATATTTTTTTCCTCTCATAACCCGCTAATCCTACTTTATCAAGGGCATCTCTTATTTTCTCCTGTTTATTTCCTTTTTTCTGATAAGCTAACGATAGCTTAATATTGCTCTCGACAGTGTCATTACTTACTAAAGCGAAATTTTGAAACAAATAGCCAAATTGATTTCTTTGCAAGAGCATCCTTTGTTTTAGATTCGGATTTTTAATGCCGTCAAATGTAATATCGCCATTGTCAGGTGTTTCTAATAAACTTAACAAGTTAATTAAAGTCGTTTTCCCTGTTCCACTTTCTCCAGTTAGAGACAAAAACTCTCCTTGATTAATGGTTAAAGAAAAATCCTGAAGTATTGTGTTCTTGCTGAAAGACTTTGATATTCGATTAGCTGTGATCATAGTTGACCCTCTTTCTTTAATTTTACATGCATGATTTTTTCGTAACGCTTACTTAAAAAGACTGTTAAGAGCGTATCTAAAAGCAAACCTAGTAACAAAATAATAAATAAGAGAGACTGTTCTAGAGAAACCGCAACAATGAGCAGCAGAATATAAACGAATAGGTGTAATAAAAACAAATATTTATGGCTTTTTAGAAGTGTAAAGCCATGAATTTTTTGCATAAGTATCTTCATTGAGTTTTTATAAAAGTAACAAAGTGTGTAGTAAATGCTCATCGTAAACACGCCGATAAACAAGAGAATAATCGCAACTAAGAGAAAGTATTGAGTAGTGATAAGCTGCTGTATTGTCTGTCCATATGTATCGTATATAGACTCAATACTGTTTATTTGTGCAGAAGCATTATTTTCTGCTGCAATGGTATCCAATTCGCCTAATGGATTTTCATCTTCTGTGAAAAAATAGTAAATTCTGGACAGGTAGCTCATATAATATGAAGAATCAAATTGTCCATTATCGACAATCGCAATTGGATTTTCGACATAATATTCACTACTGCCCTCGTATTCGGGATTAAATGTAAAATATTTTTGACCGTCCTTAACATAGATTATTTCTATATTGTACGCTTCTAAAGGAGTCGTATTTTCTTCTGAATTTCTTGCTTCATTGTATATATTCTCTACTTCTACAGCTTGAAAATAGAAATAGTTTTGGAAGTTATCTTTGATTTCTTCTTCGTAACGTTCAAGAGATTGAGGAACTAAAAGGTTAAGTGTTTTCTCTTCATCAATGAACTGGTTTTCTACTGTTCCTTCGACTGCCTCTATAGGATTATAATTTAAGTAATTTTCATTGATTGTTATCGTTTTTCCACTTGGATTAGTTTCAGTTCTCTCTCCTTCTGTATTCGCTTCATATAAGTAACGCCCGTCGCCCATAAGTTCATAGTTACTTGCATCCATAATAAAACCATTTAGACGCTCGTTTAAATCGCTGTAGACATTCTTGAGATTTTGATTTTGTTCGTATTCAGTTTCTAGACTAACTGAACCAGTGGACATTAAATTGGTTCTATATAGATTCTCTGTTTGATCCCATATTTGAAGATTATTTTGGTATTCTTTCAGAGATGAATGGGTTGAGTTTAATTGAGCTAATGAGAATAAAACCGCTAATAAGAATCCCGTTTTCAACACAAAACTGATTGCCATTAAAGCACTATACGGTTTCTTTCCTTTTAATGCTTGATAATTGTTAACAAAGAAGTAAAAGAAAACTAATAGAAGCGATGAAAACAGTAAAATCATACTAACAACGATAGCAAAAAGGATTAGGTAGTAGCCTAATAAAGATAAAAAATTCGTGACGTACCCATTTACTAAAAAACTTGCAGCGTTAAAAAGAGAGTAGCCGATCACAGCGGCTATTAACAAAGCTGGAGCTAGTTTTTTTGCATATGTAAAAACTACTTTTCGATAAGAATAGCCATTCACTTTCAACAAAATAATTTCGCCACTTCTATTCATGAAGTAAAACGCAACGATACCAAGTGCTGTTAAAAAGATTGCTAATGGTGTTAAAGAAAAAGCGAGTGGCTCTTCAATAACGACAGGAGATATATGAAGTTCCATCACTTCAGCAAATACACCGTTTGATTCCATATAAGCTATTACCTGCATGATTGACTCTGTACGATCACCTTCAAGATAATAAATGCCACTTGCGGCTGCTTGTCTTTGACTTTCCAAGTGATAAACATCTAAAGAAACGTTCCGATTTCCAGATTGAAAATAACCGCTACTGTTATTACTAGTTTCCTCTGTTGTAATAAACTGTTTTGATCCTTGTTCAGGAAAAATACCTTCAAGAAGGTTAATACGATTATTTAAGGTCACATCTGTTGTAAATATTCGTGCTGTTTCTGGATCAATAAAGACATATTTGGAAATACTCACGTTATACTCACGTGCTGCTTGCTGCAATAATTCATTTGCATCTTCTTCATAATCTGAAAAGTTAAATGCTACTGCGCTTCTATCTTTATATAGAAGTGTATCAAATTTATACTCTTCTAATAAACCAGCGAAAAGGTAGGTACTTAAGAAAAATACAAGAATTAATAAAAAACTTAATGCTTTCTTCACTTTATAACCTCCGTTAAAATAAGTACAAGAGTATCATACTCTTGTACTATCACTATAGTTAGTAGCTAGGGAAATTATCTATTATCATAATAAGCTTTATTAATACCTCTAAATGTCCAATCTTTAGAAGCTCTACTCCATTTTTCTTTAGCCTTCCATCCACCATCGTCATGATACCCTCTACCATTTGTAACGGATGCTCGTCCTTCTTTCTTATAGTGTTTATACTCAGATATTACATCACCATTTCTCTTCCCTCTAATCCAATAGCCGCCGTCCATATTTCCAGACGTTGCTAATGTAGAAATTTCATTAGGATCATCACTAACGTAACTTTCCGCTATACCGAAATCTTCAGTTATTAATTCCGACTGATTGGGAGTGTCTTCTGCAGAAGCACTTAAGAACCCTCCTGCTACAATGATACTTGTTAGAGCTGCACCGACCGTACTTTTCTTTAGAACGTTTTCTTCATTCTAATCATCTCCTTATTAAGTTTTTTATGTAGTTTCATAGTTGTTAGGGTTAATATAACATGATTTATTGTAAAATTAAGTCATTTTCTGAAAGATACTTTTTTTTTTACACATTTAACGCATATCATTGATGGCATATCTAAAAGGTAGCTTACGCAAATTCGGGTCTGAAGTCATTATCATAAAGAACAAACAGCACTTGGACACTCTCTCCACAAAAGTTTGTGGAGATCACACTGCTTGCTAAACTTTCAAAGGAATTTAGTTTCGATTACATACTAAAAAGGAAGATATTGAAAAACATATAGAAACTCAAATAGGTAGAAAAACAATGCCGATAAAACGAATAAGATTAGTTTATTTTTCAAACCGCGGGATAGCAGTATGAAAATAAGAAGCGCCGACAAAACGTTAAACAGGATGACGATGTCAACGGTCGAGTCTCTGACCCAATCTGATAAAAGATATTGCCCTCTTTGCATTAATAAAGCGATCGGTATGCTCATAATGAGCATTGAAACAATTGTATTTTGCCGCGCATGATGAATGAAGAGACTGTATATAGGCACAATGAGCGCGCATATGATCCAGAAGGTGAGTAATGACCACGGTACAAAATAGAGTGTAAGGTAATACGTTGTATAATAAGCAGCAACCATAGAAAGTAAAAAGAAAAAGTGTTTAGCGCGGCAGTTCTTTTTGTGCGGCTATAAAACGCAATGAATGTAAGCAGTACGAGCCAAAAATCAGTTGTTGTATCAAAAAAAGAAAAAATCCAAATAGGCTGAATATTTATCAAGAAAACCGAGTAGTGCCCGACAATACAAACGAAGAGCAAGCGAACAAGATCTTCTTTGCTATGTAGCGCACGTTCTGAAGATGAGTAGTTTGACAATGATTTCTGCTCCTTTATATATGTTGATAAAGCGTAAATGATGATACATTATTATAACGAAAAAAGATCATTTTGCGATACAATTTTTACCATGATTGTCGACTGCCTGCGTCCCCACCCCTTCCTTTATGCTATACTGCGAGGGAAACTGTAAGGAATGGAGGACCCATATAGATGAGTAATCGTTTGGCTAATATGATGCGCGTCCGCTTAACGTTAAAAACAACGATTTTTCTGCTCGTCTTCATTGTTGTGATTCTTTCTTTGCTTGTCACAGACTTACTTGTCCACAATACAATTGAAGAAGAAGTAGAGGAAAACCAAACAAACAAAGCGCAGCAGTTAGCAAAGGTTGTGGCATTGACACCCATTGTGCAAGAGGCACTTATAGAAGAAGAGGCAACATCGGTTCAATCCTATATAGAAACACTGATGGATGAGACAGATGTTCAATTTATTGTTGTGATGAACATGGATGGTATTCGTTATGCCCATCCTGAAAGAGAGAAAGTCGGAGCTCATTTTGTTGGTGGAGATGAGCAGACGGTACTAACCACTGGAGAAGAAAGCCTATCCATTTCAGAAGGGACATTAGGACGTTCGCTGCGTGCGTTTACGCCCGTTCATAATGAACAACAGCAACAAATTGGTGCCGTAGCAGTGGGAATCTCACTCGATAAGGTAGAAGAAGCAGTTTCTGCTAATCGGACGAACTTATTCATCGGTACTTTCTTTGGCTTATTAGTAGGTTTAGTCGGGGCAATATGGTTAGCAAGCTATATTAAACGAACCCTTTTTAACTTAGAGCCAAAAGCGATTGCCACATTACTGGAAGAGCGAAGCGCCATGCTTCAATCGACGATAGAAGGTATGATCGCAGTGGATGCAACAGGGAGTATTACCCTCGTAAACAAATCCGCTCAAACGATCTTTGAACGTGCTGGCCTGCCACCAAATGCAGTCGGTGTAAAAGTAGAAACGTATATGCAAAACTCTAGACTTAGACATGTGATAGAGAGTGGTAAGCCTGAATACAACCAAGAGCAGTCATTGAATAACTTGACGATCGTTGTGAATCGTGTACCTGTTCATTTGAACAATCACATCATTGGAGCAATTGCCACGTTTCGGGATAAGACTGAAATGAAGCAGCTAGCAGAGCAATTAACAGGGGTGAAAACGTATGCGTCTACACTCCGTTCACAGACCCATGAATTTATGAACCGCATGCAAATCATTTTAGGAATGCTTCATTCTAAGGAATATGAAAAGCTAGAGTCCTACGTGCAGCAAATTACAGGAAATCAATTAGTAGAAGTGAACGAAGTAACGATAAAATTAAAAGAGCCTGTTTTAGCAGGCTTATTGCTAGGAAAGAAAAGCTATGCGCGTGAACGAGGTGTAGAGTTAGACATCTCCATAGACACAGCAATTCAATCATTCGCTACAAATGAACAAGCACTGGAATTAACAACGATTCTTGGAAACTTGATTGATAATGCATTTGATGCAGTGGTGAATCAAGAGAAAGGAGTCGTTCGCTTAAAGTTGTTTGTTATAGAAGAAGAGCTGATTATCTATATTTCCGATAATGGGCCAGGGATGAATGCAGATGAATTACAAAACATGTATGAGCAGGGCTACTCTACAAAAGGGTTGAACCGTGGCTACGGATTGTCTTTAGTAAAGCAAAGTGTTGAACAGATACAAGGCTCTATGACGGTTCAAAGCGAAAAGGGACAAGGAACAACATTTGCGGTATTTATGCCACTGCACGAAATAAAAAGGAGCGATACTGATGATTGACGTGCTCATTGTAGAAGATGATCCTATGGTCGCTGAAGTAACAACCAATTACCTTAAAGATGTAGCTGGTTTCCAGTTAGTGGCTCACGCTAGAAATGTAGAGGAGGCGAGAAAAGCTCTTACTCACTATCCACATATACGTCTTATTTTATTAGATGTTTACATGCCAGGAGAGAATGGCTTGACATTGTTAACGGAATTACGGCAACAGCGTGTGGCGGCTGATGTGATCGTATTAACCGCTGCATCTGATAAAGAATCCATACAGACCGCACTACGCCATGGTGCCGTTGACTACTTAATAAAACCGTATCAATTTGAACGTTTTCAAGAAGCGCTCATGCATTTTAAGAAGAAGCAAACCATTTGGACGAAGGAAGAGCCGGTTAGTCAGCAAGAATTAGATGAACTGTGGTTTCGAAAAGATAACGAAAAAAACGCAAAAATCGACCTGCCAAAGGGTTTGACTAAGGAAACACTTGGACAGGTATGGCAAGCAATAGAACGAGTTGGTCAAAATAGCTTCTCTACAGAAGATGTAGCCTTACATGCGTGTATTTCCCGTGTGTCAGTGAAAAAATATCTAACATTTTTACTTGAATGGGATGTGCTTGAGCTGCAGCCTACTTATGGTTCGATTGGCAGGCCTATTCATCTTTATAAGCTTAAATATGAACACAAGCAACGTATAAAAGCATTTTTATGAAGCAGCTTACCATTGAGCTGCTTTTTTTAGTTTCAAAAAGAAGGTTCTTATTTACAAAATCTATCTAAAAAACGACCGACCTCCTACTATTACAGTATGAAGCAGGAGGTGTTCAGCTTGGAACAATTAAAAACGGTTACATCTGATAGTCATCATACAAATGATTCTAAATCTCAACGTTGGAACCCTATACATTGGAAAATTGGCGTGTTGCCTGTTCCTATTTATGTTGCTGTTGCGACAATCGTATTATTAGCTGCCTATTTTCAAAAGTTACCTGCAGATATGATTGGTGGCTTTGCCATCATTATGGTTGTCGGAATGTTATTAGGGGAAATTGGATCGCGTATTCCTATTTTTCGTAGTATCGGTGGACCGGCTATTCTAGCTCTATTCGTACCATCAGCGTTTATGTTTTTTAACTTATTAAATGAAACAACTGTGAATGCTGTATCAAATTTAATGACAACTTCGAATTTCCTTTATTTCTATATTGCTTGTCTTGTAGCAGGAAGTATTCTCGGCATGAATCGGACAGTGCTCATGCAAGGCATCACGAAAATGCTTGTGCCGCTTGTACTCGGCACGGTAACGGCGGTTGCAGCAGGCGTAGGTGTTGGTATGTTATTTGGGTATGAAGCAAAGCATACGTTATTTTTTATTGTTGTCCCGATTCTAGCTGGTGGAATTGGAGAAGGCATTCTACCGTTATCTGCTGGATACAGTGCCATCCTAGGAACACCTGTAGCGGATTTAATTTCGCAAATGATTCCTGCTGCCATTATTGGAAACATCTTTGCGATCATATGCGCTGCTTTATTAAAGCAGTTAGGTCTAAGAAAGCAGCATCTTACAGGTAATGGCGTTCTCGTTAAAACAAAAGGGGATAGAATCCCTACCTCTGTGGATGACAATAAACCTGTTAATTTCAGCTTAATGGGGGCTGGTCTATTAGTTGCCTGTAGCTTTTACGTGTTTGGGCATTTGATGGAGAGCAGCCTTCATATTCCTGCAGCGATTCTAATGATACTTATCGCAGCTTTTTGTAAGATCTTTAAGCTGATCCCGTCCCAGCTGGAACAAGGTGCTTTCCATCTATATAAATTTGTATCGACGAGCTTTACATGGCCTCTTATGGTTGGACTTGGGCTTTTATTTATTCCACTTGAAGATGTGGCAGGAATCATTAGCGTTTCCTATGTATTGATATGTGCGTCCGTTGTCGTGACGATGGTCACAACCGGTTATATTGTTGGAAAATGGATGAATATGCATCCTGTTGACTCGGCTATTGTGACAGGTTGCCACAGTGGGCTAGGGGGGACAGGAGATGTGGCGATCTTGTCTGCATCTGATCGGATGAGTCTTATGCCGTTTGCCCAAGTCGCTACACGTCTTGGAGGAGCAGGTACGGTCATCTTAGCAACATTTATTTTACGCTGGTTAGGTTTATAAAGAAAAGGAGTGAGTGTTTCATGGAAACACGTCAATTAAAGCAAGAAGCCATTGCTTTGCATAGAAAAGGGAAAATGGAGCTAAAGAGTACGGTTCCTTTAACAACGGAATACGATATGAGTCTTGCGTATACACCTGGTGTAGCAGAGCCTTGCAAGCTTATTGCAGAAGATAAATCTGCTGTATATGACCAAACCATTAAAGGAAATTTAGTGGCTATTGTGACAGACGGCTCTGCCGTCCTTGGTTTAGGAGATATTGGCCCTGAAGCAGCGCTACCTGTAATGGAAGGAAAAGCGGTTCTGTTTAAAGAATTTGCTGGTGTAGATGCTGTTCCTCTTTGTCTCGATACAAAGAATGTCGAGGAGATTATTCAGACTGTGAAGGCGGTTGCCCCAACATTTGGCGGCATTAACTTAGAGGATATTGCTGCACCGCGCTGCTTTGAGATTGAAAAAAGATTACAAGATGAGCTGAACATTCCAGTGTTTCATGATGATCAGCATGGTACAGCCATTGTTGTGCTAGCGGCAGTAATAAATGCACTGCAATATGTTCGAAAAGATGCATCAGCTCAGATTGTCATTAATGGAGCAGGTGCAGCAGGCTTATCCATAGCTTCACTCTTACTTGAAGCAGGCTACAGCAATGTCACACTCGTAAGCTTAGAAGGGATTATTCAACAAGAAGAAACGTGGCTAAACCCTCGCCAACGAGAAGTAGCACAAAAAACAAATCCAAAGCAGCTAACTGGTGGGTTAAATGAAGCCATAAATGGAGCAGACGTCTTTATTGGTGTTTCTGGACCAAAGGCCCTTTCTAAAAATCATGTGAGCATGATGAATGCAGATGCTGTTGTTTTTGCTTTAGCGAATCCAGTACCAGAGATATATCCAGAGGAGGCAAAAGCTGCCGGGGCGGCGGTGGTAGGGACAGGGCGTTCAGATTTTGCGAACCAGATTAACAATGTGCTTGCCTTCCCTGGCATCTTTCGTGGTGCGTTGGATAGCCGGGCAGGGGCGATTACGACGTCTATGAAGCTTGCAGCTGCAACAGCCATCGCAGGATTAGTTGAAACAGTAGAAGCCGAACAGATACTACCCTCTGTGTTTGATAAAAGAATTGCAACCGTTGTGGCGGAAGCTGTTGCTAACGAGGCTAAAGAGATGCAACCCTCATACTAAGCTATTAGTCTAGCAGTGAAATGCCTGTTTTTATGAATAGTCTAGCAAACACCCTTACACATCAATAGATTTTGAATAAGAATAGCATGTGGCGTATAGCGCTGCATGCTTTTTCGCAATTCGAGTGAGAATGTGGACGAGCACCTAATTGATAAGGGGGATGTACAAATGACAAGAATATTTTTAGATCCAGGACATGGTGGAAGTGACCCAGGTGCAGTAGGGAATGGCCTACAGGAAAAGACGTTAAACCTTTCAATAGCCACGCGTATTCGCGACATTTTACTAAGTGAGTATCAAGGTGTAGAAGTGCGTATGAGTCGAACAAGCGATGTGTTTGTCAGTTTAAGTGATCGTACCCAGCAGGCAAATGCTTGGAATGCGAACTACTTTATGTCTATTCACATTAATGCAGGTGGTGGAACAGGATTTGAGTCCTTTATTCATACGAATGCAGGGGCTGAAACAGCACGTATACAGGGGATTGTCCATCCAGCGATTATGCAGCAACTAAACGTGACGAACCGAGGCCAAAAAAGAGCCAACTTCGCAGTATTACGCACGTCTACTATGCCTGCGATATTAACAGAAAACCTATTTATTGATCGAGCTGCAGATGCAGACTTGTTAAGAAGTCCAGCGTTCTTGGATCGTGTAGCAAGAGGCCATGTCAACGGATTGGCGCAAGCGTTTAATTTACAGCGAAGCGGCGGTGGTGGTGGCACCATATATCGTGTTCAAGTTGGTGCGTTTTCGGTTCGTGCCAATGCTGATCAACAGCAGGCTCGCTTACGTGCAGATGGATATGAATCCATTATTGTCCAAAGTGGTTCTCTTTTCCTTGTACAGGCAGGTGCTTTTTCTGTGAGAGCAAATGCGGATGCATTGGCGAATGAACTGCGTGGGCGTGGATATGATGCGGTTGTGATAAGTAGTTAAAAAAAAGACGAGGTGATGACTTCGTCTTTTTTGATTTTTAACGAATTGGTTCTCTTTGCTAAGTAAAGGGGGGCTTGCGTTGCAAAAGGAAGAGAAGCAGAAAGTAGAACAAGTGCTAGCACAATATAACTTAGATAAGCTTACGCTTGCATACGACGAAATGCCAAAAGTGACTGCACAGTACACGCTACTTTCAACAGGGAGTAGCAAACCTTTTTTCACGCAGCAAGAAGATGAAATGAAGCAAGAACAAACAGAACGTCAAGCATTTTTGGATGTTATCCAGGAATGTATTAACCGACTTTCCGAAGTAGAAAGAGAATTAATCGTTCGACGTTACTTAGAAGAGGACCGTTTTGATTATCAAGTATACATGGAAATGATGATTAGTGAGAGGCAGTATTACAGGTTGAAAACAAAAGCATTAGCGAAACTTCATTATTTAATGGGCGTAGCTGGTTACATCGTGTGAAAAGCAAGCCCCTCGTATCCAAACGAGGGGCTCATTTCATTAGCGAAGTAACTGGGCTTTCTTCTGTTCAAACTCTTCTTCTGTAATAATGCCCTCGTCTAAAAGGGCTTTAAACTCGCGAAGTTCATCAGCGGTAGAGCGGGGAGTGAGTGGAGATCTTGGATAATTTATATACTTTCTTTCATTTGTGTCAACGTTTGGATCGTAACGTATTTTATGATTGGCTTTATAATGAACGTTTAGTCGTTCCATTAGTTCTTTAGCTTTTGAGAAGCGAGTAGATTCATTAATGTTACCAATACGAAATTCACTTAATTCTGTAGTACCTGTATGTAAACTGCTTGAAGACTGACTATCGTGATGAATTTGAAAAAGCCCGTTTCCTGCATTGTCAGTTGATAATGTAATGGAATCGATAGTCGATATAGAAATTATCGTAGTGTTTGGCTTACCAGAAGGAAGCAAGCGTTTATAGGAAATGGTGACAGTCTCCATAGTTAATTCTAATGAAGCATACATACCATCGAAAGCAACGGAATGAGAGGAGTCCATAACGATACGATCAAACATGCGATCAACTTCAAGCTCTGTTGCAGGCTCAATGTGTGCTTGTTTATCATCAATGAGTTTTTTTGCTTGTTGAAGTTGCACATAATGTTGTGAAGAATGAAGCATAACCGTATACTCATCACTCGCTGCTTCAAGCCGCGTTCGATTTGGTGAAGCTCCTAGACGTCGAAAATAGCAAAAACCAGGAAAAAAACCGGGCTTCTCAAAAACCATATCTTCAAGTTCATTAAGAGGCAGAATAACCTCTTTTCGAGCACCACCGCCAAACGTCTTGAATCGTCCGTGCCTTATTATGAGTTTGTCATCATGAACGGTAACAGTCGATCGAGCTCCCTTAAAAACGTGTGGCATGAAGAGTCGTCCTTTCTCAATAAAATGATTGTTTAGAGTAGTTTAACATAGTATAACCTCTTAAAGACGAGGCTGTAGAGCGTTTGAATACATCTCGACACTTGTTGTAAAAAACATACTAAGATTAGTGGGTAAGATCATCGACGGATGAATCTTACCCACTATTTTTCGTTTAGGCGTATAGTGAGAGGTGAAAGAAAGCTCGACCTAAGCCTCAAGGATCTAGAATCCGTATTAAAAACCGAGCTTCTTCACTTTCATTACTGAATCAGGTTTAAGTATGTTGGGGCCATTGAGCTCGTGTAGAGGAAATTAGAATCGGAATGATTAAGTGAAGACCTTTCAATGCTAAATGAAAAGAGGAACAATGATGGAGTTTGTAGTCGCTTTAGATGTATCAATGGGGAAAAGTTACTCGGTCATTTATCAAGACCAAAGATGTTTGTACGAAGAAGAAATTGCTCATAATCAACTAGGATTTCAACAGCTATTCGATCACATTCAGACCCTTCCAGGTAGTGTGACCGTTGTCTTTGAAGCCACAGGGATTTATTCTAAACCAGTGGAGACGTTTTGCCAAAGGAATGCTTTACGTTACTGTATTCTTAATCCGTTAGAGGCTAAAAAACAGCTTGAGCAAGGGACACTCAGAAGCTGGAAAACCGACAAACACGATGCCCACTTATTAGCTCAGTCTCATTCCCTTCACAGAAGAGAGGAAAATCAAACGCAATCCATCATCTATCAACATCTGCGTGACCTCTCGCGTTTTTATCAAGAGATTGAAGAGGAAATTAAACGGATGCGTATGTATCTACACAATGCACTCCAGCTTAGTTTCCCAGAGCTTGAACAATTTTTCTCGAGTCGAATTACACCTTACGCTTTAAGTCTGATTGCGCTCTTTCCTCATCCCGATCTTGTTTTAAGGTCGAGTATCACAAAAATTAAAAATCAGCTCATCAATCATACGTTAAAAAACATTTCACAGAATCGCGCAAAACAGAAAGCAGTCGAGATCATGAGCTACGCTCACTCTTCTTACCCAGCCGTCTCTACAGAGAGTGTTCAAACTCAAAAGGTACGATACTATGCGCGTCAGCTTCTTCATCTTTTAGAAGAAAAAGAACGCGTATCTAAAGAACTGATCGAGGAGGCCAAAAACCTTCCTGAGTTTGATTTATTTCTTAGCGTACCTGGTATTGGAGAAATTAGTGCAGCTCTTGTGATGGGGGAACTTGGTGATCTGTCCCGCTTCTCAAATCACAAAAAAGTGAACGCCTTCGTGGGAATTGATATCCGCAGATATCAATCTGGCAAATATCATGGACAAGACCATATTAATAAACGTGGAAATCCCAAAGGGAGAAAGATTTTATATCTCATCATTCGGAACATGATCCGCCAGCAGAAAGCAGCTCCTAATCATATTGTCGAGTATTATTACAAATTAAAAAAGCAACCTACCCCCAAGAAGGACAAGGTTGCCGTTGTCGCTTGTATGAACAAGCTCATAAAGTGTATGTATTCCATGGCTAGGAATCATACAGAGTACGATTACTCGCACGCGGTCTCAATGGACCAATAACTGTAGTATACCATAGGAACCTTATTTAAAAATAGACAGGGATAAGGTTTATTTCCTATGCCTAGATTTAAAAATAACATCATCAGAATTATTATAAAAACCCTATTGACTAAACGTAGGAAAGAGGCTGGGACAAAAGTAGATAGACAGACCAAAATGACGAACATTCCTGAAAATAGGAACGTTCGTCGTTTGTTTTATATGAAAATTGGCGGAAGGAGAATCGGAAGACTCCTGGGGGATCAGCACGTGTCTGAAGACTCTGGAGTGGCGGGTTTTCCACGGAGGAGGCTGAGGCCGTGTCCCCGGAAAGCGAACGATTCTCCTGTAGCGGTGCTACTCAGCATATTTTAAACTATTCGTCTTTTCAAATACTACTTTTAGTTATGTCCCAGCCTCTCAATTCATTAGCGAAGTAACTGCGCTTTCTTTTGTTCAAATTCTTCTTCCGTAATAATACCTTCGTCTAAAAGCGATTTAAACTCTCGAAGTTCGTCTGCGGTAGAGCGGGGAGTATGCACAGGTTCGGCATATTGGTTGTAGCTATTGTCATAACCAGTTTCATTATATGAGTCATGGTAATGTTTAATCCGTTCAATAAGTTCTTTTGCCTGTAAGAAACGATTGTACTCGTTAATGTTTGTAATACTTAGTTCATTTGCTGCAGAAGCAAGTATTCCATTCCTTCTATCTTGAAACCCATTGTAGTGAAGCTGAATTTTCCCGCTAACGATGGCTTCTCTCGATATTGATATACTATTAATTTCTTTTATGTGAATGGTTTTCTGACCGCGGCCGCCACTATGAAGAAATCCATTGTATAAAATTGTAACGTTGTCTCTTGTAATTTCTAAGCTTCCATTATAGCCAGCAAATTTAATAGACTGATCTGGATCCGAAATAAGAGCGTGGTAAATACGATCAAGCTCTGACTCTGAAGCGGTGTCAACGTTTTCTAATTTGGTCTCAATAAGTTTCTTTGCTTTTAAAAATCGTTTGTAATGGTAAGAAAAAGTAAGTACTATAGAGAATTCATCGTTTGTTGCTTGAAATCTTGATATATCTGGAGAGGCACCTTTGCGTTGAAGATAACAAAATCCTGAAACAATTCCTGGTTTTCTAATGATAACATTTTCGAGCTCATTAAAGGGAATAACGATCTCTTTTCGAGCGCCACCACCTAAGCTTTTTATTTTATTGTGTTTAATAATTAGTTTGTCGTCCTCAATGGTTAGGGTCGATCGAGAGCCTTTAAAAGTTTGTGACATGAAGAATCGTCCTTTCTAAATATCTTTATTTAAGAGTTTAACATAGATAAGTGGCATAAACGTGGCAGAAAATCGGCAAAACAGAACGTGTGTTCTTATATTAAAGTAGAGTTGTAGCAAAACATCTAGTATCTAGCTACATTATTCGTTAAATATACGTTCGTGCCGGCACACCAACAATAACGAATAGTATTTCACTTATTATGGAGGAGTTAACATGGCTGAAAAGAAGTTTGCAGGAACACGAGTAGAAGTAAATGAACAAGTGGTGGCAAAGCTAACGTCCTTTACACATTCACTAGAAGTTGAAGAAGCGGATGTGACCGGTTTAGGTGACACGGTTGATGGTGGGGGCGTTTTTCGTCAAAAATTTATTGCCGCGTCTGTAGGTGAAACCGTATCAATGGAAGGGATTGCTCTTCTAGATGATGATGGACAATCGGAATTAAAACGCGTCTCGGAACTAGGTCAAGAAGCGGTTATTAAGCACACTGACTCTACTGGTTCAGGCTATGCGCTTACTGGATTTTTTACTACCTATGAAGAAGAGGGTTCAGTGTCTGAGGGGGTATATACTTTTTCAGGCGAATTCCGTGTAAATACAAAAGAAGCGATTACGGAGGAGAGTGCTCCTGGTGGCGAATAATAGAGAAGAACGTTTAGAACTTCTAGATCAAAAGGTGGAAGAGCTAGCGGAAATCCAACAAGAGCAATTAGTAGCTGACTATGACGATGCACTGGCTGAACAGTTAAATGAACAAAAGCATCAATACGTCAAATTTGCTGGTGAGTATTTTGAGATTCCAACTGAAATGCCTTTCCAATTTGCTACCTTCTATTTCCGACATTGTGTGCAGAAGGTAAAAGGAAAAACACAAATGTCGGTACCAGAAGAAAAGATGTATGAGTTTATTGAACTAATGCTAGGAAAAGCTTTTCTCAGCCACTTAGAACAATCAAAAGCTGGAGTGAATTTTGTGTTTCAACATATCGTTCCAGACATTATGAAACTATGGGGTTATGACGTTAAAGGTACAAGTGCTCAATCATCAAAAACACAAAAAAAAACCAAGATTCACGGATAATTATTTGGGGGTGGGCCGCATTAGAGGCTGACTTTTACAGGTTTTATCGCATTCATTTAACTCAAGAGGGATTTGAGAACCGTCTCTCATGGAGACGGTTCTTAGTGTTTGTTAGAGGATTACCTGAAGATAGTGCATTTCAACGGTTCTTACAAGATAAAAAGAATCGAAGCATGGCTGAATGGGATCAAGACAAAATGAATGAAGAATCGAAAAAATGGAAAGGAGGAATATAATGGCAGTTCAAATTGGACAATCTGCAGGCTTAACACTAGACTTTGATGACGTTAAAAAACATGGTAAGGCTTTAGAAGATTTACAAAAGAATTTAACTAAAATTGCAGAGTCCTTTGGAACAATTACTCAAAAAATAGGAGAGGCTGATTGGGGAGGATTCTTGGCTAGTCTTTTGACAGGTTTTGGTGGATTATTATTAAGTATTGTGGCAGTAAAGGAAGCTTTTACAAGTTTTAAAGCAGTCATTGACTTTATAAAGGTTGCCTTTATAACTTTAGGAACATCTGTAGCCTCTTTTATAGGGCCAGTCCTTGCAGTCACCGCCGCCATTGCCGCTCTTGCAGCAGGCTTCATGTATCTATGGAATACGAATGAAACATTTAAAAACGGCGTCATTCAAGTGTGGCAGACGATTCAGTCTGTTATTCAAACGGTCGTTAGCGTGATTGCTTCATTTGTAGCTGAAAAACTGGCGACAATTAAGCAGTTTTGGGATGAGCATGGCGCACAAGTCATGGAAGCTGTTTCAAATGTATTTAACTTTATACTCAGTATTATTGAGCCTATTATGAACGGGATTTTAGCCTTAATGAAGTTTGTGTGGCCGTTTGTGGCTGCGTTGATTCAGCAAGTGTGGGGAAATATTAAAGGCGTAATCTCTGGTGCACTCGACATCATTATGGGATTAATTAAAACCTTTGCTGGCTTATTTACGGGGGATTTCTCCTTAATGTGGGAAGGGATAAAACAATTATTCTTCGGTGCGTTAGAAGCGATTTGGAATTTAGTGCAGCTCGTACTAATTGGGAAAATTGTAAAGGTAGCCAGTACGTTATTTAAAAGTTTGCAAGGTGTGTTTAAAAGCATGTGGACATGGATATCGACACTTTTCTTGACAGCTTTAGTAGGTATCCAATCATACTTCCAAGAGCAATTCAATGCTATTCGATTAGTTGTTACAACCGTAATGACATTTATACGGAATCTTATATCGACTGGGATGACAGCTGTTCAAACGGTTGTCACGACAATCTTAAACACGATTCGAACGATCTTCATGACGGTATTCAATGCAGTTCGCTCAGTCGTGACGTCAGTTATTTCGTTTATTCGAAACTTCATTACAACAGGTATTTCGGCTGCAAGCTCTGCAGTGTCAGCGGGTCTTAATGCAATTAGAACGACCTTTCTGTCCATTTTTAATGCAGTTCGTACGAGTGTAACGACAGCCATGACAGCGATACGAAGCGCAATCTCAAATGGCATTCAACGTGCATTCCAAACGGTTATGGGCTTTATCGGTCGGTTCCGAGATGCAGGCCGTAACATCGTCACAAGTATTGCTCAAGGTATTACCAGTGCAATTGGGTCGGTCACGAGTGCCATTTCAAATGTGGCAGGAAAGATTCGTGATTTTCTCCCGTTTTCTCCAGCAAAGGAAGGGCCACTGCAAGACATTCACCGCTTAAATTTCGGAGGGCCGATTAAAGACTCTGTAGAAGGGGACTTACCTGTTATTGAGCGGGCGTTAACGAATGCGTTGTCGTTGCCTACGATTCAAGGGGGGAATTTCTTAGGTCGTGGAGTTGACCGGTTAGAACAACATTTAATGGCCCGTCAACAGCCAGATTTTCTGAGTCGATCCTCTTTACAAGATCGGTTAACTGTCGAGGTTCCGGTACACCTAGAAGGAAAACAAATTGCAAGAATTACAGCTCCATTTATGGACACAGAACTTGGTCGGAGACATGTGTCTACGATGAGAGCAAAAGGAGGCCGATAATATGTTCACGTATGACGGATTTGATTTTAGTCAATCTTTAATCGTTCATCACATTCAAAGGCCTATTTTGCCAGCTCGCGAAATTCGTTCCATGTCTATATTCGGAAGAAATGGCTCCTTTTTTTTCGGAAAACAAGATGCAGCGTTGATGATTACCATTTCGGTTACAATTGCTGGTGCAAATCGTTCGGATTTTCGTGAAAAGGTAAGGGAGATTGCGCGTTTACTCAATCGTGCTGAGCCTAAGCCTCTTATTTTTCATGATGAACGAGACAAGGTGATATACGGGCTTTTGGCAGAAGAATCAGAGTTAGACGAATTAGCAGCTTCGGGTAGAGGCGATTTAATCTTCTATTGTCCAGATCCTTATTATTATGCGATTGAAGATGAATTTTTTATCTACCATTCAGAAGGAACCCATCATTTCACAAGAGAAAAAGGCAGTATTCATTCATTTCCTTTAATACAAGTAAAAGGGCAGTTACAAAACGGTTTCATTCGACTAACTCTTAACGACACGGAAATGGTCTACGATGGAACACTTGAATCAGGGGAGCAGTTACGTTTGGATAGCCAATATGTGACGGCGTATACAGTAAAGCCGAATGGTGAACGAGTATCAGCACTGAACCATTTAAATAGTATTGAATTTCCTGTTTTACAACCTGGTGCGAATCAATTATCTCTTGCATTTGAAGGAACTGGTGAAGTGGAAGAACTAACAATACAAGCAAGAAGTCGCTGGGTATAGGGTGGTTGTATGATTCAATATAATAATGTGAATGAATCCCAGTATAACCAGTTGCATACGGTTTTTTATAACCATTCTTACAGTCGAATGCAGAGAGCCATTTTCTCCCGTTTACCAGGGGCTCGGCCAGTCGTTCTTTCACCTGAAAGAGAGCAGCTAGCTGTGTTAGATAATGCCTATGATATTTTGCTTGAACAGGAAGTTAACGGTATCGATACACTTTCGTTTGTCTTGCCTTTCTCTGACCAAAAAAACGAGCACTTGCAAAATGAACATTTAATTCAAATTGTTGATGAGCTTTATATCATTCGACGCATTACGTATAGTCGCGGAGGAAGTGGTGTTCCTGAAACAGAAGTGTTTGCTGAAGCACTTTGGTATGATTTGCAATTTTCCGACCCTTTATCTGTTTCAGAATGGGAAGACAAGAGTGTTGTTGTGGTTTTGTCGGATATCTTGCAAGGAACAGATTGGCGGCTAGGGGTCGTTTCAAATTTTCCTACACGTAACGTTAGTGTTGAATCTGGACTAACGAACAGGCTGCAGGCGTTAACACAATTACCAGATGTGTATGGGGGCGAATTAGTCTACCACTCCGATACGATGACCATTGATTTCATTGAACCGATTGGTCGAATATCTGGAGCAGCTATTGTCTATGAGAAGAACATCCAATCGATTGAAGCTACGTATGATACAGATGAACTCATTACACGACTGTATCCTTATGGGAGAGAGAATCTTTCCATTGATTCAGTGAATGACCAAGTTCCCTATTTAGATATTCGAGACGATCCCAACTACACATTCACGACGAAACTGCGAGCAAAGGTGCTAAAGGATGACCGGTTTACGAATCCATTTCATTTAAAAGAGCAAGCGCAAGCTGCATTGGAAAACCTTAGTTTACCGCGTACATCCTATCAAATTAAAGCATCCGATTTATCGATATTATCAGGAATGGAACATGAACAATTTAAACTTGGCGATCTTGTCAGAGTGTACGATAAAGAGCTTGGTATTGATCGGCAAACGCGCATTCTCGCTTGGCGCTATAACCTAGTTGAACCTTGGGAGACAGAGATTGTACTAGAATCTAAGGCACCTACACTTTCTGACCTGCTTACAGGCGTACAAGATGGGACAAGTTTCTTGCGATCAGAAGATACGATTGATTCAAGCGATATGCTAGAGCTTTCTGTATTTAACTTATTGCTCAACAGCAGAGCAGATGACGGTTTTCGCTATTGGTCGAATAGTGGATGGGAAGTGGATCCAGTTAATGGTTTTAGCGGTAGCGCATCGTTTAAAGCAGAAACGACTTCAGGTGTAAAACGTTTAAGTCAAACCGTCTATCCGGCAAATCGTGACCATTATGTTCTCTCTTTTCGTAGTGCAGTCCAAAATTTTGCTGTGAATGAAGACGGTAGGGTCGGTGTGGAAGTGATCGTTCGTTATGAAGATGGTACAGAAGAAGAACCGACCTTTATATCGTTAACCTAATGTTTTATTCAAGACGAAGGGAGGGGTGCGTATGTTTTCTGCAAAGTCAGTTTTGGTTGAAACCGACTCGTCAAAGTCGGTTTCTGAGGTAGAGGTACGGTTTGTAGCGTCCAACTTTTCAGGGCAAGCTTCAATAACCGATGCCATGTTGCAAGGTGGCACGACAAGTACCAACTGGACAGGCCATCCAAGTGAGCATCGCTGGTCTAATGAGTAAGTTAGACTGGTCTCGCTTCGTTGCACAACCAATACAGAAAGATCAAACGAAAAAAGTGAAACAAGTGGATCTTCATGTAATCGCTGAAAAGATCAGCGGGCAATTAAATATAACTGATCTACAGCTTCAGGGCGGTGAACAGGTGACAGGGACAGTGGCTCACACGAGTGAGTGGCTGTCTCCGGTGTTAAGAGAGTTGGATGAACGAGATTCAACTGAAGGCGTTGCTGAACCTTTGCTTGTAAAAGGTGATCAACCGAGAAGGTTCCCTGAGTTAAAAAATCGCTTTTACAATCTAGTAGGTCGTGGAAACGAGATTATCACGATTCCCAATCTTGACGAAAAACGATTTGATCGACAAACGTTTGTAACACCTGTTGATTTAACACTGATCCCAAAAGATGATTTTGATTTATTGCGTGTATCTACAAATATAGGGGAAAAGAGAGACGCCTTTACAATGCCGTTTCCGAATGAAGAAGAGCACCCATTAAACAAAACATATACGAGAGAATTTTATATTCAGGGTGGTAGAGCGGGTGACAACATTCATCTTCATGCCTCGCTAAATAAAGCAACAAAAAACGAAATTCCGTTAGACCGAAAAGCGCGGACATTAACAATTGGTTCAATTCACATTCAAACAGGAAAACAGCGACTATTCGGTATTCCAATGGGTTCAGGAAGGATTCGATTGGAATGGTATAAATTTGTACAAATGCGGCAACAGAATGAATTCGGTGAAATAGAAGTAATCGACACACTTCAAGATGTCGGTATTGGCTATTATGGCATAGCTGAGCTTATACGCTGGAAAGAAGGGAGGTCGTTGTTGTGAGCATGCAGTTTATGTCGTGGAGTTTAAACGAGCCCTCCAACGCACAATTTCTTGAGTTTGCAAAAGAAGATGCGCCTGGTGAATGGACGATCATCAATCGCGATGCATACTTAGATTGGCCAGGTGATCAGCGGAACTTTTGGACGGCGTTTCAGCAACACAATGAAAAAATCGCTTCATTTGGTCTACATGATTTTGGTGTGCGCGAAAATGGTACGGTTTATCACTATAAAGCAGGAACATCATATCCTGTTTTGAATCAAGATGGCGCCATTCAGTATTGGGCACGGAATAGTCTTCTCTATTTAATGGACCACTATCCAAACGTGGAATGGTTTTTACAAGCTATCTGTTTTGGAAGTCCTGTTGAAACCATGCTCGATCAAGAGGAAAATCAATCGACTTTTATTCGGCAATTCCGATCGATTGTCTCTCAATACATGACGCGTTTTCCCGGGAGGATAAAAGGAATTGAAATTGATTTTGAGAAATCGAGTTCTCGGCCAAGAGAGGCTCGGGAAGCTGAGAAATACCGAGATTTTTTAACGCGAGTGAAAAATGAAATTGCGATCCCTCTCCAATTAAAAGTGCGTGTTAATTTGCATGCTATGACCGGTGATTTTGCGCCATATTGGTATCAATGGACTGATTACCGTACGCTTGCTCAAGGAAGAGACGAAAGAGGGCAAATGATCTGTGATGAATGGCAAATTATGTCCTATGATTTCGCACATAACAATTCTGCTCCAGGTCCATCCACACCTGTTTGGTGGCTAAAACAAGTCTTAGCCCACGTTCAAGATGTGTTTCCGTCCGAATCGGTTTGGATAGGGAATGCGGCTTATGGACGACGTTGGCCACTTGAAAGCAAACGATCTGGTACTGCGGTTCGATACTGGCAAATGCTTATGTGGCAAAACGGCATTTTTAAACACCATATTGGGCGAGATCCAGAGACGGATGCATTTACATGGGTCGATCAATCTTACGTTCCCTACACAGGTTTACATGATGAAGAGTCTGGCTACCAGCAAACATTCTCCCATTGTTATGATCGCTTTCGCGTGGCGTATGCCCACTTGCTACCGTACAATAATCGTCCTGTTATTTATCGTTCAACCTACCAAGGGACAGAGTATATTACAAGCTATAGTAAGCATCAGCGAGCAACTTTTGAACACGTACACGCCGTTCTACATCAACCTACCCAGTTAACAGGAAATGCAACGAGAACCAATACGACCTGGCGTGCGGAACAATTTCCACAAACGTTTCAAGGAGTGGCGGTTGGAGGCGCTCAATATCTGGCAGACCATGATTTGGAGCGTTGTGTAAAAGATGTTGACGCTGGAAGAGCGGTTTATCGTTTTTCACTGCCAGCAGCAGGAACCTATGAATTAATTGCACCTGTTTATTTCCCTTATTTGAATCCGAAAATTCATTTGCTCGTTAACGGTACACCTTATGTGATAGGAGAAGGGATCCCAAGTTGGTACCCGTTCTTAGTAAACCCAGATCGACATTTTTACCATTGTGGGACATTCTCGTTTAAAGAAGGGGAGAATGAAATCGTTGTTACAGGAACAGAAGATTCTGCACAACTACTAGGTTTGGTTGTAGGTACGGGCTTTTCTCACAATATGAGCGGTGGGATGGTGGAGTACAATGTGAATTTACAGCCACCTAAAAAAAGAGGAACAGTAACAGAGGGTATTGTCAATCAAGTGGATGCTAAAATGCCTAAGAAAATGGCCTTAACAGCTGAATTGCTGCGTAGACCCCCTCGTCCTGCGATTTTTTGGGAAGACCTATTTGGCTCTCATGTTGTGTACGATGAAAGCGGAAATCAAGAGAGAGTGAATCTAGCAGAAACGAATTATTATTTACAAGCGGGAACCCAGGTCGTGCATGGTGGAAACTATGATAATAGGCAATGTATATCTAGTAGAAGAGCGGTCGGTTACTCTTCTGGAGAATGGGTACCGTCACGAGAAAATTTCGTCGAAACAGACGCCAGAGGAAGACAAAATCAATTGCTGTTAAATAAGCGGCTACACTTCTTCCCTCATCTTGAAGCAGACCTTTCATTATGGGATCGAGGAAGTGCCGGCATTCGGTTCATGGCATCGAATGTAGGATCAACGAACGATGGGTACTTGTTTTTACTAGACGCAACCCAACAACAGTTTCTACTACTATCAGAGGAAAATGGGGAAAGACAAGTGTTGGCTTCTGTTCCAGCTACTATCTATTTAGGTACAAGGTATTCCCTCAGGGTACGTTTTTTTGAAGGGCAGATTCTTTGCTTTAATGGCACAACACAAGTGATCAGTCACAGGGTACAAGGAAACAGAGCGCAAGGCGCACATGGCGTCTTTGCACAAGGAGCTAGAGTGAGGTGCCATCGTCTTCATATTGCAACGCTTAATCGTTATGAACCTATGGAGAAGGTGCAAGCGATTGTAGATGGAGAACCTCAACCAATTGCATTAGAGGAAGACCGTCCCTATGAGTACGATGAGTTTGGGTATTTGACGTATGCGGGGCTGAACCCTGACGCTGGTACTTCTTATGGCATAAGCAATGACTACGAGAATTTAACTGTTGCAGTTGTGGACTCATGGGAAGGCGCTAAGACGATTCAGCTTCGTGTGGTGGATGCAGGTGTTTGGCTAAGAAACTTTTATATTGGCGATGCCGAAGGCTATTCCCTTGCATGGAATAGTGATATTGAAGGGTTTATTACGACACTGCAACTAATCGAAGAGGCGGAGTGTAAAGGTGTGGCGATGTGGACGTTAGGGCAAGAAGATCCAACGGTATTTACGTATTTACCGCGAGCGTAAAAAACAAAAAAGGATGTGAAAAAAATGGCACAAACGCCTTATAAGGATTTAAAAAGCGAAGCAATATTATCTGCGCATCTATCAGGAGTGCAGCAGGATATTAATAAAATTCAACAAGTTCTGAACATGAAGTCGACTGTAAGAAGCAATGCACCTTTAATTCCAGTTAGCGATCAAACAGACCCAACCCTTCGCTTTCGTATTTATGAAGGGGAAGAGCGAAACTGGCTAGACCAACCTGTGCCTGTTCTTTATCGTGACGGGGCGTTAATTGATGCAGGCGAGTACGAATTGTATCCTGCCTATGGAGCGGTAGTATTTGCAGCACAACAACATGCCGATTCAGTCATTACTGCAGACTATGAAGCGGTAGCCAATACAGCTCAGCTATCGGATGATGTCCTTCAAACAAAACAAAGCCTTGAGGACTTAAAAGATAAAATTGACGCTATGGCAAGTGCTGGCGGGGGAGTAGAGCCATTTTATCCAACGGCAGGGACCTATTTATCTCATTTTCGACGAGATTACAATCCTTTTACAGCAGAAGGATACAACGTGAATAGTCATGTACCTGCATTTAGTATCCTTGTCTATGGAGATACATTAGATGCGTTTCCGTTTCCTGTTACAAGAAAAACAAAAGTTGTACGTGCAGGGATGAGCTTAGGGAGCGCAGGGAATACAGTAGCAGCAAAAGTAGGGATTTATTCAGACGATGGCACGGGAAGACCAAAAGACTTACTCTTTGAATCAGAGGATATTGAGATTTCTTCAAACGGTGGCTGGGGATATGTAACCCTTGATGAAGAACTTGAAGAAGGTTTATATTGGATTGCGCGTCATGATCGTGGCACTGCCTATTGGAATGGATTTCATCAAAGAAGTGTTATTCCTATCGTACGATTCAATGGAGAAGTGTTTTTACGAAATTTAGCAGAGCGTCCTAATCCTCATACGGTCTTTGGCGGCTATCGAGCAACCAATATTCCTTATGGGCAAATGCCTACTTCCTTCCCAGAATCAGGTGAGCTTTTTAGAAGAGATTTCTATGCTTCACCGTGGTTAATAACAGGATAAAGGAAAAGCTGAATCATGCCTTAAAGCTGATTCAGCTTTTTGTTTTTAGAAGCAGCCTCTGCTGATTGTCGTTTTCCTTCTCTTAATCTAGTAAGGACCGCAATGGCTAATGCGATGAAGCTAATGATGGCTGCCAAAGTAAACACGTGCTTTAGACCAAACTGTTCTGCAGCAAAACCAGCTAGATAGGGACCAATAAAGATGCCAATAGCGTAAACAGATTGATAAAATCCCATGACAGATGTCTTTAATGAAGCCGGTGGTAAGCTTGCAATTTGTGATAATAAAAGGGGCAAGAGAATCCCAATGGTTAAGCCAATAATGGCGTGCAGGAGACTAATGGAAAGTATTCCAGTAGCCAACGGTAGGAATAGGAATGTAATGGTTGTAACCATTAAACTGCTAATCATTAGTAGTTGCTCTAATTTAGGCGGCAAATTTATAAGAGCGATAAAGATGGATGCAGCTGCATGAGGAACGAAAAAGGCAGTCATAATCCAAACCATTGCACCTTCACCTATGCCATGAGAACCGGCATATACAGGGGTAAAGCCAAATATGGAAATAAAGAGCAAGGCATGTGCAAAAAGAGAGACGAGCGTAATCGGTAGTAATGACCTCATTGTAACGGTAGAACGGATGATGAGAGCGATCGATAACCGTTGTCTTTTTTCAATATGACTAGGTACAACCTTTATTGACAAAGCGAGTAAGAGACCGACGGATGCAGCCGCAATACCAGACCAAAATGGAAGAGCAAAGCCCATCCATTCAACGAGTAATCCCGCTGTTAACATGCTAAGAAACTGGGGCATGACTGTTGAAAATTGTAGCAAGCCCATCGCTTTACTCGTATGGTTCGACTGAAAATACTCTGCGTACATGATGGTTGCCATTACCCACATGGCAGCAGTGACACCTGCGAGGAGGCGACCAGTTAAAATCCATAAAAAAGAGCTTGAGAACAACAGGATAAAGCCACTCACAATGGCTACAACAAACCCACCAACGTAAAAATGCTTGCGTAGCGTGGTAAGTTTATCGAGTAAAACACCTAAAGGAAAGCGAAGTAGCACTTGTGTTACACCGTAACTTCCTAAAATGATCCCAATCGACCCGTAGCTGAATGGAATGGATTCTAAATAAAGGCTAAAGATCGGTACGTAACTATACGTAGCAAGCCAAAAACAAAAAACCGATGCCAAAAAAATGACATGGTGCACGCGTCTTATATCAGAATTCATACGCTGTACCTCCTACTCATCTCATCTTAACACCTTTTTTCCTGACAAATGTAGCAGGAATTCATTTCTTTAAAGCGAAGAGACATAAGTGGAAGCACAGTACTGAAGGAGGATGACTATGTCTAAGTCAACAGAGATTATTAAGAAAACAGAGCAATACGGTGCAAATAACTATCATCCATTGCCAATCGTCATTTCTAAAGCAGAGGGTGTATGGGTATGGGATGCAGAGGGTAATCGCTATCTTGATATGTTAAGTGCCTATTCCGCCTTAAATCAAGGTCATTGCCATCCGAAATTAATCCAAACATTAAAAGACCAAGCGGAGCGAGTCACGTTAACCTCGCGGGCATTTCACAATGATCAGCTGGCGCCTTTTTATGAAAAAGTGGCTTCACTTACGAATAAAGAAATGATTTTACCAATGAATACAGGTGCGGAAGCTGTTGAAACCGCTTTAAAAGCCGCGCGGCGGTGGGGATATGAAAACAAAAAAATTGTAACCAATAAAGCTGAAATCATTGTCTGCTCAAATAATTTTCACGGACGAACATTAGCTGCTGTCTCCCTTTCTTCAAGTGAAGAATATAAGCGAGGTTTTGGACCATTGCTACCAGGCATAAAAGTCATTCCGTATGGTGACGCAGAGGCACTAAAAGAAGCCATTTCCGAATATACGGTGGCCTTTCTTGTCGAACCTATTCAAGGAGAGGCTGGGATACTCATACCTCCTAATGGGTACTTGCAGCAAGTACGAGACATCTGTACAGACAATACGATTCTCTTTATAGCAGACGAGATACAAGCGGGACTTGGCCGAACGGGCAAGTGGTTTGCATGCGACCATGAAAACGTGGAACCAGATATGTACATTCTCGGTAAGGCTCTTGGTGGAGGGATTTTACCTATCTCAGCTGTTGCGGCGAATAAAGATGTGTTAGGTGTCTTTGAGCCTGGCTCCCACGGCTCAACGTTTGGCGGAAATCCACTTGCTTGTGCAGTCTCTGTTGCTGCATTAGAAATTTTAGAAGAAGAAGCGTTAGTAAAAAATGCTCAAGAACTCGGTGATTATTTTATTAATGAGTTACAAACATTAACACACCCTTCAATTAAAGAGGTGCGTGGACGCGGTTTATTTATTGGAATTGAATTAACAGAATCAGCCCGTCCTTATTGTGAACAATTAAAGGAACGGGGGTTATTGTGTAAAGAAACACATGAGAATGTCATTCGCTTCGCACCGCCTTTAATCATTACGAAGGAAGAGCTTGATCAAGCACTCGAACAAATAAAAGACGTTCTCTCTGCTTAATTGTCATGAGGAAACGCCCTAGCAGAATGCAGGGCGTTTTTTGTGTATAAACACGTAGAGGGACGATGGATTTGAAATGAAGGGGAAACAAGAGTATACTTTTGATGACTTATATGCGTGAAAAGCGTAGATCACAAAGGAGCAGAAAGATGTCTGAACATATGAAAACAATCTTTGATTTTGTAAAGCCTACTCGTTATCGCTATGTACATATATGTAAAGAGTGTGACCAACCAAGTTTTTCAAACGAGTCTTCCAGTGAAGAAGTGTGCATTCGATGTGGCGGAAACGCTCATCATGTGACCCCATACTACAATCCTTCAGAGGATTATGGGCTTGATGTGGATTATTATGCCATTACGATGATGTATGCCTTATGGAAAGAAGGACTTCATCAAACTCAAGTTGTTTTTGATGATTTCTATCGGAAAGCCCCTTTTGTTCGCGGTGTTGGTGAATTTAGCACGGAATTAGGCGGTTATGTCGCGTTTGGTGGGCTTGGCCATTTGATTGATACGATACAGAACTTATACTTTAATGAAAGTGATATCCGTTATTTAAGAGAACAATCAGAGGGCTTTGACGAAGCGTTTCTAGATGACTTACGTTCTTTGCGCTTTAGTGGGAATTTGCATGCGGTTGAAGAGGGAAACTTGGTCTTTCCTAATACGCCTCTTATTCGCATTGAAGCCCCTGTTTGGGAATGTATTTGGATTGAAGCGATGTTGTTAAACATTGTGAATGCGGAGTCTCTAGTTCTGACAAAGGGAGCCCGTATTAAAACCATCGCAGGGGAAGATGGTTTGCTTGAAATGGGAAAAAGACGTGCCCAAGGAAGAGATGCGAGTGTGTATGGAGCAAAAATGGCTTATATTGCTGGGTTTGACGCTACCAGTAACGTGAAGGCAGGAAAGAAATTTTCTATGCCTATTACAGGTACGCAAGCGCATGTGTTTATTATGTTCCATCCATCTGAGTTAGAAGCGTTTCTTGCGTATGCAGATGTTTTCCCGCAAAAGACCATTCCCCTTCTTGATACAACGGATACACTTGGAAGCGGACTGCCTCATGCGATTGAAACAGCGCATCGCCTTAAGGAAAAAGGCTATGAAATGACGGCTGTCCGATTAGACAGCGGAGACTTAGCCTACTTATCGAAAAAAGTACGTAAGCGTCTTGATGAAGAAGGTTTAGAGCATGTGAAGATTGCTGCGACGAACGATCTCGATGAATATACAATTGCTTCTCTAAAGCAACAAGGGGCAAAAGTAGATATCTGGGGTGTTGGCACAAAATTTATTACGGCCTACGATAACCCAGCATTAGGAGGCGTTCATAAAATTGTAGCAAGACGCCCCCTCGATTCAGAGATTGAATCTGGTAGCTATCAGAAAGAAGATTGGGTCGCTCTGATTAAAATCTCGGAAAGTATTGAAAAGATTTTAAATCCTGGACGCAAAAAAGTGTACCGTCTTTTTGGCGACGATGGGATGGCAAAGGGCGATTATGTCTGCTTGGATCATGAAACGTTGGATGGAAAAAATGAAATACTTTTGAAGCACCCACGCAACCCACTAAAAGCGAAACGAATTCGGGATTTTAAAGCGGTTGAATTGCTAAAACCGATATTTGAGAATGGGGAACTTGTCTACGATGTGCCTTCTTTGAAAGAAGTGCGAGACTACCATGCGTATCAAAAGCAATCGTTTTGGGAAGAATATTTACGTTTAGAAGTACCAGAAGTCTATCCTGTCTCTTTATCAGACGACTTGACAGATATGAAAAACCAGCTGATTCATGAGAAACGGGAAGGATAAACCAAACACCTCCGCCTTAATTAAGGTGGAGGTGTTTTCCTTTTTCAAAGCCACTCCGTTAAAAATGCAAACGACTTCTCATATGCAGCGACGTTGTTTTCGTAGCGAACGAAGAAGTGCCCTTCATTTTCAAAGTAAAGCGAATCGACGGGATGATGACGATGCTTTAGCTGTTCAACGATTTGCTCGGCTTCTGAAATGGGTACACGTGGATCGTTCCGTCCATGCAGCACAAGAAGGGGAGCCTTAATGTCATCTACTTTATGAATGGGATCAATCGCATCGAAAAAGTCACGATCTTCTTCAAGGGAACCGTACTCATCTTCCCGTACTTTTCGTCGCCAAATACTTGTGTTTTCGAGAAACGATTTAAAGCTGGAAATGCCAACAATATCAATGGCAGCCGCCCACTGTGTTGGATAATGGGTAATAGCAGCAAGCACCATAAACCCTCCGTAGCTTCTGCCCATTACAGCGATCTTGTCAGGGTGAGCAAATCCTTCTGTTTTTAACCATTCTGCAAGCTCATGTAAATCCCTTACAGCATCCATACGTTTTCGCTTATCATCTAAGTGATGGTAGCGTTTCCCATAGCCTGTGCTGCCGCGCACATTCGGTGTGCATACGGCGAATCCCTTCGAAACAAAGTACTGTAAAAATGGATTGTAGACAGAACGAATTTGGCTTTCAGGACCGCCATGTACAAAAATGACGGTTGGGTAAGGACCATTCCCGTCTGGTTTGTAGTAAAAAGATGGAATGGTCTCCCCATCAGAGCTGGTGAATGAAAGTTGTTCAGGCTCTCGTAGTATCTCTTGGACAGTATGTTTCCGTGTGCTGTTTTCGAGCTTTGTTACAGTCTGCTCCTCTAGGTGGTAGCACCATAGTGCAGCAGGGTTTGCAGCGCCATCGAGAGAGAAAACGAGTTGAGTTACGTCATTAGAAAAAGTGAAACTTGTAACAACCCCTGTTTTAATTGGAAGCTTTTTCTCTGTTTGTGACGGGAGGTGAGTAAGATAAGCATGTGATACGCCTCCTTCATTTACTGCATAAGCCATATAGGTACCGTCATGACTAAGTGTTAAGGCTTCGTAATCCCAATTGCCTGTATAGAGCCATTCCAACTCTTTCGATTGAAGATGTAAGCGAGCAATGCCACTATATTCCCGTCCGACGTTCGTCAAAAGATAAAGAAACTTGCCATCATGGCTAAAAGCCGCATCTGTAAAAGAGGCTTCATTGTCATGTGGCGTTAACCATTCTATTTCTTTTGTTTCTAAATGTAATAGACCTAAGTCATTATCTAAATTCGTATTCGTTTTCTTTATTAACAAATGGTGGCCATCTGGATGAAAACAGACAGGGTCATGACGAGCATCATCTTCATACACACACTGAATGGCAAGTGTCGATACATGTTGAATATACACGTCGAAAAATTGTTCATGCCTGCGATTGCTACTCCAGGCAATCCATTCTTTATTTGGGGATACCCCTCCGAAATGATGAATATGCGAAGGGTCGTTTGTTAGCGGAACAAGGTCCTCTTTATGTTTCCATAAATACAATTGTTGCTTTTCATTTACCCCATAATCCATTCCAATGAGGAGGTCATTCTCAATATATGTAGCGAGCATCATTCGTTCTGATGTTTCAACTAGGCGAGTCGTTTGTTGCGATTCAATATCGTACTCATAAGCTTGCGGAAGCCCAGTAGCATTATTTAGATAGACAAGCTTCGTTAGGTGATGTGGGTGAAAGTGCGGGTTTGTTGCTGTATCCACTTTTAAAAAGTCAGTAAGCTGCATAAAAAAGTCACCCTTTCATTTTCTGTTTAGGTAAAATGATAACTTTTTTCGCACAATTCTTCAAATATCAATCTAGAGTCTTTAGAAAAGCGATCAACTAGCCGAAATAAAAAGTAGAAGATTGAGGTGAAAATAGATGAAACAAAAAAAGGTAAGCTTAAAATGGAAATTAATGCTGGCTTTTGGTTTAATGCTTGTCATACCGAGTTTAGTCATTGGGGTATTTTCTTATTTATCAACAAGGGAAAATGTTGAAAGTACAATGAATGCTCAAGCAGAGCAAATGACAGCCAATGTTCATGCATCCTTGCAACAATACATGGGTTTGCAAACCGAATTAGCTGCTTTTACTGGCGATACCATCGATGCAAATGCTTCATCTGACGACATAGCAAATCAATTAGAAGTTTTATTTGGAGAAGATAATCGTCTGCGTGAAGTATACATTGTCAACAACAAGGGTGAGGGAACCGTTTACCAAGCAGATGGCTCCATTGAATCAGTAGCAAATACAGAAGAACTTTCTGAACAGTATGGTGTATTAGAATTCACTTGGTTACGAGATCTTTTTGGGAGGCAAACCGATGTAGCGGTAAGTGAACCAATTTTTTCAAATGAAGACGAGACAGATATTCTTTTTGCATCCTTGACAAGCGATCGAGGAAACGTTTTAGCAATGCGAGTCGATTTCAACCCAATTCTATCCTATGTAGCAGATGCTTCGATTGGAAGTACAGGCTACTTGTTTTTAGTAGACCACCTTTCGAGAGTTGTCTATCATCCTGTATTAAATTCTGGCGAGTACGTCCCAGCAACCCTCAGTGCTCAGTTTGTAGAGGGTGGAGAATCAGGACAGTTTGAGTTTCAAGTAGATGGTGAAGATCCACGGCAAATCACATATGATACCGTTTTACCAACGAATTGGGTGCTTGCCGGAGCGATGTTACCAAATGAAGTGAGTCAACTGGTACAGCCAATTCTTTACTCAATGTTAATCGTAATCATTGTCACATTACTGATTGGATCCGTTATTATTTTCGCTATCGTTCGTGCGATTGTACGCCCTATTTCCGGACTATCAAACGTTGCAACGGTTATTAGTCAAGGGAACTTAAGTTCAACGTACAGCGTAAAGTCTACCTTCAAAGATGAAGTCGGACAGTTAGCTGATTCGTTTGAAGACATGCGACAATCTCTCATTCAAACCATTAGAGGAATTCGAGATAAATCAACCTATTTAGCTGCGTCGTCTGAACAATTACAGGCAAGTACCGAGCAGAATATGCAGGCAACTGAACAAATTACATTAGCCATTCAAGAAGTATCGGGCAGTGTGGATGAGCAAACGACGAGTATGGATCAAGGAAAAGCAGCTGCGACGACGGTTTCTAGAGGAATTATGGATGTGCAGCAGTCGACTCAACAAGTAACAAAAGCAATAAATGACGCTGTTGTTGCTGTACAAACTGGTCAACAAGGGATTAAAAGCAGTGTTCAACAAATGAATGCGATTCAACATAAAGTATCTTCTATCGCCACAACGGTGGAGAACCTAGAGAAACAGGCAGCAACGATTAACCAGGTCAGTCAAATGATTTCCGATATAGCGGAACAAACGAATCTACTGGCACTAAATGCTTCTATTGAAGCGGCTAGAGCTGGAGAAAATGGTCGAGGATTTGCTGTCGTTGCGGATGAAGTACGAAAGCTTGCAGAGCAATCGAATAATGCTGCAAAAACCGTGCAGGACCAAATCAATACCGTTCAGAACGAAACGAAAGTCGTTGTGCAGGAAATGAATGCGGGAGAAGGAGAAGTAAGAAAAGGCGTTCATATTATTGAAGAAACTGGCCAATCCTTCGCTTTCATTCAGAATCACATGAATCAAGTAACCGAAAAAATACATCTTGTCACAGATGAAGTGAAAGCAATGGCCAATCAAACCGAGCAATTTATGCTTTCTTATGAACAGATTGCCACTGCAAGTGAAACGACATCTGCTAGTATTCAAAATGTATCGGCATCGACCGAGGAACAACTCGCATCTATGGAAGAAATCTTAAGCTCAACAACAAATCTTGCGCAACTTGCTGATGAATTAGAAGAAATGATTGCGAAGTTTGAATGGAACGACTAGTCACGTTTGACATTGTTATGACGTTTAAGGAGTCGTTGAAAAAGGAATGGTACCCTATATCCTTTTGAAACGAGGTACGTAGACAATGAATAAACTAGTGCTTGTGTACAAAGATGAAGAATTAACCCAGCCGAAGGAGATTTGGGTTGGTGGAGAAGCAAGCGACGAAGATAATAATACGACGTTTGAAGCCATTGCAGCTGAATTTGACGAGTTTAAAGTTGAAGCAAAAGAAAAGAACGAGCCTCATATTACGTTAAAGCTTGAACCAGTGGATGGAGAAGAACCTCACACATACATTCGAGACATTACCTTAAAAGGAGAACAACAGGAAAATGTTGTTCGCGTTTTGAAGAAGCGAGTAAAATGAATCAGAAACAAAAAACCCGTGACCCTTAAGGTTTACGGGTTTTTGTTTTAGAAAAAGTCATGTAGCGCAGGCTCTTGATCAGGTAGTGTCCTGAAGAACCTATCAATTGCTTCTTCGCTTCCAGTCACAAGGTCAGCCTGCTTATAAAAAGTCGGGCGTTTATACCCCATTAACAAGCTTGAGGCTGTCTGAATCGTCATATACATAGAAGGGGGCTCCGTTGTTGGGATACATCGGGCATGACCAGCTTCAATTGTTAACGCGAATGTTGTATCATTCCACGTTGCGAAGTCATCTTGAATGCGGATCGTAAACTGTCCATCTGCTAGGAAAGGAAGCGTTTCAATAAAGGCTTGAAAATCAACAATCCGCGCCATGAAATAGGGTTTTGTTGTCGCTTTTGTGAGTGGATCTGGCAAGAAGTAATGAAGGGCACTAGACCCAGGAACCGTTATGGTTGCTTCGTTCAGCATAGAATCATGTTGTCCAATAAAGTGGAGCAATGCTTTTAATGCAGATCCATCATGATAAATCATTTCTTTGGTTGTCCATTTTGATTCAGAAAAGCGATAAACCATATACGCTTTTGGAGTACCTTCAGCATCTTCGTAAAGTACTGTGTGATACTCTTTGTTTTCTTCTTGCTTTCTCTCCCACCATACTTCATCTCGTTCTAGCATCCCGTGACATAAACATTTTTTATAGACATCTTTTATGCGGTTATCTTGATAGGGGACACGGGTTAATGTTCCTTCAAGCGTTGCTAGAGGACGGGGAAGTTGATTTTTTTCAACATTATAATGCACTTCATCAAATACGATTTCCCAGCCGAATTTCCGATAAAAGGATACCGAAAAGGGAGCCAAATAAGAAAGGAGTTGTCCGTTTTCTTTCATAGTCTCTAAACTATGGTGGAGCAGTTTGCGAACACCGCCTTGGCGTCTCGCTTCAGGATAAGAGGCAACGCTAGCAATTCCACCCATAGGTACAGTCCTACCATATAACTGAATAGATAAAGACAGTAACGTTAGTTTCGATGTGAGTTGGTTCTCGTCCATTAAAGCAAAATGCGTAGCGTTATGATGTGACCACGTTGTTCGAGCCGCTTCCGTCTGTTCATCAGTTGGTGTTGCTTGAAAGGCGTAACAGCTTAATGCGAACGCCTCATCAAAATGACGAGCGTCCAATGTCTTAATGACCAATTAAATCCCTCCCTTTTTTTCTATTAAGTGTACCATGAGTCGTGATGAATAGGAGACTATGATACAATCAAAAAAAGAATAAGTTGGAGTGATGAAGTTGACGAGTAAAGCGGTTGATTATGTACAAGCTCACCGAGAGGCAATGTTAGATGAATTAAATGAGTTTTTGACAATTAAAAGCATTAGTTCCCTTTCTGAACATAAGCAAGATGTTGCAGAAGCGGCAAGCTGGCTAGAGCGTCAGTTGCTTCATGCTGGGTTAGAAAAAGTAGAAATCATCCCGACTGCAAAACATCCAGTCGTGTATGGAGAGTGGTTAAAGGCTGGAGACGAAGCAAAAACGATTTTAGTCTATGGTCATTATGACGTGCAGCCTGTAGATCCGCTTCATTTATGGGAAACGGACCCATTTGAACCGACAATCCGAGAGAACAAGCTTTACGCAAGAGGCGCGAGTGACGATAAAGGTCAAACCTTCATGCATATTAAAGCAGTGGAAGCAATGCTTAAGTCAGAAGGTGCATTGCCGTTTAATATTAAATTCCTTATTGAAGGTGAAGAGGAAATTGGTTCGCCTAATTTAGATGCGTTTGTCGAGAAAGAAAAAGAGCGATTGGCAGCGGATGTACTTGTCATTTCAGATACACCGATGCTCGAAGCTGGACGACCTGCTATCTGTACTGGTTTAAGAGGGCTTGCTGCAATGGAACTAACAGTAAAGGGAGCAAAAGGTGACTTGCATTCCGGTTTATATGGGGGTGCTGTCCCGAATTCGCTTCACGCGTTAGTTGAGCTATTAGCTAGCTTTCGAAATGAAGCTGGTGAAATTGCGATTTCGGGCTTTTATGATGGAATTGAAGCACTAGCTGATGAAGAGAAAGAAAGCTTAGCGGCTCTTGGAAGCGGCGATGACAGCATGAAGTCGGAAACCGGTGTATCCGCTCTTGTAGGGGAAGAAGGTTATTCATCTCGTGAACGAACATGGATTCGTCCAACTCTTGAGTTGAATGGTGTATTTGGAGGATTCCAAGGAGAAGGTGTCAAAACAGTCATTCCGGCTGAAGCTACGGCGAAGATTTCTTGTCGTCTCGTCCCAGGGCAAGATCCTGATGATATTTTAAACAAAATCGAGCAGCACATTAACACGCATACACCAAAAGGAGTGACGGTAACAACTCATCGTCATGACACAGGAAAACCTTTTGCGGCTCCGGTTACAGATCCAGCCTTTGCCGCCGCTGCACGAGCGTATGAAAAGGTGTATAAAACAGAAGTAGCTTATACGCGTATGGGAGGATCGATTCCAGTTGTGGAAACATTTGATGCGCAGCTACATGTTCCGATTGTGCTAATGGGCTTTGGTTTGCCAAGCGAAAACTTCCACGCACCTAATGAACATTTTCATCTAGAAAATTTTGATAAGGGACTTGAAACGATTTTGGCTTTTTGGCAAGAATACAGTAAATTAAGCTAATAAAAGTGGATGGGGTGGGACCCGTCCATTTTTTTATCTTTGGTTTGACAAATATAGGAATGGAAGCCGGATGTTCATGGCACGACAATTCATTTCATTTTGTAGTACACTAAGGAAGGAAAGAGTGCATTCTGGAAGGGGTCAGGTATCATGTCAACGGTAGAAAGACCAGTCATTAAGTTAATTGCTCTTGATATGGACGGTACATTATTAAACGAAAATCACGAGATATCTGCAGGGAATCGAGAAGCCATTATGGAAGCAAGGGAATTAAATGTTCCTGTTATGATTGCGACAGGGCGAACGCGCGCAACATGCGGAAGTTACGCGCAGTCGTTAGGTTTACAGACTTTTTTAGTAACTGCAAATGGTGGAGAAATTTATAATAAAGATGGTGTGTTAATACACGCAACCCACTTACATGAAGATGCTGTAGACCATGTTTATGAATTAAGGGAACGTTATGGCGCTCATGTATGGGCAGCTTCTTCAAACGGACTTTTTCGTGGTGATTTGCCAGAGGATCGTCACAATTACAATTGGCTAAAATTTGGTTTTGATACAACTGACGATCAAGTGCGTAAAGACATTGTTGCGGAGCTAACAGAACGTGGTCTTACAGAAATTACGAATTCTAGTCCAACAAACATCGAAGTTAATGCAATTGGAATTAATAAAGCAAATGCGATAAAGATGGTTTGTGATGAACTAGAAATTGAGATGAAGCATGTAATGGCTGTTGGAGATAGCTTGAATGATATCGCAATGATTCAAGAAGCGGGATTAGGTGTTGCCATGGGGAATGCACAAGATCTTGTGAAGCGTAAAGCAGACTGGATTACAGCGACGAATGCAAATGACGGCGTTGCTGCAGCCATTCACCGATGGGTCATATTGCCGAGAAAAGAAGGAACGAGAGACAAGACAAACGAAACTGGTATGTAGAATAAATAAAACGCCACGCTAATCCTTTAGCGCGGCGTTTTTATTTACATAAATGCCAGATCGATTCGGAAAGATAAGAGAGGGAATAGGTACGTAAAAAAGAACGAAGACAAAAATTCTTGACAATATTGGACAAGGGAATTAAAGTTGCATTAGAGAAACTTTATTGTGGACAGGAAATAAATTCTGTTTTAAGCATACAAATAAAGATAATGAGTGGATGAAGGAGGAACAAAGAATGAAAAAGCATACTCTCGGATTGACAGCTGTATCTGTAGCTGTTTTACTCGCTGCCTGTAATGACAGCGGGAATGAAACAGGTGGAGGAGATTCAACCGATGGGTCGATTGACGTTGTAGCAACCATTGCTCAAATTGGGGAGCCTCTATCTGTTATCGCTGGCGACTTTGCCAATGTTGAGACGTTAATGGGGCCAGGCGTGGACCCCCATATTTACGAAGCATCTCAAGGAGATATTCGCTTATTTCAACAGGCAGATATCATCTTTTACAACGGATTACACTTAGAAGCACAGCTTTCAGATGTGTTTAACAGTGTAGATACAAATGCTCATGCGATCGGTGAAAGAATCGACGCAGGCAACTTATTAGAAGATGAAGAAGATGCAGGTATGGATGATCCACATATCTGGTTTGATGTAGTATTATGGGAACAAGCATTAGATGCTGCGGTTGAAGAATTAAAAGAATTACTTCCTGATCATGCAGATGAGTTAGAAGAAAATAAACAAGCCTATTTTGCTGAATTAGAAGAATTGCACACGTATGCCATTGATACGTTAGCACAAATTCCAGAAGAACAGCGTATTTTAGTAACGGCACATGATGCATTCCAATATTTTGGAGAAATGAACAATATTGATGTAATGGGAATACAAGGTTTAAGTACAGAGTCTGAAGCAGGAATCTCAGATATCCAATCGACGATTGATACCATTGTTGAAAAAGAAGTTCCAGCTGTCTTTGTCGAAAGTAGTGTGAACGACTCAACGGTTCAAGCAGTCATTGAAGGTGCAAATCAAGCCGGACATTCCATTGAACTAGGCGGTGAGCTGTATTCAGACGCAATGGGTGAAGCAGGTACAGAAGAAGGAACGTACATTGGGATGTATCGACATAATGTTGATACGATCTACTCAGCATTAACAGCCTCCGAATAACTTCTATGATGTGTTGGGCAGAACAAGGAGATGAATGATCATGAGCGTACTGCATGTCGAAAACATCAGTGCAGCCTATCGCAGAAATACAGTTTTAAAAAATGTCAGCTTTACTGTAGAAAAGGGTTCATTAACAGGTATTGTTGGACCAAACGGTGCAGGTAAGTCAACGTTAATCAAAACATTGCTTAACTTGCATCCCCCTTTAAATGGGCAGGTACATTTTTTTAATTCAACCTTGAAAAGGCAAAAATCTCGCGTAGGCTATGTACCACAAAGAGGATCGGTCGATTGGGATTTTCCAACAAATGCGCTAGATGTTGTTTTAATGGGACTTTACCGCCGCATCGGCTGGCTTAAGTGGCCGAAAAAGAAACATAAAGAAAAAGCAATGGATGCTTTAAGAAAAGTCGGTATGGAAGGCTATGCGAAAAGACAGATTAGCCAACTTTCCGGTGGGCAACAACAGCGTGTTTTTCTAGCACGTGCACTAGTGCAGGATGCAGACCTTTATTTTATGGATGAGCCGTTTGCCGGAGTAGATGCTGCAACAGAGAGAGCGATCATGACGATTTTAAAGCAATTACGTGCAGATGGAAAAACCGTTCTTGTTGTGCACCATGATTTGCAGACGGTTAAGGATTATTTCGACCATGTACTATTTCTAAACAAAACCATTATTGCGCATGGTAAAACGGAAGAAATCTTTATTGCCAGTAACATTACGAAAGCGTACGGGGGAGCAGTGCACATCATAAAAGAGGAGGCACTTGTCGATGGCGATTCTAGCGTCGATTAACTTCCAGTGGGTGCTCCTAAGTGCGACGTTCTTAGGAATAGCAGCTGGAATGTTTGGTACCCTTGCATATTGGAAACGACAGAGCCTTATGAGTGACGCACTCTCCCACGCCGCTCTCCCTGGTGTTGTGGTTGCGTTTATGGTCATAAATGAGAAAAATTTCTTTATCCTTATTATAGGAGCTGCTCTTAGTGCACTATTAGGTGCGTGGTTTATTCATGTAATCCGTTCTTCGTCTAGGATTAAAGAAGATACAGCAATGGGAATTATTCTTTCTGTCTTTTTTGGTGCGGGAATTGTACTGCTCACTCTTGTTAATCGATCTGGTAGTGGAAGCCAAAGTGGGTTAGACACGTTTATCTTTGGTCAAGCGGCAAGCATGGTTCGGTTAGATGTGTATACAATGGTGGTACTTGCGATTGCCATCATTATCCTCATTACACTTGCGTATAAAGAATGGAAACTGTTTTTATTTGACCCTGAATTTGCAAGAGGCATTGGCTTATCCTCTAAAGGGATGGATATTGCCTATATGATCGGCCTTGTGACGACAATTGTTATCGGTATTCAAGCTGTAGGTGTCATCTTAATGGCGGCATTGTTAATTATTCCTGCTGTGAGTGCAAGATACTGGACACAATCTTTCAAAGTTATGTTGCTCTTGTCAGGGATATTCGGCGGATTGTCTGGCGCCATTGGCACATTCTTAAGTGCACAAGGTGCAGGTTGGCCTACTGGGCCGTTTATCGTTTTATCTGCGTCTATCTTTTTCGTTTTTTCTTTGTTTTTTGGGAAAGAAAAAGGGTTTATTGCAGAGAAAATGGAGTTTCGTGCTCAGCAACGGCAAGCACTTAGTGAGAATGAAGCGCCTGGTGTACTGAAAGAAGGTGGCCATAAATGATTTCATACGAAGGTTGGATTCTCATAACGGGTGCGTTAGTTGGTATGACCTGTGGAATTGTAGGTGCTTATTTAATTTTGCGGCGGATGGCGATGATGGCTGATGCGATCAGCCATACGGTTTTATTAGGAATCGTGCTTGCATTTCTCGTCACTCAACGATTAGATGGCATTCATATGCTAATTGGTGCTGCGCTTGCAGGCTTATTAACAACATTCCTCGTTCAATGGTTTCATTCAAAAGGTGTGCAGCATGATGCTTCCATCGGGGTCGTCTTCACTTCACTTTTCGCGATTGGTGTTATTTTAATCTCTACTTCAGTCGGAAATGTTCATTTAGATGTCCAGCATACCTTAATGGGTGAAATTGCGTTTATTCCTTTTAATACAACCAATCTTTTTGGTTTAGAAATACCAGTGGCTACATTCATGTTGGTTGTTGTCTTTGTCATTGTACTTGGATTTATTTTGCTTCTATATAAAGAATGGAAGCTACTAGCCTTTGATGCAGGACTCGCTTTAAGCCTTGGATTGCCAGTGTTATTTCTCCATTATTTGTTTATGGGGCTAGTCTCCATTACTACGGTTGCCTCATTCGACGCTGTTGGAGCCATTATGGTCGTAGCGATGTTAGTAACGCCAGCCGCTTCAGCTTATTTATGGACGGAACGACTATCAGTTATGATCGTGCTAAGTGCATTATTTGGTGCCCTTTCAGCAATTAGTGGCTATTATGTAGCATATTGGATCGATAGTTCGATTTCGGGGTCAATGGCAATGATGACTGGTGTTGTATTTCTGCTTAGTTTCCTTTTCTCGCCTACACATGGATTGGTGGCGAAATGGATTCGACCAAATAAGAAGAAAAACGATGAAAAAGCTCATGCGTAACGTGAGCTTTTTCTTTTTATTGGGCTTGCTTTTCTTGGAGCTGACGCAACTCTTTAGAAAGCCTGGCGAATTCATCATGATTACGATCATCAAGGGCTTTGTCAATAGCTGATCGCAAACGAGATCGTTCATTTTCCGCATCGATATACTGAAGAAACGCGTTTGTTTCTTGCTCGTCTTTTTGATTTTGTTTGTATTGACGGTAGGATTTATGAACGGGTGTCTCAACAAGCTGGCGATACGTGTGATGAATGTCACGTCCATAAAAATGAACAATAAGGTGAATGGGGCTTGAGGGATGAGTCGTGATGTCGTCAAGTGCTTTTGCAACATCCTCGGTCTTTTTGCCTTGGTTCACGTATTGGAATCCAATTTCATCCGACTGGGTACTCGCAACAATGAGTGTTCGTCTCTTTGGATCAATTGTTTCCGTAAACCGTAGTTTGGCTAACAAATGTGGTGACGACTGAATGTGAACAAGAAGCGCTCGTGCGCCACGATGTTTTAAATAATGATGATGGACAAACCATTGCAAAAATTGCTTCTTTATGAGATCACTCATGTAGCGCAGCCCTCCTCTCCTTTCTCTATTAAAACACGAAAACAGCCGCATCTCTAGTGAAGAGGGCGGCTGTTAATCAGATCATTAAAATGTAAAGCTTTCATTTTGGTTTGTAACAGCGACTATGATTTTTCCTTGGTCTAGTTCTTCTTCGAGCTGTTCTGCTTCAGGCTCGGAGAATCCTATTTCCTCAAACTTCGAACGAAGCTCGTCCCCTTTACTGCGGAACGTGTTCTTTATGGATGTACCAAGACCTGTTTCGGATGCTGTAATCGTATTAGCGTCTGCATTATCAGCCACACGATCTGTACGATCATCATCGTGGGTGATAACGTAAATGTCGTCTTCCATGATGTTCTTTTGCTTTAATGCCTTCACTACATTCACGACTTCTTCATCGTTATAAAATTCTCTGTATACAGGTTTCATTGATATCGCCTCCTGTGTACTTAAGTACCCTCGACAATTTTGAATGAAACATCCAATAAATAGGTCATAAGAATCAAAAAAGTCTCAATCCAAAATAGAATAAGTAGCTGTCCCATTCCTATAAAAAAAGCCCCAAGCCTATTAAACAGCTGGAGGGCGTTCGTTTTGGTTAATGATGCGTTTCTCCAAAATAAATGGTCCGAATGGTACGATTGATGCAAGTGTAGCAAAAATCGATGTTTTTAAATTCCACTGTTTACTAAAGAAGAAATTTGCAACGAAAAGCATGTACATAATAAAGAGTACACCATGCGCCATGCCAATCACGCTGACAAACTCTGGAATGTTCCAGATATACTTGAGCGGCATCGCAAGGAAAAGCAATAATAGTAAAGAAATCCCCTCAATATAGCTAACCCATTTAAACATTCTTATCCCACCTTCCTTCTCTAGTATAGCAATCTTTCTGGACAATATGTGGGGGAGGAGAACATTTTCAGATCATTAAAAGCAAAAGTCAAAGGTTCTTCACATTTGTTATGGTGATAGTGGTTCGGGTACCCAATGACAGGAATAGGAGCGATCTTTATTTAATTGCTCTGCGTACAGTTCAGCTTCAAATAAATCGTTGAAAATGACCACTTTATCGCGATTTACGTCTTTAAGTGTTTTCGTTATTCCGTTTATTGTGCAGATCAGTTTATACATGTCATCACTCCTAAGGAGCTTTTTTTTTATTATGCGCTTTTTATAAATAAATAGATAGGGATTTCATCTGCTCGCTCCTTAAATACTCGTACGTAGCTCATTTCACTGTTGAAAAAACGATATGCTATACTACTGTTGAGGTGAAAGCATGCACAATCGTACGGAAAGCAAACAAGTAGTAAATGAGAAAGTCTCCAAACAACTAAAGAACGGCTATCCTCTTCTTGAAAAAGACTGGTTTTCAACAGAAGACTTGCAAGAAGGGACACTTTTAACCATAGAGGATCAATCAAATCGTTTTATTGCCAAGGCGTATGTTGGTAAGCAAAATGTAGGAAACGGTTGGGTTCTATCAACAGATCAACAAGAGCCAATTGATCTTGCTTTTTTTAAGGGAAAGCTGACAAAGGCTATTGAAAAACGTCAGGCTTATTTTCGGTCAGAAGATACGACAGCTTTTCGTTTATTTAATAGTGAAGGTGATGGAATAGGTGGATTACAAATCGATTATTATGCTGGTTACATTGTCATTACTTGGTATAGTGAGGGTATTTATACGTTTCGAGAATGGGTGTTAGACAGTGTTAGGAAGCTAGTGTCTTATGAAGGCATATATGAAAAGAAGCGATTCGCAGAAGATGGTTCTTATACAGGTGAAGACGATTACGTGGAAGGAAAACGAGGCGAGTTTCCGCTTCTTATTAAAGAGAATGGAATCACATATGCTACTTACTTGAATGATGGTCCAATGACTGGAATCTTTTTAGATCAACGTCTCGTGCGTAAACGAATTATGGATCAGTATGCTGTTGGAAAACGTGTATTAAATCTTTTTTCCTACACTGGTGCGTTTTCAGTTGCAGCGGCAATGGGAGGCGCAAGTGAAACAACAAGTGTTGATCTAGCCAACCGCAGTAGGGAAAAAACAGAAGAACAATTTGCGGTGAATGGACTCGATCCAACAGAACAGCGTATCGTTGTAATGGATGCGTTTCGCTACTTTTCTTATGCGAAAAAGAAAGAGCTAGAATATGACTTAATCGTGTTAGACCCACCAAGCTTTGCACGGTCTAAAAAGATAACGTTCCGTGCAGCAAAAGACTATTCGAAGCTTTTAGAAGAAGCCATTCCGTTAGTAAGTAAAGACGGTGTGATTATCGCTTCTACCAATGCTGCAACTGTTTCAACGAAGCAATTTAAGCGTTTTGTAGAAGAGGCGTTTGAAGCGACGGGTGTTCACTATGAGGTGGTAGAAGAGCACCGGGTACCAGCAGACTTTGCAACAACCCGTGCCTACCCAAAAGGAAGCTATTTAAAGGTCTTAATGATACAAGTACGTAAATAAAAAAGGGTGATTAGATGAAGAAAAAAGCAATTTTAGCAGAAAAGCCGTCTGTTGGTCGCGACATTGCCCGCGTTCTAGGCGCAAACCAAAAAGGAAACGGATTTTTTGAAGGCAAAGACGTTATTGTGACGTGGGGACTAGGGCATCTTGTCACGCATGCTGATCCTGAGCATTACGGAGAACAGTATAAAACGTGGCGGTTAGAGGAGCTACCAATGCTACCAAAGCGCCTTGATCTCGTTGTCATTAAACAAACCTCTAAGCAATTTCATACCGTGAAAAAAGTACTGAATCGTCAAGATGTTGGGGAAGTGATTATCGCAACGGATGCAGGAAGAGAAGGAGAGCTTGTAGCTCGTTGGATTCTTGCAAAAGCCCATGTAAAAAAGCCAATCAAGCGATTATGGATTTCATCTGTTACAGATAAAGCGATAAAAGACGGCTTTAAGAAGCTAAAAGATGGTCGCGAGTATGAAAACTTATTTGCCGCAGCGGAAGCCCGAGCAGAAGCCGACTGGTATGTAGGTATTAACGGTACCCGTGCGCTCACAACAAAGCATAATGCCCAGCTCTCTTGTGGTCGTGTGCAGACGCCAACCCTGGCGATTCTGGCGGCACGAGAAAAAGCCATTCAATCCTTTAAGCCGGTGCCTTATCACACGCTGCAAGTAAGTGTGGACGCTGGCGCAACGTTTCGCTGGTATAATCGAAAATCTGGTGATGGGCGGATTTTCGATGAAGAAGCAGCGAAAGCCTTGAAAGAGAGGATAAAAGGAAAAGCCATCGCTATTACAAGCGTGAAAGCGAAGAAAAAATTTACCCCTGCACCTCAGCTCTACGATTTAACAGAGTTGCAGCGTGAAGCGAATAAACGTTACGGTTACTCAGCAAAAGAAACCCTCGGTGCTTTGCAGAAGCTGTACGAACAGCATAAAGCGGTCACGTACCCAAGAACCGATTCGCGCTTTCTTTCTTCTGATCTTGTTGATACATTCAAAGACCGTTTAAAAGCCATTGATGTGCAGCCATTCCGCAAAACAGTGCTTGAAGCATCAAAGCTAGGTGTACATCATGCGAAAAAACAAATGGTTAACGATGCGAAAGTATCGGATCACCACGCTTTAATTCCAACCGAACAAGCACCACCAATAAGCGCTATGAATGATAAAGAAACGAAGCTTTATTACTTGATTGTGCGACGCTTTTTAGCAAACTTTTTCCCGGCAAGTGAATCAGAGCAAACGGTTGTAGAAGCAGAGATTGCAAGCGAAGCACTCCGTACAAAAGGAGAGCGAATGATTTCTCTTGGCTGGCGTCAAAATGAAGATGAGGATCAAGCAAAAGAAAGCAAGCTCCCTAAATTAACAGAAGGGGAGAGGCTGTCGGTCAATCATACAGAACTAAAGCGAGGCGAAACAACGCCACCTGCCCGTTTTAATGAAGCAACCTTGTTGACAGCAATGGAAAAGCCAGCTCAATTTATGGAAGAAAAGGATGCAACGATCTCTAAAACACTTGCGGAAGCAGGTGGAATTGGTACGGTAGCAACTCGAGCAGATATCATTGAGAAGCTCTTTTCTAGCTTCTTAATTGAGAAAAAAGGCAAAGACCTTTTTGTGACGTCAAAAGGGAAGCAGCTGCTTGATCTTGTACCAGAAGAGCTCAAGTCGCCAGCACTAACCGCTGAATGGGAGCAACGTCTAGAGAAAATTGTGCAAGGGAAAGAGCAGAAGAGTGCGTTTATTGCCGACATGAAGAAATATGCTCATTCTGTTGTTGGACAAGTAAAAGCCGACACAACCAAGTTCCGTCATGACAACAAAACTGGAGAGAAGTGTCCAGAGTGTGGTAAATTCTTGCTTGAAGTGAACGGGAAAAAAGGCAAAATGCGTGTCTGCCAAGATCGTGAATGCGGCTACCGCAAAAATATTGCGATGACAACAAATGCACGCTGTCCGAAATGTAAAAAGAAACTGGAACTACGAGGGCAAGGAGATGCTCAAGTTTTCGCTTGTGTGTGTGGCCATCGAGAAAAGAAAGCTCAATTTGAGGAACGCCGTAAACAAAGTAAAAACAAAAATGTTTCGAAGCGTGAAGTAAATAATTATATGAAGAAACAAAACAAGCAAGACGATTTTGCAAACTCTGCACTAGCAGATCAATTAGCGAAATTAGGGTTAAATAAAGAGAAGTAGGTCACAGTCCACTGATTCACATCAGTGGGCTTTTTGCGCCGTTTACATTTTGTTTATAAACCTTCATCGGAGCATAATGTGCGCTTTACAATTTTCCTATAAGGTAAAAGTGTAGGAAATAAAATTGGACAAGGGGTGGAGGATAAATGAAAAAACAGTTCATTACATATGGTTTAGTTGGCGCAATGACAATCGGGTTAATCGCTACAACAACAGGTGTTTCTGCCAGTGACGATGGAAGTATACCAAGTCACGGACCCGCCAAAAATGTCATTTTCTTAATACCCGATGGTTTCTCCCAAAGTTATGCAAGCAGCTACAGGTTCTATAAAGAAGATGCTCTTCCAATATGGGAAGAAAAAGAGATGTTTGCTGCTATGGTAAAAACGGGTTCTAATAATGCGGCCATTACAGATTCTGCTGCAGCAGGAACAGCTTTAGCAACAGGTCATAAAACAGATAATGGTGTGATCGGGTTAGGGCCAAATGGCGAGTCATTCCCGACCATTCTCGATAGAGCAAAGGAAAATGGAAAACGTACAGGTCTAGTAGCAACATCAACGATTACCCATGCGACCCCCGCTGCCTTTGCAGCAAAAGTAGAATCTCGAGGAAGCTACACAGAGATTGCGAAACAAATGATGGAAAACGAAAACGTTGATTTACTATTCGGTGGGGGGAGAACCGAATTTTTACCGGAGAGCGAAGGGGGTATTCGTGACGATGATCGAAACTTAGTGACATATGCAGAGGAAAGTGGCTATACATACTTAGAAACCCGAAGACAGCTTAGGCAATGGGAGGGCGAAGGTGATAAAGTACTCGGATTATTTGCAGAGGAAGCATTAGAGCCGTCTCTTAACCAACGAACGGACGAGCCAAGCTTAGCGGAGATGACGCACACAGCCATTGATTTCTTATCAAAAGAGGAGGAGGGGTTCTTCTTAATGGTGGAAGGCAGCCAAATTGACTGGGCTGGTCACGACAACGATCCTCTCTATGCGATGACGGATACAGAAGCCTTTGAAGAAGCCGTAAAGATAGCGGTAGACTATGCAGACACCCATGAAGATACGTTAGTTGTCATGGTAGGCGATCACGATACAGGTGGAATGGCTGTTCATGCCTCTGAAGAAGCACACCCAACGATGTTAAACCAAGTCCATGCATTAGGTATGGATATTGCTGAAGCAGTTACCCATGATTACGCTAATCTAGAGGACGTTCTTAAAGAGAAAACATCGTTTGAATGGACGGAAGAAGAAATGGATGACTTAAAAGAAGCGGAATCGTTAAAGCTTGCCATTAACGGGGCAATCAGCGAGAAGACAGGCTTTGGTTGGTCTTCCTACGATCACACTGGTATTGATGTACCACTTTTCGCTTATGGGGCAGGAGCAGAGTCGTTCAACGGCACAATGGACAACACCGATGTTCCGAAAAAAATGCTTGAAGCGCTTGGTCTATCTGGACTTTAAGTGAAAGAAACCGCCTTTCTGTTAAGAAGAGGCGGTTTTCAACATTATTTTTTCGATATATTTTCAACAAGCTCTTTAATATCAATGCCGCTAGATGCCTTTAATGATTCTTGCAAGCCAGCCATGAGATCTGTTGCGTAACCAGTGACACGATTCGCACCACCATTTTCACCAGATCCAGTATCCACAACGGTAATTTTATCAATATTTGATAATGGAGAAGAAACTTCTCTTGCGTACTCAGGTAGCATGTCGATAATCATGCTAAGCTTGGCTGCTTCGCCGTATTTCTCGAATGCTTCGGCAATCTTTTCTTTTGCCTCTGCTTCGGCAAGACCTTTCAGACGAATAACATCCGCTTCTGATTCCCCGCGGGCACGAACCGCTTCGGCTTCAGCAAGACCATCAACACGAACTTTCTCCGCTTCCGCTTTTGCCATCGCTTCCACACGGTATTTATCTGCATCGGCTTCTGCGAAGTGTCTGCTTTTCTCTGCTTCCGCTGATTGTTCAACAGAGTAACGATCCGCATCGGCTTTCTTTTTCACTTCTGCATCGTATTGACGCTCACGACGCGCAATTTCTTTTTCTTCTAATTCAATTTGCTTTTGACGCTCGATAATTTGAATTTGCATTTGTTGTTCAGTTACTTCTTGTTTCGAGCGTGCTTCTTGTAAGTGGTACGCTTGGTCAGCTTGGGCTTTCGCTTGTTCTTGCTCACTACGATAAGCCGCTACTTTTAACTGATTATTCTTTTCTGATTCAGCAATTTCTGTAGCCCGCTCAATTTCAGAACGTTTCGCTTGCGTGTTCGCATCCGCTTGGCGAATACGCGTTTCTTTTTCTGCTTCCGCTGTGGCAATATCTGCGTCACGTTTTACTTGCGCAATTCTTGGCTTACCAAGAGATTCTAAGTATCCATTCGTATCTCGTAAATCTTTAATGGTAAAGGAAACAATGACAAGACCCATTTTTGCTAAATCTTGTGAAGCCACTTTTTGTACCTCTTGAGAAAAGCGCTCACGGTTTTTGTAAATTTCTTCTACTGTCATAGAGCCGAGAATCGAACGAAGATGACCTTCTAGCACTTCTTTCGCTTCTTGTTCCCGATCTTCTCTTGATTTTCCTAAAAATTGCTCTGCCGCTGTCGCGATTTCACCAATGGAACCACCAATTTTAATGATAGCTGTACCATCGGCAATAACCGGAACACCTTGCTCTGTGTACACTTCAGGTGTTTGTACATCCAATTTACTTGATAGCAACGATAATGGCTTTGCTTGTTGAAAAACCGGCATAACAAACGTACCGCCACCACGAACGATTTTGATACGGTTACCTGCATCGTCCATGTTTACATTTTTACCGCCTAAATAACTTCCTGTTACAATAAGTGCTTCATCTGGTCCTGCCGTACGGTATCTTGTGACAAACACCCCTACGAGTACGGCTAGAATGACAACGACAATTCCAACAATAATAATAATTTCCATACCCAAAACAATTCCCCCTTAAAAATTAAAGATCATCGAGTGCCAACATCGTGACATAGGCAATCCCATTCTCCATCTTGACAATGACAACTTCAGTACCTGATGGAATAACTTGATTATCCAGACAGGCCGCTGTTTTCGCAATGGTTCCGCTGTCGCTACGAATGACAACCTCTCCGAAACCATCTGCTGGAACCGTCAAGATCACCTCGCCTTGCTTTCCTTCCAAGTCCTCATCACTATAAGCAACAGACTCTTCTGTATGCTGCAAAGGCGTCAAAATAAACAAATTAAATAATGTCGCCAAACCTAACGCAATTGCAGCAGCAATAAGACCGGCTACAAGGCTATCAAACGGTGAAAATCGCTCCAATATGTAAGCAGAAGCACCAAAGAAAGCAAGTGTAGAAAGGATTAACGTCGGTGAGAGCCAGCCATCAAAGATGTCAAAAATGCCATCCAATACGTCTGACAACAAGACATATAAAACGGTCAACCCACCACTAACTAGAAGGATTGTGAAGTAAATCGTTGTGAGCTCCATATAAATTCCTCCTTTACCTAAGTCTACTTTATATACGCCTCCAGGAGGGCAAGAAGTTTCAAGAAAATGAAAAAATTGTGGAGAAGTACGGATTCGTTCATAAAAGGTATAAAGATATTTAAAGAGGGGGTGTGCGAGGGTATACTTCTTTCTTTACATAAAGGTATCCCAAAATAACTTGCCGAATAAACCCTGTTTTTTATTGAGGACAAGAAATTTTACCAACCTTTTATTTTACCGTTAAAAGGTTGGTAAATTTCTTGTGAATTGGTTAGTTTAGGCTCATCGTATTACTTTGCCAATCCTCTATCAAGCTATATATATTTTTATAAGTCCAGGATTTTTCTAGTTTCTTAGAAACTTGTTGCTCAGAATTAATCCATATAGGGTTAATTCCTACAGCTTCGCTCCCAATAACATCATTTTCCCATGAATCACCAACATAAATCGTTTTCTCAGGATTCGTGTTAAAGTGGGCTAACGCAGAAAGAAAGATTTGGGGATGCGGCTTAGCATGACCAATAGCGTCAGATATAAATATATCCTCATAAGGTATGATCTTATCTATATCTAATTTACTGATCTTAGATCTTTGTTCAGATACTTTTCCATTTGTTATTAATCCAATTTTGTAGCGCCTATTTAAATCTAAAAGGAATGAATTTACTTTAGAGTCGGGCTTAATTAGATTAAAAACTTCTCGAATAAACTGATTGAAGTATTGGTCAGCTTGCTCTAAAGTTACATTTCTTTCAAAATAACTCAAGGTATCAATCAGTCTAAATCTCCTTACATCATCTAATCCAATTTGACCTTTGTGGTGCAAATTCCAATAATGAAGGTCGTTCGCTCTATATTGAGTAATAAATTCCTCGTATTTGAGACCTTTTGTCAATTTGGAGTTATTAAATGTAATATAGGTTCCTTTATTCCATTTTTCATTAAAATCATAAAGTGTGTTATCAAGATCAAATAAGATTAATTGTATGTCCTTTAACACATTTATACCTCCTAAATCGCTTTTTTAAGTTTAGCTTTTTTTGGTGCCTTCTCATCTAACTTCAACCATATTACTGAGACAACCATAATAATTAATCCAATGTATTTAATTAGTGAAGGAAAGGGTCCCCAAATAATCCACGTAACAACCATGGCCACTGGCAATTCAACAGTTGTTAATGCTGCCATTATGACTGGACGACTATTCTTTGCTGCGAATGACAATAATTCAAAAGTAATAATTTGTCCTAATGTAGCAGTAATCATTCCGAATAAAAGCGCTTCTAAACTCAGAATATTAATGCTCGATCTATTGAAGATAATTATTAGTAATGCAATCATTGTCGCAATAAGAAATACAAAAGGCTTTGTATATTTATGATGACTCACATATCTAAGGCTGAAAAGGTACGCCGCAAACGATATGCCAGCTAAAATACCTGTAAGAGATCCTAAAAATGTTATTTCTTGTAAAGATGCGCTAACTAATAACATGGAGCCCACCCATAATATAAATATAGCTATCAATTGAATTTTTCTTATCTTAAATCCGTAAATTAAATAGCCAAATAAAATAAACAACCATGGATATTGAAACAATCCAATTGACGCTAAACTAGGGTCCATTTCCTGAATAGCTATATAATAAAACAAACTAGTCATTACAACGCTTATTCCAGCAATCCAATTATAGATATTTTTTACGATTGACTTTTTATTTGTGTCAACTTGATTGTCTTTCTTAATAATAGAACGTATAGCAAAGTATATTAGTGGAATAATCATCTGGTAAGCTAATAATTCGAACGTGTGTAATCCAACGTTGTTGGCAGATTTGACTACAATTGAATTAATACCAAATGTTAATCCCGCTAGGAAAGCTGCCCATGCACCCAAAGTATATTTTTTATTCTGCATGATATTTTTTTCGTAGTGCTGGGAGTGTAAATTCAGTGATGCCAGTTCCAATATACGGTGACTTTTTGGTATCTAATGGTAACCATTTCATTGCAACTATTTCATTATCTACCTGGAGATTTCCTGTGTATGTGGCTTCATAGATACTTAATTCAATTTCCTCTTTACCATCCAATACAATTGTTGAATAATTTCCAAGGTGTTCGTAGGATTGGAGTTCAACTGAAACTTCTTCTTTTAACTCACGCTTTAAAGCATCTATCTCAGATTCACCTTCTTCTATTTTACCTCCTGGTAACATGAAGAATTTCGATGAACCATCCTTACTTACAGCTAATAATTTCCCACCCTCGACAATAGCCGCTCCAATTTTTCGAATCATACCAAATGGTTCTCCTGTTTAAAAATTAGTGAATAACTAGAAGCATTTTCTCTTGTCCTTGTCATAAAATTAACATGCTCGTGGCAGATGGGTAATTTTTCTTTTATATACTCCTCAACTATTTGGTTAGTAGGTTCACTAAAAGCATCTCCAAAAATGGAAACACCCTCTAATGATTTTGTGGATAAACCTAATTTCATAAGTGAGTATTTTACATCCATTTTACTTCCGTAATTATAAATTGGACATTGATAACGAATCCCGTATTCTCTTTCAAAATCCGAAAAAAGAGATATGGCTACTTCCTTTTGTTCAGCCAATTCCTCCTGGTAGCCAACGCAACCGTCTACTATATTTGTTATGTTTTTCTCCAAACAATAAACAGTTGCAGCAGCGTGAATAGCCAATTTATCTCCTAAAAGAACTAAATTCACACCCCATTTTTTGAAATCTTCCTCAATATTCAATATTGCGATTTCTCTTAATAAACCATAGGTAGGTAAAATTGTACGGCTATGGATTTGATTGGGGAACCTTTCTTTTAATTCTTTAACCCTTAATTCCGACAACTCACTTTTAATACCAATACCACTATTACATGTTAATAAGTGAACTTCATTTCCCTTAAGCGCCTCTAAACTTGCGACTAAAGTTGAATCTTTGCCACCCGTAAACAGTACGGCAACCTTACTATTTTTCTTCTCCACAAACCCAACTCCTTCTTTTTGTAATATAACCAAATATTAACTTAAACGAACATTATATTCAAGTAGTTGTTTTAATGTTTGGTTTTTTAGGGGTTCTTTAGTTATATACGTTATTTGAACTGGTTTAAATTGATGAAAAGTAATCTTCTTACGAACGAGTGCAAAAGATAACTAGAAAAAACAGGGATTCTGTAGAAACTTGACGAATAGAAAAAGTAGAAGAGCAGATTAACATAAATAGTTACAAAAATTAACAAAATGTATATTGGGAAATATCTAACTTATCTTACATTTGTTCTATTTTACCAGTAAAATAGAACCATAATAACAAAAAGGAGGTGGTAGGATGCAAATAACGATACCATCAGAGGAAGTCGGTGCCAAAATTGTAGAATGGTATAGTTGCATTATTTCAAGGTCATCGGATGAAGCCATTCTATTACATGAGGAAATTAAGCAGATGCTTAAAAGAATGGAGCCTAGTGACAGCATCTTAGCTTATTACTCGCTTGTAGAGTACCGGTATACGATGATGAGAGATCAAACAACTGATGAAAAAGCTGGAGATGAGATGATTGAACGTGTATCTCCAGCAGTAAGTGAATCCCTCGATCATATGCTACGGTATATGTACTACTTTGTGAGCGGTCAACATGAGTTTATGCACCATCGTTATCGTTCTGCCATTCGCTTATTTCGTAAAGCAGAACGTTTGCTCGAATATGTGAAAGATGAGGCCGAAGAGGCTGAATTTCAATATTTCATGGGTATGGCACTGATGAAAATAAATCACAACGCTTATGCCTGCTCATACTTAGAAGAAGCCATTGTGACATTTAAGCGATTAGGGTATACAGAGCGAATTATTTTCTCAACTAACATTTTAGCAGGTATCTATTCAATATCAGATATGCACGAACAGGCAAAGGAAATCATGAATGAAAATGTATCTTTAAGTAATGATTATCCGTATGCTAAACAATTAGTTATTAATACGATGGGCATTAACGCTTATCGAGAGAAAGATTACGAGAAGGCAAAAAGTTATTTTGAGCAGAATATCTCCTCTGATGAATTTACTGGTTATTTTGTAGTCGCACAAGCACACTATTGTTTAGCAAGAGTTCTGTTTGTACTAGGTAATCATAAAGAAGCAGGAACAGAACTAGATAAAGCTTTCCAAGAAGTAACTAAACATAACAACGAAGAATTTCTCATTAGATGTAAAATCCTGCAAAAGATATACGTGGAAAAAAATTATAAGGATTTGGAACATGAGTTTGATTTATTAGAAGATCGGAAAATGTTATATGCCTGCGAAGAACTTGCTCAGGAGTTATCGGCTATGTTTCAGGAACAGCAGGATATGGAAAAGGCGCTTTATTTCATGAAACGTGCTTACCGTGCCAAACAAAAATCGTTAACGTTAGGAGTTGGATCAAATTGAAAAAATTTCTAATAGCTTTGATGCTGGTGGGATCTATTGCTTTATTATCATCAACGAATCAACCAATAGCCGATGGTGATATCCAAACATATGTACACCCAATTGGCGGTTATTAACATTAACTATCACAAAGACTTACATTTAAAGACTGCACCTTGTAAAAGGCTTCAGTCTTTTTTTGATGTAAAAATAGGCGCTTAGGATACTTTCTTGTGTTTGCTAACTTGTTAGAGTCCTTTTCTTTTTGTAGTTATAATGTAGCCATGATAGGCGTGAGAATCATTAAAGGAGAGCAGCCATTAGGGCTGCTTTTTTGGTTTTGATCATGTATACGTAGAGTGGAATAAATCCATTTAATATGTATATTTGTGCTATTTAATAGGTGAATTTGCTACTTTACAATAAGAAAAATAATATTATCCTTAGAATAAGTTATCAATAAAGAAAGCGCTATCAATCAGGGGGAATATGGAATGAGTGATTTGAAATTAAAAGAAACAGGACGGAATCGATTCTTAACGGATGAGATCTATGGTATAAGGTTGCCTTTATATTTGGCTCTATTGATTCCAGCAATTCTTTGTTTGTATTTAAATATTTTACCAATAAATATTATTACAGGATTAATGATTACCATGGGATTAGGTGGGCTGTTTCTATGGATTGGAGATTCGATTCCTAAATTTTCAGAGTTTGGGGGAGGTACATTACTCTGCATTTTTTTACCTGCGGTGCTCATATTTGTTGGGGTCTTGCCAGAATCAATGTCAGAGATTGCTCAAAATTTTTATAGTGGATTTGGATTTCAAGATTTTATCGTAGCTGGATTAATTGTTGGGAGTATTTTAAGTATTAAAAGAGAAGTTCTGATTACAGTTGGTTTGAAGATGCTTATTCCTCTTATGACAACCATTTTATTAGGTGCATTAGTAGGTGGGTTATTAGGTCAGTTATTTGGTTTAGGTTTTAAATACACAATATTATTGATTGTCGCTCCCATTATGGCAAGTGGTTTAACGACGGGTGCCATTCCATTATCGCAAATATATGCAGACAATATGGGTGGTGTACCTTCTGATTTCTTTGATATTCTGGCACCTGCCGTCATGGTCTCCAATATTATTTGTATTCTATTAGCATCCATTCTTAATTTCCTCGGAAAAAGAAAGAAAACACCTTTTAAAGGTTTCTCAGGAAATGGTAATCCATTAAGAGTAAAAAACGATTCTTTTAAAGTGGAAGAAGGAAATCGTTTAGTTGAATCCATTAAAAATATAGGAATAGGCATAATGGTAGCTGGCGGTCTTTACATGTCAGGTGTCCTACTAAACGGGCTTTTTCCTTTCTTCCATACCTTTGTATGGTTAATTGTTTTAGCTGCCATTTTAAAACTGACGAACCTGCTACCGAATCAAATTAATAGTGGGGCCGAAGTGTGGTTTAATTTTATTAGTAGAGTATGGGTTCCTGCCGTCCTTGTAGCGATAAGTGCCAGCCTAATAGACGTAAATCGTGTACTAGATTTAATAACGAATCCAACAAATATGTTTGTAACGGTAATGGTCGTGGTAATTATTGCAACCATTGCAGGTTTTGCAGGGTGGATTATTGGTTTCTACTTCGTGGAATCGTCCATTATCTCAGGATTAGCTTTAGCAGACATGGGTGGAGTAGGAGATGTAGCAGTGTTAAAAGCAAGTGAACGAATGCAGCTCTTCCCATTTCTTCAGATTACCACGAGAATAGGTGGCGTTCTCACCATTGTCGTTATGAGTCTATTATCTGCAACGTAGTTTAATAAACACCCCCTGTTTTGTGACAGGGGGTGTTATTTTACCTGTGAATGTTCGTTTCTTCAAGGTTTTTTTTAGACACATAAGTAAATAGCTCAAGAGAGTGTTTTTTAGAGATGAACGGTTTTTTGTGAGTTAATTGATAACAAATGTAGGGTGGCGGAGTGTTTTCCAACTGATAGCTATAAAGCTTTCTTTCCATAGCGATCTTATGGGCTATCCATTCAGGAACAACCGCCCAATATTTTGAGTTTTCCAGTACACCGAGTAGGATGTTCATGTTATCTAATTTGAACTGCTGGTGAATCATTTCCCCGCACCAATATTCGTGCCACATTCTATAGTCTTCTCCCCATGGCATATAGAGTTCATATTTTGAATCTAGCTCGCTAATATTTAAACTTTTCCCACCTAGGTATTTCTTCGCGCTTATAACAACAAGTGGTGATTCAAAATATTTACTTACATTGACGTTCGGGCTGTTTCTAATGGCGAGAGAAAAACCAATATCAATGGAACGGTTTTCAATTTCATCGTAGAGTTCTTTTGAATGTAAGGTATGTGTTGATAAAAACAAGGAAGATGTGAGGGTACTAATCTCTTTATAAACTTCTGGAAGAAAAAAAGTATTAAAGCTATCAACTGAACCTACGCTTAAAACCGATTTAGGACCACGCTTCTTTAATAAATCCATTTCTTTATCAATGTGATCCCATTGTTCTGCTAATCTCAGGAATTCCTCTCCAGCAGGCGTTAGCTTAATCTCTTTAACGCCTTTTCCTCGTTCTATTAACTTAAATCCTAATTCTGTCTCAGCGATCATAAGTCTTTGGCTAATGGTGGTTTGTGCGATATGCAGCTCTTTTGCTGCCGCACTTAATGACTTCTTTTTAACAACTGCTAAAAATGTTTCTATAAAATTTAAATTCATAACAGACCACCTTATAACATATTTATCGTTATTTAATAAGCTTAATACCTATTTTACATTAATAAACCTACTAGATAAACTTAATACAATGATAACGCTATCAAGATGACGAGGTGTACAGGTGAAACCATTTAAAATTCTCTTAACGGAGCATATTGACGTAAACGCAATGAAAACACTTGAAGAATACTGTACCATTACACAGGATGTTAATGAGATTGATGTTGTTGACGGTATGATTATTAGAGCTGAAAAAGTCACTCGGGATATGATTGCCAAAGCAAAAAACTTAAAAGTCATTGGAAAACATGGTGTTGGATACGATTCCATTGACATTAAAGCAGCAAAAGAATATGGCATCAACGTTGTATACACCCCACAAGCGAATATTCAATCTGTAGGTGAATTAATTATTGCGTTAGCCATGAACATGGCTCGTAATGTGAGTTTGAGCTTCGAAAGAGGAAAGCAAGACAAAAATAAAACAATCGCGCCAAAAGAACTAACGGGGTATCAATTAAGTAAAAAAACATTTGGTATTGTGGGTGCGGGAAAAATTAGTAGAATAGCAGCTACGATTGCAAAACAAGGATTTAATATGGAAGTCCTTGCCTATGATCCATACATTTCTAGAGAAGAGTGTGATCAATTAGGCATTCAAAAAGTTGATTTAGATTTATTGATGACTTCAGCAGATTTCGTTTCGATTAGTGTTCCATTGACGGAGAATACAAAGCACTTAATAAATGAATCGAAGCTTCAATTAATGAAACCAAGTGCAATTCTTATCAACACATCTAGGGGTGGAGTAGTGGACGAGGAAGCTCTTTATAACGCTTTAATTCATAAACATATTTACGCTGCAGCAAGTGATGTTTTTGTAAAAGAACCACCAACGAGTGAGAACAAGCTTTTAAGCTTGGAAAATTTTGTTGCTACACCTCATATTGGAGCCAACACCCATGAAGCAATGGCTCTTATGGGGTCTACCGTAGTGAACGAAGTGCTTCTTGTATTGAGGGATGAAAAACCAAATTATAGTGTTCTTTAAAAAGGAGAATGTTTATGAGCGTAGGGAAGCGAATTTACACAAATAGAGAGAATTTGAATCCGGCTTTAGTGGATCGCTTTAGGGAATATCCTTCAGCAAATGTATCTGATTGTATGGAACGGTTGTATAGCATGAATGCCTATATCAAGCCATTCGGCAAACAAAAAAGGCTATTAGGTCAGGCTTTAACTGTCAAAGCATCCATTGCTGATAATATGTTATTTCACCAAGCACTCCTTATGGCGCAGCCTGGTGATGTCATTGTAGTGGAGGCTGGAAGAGATATGAATCATAGTATATGTGGAGATATTATGTATTCGATTGCAAAAAGTAAGAACATTGCCGGATTCGTTGTTGATGGGTGTATTCGTGATGTTGATTACCTTCAAAAGGAAGATTTCCCTGTGTTTGCTGCCGGTGTAACAGGAAGAGGACCTTATAAAAATGGCCCCGGTGAAGTAAATGTAGATATTTCTTGTGGGGGTCAGGTTGTACATCCCGGAGACATCATACTAGGGGATGAAGATGGCATTGTAGTTATTCCACCTTTAGAGGCTGAAGGTATCTTGGCAAAAGTTGAAACGTTAATTAAAAATGAGAATGAATCAATGGAAATCATACAAAGTGGCAATTGGAAAGAGAGTACGCTTGCAAAAAATATTGAAAAAACCCTTGAAGAGAATGGATATACATTTATTCATTAATATGGAATAATCAATTTACTAAATCATAAAGAAGGGGGACGAATACGGATGATTTACTATGCGGTGTTTTTACCTTTACTTGATTTGGAAAAAAGTCAAAAATATCGACCGCAGCATCTTGATTATCTAGAGCAAAAAAGAGATGAAGGCAAGATTTTTGTAAACGGTCCTTTTGTTGATGGAACCGGTGGATTGGTTATCTATCAAGTAAGTTCTTTAGAAGAAGTGAAAGAGATTGTTCAGAACGATCCCTATGTATTGAAAGGAGCAAGAGGTTTCGAAATCCATGAATGGGCTATGGTCGGTTTGTAATGAATTAAAAGAGCAGCCATAATAAACCCGATTGACGTTTCCGTTCAATCGGGCTTAGCTGGTTTTGTTTTATCAATTGAAGGATTGCATAATAGCATTTCCGAAATCTCTAACATCCTCCAAGTAATGATATCCTTCAGGGGACCCAAAACTATTAAATGCTCGTACAGCCACAATCTTCTCTTCTGGTATAGCTAGTAAGGTAACACCTGTATACCCTAGAATTTGAAACGCTCCCTTAGGTACTAACGGGCCTATTTCTGAATGTTTTGCTGATGAGTCTTTGACAAACCATAAAAAGCCATTTTGAGGGAGATCTTGATTTTTAAACCTTGGGCTTTGCAACGATGTAGCTAATTCAAGTATGTTAGGGTTTACAAGTTGTTTCCCTTTTACAACTCCTTTATTCAAGTGCAATTGTCCCCATGTTGCTAGTTCACGAACAGAAGCATACATATTCATTTTACTGCCATCTATATGCTTATCTGCGGACCAGTTTTTATCTTTAGGTTTACGTATGACTTCTACGAAAGTGTTGTCAAATTGATTATACCAATTTGTTTCTGTTAGGTTTAATGGTCGAAAAACTTCATCATTTACAATAGCTGCAATTGTTTTCCCTGTAGTATAGTTAACGATTGTAGATAATAATTCAATATTGATTCCTCGATATGCCCACCCAGTGCCAGCTGGAAATTCACGATCTATCTGGTTATTTCGTTGTATTAAACCATGTGAATGCGTTAATAGGTGACGAATCGTCGTTCCTTCAAACACAGCTTTTTGTTGTGAAGTAGGAAGATAACAAGTGATTTCTTCATCAATAGATTGAATATAACCATGATGAGCAGCATAAGCAACTGCAAAGCCTATGTAACTTTTTCTACATGATGCAAGGTGGAACTTTGAATCTGCTTGAATTAATCGAGCGTTCTCTTGTTTAGAGTGTGTTCCCCAGTATTCTTCTACAACTAGCTCATTATTGTGTAGAATCATAAGGGCAGCCCCAGTGCAATCAAGCTTTTTAAATGATTTTTTTACTGAATTTCGAACGATCAAGAAGTTGTTCCGCGATAGTAAAGACATATATTGAAAACCCCCTTCTTTCTTTTCTATTCCTCATCAAAAGCAAAACCCCCTTTTTGATTCCTACTCGAAGATTTAACTTACGATGAAAAAGAAAACTCGATATATGTAAAAAGCGAGCGACAATACATGAGTCGTTGTCTTACATCTCTTCACTCAGTAAGAAATTCATTCGGACAATTAAGTCGTTCGTTTCTTGTCTAACTTGAAAGTAAAGCTCTTCAAATTCTTCTTTATTCTCTGCTGGGTTTTCGAATTGCCCTAATTGTCCCCACATTTGATGCAGGTCTTGTATAAGTTCAAATAATTGCATGTCATACACCGTTTGAGGTGCAGGGAAGAGAACCATCGGAGAGCCAAGCTTTTCAAATTCTTCTAATAGAATGGGGAGGGCATCATGGTTATACAGATCTTCGTGAACAATATAGTCTATGTTATGAATAGGTGCAGTGGTGAGGTAAATCATTTGCATGACGCCTCTTTCTAAGTTTGTGGCTTCCTCCCATGTTCGGTATTCTGAGGGATCTTTTCCTTCAAGCTCTTGTGGCGGTGAAAGCATGACGAATTTGTAGGCTTCTTCACGCAAGTCCTCATCCAGTTGAAAAGCCTCTGCTTCTACTATATTTATAAAAACATCTGAATAATTGGTGACATGGACGATATTCTCGTCTTCTGGGTTTGTAATGTTTCGTACCGGATCTTCGTCTAAACCAAAATAAATACGACCGTCCTCGTCCATATACTCATCTACAATCTCAATTTGAGTATGCGCGTGTTTAATGTTCCCATCATCGTCGTAAGGGGACTCCATCGGTACGGTTGGAATTCGAAGCGCTTCCAATTCGCTCTCACTAAGCTCTTCATTTGATGTATCTGTAGGTTCTTTCTCATCACCTTCGGTCGTTGTTTGTGAGTCTGCTTGATTTGAATTGTTTGTAACCTCTTCTTCCTCTGATTCATGAACAGTAGAATTGGAGTGCTCTTCATTGTCGCTGCTTGTTTCTTCACTTGCATTGCCCCCGCAAGCAACTAAAAAGCCGCATGCAAAAGATAAAACCAAGAACTTTCTCATCTAATCCAACCTTTCATTTGTGATAAAACTATTCTATCATGCCTCATGAACCAATAACTGGAATCGTTTATGTGAGACTAGACCAAAAATAAATTTAATAATTTTTTAAAAACAGTTACCGCTCAATTAAACTTCTCGCCAAATTCTAGTAAACTCAGTTACTGTCATTCCATCGAATTTCAATAGAAAGACATCAGGCTTTGTAGTCTCCATTAGAAAGTCAAAACCGATATGTTTAATGAAATTGCGAATCATTATTGTCATTACAAATCCATGAGTACTAATCGCAATTCTTTTTCCTTTAAAGTTTCTTAGTACTCTTTCTAATCCAAATATCGCTCTATCTAGACACTGATTATACGTTTCGCCGCCTAGTATTGCGTATTCATGGTTCGAGAACATTTTTTTTACAAGAGGGTAAACTTGCTCATTAGGTACAACTTTGTCCCCTTTTGAAAATGTACACTCTTTAAAGTTTTCGCATAGTAGTATTTCCTTTCCAGATTCAGTAGCTAATTCCTCTATTGAAAGAAGAGCACGAGTATAAGGACTTGAAATAAAAACCTCTATATCTTCATTCCTTAACAATGTAGTTAACTTACTCGCATCAATTTTTCCTTTTCGAGTTAGACCTCTTCGTTCTTCACTACCACCCAGTTTTGGTGATTCACAATGTCTTATCATGTAAATACGCGTTTCCAAAATTAACACTCCTATGAAACTTTATCGACAAGCTAAGCAGCCGTTTTTTTATTTCAACTTTTCGTTTCCTCACCTTTCACGCAAACGTGATGTGTGGCGCTCTTGCGCTTCGATCTTTTTAACTTTTCGGTAATGGGTCTGCATGCCAACGTAAACACCTACTGCAATGACGGTAATCGCCAAGGCGATCATCCAAGTCCAGTATAGTAATGATAGCATTATAGCGCCAATGGCCATTTAGAACACCTTCCTTTTTAGTTGTAGTTTTCCATACCCTTCTTTGGCTGTAAATAAAAGCAAAAAAGAAAAAACTGTGTGCTTATGGCAACACAGCTTAATCTAGTTTTTTAAGTGGTTCCTTTGCGGGGCCTTCAATGACCTCTCCTTTATAGGAAAAGCGGGAGCCGTGGCATGGGCAATCCCATGTGAGGTCGGCATGATTCCAGTTGCATTCGCACCCCATATGGGTACAAGTTGTATCAACTAGGTGAAGGTTCCCTCGCTCATCTTTAAACGCTCCAGCTCGTTTGCCGTCGTGTTTAACAACTGCTCCTTGACCATTTTCTAGTTCAGTGACGTCTTCATAATCATTTTGTACTTTCCCTTGTATCAAGTGTTTGGCAACGTCTGCGTTTTCAGTCAGAAAATGTTTAATGCTTGGGTCGGAATGGAAGCGCATTGGTTTGTATAAGTCTGAATACAGGCTATTTCCATCGACAATTAAATCAGTGAGTACTTGTGCTGCGCATATGCCACCTGTCATCCCCCATTTTCGATAGCCAGTTGCGATAAATACATTCTTTTGTAAGGAGGAGAGTGGTCCAATGTATGGAATATTATCTAGAGTCGTTAAATCCTGTGCAGACCACTCCTGTTCGGCTGTAAAATTGCTAAATTGTTCATCTGCAAAAGTGCGCAAGGCGTCGTAATGATTTCGAGCATCCATTCCTTGTCCGGCTTTGTGGTGATCCCCTCCTACTAGAATGTAGGTTTTTCCATTCATTTCTGCGCTACGAAGCGATCGTTTTGGCTGTTCAGCACTCAGGTACATGCCACCAGCCCATGCTTCACTCGTTGTGCCAGCAACAACGTATGAGCGGTCCGCTTTTAATCGTGTCATATAAAGCCCGCCGCCATCAATGAACGGAAAATGTGTAGCAGCAATGACTTTTTTGGCAGTGACCGTATGACCGTCTTTCGTGTGTACGATAGCGGAACCGTTGTCATGACTCACTTTTTGACAAACGGTGTGTTCAAACAGTTGGGCACCTTTTTTGTTTAACTCATCGCATAGGAAGGATATGTATGCGAGTGGGTGAAACTGCGCTTGATTTGGTACTTTTAAAGCTGCACGTATGGTAAGATTGATTGGTAGTTCTGTCACCCATTCGTGTGGGATGGCTAACTGTTCATATGCCTTTTTTTCACGCTTTAACCGGTGTTCGCCGTGATGTGTGGTTGCATAAAGGTAGGTGTCTTCATCTGAGAATCCGCACTCTATTTGCTTGTCTTTCACAAGCTTACGTACGTAAGCAAGTGCATCGTTTTGAGATTGGTAGTATTGCTGTGCTTTTTCTTTTCCTACATGAGAAAGAAGTTCATCGTAAATAAAATCGTGTTGAACGGTTAACTTGGCTGTGCTATGACCTGTGGTACCTCGTCCGAATGATGTGGCATCTAGAACCGCCACTTGTTTTCCAGATTCAGCAAGTAAATAAGCTGAGGTTAAACCGGTTATACCACCGCCGACAATAGCGATATCAACGTCGATATCTTGGGTTAAATGGGGGTAAGACTTATCGTGAGAAGACAGTTGCCAAATGGATGTTAATGGTTGTTTCATTTCACTCATATTCGAGCCTCCAAAGTTTTTTCTCTTATTACAATTGACCAGTCTGGCAATTTTTAGACATGAAACAGAAGAAAAACAGGAGAGGAAAGAGAATTCTAATCGAATGTTCGAGATATTGACATGTTATAGTAGCTTTAATTGGAGTACAATTGTACGAAAGTTTGGTTCGTGGGAGGCGAAATGTTTGTGAGTAAGAAGATTGAAAACAGTCTTTTGTTTGCATGGCTTGTATCGCTCGTCGCAACACTTGGATCGCTTTATTTTTCTGAAATTAAAGGATTCGAGCCTTGTGCGCTTTGTTGGTACCAGCGAATTTTTATGTATCCACTTGTTCTTCTAATTGGAGTCGGTATTATTCGTAAAGATACAGGCGTCGCCATCTATTCAGCTATTTTATCAGGAATTGGTATGGTCATTTCTATTTACCATTACGCTATTCAAAAGCTTCCGGTAAATGAAGATGATGTGCTTGGTTGTGGCCTTGTCTCTTGTTCAGGAGAATATATAAACTGGTTAGGATTTATTACGATTCCATTTCTTGCAGGAACCGCATTTATTCTTATTTTTATTACAAGTCTATACACGATTAAAAAGCGTAAGGAGGAAGTTGCGTGAAGAAATTACTTTGGATTGGTGGCGCTGTTGTTGCCGTTTTTATTATTTTGATTGTGATACAGAATATGGGGCAAAGTCAGCAGCTTGAAAATAATACACAGTACGACACAGATGATTTGGATTCAGCAACGATTGATCAGCTTGATGATCCAAACTATCAAAATATTATTATGCCGGACGATTTAGAAGAAAAACTTGCAAATGGCGAAGATGCCATTGTTTATTTCTTTTCTCCTGTGTGTAGCTATTGTAAAGAAGCGACACCGGTTTTAATGGATGTTGCAGGTGATGAAGAGATAACGGTTGACCAATACAACGTGCTAGAATACGATTCAGCAACGTATAACATCCAATCAACGCCTACGTTAATTGCGTTTGAAAATGGTGAAGAAGTCCGTCGTGTTGTTGGAAACCAGCCGCCAGAGACATTCAGAGCCTTTTTAAATGGTGAAGAAGTCCCTAGTTCATAAGAACATAATAAGCATGCGCTGCCGTTGCGCATGCTTTCTTTTATGAGCGGACGCAGTTGGTAACTGCAGCAAGAGGCGGCGAATGTGGTAAAGTCCATGCTGGTCGTAAGATGTATGGGTAGCCATTGGGCAGAAAAAACCGTGTTATTATTTTTTAAAATTGGTTAAACTAAGTGTAGGGACCGCTGTTACGAGCGATACGTAAGTCAGTCAGTGGATGAATGTTGACTGTTAAAAGGAAAGCAGCTATTGCGGATATTTAAATAGTATGGTAAGATATTTGCTTGAGTACAGATGAGCGCCTATGATGTATAGTTGTAGATTTTAAGCAATCAAGAGAGCTTTAAGGCTGTCTCGATGTTCAAAGCGAGCCGACTTCACTGGCTTTTTGCATCAAGACAGCCTTTTCGATGCGTTTAAGGCGCTTAAATATAAAAAAATGAGGAGTTTTTAACACTTGACACAGTTTGATCAATTTGGTCTGGACACACGTGTTGTTCAAGCCATCACAAATATGGGCTTTACAGAGCCTACGCCTATCCAACAGCAAACAATAGAACTTGTAAAAGACGGTGAGGATGTCATCGGGCAAGCGCAAACCGGAACAGGGAAGACAGGCGCATTCGGTATTCCAATGGTGGATCGTATTGATGCATCGCAACCAGTTTTACAAGGGCTTGTTCTAGCACCTACTCGTGAACTTGCGAATCAAGTAGAGCAGTCGATTCGTCAGTTTGGACGTGAAAAAGGGGTTCGTACCGTTGTTGTATACGGTGGAGAAGACTTTGGGAAGCAAATTCGCGCATTAAAAGCAAAGCCGCATGTCATTGTTGCAACGCCAGGTCGTTTAATGGACCATATGCGCAGAGGTACGGTTCGTTTGCAAACGATTGAGACGGTTGTGCTTGACGAAGCAGACGAAATGCTAAACATGGGCTTCATTGAAGATATCGAAACAATCTTAGCGGAAACGCCACAAGATACAAGACAAACGCTTTTGTTTTCAGCGACAATGCCTCGCCGTATGGAGTCACTAGCAAGCAAATTTATGAAAAACCCGAAACGTATTGCGGTTAAAGCAAAAGAAGTAACAATGGAAAATATTGCTCAGCAATATGTTGAAGTGCATGAGCGTGAGAAGTTTGATGTGTTCTGTCGTTTACTTGACTTAGAAACACCTGAACTTTCAATCGTTTTTGGTCGTACGAAGCGTCGTGTAGATGAGCTTTCAGAAGCACTTATCAAGCGTGGCTACCGTGCAGAGGGCTTACATGGTGATTTAAATCAAGCGAAGCGTAACAGCGTCTTGCGTAAATTTAAGAGTGGCTTAATTGACATCTTAGTTGCAACAGATGTGGCTGCCCGTGGATTAGATATTAGCGGTGTAACCCACGTATTTAACTTTGATTTACCACAGGATCCTGAGAGTTACGTACACAGAATTGGACGTACAGGTCGTGCTGGAAGATCAGGAATTGCGATTACTCTTTCAACGAAGCCAGAGCGTGACCACGTAAAATTAATTGAAAAAGTTTCCAAAAAGCGTATGACGGCACGTCCGAAACCTACGTACGATGAAGCGTTAGCTGGACAGAAACAACTTGTACTCAACCAGCTTCGTGAGTTAACAACGGAAGGCGATCAGGACCATTACCGTGTGGAAGCAAAAGAAATATTACAAGAAACAGACGCAGTTACTGCCTTATCGGCAGCATTGAAGCTTTTAACAAAAGAGCCGAATGAAACGCCTGTTGCACTAACAAGTGAAGCACCACTTCGTTCGAAAAAGCGTCATGATGGCCGTGGTGGAAATGGCGGAAACGGTGGAAACCGTCGTCGTGATGGACGTAGCAAAGATCGTCGTAACGCTTTTAACCAGAAGCGTAGCAGAAGCGATCAGCCAAAAGGCGGTCAAAAGCGCCAATGGGCAAAGCGCTCGTCTTAACAGTATGAAAAAAACCTGTCGCTTTTCGGCAGGTTTTTTCTGTATAGCAATAGAGAATTATGATACGATCATAAAAGCATAATTTATATCATACATAAGCATGGGGATCGAAAAAGGAGAGATGACAGTGATTAAACGAACAGGTGAAAGAGTTCTTGGTATTATAGGGATCGTTTTATTTTTTCTAGGTACATTGTTTTTGGGTGCGCTAGCTGTTGGAGCTGATCAGGGATTATTTGAGGAATTTCTATTTGAAATGACAGATGAAAATAGTGAGTTTGTGGAGTCTGGCACTGAGCCGCTAACCGAAGAGGAAGCCAATGCAGCGATTGAAATGCTTGAAATGGTGAACTTCGGATTGTTAACGGCAGGATCTCTTATCCCAGCAATCGCTGGTATTGTAGCGGTCGTGATGGTGAAGAAAAAGCCCATCGTTGCCAGTATTTTGTTTTTAGGATCGGCAATTTTTTATGGAGCGACGAGCTTCATGCTATTTTTGGTACTTATTCCAGCAGTGCCATTAATCCTCTATTTAATTGCCGGCATTATGGCGCTTGTGCGTAAGCCGAAAGAACCGTTAGAGCCAGTAGATCAAGTTTAATATTTGAAAAAAGCGCTATAAGCTCGGGTGATTTTTTGAAAATCCAATGGCTTATAGCGTTTTTTGAATGCAAAGGAGTCAACTTTATAAGTAGTCATAAAACTGATTTGAACGAACGATTATTTATATTTATTTCTTCCTTTTGAAACGTTCGGCTTTATTCATAGGTTCACGAGCTATGAAATTGTCTAAATAAAACGTTAATGACGGGCATTGAATAAATTTTTTAAATAGCGATCCTTTACCTTAACAGAGTGAATAATGTGTCAGATTATCTAACAAAACGATTGCGCGCATGTCATATCCGTCATAGAGTAGTAGTAAGAAAAAGATGAGCATAACATCTACTAATCTAGGGGAGTGTTTCGAGATGGCAACTCAAGCGCCGACGAGAGAAAGTTTGTTAGAGACGATTCGGGAGACAATTGAAAAGAAGAATGTTGAGCTACTTCATATGCAATTCGTTGATATTGAAGGCATGCTAAAGCATGTAACCATTACAGCGGATCAGTTGGACCAAGCTGTAAATGGGCAAACCATGTTTGATGGTTCTTCTATTACGGGTTTCACACCAATCAATCAGTCAGATCTTTATTTAAACCCTGATTTATCGACATTTGCTGTGTTACCTTGGACAGAGGAAGAAGGCTATTCAGAAGCGAGATTTTTGTGTAGTGTAAAAAAGCCTGATGGCTCTGACTTTGATGGAGATCCTCGTAACATTTTAAAGAAGACGGTTAAGCGTGCAGCAGACAAAGGATATTCAATCAGTGTCGGGCCTGAGCTAGAGTTTTTCTTATTTGATACAGATGAATTTGGTCAACCAACGCTTCGCACACAGGATGTCGGTGGTTATTTTGAACCGTCACCTAAAGATGATGGGGAGAAAGTTCGTTTAGCCATTTATAAAGCTCTACGTATGATGGGCTTCACAATTGAAGCGTCTCACCACGAAGTAGCGATTGGACAGCACGAAATTAATTTTAAATATTCTGACGCTCTTGGCTCTGCCGATGCAGCGACAACTTATAAATGGGTCGTAAAAACTGTAGCAAAGCAGTTCGGCTTACATGCAACGTTTATGCCTAAACCACTTGGTGGGGAAAATGGAAATGGCATGCACGTGAACATGTCTCTATTTGATATCGAGAAGCAAGAGAACAGCTTCTATAACGAAGACGACAAGATCGCACTATCCAAAACAGCGTATCACTTTATTGCTGGATTGCTTGATAACGTAAAAGACTTTGTTGCGGTGACAAATCCGCTTGTTAACTCCTATAAGCGTCTTGTTCCTGGTTACGAAGCGCCTTGTTATATTGCTTGGTCTGCTTCAAACCGTTCAGCGCTTGTGCGTATTCCAGCGACAAGAGGAGCAGGGACGAGAGTAGAAATTCGTTGTCCAGATCCATCTGCAAATCCATATCTTGCATTTGCCGTTGTGGCTGCAGCTGGTTTAGACGGTGTGGAAAATGAAAAAGAATGTCCGGCTTCTGTTGACGCAGATATTTTTAACATGTCACTAGCGGAAATTAGTGAGCGTGGGATTGAAAACCTACCAACAAGCTTGGAATCAGCTATCGACCGCTTCGAAGCAGGTTCTATTGGGCGCGAAACATTTGGTGAGCATGCGTTTGGCGAGTATATTGAGTTAAAACGTGGCGAGTGGGATGATTTCCGCACAAGTGTTCATGCATGGGAGCTTACAGCTTACCAAAGCAAGTTTTAAGACAGCCTAACGAAACCACTGACACGAGTCAGTGGTTTTTTTATTCGCTCTGAGGCTTAATTCCGGATGGTAAGGAGACAGGATCAAACGAATACAAAGACGCTGATACGCCGTTATACGGAACAATGGTGTATTCTTGCTCGAATGTAAGGTCCTCTGCATTAAAAGGTGCGACAATAAGAGAATCGTTCGTTGTCGTCAAAACGATATGAGTTCTCTCTTCATGATTAAATAACAAGTAGTCTGTCTGATTACTAGCTAGATAATGACCAATAAAAAAAGAAAGTTGCGGGAGAAGGATTAGAATAACGATGCTAAATAAGAGCTGTTTCTCTAGTTTTGTATCTTTTATAAAGGCTGGCACATAATCGCGCCAATTCCAATCGTCATATGGGATGATTAATTTTTCTAAAAAAATGGTTTTATAATTCTTTATGCGTCCATAAAATAAAGGAACGATGAAATAATAAGCAGCAATGGCAAAAGGAATAAAGTAAAAGATCGATTGGTCGTACAAAAACGCAATAGCTGGATAAAAAAGAAACCAAGGAAAAATGTGTCGCGCTACTTTTGACCAAAAATAAGGTAGCTGTTTATAATACCAGTTTAGTACAATTTGAATGACCAGAATGGCAATAATAAAAATAAAAACCGCAGTCATGGCGATGATGATATGATTTAAATAAATTTGTCCAAAAAGGATTTCATTGATTTGGTAATAGTCAAATTGCCCCATTTGATAACGGTAGGCAACTAAGTAACCGAGGATTGTCGCAGAGGCAATGAGTAAAGCAGAATCAATTGAAAGAATTTGTTTTGTTAATTGGTGTGGATGATGCTGTGCAATTCGTCTTTTAGGATGAGTCATCAGTTGTTCTCCCTTTCATGTCAGTCGTTGACAATTGTAGCATGAAACCCTACACTTTAGTTATTAGAATGATCGAAATGGAGTGAAAGACATGAATGTTCGATCTTGTCGGTATCTCGTTATAAGGAACAGGAGCTGTTCGCTTTGAAATGAAGTTCATTTCAGCGGGCAGCTTCTTTTTTATAGCTTTAATGAACTAGAGGGGTGAAGCTATGATTTATTTAACTGGAAAAACATTAGGAATGGAAGATGTGCAAAAGGTTTTACGGCAAAGCGAACAAGTGGCGATTGATTCTTCATGTATCCCATCCATTGATAACAGTCGGGCGGCTGTCGAGGAAATTGTGGATCAACAACGGACGGTTTACGGAATCAATACTGGTTTTGGTAAGTTTAGTGATGTCCGAATTGACAAAGAGGATGTAGAAGAGTTACAACGTAATTTGTTAGTGTCCCATGCGTGTGGAGTCGGTCCGTTCTTTGAGAAGGCTGTAACAAAGACGATGATGCTGTTACGGGCAAATGCACTTGTAAAAGGGTACTCTGGCATTCGAATAGAGGTGATACAGCGGCTCCTTGATTTTGTTAATATGGATGTCTATCCGTGCGTGCCTCAGAAAGGTTCCCTTGGAGCTAGTGGGGATTTAGCACCGCTCGCTCATTTATCCCTGCCATTAATTGGTGAAGGGGACGTGTGGTATAGAGGTGTAAAGAGACCGACTCTTGAGGTCTTGCAAATGCTTGGTATGGCACCGATTCGTTTACAAGCAAAAGAAGGATTGGCGCTCATTAATGGTACTCAAGCAATGACTGCAACAGGTGTTATAGCGTACTTAGAAGCAGAAAAGCTAGCTTATGATGCAGAGAAGATCGCTTCTTTAACTTTAGAAGGATTAGAAGGAATTATGGATGCGTTTGATGAATCTATTCATAGAGCTAGAGGGTATCCAGAGCAAATGGCTTGTGCAGCTCGTATAAGAGCGTATTTAAAGGATAGTCAGTTAGTGACCACTCAAGGGAAAAAGCGGGTTCAAGACGCCTATTCATTACGCTGTATTCCGCAAGTACATGGGGCAACATGGCAGACTCTAGGCTATGTAAAAGAGAAGCTCATCATTGAAATGAATGCAGCAACTGATAATCCTCTTATTTTTGAAGGTGGAAAAAAAGTCATTTCAGGAGGGAATTTTCATGGTCAGCCGATTGCATTGGCAATGGATTTTATGGCAATTGCGATGGCAGAGCTTGGGAATATTTCTGAACGACGAATTGAACGGTTAGTGAATCCGCAGCTTAGTGATTTGCCTCCATTTTTAAGTCCAGAGCCTGGGTTGCAGTCTGGTGCGATGATTATGCAGTATGTGGCGGCAGCCTTGGTGTCGGAGAACAAAACGCTCTCCCATCCTGCAAGTGTCGATTCAATCCCATCCTCGGGAAATCAAGAAGACCATGTGAGTATGGGGACAATTGGAGCTCGTCATGCATTGGAAATCGTTGCGAATGTGAGGCATGTTTATGCGATTGAAGCAATTTGCGCAATGGAGGCGACTTCTTATCGAGGTACGGAGAAAATGGCGACAGCTACCAGTGGGTGGCACGTTCAAATGAGGAAGATCGTTTCCGCCATTACAAAAGATCGTATGTTTGCCAAGGATATTGAGGCCCTTGCTACGTGGCTTAAGGAAGAAAAGAACGCATAATCGTGTCATCATGCGTTCTTCTGTTCTTACTTATTTTCAACGTTATAAGCACCGTGGGCAACGGAGCCAACGTAGTCATTTAATCGGCTACCATGTTTAATAGCAGCTGTAACGAAAGCTTTTGCTGTATAAATCGCTTCTTTTACATCGTGTCCTTTCGCTAATGAAGCGGCGATCGCAGCCGCGAATGTGCAGCCTGCACCGTGGGTATACGTTGTGTTAATTTCATCTGATTCGAGTAGGTGGAAGTCTTCACCGTCGTACCATACATCAACAGCTTGATTGGATTCAAGCTTACTACCGCCTTTAATGACCACATGCTTAGCACCAAGCCCATGAATGGCTTTTGCTGCGGTTTTCATATCTTCAAGAGAAGAAATGGCTACACCAGATAATTGTGTCGCTTCAAATAAGTTCGGTGTTACCACAAATGCTTTTGGTACAAGCACGTCTCGTAAGCATGCATCCGTTTCTGGATTTAACGCCTCATCCGCACCTTTACATACCATTACTGGATCAACAACGAGTTGATCAACGCCGTATTGGTCCACTTTTTCAGCGACGATGTTGATAATCTCAATCGAACCGAGCATTCCTGTTTTGACTGCATCTACGCCAATGCCTTTTAATACTGTATCAATTTGTTTAGCAACAATAGCGGGATCTTGTGGAAAGACTTCGTGTGCCCAGCCTTCAAATGGATTTTGAGCAACAATAGTCGTAAGGGCGTTCATTCCGTATACTTGTAACTCTTGGAACGTTTTTAAGTCGGCCTGAATACCTGCTCCACCACTTGTATCAGATCCTGCAATCGTTAACGCTTTGTATCGTTTCATGATTTCGTCTCTCCTTTATCTCTGTTGTGTCTATTATAGTAGAAAAAAAACGACAGGGAAAGTATGTTACTCATATGGAAAGGATCGATCAATTTTCCGATATATAGGAGAAGAACAGTAGATTAAGGAGGAGACGTCTTGATACAGAAGAAATTAGTGAAAGGGTACAGTGTGATAGCAGGACTATTGATCTTGTTTGGTGTACTCATTACATTTTTTATGAGAACAACGAACCAAACGCTAGAGCAACTTTCTAGGGAAGTAGGAAGTGAGCACGTAGAGCAATTAACCACATTGCAGCAATCATTATCCGTACAGCTGCTATTTTTGTGGGTCGTTCTTGTCGCGTTCATTATCATTGGTGCATGGATAGCGAGACATCAAGCTCGTATGATTCTTGTTCCATTAAAGCGTCTAGTGAGAAGAGCAAATCAACTTGCAATAGGTGATTTCTCACACAAACCTCTTCCAATAGTTGGAGAGGATGAATTTGCCCATTTTACACAAGCGTTTAATCAGATGACGGAAGAATTAAAAAGAACAATGGAAAGAGCATCTACTGTAGCACAAACCCTTATTTCTTCTACCACTTACCTGACAGACCAGTCTAACAAAACGTTACAATCTGCCGCTACCATTGAAAAAGGAAATCAAAGAATGATGCATGCAGTGCAAGATCAAGTACGAACGTCTCAAGAAAGTGTACGTTCTACAGATGATCTTTCAGAAAAGGTGGAACACATAACAGTTGCGTTGGCAGCTGCTGAAAATGCGACAGAATCCGTGCGGAACCTTGTTGCCGATGGAAACAAAAAGGCAAATGATTCGACCTCATACATGGGAGCGATTGCAGAAAATAATAAACGCACATATGAAGTGGTTCATCATCTGTATGAGCGCTCAAAGCGCTTGTATGAAACCGTACAAACTGTCTCTGCAATAGCGAACCAAACAAACTTACTTGCACTAAACGCAGAAATTGAAGCAGCACATGCAGGAGAACAAGGGAGGGGATTTGCAGTAGTAGCAGAAGAAGTGAGAAAGCTAGCGGCTGAATCGCAAGTAGCGGCAAGTCAAATGGGAACCGTTATTGAAACTGTACAGGGAGATGTTCAAACTGTGCTAGATGAAGTGAGCCGTGGGAACGAAGGTATACAGCATGGACTTACAGCTAATACAGAAGTCGAAACAATATTAGGGGAGATTCATTTAGCGTGTAACGGCTTAAATCGTGATATTTATTCTGTTTCTTCTTCTACTCAATCAATTGCTTTTAGTACATTAGCGTTAGTAGAACAAATTGATTCGTTAAAAAAAGCAAGTGAAGCAAGTGGAGAAGAATCAAGAAATGGTGTAGCCTTAGCGAGTGAACAAGTAGGCATAATGGAAGAGGTCATTAAAAAAGTTAAGACAATTGAGATGGCGGTGGAAGAGCTTTCAAGGGTGACAGCTTTACTAAAAAGGACATCGACAGAAGAGAGTGAAGAAAAAGAAAACGTTAATAATGAGATTTCCCATAGCGCTTAAAGACAAGAAGTTGTATAATGATTCATTATTGCTTATTATTATCCGGTCGGAGGACTTTTTATGAATAACGTAACAGTTAAAAATGCATTAATGTTTATCATTCCGTCTATACTTGGAATTTTTCTATTTATGACACCAATCCCCATTGATACAGAGGACGGTCGATCTGTACAGCTACCTGTCATGTTTGCTTCTGATTTCTTAATGGACTTGCTATCGGTTGAGGTCATTACAATTATTGTGACCATTCTCCTCATTGTGACAGCTATTGTTTCCATCATTGCCACTCGTGTGAAGAAACAAAGCCAAACGGAATCTTTCTGGGTAAGCATCTTTGCGACAACACCTGTTTGGATTGTCGTTCGAATCGTAGGTGCTATACTAGCTATCCTTGTGTTTATGAACGTTGGTCCCGAATTCTTAATTTCGGAAGATACAGGGCAATTATTGTTAACTGACTTACTACCGTTCCTATTCTCAATCTTTTTGTTTGCAGGCTTGCTTTTACCATTGCTATTGAATTTTGGATTAATGGAATTCTTCGGCTCATTGTTAAAGAATGTTATGAGACCGCTGTTCCGTTTACCAGGTCGGGCTTCCATTGATTCTATGGCTTCTTGGGTTGGAGACGGTACAGTAGGTATAATGATGTCCAACAACCAATACGAAGCAGGAAAGTATACAGCGAGAGAGGCTGCTATCGTTGCTTCTGCCTTTTCTGTTGTTTCCATTACGTTTAGTATTTCGATATTAGGTCGATTAGGGATTTCTCATTTGTTCTGGCAATTCTTTTTAACACTATTTATTGCTGGCTTTGTAGCGGCAGTGATTACGCCAAGGATTCCACCGTTATCGCGTAAAGCCAATACGTATATTGATGGGAGCGAAGGTCAAGAAGAGCCAAAAGAAAAAAACGTCATAAAAAATGGCTTTGCTCAGGCATCCTTACGTGCTGAAGAAAGCTTTAAACAAGGAAAGAATCTTCAAACAGGCTTCAAAACGGTCTTTGATTTATGGTTTGGAGTCCTGCCTGTTGTCATGGCAATTGGCACGATTGCGGCAGGTGTTGCTAACTTCACGCCAGTCTTTGAATGGTTAGCAGTACCGTTCGTACCGGTTTTGGAATGGATGAACATACCAGAAGCGGCTGCAGCCAGCCAAACCCTTTTAATTGGGTTTGCTGATATGTTACTGCCTGCTATCTTGGCAGAGTCCTTTGGCATTACAAGTGAATTAACCTTGTTTGTTATCGCAACATTATCTGTGTCACAGCTCATTTACATGTCGGAAACAGGTGGCGTTCTTGTTGCCTCTAAGATTCCAATTACATTTTTAGATGCTGTGTTGATCTTCTTGGTTCGAACCATTATTACGTTACCAATTATTGTTTTAATGGGGCATTTGCTTTTATAAGACAGGGAACTGGCGGATCGCGTCAGTTCTCTTCTGTTTGTCAACATATGCGGAGAGGCGTATGATTGAAGTGAATCGGATAGGGAAGGAGTAAACAGATGACGATTTTACGTAACGATTGGCACGACTATGTCGGTCAAGAGTTTTCAAAAGAGTATTATGTTCAGCTACGGGAATTTTTGAAGCACGAATATGCAAATGAAGTGGTGTATCCACCTATGCATGATTTATTTAATGCGCTTCATCTTACTCCTTATAAAGACGTAAAGGTGGTTATTCTTGGTCAAGATCCTTACCATGGACCAAATCAGGCTCATGGATTAAGCTTTTCCGTTAAGCCTGACGTGAAAACACCCCCTTCTTTAAAAAATATGTATAAAGAGCTAGAAGAGGATATAGGTTGTCAACCACCCGAACACGGTTTTCTAGAGTCCTGGGCCAATCAAGGCGTGTTGTTATTGAATACCGTGCTCTCGGTTCGTCAAAAACAACCAGGTTCTCACCAAGGGAAAGGGTGGGAAGTCTTTACAAATAACGTCATTGCTACACTAAACAAACGTGAGAAACCAGTAGCTTTTGTACTGTGGGGAAAGCATGCACAAGCAAAATTAGCGTTAATTGATGAGAGCAAGCACTTTATTATCCAATCGCCACACCCGAGTCCATTTTCGGCCCATAGAGGCTTTTTTGGAAGTCGCCCATTCTCAAAAATTAATGAGTGGCTTGTGTCAATAGAGGAGTCCCCCATTGATTGGCAGCTACCATTAACGATTGAGGGGAAAGGATCAAATGGGGAGTAAGCTGCTTTTTTTTACAACATCTTTTTTAATCGGTTGGCTTTTTCAATGGGCTGGGCTACCAGCTGGATGGCTGCTTGGTGCCCTGTTAACAGGAATGGTTTGGTCTTTTTTCATAGATAAGCTCATCTTTCGGAGCGAGTTGTTTACGTTATCTCTTGCTCTTGTTGGTGTGGTAATTGGGTTTATGGTTGTTCCAGAAGAGGTCTGGGCATATCGAACACTATTACCAGCTTTCCTTTTATCATTAGTACTCACGCTTATTGGTGGTATTGCTCTTGGGAAGCTGTTTGGTAGATGGACGAAGCTTGAAGGGAATACAGCTTTCTTTTGTTGTTTACCAGGAGGAGCATCAGAAGTCATTGCGCTTAGTGAACGGTACCAAGCTGATCAGCGAATTGTTGCAGCATTTCATACAGCGCGCATTACTTTATTTGTGTTTTCGGTGCCGTTGATCGTTGGCGTTGGTTCAAGGGCTAACGCTGTACCTATTATAGAAGAGCCACAAGGGCTGTGGACTGATGGAGGATTAATTGGACTCGCCTTCGGTTTAGCTATTCTGGTGTTCTTTCTTAGTCGTTTTCTTTCTTTTCCAGGTGCGCCGATGTTTGTTGCGATTCTGTTTGGCTTTACTGCTCATCAACTTGTTGTTCCAGATTATGCTATGCCAAACGTTGTAATGGGGATGGCACAAGTGCTAATTGGTTCGTTGATCGGAATGAGGTTTGACCGGAAAACAGTGAAAGAATTAAAGCGAATTGGTGGAGCTAGTGCGGTGACGCTTTTGTTGTATGTCTTCATGAGTATAGGGTTGGCTTTAATCTTCTTCTTTTTAAGTCCGCTTCCGTTTTATACAACGCTACTAGCTATTGTTCCAGCAGGAGCTGCTGAAATGGCCTCTACCGCTGCGACATTACAGCTCGATGCGACTGTTGTGGCGACGTTGCAAATGTTACGAGTGCTTGGCCTGTTTCTAGCCTTACCTTTTTTATTAAAGTGGTTTGCGAAGAAACCAATAAAACAATAAAGAAACAGCTGCTTTTCCTAGAAAAGCAGCTGTTTTTATTACTGTATAGGTGTCTTTGGCTGTGGCATTGTTGCCTTTTGGCCAATAACTGGCTGATACGCACTTGTCATAGCTTGGGCATCACGGTCGTTGAGCTGTGGAACTTGATAATACTGATGCTTATTTTGATACAGAAAAATTTCATAGGCTAATTCGATGAAGTTTGGTACCGTATCTGCTACGATTCGGCGAACAATTGGGTTGGTAATTTCAGAAGCAGCCATCCCCATTAATGATGCTTGTCCTTTAATCAAACCGAGCATATGAGCAGACAACCCTGCCTCTTTCACTTCTGAAATGTTTCGGTTTGGCTTTTTCGGCTGACTTGGTGTAAGACCAAACTGAACATCGTGAGAAAGCGTCATTTTATATACACCTGTTGACTGGCTTGGTGGTTGACCAGTGGAGAACGCTTCAGCAAGAACATTATACTGGCTTTCAATAAAGGTATATTGACGATCCAGTAAAGAGATAAGTTCTTGATCAGTCATAAACGTGCGAAAGATCATATATTGATCAAGCACATTGATCATCCCAGCTATAATTTCGTGGCTGTCGAATAAATCATGTCCTCCGTGGTTTAACGTAGGTGCTACCTGTGAAGAGTGAACGTGTCCTGATGGTTGTTGATTCATCATTTAAATGCCCCCTATGCAAAATGTGTTGATCAAGCCGAGTATAGTGTATGTATCCAAAACCAATCCTATGTTGGTCAAAAAAAGGAAGAAAGAATGTCAGATAAACTGACGGACTTATGGAACAATTTTGACATCCGCTTATAATGACTTTATAGATAAACCATTTTATACGAGGGGGATTGTAGATGAGTGGAGATGAAGCATTGGTATTAGTAGATAATTTGTGGCTAACGGTTGCGGCCGTCCTAGTTCTATTAATGCAAGGGGGATTTATTCTTCTTGAAGCAGGTTCTACCCGAATGAAGAATGCTGGTCATATTGCTGGAAAGACTATTTTTACGGTAGGGGTCGCTTCATTAGTATTCTGGGCAGTAGGTTACGGATTTATATATGGAGAAGGAAATGCAATTATAGGTCTTTCTAATTTCTTTTACGGTAGTGCGGCGGATGGAATTGGTTCTGTCGATTTCTTCTTTCAATTAACATTTGCGGCGATTGCATTAACCATTGCCTTCGGCGGATTTGCTGAGAGAGGAAAGCTTGCTGCTTACGCAATCTTTGCGGTTTTATTTTCAGCATTTGTATATCCATTAGTGGCACACTGGATTTGGTCAGATCAAGGTTGGCTTGCTGATTTAGGGAAGCAAGACTTTGCAGGCTCAACAGTTGTTCACTTAACAGGTGCGATGGCGGCACTTGCAGCGACTATTTTATTAAAACCTCGCCTCGGTAAATATGGTAAGAACGGAAAAGTGAACGATTTATCTGGACATAACCAAGTATACACAGCTTTAGGTGTATTAATCCTTTGGGTTGGTTGGTTTGGGTTTAATGCCGGTTCAACAGGTGGACTTGATGGAGCATTTTTTGGCTTTGTTGCGTTAAATACACAACTAGCAGCAGGTGCAGGAACCATCGCAGCGTTATTCTTAGTTTGGGCAATGAGTGGTAAAGCTGATGTTCCAACTACATTAAACGGGGCTTTAGCAGGTCTTGTTGCCATTACTGCATCGTGTGCTTTCGTTGATCCTTGGGCTGCGGTTGTGATTGGTATGATTGGTGGACTAATAGTAGTAGTTAGTATGAGAATGTTTGACAAGTTAAAAATTGATGATCCTATTTTTGCGCTTAGCGTACACGGAGTGGCAGGCGTTTGGGGCACACTTTCAACAGGTTTTTTCGCTACACCAGAACTTGCAGCATTAAATGGTGGTCGAGCTGGTTTATTCTATGGCGGTGGATTCGATCAATTAGGCGTGCAAGCTTTAAGCGTTGTAGTATGTGCCGCATTTGCATTTGGTGCTTCTTACGTATTGCTTTTACTTACAAAGAGTCTTGTTGGTGGTACGTTACGTGTGACTGAAGAGGAAGAGATTCTTGGTCTAGATATGAGTGAACATGGTTCGTACGGCTATCCTGAAAATGTGCAACAAGAACAAGAACGTTCTTCTAAGACAGGCTCATAATGGTGGAGATGTCAGAATTAATGAAGCAGCGGTTATGTGAGCAAGAACAGCGACGTAACGATGCTGTGCAAGTTGCTTTAGATAAAACGATTAAGGAGCTGGGAGAAATCCCTGCTCCCTTTGCGTTTTTCTTTATGGGTAGTGCAGGAAGAGAGGAACAGCTTTATCAAACAGATCAAGATCACGGCATCATTTACGACGGGGAAGAAGCGTGTCAACGATATTTTCTCTTTTTAGGAGAGGAGATCGTTAAAGCACTGGAAGATAAGGGATACGAACGGTGTACAGGAGGGGTTATGGCCTCAAATAAGGGCTGGTGTCGATCCTATGAGGAGTGGAATGAACAACTTAACTTTTGGATAAAAGAGAATCAATTTGAGCATGTCCGCTATTTGTTAACGTTCTTTGATGCTAGGACTGTGTTAGGTGATGATCAGTGGCTCAAGCGCCTAAAGCAACGTCTCTTTTTTGAGATAAGAAAAGGGCACATTCCGATGAGTCGCTTTACGGAAAATACAGGTAGAATCCCTAAGGGTTTGAATGGGTTTGGTCAATTGCTGGAAGATAACTATGGTGAGTATCAAGGGACGATCAATTTAAAAGAACAGGTGCTTTTTCCTTATGTGAATGGGATGCGATTACTTGCATTGCAGGAAGGTATTGAATCGGCATCGACATGGGCGCGTATGCAGCAAAGTGCATTTATGACAAGCGAACAACATGTAATGGCATCTTTTTTAGAGATTCAAAATAAACGTGTGCTATGGGGAGAGAATCATGGAACATTTACACATGTTTTTCCGAATAACCTTACAAAAGAGGAGCGGAAATTTCTTAAAGCATGTATTCGAGAAGGGCGATCGTTTTATCGGGGCATTCAACAAAGTCATGAATAGGCGTGTGGTACGATGAACTTAATGACAATCATGCGGCAAATTTCGGCACGATTTACTTCAGGTGTTTCGTCCTCAAACTCCGATCAAGCAAGTCAAATGGCGCGCTTTCGTCATTATCAAAAGGAAGCGCAAAAGGATGTGCTGGATGAACCGCTACATGAACTACCAATGGTTGTTTTTGACCTAGAGACAAGTGGATTTCAGCCAGATTATGGTGATTCGATTCTTTCAATCGGAGCAGTGAAAATTAAAGGTTCTTCAATCTTACATGACCATTTCTATAAAACGATTAAGCCAAAACGGACCCCATCTGCAGAAATTTTACAACTAACCGGGTTAACTACGGCAGAGTTAGAACAATCAGAGGCGTTAAAGGACGTTTTATTGGCATTTTACCAGTTTGTTGGTTCATCAACCCTTATTGCTCACCATGCTGCCCATGAGCGACGATTTATGCGGCATGCTACATGGCATGAACTCGGTCGAACGTTCACACATCGATTAATTGATACATCCTTTTTGACGCAGCTTACAGCAGCACATCAGTCGTTTGAACAGTTAGAAGAGTGGTGTCATGCGTACGATATTGTAGTAGGGAATCGTCATCATGCTCTTGCAGATGCGCATATGGCCGCTCAATTATGGGTGAAGCACCTAGTGGTTGCCGATCATGCTGGCTACTCAACTCTATCTGACTTATACAAAGCGCTTGCTGCTAAAAAGTAGCCACACTCTCGCATTGAACGGTTGAAGCATGCTATCATAGAGCTGTGTTCGAAAGGAGGACACTATGCTCATTAAAGTTGAACATCTCATTGAACAAATGGAACGACAAATAGAGAACATGAAGGGAGCGACAAACAGGGACAATTGGGTGGATGTTAAAGAAGCAGCCTCCATTATTGAAAGTTACTGTCACGTAATAAAGGGCAGTCAGCAAGTAGATGAACCGCTGCAAGCACCAGCACCGCAAAAACCAGTTATGCAGTCTCCTGTGCAGCCGGCTCCACAAAAACCAGTACTTAAACAACCAACGACAGAAGCAGATGAACGAGAAGAAAAACGCAATTTGCTTGATTTTTAGACAAGATTGATTGGAAAAAAGGCGATTATCCTTAAGTGGATGGTCGCCTTTTTTACATATACAGGATATTCAAGGCCGCCATTCAACAATTACACCATAATGGTGTGATTCCTCGTCAGGTAAATAATCTTTTTCAATGCGAACAACGGTTAACCCTTGTTTTAACATAAAGGAAAGAACAGGGTCGGTTCTCTTACCAGCTTGTACGCGTTCGACGTATTCTTCTATTGCTAATGTTTGTGCATAGTGATGGTAACCTGGTAACCGACTACCAGCGGCATAGCGTTGCAATTGTAACGTTCGCACGGTTTCTTTTCTTGCATCATAAAGGGCTTTTGCAACCCCGAGCTTTCGATACGTCGGGCGAACACATAAATCAATCCCATACAACGTCTGACCATTAGGGTCATGGGTTTGTCGAATGGTTCCGTTATCACTTATGTCACTCCAAGAATGAGAACGGTCAGCAGCATTTGTTAATAGCGATGTAGCCGAACCAACAATTATGTTATTGTATTCAGCAAGAAGTGCCCCTTCTGGAAAGGTGTCAACATGAGCTGAGATGTCGTCTTTATTCCAGAGTTGCTCCGCTGGATAAGGTGGTGGAAATGCTTCTTTTTGGACTTGTAATAAACCATCGAAATCAGCTACAGTATAAGGACGAACGCGAATCATACCATTCCCTCCATTTTTCGTTTTTCCTATCATAGCATGGGGCTTGACGGAAGGCGACGGATGGGGATTTAAGAGTGAAAAGTGTTGAATGTGAAGGAGTGCTAGAAAATGGGAAGATTATTTATCTTCATTGGTGCGATTGTCATGGCGTTATCAGTAGCAATTGGTGCATTTGGCGCGCACGGATTGGAAGGGCGCATTAGCGAGCGAATGTTGAAAAATTACCAGACAGGCGTACAGTATCATATGATTCACGGTATTGGTTTACTGTTTGTAGGAATACTGTCGTTAAAAATGCTCGGCAATCAAATGGTTCATGGAGCAGGTTGGGCGTTTTTAATTGGTATTGTCCTATTCTCAGGGAGCCTATACGTTATGGCGCTAACCGGCATAACGAAGCTTGGTGCCATTACACCTATTGGCGGACTTGCTTTTATTGTTGGTTGGGTATTGCTAGGGATTGCGGCTATGCGGCACTTGTAATAAAGCAGCAGAAACACCCTCTTCAATGTAGAAGGGGGTGTTTTGTGTTATCGAGGTGAGTATTGGGATAAACTTGGTTCATACCCATATTGGTATGTATAGTCAATTGGCTCATCAAATGTGATAAAATCTAAATTTACCATTAAAAGTAAATAATACTCTCCTGTTTCTGGATTGCCGATAATAATGTGGTCACGTCCAGCTTCTTCAATGCGCCCACGAAAAACTCGGGCATTCCATTCGCTATTGCCTTCAAATGTCTGATGAACCGTTACAAGTTTGCCACGGTTTAAACGCAAAATGTTCTCAATAAACGATTGCTCAATTGGCAACATGCTTGCGTCTACACCAGACATTTGCTGTTGAACAAAGCCTGGAGTCTGGTAATTTTGTGAGGAGAAGTAAGGCTGAGGAGATTGCTGTTGCATAGATTGCTGACCATACATGGGTTGGCCTTGCATAGGCTGACCTTGCATAGGCTGACCTTGGTGATGCTCCTGCCCGCTGCCTTGACCTTGTTGACCGCCTTGATTTTGCCACTGATTTTGGTACATGTAATCACTCCTTTTTTATCTTAAAACGTATTAAAGACTTCTTCGCATTCAGCTGGTGTTGGTTGATAAAAGCAGTGTGCTTTGTAACGCCCCGTGTTCCACTGTCCCCACCATTCGGCTGGACAAGGGCCGTCTGGACGGAAGAACCATAAAGCAAATTCAGCTGGATAGAACCGCTCGCCATTAATAACCCTTCTCGCCAAACGTCTATCTCGCTCACGAGCTCGCTGATAAAAATAGCTTTTTTGAACAGCTTCAAAACCACCTGGGGACTGATAAGCCATGTCGGGAATGCTATTAACTCCTCCAAAGTCTAAACATCTCACTCTTGTACGGTTCACCATGACGTTCCCCGCCATGAGCATACCCTCTTCTCCTTCTCCTTCTGCTTCTGCCCGCATTAATCGTGCTAACACATCAATGTCACTGGAATTTGCTTTTATAACGGCCATTCCTTACACCTCCGCAAAGATAGACTGACGTTGTTCGTTAGTGGAAGTCGAGTTAAACCACATATAGGTTCGTTCCATCATATGAATAAAGGGTTACAAATATGTCTACTCGTTAAAAGATCAAAAATGAATTAAGATAGAAAAAAAGAAGAATAGTCTGTAAAATAGAGAGGGCTAATTCATTTTTTAAGCCAAAATGACCATCTTCAATTGCAGTGTTAATAAGGAGTGATACTAAAAGAGTGAAACCTATATGGGAAATGAACCGTAATAACAAAAGAAGGCTGATAAACGATAGCCGTTTATGTGGTGAATAGCTGAATTAAAAATAGAAGGAGATGACCTGAATGACGTTAATTATTGATAACGTAGAAAAACAGTTTGGAAATCATACAGCAGTGGATGGTATTTCAGTAAGCGTAGAAAAAGGGCAAATGTTTGGCATGCTCGGGGCAAACGGCGCAGGTAAAACAACGACGTTTCGAATGATTATTGGTCTATTAGAACCATCAAACGGAACGGTGACATGGAACGGACAAAAGCTTTCGTACAAGTACACAAATCTTATTGGCTATTTGCCAGAAGAAAGAGGGCTCTATCCTAAGCTTACAGTTAGAGACCAACTGATTTATTTAGGAAAGCTAAAAGGAATGAAAAAGAATGTCATTATTGATGAAATGCGTTCATGGCTAGAACGTTTTAAAGTGACGGAATATGAAACAAAGAAGGTAGAAGAGCTTTCTAAAGGAAATCAGCAAAAGATTCAGTTTATCGCAGCTGTCTTACATAAGCCGGAATTGCTCATATTAGATGAACCATTCAGTGGTCTCGATCCAGTAAATTCGGATATGTTGAAAGCAGCAGTGCGACATATTCAAGATCAAGGAACAACCATTGTGTTCTCTAGCCATCAAATGAATAATGTAGAAGAGATGTGTGAAGACATTATTATGTTAAAACGTGGAAAAGCCGTTCTGCAAGGAAATCTAACCGAAATTAAACGCGGATACGGTATTAAAACCGTTTCCATTTCTGCTGATTATGATTTGAGTTTCTTAAAAGACCAGCACCAGGTCACCCACTATACGGAAACGAAGAATGGTGTAAAAATTCAAGTCGAGAATGAAGACGCGGCGAAAGAGATTTTTAACACTCTAGCCGACAAAGGGTTTGTCCGTAAGTTTGAAGTGGAAGAACCAAGCTTACACGATATCTTTATCGACAAAGTAGGAGGAGATGCAAATGAATAATTTCGGTACAATTGTCGCACATACATTAAGCGCAAAAATCCGCACGAAATCATTTTTAATATCATCGGCATTTATGATGCTTCTTATTATTGGCTTAACGAATATTACAACTATTATAGATTTATTTTCGGATGGAGATGGCGATAGCGCTACGAAGATCGCAGTCGTGGATGATAGCGAAGATGCAGGTATTATCGCACAAAGTTTAACAGCACCGAGCGAACTTGATGAAGAGACAACCTTTGTGCTAATGGATAATCAATCTCTAGAAGACGCTTTAAATGAAGCTGAGGAAGGTACATATGATGGGGTCGTGCAACTAACAGGTACAACTGATTCGTTAAATGTTTCTTTATATAATGATTCTACTACAGTGGCTATGGATGTTGAACAGCAGATCCAGCGATTAAAAGAAGGTGTGTTGACGAGTGAGCTAGATATTGACGAAGAGCAACTTGCTGCTGTTTATCAGCCGATTGCCTTTGAACAGCTTTCAATAGAAGAGGGCGAAGCAGTAGAAAGTGAAGAAGAAAGCGCGGCTTCCTTTTTTACCGTCTTCGGGATTACGTATGTGATTTTCTTTATTGTTATTCTTTTTAGCACAATGATTGCAACAGAGGTTGCTACAGAGAAATCGTCTCGAGTGATGGAACTACTCGTTTCAAGTGTCAATCCAGTTGTCCAGATGTTTGGTAAATTAACAGGAATTGCCCTTGCTGGTGTCGTAAACTTGCTTACGTTGCTTGTTGCGTTTGTTATTGGTATGACGATTGCTGGTGAAAACCTTACAGAGTTTCTATCATCTGATGTGATTGATTTAACACTTATTGGTTATGGGATTGTATCGATTGTTCTTGGCTACTTTATTTTTGGTGGGATTGCCGCTATGCTTGGCGCTCTTGTCAGTCGAACGGAAGAGGTTAATCAGTCTGTACAGCCGTTAATTTTCCTTGCATTGATTGGATTTTTTATTGTGTCATTCAGTCAAGGTTCACCAGATGCTCCTTTTGTTACGGTGGCCTCGTACATTCCATTTTTTACACCTCAACTGTTAATTTTACGTGTGGGCGTTGGTTCAATTGCTCCAGTTGAAATTGCGTTGTTAATTGCCATCATGGTCATAAGCGCAATTATTATCAATGTTATTGCAGCACGTGTATACAAAGGTGGCGTGCTCATGTACGGAAAGTTGTCCTTTAAGAAAAATATTAAACAAGCCCTTGCGATGTCTAAAAAAGAAAAATAAATACATGAAAACGGATTTGTTCTTGCTCAGTGAGTATGGTAAGATGGGAATATTGTGAAAAGGTATCGGAGGAGGTGATGGAGGATGATTGATTTATTTCTAGAGCTATCGTTTATATGGATTCATGTTGGTATATTGCTTCCTATTCTTGCTTGTTTAGCATATGAAAATATTAAGCTCCACAGAATGCATGTGAAGATGAAACGTCCTGTTCGTAAAACGTTAAATACAGGAAGAATCATTGATCTTCCTCCGTCGCCAGTTACTACTCGCGTACGCCCGAAGATTCCGTACTTTCGAGATAAGAGCTGTCAAGATGACGATGAACTGTACTTTGTTGTCTAAAGAAACAGCGATGTGAGACAACAAAGGAGGAAATAGAGAAACGTATGAAAAGAAAAATTCTTTTAACAACAAGCTTACTTTTTATGGCAGTGGTGCTAGCTGCCTGTGGAATAGACGAGCCTATAACGGCTGACTCTGAAGGCTTTTGGAACTCATTTTTCGTCTATCCAATGTCATTCTTAATTCAATTCTTCTCTGATTTGACGGGAGGTCATTTTGGCTGGGGGATTGTCATTGTAACAATCCTGATTCGTTTGCTGATCTTGCCACTTGCGTTAAAATCACAAAAGAGTTCTCGAGCGATGCAGGCGTTAAGACCTGAAATGCAGGAAATTCAAGAGCGCATGAAAAAAGCACAGGGGAACCCCGAGAAACAACGAGAAGTGCAGTCAGAAATGATTGGTATGTACCAAAAGCATGGCGTTAATCCAGCCGCTGGTTGTTTACCTGCACTTGTGCAAATTCCAATTGTTATGGCGCTTTATTTTGCGATAATGCGAACGGAAGCGATTGGGCAAGGACCTGAAAGTGATTTCCTTTGGTTTAATCTCGGACAAATGGACCCAGTGCTTCCGTTTATTGCTGGTATAACGACTTTTGTTCAATTCAAAATGTCGATGAGTCAAATGCCTGCTAATCCGTTAGGTGAAGGAATGCCAAATCCAATGAACATTATGCTGTGGATTATGCCTGTGATGATTATCATTGCCGGATTAACATTACCATCAGCATTAGCGCTTTACTGGGTAATTGGTAACATCTTTATGATTGTTCAAACCTACTTCATTATTGTACGTCCGAATTTGAATAAAGAAGATGTTGAAAAAGATCGTGCATAAAAGAAAGGTTCATCGCCATAGGCGATGAACCTTTTTACTTATAGATGAAAATACTTAGAGAGCGCATCTGTCTCTAATAGATTGCCGACATAGAAAGAGCCAAACTCTCCGTAACGCGCCGACACTTCGTCAAAACGCATTTCATAAACCAATTTCTTAAACTGAAGGACATCGTCAGAAAATAATGTCACGCCCCATTCCCAGTCGTCAAAACCAACAGAACCGGAAATGATTTGTTTTACTTTGCCTGCATAGCTGCGCCCAATCATGCCATGGCTACGCATTAAGTCTTTACGCTCATCCATCGGCAGCATGTACCAGTTATCGTTGCCTTCACGACGTTTGTCCATCGGGTAGAAACAAACATGCTTCCATTTAGGTAGTTCAGGGTAAAGACGTGAGCGAACATAAGGGTTTTCGTAAGGATCTTCATCAGATTCTTTTGCTAAATAGTTGCTTAATTCAACAACAGAAACATACGAATAAGTCGGAAGCGTGTAATCGGCTAGTCCAGACTTATCGAAAGCAAGCTCAATGTGATTTAATTCTTCCATCGTTGGACGAAGAAGCATGATCATAAGATCTGCTTTTTGACCAACGATTGAATACAATGCGTGGCTTCCTTTACCATTTGCTTCTGTATCGCTCCATTGGTTTAATAGGGACGTGAATTCCTCAATCATACCATCTCGCTCACTTTGTGGAACCGCCTTCCATGAGCTCCAGTCGATCTTGCGAAAATCGTGCAAAACATACCAACCATCAAGGGTTTTAGCTGCTTCATTCATCGTACAAATCCTCCTCTAACGATCTCTCTATACACTATACCATAAGGAGGGATAAATACTGAATGAGAAACGTTATCGCTTGCTTTTATTCACAAAATAGTCAAGAGCTACACGGTGTTCTTTTGATTCACTAGCTTCTCGTTGAGCGGTTACTTCCATTTCTAATAGCTCTGCTAAATGATGATCGAAGCTCTCCCTGAAATTGTTCTTCATTAGCCGATAAGCCGTTGGTGGCAGCGCCAAACAGTTTTGTATCGTTGTATCAATATCATCAATACTACTAATTAGACCGATTTCTAATGCTTTCTCACTAGAAATGGTATTCATTATAGCGAGCTCTAATGCTTTAGGATAGCCAACTAACCGGGGTAGATAGTAAGACATTCCTGCATCAGGAACAAGACCTATTTTCAAAAATCCTAAACCAAAACTGGCTTCTTTATCTGCAACGCGGTAATCACAGGCAAGTGCGATACTAAGACCTGCTCCTACGGCAACACCATTCATATGAGCGATAATGGGTTTGCCAATATGAGCCATAAGGGTAATTAATTTATTGTACGTTTCTCTTAAAATTCTTCCGTAATTTACATTTTCTAGATCATCTGGGTCAATGGATTTTAAGTCGGCTCCAGAACAAAAAGCATTTCCACTTCCTGTTAACACAATAACTCGAACCTCACTATGTTCGTCGGCCTCTTCAAATGCTCTATAAAGTTGTTCGTGAGCCTCATCGTTTAAAGCATTTCTTACTTCTGGTCGATTTAAGGTAATCGTTGCGACATTGTTCTTAATAGCTAGTTTTACCAGTTGGTCACTCATAAAATCCTCCTAGAATGGTTTTCTACATAATTCGATCATAACAAATGAAAACCCTTTATTTATGTGTAAGCGTAATCAATGTGTCAATTTTTAAAATTAACGCTTTATAGGAGTCTGTTTCCTTTTCTTCTAAAGCAGGGTATCCTAAAATAGAGGAAGAACGAAAACTGAAGGAGGTTATTTAACGTGAGTAATTTATTTGCTGATATTAAGCAGCAGGTAGGGTCTCATAAACCAAGTATCGTATTGCCAGAAGGAACCGATGAACGTGTTCTTGAAGCTGCGGTTAAGCTTGCAGCGGATAACGTAGTTGAACCGATTTTAATTGGAAATCCAGACGAGATTGCGTCTCTTGCTGATAAAATAAACGTAAAGATCGATGATGTAACTATTTATAATCCAAAGACGTATGCACACCTTGATGCCATGGTCGAAGCTTTCGTTGAAAGACGTAAAGGAAAAGCAACGGAAGAGCAGGCGCGTGAACTTCTTATGGACGTAAATTATTTTGGGACGATGCTTGTTTACATGGAAAAAGCAGATGGCTTAGTGAGCGGTGCTGCCCATTCAACTGGAGATACGGTTCGTCCAGCTTTACAAATTATTAAAACATTACCTGGCATTAAACGCACATCTGGTGTGTTTGTGATGGTAAAGGAAGACAAAAAGTTTGTGTTCGGTGATTGTGCGATTAATATTTCACCAAATGAAGAAGAGTTAGCTGAGATTGCAACGGCAACGGCAGACACGGCTAAATTGTTTGGGATTGATCCAAAGGTAGCCATGTTGTCATTCTCAACCCTTGGTTCTGCATCGTCTCAAGAAACACAAAAGGTATCTGCGGCTACGAAGATCGCTCAAGAAAGCCGTCCTGACCTTGTTATTGATGGAGAGTTCCAGTTTGATGCAGCGTTTGTCCCTGCAGTTGCGCAGAAGAAAGCGCCGGATTCACCGTTAAAAGGTGAAGCGAATGTCTTTATTTTCCCTAGCCTAGAGTCAGGTAACCTTGGCTATAAAATTGCTCAAAGACTTGGTGGCTACGATGCAATTGGACCAATCTTACAAGGTTTAAATAAACCAGTGAACGATTTATCACGTGGTTGTAACGTAGACGATGTGTATAAGTTAAGTTTGATTACAGCTATGCAAGCTATTACGCAAACAGAAACGCAAAAAGCATAAGAAAAAGCTTTCGGATTACATTCCGAAAGCTTATTTTCTTAATGAAGACAACGATTTTGACGTTGCGTTACTCGTTCAAGCTGTGCTTCAAAAAGCAGCTCTTCTTCTTCTGAAAGCACGTGGTGTTCAAGCGTAATACCAAAGGTTAGCGCAGTGTCGATTGTACGTTGAACAATTTCTTCGACCGTATAGGTCGTATTTAGTAATTCATTTATTGAACCCATTACGGCTGGATCAATGGAAGGAACGGTATAAGAAGGTTTTGACTGTCCAATCCCATGCTCATACATTTGTTTTACGATGTGAGCTCTTTGGGCTCCACTGCCTGTGACACATAAATAAATTTGCACAGCAATTCCGCCACGTATTCTCCGTTGTGAAATGCCTGCAAATTTCTTGCCGTCAATACTCAAGTCGTAGCTTCCAGGGCAGTAGGATCCGACCACTTCACCTGTATGAATAGTCGCTTGAGGAAACATGGCCCGAATCAACGCAACCATACGCTCGTATCCACCATCTATAGAAGATGTTGTTTCACCAGGAAAAATAAGAGAAAGATTAAGAACACCATCGTCTAACAGAACGGCTAAACCGCCTGAATTACGGACAACAACTTGGTAATTATTTTTTTCTAGAAACGTAATTGCTTCGTTTATAGAGTCTAAGCGTGAGTCTTGTGTCCCTAATACAATTGTATTTTGATGAACCCAAAATCGGAGGGAAGGTTGGTTTTTTTTGCCGGCTAGAGTGCACAGCAAATCGTCATAAGCAAAAGAATGTAAAGCACTGGTTTGTAAGTATTCTTTGCTGTGATCAACAAGCTTCCACGTACTCACTTTAGACTGGAATGGTGATACATTAGCCAATAAAATCATTCCTTTCATGCCGCTACTAGTATACCATGTAAATAGCCTTCCTATAAAAAGGAAGTTGCGCAATTTCAATCCAGCCGTTATACTGAAAAAAGTTTTACAAAAAGTAAGCGATTTAGTAAATGTTTGTGAAGATTGTAGAAAATAGTAAACGGAATAGAAAGAATGTCGAATACGTTTGGGGGAAATTAAGTGGATAAGAATAAGCTTACACGAAATATTTTATTAGGTTTATTATTTGGTGCATTACTAGGTCTAATTTTACCTTATTTTTCGCAAGATGCATTTAACTGGCTAAACCAGTACCTCCTGGATCCAGCCGGTACGGTCTTTTTACGTCTCATAATGATGGTGGTTGTTCCGCTTGTATTCTTCTCGCTAGTTGTAGGTATTTCTGATTTAGGGAGCCCAAAGCAACTTGGACGAATGGGGATACAAACGGTTATCTTTTTTCTCGCTACTTCTGCTATCTCATTAACTATTGGAATTATTGCCGCTCAAATCGTTCAGCCAGGTTCACCGGGCCTTCTTGGTGATGGTATTGCTGAGGATTATGAAGTAGCCGATTCTGTACCAATTATGGATACGTTAGTCAATATTATTCCAAATAACCCAATTGAATCAATGGCGAATATGGAAATGCTTCAAATTATCTCGTTTGCTATATTTGTTGGACTTGCTATGGCCATGCTCGGTAAAAAAGTAGAAACAGTCAAAGTATTCTTTGTACAAGCTAACGACATTATGATGAAAATTGTTACGTTTGTCATGGCATTTGCTCCAATTGGTGCGTTTGCACTAATTGCATCTGCTCTTGGTGAAGCAGGGTGGGGAGCAGTTGGTTCACTGTTGTCTTACTTCCTTACCGTTACAGGTGTATTAATTTTCCATGGTATTATCGTATATGGGTTGATTGTGTACTTCTTAGGAAAAATGAGTCCTGTGAAGTTCTTTAAAGGCTTTGCGCCAGCAATGACAATGGCATTTAGCTTGTCAAGCTCAAATGCTGTGCTACCCTTATCAATGAAATCTGCTCAAGAAAACTTAGGTGTCTCTAAACAGGTTTCTGGATTTGTTCAGCCTCTTGGAGCAACAATCAACATGGATGGAACAGGCATTATGCAAGCTGTTGCCACAGTCTTTATTGCCCAAGTGTACGGGGTCGATTTAACGATCACTCAAATGCTTATTATCGTCTTAACGGCGACACTGGCAAGTATCGGAACAGCAGGGGTGCCTGGTGTCGGCATGATTATGCTTGCGATGGTCTTAACTTCAGTAGGGTTGCCACCAGATGCAATTGGATTAATTATTGGTATTGACCGTTTACTTGATATGATGAGAACAGCTGTAAACATTACAGGTGATGCGGTTCTAGCTGTTATTGTTGATCGAAACGAAAAGCGGCGGGGAGAAATCTCTGCTTAACATGAATAACGAGACTCAAACCGATCCTTCGGTTTGAGTTTTTTTTTATGAGATCAAGCCTTTTTTTAAAGGAGGAGAAACTTTATAATAAGAGGATAAAAGGGGGGAGAAGCATGTCCATAAGGCTAACAGAAGAAAAAGTGTTTAAAGATCCTGTTCATCGCTACATACATGTGCAGGACAAGTTACTATGGGATTTAATTGGGACGAGTGAATTTCAGCGTTTGCGAAGGGTTCGTCAATTAGGGACGACATCGTTTACCTTTCATGGTGCGGAGCATTCCCGCTTTAATCACTCTTTAGGTGTGTATGAGATTATGAGGCGATTGATTACCAACTTTAGCGATAAACCGATGTGGAATGATGAGGATCGACTTCTAGCGCTTAGCGCAGCCTTACTCCATGACATTGGACACGGACCGTTCTCCCATTCGTTTGAAAAAGTATTTGATACCGATCACGAGGAATGGACGAGGCTAATCATCCTCGGCGATACAGAGGTGAATGAAGTGCTCCGTCACGTGCATGCAGACTTCCCGAAAGAAGTTGCCGCTGTCATTGAGAAAACGTCTGCAAACAAGCTTGTAACGAGTATGATTTCAAGTCAGATTGATGCGGATCGCATGGATTATTTATTAAGGGATGCCTATTATACCGGTGTGAGCTACGGTCAATTTGATCTGGAGCGAATTTTGCGGGTGATGCGACCGATGGACGATCAAGTCGTTGTGAAAGCAAGTGGCATGCACGCCGTAGAAGACTATATTATGAGTCGCTACCAAATGTACTGGCAAGTATATTTTCATCCGGTTACGAGAAGCTCTGAAGTGATCCTGAGTAAAATTCTAAAACGGGTAAAAGCGTTGCACGAAGAGGGGTATCCATTCAAACAGCCTCCGCATCATTTTGAGTCCATTTTCTCAGGCGCAATGACAATCAACGATTACTTACAATTAGATGAATCTGTCATGCATTATTATTTTCAGTGTTGGCAAAAAGAAGATGATCCAATCTTAGAAGACTTATGTCATCGGTTTTTAAATCGTCGTTTGTTTGCATATGTAGAATGCCATCCAAACGAGCGGTTAACCGATATAATGGCTCTTCAAGAACTTTTTTGGGAAGCTGGAATGGATGCCGATTATTATTTGGAAATAGATTCCTCTTCAGACTTGCCATACGACGTGTACAGGCCAGGAGAAGAACAGAGGGTACCGATTCAACTGCTAATGAAAAACGGTCAATTAAAGGAGCTTTCAAGCGAATCAGATGTAGTTGAATCGATCTCAGGGAAGAAACGAACGGATCATAAGCTTTATTACCCAGCTGATACGATTGCATCACTTGATTCGTCTATTAGGCTTAAAATCGAATCCATTCTGAAACAAATGTGAGGAGGGCTAACGTGCTAACCCATCATGCACAAGTATTGAACCTTTTTTCCTTATGTGAGAATACGATTGAACATAAGAAACTGCAGAAAATCATTTATATTGCTAAGTCTTTTGGGGCCCCGTTTGCGGAAAAATATCGCTATCATCGATTAGGTCCATATTCAGAGGATTTATTCGTACGATTGGAAGAGCTGTGCAACCTCCACTTTCTTCAAGAGGAACAGCATGACATTGATTCTGTTTATGTACTAACAGAAGAGGGTGAAGGGTTTTTACATACATTACGTACAAAGAGAGGAGAAGACAGCTTTACCCCTATGTATAAAGCGTTAAATGAGCAGCCGCTAGCGACCCTCGAACAAATGGCGGCATTGCTGTATTTTCAACAAATGGAAGGCGATGGTGTTCGTGATCCTCATCTCATCTCTCGCTATTCAGATCAAGAGTGGCTTCATGCAGAAACCTATTTAACAATGCTAAGAGAGCGTCAAATATTCTATGAAGGTTCATAGTCTTACATTTTATTTTACAGCAGTTTTGTAGTTATGGCGCGTATCGTTGTATACACTAAAAGCAAGAGAACACCATGACAAGAGAAGAAAGGTGGCGCCATCTTTGCTCAGCTTTACATTTATGCTACTTATGTTCGCTGTGGGCATCCCGTTAATTCTAATCTTAATTTTATCGTCACCAATGATGGGATTGACTGTGGTTGCGGTCATTCTGTTAAATTGGTTTTTTATATCTCACTACGTGCGCAAACATCATAGAGATGCGCATAGTAAAAAGGAGTGTCCATAATGGGAACGCTCCTTTTTACTTTTATTGATCGCTTTGTCGAACCCCTGCAACACCGAAGTTAGTCGGCTTCATTTCATCAATGATAACCGAGATACGCTCTTTTGGAGCTTGTGTTGTTTCCGAGACCGCTGCAGTTACTTGCTCCACGAGTGCTCGCTTTTGATCATCACTGCGACCTTCAAGCATTTGAATTGTTACAATTGGCATGAAAAAAACTCCCTTCTTATAGCATACGTTGAGTATACCAGAAAGGAGTTTTCTTTTATTCAGTAAAAAGGGCTAAAGACTGATTAAACTGTGAATCAACGAGATCTGCAACAAGAACATAACGTTCAGGCGCGAAACCGACAACGTGAAATGGATAACAAGTCGTTAACGTTAATTGCGCATCGTCTGTGGAGACAATGACTGTCCGATCATCCTCGTCAACAATGCGAACGGTATGGACTTTGTAGGTAAACACACCGCTCTTCGTTTCGACGATAATCTCGTCTCCTTCACCTACATCACCTAAATGATGAAAGACGGTGTTGTTATGACCGGATAAGACGCTGTTGTCATTTTCGCCAGGGAGTACACTTCCATCGAAATGCCCGACCCCTCGATCAAGCTCCTCATCACCAGTGCCATGAATGATTGGCCAGCTTGAGTCTAAGACTGGAATGCTCAATTTCCCCATAACTTCACCGATTTCAGGCTGCCACTCACTCACTTCAGGGTTTATTGTTGAGGCAAGAGCAGGCTCGCTCTCTCCTTTTCCTGAAAGGGTGTGGGCGACTAACGTTTCTTCCGCAGGCATGAACTTGTAAAGGACATAGCCATGTAGTATTTTGAACCCGGTTGTTGTTGTAAGATAAGCACCAAAAGCGATTAACAGAACAGCAAAAATCGTTAAGACCGTCTTTTTAACGTTTCGTTTCCGCTTTTTAAAACGTGCCACGACTTATACAGCCTCTTTTTTCATCGAACGACGGAATACAAGTAAGCCAGCGCCCATTAATCCAAGACCAAGTAAAGCGAAAAGTGGGTAGTTGCTTGATGTTTTAGGCATTTTCGCACCATCAACCGTTTTTGTCAGCTTTTTAGATGTGTCGCTACTATCTTGACCACCTGATACAGGTGCTTTTTTAGCTGGTGCTTCGCCACCGTTTTTCGGCGTTTCTTTTAATGATTCTTCTACTTCTTTACCGATGTTGTTCACATCATCTAAAATATCTTTAATGAAATGGGAGTTAAACATCTCTGGAGTGATATAAAAATCAGCTAAGAAGTCGCCAGATTCATTATACAATTCAACAAGAAGCTTATATTCTTTTTCAATGCCGGATTTTGCTAAAGCAGCTAAATCGACTGGTTTTTTGTCTTGTCCAGCTTTGTCAACGTAATAAGCTGGTTGTAATTTTAGTAAATCAATTGCTTTTTCGCCAATTGCGAAAAGTTCAGCGATTTCTTGTGCGTTTAATTCTGTAATGGATTCAAAAGCGCCATCACGGAAAGCAAAACCACGCTCTTTTAATGCGTTTAAGTCTGCTGATAAATGTGGGTTTGTTTCTCTTACTTCAAGGAAGTGCATCATTAAGTTCCATAATTCTTCATCACTAAGGCTAAACTCTTTTAAGTAACCCGATAAGTCAGGAAACTCATACCAGTCATCATCACCAAAATGTGCCCATAGGAACATATCTAAGTCATCATAGAAAATAAAGTAATCCATTGAAATCATTAACTCTTCTAATAAAGCTAAGAAGTCGTCTTCAGAAACTCCGTAATCTTCTAAAAGTTGATAATAACTTTCTTCAGTTAATAAGTCACCTAAATAATCCTCTAATTCTTCGACTGTACTAAACTCGTCTAAAGCGGTTTGCCAGCGATCATTTAAATATATTTCAAGCTCTTCTTCAGTCATGTCTATGTACGCTAAGTACTCATTTAGCTCGTCCTGATCTAATGAGTGGGCAAAACTAAGACTCGGTGCAATAAGAGATAAAAGCAATGTAAAAATAAGTGATAAGGACAATAATTTTTTCATGTGTTCCTCCTATATTCAGTTGTCATATTTTTCTTGCAAGGTAATTATATAGTGATATCCCTTCATTTGTCATCATAATATCGAAAATTTTAGAAAAACTTTAGAATTAGTTCGCATATGCACAGAAATGCGACAAAATCCTTCTAAATGCTCCAAATTATTCGTGTGTGGCATACTGGCTGATCTGAAAATCAACTTATGATACAATGAAATCATGAATGATGAAACTAGAAAGGGCGGATGATCGTGGATTTGCTCAATAATAATAATTTGAAGAAGGCGAAGAAGTCTTCAAACTTTACGATTCTTAGTAACGATTCTGATGCGACAGATGGCCATGGTGGATACGGAGCTGGTCTCATTAACTTAGATCATATGACGCCATTGTTTATTAATATTGATGAACAAGAGGCGTTTGTTGATATGGGGGCGCTTCATGCACGTTCTGCTGTTGAAAAACGAGTGAAGTTTATTCCAACCCTCGAAGATGTCCCAACAGAAGGCATGAAGCGTTATTGGCTAGTTTGGATTACAATTGAGACAAAAGATAAAAAACCTTATTACAGTGGCGTTTCCGCCTGCTATATGACAGTAAACAAAGGAGCAAAACGTGGCTATAAAAGCATGCCAGAGCATGTGAATCAGATGGACAAAGCATTAAAAGGAAAAGTATCGGTTGAAGATATGGATGCCTCTTCTCGTAAAGTGTTAGCTGATTTCTTAAAAGGACATAGTGAAGACATTTGGAATGCATCATCAACGTTGCAAGAAGCGTTAAAAATTTGAACAAATTGTGAATAAATGATAAGATCTATTGTTCTTTTAATGTCTTTGTTTTACGCTTACTAGTGCTAGGACAAAAAAGCAGCCGAGGGTGTACGTATACCCCTCGGCTGTTTTTTTATAGTTTTTTCAATTCGTCTACAAGCTCTGCGAATTTTTTCATTGCTGCTTCGATTGGTTCAGGAGTGGTTAAATCGACTCCTACCGCTTTAAGGAGCTCCAATGGATCGGCTGAGCTTCCACTTTTAAGGAACGTTAAATACGACTCAAGGACGTCTTTATCGCCTTCTAAAATCTTAGTGGCAATTTGAATGGCTGAGGCGAATCCTGTTGCGTATTGGTATACATAAAAGGCACGATAGAAGTGAGGGATGCGAGACCATCCGTATTTCACCTCATCATCAAATACAATATCTGGACCGTTATAAAGGCGGAAAAGCTCTTCATATAGTGTATTTAAGTTTTCTGCATTTAGCGATTCACCGTTTTCTGCTTTTTCATGGGTTTGCTTCTCAAAATCAGCAAACATTACTTGCGTGAAAAAGGTACCGCGGAATTGTTCGATGAAATGATTTAATAAGTAAGCTCGCATTTTCTCATCCGTCGTTTCATTTAACAAATAGTTAATTAGCAAAACTTCGTTTACCGTTGATGCTACTTCGGCAACAAAAATGCGATAGCTTGCGGTTATTTGTGGCTGGTGCTTGCTTGAATAATGACTGTGTAGTGCATGACCCATTTCATGAACAAGTGTAAATAAGCTATTTAAATCATCGTGATGATTTAAAAGAACAAATGGGTGGACACCATAAACGCCCATATTGTAAGCGCCTGAACGCTTTGCAGGTGTTTCCCTTACGTCAATATAGCGTTTATCTTTAAACTCTTTTAATCGCTCAACGTACTCTTCACCTAATGGCTGTAAAGCGTGAATCATCGTGCTGTATGCTTCCTCATACGGAATGTCTGCTTTGACACCAGGTACAATCGATGCATTTAAGTCGTATTGGCGCAGTTCATCAACACCAAGCTTTTCCTTACGTAATCGGCTGTATTCATGTAATGGTTGAATATGGTTTCTCGCTGCCTCAATTAACTGATCATATACAGCTGGATCAATGTCGTCCGCAAAAAGAGCTTTTTGCAGAGCGGACTCATAGTTGCGTACTTTCGCCATGGTTGCATTCTTTTTAATTTCCGCACCGAGTGTTGTAGCAATCGTATTATTTAGTTCAATGTACGGCTTATAGTAAGCTTTGTACGCTTCTTTTCTCTTATTTCGATCCTCGTCTTCAATCAACTTTGCATACATGCCTCTTGTTAATTGAACTTTTTTCCCTTTATCGTCGGTTACATCACCAAATTGTATATCTGCATTATTCAACATACTAAATGTTGCGCCAGGAGCTTGAAACGATTCGCTCAGTTGCGAAAGCAATTCTTCTTTTTCTTTTGAAAGAACGTGGTCTTTAAACCGAAACGATTTCCATAGTTCGTCTTCGAAATATTCGAGTTCTTTTTCTTCTTTTAAGTAAGAACGAAGTGTTTCCTCATTTAAGCTTAAGAGGAATGGCATAAAAAAAGCGGTTGATTCACTTACTTTCACCCCAAGCTTTGTTGTGCGATCACTTAACGTTTGCGCATGAGAATCCCTCGTATCAATGTCGGTTAAAAACATGGTATACGCAAATACTTTTCGCAAATGAAACGAAAGCTCTTCTTGTGTTTTTAAGTAGGCTAACAAATCGGAGCCACTAGTAATAGCGCCATCATATGTTTGTAATTTGTCACAGATGCTTTCGCATTCTTCTAATTTAGCGCGCCATTCCTGTTCATTGTTAAATAAATCGGTCAAATCCCACTTTTCGTGATCAGGGACTTCTTTTCGTGTTGAATATGTCGTCATCTAGACACCCCTTCGAAGTTAATAGCGTATTCGTTCTAGTGTAGCACGCAAGCGGTAAATTATGTTTGAATCTGAGATTTTAAAAACATTTATGGTAATTTGACAGCTTCTAAAAAGTGTTTTTGTTGAACGTTTGTATTTATTAGAAAGGAATATACTTTTTATCGTTGAATGAGTTACATATTGAACTTTTATTATAAGTTCGAGAGTTGTTATGAGGCGTAAATATCTAGTGTAAGTGAATCAAAGCAAAAAATAAAAAGTTTGCGTCAGTGAGAAGAATCGAGATGAAGCTATACGATTTTAAATAGATCCAATATTTTTGATGGTTCTCTAGCTACATTCTGCTGTATCTACGTCTTATTCCATTATTGTAAAGAGGTGTGTTAATTGATGTCTAAAGCAAAGATGTATTCTTACTTAGGAATAGTAATACTTGTAATTTCACTAGTAATATCAATAATAGTAGATAGGATAATGATATTTATATCTGTAATCCCAGTATATGGCGTATTATTTTTCTATGCGCATAAAGAAAAAGTGAATGATCAAAGAAACGGATAAATAAAGGATAGCTAAAAAATCCTAACTTTTATTCTGACTAAGAGAATGGAATCCTGTTAATTAGAGATTTCTTTAAAACTGCTTCGGGATTAGATAAAAGGAAACGAATCGTTTCTTTTAAACGGAAATATGCCTCACTGAAATCAACATTTTAGGCAGATTAATCTCTTGACAAAAGATGCGGAAACATTCAAATCTTTTGAAAAAGAGATGAACATACGTAATTAAAAAGAAAATTACAATTGTTTTCTGTGCTATACTGATGAGAAAAGGTGGTGAAAAGGATGCTTGCCCCAGAGCAACGAAAAGCAATTCACGCGCTGCAGCAAAAGGTAGAACACTATGATAAGACGAAGTTAAAAATGAATTGGGATATGCTTGCACAACAAAATCGTTCCGAGTCGAAAACGGAAGATTACTTTCATTATGACGAAAAAGGTACGTTACTTGGTTATTTGGCGGTTTTTTCATTTGGGAAAAAAGTCGAATGTTTGTGTCTTGTTGACCCAGAATACAGACGGAGAGGCATTGCCCGCCATTTAATGACTCAAGCGCTCAGCAATTGGCATCAGCAGGCAGCGCCTTTTCTCATTAATACTCCTGAAAACGCTACGAGTGGTCATGCTTTCTGTCGGGCAGTTGGTGCTGTCTATCAATTTTCTGAGCATCAAATGGTTTGTCGCGAAATACCAATGCCTTGTTCAAAGGAGGGCATTCGAATTCGTCCAGCTGTTTCGAGTGATCAAGCATCCATTCAATGCTTAGATAAAGAGGGTTTTGGTTTATCGATGGAAGAAACAAATCATTTGAGACCAGACGAAGTAAATGGAACTTATATCGTTGAAGCTGCTGGTGAAGTAGTTGGGAAATTAAGAGTGCAGCGTCAAAAAGATGAAAGTTGGATTTACGGTTTCGTCATTAAGAAAGAGGAGCGCGGTAAAGGTATTGGTCGAGCTGTGTTAACGGATATTGTCCATCGTGAAGTTCGAAACGGAAAAACAGTTTGGTTAGATGTTGTGACCTCAAACGAGCAGGCGTTGTCATTATATAAAAAATGTGGGTTCACTGTAGAAGGTGCCCAAGCATATTATCGTTATAAAGCATGAAATAAAGAGTATGAATCTTAAATAGATCCATACTCTTTTTCGTGCTACTCTTGATCTCGTCGTTCCCATTGCTCCGTTTCGACTTCATTTCCACCAATCCAGCGAAAGAAGCGTCGGAAAATGCCTTTGTCTTGTTCTGGCTCTTCATCAATTGGTTCTGATTCTTCCAGCTTACTACAGGGTTCGAGCGGTTCGGTCCCCATTAAGAAAGCGGTAGGTCTTCCACCAGGGCAAGATTCATTCGTGAGCAATCCAGTATGAGGGTCGACTGTTTTCATAACAACCCCAGGAGGACGAGTGAATGGAAGCGTTAGTTCATCTTCCATGGCTGACTGCATGAAATCTGCCCAAATTCGTTTAGCAATTTGGCCTTCTGTAAATTGATTAATGTCTTTCTTCTCATCGTAGCCAGTCCAAACAACTGTGACAAGCTGTGGCGTATAGCCAATCATCCAGCTATCTCGCGGCGTAGACCCTGACTTACCAGCAGTCGGATGAGTCAGTTTCTTTGCTACACTGCCACCAGTTACCGACGTGTAGCTATTTAGTTCAGGTTCAAAAACACCCTTCATCATATCCGTTAAAATATACGCCGTGTCAGCCCGAAGTACTTGCCGTTGTGGGCTGTTTGGTTCAAAGATTTTCTTACCTTCTCCATCCGTAATATGACGAATAAACACAGGCTCACTCATCTTTCCCCCGTTTGCTAGCGCTGTATAGGCATTTGCCATATCAATAATGGATACGGGCTGTGCACCAAGTGCAAGAGAGGGTAGTTGTTTAAGTTTACCTAAGCCAACGGTTTCTGCAACTCGAACCAGTTCTTCCTCCCCAATAGACAGATGGGTTTTCACCGCGTAAATGTTATCAGAGTAGGAAATCGCTTCGAGCATTGTAATAAAATCGTTCGCATAAATATCGTTATAATTACTAGGCTCGTATGAATCCCGTCCTTCGTCAAATGTGAAAGAGGTCGGTTCACTAAGGAATGTTGTCATTGGCGTGAAGCCATTCTCAAGTGCTGCGTAGTAAAGAAATGGTTTCATTGTTGATCCAGGGTGTCGCTTAGACTGAGTCGCTCGATTATATGAACTATCTTCATAGTCTTTTCCGCCTACAAGTGCTTTCACTTCGCTTGTTCGAGGATCCATTGCAACAAGTGCCACTTGCAAATCACTTTCCGGCATATAGTGCGCAACAAGATCTTCTGCTTGTTGCTGAAGAGTGGGGTCAAGTGTCGTCTGAACGCTTAATCCTCCTACTTTTAACTGTTGTTCTGTAAGTTGAGTGTAGTCTTTCATGAAGGCTTTTACATGGTCTTGAAAATAAGGAGCAAGCTCTTGTGCTTCAAGATCCTTTTGATCGGTAAATTGGAGTTTTTCTTCTTTCGCTAAGGAAGCTTCTTCGGTTGTAATAAAGCCTGCCTCCACCATGCTGTTTAAGATGGTATGCTGGCGGGACGTCGCTCGTTCCAAGTCATTTAATGGTGAATAATAGCTTGGTCCTTTCGGCACACCTGCTAGCATAGCCGCTTCTGCTAAAGAGAGATTCTTCGCATTTTTGTCGAAGAAGTGAGAAGAAGCCGCTTCAATACCGTAGTTACCATGGCCGTAGTAAATGGTATTTAAGTAGCCTGCTAAAATCTCGTCTTTCGAATAATTCATTTCTAATCGAAGAGAGTAAACAAGCTCATTCCACTTGCGCACATACGTTTTCTCATGGGATAAATATAAGTTACGAGCGTATTGCTGTGTAATTGTGCTGGCACCTTGTCCTTTTGAACCAGATCGCAGGTTCGCTAGGAGCGCTCCACCAATACGTTTAAGGTCAAATCCATAGTGGGAATAAAATTTCCGGTCTTCCACAGCAATTGTAGCATCTATTAAATAGGGTGATACCTCGTTTAACGGGACGGTTTTTCGATTTTGACCTGCTTCTTCACTATCAATGATGGAACCATCGTTCGCTAAGAATTGATTAGGGAAAGCAAGTTCAATTGGTGGTGGACCTTGCATTCTGGCATAGGATAAGAGAGCAAGGATGCTTATAATGATGCACATAATCGTAATTAGGCAGTATTTAGCCAGCGATTTTACTTGTTTAAAGCGTTTTTTTTGACCTCTTGTTGCTGGAATCAACTTGCTCACCCTTTCGTTCATCATCTCTTTACTAGTTTGGAAAAAAAAGCAGATTTTTAAACAAGAGTTGCAATTCCGCTCCCATCCGCTATACTTGCTCTTAGCAAAGAAATCATGTACACATGGTTTTAACTAAATGAGGTGACAATAGTGGAATTTTGGTTTACAGAAAAACAAACAGAACGATTTGGCATTACGATGAAAATTAAACGCACGCTGCATTCTGAAAAGACGGCGTTTCAGCAACTAGATATGGTGGAAACAGAAGAATTCGGAAATATGTTGTTATTAGATGGTATGGTGATGACAACAGAAAAGGATGAATTTGTGTATCACGAAATGGTGACACACGTTCCATTATTCACACACCCTAATCCAAAGCATGTCCTAGTAGTAGGTGGTGGAGATGGCGGAGCGATTCGCGAGGTCATTAAGCATCCATCAGTTGAAAAAGCCACTCTTGTTGATATTGATGGAAAAGTAATTGAGTACTCAAAAAAATATTTACCAACCATTGCTTGTGCCCTTGAGGATGCTCGTGTGGATGTTCAAGTAGACGATGGGTTTATGCATATTGCAAAATCAGAAAACGAATATGATGTCATTATGGTTGATTCAACAGAGCCAGTTGGTCCTGCTGCTAAATTATTTGAACGAGGTTTTTATGAAGGGATCTCAAAAGCATTGAAAGAAGACGGGATTTTCGTAGCGCAGACCGATAACCCTTGGTTCCATCAAGACCTTATTACAAATGTATATAAAGATGTACAAGAAATTTTCCCGATTACACGTTTGTATACATGCAACATCCCTACATATCCTAGTGGCATGTGGACATTCACAATCGGTTCAAAAAAACACGATCCTTTAAAAGTGGAAGCGACTCGTTTTCATGAGATTGACACAAAATACTATACAAAAGACATTCACAACGCTGCTTTTGTATTACCCAAATTTGTGCAAGATTTATTGAAGTAAGGAGTGACATGTATGCGATTTGATGAATCTTATTCTGGCAAGGTCTTTATTATGAGCCGGGCAACTTATGAAGAAGCTGATGCTGTCATTTACGGAATGCCGATGGATTGGACCGTTTCCTTTCGTCCAGGTTCCCGTTTTGGTCCAGCCCGCATCCGAGAATCTTCTCTTGGATTAGAAGAATACAGCCCTTACGCAGACAAGCATTTAGAAGAGGTTGCGTATTTTGATGCTGGTGATATCCCGCTTCCATTTGGAAATGCAGCAAAGAGTTTAGACATGGTTGAAGAATACGTGGAAGGTCTTTTAAATGACGGCAAGTTCCCCCTCGGTTTAGGTGGCGAACACCTTTTATCATGGCCAATTTTTAAAGCCATGTATCGTAAATATCCAGATTTAGCGATTATTCATATTGACGCACACGCAGATTTACGTGAGGAGTATGAAGGAGAGGTATTATCTCATTCCACCCCAATTCGTAAGGCGTGTGAATTAATTGGACCAGAAAACGTCTATTCATTTGGCATTCGTTCGGGTATGCGTGAAGAATTTGCGTATGCAAAGGAATCAGGGATGAATCTCTTTAAGTTTGATGTTGTTGAGCCGTTGAAGCGAGTATTGCCTAAGCTAAAAGGGAGACATGTTTACGTAACGATTGATATTGACGTACTTGATCCGGCGTATGCTCCAGGTACGGGCACTGCTGAGGCTGGCGGTATTACATCAAAAGAATTGCTTGAAGCACAAATTCATTTAGCAAAAGCAGATCTTTCTATTGTTGGCGCAGACCTTGTTGAGGTGGCTCCTGCCTATGATCCAACGGAACAAACGACCATTGCAGCTAGTAAGTTTGTGCGCGAAATGCTATTAGGATGGGTAAACAAACGATAAATACACCTGTTAAGTGCTAAAGGTAGGTTTCCGGTAGAGGAGTACTTACTGCTAGCGCTTTTTCATTTATTGCCCTTTTTTTGAGAATGGAAACTCTATTCAATTGCAAGACGTATATAAACGAAGTAAAATGGATAAGGAAGTAATGATTGTATGAATAATAGAATGGAATGAACAAATCATGAAGAGGAAAGTCCAGATCTCTTTTCAAACCATGACATATTTAGAAGGTCAGCCACCTGATTCCTTCTCTTTTGTAACGGAAGGCGATTATTATATAAAAAACAACGCCTCTTATTTGCGTTTTAAAGAAGCCCATACTCATGGACAAGATGTGTATTCAACAATGAAATGGGATGGTGAAGAACTGATGCTGATTCGCCAAGGTGGGATTATTATGCGTCAGAGTTTTGCACCGAAACAAGAAACGTTTGGACGTTATGTCACACCCGAAGCTTCATGGGAAACAAAAGCGATTACTGAAACCCTTATTGTGCAACTTCCTAAAGCAAATAAAAACAAAGGGAAGATCTATGTGCGCTACCATTTCTTCTTACAAGGGCAAGCAACAGGCGAGCATGAGATTCGGTTGAACATTGAGCGCAAAGAAGAATAAATGACAGGTCAAAAGAGCAAGGGATTGTTCCCTTGCCTTTTCTATGAGTGTAAAGGAAAGGAAGTCTAACATGAATCCATTAGATCAAATGAAACAGTCACTACAAACAGAAATTAAGCATGCCATTATAAAGGCCGGGCTAGCAACGGAAGAAGAGGTACCGGAAGTATTTTTGGAAGTACCAAAAGAGAAAGCCCATGGTGACTATGCTACAAATATTGCGATGCAACTGGCTCGTATTGCGAAAAAAGCACCACGTCAAATTGCAGAAAGCTTTACTGCGCAAATAAATAAAGAAAAAGCTAAAATTGAAAAAATGGAAATTGCTGGACCAGGCTTTGTAAATTTCTTTTTAGACAATAGTTATTTACGAGACATTATTCCAACGGTGCTTGCTGCAGGTGAGCGTTATGGTGAGAGTGATGCTGGTGAACAAGAGAAAGTATTAATCGAGTTTGTCTCTGCTAATCCAACAGGTGATTTGCATTTAGGACATGCCCGTGGCGCAGCGGTTGGAGATTCTTTAGCAAACATTATGGCAAAAGCCGGTTACAATGTCTCACGCGAATACTATATTAATGATGCTGGAAACCAAATTGATAATCTAGCTTTGTCGTTGCAAGCTCGCTATATGCAGGCGCTCGGGCATGATTTTCCTATGCCGGAAGATGGGTATCAAGGTGCCGACATTATTGATATTGCCGCACAGTTAAAGGCGGAAGTTGGCGATGAGTATGCTACATTAGAAGAACAGGAAAGACTAGAAATTTTGCGACACTACGGACTAAACAAAGAGCTAGAGAAAATTAAAAAAGACTTAAGCGTGTATCGGGTGTCGTTTGACCACTGGTTTTCAGAAACATCCCTTTACGAGTCTGGTCAAGTAGAAAGAGGACTTGACGTATTGAAAGAAAAAGGAAAAACCTACGAGCAAGACGGGGCGACATGGTTACGCTCAACTGAGTATGGTGATGATAAAGACCGTGTTCTTGTAAAAAATGACGGCAGCTATACGTATTTAACGCCAGATATTTCGTATCATCTCGATAAGTATGATCGTGGACATGATCGTTTAATTGACATTCTAGGAGCCGATCACCACGGCTACATCCCACGAATGCGAGCAGCCATTCAAGCATTAGGCTATGATGCCTCCCGTTTTGATGTTGAGATTATTCAAATGGTTAGCTTGTACCAAGGCGGCGAAAAAGTGAAAATGAGTAAGCGTACTGGAAAAGCCGTTACACTAAGGGATTTAATGGACGAAGTGGGAATTGATGCGACGCGTTACTTCTTTGCAATGAGAAGTGCTGATACGCATATGGACTTCGATATGGACCTTGCTGTTTCAAAATCAAATGAAAACCCGGTTTATTATATTCAATATGCTCACGCTCGAATCTCTTCTATCCTTCGCCAAGGGGAAGAAGCAGGTATGACCGATTACAATCAAGCTGATTTAACACTGCTTAATGGTGAGAAGGAATACGAGTTATTAAAAGTAATTGGTGACTTCCCAATAGCTGTTGCTGATGCAGCGAAGAAGCAAAACCCACAACGAATGGCCAATTATACGTACGATCTTGCACAAACACTGCACAGTTTTTATAACGGCAATCGTGTTGTTGATGGGGACAATGAAGCTCTTTCTTATGCACGATTGGCACTCATGAGAGCAACACAACTAACGATCAAGAACGCACTGGCTCTATTAGGCGTTCATGCACCTGAGAAGATGTAACAATGGAAATCCTTTGGTGGCTTCTGATTGTCGTCTTTTTCGTTGCAAGCTACGTCGGACTGATTGTACCCATTATTCCATCTGTCCTCGTACTATGGGGTGGCTTCCTTATTTACCTTTTTGGGTTGTCGGGAAGCCTAAGCACATGGTTTTGGGTCGGTATGGCTGTGTTGACGTTCTTTTTATTAGTTGTTGATTTTCTAGCAAATGTTATCTTTGTAAAACGTACAGGAGGATCTAAATGGGGCGAACGAATGGCGTTAGTCGGTGTAATCATTGGTGCGTTTATCTATCCACCGTTTGGTTTAATTCTCGTTCCCTTCGTGCTCGTCTTGGCAGTGGAATTGTTACAGCAAAAAACGTTTAATGAAGCTATTAAAATTGCATTTGCTTCCTTTCTCGCGTTTTTAAGCGGATCGTTTGCTAAAGCCGTTGTACAAACGGTGATGATCATTTGGTTCTTTATTGAAGTATGGTTAAATTAAGGCAGAAACAAAAGCGCTATGACGACGAATTCAGTTCTGAGAACGTCTGACTCTAGCGCTTTGCTATAAGAAATTGATAAGAGGCTTTGTAGCTTTTTCTTTTAAGCGATCCAGTTTGGGTCGCTTTTTTAACGATTCCTCTGTTATGGTAATGGATCGTTCGAGGTCACGCTGAAAAAGTATTTCGACATCGTTTATGAATGCTTCATTATTCGTGACACAGCTCATCTCATTATTCAAATGTAAGCTACGTTGATCAAAGTTAGCAGTACCAATAAGACAAGTAGCATGGTCAACAATAAGTACCTTCACGTGATAGAAGCCACGGTAGTAATGATGGACAATAGCCCCGGCTTGGATGATGGTAATGATAAATGGCGTTGCAGCATGTTTCACAAAAGGATGATCGGCTTTTTCAGGTAGTAGGATGGTTACTTGTACGCCTCGCTGACAAGCTTCGACCAACGCTTTTTGAAGTGCCTTTGTTGGAATAAAATAAGGCGTTCCAATGGATATAGATTGTGTTGCTGAATGAATAAGGTCTAAGTACTGTTTTTCGAGTCCCACTCCTTGAGTACTGAAAAACTGTATGTGTTGAGAGCCTTCTTCTAATTGGGGAAAGAGTCTAGACTGATTAGGGATTGCTTCTACTTTTTCAAAGTCACTCATAAACTGTGATTGAATCGCATGCACACCTGTACCGGTTAATCGAATGTGAAAATCTCGCCAATGGCCAAAAAATGGATTACGACCTAAATATTCATCCCCGACATTGAAACCTCCTATGTAGCCAATACGGCCATCAATACAGGAAAGTTTTCTATGATTTCTTCGGTTCATTGAAAAAAAGATCCATGGCGTTTGTATTCTAGAAGAAGTTTGAAAATGTACGCCTGCTTGCTTTAATGCTTTCTTATCTGATTTCGAAAGTTTACATCCAAATTGATCGATTAGTAAGCGAACCGTTATGCCTTGTTCAGCTTTATCACAAAGTGCCTGTATCACGCGTTTACCAATGCCATCGCTTCTAAAAATATAGAACTGAATATGGATATGGTCTTTTGCTTTTGCAATGTCAGCTAGTAAACAGGCGAATAGCGCTTCACCATCGGAAAGTAACGATGCTGTGCTTGGATAAGAAGAGGTAATGTTACCCGATTCATGCTTACGTAAATGGGTTAGTCCGAACTGGTAATCAAACCGAAGCCAGAAGAAAATGGCACAACCAATGGTGATAATCATGAGCAATAGTAACATAGGGCATGCTCCTTTCTGCTTCTTTATCGTTACCGAAGAGAAGGTAAACCATCCAAAAATAGAGAAAAAAGTTTTGTTGACTGAATGCTCATTCATTAAAGTTGTGATATACTACGCTTAACGAAACTTGAGGAGGTATATAATGGGAGTTAGCACAGCTCTACTCACGGTGAATTGGGTTTTATTTCTTCTTGTAACCGGTTACGCGGTGTATCTTTTTGCAAATCTCATCTGGACGAGAATGACATTTATTAAATTGGGCAAAAAAGCAGAATTTGAACATACGCTAAACGAACGTATGCAAGCCATCTGGAAAAATGTATTTGGCCATAAGAAGTTAATGAAAGACAAAAAAAGCGGCATTATTCATCTCATGTTTTTTTATGGTTTCTTAATGGTTCAACTAGGTGCAATGGACTTAATATGGAAAGGGTTAAACCCTGGTAGTCATTTACCCTTAGGCCCTGTTTATCCGTTCTTTGTCTTATTCCAAGAACTCGTCGTTGCGATGATTCTAATTGCCGTCGTATGGGCCTTTTATAGACGCTATGTTGAAAAAATAGTACGTCTCAAGCGGAATTGGAAAGCTGGGTTAGTGCTTATTTTTATCGGTGGATTAATGGTTTCAAAGACGATTGCAAAAGGAATGGAAATGATATGGCTCGGAAAGGAATTAACGTTTTTTGAACCTCTGGCCTCCTCTGTGGCGTTTGTAACGAGCTGGATCCCTGTTACGGTTGCAGGTGGACTATTCTTTGTTTTTTGGTGGATGCACCTTCTCTTTTTATTAAGCTTTCTAGTCTATGTCCCTCAGTCAAAACATGCGCACTTAATTGCTGGTCCTGCGAATGTCTTTCTAGGTCGGACACATAAAGTCGGAAGACTAGCAAAAGTGAATTTTGAAGATGAGGATGCGGAAAGCTTTGGAGTTGGTAAAATTGAAGACTTCAATCAAAAGCAGCTACTTGATTTGTATGCATGTGTTGAATGTGGTCGATGTACCAATATGTGTCCAGCAACGGGAACAGGAAAAATGCTGTCGCCAATGGATTTATTATTAAGAATGCGCGATCATTTAACCGAAAAAGGTGCCGCGATTACGTCACGTTCGCCTTGGATGCCTTCCTACGCATTTTCAAATACAGCAGCCAATTCCTTAGCGGCGAAAGGCCATGAAGAAGCAGCTGCTAGTTATGATGTCAGTTTGATTGGAGATGTCATTACAGAAGATGAAATTTGGGCATGTACAACATGTCGTAACTGTGAAGATCAATGTCCTGTGATGAACGAACATGTGGATAAAATTATTGACTTGCGCCGTTACCTTGTTTTAACAGAAGGAAAAATGGATCCCGATGCCCAACGTGCGATGCAAAACATTGAGCGACAGGGGAATCCATGGGGAATCAGCCGAAAGGAACGTGAAAATTGGCGAGATGGGCGTGAAGATATTTATGTACCAACAGTAAAAGAATTAAGTAAAAAAGGGGAAGAGTTTGAATACCTATTCTTTGCGGGCTCAATGGGTGCTTACGATAACCGGAGTCAAAAAGTCGCACAATCATTCGCGAAGTTGCTTAACCTTGCTGGTGTTTCATTTGCGATTATTGGGAATAAAGAAAAGAATTCCGGTGATACGCCAAGACGACTAGGAAATGAGTTTTTGTTCCAAGAACTTGCAAGCGCTAACATCGAGTTATTTCAGAAGCATAATGTGAAGAAAATTGTTACAATTGACCCGCACGCATACAACACATTGAAAAATGAATACCCAGATTTCGGGTTGGAAGATGTCGAAGTTTATCACCACACAGAACTTCTTGCAACATTATTGCAGGAAGGAAGGCTGACGCCGACGAAAGAAGTAAATGAAACGATTGTGTTCCATGATTCTTGTTATTTAGGTCGATATAACGATGTGTATGATCCGCCGAGAGAAATTTTGAAGCATATTCCGGGTGTGAATGTTGTAGAGATGGAGCGTAATCGTGAAAATGGTATGTGCTGTGGAGCTGGTGGTGGCATGATGTGGATGGAGGAAGACAAAGGCCAACGAGTAAACGTTGCCCGGGCTGAGCAAGCCCTTGCAGTTGCTCCATCTGTGATTGGTAGTGCATGTCCGTACTGCTTAACCATGCTCAGCGATGGCACGAAGGCATTGGAAAAAGAAGATGATGTACAGACAATGGATGTTGCTGAAATTTTAGAGAAGTCTCTAGAAGAACCAGCATAATAAGATTCGCGTAAAGCGAATCTTATCTGCTTAATAAAATGACCGAGCGTTCGCTCGATAAGGAGAGTGTCTTATGAAATCGGTAATCATTGATGGTGCACGAACACCAATTGGAAAAATGGGTGGAGCATTGGCTTCATTCAAAGCAACCGATTTAGGTGGATTTGCTTTAAAAGAGGCATTAAACCGAAGTCAGCTAGACCCGGAAGCTGTTGATGAAGTCATTATGGGCAATGTCCTCCAAGCAGGAGTAGGACAATTACCTTCCAGACAGGCAATGCATGCAGCGGGAATTCCTTGGGAAGTGAAAACAGAGACAATTAATAAAGTGTGTGCTTCCGGTATGCGTGCAGTAACAATGGCAGATCTATCGATTCGTTCTGGAGAAGCTGAAGTGGTTCTAGCAGGAGGTATGGAATCCATGTCTAATGCGCCTTACTATATGCCGAAAGCGCGCTTTGGAGCAAGGATGGGCGATACCACGCTTATTGATGGAATGGTTTATGATGGATTAACATGTTCATTTACAAATGTCCATATGGGGGTTTATGGGAATAGTACTGCTGAAGATCTAAACCTGTCACGAGAAGAACAAGATCGCTGGGCTGCACGAAGCCAAGAATTAGCTAACAAAGCAATTGAAAGCGGTATCACAAAAGAGGAAATCGTTTCTGTTGAAGTGAAAGGGCGTAAAGGCGAGAAGACAATCATTGAACAAGACGAAAGCCCACGTAAAGGTACAACAGTGGAAAGCCTTAACGAATTAAAACCAGTATTTGGACGTGACGGTACGATTACGGCTGGAAATGCACCAGGTGTCAATGATGGTGCGTGCGCCATGCTCATTATGAGTGATGAACGTGCTAAAAAAGAAGGGAAGTCTCCACTTGCAACGATTGTTAGTCATGAACGTATTGCTGTGGAACCAAAGGATTTTCCGAAAACACCGGGTCTGGTCATTAACAAACTTCTTGATAAAGCGTCTGTGTCCTTAAGTGATATTAAGCGATTTGAAATTAATGAAGCGTTTGCCGCTGTTGCCCTGGCAAGTAATCAACTAGCCGAGTTAGACGAAACAAAAGTAAATGTTAATGGTGGAGCGGTTGCTTACGGTCATCCAATTGGGGCTAGTGGTGCCAGAATCATTCTTACATTGGCGTATGAATTAAAGCGAATTGGTGGCGGATATGGCATTGCTTCTATATGTAGCGGCGGTGGCCAAGGGGATGCCGTGCTATTGTACGTAGAGGAGACTGCTTAATGAAAACAAAAACAATAATGGTAATCGGTGCCGGGCAAATGGGGTCTGGCATTGCGGAAGTATTTGCAGCAAAAGGGTACGTCGTTTTGCTGCATGATCAAAAGCAAGAGCTTTCGCAAGCAGGTGTGGACGGTATGGAAAAAAGGCTGCAACGACTAGTTGATAAAGGGTACATCGAGCAGACAGATGTCACGTCAACTCTTGCTCAGATTACGCCAATTTCGGATATGCGCCAAGCTGCAGCGGCTGATCTTATTATTGAAGCGGCTACAGAAAACGTTGACATTAAGAAGCTTATCTTTAAGGAGTTGGATCGCTATGCCAAAGAGGGCGCGATTCTGGCTACCAATACATCTTCCTTACCAATTACGGACTTAGCAAGTGTAACCAATCGGCCAGAAGCCGTTATTGGCATGCACTTTATGAACCCTGTACCGAGGATGAAATTAATTGAAATTATCCGTGGCTTAGCTACAAGCGAGGAAGTCTTTCAAACGATCGAAACGCTCTCTTATCAGCTTGATAAAGTGCCTGTTTGTTCAGAGGATTTTCCTGGTTTTGTCTCAAATCGCATTTTAATGCCAATGATTAACGAGGCGGTTTTTACTCTTTATGAAGGTGTTGCCACAGCTGAAGATATTGATACCGTCATGAAGCTTGGTATGAACCACCCGATGGGCCCATTAACGCTGGCTGATTTTATCGGATTAGATACGTGTTTATCCATTATGAACGTGCTGCATGAAGGATTTGGTGATGATAAGTACCGCCCGTGTCCGTTACTAAAAAAATACGTGCAAGCAGGTTGGCTTGGAAAAAAAGCAGGCAGGGGGTTCTTCCAATATGAGTAGTGTTTTCTTTAATGAAGAGCAAGTAATGATGAAAAAAATGGTGCAAGAGTTTGCACGAGAACAAATTGCGCCTAAAGTCGAAAAGATGGAAGAGGAAGACTGGTTCCCGCGTGATATTCTCAAACAAATGGGTGAGCTAGGTTTAATGGGGGTTCCTGTACCCGAGAAATATGGTGGCGCAGGAATGGACTTTGTTTCCTATATCATTGCCGTTCATGAAATTTCGAAAGTAAGCGCAAGTATTGGCTTAATTATGAGTGTGCACACTTCAGTGGGAACCATTCCAATTGTTTTATATGGCACAGAAGCGCAAAAGAAAAAGTACGTCCCAAAACTTGCAGCAGGGGAATGGATTGGTGCGTTTTGTTTAACTGAGCCAAATGCAGGCAGTGATGCAAAGGCGTTACAAACAAGAGCAGTAAAAGACGGCGATGACTATGTGCTAGATGGCTCGAAAGTCTTTATTACAAATGGTGGGGAGGCAGGGACCTACCTTATTTTTGCCGTGACTGATCCAACAGCGGGTTCAAAAGGAATATCGTGTTTTATTGTAGAAGACGGTACACCAGGACTCATTATTGGCAAAAAAGAAAAGAAGCTTGGTCTGTACGGTTCGTCCACAACGGAAATTATCTTAGAACAATGTCGGATTTCAAAGGACCAACGTTTAGGAGAAGAAGGCGAAGGGTTGAAAATTGCCCTTGCTAACTTGAATTCAGGGCGCATTGGGATCGCAGCGCAATCTCTAGGAATTGCAGAAGCTGCTCTTGAAGCGGCGACAAATTATGCAAATGAACGAAAACAATTTGGAAAGAAATTAAATCAGCATCAAGGGCTTGCGTTTAAATTAGCAGATATGGCAACAGATACAGAGGCAGCCAAACAATTAACGTATTCTGCTGCGTTTCTTAAAGACAAGAATATTCCTTGTGCAAAAGAAGCGAGTATGGCTAAGTTATTTGCCTCTCGAGCCGCAATGGATGTTGCCACGAAAGCCATTCAAGTTTATGGTGGGTATGGTTATATGAAAGAATACCCTGTAGAGCGTTATTTCCGAGATGCCAAGGTTTGCGAGATTTACGAAGGGACGAGTGAAATCCAGCAAATGGTTATATCGAGACAACTTTCCTCGTAAAGACGATTTGCGCTTATTCCCTCCGTGTTAAAATGGTAGAATCGTATTGACAGGAGTGGGTGTAGTGGCTGGGAAAAAAGTAATTCCTTCAATGGTGAAAGATGAAAAACTAATAAAAAAACGTCGTCAGCAAATGATTAAAGGTGCTGTAAGTCTTTTTATAGAAAAAGGATTTCATCGAACGACAACAAGGGAAATTGCAAAAGAATCAGGTTTCAGTATAGGCACGCTTTATGAATACATTGGGACGAAAGAAGATGTGCTCTATCTTGTCTGTGACTCCATTTACGATGAAGTAATGGAGAGTGTGAAGCGGCTGCTTGATGAGAGCGGTACCCCGTTAGATCGCTTAAAAATTGCGATTCGCGCGTATTTAGCGGTTGTCGATGAAAAGCAAGACGAAGTGCTTGTTATGTATCAAGAAACAAAGTCTCTTCCAAAGGAAACGTTGCCATATGTTTTAAAGAAAGAATTAGAGATGGTAACACTAATGGAATCCTTTATTCGGGCTTGTGTTCAAAATGGAGATATGCAAATAAGTGAGAAGCAGCAGCATTTACTGGCTCATAATATTCTCGTTTTAGGACAGATGTGGACGTTTAGGCGTTGGTCCATGCAAAAGCAGTTGGATATCGACGAATACAGTGATTTACAAATTAAACAGTTACTTTCTTCGTATGTTTTGTTAGACTCGTAGTAATTGGTTGCTGCGAGTTTTTCATTATGGCTAGAAATAAACGTAAATCTTGTTTATAATGGAACGTATGATTTTAGCAGTAAATGGCTTACACTAATAGATGGTACGATTTATGAAGATGATGGAGGGTGTGCCCGATTATGGTTGATTTGCAATCTTTGAATCAAGAACAGCTCGATGAAATGTCCATGGTAGAAGCAGCGTTTGCAATTATGGTGGATCAGAAAAAGGCGTTTAATTTCTATGATTTACTAGAGGAAGTAGCGAAATTAAAAGGTCTGTCGAGATCAGAAGCAGAGGCTAGAATTTCTTTCTTATATACTGATTTAAATATCGATGGGCGTTTTCTAACGCTTGGTGATAACCAATGGGGTCTGAAAGCATGGTACCCACACGAGCAGTCTGAAGAAGAGATTACGCATTCTGTTAAACCGAAGCGTCGTAAAACAGACGATGATGAAGAGGACTTTGATGCGATTGATGAGCTTGAAGAGGACGAATTTGAAGACTTGGAAGATGAGCTCGACGAATTGGCTGACGAGGAAGACCATGACGAAGAAGAAGACGATGACGATGATTTCACGGATAAAGATGAAGATGAAGACTTAGGTGATTTTGACGATGACGAGGAAGCTTCAAGCGAAGAAGAGGAAGATTAAAAAGTCTGCTTGACTTCTACGTGATAACTAGGTAAAATCATTTTTGGGCTTATCATGAGCTTATATAATGGAAATAATAAACAAAAGTGCGCCCCATAGTATGCCTATGGCGACGTGTCACTTTTGTTTTTTTTTTGATAGACATGTTCGAGCAAGATCCCCTTAAAAGCTAAAAGGAGGAAGTAGGATGTCAGCGAAATATATATTTGTTACAGGTGGCGTAGTTTCTTCATTAGGAAAAGGAATTACAGCTGCTTCATTAGGGAGACTACTAAAAAATCGTGGGTTAAAGGTGACCATTCAAAAGTTTGATCCATATATAAACGTCGATCCGGGAACAATGAGTCCTTATCAGCACGGGGAAGTGTTTGTTACCGACGATGGTGCTGAAACTGACTTAGATTTAGGGCATTATGAGCGTTTTATTGATATTAACCTTAGTCAAAATTCAAACGTTACAACAGGTAGAGTTTACTCAACTGTATTAAAGAAAGAGCGTCGTGGTGATTACCTTGGCGGTACGGTTCAAGTTATTCCGCACGTAACAAACGAGATTAAAGAGCGTGTTCTCCGTGCAGGTAGAGAAACGGGCGCAGACGTCGTGATTACGGAAATAGGTGGTACAGTAGGTGATATCGAGAGCTTACCGTTCTTAGAAGCAATCCGCCAAATTAAGAGTGATGTTGGGATGGAGAATGTCCTTTATTTACATTGTACGCTTATTCCATATTTAAAAGCTGCTGGAGAAATGAAGTCAAAACCAACTCAGCACTCTGTTAAAGAATTGCGTTCATTAGGAATTCAACCAAACGTCATCGTAGTACGGACCGAGCGTCCAGTTCCACAAGAAATGAAAGATAAAATTGCGTTATTCTGTGACATTCGTAAAGAAGCTGTGATTGAGGCAGGGGACGCAGATACGCTTTATCAAGTTCCACTCGATCTGCAAGCGCAAAAGCTCGATCAGATTGTCTGTGACCACTTGCACTTACAATGTCCAGAAGCAAATATGGATGAGTGGAGTGCACTTGTTAACCGTGTAAGCAACTTAAGTAAGAAAGTTCGTATTGCGTTAGTGGGTAAGTATGTGGAATTACAAGATGCGTATCTTTCTGTAGCAGAAGCGTTACGTCACGCTGGTTATAATGTCGATGCTGATATCGAAATTGACTGGGTGTATTCAGAGCAAGTGAATGACGCGAATGTGGCCGAGCGATTAAAGGATGCAGACGGCATTCTTGTACCAGGTGGATTTGGCGATCGTGGTGTTGAAGGAAAAATTGCTGCTACTCGTTATGCTCGAGAACATAAAATACCGTTCCTTGGGATTTGCTTAGGCATGCAGCTCGCGTCTGTTGAATTTGCTCGCACAGTACTTGGAATGGACGGAGCACATTCTGCTGAATTAAATCCAACTACACCTTATCCTGTCATTGATTTACTGCCAGAGCAAAAGGATGTTGAAGATTTAGGAGGAACCCTTCGTTTAGGTCTCTATCCTTGTAAATTAAAAGAAGGTTCTCTTGCCCGTTTAGCTTATGGTGAAGAAGTCGTTTATGAGCGTCATCGTCATCGTTATGAGTTTAACAATGAATATCGTCAACAAATGGAAGAGGCTGGATTTATTTTCTCCGGTACAAGCCCAGATGGACGTTTAGTGGAGATTATTGAAGTTGCGGATCATCCATATTTTATTGCAAGTCAATTCCATCCAGAGTTTGTGTCACGTCCAACGCGTCCACAACCGTTATTTAGAGAATTCGTAGCAAAATCATTAGAGGTAAAAGAACAACAATAAAAGTAGTTAAGTGGCTGGGTCAAAAGGTGATGTTTCATTCCTTATAGGCTCAGCCTCTTTTTAATCGGAAAGTTCCGTCCACAGCTAAGGTGAAGCTTTAACCCAGTTCAGTCTATGGTGTCAGTGGTTAAAGGAGAACAATACGTTGGAAAAGTGAAAAAAAGACTAAAGGAAATTGTTCCACCTTTAGTCTTTCAGTTCATTTACAATATCAAGCGTGTTTAAATAGAGCTGATTATACATAAAGAGTGTGGCAATCAATCCAGGGTGTCCAACACGCTCTCCTTGCTCGTTAGGAGTCAGCCCTTTTGTAAGGCCAAGCTCTATTAAGCTATCAGCATCGACCTCGCTACCACCATAAGCCCCAGTGACAATCAATACGACAGGTACGCTTTCTTCGTTACAAACCTTTAAAAGTTCTTTTGTTTCAGAGTCGCTTGCATCAGGTGAAAAGAGAAGGAAGCGGTCGGTAGAAGAAAAGGATTGCTTGCTGTAAATCACTCCATTTGGTAATGATTCAAAGCTTGCTGTCGTTGCATATTCTAGTGCTTTAAGTTCTGCTATCCCCTTGACATAGATGGTGCCATTTGCCATGATCGATTGTGATAAGAGTCTAGCGGCATTTTCGAGTTCATCTGGTTGAGTATCATTTATCTTTTTTAATAAACCAATAAGTTGAGTTGTGTAAATCTTATCCATATCTGTACCTCTCTCACGAATTACTTGTTATTATTCTAGTTTCCTGATAGATAAAATGCAAATTAATAAAGGAAACCCACGAAACAACACGAATAAGTTTACAATGGAGAGGATGACTAGGAGGAGTGTACGATGGTGCATAATGTTATGATTGTAGATGATCAATTTGGAATACGAGTATTATTAACGGAAATCTTGCAAAAAGATGGCTATCAAATGTACCAAGCCGCTAACGGGAAAGAAGCGCTTGATATACAAGAACTTGAAGAAATTGACATTGTTCTGTTAGACATGAAGATTCCTGGTATGGACGGTGTAGAAATTCTCAAAAAGATGAAAGAACGCCAACCAAGTATTAAAGTTGTCATGATGACAGCTTACGGTGAGTTAAAGATGGTGAATGAAGCATTGGAAAACGGAGCAATTAGTTATATGGCCAAGCCGTTTGACATTGAAGATGTAAGGCAAGTAATTCGTCATAATCTCTAAAAGTGTCAAAGTTTGAAAATGGATCCGTTTACATTTAATTTCTAACTCTTTCCTAGGTCAAATCGAAAAAAGATATGCTATAATAGATTCGATTAAAGATTCGTGTGCCTAGGTAGAATAGTTATTTTATATTTATTTCTTTACATAACTTTCGAATATAAGGTTATTTTAACAATAAATGAAGATGGACTTATTCCACCTATGGTAAGAGAAATGAAGGAGGACAATCATGCCTTTAGTATCGATGAAAGACATGTTGAACAAAGCGAAAGCAGAAAGCTACGCGGTTGGTCAATTTAATTTAAACAACTTAGAGTTTACTCAAGCAATCCTACAAGCTGCAGAAGAAGAGAAATCACCAGTTATTCTTGGTGTTTCCGAAGGTGCGGCTCGTTACATGGGTGGATTTAAAACAATCGTTGGATTAGTAGAAAACCTAATGGAAGAGTACAATGTAACTGTTCCAGTAGCGATTCACTTAGATCACGGTTCAAGCTTTGAGAAATGTGTAGAAGCCATTCATGCTGGATTTACATCTGTTATGATTGACGGCTCTCACTACCCATTAGAAGAAAATATCGCGTTAACGAAAAAGGTTGTTGAAGTTGCACACGCGCTTGGTGTTTCTGTTGAAGCAGAACTAGGTCGTATTGGTGGACAAGAAGACGACTTAATTGTGGATGATGCGGAAGCGGCATACGCTATTCCTGAAGAGTGTAAAGAGCTAGTCGAAGCAACCAACGTTGATTGCTTTGCTCCTGCACTTGGTTCTGTACATGGACCGTATAAAGGTGAACCAAACCTTGGTTTCGATCATATGAAAACGATCGATTCACTTGTTGGTATTCCACTTGTCCTTCATGGCGGAACTGGAATTCCGACAAAGGATATTCAAAAAGCGATTGAATTTGGCCATGCCAAAATCAATGTAAATACAGAAAGTCAAATTTCATCAGCTAAAGCTGTTCGTGAAACATTGGCAGCTCAACCTGAGCAATATGACCCACGTAAATATTTAGGACCAGCTCGTGACGCGATTAAAGCAACTGTCGCTGGAAAAATGAGAGAATTTGGTTCTTCAAATAAAGCGTAAGGTGAGACGAAACTTAATAAAAGCAGTCCATGACTGCTTTTATTTCCATTTATGAATGTAACCGTTTTTTTATAGGGGGATATGAAATGAAATTTTTTATCGATACGGCAAACCTTTCTGAAATTAAAGAAGCACACGAACTTGGTATTTTGGACGGTGTAACAACAAACCCTAGTCTTGTAGCAAAAGAAAATGTAGAATTCCATGATCGCATCAAAGAAATTGCAGCGGTCGTTCCAGGAAGTGTAAGTGCAGAGGTTATTTCATTAGAGGCAGAAGAAATGATTCGTGAAGGAAAAGAGCTTGCAGCGATTGCAGAGAACATAACTGTAAAAGTTCCCATGACAGTCGATGGTTTGAAAGCTGTTCATGCGTTAACGGAAGCTGGAATCCAAACAAACGTTACGCTGATCTTTTCAGCTGCTCAAGCATTATTAGCGGCGCGTGCAGGTGCTACGTATGTGTCACCATTTCTAGGTCGCTTAGATGATATTGGACATGATGGACTCAATTTAGTTACTGATGTTCGGACCATTTTCGACACTCATGGATTGGATACTCAAATTATCGCTGCTAGTGTTCGTCACCCGATTCATGTAAACGAGGCTGCAAAACGTGGCGCACATATTGCAACGATTCCACTCAAAGTCATCAAACAACTGACACAACACCCACTCACAGATAAAGGCATTGAGCAATTTCTTTCTGACTGGAATAAATAATGTGAGAAAATTGGATTTGTGCATCAAGAATAACTCTGAACATACTTACTCAAAAGGGACTAGGTATAAAAGGAAGGGATTATCATGCATAAACTGCTAATAAAAGGTGGGCAAACCCTTGAAGGTTCTGTGCAGATCAGTGGCGCAAAGAATAGTGCAGTCGCACTTATTCCCGCTGCCATTCTAGCAGATAGTCCAGTTGTGATTGACAACTTACCATCTATATCTGACGTAGAGCTTTTAGCGGAGCTTTTACGTGAGATCGGTGGAGAGGTTACAATGGACGATCAACAGATGGAAATTAAACCAGAAAACATGGTTGCTATGCCATTGCCAAACGGACGAGTGAAAAAATTACGCGCATCGTATTATTTAATGGGTGCCATGCTTGGGAAATTTAAAAAAGCTGTTATTGGTTTGCCTGGTGGGTGTAATTTAGGTCCAAGACCGATTGATCAGCATATAAAAGGATTTGAAGCACTTGGCGCTCGTGTGACAAATGAACAGGGAGCCATTTATTTGCGTGCGGATGAACTACAAGGAGCGAAGATTTACCTTGACGTTGTCAGCGTAGGCGCAACGATTAATATTATGCTTGCTGCTGTCAGAGCAAAAGGGCAAACCATTATTGAAAACGCCGCAAAAGAACCAGAAATTATTGATGTCGCCACACTTTTAACAAGCATGGGTGCTAAAATTAAAGGCGCTGGAACGAACGTGATACGAATAGAAGGCGTGAATCATCTGAAGGGCTGCACCCACTCCATTATTCCAGACCGGATCGAGGCTGGTACATACATGATAATGGCTGCGGCGATGGGACAACGAGTGCAAATTGATAATGTTATCCCAACTCATTTGGATTCCATTACCGCAAAGCTTAGAGAGATGGGCACGAAGGTTGAAGAAAAAGATGATCAAATGATTGTGGAAGGAATGTTGGACAAAAAAGGTGTCGACATTAAGACGCTTGTTTATCCAGGTTTTCCTACTGATTTACAACAACCATTTACAAGTCTTTTAGTTAGTGCAAAGGGTACTAGTATTGTGACGGACACCATTTATGATGCGCGTTTCAAGCACGTCGATGAACTTAGGCGCATGGGTGCCAATGTCAAAGTAGAAGGGCGGTCCGCCATTGTGAATGGGCGCTCTCCATTACAAGGGGCTAACGTCCGTGCTAGTGATTTACGAGCAGGAGCAGCGCTTATCGTAGCGGGATTAATGGCTGAAGGGGTTACGGAGATTTCCGGTCTTGAGCATATTGATCGCGGATATGAACATTTAGAAGAGAAACTTCGAAACTTAGGTGCGATTGTATGGCGCGAAGAGTTAAATGAAGAAGAAATTGAACAAGTGAATCAATCATAGGGGTATTAGAATCGGGAGGATAACAGAGTATGGAACGCAGTTTGTCAATGGAACTTGTCCGAGTAACAGAAGCAGCCGCACTTGCTTCAGGTCGTTGGATGGGCAGAGGAAATAAAGAAGAGGCTGATCGAGCGGCAACAGAAGCAATGAGGGATGTTTTTGATACGATACCAATGAAGGGTACGGTCGTTATTGGTGAAGGTGAAATGGATGAAGCGCCAATGCTTTATATCGGAGAGAAACTAGGAAATGGCTATGGTCCTCGTGTAGACGTAGCGGTTGACCCACTTGAGGGAACAAATATTCTTGCGTACGGTCAGTGGAATGCACTTGCTGTTCTTGCTGTTGCAGATCACGGAAATTTATTACACGCTCCTGATATGTACATGGATAAACTTGCCGTTGGTCCAGAAGCGGTTGGAAATGTCGATATTGATGCACCTGTTCTTGATAATCTAAAGGCTGTTGCGAAAGCAAAAAATAAGGATATTGAAGACTTAGTTGTTGTCTTATTAAATCGACCTCGCCATGAGAAATTAATTCATGACATTCGAAAAGCTGGTGCGCGAATTAAATTACTATCTGATGGAGATGTCGCTGCTGCTGTAAATACAGGCTTTGATGACACAGGTGTAGATCTGTTAATGGGCTCGGGTGGTGCGCCAGAGGGCGTTTTGGCTGCGGTAGGTTTAAAATGTCTAGGTGGAGATTTTCAAGGGAAATTATTGCCTCAGTCGGAGCTTGAGCTTTCTCGTTGTAAGGAAATGGGCATCGCTGATGTAAATAAAATTCTTCGTATGGAAGATCTCGTGCGTGGCGATGACTGTATTTTTGCAGCAACAGGTGTAACCGATGGTGAATTGCTAACAGGCGTACGGTATAAAGGGACAAAAGCCAATACGCAATCCATTGTTATGCGAGCAAAATCAGGTACAGTTCGCTTCGTCGAGGGAACACATAGTATGAAAAAGAAGCCTGATCTGGTTATGCGCTAACACAACGGTTTCTTGAAGCTGGTGTGAATTTTTGTCGAATAGTGAAAAGGGAGGTTTTCTCCCTTTTTTTATTGATTAATTCTACTAAATATGGTTAAAATAAAGTTTAGTTACTTTCCTTCTATAATAACTTTTCTCCATTTTCCTTCCCTGTTAAAAATTCATGACTAAAGTTAAATGAGTAAATTTTATATGAGAACAAAGACAATTTCGTTCATTGTCTATAAAAAGGAATAAGTAGAACGATAATGATAAAGCGTGGTGACTTTGATGAGCGTAAATATAACAGAATTAGAGAATATGACGTTAAAAGAGCTATATGAACAAGCGAAAACGTTTAAAGTCTCTTATTACAGCAAACTAACAAAACGAGAACTTATCTTTGCTATTTTAAAAGGACAAGCGGAGCAAGACGGGCTTTTATTTATGGAAGGTGTATTAGAAATTATTCAAAGTGAAGGCTTTGGATTTCTGAGACCAATTAATTATTTGCCTAGTACAGAAGATATTTATATTTCCGCATCGCAAATTCGTCGATTTGATTTAAGAAATGGAGATAAGGTTTCTGGAAAGGTTCGGCCACCAAAAGACAATGAGCGCTATCACGGGCTGCTACATGTAGAAGCGGTTAATGGTGATTCGCCTGAAACATCAAGAGACCGTCCTCATTTTCCAGCACTTACCCCTTTATATCCAGATGTGAAGATCGATTTAGAATCTAAGCCCGGTCGTGTTTCGTCGCGTATTATTGATATGGTGTCACCAGTTGGTTTTGGTCAACGTGGACTAATTGTTGCGCCGCCGAAAGCAGGGAAGACTTCATTAATGAAAGAAGTCGCCAATAGCATAGCGGAAAAACACCCCTCTGTTGAGCTGATTGTTCTGTTAATCGACGAGCGTCCAGAAGAAGTAACGGACATGGAACGTTCAATCAAAGGGGAAGTTGTAAGTTCAACATTTGATGAAGTGCCAGAAAACCACATTAAGGTAGCTGAGCTTGTGTTAGAGAGAGCGATGCGTCTCGTCGAGCATAAGAAAGATGTCGTTATTTTAATGGATTCCATTACGCGTCTTGCTCGCGCGTACAACCTTGTCATTCCACCAAGTGGACGTACGTTATCTGGGGGGATTGATCCAGCTGCTTTTCACCGTCCAAAACGCTTTTTTGGAGCAGCTCGAAATATCGAAGAGGGTGGAAGTTTAACGATTTTAGCGACAGCCCTGGTCGATACAGGCTCAAGAATGGACGACGTCATTTACGAAGAATTTAAGGGAACAGGTAATATGGAGCTTCATTTAGACCGCCGTCTTGCTGAAAGAAGAATCTTCCCATCAATTGATATTCGTCGTTCTGGTACACGAAAAGAAGAGCTGCTTATGCCAAAATCTCAGCTTGATAAACTGTGGACAATTCGTAAAACAATGAACGAATCACCTGATTTTACCGATCAATTTATTCGCCGTGTGAAGGAAACGAAGACAAACGTCGAGTTTTTTGAGGAAATGCAAGCAGAAATGACAGGCAAGCGTCGATCGTAAAAGTTGATCTTGCAAATTTGGTGTGGGCTTGATATAATTTCGATTATGTGAGGAAAACTCTGTTTCGAATAGATTCAGGGCAAAAGGAGATGAAATGCAATGAAAGCTGAAATCCATCCAACGTACCAAAAAGTTGTATTCTTAGATACAAGCACGGGCTTCAAGTTTCTAACTGGTTCTACTCGTGGTTCTAATGAGACAGTTGAGTGGGAAGATGGCAACACTTATCCACTTATTAAAGTTGAGATTTCTTCGGATTCACACCCATTCTACACTGGTAAGCAAAAGCTTGCTGATGCAGGTGGCCGTGTTGATAAATTCAAAAAGAAATACAACCTATAAGCAGCAAAAGACAGGCAGTCATAATGCCTGTCTTTTTTTATGACGCACGCGCATGAGGAGGGACAAATGGCACAGCTATTTTTTAAATATGGTGCAATGAATAGTGGAAAATCATTTGAAATCTTAAAGGTGGCTTCGAACTATGAAGAGCAGAATAAACCTGTTTTACTATTTACTTCTGGCATTGATACGCGAGATGAAGTCGGCTATGTATCAAGTCGTGTAGGATTAAGGAGAGCAGCTATTTCTGTGTTTAACGATACTAACCTTTTTGACGTTGTAAAGCATGCTGAGCAGAAACCTTATTGTGTACTCATTGATGAGGTGCAGTTTCTTTCAAGAGAGCATGTGCTGCAATTAGCTAAAATTGTGGACGAATTGACAATTCCAGTAATGGCTTTTGGACTAAAAAATGATTTTCAAAATGAGTTATTTGAAGGAAGTAAGCAAATGCTCATTCAAGCAGATAAAATTGAAGAAATGAAAACCATCTGCTGGTTCTGCCATAAAAAAGCAATTATGAATTTACGTGTAGATGAACATGGAAAACCTATTTATACAGGGGATCAAATTCAAATTGGTGGCAATGACCAATACTACCCTGTCTGCCGTAAATGTCACCGTCATCCGCCTTTGTAAGTTTAGTATAGGAGTATGGAAAAAAAGTTCTTGTGGAACCCTAAAGGAGCCGTATGACTGTACGGCGCAAAAGGGGGAGAAGCATGAAGAAGATCGCAACTGGTTTCGTTGCTTTGTTCGTTATGGCAGGTTGTGGGAGTGACATGGGTGCAGCGGATGTTCACGAGAAGCATGATCGTGGCATGGGTGCCTTTGGACCAGGTCCTTTAAACTTTGAGCATATGAAGCATGAACAGGATTCATACCCGCAAGGACAAACGAATCTTGGCGCAAGTTATGTGAATCCGAGTGCCGAACACAGAACGTTAGAAGAAGATGGGCAGCTTGTTGAAGAAATAATTGAGGAGCATGGATTCAGATCTGGCATTGCCATTGTGAATGGTGGGCATATCTATGCAAAAGCTCATCCAGACCATGAATGGGATAAAGCAGAACAAGAGCAGCATACGAGAGAATTAGAGAAGGCGCTCGAGAGGGGAATTCCACGCTACCAAGTCCATCTTCGTTAACGAAAACTGACCCGAGATTATTCATCTTCGGGTCAGTTTTTTATCGTTACGATCGTCTTCTTGCGGTTTGTTGAAGTGGATCCCAGACGCTGTTAAATGGGGGAGAGTAGCCAAGATCTAATTCCTCTAGATCTTGCATGGTCATTCGGTGATAGAGGGCTGTCGCCAATACATCACATCGTTTATCGACACCTTTTGTGCCAATAAATTGTCCCCCTAACACTTCCCCTGTTTTTTCGTTGTATTGAAGACGAATCAAAATGGGTTCGTGTGTAGGATAATAAGCAGCGACGTGGGGAAGTTTGGCCTGCACGCATTTATAGGCATATCCTAGTTCTTCAATTTCACGGGAAGATAATCCTGTTCTCGCCAACGTTAAGTCGAAAAACTGATAAATTTGTGTGCCGACAATGCCTTTAAACACCCGTGGCTTTCCGCACATGTTTAATCCCGCTATACGCCCTTGCTTATTTGCGTGCGTACCGAGGGGGAGGTACGTGTCTTTGTCGGTAATACGATGGTAATGAGTGGCGCAATCCCCAGCCGCATAAACATCTTTCAAGTTTGTTTCCATATAACGATTCACTTTAATGGCACCATGCTCATCGAGGTGTATACCTGTATTTGTTAAAAAGTCGGTATTTGGACGAACGCCAACAGCAACAATGACTAAATCGGTTTTGCATGTAGACAGATTGGTGATAACGGAGGTGACGTTGCCCTCCTCATCTCCTTCAAAACCGATAATGTCATGATTTAAATCAAGTTGAATCCCTTCTTCAATCGCTTTTTCGTGGATATGATCGGTCATTTCCTTATCAAAGTTCATTGCAAGTCGAGCTGAACGTTCAAGAATTCGAACTTTATGACCTGCTTTACATACATTTTCAGCAATTTCAAGCCCAATGGAACCGCCGCCAATAACGGTAATATTTCGTCGTTTCCCCTTTAGTCGCTGAATAATTTTCTTTGCGTCAGGAATTGTTTTTAATGTATAGATTCCTTTAAGGTGGTTGTTGTTCCAATCAGGTACGAAAGGTCTAGCGCCAGAAGCGATCAATAATTTATCATAGTCAATCTCAAAATTCTTTCCGATGACACGCTTTTCGTTCACATCGATTGATGTTACTTCGTGCTCTGTTCTGGCGTCAATGCCGTGCTTAATCCGATACGTATCTGCATCTCTGGCAACGAGCTTTTCTTCCTTTTCAATATCGCCACCAATCCAATAAGGAAGACCGCATTGTGCATATGAATAATAAAGCCCTTTTTCGAGCACTGTAATGTCGGCTTGTGCGTCGTTTCGAACAAGCTGCATCGCTGCACTCATTCCTGCGGCATCACCGCCTATAATGACATAGTTCACCTTTATCCCGCCTTTTTAGAAAACTCAAATCTATTCTATGTAGTATTCCCAACAGGAAGTGCGTGCAAACCGTTCGAATAGGGTGCATTGACCATTAGAAGTGCCATATACTATAATAGTAAGGATATGTAGCGGAAATAAAGATGAGGTGACGTCGTGTTAGATCGTTTACAATCTGTTGAAGATCGTTATGATTTTTTAAACGAACAACTAAGTGATCCAGATGTAATTAGTGATACCAATAAATTACGTGAGTACTCAAAGGAACAAGCACAAATAGAGGAAACCGTGCAAGCATACCGTGACTATAAAGAAGTTCACGAACAATTAAATGAAGCGAAAGCCATGCTTGAAGATAAATTAGACGATGAGATGTACCAAATGGTAAAAGAAGAGCTGGATGAGCTTTCAAGTCGAAAAGAAGAATTGGAAGCTCGTTTGAAGATTTTGCTTTTACCGAAAGATCCGAATGACGACAAGAACGTTATTGTTGAAATTCGTGGAGCTGCTGGCGGAGACGAAGCTCAGCTCTTCGCATCGGACCTATTTAAAATGTACTATCGTTTTGCTGAGATGCAAGGATGGAAAACAGAGATTATTGAAGCCCAGGCAAATGAAATTGGCGGCTATAAAGAAGTCATCTTTATGGTCAATGGAACAGGGGCTTACTCAAAACTCAAATACGAAAACGGTGCTCACCGTGTACAGCGTGTACCAAAGACAGAATCTGGCGGACGTATTCATACGTCTACTGCAACGGTGGCTGTATTGCCTGAAGCCGAAGAAGTGGAAATTGACATTCATGAAAAAGACATTCGAGTGGATACGTTCACTTCAAGTGGTCCTGGTGGGCAAAGTGTAAATACGACGATGTCAGCCGTTCGTTTAACTCATTTACCTACGAATACAGTTGTTTCGTGCCAAGATGAAAAATCACAAATTAAAAACAAAGAAAAAGCAATGAAAGTGCTTCGAGCGCGTATTTTCGATAAAGTGCAGCAAGAAGCGCAGGCGGAATACGCAGATGCACGTAAAACCGCAATCGGCACTGGCGATCGTTCTGAGCGGATTCGTACCTATAATTTCCCTCAAAGTCGCGTAACGGATCACCGCATTGGCTTGACGATTCAAAAGCTTGAGCAAATCTTGCAAGGTCAACTCGATGAAATTATTGATGCACTTATTGTGGAAGAGCAATCTGAAGCAATGAAGAATGCGGAATCGTAATGAAGAAGACGGTATACGAAGCTCTGAACTGGGCTTCGTCTTTTTTACGAAGTCATGGTCTTGAGGAGCCGGCAGGAGAGTGGTTGCTACGTCACCATCTGAACAAAAATCGTGCCGCCCTATTAGCCAGTTTTCACGATGAAGTGCGTGATGACGTTTGGCTAGCTTTTAAAGCAGATGTCGAGACGTTAACTTCAGGTATACCGGTGCAGCATATCATTGGCTCTGAATCGTTTTATGGACGCATATTTAACGTATCAGGGGATGTGCTCATTCCTCGACCAGAGACTGAGGAACTGGTTCAAGCGGTTCTTGAGAGGCTAAAGGGAACGGAACGAATTGTTGACATAGGTACGGGAAGTGGAGCTATTGCTATTACTCTACAATTAGAATCTCCACATACAGAAGTGACGGCGGTCGATGTATCAGAAAAGGCTTTAAACGTTGCCAAGGAAAACGCAAAAACATTAGGTGCGAAGGTCCGGTTTAAACTAGGTGATTTATGTAGACCCGTTAAAGCGGAGTATTTCGACGTCATTGTGTCAAATCCTCCTTATATACCGGTAGGAGATCGTGCTTCATTAGCTGAACAAGTAAGGGAATATGAGCCTGAGCTCGCTTTATTTGCCGGAGATGACGGACTAGCTGTTTATCGTCGTTTAGCGCTTGAACTTCATGAGTATGTCCATGATGGATCACTCATCGCTCTTGAAATCGGAGCAGGACAGGGAAGCGCGGTCAAGCAGTTATTTCAGAAACAATTTCCAAAAGCCACTATTGAAGTCCGTTTTGATATTAATGAAAAAGATCGAATTGTATTGATTGATGTTCGATTATAGCTAAAGAGAATGTCGAACGATTTTGTGTTTAAACGGTGCTTGCCCTGACCATGCTAGGAGGGAAGGGGCGGTGCTCGTAATGAAGGCAAAAGCAATTATTTATCTATTAATCTCTTTATTTGTAGGACTAATGAGTTGGGAATCACAAAATGCACAAGCAGTTAGTCAGTTTCATCAAGAAGTAAATGAAGAAGAGGCAATTCGCTTACGCATTTTAGCAAACAGTGATTCCGTTAGTGACCAAATGTTAAAACGGGATATCCGTGATGAAATAAATGCAGAAATTACAAAATGGGTTCAAGAAGTGAAAACGTTTGAGGAAGCAGTAGCAATCATTGAAAGCAACATGGATGAAATGGAAGCGATCGTTGCGCGTGAGTTGAGCAAATACAACAAGAATCAAGACTATACCGTTGAATTTAACGAAGAGGTTGCGTTTCCGACAAAGCTTTACGGTAACCTTGTTTACCCCGCAGGAGCCTATCAAGCCGTTCTTGTAACACTTGGAGAAGGGGAAGGCGAAAACTGGTGGTGTGTACTATTTCCACCATTATGTTTTCTAGATATGGACAATGCAGAAGCGAAAGAGGTAGAATCAGAATCCAACGAAGAAGATCCTGAAGTCGAAACATCTTTTTTTATAGTTGATATGTTTGAATCTGTATGGGATCGGTTATTTGGATAATAGTCATATATGTACAAGCCTCCTCATAGAATGAACAAAAAGGAGGACGTCTCATATGTCATTAACGGTTCGAAAAATGGAAGAAACGGATGTATTGGCAGTTCAACATTTATTTGCACGGGTTGGCTCTGCTAAAACGCCGAATCAAATAGATAGCTTTGTTGTCGTCGAGAATGAAGAAGGAATGTTAGTGGGAACAGTCGGGTTAGACAAAGTGTTAGATCTAGGGCTGTTACGCACACTTGTCATTGATAGCGAAAAAACCCATGCCATGGCAGCAGTTGAATTCATTCAATTAGCATTGGCGTTTGCTCATTCTGAAGGTGTAAACCATGTGTATGCATTGAGTAGTGGAAAGGCGTCTTTATTTGAGCCATTAGGTTTTGAACAAGTATCAAAACAGTCGATTCCTGAAGAAATCAAGCAATTAGAGCATTATCAACATATAACGAGCATAGATGACACGATTGCATGGTCTTATAACTGTTCGCATATTGTGTAAGACCTGTGGATTTGTGTATAAGTTTTGTGTATAAGCGCGGAAAAGTTCAATTATAGCTGAATTTATCAACTTATAAACAGTTTATCCACAGCCGTGGATAAACTGTTTTTTCTTTTGGTGCAATCGATAGATTAGTCTGATAAAATAGAGTGAACCCTTATAGGATAGGCATTTGAAGATTTGAAGAAAAAAGTTTCGTTAGAATGAAAGAGGCGAACAGATCGTGAGTTATAAACAGACGAAGGTTTGGAATGTGGATAACAATGATATAGAGAAGGGAGAACCCTTATTATTACAAGAACCGACAATGTGGATAAGGGACAATAAGCTCATTGCGTTCCCTACTGAAACGGTGTACGGCTTAGGGGCGAACGCATTATCTGATGAAGCAGTCAGCAAAATCTTTTATGCAAAAGGAAGACCGAGTGACAATCCACTGATTGTCCACATAGGAGATAAAACACAGCTGAATGAATTAGTAGCAGACATTCCTGAAGTTGCGGATCGTTTAATGGAGGCCTTTTGGCCAGGAGCACTTACGTTAATTTTTAAAGCGAAGCCGGTCTTGTCGACCCATGTAACAGCGGGCTTAGAAACGGTAGGTATACGGATGCCGTCTAATCCGGTGGCAAGAGCGTTTTTAAAAGCGTGCCAACTGCCCATTGCCGCTCCTAGTGCAAATCAATCAGGCCGCCCATCACCTACAACAGCAGCCCATGTGTTACAGGATCTGAACGGAAGGATCGATGGCGTGATTGACGGGGGACAAACAGGCATTGGTTTAGAATCGACGGTATTAAGCATCGTTGAAGATACCCCTGTACTTTATCGGCCTGGAGGTGTGACGAAAGAAGAAATTGAAGGGGTTGTTGGACCAATTGGTGTGGATAAAGCGTTAGTAAGCACAAATGAACAACCTAAATCACCAGGAATGAAGTATACGCATTATGCACCTGAAGCCGACGTGTATATTGTGGAGGAGCCAAAGCATTTTCATTCCGCTATTCAAAGGGCAAAAGCAAGTGGATTACGGGTAGGTGTATTGGCGAGCGAGAGTTATAAAGAAGCACATGAATCGATTGTGGTCCACTCCCTTTATGACTTAGCTCAGACGTTCTATTATACGCTTCGTTTATTTGATGAAAAAGCAGTAACGGTCATTTTCGTAGAAGCAGTTCCGACACTAGGTGTTGGAGCCGCTATAATGAATCGACTCGAAAAAGCAGCGGGTGGCAAGCGTCTATAAAGAAAAAGAGTATGGACTTAACAGGAATGGTTTAAGGACAAGGTGAATAGTGTAGAGAAGGCTGGCTTTCACACCTTAACAAACAAGCCTGTTTTTGCCGATAACAAGAAAGAAAAGAATGATTAGATAGCCTCCCTGTTTAGTTGCACACGCAACTGAATCTGCATGAAGAAAAACGACGACATTATGATGAAAAGGAGCGGAAAATGGAGCGTTCAAAACAAGTGTTTTCTTATAAAACAGAAGTGGATCCGGAAACAGAAATCATTTATGGCCATGTAACGATTATGACGGATCGAAAAGCGATGGATGTTCCATATTACTTAATATCGGATGAAGTATTCGCAGTAGACGAGGATTCTTTTGCAGACAAGCCCGGTGTTAATGATTTATTGGGAATGCTTGAGTTTTTTTATACGGAATCCGATCGTTTACTCGATACCGTTGTCGTGTTTCCTCAAATGCGTGATGACATTATTCGGATGGAATCATTTGCAGATTGGTTACAGCAATGGCAGCGCTATTTCTATCTTTCCAATGTGAAAGATATTGGCTTTATCGTCTCTCATAAACAAGCTGAAAGTGAACGTTTTTGCATGATTCTAGAAGAATTAGGATTTGAAGAAATGCTTTCTTCAGAAGAAGAACAGCAATCATTTTACTTTTACAATGTAACCTATATTACCCCTGTTGATTTCCCTAATGATGATGATGGCGCTGTTTTGCAGAGTTTAAAAGACTCTGGTGTTGATATGAGTAAGCCACGGGAAGTGGAGTTTATTTTGCTTTGTCCTAATCGACGAATTGCTCGAAAAGTAGCGAAGTTGGTTGAACTTGAAGGGTATGTAGTTGACGTTGACGAAGATGAAGGACATGAGGAATTTGTTCTGGTGTGCAAAAAAGTGATTTCTCTCACTCATGCTGAAATTGTGAAGCAACAACACGATTTAGAAGAAATAACGGCGAAATACGAAGTGAAAATAGACGGCTGGGGAGCAATGGTGGATTAAGGCTACCTAGCTATAGATGGAACCTCTCATTTTACGAATGGGAGGTTCTTTGCTGTTACCATTTTTATGACCATGCCTATTAGCCTGTCTAAAATCTCTCGGACGTGCATACATTCGAATAGCATGTTTTTGCGGGAGGAGTTAAACAATGCACGAGATTGTGACGATAATGATTATGGCAGCAGCTTTAGGAATGGATGCCTTTTCAGTAACCTTAGGAATGGGGATGCTTGGTCTTACGGGAAAGCAAGTGTTCCGCATTGGTCTTACGATCGGTGCTTTTCACGTCTTTATGCCGTTACTCGGTATGATTACGGGTCAATGGCTTTCTGGTAAGTATGATGTTATCGCAACCTACATAGGTGGAGGTCTTCTCCTGGTTATAGGTGTGCAAATGCTGTTAGCTTCTTTTTCGGAAGAAGAAAACTCAAAATTAAGGCCAGTAGGTATTGGGTTATTATTGTTTGCCTTGGGTGTAAGTTTAGACAGTTTTTCCGCTGGCTTGTCGTTTGGTATTTTAGGAACGAAAGTCATGTTGACAGTAGTAAGTATTGGAGCTGTCAGTATGGTATTAGCTTGGTTGGGTTTGTTAATTGGCTCTAAATTTCATAAACTCATTGGTTCTTATGGAGAACTATTAGGCGGGGTTATTTTAATTGGATTTGGTTTGAAAATCATGCTCCCACTTTGATGAATCAACTGGTACACATGTGCTAAACTAGTGAAACATTGATGTAAAGTGAAGGAGTGGAACCATGAAAAAGAAGAAAAATGTTTTAGTTGTTTGTACAGGAAATACGTGTCGCTCACCATTAGCTGAAGCTTATTTAAAGAAATATGGAAGTGAGCACGTAAATGTTAAATCTGCAGGCGTAAGTGCTGCGTATGGACATGCAATTTCTAGCGGTTCTAAAAGGGTTTTAGAAAAAGAAGGAATTGAACTAGATCACGCGTCGCAACCTTTATCGGATGAACTCATTCAATGGGCGGACAAAGTACTAACGATGTCTTCTGCCCATAAACGAATCGTAGAAGAACGTTATCCTTATCAGAATGTATCTACGCTACAAGAGGCGGCTGGAAGAGAAGGCTATGATATACAGGATCCCTTCGGTGGTACGGATGAGGATTATGAACAAACTGCGAAAATGATTAAAAAAGCCGTTAAAGACTTTCTGCGGCAATCTTAAAATAGAAAAGGATGAATGGGAATGGAAGCAGAAACAAGTGTCTCTAAAAGGTACAGATTCAGTATTCGGAAGAAAATTGTATTAGGGGTTAGTACTGTTGCGGTCATAACGTTTGCTAGCAGTGCCATCATCCTGTACTTTTTAGCAGATTTTTTTGCTTCGTTCCTTAACATAGATCCAGCTTGGCTCACATTACTTGTTCTGCTAGCGGGTGTAGTCTGGAGTGGCATACTCGGTTATTTTCTATCGAATATTATAACGAAACCTTTGGCCCAGTTAGAACAAGCGGTTACAGAGGCGGCAGCTGGTGTCATAGATCAAACAGTCGAATTATCAAAGTCAGATGACGAACTGCGTGCATTAGGTGTCGCATATAATAAAATGCTCACAAATTTGAATGGAATGGTTCGTGAAATCGATCGGAACTTCGTTGAAACAGATGAGCGAGTTCAGCAATTAGGTATAGCTACAGCTACTTCCTCCTCTCAAGCGGAGCAAATCGGCTTTACAATGGGCGAAATTGCTAGTGGAGCAGAAAATGCTGCACAAGCCATTCAAGAAACCGTCTTCTCTCTCGAAACGACTACTGAAATGGCAAACGAGATGCAAGAAAAAGCCTCCTTGTCATCAAAGCAAGCGTCAGAAATGGGGCAGCTTCTTGAAACAAGTAGGGTCATGACGACGAATCTTGTAAAAGGAATAGGCGACCTAACAACGAAGCAAGAGCATTCACTTGATTCGGTTCACCGTCTTGAAGAACAAGCGCAAGAGGTAGAAGGGATTACGGCAGTTGTTGGTGCCATCGCTAAGCAAACAAACTTACTTGCTTTAAATGCCTCTATTGAAGCTTCTCGTGCTGGGGAGCATGGGCGCGGGTTCGCGGTGGTAGCGAGTGAAGTTCGGAAGCTGGCTGACGAAAGCACACAAGCGGTTGAATCCATCAATCAATTAATTACGACTATTCAAGAAGAAGTGAAACAAGTTGTTAAGAACATTGAAGAACAAGTAGATGTTGCAAGAATTCAGACGGAGCAAGGTGAAAAAACGACAACGGCACTTTTGGAGATGGAATCATCTGCCAAAATTGTTACAGATATAATTGAAATTATTTCTACTTTGTCGGACAAGCAGAAGCAATCCATTGAAGCGAGCTCGGTGAAAACAGAGGAAGTAGCTGCGATTGCAGAGCAAACCTCTGCTGGTGCACAAGAAGTCACGGCGATGACAGAAGAACAGACGGTCGCGTTAAGTGAGATTGAAACGTTATCAAAAGACTTATCAAATCAAGCCAAGGAATTGAAGACAACGATCGAAAAGTTTACAATAGAATCAAACCAATAGAAGCGTCCTAAACAGGCGCTTTTTGTAGTGGTAAAAACGAAGGAGTGTACGAGATGAAAATAGCTATTGCTTCCGATCATGGTGGAACTCGTTTAAAAGACGAACTCATTGCCGTAATAAAAGACTTAGGGTTTGCTTATGAAGATTTTGGTTGTAATTGTGAAGGGTCCGTTGATTATCCTGATTATGCTCTTCCTGTTGCTGAAAAAGTAGCAGCAGGTGAATTTGATCGCGGAATTCTCGTATGCGGTACAGGAATTGGTATGTCGATAGCGGCAAACAAGGTGAAAGGCATCCGCTGTGCCCTTGTACACGATGTGTTCAGTGCAAAAGCAACAAGACAGCATAATGATACGAATATGATTTCAATGGGTGAACGCGTTATTGGTCCAGGACTGGCTGGAGAAATTGTGCGGACATGGCTAGGGGAAGCGTTTGAAGGCGGACGGCATGCGAATCGAATTGGCAAAATTACAAGCTATGAAGACACACATCGCTAATGACTATTGAAGAGCGTTTATTCGACGGCTTACAGGCGTTTCAGAACCGTGTTCCTGCTTTGCAAAACAAGTTATTTGTTATTGGTGTATCCACAAGTGAAATAGCTGGCAAGCCAATTGGAAAAGAAGGTTCAATGAACATTGCAGAAGAGTTGTACCGCGGGTTTAGTAAATTCCAAAAAATTACAGGTGTTCACCTTGTTTTTCAATGTTGCGAGCACTTAAATCGTGCGTTAGTAATGGAGCGAAGTGTAGCAGAGCAAAAAGGCTTAACCGAAGTGAGTGCAGTACCTGTTCGTCATGCTGGTGGAGCAATGGCCACTTATGCCTATCGACAACTACAAGAACCTGTTTTAGTAGAATCGGTTCAAGCCGATGCAGGGATAGATATAGGCGATACGTTTATTGGAATGCACATTAAACCAGTTCTCGTACCAATTAGAATTGGCTTTACGACCATTGGTTCCGCTCATGTAACGGTAGCGACTTCGCGACCGAAATTAATTGGCGGAGAACGTGCACAGTATAAAATTGGTGAATGATTTATTTAAAAAGTTGCTTAATTTACGGAAAAAGCTGTTATTCTTACTTAGAATGAGCTAAAATCATAAATAAATTAAATTATTTACGAACAAAGGCGGGAGAAGAGATGACAAATTTAAAAACACAAGATCCAACGCTTTTTGAAGCAATTGAATTAGAACTTGGTCGCCAACGAGATAAAATTGAGTTAATTGCTTCAGAGAACTTTGTTAGTGAAGCTGTAATGGAAGCCCAGGGCTCTGTTTTAACAAATAAATATGCTGAGGGCTACCCTGGCCGACGTTATTACGGGGGTTGTGAATATGTGGATATTGCTGAAAATATCGCCCGTGATCGTGCAAAGAAATTATTTGATGCACATTATGTGAATGTTCAGCCCCATTCAGGTGCGCAAGCAAATATGGGTGTGTATTTCACCATTTTAGAGCATGGAGACACGGTCCTTGGCATGAATTTGTCTCACGGTGGACATCTCACTCATGGTAGCCCAGTAAACTTTAGTGGGGTGCAATACAATTTCGTTGAGTACGGCGTGCGTGAAGAGGATCAGCGCATTGATTATGATGTTGTTCGTCAAATTGCGATTGAGCACAAGCCGAAATTAATTGTTGCAGGAGCTAGTGCTTATCCACGTGCAATTGATTTTAAGAAATTCCGCGAGATTGCAGATGAAGTTGGCGCCTACCTGATGGTTGATATGGCACATATTGCTGGATTGGTAGCGGCTGGTCTTCACCAAAACCCTGTTCCTTATGCACATTTCGTAACAACAACGACACATAAAACATTACGTGGACCACGTGGCGGAATGATTCTTTGTAATGAAGAGACAGGTGAAGAATTTGGTAAAAAGCTTGACAAATCAATCTTCCCAGGTATCCAAGGTGGTCCACTGATGCATGTCATTGCAGCCAAAGCGGTTTCTTTTGGCGAAGCATTAGCTAATGATTTTAAAGCATACGGTAAGGCGATTATTGAGAATGCACAGCGTCTAGGGCAAACGTTGCAAGAAGAAGGTGTCAACATTGTATCAGGCGGAACAGATAATCATCTTGTGTTGCTTGATCTGCGTTCGTTACAGTTGACTGGTAAAGTTGCTGAAAAAGCCCTTGATTCAGTCGGTATTACGACAAATAAAAATACCATTCCATATGATCCAGAAAAGCCGTTTGTTACAAGTGGTATTCGAATTGGAACAGCTGCAGTAACGTCTCGTGGACTTGGTGTGGACGATATGGATGAAATTGCGAAGTTGATTGCTTTAACATTGAAAAATGTTGAAAATGAAGAAGTATTAAATCAAGTCCGTGAGCGTGTAGCAGCTTTAACAGCTAAATTCCCTATGTACCCGAATCTATAAGGCAGAAAGAGCAGTAGCGACATACATGTCGTTGCTGTTTTTTACATGATTTATTTCGTTAAGGGAACATTTAACACAGGTTTCTTTCTTTGAACACTTGTATGAAGAGGTGCTTTTCAGGTAAAATCGTTCAGAGTGTGTCGAGAAATGACGATTTTTAAAAAGGAAGTGACGAAAATGGGTAAGGTTCATGTACTTGATCATCCACTAATTCAGCATAAGTTATCGTATATACGAGATAAGACAACAGGTACAAAAGAGTTTCGCGAGCTCGTGGATGAAGTAGCGGCGTTAATGGCATTTGAAGTAACGAGAGATTTGCCGTTAGAGGATGCAGACATTGAAACACCTGTAGGGCCAGCACGTGTTAAAAAACTAGCTGGAAAAAAACTTGGTCTTATTCCAATTTTGCGTGCAGGCATAGGGATGTCAGATGGAATTTTAAATATGATTCCAGCAGCTCGAGTTGGCCACGTTGGACTTTATCGCGATCCAGAGACATTTAAACCAATTGAGTACTATGTGAAGCTTCCAAAAGATATTGAAGAGAGAGAACTTCTTGTAATTGATCCAATGCTTGCAACAGGTGGCTCTGTCGTTGAAGCCATTAACAGTTTAAAAAAGCGCGGCGCAAAAAATATGCGTTTGATCTGTTTAGTAGCGGCACCTGAAGGCGTTCAGTATGTACAAGAAGAACACCCAGATGTTGATATTTATCTGGCGGCTCTTGATGAAAAATTAAATGAAAAAGGTTATATTGTACCAGGGCTTGGCGATGCAGGCGACCGACTATTTGGTACGAAATAAAACAGAAAAACCGTGAAAAGAAGAGGGGCTAGTCCTCTCTTCTTTTTTGTATAAAAAATCAGCTCCATTCGCATACTAACCGATACGACAAGCAGTAGGGGAGACGTAACGTATGACGAAACGAGGTAGAGTGCATCGGTTAGTAGTAGGAATACTTAGTGTTCTAATGCTCTTGCAAGGTATGAGTATGGCAACGGGAGTAAACGGAGTAGCCTTGGCGGCTGAAAAGCAACAACAGACACTAGATAGTAGTAAAAGAGTTGTGATTGTGTCGGCGTCCGGAGATGTAAATCGAGCTGTTGGCGTTGTAGAAAACCGCATTTCCTCAGCAACAATTAGAAATATTTATGCGAATGTTTACGGTGGGTTCTCATTGGAGATTGCTGAAAAAGATATTGAGCGGTTAAGGCAGTTGAGTGTCATTGCCCGTGTAGATGATGTGGCTCATTACCAGCCAAGTCTTGAAGGAAGCATCCCTTTTATCGGTGCAGGGGACCGTTTAATGGATAAACAAGATGGGAAAGAGCGCCTCTTAACTGGTAAAGGTGTCAAAGTTGGTGTAATTGATACAGGTGTGGATTACAAGCACCCTGATTTAGAGGCGAACTATCGTGGTGGCTACGATATAGTCGATCAGGATGATGATCCGATGGAAACAAAAAAATCACAAGGAGAACCTACGTTACATGGCACACATGTGGCAGGGATTATTGCTGCTAATGGACGGATTAAAGGGGTTGCTCCGGAAGCTGAAATTTACGCATACCGGGCTCTTGGACCTGGTGGACAAGGGACAACAGAACATATATTAGAAGCGATTGAACGAGCGTTTGAAGACGATGTCGATGTGATTAATTTGTCATTAGGGAATACGGTTAACGGACCTGACTGGCCAACGAGTTTAGCTCTTGATCGAGTCGTAGAGAAAGGCATTGTTGCGGTAACGTCAAATGGAAATAGCGGACCGAATATGTGGTCTGTTGGTTCACCTGGAACTTCAACAAAAGCCATTTCCGTGGGCGCTTCTTTGCCGCCTGTTGAAGTGCCAGCCATCAACGTAAGTGGGTTAAAGGATGAATTAACGTTAACCCCTATTCTAGGTGCGAAAAGTTGGCAACTAAAGGCAAGTTTAGAACTGGTGGACGTTGGTCACGGACTATTGACAGACTATAAAGGGAAGGATGTTAAAGACAAGCTTGTTCTCATTAAAAGAGGCCGCTCGAATTTCGCGGAAAAATTAGCGTTTGCCTCTAAAGCCGGAGCGAAAGGGGTCCTTATTTACAACAATTTAGAGGGTGCTTTTGCAGGAGCTGTAACAGAACCGATTCCTATTATAGGAGCAACTCTTTCTAAAACCGAGGGTGAAGCACTTCTATCACTATTAAATCAACGGAAGCATAAAGTGAAAGTGGACACACACTATAGCGTCAAACAAGACTTAATGGCACCTTTTAGCTCTAGAGGGCCGGTTACAGAAACGTGGGAAATAAAGCCTGACCTCGTTGCGCCAGGTGTAGCGATTCAAAGCACCGTACCGAAAGGCTATTTAGATTTAAACGGAACAAGCATGGCAAGTCCACACGTGGCAGGGGCTGCGGCCTTACTAATTGAACAACATCCAGATTGGAAACCAGAACAAGTGAAATCGGCACTACTGAACTCTACAAAGCGTTTACAAGATGAACAAGGAAAAGAGTATCTGCCGTTTGAACAAGGGGCAGGTCGTTTGCAAGTAGATAAAGCAATCCAAACAAGCACCCTTATCTCACCAGCAACCCTCTCATTTGGAGAACTTGAAAAAGGAGAGCATGTGGTGGAAAAAGAGGTGACCATTTCTATCGAAAACATCAGCAAATCTCAAAAAGACTACACCATTGATCCGCCAATTGGTGAGGTAGACGGTATTTCGTGGGAATTTGAAGAAAAAGTAACAGTTAATGGTCAGTCAAAAAAGGCATTTACACTCACAGCGACCATTGATCAACAAGCAATTCAAAAAGGGCTTCATACTGGCTACATTACCGTTCGTAATCATGAGGAGGAAATTGACCTTCCGTATATGCTTTTCATAGAGGAACCAAATTACCCTCGAGTGATGGCCTTTCAAATGGCTCACAGCGATAAAGCGAACGGATACTATTATGAATACTATTTACCAAGCGGAGCGGAAGAGTCGAGTGTGCATTTATTTGACCCAGATACGTTAGAATTTGTAGCGACAATTATTGAAAATAAAGATCAAAGTAGAGGTATGGTAAACGGCGAGATTACCAATTTACAGATTGCGCCTGGTCGTTATAAAGCGCTTATTTATGCTAAAAATGAAGGGAAAACAGATACTCTTGAAGCCATGATTGACATTGGAGAGGAGTGGATTGGTCCGTAATAAGAGGTACATGTAAAGACTCAAGGCAATGGCCTTGAGTCTTTAGTTTATTTTTGATAGTGAGCACATTGTTTAGCTAATAGTGGTGAACGTTTTATGTTGTGGCCATTCGTAAAGACGAAAAGAAGGACATAACTGGAAGAGAAAGTCAATGCATTTACTTAGTGGGAGTGGTTTGAATGTTAAGAATAAGTAAAGGTTTTGTAAAGGCATATAGAAATAATTGATACTCAAAGTACTGTACTTAAACGACTCTCATCCAGTCCGCGGTTTTTTTTGACAGTTATGTGAACAATCAATCCCCTTTTTTAAACTCTTTTGAGATTCTTTCAAAATTCGTTGACAGAGGAAAGTAGCTATTGTACGATTACTAAGGGTTACCATGATAAGGGTTACATATGCGATTGTAGTGGCTTTCACTCTAATTGAGAGGGGCTATTTCATTGTCGAAACAAAGTAAGAATCCAATGCGAGCGTTCATGCTAGTTTCAACCATTTTATCATGCGTGATTGGAGGTACGGTCGGAGGCTTATTTTTAGGGATATGGCTGGATAAGCTATTGAACGCAAGCCCAGTCTTCTTAATCATATGCCTATTAGTTGGAATGTTAACGAGTATATACAGCATTTCCAAAGTTGTTCAGCCATTTTTAGGAGACGATAACGAAGATGCCAAATAAGGAAGAGCGTACACACTTGATACGTGCACGAATGAATGGATATCTTGTGTATGCACTAGTCATACTTGGGATTTTAATTGTAGGCTATAGCGTGACACCTTACCACTCCGTTTTTTTAGGCTTAATTTTGGGGTTTTCGGCTAGTTTTTTGAATTTGTGGACAACTTATCGTAATGCACGCATTATTGGCGGGAACCACTCGCCATCTAAATGGCCCTCGATGCTATTAGCAAGTTTAGGATTCGTTTTCAGAATTATTCTTGCCCTCGCCGCAGTGTGGTTTTCCTTACAATTTCCAGATCACTTCCATCTTCTTGCTGTGATTGTTGGTCTTAGCTTGATGTATCTCGTTATGTTAGTAGATTTGATAATGAAAAGTATGAAGGCGAAAGAGGTGAAAGAATGAATAACAAAAATATTATATGGGAAGATCCTTGGATTGGTTTAACATTTAACCTGACAACTATTTTCACGTCAACAGTGGCATTTATTATTGTTTTTCTTGTGACGGTAATTGGCGCCCGTAAGCTTGCGATGAGACCAACAGGAATGCAGAACTTTATTGAATGGGTTCTTGATTTCTGTAGAGGGATTGTTAAAGCGAACATGGATTGGAAGGTTGGCGGACGGTTTATCGTGTTAGCTTACGCCTTACTATTTTATGTGTTTGTTGCAAATATGATGGGAATTCCATTTGAGCTTGCAACAAATGATTCAAATCACTACGTATTGTGGCGATCTCCAACATCAGATCCGTTACTGACGCTAACGATGGCTGGTCTTGTGATTGTGCTGACTCACATCTATGGTGTCATGATTGCTGGTCCTGGAGCGTACTTAAAGTCATTTGTAAGTCCAAAGTGGTTCTTGCTACCGTTCAAACTAATTGAAGAAGTAGCCAATTTCCTTACACTTGGAATGCGACTTTTCGGAAACGTCTATGCAAAAGAAATCCTTATGATTCTACTTGTTGGATTAGGGGTTATGGGATTTGATTATGGATTTGGACAAGGCGTTATTTTAGCAGCTGTTACGATGGTGCCAACAATGGCATGGCAAGCGTTTGGTATCTTTATTGGGTCCATTCAAGCATACATTTTCGCGATGTTAGCAATGGTTTACATGGCTCATAAAGTTGAAGCACATTAATACCTGCCTTGGCTTATTCCCGAGGCGATTTATAAATAAAAACTACAACACAAAACAGGAGGAATTTTAGAATGATGGATCCAATTGGTTACACTCATCTTGCAGCTGGACTTGCAGCTGGATTAGCAGCAATTGGCGGCGCGATTGGCGTTGCGTTAATTGTTAAAGCAGTACTTGAGGGAGTTGCTCGTCAACCAGAACAACGCGGAACTCTTCAAACATTAATGTTTATCGGTGTTCCACTAGCGGAGGCTGTGCCGATCATCGCAATCGTTGTGTCATTAATCCTCATCTTTAGTTAACAAAAAGTCAATAATCGTTCAACATTGAGAGGCGATAGCGTTCTTTTCTAGAACCTCTCGCCTTTCCTTATGTAAGGCTGATTTTTGAGAATAAGGGGTGTAAAAATGAACTTAGGTGATTTTGGTTGGGGTACGGTCCTTTTCCAACTTATTGGATTTGGTCTACTCTTATGGCTACTGTCGAAGTTTGCATTAAGACCGCTTCTTGGTGTTATGCAAAAGCGTCAAGACATGATTAACGATCAAATTGATTCTGCTGAACGCAACCGTAAAGAGTCAGAGAAAATGATCGAGGAACAAAAAGAGGAATTAAAACAAGCACGTGTAGAAGCACGTGAATTGATTGAAAACGCCAAAAAAGTTGGCGAGCAGCAAGGCAAAGACCTTGTCCGCGAAGCAAAAGCTGAAGCAGAACGAATTCAGCATCAAGCACTTGCTGAAATTCGTAATGAAAAAGAACAAGCTGTTACGGAATTACGTGAACAAGTCGCTTCTTTATCTGTCTTAATTGCGCAGAAAGTGATTGAAAAAGAACTGGATGCAAGTGAACAAGATAAGCTTGTTCAAGACTACCTTAAACAAGCGGGCGAAGAGCTATGAGCAACAAAGCGGTAGCCAATCGTTACGCTGTTGCTCTTTTTGAGTTAGGTGTATCCAAAGGTCAAGCGAATGAATTCGAACAGGATTTAGCCTTAGTAAGGGACGTGTTTAATCAAACACCGGAATTGCTAAAGGTACTTGAAACACCAGGACTTTCTCAAGAGAGAAAGGCTCAGGTCATCAAGCAGTCGTTTCAAGGAAATGTACAAGAAACAACGTTAGCGTTATTACTGACGTTAGTCGAAAAGAATCGTTATACAACGATGCCAGAACTACTTTCAGAGTATAAGAGATTAAATAACGAACTGAAAGGAATCGCTGAAGCAACTGTATACTCAGCGAAACCAATCAGTGATTCAGAAAAAGAACAAGTTGCAGTTGTTTTTGCACCTAAAGTAGGCAAACGCTCTTTAGAGGTCACAAATGTTGTACAAGAACAACTCGTTGGTGGAATAAAAGTCCGTATTGGCGATCGCGTATACGATGGCAGTGTAAAAGGACAGCTTGATCGCCTTGAAAAAGGAATTCTTGCAGGGAAGTAACAATTTGTCAGTTAGGGGTGAAAACGAATGGCAAGCATTAAAGCAACTGAGATTAGCTCGCTTATTAAGCAGCAAATTGAACAATTTGAAACCAGTGTAGATGTACAAGACGTTGGTACCGTTATTCGCGTTGGGGACGGAATTGCCTTCGCTTACGGTTTAGATAATGTTATGGCAGGAGAGCTTTTAGAGTTTTCTACTGGCGTAATGGGTATGGCTCAGAACCTAGAGGAAGATAGTATTGGTATTATCATTTTAGGACCATATGACAACATTCGTGAAGGAGACGAAGTGAAACGGACAGGACGTATTATGGAAGTTCCAGTTGGAACTGAACTTCTTGGACGCGTTGTGAATTCACTTGGTCAACCAATCGATGGCTTAGGTCCGATTCACACAACAAAGACACGCCCAGTTGAAGGTGGAGCGCCAGGCGTTATGGCACGTAAATCGGTACATGAGCCTCTTCAAACAGGAATTAAATCAATTGATTCAATGATTCCAATCGGACGTGGACAGCGTGAACTTATTATCGGTGACCGTCAAACAGGAAAGACGTCGATTGCAATTGATACGATTCTTAATCAAAAAGATCAAGATATGATCTGTGTGTATGTGGCCATTGGACAAAAAGAATCAACGGTGTCAGGCGTAGTTGAAACACTTCGTCAACGTGGCGCACTTGATTACACGATTGTTGTATCTGCGGGTGCATCTGATCCAGCTCCAATGCTTTACTTAGCACCATATACAGGCGTTTCAATGGCAGAAGAATTTATGTACGATGGTAAGCACGTTCTTGTTATTTATGATGATTTATCAAAACAAGCAGCAGCATACCGTGAGATGTCCCTTCTTCTTCGTCGTCCTCCAGGTCGTGAAGCATTCCCAGGAGATGTATTCTACTTACACTCTCGTTTACTTGAGCGTGCTGCGAAATTAAATGACGATTTAGGTGGCGGATCCATTACAGCTCTTCCATTTATTGAAACACAAGCAGGGGATGTATCAGCGTACATTCCAACAAACGTTATTTCGATTACAGATGGCCAAGTATTCTTACAGTCTGACTTATTCCACTCTGGTGTACGTCCAGCCGTTAACCCTGGTATCTCAGTATCTCGTGTTGGTGGATCTGCACAAATCAAAGCAATGAAAAAAGTAGCTGGTACGCTTCGTTTAGACTTAGCAGCATATCGTGAGCTAGAAGCATTCTCTCAATTTGGTTCAGATCTAGATGCTGCAACACAAGCTCGTTTAAATCGTGGACAGCGAACAGTTGAGTTATTAAAGCAAGACTTGAACCAACCACTTCCGGTTGAGAAGCAAGTGGCAATCATCTATGCATTAACAAAAGGTTACTTAGACGATATCCCAGTAAGTGACTGCCTACGCTTTGAAGCAGAATTGTTTACGTACCTTGAAAGCAATAACAATGAATTGCTAGAGCACATTCGCACAACAGGAAATCTTCCAGAAGAAAGTGATTTCAAAGCAGCGATTGAAGCTTTCAAAAAAGGTTTCGTTCCATCGAATGAATAGTTTATTTTCTTAAGTTTTGCTTAGAAAGGCGGTGAACAAATGGCTTCTTTGCGCGATATAAAAAATCGTATTAACTCAACAAAGAAAACACGTCAAATTACAAAAGCGATGCAAATGGTGTCGGCTGCGAAATTAAATCGTGCGCAAGAAAAAGCACAAAGCTATGAAGTATACGCAAGTAAAATGCGTGAGGTTGTAAACAACATGGCTGCGGCCGGAAGTGACGTCAGTCATCCGATGCTTGAAGAACGTCCAGTGAAAAAGACAGGGTACATCTTTATTTCATCGGATACTGGTTTAGCTGGCGGTTACAACTCAAGTCTTTTAAGAGATATGATGAAAACCATTCAATCTAGACACTCATCAACAGACGAGTATGCAATTATTGTCTTGGGTAAAATCGGACGGGATCTGTTACGTACACGAAATCAACCGATTATCCAAGAAATGATTGAAATTCCTGATCAGCCTGGTTTTTCGGATATTAAGGGACTAGCCAAAACATCTGTTGAGATGTTTGCTGATGGCGTGTTTGACGAACTATATGTTTGGTATAACCACTTCGTATCTGCAATGACGCAAACCGTTACAGAACAAAAGCTTCTTCCTCTTGGATCTACAGGAGAGCAACAGTCATCCAGCGTCGGCCTTTACGAATATGAGCCATCTGAGAAAGAAATACTTGAAGCTGTTCTTCCTCGTTATGCAGAGAGCTTGATTTATGGGGCTTTGCTTGATGCAAAGGCAAGTGAGTTCGGTGCACGTATGACAGCAATGAGTGCTGCATCCGACAACGCTTCTTCACTTATTGATGATTTGACGCTTTCTTATAACCGAGCAAGACAAGCTGCAATTACGCAAGAAATCACTGAAATTGTTGGCGGTGCAGCCGCTTTAGAATAGAACGTATGTGAATTAGGAGGGAAAACGATGTCAACAGGCCGTATTATTCAAATTACAGGACCGGTCGTGGACGTTAAATTTCCAAGTGGTCAACTACCTCAAATCAATAGTGCACTTCGAGTAAACCAATCAGGTGATACACAGAATGCTGTTCATGTAACAGTAACGTTAGAGGTAGCTTTACACTTAGGAAATGATACAGTTCGCACGGTAGCCATGGGTTCAACTGATGGTTTAATGCGTGGAACAGAAGCAGTAGATACTGGAGCGCCAATCTCTGTACCAGTTGGTGAAGAGACACTTGGTCGAGTATTTAATGTACTTGGTGAAGAGATTGACTTAAAAGAACCAGTACCAGCAGGAACACGCCGTGACCCTATTCACCGCGATGCGCCAAGCTTTGAAGAATTAACAACAACGACAGAAATCCTTGAAACAGGAATTAAAGTTGTTGATTTACTTGCTCCTTATACAAAAGGAGGTAAAGTTGGTCTATTCGGTGGTGCCGGAGTAGGGAAAACGGTACTGATTCAAGAATTAATTAACAACGTTGCCCAAGAGCACGGTGGTATTTCTGTATTTGCCGGTGTTGGAGAGCGTACTCGTGAAGGAAATGACCTTTATCATGAGATGACGGATGCAGGCGTTATTAAGAAAACCGCGATGGTATTCGGTCAAATGAACGAACCACCAGGTGCACGTATGCGTGTAGCCCTGTCTGGTTTAACAATGGCAGAATATTTCCGTGATGAACAAGGTGCAGACGTACTTTTGTTTGTTGACAACATCTTCCGTTTTACACAAGCAGGTTCTGAGGTATCGGCGCTACTTGGTCGTATGCCATCAGCGGTAGGTTATCAGCCAACACTTGCTACGGAAATGGGACAATTACAAGAGCGTATCACTTCAACGAAAAAAGGTTCTGTTACATCCATTCAAGCAATTTACGTACCGGCGGATGACTATACGGATCCGGCTCCGGCAACAGCATTTGCTCACTTAGATGCAACAACAAACCTTGAGCGTAAATTAACGGAGCAGGGGATTTACCCTGCAGTTGATCCATTAGCGTCCACATCACGCGCCCTTTCCCCAGAAGTTGTTGGAGAAGAGCACTACAGTGTAGCACGTGGGGTTCAACAAACATTACAAAAATATCGTGAGTTACAAGATATTATTGCCATCCTCGGTATGGAAGAATTATCAGAGGAAGACAAGTTAATCGTTGCGCGTGCGCGCCGCATTCAGTTCTTCTTATCACAAAACTTCCACGTAGCAGAGCAGTTTACTGGTCAACCTGGTTCGTATGTACCAGTTAAAGAAACCATTTCAGGATTTAAAGACATCCTTGCAGGTAAATACGATGATCTTCCAGAAGATGCATTCCGTTTAGTTGGACGCATTGAAGAAGTTGTAGAAAAAGCGAAAGAAATGGCCCAGTAATAAAAAAGAAAGGGAGCGGTTAAGCCGTTTCCTTTTCTAAGCTAGCCGACGAGGAGGGGTTCTATGAATACCGTGCAAGTAAGTGTCGTAACTCCAGACGGTGCAGTATACTCAAGTGATGCTGAGCTGGTTGTTGTGAAGACAACAGAAGGGGAGCTTGGAATTAAAGCAAAGCACATTCCCCTCGTTTCTCCGCTTACGGTTGGAAGGGCTCGTTTTTTGAAAGACGGCAAAGAAGACCAAGTATCAGTCAGCGGTGGATTTATTGAAGTTCGTCCAGACCAAGTGACCATACTAGCCGAGACTGCAGAAACACCAGAGCAAATTGATACGGAACGCGCTGAAAAAGCGAAGAACCGTGCAGAAAAACGCTTAAATGATGACAGTGCCCATATTGATAAAGCACGTGCAGAAGCGGCTTTAATGAGAGCTGTTACTCGTCTTAGTGTTGCTAAAGCAAACTAAACCAAAAATCACCAGACTGTTGTTTATCAACAGATGGTGATTTTTTTTAGGTGCACGTGTAGGCACCATATTGTACAAATAACGACAGTAAGCATATACTCCAGAAGAAGGATATTTACAGTGTTGTGTGAGAGAATGCCTTTAACAAAAAAATCATGTTAGAAAAATGGCAAATAAGGGTAAAGTGCATATGAATGCGCTTTAGATAAAGATCATTCTAAACTGTAACCAAATCTTCATTTTTTGTTATGAAAGTGGAATGAATTCCTTAACGAAAGCGGTAGCTTTTTATGCGTAAATCCGTTATCATTGAAAATGGATTGCGAACTTTTAGCTTGACTTTTTGTTTGCCGGGATTGAATAGGAAATGGGGTCATAAGGTTGACAAGCGATTTAGCTTTGGAAGCGTTTATACATATTCTATTAAATCTTCTCGGTTTAGTCATAGCATGGTGGGCGTTACAATCGTTCCGCTTTGATTTGTTCGTGAAAAATCCAAAAAGTACCCAAGCCACTGTTTTAAAAGTGTTAGTGGCAATTACATTGGGACATTTACTTGCTCGTTTTTTTATTGAGTATGCCCAAGCTGTTCGGTACCTACCTTATCTTTTCTAGTAAAAAAATGTCATAAGAACCTTTGTTTTTTATGTATGCTTTTTCTGCTTCAGGTAAAAATGGTAGTAAGAAAACCTTTTGGTCCTGGAGGGGAATGTTGATATGAATAAAATGTATTCTGTCTGTTTTCTATTGCTTATCGTTGTTTTCTGTAGCGTTCTTTTTGCTTTTGAGAAAGATACCTTAGGAAAAGAAGATACATTCTATCATCAAATGAATGCCTTTAATGACCTTGTTGAGAAAAATAAAATGACAATGACAGATTGGCAAGTCCGCATAAAAAATCAAAGCGAACATGTAGATGATTTTTATACACAGCTAGACCAGTTCGAACAGGAATATCCTGAATTTGAACGTGCTTCTTTGGAAGAAGACAATAATTATGTGCATGTCACGTTTATAAATGGCGATTATGAGGGAAAGTTACTGGAAAAAGTTAAATGGATAGCGACCTCAACAACAAAAGGTTACAAAGTAGAAAAAACGTATGAGCTCCTTTCAAATGGAAATGGTGAACTCAAGAATCAACAATTGTTTAAAGATCGATTACGTACATTAGGTTTTGATTTAAAATCGTCTATGTCGTTTTATGAACTAACGGCAGAAATGGACGATACGCCTCAAGATTTAATGATTGAGGCCGAGGATTTAGTAAGTCAATTGGGCGCGACCACATTAGAGGGCCTAGAAGAAAAAACGTTTGTATCTATCTCTGCATATCATAAAGGATGGACCAATGGTATTGCGACAAATGATGATAAAGAGATGAACGTTCAAATCGCATTACGCGAAAATCAAGAGTTGGGCTCTAGAACAACAGTAACTTTTGGAACGCCTATAATTACGACTGAATATTGATAATATAGAAGAGACAAATATCAGACGCGGAGGGGAATACGTTGGAAAAAATCATTGTCCGTGGCGGCAACAAGCTGCACGGCTCCGTGAAGGTAGAGGGTGCAAAGAACGCCGTCCTACCTGTAATAGCAGCATCAATTTTAGCGGAAAACGGAAATAGTGTTATCGAGGAAGTACCATCTCTTACAGATGTTTATACAATGAAGGAAGTTTTGACAAATTTGAACGTAGCAGTTGATTATGAAGATGGACGTTTCGTTGTTCATGCTAATCGTGCGCTTAAGACGGAAGCACCGTTTGAATACGTTCGTAAAATGCGTGCATCTTTCCTAGTAATGGGTCCTTTACTTGCACGTGTTGGTCGCGCAAGAATTGCATTGCCAGGTGGATGTGCCATTGGTTCACGCCCGATTGAGCAACACCTAAAAGGGTTTGAAGCGATGGGTGCAACAGTAGAAATTGGAAATGGCTTTATTGAAGCTCGCATCGATGGAAAGCTTCAAGGAACGAAGATTTATCTTGATTTTCCAAGTGTTGGAGCAACGGAAAACATTATGATGGCGGCTGTTCTGGCTGAAGGAACAACAATCATTGAAAATGTCGCTGAAGAGCCTGAAATTGTTGATTTAGCAAATTATTTAAACGCAATGGGCGCAAAGGTAAGAGGCGCTGGCACAGGTGTTATTAGAATTGAAGGTGTAGCTGCGCTTCATGGTGCGGTTCACTCGGTTATTCCTGATCGCATTGAAGCAGGAACATTTATGGTTGCTGCTGCCATTACAGGTGGAGATGTGTTCGTTGAAGGTGCAATTGCTGAGCATATGCGTCCTCTTGTAGCAAAAATGCGCGAAATGGGTGTAGAGATTCAAGAAGGTGAAACAGGACTTCGTGTTATTGGTCCAGAAGTGCTTAAAGCCGTAGATATTAAAACAATGCCTCATCCAGGCTTCCCAACGGATATGCAAGCACAAATGATGGCATTGCTTATTCGAGCTGAGGGTACAAGTGTTGTAACAGAAACGGTTTTTGAGAATCGTTTTATGCACGTTGAAGAGTTCCGTAGAATGAACGGAAACATTAAAATCGAAGGCCGTTCTGCGATTGTATCCGGTCCTACGTCATTACAAGGTGCAGAGGTAGGTGCAACAGACTTACGTGCGGGTGCCGCATTGGTCATCGCAGGATTAGTAGCAGATGGATATACTCGTGTTACAGAATTAAAGCACCTAGACCGCGGTTACGTGGGTTTAACGGAAAAGCTTAAAGCATTAGGTGCTGATATTGAACGAGTGGAAGAGCAGTTAGAAAATGAATTTGAAAAAACAGCAGAATTGCTATAAGGTTGTATTTCCGGGGAAATAGTGAAATCTTGTCGATTTGCTGGGATTTTAGTCGAAAAAGCATACCAGGCGGTGTGCTTTTTTTGCTGTGAAAAAAACGTCTTTTTTTCCGTTCATGGACATAGTCTCTAAAGTAGGTAATTGTCTAATGTAGGAGGAATGCCATGAAACAGATTTTGATTCCAGCTGTACTTCTAATTGTTGTCATCCTTCTCATTCCCGCAGCAATGGTAAGTATAAATGAGAGCAATCAAACCGCTCATGAACCATTTAAACTAGCGCCTTTAGAGAAGACAAGCCAAGCGAGTGAGCCAATTGTACAATCAGAAGTTATTAAGCCAGAACCGACAATTGACGTGTACCGCTCACAAAAGGAAGAAGTAGAAGCCGTCGCCTTAACGGATTATGTAATAGGTGTTGTTGCCTCGGAGATGCCTGTAGAATATGAGCTTGAGGCTTTAAAAGCTCAATCTTTAGCAGCTCAGACTTATCTCATGTCGCAGAAGAATATAGCTGATGACAGCCGCAATGTTCCTGGAGATGCACTTGTAACAGACACCGTAACGCATCAAGTGTATCAAAATAAAGAAGAACTAAAGGAAAAGTGGGGAGACAAGTTTGATGAAAACTGGGCAAAGGTAGAAAAAGCGGTTCTTGCGACAGCAGGAGAAGTAATCGTTTATAACGAGCAACCTATTACGGCAGCATTTTTTTCGACTAGTAATGGGTATACCGAGAATTCAGAGGATTATTGGGCACAAGAAATTCCTTATTTAAAAAGTGTAGAAAGTCCGTGGGATCAGAATTCTCCTCGGTTTGATGAAGAGGTGACGTTGACAATAGAAGAATTTGAAGAAAAATTAGGCGTAACGTTAAGGGGCGACGGCTCTATTGGTGAAATCCAATCGAGAACAGAAGGTGGTCGAGTGGAGCGTGTTCAAATCGCTGATAAGCGGTTTAGTGGGCGGGATATTCGAGAAGCATTGAACTTAGATTCGTCTGATTTTTCTTGGTATATAAATGGAAATACTGTTGTCATTCAAACAAAAGGTTGGGGCCATGGGGTAGGAATGAGTCAATTTGGTGCAAACGGAATGGCAAAAGAAGGAAAAACCTATAAAGAGATTGTTTTACACTATTATTCAGGTGTATCCATTGAAACGATGGAACAAATAGAAGGATAGATTTGAAAAGACTGCGCATCTTCATGAAAGAGCCAGTCTTTTTTTGTTTGTCTGGTTTCAATAAACCCTTGCTATGAACGAAGTTACGGCTACTGAAAAATAATTAAATCTTTTTTTCGCTGGCATGTATATATTTCTATTAATTTGCTCAGAATGATTGGCAGAGGTGATGAGAAAATGAAAGAAGAAAAAAATTCTTCAAACAAAATTCAAGATTTGATGCGTAAGCGTTGGGTGTTACCGAGTGTTTATCTTGCTGCTGCTGCTGGTCTTTTGAGTACGGTTTTATTTCTTCAAAGTGGAGAAGATACAGAAAGAGAATTAGAGATTAGTGAAGGACCTGAACAAACAGAAGAGCCAACAGCTCCTGTAAACGTTGCAAATGAATCCTTCCACCTACCTGTTGAAAATGAAACAGATTTTGATAGAGTAGGAATCTTCTATGATGCACAAGCAGAAGTGGAAGAGCAAGAGCAAGCTATTGTCTATTTTAACAACATGTATGTAGAAAACAAAGGCGTTGATTTTGCAAGTAAGAACGGAGAAGCGTTTCCTGTAATGGCTTCGATGAGCGGTGTTGTCACAAAAGCGATGAAAGATTCGTTACTAGGTTTTGTCGTAGAAGTCGATCATGGTGATGGTGTTGTGACACATTACTCTAGTCTTTCAACTCTAGAAGTGAAGGAAGGCAAAGAGGTTTCTCAAGGCGATGTCATTGGTGAAGCAGGTGCCAATTCATACAACCAAGAAGCAGGAATTCATGTTCACTTTGAAGTGCGCCATGATGGTGTAGCAGTTAATCCGACTGACGCAATGGAAAAATCAGTTGAAGACATTGCTGCCTTTGCTCCACAAGGTGAGAAGAAAGAAAAAGAAAAAGAGAACGAAAAAGAAGAAAATGAAAAGCCAGATGAAAACGAAAAGCCTGATGAAAATGAAAAGCCGGAAGAAAACAAGCCATCTGTTGGTGAAGAACTTGAAGGCGAAACGGAATAAAGATTGATGGAAAGCATAGCTCGTGCTAAATGGGCTATGCTTTTACTCATTTATAGGGTCTGAATTATTTGTATAGTCAATTAGATTTTTTTGAAAAACAGATAAACTCTGTGAAAATGTGGTATATCATGCGCGACTTGCTAATACACTTTATCAATCACCTTAACAGAAATAGGGAGGCGAGTCGTGTGCACGATTACATCAAAGAGCGAACCATCAAGATAGGGAAGTACATCATTGAGACGAAAAAGACTGTTCGTACGATTGCGAAAGAATTTGGAGTCTCAAAGAGTACTGTACACAAGGATCTCACAGAACGTTTACCTGAGATTAATCCAGAGCTTGCTAACGACGTGAAAGAGATTCTTGAGTATCACAAGTCGATTCGCCATTTAAGAGGTGGTGAAGCGACAAAAGTAAAGTATCGTAAAGTCGAACAACCAGCTGTCAAGACTCAGAGATAAATTTTTCGACAAGATGAGTCGTTTCTCCCCAATTTGTGTTACTATTTATAATAGGTAAAAAGTGCGTCTTTAAATAGAGAATCAGGTACACATTACATAAGAATCGGATGTTTTGCGCACATCACCATATAAATTGTAACGAGAAAGAAGGGGGAACAAAGTCATGCTAGGTCGTGATATTGGAATTGATTTAGGAACAGCGAATGTATTAATTTATGTTAAAGGTCGAGGGATTGTATTAGATGAACCATCAGTTGTAGCCCTTGATACGACGACAAAACGAGTGTTGGCTGTAGGAGAAGAAGCCTTTCGCATGGTTGGACGTACACCTGGAAATATCGTAGCTATTCGTCCAATGAAGGACGGTGTCATTGCAAACTTTGAGATGACAGAGTCGATGTTAAAACATTTCTTAAACAAGATCAATGTGAAAGGTTTATTCTCTAAACCTCGGATTTTAGTTTGCTGCCCAACAAATATTACATCGGTAGAGCAGAAAGCGATACGCGAAGCTGTAGAGAAGACAGGTAGCAAAAATATCTATTTGGAAGAAGAGCCGAAAGTCGCAGCCATTGGAGCAGGAATGGACATTTTTCAACCTAGTGGAAATATGGTCGTTGACATTGGCGGTGGTACGACGGACATCGCTGTTCTATCTATGGGTGATGTTGTTACAGCCTCTTCCATTAAAGTAGCAGGTGACCGATTCGATTCTGATATCCTATCTTACATAAAAAAAGAGTACAAGCTTCTTATAGGTGAACGGACTGCTGAAGAAATTAAGAAACAAGTTGCAACGGTATTTCCAGGAGCGAGAAATGAGCAAATGGACATTCGCGGTCGCGATATGGTGTCAGGTTTGCCACGCAATATTACGATTCGTTCAGAAGAAATTGAAAAAGCGCTTGTAGAATCAGTCGACTACATTGTACAAGCTGCTAAACACGTATTAGAACAAACGCCTCCTGAGCTGTCAGCTGATATTATTGATCGCGGTGTCATGCTTACTGGTGGAGGAGCTTATTTACATGGAATTGATACGTTACTAGCAGAGGAGCTAAAAATCCCTGTCTTGATTGCAGAAGAACCGATGCACTGTGTGGCTACAGGTACTGGTATTTTACTTGAAAATCTTGATCGCATGTCAAATAAGAAAGTTCATATTTAAGGAGGTAGCGTATGTTAAAAGGTTTTTATACTGCAACAAGTGGCATGCTTTCGATGCAATATCGCCAAGACCAGTTAACGAATAATTTGGCTAACTCCAATACACCTGGGTATAAAGCGGATCAGTCGGTAACACGGTCGTTTCCAACAATGCTAATGCAGGCGAACAATGCTTATCAATCACCTAATAGACAAGTTGTCGGTGAATTGCCTACTGCAGTTTACTTGCAGGAACATATGATGAACGCTCAACAAGGCGATATTCAACAGACTGGACAAGCCACTGATCTAGCGTTGGTTCAGGGTGGAGCTACCGATGGAGAAGCGGTTTTTTTTGCGGTTGAAACAGAAAATGGTATTCGTTATACACGAAACGGAAATTTTCAAGTTGACTTGAATGGCAATCTTGTTACGGCTAGCGGTGGACGGGTACTAGGCACCGACGGTAATCCGCTGCAAGTAGGAAACGAATCCTTTACGATTCAGTCTTCTGGTGTTGTCGTAGTAGGTGGAGAAGAAGTTGGCTCTCTTGAAGTTGTTGTCGCTGATGATGTCAATGGCCTCATAAAAGAGGGGAACGGATACGTACGTAATGATCAAACGGATATGCAATCCGCTTATAATGTAGATACCGTAACGTTTTCAGTGCAACAATATGCACTAGAAAACAGCAATGTTGATGTGACGAGCACGATGAATGAGATGTTACAAGCCTATCGGTTGTTTGAAGCAAATCAAAAGGTTATTCAAGCGTATGATCAAAGCTTAGAAAAAACAGTGAATGAAGTTGGGCGAATTAGTTAAGGAGGGGTACACCGTTGATATCCGGATATAGTTCCGCGGCAACGCTTCAGCAGCTACAAAGAAAGCTGGAGACGCTGTCAAACAATATTGCAAATGCTAATACCGTTGGGTTTAAAAGTCGCTCAGTTTCTTTTTCGGATGTACTCTCATCAGAATATACGAATCAACCTAATGAAAATCGCTCAACACCACATGGCTTAAGAGTGGGAACTGGAGCGAGAGCATCACTAACTTCTCTATCTGCAACGCAAGGGGATGTGAAAGAAACCGATCGAGCTCTCGATTTTGCTTTGACGGAGCCTTCACTTTTCTTTACAATAGCAACAAACGATGGTCAGCGTTTAACGAGAGACGGAACGTTTTATTTCTCTGAAACAGCAGGAGGAGAACTTTCGCTCGTAACGAAAAGTGGAGAACCACTGCTTAATGAAAATGGAACGCCTATTCTTTTACCTGCATCCACTATTTCACTAAGACTTGAGCAGGGTGGATTGACTGCAGAACTTGCTGACGGACAAGAACAAGTTATTCCTACATTCGGGTTAACACAGATTGACCGGCCTCAGGCTTTAGAAGCAGTTGGAGAAAATCAATATGTCTACCTTCAAGAAGATGCTATCTTTGGACAAGCGCAAGCAAATCAACTAAAACAAAGAGCGCTTGAGCAATCGAATGTGGATTTAAGTCAAGAGATGACTCAACTTATTTCAACACAAAGGCAAATTCAGCTACAAGCAAGAGCGTTTACATTTTCCGATGACATGGCTGGCCTCGTAAACAATATTAGACGTTAAAGCGAGGGGGAGGTGCGGACTTGAGTGATCGAAGCAACGACACTTCTGATAAAGAGATAGAAGAGTCCTCGATGCAGGAACAAATAAATGAGTCTAAAGCAAAACCTAATAATGAATCTTCTTCAGACTCAATGCTCGAGAAGAGTGACCAAGAGCAACTTGCCAATCCGGAGACGTTTGAGAAAGAAAATGTCCAAGAACCAGTGCAAGATCATAACGATCACGTTCAAGAAGAAGGTGATCATACTAATGCGGAAAACTCGGAACAGATGCTTTTGCTTGAGGAAAGTGAAGAGGAAGTTGTTGAATCGACAGAAGCGTTGATCGATGAAGAATCTGTTGGTGCTGCCCCTCTTCACACGCAAGAGCCGCTGACGAGAGAAGAACGAAAGCGAAAACAACATGAGGAAGAAAATACCCATCGTGAGAATGAGCCATTTAAACGAGGTCGTATAAGACTCATTCCCATTTGGTTAAGAATTATCGTTGTAGCTGTATTAGCAGGCGCTGCGCTCATAATCGGATTAGTAATTGGTTTTTCGGTTATCGGTGGCGAAGAGAATACATTTGAAGTATTAAGACCAGAGTTGTGGTACAACATTATTGATACCATAAGAGGTCAATGATAAAGGCACGGTAAGGATGAACAAAATCCTTCCGTGCCTTTTTAGGTTCGTTCGTTTCTATTAACAAGCTTTTAGCTAGATCTCTTCTTGCAATAGAAGAAACATGTATGATTTTAAATCTGTCTCACATACTAGAGAAAAATGTGGAGGGATAGGAATCAATGGTCTTTTCCAATAAAAAATCGCCGAACCAACCCAAAAAGCATATTGCTTCCTATCAAACCATTGAAGAGGTCATCGTACATGCAAGTCAATCTGATGATTTCGTAAAGAGGGAAGATTGGCAAGGCGCAAAACAAAAAGTGACGATGTTTTATTTTGAATCCATGATCGACATGCAAAAGTTGCCTTCTCATGTTCTGCACCCTATGGGTAAGCTATCTCACTATACATTTGAACAACTTAAAGAACGATTGTATACAACTGAAATGAAGCTTTGTCACACGGCTTTAGAAGCGGATGAGGGGCTTTTAAAAGGGTCGATCTTGTTGCTCGTTGAAGAAAGCAGAAAAAAGAATTATCTGTTAGTGGATTTGTCTTATCAAGAAGATCGTGAAGTAACTGTACCGGAAATTGAGTTCAGTGTTTTTGGCTCGAAAGAATCGTTTATTGAAACGGTTGAAGTAAATATCAATTTATTAAGACGACGTATTCCTTCGTCAGATTTATACATGAAAAAATATACCGTAGGCAGTCATTCAAAAACAGATGTATACGTCGTTTACTGCAAATCGATTGCGAATGAGGAAAATGTGGCAACTGTACAAAAACGCATGAGTGAGTTGGACGTTGATCAAATTCAAGATGCTTCCATGCTCCTACAAGTGCTTGAAGATACACGATCAATCTTTCCACAGATCATTGATACGGAGCGACCTGATCGATCGGCAGGAGCGTTGTTAGAAGGGAAGATCATCATCTTAACAAACGGTTCACCGCAAGCACTCATTACACCTGTGACTGCATTTCAATTTATTTCCGCTTTCGAGGATTATCTTCTCTCTTGGCAAACAGCTTCTGCTTTACGGTTGGTACGTATTATGGCGGTGTTTTTTTCTATTTTCGCAACGCCCCTTTATGTAGCAATTTTAACGTATCATCCAGAAATCATTCCGCAAGACTTATTTTCCAGTCTAGTTGTTTCAAGAACAGCGGTTCCGTTTCCACCAATTATGGAGGCGCTTTTTTTGGAAATAACAATTGAGTTACTTCGAGAAGCTGGAGCTCGTCTTCCAACAAAGGTTGGTCAAACTATCGGGATTGTTGGAGGGATCGTCATTGGAACAGCTGCTGTTGAAGCAGGTTTAACAAGTAATGTCCTGCTCATTATTGTGTCATTGGCTGCTTTAGCATCGTTTACAATCCCTGTTTATCGCATGGGGACAACGATTCGTTTTGTGCGGTTCCCATTTATCATTGCTGCTCAAGCATGGGGGTTAATTGCAATAGCACTTGTTTCGGTTATTTGTATGAGCCATTTATTATCGCTGACTTCATTAGGTAGACCATATATGGCTCCTATTTACCCCTTTTCCTTCACAGATATGAAAGATTCTCTATTACGGTTGCCGCAATCAATGCAAGGGACGCGACCGCGATTTCTGCAAACGAAGAGAAAGAAGCGACCATTTAACAGACATTCTAAGCCGACTAAAGATATTGACGACGGTTATTAGAAGAAGGAGCATTGTAATGGCACAAACGCCCCCTAATCATCTACAAGTCCCTGCTTATATGGCTTTTTTCCTTGTGCATGGCGCACAATTTGGAGTGGGAGTATTAGGCTTTTCACGCTATATTGCTGAAATAGCAGGTTACCAATCATGGCTTGCAGTAGTGATTGCAGGTGCAGCCAACCAACTTATTATTTGGATGATGTTTAAGACAATCAAACGAACGCAACAGCCTGATCTTTATATGGTCAACAAGACTTTATATGGAAAATGGCTAGGTAGTATCATGACGATTCTTTTTAGCCTTTATTTTGCCATTCTAGCGGTTGTCGTTTTACGCACCTATATTGAGATCGTCCAAGTGTGGATTTACATAGAGCTAGCGACGTGGTCGATTGCCCTTGCCTTCTTATTAGTTGCCTATTATGCCATTGTAAAGGGGTTTCGAGTAATAGCTGGCTTGACGTTTTTATTTTCGTTTCTTCCTTTTTTGTTAACACCAACTATTGCTCCAGTTCTTGAATATGCCGAATGGTTTCATTTGTATCCAGTGATGTCGTCGACGTTTCTTGATATTCTTAAAGCAAGTTTCATATTAACATTAAGTTTTGCAGGTGCGGAGCTAATTTTTGTTTATTATCCATTTTTGCAAGACAAGGATAAAGCGCAGCAGTACGCTCATTTAGGTAGTTTCGCTACAACCATCGCTTATTTAGTGATTACGTTCTTAACCTTTATCTACTATAGCGCCGAGCAGTTGAAGCTGACTATTTGGCCGACTTTAAGCGCATGGAAAATTGCTTCCTTCGTTTTTATTGAGCGGGTTGAATATATCGGAATCGCGATGTGGCTACTTGTTATTTTTCCAAATATCATCTTAACGATCTGGGCGTCCAGTCGTCTTCTCAAGCTTCAGTTTCGTATAACACACAGAAAGACGGTTTTCTTCGTACTTATATTAGTGTTTATAACGACCATTCAATTTACGACTCGTGATGAGATTAATATGCTCAATGAAAGCATTAACTATATTGGACCAGTATTTATTTTCGGTTTCATTCCATTACTTTTAATCGTTAGTTATATACGAAGAAAGAAAGGAGGGCATTCGGCATGAAAAAGAAGATTTTTATTTTTTTTGTGACGATAATGGTTGTGATCCTTTTCTTTTCTGGGGTGCGTACGAATATTATTGATGAACTTCAACTCGTGACAATAGTCGGTTTTGATCGGGCAGAAGACGATCAGTTTCGTGGTACGGTAACATTATCCGCTTATTCAATGGAAGAGGAACTGAATAACGTAACGCTTTCTGCTGTGTCAACATCAACGAGAGAGCTTCGTTTAAAGCTGAATGCCATGTCTTCAAGACCTATCCACGGTGGGAAAATTTCTGCCATTGTTGTTCAAGATGAGCTCGCAAAGTCCGGTATTTTCTCTCTTTTGGATACGTATTATCGAGATCCAACGATTGCACTAAAGTCGTATCTCTGTGTGACGAGAGGGAAGGCAGAGACGATGTTAAACCGTGAATTTCCTCTGCAAACAGAAATAGGTACTTACTTAAGTGATATGCTTTCCCACAATGTAGACTATGGAAACTTACCGCTAACGAATATGCACTTATTTATGAGAGCTTACTATGAAAAGGGCAAAGACCCTATTATGCCGATATTATCTTATACAGAAAATGCACTACGAGTAGAGGGGATGGCTCTTTTTAAAGACGATCGCTTTGTGGCAGAAGTTGATTTAAACGACTCCTTTTATTTGAAATTAATTCAAGATGGTTATCAGCATGGAGGATTAATTGAAGTTGCGATGGATCAAGGGGAAGGAGTTGCGGTGCTCCGAGAAATACGATCTAACTTAGATTTAAAAACAGATATGGATCAAAACGTGATTCACATTGATGTAAAAGTGAAAAGTCGTATTAGTGAATATTCAGGAGGGCTTATTACTGAAGAAAAAGTAAAGGACATTGTAGAAGCGGCTAAAGCCAATATTGCTTCTGGAATTCGTGATATTGTTTCATTAATGCAAGAAAACCAGGTCGATCCAATAGGGTTAGGAGCTAGGCAATTAGAGAAAGAGAAGATAAGTGAGGAAGAGTGGTATAACGCGTTCCAACAAATGGATGTACACGTTAAAGTAGATGTGAAGATTGTTGAATCAGGCGTTAGCCAATAACAGTATCTTTTTTATACTATATATCCTTAAAGTACCTACTTTACAAATGACCGTGTAGCGGTAAAATGGAAGACGTTCATTTTTTTTAGTAGGAGGAAAAATATAATGGCTAATGTACTAATGATTAATGCTAGTGATCGTCATGAGCATGGCGTCAGCGTAAAAATGTATAATCAATTTGTTCAATCATATAAGGAAACTCATGAGCAAGATACAGTTGAAGAGGTGAACCTTTTCGAAGCAAATCTGCCTTACTACGGTGAAAAGGCTATTGCAGCACTAACAAAGAAAGCGCAACAAGTTGATTTGACGGCTGAAGAAGAGGAATTGGTTAATACGATTAGCTATTACCGTGATCAGTTTTCAAAAGCAGATAAACTAATGATTGCTTTTCCTCTTTGGAATTTTACAGTACCGGCTCCCCTTATTACGTATCTTTCGTATTTAGCTCAAGCTGGTTTTACATTCCAGTACACTGAAAATGGCCCAATAGGGTTAGCTGGAGATAAGGAAGTCGTTCTTCTAAGTGCTCGTGGTGGCATTTATTCAGAAGGCACACCGATGGAAAGTGCAGAAATGGCAATGAAACTTGTCCGCCAGACTATTTCTTTATGGGGTATCGTGAACCCGGAAGAGATTGTTATTGAAGGGCATAATGCGGCTCCAGATCAAAAAGAGCGCATTCTTGAAGAAGGACTAACAAACGTTGCAACAGCAGCTGGACGTTTCTAATAAAGTAGGTACGCATGAAAGGAGAACAATCCTTTCATGCGTTTTTTTATTATAAAAGCTGCAAATCGTTTAGCCGCTTTAGCCAATTAGTTAAACAAGCATTCCAATAGTCCCATGTATGATCCCCTGGTCCCTCGATGTATTGATAAGGAAGAGAAGTCCTCTCGGCATGCTTACGAAATGTTTGGTTGATCGGATAGAGGAAGTCTTCTGTCCCACAGTATTGAAACAATGGTAATGGAATAGACTGTTTGTCAACTTGGTCTAGCTTATATAAAAGATCATTCTTCGTTTGTGCAATGTTCCTCTCAAGCCCAAAAATGGCTTGCATGTAAGGTTTTCTCTCTGTATCTTGGTTCTTCTCTTGAAGAGCAACTAAGTCTTCAATAAGCAGAGCGCCTGAGAAACTTGCCGCTGCTCGAAACCGCTCTGGTTCGTTTAACGCTAACTTGAATGCACCAAATCCACCCATTGATAAGCCCGCAACGTAGCGATGTTCACTTTTTTTAGAAAGAGTAAAATGTTTCTCCATCGTCGTTGGCAACTCGTCTTGAATGAACGAATAATAGTTCCCGCCATAGGACATGTCATTATAATAACTCAGTCCAACATCAGGCATGCAGATGACAAGGTTATACTCATTTGCTAGATGCTCAACGTTTGTATTACGTAACCAAGCGGTCTCATTATCGCTCCAGCCATGAAAAAGATAAAGTGTTCTATATGGAGGTGTAGCGTTATCAGGTAAGATGAGTTGAATTCCTATTTGTTTTCCTATAGTAGTCGCATGCATTGTCATATGAATTAGTGCCACGATATTCGCTCCTTTTACAATGGTCTTTCACTTATCCTTATTCGCTAGTCATTCTATAAATCCTTCTCTTGCTTAGTTTGAGGCGAAAAATATGATAAAATAAGTCGAATAGAAAGAAAGAGGAGGCGGCGTTCGTGTTATCAATAGAAGAAATTAAAGCGTTAATTCCCCATCGTTACCCATTCTTGTTAGTTGACAAGGTTCTTGAATTAGAAGCCGGAAAGCGAGCAGTAGGGATTAAAAATGTTACGGTCAATGAAGAGTTCTTCAATGGGCATTTTCCTGAATATCCTGTTATGCCGGGTGTGTTAATTGTTGAGGCTTTAGCTCAAGTTTCTGGTATTGCAGTAGCGAAAGCGCAAGAAGACACAACAAAAATTGGTTTGTTTGCAGCAATTGACCAGTGTAAATTTAAACGTCCTGTTCGCCCAGGCGACCAGCTTCGGTTAGAAATTGAGATTACACGTATGAAAGGACCTGTTGCAAAAGCGACTGGTGTTGCTTACGTTGATGGTGAAATTGCTGCTCAAGCTGACATGACATTTGCATTTAAGTAAGAGCAGGTTCTTCAACTTTTCTCTTAATAGAACGGATAGAATAGAGCGTGGGTTAACCCCTCGTTCTTTTTTATGTTATCCGTACATTTTAGAGGAATTTCACATATTTTTTTATGAATGAAAAAGCCCAGTCGTTAAAGACAAACCCCTTGATACATATGCAAATATGTAAGATTGTTCTCTTTGTGGATATTCATTGTCTATTATAAAACTCTCTTGTATGATATGTATCAGTAACCTTAAGGGAGACAGATACGCTATGAAACAAATACGCGATATTATAAAACAGGATTTTAGAAATTTAAAGCGAGTACCACTCGTTGCGCTATTATTAGTGGGCCTCGCTTTTCTACCAGCTCTTTATGCTTGGTTTAATATTGCTGCTTCTTGGGATCCTTACAGTAATACAGAGGGCATTAAAGTGGCGATTGTTAATGAAGATCAAGGAACCACTGTAGAAGGGGAGCCCATTAATGTCGGAAACGAACTTGTTCAAAATTTGGCCGATAACGATAAGATGGGGTGGATTTTTGTTGATCGAGAACAAGCGGAAAAAGGGGTACGAGATGGTGAGTACTATGCAAGTGTGTATCTTGATGCAGGATTTTCTGAGCAACTAACGAGCGTCATTAACGGTGACCCACATGCACCAGAAGTTCGTTATGAAGTCAACGAAAAAATGAATGCGATTGCCCCTAAAATGACCTCTGCTGGTGCATCGGCTGTTGTGGATGAGATTAGTCAGCAATTTCTTGAAGAAGCTTCTAGATCTTTGTTTACACAATTGAACGATATTGGCATAGAGCTTGAAAATGAGTTGCCAACTATTCGTCGTATTGAAAACTTAATTTTTGATTTAGAGGATCGTTTTCCAGAGATTAATGAGTTAGGTGAAACGGTTATTGAACTTCAAAACGACTGGCCAGAATTAAGAGAAAAGCTGGATCGTTTTTTGGCGGTGGAAGAAGAGTTCGATGCAATTAATGAAGGTGCAGATGTTGTTATCCAAGTCGAAGGTTACTTGCCAATGGTCCACCAAATAGCAGACCGATTAATAGAGGTCGAGCAAGTATTGCCGGAGGTAGATGATATTGTTGTTCAAGCGGAAGAAGTAAACGGGCGATTAGATGAAATAGAAAGTCAGCTGACGCAAACATTAGAGTTGCTCACTATTGCGGAAGAAGCGCTCACGAAAGCCAAAGATGCACTTCCAAAAGCAACCGAAATAAGTGGGGATATGGAGCAGTATGCGGAACAAATGGTGGACGTTCTAGATGAGTTGGAACGCTCCGTTGATCCAATTGTTCAGTTCATGTCCAATCAAGCCACACTCATCGAACAAACGTCAAGTTCTATTTTAGCTGCATTAGAACAAGTGGAATCAGGTGAAAGCATTGAGCACGTTATCCCACAATTAGAGCAAGCAAGTCGTTTGCTCGAATCCAATCAAGAGGCCATTGGGCATGCCATATCGTTTCTTGAACAAGTAAATGAGTTATCGCCAAATACAGACACAGAGGCACTAATTGATTCATTAGCATCCCTTAATCAACAATTAAATGCGTTACAACAGCAAGTTGATGACGGGCTTGATGTTCTAAAATCATCTGGATCGATTGGAGAGAACCAGCTTCAATCATTACGCGATCGTGTTGCGGCCATACAAGGAAGTGCGAGTCGTGCCCAAGGTCTATTTTCCAATGATGCAGCAGCAACGATGAAAGAGGGGATTGGGCAGTTAAAAGAAGATGTAATAACTGTTGAAGGAACCATTCAACAGCAACGGGATCGTCTACCAGAACTTGAACAACTCATTAATCAAGCAGATCAGGTTCGTGTGGCTGGAGAAGAGCAAATTCGTTACCTACTTGGTGAATTGCCAACTGTTCGAGCACAGCTGCAAGAAGGCGTACAGTTTATTGAAGAGGAGCTACCGAAGCTTCAGAGACTCATTCACAATGTGAATACGTTCTTTGCTACTGATTTTCCAGGTATTGAAGAGAACATCCACGGCGCAGCTGATTTTGTTCGTACTGATTTGCCGATGATAGAAGATGAATTGTCAAACGTCATACAGCTTATTCAAACGAACCTTCCTCAATTTGAAGAAACGTTAGGGGAAGTCGCTGCATTTGCAGATGAACAACTGCCGGATTTAGAAGAAACGGTTGGGAACGCAGCCGATCGTATTCGTGACTTTGATGAAAATCATAATCTGAATGATATGGTCGCGCTACTTCGAAATGACATTGAAGAGGAAAGTGCTTTTTTTAGAGAGCCCGTCAAGCTGGTTGAAGAACAGCTTTATGCAGTACCGAATTATGGTTCTGCTAATGCGCCTTTTTATACAGCTCTGTCGCTTTGGGTAGGTTCTCTCCTTCTCGTCAACTTATTGAAAACAGATGTTCATCCAGAAGATATGCGTGAAGAGTATAAGGCCCATCACATTTATTTAGGCCGTTTAGTACTCTTTTTAATCGTTAGTTTTTTACAAGGAACGATCGTCAGCCTCGGAAACCTATTTTTATTAGGGACGTATGCTGCTCATCCAGTTTACTTCTTTCTATTTACGCTATTAACTGGATTTGTGTTTATGACAATCGTGTACACTCTGGCTTCCGTATTCGGAAATATTGGGAAGGCGCTAGCAATCGTTCTAATGGTTTTACAGCTGTCAGGTGCAGGAGGAACATTTCCAATTCAAGTGGCACCACCGTTCTTTCAGGCAATTAATCCATTCTTACCGTTTACCTATGCTATTAATTTGCTGAGGGAAGCTGTTGGAGGTATTGTTTGGTCAACTGCAGCTACTATGATTGGCGTGCTACTTCTTGTCTTCGTTCTGGCTCTGTCGTTTGGTTTATTACTGAAAAAACCACTAGCAAAGCGAATGCAAGAGACTACTGCTAAATCAAAATCAAGTCGAATGATTGATTAAACAAAGCCTTTCGTTTATCTCTCCTTATAAAAAGGTTTTCTTTTCAGGAAAACAGGAATGAGAAAGAAGAGATGTGTAAAGGAGAGATGAACAAATGACAGAGCCTATTTATGGAAACACACCGCCTTTTTTAGGTGCTAAGAATGGAACAGTTGAGAATATAAATGACGCAGATGTACTTGTGTATGGGGTTCCATGGGAAGGGGCAGTCACATGGGGTGATTATACAGGGTGCGAGTTGGGTCCAAAAGTAATGCGACTGTCTTCAGCACGATATTCTGGGTATTTGCCAGAGTTAGACCATATCGATGTCTTTGAGCACTTACAATTAGCGGATTTAGGTGATATTGATGTTGTTCCGGCAGATGTAGATGAAACGATGAAGCGAATTCAAACCTTTTCACGAAATGTCTGGCAAACAGGGGCTTTTCCCATTGCTTTAGGTGGGGATCATGGGATTACGTATCCAATTCTTGCTGGTTTAGCTGAACAGTTTCCGGATAAAAAGATTGGCATTCTACATTTAGATGCGCATTATGATAATATGCCGCATCACGAAGGGGAAAAGTATGCACGGTCAACCCCTTTTGCTCGTTTGTATGAGCTTGATCAAGTACGAAATGAGAGCTTACTGCACATCGGTATACACGGGCCGCGAAATAAACCAGAAACAGGTCGATATGCACATGAAGCAGGGGCAAAGACCATTACCAGTACAGATATAAAAGAAGCGACGAACTTACGCGCTTATGCAGCTAGCCTTTATGAAGAAGCTGCAAAAGAGGTTGATATGATTTACCTTTCGGTTTGTAGTGATGTATTAGACGTAGCGTTTAATCCGGGAGGACCAGTTGATACGAATGGTCTTACATCATACGAACTACTGACTCTCGTACATGAATTTACGTCTAGGGGAGTCATTGGAATGGATTTTGTTGAGGTTTACCCGCAGCAAGATGCGAACGATGTTTCTTCACATTTTGCTTCAACCCTTGTGTTATACGCTTTAGCAGGTCATATTCAAACAAAAGGAAATCGTACGTAAGTGAGTTAGCTTACATGTTCTCTTAAGAGGAGCATGTAAGCTAACTTTTTTTGTCCTAGTAAACTAGTAATTGGAAATTTTTTTTGACGCATAAATACGTGCTATTATGCGTTTTTTGTCTGTATTATTACAAATGTAATATTACATTTTGGTTACATTGATAGATTAAGAGCGAAATATCGTGTAAAATTTAGTCAATCTTGTCGAAGAAGATCATGTAGTAGTTAATCATAATCATTCATGTCATAACAAACTAGATCTATTTTAAAATTTTGAGGAGGCATTCTCTTGAGCAAATCGAATCTAAACAAATTTTTATTCTCTTCAGCTGTTGTTGCTGGAGTTGTAGCAGTTGCTCCACAAGTGTCGGAAGCAGCAGTAGGTGACCAAACGTTAAAACAAGGTATGTCTCATCAGGACGTAACAGAACTGCAAAACATACTTAAAGAAAAAGGCTTTTTTACATACCATAAAGCAACAGGTTATTTTGGTACATATACACGTGACGCTGTATTGGATTATCAAAAAGAAAACAACCTTCGCGTTGACGGAATTGCTGGACCAGAAACGTTCGGTTCACTTTTAGGAAAAGAATCTACTACTAAAGTAGAGAAAAAAGAAACGACAACTACTCAATCGAATTTACTTAGAATTGGTAGCAGAGGAAATGATGTTACAAATCTACAAGACGAATTACGTTCTTTAGGTTACTTTAACCAATCTTCTACTGGTTATTATGGTTCCATTACCCGTGATGCTGTTGTTGCATTCCAAAAAGCGCAAAACTTACGTTTAGTAGATGGAATTGTTGGTCCAGAAACACGCGGTGCCCTAGGTACAGCTGACGCGAAGCCAGCAGCTTCTGAAACGGTATCAACAGAAACAAGTACGCCAGCTAAGGAAGAACCAAAACAAGAAGCTACGCAAACAGTAGAAAAAGAACAAGCACCGGCAGAAACACCGGCATCTTCTTCTATGCGTGTAGGCGTTCGTGGCGAGAATGTAACGGATTTACAGCAACAGCTTCGTTCATTAGGGTACTTTAATGCAGAGCCGACTGGTTATTATGGCGAAATTACGAAAAAAGCCGTAATGGAATTCCAACGTACAAATGGCATTTCCGCAGATGGAATTGCTGGACCAGCTACAGTACGTACGCTTAGCGGTAGCCCGGCTGCAGCGAGCACTGGATCAAGCTCATCTTCAAGCGAGAGCACAAGCACTGGATCAAGCTCATCTTCAAGCGAGAGCACGAGCACTGAGTCGAACTCATCTTCAAATGATTCAACTGCTTCTGAAAGTACAAGTTCAAATAATACAGCGGCAGCACCGGCTCCAAGTACGAACACAAATACAAATACAAATAACGCAGCACCTGTAACGAATACAAACACAAGCAATACGTCTACTTCAAGTTCAAGTAACGTTGTATCAGGTTTAATTTCTTCAGCTCAATCTGTTATTGGCGTACCTTACTTATGGGGAGGAACATCTCCTGCAGGATTTGACTGTAGTGGAATGATTCAGTATATCTTCCGTCAAAATGGAATCGAACTTCCTCGTACAGCAGCAGCTCAGTGGAACGCTGGTACATCAGTAAGTTCACCAAGCATTGGCGATATCGTCTTCTTTGAGACATACGCAGCTGGTCCAACTCATAATGGGATTTATATTGGCGATAACAAGTTTATTCACACTGGTTCTTCTCGCGGTGTAGAAGTCTCTGACTTAAACAACTCCTATTGGGCTCCAAGATATTTAGGCGCTAAACGTTTACACTAAGATTACTGAGATAAGCGGGTATAGATGATTCCTCATCTATACCCGCTTTTTTTAATAAGCATGCATCATCTGTTTATTTTTAGTAGGGATCTTCTGCTTTCCTTTTTAAATTAGGAAGAAATCGCTACCACTGGAAATCCTCGGAGTGTATACCAGAAAAAAACCGAACATACACACGCGTTTTATCTGGTTACAGAACGTGCATTCGGGTATAATGTGAGGAAGGAGGTAGGCAGATGACAAACGAAAAGGCAATTTTATTACTGGATATGGAGTCTTTTTATGCTTCGATCGAACACGCGGAAAACCCTCAGTATGCAGGCAAGCCGCTTGTTGTATCAGGTGACCCGAATCGACGAAGTGGTGTTATCTTGGCTGCCTGCCCGCTTGCGAAAGAAAAAGGGATTCAGAACGCAGAGCGTCTCTATGAAGCGCAACAGAAATGTTCTGATGTAGTTGTTGTGAAGCCCCGAATGCAGAAATATGTCGATGTGTCTTTACGTATTTCTAAGCTGTTAGGGGAGTATACAGACTTAATTGAACCCTACTCCATTGATGAACAATTTATGGATGTCACCGGGAGTCAACGTTTGTTTGGAACGCCTCAAGAGATTGCATCAGAAATTCAAGCCCGTATTAAAGAAGAAATGGGTTTAAGAGCTCGAGTAGGAATTGGCGAAAATAAAGTACTTGCTAAGCTTGCCTGTGACTTATTTGCAAAAAAAAATAAAAATGGTATTTATACGTTAACAGAAGACATGATGGAGTTAGCGATTTGGCCACGTCCTATTAGTGATTTATTTGGTGTAGGAAAACGAATGGATATTCACTTTAAAAGCATGGGCATTCGGACAATCGGTCATTTAGCACAAACAGAAGGATCTCGCATAAAAGAAAAGTTCGGTTTACATGGCCAAGTGTTGTGGATGTCAGCAAACGGTATTGATTATTCTCCTGTCACTCGCGCAGCGCATGCTGGTAGAAAAGGGTTTGGCAATGGCATGACGTTGCCACGTGACTATACGACGAAAGAAGATTTACACGTAGTTTTATTAGAGCTATGTGAAGAGGTTTGTTCAAGGGCACGACACGCAGGTAAAATGGGCGCAACAATAAGTTTAGGATTAAATGGTGCAGATCACGTGGAGAAGCGTAGTTTTCATCGTCAATTAACGCTTCCAACTGAAACAAATATTACGATGGAAGTTTTTAACGGTGTCAATCAACTTCTCGAACGATACTGGGATGGGTTTCCGGTTAGGAGAGTCAGTGTAGGTATGACAAATCTCCAAAGCGACCAGAATTGGCAGATGAGCTTATTGGACGATAATCAAAACCGTGATCGGCTGTCGCAAATTGGCTATGTTATGGATCATATTCGTGATAAATATGGTAAAGTGGCAATTCAGCGAGCCTCATCTTTAAAACAGGCTTCTCAACTACTAGACCGAAGCAAAAAAATTGGTGGTCATTACAAATAAAAAAAGTGCCTGTTTTATTTAACGGGCACTTCTTCTACAAGATCGTCCACTTCTAAAAGGGCAGTCATAAGTTTAATAAAGGTTAACTCATCAAGGTATTCTTGGCTTGTACGAATAGACGCTTCAAAAATGCGTTGATCTTCACGTTCTTTAATGAGCGTCGCACTTTTAAATGTGTCGTCGTCATTCATTTCGACAAATACATAGTCAAAGAAATCGAACATAGGATACTCTTCAGCAGACAATTCTTCATTGGCAGAACGTAAAGCGCTAATATGCAAATCCAGTGGAATATCAGGATGCGTAAGTCCAATAATTAACGTAATTGGTTGAAAATCTTCATCTTCGCGATTCGTAAAACTATAAGAGTGCTCTCCTAAAGAACGCTTTTGATAGCCTTCAGGTAAATAAATGCTAAAGGTATGAAAAAGGGTGAAATGTTCAACAGAGAATGCGTATTCGTCATCTTCGTAAAGCGCGGTGAAGACGGATCGTTCTTTTTCATGAGCCTGATTTTCTTCATCATAATAAGAAGATCGATCTTGTAATTTATCAAGAAGAGAATCAGTATCAGCTTCAACTTCTATTTCTTCATCATTAGCAGAAGATAGAATAGCATGAAACAGGCTGACAACCTCTGCGTAGGAATTTGGATCTTCTTGCCTCGATTCAGGTGTGTTCAATGTTGCGATATACATATGGTCGGCTTGTTCATCAAAGTGAACGAGACGATGAATGGTTTCATTCGTTGTTTCGATGGTGTAATAGTAGTCAAATAGTAGCTCCGGAAAGCGTTCAAGATCAATGTCACTCGGTTCATTTACATTTGAACGCAAGGATAGCGATGTGTAGTCCCGTTGTCGAGCGAGATCAAAATCAGATGGAAGTGATTCAGTACGAACAGAGACCTGTAAATGATACGGGAGGTCTGGTGTATCCGTAAACGTTAAGGAATCATCATTAGCTAATACATCCATTCCTTCAGGTACGATATAAGTCGCATCAAAAGGTGCCGTTACGGCTTGTGCAGAGAGTATTTTTGTTTCATTTCCAGCCGAGAACGAAAGCTCATTTTCCATTTCGTCATAGGGAACATCTTCCTCTTCAACAGGTGCTTGAGGGTTACCCTCGTCAATGGGAGAGGTATTAGATGAATCATCGGGATTTGCTGGAGCAGGACTACTTTCGGGTGTTGTGCATGCAGCAAGCATCATCACACCAAAAAGAACACTCACAAGTCGCAATTGCGCGCGAACAGTGAAGGGTGTTTTCATCGAAAGTTCCTCCGTCTAAGTCAAATTTTAGTATTAAAAATCTTTTCCTATCTTACCATGAAAACGGATGCGAAAGTATGAAAGATTTTGTACGTGCTACAAAAGCACATCCTTGTATTCAGGGTGTTGCTCAAACTGTTTTTTTGCATAAGGACATACAGGGTTAATCCTTTGCTTGTGTGTGCGAGCATCATCAACGAGAGATGAAACTAGCTCTGCTCCTAATCCTTGTGCTCGGTACGCTGGATCGACAAATGTATGAGTAATAGTAAGGACTTCTTCTTCTTTTGTAAAAGTGAGCTCTGCAATTGGTTGTGAAGCCGTTTTTTCAATCCAGTAGCATTGAGGCGACTTTTGTATCTCCATGACGTGTCACTCTTTCTGTTGTTAGATTTTCAATACGAATGGAATAGCCAGTTTCGCTATCGTGTTTATTTATCTCTTATACCCGTCACGCTATCATTTAATCGTACTAGAATAGTGTCAACGATAAAAATGAAGCCTATACATGAAAAATCAAAAAAGCTTTGGAGTAGGCCCCAAAGCTTTTAACCGTTATTCTGCTAGTTGTTTTGCCCGATGAGACTGCCATCTCCACGAGTCCTCGCACATTTCTCCTAACCCACGCTCTGCTTTCCACCCTAGCTCGCGCTCTGCTTTCGAGGCGTCTGCATACGTAACAGGTGCATCGCCTGGGCGTCGTTCGACGACCTTTTTAGCTATCGTTTTGCCTGATGCTTCTTCAAAAGCGGCAACAACTTCTAATACACTGTACCCATTCCCTGTACCAAGGTTATAAGCTTGAGCACCGCTTGTCTCTTCAAGTTTTTCAAGTGCTTTTAAATGGCCTAATGCTAAATCAACCACGTGAATATAATCGCGGATACACGTACCATCTTCTGTTGGGTAATCATCACCAAAAACGGAAAGCTCTTCTCTTATACCAACGGCAACTTGCGTAATATAAGGCATTAAGTTATTTGGAATACCACTCGGTTCTTCGCCAATTCTGCCGCTCTTATGCGCACCGATCGGATTAAAATACCGCAACAACGAAATGCTCCATTTTTCATCCGTAGCAGCAAGATCGCGCAAGATCTCTTCAATCATAATTTTCGTACGACCATATGGATTGAGTGCTTGAATGGGTGCATCCTCATGAACAGGCACTTGTTCAGGAATGCCGTATACTGTGGCAGATGAACTAAAAACCAATTTATGTACGCCATGACGTTCCATTGCTTTACATAGTTGAATCGTACTTAGTAAATTTGTTTCGTAATAGTGTAGTGGTTTTTCAACGGATTCTCCAACAGCTTTTAATCCAGCGAAATGAATAACTGCGTCAATCGTATGATTTTCAAAGACTTGATCCAAACCGTTTGTGTCTAACAAATTTGTTGAATAGTACGTAAGTGATTTACCTGAGATCGCTTCAATTTCCCTTAACGTTTCTTCACGACTATTCGCAAGGTTATCAACGACAATGACGTCATAGCCAGCTTGTAAGAGCTCTACACATGTATGACTACCTATATAACCGGCGCCTCCTGTGACAAGAATCGACATGGACAAAAACTCCTTCTTTATAGATGAGATTATGTTCAGTATAGCAAAGAAAAGGAAACAACAAAATAGCTGGCTATTTCATACGCGGTTAGGAAAAAACATGGTATGATAGATTGAAAGAAGTGGAATTAAAGGGGGACCGTCATGGAGAGAGAGAAACAGTGGCATGACCGGATTGATTACACATTACTATTTCTCGTTTTTTTGCTTTTATGTATAAGTGCAATGGCTATCTATGCAGGAACGACTAGTCAATATGTGGACGAGGCTTATCGGCATGTGTATATGTTATCACAAGCGCGTTGGATGCTTATTGGTGTAGTGCTAATTGTCATTATCATGTTTTTAGATTACGAATATTTTAAATATTTAACGATACCGGCTTATACATTTGGAATGATATTACTGTTAATTGTTGAATTTTTTGGGGTGTCAAGGAACGAAGCAACGAGATGGATTGGGATTAATAATACGCCTATCTATCAACCGTCAGAGATTATGAAAATTATATTAGTGCTAGCGTTAGCGCATCTTGTTATGTATTTGAACAAACGCTATAAAGAGCAAAATCTAAAAACAGACTTAATGAAACTGGGACTGATTTTAGCCGTTAGCCTACCACCTATTTTCTTAGTATTAAAACAACCTGATCTTGGTTCAGCCCTTGTACTCGTATCAATTGTGGCAGTAGCCATACTTGTATCCAATATGTCGATGAAGATTATTCTTATGTTAGCAGGCATGGCAACAGCTTTTATTGCCCTTATCTTTTATTTATTTTTTAATTATGTCGATTTACTTATTCAATGGGAGCTATTAGAACCACATCAACTTGTACGCATCTACGGATGGTTATATCCAGAAGAATATGCGACGAGCTACGCGATGCAAACGCTAGGGGCAACGACTGGTATTGGCTCTGGTCAACTATTAGGCGTTGGTTTCTTAAACAGTGTGCAAGCAGCAAATGCTGCGATCCCCGAAATGCATACAGATTTTATTTTTGCCGTGATAGGGGAAGAGTTTGGGTTCGTTGGTTCAACGCTCGTTATTTGTGTGTTTTTTCTGCTTATTTATCGCATGATTATGTTAGCGATGGCGTGTAAAGATTTATATGGAACCTATATGATTGCAGGTATTGCTGGGATGCTAACGTTTCAAATTTTTCAAAACATCGCGATGACGGTTGGTTTAATGCCAGTCACAGGTATTGCTCTACCGTTTTTAAGCTATGGTGGAAGTGCATTGATGACCAATATGATTGCGATTGGGATTGTTTTAAATATTGGGATGAGGCAGAAAAGCTATATGTTTGAACCTTCAAAAGAAGCGGCGAGGCTAGACGAATTAAGAGGAAGACACGCATAAAGAAAGCTTGCTATGCCCTGGCATAGCAAGCTTTCTTTTGTGCAATTAGTTAAGTGTAGATAATGCGTCTGTTCGTTGTTCGCTGCCTCCAATAATTTCAAAGGCTTTGCCGTGAGTAGCTTCATTTGTTAATGATTCAATTAATACAGCTGCCACATCGGCTCTTGATATAGAGCTATCCGAGAGTTGCTCAAATTCAGCTTTAGCTTGAATAGTGCCTGCTGGCTTGTCATTCGTTAAAACCCCTGGGCGTACAATGCTATAAGATAAGGATGTGGACATTAGTACTTGATCTGCGACTGCTTTGGCAACCATATAGTGTTTAATTTTGTCTGGCTGGGCATCTGGGTTGCCTGCCCCGATGGAACTTAACTGAACAAACTGCTTAATCGATGCGTCTTCTGCGTAACGAAAAGCTTTTATGGCACCCCATAAATCAACGGTTAGCGTCTTATCAGCTCCGGTTGAACCACCAGAACCAGCTGCGAATAGTACCGCATCCGCTTGTGTGAATGCTTCACTGAAATCATCTTCTAAATCGGCAATCACGACGTCATCTGCTCCTAGCTCCTTCATCGTCTCGACTTGTTCCTTTTTTCGAACCATGGCAATTGATGTATGTTCGCTTTCCTGCAATTGTTGAATAAGGTGTTTACCGACTTGTCCATTCGCTCCAATAACGAGTACGTTCATGAATGTTATTCCTCCTAAGGTATTCACTGATGTGTGTATGGATTCCCAAGGAGCACCTATTTAAAACCTCTAAGTTTATAACGAGTCGGTGGATATACCGTACCAAAAAATGGTCCAAGCTTCTTTAAACCGCCGTTGAAAGTCATCGTCTTCATAAATAAAACTTTCGGTAAAAAGCCCATCAAGCAAGCAGAAATACGCTGAAAGAAACATTTGTTCAGGTATAGGTTTAAACCGCTTTTCTTTTTGTCCTTGTTGAAAAAGCTCGTGAAGGGTGCGATGAATCGCTTCATCTCCCTTTAGAACAATGGAAAGAACGTCTTGTTTGAGATCAGCTGGTGGAAACAACATGAATCGTTTATACATAGCACCTTCTTGTTCGTACATAATAAAATCGCAGCTGTTTTTCAATACATGATAAAGCCTTGTTTTACTTTCTGACGTTTCATACTGTGCGGCAGTCGATGCAATGGTATCAACAAGCTGGCTTGTGATTCGTTCGCATAGTAGTAAATAGAGCTCGGCTTTGCTTTTGAAGTGATTGTACATAGAGGGTTTTTGAATGCCAACTTCTTTTGCGATCTGAGCTAAAGTGGTTCCTTCGTACCCATGTTTTGAAAAAGAGTGACGTGCGACGTCCATGATTCGTGCTTTTGTATTCATTGTGTCATCCTTTCGGAAAAAAGATTGTCAACATTATTAAAGCGTGTTATACTAACTACCGGTAGTTAGTATGATGAATAAATAAAGGTGCGTGACTCTATATGTGGATGTTCGTAATTATAGCAGGTATCTTTGAAGTCGGCTGGGCAACTGGTCTTAAGTATGCCAGTACACCGTTTGAATGGGGTCTGACAACCATTGGAATCGTCGTTAGCTTTACGTTACTTGTCCGTGCTGCAACGGTTTTACCGACGAGTACAGTATACGCAATATTTGTAGCACTTGGTACTGTTGGGACAGTATTTGTTGATATTTTTCTATTTGGTGCATCGTTTAATCTATGGATGTTCTTTTTTATTGTTGTCTTACTCGCAGGGGTATTAGGGTTAAAACTTGTCACAGGTAATAAAAAGGTTGAAGGGGTGGATGAAGCATGAGTTGGATCATGTTAATCATCGCCGGTATCTTTGAAGTAGTAGGCGTAAGTGGGATTCAGATGATTGCAACAGGCGAAAAGAAAAAGGGTTTTAGTATCTTAATTGTTGGCTTTATTATAAGCTTCACCCTTTTAGGATTAGCAATGGAAACGATCCCCCTCGGTGTGGCATATGCAGTGTGGACTGGAATTGGTACAGTCGGTAGTGCGCTAGTTGGTATGTTCTTCTACAATGAATCAAAAGATCGGTTAAGACTATTCTTTATCGGTCTCGTTGTTGTTGCCGTAATTGGTTTACGGTTAGTATCTTAGAATTAAAAAAGGAGCGCTCTTGCGCTCCTTTTTTGTGTCGCTTTATAAATCAAGATGGCTACGCATTTCGTCTCGTACACGCGCTTTTTCTTCATCATTTACAATCGCATACCACAAGCCGTCAATCGTCTGTCCTGTATAATTCACTTCAATTTGATCTACTTGATCGAGTGCATCGATATAATCGGACTGGTAAGACCACATATCGCCTAATGCTAAGTCCGTTCGAACAGTAGAGCCTAATACATCAAGAATATCTCCTGCTTTTGTAATCGAACTAAGGGAAGCCGCTTCGTTCATTAATGCTTCGATTACATCCCGTTGTCGATTAGCGCGTCCTGCATCGCCGCGAGGATCGTCATAGCGCATGCGTGTATACTTTAGTGCTTCTTCGCCGTCCAAAGAAATGGTCCCTTCTGGAAATTGAGAGCCATCCATTGTAAAGGAAAGGTCATTGTAGACTTCGACGCCATTAAAAGCATCAATAAGGCGAGTGAACCCTTCCATATTAATTCCGGCATAGTGATCAATAGGGATATCAAACGCTTCTTCAATCGTATTAATTAACATTTCTGCCCCGCCGTATGCGTGGGCGTGGTTAATTTTTTCTGTTGTCCCTCTACCGACAATGTTCACACGTGTATCGCGCGGAATAGAAAGCATCTTCGTAGATCGTTCTACCGGATTTAATGTCATCACAATAATGGAGTCTGAACGACCTACGACATCTTCTTCACGACCAGGTGTATGGTCAACACCAGCTAGTAAAATGGAAATAGGTTCTCCTTCTTGAATCTCGGTTTCACGAATGGGCGAAGACCCTTGACGATCACCAAGTGGCTCATACATTTGATTAGCAGTGTTTCGTATATCATTAAAGATATAAAGGCCTACTCCAATTACGACTAAAAAAAGGATTCCAAAGATTAATGCGGTTACTTTCAGTGCCGTTTTTTTCTTCATTTAAAAACGCCTTTCTACTATTAAAATGGTAAATGTAACGATGTATGTATTCATTCTCTCTTACTAGGATAAAAGAAGCTGATCATAAGAACAAGAACATTTTGTTGTAATTTTTAGTGAAAAGTTCGTTTTCCTGGTCTACAAATACAATAGATGCGGTCTAATCCTGTTTGAAACAGTAGAATTAGCAATAAAAATGACGATGATTTATCAATATTGTTAGTCAAATTATGATATAATTCGATTTGAGTTATGGTATACGTTTAGGAGGTTAGCGATTAGATGGAAGAAACGATAAGTTTGAAAGAAATCTTTCAAACATTAAAACAACGCTGGAAATTGCTCGTTGCGATTCCGTTGTTAGCAATGTTAGCTGGTACGTTAGTAAGTGTTTTTGTCCTTACTCCAAAATACGAACGTTCTGCAGAATTATTAATTTATCAAGCAGGTACAGAGGAAGGCGTAACTCAAAACGATGTCCGAACAAGTTTAGAGCTCGTCGGTACATATACGCAGATCATTAAAAGCCCTCGTATTTTAAATGATGTCATTGAAAATGGGAACTTAGATTATAGTCTTAGTACACTTCAAAATATGGTGTCTGTGACAAATCAAAACAATTCCCAAGTGCTACTTGTAACGGTTGAAGCTGACAAACCAGAAGAAGCAACAGCCATTGTAAATGAAATTTCAACTGTATTTGAAGCGCAAATTCCCGATATTCTAAGCACAGATAATGTAACAATCCTATCAGAAGCAGTAGTTGGTGAAAATCCATCACCATCGAGTCCTAATACAATTTTAAATATGGCGATTGCGTTTGTTGTTGGATTAATGGGAGCAGTAGGATTAGCATTTTTACTTGAATACTTAGATACAACAGTGAAATCAGAAAAAGATATTGAGAAGATCTTAAACCTTCCTGTTCTTGGAGTAGTCTCAACGATGGATGCTGTTGAACCGGCGAGGAAATCGTCATAGCTTAAGAAAGTAGGTGACTTATGGCCAGGTCAACTCGTACGAAAAAAGGTCAAGGACAAAAGAAACGCCAGCTTATTGCAGATGTAAATAAACATTCTCCAATAACAGAGCAATATCGAAATATCCGTACAAATATTGAATACTCTGCTATCGATACAGACATCCAATCTCTTTTAATTACGTCTGCCGGTCCAGGGGAAGGGAAGTCAACGACGGCTTCTAATCTCGCAGTTGTAATGGGACAAAACGGACAACGTGTTTTATTAATTGATGCTGATATGAGAAAGCCTACCGCACATTATACATTCAGCCTAATGAACACACACGGTTTAACCAATGTATTAACAAGGCAGCAGAAGCTAGTCGATGTTGCGCAGGAAACGTCCATTGAAAACGTTAGCTTGCTAACATGCGGACCCGTCCCGCCAAACCCAGCTGAGTTGTTAAACTCAAAAATGATGGAAATAGTGATTAAAGAAGCATGTGAGAACTTTGATATGGTCATCATTGATACGCCACCAGTTATGGCTGTAGCGGATGCACAAATTTTATCTAGTAAAGTGGATGGCACTATTATTGTAACGTCAAGCGGAAAGACAGACCGCGATCAGCTTGAGCAAACGAAAGGGAATCTAGTGAAAGCAAAAGCCAACATACTAGGTGTAGTACTTAACAATAAGCCAATTGATCAAAATACGTACTATTATTATCAATAAAGGAAAAAGGGGAGAGCTGGATGATTGACATTCATAGTCATATCTTACCCGGGCTCGATGATGGGGCAAAAACGATTGAAGACAGTATCGCAATTGCCGAGCAAGCAGTGAGCGAAGGGGTTACAGCGATGGTGGCAACGCCTCATCATCAGCACCCGAATTTTCCTCTGCTAGATGGATCGTTTTTACACGATGCGGTGGCGGAGTTAAATGAGGAGCTCAACAAACAAGGTATTCCTCTGACGGTTATGGTCGGTCAGGAAATACGTTTGTATGGAGATGTACCAAGTGACCTAGCGTCCGGTTCAAGCTTAAGTTTAGCAAACAGCAAATATGTTCTTGTGGAATTTCCTTCAAATGATATACCTGTCTATGCAACACGTTTATTCTATGAACTAGGTTCTCAAGGGTATATTCCAATTATTGCACACCCAGAGCGAAACAAGGTGATTATGGAATCACCAAACAAACTGTATGAGCTGATTAAAAACGGTGCACTTGCTCAGTTAACATCATCTAGTTTAACTGGTTATTTTGGCAAAGACATTCAAACGTTAAGCGAGCAACTGATTGAAGCGAATCTCGTTCATGTAATCGCATCCGATGTTCATAATACATCGAATCGCACGTTACGTATGCAGGAAGCATATCAAGTCGTAGAAGATCGATTTGGTTCCCAATTACTGTTTGAATACAAGGAAAATGCTCGATTAATTGTTGAAAATAAGCATATTTACCTTGAGCCTCCTGAAAGAGTAACAAAAAAAAGAAAGAAGCTATTTGGATTATTTTAATGGTTGCTTTGAGAAGCTCTGTAGTAGAGTTTCTTTTTTTATATAAATAAAGTTTAGAATTTTTAAAAATAATTTGCTTGTTCGAAATGGGATTGCTAAAATAATAGTTAAATCAAAATGAAAGCGCAAACAAATAGAGAGGGGTTTTTGGCAAATGATGAACACACCTTTAACCATTCCGCCAATGTTAGAACGCGCGGAGCGTTATTTCCCATCTAAGCAAGTAATCTCAAGAACGTTGGATAACATGCACCGACTGTCTTACAGAGAGATTGGCAGGCGCACAAGAGCTTTAGCAAGTGTACTTAACGAGTTTGGACTAAAGCGCGGGGAGCGCGTAGGGACGGTTGCATGGAATCATCATCGCCATTTAGAGGCCTATTTTGCTGCCCCAGGTTTAGGTGCTGTGCTGCATATGATTAATATGCGACTTTCCTCAGATCACCTTGTCTATGTGATTAATCACGCTGAAGATCGCATACTGCTAATTGATGAAGATCTTTTGCCAATTGTAGAAGCAGTGAAAGACCAGCTGACATCGGTTCATACTTATATTGTTTTAACGGATAAAAAAGAAGTGCCTCAATCAACCCTCGAGCCTTTGTATTCATATGAAGCGCTACTAGAAAAAGGAAACCCGAACTTTGCTTTTCTCGAGGATCTTGATGAAAATGAACCTGCGGCGATGTGCTACACGTCTGCCACAACCGGGAAACCAAAAGGTGTGTTATATACACATAGAGGAATTACGCTTCATAGTTTAGTTCAAGGTATGGTTGATACAACAGCTATATCGGAAAATGACGTCTGCATGCCCGTTGTGCCTATGTTTCATGTTAACGCATGGGGATTACCTTTTAGCGCCACTTTTTATGGGGCGACTCAAGTTCTTCCTGGACCTCAGTTTACACCACAACTGCTCGCAGAGTTAATCGAAAGTGAACATGTTACATTTACAGGAGGTGTGCCGACGATTTGGCTTGGTCTCTTGCAAGTAATAGAAAAAGGGAACTATGATTTAAGTAGTCTTAGAGCGGTCATATGCGGTGGCTCGGCAGCCCCTAAAAGTATGATTGAAAGCTTTGAGAAAAAATTAAACATTCCTTTTTTCCACGCATATGGAATGACTGAAACCTCCCCAATTGTTTCCTACGCTCGGTTAAAAAGTTATCAACATAGCTGGCCAGAGGAGGAGCGATATCATATCAGGGCAAAGCAAGGGATGGCTGTTCCCCTTATTGATATAAAGGGCGTAAACGAAAACGGAGACATTGCGTGGGACGGGAAGGAGATGGGTGAGCTACTTATTCGTGGTCCGTGGATTGCCGATCATTACCACGATGATGAGCGAAGTCAAGAAGCTTTTCGTAACGGCTGGCTTCATACTGGGGACGTTGTGACGATTGATGAAGAGGGCGCTATCAAAATTGTTGATCGGACAAAGGATTTAATTAAAAGTGGTGGCGAATGGATCTCTTCTGTTGATTTAGAAAATGCCATTATGGGACATGAAGCCGTTCTTGAAGCGGCGGTAGTATCCGTTCCTCACGAGAAATGGCAGGAGCGTCCTGTAGCGTGTGTTGTATTAAAAGAAGGCGGTGTCGTGACTAAGGAAGAATTAAATGACTACTTGGCTACTCAATTTTCGAAATGGTGGTTGCCTGATGATGTTCTCTTTATGCATCAGCTTCCACGCACGTCAGTAGGTAAGTTTTTAAAGCGGGCATTGCGGGAACAAGTAGTAAGCGCAAAGAAGGAATCGTGAAGGCAGTCTTAGGACTGCTTTCTTTTTATTCCATTGCACGAAAGGTTTGCTTCTGTCCCACCTTCTTCTGCATCTCATGGTACACTATGGTGGAGAGGGGAGGAGGATCCGTAATAAACAAAGGTCGGCAATACCCTATGAGAGAGAAACGTATGACGATAAGAACACGTGTCTTGCTTGTGTTCTCTATTCTTGTCGTGATACTTATCTCATTATTCACACTTGTTCATGCTTATTTTGAAAGCGTTAACTTAAATCAGGAATATAAACAATTATCAAGACAGACCGCCAATGCCCTCTCCTTCATGCCAGCATTAGCGAACGCCCTACATGAAAACGATGTAAGCGAAGTTCAAGGTATTATTGATCGAGTACGCCTTCAAGCATATAACCCACTAGTCTCTGTCATAGATGATAATGGAAAAGAAATGTTGTCTGGAAAAGAAGATGAGACACGACATAGTTTACAGGCAACGCTTGTATTTGGTTCTTATCGGACAGAACGAACGGTGTTGCATGGAGAAGAAGTGATTCAAACGACAGCACCAATCTATGACCAAATAGGTGATGCAGAACAACTGATCGGAGCTGTTCGCGTGTCCTACCCATTAGAAAGAATAAACGAGGTGTTATACGAACGATTGTGGCGCAATGCTTTTGTCGGTTTCGCGGGATTAGCATTAAGTTTACTTTGTGCAGGTATTATTTCATCGAGTATACAGCGTGATACATTCGGTCATGAGCCCGCTCTTATTGCAACGCTTTACAAAGAGAGAGAAGCCTTGATTCAATCTTTAAATGAAGGAATTTGTGCGGTGAATGAACATGGTGACGTAACGTTGTTTAATCCGGCAGCAGCTTTTATCTTGGGAACTGAACAGGCAAATAAAGGCGTTTTGCATAAGTTAGGTTTATTTGAGTCTTTACATAACGGTCAGACGCTCTTTGATGATATGCGAAACATTTCTGGAAAATCGCTCGTTGTGAATTGCCAGCCTCTTTACGAAAATAAAAAAAGAGTCGGCGCTATTTGTAGTTTTAGGGATTTTACAGAAATAAAGCAAGTAAAAGAAACGATGGCGCAGATGCAAGCACAGTCTGATGGTTTAAGAGCTCAGGCTCATGAATTTCGCAACAAGTTATATGTCTTAATGGGGCTTTTACAGCTTGGAAAGCAAGAAGAAGCGCTGACGTTTATTGTAAATGAAACGAGTGTACAACGCGCCCAGACCGTTCCTCTTTTTCAAAAAATAACGGACGTCGGGGTACAAGCACTCTTACTTGCAAAAATGGCAAAAGCGGCAGAAAAGCATGTCCATTTGTCGATAGAAGAGTCTAGTGAATTGCATACGATTGAGCGAATCCCCATATCCGATTTGTCCACAATCATTGGAAATGTGTTAGATAATGCGATTGAAGCAGTGGCAGACACAGAAAAGAAAGACGTGCTTTTTTTTGCAAGTGACGCAGGTGATGAGTGGGTCATTGATGTTTATGATAGTGGACAAGGCTTTAATGAAGATCTGAAACCGCTTCTTCAACCAGGTAGATCGACAAAAGGAGAAGAAAGAGGGTTTGGTCTTTCAAATGTTCAACAAGTATTGGAGAAGTGGAATGGCGTAATGGAAGTTAATGGAATCTCTGATAAGGAAGGCACAGTTGTTTCGATTTATATTCCAAAAACAGAAGGAGATAAGAGATGAATGTATTAATAGCAGAAGACGATTATCGGCTAGTGATGATTCACTCTGAGTATGTCCACGCATGTAGCGGTTTTCATTTACTAGGATATGCACTAAATGGACAGGAATTGTTTAAGCGACTTGATGAAGAAGAGCAGGTCGATTTATTGCTGCTTGATTTGTATTTTCCTGATATTGAAAGGGCGAAGCTGCTCCAAGACGTACGTAGAAACTACCCGGATTTAGATATACTCATCATCTCTGCATCAGACGACATGGCTATTCTTCAAAAGGCTAAACGAAGTGGTGTGTTTGCTTTTTTACAAAAGCCAGTAGATGCAGCGCTGTTCAAGCAAACCCTAAACGATTATGCAGCACAGCAAACTCTTTTTAACCGTTCTTGTGCGACATTTTACAATGAAGATGCAGCACGTGTGTTAGGTGGAAGTCTATCATTAAAACCTGTTTCAACTTTACATACAGATTTACCTTCAGGAATTGATGCGATTACGCTTCAACGGGTGAATGATTTACTTCAACAATTTGAAGAAGGACTAACGATTGAAAAAACATGTGAAGAACTCGGTGTATCGCGGACAACAGCAAGGCGCTACTTAGAGCATCTTGTAAGAGAGTCCACAGTTTACACACAATTAAGCTATGGTGAGATCGGTAGACCTGAGCGGCGATATCAATTAAAGCATCACTAAGAGCTTTGTGACAAAGTGTTCGTTTTACTTACTTCTATAAAAATACGTTTGCGTCAATGGTGTCGATTTTTTTCATCATAGTCGCAAGCGTTTTTTATTTGCTGCTACATAGCTTGGCTTCCAAATGGACAAAAAGGACGAAATGACTGAAAAAGATATAAAGAATGTTAAAGATGTATGCTTGTTTTACGAATCATTTGCATGCTATAGTGCATAAACAGTAATTTTGAAAGCGGTTACTTTAAGGGGGTTTTTAGATGAAGAAATGGGTGCTTGCATGTACTCTAGTCGTTTTGGTTGGATGTTCGACGAATGTAGAGTCAACTGCTGACTTCCCAAATCGGACAGTTGAAATTATTGCTCCAGCAACGCCAGGAGGGGGCTGGGATATGACGGCGCGATCGATACAGCGATCGCTAGTCAGTGATGGACTTCTAGAAGAAAGTGTCACCGTTTTAAACAAACCAGGTGGCGGTGGAGAGGTAGGCTGGCAATACCTTAACCAACAAAACAGTCATTATGCAGCGGTAAACTCTAGCCTATTAATTACGAGTAACCTGCTCGGACAAAGTGATTTATCTTACGAAGATTTTACACCGCTTGCGATGCTATCGACAGAATGGCTCGCCATTGCATCCAGATCTGATACTTCATTTGAAAACGGTGCCGACGTGATGCAGCAATTAAAAGAAAACCCTACTTCCTTGACGATTGGTGTAAGTCCTTCACTTGGTTCAGGCAATCATTTGGCATTTGTTCAAGCAGCTGTTGCGTATGGTATCGACCCGACCGAGCTACAATTTCTTGTTTATAGTAGCGGAGGCGATATTATGAATGCCCTATTAGGTGGGCACATTGATATAGCTACAAATTCTGTGTCCGGTTTTGCCGAACAGTATGAAGTCGGTGAGGTCTCAATCTTAGCCATCACATCAGAAGAGCGACTGGATGCTTTTCCAGATGTTCCAACGTGGACAGAAATGGGTGCGGAAATGGTCTTCCCTCACTGGCGCGGTATTATGGGCCCATCAGAAATGGCTGAAGAAGAGGTAGCGCAATGGGATGAATGGCTCTCTTCAATGGTTGAAACAGAGGAGTGGAATACTATCCTTGAAAATAATGACTTAGACGCTTTTTATATGAATAGTCATGAGACGATTGCGTTTATGGAAGAGCAAGCAACATTTTTTGAAGAAATTATTGTGGACTCAGGTCTTGCACCTTAAAAAGGAGGTTAACAGTATGCAGGTCGTTCGATTATCAATGCCACTTTTTTTTATTGTTTTGAGCGTGGCTTATGCGCTCTTAATCTTGCAGCTACCACAAGCTACACTGGGGGACCCGTTGGCACCGATTTATTTTCCACTCGCTATTTGTATCGGACTTTTTTTGTTTGCCATCATTGATTTAATTCAAGTTATGAAAGAAAAAGGGGAAAAGGATACGGAGGATTTACAATTACTCGTTCAGAAATCAACGCTGATAACCATTGGCGTCATCATTTTACTCTGTCTCGCTTATACGTTGTTATTTGACTACGCAGGCTTTTTGTTGTCTACCGTCGTATTCTTAGTTGTTTTGCTCTTTTATTTAAACGGTTTAAAGAAATGGCGTATGAATGTACTTGTAACAGGCATTGTCTCGTTCAGCACATGGTTTATATTTAGTCATTTGCTTGAAATTAGCTTGCCGGGATTTGGAGGGTAAAGGCATGGAGTGGTCAATCATTATCGATGGGCTTTTTACCGCACTCGAACCAATGAATATGGTGTGGCTCATTTTTGGTGCCTTGTTAGGTACAATCGTTGGAATTCTTCCGGGTCTAGGTCCAGCAACTGGAGTAGCGGTTTTAATTCCACTAACGTTCGGAATGAATCCAGTAAGCGCATTAATCTTAATGTCTTCAATTTATTACGGAGCGCTTTTTGGTGGATCGAGGAGTTCCATACTTATTAATACACCGGGAGATGGTTCGTCCATTGCGGCGACGTTCGACGGTTATCCAATGACATTAAAAGGCCAAGCAGGTCAAGCCATGTCGATTGCAGCGATGGCGTCATTGTTTGGTGGCATCATGGCGATTTTTGGCTTTATCTTTCTTGCCATTCCCCTTGCTCAATTTGCGTTAAACTTTGGTCCAGCCGAGTATTTTATGCTTTTTCTTTTCACATTATCAGCAGTTGTTGCCCTTTCAACAGGAAAAATGATCAAAGGGTTTGTTGCCATGTTTGCTGGTCTAGCGATAAGCACGGTTGGAATTGATCTCCAATCAGGTGTGCATCGATTCACATTTGGTGTTCCGCATTTTACAGATGGTATTAACTTCATCGTCATTATTATCGGGATTTATGCGCTAGGAGAAGTCTTATACAATATGTTTCCAAAGAAAAAAGGACAGCAACCAAAAAATGACCAAGCCATCGGTAGCAAATGGTTTACAAAAGAACAATGGAAACGATCGCTGGGACCGATTTTTCGAAGTGGACCACTTGGTTTCTTTCTCGGTGTTTTACCAGGATCAGGTGGAACGATTTCCTCTTTACTTGCGTATTCTACCGAAAAACAACTATCGAAGCGAAAGGATGAATTCGGTAAAGGGGCAGTAGAAGGACTTGTCGCACCTGAATCAGCCAACAGTTCAGCTGCTGTAGGGTCACTCATTCCTATGTTAACAATGGGTATTCCAGGATCAGGTACAACCGCTGTTATGCTTGGGGCGTTAGTCATGATTGGTATTACTCCAGGACCTTTATTGTTTGAAAATAGCCCGGATCTTGTATGGACGCTCATTAACAGTATGTTTATAGGAAATTTAATTTTAGTCATTATTAATATTTTAATGGTAGGCATGTTAATTAAGGTGTTACGTACACCTGCCAATGTGCTGTATCCTATTGTGTTGGTTTTATCGTTTATTGGTGCATATACACTTGGGTATAGTACCATCGATTTTTACTTGCTCATTATTGCAGGCTTAATTGGCTTACTTATGCGCGTATTAGACTACCCTGTAGCACCATTGATTTTAGCCCTTATCGTTGGTGGAGAAATGGAGCAAAACATGCGTAGAGCCTCCATTATTTATGAGAGTCCACAGGCGATTTTCTTTGCCTCGCCAATTGCAACGACATTGTTCTTCTTAACGTTGCTTTCCTTAAGTTATCCTCTTATTTTGAAGCTATTTAAATGGAGAAAAGGAACTGGAACAGGCGCTTCCATGTAATCTATCAATCGTTATCTTGTATGCATACAATGAAAAAAGTATCATAGGGTAAAAACGTAGAGAAAGGTGGAGCAGTGTGCGAAGTATCTACTTGTTCGTATATGGGACCTTGCGTAAAGGGGGCACAAATGCACACTATCTAGAATCGGCAACTTGCTTGAAAAGGGATTGTTATGTAGAAGGAGAACTACATGCGACTCCATATGGCTATCCAATCGCACGGTTTAAAAAGGGCCAGTTTATACGTGGTGAACTCTACAGCGTGTCTCCTAAAGTATTGGAAGCTGTAGATAAATTAGAGGGGTATAAAGAAGGTCGACTCACTGGGAATGAGTACGAACGTGTAAAAATCAACGTTATTGTAGATGGGAAAACGGTGCAGGCGTTTGGTTATATAGCGACGGATTTTTTTAACCATATTGTGGAACCGATACCAAATGGCGACTGGATGGCCTATCGCCCCAATAAGCATGTATAAAGTAAAGCAAAAGACGAAAGCCCTGTTTAGAAGGGTTTTCGTCGTGTTTATGAGCTTTTCATTCTAAATGATATGCGATGGGTGAGAGGGCAATGTGAATGAAGTTTATGTTTGATTAAATTTGTTATGGTAATGAGCAAGAGCAAGTAGTGGATAGAAATGCCGATAACTATGATAGTGGAAATAGATTCGATCAGCTAATCCTTTCCCGACTGGGTATGCGTCTGTCCAGTCTGAATTAGTATCTAAATGGGCAAGCAAATAACGAATCCCATCTCGAATGGACTTTTCAGGATAGTCCAGTACAGCAATGAGTGCATCGATCGCCCAAGCTGTTTGGGTGATGTTGCTTGCAGGGAGGGTGGTAAACCCCTTGTTTCGATCACTTAAGCATGATTCTCCCCAACCACCATCAAGATGCTGAATGCTTTTAAGCCAGCTCACCGCTTTCGTTACACAAGAATCATGTTTAGACACTCCAGCTGCGCCAAGAGCTGTTAAAGCTGCCCACGTACCATAAATGTAATTTACACCCCATTGTCCCTCCCATGAGCCGTCTTTTTGTTGATTTTTTTTAAGCCAGCGAATGCCTCTTTTAAGGACCTTTTCATCTTTTTGTATGTGGGTGAAATTTCCGAGGAACTCTATGGCTCTACCGGTTAAATCAGGGGTGCTTGGGTCAGTAAGAATGCCTTTGCTTTCTTGGATCGGGAGGAGTGCGAGCAGACGACTATTGGTGTTTTTTTCAAATGCACCCCAACCGCCGTCGCGATTTTGCATAGATGTGACCCAGAGGGTACCTCGTTTCCACGCTTCTTTTATTTCTTGATTCTTCACGGCTGGTACTGTGATCGCACGAAGTGAAGAGGTCGTATCATCCATATCCGGTTGGAACGTATTAATGGTAGAGAATCCCCAGCCACCAGGAAGTATTTCTGGATTATGAACAACCCAATCTCCGTACGTATCGTGCTGTTTCTTTACTAAGTAGCTTGATGCTTTTTGAATCATTTCGTCTGATGGCTTTACCTTGGCTTCCTGTAAGGCATAGCTAATGAGCGACGTATTCCAGATCGTTGCCGTTGTAAATTGTATATGGGGTCTCCCATTGACTGTAGTTTGAAAAGACTTTAAACCTTCAATTGCTTTTTCAATTAGTGGATCGTGTTTGGGATGACCTAAAGCAAGAAGAGCAAATACCATAAACATCGTTGATGTGAAATAACTAAAGAGTGTCCCATCTTTTTCAATTCCGTTCATCATATAGTGCTTTGCCTGACTAATGGCAAGTTGATGGATATTCGTTGGACCGGTGATTACTTTTTTAACTAAATAGTGTATGGTGCCGTGAAGTTTACGAGATGCCTCTCCGTTCACCCAATCTACAAAAGGGTCGTTTCTTGACTGGCTATACAAGTCAGAAAGATCGGGACTTCTTGATGTTGTGACTTGCAATTTATGATCGGCAGCGATCAAGAGAGGTACCATATGAGCCCGCCCATAGACAGACATACTAAATAAATTAAATGGAAAAGCAACTGGTAATAGAATGAGTTCGATAGGAACAGGAAAGAAAGAAGGCCATTTGTATTGTCCTGTTAGCAGAAGGACAAATTTTGTTAATAACGTTGCTTGTTCCATACCACCATTTGCGACAATAAAATGCTTTGCTTTTTGCAGGCGCTGATCATTTTTTGAGAGATAGCCAGAATACAAGAGTGCATAATAGCATTCAACTGTTGTCGTCAGATTCCCTTCGTGCTCATCTTTAACGAGTTTCCAAGCACCGCTTTTCTCCTGTAAGCTTAAAAGGCGCTCGGCTAATGCTTCAATAAGTGCCTCATCGTCCTTCTCCAACGTACGTAATAAAATAATCACATAAGCATCCGTAAACGTTCCCGCTTCAAATGGATACTGCCATGAGCCATCTTCATGTTGGTCTTCCCGAAGCTTTGCAACTAATGCCTCCATAGCTGCTTGAATGTTCATACAAACCCTCCCACCGAACCGTCGCTTTTACAACCTATTCAGCAGGAAAAGCTGTCATGACGATAAAAGAAAAAAGACAGCTCCTTGGCAGGTGCTGTCTTGTTCCACTCTATCAGCCTTTTGTACCCGAAATTACCACCCCTTGAATAAAATATTTTTGTGCAAAAAAGAACAGAATGAGAGGTGGTAGCACAGCCATAACGGAAGCGGCCATAAGTAGCTGCCAAGGTGTAGCCGCGTACGCAGCAGTGAAATTTGCTAACCCTAGAGACAATGGATAAAGCTCTTGTGAATTTAAATAAATGAGTGGACCCATTAAATCATTCCAGCGAAACATAAATTCAATAATGGCAGCTGTTGCCATCGCAGGCAAGGAGAGAGGAAGGATAATCTTAAAGAAGATCGTTAAGTAGCCGCCGCCATCAATGGTCACAGCTTCATCCAGTTCTTTTGGTAAGCCGAGATAAAACTGTCGTAATAAAAAGATTAAGAATGCACTCCCAGCAATGGCTGGAATGGTTAAGGGTAAATAAGAATCCACCCATCCAATCGAATTAAACAGTAAATATTGTGGGATCATCACTACTTGTTGCGGCAGCATCATCGTACTTAAAACAATAGCGAACAAGAACGTTTGCCCTCTAGCGCGAAATCGAGCAAACCCAAATGCGATCATGGCGGAAAAGAAAACGGTACCGACTACAGTGACGACGGTGTACCAAGACGTATTCCAGAGGTAGGTTGCAAACGGGTGGTTCTGGAAGACTTCCAGATAGTTGGACCAGTTCCAGGTAGTAGGAAAAAAAGAGAGTGGATTTGAAACGATCTCATCCAAACTTTTAACCGATGTAAAAAACATCCAAGCTACTGGAAACAAAAACAAAGATAGACAAGCCATTAAACCAGTATACGTAAGAATTTTCCCACCTTTAGATAGCTCGCCAGGAGAATAGTGAGTCTTATTAAATAGGTGCTTCATGTGCTTGACCTCCTTGATTATTTGTCATATTCGTAGTGGACATTTTTCCGAGATACGTAAAGAGCTAGGAATGTAAGAACAAAGATGATTAAAAATAAAATCCAAGCTTGAGCAGATGCGTACCCCATACGATTTTGGAAAAAGGCTGTTTCAAACAAATAATAAACGTAGAAGTAGCTCATCCAATCGGGTCCACCATCTGTAATCACGTACGCTTGAGTGAAAATTTGAAACGACGCAATGATGGAGATAATGACATTAAAAAGAATAATCGGTGAAATCAATGGGATCGTGATGTTTCTGAACCGTCTCCAAGCACTTGCTCCATCTATAGCTGCAGCTTCATAAAGCTCTTTTGGAAGCTGTTGCAGACTAGCGAGGAAAATAATCATCGTACTTCCGACTGCAGTCAACTGCATAAGGACAAAGGAAGGAATAACGGTATAAGGGTCCGTAAACCAGCCAGGCCCTGTCAAGCCAAAAACTTCATATAGAAAGGAATTGACGACTCCGAATTGAGGGTTTAGAATCCACATCCATAGAAAGGCGACAGACACTCCTGAAATGATGGAGGGCGCATAAAAGAAGGTTCGAAAAAAGGCCTGCCCTTTAATTTTGGCATTCAGTAACAAAGCAAGCCCGATGGCTAAAACAATGGAAAAGGGAACGGCGAGAGCAGCGTAAGCTGTCGTGACAAATAAGGAGCGATAGAACAATGGATCAGAAAAGAGATTCACAAAGTTTTGTAAGCCTACAAACGAAGCTTCACCCATGATGGCATAATCGGTAAAGCTAAAGTAAAGCGAAGCGATCATAGGACCAGCGATAAATACAGTAAAACCGATTAACCATGGTGAAATAAATAGCCAAAAGTACTTTTCTTCTCTCCTTGCCCCAATAGATGTATGTTTAAGTGGTTTTCGACTCCGATTGGGCGCTGTGTTCGTTTCCATTCGTAATCCCCTCCATCCCGTTAGTAGGTGAGTGACGTCATATTTTGTTGAAGTTCTTCTATGCCTTCATCAACGCTTTTTCGACGATCGTAGATCGCATTGATTGTCATGTTCTGGTGTTTTAAAATAGGTGCAAAGTTTGAAATCAAGTGGTTATCAGTTGGTCGCCCATATTGCAATGCGCCTTCTTCTGCAATGCGTAAATCAGCAACCGGTATGCCTGTTCTTTCCGAGATAAGCTCAAACCATAATTCTTTTAAATCAGAGTGAGCCGGACTCTCTAATGTCATCTCGACCATCCATTTCGCGGCTTGTTCTGGATCTAATAGAAACTTAAGAAATTCCCAGGCTTCTTCAGGATGCTTACTACCTTCACTCATTGCCCAAGGGTCGACATACAAGGAAATCTGGCGCTCATCGTTTGTATAAGGATAAGCGGCTAGCCCCCAGTTTAAGTCTGTATTTGCATACTGGCGTGTGCCCCAACCACCTTTCATTACCATGCCAACGCGTCCACTTAAAAACGGATCACTTAGCTGTTGTAGAGCGGCAATTTTACTTTGTGGTGGCATTACTTCATGGACGTTAATGAGATCAGAACGCTGTTGGATTGCTTCACGGTTCCGTGGATTTTCCGTAATAACAGGCTCTGTTAACAAACCGGTTTCATAATCTTCTTCTGCAAAAAAATCACCGCCAAATGCCCAAGCGTTTTTATTAGGCGAATCTTCATCTAAGACACCATAGACTCGCTGTGTAGGAGGAAGGTCATTCTGTGTAATCGCTTGTGCTGCTTCAATCATGGCTTCATAATTCCAACTTTCGTCGTTCCAATCGGTCGGAGGATAGGCCACACCTGCTTCATCAAAAAGATCCCGATTGTAATAAAGAAAGGAGCCCATTGATAATATTGGAATGCCGTAGACACCATCTTCCATTTTATAGACATCGGTTAATGTGTCATCGATACCATCTAGGACATGGGGGTCTTTTTCTAAAAAAGGCGTTAAGTCTTTAAGTGCTCCCATTGCATAGTAACTGCCAAACCCTGAGTCTGCCCAGTTCGGTGACCAGACATCTGGGACGTTGCCACCAGCTATCATCGTCTGCAATTTTTGATCAATTTCACCTTGAGGAATCGTCTGTAACTGGACGCGGATGCCAGGGTTTTCGTCTTCGAATGCTTCAATCACTCGATGTTCCCATTCAATAAGGTTCGGATCACTACGGACAAGCCAAGTGAGTACGACATCTCCTCCTCCAGACGTTTGTTCATCTGAACAACTCGCTAGCAGAGATACACTTGTCACAATAGGGATAAGTAAAGCTGCTTGAATCCTTTTCCTCATTCCAATCCCTCCACGAGAAGATATAGTAAGCGCTTACATAACTCTTCTTGATCGGTAAAGAAAGTCCTGCTTCATTTCTTGTACAATATGCATGGAAAGAAGTAGATATGCAGGGAATCACGTTGAAATGCAACGAATAAGTGTCTAGAGGTAGACGAGCATGGAGAGGGAAGGACTAGAGATCTTAACGGGAAACCCTTTTTTAGTTAAAGGCTCGGTTAGGTTTAAGCAGGTCTTGAATGAAGAAGGGATTTGGATACAAGAGTAATCGTAAGGCATGGTCTCTAAGACGTTGGCTTATTTGACCTATCCTTGATGAATATGCAAAAAACAAAGAGCGGCAAAAAACACAGGAGGAAACGTCAATGAATGGGGCTGTAGCGTTAGATCAAACGTTGGGTTTTGAATGCTTCCATTTCTTTTTCCTCTAGCGATTGCTACCGGTTTTTCTGAGAGCAGATTCACTTCAATCTCCCTTAATGCTATAAGCGTAGACTTCACTTCTACATTCCCTTGTTCAGTGGTTACAATTAACGTTCTCCCCACAGGTTGTTCACGTATCTCTCCAATTGTCATTCCCTGCTCTTTAATCGTCCATGATGCATTGGAGAGAAATGCCCGGATTTGGTTGTTCAGTCTAAATTGAAATTGAGAATTAGATGATTGGATCATTAGATTTGAAACAAATGTTGAAGAAAGGTGACGTCCGAATGTTTTCTTTAAATCGCTTTTTGTAAATCGACGAAATGTGCCAATTGTTGCTTCGTCGCTTTTTACATGAATTTCTTTTAGACTCGCTTTATAAGTAGGTATATCAAAATGAATGTTCATTCTAAGCATTCCCCCGTTCGTTTTCATTAATAATAGTTTGACAATTGCGCAAAAACTGCTCATACTTCCTTTAAAACAATCTTTGATGAGAAAAACGTATCTGATTGATGGAGGGTATGTCAACAAAAGGGAGCTGAGTAGATGAAAGCGATAGTGGATTGTCCTCGACCGAAATTTGTTAGGCAAGGCTGGGAGCTGCTGAATGGCCAATGGGCATTTGGCTTTGACGATGAAAATGTAGGTCTTAAGCAACGGTGGTTTCAAGGAGATAAACTAAATCAAACGATTGCTGTTCCTTTTACGTATGAAACAAAACAAAGTGGAATTCAAGACGAACAGTTTCATCCAGTTGTTTGGTATGAGCGCCATATAACGATTGCCAAAGAGAACCAGAAGAAACAGGTTCTTCTTCATTTCCAAGCAAGCGATTACAAAACAACCGTTTGGATAAATGGATGCTTTGCTGGAGAACATGAAGGTGGCTACACATCGTTTTCGTTTGACATGACTCCGTATCTAGTAGAAGCACAAACACAACAGATAACCGTGCGGGTAGAAGATAGCATGAGCATGGACCAACCAAGAGGGAAGCAGCGCTGGATTGGAGAAAATTTTGGCTGTTGGTATGTCCAAACAACAGGCATTTGGCAATCTGTATGGGTTGAATATGTGAGCAAGCAACACTTGAACAAAGTGGATATTCAGCCAGATTTAGATGAACAAACGGTGAGCTTTGCGTACGACCTTCGTGGCGGCGTCACTGGAGTTGAAATTGAAACGATCATTACGTTTAAAGGGTATGAAGTAAGACGGTTTTCATTGACACCCGAACGAGAAGAGACTCTCTTTAAAGTCGATTTAGCGTCAGCGATTCATGAATGGCGTGTAGCCGTCTGGTCACCAGAGCAACCAAATTTATATGAAGTGGCCTTTGTCGTTCGAAAAGATGGACAAGAGGTTGACCGAGTGCAATCTTATTTTGGTCTTCGAAAAATTTCAATTAAAAATGGACGCGTTTTGTTAAATAATCGTCCCATTTACCAAAAGCTCATTCTCGATCAAGGTTATTGGAAAGATAGTCATTTGACACCCCCTTCTTTTGAAGCCCTTGAAGAAGACATTGATGCGATTAAAGCATTAGGATTCAACGGAATTCGTAAACATCAAAAGATTGAAGATGAACGATTCTATGCTCTGTGCGACCAGAAAGGGTTGCTTGTATGGGCAGAAATGCCATCCTCTTATTCTTATTCAAGGAAAGCTGTGAAAGCGTTTACTGAAGAATGGTTGGATGTTGTCGAGCAACTCGCCCATTATCCATCTATTGTGACGTGGGTTCCGTTTAATGAGTCATGGGGTGTAGGGCAAATCTTTACGAATACTCAACAGCAAGCATTCACTGAAAGTATTTACTATGGAACAAAAGCAATCGATGCGACGAGACCGGTCATTGTCAATGATGGCTGGGAGCATACGGTATCTGACATTATTACGCTTCACGACTATGAAGAATTTGCAGATCGTTTAGTCCAGCGCTATGAAGATCAGAACGCAGTTTTAGGAAACGCGTATCCTCATAACAACGATAAGTATGCATTTGCAGAAGGCTATCAATACAAAGGGCAACCGGTCATCATCAGTGAATATGGTGGCATTGCTTTTACAACAGAAGATGGCTGGGGATATGGAAATCAAGTGAAGTCTGAAAAAGACTTTTTAGCTCGCTATGAGAGTATAACAGATGCCATTAAAGCCTTACCTTATGTAAGTGGTTATTGTTACACCCAAATTACCGATGTTCAGCAAGAAGTAAACGGGTTGCTTGATGAAAATCGAAAGCCAAAACTGAAAGTGGAAAAAATAAAAGCACTTAATGATAAAGCGTAAGGGAGAGATATGATGGTGTACGTTTGCCCCAAAATCTTGTCGTAAGGACAATAAGTTCCGTATACCTTATTATAAAGGGGTGATGCGGATGAAACGCTGGCTGCTTCTTATTGCTTCTATTGGGGGGATCGTATGTCTCTCTATCAAACTGGTTTATTACTACGAAGAGCGTTCGTTAGAAAGTCTCATTTACTATAATGAAGATGATGTAATGATTATGGCTGTAACCACAGATATAACAAAGGTTGAACAAGCAAATGGCTATGAATTTTACTTGGAAGACCGTGAACAAATGGAAAAGTTAATGGAATTTCTCTCTGCTTATCAAGTAAAGCGAGTGTCCCAAACCCATTATCAAAGGCAACTCTTATATGGAACACAACAACAAATTTTTGTTAGTCATTATTCTCATACACCATCTGTTGCTTTTATAGGAGAAGCAGGTGTTCATTTAGTGGATGACGGTACGTATCAAGTCATGAATGGTCCTATTGATATGAAATGGCTAGCTGAATTTATTGACGAGAAGAATGAGAGAAACGCAGAGTAGGTTTAACATGAATCGACAAAAGGAAAGGGAGGTTAGCAAACGTTATAAGAAAGTAGGGAGTCGATGTCGATGTTAAATGAAAAAGAGCTCTTGCTAAATCAAGGAACGATTGGGAATCACATTTTCAAAAATCGGTACATTGTGGCACCAATGACGCGTGTGTCTTCATCACAAAATGGAGAGCCGAACGAGACGGTGCGCCGTTATTACGAACGTTTTGCAAAAGGTGGATTCTCTGCCATTATTTCAGAAGGGATCTATCCAGATAGAGAACATAGTCAAGGGTACGAGTATCAACCTGGCTTAGCTAGTCATGAACAAATGGAAGCTTGGAAGCCCATCGTCGAGACGGTTCATGAAAATCGAAGTTTATTCATTGCTCAACTCATGCACGCAGGGGCTCAGTCCCAAGGGAATGCTTATACGAGTGAGACTGTGGCTCCAAGCGTATTCACGCCCCCTCGAGATAAAGTGGCCTTATATGGTGGACAAGGACCTTTCCCTGAGGCACGGCCCCTTTCAATTGAAGAGATAGAACAAATTAAAAAAGGGTTTGTCGAAGCAGCGCAACGAGCGCAAGAGGCAGGGTTTGATGGCATAGAGCTACACGGTGCTAATGGTTATTTGCTTGATCAATTTCTTTCAGAAGGAAGTAACCAACGTGAGGATGCTTACGGTGGTTCAATTGATAAACGACTGAAACTGATTGTCGAACTGATCGCAGAAGTGCGAAAAGCCGTTGGGGCTACGATGCTGCTCGGCGTAAGGATTTCACAAATGAAAGCGACGGACCCGTCTTATACATGGGAAGGTGGCGAAGCAGAGGCAGCTGCGATCTTCTCAATCTTAGGAGAGACAGACGTCGATTATATTCATTTATCTGAGAGTGACGCAAAGATTCCGGCATTCGGACAAGATTCCATGCTTATGTCAGAAGCGGCGAAACGTTATTCAAACAAACCGATTATTGCGTGTGGAAGTCTTGAAAATCCGGCTGAAGCTGCAAAACTTGTTGCCATTGAACAGTGTGATTTTATCGCATTAGGTAGACAAGCTCTTGTTCACCCTGATTTTCCGAATCGCTTTGACCAAGGAGAACCTCTGATGGAAGTGAGTCATGTAAAGAACATGTTAACCGATAATACAACGCCAGCTGCTGCTATATCGGAAGAGGAATTGAAGGTAGACTTGATTAAAAATGAAGAAGTAACAAAGTAAGAAGAAGGTTGTCATACCTTCTTCTTACGTGTGTACTCTTTGATTTAAAGACATCGTTTCAACTCGCTCATTTTGCTCTTTGACTGTGAAGCCAAACGATTCATAGAACGTTTTAGCTCGACTGCCTTTAAAAATTTTTAACGAAATCTCACGTTTTTCTTTGTATTGCTCCACAACATGCTGAAAAACAGTACGACCCACACCGTTCCCTTGAAACGACGGTTCAATATAAAAGTTCTTCAATTCAACAAGATCTTTGTGCTCAACGATGCCAATGCATCCGATTGTGCCTACCTCGTCCACATTAATTAAGTAAATGTGTTCAGGCTGGAAATTCTCTTCAAAGCGTTTAGAAACGCGTTCGTAAGGAAGCTGATGGCGATCAAAATCCGCTTTTAAAACATTCATTCTTAACTGTGCTAAATAGGCTTTATCTGAGTAGCTACTTTGACTCAACATGAACATTTTTTAAGCGGAAACCTCCTTTGCTTCCTTTCTATACACGAGCTTTAGCCATTCGTATACAACTAAATCTTTTTCTTGAAACGTTAGCCCTAACGTAGGTGCCAACTGAGAAAAGAATGGTTCATGGACTTGTTTCCAGTAGGAAAGGGTTTGATCGCCTTCGCCTTCCGCATAGGCGTGTCTCTCCGTTATTTCGTTATAAGGAAGAACATCCACTTTAATGGTTTGCATAATGGCTTGAGCAATACCATCTCCATCTAAAATAATGTTCCATTGCCCTTCGACTGGTAAAGGTTCATTTTCTTTTTCATAGGCTGCATAATAAGAGGAAGTACCTTGCTTCTTTCCTTCCAATACAAGTTTGCATAAGTCATCTGCCATCTCTTTTGTACCATCCCCAAAAGCCCACGCTGTGTAAGTAGAATGAGTGAACGTAGGGTGTTGAGATGTAAAAGCGTTCCACATTTCTTGAATAGACGGATGTTCAGTCATCGCAAAAACTCCCTTTCTAGCTGTGTTTGACCATTGTATATATGGTTTAGTTTACCATGAACGTATAGGTGATTAGAAACAGGACAGATGAAATGAAAGAGGTGCCTATTCAATGAACTGTCTTTTTTGTGAAATCAGTCAGAGCCGTCAGGATGCTAAAATCGTTTATGAAGATGAGCATTGCCTGGCGATACTTGATATATACCCGATTCGTCCAGGCCATACCCTCGTAATCCCGAAGAAACATGTGACAGATATCCATCAACTAGAGACCGACTCGTATATCCACTTAATGAAAGTCGTAAGGGAACGAAGCCGACATCTTCAAAGCACATTAAACCCGAAAAAAGTAGGTATGGCAATTGTTGGATTTGACATTGACCATCTTCACGTTCATTTAGTACCGTTGGAAGAATATCATGATCTTACCTCTCAAGCTTATTTGCACGGAGCATTGAAGCGAGAGACAGAGGAAGCATTGGCTATGATGCAAAGAAAATTAAAGTAGAAGCGCCGATTAGAACGGACGCTTCTACGTTATTGATCGAATAAATGAGTGGAGATTCCTTTTTCCTTGAGGAAATTCTCAATTTTTTGTTGTGCTTTTCCGTTCACATTGCTGGGAAGGTCGCCTACGAGCATAAAATCTTCTAGTCGAATCACTCCGCCTATTAAATTCTCAACAGCATCTTCAAAACGACCTATTTTTTCATCAAAATGATAAAGAAATTGGTTAAGCCCTGTTACATATTGTTGAATGAGCTCTACATTTTCTTCATAGCTAGCAGGTACAGTATTTTCTCCGATGTATGCTGAGAAATTTTTGTCATTGTCGTATAACAATGTAAGAGTTTCTGCTAGTAGTTTCGTTTCTTCTTCTGTAAGAAGGACGCCTGAATCGGTAGCATTCTCGAATTGATCCATCACTGCATATAAATCACCGCAAGCATTTAAATAGAATTCGATACTAGCGTTGAGTTCATCTTCTGTTAGTTCCGTGGCAACAGTGTCTGAAATGAAAATATCAGTCGGAACCACAATTTCCTCTAAATGAATTCTTTCTTCGATTTCGTTGTTAGCAAGATGAGTTTCGCTATCCTGTGAACAAGCACTAAACAATAAACCTAATCCAACAAAACAGATTGTGCAACCTTTCTTCATTTTTATGCCTCCAATGTCGTGCTCTAGACAAGTTCTTTTTCACAACGTACTTCCTTCTATAAATAAGGTGGATTCCCCTCTTTTACTAGGAAAATGGCGAATAGATAGGTAGTATCTGCATTTTTTTTTGAGAGTCAAATTTCTAACAATTTAAAACTTTCTATTGACGAATTGATCAATGTGCATTACGATTGCCTTAACGTAACCGCTTACGTTAACCGCTTACGTTAATATCTGCATGAACTTGTACGATCATAATCTAATGATGAGGTGAAGTGAAACAATGGGAAAAAAGTGGAATGGAGTTTACCCGGCAGTATTGTTACCTTTTAAAGATGATTACAGTATCGATGAGGCAGGATTTAGAAAATTAGTCAGCTGGGTTGCCAGTCATGATGGCATTTCTGGTATCGTTGTAAATGGACATACAGGAGAAATTAACTCGTTGTTGCCACATGAACGGGCAGAGGCTGTAAGAATTGCTGTTGAAGAGTTAAATGGAAAAGTTCCTGTTATTTCAGGCTTGTCTGCAGAGGGAACGTTAGAGGCTGTCGAACATGCAAAAGCAATTGAAGAGGCGGGTGGAGAAGGAATCCTTTTAATGCCCCCACATTCGTGGTTGCGTTTTGGCATGCAGCCAGAATCAACAGTTCAATTCTTCAAAGATGTAGCCGCATCTGTTGATATCTCAATTGTTGTTCATCAATACCCTAATTGGACGAAAGCAACGTACACAACGGATCAACTTTTGGAAATGGTGAATATTCCAAATGTTGAAGCTGTGAAAATTGGTACCCGCGATATTGCGCAGTACGAAGTAGATGTAAGAGCACTTAAAAAACATGCGCCAGACATTTCGATTTTAACTTGTCACGATGAATATCTACTTCCAACTCTCGTACAAGGAATCGATGGTGCACTGGTTGGGTTTGGATGTTTTGTTCCTGATCTAATTGTTTCTTTAGTCAAGGCAGTGGAGGAGCAGGACCTTATTAAGGCTCAAGCGGTATACGATGAAATCTATGAGTTAAAACAGGCTGTTTATAAAATGGGTGAACCATCCTCGACGGCACATGCTAGAATGAAAGAAGCAATGTATCAGAGAGGTTTAGTACCGAGTGCGCTTGCAAGACCACCTGTTATACCACTATCGACAAAAGAAAAAGAAGAGATTAAACAGGGGCTTGATAAGGTGAACCTCTTAGTTTAAACAAATGGAGTGTTATACCATGGGAATTCGCATTAAAGATGTTGCAAAAGCCGCAAACGTGTCAACTGCCACGGTTTCTAGAGCTATATCTGGTAAACCCGGGGTAGGGGTGGAAACAACTGAGAAAATAAAAAAAATTATTGCTGAGATGGGGTATCGGCCAAATATGAGTGCGAGGGGGTTGGCTAGCCAACAGACGCACAATATTGGTATCGTTTCTCCGAGAGAAGGAAACACGGTTCTAGGAAATCCTTTCTTTACAAGAATTTTTGAGGGGATTTCGAACGTATTGGATAAAAACCAATACAATATGATTTCGTCATTTACCTATCAGCATCAGCAATATCTAGTTGAAAATCATGTGGTAGATGGCATCTTACTTTTCGCGGTTAGAGAAGATGACTCTCTACTAGTGCAATTGCGAGAATCGCGAATTCCCACTATTATTGTTGGGAGTTATGAAGAGGAAGATTTTCCTAACGTTTGTCCAGATGACAGTGGAGGAATTGCTTCGGCGGTTCAGTATCTGGTATCGAAGCGACATAAAGAGATTGAATTAGTAAATGGTCCAAAAACCGCTTTTAAAAGTCGTCTTTGTTTAGAAGGATACGAACAGGCGATGAAAGCTCATTCGCTGGATCCCCATTCAATAATAGAGGTTCCTGAATATGATTCAGTGGCGAGCTACAATCACTTTATTCAGAGGATTAACGATGCTAGTAATCTACCAACGGCTATTGTTTGCTCTTCAGATTATCTTGCATTCGGTGTAATGAAAGCAGCGAATGAACATGGTATTCGTATTCCGGAAGATCTGTCAATCATTGGATTTGGTGATGTGCCATTCTCAAGCTTCACAAATCCGACATTAACTACAATGCACACGAACCTATTAAAGTTAGGGACGACATCTGCACAGATGCTCATATCAAAAATAAATGGAAGTAATCTCAGGAAAAAGAAACGGTTGTTCCAAATGGATTTAGTTGAACGTCAATCTGTTAAAGAGCTCAAGTAATGACATGTACTGGAGGTCAAACAAAATGAACAGACAACTCAGGGGAATTGTTGTAGCAATTTCCCTTCTTATTTTTGTAAGCGCTTGCTCAAAAGGCGAGGCTAAAACCTATATTAATGTTGGAACAGCAGCTACCGGGGGTGCCTATTATCCCATCGGAATTTCAATGGCCGACATTATATCATCTAATTCTGATAGTAGGTCATCTGCCGAGGTGACAGGTGGAGCACTAGAAAATGTAGATTTAGTTGACAAAGGAGAGTTGGAAATAGCTATAAGTCAAACTGCTTTAGTGTATGCAGGTTATCATGGAGACGCTCCTTATCAAAGGGAAAATACGAATATAAGGAGCATGTTCGGCGGATTATCTAAAGGTGTATTTCACATTGTAGTGTCAGGCAATTCTGATATTTATAGTGTGGAAGATTTAAAAGGGAAAAATATTGTATTAGGTCCAGCTGGAGGTGGGGCAACAAATGTCGTTGCAGACATTATGAGTGTCTATGGACTTCAGTTAAACGATGTTAATGGAACGTACGTGTCATACAGTGAAGGGGTGGGAATGCTAAGTGATCACACAACAGACGCTATGATTGTACAGTCTGCTATACCAGCTTCCGCTATTGTTGAACTAGCTGCGACAGTTTCTAATTTCAGGATTCTTTCTATGGAGAATGAAATGGACGAGCTTCTTGATACATTCCCTTATCTGGAAGAAATTAAAATTCCGTCGGATCTTTATGGGACAGACAATGATATTACCACTGTGAATATATCCAATATGGTTATCGTAAATGCAGAAGTAGATGAGGACACGGTATATCAAATGACGAGAGATTTCTTTTCCAATATAGAAATGATACAGGATTCTCATCCATCAGCCAGGGAATTAAGTCTTGAATCTGCAACGAATAATCTTCCCATTCCCTTGCATCCAGGAGCAGAAAAATATTTTGAGGAATCTGGATTACTAAACTGAATCCTTAAACCGAAATGTGAGAGGAGAATGAGCTGTGGCAGAGATAATCTTAAAACAACGATTTCGGCTGGGTGCAATCATACTTATTGTGAATGGGTTGTTTGCTTTATATACTGCTGGTTTTGGCATGCTTTCTGCAATGGATCAAAGGGGTATACATTGGCTTTTGATGTCTGTAAGTCTATTTCTTATGTACGAGCCAAAGAAAGAGCTTTCTAAAGTGCAACAAACCATAAGTGAAACAGTGACTTTTTTATTTATTATGATGGCGAGCATAAGTGGTGTTTATTTACTCATTGTTTGGGAGCAAAGGGTTCTGACTGTGGGAACGAATACCATCTTTGATTTGTTAATGGCAATCACAATGATAGTGGTCGTGCTGGAAGCTGCGAGAAGGTCAGCTGGGAAAGTTTTAATGCTTATTACTCTAGCATTTCTAGCGTATGCGCTATTAGGACCATATTTTCCAGAGCCGTTCGATCACAGAGGTCAGTCAATAGAAAGACTGTCAACTTTTTTGTATTTAGGGTCTGAAGGTATCTTTGGAGTTCCAATGGGAATTTCAGCTACATTTATCATCATTTTTGTTTTATTTGGATCGTTTCTTGAAAAACTTGGTGGTGGGAAATGGTTTATTGATATGTCGTTCTCATTGACGGGACGCTTTCGAGGTGGACCTGCTAAAACGGCTATTTTTGCTAGTGCTTTGATGGGGATGCTGTCTGGATCTCCAGTCGCAAATGCGGCTACAACTGGAAATTTCACCATTCCCCTCATGAAAAAAATAGGATTTAAAGGTTATCAGGCGGGAGCCATTGAAGCCGTTTCCTCAACGGGGGGGATGATTACGCCTCCAATAATGGGAGCTGCAGCTTTTATTATGGCAGACTATTTGGGGATGCCTTATCAACAAATTGCATTGGCTGCAATTATTCCAGCTGTATTATTTTACGTATCACTGCTGTTAAGAATAGACTCAATTGCGTATAAAAGAAAAATGTGGGGTTTACCAAAAGACCAGCTTCCACCAATTAAAGAAACATTGTTGAAAAGAGGGCACCTTGCGATTCCTATTTTATTTTTATTGGTCATGATTGCAATGGGAAGAAGTCCGATTAATTCTGCATTTTGGTCTATTGTCATTGGTGTACTTATCTCTTTATTAAGTAAAGAGACACGACCATCCTTCCGTGTGTTAACACATTCACTTAGAGCTGGGTCACAAAATGTCATGACTATTGCTGCTGCTTGTGCTGCTGCTGGTATTATTGTAGGTGTGATATCAATTACTGGTTTAGGGGTTACGATCTCATCTGTCTTACTTAGCTTTTCGCAAGGCAATGTAGGGATTGCTTTGATTATTGTTATGCTCATAACCATTATCTTAGGGTTTGGTATGCCTCCAACAGCAGTTTATGTCGTTTTGGTCTCTATTCTTATTCCGCCACTTGTTCAATTAGGAATACCACCTATAGTTGCACATATGTTCATTTTTTATTATTCGACTTTGGCTGCTTTGACTCCTCCTGTAGCCATTACAGCTTTTACAGCAGCCGCCTTAGCACGTGCAGATGCTAATCAAACCTCTATTGAGGCCTTTAAACTGGGGTTATTAGCCTATATCATCCCATTTATGTTTGTTTTTTCACCAGCTCTACTTCTTCAGGGATCCGCTAGCGAAATTGTAGTAAGTTCGATTACTTCTCTGATTGGAGTCTGTTGTTGGGTTGCTAGTATAGAAGGCTATTTAGTAAGAAGATGGTCTTGGTTAAACAGAGGGATTTTTCTTCTTGCGGCGATCTTGCTTATGTTTGGTGGGGTGACCTTAGGAGCGTTAGCAATAGGGTTAATTGGGCTGGCTTTTGTTATTGATAAAAAAAACGATAGGAAAGAAAACTCTATTGAAGTGTAAAAGAGCAGGCATCGGTTTTGGGACGATGCCTTTTTATTTATGATGTGCATTCATATCGAGTTGCTAGTAAAAAGGCTTACTGATAGGCAGTAAGCCTTTTATTCATTCGTATAATGCTTTATCTTCCACTTTACTTGTAATGATGGTTAACACAAGTCCAAATAGGATAATCCCTCCTGCCACAAATGTAATCATCGTAAAGCTGAACCCCATATTGAGGAAGATTGTACCAAGGCTAGCACCAAGAGCATTAGCAACATTAAAAATAGATGCAGCAATTGTTCCTGAAAGCATCGGTGCTTCTTTTGCTGCTAAAATCACTTTTGCGTTTAGTAATGGTGTCGTTCCAAACGTTCCAGCCCCGAATAAAAAGCAGCTTACAATTGCAAGCACGGGACTTTGCAGAAGGAATGTAAAGGTAAATAAAACGAGTGCGAGTGCCACTAAAGAAGCCATTAATGTTTTTGTTAATAAGCGTGGAGGCACACGACCAGATGTGAAGTTACCGATTACGGCACCGAGACCGAAAAAGAATAGTCCAAGTGTCACACCAGGAACACCAAACCCTGCAAATTCCCGTAACATCGGCTCTTTGAACGTATAAGCCGTAAAGACACCGGAGAAGCCGAAGACGATGATGGCAAGGACCCACAAGACATTTTTGTTCGCTAATGCTTGTAACTCTGATTTTAAATTAGGTGCTACAGTTTGTTTTTCATTCGGGACAAATAGAAGTAATCCAATTAAAACGAGTGCCCCTAATAATACTAAAAACCAAAACACTAAGCGCCAGTCTACTATTCCACCAATAAAGGAGCCAAAGGGAACACCGATCATAATCGCAATGGTTAAACCTCCTTGTACAATGGCGATAGCTTGTGTTCGTCTTTCAGGTAGTGACATGTTAATAGCCATCATCATGGCAAGGCCGAAAAATGGCGCATGCATAGTAGCGGACAGTAACCGTGATAGTAGCAATATCTCAAAAGTAGGCGCTGTTGCGGCGATGATATTACTAATAACAAAAAGCGCAGTCAGCCCTATAAGCAATGGTTTTGGTGGATACTTAATTGTAATGATGCGCAAGAGAGGTCCAAAGACAGCTACGCTAATCGCATATACACTTAGCAATAATCCAGTTGTGGACACAGCGACATCGAGATCACGTGCAAATTCGGTTAATAAACCAGTGACGACATATTCCGTCATCCCTATAGCAAAAGTACCTAGCATAAAAATGGTTAATACTATGCGGCGATTATTCATCAAACGTAACATAAATCTCCACTCCTCCCTCGCTGTTTTGATCTCGCAAACAAGTTCCTAAGATACAGGAAGAAAAGACGATTGTCTAGCCTTTTGATTGAAAAATTGGAGAAGCGAAAAATGAGATCGCTTTCGAGTTAGAATTTGGGAAATCATTTGCACAGGAATAGAGGAAGTAAGCAGTTCATATATACAGAAGAAAGGCTTAGTTTCAAGAAATAGGAGGCTATATATGGTAAAAAAAAGAATCGCATGGATCGCTCCGATTTTGCTCGTGAGCGGCTGTACGAACGTTTTTTCTGGGGAGGAAGAGGCGATGAAGTGGTCACAAGATACACCGTTCGTAGAAGATACGGAAAGCCGAATTTACTATGAAATTTTTGTGCGAGCGTTTGCAGACGGAGATGGAGATGGTATCGGTGATTTAAAAGGAGCGACGAGTAAGCTTGATTATTTGCACGATCTTGGTGTTACTGGTATTTGGCTCATGCCCATTAACCCATCGCCGAGTTATCATGGGTATGACGTGACGGATTATACAGATGTTCATCCTGATTATGGAACGATAGAAGACATGAAAACGTTCGTAAAGGAAGCACATAATCGTGGAATCGACGTTATTATTGATTTCGTTATGAATCACAGCTCGTCTGAACACCCATGGTTTCAACAGGCGTTAGCAGGGGATGAAACGTACCGTGATTATTACGTTTGGAGTGACGACTCAACAAATCTTAATCAAGTGGGGGATTGGCAACAACCTGTGTGGCATGGAGAGGGCGAACCAAAGTATGAAGGCGTTTTTTGGCACGGTATGCCTGACATGAATTTCGCTAATTCGCAGGTAATGGCTGAATTTAAAGAAGCAAGCCAATTTTGGTTAGAGGAAATTGGTATTGATGGTTTTCGATTAGACGCAGCCAAATACTTGTATAGCGCTTATCAATTGGATGATCATCATGAAGAAAATGTTGCGTTGTGGAAGGATTTTAATGCTCACGTGAAAGGGATTAAACCTCATTCCATGCTTGTTGGTGAAGTGTGGGACAGTGCATCCGTGGTAGGGCAGTACTTACAGGGAATTGATAGTGGATTTAACTTTGACTTGTCTAGTCGTATTCTCTCCTCTGTCCAGCAGGAGAGGGATACAGGGATTGCGTCTGGCTTGGAGAAAGTGCGGAACCATTTTTCATCTGTAGCAGAAGGGTATGTGGATAGTACCTTTTTAACGAATCATGATATAGACCGAGTGATGAGTCAACTTAACGGAAACGAAGACCACGCGAAAATGGCCGCTTCTCTCTTACTCACACTACCAGGAAACCCCTATCTTTATTATGGAGAAGAAGTGGGGCTTGAGGGGATGAAGCCAGATGAGCATATCCGAGAACCGATGATATGGACGAAAGAAGAAAGTCCTGAAGAGACGACATGGATTGAGCGTCGCTATAGTACGAATCGAGAAAAAGTAGCAGTAGAAGCTCAACTAGAAAATGAAGATTCCTTGCTTCATCACTATAGAGAGATGATTGCGGTACGGCGAAGTCATCCTATTTTAATGGATGGTGAGGTGACGGTCTCTGAAGTGAAAAAAGAAGGACTTGTTGCGTTTGAGCGTGTATTAGACGAGGAGAGCGTTCTTGTCTTGCATAACATGACAGGAGCCCGCGTGGACGTTCAACTGCCAGAACAATGGGTGGATCTATATTACCGTAACGGAGATAGTGAACAGAATGGGCAAAGCGTTCAGATGGCACCGTATTCAACCGTCGTGTATAGTCATTAAAAACCATCCAGCTACATAGCTGGATGGTTTTTTTAATGGTGGAGTTTCTTTTTTAATTGATCGACGTGTTCGCGTTGTTCATCAATGATACGATGAACGAGCTGCAAACTCTCTTCGTCCAAGCCTTGTCGGGCAATTTTTTCGGACATCCGGATACCGTACAAATTCTCTCCCTTAATAGCGTGTTTAAGAATATCTTCCTCACCATGGGGTCGATCAAACAGTTCACTTAGCCAGCGTTGAATGGTTCCAATGGCGCCTTCACTTTTTACAGGTACACCATCAAGGGCTTCAATACGTGTGGCGAGTAAGGAAGCGTGTTTTTCCAAGTCATGATGAATGGCAGTCATCGTGTCGTATAAGGGTGATCCTGCTGAAAGGTGCTCTAAAAAGTGCTCGTATGAGTGAATCCCCATATACTGCCCTTCTAACAACTGATTCAATGTTTTCACTTCGTGTGCATCCATGTGCATTGTGCGTTAGCCCCTTCTACCATCATTTTTGTTAGTAGTATGGAATTTACATGAAGTCTATGCACTCTCCTTTATTTATTTGCTCCTGCTTTGAGACCTTCCACCATAAACCGTTGAAATGTCATAAAGAGAATCGTAATGGGTACAGCAACAAGAACGGCGCCGGCAGCAAAAAGAGTAAATTCCGTATTTCCTCGTCCTGTAACCATTTCAAACAAGCCAATGGCAAGGGTTTTATTTTCATTTGAACGCAAGACTAGTCGGGCAAAGATGAAATCCATCCACGGCCCAATAAAGTTTGAAACTGCGACAAAGACAAGGATCGGTACAGAGAGAGGCATAAGTACTCGTGCAAAGATCGTAGTGTTGCCTGCTCCATCAATTTTTGCGGCTTCTTCAAGGCTTTTTGGTAAAGTATCAAAATACCCTTTTACGAGCCAAGCATTAAAAGGTATAGATCCACCTGCGTACACAAGAATCAGCCCCCAGTGATTATCCAGCAAATTCAGTTGCAACAACAAAATATAAATCGCAATCATTCCCATGAACCCTGGGAACATTTGTAAGACGAGCATAGTCATTAAACCTTGCTTACGACCGGGAAAACGAAAACGACTAAATGCATAAGCTGCGGTGACAACAAGAAAGGTAGATAAAACCATATTCCAAAAAGCAATCTTCAATGTGTTTTTATACCAAAGTAGGTAATTGGTTTCTTGGAATAAATGACTATAGTGGGAGAGTGTAAGACGAATGGAACGAAAGGATTCCATAACAGTGTGAAAGTTAAACTCGCGCATGCCTTCCCAAAAGAGGGACCAGTTCATCCCTGGTATTACTTGAGCGGTAAAAAGGGAGCTTCCAGGATTAAACGAACCCATGACAATCCATATCACTGGATAAATAGTGAATAAGGCAACGAACGTTAAGAGGAGATGCTTAAAAAACGTGCTGAAACGATTTTTTTGTTTGCGGTTCATAGCATCGTGTCCTCCTCTTTGAATGCCCGGGTTCGTCTGAAATTCCAAATCGATACGGCGGCAAGTACGAAAAAGATTAAGATCGAGATAACAGAAGCAATGGCGAATTGACTTTGTTCTAATGTCAGTTTGTAAATCCATGAGATGAGAATATCGGTCGAACCGGCGTAAGAATAATCGATATTAACAGGTCCGCCTTGAGTAAGAAGATAAATCAAATTAAAGTTATTAAAATTTCCTGCAAAATTCATAATGAGCAGTGGTGCTGTGGAAAACATAACAATTGGGAGCGTAATGCCTAAGAATCGTTGACGACCGCTTGCGCCATCTACTTCAGCAGCTTGATATAATTCACGATCAATGCTTGTCATGACGCCACTCATTAATACCATCCAAAACGGAAAACCAAACCAAATATTTACGAGAACGAGGGTAAACTTAGCCCAGTTTGGATCACTAAGCCAAGGGACGGCAGCAAGACCTAAAAATTCAACGTATTGATTAATCGGGCCAAACTCTCCATTAAATAAATTTCGCATAATTAAAATGGAGACAAATGAAGGAATCGCCCAAGGCAAAATGTAAATGCTACGCCAAAATTTACGAAACCGAATGCCTTTTGAATTCAACAGTACGGCGAAAAATAAACCAACAAAAAAAGTCGTTACAGTTGCTAACACTGCCCAGATGATTGTCCAAGAGAATACACCAAGAAATGTACGATTCCACGTTTTCATGTTGAATAAATCGATAAATGTCTGGAAGCCAACCCAATCGACTAAGGAGGCTGGGGGAATATGATTTGGTGCTGAATAGTTGGTAAAAGCAATGGCGATTCCAAAAATAAGCGGAAGAATAGTGAGAAAGGCTGTAAATAAGACAGAAGGCATTAATAGAAAATAGGGGAATCCCTTATCAGCTAATACGGTCCATGTCTGTTTAAACGTGTTAGCTTTTTTTCCTTGATCTCGTTGAAATCCGACTCGACGTGCATCACGTATGGCTAGCACATACATCCAAAGAAAGAGCAAGCCGCAAATAAGAAAAATAATCCCTTCAATTAATAGAAAGATCGAGTGATCTCCTTGAACAATGGTAAAGCCAACCCTTGTTTGTGTGGTTTCTCCTAATGTATATAAGCCCCACATCGCATTTCGAAAAGGTAATGTCCAAAACAAAAGCAAATAAATTTCTAGAGCGATAAAAAGCCCGCCTTTTACAAATTGACGGTGATACAGTTGACCGAACCCCATAAAGATAATCGACAATAGCGTCCCACGGTTCTTATGACTACGCACGGTTCTCACTCCTTTCTAGCTTAAATGGCAAGCCAACTTCTTGAAAGGAAGCTGGCTAAAGAAGCTTTACGGACTTAATGTCGCAATCGCATCTTCAATTTGTTCACGTGCAGCTTTTAACGCTTTTTCAGGATCTGTACCATCATTCCAGATAGACGTATAGGCTACTTGCATAGGACCCCAGACAGAAATCATTTCTGGCATATTTGGCATAGGAACAGCTTGCAATGCTTGCTCTAAGAATGCAGTTGAAATCTCATCCTGCTGGATAAGTTCATTTTCGACAAGCGCTTTTACTGGAGGAAGTTGACCAGTCATTTCATAACGCTTCAACAACATCTCTTCACTTGATGCAAATTGTGCTAGTAACGTAGCTGCCTTCGGATACTCGCTATAAGAGTTAACGTAATAGGCTTTAATACCAGAAAACGATTGTGGTGCTTCTCCATTTTCGAGTAATGGAAGAGGAGCCACCCCGAAATTCACCCCTGCGCTTTCGTGATTGCGGACATCCCAAGGACCTGAAATGCGATAAGCAAGATTGCCCTCGTTAAAAAAGGAAGAAATGACATCACCTGTAATATCTTCAATAGCCAACGGCAATAGCTCGTCATGTATAGACGCTAAGAAATGCCCTGATTGGATGGCTCCTTCATTATCAATGCCAAGGTCTTTAGCATTTGTGTTCTGGTCACCAAAAACATATCCGCCGTACCCCGCCATAAATGCATGGGTATAGTAAAAGTTTGCAGGCTCCATCATAAAGCCAAACCTGCGCTCATTATTTGTTGACTCTTCTTGGAACGCTTTGGCTGTAGTGAACAATTCTTCCCAAGTGCTCGGTGGTTCTTCAACAATGTCTTTATTGTAATAAAGTGCATACGTTTCGATGGCGAGAGGAAAACCATACATTGTTAATTGCCCATCTTGATCAAGATAGGAGGTTCCGTTTACGGATGCATCCATAAAAGTCTCTTTGTAATCGCTTGCATAATAATTGTCATAAACAAGCCCTGCCGATACCATTTTTCCCAGGTGATCGTGAGCGGCATTAAAGACATCAGCACCAAGACCAGCAGGTCCATCGGTTTCCAGTTTAGTCGGTGCATCCGTATGCCCTACTTCTTGTAACTCGACTGGAACACCATACGTTTCTTCAAATGCTTCGGCTACAAATGCCGCCCACTCCGCCTCTTCGTCTCCATTGTCCCAGAGAACGAGATGCGCGCCTTCTTCAGGTGATAGACTTTCTTCTGTCGGTGGCTCTTTTGGTTCATTTGCCGTTTCCTCAGGCTCTTTTTCATTCCCTGATGTACAGCCAACTAAAAAGCTCGTTAACAGCGCCCCGGAAATAAGTGTACCGATTGTTTTTTTAAACGCCATTTTTTGACTCCCCCTTACGTGTAATGAAAAGCATCTTTCATTAGTAAAGGTGTATGTGAGAATTAAGCTGTTTATGTTGGGTAACATCAGTCATATCAACGCTTAGGAGGACTGTTGATCTAGAAATAAAAGACGTTACACCTTGTACATCCTTATACGGTAAGCGCAAACGCTTGCATCGAGTAAAGAGAAAAGATGCACATAAATATTTTTCGACATAACTAAAAAGGCAAAACCACCTACCAATTATCTTGGTAGGTGGTTTAGACAGATTTTAAGATTTGGCATAGTACGGTGCTTTCCATTTTACTATGCATGCTATGAATAAGCCGGCAATCCCGAGACCGAACAAAATGAGCTGGATGCGAACATCAGCTGCAACCAATGCGCTGACTAATCCATAAGCAATCGGGTCAAACCCGTTCATAGCAAGAAAAATAATGCTCATCACACGACCCATTAATCGGCCATCCGTATTTTCTTGTGCCGCTGTAAAGAAAGGGATGTAAACGAACGACATTGAAAAACCAATAAAAAAGACAATGATTGTGAGCGTAAGCAAGTTAGGCGCCATACTGAATAACAGTAATGTTCCTACGGCAGCGAACAGCCCCATTAATGAGGTAAAGCCTCTTCGTCGAATTGGAATTGAACTTAGAATGAGTGTGCTAATAACCATACCGACACCTAAGCTGACTTCCATGTAGCTTAAGTTAATGGGGGTCCCGCCGTGCAGATCGACTAGTAATGGAATGGCGATGTGTAGCGCCCCGAAAACAAAGAAATTCAGTGTAATTAACACCGCTAAACCAACGACTAAGAAGTTAGAGCTTTTAATATATTGAAACCCTTCCCGTAAGTCTTTTAGTGGGCTTTGTTTTACGTGGTTTTCCACAGGTGCTTCTTTAATAAATGGTGGAAAAATAACAATAGCCGAAAGAAATACTAGAATTGTTGCGACGAGATAACTCGTTGCAACGGTTCCTGTTTCCATAATTAACCCTGCTAGGATTGGACCAATAATAAAAGAAACTTGGTCAACCCCTTGGAAGTACGCATTGGCTTTTTGTAACTGTTCCTTCGGGACGATTTTTGGAATCATCGAAGAACTGGCTGGACCAAAGAATGCATCTAATGTACCAAAAACAGCAGCTGTTAGTAACAAAAGGAAAAACGTCATCTGATCCAAATCGACCAGGACATAAATCGTTAGGAGCAAAAGACCTTGTGCCAAATTGGTTCCAAACATAATGGTCGTTTTTTTATATTTATCTGCTACAACGCCGCCAAAAGTCATCATAAGCAAACGAGGGACGGTAGCTGCAATTAGGACAATACCTAGCGAGCTTGCTGATCCAAGAATGGTTACAACATACCACGTTGTCGTCGTTAAAAACATACTAAAGCCTACAACGGCAAAGATACCTGCAATGAGCAGGAGCACGAACGTTGAATTTTTTCTTAATGGTGTTTGTGCCATAGAGTCGATCTCCTTTAAGACAGTAAGAATAGTATGACCGAACAAAGGTTTATCATGTATAAAACCTAACGTTAGGTAGGTTGAGGTGGTGAGCTGGCTTTACAAGACAAAAAAAAATCAGTACAATGAACCTATAACCTAACGATCGGTCGGTAAATAAGGATTATAACCTAGACAGTTAAAGATGTAAAGGAGAATGATATGCACACGAAAGAAAAAATTAAACGTGAAAGCACGGAGCTATTTGCAACTCTCGGTTATGAAGGTACATCAATGGCAAATATTGCGGAACGAGTGGGAATTAAGAAGCCCTCCCTCTATGCGCATTATAAAAACAAAGAGGCACTCTTCTTGGATTTAGTAATGGACATGTCACTGGATTACGTAACGTTTATTAAAGATTCTCTTGGACAAGGGAATGTAAGTATTGAAAAGCAACTCTATCAAGCATTTATAACGTATGTTCATGACTGGACCCAAGATAACCCAGCAAATCAATTTTACAGCCGTTTTCTTCAGTATCCACCTCAACAACTAGCAGAACCATTGAAAGAGATGCTTAGTGAGAGTGAACGAAAGGTACGTGCACTTTTTTCAGACGTCATGAAAGAGGGTCAAGAACAAGGTGCTTTAACGATGGAGCTCGATTCGGAAACAATGGCATACACGTACTTTGCTTTAATTGAAGGATTGGTGACAGAAGTGGTTTTTTATTCACCAGAAGAAATTAGTAAACAAGCAGAGAAGTCTTGGAGCGTATATTGGCGGGGAATTAGAGCATAGCGACACATCGCTCGCTGCCTAGTACTTGGATCAGGAAGGGGGGAAGATCATTCAATGATCTTCCCCCCTTCATCATGTGAAGAGTGACCTTTAATCAGAACCCTTTAAAAAGAATCGCCGATGGAGCATCGTACGAAAGAGATGAATCCACTTCACAAATAAGCCAACAAGGAAGGCCGCAATTAACGTACCCTCGCGAATGCCGTAAAACCCTCCAAGAAGCGCTAATGATAGAAGAAGCCCACTTAAAACAAGCATCCAGTCAAACCATATTTTTACCGAGCTAAAAGGCTTTTGCAAGCGGTTGGCAAGTACATGAACAATGGCTTCACCAGCGTTCATGACGGTTTTAGCCTCTACTTGTAATGTCACTCCTAATGCAAGAAAAAAACTGCCAATGACTACAATTCCGATTTTCTCTACATAGAACGTCGGCTCTATAAACAAGGTAAGATACATCCCGAGATCCACACTTAAACCGAGTAAAGGCGCAATCATAAGCTGTGCATATTGAATGAAAGGGAAGTCCTTTTTAAGAATGAGTTTCTGAACAAATACAAAGAGCAGTAATGTCAAAAAAGTAAACGCACCAAGGGACAAAGGAAGTGCAAGGCTTAATACATAAGGAACGCTTGATATGGGAGTGGTTCCAAGATTAGATCGTGTAGTAAGAGCAATGCCTAATCCCATAGAAAAGATGCCTAGTACAAACATAGAATAGCGTTGAAAAACGTGCAAAATAACCCCTTCTTTAATCAATATAATAGCGACATGCTTGTTGAAGTTTCTTAAGCGTGTCAACGTAAACTGCTAGATCAGTCGTTGAAATCTCTTCTACTAAATCTTTATAGAATTGCTCTGTACCAGGTTGAACCGTTTTATACAGCTGAATTCCATGTTTCGTTAAACAGATGTAGTGTGACCGTTTATCTTCATCGTTTTGCGTTTTTTTTATGAAGGTCTTTCTTTCAAGCAAGTCAATAATCCGCGTCAACGTGGCTTTATCTTTTTCAGAAGCAGTGACTAGTTGCTTTTGAGTGAGGTCGCCATAGGTGTAAAGTCGCTTGATAACTGTCCACTGTTCTGGTGTAATATCGAATGATTTTAAGTAAGATGTAAAGGCTCGAAACATCATACGGTGGGTTTGAGCCGTTGCAAACCCAATGGATTCGTCGAATGAATCCAAGCGGATCACACCCCTTCTTCATAAAGTTCGTGCAACAACTATAGCAAGATGAAGAAGTGCTGTCAAAGTAGTTCGTGCGACAACTATATCGGTATCTAGTTAGGAAATTAAAAAAGCAGATGAATGGATTTCCATTCATCTGCTTTCACTTATTCAGTGCTACTAAAGGTCTGTTCGTAATTGTACAAAGCGTTCGCATCGTCTTTTATACGCGTTAAGTAATCAATATGTGTTTCAAACGTTGCTTCTTCTTCCACTTGTTCATCTAGGAACCAGTTTAAAAACGAAAGGGTTTGGTATTCTCGTTCTTTTTCGGCAATCGCATAAACTTCATAGTAACTTTTTGTTACGGCTCGTTCTTGTGCAAGTGCTGCGGTAAATGTGTCAAGTAACGCACCGTAATCACGTTTTGGTGCATCAAGGGCGTTAAATACGGCTAAGTGACCTTTGTCATTTAAATAGGTGTACACTTTCATCCCATGCTCTCGTTCTTCAGCCGCTTGATTAAGGAAGAACTGTGCAAACCCATTATAGCTAATAGAGTGGCAGTAGGCTGCCATTGCCATATAATCATGCGCCGCTTGGAATTCTATGTTCATTTGTTTGTTTAGTGCAGAAGCAAGGTTTTCTGATAACATAATTGGCATCGCTCCTTATCGCATTAGAGTAGTAGGTAAGATTGAAAAAAAGTAGCAACAACCAAACAGCGTTACTACTTTCTTCACTATAGCATATGAATGGTTTGGCAACCTATTTGTTTTACTTAATCTTCAATTTTCTCGTAGTCATCGTGTTTAATAACTGTGCGCTGTAGTTCGTCGTTACGCCCAGTATAGTCGTCAAATTCAACAGAGATGGTATTGTCATAAATATTAATAACACGCGCTTTTTTGTCTTTAAATTCTCCCTTTGTGACAATGACACGATGTAAGTTTTGTATTTTTGTTTCTTCTGCCATGACAATCGCTCCTTTGATTTCATTTATTCATTTTTTCCCGAAAGTGAGATAGTGAAAACTTGATTTTCTTTATTTCTAACATAGGAAGCCTGGGAATTTCAAGAATTCTGATCGCAAGTTTCAAAAAAAATTACTACAAAATTTGTCAATTTTCTCACTGGAAAATGGTACACTGTCTCTATAAGAAAATTATATGGATTGGAGCGATCAGGGCGTGTAAACACTTCTTCTCTTTTCAGCTTTTTAAAACTGAATAAGTAGAAGGAGTGTTTTTGTCATGAGCTCAAAAGGGTTTTATTGGTTGCTAATCGGGCAAGCCAATAATAGTGCTGTCATGGTGCTGTATATCATTGCTCTTATGGACGTTATGTGGGAACATACTGGCTCTGTTTTCATGATGAGTTTGGTTCCTGTGGTTATTACAGGTACTCGTTTCGTGTCTAGTTTGGTGGCGCCTTTAATGCTAAGACGTTACACGCTACCCACTATTCTAGCGGGTAGCCAATGGACGAAGAGTGTTCTGTTTCTTTGTTTAGTTAGTTTGATTTCGTTTGAGCAAGTGATGCCTATTTTTTTACTTGTAAGTACAATTGCCTTCCTGGACGGCCTATCTGATCCGGCCAGTCAAGCGTTACTACCGCGACTCGTAGCTAAGTCAGATTTGATGAAGGCAAATAGCACTGCGTCAGTGGTCTTTGAAACAGTGAGTATGAGCTGCTGGCCAGTTGGTGGAGTCCTACTAGTATTGCTTTATGCAGAGGGTGTATTCATTGCTGTTATTGGTTTTTCCATCATTGCAGCACTGTTTTTTTCGCTAGTGGGTTTACAAGCGCCGCACGACCATCAACATTCCCAAACAGTTGAATGGAAAGTCAGTATGGGCATTGGATGGAGAAAAATCCTTGAAACGCCATGGCTCAGACGGGTCATGGCAACAACTGCATTAGAGGCTATTGCCGGTGTGGTTTGGATTGCGGCAATTGTTTATGTGTTCGTAGATGAGGTCCTTCATGTCTCACAAGCGTGGTGGGGGTTCATGAACGCCAGTTTTTTTGCCGGTCTTATCCTTGCTGGCTTGATCCTTGTGAAAATGGCTCATGTATTTGAGAGACGGTTACCGCTGCTACTTTTAATTGGATTCAGCGGGGGCTCAATTTTAACAACAGTGTTTGCCTTGCATGCCATTCCGCTACTTGCGCTTTTTTTAGTTGCTGGTGTTGGAATTTGTGAACAAATGAGAAGTGTAGGCTTACACACGATCTTGCAACAACAAATTGAAGAAGAAAAACTAGTATATGTGTATACGGTGCAAGGAGCTGTGTCGACTCTCGCTTTCGGAATTGGAGCCTTTCTGGTTGGAATTCTGGCGGATGCCATGGACATACGTGTAGTCTATATCGGTTCAGCACTCTTGCTGAGTGGTTGTTTTATTATCTGGCTCAAAACATGGAAGCGAATGTAAAAAGGGCGGGTGATCCGCTCTTTTTTTAGTGGTTTGATGAGAGGAGAAGAACATGCCGATGATTAGGGTGAGGGAAAGAGGTGAGAATTCACTTGTTACAAAAGCGGTTGATTGGTTCGTGGACAGGTTAAAGGCTAATCAAATCTATGAACTTACCTTAACAAGGGAATTACCCACCTATCAATTAAAATCGAGAGCGGTTTTCCGTTCTGATGCGAATGGAGAGATTCATCCAAGTAAAACGCCACCGCTAAGTGGATCCTATTCGGCTGTGGACGCAATGGGCCTATTTTGGTCGATGGAAAAAGTAAATAGGAAACAAGCTGTAGAAAAAGAGCAAAAAGTCGCTCCTAGGCACTATATGTTGACACTGAGACACCAAGAGGAAACCCTCGATTCGATTTCTATTCGTCGTTATTGGTATTGCTCTTCTATTACCCGAAAAGCCGTGTTGGAAGAGGGTATCATTGGTACATACTTCTACGAAAAAGGAGTGAGAAAGCCAACCGTTCTTATTGTCGGCGGATCGGAAGGGGGAATTTATGAAGAATACGCAGCAGCTCTAGCAAATGAAGGGTTTCATACATTTGCAATAGGCTATTTCAATGTGCAAGGTGGGCCAGCGCAATTAGTTCATATTGATCTTGACCAAATAGAAACCGTCTTACATTGGTTAAAAAAACGCCCTGAGACAACAGGTGAGATTGGTATACATGGGACGTCTCGAGGTGGTGAACTTGCGCTATGGTCAAGTATATATGTAACGCAAATTAACGCCTGTGTTTCACTTAATGGTATGAGGTATTCAATGGCAGGCATTGTTCCTTGGTCAGAAGAGCAATGGCTACCACCTGCATGGAAGTACCAAGGAGCACCTTTACCTTATTTGACCCCTCTTAATCCTAAAAAAATTGCGATGGCATGTAAGGAACTTTTTTTAAAAGGGGAAAATCCATTCAAGATATGGTATGAGACGCTATATGAACAAATTGCTCATTTTCCTAAGGCAAAAATTCCACTTGAGCAATCAGGTAAACCGACATTACTCATTGCTGGACAAGAAGATGGTATGTTTCCGGCAGGGCTGCTAACGCAAACAGAGACATGTGAATATGTTCAGACGATCTTGTATCCAGAAGCGGGACATGAGATTGGGATTCCTTACTTGCCTATTTTTGCTACTTCTTCTCTAGGTGGTAGAAAAAGAGAAACAGCAATGGCAAGTATAGAATCTTGGAAAGCAGTCATTCAATTCTTCCATAGACACCTACAAAAAGAATCGTAAAAAACAGTTCTCATTCTCTGTTTTTACGATTCGTTTATAGGGGAAATACCTGACGCAATTAATTGTGCAAGTAACTTTTGATAACCTTTTTCATTTGGGTGTTCATGGTCAATAGCGAGTAGCTCGTTTGTGTTTTTTTGTAGAGCTTGGTACGCATTGACTATTTGAACAGCACCGCGGTTTTCTAACACTTTTAACCGATGATTGTAGCTTTGTATTGCTTGATCAAGTTCTTCTTCTTGTGGATATGGATTGTATACATTTACGATTCGTATGCAATAGGGCTGACGTGAGCCTTCTTTAATAGACAAGATATAGCGTAGAAGTGTTTCCATTGCTTGGAAGGTTACCATTTCCGCTTGTAAGAATGGGCGATCTGACTGAAGCAGCTTTGCCATCCCATAAGCATCTAGGAAATCGTTTCCACCAGCCGTTATGGTTATAATGGAAGCGTCGTAAATGAGATGTTCGTGCTGGTAGTTTGATGCATACCAGTAAAGTTTCCGAGCGGTAAGAGTCCCTTCACCCAAACGTTTTAAACAAACCGGCTCTTTTAGGGTTTTTTTTAAATACTGTAAATAAGGAGTGATCAGTCCATTTTGTTGATGGCTAAGTGAATCTTCTGCTGTGAGTGAATCCCCTATTGCGAGATAGGTGTGCATGAGGGTCGGATTCACCTCCTTTGTACAGTTTACTCTTAAAGACAGAGGAAGCAACGGCGACTGTCTGTACGAAAAAGAAAAGAGGGCTCTTTATATGTGGAAATATCATGTTCTAATTTTTTCACTATTTATGATGTGATACATATGGATAACAAATAATCATCTGAACATTTGAGCGTTTATAAAGAGCGACAGTCTGTTGGTGAAAGTCGCCCAATGAGGAACGAATCACACTAAAAATGGCATAGCGTTTGAAGCGCTATACCATTCATGTGCGTTTTTTTTTGACTGTCTACTTGACAGGGGGCAGTTCAGTTCAATGTAGGAGGGTGTTTTTGTAATTAATTTAAAATTTAATTAAGCCGGTCTTGAATAAACATTCAAGATAAAATTGATATGCGCGGTCATAAACATCCCCTACCTCCATATCAGGAACACCTAAACGTGCTACTAAATAGTTCACAAGATTTTGCCCAAAACCATAAACTTTAAAATTTGATATGTTGCTCGAATTTGGTTTTTCTAAAACTACAGAAACTCTATTTCCGGAATTATGCTCTTTAATTAATAGATCATAATTTAGGTGCGAGATGTCTGACAATTTATTTTTGTACCCTATTTCATCACCAATAGCTTTGACATCAGCTTCATCTCTTATTTTTACAATAACATCTGGATCAGTTATTGTAAGAAGTTTATAAATATAATCTTCATTAATCTCCTCATCGTTTCTATAATCGTCTTGGGGAATAGTACTTAAGGGAATTTCAATTGCTTTAAATTTTTCTTTTAATATGTGTTCAATCTGTTGGTTATTCATGCGACTCAGATTCGAAGATTTAAATTTTTTATCAAGATCTAGATAATTCATTAGTTTTTCCTTTCAAAAATATTATTGAGGATAACCATAAAATGAGTGCATTTTTGGTGAACGTTTATAAGGGTGCCAATGATAATATTTCCCTTTTCTATCTTTGTCAATCTCATGTATTGGTTGACCGTTTCTGTTAACACCTTTAGCTACTTCTTTAGCTTGATTTTTTGAGACAGACCAAACGTCTCTACCAGATTTCCCTCTTGATATGGCGCCACTTCTAGAAATTCCATCCCCAATATAAAGTTTTTTATTAGTTAGTGTTGCTCTATAATGGTTATATTTTCTATTTTTTTGGTTTTGAATTTTTGAATAGCATGAGTTGCTAACACGTATGTTAAACCAGCAATTATAAGAATTGCAGAGGCAGCCAATGCTTTTAGAGCAGCAGCAGTAATCCATGCGCCTATTGGAACTGCTACAATAGCAGAAGGGTATAGCTCATTGCTACTATAATTAAAAACTTCCCCTGTGAGTTGATCAGTCATAGAAAATTCTATGAGATCTTCAGTGACAGTAACGATATCTAATGTATAACTACTTGTCACGCTTTCTCCTTCTAAAACCGAATTAACCTCTAGTGCCCCTTGAACATTATTAAAATCAAGGTGTAAATTTGATTGAATAGAAGCGTCGTGTTCATCTTCATCTGTAATTAAATCTATTTCAAGTTGTGTTTCGACTAAATCGAAGTTAATTAATTCTAAATTCTCTTTTTCTAATTCGCTATTTAAATCTTCTGGATACTCGCTGTTAGATATTAGTTCATTTAAAGTTGATTCCAGTATATCAGGTTCGTTGTCTTGTGCAACAGCCTTTTGTAACGGTAATGAAGCCAGTATTAGTAAGAGTACTAACGTAATATAAAATGTTTTTTTCATTTTAAATCTCCTTATTTATTTTCTTGAAATTACTATTATCAAGTTCAACTAAGTATTTTTCTAGATCAGGGGGTGTCGTAACTTTATTACTGTAAATTAATTCAATGATATCTCTTGTAGCTGTTGCAGTAGCAAAAGAGGTCCCCGTTACAAATACTTTATTACCTTGATTATCTAAAGCTTCAATATCTACTCCTTCTGACACAATATCAACACCTTTTTTTGCTGAATAATTAAAAAAATTATTGTGTTTGTCGATTGCAGAGACTGAGAAACTATACTTATACCTTGCAGGATAATCGGCAGCAAGGAGTGCATTATTTCCAGAGGAAGCAATAACGAATATACCTTGTTCATATGCTCTTTTAACTACTGTTTCTAATCGTGGATTGTTTGAACCAACACCTAAACTAATGTTAATTATGTCTACATTGTCTTTAATTGCTAAGTTAATAGCGTTTATTAAATTGTCTAGTTCTTTCTCGTTACTGTCATTACCAATAACTTTGTAGTTTTCAACCTTAATATTATCTTCTAGATTTTTATCTTCTGAAAAGCCTAATATTATTGAGGCAACCATAGTCCCGTGATTAATGTCATCAGCGTCTGAATCGTCAATATAATTAATTTGAAAGTCTTTAAAATAATCTAAATCACTGTTTATGCCACTATCAATAATAGCCACTTTTACAGAGTTATCAACTTCATTTTGAAAAAAGAAGATAATAAAAAATGTGAAAAATAAAACTTTGAAAAATCTTTTTATGTACTTCACCTCCTCATAGTAAATAGTTAAATAGATTTGAAATTCCATCATATTCTATAAACGTGTGACATTTGTATTATACTATAATAATCAGATTGTATATCTAAAGTTTTTCTAAAGTTTATAAAGACTATATATGAGTGTAGAGGAAAGATAACCAAAACATGAATGTTATTAACTATACGTATTTGTAAATTAAAAGATCTATATTTAACGATTATCTAGCGTTACTTTCTAACAATGTATGATTGAACTTACTTCAATGTACTTCTTAACATCCCTAAGATGGTATGTTTTTGCATAGCTAGGAAGTAGTAAGAATTATTACTGTAATAATTGTAATGCCCATCATCACTTGACCATAGTTTGTAGATGAAACCCAACCCGATTTGTCGAAAAATTCAGTTATACATTTTTTCAAATAGAAATATAATATTGAGAATGTGATAATTTATAAGGGGGTTATTCAATGAAATCAGTTTCTAAATTCGTATCTTTAATAGCATTATCTACACTTATAGGCTGTTCATCTAGTGCAGAAGACAACAATTGGTAAACGATGATACAGTGAATGTAGTTCCAAATACTCACTTACATGATAATAGCGTACAACATATTCATGCCGATTTTGACCCAATATCTTTTGAAGATAACGTGAAGGATGCTGACCTTGTAGCAGAATTAGAAATACAAGAATTAATTACCGAAATGGAAGAGCCATCACCACAATCTATCTTTAAAGCAAATGTATTAAATATATTCTATCGGGCGAATATGAAGATTCTGAAATGAACCTCCTACAAGCAGGTACTTCAAATATTGTATTTAACGATTTTCCGCAATTTAGTAAAGGGGATAGATATATTCTTTTTTTGCAAAAAACAACTGAAACACCGAATACTGACTACTTTATAAAAGGAGCTATCAGCGGCGTATATAGAGTAGATGATGAAAATACAATAACAAAAATTGTATTACCTGATGAAACCCTAGAAGATATTGAACTGGCACAAATACAAAGCGATAGTGAAATTGAACAACAGGTGTTAGACAAAAAATTGTTTGAAGACCTTGTCGAGAAAGAGGGGGAACTAAATTGAAAATTAAATTTGTTTTTATCGCTGTAGCTCTGTTTTTCACTATATCTCTTTCTTTCCCATTAGATGCTTCTGCCCATGGTAGTTCTGCTTGTAAACCTGGTTCTGAAAATGCAGGGTGGAAAGTTAGATGTAATGGACATGGTGGTGATGACAGAGGAGTAGTTCTCTATGATACTACTGGCTTATCCAGTAAATACTTAGGTTATGCAGAGACTGGAGCAGCCAGATGGAATGCAACTGGTTTAATTGGTTTTTATAAAAATACTTTTACCTCAAACAAAGTTAAAACCTATAGAAATGCTGATGATGGATATAATGCTTATGTGAGAGCATGGTACAGCTTTAGTCATATAACCAAGTGGGAAATGAACTTCAACACTTATGCTATGAACAACAGAACTGATGCAGCCAACAGAGGAACAGCAACCCATGAATTTGGACATACAGTAGGAATGTTAGATTTATACAATAGTACAAATAAAAATAAAATTCTTTATGGCTATGGTAATACACGTACAGTTACTACCCCACAAGCAGCCGATAAAACAGGGATGAAAGAAGCAACAAAATAAACATATTAAACAAAACAGATAGTGTCATAGCTTTATCTTTTCTAACCACTGAATCAAGTGGTTTATTTTTTTGCCTTGGTCTTTTTTGCTATCCTCATAGACTTTCTTTCACTAATCGCTGATGTACATCTACAAAGTTGAATGGTCATAAGTGGACGGCTGTTAAAGAGGGGAAGGTTGCGACCACCATGTTCATAGTTATGATGTAGATTAAGAAACACAGACCATCAAAGCCGGTTATTATGAAGAAGGTCAATTTAAAGATCGTTTACTCTCTGACTGGGAGGGAGATTGGCAGTCTGTTTATCCATTTTTACTGGACGGTTCCCTAGACGAAGTAACGAATTGGCCTACGTATTATCCTAGTGATCTGACAACAGATGATGTTGTACACGAAATGTTGTTTCATTAAGATATAGATGGATAGAGAAAAACTGCCAGAGGAATTTCGGTAGTTTTTTTGGTTATGAAAAAAGTGTAAAAAGTTTCTTCATATTTATAAGCACCGCCCCGAGGCAAAGGGAAAAATCAGGTGTTGACAATGAAATTGGAAACCACTATGATCTCCTATATTAGAGCGAATAGGATGCAGAGGAGATGCAGGTGTTGAATCGCATACCGAAATTAATAAAGTTTCCTGAGGAAATTGTTCGAAGGGTAAAAAACTATCAAGTCGAACACAATATATCGACTTTTTCTAAAGCGGTCTATCAGCTCATTGAAAAAGGATTAAACAAGAAAGAACACTCGAAGTGACAGTGTTTCTTTTCTATAAAAATGGAAGCGTTAACAATTAGGTTGAGGGGGTTCGCTGATGATTGACCGCACGAAAGCGATTAAAACGGCGAAGGAGCTAGTAGCGTATCGTTTTCCAACATGCGAGCTAGCCTTATTGGCAGGGAGCGTTGCTCGAAATGAACACACGAAAACGTCTGATTTAGATATGATTGTATTTGATAATCAAGTGTCTTCATCTTTTCGAGAGTCGCGTTACCAAGATGGTTGGCCAGTTGAGTGGTTTGTTCATTCTACCACATCGTATCGGGTTATTTTTGAAGCAGATCAACGAAGTGCGAGTCCCACTATGCAACGAATGATGGTTGATGGAGTGGTACTAGTTAATCATAAGAATGACTTCTATGAACAAGTAAAAGCCGAAGCGGAATTTGTTTTACGGAAAGGGCCTTATCCTTGGTCTTCACAAATGCAAAAGGAAAAACGATACTTTCTTACAGACACGTTAGAAGATCTTAAGGGTGAACATAGGCGGGGCGAGTCGTTTTTCATTGTTAACCATCTAATGGAACAGTTAGGAGAGTTCGTTTTACGTATGAATGGTCACTGGACCGGTCAATCAAAGTGGCTCTATCGATGTTTGTATGCTTACGACTGCGACTATGCTGAGTCTTTTCGTCAAGCATTTGAATACTATTACCAAACTGGGCGAAAAGAAAAGGTTGTAGCGTTGACTCAGCTAGCATTAGATGAAGCAGGAGGCCCGTTATTCGATGGGTTTTCTTTAGGGAAGAATAAGGTGATGGGCGACAGTTAGTAAGGCGAATAAACATAGTGAAGGGAGGATTTCAATGCTGCGTAAAGCAAGTGAAGCAGATGTAAACGGTATTGCGTCCGTACATGTCCAGTCGTGGCTCACAACATATACAGGCATAATAAAAGCTGAAATTCTTGCTGGTGTTTCAGTTGAAAATCGAGCAAAAAGCTGGTTACATCATGTTAAAGACGAGGATCAGCTTATTTATGTATGCGAAATTGATGGTCACATTGTTGGTTTTACGAGTGCGAGACAATCAACTGCCCTCATTTTGACATTGTACATTTTAGAGGCCTATCAAGGTGAAGGTATTGGAAAAATGCTCATACAAACCATCCTTGAAGAACTAGCTAGCCTTGGGCATCAAACGGCAACTGTTGAGGTGCTAGAGGCGAATAAAAGTAAATCTTTTTATGAGCGAATGGGCGCAAAACTAATAGAGAAAAAATCCGTACCTCAATATGGGGAGGGGAATGTTCTACTGACGTATAGATGGGAGGCTATGTAAAAAAATAAATAGAGTATTTGAAAGGCTAATCTCTCTTGCTCCTTCATAGGTATGAAGAAAACGTATGATGAAGGAGCGTGTACATATGAATGATACGTATTCTTATACTCAATCGTTTCCACCGCCATTTTCAGGAAATCGAAGTTCTCATAACTGGGATCAAGACCAACCAGCAAGACTTCATTCACAAACCATTGGCAAGCGTGGACCGATTATAAAACAGGATAATATTGAACATGAAACGTTACAAACGTTTATTCACGAAAAGATAAGAGAGCGACCTGTTCATGTAAAAGGATTTGGAGCGTTCGGATACTTTGAAACGTATTATTCGATGTCTCTGTATACGTCATTATCCTTTATGCAACAAGCTGGGACACAGCTTCCGGTCTTTGTGCGGTTTTCCCTTGCTGTAAGCACAAAAGGAACCCCTGATACTTCTAGAAATGTGCGAGGGTTCTCGACGAAATTCTACGCGCAAGACGGAATTTATGATCTAGTGTGTAACCATATACCGGTATTCTCTGTTCGTGATACGATTCGCTTTCCAGAAGCCATTAAAGCCTTTCTACCATCACCAGAAAATAACCTAATTGACCCGAATCGTTTTTGGCGATTTGTTGCACGTACTCCAGAATCCTTGCATTTTGTCCTTCGATTATATTCGAATATGGGGACTGTCAAAAGCTTCCGCCATATTCCCGGCCATAGCGTGAATACCTACGTCTGGAAAAATACGAACGGAGAGCGCCGTTATGTGAAGCTGGCGTGGTTTCCACTTGCAGGGGAACGCTACATTCGAAACAGTGAGGCTGTTCGGTTAGCGGGTGAAAATCCTGATGTGGCAGGTCAGGATCTGTATGACACCATTAAAGCTGGTGGAAAAGTAGAATATGGCTTATACGCACAAATAATGGATATGGAGATTGCAAAAGACTTACCGTATGATCCTCTGGATGATACGAAAGTTTGGGATGAACAACAGTTCCCGTTTCTTCCAATTGGGAAAATGACCCTTAATAAGAACCCTGATGATTTTGAAGAGCAAGTGGAAAAAGCCGCTTTTTCTCCTAGTCATTTGTTAGAAGGTGTAGAGCTTTCAGATGACAAAATGCTTCAAGGACGTGCCAATATTTATTGGGATTCACAGCGTCATCGAATTGGTTCAGAGTTTCGGAAAGTACCTGTTAATCAGCAATCGAACTGGACGCCAGGAGATTTAGTGACGAGTGGAGATGGCCGGTATATAGAAGGAATTATGCAACGATCGGACATTGAGAAACAAAATGATTACACTCAACCACGACTATTCTTTGAAGCGTTACCAGAAAAAGAACAAGAGGATTTAATTCTAAACATTGGTAGCCAGTTAAAGGATGTAGAACAGGATTTACAACAAAATGTGTTAGCTGAGTTAAACAATGTATCACCAGAACTTTCCACAAGAATTAAACAGAATATGAACAACGAGAGATAAGGCGTTTCCTCGATTATGTACATCTAGCAAGCAACATGGTGTTACACTGTAAATAAATGGGGGTGGTGCTTTTGTCGCTAGAAATAATTAGTTGGGGAACAGCAATTTTTCAATTAGCCATGTCGCCATCCTGTTCAGTAAAGGTGGCTTCGTTAGCTATCTGCTAGTTACGGCATTCGTTTTTTAAATCGTAAGTAAAAGGAAACAGAAGAGTTTAACGACTCTTCTGTTTAATTGGTTTTAAGTCCTCTTCTGTTACCCATTTGAAATTTTGAACGTCTTCTTTGGAATTAGAGATAAAATCAATCATATAAACGGTTGTCTCCCGTTGATCCACAATTTTTACCCTCTCTCCATTTAATGGAGGAATAGATGTATTGAGCTGGACAAACGCCTCATTTTCGATAGAAGTTTCCCCGTCAGAGTTAATATCTTCGTGTATGATCCACTTATAATGTAAAGGCTCAGAATGACTAGCTGCTTCATACTGAACTTCGTATGCCGTTGTTTCATAAGCTCCTTTAATCGTTGCGACGGCATACGCCATTCCAGGAATGGCATCATACAGAATGATTGCTTTAGAACCGACTGGATACGTTGGGTTTTCCACTGCTTCCAGGTGAGGTGGAACCTCATCAGAATAGTGCTGTTGAATTGTCCCAATGTCCTGACGATTTTTTGATTCATGTAATGTTTGAAAATGGTCAGTGTGTTCCTTTAAAGGGTGTGGTTGACCGCCATTTTGGTGGACGCCACAACCAGTTACAAGCATAATCAGCGTACAGCATATGCCTGTATGCTTAATAAATGTGTTCAATTGCATCGATGACACTCCTTTTTAAGGTCGTGTCATTAGATTCTCCAATCTACTCAAAAGCATGCTCGACTTTAAAAAAGAAAGCAAAATAGATCAAATGTTGTCAATGTAGTATAGCGTATACTGTGCGTAAGAAGTGGAGGTGATTAAATGTCTACATTCTCGCAAAAGTGTATGCAAGAGATCGAACAGATACTATTTGAACGGATTCAACTTAAAACGGTTGCGAGAAGGATGGGGTATTCACCCTCTCATTTTCATCGTAAATTTATTGCTGAGTTTAAGTTGAGTTTAGTTGAGTATGTACGAAAAAGACGACTGGCGTATGCTTCATCTTTATTAATCCATACAAAAGTACGAATTATTGAAATTGCATTAAGTGTTGGCTTTGAGAGTCAGGAGTCGTTTACACGAGCATTCCAAAAAGAGTATGGGCTCCCACCAGGAAGATATCGTTCACTATTAAAGGAATTAAAGGAAGGGGATCAAACGATGGATGTGACACCGATAAAAGGATGGATGTTAGCAGGGGACAAACCACAGCATTATGAGGTCGGGCTTGATACTAAAGTTGTCCATCAAGGAAAGCAGTCTGCTTATATAAAGGGAATTATGGAAAAACCAATTGGCGGATTTGTTACACTTATGCAACAATTCAAAGCAGATAAATACGTAGGAAAGCGCATGAAGCTTTCTGGCTTTGTGAAAACGAATGGCATTCAGGAATATTGTGGATTATGGATGAGAGTGGATAATAAGCAACAAGATGTTCTCCAATTTGATAATATGTATAACCGTAAAATTGTAGGAGATACCGATTGGAATATCTATAGTATCGTTCTAGATATACCGGAAGAGAGTGACTTAATTGCTTTTGGTCTAAATGTATCGGGCCCCGGACAAGTATGGTTAGACAGTTTAATCTTTCAAGAAGTAAAGAAGACCGTTCCTACAACAAATGTTGATTGGCAATTTGAAATGGATGATGCGCCACAGAACCTCACTTTTGATGACTAACGAGACCTTCCCTTGCATAGGGAGGGTTTCTTTTTAGTTAACATCATAAAAATAAGACGAAAATCTTTCGCATATTGAACGCAAGAAAGATAAAATGGAAATAGTATGTAGATTTGGTGCGTCTAGGGAAGGGTTTGTAAGGAAGTTACATAAAACAGTCATCATGGTAAATGACGCATAAATTCGAAAAGAACTATAGGATAAGATCGTTGTTTGGCTATTGGACAGAAGCTTCTATAGTCAGATAATTGAAAGTAGAGTAAGATAATGAGAAAAAAGTGGAGTGTCAAAGATGGATCGTAACTATGTCATTATTGTCGTATCTCGAAATGTGGGTGCTTTAAGAAAAGAAAGTCATCTTACTGAAACGCAAATGGCAAATGCGTTAGGTATCACAAAGAAAACCATCGTTCAGTTAGAGTCAGGTCACCTCCGGGCAGGGTGGACACTCGTTTGTGCCATTTGTGCCATTTTTCAAGAAAGTGAGATTCTTGAACGGTTATTTGGTGGCGACCCATTAGAAGTGATTAAGCTATTGAGTGATGATCGTGAAACGATTGTGCGTCAAAAAACAAAAGGTGGAAAAATTTGGTGGAAAAGTGTTAAAACATTGGGGAGCTACAGGCTTCAACAGAATATTATAAGCCAACATTATCGGATTATTGATGATTTAGATTACAGAATAGAAAGTACATTCAGCTACGAAACAGCTCTTCAAACATTGGAACATCTTGCTAAAGGACGATATGAAAAGCGATAGGGGAATGAAAAAGGAAATAGATAGGAAATTCGGTGGTATAAGGTATTACTGCTTACTTTGTGTTACTCTATAGAATAGAAAGTATCAAGCGAATAATAGAATGTAGATGCAGGAGAAGATAGAGATATGATCAAATCCAAAGACTATTTAAAGCCCATTACAGAAACCATTTTAGCTGAGAAAATGGCATTAGCGAACATGCCTCCGTCGCATGATCATATAGACGAAGCGACACTCGTTTCAAGGCTAAAACCGTGGCGACACGAGCTTATTGAAGTCTATGCACATTCATTTTTAAAGGATAAAGAAGAATCTGAAGAAGCAATGGATAACTGGGGAGAAGCTGTTGCAGGCTTGTTAGTATCTCTTGATTTAAAATTGGATGTAGCGTTAAAAGAAATTACGTATTACCGTGATCGAATTGGTGTCATTATTAAAGATCAAGCAGAAGAAGGGGGCTTTTCCTTTAATCATTTGTATGACGTCATTTCAAAATTTAATCAAATTGTAGACTTGGCGATCCAAAAGGTGAGCCAAACCTATATGAGAGATTATGCAAACAATATTGAAGTGGCGAAATATGCCATTGACGAACTCTCTGTTCCTCTTGTGCAGTTAACCGATGAAGTGGGAATTATTCCGATTATCGGTGAAATTGATACAAAGCGAGCGCAATATTTGATGACGAATGCATTAGACAAAGGCTCTCAGCTTGGTTTAAAATACATTATTCTTGATTTGTCAGGTGTAAGTGTCATTGATACGATGGTCGCTGCCCAAATCTTTAAAGTTGTCGATGCACTAAAATTGATTGGAATCGAAACAATGATTAGTGGGGTTCGTCCTGAAATTGCTCAAACAATGGTTTCATTAGGTATTAAAGTAGACTTGAAAATTTATAGTTCATTAAGGCAAGCATTTGGAAAGATTTCGATTGACCAATAATGTTCTTGAGGCTGAGGGGAAAGCGCCCCTCTTTGAAGAGTGGATAAAAGCAGTGCCAAATGGCACTGCTTTTATTTTTTTCCTTCCACTAAATTTGTAACAGATCAGTAGCCTGTGTTCGTTAAGAGGAGAGGTTTTTGTAAAAAGATTGGAGGGCATTTGCAAGGGGGAATGGTTGATCTTCATTCACTTCATGACCGGCATCAGGAATGCAAAGGAGCTTACTGTTAGGTATAGACTTGGCCAATTGAAACGACGCTCGTTTATTTAAATAATCTCTTCCACCGTAGAGAATGAGAGTAGGACAAGTAATCCCAGCCAATGAAGCGCGAAAATCCAGATCTTCCATTGAGCGAGTTAGCGAAATAAAGTCTCGCTTCTGAAGCCCTTCTTGGTGAAAGAGACGACTTGGTAATAGACGAAAAATAACAGATTGCACCTGTAACAACCGTTTGGGCATGACGCATTGAGTGCCAATCAAACAGAGTGAAGCCACTTTTTCAGGGTGATCCTTTGCGTAATGAAGGGAAAGGATTCCACCTAGTGATAAACCTGTTAGGTGAAGGGGTTCATCTGAATGATTGCACCATTCGACAAAACGTTGATAGACGTTTTCATAAGTAGCTTCTGTCCCGTTAAGCAAAGAAACGATAGTAGGACACTCGACTGTCTCAGCAACCGATAATCCTTGAATGGTGCGATTCCAGCTCGAAGGCTTTTGCCCAAGACCATGAATAAATATGTTCACTCGCTTTTCTCTCCTTTTAGAGCTATTTCTCTCCTTTGTTATACTTCATATAAATGAAAACAAGATAAATGAGAACCGGAACTAAAGGAAGTAAATACACCAATTCGGCTACTTCCACTTGGTGATCTGAATCTGGATTTGATGTAAAAGAATAAATTAAAAAAAGTATACCGCTAATGGCTATAGCGGTCAGTAAAAAGAGGGTACCAATAATGAACACACCTTTTTATATGTTTCTATAAGTATAACAAGAGGTTGCTACTCATGACATATTCATTTGGCGGTAAAGGTGTCTTGGCCATCCTCCATTATACGTTTCTAGTGAAAACAATGTTTTTACACACCATTTCCGCATCTTTTCCCTTCCACTATCAAATGAAAGGTGCTACTCTCTTGTAATATGCAAGTTTACTAGGTAAAGGAGTGCACCATGGATTATCATCTATTCCGTTTAATAAACGACTTATCTGGCCAATACAAGATGCTTGATAGGATCATGTTATGGAGTTCTGAATATGTCACGATTTTGTTGGCATTCGCGTTGTTTGGTTTTTTTATAGTTGGTTTAAAGAAAAAAATATATATGAAAACCGCATTGTTTACAGGAGCGGCTCTTGTTGTTTCAATGGGTATAGGGTATGTGGTAAAAGGGCTGTTTTATCGACCGAGACCTTTTATCGAGCATGATGTGAACCTACTCGTTTTACATAATACCGCGTCCAGCTTTCCTTCCAACCATACGCTTGCTGCTTTTGCGATTGCGCTTGGAATCGCCGTCTTTCATAAAAAAGTGGGTAGCTTACTTCTTCTGTGTGCTGGGCTTATCGGTCTTTCACGCGTTTACCTTGGTCATCATTATCCGCTGGATGTCTTTGCAGGGGTTAGCATCGCCCTTCTTGTTGTATTTCTTCTTAAGAAAAGCTTAAACAAATTAGAAAGAGGGACTCGTCGTCATGTAACCAAACGGGTTTCATAAGTGTAAACGTACGTTAAGTAAATCATTAGGGTAAGCTAGATGAAAGGGCTTGTTGGGACACCCTTACCCAACAGGCTTTTTTGCATGGACGCTAAATAATTATTAGAAAATTCATTTACTTATTGTTTCTTTCTATTGTAAACTAGATTTAAAAGCAATTGGAAGAACTTCGAAGGATTAGTCGATTATTTTGCTAGTGTGCGTTAGAATAACTGCTTTTAACGTCTAACTTTTTAAAAATACTTTTTGAAGTGAGGGATGATACATTAAAACTAAATTACATGAAGTCAACCGCGTGAATGTATTAAATCTTATTCGTGCGCAAGGTCCTTTGTCAAAGGCAGAGCTGGCTGAAAAAGTGCAGGTGAGTCAAACGACGGTTTCGACCATTTTAGCGAAACTGATGAAAGAAGATTATGTTATGGAGGAGGGGACAGGTGACTCGACTGGTGGGAGAAAGCCTGTGCTTTATCGGTTTAATCCCAATAAGGCATTTATTATTGCGGTATCGTTACGTAATTCTTCTATTCAAATGGCGGTTCTTAATTTATCGGGTGAACGAAAGAACGAAATGGTATACCAAGTTCAAAATGTAAAAGGCGATGCCTATGTCGAGCACCTTTTAAAATCCCTTTCTCTGTTTGTTCATCCTATTCTTGAGAGTCACTCAAAGTTCGTTGGGATCTCCATCGTTTGTCCTGGCGTTGTTGATGCGAAAAATGGCGTCATTCTCTATAATGCGAAACTCGATTTGTATCAAATTGAGCTTAAACAACGTGTGGAAGAAGCATTTGGACTTCAAGTCTTCGTTGAAAATGATCTAAATGCACTGGTGGTTGCGGAGAAACTGTTTGGTGATGCGCCGTATCAGGAAATGCTGTATCTTTCCATTGATGAAGGAGTAGGTGCAGGACTTGTTGTCCATGATCATATCTTTCGAGGTTATAGCGGAAGTGCAGGGGAAATTGGGCATATGTCTGTTGTTCCAGGAGGAATAGGTTGTTCGTGTGGCAATCAGGGCTGTTTAGAGAATTATGTAAGCTGGCCGGCCATTTATGCACGTATTCTATCAGGATGGTTTACCCAACAAGAGGGAGGCGCCATTGTTGCGAGAGCGGACTTTAATCCTGAAAAAGTAACGGCTATTCATTTTGTGGAGGCAGCATGTGAAGGCGATCCTTTTGCATTAAAAATTGTTGAAGAGATGGCGGAGTACATTGCTGTTGCGATTACGAATGTGCTTCACTTTATGAATCCTCAGGCGGTTATCTTGAATGGTGCACATGTGGTCAATAACGAACCACTTTTAGCGATACTGCGAGAGAAAATTGAAAAGAGAGCCATGAACATCGTCCAGAAGGATTTCGAGATGAGGCAAACGGCGTTAGGTAACGATATGAACTTGTTAGGAGCGCTGGCAGTTTTGCTTCAAGATGAAATGCAGGTTGGAAAATACAATGTATTTTTACGACAGCAAAATGGGTAAGGAGGAGAAGTAGTGAAAAGGGTGGCGAAATGGTTAAGTCTTTCTGTTCTTGCGTTAGGGCTAATCGGGTGTAGCAATGGTAATGACGATACTGGAAATCAGTCGATTAGTATTGCGCTATGGGATGAAAAAGCAAGTGACGCCATAGATGGCGCCATTGCATCATTTAAAGAAAAACATCCAGGTGTTGAGGTAACAGTTACGTACAGCCCGTTTTCACAGTATTGGACAACCTTAAGGACAAGTATTGGAGGTGGGGCGGGTCCGGATCTCTTTTGGATGAACGCGGTTAACTTTTATCAATATGCGCAGCCTGGATTAATCCAAAATTTAGAGCCTTTTATAGAGGGTGATGCAGACTTTGAAAAAAGTGATTATTACGAAAGTATGATCGATTTATATAGTTACGACGACAATCTTTATGGCGCTCCTTACTTCGTGGATGCTGTTGGGCTTTACTACAACAAAGACATTTTTGATCAAGCGGGTGTGGATTATCCAGATGAATCGTGGACATGGGAAGACATTGAGCGGGTCGGAGCCGAGTTGACGAATAAAGAAGAAGGTATCTATGGCTATTTGGCCCCAATCGTTCACAATCAATCGGGTTACTACAATTATATTCATCAAGCTGGAGGGGCCATTGTTAGCGAGGATCAAACCCAGTCAGGCTTTCGATCAGATGCAGCAGTAGAAGCGTTCCAGTTTGTAGAGCGGTTAATCGATCAAGGAATTTCACCAGACATTAAATCACAAATTCAAAACGACAATAATCAGTTATTTATGTCCAACCAATTAGCGATGATGCCGGCTATATCCGTTATGGCAGTGATGTATCGAGAAGAACTTGGAGATAAGGTAGATGTTGCACCACTTCCAAGCTATAAAGAAGATACAGCGATATTGCATGGCATTAGCTGGGCGATGAATAGAGGAGCAGAACACCCAGAGCTTGCGTGGGAACTGATGAAGGAACTGACAGGTGAGACAGGGAACACCATTATTGCAGAAACTGGCTTTTCGACACCAGCGGCTCGAACAGCAGCAGATTTATGGTTGGAATCTTTACCGGACATGAACTTACAAGTCTTCATTGACGCTCAGGAAACGGGTTCTCCCTATCCGCTATCACGAAACACAATGGAATGGCAGCGAATGGAGACAACTGAAATTCAAGGAGCGTTTTTATCAGGTGAACCAATGGAAGACGTGCTCGAACGAGTGGGTCTTGAAATGGAGCGAATGTTAAATCAAGGATTAGATGAGTAAGAAGAAGGGGGAAAGTAAATGGCGCGCGCTTCGGTAACGGTAAGGTCTACACCTTCAACGAAAAAGAAGAAATGGTCAAAAGATGCGTGGTGGGCACTTTTGTTTATTGGACCGACGGTATTAGGGTTAATGACATTTTACATTGGACCTGCGATGGCTTCCTTTGCCTTATCATTTACACATTGGGATGGACTAACAGCCCCTTCATTTGCTGGAATGGATAATCTTATCGCACTCTTTACTAGTCCTATCTTTTTGCGGTCGCTTTTAAACACGTTGGTCTTTATGCTGGTTGCTGTCCCTGCTTCAATTGCAATAGCGACACTGATTGCTGTCTTGCTCAACCAACGCATTAAAGGAATGATCGTGTATCGAGCTCTGTATTTTCTCCCTGTCGTCACAATGCCAATTGCGGTAGGGATGGTATGGAAATGGCTATACAATACCGAATATGGGCTGTTCAACTATATTCTTGGCGCGGTAGGCTTACCACAACCGGAGTGGTTGTTTAACCCTTCTATTGCACTTCTATCCGTCGTTGCTGTCTACGTTTGGATGACAATAGGAAATAATGTCATTCTCATTTTAGCCGGGCTTCAGAATGTGGATACAGGGTACTACGAAGCGGCAGAAATCGATGGTGCTTCAAAAATAAGGCAGTTTTTTTCCATTACGTTACCGCTCATTACGCCTACATTATTTTTTGTTATGGTCACGGCAATGATTAGCTCTCTGCAAGTATTTGATTTATTGTTTGTCATGATTGGTGATACAACTGCCCTTGTAGGACCGTTAAGAACGATCGTATATGGTGTCTATGAGTCAGGCTTTATGTTTTCCCAGATGGGTTACGCCTCAGCCCAGGCATTTGTGTTGTTTTTACTTATTCTTGGGATGACGATTTTACAGTTCGCTGGTCAGAAAAAATGGGTGCATTATGATGGGTAATGCCAGAAAGGGTGGCGTTGTATGAAAAAAAGCTGGATTCATATCTTGTTGCTAGTTGGCGCAATTGTCATGGTTATTCCTTTCTTTTGGATGGTTTCGACCTCATTTAAGTCGTATTTAGAGTCGATGCAAATCCCACCCACAGTCTTTCCGAAGCAGTTTCGCTTTGATAATTATGCGCGGGTATTTGAGAGTGCAGATTTTCTAACGTATTACGCCAACACTATTTTTGTGACGGTTGTACGAACAGCCTCACAGTTATTTCTTTGCTCGATGGCAGCATATGCCTTCGCCCGATTGGATTTTCCTTTTAAGAATACATTGTTTCTTGTGATCTTATCGGTTTTAATGGTGCCAATCCAAGTCATACTTATCCCGAATTATGCATTGCTCTCACAGTTTGGCTGGATTAATACGTTCTATGCTTTAATTGTTCCTGGTATATTCAGTGCATTTGGGGTGTTTTTATTACGTCAGTTTTTTATGGGGATACCAAAAGAACTGGATGAAGCGGCAATAATGGATGGGTGTTCTAAATGGGGTGTCTATTGGCGTGTGATTTTACCAAATGCAAAGCCAGCACTTGTGGCTCTTGGAATTTTTACCGTCTTAGCTTCATGGAATGATTTTATGTGGCCACTTGTCATGACTAACTCTGCCGATATGCGCGTCCTTTCTGTTGGGATTGCAAATTTTGAAGGGCAATATTCAACAGAATACCCATTACTTATGGCAGCTGCACTCATGTCAACTATACCAATGTTACTTATGTTTCTTTTCTTACAAAAGTATTTAATAGCAGGAATTGCCCTAGGTGGAGTGCGAAGATAATAAGAGATGAAAAAAAGGAGATGGGACAAATGTTACGAGTCATGGTGGTTGGTCTTGGGACGATGGGGGCAGTGCACGCCTCTAGCTTTATGAAAATGAACGATACGAAGCTAACAGCAGTGGTTGATGTGAAGGAAGAACGAGCAAACGAATGGGGGGAGAAATCAGGCGCCAAGTCTTTCTATTCGTTTGATGAAGCAATTAGAGAAATAGGAGAGGAAATTGACGTCATTTCAATTTGTGTTCCTACTGATCTTCATCCAGCATTAGTGAAAAAAGCGGCTGATGTAAAGGTATCTATTATTTGTGAGAAGCCATTAGCTCGTTCGCTTGAAGCTGCAGAAGAGATGGTTGCTTATTGCCGAAAACAAGGTGTTGCCCTTTTCGTTGGTCACGTTGTCCGCTTTTTTCCAGAATATCAAAAAGCAAAGCAAGCACTTGATGAAGGAGCAGTTGGAAAAGTTGGTGTTGTTCGAACAACAAGAGGAGGTTCTTATCCTATTGCGACGGAAGATTGGTACGCAAACACAGATCGGAGTGGTGGACTCGTTCTCGACTTAATGGTTCATGATTTCGACTTCTTACGGTGGTGCTTTGGTGAGGTGGAACGGGTATATGCAAGGAATCTGGCAGGCGTCGCAGGTATAAATGAAGAGCGAAAGGATTACGCTCTAGTGACCCTTCGTTTTGCAAACGGTGTCATTGCCCACCTAGAAGGTACGTGGGCGCATGAAGGCTTCCGTACATCATTTGAACTTGCTGGTAAAGAGGGCATCCTCCACTACGATAGTCAAAAAAACCAAGCGCTCGTAGCGGAAAAAGCAAGCCCGGATGGGAAACCAGGTGTAGCGGTTCCTGAAAGTCCTTTACAGCACTCCCCTTACTATACGGAATTGAGTCATTTTATCCAGTGTATCCAATCAGGGAAAGAGCCGATCGTGACAGCGGAGGATGCGCTCAAAGCAGTGGAGATTGGAATGGCTGCTTTACAGTCAATTAAGGAAAAGAAGCCGATCACCATTCATTCTCAGACAGTAGCTCACTAATTTGAAGGAGGAGACGTTATGAAAGTAGGAATAATTAGTTTTGCCCATGGTCATGCCCATGCCTATGCATCTAGTTTAGTGACCATTGATGGGGTGACAGTAGTAGGAATAGCCGATGATAATGAAAAGCGTGGCCAAGAAGCGGCTCAACACTATAAAACGGACTACTATAGATCGTATCATGAATTGTTGGCTCAAGGACTTGATGCAGTGGTTGTGACATCTGAAAATGCACGCCATAAAGAGCATGCAGTCGCTGCAGCAAAAGCAGGAGCTGCGGTATTATGTGAAAAACCGCTTGCCCATACGGTTGAAGACGCACAGGCCATCATTGCTGCATGCGAAGAAGCTGGCGTTCTCCTGCAAACCGCTTTTCCAGTCCGCTTTAATGAAGCCATTAAACGGGCAAAGGCCCGTATTGACGCAGGTGAATTTGGCGCTATCTTAGCAATGAAAGGGACGAACCGAGGCAAGAATCCTGGAGGATGGTTTAATGATAAGCAGCTCGCAGGTGGTGGGGCTGTTATTGACCATACCGTCCATGTGGTGGATGTTATGCGCTGGATTTTACAAGAAGACGTAGCCGATGTTTACGCTGAAATCGATCAACATTTTTCGGCTGAAGCCATTGATGATGCGGGGATTTTATCGCTAACGTTTCAAAACGGTGTCTTTGCTACACTAGACTGTAGTTGGTCTAGAAATCCGAACTTCCCTATTTGGGGAGACGTGACATTAGAATTTATCGGTACAAAAGGAACTTTGAAAGTCGATGCCCAAGCGCAGAAATTGGATCTTTACCATAGCGGTGGTCTTCAATACAATTTCTGGGGCGACAACATGGATGATAGCCTTGTTCGAGATTTTATTGAAAGTGTTCGAAAAAAGCGCAATCCGTCAGTGACAGGTATTGATGGATTGAAAGCGTTAGAAGTGGCGATTGGTGCTTACGCTTCTGCAGCTAAAGGTGACGTTGTTGCATTAGGTGAGGGAGAGCAGGTACCTCGATGAAAAAAGGGATAAACCAATGGTGCTATCCAGCAGGAACACCTCTTGATCGCGTGCTAGAATGGACAAAACAGGCCGGATTCTCATCAATCGAATTAAATGTAGGGAAGCCAGGAGAAGTGGGACTAACCCTTGATACAACGGTAGAAGAAGGGAAAAAGATAAAGGCGCAAATAAAAGCGGCCGGGCTTGAAATGGATAGCCTATCAACCGCATTATTATGGCAAACACCCCTTTCTTCTGCTGAAGAAAAAATGCAAGAGCAAGGGAAATACGTTGTAAGGAAAATGCTTGAACTAGCACATGAATTAGACGTTAGTACGGTCCTTGTTGTTCCAGGAATCGTGACGGAAGATGTGCGGTACGATGAATGTTATGAGCGCAGCATTGCGGCAGTGAAAGAGCTTGCCTCAGTAGCGGAAGAGTTAAATGTTAAAATAGGAATTGAAAACGTCTGGAACCGCTTTTTGCTATCACCTCTTGAAATGGTTCGTTATATTGATGAGGTGAACTCTACTCACGTAGGTGCGTACTTTGATGTTGGAAATGTTCTTCAATTTGGCTATCCAGAGCAGTGGATTCGGATATTAGGAGAGCGCATTTTAAAAGTCCATGTAAAGGATTTTAAAACGAGCGTCGGTACGATTACTGGTTTTACGAATTTATTAGCAGGAGACGTAAACTGGCAAGCTGTAATGGAGGAACTTCAGCAGATTGGCTATAGAGGAGCATTAACAGCCGAATTAACACCGTATACCTATGATCCAGCAGCGCTTGCATATGATACGTCTAGACAGATGGACCTTTTATTGGCACCGCATCTAACGCCATACTAGACGTTGAGAAAAAACGGCCGCTTCGGTCGTTTTTTTATTTGGTTTTTCCAAAAAAAGCGTTTTAAAATAGAGTCACTCCGTTCCAATCTATAGTAAACTAAACGGAATAGGATCACTTTTAAGATAATAGGTGAAGGTATGACGACGACTAAAAGAACCCTTGAAAAAAAGTTTAGAAGATACGTCACTGCGCTAATTGCCCTTATTATGCTACTCATAACATTCGTTTATATCTATTTAGAACGAGAGCAAGCACGAAACTTAATCGGCGAGCAAGCGCTAACAACCGCTTTGACAGTTGCAGAAATACCAGAAGTGAAACAAGCATTGATTGGTACAGGAGATGTCGATAAGGTAAGAGAGATGATTGATCAAATCCAACGTAATGCAGGCGCAGAATATATTGTCATTGGTGATGGTGACGGTGTTCGCTTGACCCATCCAAACCGTGAACAAATTGGTCAAGAGATGGTAGGTGGTGATAATGATGATGCACTCCTTTATGGACGAAGCTATACGTCTCTCGCCCAAGGATCACTCGGTGAAGCTGTACGAGGAAAAACACCAATTCGTGCGGAAGACGGCTCGATTATTGGTGTAGTCTCGGTTGGGTATATGATTGAATACATAAACGCAACGTTTTTAAAAGGCTTTACCGTATTTGCCTCCGCCATTCTCGTCATCTTCTTGATAGGTATGGTAGGTAGTAATGCTCTTGCTCGAAGTATTCGCCGCGATACATTCGGGTTGGAACCGTATCAAATTGCACGATTGTATAAAGAGCGACATGCCGTCATTGAAGCAGTGAGTGAAGGGCTACTAGCGACGGATCAGGATGGAAGAGTCACACTTCTAAATGCACTTGCCAAAGAGATGCTTCAGATAGATGAGCAGGCCATTGGGCAGAAGATTGATCAGGTGTTACCAGATTCAGAGATTGCAGCAGTCTTACAAACGGAAGAAGCGACAGGCCAAAATGAAGTGATCGTTAATGAAGACCGTCTAATTATTTACTATCAAATAATCAATGAAGATGGGCACTATGCAGGGAAAGTCGCTCGCTTTCAAAATCGGACAGAATTACAGGAGTTAGTGAACGCTTTATCGGAAATTCAACAGTATTCAAAGGATCTTCGTGCGCAGACTCATGAATATAAAAATAAATTGTACGCCATATCTGGCTATCTTCAGTTAGGCTATTATGATGAAGCAATTGATTTTATTGAAGAAGAAACAGGTACGCAATCTCGTGATGACCGGATTGTTTTCGAACAAATTCAGGACCCTACGATTCAAGCCATTCTCATTGGTAAGCGTTCAAAAGCCTCTGAGAAGAAAATCTGCTTCACTCTTGATCCAGCGAGCACGGTTGAATGGCAGTGGCCAGCAGAAGCAGCTGCCCCTCTCGTAACCATTATTGGAAATGTTGTAGACAATGCATTTGATGCGGTAATAGGACGTGACAAACCGACAGTGGAAGTGTTTTTAACCGATCTTGGAAAAGAACTAATTGTTGAAGTGGCAGATAACGGATCAGGGATCGCTGAATCGATACAAGCGCAATTATTTGAGCAAGGAACGACAACAAAAAGTGGACAAAGAGGGTATGGTCTAGCACTAGTGAAAGCGGCGCTTAAGGAATTAAACGGAACACTAGAAATCGAACACAATCAACCATCAGGGACCATTATGAGCTTATACATTCCAAAAGAACAGGTGGGAGAACGAAGTGAACGTAATGATAGCAGAAGATGATTATCATGTAGCTGGTATTCATGAGAAATTTTTGAAACAACTTCAAGACATACACGTCATTGCTAAAGCCCAGACAGCGAGTGAAACCATTCAGCTCGTTGATCAACATCAACCGGATTTAGTTTTACTGGATGTTTATTTACCAGATCAATTAGGAGTCGATGTCGTCGAGCAGTTATATGAAGTCGCCCCTCATGTGCAAATTATTCTTATCACAGCTGCTACAGAAAAAGAGATATTTACAGAAGCTCTTCACCTTGGCGTTATCGATTACCTCATTAAACCCATTGCCTTTGAACGATTGAAGGAAGCCATTGAGAAGGCCCAGGCGCAAAGTAACCAATTAAGACAGTCTCCCCGTATAACCCAAGCTCTCGCGGATTCTTTTTTTCTCCGTGTAAAAGACAATAGCGATAAAGAAGATGAATTGCCTAAAGGAATTGATCGGCTTACATTAGAAAAGGTTCGTCATCTTCTTCAAGAACAGCAAGACGGGATAACAGCAGAGGCTCTTGGTAAGCAATTTGGTGCATCACGAACAACTTCCCGCCGCTATTTAGAATATTTGATTTCAATAGATGAAGCGAAAGCAGAATTAGAATACGGCATAGTCGGAAGACCAGAGCGGAAATATTGGAAGCTGTAGCGCTATAAATGGCACAGGCGTGGCAATCAGTGTTTTATAATAATGAAACGCGAGTGACTGAGCCGGCTACAAAAAGAAAAACGAACCCATGAACATGTGTGTGGGTTCGTTTTTTAATAATTCTCATCGTTAATACTTATAGGACTGACCACCATCAATCGGAATAACGGTTGCATTAATAAAGTCTGCTTGGTGCGACAATAGGAAAGCAACGAGGTAGCCAACTTCTTCAGGTTTACCAAAGCGGAGCATCGGGTTCGCTTTAACGAATTCTTTCCCTGCTTCTTCCCAGTTATCTCCCCCAATTTGACGTAAAGAGCCTTCTACCATAGCGGTCATAATGGCACCTGGGGCAATGGCTTTAATGCTGACACCGAACTGGCCATATTCAATGCCTGAGTTTTTGGTTAAACCGACAACACCATGTTTACTTGCTGCGTATCCGGATTGGTTACCGACACCGCGAATGCCTCCAACAGATGCCGTGTTCACAATCGAACCAAAGCCTTGTTCTTTCATAATCTTTAAGACGTGCTTCATTCCGTAAAATACACCATTTAAGTTGATGTCGACAACCTTTTGAAATTCTTCAATGCCGTAGTCCTCTGTAAGGTTTTGTTTTCCTTCAACGCCAGCATTATTAAAGAACCCATCAATCTTGCCAAACGTGTCTTTTGTATACTGTACATATTTCTGGACGTCTTCCTCATTTGCAACGTTCGCTTCCACTAATTCTACAGTGGCGTTTGGATTCTCGTCTATAATGACTTGTTTTGTTTCCTCAAGACCTGCCATATTTAAATCAACAAGGACTAATGTTGCTCCTTCAGACGCCATTTGCTTTGCAGCTGCTCTTCCTAATCCAGAGCCACCACCAGTAATAATAATAACTTTTTCTTCAAAACGATTCATAAAAACGTCTCCTTCCAGCGATGCTATAATAAAAACAAGGTAAGGAATTTCTACTTCGAGTGTAAACGGATTCATTGTGTAGAACAATCGTTAATCAGAACGGATGTGTCGATAGAATCTACACCTTTGGTTATTATGTTGAATTTTGGAGGAATCATACATGACTTCAAGTGAAAAACGTTCGTCAAAACAAAGTGAACGAACAAAAAACAATTTTAAACAAGCGTTTATTAGCCTCGTTCATGCAAAAGGGTTTAGCCATGTGTCTGTTACAGATATTGTGAAAAAAGCAGATTATAATCGAACCACTTTTTATCTTTATTATCAGGACAAGTATTGTCTTTCAGATGAATTGAAAGCACAGATGTATCAACAGATTAAAGATACGAGCATGAATAAATACGAAAAAGGAAAAAGCGTTACAACGGGTACAATGAATTCTGGATCATTTGAATTGACCCATTTCATTTATGCCAACCAGCCTTTTTTTAATTTATACATCATAGAAGATACGATTCCGAGTCTGCATCGTGACTTACCGCAAGCGATCTATGAGGTGTTAAAAGAACACTTCCAGCTGGTATCTGTAAATCAAGACCGAGATATTAACTATGATGCACATAAGTTATATATGGCTCACGGTACAGCAGGCTTACTAGTCGATTGGATTGAAAAAGGGTATCCCATTAGTCCAAATGATATGTCTGAGCGCCTTATACATATTCTTGAATCATTTGCAAAAGAGTTTAAAGTAACGAGTAGAGGCTAATGCATGTATTTCCTGCGCCTCTACATCGTTTTCAAATACAACCTATATAAACTTTATGAACAAAATGAACAATAAATTGAAAACGGTTACATTTGTGCGTTGTTTGTGTAAGATAAATAAAACTCAGTGATGCGATTGAAGTGAATTCAACGTCTTAATGCCCTTGCTTCTTATTTCTAGAAGGAGTTGAAGGGTAAGGGGAGAACTGTAAAAGGTAAAAGAGCAGCTTTAAATGTAGTAAGGTCTTTTGTTTTCGGACTTTTCAGTTAGAAGCTGTCTTTTTTAGTCTTTCAAAAAAAGAGGTGGAATGGAACGCATGAGCAAATTGATGAATACGACCATCGGAAAGTTGCTTGAGACGAAAGCAAGAGAAGTGCCAAACAATGATGCGCTTGTCTATGTGGATCGCGGGTTACGTCTGTCTTATAACCAGTTTAATGAAGCGTGTAGACATGTGGCGAAAGCGTTCATAGATCTCGGAATGAAACAAGGGGACCACGTAGCTATTTGGGCGTCAAATACGCCGGAATGGGTGACTACACAATTTGCGACGGGGAAAATGGGTGCGGTACTTGTTACGGTCAATACGAATTATCAAGCAAGAGAGCTAGAGTATCTCCTCAAGCAGTCGGATTCAAAAACGCTTATTTTAATGGAATCGTTTAAAGGTGTCTCCTACTTAGATATCATCTATGAGATTCTTCCTGAATTAAAAACAGCGACTCCAGGACAGCTTCAATCGAACACGTTGCCTTACCTAAAAAATGTTATTGTGCTAAGTGAAGAACGTTACCCTGGTATGTTTAATTGGCGAGATTTCCTTGCTTTTGCAGATCAAGTGACGCATGCAGCACTTGACGAACGTCTTGAACAGCTTGATCCTAGTGATGTCATTAACATGCAATATACGTCAGGCACAACCGGTTTTCCGAAAGGTGTCATGCTTACGCACCATAACCTTATTAATACAGGAAAGCATGCTGGAGAAGGGATGAATTTCACCTATAAAGACCGCTTGTGTATACCAGTTCCATTCTTTCACTGTTTCGGTTGTGTGTTAGGGACGTTGGTTTGTGTCACAAGTGGAGCAACGATGGTGCCCGTTCAAGAGTTCAATGTAGCTGATGTCCTCACCTCGATTGAGAAGGAGCGCTGTACAGCTGTTCACGGAGTACCGACGATGTTCATCGCTGAGTTAAATGATCCTGCTTACAAGTCATACGATTTATCTTCATTACGAACAGGGATAATGGCAGGCTCAACATGTCCAATCGAAGTGATGAAAAAAGTATCAGACGATATGGGAGCAAACGAATTAACGATTGTTTACGGCCAAACAGAAACATCTCCTGGTATTACGCAAACACGTACAGGTGATTCGCTAGACGTACGTGTGCAGACAGTTGGTCGAGCCATGCCACATATCGAGGTGAAAATTGTTGATCCTTCGACTCGACAAGAGGTACCACTAGGTGTACAAGGAGAGATTTGTTGTCGTGGCTATAATGTCATGAAAGGCTACTACAAAAATCAAGAAGCAACGGATAACACAATCGACGAAGACGGTTGGCTCTATACAGGTGATCTAGCAGTTATGGACGAAGCTGGGAATTGCACGATTACAGGACGCCTAAAAGATATGATTATCCGTGGAGGAGAGAATATTTATCCCCGTGAAGTCGAGGAGTTTCTTTACACTCATCCTGCTCTTCTAGATGTGCAAGTTATCGGCGTTCCAGATGCGAAATACGGGGAAGAAGTGATGGCTTGGATTCGGGTAAAAGAAGGAATGGAAATAGAAAAATCAGAATTAATCGCTTATTGTAAAGGCAAGATTGCTCATTATAAAATTCCCCGCTATATCGAGGTGTGCGAGGAATTTCCGATGACAGCGTCAGGAAAGATTCAAAAATTCAAGCTTAAAGAACAAGCGATCAACAAAATGAAAACGCTTTAAAAATAAAGGTAGCTGTTTTTGACAAAGCAGCTACCCATTCAATAATCGTTCTACTTTTATTATCGTTATTATAGACCTATTATATCCTAGAAAGGGTGTTTCGTATGAAGAAATCATGGCTACTTCCGCTTGCGTGTACGGTGCTTCTAGGTGCTTGCTCCATGCCTGTTCAACATGGATCAGTCGATGCAAGTGGGAATTGGAAGCCTGATCGTTCCATTGAATTCATTGCTCCGGCTGCAGCAGGAGGCGGATGGGACACGACGGCTCGAATGCTTTCAAAGACGATTGATGAAAACAATCTCGCGAATCAAAGTTTTGGTGTGGTGAATAAGCCAGGAGGTGGAGGGGCTGTTGCCTGGGCATACATTCATAAGCGAAATGACCCGCACAATATCTTTATTGGATCGCCTCCACTTCACTTTGTTGAGTTAGCTGGGCAGTCACAATATGGCTACAAAGATTTTACACCAATTGCTAATTTAATAGCGGACTACGGTGCGTTTGCCGTTCGAGACGACGCAAAATGGGATACGTTAGACGAACTGTTTGCTGATATGCGAGAAGACCCATCGCAAGTGACAACGATTGGTGTATCTTCTCCAGGCAGTATGGATCACATGCAGTTTATATTGTTTGCGCAAGCTGCTGGTGTGGATATTACAAAAATTCGCTACGTTTCTGATCAAGATGGCGGTGCGATGACGTCAGTTTTAAACGGAAGCGTTGATATTGTGTCAACAGGTGTCTCAGAGGCTGCTGAACAAGCGCGAGCAGGTAAAATGAAAATACTAGGCATTACAGCACCTGAACGTTTAGAGGGTGACTATCTATCAACACTACCAACAGCTATCGAGCAAGGGATCGACGCTGAATTTGTTGTGTGGCGAGGTGTGTTTGGTCCGCCCGACATGACCGATGAACAACTTGCCTACTACGAGGATGTATTTAAACAAGCATCTCTTTCGGATTCATTTGCCGAAGTTCGAGAAGCATACGGATGGGATGAACTGTATATGGGGCATGAAGAATTTACGGAATTTTTAGATGAGCAGTCTGTTGACTTGCAAGCAGCATTAGATGAACTTGGATTTGGTGGATAGGAGGATCACTGATGAAACTAACAGTAAACCGTGGAATTTCACTTGTATTAATTTTTATTGCGGCTTCGTATTTAATCATGGCCTTTCAACTACCTGAGTATGCTTTTGTGCCTGTTGATTCGGACTTAATTCCAAAATTACTCGGGGCTTGTTTACTGGTGCTCGGCATTTGTTTCTTCTTTGCAAAAGACGTAGATACGGAGGAACAGAAAAAGAAGCGGACGATCCCAAAAAAAGAGGCGTATATGCTTTTTGGAATGATGGGGCTTGTCCTTATCTATATTACCGTTTTAGAAGTAGTTGGATTTGTTATCATGACGGCTTTATTTATTCTTATCTCTTCACGTATCCTCGGCTACAAAAAATGGATCGTGAATATGTTAACCGCACTCATTTTCTCAGTGGGTGTCTACAGTTTGTTTAATTATGGCTTAGCGATCCGCCTACCGGCTGGAATCCTGCCGTTTTAAGGGGGACGTGTAATGGGTTCATTTGATGGGTTAATGCAAGGGTTCTCAGCTGCTTTTAGTTGGGAAGGCATTTTGTTTGTTTTTATTGGTGTGTTGCTTGGAACCATTATCGGAATGATACCGGGACTTGGCCCTATTAGTGCCATTGCCATTATGATTCCGATCACGTACGGAATGGACCCTACTATAGCGCTTGTGATGATGGCAGGTGTGTATTACGGGTCGATGTATGGAGGATCGACTTCTTCCATTTTGTTAAACGCTCCTGGGGTAGCGGGGACAGTCGCTGCGGCATTTGATGGCTATCCGATGGCGAAGCAAGGGAAAGCTGGAAAAGCTCTTGCGATATCAGCAATTGCTTCCTTTGTCGGTGGGACAGTAAGTGTTATTTTACTTATGTTGTTTGCACCCATGCTTGCAAGTGTCGCGATTTATTTTGGACCACCTGAGTACTTCGCGCTTATGCTGCTCGGTCTTACGGCAATCGCCAGTTTAAGCGAAGGCTCAACGTTAAAAGCACTAACTTCCGCTGTTTTAGGTTTCATGGTCGTAACCATTGGGATTGATTCACAAACAGGTACGACACGCTTTACCTTTGGAAGCGTTAACTTATTGGATGGGATTGACTTCTTGATTATTGCCCTTGGTGTTTTTGCGCTCGCTGAAGTGTGTTTCCTTATTTTAAATCGACGAGAATCCATGAGTGGCTTTAAAAATATTGGCAGTTTGAAGCTGAGTAAATCAGATTTAAATGAAATGAAAGGACCAATGACAAGACAATCGTTTCTCGGTTTTCTCCTTGGTATCTTACCAGGAGCAGGTGCGACGATTTCTTCATTCATTGCTTATATTTCCGAGAAAAAACTAGCGAAGAATCCGGAGGAGTTTGGTAAGGGGTCTATTAAAGGACTGACTGGACCTGAAACGGCCAATAATGCCGCTACTAGCGGTGCGTTTGTGCCGCTTCTGTCCCTAGGGATTCCAGGTTCAGGAACAACAGCTGTCATGCTAGGTGCGTTTCTCGTATTAGGCTTACAGCCGGGACCGCTTTTAATTACAGAAAACCCAACCGTTTTTTGGGGTGTCATTGCCAGTATGTACATTGGTAACGTCTTTCTATTAATCTTAAATCTACCGCTCATCCCATATTTCGTGAAGATTTTAGCTGTTCCTCGACCTTTGCTGATTTCACTTGTTGTGATCTTTAGCTTAGTCGGCGTGTACGCGGTTAGCTTTAGTACGTTTGATCTTTATTTGCTTGTCTTGTTTGGCATCCTTGGCTATCTTATGCGCATTTTTGCTTTTCCTGCAGCACCATTCATTTTAGCCTTTATCCTTGGTGGGATGATGGAACAAATGTTACGTCAATCTTTAACCATTTCTGATGGTTCATTAGCGATTTTCGCACAAAGTCCGCTTGCTTTATCATTAATTGTGTTAACGGTCCTCTCGCTTGTGATTCCGACGTGGAGAAATGCAGTCAAACGACGCAAAAGCAGTGATCAATCAATTGGAATGTAGGACAGAAAAGCCTTATGAGCGGTATGCTCGTACGGCTTTTTTCTTTTTCACTTGGTCTCTCGCGTGCTTCTTATAATGGAAGGGACCAGCTTTCGTAAGAAATTCTTAAGAAAAATCGTCACTTTGTAGTAAGATTTACCAGCTATACTAATGTTAAGAACAAAGACACGCTATACTAAGAGGGGGAAAGGAGTGTAGATTCAAATGGATCGTTACCAAGTACTAGTAGTGGATGATGAAGTTGAAATTCGAGAAGCAATTAGCATTTATTTACGACATGAAAACATTGACGTTGTTCATGCAGGTGACGGACTTGAGGCTATTCAAATGCTAGAAGAGAAAACCATCCATTTAATTGTATTAGACGTTATGATGCCTAAACTTGACGGAATAAAAACGACGCTAAAAATTCGAGACAAGCAGCACATCCCTATTATTCTATTAAGTGCAAAAAGTGAAGATACAGACAAAATTATCGGACTACAGGTTGGAGCAGATGACTATGTAACCAAACCGTTTAACCCTCTTGAACTAGTTGCCCGAGTAAAGTCACAGTTGCGCCGCTATGTAAAATTCGAACAATACATAAAAAGTGAAGCCCTTCATTTACGAGGCCTCACACTAGATAAAAGCGCAAAACAAGTATGTGTTGATGATCGGCTAATCAAACTTACTCCAATTGAATTTCGAATTGTAGAACTATTGCTAACCTATGCTGGGCGCGTCTTTTCGATTGAAGAGATTTATGAACGAGTGTGGAATGAACCACATTACCAATCTGAAAATACGGTCGCTGTTCATATTCGTCGCATTCGCGAGAAGATTGAATTAGACCCGAAAAATCCAACGTATATAAAGGTGGTATGGGGTATTGGCTACAAAATGGAAAAGTAGATGGAAACAAATTGGCTGGCTGTTTCTTCTCAGCGCAGGAATTGGATCATTGTTTGTTGTTCTTTATTATAGCGACACCTATACGTATAAAAACTATTACAAAACACCAACATTTCAACATGAATTGGATGATTTTCTGACCAAAGTGGTTCAGTTTGAATTTAAAGACCAAACGTTGGAAGAAGAGATAGAAGCAATTAAAGTGACGGAAGAAGATTTGAATGAGTACCGCTATGAGTATGGGGTAGAGTTCGGAGACATTCAATCCATTCATCAGCACTACCAAGATGAATTAGAGTGGAATGAGCTTGACGAAGGGGGTGAGATGGCTCAAGTTTTAAGAGAACAACGGGATAAAGACATTGCTGCAGTCCGTGAAATCTTTGATGATGAGGCCCTTACCGCTAGAATTCAAGCAGAAAAAGAACAGCAACTAAAAGATCAGTTTGTCTATCTTGAAAGAGAACGTCAAATTTTCCATCGACTAGAATCAACCTTTCACTATTATTTTATCTCTCACGAAACAGGTGATGTCTACACGAATATGGATCACGTTGTCAAAAGCCGCTGGGAGGAATCGTTCGATGAAGATAGTATGGAAATGTACCAGTCTTATACGGATATGAATGGGTTAATGGAGAGTAACTATCCATTCTACAATTCTGAAGGCTGGTTTTTAAGTGAGGCTACTGCTACAACTAATGAAGAAACAAACATGAGCTATGAAGGAGCAATCGGCATTCCATCTGACCGAACAAGCGCCATAACATCAGCGGCTGATGACTATAGAAAAAGACAGCTTTCCTTAGTAGGGCTCGCTCTTTTAGGCGTCGGTTTGGTCACAACAGCAGGCAGATCGTTTAGAAGGATTCGTAACGAGTTAGCCGAATCAACGAAGGGGTTAAAGTTAGAACGTGTTCCGACAGATCTTTTACTCGGTATCGCCATCATCTTAAGTATCTTGTTGCTTATTTTTGGGGATCAGTTTGCCAACAATCTGCTCTATTTAAGTGAGTATTCAACTGCTTCAACTCTTTTTTCACTAGCGATGTTTCTTTTGTGCATTGGGCTGCTTTTCATCGTCGTCTATAGATGTTTGACAATGAAGAAGACGGAGTCACTTAAAGAATTAGCTAAGCGTTCAATAATGTACCGTTTCACTACGATGATAAAAGAGGTGTTTGAACATCGGTCGGTTGGAATACAATTGAGCTTATTACTCGGGACAGTGTTTTTATTTGGAGTAGGGTTTCCACTCTTTTTTATAGAAGCTATTTTTCTTCTTTTCTATCTTATCGCATTGTTACTAGTCGGATTGCCGCTGTTCATCCTTCTTTTAAAAAGAGTTGGATATTTTAACAACCTGATAAAAGAGTCGAAAAAAATCGTTGCAGGCGAAGCCGCTGAGCCCCTTCCAATTAAAGGAGGCGCTGTTCTTAGTGATCTAGCACAAACCCTTAACCAACTAAAAGAAGGCTTACAGCACTCACAGCAAAAACAACTAAAAAGTGAGCGCTTGAAAACAGAATTAATTACAAATGTTAGCCATGACTTACGAACACCACTTACCTCAGTCATTACGTACACAGAGCTTCTAAAAAACGATAACCTTAGCCATGAAGAACGAGCTTCGTATATTGATATTATTGATCGAAAATCACAGCGTCTTAAACTGTTAATAGAGGATTTATTTGAAGCATCAAAAATGGCGAGTGGGAACGTAGAGTTAAAAACGGAAACCGTAGATTTAAATCAATTGCTTAAGCAAGCGTTAGCGGAAAGTAATCAAGCGATTGAAGCCTCTTCTCTCCATTTTCGCGTAAAAGAGGAGAGCGAACCATTGTATGCAAAAGTGGATGGGCAAAAGCTTTGGCGTGTGTTTGATAATCTGCTGACAAATATCCTGCGTTATGCGCTTCCTGAAACCCGGGTGTATATACACGCACGAAAAGAAGAAAATCGAATAAAAATCAGCTTTAAAAACGTTACAAACTATGAATTAGGGGAAAATATAGACGAATTATTTGAGCGGTTTAAGCGTGGTGATTCATCACGCCATACAGAAGGGTCAGGTCTCGGGCTCGCTATTGCTAAATCGATTGCCCAATTACATGGAGGGGATGTACAGCTTGAAGTAGACGGTGATCTCTTTAAAGCGACGGTTCTCTTGCCTGCGCTTTAGGTAATCCTTTCTTTACTTCACCCCGTCTTTTGATTTTCTCGTTAGAGCGCTAATTGTATGCGCTCTAATTTCATATTCAAGTGGCAAAACCATTTCCTATTACACTCCTTCTTTTAACGAATGACATGATCAGGCGTCAGAAGCGTAGAGCTTCTGTGAGCGCCGACGCATACACACGATGCCAGCCATGGTGCCAACCTCCATACTGATTCGGATCCACAAACGTTCGCTTCGTTGCTTCGAAATGTCCGGAAAAGGGGTGGAGCGTTGATACATTCATTCGATAAAAAGCTTGATAGCCGATTTTAGGGTAGGGGCTTGTTTCATTCCAAGCACTATTTTTTTCATGGTTCACTTTGATGCAACCAAGCAACGTGCAATCACCTGAGACATACCCTTCTTCAAAACATTCTCGCTGGAAAGCGGCTTTAGGTGTCTCCCCTTTTTCCACATGCCCTCCAGGCAAATCCCAGCCCCTCTTTTTTAAATAAACGAGCATTACCTGATTTTGATAGAAGCAAAATCCGTGAGCACTTGTTATCTTCTCAGCAAAAGGGAGAGTCGTCATTGGTACCCAAGTCAATTGAACGAGACCATTTCCCCAATAAACGTCTAAGCTAGTCATCTGAGGTCTGCCTTTTCGTGGAGCTGTGGTCGATGCTCTTGATCATGGTGAACAAATATCTTCGCAAAGCTTTCCGCTGAAAACTTACGCTTCCCTTTACCAATGGTAAATTGAGCTGATGGATCAACCGCTTCTAACGTTTCAATGAATTGAGCACGTTGTGAAATAAAGTGGTTGATAAGTGTATAGACATCAACGTTTTCTAGTCCCTTCAAACCAGCCTCATTAAATGAGTCGTGGCTAGGAAAAGCGGGTAATTGGGCGCCATCTTCCATAAACGGCACCATATTCGATGTATTGTGAGCATCCCAATTATAAAGATGTCCAACAATCTCGCGTACCGACCACTTTCCCTCTGCGAGTGGTTCTAAGAGAGTGTCTTCATCCATTTCCTTTAACTGCTTTATCTCTTCAATCATTCCTGTTAAATCACGAATAGATGACATTCTGTCGCCTCCTTTTTTCTATTGTAATGCATTATTCTGAAAAAAAGAATAAATGTGAGGTTGTATTTTAAAAAGTATAGTTTGATTTATTTCTGACAGGAAAGACATGTGGACTTGCGCAATTGAATACTGTAGGAAAGGTAAAAAAAGAGTGATAAAGTCGCTCTTTTTTTTATTGCCAATACGACTAAATGAGGGGGATAAGAATGAAGAAAATTGGTTTAGTACTATTAATTCTTTTGTTCACTTCAAATCTTACTTTACCATACGTAACTCAAGCGATGCAGGAAGGTACACATGTCATTGAACAATGCCTGACACAAGATGAGGAAGGGTCATTTGAGCAGCTTTTAACGAGTGATTGTCTATATACAATAATGAAATCGGAAGGTTTATCTGAAGAGCAATACATTTCTTTTTTTATGGATCAATTTGGGTTGGAAGAAATGGAACTTCGTGAGCGGCTAGCCGTATACATACAAGAAAATTTGCCTTTACATCAAGAAGAGGATCCTCTAGAAGAAGACTTTATTTCAAATGAAGAAAACGACTCGATCTCCGATGACATGTCGGATGCTGATCAATCAATAGAAGAAACAAAGAAAGAGATCATTGACGAGGACGGTGGTGGGGACGAAAAAGAACAACGTACTGAAGACGTTACACTTGAAGAACCAATAAGTGAAGCCTTCGAGGAAGATGTTGGTAACACGACAGGCGAAAATGCGACGGAAGAGGAAACAAACGAAAATGTATCAGAAAACGATACGAAGGTTGGAAACATAGGAAATCAAGTAGAGGTGAAAGTTCCAGAAGATGATAAAATAGCTGATGACCTATCTGAGAAAGAAGTTACTTCTGAACATAGCGTACAAATTGAACGAACAAGTAAAGTACGTTACATTAGTGGGCAAGGAGCTGCGTTTAACATAGCTTGGGGTGGTAGTGAAAACAAGCTGTTTGATCTTAGTAGCCATAAAAGCGCACGCTTTGACGTTCATTTAACGGAGCAAAAGGGTGAAGAGGTATGGTATCAAGGGATGCTTAATGAACAAGAAGTTTGGATTAATGAAAAGCATTTGAACGATCATACCTATATACCGTATAACATCTCTTTAGAAGAAGCGGCTCAGCGTCAGCATGGGGTTTACGCTGTTACGGATACGTATCGTCAATTTGTTTCGGCAGAGTATATTTCTTATAACAGTACAGGGAATTACTACTACGTGAATGCAGACGTGTTAAATGTACGTAGTGGACCAAGTACTGCTTATGCAGTCGTTGACCGTTTAACAAGAGATACAAGAGTAACGGTTCGTGGCAATCCGCAAAATGGATGGTACCAACTCCACTGGGTTCGAGCATCCGTAGAAGATATAGCGTACTACATGAATCCGAATAACTTCATTCATGATGAGAGACAACAATTTCAGTTTCTTGATTTAGCTCAGTCGAGTGGTGTAACGGTAGAAGTGTTAAATCAGTATTTAGAAGGAAAAGGAACACTAAGCGGTCAAGGTCAAGCATTTATTGACGCTGGTCGCATGCACGGTGTAAATGAAATTTATTTGCTTTCTCACGCATTGCTTGAAACAGGTCACGGCACATCATTTCTCGCTTCAGGAAATGAATACAATGGTACAATTGTCTACAATATGTTTGGAATTGGTGCTGTTGATGCATGTCCAAACGAATGCGGACTAGAGCGTGCTTACAATGAAGGTTGGGACTCACCATATAAAGCGATTGTTGGTGGTGCTGGTTATATAGGAAACAGTTATGTGAAAGCAGGACAAAATACGCTGTACAAAATGCGTTGGAACATTGATGGGCTGATTGAGAATGGTCGACCTACTCATCAATACGCGACGGATATTGGCTGGGCGTTTAAGCAAGTAAATAACATGTATAACCTTTATCAAGAAATTGGGTCTTATAATCTCGTATTGGAAATTCCGAGGTTTGATGGATAGTAGAAAAAACCTTCGCTTACATACTGTAAGCGGAGGTTTTCTTTATGCATTTTGGGGTAAACATATAAAATATGCTTTTTTTGGTCAAGTGTCAGTTTTTTTCACAAAATAACGAGTTGTTTTTGACAATGTATAGAAAAGCATCATTATTTATCAAAAAAATATTACATGATCTTCATTCACCTTTTCAATTTAAATGTGTTAGGATGAGGAAACTCGCAAATAATGTGACGATAACAGGATTTTTAAATGGGTAGAACAACATGGAGGAGCAAGTTATGATTAAAGTAAGTGTCATCATCCCAACTTATAACAACAAAGAAGATAAGTTAAACCGAATAGTAGAGTCTTTGAATAAACAAACATTAAATTCCAGTGAGTTTGAAGTCCTGTTTATAGATGATGGGTCGGACGATTTTTCGGCGTTCAGTCGATTAAAAGAAAAAACAAGAGAATATATTCATTATCAAGTTCATAGAATTTCTCCATCAGGTTGGGGAAGTAGGCCGCGAAATAAAGGTACGAAAGTGGCACAAGGAGAATATGTTTTCTTTTGTGATGATGATGACACTATTTTTCCTCAAGCTTTAGAGCGAATGTACAATTTTGCAAAAGACAATGACTTAGATGTTGTTAATCCAAAAGTAATCCGCACAAAAGGATGGGGTTGGGGATGGGAACAATTTAAAGAAAATGTTGTTGGTGCTGAAACCATAGGTGTACAAGCAATGGGTCCGATGACGGTACCCAAATTATATAGAAGAACGTTTATTGAGCAGCATAATCTTTACTTTTATGAAGGAGATAAAGTCTGGTGGGAAGACGTCATGTTCTCTTGTCTCGTCTTTAGCAAGAATCCACGAATAGGCATATTAGCCGATTATCCTGTTTACCATTGGCGAGAACAAAATCATTCAGCTGGTTTTGGCAAAGATCTTGAGTATAAGTGGGAGCAGATCAATAATGTGGCGTCTTCATTTAAAGAAAACCTTAAAGGTGAAGATTTAGATTACATGATAACACATTGGTACAGAACCAGAGTCTTAGGAGCATTAAGAGGGAACTTTCACAAAAAAAGTAAAGATACTCAACAAATTGAGTTCGACAAAGCAATGGAATGGAAAGATCGCTTTGTTGAATCTGCTATTGTGGAGCGTTTAGATACTCGACATAAGATTATTGATTATTTGTTGGGAAAAGGCCGTTTAGATCTTGTAAGAAAGTTCTCCCAATCAAAAGCAGAGACTACATCAAGAAGTTATTTGAGAACTCTTTCGTTTGAAGAAGATTCATTAATAATTACTACAGATGCAGTGGTTACGTATGATGAAGAAAGAAATGTAAACTTTAAGGGAAGCCCTAACGAGGTACAAATTGATTGTCAAGAAGAAATTAAGTCAGTTTTACCTGCGTCATTACTGTATATGAATGAGTTAGATTCAAAGGGGAATCAATACTCGCCTTCTATAAAAGGACGTTTTACAAGAACTACTTGGGAAGTTCAAGACGTGATAGATTCTAAATTCCACTTTGATCAGCATGACTCCTATTTTAATGTTCGTGGTGAGCTTACATTTAGACTAACACTAGATGATTTTATCCAAGATTACGATGATGCGCATCAACCATGGGATCTTTCTACGAAATTTAACTACATGGATGTGGGGGCTCACCGGGCAATAGCAAGTAAGCAGAACTTCAAAAAAGCTGCTATCATTAATGGAAATACGTACGTCGTCTACAAAAACAAATCGGAATTAGTTTCAATCGATTTAAATTCAATCGTCCATAACTTTCTAGCTGTCGCTAAACTTGATTTAGAATCGATGGAAAGACAAGCAGGTTTAATTTCCATCCCGATAAAAAATGTTTATGCATATGGTCAAAGTGAAGTTTCATATGTTGCATCAATTTACAATGATGAAACGGAGGCGTTTGTTGATTCAGAAGCAAGCATTATTGTGGACGGAGACTCAGCTTATTTACAGGTAGATAACACGAACAATTTGAAAGGAAACTGCAAAATTGAAATTGCTTTAGGAGAGAAATCACATGCTTTTGAAGTGAATATATAAGGATATTGTTTAAGAGGGTTGGCATTAATGCCAACCCTCTTAAACGTCTTTAATGAATAACAATTAACCAATAGTGTAAGAAAAATGTGGAGCCTTATTAGTAATATATGAAATTAAACTATGAAAATAGTGTAATATCTATTAAAATCTATGTAGCCACGTAATATAATTCTTAGGAGGAATAGAGTGAAACGGATATGTATGTTAGCCCTAATTTTTACAATCCTCATAAACATGACCCTTCCATCTGTTGGATATGTAAAGACTATACCTGAAGAAAGTATATTTGAAGAAATTGGAATGGATATTGAGAAGGATATCCTGTTAATTGATGAATGCTTTATTGACGAGTACAACCTCAGTTATAAAGAATTTTTAGAAGCTAAAGAGGAAAGGGAACATCTTCACAATACAGAAGATCAATCTTTAGTTGATTGTTTGGTATTGAGCAAACAAAAAGAGATTCAATTCGCTAATGAATCATTGAACGAAGAAAAACATGAGATGGTTAATGAGTCAAGTGAAGAGCTAGCAAAGCAAGAAGACAGTACAGAAGAACAGAACGAAAATGAAGCAATTGAAGAGCAAGAAAAAGACAGTACAAAAGAACAGAACGAAAATGAAGCAATAGAAGAGCAAGAAAAAGACAGTACAAAAGAACAGAACGAAAACGATGTTAGAGAAGAGCAAAAAGAGGACAGTACAGAAGAACAGAACGAAAATGAAGCAATAGAAGAGCAAGAAGAAGACAGTACAGAAGAGCACAACGAAAACGATGCTAGAGAAGAGCAAAAAGAGGACAGTGCAGAGGAGCACAACGAAGCCGATGCTAGAGAAGAGCATGAGTTAGAAAAAAACACTCTAGAAACGGAAAAAAGTGATGAAAAGAAAGAAGAAGATTTGGAATCAACTCTTTTTTGGAGTGCTAGTATACAAACCTTTGCTGAACAGCCTGTAAACAAATTAGGACACATTAATCGTACTGCTACAATTTATAAAGAACTAGGGAAAACTGAAACAGTTAGTACAAACAACTTGTTGCATGCGGTGTACTATGTGAAAAAACAAGCAACATACAATGGTGAACGTTATTATGAATTGAGCAGGAATTGGAATGGAACAGGAGTGGTAGGTTGGGCGAAAGCTTCAGACTTGAGTGTACGTGACCACGTCCTGATTAATCGAGACCAATTCGATATGCAAGTAAAAGGAACTGGAAACGCGTATACGAAAGCATGGGGTGGCTCTCAAGATTTAGTATCGAGCCTGTCTGGAAAACAAGGAACGGTCTTTAAGATCAATCTAACAGAGCAAGTAGGAAATCATACATGGTATCGAGGCACACTAGATGGCCAACAAGTTTGGATACAGAGTACACATGTAGAGAAACCACGGATAGTGGAAGAAGCAACGAACAAATTAGGACACATTAATCGTACTGCTACAATTTATAAAGAACTAGGGAAAACTGAAACAGTTAGTACAAACAACTTGTTGCATGCGGTGTACTATGTGAAAAAACAAGCAACATACAATGGTGAACGTTATTATGAATTGAGCAGGAATTGGAATGGAACAGGAGTGGTAGGTTGGGCGAAAGCTTCAGACTTGAGTGTACGTGACCACGTCCTGATTAATCGAGACCAATTCGATATGCAAGTAAAAGGAACTGGAAACGCGTATACGAAAGCATGGGGTGGCTCTCAAGATTTAGTATCGAGCCTGTCTGGAAAACAAGGAACGGTCTTTAAAATCAATTTAACAGAGCGAGTAGGAAATCATACATGGTATCGAGGCACACTAGATGGCCAACAAGTTTGGATACAGAGTACACATGTAGAGAAACCACGGATAGTGGAAGAAGCAACGAATAAATTAGGACACATTAATCGTACTGCTACAATTTATAAAGAACTAGGAAAAACTGAAACAGTTAGTACAAACAATTTGTTGAACGCGGTATACTATGTGAAAAAACAAGCAACATACAATGGTGAACGCTATTATGAATTGAGCAGGAATTGGAATGGAACAGGAGTGGTAGGTTGGGGGAAAGCCTCAGACTTGAGTGTACGTGACCATGTCCTTGTAAATCGTAATGCCACTACGATGTATGCTATTGGAAGTGGAAATGCCTATTCAAAAGCTTGGGGAGGCTCTCAAGACTTAGTTTACAACCTTTCTAACCGCAAAGGAAAACAGTTTTTAGTCAACCTTACTGAAAGGGTTGGAAATGTAACTTGGCATCGAGGCACACTAGATGGCCAACAAGTTTGGATTCGAGCAAATCATGTTACAACGGACGTAGTGCCAATCGAAAATCACACACGTTATAATATTTCGTTGGAAGAAGCTGTTAATCGACAATTTGGACCATATGCAGTTACCGATACATATACACAGTATGTGTCAGCAGATCATGTAAGCTATTCAAGTGCAAATGGCGGTTTCTATTATGTAGACACACCGGTATTAAATGTTCGAAGTGGTCCTGGAACAGCTTATGCTGTTGTTGATCAGCTTGTTCAGGGAACTAGATTATCTATTCGTAGATCAACAAATGGTTGGTATCAATTAATGTGGGTCAATGCAAAAAAAGAAGATATTGCCTATTACATGAATCCGTTTAATTTTCTTGACGATGCTCGCCAACGTTTTCAATTTCTTGACTTATCCAAGCCTAGTGGTGCATCTGCCAATGTTCTTAATAATTATTTAACTGGGAAAGGTACTTTAAGTAACCAAGGTCAGGCTTTTATAGACGCTGGAATTACGCATGGCGTAAATGACATCTACCTTTTGTCACATGCTTTACTTGAAACGGGTCATGGTACATCTACATTAGCCAGAGGCGTTGAGGTGAATGGAACTGTTGTATACAACATGTACGGTATAGGGGCTCGTGACCATTGTCCAATCGAATGCGGTTCTCAATATGCATACGATCAAGGCTGGGACACCCCGTACAAAGCCATAGTTGGTGGGGCGAGTTTTATAGGGAACAGTTATATAAAAAGCGGACAGAACACTTTATACAAAATGCGCTGGAATCCTGCTGGCCTTGTAAGCAATGGCAGACCAACTCACCAATACGCTACAGACATTGGTTGGGCGTCTAAGCAAGTCCACACTATGTATAATCTTTATCAAGAAATCGGTTCGTATTCTTTAACACTTGATATTCCAGACTATAATGGCTAAATCAAGTTCATCACCTTCGCTTACATACTGTAAGCGGAGGTTTTTGGGTTCAAGAATGATGGAAGAGCAAAGAAGCGTTTTCGTGATTGAAGAGGGATTGACTCTTCGTACACGTGATTATTTGCTTCCCACTTTATAATTAATTCAAGCTGGTCGTCACGATCAAATACTGCATCGGTTGTATGCTTATAGTCGATGGCATCATTATGCCCAAGGTATGTATTCTTCTTACGTGTCTCCGATAAGAGCTTCCCGTGACGGTATAATTCAACGCCAATAAGAGATACGTTCAAATGTCCATGCCAATAAACCTGGCCTACCCAATTCGCTTTTTGTGCGAGAGATTCGTGATTGAAGTCTGCCACCCATAATTCTGTTTCAGACATGCCAACCCACTTAGGTGGCAAGGTGATGGAAATGAGTACCCAGCAACTGAGTGTGAGGAGAATGGCTAACGGGATGAACAATCGTTTCTTTTTCATAATCAACGCTCCTATTACCACAACGCTCTTTAATATGGATGAATGAATCAAGAGCAGAGTCTATGGTTTCATCATAAGCAATGGAGCAAATTGACGTCAATATGACGGACGAAGAGTTTAGAAAAACTTAAGAATTAGTGGATTATTCTTTCTCATTTCATCCAAAAAGAGGCTGGGACATAACTAAAAGTAGTATTCGAAAAGACGAATAGTCTAAAATATACTGAGTAGCACCGCTACAGGAGAATCCTTCGCTTTCCGGGGACACGGCCTCAGCCTCCTCCGTGGAAAACCGCCACTCTAGAGTCTTCAGACACGTGCTGATCCCCCAGGAGTCTTCAGATTCTCCTTCCGCTTATTTTCATATAAAACAAACGACGAACGTTCCTATTTTCAGGAATGTTCGTCATTTTGGTCTGTCTATCTACTTTTGTCCCAGCCTCATTCCAACACTTATTCGTACTGTTTCCATCACGATGAATGGACGGTTGTTTTTCGTTGGTTAATGGTAACGTTTCGATAGCTGTTCACGACAGTACCTGTTAAATCAGTATGATAAAGAACAGATCGTTCTTTTTCAAGGATAAAAGCATAGGTTCTACCTGTATGAGGGTTCGTTACTTCAATCTCTACATCTTCAGCAAATTCAGAGACGAAAATGAACAGGTCTCCTTCTTTATATGAAAGTCTGCGACCGTAGACGCCTGGGTTATCTCCGCCTTTATGCCAAATAAGTTCATTCGTCACATCGGCTTGTTGAAGCGCATAGCGATAAAGCGTTTCAAGCACTTCCGACCGATCGTTTAACTCAACTGGTAAGGGACTCCAAATAAAGGTTCCTTGTCCAAGAGGGAGCGATGTCACTTCGTTTTTGTTCAAACCATTAACCTTTTCTTTTACTAGCTCTGCAATGCGTCTTGCGCCAAAGCTAACTGCGTAAGACGTGCCATTTATCGTTAGCGCTTCTTCTCGTAAAACGTTTTGCCGTGTCGTTTCCCCGATCTCCTTTTTTAGTCGCTCCGAGTGTTTCCAGCTTGCATTCAGTCGTAACGGTCCAGAGAAGAGGAGTGTACCTCCTTGTTGCGTGTAGGTGATGAGCTGTTCAAATGCTGCATCACTAAAATTATGGGCGCTTGGCACGACAACGAGTTTAGGTGGATGTTCCAGCAAGTCATGTAAATGATATTCACTCAAGCCTCTTACGTGGGTATTTAATCCATAGGATAGCGTTCGTACAGCCTTAGTCGTTGCGGCAAAGGCGAGTTTTCGTGTAGAAAAATCGTTTGAATACGGGTAAACCACTGCGACTTCTTCAAGAGTTCGATTGACAAAGAGCGATTTAGACACCTCCATAAAAGCGCCAAAGTCATAGGATACGTCTGCTTCTGGTTTTTCCGTTCCGTCAGCACGTAGCGCTCCGATATTGGACTCATTCACGTTGTCCATGTAGAAGTTCGTATTCCACAGCCACTGTACGGCTCCTGCTCCACCAGTAGAGAAAGCATAGGCATACTTGCGCTCTAAAATAGTGCGTAATTCTTCTTCAGTCCGCTTCGCTAATCCGTCGGGTTGCTCTAGATACATAATGCCTGTTTCTTGGATAAGATTTGGTTTTCCATTTGTTTTCGTAAAGATACCATCCCATACTAGATGATCTTGCTGCCACCAAGTGTGATTCGTTGTATAGTCAACGGTTGAGGCATAGAAGAATGGAGTAGGTCGTTGTGAACATAATGCCTCATCTTGACCAACTGTTATTAATCGATTTGGGTTCATTGCTTGCAATGCGGTTGATAAATCGGATACCCATCGGTTATGCATATCCATCGTAAATAACGTATAGTCGAGCCAAATAAGGTTTTTACTCGGGTTACGCATATCTTGAACATCCATATTCATCTCTGCCTGTTCCGGTGTTGCGATGTAATGGAAATCAGGCAGTTCTGCTGATGAATAATTCCATGCTTCCTGTACACGACGGATCGTTCCGTATTTTTCCCGGGTCCAATCTTGGAAAGCCTTTATCTCATAAGGGTCGCGTGCCGAACGTGGTCCGGAAAAGATACGCTTTGGATCAAACATAGAAGGCTCGTTAATTAAATCCCAGTGTAGATGAGTCGCTTCTGTATAGCGCGACGCTATCGCTGCGATAAATCGTTTCTGCGCTTCAAGGCTTCGTGGATCTAAGTATGGATTGCTTCCTTCCCACGTCTCAGGGGTGAAGGCAAAAAAGGTGAAGCACAGATCAAGCTCATGCTTTTTCGCAGTTAGTACAAAGGCATCGATGGCACGCAGCACTTCTTCATACGGGTGTCCGTCTACAAACATAATTTGGCGCCATGCTGTCCAAATTCCTGAACGAATATGATTAATACCGGCGTTCTTCATCTGTTCCATATCCCGATCCCAGACGTGAGCATTGGGTAGGAATAGAAATTTGCGTGCTACATCTGACGTCATATAGGTCATCCCAACAATTGGAAACGGTTTTCCGTCTTTCTCAAAATAATCCCGATTGGCTTTTAACGGCGTACCAGATGCAAGCAATGTTTCTGAAAACCCCCAAAAACCTTGATTGAGTTCAATCTTTTCTCCTGCGGTGGATGTCGCTTGCATGTCGACAGTGTAAAATCCTTCTTGAACTTGAAAAGGGAGTGTTCTTTTAAGTAAAGACAAATGCAGGGATTGTGTAACATGGATGACGTCTTCGTACAAACAATCCTGATCCTTATTCACACGTAAGTGAAGCGTCCACTCTTTCTCTTGATCAGGACGATGATGCAAAGAAAGACTTTGTAATTGAATCGTAAGAGTCGGCACTTCTTGCGGATAATAACTGGCATAACCCGGTTTAATCCATATCTCCGTAACCCCTTCAGCAGTATACCAAGCAAGTTTGTTTAGTAAATCAATCCCTTGTTCCCAAAACAATGAATCGATTCGTTGATTAAAGAAAATCCACCGTCCGCCTGCAAAGGAGCCTTTCGTATTTTCAATTAAGACGACAGGGGCTGAAATGTTCCGGTTATCAGCTGACTTTCCTACAAGAAGAGGGTAAATGTGCGCATCCATCGGTCCGCTTGATCCGTTCTCTGATGGATGATCATCCTGTTTCGTCACGTGAAGCACAAACCCATAGGTCGGTTGAATGCTAATGGTCTTAACAAATGGCTGTAAGAGCGGGCGGTCGCTTGATGGTACGAGCATTTGCACTTGATCCGTCTGAACCGCTAACGCTTCATGTATTTGAAGTTGCTGATGATAAGCGGTTTGTTCCACTTCAATGTTCCATTCATGATTGTCTTTGTAGACAGGATATCGGAATGGAATATCGCCAATATGTACAAGCCCGCCGCCTGTTTCAAGAAAACGCAGCAGAGACGGCCATGTATCTTTAGGAAAATAGGAACCATGTAAATTAATAAATGTATCATACCGACCGCTATTTAGTGCTTCGTCCATCTCGCTTGTATCAACAACATCAGTAAGTGCGGCTAATTGAGTAGATGATGGACGCACCCCATCAAATGGAAATGTGGAATCGTAAAAAAATAAATAAGACATAACGTGCTCCTTTGTATTAGTTTTTAACAGCGCCTTCTGTTAAGCCAGCGATGAAGTAGCGGCTAAATAAGAGAAAGACAATTAAGATAGGAACAGTGGCCATAAACGTCCCTGCCAGAATCATCGAATAATCGGTATAAAACACATCGTTTAATGTCCGTAAGGCAATCTGGATGGTGTGAACACTCTGGTCCTTTAATACGACAAGGGGCCATAAAAAATCGTTCCATGTATTCATAAACGTGACAATTCCGAGTGTAGCAAGACCAGGTTTGACTGTTGGGAGAACAATATTCCAATACGTGCGAAACGTACTACACCCATCCATCCGTGCTGCTTCCAAAAGCTCATCAGGAATGGCGGAAGAGATATATTGACGCATCCAAAACACACCGAATGCACTAACCATAGCAGGAACAATGACCGCTTGAAGGGTATCAATCCAGCCTAATTGACTAATGATCATAAAAGAAGGAATAAGCCCAAGCTGTGGTGGAATCATCATGGTGGCAAGTAAAAAAACGAACAGCATATTTTTGCCTTCAAAATTCAATTTTGCAAATGCGAACCCAGCCAAGGAACAAAAAAACAACACAGACAACGTGACGGTTCCAGAGATAATAAAGGAATTTAACATCGAGCCAAAGAAATCGATTCGCTCAAATACGTTTCTGGCGTTTTCAAAAAACTGTGTTCCTGGAATCATGGCAGGTGGAAATTGATTGACGGACGTCGTGGAGTTGGACCCAATGACGAACATCCAGTAGAACGGAAATAAAGATACGAGTGAACTCACAATGAGAAAAAGATACAAGAAGATCTTGGATAGTTTCTTTTGACCAACTTCTTTCATTTCAAGCTGTCTCCCTTCTTTTTTAAGTTGATTTAATACGACGTGTAACGATGAGATTGATGAGTGAGACAATCATAATAATTAAAAACAGAACCCATGCAATGGCGGCAGCATAGCCAAAGGAGAATCGTTCAAATGCTTCCTGGTAAAGATAAAGAGTCATCGTTAAGCCTTGTGAATCAGAACCAACTCCAAAGAGCAACGGCTCAGTAAAGACTTGCATGCCTCCAATGGAGGAAAGGAGTACAGTGAAAATAATAATGGGTCGAATCATTGGAATCGTAATATAAAAGAACTGTTGAATTTTATTGGCTCCATCAATCGTAGCGGCCTCGTACAAGTCTTTCGAAATGCTTTGAAGACCAGCTAAATAAATGATGGTGTTATAGCCGACCCAGCGCCACATCACCATGGAAGAGATCGCCACATGTGTGCCAAAGTAAGAACCCTTCCAGTTAATAGGGTCAAGGCCAACTAAGCTAAGGACATAATTGATAATCCCGTATTGGGTACCAAAGATAGCAGAGAAGACGATGGCCACGGCGACAATCGACGTTACGTTTGGCATAAAAATACTTAAGCGAAAGAAGCTTTTTCCTTTTAAAAACGCTTGGTTCAAAATAAACGCAAGCACTAAGGCGACAAAGAGCTGCGGAATGGTGGACAGCGCCCATATGCTAAACGTATTTCCGACTGCTTTCCAAAACAGTGGATCGTTTGTGAACAGACCGATGTAATTTGACAAACCAATAAACTCTCTTTCACCGAGAATGTTCCAACGGTGAAAAGACAAATAGGCTGTGAAAATAAGTGGGAACATCCCGAAAACACCAAATAAGAGGAAAAAAGGAGAAATGTAAAGGTAGCCGGAAATTCGATCTCTCGTTCGTTGATTATATTTCTTCTGTTTTTTCTGTGGTGTATGTGGGTGTTGCTGGCGCACTTCTGTATTCATAGAGTCCATCCCTTCTGATGAATGTTCATAAGAAACAGCGTAAGATGACCTACGCTGTCTCCACTGTTACCTAACGCGACGTTTGACGGTTCACTTCTTGAATGGCACTGTCCCATGCCGCTTCAGGTTCTGCTACACCATCGGCTACAGTTCCAAGAGCATCTTGCATAATCGTGTTAATCGGAGCGGTATCTGGAGCTCGATACACATCTTTAACAAGGGTGGCGGCCTCTGCAAAAATAGCGCCAATATCATCTCGAATAAAGAAGCCGTCATCGAGTTCTTTCACAGCTGGTTCATCATAAATTCCAGGAGTGGAAGGAAAGTTCCCGTTTGCTTCAAAAATATCTAATTGATTATCAGGCGACATGAGCCAAGTGATAAACGCATAGGCTTCTTCTGGATGATCGCTTTGAGACGGAATTGTTAAGAAAGAGCCGCCCCAGTTCCCTGAGCCTTCAGGCATTAACGCGATGTCCCATAAACCAGCAGTATCAGGCGCGTCGTTTTTAATATTTTGCAGCATCCAAGGTGGAAGGAAAACCGTCGCAAAATCACCATTTGCAATGGCTGCACCCCATTCAGGTGTCTGACGTTCAATATTGGCTTGAATGTCCATTGCTTCAATCGACTTATCCCACGCTTTTAAAATTTGTGGGCTATCTTCAATGATTAAGGTGCCGTCTGTTTCAAAATATTGTTTATCCCCTTGCTCACGAATCGCAGAATACATATCTGCTACATCGCTAAACATGAAGCTACCTGTCTCTTCTTTTAACTGCTTACCAGCTTCGATGTAATCGTCCCATGTACCCATTGCTTCAGCAACGTCATCTGGATCTGTAGGTAAGCCTGCTTCTTCGAATAAATCCACACGATAGGCCATGGCCATTGGACCGATATCGGTAGGAATACCGATAACAGAACCGTCATCAGAAGAGGCTTGGTTCCATTTCCAATCGAGATAGTCGCCTTCTAAATCGGCAGCCCCATAATCGGATAGATCGTAGAACAAGTGACTGCTTTCTTTAATACGCTCAAGGTACCCTTCATCTACACCAGAAATATCAGGAGCACCAGAACCAGCAGCAAGTGCGGTAATCAGGTTTTGGTGTGCATCAGCGTATTCAGCCTCTTGAATATTAATGTTGATTCCTGGGTTTTCTTCTTCGTATTGGGCAGCTTTTTCCGCAAACCCCATCCCAGGCCAAAGCCACATTGTTAATGTAATGTCTCCTCCTCCAGTGGACTCACTTGAACTAGAGCCGGAAGAACAAGCCGCCACCAAACCGATACTTCCAATCGCCACTAAAGATTTAAGTACAGAACGAACCATATAAACCCCTCCTGATTTTGTTAGCTTTGTTAGTTTATTTTGTTATTGTTGATAAACATATCACTTCGCAATCAATATGTAAACGCTTTATTTTTAAATAGTAAAAAAACGATGAGACAAGGCTCATCGTTTTTTTGGTGTGTCTATTGATTCGTTAAAAGCGATATCTCCGACTATTAAGAGCTTTTCAGGTGGGTAGTCTCTATTTTTAGCACGCCAGATAAGGCGGTCGACTGCTCGGCGGCCCATCACTTGTTTTAATACTTGAACGGTTGTGAGTGTAGGTGAGAGATGCTTGTCTTCTTCAAGGGAGTCAAAGCCAGTGACTGAAACATTCTTCGGGCATGCCAAGCCGTTCTTTTCTAATAGAACAATCATACGTCTTGCAATGTGATCGTTTGCGCAAACGAAAGCCGTTGGGAAATGAGTAGAATGAATTCCGAGTTCTTCAAAGTGTTGTTGGAGAGCGACTTCCATATCATCGTTGTAAGGAATCGTTAGAACCTTTTGGTTGCCTTGTGCAATCGCTATATCTGCTTTCTCTAACGAATTGCGAAAACCGGTCCAACGCTCGTAGAAGCTTTGGGAATAATGGATATTACCGATAAACAGTAACTGCTTATGTCCCAAACCGATTAAATGATCGGTCATCCGCTCAATACCGCCGAGGTTATCCATGAAGATGCTGTCGGTACGAATAATCCTAGCTTCGTGATCTAATGTAACAATAGGTAGATTGTAAGTGGATAACGCAAGTAAGGTTTGCTCATCTAGCGTTCCGACTGTGATGATGCCAATTAAATTTGCCACATCTACTTTTTTGGTTAAATCCATTTCACTTGTAATGACAATCATACCGGCTTTTTTACTTTGGATATGAAGGGATATGCCTTGGAATACAGTCCCCCAATATGTGTAAGAGATGCTTTGATATTCATAGTTTGGCAGCACAACTAGAATATACCCATTTTCGATTTCTGTCTCTAATGGTAGGCTTGGACCTTCTGAGGGACCATCTTTAGAATAGCCGAGTTGTTTTGCGGTGAATAAAATTTTCTGTCTAGTCGCCTCGCTTACACCAAGCTTATTATTTAATGTTTTTGACACTACGTATTTAGACACACCTACAGTATCGGCAATGACCTGCATGGTAACTTTCCTTTGACTCATATTTACACCGCCTGAACCTGTCTGATTTTGTTAGTTATGTTAGTATTATATCAAATTTTGTTAGTTGTTCATATGTAAGAATGGAAGACAGAAGGTTGAGTAAATCGTCTCTTAGAGGGGGAATAGGACAGAAAAAAACACCCAAAGTCGATGTCCCTATCGAAGGGTGGTTACGCTCATTGGGACAATCAGATGCCCGTAGGTCCGATTCTACCAATCTCTTTATAGATAAGCTAGTTCTTTCGATAGACTGCAACTTAGTTAGAAGATAGCAGAGTTACTCGGTTTAAGCAAGCATTTGCGTAAAGTGAAACAGGGAAATAGAAGGAGTAACTGCGGTTTTACGAGAGTGAAAAACAAAAGAACGATAACTCTTTAATCATTTCTTATATCGTAAAAGGTAAAAAACCAAACTTCTTCTTGATAATGTTGGTCCGATCATATAAGATAAAGACAGCTACTTGGTAATACCGAGTAGCTGCTAAAATCATTACTACTTGGTAATACCATATAGTTAGTAGGTGACTAGATGTCAAGAACACAAATTCTAAAAGGAATCTTAGACGCGTGTGTGATGACGATTATTAAAGAAGACGAGGTTTATGGGTACGAATTAGCAGTGAGGTTACAAGAAGTAGGGCTACCTGAAATAAGCGATGGGACGATTTACCCTGTGCTCCTTCGTCTACAGAAGAAAGGCTTTATCTTTAGTGAATTAAAGGATTCCCCATCAGGACCAAAAAGAAAGTATTACTACTTAACGAAGGAGGGGGAAGAGGAATTGAACAGTATTATTCAACAATGGAACACGATTGTTACCCCTGTGAACGAGCTTCTTGGAAGGAAGGATGAAACATGACGTATACAGAAGAATTAATTGAACTGAACAACGAAAAGCGAGAAGCGTTATCTGAAAGGAATCAACAGGTTTATGAAGATTTCCTTTTGTATTTTCGAACGGATTTAAGAATAGCTGAACAGCAAGCAGAGGAATTGTTAATGGATATATTAGATCATTTACTAGAAGCGGAGAAAGAAGGAAAGACCGCTTATGATCTATTTGGTGAGAATCCGAAAGCCTATGCAGAAGAACTTATTGCTCACTTACCACGTGAAAAAAAGAAGCACCAGCTAGCGGTAGTCGCTGATGCGTTCTTCAGTACACTTGCCTTTATTTTTATTATACAAGGCGCAGTAAATGGCCTCTTGCCACTCTTTTTTGACTTTAACCAGACGATTTCACTAGGGAACGCGCTTGTCATTGCGATCTATGTAGGGTTTTCGATTCCTTTGGCAATTAGCATGGTGTTTGGTTTCGTTCGACAGTCTCTATTTAAACCAGATCAGAAGAAAAGCGATACTTGGATGATCCTAAAAGGTGGCTTATATGGCATGCTTTGGTTTGTCCCGCTGTTTTTGTTCTATACATTTGTTCCGAGTTTCGGACCTGAGCTCTCTGTAGACTGGTGGATTTATGTCGTAGTCGGTGTTCTCTTGTACCTCATTCTGAAAATCATAAAAGGCTGGGACAAAAGTAGATAGACAGACCAAAATGACGAACATTCCTGAAAATAGGAACGTTCGTCGTTTGTTTTATATGAAAATGAGCGGAAGGAGAATCCGAAGACTCCTGGGGGATCAGCACGTGTCTGAAGACTCGGAGTGGCGGTTTTCCACGGAGGAGGCTGAGGCCGTGTCCCCGGAAAGCGAAGGATTTTCCTGTAGCAGTGCTACTCAGCATAGTTTAGACTATTCGTCTTTTCAAATACTACTTTTCGTTATGTCCCAGCCTCTTCCACTTTATTAGTCGAGTGGCTCATAAGTGAAGTAATCAAAGTCAGCTGGAAGACTCTCGCCTGATGTATCTTGGCATTGCATTCCGACAAAAGCGCCAGTGAAAAAGCCTCCCCCACGAACATAATCGTCCGATAGTTTATAAGAATCAAAGAGTATGTTTATTCTTGTCCAATGTACACCATCGAACGAGTAAGAGTAATGATACGTTTCGGTTTCGACGGTAACACGTAAATAGACATCTTCCACTTCATTTGGGATGGGGATCTCTTGATTCCCTAGTGGTTGTGAAAAAGAGAAATTGTCGCAGGCTGTAAGTGCAAGCACTCTGCCTTTTTCTTCGTTGTAGGTGACTTGCAGAGCGGTCCAATTCTCTGTGTTGTAATAGTTTACAAGTCCCGCAGCTTGTTGAAAGGTTTCTGGTTGAAAATGGACCTTTGTTTCAGCTTTAAAGTGAAAATGTTGCCATCTTCTTGCTACAAATGATTGTGTAAATTTCGATGTTAACGATTCTTTTCCATACAGACGCAAGTGTCCAGGACGATCTTGCAGAGAAAGACACTTTTTGTCTAGAGGGATGCGTAACGTTTGGTAATTCATAGGTAACGTCTCTTTGTCAAAATGATCGGTTTGGTCTTCTTGTTCAAACGGGTATTCTGTCATAGCAGGTCCTTCAATCTGAAGGGAGGGCTCATTTCCCCCGACCATATAAGGCCAATCGTTTTTCCATTCTAGGCGTTGAATCGCTGTTTCTCTTCCTAGTGGACAATAGCCTCTCGGTGCCAGTAAGGGTTGACCATTCCTAGGTAACGGTCGGCCAGTAAGGTGAACAAGAAACCATTCATCCGTGTGCGTGTGGACGATGGACGCATGGCCAGCTTTTTGAAGCTTGTTTTTAGGATATGGATACGACGTCAGTAATGGATTTTCTGGGTGCACTTCATAAGGGCCCCATAAATCTTTTGACCGAGCGATTGTTGCCTGGTGTTCGAAACGCGTCCCACCTTCTGCCGTTAACAAATAGTAATAGCCATTAATGAAATAAAGATGAGGAGCTTCCGTTAGTTTCATGTCTGTTCCTTTGAAAATCACTTCTTTTTTTCCAACTAATGTCTGTTTCACTGGGTCGTATTCTTGTAGAACAATGCCGTAGAAAGAATGATTGGGTATACGGTGATCCCATACCATGTTAACGAAATATTTTCTACCGTCTTCATGATGGAAGAGCGATGGATCAAAGCCGGAACTGTTTAAGTGAATGGGATCAGACCAGTCGCCATCGATTGTATCGCACGTAACGAGGTAATTATGGCAGTCCTTCCATTGTCCGGCCACGACCTTAACATCTGTGAAAATGAGCCAAAATGTCCCGTCTGAATAGGACAAAGCAGGGGCCCATACACCACCTGAATCAGGATTTCCGCTCATATTTAGCTGGGATAGTCGATTAAGGGGTCTTGCAACGAGCTTCCAGTTTTTTAAATCCTTCGAATGATAAATGCCTACACCTGGGAACCATTCAAAAGTCGAGACGGCAATGTAGTAATCGTCTCCAGCTCGACAAATACTTGGGTCAGGGTTGAATCCAGTTAAAATAGGGTTTTGAATCGTTGTCATAGCAATCATGCCACCTTTTCATAATAGTTGAAAGCGCTAACAATATGGGTAACAGGAATGAACCAGCTCTATGCATTGCTGCATGAACAAGTTATACTCCTTCTGTTTTCATAGCAAAAAACGATCCATCACCTCCATCCGTTATGTTAGATAAACGAATTAGTTGTGTTCTAGAAAATGTTTAATAAAATGTTCACTGGAAAAAGCAGCAACACCTAGCGCAGCTGAACGCTTTTCTAATTTAGAAAATTGTAGCTGGGTAGCTGATGATTGATTAGAGAGAGACGATTGTTCGAGATGATTCTGAATGTCATCTGAAAGCCATTTGTGCAAAACAGCTAAACGGTTCCCAATAATGATTTGCTCTGGATTAAAGACATTAATGATGGTATTAATACCGATAGCCAAATTCTTTCCAATGAGTTGGATAAGCTCAATTGTTTGTTGATCCCCTTTTTCAGCTAGTTGGACAATGGTCTCAAGTGAGAGTGGTTTTTGGTTAAGAGGGGTGAGTCCCGCTTCTTTTCCTTTACGTACTAACGCTTTTTCTGAAGCGAATAGTTCCCAGCATCCTTTATTTCCACAGGTACAAACCGGCCCATCTTTATCAATGGTCATATGTCCAAGCTCACCAGAAAGCCCATGTTGTCCTAAATAAAGCTGATTATTTAAGATGAGCCCTACGCCAATCCCGATGCCTACACTGATATAAATAACATCTCGATGCTCTTGTCCAGCACCAAATCGTTTCTCTCCATAAGCACCGGCGTTAGCTTCATTATGAATCGTAACAGGTATGTTGTACTTCTCTTCAATGAGTTTACTAATTGTGACGTTTTTCCAATTCAGGTTTGGAGCAAGTAAGATCTCACCGTCTTTGTTTATCATGCCTGGGACACCAATCCCAATCCCAATAACCCCGTACGGACTTTTAGGCGTAACAGAGAGTAACTCATCGATTAAGGAAAAAAGAACTTGTGTTGCAGTGGGAAAAGGAAACTCGTCAATATCAATTTGCTTTTCATAAACAATTGTTCCTTGTAGGTCCGTTAGAATGGCAAGTATGTAGTTTACGCCAATATCAATCCCGATTGAGTAGCCGGCTTCCTGGTTAAACAACAGCATAACGGGTTTGCGTCCGCCATTTGATAAGCCTGGACCTAATTCAAGTATGAGTTCATTGTCAAGAAGTTCACTAACGGACGATGAAACAGTTCCTTTGTTGAGGCCAGTTTGATTTGCTATATCAGCCCTTGAAATCGGGGAAGATTCCTTAATGAGTTGCAAGATAATGGACTTGTTTCGCTGTTTCACTACATGCTGATTGTACGTCTTAATCAAAAAATCAATCCCTTCAAGATAACGAGTACTATTAGGTACACTATAATGTACGAAAACACGAAACGCCATCGAAAATGATACTTTATTTATTCATTATACACTTAGTTTATCTACTAGACAAACTAAGTTTTGCATGCTATTCTAATTTTGACATTCGTTCCACCATCTCAAAATACGTTAAGGGGGAAGATCATGAACAAAAAGAAAGCGATTACATTAATGTCGACTTGTAGTTTAGTGTCACTTCTTGCAGTAGGGTGTTCAAATGGTTCTGGTGGTGAAGCAAGCAACGGGGGGGCGGAAACAATTGAATTTATGCATCTATGGCCACAAGGGAGTTCCGCTGAACACCATCGTATTGTCAATGAGATCGTAGCTGATTTTGAGGAAGAGAGCGGTATTTCTGTTGATATGCAAGTACTAAGTAACGAGCAGTACAAAGATCAAATTACGATCTTATCTGCTTCCAATAGTCTTCCGGATGTTGGAATGACGTGGGCAGCAGGTTATTTAGACCCCTTTGTGGAGGGGAATAAATTTGCGCCGTTAGATGATTTATTGGAAGACGGACTAAGAGAAGAGTTTGTTGCAGGGACACTTGAAGCCTATGAAAAAGAAGGAGAAACATACGGTTTACCACTTGAATTAAACACAGTATACATTTACTACAATAAATCCATTTTTGATGACTACCAGTTAGAAGTGCCTGAAACGTATGAAGAATTTGAACAAGTGATCAACACCTTGAAGGAAGAGAATGTCAATCCTATTGCTTTAGGTAATGGCGATCGCTGGACCGGATCCATGTGGTATATGTACTTTGCAGATCGAATTGGCGGTAGTGAAACCTTAACGAGTGCCATTGATCGTTCTGGTTCGTTTGAAGATGAAGCCCTCGTTGAAGCGGCGGCAAAAATCCAAGAAATGGTCGAGAATGATTCGTTTGTGAGTGGGTTTAACGGATTAGCAGATGAAGAAGCGAAGAGCATGTTTATGAACGAGCAAGCAGCTATGTACATGATTGCGACGTGGGATTTACCGAATTTTACAACAAATGAAGACATTCCTCAGGAATTTAGAGACAGTGTCGGGTATTTTACGTTTCCGACTGTAGATGGTTCTGGCGATGCAAAGAGCTATGTTGGTGGACCTGGTGTTGGTTTATTTATCAGTGAAGACTCAGATGTAAAAGAAGAATCGAAGCAGTTTGCTACGTATTTTGTAGAGCAATGGGGAGAGCGAGCGGTTTCTGAAGCTGGCGTACTTCCTGCAACAACAGTAGACAGTGATGCTCTAGACTTACCTGACATGTATGTAGATGTTTTAAATGACTTGAATGAAGCGACGAATTTAACCCTTTATGCAGATGTTCAAATGTCAGCAGCGACAGCCCAAACACATCTTGATTTGATTCAGTCCTTATTCGGATTAGAAATAACACCTGAAGAATTTGCAGAAGCACATGAAAACGCTTTAGCAGATGAATAGTACACGTACATGATCCATCGTTTCGAACAAAAGGGCTTTTTTAATAAAGAAGAGCCCTTTTCATTTCTTGAAATTGGGGGTGTGTGAAATGAACAAAGTGATGTCGAATAAGTGGTTTATAACCCTCTACCTTCTTCCAGCCCTATTGTTACTGACGGTATTAATCTTTATCCCACTTCTTTTGACTGGCTATTATGGCTTAATGAGCTGGGATGGGATAGGCGCAATGAGTTTTATTGGTCTTGACAACTACATAAACGTTGTACAAGATGCTACTTTTTGGCAGAGTGCCGGTCACTCGTTTTTGCTAGCATTGTTTTCAACTTTAAGTTTACTTCTCTACCTAGCCGTCTCGCTTATACTAGCGTCAAAAATTAAAGGTGCCAATGTATTCCGTAAAGTGTATTTAATTCCGATGCTTCTATCTTCCGTGGCGATTGCTCAGCTATGGATTAAGATTTATAACCCTTCAAACGGAATGCTCAATACAATGTTGGGCTGGATCGGAGTGGAAAATCCACCGCTATGGCTTGCGGATCCATCGATTGTTCTTTATTCCATCTTTATTCCGATACTTTGGCAGTACGCTGGATTTTATATTCTGATTTATTATGCAGCTTTAAAGGGGATACCAGAAACCATTATTGAAGCAGCAAAGATCGATGGCGCGAGTCCGTTGCAAATTGCGCTTCGAATTAAGCTTCCATTAATTATGGGTGTGATTAAAGTCACAATCGTTCTAGCCGTTGTAGGCTCACTAAAATACTTTGATTTAATTTTCGTCATGACTGGCGGAGGACCTAACGGAGCAAGCGAAGTGATGGCTTCTTATATGTATAAACTCGCTTTTGGCAGCTATAACTTTGGCTACGGTAGTGCAGTCGGTTTTGCTCTTCTAGTTATTACCTTAATCGTCACCTATATCGTTCGCAGATTAACTGCGAATAAAGAAGATATCCAATATTAACGAGGTGATTGTATGAAAAAACTCGGTTACTTCCTGTTATATGGGAGCTTGAGTATCGTAGCCATCATTCAAGTGTTCCCTATTGTGTGGCTGTTTCTCTTTTCTTTAAAAGACAACCGTGAAATTTTTGCAGGGAATCCATTTGCGCTACCGCAAGCGATTAAATGGGAAAATTACTACAGCGTCTGGGAAGCGGGTATTGGTAATTACTTTTTTAATAGTGTCTGGATTACGACAGTATCGATTTTCTTTACACTACTTTTTGCCAGTATGGCCGTGTTCGTTATTACGAGAATGCATTGGAAGCTAAATAAGCTCGTTCTTGGGCTGTTTATGATCGGGTTAATGATTCCCATTCATTCGTCGCTCATTCCATTGTTTAGTATGTTTCTAGATGCCGGGATTATTGATAATCCTTGGGCAATCGTTTTAACCTATACGGCTTATAATTTGCCGATTACGATGATGATTCTGCTAGGATTTTATTATACGATTCCAAAAGAAATTGAAGAGGCTGCTATTATTGACGGCGCTTCCTTACATCGGCTCTTTTTCACCATTATTTTGCCGCTGACCATTCCCGTTTTATCAACAACGGCAATTATCAATATGATTTACAACTGGAATGAGTTCGTCTTTGCGAATACGTTTATTAGTTCCGACCGATACAAAACGTTAACGGTCGGTATCCAAAACTTTGTTGGGCAGTATATGACGGATTGGGGCGCTATTGGAGCAACGCTCGTCATTAGTGTGTTACCGATTTTAATCGCATTTTTCTTTTTTAGTAACAAGATTGTGGAAGGGATTTCATCTAGTGCTGTTAAAGGATAACTATAGGAGGAATGAACAATGACTTATTTTTCAACGGTATCAAACGTTCGCTACGAAGGGAAGCATTCAACCAATCCATTTGCCTTTAAATTTTACAATGCAGAAGAGGTTATTGGCGATAAGACGATGGAAGAGCATTTACGATTTGGTGTAGCCTACTGGCATACGTTTACAGAAGATTTAACAGATCCGTTTGGAGTAGGAACGGCGATTAGACCGTGGAATCATTTAAAGGGTCTTGATTTGGCTAAGGCTCGGGTAGAAGCAGCGTTTGAGTTCTTTGAAAAATTAGGCGTGCCTTACTTTTGTTTTCATGATGTAGACATTGCACCGGAAGGAGAAAACCTGAAGGAAAGCAATAAAAATCAAGATGTCATTGTTGCTATGATCAAAGACTATATGAAAGATAGCAAGACAAAGCTATTGTGGAATACAGTGAATAATTTCTCCCACCCTCGTTTTGTCCATGGAGCTGCTTCGTCCAACCATGCGGATGTGTTCGCTTATGCTGCGGCTAAAGTGAAAAAAGGGCTAGAAGTCGGAAAAGAGCTCGGTGCGGAAAACTATGTGTTTTGGGGAGGGCGTGAAGGCTATGAAACCCTCTTGAATACGGATATGAAATTGGAACTCGATAATCTTGGACGCTTCTTTCATTTAGCTGTTGCGTACGCAAAAGAAATTGGGTTTGATGCACAGTTTTTAATTGAACCGAAGCCAAAAGAACCTACCTCCCATCAATATGATTTTGATGTGGCGAGTGGCTACGCGTTCCTCCAACACTACGGACTAGAGAAGGATTTTAAATTTAACATTGAGGCCAATCACGCGACATTAGCAGGTCATACATTTGAGCACGAACTTCACTACGCACGTATACATGGAATGCTTGGCTCCGTTGATGCCAATCAAGGTCATCCTCTGTTAGGATGGGATACAGATGAGTTTCCAACAGACATCTATGCGACAACGCTTGCCATGTATGAGATTTTAAAGAATGGAGGGCTTGGACGTGGAGGATTAAACTTCGACGCAAAAGTGAGAAGAGGCTCCTTCGCAGCAGAAGACCTAGTTGAAGCGCATATAGCGGGTATGGATAGCTTTGCGGTCGGATTAAAAGTAGCACAAAAGCTGCTTAATGATGGCGCCCTTGAAGCAGTTATTGAAGATCGCTACCAAAGTTATTCAACAGGGATTGGTAAGAAGATTGTAGAGGGAACGGTTAGCTTACAAGAATTAGAGCAACATGCGTATACGTTAGATACAATCCAACAAACGTCTGGAAAACTCGAGCGTATAAAAGCCATAATCAATCAATACGTACTAACAATGTACGCAGATCAATAGAAAAACCTAGGGCTGGGTGTGGTGATAACGTGAAGTATGTGATTGGCATTGATTTAGGAACAAGTGGGGTGAAAATCACTCTAGTTAACCGTAAAGGTGAAACGGTTCATGAGCGATCAAAAACGTACCCCCTTATCCAAAATAAATCTGGGTATAGCGAACAAGATCCAAACGAGTGGGTGGAGAAAACAGTAGAAGGGCTAGCCGAAATGGTTACTCTCTTTACAGGCAATCCATTGGATATAGAAGGAATGAGCTTTTCTGGCCAAATGCACGGTCTTGTTCTATTAGATGAACAGCAACAGCCATTACGTCATGCCATTCTTTGGAATGATACGAGAACGGGAGAAGAGTGCAAGGAGATTTACGAAAAAGTAGGCAGAGAGAAACTGCTTGAGCTGACGCAAAATCTTGCTTTAGACGGGTTTACGTTACCGAAACTGCTGTGGGTGAAAAACCATGAGCCAAAGGTATTTCAACAAGCAAAAAGCTTTCTTTTACCGAAAGATTATCTTCGTCTCAAGCTGACCAATGCGCTACATATGGACTATTCGGACGCAGCTGGTACCCTTTTATTAGATGTCAAACAATCATGTTGGAGTGAGGAAATTGCGCGTCTAGTCGGTCTTGATATCACGCTGTTTCCACCACTTGTAAACGCTCATGACAAAGTAGGGATATTAACGGATGAGATCGCTCGACGTACTGGTCTTTCAAAGGAAACCAACGTTTTCGCTGGAGGAGCGGATAATGCTTGCGGCGCAATCGGTGCAGGTGTTTATGAAGAAGGGAAAACACTCGTCAGTATTGGAACGTCTGGTGTGGTCCTCTCTTACGAAGAAAGCAACGACAAAGATTTTCAAGGCAACGTTCACTATTTCCATCACGGGGTCGCAGATCGCTTTTATACGATGGGGGTAACCCTTGCGGCTGGCTACAGTCTACAATGGTTTAAAGAAACGTTTGCGCAAGAAAAACGTTTTGATGAAGTCCTCGCTGAACTAGATGAAGTACCGGCGGGAGCGAATGGTTTGCTGTTTACACCTTATCTTGTAGGTGAGAGAACTCCCCATGCTGATGCGACCATTCGAGCTAGTTTTATCGGCATGGACAGTGGTCATAAGCGTGCCCATTTTGTTCGTGCAGTTGTCGAAGGCATTACGTTCTCCTTACATGAATCTGTGACGTTGTTTAGACAATATGGAAAAGCAATTGAAACGATTGTTTCCATTGGTGGTGGGGCAAAAAGTGCCTCGTGGTTACAGATTCAAGCCGACATCTTTAACGCCAAGGTCGTGAAGTTGTCAACAGAGCAAGGCCCTGCGATGGGAGCTGCTATGCTTGCTGCTTATGGGTGTGGATGGTTTAACTCTTTGAAGGAATGTGGCGATGCGTTTCTGTCCATTGAGCAAGAGTTCATCCCTAACGAAGCAAACGTGAAGACGTATCAGCAACTTTTCAACATCTATCAACAGGTATATGGGAAAACGGCTGAACTGAATGAACAATTATCTACGTTTAGAAAATAAGAACAGGTGAGTAACCAATCCTTCGTTGGTAGGGTGGTTACTTTTTTTGCATTAGGAGAAATAATGAACTGGGGCTGGTCTGGCTATAGGAGGATCGCTTTAAGGAAACGACATTCGTTGATGGATTCCTGTTCAGGCGATAACAATGATGGACAAACAATTTCGTGTTAATTAACTGAGATCTTAACCAATAAGAGAAAAGCATCTTCTTCAATATCCTTTTATAGTAAGAGAAAAGGCGTAAGGAGCTGATCCAATGAAAGATAAGTTCGCTGCAACGTTATTTACGGTAAGAGATGAGTTGAAATCGGCAGGCATTGGTCCTGTTTTTAAAGAAATTGCGGAAATGGGCTATGCGGGTATTCAACTCTCTGGGTTGCCACCTGGCTATGATCAAGACGACGTCGCCTACCATTTAAAAAAGAATGGTGTTGCTACGGCTGGGATGCACGTTTCATTTGACCGTTTGACAAACGAACTCGATCTTGTCAGACAAGAAGCAAAAAAATACGGGACAACTGACGTGTTTTGTCCGTATTTGCCTGAGTCTCTTCGTACGGAGAGTGGGTATCGTGAAGTGAAAAAGGCATTAAATGGGGTAGCGAAAGCAGCACCAGAGTTACGAATTGGCTATCACAATCATGCGTTTGAATTCGAAACGCAGGTTGAAGGAATGGATGCGCTCTCCTATTTACTAGAGCCACGTGAGGATAATGCGATTCTTGCTGAGATTGATGTATTTTGGGTAGCAAAAGGTGGGCATGATCCCCTTTCCTATGTGGAGCCTTACAAAGGAAGAATGCCGGTTATCCATTTGAAAGATATGACCGCAGATGAGGACCGAACGTTTGCAGAAGTAGGTGAAGGAATCATTGACTTCCCACCGCTCTTACAATGGGGAGAGCGGCATGGAATTGAGTGGTACGTCGTCGAGCAAGATGTATGCAAAATGGCGCCAATGGATAGTTTACGATTGAGTCTAAGCAACCTGCACCGTTATGCAGATGCGCTTCAGGAACAAAAGCAAAAAAAGTAAGCTGGTGAAAGCAACCAGCTTACTCAGCGATGGCTTGGCGCTTGTATTGTTCAGGTGTCAAGCCTGTTAATTGTTTGAACACTTTTGTGAAGTGGGACGGATAGTTAAAGCCGACTTGGTAACAGACTTCTGTAACGCTTGTCTGGTGGAGAAGAAATTCAATTTTTGCTTGATTGACCCGTCGTTGGTATAAATATTTAAAAATAGTTGCCCCAGTCATTTCTTTAAACACTTTCGCCAAATGATACTTGCTCATATGCAACGCAACCTCAATCGCCTCAAGTTTTAAGTCCTCTTGATAATTCGCTTCAATAAACCCCACGATGGCTTGCACCGTCTTCTCTTTTTGACTCATATAAGATGAAGGCCGATCTCCATGCTTATCGGAATGAGACGATAGAAACGAGATGAAATCCATAAAAGCAAGTTGAAAGCGAGCAAATTCATCTGACTCTCTTAAAGGATGACGATCGTTTAATCGTTTCAAATAGGCCTCCACTTTCTCCTTTTCCGCTCCTCGAAACGGAAGGAGGAGCGGTTTCACTTGAGTGAATGTTGCAAGCATAGTCGGATAGCCCATTGTTTCAAAAACACGTTGAAAATAAGCTTGATCAAAATGAAGGGTGGAACGGACATAGGGCTGATCGCGAAATAACTTCGGACAGTGCAGTGTTAAACCGTTCATTAAAATCAGATCGCCAGGCTGTAAATGTAAGATTTGATCGCCAATGAAATACGTGCATTTTCCTTGATGAAAATAGTAGATTTCAGCGAGTTCGTGAGAATGAAAGGGGAGGCTCTGAACATTTTTATGATTTGCCCGATACGTAAAGTTTAATCGTTCGTTAAGTGGGAGAAGCCCGCTCATCGGACATTCTCCCTTGAGGTAAGATGAACGGCTTGTTGTTGCGCAAGTAAACAGAGTTCTGCTGCTTTAAAAGCGTGTGCTTGGGTCATGGCTCGCTCCGTCCTATGGATGCAGTCTAGAATGAGTTCACCAAAAAACGGATAACCGACTTTTCCTTGCAGCGACAAATGGTGCTCACCATCTTGATTGACTAAGTAAAGGTGATCCCCACTCTTCTCGCGCGCGACATCCACATACTTGCGGAGTTCAATCGTCCCTTTTGTTCCTGTAATAAACGTTCGACCGTCGCCCCATGTGCTTAACCCATCAGGCGTGTGCCAATCCACTTTAAAAAATTGAGTTGCCCCTGTATTCCCAACTAATGTGGCGTCTCCATAGTCTTCTAATTCGGGAAAGGATGGGTTTGCGTAATTCGCAACCTTACTCTGAAGAATCTGAGCGTCTGAGCAACCCGCATAAAACAAAAACTGCTCGATCTGATGGCTACCAATGTCACAGAGGATGCCACCATAGTTGTCTTTTTGAAAAAACCATTCAGGTCGATTGTCTGCTTGAAGTCGATGAGGACCAAAGCCTGTCACTTGAATGACATCACCAATCGCTCCATTCGAAATGAGTTCACCTGCATAGACTGCGGATTCCACGTGAAGACGCTCGCTAAAGTAAACCATATACTTTCTTCCTGTTCGCTTAACGGCTGCTTTCGCTAATTCGAGTTGCTCAAGGCTTGTAAAAGGGGTTTTATCGGTAAAATAATCTTTACCTGCTTCCATGGAGCGAATGCCAAGGTTCGCTCGCTCAGACGGGATGGCGGCCGCCGCAATCAAGTGGATGGAGGAATCCGTCAGAATCTCGTTTTCAGATGAAGCAACACGAACGCTAGGGTACGCGTCGGTAAAGCAGGCAACCTTCTCTGGGTCTGGGTCATAAACCGCTGCCAGTGTCCCGCCTGCTTCCATCAATCCATTACACATCCCGTAGATATGCCCATGATCAAGAGCGATGGCTGCAAATAAAAATTCCCCTGGCTGTACAACTTGGTTTGGTTTTCCTTTTGGTGCATACGTCATGCCGTCCTGCTTTCCCACTATAGGCCCTCCTTAATGGCTACCAGACACATCCAATGTCGTTTCAGTAGCATGATTCTTTCCTTGGGATTGCTGAATGCGCTTTGTTAATTCTTTTTCATACAACGATTCATCGAGTGGAAAGGACACCCAATTATCAATCCAAGTCGAGAGCTGCATCGCATTGGAAAGCGTTAACCCATAAATACCTTCTTCACCTGGCGCAAGCAACGGCTCTCCTGTTCGGATCGCATTGACGAAGTTTTGGGTAATCCCTTCATGATCAGTGGCGCCCTCTTTCACTTCAATCGGAATAAGTTGGCTGTTCGGTGCGCCGAAACCACCTTTGTACGAGTGGTTAAATGCGGGTTCCTCTGTTTCCAACTGCCAAAACGTCAGTTCATCGTTCTCGATCACGACCTTTCCTCTCGTTCCGGTTACTTCGAGACGGTTCGTTCCGGGTGCTTCAGCCGTTGTCGTAATGAAGACGCCGGTCGCACCTGTTTCGTATTCGAGGTAGGTCGTTACTTCGTCTTCCACCTCAATGTCTCGATATTTACCAAATGAACAAAACCCTCGCAGGCGCTTCGGCTCCATTTGAAGTAACCATCCCCAAAGGTCGAGCTGATGGGGGCATTGATTAATTAGGACACCACCACCTTCTCCTGCCCAAGTGGCGCGCCAGTTACTTGAATCGTAGTAGCTTTGTGATCGATACCAGTTTGTAATGATCCAGTTCATTCGCCTAATCGATCCGAGTTCACCGTCATGGATAAGCTTTCGCAACGTTTGATAGATAGGCTTCGTTCGTTGATTATACATAAGGGAAAAGACGAGACCGCTTTTAGCAGCAGCTTCATTCATTTCGCGAACCTCACTCGTAAAGACACCCGCAGGCTTTTCACAGAGCACATGATACCCTTCTGCAAAAGCCTTTTGAGCGAGGCGAGGGTGGCTATAATGAGGGGTGGCAATCAATACAGCATCAAACAATCCAGAACGGAAGAAAGCGTCTTCATCTGTAAAAAGAGGAATCCCATCAAAATGTCGTTGTAATTCCGCCACCCTTCCAGGCCGTTCCTCAAGAAATGCCCCAATGATAGCGCCTTCAATTTTGTTTTGAAACAAGTAGGAAGCGTGTGAAGTACCCATGTTACCAAGCCCGATAATACCAATGCGCACAGTGTCCATCCAATCGTCTCTTTTTTATCACATTACGTATAGTCTAGGATGCCAGTTAAAGAAAAACTGTTTTGCTATTGCTGAATTTCCCTATCCATTTATACGTGGTTGTTATTGCTTCTAGAAGAGGAGACGGTATATAGGAAGACACATAGTCTTGTGACATGCTTCATTTTTCGGATATCAATGTAAAGCCGACAGCGGTATGGAATAAAGAGGATGTCAACACTTCATGAGATAAAAAGGTTAGAGCTTAGTTGGAGCTTATTGGTGCGCCGGTAAGTAACAACTTACTTTATGCTATCAAAAGGTTTATTTATATGAAAGCGTTATTAAAAAAGTTGTATTGAATCCCATGAAGTTTCTAGGTATTGGTATGATGGTAAAAATAATACTTGATTTTATTCATAAAATGGAAAATAATTAATTGAAATGACCTATTTATGTTCAATAAGGGGGAGCCGATATGGGTTATTCTCACTCAGAGAAAAAGTGGTCAAAAGTTTGGCGTCCACTCTCTTTGATAGGGAGAAAGTACTATAAGGATCAAGAGGGGAATTTATACAGAAAAATCGGGAAGCGAAAAATGATTTTCATTAAGTAATGCGAACCCTGCCAATGGCAGGGTTATATTTGTTGTATATAGTAGAGGAAGAAAGGAACGACCCTAGATTGAATTTGACTCTTGATACGTCAGGGGGGTCCTTATTTTAATCTTGATGTTGAAGTGGTAGGAAGCTAATAAGAAAATAAGGAATGGTCTTGTAGCATAATGATAGTATATAGACCTAAAAGAGGAGGTTCTTTCTATTTTGAGCAAAAACCAGATTTCGAAAAAATCAATTGTCATAGGTATCTTTTTAATTATTTTGCTAATCTCTGTCATTGCATTAGTATTTAACAAACCTCCAAAAAATAGTGCGCTTAAAGGAACCTATTTAAGCAGTGATCTACCTTTTGCAACAATGGTATTTGATTTAGATGATAATCGTACATTTTATTTCTACAACGAAAGTGAAACGGATAAAGGAACATATGAAAACGTTTCAGAGACAATCTATAAGATAAACAGTGAAAAATTTAATGAACATGAACTTATGTTTAACGGGAATGACGAAGTAAGAATCGAAATCGATCATGAAACCTATACGTTCAAAAAAGATTCTGATCTACCGACAATAATAAATGAATGAACTGATTTATTTATTATTTTTATTGAAATATGCGAGCATGAGTGACTAAGAAGAAAAGCAGTAGACCTTAAGGAAAAGCGAGAACCCTCCTTAAGGCAACAAGTCTTTAATGGATTGGATCTGGTCTAGATACAAGAAGGAAAAAAGGGGAATGAGGGCTAAAGCGATCACGAGAAAAAGGATTCTCCATTTTGGTCGATGCCAATTAAATAGGACGAAACCGATATTCATTGCTATTAGGGAAGAATACATCAATCCTCTGGCTTGTAACGAGTCAATCGAATGAGTAATTAAAGAAAGCTCCTGCTGGGTAAAATCTTCTTTGTCTAAAGAAATGGAATGTGGTTGAAACGCACCTTGTCGTACAAAGAGTTGAGTCTCGGTTGTCTCATAGGTAAACATGCCAGGAAGTAAGTTGAAGGTATACATGGCTATTGGTGTGCCTAGAAGGAAAATGGCAGTAATGAAAAGACTGCGTTTATTTCTAATATAGACCCCTCCTTTCGGATAAGAACAATTTAATTTTAACAAATTATCCAATTTTAAACAATAAACTCGAATGATCATCTTCTTTAAATACAAAAAACAACCACCCTTAAATCTCGAAAGGGTGGTTGTTTTATTTGTGTCGTTACAGCAGTTCTTCTGCAATTTGATCAACGACCAAGTTTATAGCAATTGGACCGTAGTAGCCGATCCAGAGACCGGTGTTTTTCTCGTAAACATGATCGTTCTTTACAGCATCTAGCCCTTGCCAAACAGAGGATGCTTGGAAAGACGCTGTTAAGTCTAGGTTTGTGTCGTCTTGCAGTAAGAAGAGATGGTCAGCTTCTAGATCTGGCATGACTTCAAGGGAGATCATCGTACTGGAATCAGAACTTACCGTAGCCATTTCTGGTGGCGTCAGCCCGAGATCGTCATACAAGATTTGTGCTGTTCGGTGGGATGTAGTGTGAAGGCGTATCATATCATCCCTTGGTCGAATAAGACCGACGACTTCATCGCCTACCGATTCTTCCAAATCGGCTTTTAGCTCGTCCACTTTTGTTGTGTAATCGGCTATCACCGTTTCTGCTTTTTCCGTTTGATCTAAGATCGTTCCAAAGGAAAGGAGCACGGTCTGCCAATCTTCCATTCGATCGAACATGATGGTAGGAGCAATTCGTTCTAATTGATCATAGATGTCTTCATGGGTGTCTGTGGCAATAATGAGATCAGGATCGGTGCTAATGATCGCTTCCAAGTTCGGTTCGAGATAGGTGCCGAGCAAAGTCGCATCACTAGGCGCCTCCCCTAGATACTCTGGCAGACCGTTATCGGTTTCAGCGTATACGGTTCCGACAGGGATCTCGTCTAAAGCCATCATTTGGTCTAAAAATTGTACATCTAATACAACGACTCGCTCTGGCTTGTCTTCTACGACAAATTCACCCTTTACATGTTCAATGACTTCGTTATCTGATTGCTCTATGTTTTCTTCCGTGCTCGTTGAACAGGCACTGAGAAGGAGCGTCATGCATACAAGATTTGTTTTTTTCCATGTATCGTTCATACATACCCTGCTTTCAATTGATAGTGAGAATCATAATCAACTATAATGATAGTAAAGCAAGAGAGAAGCGTCCATGGATATTTCCGTTTTAATATGAAAGAAAACGACTTTTCTGATTGTGAAAGGGGATTCGATTATGATGGGGAAGGAAATGATCCTTCAATTAACATCGATTACATACGCTCAAAGCCTTCAAGTGGTAAGGCAATCACAGAGTCATCATGGCTTCTTTATTGAAATAACATCGAGTGAGAGGAACATAAGGTTTATCCCTGCGCGTTTTGAACAGGATCAGACAATGGAGCTTACAAGCGGCTACTACATTGAATTCCTTGCATTAAAAGAAGAGGATCATGTGTTCAAACCGACTGTATGTCTTTTCCCAAAGGCGACCGAGTCGGAAATGCCTTATCGTTTTAAGCACCTACTCGATGAAATGGTCACACACTTTAAAGAAGGATCAGAAATCGGCTCTCTTCGAGCAAATGGCTGTTTCCAAGAATTAGTGAGTACACTTTTAGATAAACAGCAAGAGATGAATGAATCCATTGAAGCACGAATCGCACAAAGCAAACGCTATATCGAAACCCACTATCATCAAGAGCTGACCCGAGAACAACTCGCCGAGAGAACAGAGCTTCAAGTCGACTATTATGCGAGGAAATTCAAGCAGCATGTGAAAATGAGTCCGATGGCGTATGTGAACCACGTTCGATTGCAAGAAGCAAAGAAGTTGTTGCTTGAGAATCGGTTAAACGTGCACGCGATTGCGAGGCAGGTTGGATTTAATGATGAGTTTTATTTTAGTCGCAAATTCAAACGAAAAGAAGGCTATGCCCCTTCCGTTTATAGCCATACGTTTAAACAAACCCAAAGGATTGCTTCTTTGAATCATTTGGTTACGGGACATTTAATTGCCCTTGGCGTAAAACCATATGCGGCCATTATAGATGAATCGTTTCCTGCGCTAGAGCATTTAATGGACACCAAGTCCATAGGGGAGAAAGGTCCGGATTTAGAACGATTACTGGCGATGAAACCAGATTTACTTGTACGGACAGGAATGACCACTGAATCTCAAACCCAAAAAGAAGCGCTTTTAACCCATATTGCTCCTACCATCGTCCTGAATTATCAAGACGATTGGCGTGCCCATTTGAACACGATTGCGAAAGTCATCGGACGAGAAAAAGAGGCAGCTGCCTTTTTAACAGCCTATAGAAAGCAAGTCGAGAACGTGAAAGAACAGATACGCCACCATGTAAGGGATGAGCGGGTTCTAATTATAGGTATTGGTGACGGTACTCAGTGCATCTATGGAAAGCGAAACATCGGCTCCGTCTTGTACGGAGACTTGCACGTAAAGGCCCCGGAAGGCATTGAACGCATTGCTCATATAGAGGAAGTGAGTGTGCAGAGGATAGCGGCGTATGAACCGGACCGTATCATCGTTACCGTGTACCGAAAGCATAACCAGCTGCCAAGTAACAAGCAGATTCGAACGCAATTAAGTCGCCTACAAAACAATCCAGTCTGGCAATCGATGCGCGCAGTAAAAGACCATCACGTCCATGAAATCTTTGAAGAAAAGCATTTGTATACGAGCTACAATGCGTATTCACATAAGTTGATGCTGCAAAAATTTGCCCAATTGATTGGCTAAACACGTAAAGGTCGGAAAACACCAAAAAAGAAACTGGAATGTCTATGTTCTTTTTGATCGTGAGCCGTATACTAGTCGAATAAACTTGATAAAAAGGTGTTGGCTATAAATGGACACGACTCAGCTAGATGAGTACCACACGTTTTTTATAAACAAAGAAGAACCGAATGAACAACATAGACGATTATCCTATTTAGTTGAAGAAGCAGGCTGTCGTTCTTTTCTAGAGAGTTACATGGCAAGCTGCGGCACATCGGATTTAAAGATTGCTGCCTCGCTTTTTCTGAAGCATTATGCCAGAATAGTGGCTGCTTCTACCCTTTATCACTTGGCAAGCGCTGATGCGGTCTTGCGCTTACCACCGGATCAAATGTACGTAAGTGAAAACGGGCGACAGTTGTCTATCCCTCATGCAGACGAGCTTTGGCTAGCTATTCCAATCGATAATCGAACAACCATGCGACAAACGTTGCTGTCTGAATTATTCGCAGATCATCTCACGCCGTTACTCATGACGATGAAACAAGTCTCTTCTGCGCCCTATAACATACTGTGGGAAAACGTGGCTGTCCGTATCAATTCCATTTATCGCAAAATGCTTTCAAAAGACATAAGCCCCATTGTAAAGCAACGTATCATCGACGATTTTACGTTTTTACAACAAGCAGATGGTGCCTTATTTGCATGTAAGAAGAACCCCATTCACTCCTTTCTCTACTTGCATAACCCTGACGTGGAAGCACCAAAAAGGCGCACTTGCTGCTTTAATTATAAAGTCGGAAAGATGGCATACTGTGAAGCGTGTCCACATCTCAAACTTGTGTAGAAGATTCAAGCAACGTAAAAAAGTGTGTAACCATTGCTGAAGACGTTTTGTTCTGCCTCTAGGAAGGTAGCCATCCTATAAGTTCAAAAATAGGAGGAGATCGAGATGAATAAGAAATGGTTCGCTATTGTTCCGGCGGTTGCGCTTGTAGCAGCACCACTTCCCATGCAGCACGCATCCGCCTCCGATGATCAAATGGTACAGGCAACAGATGAGCAAAATGAGTATGAAAACGTATTAAACATCGCCCCAGAACACCAGCCGACGCTTACCCAAGGTAGCACAGGTATGTATGGAAATGAAGTTGACTTTGTTCAATTTACGATCAGCCAAGCTGGATTTGAAACCGAGGTTGACGGGGTATTTGGACCAAACACGGAAGATCAAGTCAAAGCTTTTCAAGCCGAACACGGACTGATTGCTGACGGCATTGTTGGCGTCAATACGTGGGTAGCGCTGTTCTCAGAGTACGATGACGCACAATTCCCAGTAGAAACAGCGATTCACTATGCAGAAGAGGCACTTCAAAACGATGACCTCATCTTTAGTAGTGACGGTGTCTTAAGAGAAGATTCAGAAGGGAACCACTTCTACTCCCTTAAAGCACAAAGCCAAGACTTAATTGATAGCGGCGGCTCCGGCACAGTCGGATTTTACAACGTCTATAAAAATGGCGATGTCGTCGAACCCGATCCACAATCGTAAACAACAATAAATGGAGACCCCTTGACTAATGTGTCAGGGGTTTTTCGTGGTTTGATTGAAAAGTGACAAACGTTGTGGACTCTACTAAGCATTTTTTCTGAGTAGCGATCCGTTTACGAGGCAGTGAGCTTGGGAATGGAGTTGATAGTAGGTTTTATCTAGGAGGGATGTTCTTGAGGAAAATAGCAAGTGTAGCAGGGTTAATTAGTGTTAGTTTATTGGCGGTAGCTTGCAACGATACAACAGAAGAAAACCCGTCAAACAATGGAGGAACGCCAGAAGGTGCATCAAGTGATCAATCAGAGGAACAAGCATCCGTAAGCAATAGAGACGAAACAGAGGAAGAGGATAGCCTTAACGAAGATCACGATGAAGAAAACGGAGATAACGACTATACGGAAGAACGAGTTGCAGGGGATTATCTCATTTTTGCGGAACCCCATGAATCATTTGGTGTAGTGTTCCAGTTCACGCGGACAGCTGACGAACTAACGCGAGAGGAGCGTTTTCAGCAATCTTTACAAGAAAGTGATCCTTCTCAACGAGATTTATTCTCTGCCACGACTCATTATGAAATGGACGAGAGAACAGCAAATTTCTATTATAACGACGAAGACACCTTAAGTATGGCCGCCACTGAATCGAACCAATTTTGGGAAGTGCTTCATGAGCTATCATTTCGATTTGGCATTAATGAAATAAACCTGTTTAATCAGGACGGGGAAAGAGACTTACACTTTGCCCAAATGACTATTGAAGAACCAATAGAGGTTGATCATGCACCAACTCGAGGCTACTATGTTCGTTTACCTGAAAACCATGATCAAGGCGAGAGTCAATATGTAAGCGGAAACAGTGTAGGAAAAGAGATGTATTATGATGACGATGAATTGCTAGACTTTAGCCAGACGATTGAAGCAATGGCATCTGTTGATGACGACAATGGAGACTATGGCTCTGGACTATATGAAGGTCTGAACGTTCAAGAGGCCACGATTGATGACAATCAAGCGATAGTCAGCTATAACCTACATGACGGTAGTGAGCCATCCGAACAAGAGCGGATCGATTTTGAACACGTCGTTCAATTAGCTGCCCTTGACTTCCAAGTAGAGGAGCTTCGACTTGTCAATGAAACAGAGAAAGTGATCTCCATCTACCCTTTAGCTGAACCGTTTGATTTCAATGAGGATGAACAACATGAAGAATCAAATGAACAAGAGGAAAGCACAGCTATCACGAGAGAGGATGCCTCGAATCTCGTGTTTGACTATATTCGAGATCATGGAGACTATGACCTTGAAGAAGTGCAAATAGGTGTGGAAGATCGAGAAGACGAAGAAGATGTATTTGTTGTGCGCGTATTTGTCTTTTCAGGAGAGATGATGAATACAGTAGGCTGGTACCAAGTAGACAAAGAAACAGGGGAAGTAGAAGAGAGGCAGTGAAGTGACAATGAATAGAAGAAAAGACTACCTGTTCTTTAGTGAACAAGGTAGTTTTTACAGTTAATTTCTAGAATGGGACCATATTAAAATGGTTAAGTGCACGCAAGCCTACAGAAAAATAGAAAAATACTTTATAAAACTATAAACATCTTAAAAATCCGTTCGATATATAGAGTAGCAACACCGCAAGGCAATCTCCAAACGGATGTGGAGATCAAAAAAACATAAGGATGTGTTGAACAATGATTATCAACAACAATTTAAACGCTATGAACGCTCACCGTCAACTTGGCGTAAACCAAGGCATGGCAGCAAAAGCACAAGAAAAATTATCTTCAGGACTTCGCATTAACAAAGCGGGAGACGATGCGGCAGGTCTAGCAATCTCTGAAAAAATGCGCGCGCAAGTTCGTGGTTTAGATCAAGCGAGCCGTAACTCACAAGATGGTATTTCTTTAATTCAAACGGCTGAGGGTGGATTAAACGAAGCTCATTCCATTCTTCAACGTATGCGTGAATTAGCGGTACAAGCATCAAACGATACAAATGATGATGTAGATCGTGAAGCAATTGGAATTGAACTTGGTGAACTAGGAAAAGAACTAGAAAGAATTAAAGACAACACTGAGTTTAACGAGAAAAATATCCTTGATGGTACCGCTGAAACTTTAAATATCCAAGTTGGGGCAAACAATGGCCAAAGTATGGAGTTAGATTTTGCGACAGAGGGAATTGATTTATCTGCCATTGTAACTGCGGTTGGAGCTTTAACTGAAACTGATGTTGCTGATCATGCTACAGCAACGGCGTTAGTTGAAACGATTGATGATCAAATTAAGGCTGTTTCAGCTGGAAGAGCACAATTAGGAGCTTGGCAAAACCGTTTAGAGCATACAATCTCTAACTTAGACAATGCATCTGAAAACCTTCAAGCTGCTGAGTCTCGTATCCGTGACGTAGACATGGCGAAAGAAATTATGGAATACACGAAGCAAAACATTCTTGCTCAAGCGTCTCAATCGATGCTTGCTCAAGCAAACCAACAACCACAACAAGTACTTCAGTTACTTGGATAATCATGAAGAGCCCCTTCTTATGGAAGGGGTCTTTTTTCTATGTGCTTGTGCAACTAGCATATAAGCAAGAGCGTTAGTTAGTTTCGAACTAATTGAATGACGGTTTCGTTCTTCTCGTCACGTACGGCATATGCCAGTGTTGTTCCGTCGCTGCTTACAGTAAAACTATCAATGCGGTCATCTTCACCTAGCTCTGGGGTATGTGCCGTTGCTGTGGTATCCGTGTCTAAATTGAAATGAATAAATTCGTCATCGTAGGTAAACATCATAATGGTTCCATCTGTTAATGGGTACGTCGCAATGCCCTCGCCAAGTTCAATCGATTCACCTGATTCAATACTGTAAGCAAAATGAGTCATGCGTCTGTCTTCCAGCATGGCATAGAGAATATAACGGTCATCGGAGGTGAGAATCGATGTTTGTGATTTTTCATTGTTCGCGAAGAATCCAACCTCTGCTGAATGAATGAATTCAGACGTATCATCTTCTAAGTTATAATGTAAGATCCCTACGTCAGCTAGAACCGCATACATTTCTGTTCCATCGCTTGTGATGGCTCCATGGGGGTATGCACTTAGTTCCTCAAGATCAACTTCATTTGCAACGGTTTCCGTCAAGTCAATCTCTTTGACTTCATTTGAATCCATATCCCAGAGATACATATGTACCACCTCATCGTCATAATGATTGCGGCTACTAATGACGCGTCGAGGATCTTCTGAATAATTCGACCCCATTGTAACAACATATTGATCCCAGTCGTTGTCCATATAAAATTCGGTTACTTCTTCAGTAGAAGGGTTCAGTTCCGCTACCCAATTTCGCTCTTCAATTGGTCGGTCACTGTCAGAGTGGGAATAAACAATCATTCCACTTTCAGAAAGCATTGGTTGAATAGGATGTTCACGTTCTGGGATATCCGCTTCTTTCGTTTCACCATTCATCCAAACCTTTGAACTTTCAATATTTGTTAATTGGCCAGGCTTCTCTCCCCATAATAACGTATCACCGTTTTCACTTATGTAAAACACTGTGTCAGCAACATGACCTTCAATAGAAATTTCATCGAAATGGCTGTATCCCTCAGCTTCAACCTCTGCATTCTCGTTTTCATCAGTTGGCTCATTTCCATTACCATCTTCTTCGTTACCCCCACATGCGCTTAAGAGTGTAACGCTAGTAAGACTGACCATTGCCCCGTAAACTAAACTTTTTCTCATTGTTCGTCTCCTTTTTGTTGAATTCGTTGGTGATTGTCTAAAGTTTTAACATTTTGCAAATAGTAAAGACAGTAAATCTTTTCCCACTTTTATAGGAATTAAACGCTTTATTTACGTTGTTGCACCTTTTAAAACGCAAAAATAAGCCTATTCACTTAGTGTGAATGGGCTTAATTAATTATAGAGGTAAGTAGCGTGATGCTTCTTACTATGCATACACGACTTTAAACGGTTCTAGTTAGAAGAGAACACAATGCCGCTAAATCTATTCTCATTTTCTTCAGAAGGGACTAAATCCGCACGGACTTCTCGGTAATCAGTGCGATCACTTAAGTGACCAGTCATTGTATGAAACGTCGCTTCAAGCTGGTCACTTGTATAGTGCAACATAAATAACTCTTCTTCTTCATCCATTTCTTCTCGCTCAAACTGAGAGTCTTCAGGAAGGACAGCTTGAATGAGGTCGTCTACTTCCTCTTTGCTACGATCAACTTGGTCAGTTACTTCAAAATGAAGCACAACGGTATAGGTTAGGGTATCATTATAATTTATCCAGATGGATTCGTTTTGAAAAAAACCGATTCCCTCTGTGTCAGATGTGTCTTCTCCAAAAGCTTCAACAAACTCCTCATATGTATCGCCTAACCTAGCTTCACCTAATCCGATAAACTCTTCATTTGAAGAAGTAGACGCTTCCTCGGATTCCACTTGTTCAGCCGTTTGGTCATCATTTTCTGTGTTAGCGTCATTTGTCGTTCCTTCTTCATTTTCTGAACAAGCCGCTAAAACGATGACGATTAAGCTGCTTAAAAACAATCTTTTCATCAATCTTTTTCAACTCCTCCTATTGAATAGGTGATATCCATTTTTTCTTACCCTAAACGGACTTTTGAAAACCTGAAATGGGAGGGAGAAAAATTTTTAAGAGAGGGAACGGTACGGATTTTTCTTAAGTATGAACACTATGTGAATTAGTTTGTGAAGTTATTCACAAATTCATGAAAGCGTGTATACTAAGAGTATAAAGAGAATGTGAAAACATTCACAAAGGAGGAAAAACCATGTTACAGTTCTTGCAATCATCTAAATTAGCTCAAGTAGCACTAACGGTTTTACGTATAGCTTTAGGGTGGATGTGGTTTAGCTCAGGTATCGGAAAAGTGATGGGAGGAGAATTTAACGCAGGTGGATTTTTACAAGCAGCCGCAGCCAATCCGGTTTTAAAAGGGGGTACGGAAGAAGTAGCCTACCCGTTGTACGTAGCTTTTCTTGAAAACGTAGCGATCCCCTATGCAGACTTGTTTAGTTTTATGGTTATGTGGGGTGAGGTGTTTGTCGGAATCGCTTTGATCATTGGTCTTTTCACGAAAACGGCTGGATTTTTCGGAGGGGTCATGAATACATCTTTCTTGCTGGCTGGAACTGTATCAACGAATCCACTTATGCTTCTGATGACCATTCCGTTATTAGTAAGCAAGCATAACGCTGGGCGTTTGGGCGTCGATCGTTTTACACCAGCTATTGAAGAAAGGGTAAAGAATAAAAAACGACCGTTAAAAACGATAGAGAAACCAGCATAGTTGGTAGCGGCACCATATCTATTAGAACCTACTATGTAAGGGGGAACATGAATGAATGTATATGAGCATATTCTTCAACAGATTTATGGAAAGCCCCAACTGCTTATTGATGAAAAGAGACTTTTCTTAAATGCCATTTATGAACGTGTTGTTATAGCGATAACAATAGAACAATTAAACAGCGGAAAGATCTACAAAGCAGTGCTTGAAGAAATGGAAAAGGACAACGATTTACGTCTCTGGATTAATGGCTCTAAGCCTTACATCCAGTACGCCTTCTATGTTCAGACCGCAATAAAATTAGGTGTACCCTTCACCGTTGTTCATAGTAAGAGAGCCTCACCTTTCGGGTTAGTTCTAGCAACAGTATCTGTGCCGTCTAATGTGAACAATCCGTTTATAGAAGATCATCATTTTCATTTCGATGCAGAGGACGTTTTAGAAGCTAGTTAATTAGGCAAGATTGGTTGTACGTTAATATGGTCGTTTTAAAGATTGAGAGCAACAAATTAGATATAATACAACACCTCGCCACCGTTACTCTAGTGGCGAGTTTTTTTAAGTAAATGTCTACTTTGCTATTTTCCCAATTGAAAGATTCATAGAAGTAGGATACGGTTAACGAAAGCGCTTTCGTTAAGTGGGAACGTATATGTAAGCGCTTTTATAAAAATTGAATAAAGGAGGCATTAGTATGAAACGAAAGTGGTTCTTATTCTTTATGGTGGCTTTATTGTTCATTCCTACAACAACGAGTAACAATACGGAAGCTTCAACTTTATTTAATACACTCTATTTAGTAGAACAAGACGGGGAGCGCTCATTGTCGAGTGTGCAAGGGACTGGGTTAAAAGCAGATACGATCCGTGCATCTGGGGAGGGGAATGTGTATTTAATCGAACAGATAAGTGGATCGTATGATGGAAGCGGTACAGCTGTTGCAGATTTATTCTTAAATGGGACAGCAGTCGGTATCGGGATCGATGCACGTGTTTCCTATGACTTTGATGGAGATGGGCAGTGGGACCGAGTAGAGGAAACGGATTTAATAGCGACAGATGGGGTTTTAGAAGAAGGCTCTTATGAACAATTTACAAGAGAATTGGTTCATGTGGAGGGAGATGCTTACAAAGCATTTGAAAACGGTAAGATTCAGGTTGAAGTGTCGATGAGATTTGGGAATGGCGATGCAGAGATCAAAGTAAATGCACCAGAACTCGCTTCAAATCTGCAGTTGCCGTATACACTTGAACAAAAAAGCGATGAATCCCCTAGCACAGGCGAGAATCTTGTGCGGAATGGCGATTTTTCCGAGGGAACGGCGCATTGGGATACGTGGGATGGTGAAGGTGGACAGTCAACGTTTTCAGTTGAGAATGGAGCAGGGAACATGCACATTCACCAAATCGCTGGTATGCACCCTGATTGGAACATTCCGATTAGCTGGTCGAATCAATTGTTTCAAGAAGGAATTTCTCTTGCTGGAGGAAGTGTCTATGAATTACGTTTTGATGTGTCATCCACAATGGAACGACCGATTGAAATTGAGCTTAATGGGCTTTCCAACAATCCGAAACATGCCTTTGATGTCACAACCGACACCGATACGAAACGAATTGAATTTTCATTGTTTCAGGAAAGCGACCTACAGCTTATGTTTTTATTGGGGAATGTTCGAAATGGTGAAAACCATACAGAAAACCGTCCTCATACGATTACGATAGACAATGTATCCATAAACAGAATTGGTGGGATTGGCGATAACGAACCAGATCGAGAATGGGAACTCGTCTGGAATGATGAGTTTGAAGGTACGGAATTAGATCGCTCCAAGTGGAACATCGATACAGGTAACGGGTTTTATTCAGGAGGAGAGTATTTCCCGGGATGGGGGAATAACGAATCACAATCCTATCAAGAAGAAAATGTGGAAATAAGAGATGGGCACCTTGTTCTTCGTGCCGAAGAAGAAACCGTTACAGATGAGCACGGTACGTATGACTTCACGTCAGGTAAAGTTCAAACGAATGGCTTATTCAGTCAAGCATACGGAAAGTTTGAAGCAAGAATGAAGTTGCCAGAAGGCCAAGGGTACTGGCCTGCTTTTTGGATGATGCCTGAAGAAGATATTTACGGAGGATGGGCGTTATCAGGGGAAATTGACATTATGGAAAATCGCGGCTCTGAAACCGATGAAGTTGGCGCAGCGATTCATTACGGTGGTCAGTGGCCAAACAATCAATATTCAGGAGGAGCTTATCGTTTTCCAGAGGGTCAATCCACAACGGATTTCAACGTGTATAGCGTAGAGTGGGAGCCAGGAGAGCTTCGCTGGTATGTAAACGGAAATTTGTATACACGATTAACCGAATGGCATTCTGATAACGGCGAGTATCCAGCACCGTTTGATCAAGAATTCTTTCTTATTTTAAATTTAGCTGTTGGTGGCTGGTACGGTGGTGAACCAGACGCAACTACTGAATTTCCGGGTGAAGTCGTTGTAGATTATGTTCGCGTGTATGAAGAAGTAGGCGCGAACTATCCGCAGCCAGGAGAACCAGACGATCGGGAATGGGTTGAAATAGGAGAAAACCTAGTGCGAGATGGTGCCTTTACAGAAACAACAGAGCTTGGTACGCCTGACCAATTGTCGGATACGTGGAACATCCACAACCAAGGCTGGTATGAAGGCTGGGCGGGGTTAGCCGATTTCGCCATTGAACAAGAAACCTTGCGAACAACGGTTCATCAGGTCGGATGGGAATGGTGGCACATTCAGCTGTTTCAAAATCTAGAAGTGCCAGAAGGTGTGTACAAACTAGCCTTTGATATGCGTTCCGATACCCCACGCTTTCTAAATACCGAATTAGTCGGCAGTCAATCAGGGATAAAGCGACACTCCATTGGAACGGAAATGGAAACCCATGAAGCGATCATTGAAGTAGACGAAAATGGGGATTACAGCCTCATGTTTGGCTTTGGACGACGAGCCGGAGATGCACAACTAGCAGTTCCCTATGGAATGGAATTGGACAATGTCCGCTTAGTAGAAGTAGAAGAAGTGAAATAAGAATAAAGGAAAACCGCTGCAGCGCAGTGGTTTTTCTTTATTATCATTAAAGTGAAATGCATGAAAAAAGAGGGCGGCAAGTTGAATCTTTGTATAATTTCCCCGTGTGAATTAGTTGTTATATCTTTCATTATTAAACAAAGCCGGTCAAGGGTAAATGACCGGCTTCCGTGGAGCTATTCAGCATAGATCTAAATTGTTGTAGTTATGAAAATCCAGGTTGCGTGCTGATTCTCGATCACGTAAATATGCCAATTGGGTGTTATCCTTGCCCTTCATAACACAAAAAAGACCCGTCTATTTAGATGGGTCTTTTCTTATTTGTATTTTCTGAGACGGAGCATAATATAACACAAGTTTAACTATAGTTAACGCGAGGCAGGTAGGTGCAATTATAAGTGCACCTTGAAAAATTCCAATTATTAGTATTGAATCGACTTGAGAAGCAAGTATAGAGAAAATGATGCTATTTAAAACAAAACCAAACAAAGGCGTGAACCAATCAGTGAAAAAAAGGGAGTTACTTTTCAAAAATGTCCTAACCGATATTTCTACTAATAAATACAATAGAACAATCCCGCCAATGAAAATTGAGACAAAGACTACATCACTCATAAATTAACCTCCTTACAAAAAAAATGAAAATAGAATGATTAATCTGAATTGTAACTTTTAAGATTGCCAAAAGCAACCATACTTTTTATGTACGTGCTTTTTAATATTATTAACAATAAAGATTGATTTATAAATGAATGTAAGCACAGATGAAAACGACAGAAATCTAAAAAATTCTACGTTACTATTCAACCATTTTCCCAACTTCGAATATCTTAAATTTCAATTAATTTCCATTTCCTGTGTAATAAATGGAAGAGAATAATTGAAGAGATGAGGATTGGATATGAAGACATATGCCGTTGAGAGGATAGGTCAACAAATTGTAGAATGGTATAGCTGCATTATGAAAAAGGATATAAAACAAGCAAAATTATTAAAACCGGAAGTCGATATAATGGTTGCAAATATGGAGCCAGACGACGAACTCATGTTTGGATTTGGACGACGAGCCGGAGATGCACAACTAGCAGTTCCTTATGGAATGGAATTGGACAATGTCCGCTTAGTAGAAGTAGAAGAAGTGAAATAAGAATAAAGAAAAACCGCTGCGGCGCAGTGGTTTTTCTTTATTAAAGATAAACAAGTGGTCTATAAGACGAAATACGATTCGCGTTTCCTATTGTCATTAGAACACATCGTCCACTCGAATCGGTTTATCAATCGGATTTCCATTCGCATCAAACGGTGCTTTAACCATGAAGGTCACTTGTTTAACATCGGCAGCTTGAACGGTTTTTAATGGAAAGTACATACGTTTTTCAAGCGGACTCTCAGTGATGATTTGCCATTCAATACCGTTGCTAATATGTAAGTCAACTTCTTCTAAAATCTCTTCACCATTCACTTCTAATGTGAAATGATCTGTATCGAAAAAGAGTTCCTCATCAACTTCTTCAGCAAACACCTCATAGTCAACATAGATGTATGAACCTTCAGCGGAGTCTAGACCGTCAACAATAAAAGAAATGTGCCATTCGGCATCTATCACTCGTACCTCGTTCAAAGAGAGTTCGATTGGGCCTGTTTTATAGTAACCCAGTTCAGTAGCTTCTTTCCAGACTTGATAGGTGGCTTGTTCTGTATCTTCAATGCGAAGAGGAGCAGTATCGCCTGCTTGATTACACGAGAACAGAAATAAAAGAATGAAAGGAATAGAAAAATATCTCATTGTAATACCTCCTGATTCTATCTCCACCTTTACTTTATCAATTATCAAACCGAGCGTACATGAATAGACCTTACTAAGAGGCGAATGAAGTGGTGAAAATCAAAAGGAGTAGTTTTGATTTAGATAAGATTTTCGACACTGAGAACCTTTCATCTACTAGATAGGTTCTTTTCATTTTGTAAAAGAGAAATCGAGTATCCGTACTTTGCTTTCTCCTTTGCCTTCAAACGTTATAAGTAAGGGCAGAAAGCCGTCATAAGTTCTGTGCATGTCGTTCTTTTTCGCTATGTTCCGTTTACTCTTTAAACAGTGTTGGGTAAACTAAAAAAGAGTTACTGAAAAAATGTTTAGAGTGGGGTCTACTATGGATAAAGCACTATTTAACATCGCTCCTGAAACGTTTGAGCGCTTGAGCTCAACGGAACGTTATTTGTTAACGTACATACATGATCATCTAGATGAGATTGCAACCATGTCGATTGTTACATTAAGTGAGCGTGCAACAGTTTCAACAGCAACCATTGTCCGTTTAATGAAAAAAATGGGCTACCGGGGATATACTCCTTTCAAATATAGATTGGAACAAGATAAGAAAATGGTTGATACAGAGGGGAACTTGAGTGGTATTGATCATTCCATAAAAAAAGCGTTACAGAAAAATGAAGAAGAAGTCCGTCGAACGATACAATTGCAAAGCATTGGACAAATTGAAGACGTTGTCCAGAAAATGTTTAATGCAGAAAAAATTTATATCTTCGCCAGAGGATTTTCTCAAATGATTGCACAGGAAATGATGGTAAAGCTACAAGTATTAGGAAAGACATGTGAAATGCATGATGATCCTAACATCATACGAATTAAATCTCGGAAGATGAATCATCAAACCGATTTAGTCATTTTCGTTTCCTTAAATGGAGAAACGGAAGAACTTGTTGAGGCTTGTCAAAACTTAAGAATCTTACAAGTCACAACCATTACGTTAACAACAAAAGTCAATTCTTCGTTAAACAAGTTGTCCGATATGACCTTACTTGGCTATAAGAGTGAGGGTTCCCCAATACCTGAATATGAAGTCCGTTCCAGGCTGTCTCTTAACGTCATTGCTAGAGTATTACTAGATGCTTATGTGATACGTAGGGAAGATGCCGCCCATAAATAAAACACATAAAAACCACGCCTCTCCATCTTTTAACGAGAAGCGTGGTTTTTGTTATGCGCTACTTGTTTTCATAAGTTGAAAACATTTACAAAATAGCTCGTGCCATAATAAGGACAAGAAAGAAAACCAAGAAAAGTTGGTGAGACAAATGATTTATACGTGCACGATGAACGCCGCAATCGATCTTTACGTAGAGCTAGATACGCTGAAGCCAGGACGAGTGAATCGAACGGTCGATGAAGACTACCAGCCAAATGGAAAAGGCGTCAATGTCTCGATTATATTAAAAAAGTATAAGATCGATAGTGTAGCGATGGGATTTGTTGCTGGATTTACCGGGCGCTTTATTGAGCAATCCTTACATGAAATGGATGTAAAGACCGATTTTGTTCAAGTGGATGGCATTACGCGAGTCAACGTGTTTATGAATGCAGATAAAGAGTACAAGCTAGTAAATCAAGGGCCTCCAGTAACAGATGAAAAACAACAGGAATTGCTTGATAAAGTAGCGCAATTTCATGCAGGAGATACATTCATTGTCTCAGGTAGCCTACCTAGAAATGTAAGCGAATCAATTTTAGCAGAGATGGCAAAGATCTGTGAAACAAACGGAATTGACTTTGTTTTAGATACAAGTATCCGCTCGCTTCAGGCTATTTTACACCACAAGCCTTACCTTCTTAAACCGAACGAAGAAGAGCTCGCTGATTTCTTTGGTCTTGAGCACGAATTAACCGAAGAAGAGTGTATCCATTACGGAAAAGAATTACTCACTCAAGGCGCTAGGAACATTCTCATTTCTCGTGGAGAGAAGGGTAGCATTTTTATAAATGATGATACATGTATCCTTGCCACTTCTCCTAAAGGGGACGTACTTAATACAGCATGTGCGGGCGACGCGCTACTTGGAACATTTATAGGACTGTATAAGAATGAAACCCCTTTAGAGGAAGCCTTAATGAGGGCTACAGCTACAGGGGCATCAACGGCATTTTCTAAGGGATTAAGTGATCTGCAGGATGTTCCGCAACTTTTGAATCAAGTTGAAGTAACTAGGAGGGAATACGTATGAGTCAAGTTAAAATCATTGCTGTTACAGGTTGTCCAACTGGCATTGCGCATACATTTATGGCAGCGGCAGCACTAAAAAAAGCGGCCGAGAAAATGGATGTAGACATTGAAATCAAAGTTGAGACCCACGGTCAGGCTGGAATTGAGAACGCTTTAACTGAGCAGGACATACAAGAAGCAAAAGGCGTGATTGTAGCCGCTGACAAGGATGTGAACGCCGATCGGTTTCATGGAAAACCTGTTGTTGATGTTCCAGTGGCTAAAGCGTTACGTGGAGCAGAGGCGCTTATTCAACAAATTCTTACGGATGAAGCTCCCATCTATAAAGCAAAAAGTGGCTACACAAACCAAGAAGGAACAGAAAAGCCTACAACTAAAAAAGGCGGCTCTATTGGGCGCTCTATCTATAAGTCATTAATGAATGGCGTATCTCACATGCTTCCATTTGTCGTAGGTGGTGGGGTACTGATTGCCTTATCTTTCTTATTTGGGATTTATTCGGCCGATCCAGACCATGAAACCTATAATGCCTTTGCTAGCTTTTTAAACAACTTAGGCGGACTTAGTTTTAGCTTAATGGTTCCGATCCTGGCTGCGTTCATTGCCGAATCGATTGGAAAACGCTCAGGTATGGTTGTTGGTTTTATAGGAGGACTATTGGCCGTTGAAACTGGCGCTGGCTTTCTTGGTGGTATTATAGCTGGTTTTGCCGCTGGTTATCTCATTGTTCTTCTACAATTCGTCATGAAGAAATTTCCTAAGTCTTTAGACGGGTTGAAAATGATCTTCTTATTTCCAGTACTCGGTATTTTCCTAATCGGAGCAGTGATGTTCCCGCTTATGACACCGATTGCCTCCATAAATGAAGGAATGATGACCTTCTTGTCTTCCGTCCAGACTTCGAGCCCGCTGTTATTAGGATTAATTGTAGGCGCCATGTGTGCATTTGACATGGGTGGACCGGTAAACAAAGCGGCTTATGTAACAGGAACATTGTTGTTATCGCAAGGAAATCTCTACTTTATGGCAGGGGTATCTGCGGCTTGTATTGCACCCCCGCTTATTACCGCTTTTGCTGTTTTGTTTTACCGTAAATATTTCACGAAAGAAGAACGTAACGCTGGAATGGTCAACTTTATACTAGGTTCAACTCATATTACGGAAGGTGCTATTCCTTTTGCGGCGAAAAACCCGATTGTTGTATTACCAATCCTTATGTTCGGATCGTCTATCGCTGCCATTATGACGTATTACTTTAGCGTCCAAGTGCCAGCACCACATGGCGGGTTTCTCGTCTTGCCAGTTGTAACAGGAGCATTAAAATGGGTCTTTTCTATCTTAACTGGCTCCATTCTAGCCGGCATTCTATTTGGCTTATACCGCAAGAAGATTGCTGGAGGGAAACCAATCGAAGACTAAACACCTAAAGGAGTGAAAGGCATGATAACGGAAAATCAAATTCATTTGCATGCAACAGCCAAAACACAAGAAGAGGTCTTCTCTACAATTGCTGAGATTGCTGTCCAAAATGGGATAGCAACAGACGCAGAAAGAGTGATGGCGGGTTTAAAAGAGAGAGAGGCACAGAGCACAACGGGATTCCTAGACGGATTTGCCATTCCTCACACGCAAGCTGAAACCATTACCCAACCGGGCATCATCGTTGTTCGAACGGAGCAAGGGATTGATTGGGACTCGTTTGATGATCAACCCGCCTTTTTCTTTATTTCGTTGCTTATTCCAAAAGAAGAAGCTGGCTCTACTCACTTGCAAGCGTTGGCTGCCTTATCATCAGCCCTGATGGACGACGAGAAAAGAGATGGTTTTCTTCAGGCACAGACTGCACGTGAACTTTCAGAGAACATTAATTTAGCTATTACAGGAGATGACAACTAATGGGATTACAATCAACGACACCAATGCTAGAGAAAGCGAAAGCGAATAAACACGGCATTGTCGCATTCAACGTCCATTCATTTGATAGCATCTTTTGGGTGTTAGAAGCGGCAGCGGCATTAAAATCACCGGTCATTCTCCAAACAACAGTGGGAACGGTTCAATCTTTAAAAGCGGACAACCTTGTGCGAGTGGCAAAAGCAGCAGCTGAGCATTTTAATGTTCCAACTGGTCTGCACCTGGATCATTGCACAGATTATAACGTCATAAAAGAAGCCATTCGCGCCGGTTATACCTCTGTAATGATTGATGCGTCGATGCATCCATTTGACGAGAATGTTGCTCGTACTAAAGAAGTCGTCGCGTTGGCAAAAACATTAGGTGTTAACATTGAAGCAGAGCTCGGCAAAGTCGGTGGCGTAGAAGATGACATCGTTGTGGCTGAAGAAGATGCGCAGAAAGCCATTCCCGAAGAGTGTAAACGATTCGTTGAACAAACAGGAGTACCTACTCTAGCACCAGCTATTGGAACAGCTCATGGCATATACAAAGGGAAACCAGAAATTGATTTTGAACGAATTGAACAAATTGCTTCAATCGTCGATGTTCCGCTCGTACTACATGGGGGATCAGCCGTACCAGAGGAAGATGTACGCCGATGTGTCGAACTCGGAATGGCCAAAGTGAATGTTTCGACTGAATTAAAGAACGCTTATTCAGAAGCCATCCGTCAGCACTTTGAAGATGCACCAGAAAGCTTAGATCCTAGAGCTTACTTACAAAAAGCAAAAGAAGCTGCAATCGAGATGGCGAAATCAAAAATCCGCATGGTCGGAAGTGAAAATACCGTCGTACCAGCATTCGTATAAGGTAAACAGCCTCTAACAGAAATTGTTTGTGGTGTGGAAGCTCCTTCTTATGAAGGGGCTTTTTTTTATGTTCTTCGAATAAATAATGCTGATAAGAAACCATGGATGTATTAAAACTATGTTCGCCCTTACTTTTTGTTTAAAAATTTTTAATTTAGGATATTGAGTTATATGTGAATTATCTGCCTCTAGAAATTAATGGGATTTATTTGCTACGATAAGTAGTGAGTTTGGAGGTGAGACCTATGACAAAGTTTATGAAAGTAATGATCATTATAGTTGGTATCCTTATTGTCTTTTTGTTGCTCACATTAATAGTGGCAAGTAATCCATCCGTTAACCAATAAATTGTAATTTATTTATAATAATTACTTAAATTCCCTTTATTTACTTTACTTACATATTTATTTATGGTTTAATTAATGTAAATAAATGTATAAGGATGTGATTTTATGGAATTTAAGAAGTTAGGTTTTTCAATGTTTGTAATACCGGTGTGTATATTAAGCGGAGGATTAATAGCTCAGGCATCAAATGATTACGAAAACATTGAAACACCCGAACAGTATGAAGATTATTTAAAGGATCACATGAGTGAATCATTTTTTAGAGCAGATTTTGATTTCCATATGCAACAAGATGCTCAAAAAACTCTTAATGATTTTCAATCACTTAGTGCTGCAGAACAACAACAATTTGTAGATTATGTTATGAGTCCAGACGTTTTTTTGGAGATCTCGGAAGCTCTCTCATCTATAAAAATAGATGAGAATGGAAATGGCAATACTTCTCTCTATAATGGTGATATTACTATCGGCGTTGAGAGCGATATTGCACCTAGCACAAGAAATAGACAAGCGCATTCTCTAACTCACGCCGTTACATCTGATTACCTTGGGGTGGATGTTGTTCGAGTATCAACTACATTAAATTTCACTGGTTACGCTGTTGATGGTGATGGTTGTTGCTATGTAGATGAAGATACAATGCAAGCAAATAGCTCTATTCAACGCAATTGGCTCCCGCTATCAAGTTATAATGCAGTGACTTCTGATCCTTGGACTTCAAACGGTGGAATTCAAATTAACGGTGAAACAGTTTGGGAAATTAGTTTTATTCATACAAACATCGGAGCAACAATAGCTAATTGGAAGCATACTTATTGGGCTCCAGGCACTGGTACTGGAATGCACGGTGAGGTTTCTGCTTCATTTTAATCAATACCTTGTATAAAAAATCTTAGAATACTAATCATCAATTAAAAGCTCCTTCCAATTTTTGGTTAAGGAGCTTTTTTGCTTTTATATATCTATCTCTTACTGCTTGTAACAAATCTATAGAAACATAGTTATAAATACTAAGGTATCCTTTGTAAATAAACGCATGACGGTAATTCTTAGATATTGGCGTGCAATAGAAGAAAGAGACAGTAAATCATATTAATGCGAGCAAAATGGTTTAATCCTTGAGCTGATTTAGTAATTAGGAGGAGAGTAAATTAAGAAACGTCTAATGACATTATTTTGCCTAGCTCTCTTGTCGCGGACAACAGCATTCATTATGTTATACAGAGAGTGGAGGGCTTTCGATTGATGAGGAACGAGGCGTCTGCTTTTCCTTTAGGTTTCTACAAGCGGATGTTTCTAGTGCTAATCAATTGCAACTCAAAAACGAGGACTTGGAAGTCGTCTACGAATTTGAGGTTGTTTTTCTCGTAGACTATGAAGTAAGAACCAAATCCTTTCGACTAAAAATGACACTAATAGACAAAATCAGATATGTAAAAAACTTACTGGTTCAACCATTTTCCCAACTTCGAAAATCTTAAATTTCAATTAATTTCCTGTATACTAAATGGAAGAGATTGAAATTGAAGAAATGAGGATTGAATATGAAGACATATGCTGTCGAAAGGGTAGGACAACAAATTGTAGAATGGTATAGCTGCATTATGACAAAGGATATAAAACAAGCAAAATTATTAAAGCTAGAAGTGGATATAATGGTTGCGAATATGGAGCCAGACGACAAAATGTTAGCTTACTATCAATTGGTTTCCTTGCAGTATGATTTGTTGGTTCTAAGAGAAGCTCCAGATGAAAAGACAGAAGCGTTAGACGAAACGATATTAGAAAACATCGCCGTTCAAACAAATGATTATTTAAACTTTATGTATTACTATGTATGGGGTCAGACTGAGTTTTATAAACAACGTTATAAGTCAGCTATACGAACATACAAAATAGCGGAACGGTTAATTGAAAAAGTAAAAGATCCTTTAGAAAAAGCTGAATTCTATCAAAAGCTTGGAATCAGTTATTATCGGATTGATCAATATACCTTTGCGTTTTCCTATCTGGAACAGGCTTTAGAGATCTTTGAGAAAGACCCTAGTTACATATTGAATGTGATATCTTGTAAGCAAATCTTAGCAGGTATTCACAGTGAACTTAAGGAATATGAAAAAGCTGAAGTGATTTATAATGAGTTAATTGTTCTCTCAAAACCATATTCATATTATCAAGGACTCACTACTTATAATAGAGGAGTTAATAGAATTCTTGTTGGCAATTTTGAGGAAGCCATCCAACAATTCAAGAAGGCGTTAGAAATTGAAGAATTTAGGAATTCAGCTATCTATTTAAAAGCAAGGTATCATATTTTAAATTTACAAATGAGGTTGGGAAACTATACTGAAGGACTTGAACAATTAGAGGAAGAAGTACATAATGAAGATGCACAAGAAATTAAAGGGAAGCTTTTAATTTGTCGTGGTCTGTATTTAAATGAAGGCTACTCGTTTATAGAAGAAGGTATAAATTTACTGCAGGCTAACGAATATTATGATGAGTGCCGTGATTTATGTGAAGAGATTTCCAAACATTATAAAAAGATGAATGATTTCGAAATGGCTTTATATTACTTGGAGTGTGCAAATGAAATGAGTAATAAAACAATACTAGGGGTTGATCAAAGTTGAAAAAGTTGTTAACTGGTTTAGTGGTTGTTTTTGTTCTAGGTTCTATAGGTTTTACGGCAAACGCTATTGATACAGCAGGTCCTAAGCATGAGCATAGTCCTGCGAGTTTTGGTTTAGTAGAAACTTTTATTAAGCATGAGCATTGATTGAATTGATTTGTAAAATCGCTACACGATCTAAGTAGTACTCCTTTATTATTTTGGAAAACCCTCATCTTTTGAACAGACGAGGGTTTTTCAGTATATATAGAAAGAAAAGAGGGCAGTTATGGAGGGTTTAGCAGTTGAAAGGGTAGGACAAAAAAATCGTAGATTGGTATAGTTGTATTAAGACAAATGATGTAAAACAAGCAAAGTTGTTAAAGCCAGAAGTCGATGTACTGGTTGCCAATATGAACCCAGACGACAAAATGCTTGCTTATTATCAATTAGTTTCATTGCAATATGATCTATTAATCTTGAAAGTGTCTCCAGAGGAAGCGAAAACCAAATTAGATGTGAGTGTATTGGAGGGCATTGCAAATCAGGCAGACGATTATCTTAAATTCATGTACTACTATGTTTGTGGGAGAGCTGAGTTTTATCACAAGCGTTATAAGTCGGCGATACGTACCTATAAAATTGCCGAACGATTAATAGAAGAAGTCAAAGATCCTGTGGAAAAAGCTGAATTCTATCAGAAACTTGGGATTAGTTATTATCAAATCGATCAATACACGTTCGCATATACCTATCTTGAACTAGCCTTAGAATTTTTTGAGAAGAACTCCAGCTATAAGATTAATGTCTTTATGTGCAAGCAAATTTTAGCGAGCATTTTTAATGAACTTCATCAACAAGCTAAGGCTCAAGAGATGTATGATGATTTATTAACTGTCACAAAATCTTTTCCTTATGATCAAGCTGTAACCAACTATAATATTGGAATCAACAGAATTTGGAGAGGTAACTTTAAAGAAGCTATAGCTTACTTTAAACAAGCTCTAGAGAATCCAGAATTTCAAAAGTCAGCTATTTTTATAAAAGCTCATTATCATATTATAAATTTAGAAATACGATTAGGTGAAAAACCAAAAGGGCTAGCGTGGCTAGAAGAAGAGGCCAAACTGAAGAATGCGAAAGATATTGAAGGGAAGCTAATGGTCACCCGTGGTTTATATGTAGATGAAGAGAATTCGTTAATTATGCAGGGTTTAGAATTACTAGAATCAAGTCAATGCTTTTATGAAGCTTATGAGATGAGCAGTGAAGCTTCGAAATATTATAAACGGAGTCGAGACCTAAAAAAAACCGCCTATTTTACTAAGTATGCGCACGATATGAAGTGTAAAGCGATTTTAGGACTTGATCAGTCATGAAGAAAGTATTTGCCATGATCGCAGCTTTACTTATTGTAAGTTCTCTTTATCTTGTATCCAATTCTTTCGATGCTTCATCCTCAAAACAAGATACTGACTATAGCGTAATTGAGCTTTACTCACCACCCAAAAATGAAACAGGTAATTGAGATAAGCAATACGTTTCATTTAATTTGAACAACCAAAGAATCAGCTGGTTGTTTTTTTATTTTTATATATTGATAGGTGGAGAACAGACACGATTAAATCTTATTACATAAAAGAGGATCAGTGTTTTTATGTATGTAAACAATGCCGACCACATAAAAGGTAATAAGGGTATTCCTTTAAATAAAGACTAGAAAGAGCCTAAACTCTTCTAGTCATCTTTATTATTCTGCTCTGACTTCAATGATTCTCTCATTAACAATCTCATTTCCATCAAACTCTTGAAGATTCAAATTAAAATCATACATATTCTCTAAGATTTCATCTGGTGGCACTTCTTCAAGGTTAACAGAGAAAGTGAACTCTTGGTCTTCAGGAATTGTACTTGGGATTTCAGCATGAATAGATGCACTCTCATGTTCAAAGTATTCATTTACTCCATCATCCAAAAACAATAGTTCGTAGGCAACATCAATCTCCTGATTGTTTTCGTTTTCGAGAATCATTGCAAAAGTTGGTATCGGCTCAGAAACAAACTGGGAATGAACAAACTGAACATCATTCAAGTCAGTCCCTGAAGAGCATCCGGCTAATAAGAAAAAAGAAGATAGTGTGTAAAGAGATAATTTCTTCAAATGAAGACCCCCATTTATAAAATTTTTATAAATTATTAATAGTCTGTATTTATAAATTTATCATATATGGTTATAATCAGTTAATCTACTAAGCATTTCGTTTTTAGTTAGAGTGGAATTTCAGTGAACCCATAAAAAGTCATCAGAGTCTATCAAAATGGTTTTGGGAGTGGTTCGTATAATATTTATATTTTGCGAAGATACTAAAAATATTCGGCAATTTCCTCTTAATCACAAAAAACCAATAATTTTTCGACACCAAGTCTAATGCTTTGTGTAAGAAAAATAAAGAGGGAAGGAGTATGACATGAATTCAAAAAATCGTTTTCTATTATCGTTTTCTATTTCAATAATTATTTTTATTGGTACCTTTTTTATACTAGGTTTAGAGCAAGCCTTTTATTATTCACTTGGCTTTTTCCTTGTATACTTCTTTGTCTATCCATGGCTTTTAAAAATAAAGAATGATAGTGAAAACTCTAGTTCACGTTAGAATAAATACAGAGAAGGATATTACTCAAAGCACAGGTTTATCATTGATCTGTGCTTTCTTGACATACTACAGAAACGTTATAAGGATAACAACATTCATTCTGTTTCTATTAAAGACAGAGAGTGGAGAGCTTCCAATTGATGAGGAACAAGGCGTCTTCTTTTCCTTTGGTTTTCTAGAAGCGGATGTTTCTAGTCCTATCCAATTGCAATTCAAAAACAAGGACTTGGAAGTTGTCTACGAGTTTGAGGTTGAGTGACAACAGAGTGTATTTTCCTCATAAACTATAAAGCATGAATAATTTAGTAAACCAACTCCGAGTCTAATCGACAAAAATGCTCCCTCCAAATTTTTTACATTGAAGGGAGCATGACGTGAGGTTTTTCTTTTACTTATTACTTTGATACGTTCGTAAGGTATTTCTCAAATATTGATGAAACTACTATGCCGTTGGTTAGTTAAATTGCAACCCCTTTCCCCATCCTCTTGATGAGAAGGGAGTATTTTGAACACCTGTTAAGTGTGCACCTAGTTTATTCGGGGCACTAACCCTTCATTCAATGATCTTGTATAGATAGAAAGGTTTAATACTCTAGAAGAAAAAGAATACCTAACACCAGTAAAGCAATTATTATTGCAGTCACTATGCTTCTCGATCTACTGAGGTATTTTCTAGAGATAAAATAACTTATGACCAATGATATAACAATAGGTGAAACAAAGTAACCAGCTAAAAAAGAATGATCCCAGAAGGTAAAGCCTGTTAATTCAGTTCCAATGAGCAATAAATAAAGGCTATAGAGCATTCCAACCATAAGTGATAATAAGAGAGACGTTAGTAAATAAGCCATTAATTTAAAAGAAAAGTTAAATACTGATTGATACAAGTAGCACTACCTCCAACCTGTTTAATTATTAATAACTAAATTTAAAGCTTTGTTGAGGCATACCAGGAATTAAATTTGAAAATGACCCTCCGGTTTTTGTATAAAGCTTTGTGTAAGTTGAGCCATTTAAAGATCTAATGTACATTTCATGGTTTGGTGCTTTATCATGTGCGCCGTTTACACTAAAAGAAGGAGCCTTTTTAAGGGTTGCTTCATAAAAGTAATTAATATTAGGATAAACTTTACTGAATGGAATACCTATATCATGTCTGACATTCCACGTTTTTGTACTTGTCGTATTTGTACCTCTGTTCATTGTAATACCACTACTACTGGCAGTTTGCCTCCCTGTAACAGTATTGCAATTTTCATCTTTGCAGCCAACTGTTTCGCCTACTGACTTTGAAAGGGTTATTGAATTACCATCAGTCATTTTTGTTGAAACATCGGCTCTTGTTCTATATTTACTTGAAGTTGCTGAAAAACCCCGGTTATCTCCTTTAAACCAATTATGATTAGAAATTGGATTAGGATTTTTAACTGATTTAGCTGGAATGAAAGTATTATACCTTATTAAAAAATTTCCTTTTGCTGTCGGGTTAGGTAAAGTAGCGAATGTTTGAAATTCATCATTTGGTATTTCAATTAATGTATTCAATGATCCTTCTATCTTTAATGCCTCTTCAATCTCATCAGAAGTGAGCCCTTTATTCATAAGCTCTAGCTCTAATGGTGTACTATATTCTTCTTCCATTGTTAATGCAGCCGCAACTTGATAATTGTAATAAGTTCCTTTTTCTAATGCATCATCTATAAAGTATTCATTATCAGTAGTACCGATTAACTCTCCATCGCGAAAAATTTCATACGGATAATCAGTTGGTAAATCAGACCAAAATAACTTAACGATATTGTCATTTATTATAGCTTCTAATGAATTGCTTGCTAAAGCTTCTCTAAGATCATGCTCCTGAGGATCTTCAGAACCAGTCTCAGTATCTAAAAATAAGTTATTATCAGTATCGAACAGATATTCATCATTTTTAATTTTTAAATAATACTGATCAATAATCTCATTGCCCTCATTTAAAAAATCTATTTTATAATTCTCTACTTCTTCTTCTAACTCTAATTCAAAGTGGTTAACTTGACTTGTTACTAAAAGCTCATTTTGACTATAGATCTTTATAACATTTTCATTATCAGGTAGTTCTAAGACGACAGATCCATTTTCTTTTTTGATAACGACATCTTCTACTGATGCAACGGCATAATTCGAATGTAATAATGCAAAAACACTGAAAGAAATTGTTGTAAAGAATATTTTTTTCATAATTCTTGCCCCCTTTAAAACATTTACATAAATTATAGGTGAAAAGATCTATAATAATAGAGAATATCAATAAATTTTAGAAATAATTTATACCTGTGGTTAATTGTGTATTTTAATGATCTTAAAAAATCTCGTTTACTGATTGAAAATTGGTCCTTTGACGATCAGTGTCCTTACAGAAGGAATTGTAAAACCAACATAAAGTATTGCTTTAATTTTATAATATCTACCAATTCCGTAACCAAAGCTTAACAATAAAAGGTTTATTTTGGAGGAAAGTTTTCTAGCCTTTCCTATAAAACTATGGTAAATTATGAGTAGCGCTCTCAAACTTGTAGAAATCAGCATGATATTGTCAAAAAAGTGGGGTTTGAACCACTTTTTGTTCGTTTTTGAGTGTTTCATCTATTTGGTCATGTCTTCAATACCATTATCAATGAAGGCACTCGGCTATGCTAAGGGTATCACCTTAGGCGCTGGTCGCCGATGGCATGGTGTGAGGAGAGGTTCAATGCCTCTGGTCAATACGACCATACGAAAAATTAAAAAAAACGGTTAGAAAAGCGCTTACATGTATAATGTAGGGATTTTTCTAACTGTTTTTTATTGTTGTATTAGAGATAATAGGGGGAATTGTGTTGAAAAAAATAAAAAAAGCCATCATACCAGCAGCTGGTTTAGGGACTCGGTTCTTACCAGCAACAAAGGCCATGCCAAAAGAAATGCTGCCAATTGTGGACAAGCCAACAATTCAGTACATTATTGAAGAAGCAGTACAGTCTGGAATTGAAGACATTATCATCGTAACAGGAAAAGGCAAGCGAGCGATCGAAGACCATTTTGATCATTCCTTTGAACTAGAGCAAAACCTTTTTAACAAAGGCAAGCTCGATATGCTTGAGAAAGTCGAAGCATCCTCCAAGATTGATATCCACTACATAAGACAAAAAGAACCAAAAGGATTAGGACACGCTGTATGGTGTGCAAGAAAATTCATTGGAAATGAACCATTTGCTGTGCTTCTTGGCGATGACATTGTACAAGCGGATACACCTTGTTTAAAACAATTAATGAATCAATACGAAGAAACAGAACGCTCGGTTATTGGCGTACAAACCGTCCCAGATGATGCGACACACCGCTATGGAATAATTGATCCAACATCACAAAATGGACGCCTTTACGGAGTATCGCAATTTGTTGAAAAACCAAAATCAGGTACGGCACCTTCCAATTTAGCAATTATGGGACGTTACGTATTAACCCCAGAAATCTTTGCGTTATTAGAGCAGCAAGAAACAGGAGCAGGTGGAGAGATTCAACTGACGGATGCCATTCAAGCATTAAACGAGCTTCAACAAGTATATGCGTATGACTTTGAAGGAAGCCGCTACGATGTCGGTGAAAAGCTAGGATTCGTGCTAACGCAAATTGAATTTGCGATGCAGAACGACGAATTGAGAGATGAGTTAATGAAGAAATTGATTCAATACGTCACGGAACATCAAGCATTTTTAAAATAAAGGAGTGTCTAGATGGAGGCTGCGCGCGAAAGAAAGGTAGCGGAAAAGAAAGCGCAAGTACGAGAAGAACTACATATTAATGATTCGATCTTTTATCTCTTTAGTAAACGTTCGTTGGATATTATTGCGTCTCTATTAGGCATCATTTTCTTATCACCCTTATTTTTAGTTATTGCCATCTTAATTAAATATGAAGACCGAAAAGGTCCTATCTTCTTTAAACAAGTTCGAGTCGGGAAAGATGGGAAAGAGTTCTATATGTACAAGTTCCGATCGATGGTAAGCAACGCAGAAGAATTACTACATGACTTACTGAAGCAAAATGAAGTGAGTGGACATATGTTTAAAATGAAGGATGACCCACGTGTGACGAGAATTGGTAAATTCATTAGAAAAACAAGCATTGATGAATTGCCTCAGTTATTAAACGTTTTAAAAGGCGATATGAGCCTAGTTGGGCCAAGACCTCCATTAACTAGAGAAGTTGCTGAATACAGCAGCTATCATAAACAACGGTTACTTGTAAAGCCTGGGTGTACGGGAATTTGGCAAGTGAGCGCGAGAAATGATGTGGGCTTTGAAGAGATGGTCGAGATGGATATCCAATATATAAAAGAAAGAACTATTTTAAAAGACACTATACTTATAATAAAAACAATAGGTGTTATGTTAAAACCAAAGGCTGCTTATTAAAATTTAGGAATATAGAGAGGGTTGTACTGATGTATAATTTAGATATTATAGATAAAAAACAAAATACAATTACAGCACCATATTTGGAAATAGAAGGTGGTTTTCCACTAGAAGGGAAAGTTCAAATACCAGGTGCTAAAAATGCTGCTTTGCCTGCAATTGTGGCTGCATGTTTATCTAAAGATACCGTTGTACTACACAACGTGCCAGTAAATCTAAATGACATGAAATTACTTATACAGCTCTTAAGAGATGGTGGAGCCTCTGTCATATATAATAAATTGGATGATACGTTAGTATGTAATGGGTCTAATTGGAATGGGGGAGAACTAGATAGCGATATATGTAGTAAAATTAGGCATTCTTTGCTCTTGCTTGGATTATCAAGTAGCTGGAAAAAAGAAATATTCATTCCAATGCCAGGTGGTTGTGATTTAGGAAATCGTAAGCATGATATGCATATTGATGCTTTAACTGCTCTGGGAGATGGAATCTCAGAAGAAGATGGGATAAAGTTATATCCTGGTAATTGCTCAAAAGAGTTATCAATTGAGTTCTATTATCCAACTTTTGGTGGGACTTTAAATGCCATATTTTCATCTGTTACAAAGAACAACTCTCAAATTACTATACATAATGCTGCGAAGAACCCCGAAGTAATAGATGTAATAGAATTATTGAAAAAAATGGGTGCAAATATTGAATGGACAGGTGAAAAAACATTAAGAATAATAGGTGTTAGTGATTTAAAAGGAACGGACCATCTAGTAATGCCTGACCGCATTATTGGTGCAACAGTTATAGCTGCAACTGCCATCACTAATGGCAATGTATTACTGGAAAATTTTGATAGAGATTTATTGTTCAGTGAAATTGAGGTTTGGACTAAATCAAATATAAAATTCAGTCAAGAAGATAATGGATTAAGAATTCAAGCAAAAAAAAATGATCTCAAACCAAGTGATATAACAACAAGAGCTTACCCAGGTTTTCACACCGATATTCAGCCTCTACATACATTATTAATGACCTTTGCAAAAGGGAATTCTAAAATAAAAGAGACAATATTGGATGGTCGTTTTAAGTATTGTAACGAATTAAATAAAATGGGAGCAAAAATCTCAGTAGAAGATGGGGATTTTATATGTGTGAATGGTGCGCAAGGTCAAATAGCTAAAGTTGACGGTGTTAATGAATTAGAAGGCACTCTGGTTAAGGCCACTGATATTAGAGGGGGAGCAGCGGTAGCAGTAGCTGCTTTAGCAGCAAAAGGAATAACTACTGTTACAAATATTTATCAATTAGAAAGAGGTTATGATAATTTCGTTGAAATGTACAACTCATTAGGTGCAAAAGTAAAGAGGGTTGAGTAATTAAGAAGAAGGTAATCTTAATGAGAAAAGTTGAAAGTAATAGTACGTTATTGCATATTTCAATAACGTTAATTACAAGGATTATTGTTTTATTAGGAAGTTTTGTTGTCTCTGTACTTCTCGCTCGCTTATTAGGACCGGAAGGTAAGGGAATTGTAACTTCTATTATGGTAGTTCCATTATTATTAATATCTTTGGCTGAATTGGGATTAAGACAAGCATCTGCTTATTTTATTGGGCGTAAACTCTATACTGTAAAAGAAGTGATATCTTCACTCAATTTTCTTTGGTTTGTCACTTCTTTTTTTAGTGTAATAATTGTTTTTACCGCTTTCACTTTACAATATACTCAATACCATCCCATGCTACTATTGATAGCTGCGCTTACAATTCCGTTTAATCTTATTATTAATTATGCTAAGGGAGTTTTCCAAGGGATACAGAGATATGCAATTATTAACAGTTTTGAAGTTTATAAAATAATATTAAACTTTATATTGGTGATATTACTAGTCTGGATATTTAATCTAGATGTATTGGGTGCATTACTGGTTCAATTAATAATAGGGATAATAATAGCTTTGTATAGTCTGAGAGTTATTAAAAAAGCATATCCAATTAAATTTAAAATTAATTTCAATATATCGAAAGAATTATTATTAAAAGGTGTTACTTTTGGTCTAGCCTTATTTATTCTTCAATTGAATTACAGGATAGATATCGTATTTCTGGAGTATTTTGTTAATTCCGAAGCTGTAGGTTATTATTCTGTAGGGACAAATATGGCCGAATTAATTTGGCAAGTTCCAGCAGCTGTGAGCCTTGTGTTATTTGGTAAAAGTGCGAACAGTAAATCTACCAAGGAAGCTGTTAATAGATCTATTATGTTAATGAGATTTATTTTACCAGCTTTATTTATTTTTTGTATTGCTTTTGCTGTCTTCTCTGATCCTCTAATTAGATTATTATATGGAGAGGTTTATGCACCAGCAGCGTTAATAATACAATTATTATTACCGGGTGTATTTTTTATGGTTATTGTAAAAGTATTACATTCTGACTTAGCCGGTAGAGGATACCCTATGTATGCAATATGGGTTACTACGGGTCCGTTAATAATTAATATATTGTTAAACTTTTTATTTATACCGAGATATGGAATAGAGGGTGCTGCCATAACATCATCAATTACATATTTGATCTCCGGAATTTTATTTATAATAGTTTATGTTAGAAGAGAGAATTTAAAAATCGCTGATGTGATCCTATTAAAAAAATCCGATATTTATGAAGCTCAAAAACTTGTTGCGAAAATTAAGATGAGAAAAAGTTAGAGGGATTAATAAAATGAAGATATTTATGAAGCTATCCAAATTTTCTGGAGGAGCACCAATATCCATGCTTGAATATGCTAAAATTTTTCGGGGGGAAGGTGATAGTGTAAAAATTATTGGTGAGTTTAGTTTTAACGAAAAAAAATTCCAAGATGAGAAATTTGATACATATTCGTTAAGAGAATTTAATTCTAAAACCCCAATTCAAAACATAAAATCTCTTAGGCAGCTAATAAAACTGATAGAACATGATAGACCTGATTTATTAGTAATGTGTACAATCCAAGATTGTATATACGGTTCACTTTTACAAAATTTGATTAGTGTGCCGATCCTTTGTATAATTCCTGGTGGCGAGGTACCGACTTATACACCTAAACACTTAGAGCGCTTAAATATGATAGTTTTTAGTGAGGAAAATAAAAATGCTTTGAAATATTTAGGCTTAAATACAAGCTTAATAACTGTTTTACCTAATAGGTTCAAATTTAATGATGCAAATTTAAAATCTATAAAAGATGTAGATTCATCAGATTGTAACGTTTTATTAATTTCGAGATTGGATAACAGTAAAAAACATTCTATTTTCTATTCTATGGATCTTATAAAGCAATTAAATGTAGAGTCGAGTAGTAATTCTGTTGTGATGAGAATACTTGGAGATGGCGAAATTGCTGATGAAGTAAAAAGTTACGCAAATCAAATTAATAACGGATGTAATAAAAAAATAATATTCATTGAGGGTTACAGGGATGATGTAATAAATTATATTAATAACTCTCATATAATTCTGGGCAAAGGACGCTGTATCATCGATTCGTTATATTATGGTAGATACGCGCTTGTTGTAAATGAAGAGAAGAAATATAAAATTTGTAATGAGGTTTCTTATGAACAGTTAAGGGAAAATAATTTCTCGGGTAGAGGGCTGTTAAATCCGGATAACTTAAGTGACTTAAAGGGTATAATTTCTGATATTAATATGGGAAATTACGATAATAAAGAGTTAGAAAATCTTTCTTTGAAGATTAATAGAGACTATAGTATTGATACAGCAATAAATAGTATCTTGACTAAAAGAAAAGTTGCTCAAGAAGAGAGAGTTATTAATACGTCCAAATTAAATTTCGTTCTACAATTTATTCAGTTTTATGCAAAAATCCTTAAAAGTAAAATACAGTGAACTGTTAAAAAGGGGTATTAAGTGGTGAATACTGATCTAGTGCTTAATAACAAATATCAACAATTAATATTTCTTCTATTTGCGTTTACTGCATTAGTGGATAGTTTTAACGGTTTTTTAGTTCATAATTACAGTTTACCAGTTACAATTGGGCAAGTTTACAGGATAATAGTAATTCTTTTGATGATTGGATTCGCGGTTAAATATCAGAAAAAATATAATGCTTCAATCGGCATATGGGTACTATACTATCTAATCTTTATACAATTTATATTTTTTTACTACCATCAATCTGCCTCAGGATTATTTACGGACTTAATGGAGGTTATGCGAGTCTTCCTAATAATAGTCATTATTGAGGCTTTGAGAGCACTTTATAATTATGGGAAAATAAATTTGAATACAATAGAAAAGGTGTTCAAGGTTAGTATTATTCTGTTTCCATTGTGTATAGTGATTCCATGGGTTTTTGGTGTTGGTTATTCTATGTATGTTTTAGACGTTGGATATAGTGCATTTTTCTATGCTGCTAATGATTTAAATGTAGTTTTACTTATGATGCTAATCTTTGCTTTAGATTTAATGTTTAAGGGGATAGAAAACAAGCAACGCTTTTTATTATACGCTATTAGTGTACTCTTGATAATTACTAGTTTATTACTATTAGGTTCAAAAGCCAGTATGTTTTTTGGTGTTTTAATTGTAATATTCTACCTTCTTAAAGGGGTAAATTCCAGCAAAACTATTGGTAATAAATTCAAGTTGATAAGTATTATGGGCTTATCGCTTGGTATTGTTTATGCATCAATTCAATTATTTTTCTTAGATGATCTATTAGCGGCTTTTGATAGACACTTTTTTTTCTTTCAACAAGATGCTGTTGAAAATAATAGCTTTTCTACTTTTATCTTAACGGGAAGAGATGGTTTTTTATCTGCTGCTATCACAGCGTTTAATAATTCTGATTTTGATGTACTAAGGTTTTTATTCGGTGTCGGCTACTATTCACACTTATTAGAAACGGGTTACTTTCTTAATAGAGGACCAACCCCAATAGAAATGGATATGTTTGATGTCTTCTTTAGTTATGGAATAATTGGTCTGGTTTTAATTTATGGATATCTAATATCTATTTTTATTAAAGTTAGTAGAAGAAAAAAAATTAGAGAAGATTACTCAAGGTATTATTTTGGTTTCATTATCGTTATGATGTATAGCTTTTTAGGAGGTCATGTAATATTCTCTGCATTATCGGGGAGTTATTTTGCTTTAATTTGTAGTGGGTTACTTATAGTTAACAATGAACATTTAAGAAAATAGAGATTTGAAGTGGTGCTAATATGAAAATTCTTTTAATTTCCAATATGTACCCCAATAAAGAACATCCTTATTATGGTACTTTCGTAAAAAAAAGTAACGATTTACTAAAAAGGCATTTTGAAATAGAAAAGATTGTTATGTATAAACAGGAAAGTAAGTTAAGAAAATTAGTTAGTTATATTTCTCATTATAGAGAAATACTTAAGAGGGTAAAAAGTAATGACTACGACTACATCTATATACATTATGTATCCCACAATTGTTTGCCTCTATTCTTTATTAATAGTGATATAGTTAAGGAAAAAGTTATATTAAACTTTCATGGCAGTGATCTGATACCAGAAAAAAAGAGTCAGCTATTGTTTCAAATTTTAGTTAGAAATATTGTGAAGAAAGTAGATAACATTATTGTTCCTTCTTCATATTATAAAAAGTTAATTAATAAAAAGTATCCTGAAAATAACAGTTCTATATTTATAAGTCCTTCTAATGGCATTGATAGAAATATGTTCAAAAAACAAAAAGTATTAAATTACGAAAAATATAATTTGTCTTGTAAATATAAATATGTTGGTTTTATAGGAAGAATCTCTTTTGGTAAAGGATGGGATGATTTTCTAAGAGCTATTAGCAACATTCAAATGAAGGGAAATGTTGGGGATGTTAAGTTTTTAGTTGTAGGATCAGGTCCAGAAATTAAAGATTTATTAAAATTAATAGACGAACTTAACATAAAAGAAAGAGTAATACTTTTAGACTCTCAACCTCAGCAAAATCTAGTAGACTTGTATAATATATTAGACTTATTTATTTTCCCTACAAAAAGAGAAGGTGAAAGTTTAGGGTTAGTTGGTCTTGAGGCTTTAGCTTGTGGAACTCCGGTTATCGGAAGTTCCATAGGTGGATTGAAAGAGTATATCGATGACAAAGAGAATGGTTTTTTAATATCTCCAGGAAATTATTCAGAGATAAGCAATAGTATTCAGTGCTTTTATGATATGAGTTACGAAGAGCAATTATCTATGAGTGAAAAATCAATTGAAACAGCAGTAAATTACGATCAAGAAAAAGTCAGCAATGAATTAATGAATTTTCTAAAAGGACTGTATATTAAATGAAGAAGCAAGTAGTCTTTATAAGTTCAAGTGGAGGACATTTTTCTCAGCTACTACAAATTATTAAGGAATATAAGGGCAGTTTTGTACTCATAACTGAAAAAAATAAAACACTTGATTCAAATATGTATAACGACATACGATTTTTAAGACAACAAGATAGAAAAAAATGGTATTTTTCTTTTATTTTCCTTTTGAATGTTGTAAATTCAATAAAATATGTATTTAAAATTAAACCAAAGGTTGTAGTTACAACAGGGGCTGGCGTAACTATACCTTTTTGTCTTTTGGCAAAAATATTAGGTGGGAAAATTATATTTATTGAAAGTTTTGCCAAGGTTCATTCGCCCACTTTGACTGGAAAAATAATTTACAAATTCTCTGATAGACATTACGTTCAGTGGCAAGAGTTATTAAATAACTATCCAAAAGCTATTTACAAGGGGGCAATTTATTGATTTATGTTACAGTTGGGACACAGCATTTTCAATTTAACCGTCTTATTAAAGTGATTGATGAACTAAAAAGTACTGGAGTTATAAAAGAGGATGTCTATTGCCAAATTGGAAAAAGTGATTATAAACCAATAAACTTTTATTTTTCTGATTTTGTAAAAAAAGAAAGGCACCACGAGCTTTTAAAAGAGGCAAATATCTATATCTGTCATGGTGGTACTAGTTCAATTATAGATGGCTTAAAATACAATAAAAAAACTATAGTAGTACCCCGCTTGTCTAAATATGGTGAACATGTAGATGATCATCAATTAGAGATTTCAAAAATATTTTATGATATGAATTACGTAGAATTGGTAACAGATGTAAATGAATTAAGTGATGCATTAATGGATATTAAAGATAAAAAGTTTGATGAATACAAACAAGACACTAAATCTAAACTGACAAAGTCAGTTATCTCTGATATAACTTCATTTTTAAAAACGGAGGTATAAACTAAAATGAAAATTGCTGTCGTAGGCACAGGCTATGTCGGTCTTGTTACTGGTGTAGCTCTTTCAGAAATTGGTCATTCTGTAACTTGTGTAGATGTTGATAAAAATAAAGTTAATAGCATGCTTAATGGAGTATCGCCTATTTTTGAACCTGGTTTATCCGAGTTAATGGTGAAAAATATTAAAGAAGAGCGCCTCTCATTTACAACAGAACATCAAAAAGCTTTTGAAGGTGCCGATGCTATATATATTGCTGTTGGAACCCCACAAAAGGAAGATGGTACAGCTGATTTAAGATTTATCGAATCCGTAGCAACGAATATAGCAGACCATCTACATAATTATGCTGTTGTTGTTACAAAAAGTACCGTACCTGTTGGCACCAATGACTATATTAAAAGATATATAGAGCAACTTACAGATGTTCCGTTTGATGTTGTTTCTAACCCTGAATTTCTTCGTGAGGGTTCAGCTGTTCAAGATACCTTCCATGGAGATCGTATTGTAATTGGTGCAAATAGTCCAATTGCTGGTGATTTAATTGAAGAGATTAATCAGCCTTTTGGTATTCCTGTTTTCCGTACTGATATTCGTAGTGCTGAGATGATTAAATATGCTTCTAATGCGTTTCTTGCGACAAAGATTAGTTTTGTGAATGAGATAGCGAATCTTTGTGATAAGTTAGATGCAAATATTGATGATGTGGCAAAGGGAATGGGTCAAGATAAGCGGATTGGGGACAAGTTCTTGAATGCTGGTATCGGTTATGGTGGTTCCTGTTTCCCTAAAGACACGAGTGCTTTAGTCCAAATTGCAGGGAATGTTGAGCATGAGTTCACACTGTTAAAAGCGGTTATTGAAGTGAACTATAAGCAACAGCGGTTATTAGTAGACAAAGCTAGAGAGTACTTTGGCTCGTTAAGAGGTAAAACAATTGCGATGCTTGGACTAGCTTTTAAACCAAATACCGATGATATGCGAGAAGCGGCATCTATTGTTCTTGCTCACGAGTTGGTTCTAGCAGGGGCTACCGTTGTTGGGTATGACCCTATTGCGATGGGTAATGCAAAAAAGATACTTCCTGAAGCTGTCAACTATGCAGATAGTGCGTTAGAAGCCATTAAAGATGCAGACACTGCATTTATTGTAACGGAATGGGATGAGATTTGCTCGCTTACGTCAGAGCAGTTTAAAGAAAATTTAAAAGAAGCCGTTATTTTTGATGGTAGAAACTGCTTTGATATTAAAGAAATGAAAAAAGCAAAAGTAGACTATTTTTCAGTGGGAAGACCAATTGTGAAAACTGAAAAAGAGTATGCATAATATCCACCTCGTTGTCTTAAATCTTTAAGGCAACGAGGTGTATTTTATATAATAAATAATAGAAACCGTTGAGGTGAGGGTAATGGACAACCTTTCAAACTTAGATCAACTGACATTACAAAAAATACTGGTAGAAATAACGGAGAAAATAGAAAAAGAAAAAGAGGGCAGCTTAGAGGTTGTAATGAAAGAAATCGTTGAAAAGCTAAAGAGTTATTCAAACTAATAGAGTCATTAGATGTTAAAATGTAGAATCTAAGACACTCTACAAAGGCAAAGAATGTATAACTTGTTTGGTGTTTGTCACCTTCTCTCCCTTTCATCACTTCTCCCCACTAAATAATCTATTGATACCTCATAAAAATCAGCAATCTTAATTAAACCCTCTAAATCAGGAGTGCGTGCGCCACTTGCGTAATGTTGCACAGCTCTTAAACTAATCCCCAGGTATTCTGCTAACTTTTGATAACTTGTTGATGATTCGTTTTTTAAGGATTTTAAGCGTTCTTGAAAATTAGCCATTTGCAAACTCCTTTTGTATTGACATGTACAGTTTGTTCGTATATAGTGAAATTAATCAGTCGCGTACAGATTGTTCATCTATCGTTATTTTTAATGTTGGAGGTCTTCTTATGTCTGCAATTTATTCTCGTCTCGTTTTAGCTGAAATAAAGATGGAGTTGTTGCATCATGCCCATGTGCTTGAAAGCCAGAATATGAACGAATTGCTTCAGCAAGTGTTAGCAACTGTTAAGAAGATTGATGCTATGGATGAAGACATTCAGCAAAACATTACGACCTCGTAAGTATTCATGTCTAATGTACTAAATACTCCGATACCTACTTGTATCTATTAAGCTTTTTGCAAAAATACTCGACGCACCGTTCCGTTCTCTCCATGCAAGGAAGCGCCTATCTATCGTTCTATTGATAGTGTTTTTAGTATACCACCTCACTAAGGCAATATGTACAATGAGTACGTATAATGTGTATTGCTTATTTAACCATGCTTTTTCCCCAACCATTTTACCTCCCACCTCAACCCCTCTCATGCTAAACTAAACGAAAGACACACCATCACAGGAGTCACAAATGAACAGTATCGAGACGTTAAAAGAAATTGCGAAAACGTTAAATGAAGGGGAACGAATCGAAGACATTTTACAGGCCGTGTTAGTCTCTCTTCTTGAAACGACTGGGCTTAAAACGGGCTGGATCTTTCTTGTATCGCCGCAAGGGAAGCAGCGATTGGTGGCGCAAGTAGGGTTGCCACAAGGGTTGATGCATCAGGCGTGCGCGCCTCTTAAAGAGGGTAGCTGTTATTGTGTGAATAAATACAACAACGGGGAGCTTCATGAACCGATTAATATTATGAATTGTAAGCGATTAAAGCTTGCTGTAGAGAACGACTGGGGCGATACAGGGGGCCTGTCTCGGCATGCGACGATCCCGATTAAAGCCGGAAGTGAGTCTCTTGGGTTAATCAATATTGCGTCGCCGTCTATTGATACGTTCTCCCGGAATGAATTGGAATTGTTTGAAACGGTGGCGTATCAAATTGGAGCAACGATTAAGCGGTTGAATGCGTATATTGAGGAACAGAAGCAGACGGCTTTGCTTTCTCAGCTTGGAAAGTATCTCGCCTTTCAACGGGATGTGGCGAATGAGGACGACTATTTGGCAACGGTAGGGGAGACTTTACAGACGTTTTTTGGATGGAAGGGCGTTCGGTTTTTCTACAATGAGTGGTCTACGTTCACTGGGGAAGAAGGGGACGCGAGCAAGACGGTACGCTTGCCGTTTGACCAGCATCTGCTTGAGCTGTGTGTGTATGATGAAGGGTTATCGGCTGGGGTTGAGTCGGTGTTATATGAGGTGCTAACACATATTTCCCTGCAGTTGAAGCAGTTTGAGTTGAATCGGCAGCAGCAACAGCTATGGCGGCGGGAGGAACGGAATCGGCTTGCTCGGGACTTGCATGACAGTGTGAATCAATTGTTATTTTCCTTGATCTTGCATGCGAAAGGGCTAGAGCGGCAGCTAGAGGATGGGGACATGAAAGCGACGGTTGCCCATGTTCATGAGCTCGGCAATCAAGCTCTTGTGGAATTAAAAGAGTTAATTAAACAGCTTCGTCCAGAAGGATTGGAGTCTGGGCTTGCGGCAAAGGTTGAAGCGTATGCGCGTTTGATTGGCTTAGCTGTTGTAGTAGAAGTAGAAGGATTAAAGAAAATCGCTGAACCATTGGAAGTGTGCGTGTGGCGTTTGATACAAGAGGGGTTAAACAACTGCCAGAAGCATGCGAAGACAAAGGATGTAACGGTCCGTCTGTTGTTTGGTAGTGAAGCGGTAACGGTACAGATCGTCGATCAAGGGATCGGGTTTGATCCCGACACTGTGAGAAAAGGAATGGGTTTCGTGAATATAAAGGAACGAGTACAGGAAATGGGCGGTACGGTAACGATTGTGTCTGCGCGGCATCAAGGCACGACCGTGAATATAAGCATACCGCTAGTACAAGGGGATAACGTATGAAGGTGATGATTGTGGACGATCATACGGTTGTCCGAAAAGGGTTAGTGTTTTATTTGAATACCATCGAAGAGATGGAGATTGTCGGTGAGGCAAATGATGGGGAAGAGGCACTCCAGAAGCTGAAAACCGTTCAGCCTGATTTGATTTTAATGGATTTGTTTATGCCGAAATTAAATGGCATGGAAGCGACGAACCAGATAAAAGCTCTCTATCCTCATGTGAAGATCTTAGTGTTGAGCTCCTTTTCTGATAAGGATCATGTGATTCCGGCTTTACAGGCTGGTGCCGATGGTTATCAGTTAAAAGACATCGATCCAGAACAATTAGTGGAAACGATGCGTGCGGTTTTAAACGGTGAAAATAAGCTGCATGATAAAGTAACGAAATTCGTGCTCAACCGGATTGCGACGCCAATGTCTGAGGAAGAGCAGGCCATCGAACTCCTAACAAAGCGAGAGCGGGAAGTGCTTGTGGAGATTGCTTCAGGCTATAGCAATAAAGAAATTGCCGATCGGTTAGGGATTACAGAAAAAACGGTGAAAACTCATCTATCTCATGTGTTTTCCAAGCTGCACGTCAGCGACCGGACACAGGCGGCTTTGTTTGCGGTTAAGCATAGTCTTTTGTAGAGGGGCATTCAATCAGTTCAATTAATTCGTTGTTGATGCCCCGAAAGTATACCGCTTTCCAGCCGTTTTCTAGATGATAGGGGCCTTCTTCTAGCTTTATCTGTTGCCCTTGAAAGCGAACGATGGCGTCTGTGAGGTTGTTTGTTTGAAAAGCAAGATGGATGGAGGAGGCGGATGAATCCTCCTCTTTGTCTTGCCCTGAATCGACGAGTTCGATCAAGGTGTTGCCAATTCGGATAAACGCAAGCTCTTCGCCGTTTAACGCCATGCGTTCGACGAGCGTAGCGTCAAGCAAGCGTTTGTAAAAGGAAAGCGTTGCTTCTAGGTCGTGTACGTTTATGCCAATGTGATGTGTTGTGAACATGGTGTTGCCTCCTTTTTACAGCATGAGGTGGACATCGCCAAATTCATGCCAGAGGTAGTTGTTTTGTAAGGCGTGCTGGTAGCTTGACAATAGTGCGTCATCGGGTAAAAACGCCCGTAATAATTCGAGATGACTGGAGTGTGGTTCGTGTAAGCCGGAAAGCAACCCATCTACGAGCTGTAAGGGCGTTTTTCGTTGAATAAACAAATTGGTGGTATCCTTCCAAGCACCTTGATGTGAATGCTTGTTTTTTGCATACGATTCGACTGCGCGCACCACCGTTGTGCCGACTGCGATGATTCGTCCCCCGCGTGCTTTGGCTTCATGAATCGCTGCAATCGTTTCTGCTGGAATCATATAAGTCTCAGGGTGATGCAAAGGGTCCGGCCATTGGTTGTCTTCGTAGTAACTAATGCCTGCATGCAGCGTAAGGAAGCCCACTTGAATATGGTTCTGTTTTAATTGGTGGATCAGTTTCCACGAAAAGGCTCGCCCAGCTGAAGGCATTTCAATGGAGCCAGGCACAGACGCAAACACCGTTTGATACGCCTCCAGTGACCAAGGGGCGTTAATGTATTCATACCGAATCGGGTCCCCATATTTATGGAGAAAAGACAGAACCGGTTCGTGCAAGCCTTGAAAGGTCACACGCTTTAACGGGGCTTCACTGCCATCACCTTGTACATGCAGCGTCACACCGTCTTGAAGTTGAACCACAGTCTTATCTTTACCAAGAATGAGTGCTTCCCAACTGGTTTCGGTTAGTTGTCGAGCTAATCGAACGGTTACGTTGTCGGTTTCACTTACGAGCTGAGCTGGAATGGTTCGGCTGCGATTGAAGAGAAGCAAATCATTCGGCTGTAAGAGCTCAGTGAGATCGGTTAACGTGTGGTCTTGAATGCGTCCGCTCTTCCGCTCGGTATGAAGGAGCTTCACGTCGGAACGATCGTTTCCACGATGCTCAGCAGGCGTATTGGCGTGAAGATGCGCTGGCAACGAGAATGCCTCATGGAACGAAACAAGATTGGTCATTGCCCTGCCTCCTCTAGGAACGAATCTATGTCAAACCGCTTTCCGTTGACTGTGCCACGATGTTGGATGATGTAATCGAATAGCGGCAACAGCTCTTCTGGTTCTAGTAAAGAATAATCGCAATTGGGAACGGCAATGTCGTGCATGGCAGTATTCATTTCACCAGGATCAACTAAACAAACCTCTGTCTTGGTTTCTGATAGTTCATCTGCCCATGTTTGCATCAATCCTTCCACTGCAAACTTGGATACCCCGTACGCACCCCATTCAGCAAACCCGGTCTGACCAGCAGCAGACGTAATGGAAACGATCAGCCCACGGTCATTTGTTAACATGGTCGCAAGGGTTCGTTTTGTCATAAGAAACGGGTTGAGTACATTCGTGTGGAGCACGTCTTGAAACATGTGTTCATCATAATCAGCTAGTAGCTGTGGTCCTGGACCAAAGATCGACGCATTGTTCAGTAAAATATCAATTGTTCCGAACGTGGCTTCAACGACAGACACAAACCGATCCACATCCTTTGGGTTCGCAACATCAGCACGAACCGCCACGACTTCCGCTCCTAAAGCAATCGCTTCTTCTTTTACCTTCATCAGTTCGTCTTCGTTTCGAGCACAGATTCCTAATCGATACCCTAGTTTCGCATAGTGAAGGGTTAGTGCTTTTCCAAGTCCTCTTGATGCTCCTGTAATCACCATAACGTCTTTCATTTATCTTCACTCCTTTGTGTTGTTGCTTTTAGTGTACGAAAGAAAGAAACGATTGGAATCGTTGATAAGAGGGAGAGCATGCTCATCGATTTGACTGATCAGTGCTCAGACAAAAGTCGTAGAGAGGGGGATTGTTCGATTGGCTGTACTTCTTTTTCTTTTGAGAAGCGAATAAATTCGCATAAAAATACAGTTAATAATACGTATTTTTGTACTGTTTTTTATTCGTATTTTGTGTATAATTTTTACTTAAGAGCATATACTTTATAGAGAGGGAGATTGGTCATGGGAGTTGATTTCTTGAAAGAGCCACCGATCAAGAAGAGTCAAATTATAAAAGCAACGGATGCAAGTAAAAAGTTTGCTGAAGTTAGGAAAAAAGCTGTTTACGAGCCTCAATTTATTTCAGATCACAATGAAATAAAAAGTGTCGTTCTGAACTATGAAGAATACGAGCGTATGTATAGAGAGATAGACGATTTACGTGAAGCTTTATGGGAGCATAAAATTTCTGAGCGAATGGAGAAGTCAGACGAGGGTAAGACAAAACCAATCCCTTTTACGTCACATATGAGCAAAAAAGAGCGTGAAGAGTTTAATAAAGGCAACGAATATGATGCTCTGACTGACAAGGATCTCTTCGAATAATGTCGCAGCAAAAAAGATTTAACGTTGTTTTTATCGATGAAGAAGCAGAAAAAGAGTATAGAAAGTTAGATGGTTCTACGAAGAAATTAATTGCAACGGGTATTAGAAGGCTTGAAGAAAGAGCAGATGAAATAGGCAAACCGTTAACGGGCAAATTGATTGGTTGTAAGGAATTAAAATACCGAAGAGATGGGATAAGAGTTGTTTTTAGAATAAAAGAGAACGAATTGGGTGAAATGACGGTTCAATTGATAAACGTTGAATTAATCGCAATAGGCACAAGAAGCGATGGTAAAGTTTTTGATAGTGCTAGTGAAAGATTAAAGTCAAATAAGTAAGTTACAGCTAAACACGTATTCGAGCGAGAGGGCTTTTTGAGCTTAACTCGCTCTTTGTATTGTTTGTGGCCCCATTGTCAGATGTGTACAATAAAACTATAATTTTTCCGTTATTTTTTGTGCATTTCGCACGATGTAAAACGTGTATATTCAGATTATAATCATCTTTATAAGAATGACGTAAGGTGGTTACAACATGAAAATCGTGATTGCGCCAGATTCGTTTAAAGGCAGTTTATCGGCTGTTGACGTAGCGGCTGTCATGAAGCAGGCCATATCGAAAGCGCTTCCAAATGCTGAAGTCGTCTCCGTTCCTGTTGCAGATGGTGGGGAAGGCACGATGGATAGCCTCGTTACAGCAACAGAAGGAAAAAAAGTTGAAGTTCAAGTGAAAGGACCGACTCGTAAGGCGGTTACCGCAGAATATGGCGTTCTTGGTGATGGGAAGACGTGTGTAATTGAAATGGCAAGTGCGTCAGGGCTTGTGTTAATTCCGGCTCATGAGCGTAATCCGATGGTGACGACGACTCTAGGGACTGGAGAGCTCATTAAAGCGGCATTGGATGCAGGGTATCGTTCGTTTGTTTTAGCGATTGGTGGAAGTGCCACGAATGATGGCGGCACTGGTATGCTACAAGCACTAGGAATGAAGCTTCTCGATGAGCAAGGCGAATCTGTGGGATACGGTGGAGAAGCGGTTGGTCAGATTACGGCCATTGATGATGCTTTGTTTGACAAGCGTATTCGTGAGTCTACCTTTTTAATTGCATCTGATGTTCAAAATCCGTTCGTTGGTCCGACTGGGGCATCGGCTGTGTTTGGCCCTCAAAAAGGGGCGACTCAAGAAATGGTGGAGGAACTGGATCGTGGGTTAACCACATGGGCGGACTTAATTGAGAAACAGACAGGAATTCGTCTCCATGATCAAGCTGGTGCAGGTGCAGCTGGTGGAATAGGCGGAGCGTTTCAAGCGTTTTTTCCTTCTTCCATGAGAAGAGGCATTGATCTTGTCATCGAGCATACGCATTTAGAAAAGAAGCTTGTAGGCGCTGATCTCGTGTTAACAGGAGAAGGGCAAATTGATGATCAAACCGCTTCTGGAAAGACGCCGATGGGTGTAGCGGAAGCGGCGAAAAAGCAAGGTATTCCGGTTATTGCCATTGCAGGGTCTGTTGGCGAAGGAATTGAAGAGCTGTATCAATACGGGATCACAAGTGTATTCAGTATTGTGAAAGGACCTATGAATTTAGAGCAAGCAATGGAGGGGTGCAGTGAATATCTAGCACTGACCACTGAACAAGTCGTGCGAACATTTTTTGCGTTTCGAGATTAACGACACATGAGCAGGCGTGAATGCCTGCTCAAAAAGGGGGATGACCATGCTATTTCTTATTATTGCACTTGGTGTTTTACTTATTATTGTCGCTACTTCTAAATTTAAAGTACATCCGTTTTTATCCTTATTACTCGGTACCTTATTTGTTGGTTTTGCGTCAGGTATGTCCTTTGATCTGATTGTTGAAAGCATGAACACAGGCTTTGGGAACTTGATGATGAGTATTGGTCTCGTCATTGTCTTTGGGACAATTATTGGGGTTATTTTAGAAAAGGCTGGTGCGGCTTATCGAATGGCAGAAGTCGTTCTTCGAATCGTTGGACCGAAGCATCCTCAGCTAGCGATGAGCATTATTGGGTTCATTGTATCAATTCCTGTATTTTGTGATTCAGGCTTTATTATTTTAAACAGTTTAAGGAAAGCGCTATCAAAACGAGCGAAGGTGTCAATGGCGTCAATGTCTGTTGCCCTGGCAACAGGTTTATACGCTACACATACCCTTGTTCCTCCTACACCTGGTCCGATTGCCGCGGCTGGGAACATTGGAGCAGACGCCTATTTAGGCACTGTGATCTTTATCGGATTAATCGTAGCGGTTCCTGCTACATTCGTCGGTTATCTCTGGTCCATTAAAGTTGCAACCAAAATTGAAGTGCCAGAAGATGTGACAGCAGCAGGAGAAGAGTTTGATTATGATAAAGTCGTTGCGTCCTTCGGGAAAATGCCTTCGACGTTTTCAGCATTTCTCCCCATCTTACTGCCAATTGTTTTAATTGGCCTTGGCTCTATTATTGCGGTTTTGGGCGTGGAAGGTGGCTTTGCGAACTTCCTTATGTTCTTAGGAAAACCGGTTATTGCTTTATTAATCGGTGTTGTGGCAGCGTTACCACTCTTGCCGGCGTTTAATGAAGAAACCCTAACAGGCTGGATGAGCCAAGCGCTGAAGGATGCTGCACCTATTCTGTTAATAACAGGTGTCGGTGGTTCTTTTGGTACTGTTATCCGAAATTCAGGTGTAGAAGACATCATTCAAAGCTGGGACATTAGCGGTATATTCACAGGAGCCATGTTCTTGCTTGTACCATTCTTACTAGCGGCTGCGTTAAAAACAGCCCAAGGCTCTTCAACCACATCCCTTGTGATTACGTCATCGTTAATTGCACCGATGCTACCGATTATGGGGATCGAAGGGGCGATTCCATTAGCACTTGTCGTAATGGCCGTAGGTGCGGGTGCGATGACCGTCTCTCATGTGAATGATAGTTATTTCTGGGTGGTTGCACAATTTACCGGGATGAAAGTCAATGATGCGTATAAAGCGCAAACAATGGCAACCTTACTACAAGGCATCGTGACCATTATAGTAACGATGATTCTATGGGCCATTCTCGTATAACAAATGAAAGACAGCAGACACGGGTGGTCTGCTGTCTTTTCTTTGGCATCGTCAATCAAGAAGATTTCATATCATGAACAATTGCTTCCATGGTGACAGAAGCCAATTGGTCTTCGAGTGCTTTTTGCGCAGAGTGGAGAACGGGTGTTAACGTTAGTTGAATGTTGTTCCCTACTTCGCAATCAATGGTAGGTGCTTTATGAACAGAGAATAGCTCATTTTCCTTAACCGCATGAACAGCATGATAGACATCTAACAACGTAATCTCACTCAAGTTTTTTGCTAGTTTTGCCCCAGCTACGCCAGGTTTTACATCAATTAAATGAGCTTTCTTTAGCATCCCCATCAGTTTACGGATGAGAGCTGGGTTCGTGTTAACGCTAGCGGCAATGAATTCTGATGTGATTGCCGTTTCTTGGTTGAATTCGAGTAATGCAAGAATATGAACGCCAACAGTGAATCGACTGCTGATGGTCATGGTGTCACCTTCTTTTTCCTTCGCTTTTGCTTCAGTATAGCATAGAAAAAAGGTTGACAAACGAATCGGATGTAACTATTATGATTACAAGTAACTAATTTAATTACAGGTTTACCACTCAAGGAGGAAAAACAGATGAAAATTGGTGTAATCGGAGCAAATGGGAAAGCAGGGCAACTCGTCGTTAAAGAAGCGTTGAATCGAGGGCATGAAGTGATTGGCTTCGTGCGCGATTCGAGTAAGGTCAGTGAGTCGATAGAGGTTAAAGAAATAGATGTGTTCCATTTGTCGGGTGACGATGTGAAGGGATTCGATGCAGTTGTGAGTGCGTATGGTGCATTCGATACCGAATCGTTTGTGCTTGCTGGAGACGCTTTTATAAAAGCTTTTAGCGAAACCGATACGCCGCTTATCATTATTGGTGGGGCAGGAAGTCTTTATGTGGATAAGGAAAAGGGCTTACGCTTACTTGATACGCCTGATTTTCCAGAGGCGTATAAACCTATCGCGAAAGGTGCAGGCCTTATGCTGGAAAAGTTGCTGGAAACGACAAGCTTAACATGGACCTACATGAGTCCAGCGGCATTCTTTGATGCGGAAGGCAAGCGTACAGGTACGTATACAAAAGGAAAAGACCAGCTCATTTTGAATCAAGCCGGTGAAAGCTATATTAGCTATGCTGACTTTGCTATAGCTGTACTGGATGAAATTGAACAGCCACAGCACTGGAATGAACGATTTACCGTTGTAGGAAACAGCTCGGTTTGATCGTCCGATGGAATGGATTTATTCTATCGCGTTTATTTATGTTTATATAAGTGGAGTGATAAGATTAGTAGCTAGTAGGAATTTAGGGACATTAATAAACATATAATGAGAAGTCATTTTTATAATTCTAGACCTCTATGAACACTCCCAAACCAATAAAATGGAAGAATTTATTAGATTTTTTATTAAGGAATACTGTTCATTAATATTGAACATCGTAATGATCCTGTATAGTTATTTTTTAGGGCATAATTAAGATGAAACAGAATAGCTAAAAGGGCGGTTTAAAGCGTATAATTGGAAATATTTTTGTTCCTAAAAAAAATTGGATACAAAAGCTTTTTTTGAGAGCGTAAAATATCTTGTGTAAATGAATAAATGCACGAAAAAAGGAAGCCCTTTTCTAGTAGAATTAAGTCACCACAACCAACCCATAGAAAAGAGGACTTCCCTATGACTGATTTTACTACAGATATTGCTCAAGCTCTAGTTCGTAAAGAAGATTTGAAAGAAGTTTTTCGAATGCACTTAGAAAAAGCAGTCAACACTCTTCTACTTACAGAGTTAACGGCTTTTCTTGACTACGAAAAACACGATCGTAGCGGGTTCGGTTCAGGAAATTCAAGGAATGGTGCGTACTCGCGTACGCTTCGTACAGAATCTGGTGATCTTCACCTTTCCATGCCTAGAGATCGAAATGGCGATTTTCACCAACAAACAGTCGCTCCTTATAAACGATCCAATGATACGCTAGAGTCATTCGTCATCCATATGTATCAAAAAGGGGTAACGACAGGTGAGATTTCCGATCTCCTTGAGCGCATGTACGGCCATCACTACACGCCACAAACCATCTCGAATATGACGAAAACGATGGAAAAACAAGTCGAGGCCTTTAAAACACGAACACTCTCAAAGCGCTATGTTTGCATCTATTTAGATGCGACTTTTATTGCGATTAAACGGAACACCGTTTCAAAAGAAGCCATCTATTTAGCTATTGGTATTCAAGGGGACGGGACGAAAGAAGTGTTGGCATACACCATCGCTCCAACTGAATCCGCTTTGGTCTGGAAAGAGGTCCTAGAGGACCTTCAGAATCGAGGCGTCGAAGACGTGTTGCTTTTTGTATCGGATGGACTTAAAGGAATCGTAAATTCCATTCAAAGCATGTTTCCTTTTTCATCCTATCAAGCGTGTTGCGTCGATCTTTCACGCAACCTAGCGCACAAAGTTCGCGTTTCGGACCGAGCAGAAGTCTGTGATGATTTTAAGCGAGTCTACCGTGCTACCAACAAACAAGAGGGGCAAAGAGCGCTTGATAAGTTTGTGGCAAAATGGAGAAGGGTCTATCCAAGAGCAACGCAATCACTTGAGGAGAACGCTTTTATCCTCACGTTTTACGATTTTCCTCAAGCGATTTGGAGAAGCATTTATTCCACCAATCTCATCGAATCCTTTAACAAACAGATAAAGAAATACAGCAAGCGAAAAGAGCAGTTTCCAAACTAACCGTCCATTGAGCGGTTCCTTGTTAGTCAATTTGAACCCTATAATCAAAAATTTTCTACGCGTTGTCACCTTGGGTTTGATTTAGCAAGAGCTGAGTTGGTAAGCATGTTTAAACGAAGTAATGATTGATTGTCATAGATGAGGGTTTCTATTTACACAAAATTCTTGACGCTCCCCTTTTTTTAAAAAAGTTGACGATATGATTTTTTTTTGTAATAATATAGAAAATTAATTATGATACCTTTAATCCAGTCCTGAGAGACTGACAAGGTCAACGGATGTTTGTCATCCTTTTTGAAGGATAGAATCTATTTATAATTTTCGACATTGTCGCGATTTTTGTAATAGTTGGACATACACAAGAGGCTAATTGTCAGTAAATCTGATAGTTAGCCTCTTTTTGTTGCTGAAGTATAGAAATTGATATGATTGATATTAAAAAATTTAAGTGTGATTTGTGATAATATAAAAAGCGAAAAACGAACAATGGATCTATTTTTATTTTCTTTGTTAGGATATTTAAACTTTTTAAGCTTTTTTTATACTAATATTGACAAACTATTAGTGTTTGTATAATATTTAGCACAAGTTCAAAAAATAGTAAAAATTAAGAAGGGAGTAATAAATTGGTTAATGATCAACTTATATACTTAGATAATGCATCTACCAGTTTTCCAAAGCATCGGTTTGATATTGATAAATTCGTTTTCTCAGAGCCCCAAACATTAAATAGAAGAGGATACAGCAGTAACTATAATTTAGAAAATCTTCTAGAAGAAACGAGAGAATTGTTTAAAAATTTTATTGATTGCGAAGGAAAAGAAAATTTAGTATTTACGTTGAATTCTACACATGCAATTAATATAGGTTTAAGAGGATGCTTAAATAAAGGAGACCATGTAATTACCTCAAAATATGAGCATGCTGCAGTAGCTAGAACTTTAGAGGCTTTAAAAGAAGAAGGGTTAATAACATATTCAACTCTAGATAAAATAGATGACAACTCTACAGCAGAGGAGTTCGCCATTGAATTTACTCGGCTTAAAAAACCAAATACAACAATGTTAATAATGATTCATGGTTCAAATGTTACCGGTAATTTCATTTTCAAGAAAGAATTTGGTCAAATAGCTTCATCCAATGGTGTTAAAGTTTTTTTAGATGCTTCTCAATCTATAGGTAGTACAGCCTTCAGTTTAAAAGAAATGAACGTCGATCTCATGGCTTTTTCTGGTCATAAAGGTTTGCTGGCCTTCACGGGAATAGGAGCTTTATACTTTAAATCAAGTTTAAAGATGCGAATACATCTAAACGGTGGTACAGGTAAAGGTAGTGAAGTTAACTTGGTTTATAGTGACAAAGAAGCTGATTATGAGACCGGCACTCCTAATATTCCAGCGCTGTATTCAATTAATCAATCGATAAAACATATTAATTACATCGGAATAGATAACTATGTTAATCATAAAATGAATATTTACAAGTATTTAGAAGATGAAATATCTGAATTAAAGGAAATAAAAATCTATAAAAATAGTTGTAATGATAGCCTCCCTCTTTTATCTTTTAACATTAGAGGTATGAATCCAGTGCAAGAGACTTCAATTGTTTTAGAGAATGCTTTTAATATAGTGACTAGGGCTGGCCTACATTGTTCACCACGGGCACATAAAACAATAGGGACTTATCCATTTGGTACAGTAAGAGTGAGCCCAGGATACTATAACAGTAAAATGGATATTGATTACTTTGTTAATGCAGTCAAAAAAATAACAAAAGAAATGGGGAGTTTAAATGTTTTTAGATAAACCTAAAAGTCATATTATGCTAGCTCTTGACACCGACACTAAAGAGGATGCTTTTAAAGTACTTGACGATACTTATGATTTAATTGATGCTGTCAAATTTAATTATCCTCTAGTATTAAAAGAAGGAATTTCAATTATCACGGAAATAAAACAAAAATATAAAATTAAATTTGTGGCAGATTTCAAAGTGGCAGACGTATCAGTTACGAATAATAGAATAGTTGAAATTGTAAAAAAATCAGGAGCTGATGCAATCATGGTCCATGGTTTTATTGGATCAGATGCGCTTCAAGAAATAATGGAAGTTGCAAACAATGAAATAGGTGTAATTATTGTAACTGAATTAACAAGTCCGGGTGGGTTAGAATTTACTAGAACTTTTTCTAGTCAATTTGCAGAACTATGTAACTTTACAAATGCCTATGGTATTCAAGCACCCGGAACGCGCCCAGAACAAATTAAAAAGTTTAGAAACATAATTGGTACTGAAAAAATCATTGTTTCTTGTGGTGTTGGAGCCCAAGGTGGAGACTTTGTAGAAACAATAAGAGCAGGTGCTGATTATGCAATCATTGGGCGAACTATATATGAAAGTCAAAATCCTAGACAAGTAGTTATTAATCTAAATCAACAGTTAAAAAGGAATTTAGTTTAATGATTGAGGAAATAAAAATTGAAAATTTTTGTTCTGAATCAAATAAATACACATTAAAGTTATTGCTAGGCAAACAATTTGTTTCAAGTCAAATTCAGAGAATTAAAAAAGATAATGATTTATTGAATTATATCACAGGTTTTTGAGATCTTATGTAATATTCGGTGAAGGAAAATTTACCAGTTTAATTTCACCATTATTAGAAAACAAAGAATTTATTCGTTTGTCTGCTTATAATCGTATGAGATTTAGTGAGAATCGTCATGATGATTCAATAGGATCCCTAGAATCAGGAGATAGTTTTACAGCATATATTTCAGCAAGAGAGTGTTTAGAGAAAGCAGTGGAGTCTTTTTTATGTACTTATGGTGAAACTAATCCTAAACAAAAATGGTTAATCAAGAAAATTAATAATTTAAATAAACTAGAACTTTGTTGGGTGAAGGAATTTCAAAGTTTATACTTTGGTCAATTGTTAAGTTTAGAAAGTGAAGAGTTAGATAAAAAGACGATAGAGATGCTTAAATTAAGTACTCAAATTCGGAATATGACAATTGAAAAGCTGGGTGAATTTGAATGAATGGATTATTAATAGCAGTATGTGGATTAGATGGATCTGGAAAAACAACACAAATTAATTTGTTGAAAGACTGGCTCGAAGGATTAGATCAGAAGGTTATTTTAACAAAACAGCCTACCGATAATTATAGAAATGATACAAGAGTTAGATTGTATCTTGATAATGGTAAATGTATCAGCATGGAAGGCTTAGCTAAATTAGCGGCTGCGGATAGGCATTTACATGTAGAAGAAGTTATAAAACCTAATTTAAATGAAGGGGGAATTGTAATATCAGACAGGTATTTGTATAGTTCTATAGCTTTTTTTGCTGCACGAGGGTTGGAAGTAGAATACATAAAAAAATTAAATAGTGGAGTTAAGACCCCCGATCTAACAATATATTTAGATATTAAACCAGATGAATCATTAGAGAGAGTGATGATGAGAGATGGAGAAAATTTAAAATTTGAAGAGCAAGATGATTCTGTTTTTAAAAAGGTTAGACATTTCTTTATTGAAGAAGCACTACCAAAAGATGCATTAATCTTAGACGCATCAAACAGTAAGGAAATTATCCATGAGGAAATTTGTAGGTCGGTCAAAAAGTTACTTGAAAGAGGTAATTAGATGAATATAAATGAATTTATAAAAGAAGTAAAGGATACTAATTCCTTAAACAGTGGCGTGAATTTAAAAGAATTATTGAAAGTAATTAAGAGTTCAGTGGATAAAAAATCGATATCTCAGTGGTTAAATGAGCTTCTAAAAGAAGATGAGACTAATTTGTCAAACATAGCTTCTTTAATGGAAGTACATCCGTTAGGATTTGAAAAATATGTACTTTGGGACAATAAAGATGTTAGAGCGAGGTTGCATTATTGGAAGGCAAGTAAAAATATGAGTCATAACACCGAGAGAATACATGATCATCGTTTTAACTTTGGGGCAATAATTATTAAAGGATCTTACACTCAAGAAAGATACAATCATACATTTAATCATGATGGTAAAATAAATTTGGAATTGTTGTCTAGAGATGTTTTTCATGAAGGGGATGCATACTTTTTTCCAGCTGGTCAATTCCATAGAATAATTCCTAGCAGTGAAGTAACTGCTTCATTCTTAATTAGAGGTCACTCAATGCTACCTTACTCTAGAGTTGTCGATCCAGACGATCTTACAATTAGTAAACGGTTTGGTTCGGTCTCTAAATTCAAGAAAAATATCGAAAGAATCTCAAATGAATTTCAAGAAATAGCGGGAGATAGATAACCTATGAACTTCTCAGATTTAGTATGTGAAAAAGTTAATGAAAAAAAATCTCACATTGTAGTAGGTTTAGATCCTATGATTAATAGATTACCAAGAGTTATTCTTGATGAAGTAGCTAACGACTTTGGTAAAAATGTATCAGGAGCTTCTGAAGCAATATTGACTTTCAACAAATTAATAATAGATACAATTAAGGATCATGTATCAGCAGTGAAATTACAGATAGCATATTTTGAAATTTATGGTGCAACAGGAATTAAAGTATTCTGGCAAACTGTTCGATATGCTAAAGATAATGGTCTTATAGTAATTGCAGATGCTAAAAGAGGTGATATTGACTCTACTGCGGAAGCGTATGCTAAAGCTTATTTAGGAACAACTGATGAATGGACTCATAATGAAAGTGTCGACGCAATGACAATTAACCCTCTTATGGGAAGTGATAGTATAGATCCGTTTATTAATAACGCAAGCGAAGGAACTAAGGGTGTGTTCACACTAGTTAAAACAAGTAATCAATCTTCAAAAGAAATATTAGATTTAAAAATAAACAAGAAACAATCATTAGCAGACTATTTAGCGGAAATGGTTAACGACTATGCAGATAGCGAACGCAATATTGGCAAAGAAGGATATTCTTCATTCGGAGCTGTTATTGGTGCGACACATCCTGAAGAATTATCTAAGTTCAGAAAAATGATGAAGAAATCAATCTTTTTAGTTCCTGGTTATGGCGTTCAAGGGGGAAAAGGTGAAGATATAGTTGAGGCTTTTAATGATGACGGCTTAGGTGCATTAATAAGTGCGTCAAGGAGTATAATATATTCCTTTAATGAGACTGATAACTATAAAAATATTAGTCTAAATCTAGAAAGATCTGTGATTAATATGAATTATGATATTAACAATTCTTTAAAAATAAATAGAAAACTCCACTTTTGTTAATGTTAATTATGTTTAATTTCCCTCTTCTTTAAACAAGGATCGCTAATTGAGATACAAAAATAAAGAATTTAATCACTAAAACTATCTTGCTGGGATGCCTAAGGATAAAGACATGTATTACATTCTAGGAAGTGCAGATGCTGATCATTCAACGGCTGCCCTTGTTACAGGGAATCCCATCTATGTTCTTTTTGACAAATACGGTGCAACGCCTTACATCCTGGGAGGGAGATTGAAAAAGATGGGGCGTCTAGCGGGTTAACGCTAAATCCTTATCGAGCAGTAAACGAAGTCGTAACGACCCGATCCCGAGTACGTTAACCGAAGCGGAGCAGCAGTTTAAAAAGAATTATGAAGAGGAAGCAGACCCGTTTACCATTGAAATCGCTCATCGTCCAACACCGATTGATCAGGTAAGTGAAGAAGTCCAATTTTTTGAAGAAACGGCGTTAGGTAATAGTGGAGAAGAATGGCGACAGTGGGATGTTAGCATCAATGGACATTCACATGGAGGCCAATGGAAACTTCCGATTGTAGGACCCCTTTACGCGTTTAATCATGGATTCTTCCCTGGAAAAACAACTATTACAGGTGTTCATAAGAAGGATCATCATGTTCAATATGTAAATGGAGGGTTAGGCGTAGGCGGACCATGGTTTGCTCAATTTCGATTGTTTAGTATGCCTAGTATTAGTTTAATTACGTTGGAAAAAGAATGAAAAGGAAATGGACTGAAACATGTCGTTCAGTTCATTTCTTTTTTCGTGCATAAAACTCAGCGGCCTTTTGTCTATTTCCACATAGTTCCATGCTACACCACCGTCGTTTCCCTGACTTCGATGTATCAATAAAGTAAAGCTGGCAGTCATGATGCTCGCAGTTTCGGATTCGGGTAGGCGCTACTTTGTCCACCGTTGAAAGGATCGATTCAACGATTTTATACGTGAGATGGTGTGGAAGGGTCGTTCCTTCGTATAGGAGCGATATCTTCTCACCTAGTGAAAGGTCGAGCTGTACGTCTTTTACATACTCCTTCATTAATTTTTTTGAAGAAGAAGACAGACTGCCCTTCTCCAGTAAATCAGTTAAGATCGTCGTGCAGAGTGTGCGGAGCGACGTTAGGTGTTGAATAAGAAAATCATCTTCTGCGTTTGTTTGATGTTGGAAAGAGTCATGTGTACGCAATAATGCATTTTCAATGAGCCATTCACGTGTTGCATCTACGTCATCAAGTGTATCGACTGTTTGTTTATCAGACGTATAAACCGTATTAATTAGATTCATCCATGGTGCTCCACCTAAAGAGAAGAGTAGTTTTTGCATGTTTTTCACCTCTTCTAGAGTATAACCGTTAAAAATTGTGTTTACAAGTTATAAAAACATCTGTATTATAACTGGTATAAATTAATTTTAAGGGTTATAAAAAAGGAGGTCCACGGTACGCGCTTTAATGGATTAAAAACTAATAGAGGTAAAAAAATGACAATACGCTATAGGCATGTAGACGTGAATGGCATCAACTTATTTTATAGAGAGGCTGGAAGTAGAGAGAAGCCAGCTATTCTCCTTCTACACGGTTTTCCATCTTCATCACACATATACCGAGACTTAATTCCTGCCCTGATGGACGACTACCACCTTATTGCACCTGACTATCCTGGTTTTGGAAACAGTGATCAACCGAGTATGGAAACGTTTGAGTACAGTTTTTATCATCTGGCGCAGCTCGTTAGCAGCTTTACTGAAAAAATCAATCTAGATACCTATAGTATCTATGTCCATGATTATGGCGCGCCAATAGGATTTCGATTAGCAGTTATGCACCCGCAGCGCATTGAAGCAATCATTACGCAAAACGGAAACACTTATGAAGAAGGATTATTGTCCGCTTGGGACCCGATTCGTACGTATTGGGAGAATCCGATGGAAGAGAACAAAAATAAATTGAGACCGTTGCTACAGAGGGAATTTACGGAGCATCAATACCGAAGCGGAACTCGCAACCCTGAACGAATGAATCCGGATGCGTGGAATATGGATCAATTCGTTTTAAATCGTGAAGGCAATGATGAGATTCAGCTTGCCTTGTATTATGACTATCGGAATAACGTGAAACTTTACCCGGTTTGGCAAGAATACTTTCGATCCCATCAGCCCCCGACATTGGTAGCATGGGGTAAAAACGACTTATTTTTTGGTCCTAAAGGCGCCCTCGCATTTCAAAACGACTTGAATGATTGTGAAGTTCATTTACTGAATACAGGTCATTTTCCTTTAGAAGAAGATTTGTAGACAAGTGTAAGTCGTATAAACCATTTTTGAAAGATCGATTTCTAATAACTGTTTAAAGCCTCTGCTGTGAGTGTGTCCAAACGCACACTAGAGGTTTTCTTTAAGTATGGAAGTCGATAAATTTATAGATGTTATATTAATTTTATGGACTTTTTTAACGAATGGATTCTGTCATAATACATATTGAAAGCGATTTCATAAAAGGGGGAGTGAGCTTGTTGAATCGATTAAAAGGCGGGAAAATCGTCTATACAGGTGCAACGATTGGGATGTTGACACTGCTTGCAGCTTGCGGTGGAAGTACAGAAGATGCAGATGGGTCAGGGAATGGTGATGCGGTAGAGCTGAGCTTCTGGGCTTCAGCGAACCCAGATCGAGATGACTTTAAATTAACGATGGATCGAGTGGAACAATTTAATGAAGAACACGATGACATTCAATTAAAGATTGAAACCACACCGCATGCTGACTATAGGACGCGGTTAAATACACAAGCGGCAGGAGGACAACTGCCGGACATTTTTCAAGTGTGGCCGGGAGCGGAACTTCAACCTCTTGTCGATGGGAATGCAGTAGGCTCTCTTAACGCTATTGTGGATAATTGGACTGACAATGGTTTGTTAAATGAAGACGCCCTAGCCGATTTTACGTTTGATGGAGAGGTGTATGCCATTCCTTCTGTTCAGAATCCAACGAGCTTTGTCTTTTATAATGTCGATATGCTTGAAGAATTGGGCTATGATGAATTTCCGCAGACGTATGATGCGTTTAAGGAACTGATTACGGATTTACGTGGAGACGATACGACACCTATTGCTTTAGGCAATTCTGCTTCTTGGGTGCTACAATCGGTTTACATTTCTACAATTGCTGATCGGTTTACTGGCAATGATTTTATTCCACAAGTGCTTGAAGGAGAGCGATCCTTCACAGATTCGGATTTCGTTGACGCTCTTGGCGTGATAGAAGAGCTTGTTGAAATGGACGCCTTTAATGAAGATTTGAACACGATTGATGATAACCAAATGATTGAATACTTTTTACAAGAGCGCTCTGCCATGGTCATTGACGGGAACTGGGGTGCGATTAGCATCTTGACCAATAAACCGGATGACATGAATGTTGGAATTGCTCCGTTTCCTTTAGGGGATTCAGGAACCATCTCCACTGTTTATGGGAATTCATGGTCGCTGAATGCAGACTTATCGGATGAAAAACGAGAAGCAGCTGAGACATTTTTAAAATGGATGTTTGATGAAGAATTTTATCAAGAGCTAATTGGTGTAGGCCGTGTCGTTGCTGCTGAAGTCGATATGCCTGAAGATGCAGATCTTGATCCACTCTTTTTAGATATGCTAGCACTTTCTCAAGAAGCTCCGCCAGCACCAGTGTATGATGCTGTACTTCCTCAGGCAGTAAACAACGTCCTGCAAAATGAGCTGCAAGCGATTACGATTGGACGATCAACGCCAGAAGAGGCCGCGCAAAATATCCAAAATACAGTAAACGCGCAATGATGCTATAGTAAAAGACAAAGAGCAGACCATTCTTCAGTAGAATCGTACTGCTCTTTTCCAACTACTCATATAAAGGGATTGTCGCTTACGATGAAAAATGGGGTGTCGTTTCGTCATTGGAGTTTACGCTGGAAGTCGATTTTAATTTTATTGTCACTGATTCTTATTCCTGCATTAACCATTAGCTTATTGGTTTACTATCAGTCTAATTCCATTTTAGAAAAGCAAGTCATTGAACGGAATGAACAAAATTTACGCCATATTGAGTCGAATTTGCTTGGGGTCATGGAAGAAGTAGAGGAGCTATCAAGTTACATTATCTACAGCCAAGAATTTCGGCAATACTTTACCCTCCCTGTTGAAGGCGATGGCAGTAATCCGGAAGAGATGCAGCGGCTAAGGGATCACATTCGTGGCTTCTTTACGTTCCATCTGAATAATAAGCCGTACTTTCACTCGGCGCAGATTGAAGGAACGAACGGCTCCCAACTTCATCTTGGAGAAAGGATAAGTGGGGATGAAACGAAGTGGGAAGAAGCGGCTAGAGGTGAGCTTGGAAGGGCAGTATGGACAGACCCTTATGTACTCACACGAAGCGGCTGGGAGACAGGAGAGTATACGATCGTCTCGCTTTTTCGGATCATTAATAATCTGTACGATATTACTGAACCGATTGGTGATGTACGTATTCGTTTAGATGAACGAGAGTTATTTTCCCACATCACAAGTGGCTATTTACATCCAAATGATGACATGATTTTGATGCAAGAAGAAGGTCTCGTGCTCTCTCATCGGAATGCCGATCTTGTTGGGGATCAGTTCGCTAATCAAGACGTTGTTCAGAACGTGCAAGAAGGAGCCACACTTTTTCAATATGAGGAAGATGGCGATGTGTATTATGCAGTGGTACGATACGTTGCGGGTACAGACTTATCCCTTATTTCAACTGTAAAAGAAGAGTTTATTCTGAATGAATTTCAAGGTATGCGGCAAACAATGCACATGATCATGCTTGTGGCTGGTGGGATTGGTCTTGTAGCCATTGTTGGATTTATGTTGACCATCATCAAACCCATTACAGAGTTAACAAAAGAGACAAAGCGTCTTGAGGAAGGGGATTTTGCTGCACGCGTGAAAGTGCGTTCGCAAGATGAGATCGGACAATTAGGATCTCGCTTTAATAACGCCGTTAGTCAAATTCAGCGATTAATTGAGACGAAATATAAACTTGAAATTCAGAATAAAGAGTCAGAATTAAAAGCGTTACAAAGCCAAATGAACCCACACTTTTTATACAATACGTTGGACATGATTCGCTGGACAGCAAGGCTGGAGAACGCATTTGAGACTGGAAAAAGTATTGAGCATCTGTCGAAGTTATTTCGGATTAGCCTCAGTCAAGGAAAACTATGTATCCCTCTCAAAGATGAACTGGCGTATGTTCAAAGCTATCTAGACCTGCAAAAACGGCGTTTGGGCAATCAGTTGACATTCTCTGTCTTTATGGAGGCAGGCATTGAAAGAAGCCTGACGTTAAAGCTTATTTTGCAGCCGCTAGTGGAGAATAGCCTTCGTCATGGTTTTACTGAACTAAAACAAACGAATACCATCACCATTCGAGCGTATCGTGAGGGGACGTCTGTTGTCATTGATGTGCTTGATAATGGCGTCGGGCTTCATATGGACGTAAACGCATTTAATCATGCATTACATGACCAAGATCATGGGGAAAAGGGTTTCGCCTTACGAAATACACACCAACGTCTCATAAAAACCTTTGGCTTCACCTGCGGGCTAACAGCAATGGAAACGGATGAAGGGGCACATATTCGTATTCGTATGCCATTCATAGAAAGTGAAGCGGAGAAAAAACGATTCGTTCACGAGGAGGATGTCGATCATGAGCATACGGATGCTAATTGTAGATGATGAGCCAGTGATTTGCCAAGGGCTCGTTCAAACGATTCCTTGGGAAAGCCTTGGCGTGCAGGAGGTAGACATGGCGTTTAACGGAAAGCAAGCGTTAGAAAAACTAGCACATCAACCATTCGATTTGATTCTAACGGATATTTCCATGCCTGAAATGGATGGGCTCGCGTTGGCAGAGCACATCGTTCATGAAAAGCCAGATACAAAGATGATCATTATTAGTGGTTTTGATCACTTCGATTATGCACGGCAAGCACTTCGACTAGGGATAGAAGACTATTTACTTAAACCGGTGGATGTAGACGAATTAATGGCGCTCGTCAAACGAGTAACGAACAAGATTGTGGCACACAAAGAGCGGAAAAATAGTCTCCTTCAAGATTGGATGGCGCAACAGCTTCGTCATAGGCTTTTTCACGCCCCTCTATCTGAGCAGATAAAGGAAAAAAACGAACCATGGACGGGTCGATTCCGGCTACTGATTAACGAGGTATCTGGTTACGCTTATCTACAGAATACCTTGCCAAGCGAAGCTTTTGAGGGTGTACAGGAGGAGGTACGACATGTTGTCGAAAAGACATGTAGTGCCTACGGTATGGAACACGTTTCTCTTTATGGTCATGAAAATGAGCTATTAACCCTTGTGTATAGTGATCATTCCGACATGCTCGAAGGCGGTAAGCTTCGTGAGATATGGGAAGACATCATGGAGCAGAGTCCCTACCCCATTCATGCGGTCAGTTCGTCAATCGGTCAGTCTTTATCCGGATGCTACGATCATTACCAGGAAGGGCTTGGCCTGCTTGATATTGTGCGTGGTCAAGGGTGTGGCCTATTAATAGAAAGTCGAGAGCATGAGAGAGTAACCGTTGATTGGAAGAGTCACAGTTTGTGTTTATGGGAAGCGCTCCTCAAAGGGGATGAAAGCCAGCTAGAAGCGTGTATAAATCAGACGGTGACAAAGTTACTAGATAAAGGGCAGTCTTTCAGCCAAATGGTAGAAGCGTGCCAGAGTCTTGAAGAAGAGCTAAAACGAAAGCTGCAAGAACGGTTGCCTACTAAATCCTTTGATCGAGTGGCGCTACGGTTACAAGAAGAACTGGACCTACGTAAATGGAACACTTCTAATGTCATTGAGCAGCTTTTCCTTTGCGATCTAATCCATTTACTTGGGGAATTAAAAGAAGATGGACAGAACAACTGGATGATTGAAAAAATGAAACGGTATATTCATAAGCATTATCAGCACGATTTGCGAGCAGCAGAAGTGGCGGAGCGCCATTTTATTACACCTAATTATTTCAGTATGCTGTTTAAAAAGGAGACGGGGCAAAGTTTTTCAGAGTATGTTAATGGTCTCCGTATTCAAAAATCAGTAGAGCTGTTGCTGAACACGTCCAACAAAGTGTTTGAAATTGCCGAATATGTTGGTTATAAAGAATACAAATATTTTGTGCAAGTTTTTAAAAAGCAGGTTGGTTTCACACCAACTCAGTATAGGCGTATGAATGCAACGCAAGAAAGAAGAGAAAAACAGATAGAATCGTAACTTTTCGGATTTTTATAAGAGAAGAGTCTCGTTACAATGATTCTAGAAAACGCTTCCAACATGAGGCGATGAAAGGACGTGATCCAGGTGCATTTATTAAAAAGCCGGTGGAAGATTGCACTTGGCGTAATTCCAGCGTTGCTCGTTTACTGTATCTTCAGCATCATTCCAATCTTTATCTCGTTTTACTATTCCTTTATGTCATGGAACGGGTTCTCGCCAATGGAATATGTGGGGCTTGCTAACTTTCGAGCCATTCTTAATGATTCTGTGTTTTGGCTATCCGTTCGGAACAATTTAATTGTTGTGGCAGCCTCTGTCTTCGGACAAATCCCGATTGCCCTCGTGCTCGCTTTGCTGTTGAATCGAAAAATCAAGGGAGCGAAGTTTTTTCGAACGATTGCTTTCCTTCCTGTCGTTATCTCAACGGTTGTCATTTCACTGACGTGGCGAATGATTTACAACGTGGAGCAAGGGTTATTGAACCATCTTTTAAACAATCTTGGTTTAAGTTCGCTTGCGCAAAACTGGCTTGGCAACCCCGATTATGCGATGTATGCAATCGCAGCCGTTATTATTTGGCAGTTTGTAGGTCTCTACTTCATCATTTTCCTATCAGCGTTACAGACGGTGCCAAAAGACATCTTGGAAGCGGCAGAACTAGATGGCGCCACTGAATGGCAAAAAACCCGTTATGTCACGTTACCATCCATTTGGGGTGTCATTATCATCGCCGTGATTCTTTGCATTAGCGGGAGCTTGAAGACCTTCGACTTGATCTTTGTAATGACAGGTGGTGGGCCAGCGAATGCCACGGAAGTAATGGCTACCTATATGTATACAGAAACATTCCAAGGGCTGCGCTATGGCTATGGCAGTGCGATTTCAGTTTTAATTTTCGTCTTTAGTATCGCCATTATCGTATGTGCGAATATGCTTCTAAAAAAACGTACTGGCACGAAACGGGCATAAGGAGGTTTACAGAATGCAAGTAGATCAACAACCAGTATCACCAGTCCCGAGAAAAGAAATAAATGAAAAAACAGCTTGGTTTAAGAAACGGGCATCGCGGTTGCTTATTTATCTGATCTTAATTACATTTGCGGTTATTAATGCCTACCCCATTGTTTGGATGATCCTTAATTCATTTAAATCAGGTCAGGAATTCGCTTTAAATCCATTTGGTTTACCGACAGAATGGGTATGGACGAATTATGTCGATGCTTGGTTTACAGCGAATATTAATACGTACTTTTTTAATAGTGTGTTTGTTGGCGGTGTCGCCGTTATCTTAACGGTCCTATTTGGTGCACTTGCTTCCTATTTCTTAGCAAGATTTCAATTTAGAGGCCAAAAGGTGCTTTATTCATTTTTTATCCTAGGCTTGCTTGTACCGATTCATGCAACGCTTGTTCCGATGTTTATTTTGATGCAAAACATTGGATTACTGGATACTCGATTGGCGCTCATTTTCCCGTATATTGCTTTCAATTTATCGATTACGATCTTCTTATTAACAAGCTTTATGAAGTCGTTTCCTCATGAAATTGAAGAGTCAGCCGTTATGGATGGAGCGGGGGTTTTTAAGATTTTCTGGTCGATTATTTTGCCAATGACACGCCCTGTTCTTGCGACCGTCATTATTATTAACTTCATTAATAACTGGAATGAGTTTAGCTTTGCTCTCGTCCTTATTAATGACGACCTCTTGCGGACATTACCACTTGGTCTTGCTAATTTTGCAGGCCAACACTCTACAAACTATACAGCTCAAATGGCAGCATTAACGATTGTACTCGTGCCGACTATCCTCTTCTATTTATTTATGGAAAAGCAAATTGTTGAGGGCATGACCCAAGGGGCGGTAAAAGGATAAAAGGTGTTTCAACTACAGTGCATTCTGATTAAAGAGACCCTTATCATAGACGTGGACGTAAATGGTTTGCCTATAGTGCAGAATCATGAAACGTGTTGTACCCTTTAAGAGTGTAAACCACGATTAAAACGCGGAAGAATGAACATCACTCTTCCGCGTTTTTTTAATGTGTTACTTCTTCTGAAAGGAAATTCGGTCGTTGCTGCTCGTGTTTATCAAGCATGATTTGCTCTGAATGGACACCTTGCTTACGTAACAATGAGATGTTTTCTACAAGGAAGTCATCGCTTCCGACAATATAGAAGAGTCCGTTTTTATCTTGGGCGAGATGTTTTACCTCTTCGTAATAAGCGGCTCGGTTATCGACAAATTGAGTTGTAAGCTTCTGATTTGGGTTACTTTCAAAGACGTTTGTGAATAAGAAAGCCTTTGATGAATCAACGTTTAAGGAATGAATCTGATTGACGTTGTCGTTACGCTGGAGATAATCAAGTACAAGTGGACGGAATGTGGCTAGACCAACTCCTGCTGATAATAAGTAAATGTTTTTGTTTTCTCGCTTTAGCGGTACATTGGAGTGGGTTTTGAAAAGAGCCACCTCATGCCCCACTTCGAGATTTCGTAAAATCGATTTAAATTCCGAGCATTGCTCTTTAATGCGAGTGGTAATACCAATGGATCCCTCATGGGGCAAAGTGGATATAGACATATGTCGAATTAAGCTACGGTTTGGCTTCTCATCGGCATTAAATCCCTCTAGCGCAAAGTGTGTGTGTGAGCCTTCTTCCCATGTAAACCCTTCAGGACAGTCAAGCATATAGGTTTTCACTTCTGCTGATTCCTCAATAATTTGATTAATCTTCGTCCAATAGATCTGCATATGATCGTCTCCTTTTCAGTGAGCTTCCTATTAGCAATAAGTATACTACGAATGATAATCATTATCAATTACTGATTTGAATCATAGATGCTAGATACTCTTTGTTATTTTTTTGTTTTTATCCAACATATTCTATTTTTCTTCGCTAGATATGGTGGTGAAGAGAGAAGATAATAGGATCAAGCACGTTGAACTTAGGAGGAAAGCATATGGGTTACATCCACTCTGAGAAGAAATGGACAAAAGCGTGGAGACCGTTATCCATTATCGGATTTAAATATTTTTATGATGAAGATGGTGGTCTTTATCGTAAGGCTGGAAATAAATTGAAGCGGGTCAAATAATAAAGGAAGCTCTGTCAGGATGTCGATCATCTGACAGAGCTTTTTTGTTTAGAAGGAAGGGCTACAAGCGTTCATTTAAAAGATGGGTGATTGCATAGTAAATAAATAGAAGCCGAGTACTCTATTTCCGATTTTAAATAGATTGGATTCTAGCTTTTTCCTTTAGTATATGAAAAGAATTAAGAATCAGAAGACAGGTGACAAAGGCCTTGAAGCCTTTTCAACGAAAGAAAGATCGTTTATCCTAAAATGTAGAAATAAACAACTAATGATCCATACATAAAAAATACCCTGATCCGTTAGAAAGGGGAGATGACGGTGAAAACGTGGCTTCTTATAAGTACACTGTGGGCAATGTTGCTAATTGTCGGATGTAATACAGCCAATAACCAAGAAGAGCCACAGGAAGGCCCTAGTACTGAACAACCATCAGAAGAGGATGAAGGAGTGGACAATGAGAATGAGCGTCTAGCAGTGGAACATGAATTTACAAACAACTTTTTAGTGGAGACCGATGTGGAGCCAGGTTTTCACCAAATGAGAGGGAAGCTTGATGGCTTTGAGATGTTAATTCCGGAGAATGGGATTATTTCTGATCTGCTTCATGCAACTGAAAACAATGATGCTGAAACAGTCATTTACACGTTCAATAATGAGCCTGAAAAAAAACTATACGATGTTCAAGTTATGTATCAAAGCCACTATCCTGAAGGATTAGAACAAAGTTATTTGAATGTGTTTAAACATGCTAATAATTTTGAAGGGGAATATGAGTATACAGAAGTTAATGATTTGGAAGTGTATTACGGGAGCTATGATGATGAAGATGAGTACGGCCCGTATTTGAAATATTTTGGTTACCTATTTTCGGCTGACAACAATCAATCAATTTCATTTTCTTTTACAGTTATGTGCCAAGGGGAAGAAAATTGTAACTTTAACCATGAAGAAGAAGCGGAAATGGCGGAAAAGCTAATGTATTCTATTCGTTTGTTAGACCAATAGGAAAGATAAGAAGCTCTTTCAACAAAAAAGAATTGGATATCTTAAAATAGGAAATAAACAAATAATTATTCATACATAAAATGAAATGATACCCTGATCCGTCAGAAAGGGGAGATGACGGTGAAAACGTGGCTTCGTATAAGTATACTTTACGCAGTGTTGCTAATTGTAGGATGCAATACTGCCAATAACCAACAAGAGCTTGAAGAAGAAGAGGAACAGGAAGGCCCTAGTACTGAACAACCATTAGCAGAGCATGAAGGAGTGGGCAATGAGGATGATCGTTTAGCTGTGGAACATGAATTTACAAAAGAGTTTTTGGTGGATACTGACGTGGAGCCAGGTTTTCATCAAATGAGAGGGAAGCTTGATGGCTTTGAGATGCTAATTCCGGAAAATGCCATTATACCTTCTATGCTTCATGCAATTGAAAACAATAAAATTGAAACCTTAATATATGCTATTAACAATAACCTCGAAAAAAAGCAATACAACGTACAAGTCATATATCAAAGTAAATATCCTCAAGAATTAAAACAAAACTATCTAAATGTCTTTAAAGACGAAATGGGCTTTGAAGATGAATATGTACGTGTAGAAGCCAACGATCTGAAAATTTATTATGGTAAGGTTGACGACAAGGATGAGTACGGCCCTATTTTAAAGTATTTTGGTTATCTGTTTTCAAAGGAACAGAATCAGGCCATTACGTATGAATTTGTGGCTATGTGTCAAGGGGAAGAAGAATGCGATATCCCTCTTGAAGAGGAAGCGGAATTGGCGGAAAAGCTGATGTATTCTATTCGTTTGTTAGACCAATAGGAAAGATAAGAAGCTCTTTCAACAAAAAAGAAGTTTGGATATTTTAAAATAGGAAATAAACAAATAATTATTCATACATAAAATGAAATGATACCCTGATCCGTTAGAAAGGGGAGATGACGGTGAAAACGTGGCTTCGTATAAGTACAACACTTTGCGCAGTGCTGATAATTGTAGGATGCAATACTGCCAATAACCAACAAGAGACTGAAGAAGAAGTGAGCGGAGAAGAGAAGCAGGAAGATTCTGATGCTGAACAAATGCCGGAGGACGATGAAGCTGAACAGGAAGGAGTGGACAATGAGGATGATCGTTTAGCTGTGGAACATGAATTTACAAAAAGCTTTTTAGTGGAGACCGATGTGGAACCAGGTTTTCACCAAATGAGAGGAAAGCTTGATGGTTTTGCAATGGTGATTCCGGAGAATGGGATTATTTCCGATCTGCTTCATGATATTGAAAACGATGCAATTGAAACACTTATTTATACGTTTAATAATTTTAGTGAAAGAAAATTGCATGATGTTAAACTGATGTATTATAAAAAATACCGAGAAGAAGTAAAACAAAATTATTTAAATGTCTTTAAAACTGAAGTAGGTTTTGATGGGGAATATCAATATGCAGAAGCTAATGGTTTAGAAATGTATTACGGGAGCTTTGAGGATGAGGATGAGTATGGTCCGTATATGCGATATTTTGGTTACCTTTTTGCCGAGGATAGGAACCAAGCGATTTCATACACGCATACTGCGATGTGCCAAGGTGGAGGAGAATGTTCCATCAGCCTTGAAGAGGAAACAGAAATAGCGGAAAAGCTGATGTATTCAATTCGTTTGTTAGAACAATAGGAAAGATAAGAAACTCTTGCAATAAAAAAGAAGTTTGGATATCTTAAAATAGGAAATAGACAAATAAACAAATAATTAATAATACATAAAATGATACCCTGATCCGTTAGAAAGGGGAGATGACGGTGAAAACGTGGCTTCGTATAAGTACACTTTGCGCAGTGCTGCTAATTGTAGGATGCAATACTGCCAATAACCAACAAGAGCCTGAAGAAGAAGTGAAAGGAGAAGAGAAGCAGGAAGAATCTGATGCTGAACAAACATCAGCAGACGATGACGCAACACAGGAAGTGGAGGGCGAAGGAGTGGACAATGAGGATGATCGTTTAGCAGTGGAACATGAATTTACAAACAGCTTTTTAGTGGAGACTGACGTCGAACCAGGTTTTCATCAAATGAGAGGGAAGCTTGAGGGCTTTGAGATGCTAATTCCGGAAAATGGGATTATCCCTTCTATGCTTCATGTAATTGAAAACAATAAAATTGAAACTTTAATATATGCTATCAATAATAACCTTGAAAAAAAACAATACAACGTACAAGTCATATATCAAAGTAAATATCCTCAAGAATTAAAACAAAACTATCTAAATGTCTTTAAAGACGAAATGGGCTTTGAAGATGAATATGTACGTGTAGAAGCCAACGATCTGGAAATTTATTACGGTAAGGTTGAAGACAAGGACGAATACGGCCCTGTTTTAAAGTATTTTGGTTATCTTTTTTCAAAGGAACAGAATCAGGCCATTAGCTATGAATTTATGGCTATGTGTCAAGGGAAAGATGAATGCGATATCTCACTTGAAGAGGAAGCGGAAGTGGCGGAAAAGCTGATGTATTCTATTCGTTTGTTAGACCAATAGGAAAGGTGATTTGGGTATGAGCAGTGTTTTTGATGATGAAATGGTGCAAATGCGAATTACAGACCTTGAGTATAAATTCCCGGAGATGACCGATGAGGAGATCATTGAAGCGATTGAACGAATATACCTTGAAGAAATGGGGAGGCCCATTGATACGAAGATGAATATTGGTCGAATGGACGGCAATTTCGAGTCATCGGATGCAAAAGGGACAGCAATCGTCTTAGCTAACAAAGGAAATTCGGATGAAGTGAATGAAGTGGTATTTATCTCACGGGGGAGTGTCTCCACTGAAGATTGGGTCGACAATTTGTTTAGTATTGGTGTCGGTACGGGAGGCGCCCAATATGCGAGAGACACAAAAAATTTTCTTGATACTATAACTGAACAGCACGATATTGAGAGAGAAGTTCCTGTCTACGCTCTCGCTCATTCAAAAGGTCACAATACGGTAGCGGCAATTCAACTTAAAGACGCCTATTTTACAGAAGTAAACACATTTAATGGCGCCCAGTCTAACGCGATTCAACAGATCCATTATGATAATGGTTTTAGATTAGCAATAGGTAGAGAATTTAATATACAAGATTTGGATGATGAGAGTGTCCAATCCATCCCCCCTGCAGAACTAGAAGCGTTCGCTAAGGAGTATTACAAAGACAAAGAGTCTAGTATCCATCAAACCCGCTCCAAGAGTGATTTTTTGTATGCGCTTGATTCCTTTCCGTGGATGTTTGCTGTGGGCAATGTCACAACGTATCGTACAGACCATGAGAACAAAGGGTTTGTGGGGGCAGTGGAAGCGATTCCTCAAGAAGAGCTGCAGGCGTTGCTTGATTTTTTAGCCCCATACGGCCATGTTTATGGGGGTGAAGGGGTTGCTGGTGTCATGGACGAGGCGTTTAGCGATGCATTGACTTATTACAAGGATCATCCTAACGCTGATCCGCTTGATTTTGATACGATGAAATCAACAGTCTCTGTTCTCGTCGATGAGTTGGAGACCGCCGGGTATTTGTCTGAGGAAGATGCGAGCCAGTTGAGATGGGAATTGCAAATTTTTCTGACAGCAACAGAAGGGGTTTATATGAGGGTTCATGAAGGTGAAGGTACGTCAATTTCTCGATTCGTAGAAGATGCTATTTTTACTGGGGTTTCATATAAGTTAATGATGGAGAATCAAATTGCCTCGATCAATACGCTGTTTGAAGGAGTGGCCAAATCGGCGGAAGCGCACCATAAGCTTGAGGCGCTTATGAATGAAATCGCCGAGGGCAAGTCTTATCATGGTGGCGACTTGTATTTGGAAGGTTCAGCTGGTGGGGACGAAATTAAGCTTAATTTGAGCAAGACGTTAGACGCGTATGAAGCAGTGCAGAAGGTTCTCGATCAACAAGATACGCTGCTTGAACGCTACTTGGCTATGATGGAGCATGAGTATATAGACTTTTATCAACATAAGAAGAAACAATTAGCTTCAAAGATGAGTGTGATGGAGAGCAATTACCGCAGTTATCAGCATTTGTTGCCTAGCTCTTACGGTGGGCTTATCACCAATTTGCATTTTCGTGAATCGTTTTTGCCGCTGGAAGGCGCGCCACTTGAAGGGGTTGCTTCGTTAGTCAAGCAAAATCGGGAGTCCATCGGTGAGAAAGCGGAGGCGATGCGTCAAGCAGTGGAAGAGATGTTTGATGTCGACTACAATGTGGCGGGCATGTTTACTTATTTATCAGGTTGAGGGAAGTGTCATCGATGAATACATTTGGTTATAGTGGGACCTATACGCTTGAACAAGCACGAACACACGACGAGAAACGAAACCTTGTGGTGGAACTGTTGCAAACGAAGATGGACAAGCTTGGCGAGTTGAAGCAGGATGTCCAAGGCATTCTTGACTCGAGCAAAGGGGAAATCATTTTGGCGACTATTGAAGAGTTGGAGTCTGAGGCGGTAAAAGGACAGGGCCGTATCCAAACGGTGGTTGACGAATTGATTCGCTTTCATTGGAAGTTTGAAGACGTCATCGATCATGGGAAAACGCAGCCGTTTACGATTACCTATACAGAAGTGCCAAAGGATTAGCACTAGCTGTTGATCGGCTTCTAGTTGAAGGCCATCACTTCTTGAGTCCTATCAAGAAGACGAAATAAAGGGCAATCATTTAGCAGTAAGTCTATTTTCTATTGGCTCATTTGTTTGCCTAAATAAAATTAAAATAATTATTTTTATAAAAGATGCTTCATAAGTTGCTTGTCAACACGGTTAAAGTATACGAAATAGAGCTGTTTGATTAGAACAATTATTCTGGTTCGAAAGAACTATTTGAAGTGTGAGAAAATTAATAATATCAGTACTATATTACCATTTTACGAAAATATGTAAGATGATGGTTGACTAGTAAAATCTTCACTGGCTACCATGAGACTATAAAACGAAAAGGAGGAGTTAATATGTCTGGATTGATTCGTGTTACACCTGAAGAACTTTACCAAAAAGCTGATGACTATAATCGCTCAAGTGGAGAGGTGCATGACCTCATAAGCAGGTTAGATGGTTTCAGAGATCAGCTACAAGGTATGTGGGATGGTCAAGCTTCTGAAGCGTTTGTTCAACAGTATGACGAATTAAAGCCATCCTTTGTCCGTATGGGCGATTTGCTTGGCGAAGTATCTGAGCAGCTACGCAACAGTGGACGGACCCTTGAAGAAACAGATCAACAAATTGCAGGCAACATTCGCGGTTAATTGGTCAGGAATAGAAACAACTGTGGGCGCAATTTTTTTACAATTGCGTCCTTCCTTATGAAAGGGTGGCATTTGATGTACATCACTGTAACGGTTGACATGAAACGGTATTCAGGAAAACGGTTTGACTTGCGGCTATCTGATCAATATACGGCAAAAAAAGTCGTTGATCTTATTTGGAGCATCGAGGAGCTTGAAGTTCCTCAGCGTGATGGGAGTTGGATCCGTGTTCAAAACAAAGAAACTCATGTCTACGGTAGCCAAGTACTCGCTGAACGTGGTGTAACAAATGGAGACCGCATAGAGATTTTATAGCACTGGTTGAAGGGATCGGACATGGAATGGACAAAAAGCGATTTTATTTGGAAGAGCAGACAGGTGCAACCTTTATTAGGGACCCTGAAAGAAATACATACACACTAACATTTCAAACTGCGGAAATTAAGCAATCTCATTCGTTAGAATCGGAGTTGTTAAAGCAACAAGATCCGCTCCTCAAACGTACAATTGCTGAAGATGAAGATGAGCTTGTGATTACTGTTCATCCACAAGAGACAATGTTGCCTTTTAGTAAATTTCGAAACAAAGGTGACTATGCAAAACAAGTTATTGGCTACTCACTTATTCGTGCAGTTGTGGAGCATTCTAGTTCCAGACTACATTTAATTGTTTGTCCGGAGAATGTATTAGTAACAGAAGGGCTTGACATACACTTTATTCATTATGGCATTAAAGAAAGTCTTCCGCCTTATGAAAAAAATGAAGATAAGCTGTTTGCGGAGCTAAAGACAACATTGCTTGTATTGCTTGATGGTGAGTATCGCTTTAGTGAGTACATGAGTTTTACAGACACGATGAAACTATCGGCACGAGCAAAAAAATTGCTAGAGACTGAAACAATTGATGCGCTTTTGAATTGTGTCGAGACGTGGATCCATGAAGAAGAACAGCGCGCTAGACAAGTACATATGGTGCCGAAGAAAAAGTGGCGCTTGCAAAAAAGTTTGTTTTTTGCTGTGGCAGGGTTGCTTGTTCCGACTATTATCTATACCATCTATGTGCTTTTTTTCCTTCATCCACGTTACGATGCTTTTATTGCGAGCAATGAAGCCTATATCAATAGTAACCCTAGTGAAGTCATTACTGCCTTGGAACCATATAATCCGAGCCAAATGCCTCGCGTCGTACAGTACCAGTTGGCTCAATCCTATGTCGCCAATGAAGACTTGAATATGGATCAAACAGCAAATGTACAAAATACATTGACCCTTCAAGCAGAACCGCTCTATTTTGACTATTGGATCACGATTGGTCGTGGTGAGTATGAGGAAGCAAACGAAATCGCACGCCAATTGCAGGACGGAGAACTAGAGATGTATGCCAATTTAAAGTGGCGAGATGCCGTTCGTCAAGATACTAGCTTGTCCGGAGATGATCGTGAAGAATTACTGAACGATATTCAAGCGGATATTGACCGTTATCTACGAGAGCAAGAAGAACGGGAAGCGGAAGAAGCGGACGCAACTGCAGATGACACCGAGGCTGAAGAAGACAATGAGGCGAATTCTGAACCAAACGAGGACGAAGAAAATGAGCGTGACGATGACGCTGAACAAAACGAAGAAGAAGAGAACGAAGATGAATAGGGGCGCACGTAGGAGGTGGGACAATGGATCGATTATGGGTATTTTATGATAAGTATGTGCAGCAGCTTGAATTAAGCCAAACAGAGCGTTTGTTAGGCTCAAGCGAGGACGTCGACTTACTCGTTCCGCCTCTCCGAGCTAAGATTATCGCTAAAATCGCTCATGACCAGAAGCAATGTGTACTTGATAGTGAAGGTATAGGTGAGCATATTCTAGCTGCCGGTGAGACCTTTCAATATAAAGAAGATAACGTTCTTTTCACATTCGTGTATGAAAGCGAACCCATAAGCGAATGGGTGTATTACATAGGGAAAGAAACATTCCTTTCGATCGGGCACGAGGGTTCAGCTGACATCGTGTTGCCGAAGGAAAGTCCTACTTCGTCATGTGCATTAATTAAGCAAGACGACTGTTGGTATGTGTATCCAGAAGAGCATGCCCGTGTGTTTATGAATGGAGAAATTCTAACAAAGAAGCAACCAGTAAAAAATGGAGATATCGTATTACTTGGCTATACAATGTTTGTTATTAAGGAAAGCGATTTATTGACGATTGAATCAACGGAGCCTATACAAACGAGACTCTCTCCCATAGCCGTTCCTACTTCCGAAAGTAAAAAGAAGTACCCTGAGTATCGTCGAACGCCGCGAATTATTTATGAAGAACCAAAAGAAAAAGTGAATTTCTCCATTCCGGGTCAGGAGTTGGACGATAACCATCGAGCCCTCTGGCTCATCGTATTGCCACCACTAGCGATGCTCATTGTAATGGGAATCGTTGCTTTGCTCATTCCCCGGGGGATTTTTATCATTATTTCGGTCACAATGTTCACCGTAACGCTCATTACTTCGACGGTCAATTATTTTCGAGAACGGAAAATCCGTAAACAAAAAGAAGAAAAGCGTCAACGTGTTTATACTCGCTACTTGAAAGAGAAACGGGTCGAACTTCAAGAAATAGCTGATAAGCAACGGCATGTACTCGACTATCATTTTCCATCTTTTGAGGAAAGTAAATACATGGCAGCTAACTTAAATCGTCGTATCTGGGAGAAAACGGTCGGTGACGATGATTATTTGTATGTCCGTGTTGGAAAATCGTCCATCCCAAGTAGTTTTCAAATTGGTGATCCAGGTGGCGATTTAGCGAATCGAGATCGTGACGAGCTGCTAGAAGAAGGCGAAACGTTAAAAGAGCATTATTCCTATATTCATGATGCGCCCCTTAGCCTCAGCTTAGCGAGCGGTTCTATTGGCTATGTCGGCCAACTGAAGACAATCCAACGGGAAGTCGCTCAAATGGTCGGGCAACTTACTTTTTTTCAAAGCTACCATGATCTTCGTTTCGTTGCTGTTTTCAACGAAGATCAGTATGCAAGTTGGGAATGGATGAAATGGCTCCCTCATTTTCAATTGCCGCATATGTATGCAAAGGGATTCATCTACAATGAACGGACACGGGACCAACTGTTGACATCCATTTATGAAATGGTACGAGAACGGGAGTTGGAGCAAAGCCAAGGCAAACCAAAGCGTTTCATGCCTCATTTCGTTTTTTTAGTCGCCAATCGCAGCTTGATTAGTGACCATGCAATCATGGAATATTTAGAGGGACCGGACAAGCTTCTAGGGATGTCGGTTATTTTTCTCACGGATGCACAAGAAAATTTAACTGAATATGTTCACACAATCATTAAGGCCGTCAATCAAAAGGAAGGCGAAATTGTCATTCGAGAACGGAAAGCGGAACATAAACGCTTTACCTTTGATTCGCACGATGCAATAACCAATGAGTGGTATGCCCGCTTGCTAGCATCATTGAATCACCAAAGAGGTATGAGTCGATCGATACCGGATATGGCTTCTTTTCTTGAAATGTTTGGCGTCGATCACACAGAAGAATTAGCAATAGAACGCCGGTGGGAAACGACAAACAGCGCCGAATCACTTGCAGTGCCTGTCGGATTTAAAGCGAAGGATGAACTTCTTGAGCTAAACATCCATGAGAAGGCTCATGGGCCCCATGGTTTGCTAGCAGGAACAACCGGTTCAGGGAAAAGTGAGTTTCTGCAAACGTATATTTTATCGTTAGCCGTTCACTACCATCCCCATGAAGTCGCTTTTCTTCTTATTGACTATAAAGGTGGGGGAATGGCACAGCCATTTAAAACGATTCCTCATTTGCTCGGAACGATTACGAATATCAATGATAGCAAGAATTTTAGTATGCGAGCGTTGGCATCAATCAAAAGTGAATTACGAAAACGGCAGAGATTATTCGACCAAAATGTAGTAAACCACATTGATGACTATATGGAATTGTATAAAAATAAACAAGTTATGGAACCAATGCCTCACCTATTCATCATATCCGATGAATTTGCGGAATTAAAAAACGAGGAACCTGAATTTATTCAAGAACTCGTAAGTGCAGCACGAATCGGACGGAGCCTAGGTGTCCACCTTATTCTTGCGACACAAAAGCCAGGTGGCATCATTGACAACCAAATTTGGAGCAACGCTCGTTTTCGCGTCGCGTTAAAAGTACAAGACGCTCAAGATTCGAAAGAAATTTTGAAAAACCCCGATGCGGCTAACTTAACTGTAACAGGGCGGGCTTATTTACAAGTCGGTAATAACGAGCTATATGAATTGTTTCAATCTGCATGGAGTGGTGCGCCGTATTTGCGAGAAACTCATGAAGGTGAAGAAGATGTTGCCTTAGTTACGGATGCAGGGCTAGTACCTATATCCAACGTCCAAACAGTTGCTAGTAAAAAAGTAAAGAGCATCACGGAAATGGAAGCGGTTGTGAAAGAGATCAAAGTAACAACGGAGCGTTTAAGCATACAAAAAGCGTCAAGCCCATGGCTTGAACCGCTTGAAGAATGGCTTCCCCCTGTACAAAAAGATACAGAGGCAGGTATGTTTCCTCTGGCGCTTGCTGATGAGCCAGAAACACAAAGGCAATTCGATGTTCAGTATCAATGGCTAAAAGACGGTAATGTTGCTGTCTTTGGATCTGGTGGATATGGGAAATCGACAACGCTAATGGCATTAATGCTTTCTTTTGCCAAGTCGTTTAATCCAGAAGCGCTTCACTTTTACATTTTTGATTTTGGAAATGGAGCGTTGTTACCGTTTAGGCAGCTACCTCATACAGCCGATTACTTTAAAATTGATGAAAAACGTAAAATTGAGAAAGCGATTGCCTTGCTAAAAGCAGAGATGGACGATCGCCGCGAACGATTCCTCGTTCAAGAAGTCAATAGTTTGACGATGTATAACCAAACAGCAACAGAGCCTTTGCCTGTTCTCTTTATCTTTATTGACAACTTTGATTTGATCAAAGAGGAATATGAGCAATTGGAATCCACATTTATTCAATTTGCTCGCGATGGGCAATCGTTAGGAATTTATGTAAGCTTAACAGCTACAAGAGCGAATGCCTTGCGTCAGCCGCTCATGAATGCGATGAGAACGAAAATTGTCCATTTTATGAATGACCGAAACGATGTCATTACATTGCTTGGTCGGAGTAAGTACGAAATCGAACCAATACCTGGACGCGCCATCATAGCGAAAGACAGCCATTCCTTTACACAACTATATTTGCCAGAAGCTGGTGAAAATGACATGGAAATGATGGAAGCAACAAGACAGGCGATCGCCCAATTAGGACGGCGTTACCAAGACGCTAGGCTGCCGGAAAAAATTGCAATGTTGCCTACACAGCTTTCGTTGGAAGCTTTCAGAACACGCGTTGGCGATCCAGGCGACAGTATTCCTTTTGCTCTTGATGAAGATACCGTTAAGCCAGTATTCTTACAATCAAAATCGGAGCCGCATTTAGTAGTTGTTGGGCAGCCAAGGAAAGGGAAGACGAACGTTGTCAAAGTTCTATTAAACTACTATTTGCTACAAGAAGTAGAGGAGATTGGATTAGTTGATGGCGTGGACCGCAAGTTGTCTTCTTATGTAGGGCAGAAGCTTATTTCCTATATAGATCAAAAAGAACAGATCAAAGACTGGGTGTCAGCGACTGAAGAAAAAATGACTGTTCGAGAACAAGCTTACATGGATGCGTTAAACAATGGAGGAACGGTTACCGCTTTTCCACCAGTGTTATTAGTAATCGACAGCCTCATCCGTTTCCAACAAACAGTTGATGCGACCATTCAAGATAAACTAGCGAAGCTAATCAAAAATTCGAGCCATCTAGGTTTTCGAATGATTGTATGTGGCAACTCTGCAGAATTCACGAAAGGCTTCGATCCTCTGACTGCAGAATTGAAATTGGTGCGTCACTATATAATCGTCATGAAAAAGTCAGACCAAACCCTTGTCAATCTTTCTTTCACGCGAAATGAAGAGGAGATCGCCCCAGGTTTTGGTTACTATGTCGTCAATGGAATTGAGACAAAAATTAAAATACCAGAAGCTCCATAACCAACGGAATTTAAGCGAGGTGGTTTACGTGCAGAAAAAACATATCGTCAAGCTGTTATTGCTTGTAGCAATCATCATTGCTATCCCTTTTGCCTTTTTTCAGTACATAGGGCAAGAACCTATGAGAGAAGAATTAAAAGCATCCGGCAAAATGGTAGTAGTTAATGAGGACAACGGATACCAATATGAGGAAAATGAACCACTTATTTTAGGTAATGATATTGTATCCACATTGCAAGGTGACTCGGAATATGAATGGGTAGTGGCTGGTAGAGCTTCTGCTCAAGCTGGATTAGCGAACCAAGAATATGACGCGATTGTCTATATTGATTCTTCTTTTTCCGAGAACATTATGTCGTTTCAAGATTCACTCCCAAATCAGGCGAGTGTAAATTATGAAATCTATAACAATTTAAATGCAGAGAACCAAGAACGGGTGCAAAAAGAATTAGAGAGTGCCCAATTAAAAATGAACCAGCAAATTAGCACACAATATTGGCGCTATGTATCCGAGGAAGTGGACCGAGTTAGAGGAAACTTTACTGACGTGTTGCAAAAAGAAGTTGACTTTTTAAATGAAATGTACTCATTTTACTCGCCAAGTTCACAAGAATTAGCTGAGGAAATTGAGGTGCAGCGAAGCCGTCTTGATCAGTATTTTTCAGCTACTTCGGATACAGCCAATTTATCGGAAAGCTCTCGTGCGAATCTAGAAGAAGCCCAAGAGGGATTTAACGAACTTACTGATGCAATGGATCTTTACATGAATTATCACAATGAGCAAACAGAGATGATGCTACAAGCGAACACTCAAAATGGCGACCTTGTCAACCAAGCAGTGAATGAGTTCCAACAAGCTTTACAAGCAGGAAGCGGAAATGTACAAGAAAGTCAGAGTGTTTTTGCACCACAATTTTCCAATGATGGTGATAGAGTCGTTTCTTTGCTCGGTAACTGGGCCATCGGTTCGTATAAATTTACTGACGATATGAATCGATTTAATCGCAACATTAACCAAGTATATGCTGCCCAAGATGAAGCAGTTGATCGCATACCAAATGCACAGGCTGAACTAATCGGACAATATGCAAATGCAACGCAAGAAGAACGGGCAGAAGCGCAGTTCCGCCAAACGTTATATGTACGCTACCATTTATCACGGGACGAGGATCCACAGGAAAGCCCTTCTCGACCTGAACAGCCGGAAGAAGTGCTAGAGCCGATTGATGAAGACCTTCTAAACGACATAGAAGAAACGATTGCTGAAATCGAAAAATTAGTCGGTAGATTAAATCCTGGAGAAATAGACATTCCAGAACCTGATCCAACAGAACCAGAATCACCGTCAGAACCTGATCCGGATAATGGAGACAGTGATGAAAATGAGCAACCAGCGCCAGGAGATCGTGATGATAATGGAAACGGTGATGAAGATCCCCCTTCACAGCCAACAGAGCCTCCAAATGAGGAAGAGAATAACGAAGGCGGGAATGAAGAGGAGGAAAGAGACGAAGAGTCTGAACAAGAGCTTCCATTAGAAGAAGAGGAGCAAGAAGATTTAAATACAGCTCTTTCCTTTACGCCGTACCGTGCAGAATTTGTTACTTTTTCTCAGGATGAACTGCAACGGGTATGGACAAAGGCAATGGAACTACTTAACAACATGGAACCAACATTAAAAGTAGCGCAGTGGAGAATAGAGGACCATAGAGAAGTGACCGAGGCATTTCTTGATTATGTAGAAAACCTTGAAGACTATGCATCACGTTTGGAACAATATGTTGAACAGCTTGAAGCGCAAGTGATTGACCCAGTTATTGAGGAAGTTCGCAGGCAAGAACAAGCCGTTTTCAACCGAATTGGTGCATCGCCTTCCTTAATTGACAGTCCAATCCTGTCAACAAATGTACAAGAACTACTTACCTATTATGGAGAATTAGCCAAATTAGATTGGGCATATAGTCAGCTAGGTAATTTAAATCAAGACCGAGTGAAGCAACTTGTCGATGAAGACAATCGTGTCCGTGAGGTTCAGGCTACTATTGATAGGGCACGACAATCCGTCAGTTCGTTTATGGGCAACCAAGCGCAGCTGGAGGAAGCCCAACAATCCGTGGAGGAAGCAGAAGTAGAGTTTACTCAATTTGTTGCGGATGCAAATAATGTGCTGAACGAGTTAGAGCAATCAATTGCTCAAGAACAACAAGCCATTCTCGAAGAAGTGGCGGCAATGGCGGAAGCGAGTAACACTATTGGCGAGAATCTATCTGAAAGCTATGAAGCGATTACTATAGAACCAGCACCGGTGGATGGCTTAAATGGGCAAATGGTCGTTTCCAATCAACAAATGTCATTAGATGAAGTTCAACAATTAGGAGCATCCGTTGAATCTCTTAGCAACCGCCAAGATGATATTATTGCTCAAACAGAAGATCTTCATAGCAATGTGACTGAAGTTCAAGCCAAATCAGATAATTTGAACTCAAGATGGTCAGACAACGTTCAAACAACGGAACTGGTTTACGAAGACATTCACACGATTTTAGCCAATGCTTTGACTGATGGCCATCACAATGACTATGTCTATAACCATCTTTCCAGTCCTGTTGGTGTAAGTGGAGAGCAAGGAACGGGACCAGCTGAAAGGCTAACACCACCAATCGTTGTGCTTGTCATTGTATTACTATCAAGTTTGCTGATTGGGTTTTTAACACACCACTATAGTTCGGTGCCAATCTTGGTTAATCTTTCGTTGTTTAGCATGTTATCAATCATTGTTGGTTTAGTCATAAGCATTTATGGCTTATCAATTTACACGATGAGTGGAAGCCAATCGATACAATGGACCATTATTACGGTTCTCTTGATCTTGGCAACAGCTGGCCTAATCCGTGTTGCCTTTATGGCTGGTCCGTGGGTTGGATGGCTACTTAGTGTTGCGTGCGTCCTATTCTTTACAAGCCCGCTCCTTGATATGGCCATGCCAAATTTCAGTACGAATAATCTAATTGCGGAACTCTATATTTCCATTCAAGCAAGCTCGCAAAATGCATTTCTTACAGGCATGCTTCCATTGGCGCTCATTGCAGCGCTAACGATTGCCGTTCCAATCGTTCGTCATGCGGTCGTAAACCGCAAAAAAGAAGAGGATGACGTTTATGAAATGTAAAGCCAAGGTTACGGGGATAGGAGTATGTTCAGTGCTACTCCTGTCTTCGGTAATGCCAAGCTTTGCCCAAGAAGAACGAGTGGAACCTGGTGTTTATAAAGAGCGGGAAGTGTTGTTAGAGCTCCGTCAATACAAACCAGAAGCGGAACAGCGGGAAATTAGAGTGCCTGAAGAACAAAAAATACTCACATTTACTCAGCCTCTAGAAGAAACATACACGGAACTTCAAGATACCTTGTTTGCAAGTAATGCTGAAGCGAACCACGAGGAAAATGTAGCTGCTAGCGCCGGGTTGTTCAACGAGGAGAAAGTGTTGGCGCGGCATGTGGTGCCGGTAGAAGAAAATGGAAATGTGCTACCATGGATATTAGCAGCTGTAGCGACGGTGCTTGTTTCGATTTTATTGATTTATATTATTCCTAAAACGGCGCAATTAAATGAGTAGCTATGTGTCCAATAAGCTGAACGATAAAACAGGTTAAACGACACGTATAGAGGCTTCCCCCTCCACATAGTGCAGTAGTAGAAGCAGGCAACATTTAAAAGTTCGTTTCTATTATGAGATGTTCGAAAGAGGATTAATTCATCTACACAAAGAGCCTTTTGGTTGCTTAAGCAACCAAAAGGCTAATTTTTGTGAGTAATTTTACTAACTTGAAACTTTTTATGGGCTGTAGTCATTCTAATATATGAGAGGAGGAAACACCTAAATGAAACATAATCTATTGACAGTGAAAAAAGCCGTAAATGGCGATGGAGGAGCACTTGAATCGTTGCTTGTAATGGAAGAGAGAATGCTCTATGCAAAGGCCCTTTCATACGTTGGCAACAAGGAAGATGCCCTCGACGTTATTCAAGAAACGGCCTATCGTGCTTTTATAGGCATAAAAAAATTGCGCAATATTGACTATTTTTCAACGTGGTTGTTTCGGATATTAATACGAGAATGCTATACGTTGTTGAAAAAAAAGGGTCAAATGATTCCGTACGATGAAAGAGAATTGATGATTCGGTTGGAAAGCAAACAGGATAAACCGAATCATCACCCCATCTTGGAAGAGGCACTTTCTCAATTGAAGCCGTCTTTTCGAGTAGTCATTATCTTGTTTTATTATCATGATTTGTCCATAAGTGACATTGCAGTGATTACAGATAAACCGGTAGGGACGATTAAGACAAATTTACGTCGTGCTAGAAAGCAATTAAAAATAGATTTAGAAGGGAGCGACTTAGTCAGTGAAACAGCTACATACTGATATTCCAATTGAAGAAGTTCGCAGCGCCATTGTGACAGGGCTTGATCGAGGACGGAAAGCGAAGAATCGTAGAAAAAAAGGAGTTTACGCTGTCGTAGGAATTGCTGCTACTAGTACTATTTTAGTTGGCTCAGCGTATATGTCACCGGCTCTTGCAAATAATTTGTCATACATCCCCATCATTGGCTCAATATTCGGCAATTCCGATGTAATTGGCTTACAAGAAGCACATAAAAGTGGTTTATCAAGTCAAGTGGGTGAAACTCAATTAGTAGACGGGATTTCAATTACCCTTGAGGAAGTGATTTATGATGATAGTACACTCTCTTTCAGCTATCTTATAAAAAGTGAAGAACCATTGTCGGATTATTACTTTGGTGCAGGAGCTGAGCTTACAATTAATGGTGTTTCTCCCTCTACTTATGGTGGAAGTTATGGAGAAGAGCATCTTTCAGACACCACACGTACAGCCATTCAGACGATTGGCGTAACCGATGAAATGCCCGATCACTTTGAAGTAGGATTGGTTTTGCATGGAGAAGAGGGGGAATCATGGTATTTCTCAACACCTGTCCAAAAGGTCGATTCTGAAAAAATAGTCGTTAATCACACGCAAACGGTTGATGGCTTGACTGTAACAGTACCAGACCTCTCCTATGGAAAAACAGGATTAAATTTAACGTATCAAGGCTTTGATGAAAGAACAGATGTTGAACAGAGTTTCGGAATGGAGATGGAGTTTCAAGTTGTTGATCAAGATGGGAACGAAATAAATGGTATGGGGGGCGGCGTTTCCGGTAACATTGTACACAATAAATTTGAGTTTTCGAGCATAAAATCGTTTGATCCGATCGATGATACGGTAACAGAATTGACGATTACGCCTCATGTTGTATTACCGACAAATGGGGGCAGTGTCCAAATAGATGAAGATGGGAATGAAACAAAGCAGCCGTTTGATGAAAAAGTTGGTGAGCCACCGACATTTACTTCTTTTAAAGTAAAACTAAAAAATTAACCTATAAGCAGGGAGTCATTCCTTGCTTATTTATGTTTTTTAAGAGGAAGGGGGTTTTTGTTATAGATAACCATTAAGGAGGTCGAGCCATGGGAAAAGAGACTGTTAAAAGGAATTGGGCATACGTTATTAAGTCTGCGTTATTGCTTATGATGTCCATTGTGTCTATTGCTAGAAGCACAGAGGACATTGCAGTAGAAGTCATCTTTATAGCGGAAAGGGAAAAAAGAAGCACATCGGGCGTTGTGTTGTTGGGAGATGTCGATTATTCTTTTAGCTTCTTTTTTTCTTCCCATTTGATCATATAAGGCCGTATGAAAAAGCCGTATAAAAAACCACCTATAGCAAAGCCGAGGGTAGAGAGCCAATCTGGATTGCCTTCACGTAAAACAAGGCTTATAATGAGCATCATTGTTGCATAAACAAAACTGAACAAGAGACCGTCCTTTAACCGGGTATTCACGAAGGTGCCTTCATTTCCGACGCCATGAAGTGAAAGATTGTATAAGTCAGTCCTGAAAGAACGGTTGCGCTAATAATGTTAACGGTTTGATAACCAGTAGCAAGAATGACAAGTAGCCAAACAACGACAGCGATTGCGATGCATAATGTATAGGTTCCTTTCATTAGTTGTCCCTCATTTCGATTTTAATTGCTCTTTGTATATACCCTGATTAAAGGGTTATAAACGAGTGTAAAAAAACAGCAAGGCGCTTAGCCTTGCTGTTTCTTTAGAGTTTCCGGCGGCCAGAGATAAGTTGAAAAATAAGAACGACGAGTGCAATAACTAATAAAATATGTACAAGATTTCCGCCGATTTCTCCGATAAATCCAAGTAACCATAATACAACTAAAACGACTAGAATTGTCCACAACATGGTAGCTTCCTCCTTTTTTTAACGTCTTACTCTTTTCCCTCTATTTAAAAGGTGAAACTGAGAAGAACTTCCTTATTAACTTCCTTTTAATTGTAAAAGAAACGGGTCATGTAATATGTATAAGAAGACGATTGTTAGGAGCGGTCATTTCAACAATCGTCATTCAGTCTATGAATCGAGACAGTAGTAGATAAATCGATTATACAATTGATTGACAATTATAATTTATTGAATTAAGCTAATCTTATATTTTTTGATAATATTCATTTTCATTATCGTAAGTTGTATTAGTAGCTAGAATGATTTACTAAACGTCATAACTCCTGAAAAAATATTCTGAGTTGTTGGAAAAGTGAGTGATAGGTTCAGTGCTCATCATCATAGCAATCAAAACAAAAGATAGGATTATTCTTTTTAATTAGAAAGGAGGTGAAATGATTGGCTAAAATCGACTCAAAAGAAATACCTGTTGTTAATTTGGATTTAGAATTGCTAGGTGGGTCACGCCCAAGGCGCTAACCACCATCTTCTTTTATACTTAGTGAATCTATTAGGAAAGGTAGTGAGAAGAATGGCTAAAATTGACTCAAAAGAAACACCTGTTGTTAATTTGGATTTAGAACTGCTAGGTGGATCACGTCCTAGGCGATAACCGTCATCTTTTTTATACTTATGGATTTTATTTGGAAAGGTAGTGAGAAGAATGGCTAAAATCGAATCAAAAGAAACGCCTGTAGTTAATTTAGATTTAGAATTACTAGGTGGATCGCGTCCAAGAGTTCACTAACATCCGTTTAATCATACTTAATCAACTAATAATAAAGGTGGTGTAATGAATGGCTAAGATTGAATCAAAAGAAACGCCTATCGTTAATCTAGACTTAGAATTATTAGGTGGATCACGTCCAAGATAACAAAGCAATTAAAGAAACCTTAATAGATGGCTATTAAGGTTTCTCTCTTGAAAAAGAACGAATGCGATGTGTAACAGTATGCTTATGGAGGGTGATTACACTGTTGGATCATTTATATAAACAACCTGATGGAAAGCTATTCGAGCTTGTGAATCAACTGAAGGAACCGACGATGATATATGATTTAGACGGAATAAAACATACAGTGAGAGTACTGAAAGAGGATATTGAGTTAATTGACAATGCCTTTCTTCATCTAGCAGTAAAAGCAATACATAATAAGGAAATGTTGAATCATTTTGCTCACCTAGGTCTCGGATGCGATGTTGCGAGTGTTGGTGAATATCGTCTTGTTCACGATAGTGGCTTTAGAAAGATAACGACGACAAGTCCATACTATAGCCGCGATAGCATGAGCACGTTTGTCGAGAACGATATCGTTATGGATCTGGATTCTATGGATCAACTAAATGATTTTGTTGAAATGGGTTACTCGAAAGAAGTAGGCTTGAGGATTGCGATACCTATCCCAGAAGAAATGGATACAATTGCTACCTTTGGCTTGGATAGCAGATTCGGCATTGATTTTTATGAAAACAAAGATGAACTAGTACGTTTAAAAGAAACATACGATTTGACAATTAGCAATCTTCATATTCATACAGGGCAATCTACCGGTGCTTCTTTTCAGTTTAAACTAAATTACTTATTAGATATTGCAAGTCAAATAGATACAATTAAAACGATTAATCTTGGCGGTGGTCTTTTTTATTTATTTCATAATCGTGAAGAAACGAGAGAACTGTTTAAAGAAATGAATCTGCTTATACGAAACTGGGAGAACATTCATGGCAGAAAGTTAGAGTTTATTTTTGAACCTGGTGGTGCTTTGTTAGCTGGTAATGGTTATTTGATTTCAGAAATTGTCTCGAAGAAAGTACATAAGAAAAGAAATGTTACGATGTTGCAATGCGATACATCATTTTGGAATTTATCCCCTTGGATACGCAGCAATCCGATCTTTCTAAATCGTTCTGATGAAGTAGAGCGCGTTGTTTTTGTGGGAAATACGCTATTTGAAGGAGATTCTTTGTCAGATTTTAAAGAATATGAAGTACCCAAAGTAAAAAGAGGCGATAAGGTACTTTTTCCAGCATTTGGGGCTTATGCCTTAACGAATGCCAGAAGATTTAATAGGCTTAATCTACCAAACCAATATGTGTTAATTGATGGAGAAATCCATTCTTTAGAGGAGGAAATACGAGGTGAACCGTTCCACTCGGTATAAAGTAAATCCAAATGTGTCTGTTATACGTACTAGTGCTCAAGACATCATCCTTACCAACATGGGGAAGGGGAGAGAATACCACATACCACTAGATATGTTTACTCTTCTTTCTTCGTTCAATCTCCCGGTAAACGTGGAGCAGGCTATATCGATCTATAGGAACTCCAATCAACAAGTACTTGAAGAAGCGGAGTTACTAGAATCTATAGAAGAGCTTGAAAAGAACGATCTCATTGTGCTAGCTGATGTAGATGTTCAAATGGCAAATAATATTGCCCAATCAACGAATCGTTTCTTTAATTTTAATGGTATGAGAATGGAAGAGGTCATTAATATTGGTGGCCATATAGCGGATGCAGTCGCTATTATCGGCATGCCGTTTGATCACAATGTAACCAATTTACCAGGCAGTCGATTGGGCCCTGAATATTTGAGGCGTCACAGTCGATCAATTGTACCCTATGGTTTCCCTCAAGTAGAAGTGAAAGGACAATATACAGAAGGGGTCCAATTAGCGAGTAAGGTGTTTGATTGTGGAGATATCTCTGGACACGTATTTGATCGAAACGGTAGGCAGCAAAGACAATTAGAGGAAATTGTGAGGAAACTAACATTAGCCAAGATTAAGCCTGTAATCGTCGGTGGAGATCACTCGATTACGTATTCGTCCTTACAAGGGATTCTCTCGCATAAAAAAATTGGCTTGATCCATATTGATGCCCATTATGATGGCGGGGGAACCGAACAAGTATCATTTAAAGATATTCACCATGGGAACTTCATGGATGGGTTTTTAAATGAAAGAAATCTTGAACATATCCTACAAATTGGTCAAAGGCAAAGAGTGGATCAAGAGCATGTACAAGCAGAGAAGATTGAAGTCGTTTCTTCTGGTGAACTGGATATAAGCGACTATTTAAGAGAGGGGTTGCCCTACTACATAACGCTTGATGTCGATGTATTAGATCCTAGTTTTATGTCTTCAACAGGTACCCCAGTCCCGCTTGGTATGCACCCTAAAGAATTGATGGCTATCTTAACTAGTATAAGAGAACATGACATTATAGGTGCCGACGTGGTGGAATTTCTTCCGTCCGAGCATAAAGTTCATGAAGCCTTACTTGTAAATGAGCTGTTGCTAACGTTGATCAGTATGATGACGAAGGTGGATTTATCATGAGTCTATTTCCTAAGCTCCCTCAAAATATGTTTAATAGGTCTAACGAGATTACGAGCCCGGCAGTTGTGTATGATGCAGAATCATTAACACATGTTGTGCATCACTTAAGACGTCGTTTAGGTAGTGTGAAAAAAATGAAACTCTACGTTTCAATGAAAGCGAATCGGAATGTGGGTTTAAATGCGTATATGTCGAGGGTTGTTGACGGGGTAGATGTCTCTTCGTATGAAGAATATCAAGTTGCTACAATAGCTGGTTATTCACGCATTAGTGCAACATCTCCAGGAATAAAAATCGAGCATATCCATGAAATGATCGAAAACCAAGTGCAGTTTGATTTTGATAACGTGGAGCAACTATATGCCTATTCATGTCAGTACAATGAAAGCAGGCAGCCCAAGGATATTGGCTTACGGTTAAATATTCCGATTGGATCAAACGGTGCTACGACTTATCTATCAAAAAGCCGATTTGGGATTAATGTAAGTCAATCAGAAAATCAACAAGCGCTTAAAGAGATTTTAAAAGAGTTCCACTATAAAGTGATAAGCATCCACATTCACATTGGAGAATTAAATAATTTTAATACGGTTAAGGACACCCTTAACTATTTAGTAGATATTCTTTCTCTTTTTCCGGATGTCCAGACATTAAACCTTGGCGGTGGTCTCACGCGGTTATTCTCAAATGAAGAAGACATAGATAAAACATTTGAGCTCATACAATCCTATACGGAACAGTACTTACCGAAACTGAAAGAAGTCATATTCGAACCTGGTATGCTTGTTTACGTGATGGCTGGTTATTTAAAGACGAGTGTATTATCCGTGAACAATGGGGTGGTCAACATGGATTCTTCTTCTTGGAATTTAATAGAATGGACAAAAGCGAATGTAAAGATTGTTTACACTAGTTCGAGTGGAGACATGGAACAGCAAACCATTGCTGGTAATACGTGCTATGAAAAAGATATCTATTTCGAGAACATGGCTTCTAATAAACTGTCATTAAACGATTATATCGTATTGTTTCCATTTGGAGCCTACACCATTTCTATGAGTAAATCCCTTCACGGTATTCCGACCCCAAAGGAATATTTGTATATAAACGATGAATTTAAGGAATTATCTGTTGGCGAAAGTCAGGTGTACGCATGACAAACCATCTACTTAGTGAACTGGATCTTTTAAAATGTATGTCTGAAGATCTACAACTAGACATATCGATAGATGCGCATACTATTGAGAACCAAATCAACGCAAATGACAATGCATTCTTAATTGAACACAAGCTAGAGAAACTGTCTCAAACAATTAGAATGAAATGGATTCGTAAGAATATCCAACATACGTCTACGTTTATGAGATCGCCACTCCAAACCCCAACTACTTATGGAGGAACGGTCCATGACTTTTCGTACGAACGAAATATAGAGACAACTTCCTTAGAAGATAAGATACAAACGAGTAATGAACAAGTATGTTGGAATAATACGGCCTTAGCTTTTTCAAGCGGGATGGCTACATTGAGTACGCTGTTCAATAGCTTATTGTCATTCTATTCCCCAAGTCAAAACAATCCATTATCGATGGTTTGTTTTGCAGACTACTTTGAAAGCAAAGGGTTGTTAGAAGTGATCGCTAGAGAACACTTGTCTATCACGTTTGATCATACGGGGAAAATAGATTTTAATGCTTTTGATATCATCTACATTGAACCAACGAGATATGACTGGAAAATGAATTACTTTGACACGGATCAAAGTTTTGAAAGGCCGATAGAAGCTAAGAAAAAGTTTACATTCATTATCATTGATAGTACTTTATCTCAAGACAATACTACAAGAGACGCTATTCTAGCTAAATGTAAACATCAGCCATTTACGGTTGTTATGGAATGTTCATCTGGTTTAAAGCTTCATCAATTTGGATTAGAGTTTTGCAATTTTGGCTATGTAAATATTTATTGTCGAAAGGATGACGCGGACATTATCGACAGTTATAAGCTTAAACAATACATAAAAAAGGTTCGTACTCTGAACGGAAGCGCCTTATCCTTCGAGTCTGCCAGTGTGCTTGATGCTCCTTTTATTTTCAATGAGATCAAGACAAACCATTATATTGATCGGGTTTTTGAACATAACGTAGAATTAAAAAAGAATACACGTATCGGTGGTTTATTTAAGAAAATATCAACTGCTGAAAAGGGGTCTCCGTTTGTTGTTTTCCAGATCGAGAACAATGATTTGGATGACTATGGCTACCTAATGGGTGTGTTAGAGAATCAGTCTAAACAAGCAGGTGCACTGTTTTATAGAGGGTCAAGTTTTGGCTTTAGACATCATCGTTATGAGACCATTATCCCTGATAACAAAGTGCGCAAAGGCTTGTTTAAAATTGCTATGGGATTTCGAAAAGGACCATCCTTTGAATTTATTCTACGTTTTATGAGGGAGCTTTCAGAACTGAATAACATGAGAGAGCTGAGAACGAAATTTCCTGATATAACACCTGTAAGCTTCGATCATTTAGATTAATTAAAGGTGGTTTGGAGATGAATGTCTATAGAAGAACGATTGTGAATGTAAATGAATAACGATTTGATGCAAATTGTTAGAAAGATCAAAATTCCTAAACGTATTCTTACTGTGGGATTGGTTTTATCCATTGCCTTTGCTGTATCTGCAGTCATTACACCGTTAATTATTAAAAACTTCATTGATGATGTCACCTATAGCAATGAAGTGAATAGCCAATTGCTCTATGCGCTGATTGGGCTCTTTTTGATTCAAGGTTTACTGAATGGGCTATCTACGTATATCTTAAGTTTGCTTTGTGAAACGATGATTTATCGACTGAGGCTACAAGTATGGGGTAAGATTTTAACATTACCACTTCGGTTTTTTAACGAAAATCGACCAGGTGAACTAGTAAGTAGATTAATTGGCGATATTGAAGAAATTAATATGTTTCTAACTGAACAAGTTCCGAAATTATTGACGAATGTCGTGTTAATTATCGGTTCATTGATTGCTCTTTCGTTGATTTCCTATCATATGGTACTCTTTATCGTTATCGCTCTAGCCCTATTTTTATGCGTCATTGTTCCATTTAGTAAGAAAATGCAAACCATTTCTTACGATTTTCGATTAAATGTTGCCAGATTGTCTGCTTACTTTTTAAGAATCATTGAAAACATTGAAGTGGTAAAAGTATATAAAACCGAAAAGAAAGAAGTAGACAATGGGAAAAAGACTCTTCATTCTATTTTTAAATTGGGCATGAAAGAAGCAAAGGTCTATGCTTTTCTAGAACCACTTGTGATGATTCTTTCCATTATTCTACTAACCGCTGTCATGGGATATGGGAGCCTATTAATTTCTCAAGGAACCTTAACGTTCGGAGGCTTTTTAGCGGCCTTTTTAATTTTATTTCAGTTATTCAGCCCATTAAGAGCTTTTTCAAGTATATGGGTGTCGTACAGGACAGCCTCAGGTGCATCTGTTTTTATCCATTCTATTTTTTCATTCGAATCGGAGGCAACAGGAGAATTAGCACAAGGTTCTAAACAAAATGCTGTCGAGATAAGAAACCTTACGTTCTCCTATAAAGACACCCCTGTTTTACGAAATGTGAATGTAGAATTAAAGCATGGAGAAGTAGTGGCCGTTGTTGGTCCTTCTGGCAGTGGGAAAAGTACGTTCTTAAAGCTTCTTTTAGGTCTCTATTCGCCAGATAGTGGATCGATTCTTTACAATGGCGAACGTGTTTCTCACTCTGCATTCTATAAAAGTAAGATTGGGTATATTCCGCAAGATAGCTTATTGTTTGATGCAAGTGTTGAAACGAATGTCTTTTATGGCAATGAAACGAAGTCAAGCGATGCGTTTCTAGCATTACTTGACCGACATTTTATGAATTTTGACTATGACTCCTTGAAAGATGAGTTTGCTCCTAATTTATCAGGAGGGCAAAAACAACGAGTGAATATTCTAAGAGCCCTTTCTAAAGAAAGAGAGATCATTTATTTAGATGAGCCTACTTCAAACTTAGATAGTGAAAGCGAAGCCATCCTACAAAAGTATTTACATCGTAATGTGGAGAATAAAATAGTCGTCATTATTGCTCACAGGTTATCAACAATTATTAACGCGGATCGAATTATCTTTTTAGACAATGGACAGGTAACGGGTGAAGGTACCCATCACACCCTTTACAATTCACACCAAAAGTATCGGAGCTATGTAGATTTTCAGGTATTACAATAAGAATTTTTATAGTAAATAGAATAGGAGGGCTTTACATGATCCATATTTTAAAAAAGCCACAGTTAACGGAAGTAGCGGCTTTCATTTCTAACTTAAACTCGTTACCAGAGCATCATGTGGGGTTTTGTGGAAAGAAAAAGGAAGAAATTCTACATACATTAGAAGAAGATTTTGGAGATATACCAGCAGTTGATGCTTTTGTCTTAGTAATAGAGGATGAAAAAACGGTTGGTGTTTGTGGTTTTGATGCGGATATAGAAAGAGGAAGTGCAGAGATCTGGGGTCCATTTGTAAATGCTAAGCAAGCAGCTAAGGTTATAGAATTACTGTGGACTTCCTTGCTTTTAGAAATGCCTAAGTCTATAAAAACGGTAGAATTATTTCCTGAAAAAAAGAATACAGGCGTCCTTACTTTCGCTAAAGAGTTCGACTTTTCAAATGGAAGTGATCAAACGATTTTAACCTGTTTTAACCATACGTTTATGCATAAAAAAGTTAAAAGCGACGCCATCGCCAGCATTCAAACGAATGAGTACAATCAATTAATCCATCTTCATGATCGCCTATTTCCTAAAACCTATTTGTCTGGAAACGAAATGATCGATCAACTAGGTGAAGCGTCTCACGTTTTTATTGCCAGCGATGAGGCAGGGCGTGTCACTGGCTACGTTCACGTTGAGGCAAGCCCAGATTTTGGAGAAGGTAGTATTGAATTTTTGGGAGTAGACACTAATTCACGTGAGAAGGGATTAGGGACAGCTCTCCTCTCAAAAGGATTAGAATGGTTGTTTTCATTTGAAAGCATAGATGAAATCACATTGTGTGTGAATTCAGCTAATGAAACAGCGATTCATATTTACCAAAAGCTCGGTTTTCACAAGGAACACGAACTTCTCTCTTATGAAAAGCATCTTAGTTGAGCAAAGATGATCGGGACCTTCTACAAGTTGTGATGGGAAGGTCTTTTTTGCATTTGTTACATAGTAAAGGCTGTTTGGGTGAATGAAGGTCGCTGCTCTTGATCATGAACGCTTAGTCCATCCAAACTGGTCGTCTAGTTGACCGACTAGCGATTCCGAGTTCTAAGTTGTATACTGACTTTAAAATATGTGCGAAGAAAGTGTGTAGTCGATGACATTAGTTACATTGGAGAATGTTTGGAAACAAGAAGAGAACCAAACCATTCTAAAAAACATCTCATTTTCACTGGATGGATCATCACACGTTGGAATGAAAATGAACGAAAAGGAAACGGCGACACTTTTTGAGCTAGTCTGTGGTGAGCAAATTCCTTCGAGTGGGAAGATTGAACGAGAAGCTGGTTTAATCTTGCAAGACCGTAGTGATGACGGGCAGTATGAACCATTAACGGTACAACAGTATTTACGCTTTTTCAAAAAAATTGCGGATTTTCAGAAGCCTCTTGAGGCATTTATTTCTATCTTTTCGTTATCGGATGTGTGGCATAAGAAGATTAAGGACCTTACTAAAGAACAAAAAAAACGGGTAAGTTTATTTCGGATATACTTATTTTCTCCAGAAATTGTGCTGTTAGAAAACCCGCTAAACACGCTATCAGATGAAGGAATTGAATTGTATATCCAGGCATTGGCCTACGTTCAGAACCAAGGGATTGCTACGCTCATTACATCAAACTACATTGAAGATCTCTTGTTGGTAAGCAAACAAGTGTACCGGTACCGTTCTACAATAGGTTTAGAAACGACTGACCTAGTAGAAGAACCAGATGGACTTCAAAATGAAAAAGTCGAAAATGAGGGAGTAGCGCCGAAGAATATCTTCAAAGTAAGTTGTAAAATGGCGGATAAACTAATTTTCTTCAGCCCAGACGAAATTGATTACATTGAAAGTATAAACAGCGTCAGTCATATACGCATTGAGGAAGACTCTTTTCCAACGGATTTAACAATGAATGAGTTAGAGGAAAAATTACGTACGTTTGGATTTTTTCGATGCCACCGGTCTTATTTAGTTAACTTGCAGCGAGTTTCTGAATTAATTAGTTATTCGAAAAACAGCTACACCCTTATCCTCAAAGGGAGTGCCCAAGCAAAATTGCCGTTATCTCGAAATCGTTTAGATGAAATGAAAAAATTGCTTACACTATAGGGGACGTTTCAGGTTGAAGTGGGTACATTTCAACCTTTTTTCTATACATTTCGGTGGTGAAGGGTACGTTTCAACGGGGTTTAAAGACATATGTCGATTCGATTACTACACTAAGGGTGTGAGATTAAAACACCCGCTTTTGGAGTGGTGAAGGAGTGAATGCAGGATGACAGATCAAAGGGTCATTGAAGTTAAACGGGTAGCAAAGTCATTTAACAAACATACAGCTTTGCAAAATGTTTCGTTTTCAGTACAGGCAGGAGAGATCTTCGGTTTTCTCGGTCCTTCTGGATCAGGAAAAACAACAACCATTAAACTGTTAACAGGACAGCTGGCGCAAACGTCTGGTCACGCTTTTGTGCTGGGAAAACCTGTGGAACAGATTAACGAAAGCATCTACGAACAAGTTGGAATTGTGACGGACAATAGTGGCGTATATGAGAAATTAACGGTTTATCAAAATATGGCGGTGTTGGCAAAAATCCTTGGCGTTGATCGACAGCGTGTGAATCATTTATTAAAGCGAGTGGGTCTAATGGAACATAAAAAAAAGCTGGCTCATCAACTATCAAAAGGAATGACCCAGCGTTTGATTCTTGCAAGAGCCTTGCTTCATAAGCCAAGGGTGTTGTTTTTAGATGAGCCAACGAGTGGGTTAGATCCTAGTACAGCGGAAGCGGTTCACGAGTTGTTAATGGAGATAAAGGATTCAGGAACGGCTATCTTTCTAACAACCCACAATATGGAGGAGGCAACAAAGCTGTGTGACCACGTTGCTCTTTTAAATGAAGGTGTTATCGTCGAGCATGGTGTACCGAAAGAAGTGTGTTTAAAATATAACAAAAAGAGACAATATCGAGTGCAGTTGGTTACAGGTGCGGAAAAGGTTCTACTTCATTCTGATGAGGCAAGTAAACAAATTCACGAATGGATGTCACAAGATCAACTTCTGACCATTCATTCATGTGAACCTACACTTGAAACGGTTTTCTTGGAAGTTACGGGGAGGAAATTAGTATGAATGTGTCGCTTCGAAAAATAAATGCCATTATTGTGTTAAAGTTTCAGACCATCATGAGCAATACAAGTGTCATTCTAACACCAGTTCTAGCACTTGTCTTTGCATTTGCAATGAGGCATTTGATGCCTGAAGTAGATGTAAATGAAGCAGGAATATTCTTTTCAACTGGTGCGTTTGTACTTAGCTTTGGCCTTATTTTTAATATTGCTATTGCTGGTATTGCGATGAGTAGTAGCCCGTTAGCAGAAGAAAAAGAAAAGAATACGTTACGGGTGTTAATGACTTCTTCTGTAAGTGGTTTGGACTATTTAATAGGAACCATTATTCCTCCACTTGTCATCTTAACCATTACGAATCTTTTATTGATTCCCGCAAGTGGGATTGCTTATGCAGACGTTCCACTGTTGAGCTACTTGGTCATGACAACGGTCGCAAGCTTTATTAGTTTATTAATTGGCTATGTCGTAGGAATCTTTTCTCAGAATCAAACGCAATCGGCACTGATTAGCATGCCAGTTACGCTGCTGTTCACGTCTGTACCAGTGATACGATTTCTACAGAATGATCTGTCTTATCTTGTTGATTACACGTATACAGGCGTGCTAACGAACTTTGCCAGTACGTTATTTGCAGAAGGTCAGTATAATTGGAATCTTTTTGATACTAGTGTATTAGGTGCGTATTTACTACTCTCCGCAGCGATTTTCGTACTTGCCTACAAGCGAAATGGATTGGATCGCTGACAAGAGATTTAAAAAGGAGCGTGTGCAATGTTTTCAAAAAAAGAACCAAATCGTTTTGCAGAAAAACAAATTCAACATTACCAATATGGGCTTATTCATATACTAATTGATCGCGAGACAGGAGTACATTATTTGCATCTGTGGAACCCACAAGGGAGTAGTGTAACACCCTTATTGGATGAACAGGGGAATGTCATGATTAATAAGTCCGCAGCAGAGGAATGAAGGCATCACGTTAAAAGAAAAGCGCCTGAATAGGAGATGGAGTCCGTTATAAAAACGGACTCTTTTACGTTGATGTTCCGTTTTTTTGTCTCGCTTTCTTAAATGTAATCAAAATGTAATAAACGAACTCTTTTAGCATGAGAATAAGCATTTTACGCGTCGATTCATAAAAGTATTGATCTATTTATCACATATGTGCTTTCTTTTTTGCTAAAGTATAGACTTGTGGTTTTGAGCAGTGAAAGGGGAAAAAGATGGCAAAAGGTCAACAGAAAGTGTTACAGACCGTAAATTGGCCAGTTTTTATCATGAGTGGAGGATTCTTACTTCTCTTTGTCGTGATGGCTTTTACAAACATGGAATTAACATCCTTTTTAGTCGATAAAGGATTTCAACTCGCCATAACGTACTTTGGTGGGTATTGGCAATTGTTACTACTCGCAACGTTTTTAGTTGGAGCGGTTCTAGCGTTCTCGAAGCTTGGTTCCGTTCGAATTGGAAAATTAGATAAACCGGAAATGGGCTTTTTTAAATACCTCGCGATCGTTGTAACGACGGGGCTTGGAGCTGGTGGCGTCTTCTGGGCTGCGGCAGAGCCGTTGTATTATTTTCTGGAAGCACCACCTACGTATAGTGGCGTCATTGAAACGACAAACGATGCCATTCAAGTTGCACTTGCGCAAAGCTTTATTTCTTGGGGATTTACTGCTTGGGCAGTGTATGGCGCGATTTGTGCCATCGTGATGGTGTACGCGCATAATCACAAAGGTATGCCGTTAAAGCCTCGTACGATTCTTTACCCCATTCTAGGGGATCGCATACAGCATAGTAAATGGGGAACAGCCGTTGATGTGTTCTGTATTATTGGAGCCGCTGCCGGTACAATTGGTCCGATTGGCTTCTTAGGGCTACAAGTGAGTTACGGGGTGAATGCACTATTTGGTTGGCCGGATACGTATGTAACCCAAGTCGCCATTATTTTAACCCTTACGAGCATTGTTTTACTTTCAACATTAACTGGAATCGAAAAAGGGATTCAGTGGCTTAGTAAATTAAATGTGAATACAGCATTGTTTATCGGTGTTTTCTTAGTTTTATTTGGCCCTGGTATTTTTTTAATTGATTCATACATTTCAGCAACAGGAACCTATCTGTCCCATTTTATAGAAATGAGCACATTCAGAGGTGATAATGAGTGGTCTGGGGCATGGATGCTCTTCTTTTTTGGCTGGTTTATCGGCTTTGGGCCAATGGTAGCACTCATGGTAGCGCGCATTTCTCGCGGGAGAACGATTCGAGAGTTATTTCTCGTTGTGGCGATTATTACGCCCATTTTAACAAATATCTGGTTTACGATATTAGGTGGCTCAGGTATTTTCTATGAGATTCAGACACCTGGATCCATTGCGACTCCATTAGAAGAAAACGGATTACCGGCTGCCATTATAGCGATTGCCAGCCAAATGCCTCTCGGTAGTATCATGCCGTTTCTCTTTCTATTACTAACGATCTTGTTCGTCGTAACAACAGTGGATACAATGTCGTATTCACTTGCGATGAGTGTGACAGGAAAAGGAAATCCAGCAAAAAGCATTCGGTTTTTCTGGGCAACCATTATGTCCATTATAGCGATGATCTTAATTAATGTTGGAAATGGTGGAGTGAATGCACTCCAATCATTTGTTGTTATTGCCGCAGTGCCTGTATCACTCATTCTATTACCACTCTTGTGGGGTGCACCGAAAATTGCGCTCCTCTTGGCAAGAGAACAAGGAATTATTTCTAGAGAAAAAAAGAATAGAGAATAAATGTGTAAACACTCACTTACCCAAAGTGAGTGTTTTTTACATTGGAAGCTTTATTTGTATTGTTATTATGTAAACGCCCTGAACGAACCGATGCGTTTATAGTGAAAACGTTTTATCGCATACGAACAGCATTTCCAATGAAAATATACTTGCTACTGAGCCTCAGTTTTCGGTAAAATCGAATGCAGGGTCTTTTTTGTTTTATGAACCGATCGAAACAGCTAATGAAAGCATAAATAGAGGAAGCAATAGAAGAAAGGAACGAAACATCACTATGACAAATAATTTTTGGCGTGACTTGCCACGGCCATTTTTTATACTTGCACCGATGGAAGATGTGACGGACGTCGTGTTCCGCCATGTTGTGAGCCATGCGGCACGACCTGATGTGTTTTTTACAGAGTTCACAAATTCTGAAAGCTATTGTCACCCGGATGGGAAGCAAAGTGTACGTGGTCGCTTAACATTTACTGAAGATGAACAGCCGATGGTTGCCCATATATGGGGAGACAAACCTGAATTGTTTCGGAAAATGAGTATCGGGATGGCGGAAGAAGGGTTTAAAGGAATTGATTTAAACATGGGATGCCCGGTACAGAATGTTGCTGGAAACGGAAAAGGCAGTGGCTTGATCCGTCGTCCGGAAGTGGCGGCAGAGCTCATTCAAGCGGCGAAGGCAGGTGGTTTACCTGTAAGTGTTAAAACGCGCTTAGGCTATACGTACGTGGAAGAATGGTTTGAATGGCTGACGCATGTGCTAAAACAAGACATTGCCAACTTGTCCATTCACCTTCGGACGAAAAAGGAAATGAGTAAAGTGGATGCCCATTGGGAGCTCATTCCTGAAATCAAAAAGCTACGTGATGAGATTGCGCCAAATACCCTATTAACGATTAATGGCGATATTCCGAACCGTCAAGTTGGCTTAGAGCTCGTCGAAAAATATGGGGTCGATGGTGTCATGATTGGTCGCGGTATTTTTACAAACCCATTTGCGTTTGAAAAAGAACCACGTGAGCATACAAGCGAGGAGTTGCTTGAACTTTTGCGTTTGCAGCTTGATCTTCATGATAAGTACCATAAGATTGAATCACGTGCGTTTAAGCCGCTTCATCGTTTCTTTAAAATATATGTCCGTGATTTCCGAGGTGCCAGCGAGTTGCGAAATCAATTAATGAATTCAACATCAACAGATGAAGTTCGTGCATTGCTTGATGCTTTTCAAGTAGAACAAATAGAAACAGCTTCCCACTAAGAGGGGGAGCTGTTTTTATCTTTTTTCGCGCTCTCGCGCTCTCTTTTAAACTTCTTCGTATAAGTGACAAGAGTTTCAACGTTCAAATCAAGTCCTTGCTCGTAAATCTTCTTAATCGCTTTGCCAAGCGACCACGTAAGCGTACCAGCGACTCCTGCGCTAATCGCTGAGCCCCAGCCCGGAACAAACTTCGAAAGCTGACGAAAGGCCGTTCGACCAATGTTGCTTACAAGATTGGTCACAATCAGTTCTTTTGCTCGATCTTTTGTAATGGTCTTCTCATAAAGCTTGGCTAATTTAATCATTAATCCGACTTGCACGGCTGTAATGGGCACAATATCAGATCCTGGTACAGGAATTGCGCCTGCTGAAGCTGCTGCAAGGGAAGAGCGGTTAATCCACTTATTCGCAATGCGAGATTTATCGTTTAACGCTTTGGCGAACTGTAATTCTTTATTTTTTTTTTGAAGAATGTCGGCAATATGATCTTCTAACTCACCAAGATTAAAGCCTGTTTTTGAAGAAAGCGGGATGACTTTAAAACGATAGCTCGTTTTTTCTTGAATATAATGAAGTAAGCTAGGCACATCGTCAGCAATATCGACTTTATTTAAGACTATTAGGATGTCTTTATTAATAGTTGCTAGCTTCTCAAGTTCTTTTGCTTCTGTATCTGAGAGTACAGTACCTGCTGCATTTAAGAAGAAAAGGACAACATCGGCGTCCTTATAAAAATGGATTGTTTCTTGCGAATGGGTTCGCACCACATCGTTCAAGCCTGGTGTATCGACAAATTGGATATGTTTTTTATACGCGTATTTTTTTATTTCAATGGTTTTCCCTGGTAAGCCAGATGTTGGAGCAACGTTTGCGCCAAATAGAGCATTAATTGTTGTTGATTTTCCGGTATTTATATCACCAATCAAGGCAAACAACACATCTTCTTCTAGCGATCGGTTGATGTTTTCCATTTGTTCGTTAAACGTTTGATTAAAAGCTGCGTCAAATTTCGAAGCCATTGGCATCACCCTCCGTCGTGGTTCAATTGTGTGTCTGTTCTTATTATACTACGGGTGACTTTATTCGTCACAAATGAGAGAAGGGATCGGTAGTGGTAATCAATCATTCTAAATTTGAAGGTAATGGGAATCACGAGTGTTCTGTTAGTTTCCCAACTTTTTATAAGACCTTTCTTTTTATTTCGTAACCCAAAACAATTACAATGGGAGTAAATCATTAAAGGAGAGAGATAAATGACACAATCACTTGCACCAACACTATTTGAGAAGACGCCTTTCGGTAAAGGAGAACTTCAGAGTAAAGTTGTCATGGCACCAATGACGAGAGTGTTTTCTCCTGATGGTGTGCCAACGGAAGAAGTAGCGGCTTATTATAAAAGAAGGGCAGAACACGGTGTCGGACTAATTGTAACGGAAGGAACTGCAATTGATCACCCGGCAGCTGTTATGCATAAAGATATTCCTCGTTTCTACGGTGAGAAAGCATTAGCTGGTTGGAAGCATGTGGTTGACGAAGTACATAGCGCAGGTGGGAAAATTATTCCGCAGCTTTGGCATATCGGATCAGCCAGAAGACAAGGAAATACACCAAATGAAGACGCTCCTCCAGTAAGTCCATCTGGTTTAGCAGTTGATGGTAGCGAAAATGGTGTGGCATTAACAAAAGATGAGCTAACATCTATCATTCAATCCTTTGCACAAGCTGCTGCTGATGCGGAGCGCATTGGTTTTGATGGAATTGAGCTTCATGGGGCACATGGCTATTTAATTGACCAATTTTTGTGGGAACGAACCAACCAGCGCACGGATGAATATGGTGGCGATCTCGAAGGTCGAACTCGATTTGCAGTAGATGTTGTGAAAGCGTGCAGAGAAGCGGTAAGTCCAGATTTTCCAATTGTATTTCGTTTTTCTCAATGGAAAGGCGGCGTTTATGACGCGAAGCTGGCACGAACACCGGAAGAGTTGAAGCAGCTGTTAATGCCGCTTGCAGAAGCTGGTGTTGATATCTTCCACTGTTCGACTCGTCGAATCTGGGAAGCTGAGTTTGAAGGAGTCGAACCATTAAACCTTGCTGCGTGGACGAAGCAAGTAACAGGAAAACCGGTCATCTCTGTTGGTTCACTTGGAGTTGATTATGCATTCTTAAGCAAAAAAGAGAACGACGAGCACTCGATTGATGAAAACCTACGCTTAGTTGACGAAAAACTTCGTGCTAAAGAGTTTGATTTTGTTGCGGTAGGGCGTGCATTATTAGCAGATCCTCAATGGGCAGAAAAAATTCGAGACGGAAAACAAGAAGAAGCGATTTTATATACAAAAGAAGCAGAAAAAACACTGTACTAATACACGTTTGAACCCCTATTGTTTAAGGATAATGAATAGGGGTTCTTTTTATATAGGAAGATGGAATGGAAGAAGTTGTTACGTTTACCCTCCTTTATCATAGGATGATGATAACAGTCCATTCAGTGTGGATTCTTTCGTTATTCACGTTTGATAGATAAGAGGGGATAATGCGTGTCCGATCAATATATCTTCGTAAATGGTGTGCAAATTTTTAAACGAACCTGTACCAATGGCAGGGAAAATAAATGGTGTTATGGCCATTCATTAGGAGGGTGGACAGGAGCTACCGGTTCGCCAGGGCCTACTGGATTTACTGGAGCTACTGGACCTACTGGAGCAGGATTTGAAGGAGCAGAAGCGTTTAATCCCGGCAATGCTTCAGGTTACATGTTAGGTCAGATTGTTACGCACGATGGGAATACCTACTTAGTAAACACAAATTACCCAACAGGTATTCCAGGTAGCTCTCCAGACTATACACTGCTCGCTGAAAGGGGAGCGACCGGCGTTCAAGGAGAAAGCGGCGTAACGGGAGCAACGGGCATTCAAGGGGAAAGAGGAGCCACCGGACCTACGGGTATTCAAGGAGAAAGAGGAGAAACGGGAGCGACCGGCGTTCAAGGAGAAAGCGGCGTAACGGGAGCAACGGGCATTCAAGGGGAAAGAGGAGCCACCGGACCTACGGGTATTCAAGGAGAAAGAGGAGAAACCGGAGCGACCGGCATTCAAGGGGAAAGCGGCGTAACGGGAGCAACGGGCATTCAAGGAGAAAGAGGCGTAACAGGAGCAACGGGCGTTCAAGGAGAAAGCGGCGTAACAGGAGTCACTGGCATCCAAGGAGAAAGCGGCGTAACAGGAGCAACGGGCATTCAAGGGGAAAGAGGCGTAACAGGAGCAACGGGCGTTCAAGGAGAAAGCGGCGTAACAGGAGTCACTGGCATCCAAGGAGAAAGAGGAGAAACGGGAGCGACAGGCGTTCAAGGAGAAAAAGGAGAAACCGGAGCGACAGGCGTTCAAGGAGAAAGAGGAGAAACGGGAGCGACCGGCGTTCAAGGAGAAAGAGGCGAAACCGGAGCGACAGGCGTTCAAGGGGAAAGAGGAGCCACCGGAGCTACGGGTATTCAAGGAGAAAGAGGAGAAACGGGAGCGACCGGCGTTCAAGGAGAAAGAGGCGAAACCGGAGCGACAGGCGTTCAAGGGGAAAGAGGAGCCACCGGAGCTACGGGTATTCAAGGAGAAAGAGGAGAAACGGGAGCGACGGGCGTTCAAGGAGAAAGAGGAGAGACGGGAGCCACCGGAGCCACAGGGATTCAAGGGGAAAGAGGCGTAACAGGAGCGACAGGCGTTCAAGGAGAAAGAGGAGAAACCGGGGCGACGGGCGTTCAAGGAGAAAGAGGAGAGACGGGAGCCACCGGAGCGACAGGGATTCAAGGGGAAAGAGGCGAAACAGGAGCAACGGGCATTCAAGGAGAAAGAGGAGAAACGGGAGCGACGGGAATCACAGGACTAACCGGAGTGACAGGCCCTCCAGGCCCACCTACAGGAGCCACGGGCCCAACAGGACCAGAAGGACCAGGCCCTCCAGGCCCAACCGGAGCGACCGGAGTGACAGGAGCTCAAGGAATACAAGGCCCAACCGGAGCGACAGGTATCACAGGCCCACAAGGAATACAAGGACTAACGGGAGCCACCGGAGTGACAGGAGCTCAAGGAATACCAGGCCCAACCGGAGCGACAGGTATCACAGGCCCCCAAGGAATACAAGGACTAACGGGAACCACCGGAGTGACAGGAGCTCAAGGAATACAAGGCCCAACCGGAGCGACAGGTATCACAGGCCCACAAGGGATACAAGGACTAACCGGAGCGACCGGAGCTCAAGGAATACAAGGGCTAACGGGAACCACCGGAGTAACAGGAGCTCAAGGAATACAAGGACTAACCGGAGCGACAGGTATCACAGGCTCACAAGGGATACAAGGACTAACCGGAGCGACCGGAGTGACAGGAGCCCAAGGAATACAAGGACTAACAGGGGCAACTGGAGTGACAGGTCCCACTGGACTAACAGGGCCTGCATCATTATCGAACTTTGCCGTTGTGTTCTCATCTGCTGGGGGTGCGGGGAGGGGTACCGTTCACCCATTGGCAAATGCAAGTGGAGTCCCGAGTCGAGTGAATCTAATCTCCTTCGGAAGAACAAGCAATGATATAACGGTACCTGATGGAAGTAGTATTCCAATTCCGTTTGGTAGTGATAACTATCAATTTTTCTTCTCTTTTCCTCAACAGGTTACATTAACAGGTATCTCTGCAACGTTTAATAATTGGAGTACTTTTTCCGCGGCAACAGGTACGGATTTTAGACCGTTTGTTGCGTTAGCCACGTCACCACAAGGAACGTATAACTTTACAATAGACACTGCGATGCAGCAGCTTCCATCTATTGGATATACAGCAGGTGCGTCTAATCCAAATACAACAATTCTTACCGGGAGCTCGACGGGTTTAAATGTAACAATACCAGCTAATACGTTGTTAGCTATAGTAGGAGGAATTGTGAATTTGAATACAGGGGCAAATGCAGAAATCTATATTTATATGAATGGATCGTTTTTCTTTAGAAGTAATTAAAGTAATTAGCTACCTTCGATTGCGTAAGTTGCAATCGAAGGTTTTATAAAAGATACGGATTTAATGTATAGTAACTACAAAAAGGTTATGTGCCATATTTAAATACACTGTAAAAGGTTCAAATATCGTGTAAAGTTATGGAGAGATATTTTTAAAACTGCTTTCTTAAGTATAATCTTAAGTAGTAAAATCATGATTTAAGTGTATACTAATCAGTTTTATAATTATAGGTCTTTGTGCTTGTATTAATTGAAATTATTACAATTGGCGAGGTGCAATTTTATAGTAGATGAGCTATACTAATATCATCCATGCTTCAACTTTGAGGTTTATTCTTAATGCAATAGGGTATTGTACGTATCATTATTCGATATTATTTACATTCTTACTATTTGATAAGGGGTTTTTTCATGTCTAAAGTAAAAAAAGCTATCATCCCAGCAGCTGGTCTTGGAACACGCTTTTTGCCAGCTACAAAAGCAATGCCAAAAGAAATGCTTCCAATTGTAGACAAGCCTACGATTCAATACATTGTTGAAGAGGCTGTGGAAGCTGGTATTGAAGACATTATTATTGTAACAGGTAAAGGGAAGCGTGCTATTGAGGATCATTTTGATCACTCGTTTGAATTAGAACAGAACCTATTTAACAAAGGGAAACTTGACATGCTTGAAAAAGTTCAAGCCTCTGCTAAAGTAGAGATTCATTATATTCGTCAAAAAGAGCCTAAAGGACTTGGACATGCTGTACATTGTGCACGCAAATTTATTGGGAATGAACCGTTTGCAGTACTTTTAGGCGATGATATTGTACAAGCTGATACGCCTTGTTTAAAACAATTAATGAATCAATATGACGAGACAGAGCGTTCCGTTATTGGTGTTCAAACGGTTCCTTCCGAAGAGACACATCGCTATGGTATTATTGATCCTGAGTCTAACAATGATCGTCTCTATCGGGTATCTCAGTTTGTGGAAAAGCCAGAACAAGGTACAGCACCTTCGAACCTAGCGATTATGGGACGCTATATTTTAACTCCTGAAATTTTTGATTTCCTTGAGAAACAAGATACCGGTGCTGGAGGGGAAATTCAGTTAACGGATGCGATTCAAGCGCTTAACGAATTCCAAAGCGTTTATGCGTATGATTTTGAAGGTAAGCGATACGATGTTGGGGAAAAGCTTGGTTTTGTTTTGACTCAAATTGAGTTTGCGCTTCAAAACGATGAAATTCGTGACAGTCTTCTTAAGAAAATGCAAGGTTATGTAGCTGAACTTGAAATTGGTCATCGTTCAAGACTGTAATGGAAAAATAATTGTCTTCCAATGGTTTCACTGTAAAAGTGAATCTATTGGAAGTTTTTTAGGTTACTTTTGGAAATGGTCACACGTGAATGAACTTGATAGAATGATAGAGAAAAAGTGTAAAAAAGTATGTGCTGCTAAAAGCTTGTTTTTAATAGGGTTACAGGAATGCACCGTTTCATTTTTGGCAACATCTTGTAACAATGTCAATAGACTGTAACCTGATTGAAATGGAATTTCTTCCAGACCGATGTTACAGTAGTGATCGACTATTAATTGGGAGGTCATTATGAAAACTTTAAAAACAACAGGTAGTAAAATCGTTTTATCAACTTCGTTTGTCGTAGGTCTTCTTTTTGTAACAGATATGAATAATGAGGCGTCCGCATATGCAGACCCTACTGAATATAGCCCTCAATCATCTTCATCGGAAACTGCTATTCAAGCAGACGTGCTTCGTGCGGGTGATCGTGGACAAGATGTTGAGAATTTACAGCAAGATTTAATTTATGCAGGTTATCCAGTTGCAGATGATGGTATTTATGGTGCGGAAACAGAGAACGCTGTTACTTCATTCCAACAAAATCAAGGTCTTCAAGTAGATGGGATAGCAGGTCCAGCAACTCAAGGGGCACTGAATAATGTAGATGCTTCTACTTCCAGACAGGAATCATCAATTGAAGTAACGGAAACAAGTACTGACACGAGTGAGCCAGTTGCGACACCAACGAGTAATGAGACATCATCTGGTCTGAGTCAGTCTATTGCTGATACAGCAAGAAGTGTTTTAGGTACACCGTATGCGTGGGGTGGATCTTCAACAGCAGGTATGGATAGCAGTGGTTTTGTGAACTATGTGTTTCAAAATAACGGCATTCAAGTCGAGCGAACACATGCAGGAATGTGGGCTAGCACGGGTGTTCATGTGAACTTAAGTGACCTGCAAATCGGTGATGTTCTATTCTATGAAGGAACATATAACACACAAGGCGCCTCTCACAGCGGAATCTATGTTGGTAACGGTCAAATGATTCACTCTGGTGGCGGAAGCGAAGGTGTTTCTTACGCAGATATTAACAACTCTTACTGGCAGCAACACTTTATTGGTGTAAAGAGATTCTATTAATCTGATACCTACTAGTATAATAAACACATGTAGATACGGTTTATAAGAAAGAGGCTTCTTCTAACGAGATACGTTGTAGAAGCCTTTATTTTTGTCTACTATTCGATAAAAGAGGGTGAGTCTTATGAAAAAGGCTATTTTTTTATGTGTCGTAAGTGGCGTCATGATGGGGGCATGGAAGTAGAAGAGGAAACGATGGAACAAGGATTTTCTCAGTTAGAAGACCGTTATCATGCAATTTTAGGTGTTTATGCGCTCCATACAGAGACCGGTGAAACGATTGCTTCTAACGAAGAGGACCGTTTTGCTTACGCTTCGACACACAAAGCGCTATCCGTTGGCGTGCTTCTTCAACAGCATTCGCTGGAGGAATTGGATAAACGCGTTCATTACAATGAAAAAGATTTGGTTACATATAGCCCAATTACTGAACAGCATGTTGAGACTGGAATGACGTTAAAAGAGTTAAGTGATGCGTCTATTCGTTTTAGCGATAATCCAGCGGCAAATTTTATATTCAATGAAATTGGTGGGCCGGAAGGGTTTAAACATGCTTTACAAGACATGGGAGACCAGGTAACAGAACCGAAGCGGTGGGAAACAGAATTAAATCATTGGGCGCCAGGAGAAGTGAGCGATACAAGCACAGCAAAAGCGCTAGTGGAAACGCTGCATGGAGTTGCTCTTGGGGATGAGCTTGACGAAGAAAAGCAAGATTTGTTTACTGATTGGCTTGTTCATAACACGACTGGGGATACGTTGATACGAGCAGGTGTGCCTAAAGGGTGGCAAGCGGGCGATAAAACAGGCTCAGCAGTATACGGTACGAGAAATGATATAGGAATTATTTGGCCACCAGACCATGCTCCCGTTGTTCTTGCTGTTCTTTCTCATACAGACGAGGAAGACGGGGAGGTCGACGATCATTTAATTGCCGATGCGACTAAAGAGGTGCTGATTTTACTAGGGTTAGAGTAAATGAAAGACCATCCAAAATTATAAGGTTTTTGAAATTTCTTCAAAAAAGCGGTTTCATTTGTGTGCGTTAGGGAAACCAAAACAACAGATAGGGAGATGGTACGAGCATCAAGATTAGGATCAGCATAGAGGAGCCTCTACCTAAACTATAGTATAGGGGTGTACATATGAAAAAAATGACTTCAATTACGGTGGCTAGTTTTTTTGTTCTTTCGGTTACAGGCAATGCTTTAGCGAATGAGGAAAGTGCGGCAGATATTATTCAAATGTCGAATGAAGCCATGCTTGAGCTGGATAGTTTTTCGAGTGAAACTGCAATGGAATTAACGATGCCAGATCCAATGTCTGGTGAGGAAGTAACGCTTTCTGTTCATACTATGGAAGATGTTATTCTTAATCCATTTGCCATGCATCAAGTGTCGACAATTCATACACCTGATGGTGATCTCGAAACCACCGTCTATTGGACTGAAGACGGTATGTATGAGCAAGGACCAGATGGTGAGTGGTACGTTTATGAAGGAATGAGTAGCGACGAAATGATGGAGCTTCTGCAAGCAACATCCACTCGCGAACAAGCGGAGATGCTTGGGGAAGATATGGACGTAAGTGAGGAAGGGGATTCCTATATACTTACTTACGATGGTAGTGGAGAGCAGCTGAACGAAATGATTGACGATCTTCTTGGTGAACTCATGATGGAAGAGGACATGCAAGGTGAGGAAGCGTTACTCGAGGCATTTGAAATTAGTGATCTTAGCTATGAAATGATGATTGAAAAAGACACGTACTATATGACCGAAATGACGATGGACATGACCATGGTCATTGATGATGGGGAAGAAAGCATGGAAATGCATATTTCACTAGATCAGACAGTCACCAATTTTAATGGTGTCGATTCCATTACAGTGCCAGAAGACGTCATGGAAAATGCGCAGCCTGTTGAGGGTGGGGCATTGCCAGATACAGCGAGTAACCATCTTCTTTACGCGATGGGAGGATTAACATTAGCTGCTGGTGGACTAGGTCTATCTGTACTACATCGACGTAGAATACGTACCTCTCTTAACTAATAGTAGAAAAGACTAGTTCCTCTAAAGGGAGCTAGTCTTTTCGTTTGCTATGCCACTATTTTCTAATTGGCTATACCGATTGGCGAGAAAAACCAGTACATGCCGATGACTAATATAAGAATCATAGCACTCACCCATTTCCTATGTTTCCATGGGGTAAGGTCGACTTTTGCTTCGGTTTCTGGAAATTCAAATGGCTTGGCATTTGGTCCAAACCGACTGATTGCCCAGATTAAGAAAATGTCTACAAATAAGATGACACTGAACACGTACAAGTAATGAATATCGGTAAAGAGCTGAGATGAGCCATACACAATGATATGGAAAATGAACGTTACTTTCGCAGCAAATGGCGTCGCATACTTTGAATAGAAGCCGAGAAGAATGAGTGCAAGTAACGGCATACTATAAAGCCCGTTAAATTGCTGGACAACGTGAAATAAGCCAGCAGGTGCAAACGAAATAAGTGGTGCAATGAGTGCTGATGTTAATCCTATTGCAATGGTAAAAACTTTTCCCATACGACTTACTTGTTTGTCTGTCACATTTTTCTTCAAAGGTTTATAAAAGTCTAAGGTGAGTAGAGTCGTCGTTGCGTTAAGAGCACCGACAAATGAACTTAGGATCGCACCGAAAATGACTGCCGCGAAAATACCAAAAGCCCATTCAGGAAGTACTGCTGTGATAAGCATTGGGTAAGCATTGTCGGCAGGAGCAATGGAATCTCCAAACATGTTATAGGCGATAATCCCTGGAAAAACAAGAAACAGGGCACCAAAAATTTTGAAAATCCCTACGTATAAAGCACCCTTCTGTCCCTCTTTTAAATCTCGCCCAGCAAGCGCTTTTTGCACAATCATTTGATTGGTACACCAGAAAAATAGATTATTAAAGAACAAACCCAAAAATAATGTCGGCCATGGTACCATTTCAGAATTTATAGCACCAAAGGAATTTAATTTTTCAGGTGTATGCGCTCGAATCGTTTCAAAACCGCCTAAAATTCCTCCATCTCCTAACGCAAATAAGGCAAGTACCGGAATGGAAAGACCAGCGACTAATAAACCAAGTCCGTATATGGTGTCGCTAAAAGCACTGAGTCGTAATCCGCCTATTAATAAATACAACAACCCGATAATTCCAGTTAGACCTGATATAAGAGCAATCGCAACTAAAGAATCAACGCCTAACAATTCATCAATAGAAAAAATTTGATTGAAAACGAGTGAACCAGAATATAAGACCACTGGTAAAAAGGAAACGACATATGTAAAGATAAAAAGGATTGAAGTAATTCGTTTCGTGGTTGTATCGAATCGAATTTCAATAAAATCGGTAACGGTATCAACGCCATACTTTAAATATTTTGGTAAGAAGATTAATGCGAGGGCGACGATGGCGACAGCTGCCGTCACTTCCCAACCCATCACTTCCATTCCTGTTTCGTAGCTTTGTCCGTTTTGTCCAACAATTTGTTCTGTTGAAAGGTTGGTCATAACGATAGAGCCTGCGATGGTAATCCCTGTTAAGCTTCTTCCGCCAAGAAAAAGGCCTTCAGAACTCGATAAATTGACTTTTCGGCTACGGGTATATGCATATAACCAAATAGCCGCAACAATGACGATGAAAGTGATGATAGATAAAAATCCCATGTGTCTTCTCTTCTTTCTTAGTAGGTTGGAACATTCAGTGCAACACACAGAATGAAGTGTTTTTGTAAATTACCCTTTTTAAAGACTGCAAAACCTCTTATAACAAAAAAAACGTTCTATATACGAATGATAACGCTATCAACGGCATCGATTGTTTGTTTTTGTAAGATGCGAAAAAACAGCTATTCCCATTTAGGTCATTATAAGGACCGAATAGGAATAGCTGCTTTCTCTTCATTACGATCGAAATGCTCGTAGGACAAGACTAACGATAAAGACTAAAATAATAGCACCGATAAGAGCAGGGAAGATAGCGAATCCGCCAATAGATGGTCCCCAGCTTCCTAGTAGCCACGTTCCGATATTTGCTCCAATAAACCCTGCAATGATATTACCGATAATACCAAAGGGAACGCCTTTTCCGGTAATAGCGCCAGCAGCCCAACCAATTAAACCGCCGATAATTAAACTCCATATAAAACTCATCATGATGTGTACCTCCTTGTTCGTTTGATGTGCCATTCTACTGATGTATAGAGGCTTTTAAAAAGTAAACAAAAAGAACGCGCCTGTAGCAAATAATAGCACCATTAAGGCATTAAAAACGATGCCAATGATACCTGTTATTTTCCCACCTTTAGCCATTCCAGTGCTCACTCCTGATGCCATTACGACAGCTACAATACCTAATATCAGGCCAAGATAAGGGATAAGTAAAGATAAAATACCAAACACAAGTGCGCCAGTTCCATCAGATCCTTTTGATTGATGTGATGTTTCCATTTTTATCGCCTCCTGTGCTGCTTCTTTACCTTTTTTATACTAGGTGTAAACCTTTTTAATGAATGTTCAAAGGCATATTTTGCTCTTCACCGCTTCGTTTTACAAAGGTTTTGTCTTGTCGTTAAACGTCTTTTTAAACGGCTGCAACGTTTCAGATGCGATTGAGTCAAAAGTTTTTGGAAAACGGCTCATTCATGTGAAGAAAGCGTATCCCTTCTCACATTCATACTGGTTTACATGTAGTTTCTCCAAAAAAGACAAAATCATTTATAGTTGTTAAAGGAGTTCGTGAGGGTAGATAGAAAAGACTGACTTGCATAGGATAATGGTGCATGTTTAGTTGTAACAATGCCAATGTGACGTTTTTTTAATTGAGTCGTCAGTGGAATTTCGTATATGTCTTGCTGATTTAATGGTTCTTGGACAAATTCTTTTGTTACGAAAGCAATACCCATTCCAATTTTTGTACATGCTAACAAAACATCCATAGCGCTTACCTCGACTTCCGGGCTAACCGTTAAATGGTGAGAGGCGAATAGCTCGTTTAGATACATGCGTGATTGGCTTTGTTGTGAAAACGTAACGATGGGATACTGAGCTAACTGGCTAAGAGTTTTCGCTTTTTCCGTTAGATGCTTGTATCGTTCACCAACAACGAAAGCACTGTGAATGCTGTAAGTGCCTTCAACGGAATAGCGTTGTTCGTCTATTGGAAGATGAACAAGAGCGATTTCAATGAGCCCGTGCTGTAATTTCGCCAATAGTTCCGGGGTTGAACCGTTTTGAAGTTTTAAATGCACATCTGGGTACTTGTTTTGAAACGATTGCACAATTGGTAGTAAAAGGTGCTTACAGGCTGAATCACTAGCTCCGATAGCAATGGATCCTTGCTTTAATTGTGCTCGTTCTGACATTGTTTTTTCCGCTAATTGAATGGTTTCAAATGCAGGTTTAATTTGTTCAAATAATTGCTTTCCTTCTGTAGTAAGGGACACGCCTTTTGATAGCCGTTGGAAAAGCTGTGTCTGAAGGTGATTTTCAAGCTGAGCGATACTCTGACTAACACTTGGCTGTGTAATGAATAGTCGTTTAGCAGCTCGACTGAAATTAAGTTCCAGCGCAGTTAGATAAAAAATGTAATAGGTATCCATTTTCATGATATAAGCCTTTCTTATAGCTGGTAATCAAAATATTTATTTTACTTATAACATAACCGTTAGTAGAATAAAAGGAAGGAGATGGTGACGATGACAGATGGGAATGTAGATGAGCGAGCAAGAAGCCCATGGACACCTTTAAAAGGTGTCCATCGCGTAACAGTTGCGCCGAGCTCGAAGAAAGTCGATGGAGAAGTAACAATACCTGGAAGTAAAAGCTTAACAAATCGTGCGTTTATTATGAGTGCACTTGCACAAGGCACCTCAACGTTAAAAGGGTTTTTACGTAGTGACGATGCGTATTGGTGCATTGATGCATTAAAGAAATTAGGTGTGTCCATTGAAGTGGACGGGGATGTAGCGAAGGTGACGGGAACTGGCCAAAAATGGTCGAGCGATGAATTGTATATTGGAGCAGCTGGAACGGTTGCTCGGTTTTTGCCTGGTAGCTTAGTAACGGCTCATGAAGGCGAGTGGAAGATCGAAGCGAGTGAAAGTATGACAAAGCGACCAGTTGCGCCGTTAATTGAAGCGCTACGCTCTTTAGGTGGTGACATTACGTATTTACATAAAGAGGGCTTTTATCCTCTTTCAATTAAAGGTAAACCACTTGACGGCGGAGAAGTAACGCTGTCAGGAAAAATATCGAGTCAATACATTAGTGGCTTGTTAATAGCTGGTCCATATTTTAAAAGTCCGTTAAAAGTAAGTATAACGGATCATATTGTACAGCATGCCTACGTGCGATTAACTTTAGATTTAATGGAGGCATTTGGTGCTACTGTATCGTATAATGAGGCGTTAACTGAAATGACTGTATCGCCTTCGGTTTATACACCACAGGATGTGACCCTTGAAGCGGATGCGTCAACGGCATGTTACTTTTTTGCACTAGCGGCGCTAAACAAGGGGCGAGTGCGTGTGACGAATGTAACCGCTAATACAAAGCAACCTGATATCGGGTTTCTCACGATTCTAGAAAAGATGGGCTGCACGGTAACGAAGGGTGAAACGTATGTAGAAGTACAAGGGCCTGCTAAACTTAAAGGAGGCTTTCGTATTTCAATGCGTGAAATGTCAGATCAAACGTTAACCCTTGCTGCTATGGCACCATTTGCAGACGGACCGATCACCATTACAGAAGTGGAGCATATTCGCTATCACGAATCAAATCGAATCAAGGTTATGGCGGATTCACTTAAAGACTTGGGCATTCAAGTGGAAGAATATCAAGATGGGTTGAAAGTATATCCGGGAACGCCACAAGGCACAACCCTTGATACGTATGACGACCACCGTGTTGCCATGTCATTGGCGCTAATTGGTACGCAAGTGTCTGGAGTGGAGCTTGTCGATCCAGGATGTGTTTCAAAAACGTGTCCATCGTTCTTCGATCTTCTTGCGACATTTGGTGTGAATGTGACAAAAAAAGCATAGATGTAAGAAAGGATGGTTGTTTAAAAAGCACCATCCTTTTTTTCATTGACCGATAGGAGCTCGGCAAGGTCCCATTGAAAGACGCTTTTTAACATTTACTAAGAGAGATTCAGCATAAAGTTCATCGACAATAGTATCTAGCTTGTCCAAGTCAGTACTGGAAATGGGCTTAAGCGTGGTGAGCTGTATAAAGAGAGCCTTTATTTCTTTTGGATACACATTTGCGGATATAGATGAAAGTCGATTAAACCCTAGCTCTACTTTAGAATATAAGTTTTGTTCCCCGCCAGCGTAAAAAAAGAAAGGCTTTGTTAGCTGTTGCATCAGTTCAGGAATTTTTTCAGGGTTTCCTGCTTCTTTGATACCAATAACTTGTTCATGCTCGCTCAATGTGAGAATGGTTTCTATTGAAAGGTCAAAACCCGTACGTCCAGGATTGTTGTATAGGATAACCGGTTTGCTTGTAGCGGAAAGAATAGCCTCTGTGTATGCGATCGCTTCTTTTTGTGTAGGACGAATATAAGGGGGATAGCCAAGTAAAATGCCAGCTATTGTAGATTGGTCAAGTAACTTGGCAAATTGCACCGCTTCTGTTTGACGAATCGATGAGAGACCAAATAAAATTTCCATGTGATCTCGTAAGTGGCTTTCTTTTTGAATGGCATTTAGTAAGAGTTGTTTCTCATGAATCGTTAAGCTATGTTGTTCACCGGTTGAACCACATAGAAGAACGGATTGAATACCGTTATTAGCTAAATAATTGATATGAGTCATCGTTGCATCAACATGAAGGGTTTCATCTTCATAAAAAGCAGTTGGAACGGCTACGTGGACATCTTCTAGTAACAAGGTATACGCCTCATTTCACTGGTACGTTTTTCTTTATTATAGTCTGATTGTTCTGTTTTATAAAGGGGTATGTTCGACATTCTCTTTAAACGTCTCTTGGAACGTGTTACGGTAAACGTGTAGGGGGGATAGCATGATTGAAATAGCGAGAGATCGTCTATTTCATTATTTTATGAAGGTTTTCCACACGGTTTTTTTCGCACATTTTTTAGGGCAACTTCTATTTGATGCGACAGTCCTTATGGAACGATTACCGCACTTATTTTTCGTTGCGTTTTTGGTTGCGCTTGCTTATACCTTTGGTATTGTGAAGGTAAAGGATACGTAACGGCATTCGGTATGTTAGATAGCCACATTCCGTTTGCATGAGGACAGCTTGCTTGTAGACCATTTGTAGACAGGCATCGATGTATCAAGTCTGTTGACCTTAAATTCTATTGCAAAAGGGGAGAGATCTATGCCGTACGTCAATATAAAAGTAACAAAAGAAAATGGAGGGTTAACTAAGGAAGAGAAGCAAAAATTAATTAAAGGAGTAACAGATTTACTTCAAGAAACGTTACATAAAAACCCTGCTTCGACTGTTGTTGTGATTGATGAGGTTGATATGGATAATTATGGACTTGGCGCTGAACAAATTTCTGATCGACGAAAACGTGGGGAATAAAAAAATGGCCTCCTTTAGAGTGTGTATAGGGGGGCTTTCTAACTTTATTTTCTTAATCGAATGATGAAACGATCGAATGAGTTATTAATAGTCAGAAAGTCATAAATAAGGTACTATTATGGAAAGAAGCTTCAAGAAGGTTAGGTGAACATGCTTTCGAATACGTATTATCAACCGAATTGCCATACACCTTATAAATACAAATATACGTTTCAATTTAGTTTTAATGAAACCCAAGTGACTGAGGCTGAGATGCATTCCCAGATGTGCAACTATATCCAGGAATATTTGCCGTTCATCATTCAAAATCGTTGTATCTCTGATGATTACACACGATTTTCCCTTCATGATCACGATTGGAACGAGGTTGGTCTGTTAAAGGTAAGCATTATTAATGACTATACAAGTAAAAAAATTGTTTGTAGAGTAGATTCTCTTTATAAAAGTAAGAAATAAGACGACTTTCTTTAGCGTCAGATGTTGTGGGGAGGTTGGAGGATGGAACAGGTTACCGGAGAAAAGTCGCTGTATCATTTTTTGAAGCAACGAACTTGGGATTTAACCGAGCAGTGGTATGAGGATTTAAATAAGGAAAGAGAAGGCGTATATGGTTCGACCGATCAAGAAGCAGTAGCGCTTTTGAAAAGGCAAAACCACGCATTTCATGTGTTATTCTGTGAGCTCTTTAAAGGGGATGATCAACACCCTGAAGAATTATTTGAGACATGGATTCAGACGATGGCTGAAGATGATGCACATTTAGGCACTCCTATGCCTGATATGATTGAAGAATTTTTAAATGTGAAGGAACAGTATATTGCACTATTAGAGGAATATGCGCTTCAATGTTCAGAGACGATTACGATCAGTGAATTTAATCAATGGAATAAGCGATTAGCGAGTGCCTTAAAGGTCATTATGGTGAAATTTACTGCTAATAATTTGGCTCATACAGCTGAGCAATTACGCACCAGGCAAGAGATGATTGCGCAATTAAGTGCACCTATTATTAAATTACGAAAAGGCATTGCTCTCTTACCTTTAGTAGGGGAACTGGAGATTGATCGAGCACATATCATTTTTACTCAAACGCTGGAAAAGTGTTCGAAGATGACTATTCAATCATTACTAATTGATTTGTCCGGTGTTTCAGATGTAGACAGACATGTAGCGGACCAACTGTTTTTGTTGATAAGCGGTTTAAAATTAATAGGGATTAAAGCATCTTTGTCCGGTTTGAGACCAGAAATTGCACGTACATCAATTCACTTAGGCGTTGACTTTAAAGGGGTTAATGTGTATTCCTCTATTGAACGAGCTCTTGAATCATTGCTGTAAGACTTCTAATTGAAGAAGTCTTTTTTTTTGATTTGAAAATTGGATCAACCTTGATTCAGACTTCGTATTATCCAGATGAGAAGGCTCTCTTTATACTGAAAGAGAGAAGGCGAAGGAGGAACGATGATGTCGATTAATTTTCATCAGGAAGAAAACAAAACAAGTTATTTAAACAGAGAGGCACACATTACGTGGAAGCAGGAGCTAACCCCTTTACTTACAGCATATAAGCCGAGTCATGTTGTTGATTTAGGCTGTGGCGGAGGGATTTATACACGGGCATTAGCGACAATGGGTGTTCCATGCGTAACAGGGGTCGACTTCTCCAAAGTGATGATTGAAGCGGCGCAACGTCATAGTGCTTCTTATCCGACTGTTGGCTATCAAATCGGTACAGCAAAAAGCACGGGTCTAGAGAACCATAGCGCGGATATGGTGTTGGCAAGAGCACTGCTGCATCATCTAGATACCCTCGAACCAGTTTTTATCGAAGTCAGTCGCATTGTTGCTCAAAATGGTTTGTTTCTTATTCAAACGAGAACAACGGATGATTGCTTCCTGAAAGGTACAGAAAACCATGTTCGAGGCTTTTTCTTTGATTGCTTTCCAGCATTAATGGAAGTGGAGAAGAAAAGAAGGTACTCGGTAGAGGCGATTTGTGCAGCATACGAAAAATCTGGATGGACTCTGGAACGAAAGTGGACATTCTGGGAGACAAGAGCGTGTCATTCATCTAAGGAAGTGTTGCTTAATGACATTCGTTTAAGGAAGGGCAGAAGTATTTTACACGAACTGTCAGATAGCCAGTTGCAGAAGCTTACGGCACATATGCAGGCGAATATTGCAACAAGAGGTACAATCGAAGAAAAGGATCGCTGGACGTTACTAGTAGCAAAGAAAAAAGATACCCCCTTGTCTTAACGAGCACGACAAGGGGATAGCCTTTAACCTACGATTTCGGTTTTGCCGAGAGTGTGGAAATCTGAATCACTATCTGCCTGAGTAAAAAAGCTAGTAGAGGATACTGCTAACACAATGATAAACGCTGCGAATAATTTTTTCATACTTGATCAGCTCCTAATTTGTTTTGATTGACTTTCGCTTTATAAGCAATTCGGTAATACTTTAACGACGTAGAGTCGTCATTACGTTGATCCGCAAGTTCTACCATCTCTTCTGCTAATTCACATACTTCGTAAAGCAGGCTTAACTCATATAAATCATTTATTGCCTGATCGACTAAAGCGTGATCTTTTGCAATGTAAAGACCATCTAAATAAAGGCAGCGTGCCTTGTATTCCTTATTGTTGTATTGATTAGCTTCTGCTTTCGCTTGTTGAAACAGTTCTAATGCTTCGTCGTCTTGACCAAGTTTAAAGAGGGTGTTCGATAGGTCGTAACGTGTTTTCATACCGATCTGATGGCTTCGGTGTTCTTCATACTCCAGCGCTTGGTAAAAATAGGTTTTCGCTGCCTCATACTCTTTTTGACGTAATTTACTCAAGCCAAGTGTGCGCAAGATAAGCGCTGATGTGCGGGGAAACGTTGATTCGCGAAAAGCCTCTTTAAGGATGGCATCTCCTGTTTCGAATTCGTGTAATTCAGAGCGAATGGCCCCAAGCACCTGTTTACAGTTGAGTGCTCGTTCGTAATAGCTCAAGCGGTTAAAAATCGTTTCGGCTTGCTCTAAATAAGAGCTAGCTAATAAATATTGATTTAACCGATAGTACACCAATCCAATATACAAATAAAACTCCGATTCCTCTGCATCATCATTTACGTGCTCAAGAAGGCGTTCAGCTTTACGAAACATCTTAATCGCTGAGCGGTAACGCTCTTGTGTGTATTCGTACTGGCCACTAATAAAATAGTAAAGGTATTTTAGGTAGCGATCCACCTCCGTTTCAACAAATTCAAATGTGTCACCTAATTCATGCTTTTTATTAAATTCATCAACAAAAATATTGTGTCTAAACTCGACGAGTGAATAATAGGCTAAGATCTTATCATTTGTTTGCATATGCATGACGGCATGTCGCGCTTCTTCTTTTAACAAAATGGCTTGCTCATAAGAAGCTGAAATGATGCAACTGTACCATTCAACGATCTTGGCACCTACTTCTTCCGGTGTTAATGTGTGTTGCACGATGTTCACCTACTTGTTAGAGTATATGCTTATTCGTCATTGTAGCAGAAATTTCAATTAATTGTACAAAAAAAAAATTTTCCCAACATCGAAAAGGGGAAAATCACCATTAAGCCTATTTAGTATATGTACTAGCGAAGGTGAAATGGTTTAGCTATGATATATATATAGAAGTAAGAGAGGAAGCGTGAACCGAATGTATAAGAAAGTTTTAGACTCACCCTTGGGGACGTTAACGCTGGCAAGCGATGGTGAACAGTTAACGGGGGTGTGGCTGAAAGGGCAAAAGTATGAAAAACAAACGATTCATCAATCAGCAGTTGTAAGAAATGATTTGCCTCTCTTTTTGAAAGTAGAAGAGTGGCTAGAGCGTTACGCTCACGGTGAGGCACCAACCATAGATTTTCCATTAAAGCCTGAAGGAAGTATGTTTCGGCAGGAAGTATGGAAGCATTTGCTCACGATTCCATATGGGGAAGTTGAGACGTATGGAAACATTGCGAAGAAAATGGAGCGACACCATGGAAGGAATATGTCGGCTCAAGCGGTTGGAGGAGCGGTAGGGCATAACCCAATCTCCATTCTTATTCCTTGTCACCGTGTAGTCGGTTCTAACGGTAGTTTAACAGGATATGCAGGGGGCATTGAAATGAAAAAGCACCTTCTTATGATTGAAGGTGTCCAATTGAACGGTTTCTATGATCCGAGCCCCGTTCGTTGACAAGTATTGCTTAAAAATGCTGTTAAATGATGTTATGGGTCAAAGGTTTTTCCATTAACACGATGGGGATGCCACGTGAAGTTTGTTTTTCTTTAATGATGTAACCGAGAGAGTGATAGAAGGCCATATTTTTTGGGACGCTTACTCTCACTTTGCATTGGAGAAAGGGGATACTGGCTTTTATTGCAGCGGCTTCTAGCTCGTTTAAAAGCAAGGTTGCAATGCCTTGCCCCCTTTTTTCAGGAAGAACCGAGAGACGGAAAAAGGAAAGAACGTTTGATTGGAAGGTATATCGCACAACGCCAATAGGATGCTGATGTTCCTGCGCAAGCAGAGCTTGTTCGCCATTCATCAGCTGTTTTCGAATAGACAGAACCGTCTCGTCTAATGCGCTTGAAGGAGGTAAAGCCTTTTCGTACTCACGGAATGCCGCTTTCATAACAAGGTGGATGGCCGCTGCATCTTGTTTAGTGGCTTGAATAACGTTCATATACTCATTCCTTCCTTTAATTTTGTGTTATTATACATTTGAATGATTAATTATGCAAATGAAACATAGTCAATTGTAAGGGCGAAAAGCATCTTCGACTTTTTCATAAATCCATTGTGTTAGTAGAAACGAACCAATGAGTATTAAAGGCAAAAGGAGTAGGTGAATGGAGTACGTAACGCCTCGATTAAAACGGGCAAAAATGAAGTCGATTACTGGCATTAGTATCCACAAAAGAAAACAAAAGCTCAACCCGAAGACAACCATTTTCAAAATCGTTTTCATGATAAAACAACCTCCTTTTACTCCCATACCCTCATTCGCGCTCCTTTAACATGATCAATGGCTTTCCGTTTATAGGGTTCCATAAGAAGGATCACATGGTTGAGAATAGTTGAAGAATGGAAGTGAAAGCAAGTCGTCATAGCGAAAAACATGAAGTGTTACACGGTTACTCATAAGTTTACACTGGTTCTCCTTTTGACATACTAAGTACATAGGTGCAATGATAGACGTATACTTATTTACATGAAGAAAGGATTTCACATATATGAGCAATCAAGGTAAAGCCGTTACGATGAATCAATTAAAAGAGGCAAAAAAAGAGCTAACCCGTTTTATGATGAAGTATAAGTTTGCCTTAGACGAAATGACAACAAAGATTGAAATACTAGAAGAAGAATTCAGGTACGTTCATGAATACAATCCGATTGAAAACATTGCGTCTCGTTTAAAGACACCTGAGAGTTTATTGTTGAAGGTACAACGGAAGCAGCTTCCTATTAACATTCACGAAATTAAGAAACATATTATGGATATTGCTGGTGTTCGGATTAACTGCTCGTTTCAAAAAGATATTTTCCTACTGAAAGAGATGATTGAATCTCAAGATGATTTGAAGGTTATCGAAGTGAAAGACTACATTACACAACCAAAACCGAATGGCTATCGCAGCATGCACATCATTGTGGAGGTCCCTGTTTATTTATCAAACTGCCGTGAGTGTATTCCGGTGGAGATTCAAATTCGTACAGTCGCGATGGACTTTTGGGCAAGTTTAGAGCATAAAATCTTTTATAAGTTTGAAAAAGAAGTACCGTCAGAAATGACAACAGAATTAAAGAAGGTTGCTGACACAGCTGCGGAACTAGATCAGCAAATGGAAGCCCTTCATAATGAGTCTTTAAAATATACAACGGAAGCAGATGAAAGTCAGTTGTTTGGCAGTTTGCGTTTTGACCAAGAACGTCTTCAGCTTCCGAATGAATTGTTAAACTCTCTTTCTGCTTTACAAGAGAAAAAAAATACGTAACATCTCGCTTGTGCAGGATGTTTTTCTTATTATTGAACATCAGCAAAAAAAGCTCTCTATTGGTTTCATAGAGAGTCCTTTTTTCACTTTATTTAATGCCTGACATGGTGAATCCATCGACAATGTATTTTTGAAAGATCGCAAAGATAATCAGAATCGGGACAACCATTACAGCAGAGCCAGCCATTTGCAATGCGTAGTTTTCACCCGCCTGTCCTTGAAGGAGCGCGAGTCCAACGGATAAGGTATAAAGGTCTTGAGAATTTGCAACGATTAATGGCCATAAGAAGCTATTCCAAGCACCGATAAAAGCAAGAATACCTTGCACAGCTAGAATGGACTTAGCCATTGGAAGAACGAGTTTAAAAAAGATGTAGAATTCACCTGCTCCATCTAATCGAGCAGCTTCAATTAATGCATCTGGTATTGTCGTCATAAATTGCTTGAATAAGAATATGCTAAACGCGGCGACGAGTCCTGGCAAAACAATACCTGGCATGGTGTTGGTTAAACCCATTTCGTTAAGAATGAGATAAACAGGAATCATCGTCACTTGTCCAGGTATCATCATTGTGGCAAGAACGAGAAAAAACAAAGGGCGATTCCCTTTAAAATCGAATTTTGCAAAGCTGTAGCCTGCCATTGCATTGAAAATTAATCCAATAAGAGCGCACCCAACTAAAATTAATGTATTTCGTAAGTACGTTCCAAAGTTCATTTCGGTAAACAAGCGAGTGAAGTTTTCTAATGTCCAGGTTTCTGGAAAAATTCGAACAGGTATTTGGATAAGCTCTGGATTGGGTTTAAATGCCGATAAAAGCATCCACAAAAAAGGGATTGAAAGGATAAACCCAATTATAATAAGAAGAATGGAGACAAATCCAATCTCAATCTTCGAGCGTTGTTGTTTTTCAGCCATACGAGCCTCCTACATGTCGCCTTGTTTTCGACGTAATGTAAACTGAATTAAAGTGGCGATGATGATAATAACAAAAAGTACAAATGAAGCGGCGGCAGCATAGCCAAAGTTACTATAACTAAACCCAGCTTGATAGATAAATAAAGCAATTGAAATCGTACCGTCAAGTGGACCGCCTTCAGTCATCACGAATGGTTCTTCAAAAAATTGTAACCAGCCGATAAGCGTTGTTACAGTAATAAAAAACGTTGCAAACCCTAAAAGTGGGAAGGTGATCTTAAAAAACTGTTGAGTTCGGCTCGCACCATCAATGGTGGCTGCCTCATAATAGTCTTTTGGAATCGACTGTAATGCTGCTAAGTATATTAGCATGTTAATGCCAATTCCCTTCCAAACAGCTAAGATGATCAACGATAATTTAGCAATCGTTGGGTCCTCTAACCACGGTACGGGTCCTGTATTAAAGAAGAGCAACACTTGATTGAAAAGCCCATAGGAAACATTATAAAGAAATCCCCATATAACAGCGATAGCAACAATATTCGTAATCGCAGGCATGTAGTAAATCACTCGAAACAAACGGAATAGCTTGTTCGAACTATAATTTAACAGAAGAGCTGCCCCTAATGAACTGATAATGACGAGAGGAACACCAATAATGACATAGAAAAAGGTGTTGTACATGGACGTCCAAAAAATAGGGTCAGACAAAAGAACTCGGTAGTTCTCAATGCCCACGAAGGAAATAGCCGACCAATTTGAAATGCCGCGTAAATCCATATCTGTAAAGCTAATGGTAAGAGCGATAATAATCGGTAGTACAGCGAACAACAGGAGCAACAGAACGGCCGGAGCAATAAAGATGTAGGGAGCACTTTGGCGCTTGCCTTCTCTAGCTGGTTTTTTACGTACCAACTCCATTTAGTTTTCCTCCTCTCCATTATCGGTCACAATCATTGGCTCAATTCGCGATCGAAAGTCATTTATTTCTTCTTCAATCGTGTAATCAGCTCGTGTAATTCGTTGTTCTGATCGTTTCCATTCATCATTAATACGGTTCCAATTTAAGACTTGCGGCTGTGCGCGCGATTGTTGCAATTGCTCATAATAGGTATAGAGGCGTTCGTCTTCTTGTAGAGCCGGGTCTTCCCAAGCATCAACCCGAGGTGGTAACACTCGAACGTCCTTGAAGTAATCGATTTGCGTTTGCCGATCTGAGAGGTAAGAAAGAAACGCTACCGCTTCATCTGGATGTTCTGTCCATTCGAAGATCGCCATATTTGAACCACCAATGACAGATGTATTATTTTCTTTACTCGGCATTAATTTTGTATCCCACTCTTCAAATTCTGGGTAGTTATCAATTAACTGCTGATACCGGAATGGGGGTTCAAAAAACATTGGCTGAATCCCATCAACAAACGACTGCATGGGATCTAATCCAAGTCCAAGAGGAGCAAGGTCCTCTTTAAAGAAACGAGTATAGTAGGTAACCGCTTCAACAAAAGCAGGGTCAGAGAAATCAACGCCTTTATCAGCTGTTTCAAACTCGACGCCGTTCTGCCAGGCAAAAATGTACGGAAGCGTATCATCATTTTCAGGTAATGTCATGGCATATAAGCCATCTCCTCGGTCATACAAGGCCTTGGAGGCTTCATACAATTCTTCCCATGTGTCTGGGCCTTCTGGAAAGCCGACATCAGCTAACAAGTCTGTACGATAAAAGAGGACGCGGGTTTCTACATACCAAGGAACGGCAACTAATTCACCATTGTAGATAGAGGAATCAACGGCACCATCAAAAAAATGATCAGGATCTAAATTTGGATAGTCCTCTACGTACTCTTCTAAAGATAAAAACGAACCAGTGCTTGCAAAGTCAGCCATATAGGACGTACCCATTTGAACCACATCAGGACCGCTACCGGAGGCGACGGCAGTGAGTAAGTTATCATAAATATTTCCCCATGGAATGGCTTGAAGATTGACTTTTACGTTTGGGTGCTGCTGTTCAAACTGCTGAATATACCCTTCATTTACGAGCTGCTCGGCTTCCCAACCGATCGCCCATACATCTAATGTAACGCCGTCTTCTTCACCATTTGAACATCCTACTAGTCCCATAGAAAGAAGCAACGGTAGTGCACATAAACTTTTCCGCATAAGTGGTTCTCCTTTTTTTAAGACTTAACAAGTGAGAAGGTTAACGTATTTTCCTCTTCACAAACACTGCTTCCATTTACATAAACACGGAATTGGCCAGGATCACTTGCAAACGTTAAATCACTATGGTAGTACTGCAACATATCGTGAGAGATTTCGAATGTTACGGTTTTTGTTTCTCCCGGGGAAAGTGAAACTTTTTGAAAGCTTTTTAGTTCTTTCACGGGTCGAACGACTTCTCCGACTACGTCTTGAATGTAGAGCTGAACAATTTCGTCCCCTTCAACTTCACCGATGTTTGTAATATCCACAGAGACAGTTAGTATGCCTGATCCATCCCATTTAGCTGACGATAGCGATCGATTGCTATAACCAAACGACGTATAACTTAAGCCAAAACCAAATGGATATAAAGGTTCGTTTGGAATGTCGATGTAGCGTGAGAAAAAGCGCTCATTGCTTCCAGGAGGTAGTGGACGACCAGTCTGATAAGCATTGTAATAAACGGGAATTTGTCCAGTGGCTCTCGGGAAAGACATAGTTAATTTCCCGCTTGGATTGACTTTTCCAGAAAGAATCGCAACAACAGCTTTTGCACCTTCTGAGCCAGGATGCCAGCACTCTAAAATGGCGTCAGCGTACGGTTCTAACTCAGTCAAGTCAAGTGGACGAGCATTAAACAAGGCGACGATGACAGGTTTGCCTGTCTCTTTTGCTAACCGTGCTAATTCAATTTGACATGGTGCCAAGGTGATGGAGGATCGACTTCTCCCTTCTCCGCTACGGTCTTTCCCTTCACCTAAAGCAAGAAGCAGGCAGTCTGTTTGCTCCATTGCCGCGATTGCTTCCTTTAGAAGTTCTTCATCGCGTTCATAAAGTTGCGAGCCTTTTGCATAAATCGCATGTGTATATTGTTTCTGAACGGCTTGTCTCAGTGTAGTCGTCTGATCTGTCTTACCGAAAATCGACCATTCTCCAAGCAGGTCTTGATTGTCTGCATAAGGGCCAATTAAGGCGACGGATGTCTGTTTATCTAATGGAAGTACGTTTTCGTTTTTAAGTAAAACCATACTTTTTTCTGCAACTGTTTGAGCTAAGGCAAGGTGTGAAGGGTGTCCAACAACCGTTTGTTCCTTTTCAAGACTAACCCCACGATAAGGATCTTCAAATAAACCTAGCTCATTTTTTAATTGCAAAACACGTAAAACCGCTTCATCGACGAATGTTGAATCAATCATGTGTTCATCTATTAACGATGCTAATGAATGGGCATAAGATAAACTCATCATATCAATATCAACACCAGCTTCTAGCGCTTTTTTAGCTGCTTCGGCTTCGTTTTCTGCGACACCATGTGGGATCAGTTCTTGAACGGCACCAAAATCTGAAATAACGACGCCGTCAAACTGTAATTCCCCTCTTAATAAATCCCTTAGTAACGTTGAGTTAGCGGTAGCTGGGATTGAATCAACAGTGTTAAATGCCGTCATCACTAACTTGACGCCAGCTTCTAAGGCAGCTTTATAAGCTGGGAGATGCTTGTCTCGAAGCTCTCTTTCTGATAAGTCAACGGTATTATAATCACGTCCACCTTCTGCCAAGCCATAGGCCGCAAAATGTTTCACGCAAGCACCAACACGATCATTGGCAATTAGAGAATCTTTCCCTTGAAGTCCGCGAACAGTAGCTGCTGCGAACAAACTGTTTAAAAGTGGATCTTCACCAGTTGATTCCATGACCCGACCCCATCGTGGATCACGTACTAAATCAGCCATCGGAGCAAAGCTAATATGGAGACCTGCACTAGCTGCTTCTTTAGCTGAAATCGTTTGCAATTCTTCGATTAAGGCTGGGTCCCACGTTGCACCAAGTCCAAGAGGAATGGGGAAAATGGTTTCAAACCCATTAATAACATCGGCCATAAATAACAATGGAATACCTAAGCGGCTTTTCTTTAAATGTTCACGTTGAATACCCATTAATTTCATTGCTCCGGCTACACCGAGAACAGACCCACTTTCTTTGATCATGTCTTCTTCAACTGGGAATTCAATTCGCCCAGTCACAGGTGTGCTGTCCTCTTGTTCAGAGTAAAAAGCACCAGCAAACTGAGTGAGCTGTCCAACTTTTTCAGCTGTTGTCATCTCATGTAAAAGTGCTTGTAATTGTTCTTCTGTCATCTGTACACCTCGTAAGTGAATAATTGGGTGAAACGTTTCACCTAATGGTAAAAAAATATATAAATACTTTACGTATTTAATTTGTAACGTTTCACTAACTGTGGATGACATCAGTATACGACTTAAGTAAAATAGAATGCAAGAGAAAATTTTAAGAGCCTCTGATTAGCTGTTTGTAGAGGCTCTTATCATTAATGTTGTGGGGACGAGAGCGTGGTGTGCTTCCTTATTAGCTATTAAAGCCATTAAGACTGTTGCGGCTTCATTTCCCCACGATCTAGTTGAGTAATCAACTGTTGTTAAAGGTGGTGAGACATATTGACTCAATAGATTATTGTCAAATCCCGCTAGCTTGATTTGGTCTCCTATTACAAACCCATTTTCCTGAAAAGAACGTTGCATACCTACTGCAGTACTGTCTGAAAGGGCAAATACATTGACAGGCTCTCCTGTCCATTCTTGCATAATCGTTTCCGCTGCCTCTAATCCACCGTCAAGCTCAAATTCTCCTGTTATGATGTGAACAGGGTGAGGGGGTGGCGTATTTCGAATGACCTTGTGAATGGCTTCAAGCCGTTCTTGACTGTCGAAGTTCTCTTGATTTCCGGTCACGATATAGGTTTTTGCAGCGGGAAAGGTGAGAAGATGCTTGATCATTTGTGTTGCACCTCTTTGATTATCAAGCAGCACTTGACGAACATGCTTGTGATAAAACAAACGATCCAGTACGACCATCTTTTTTCCTGCATCGGCTAATTGCATCATTTCATCAGAGGTGATTAAATCATCCATGATAATGCCACCATCAACCGAGCCATCAGCTAAAGAATCTGTGGCGTTTTCACCTGTACAAACAACGGTATCATAGCCGGCCTCGGCACTGGTTTCAATAATGCCAGCAAGAATATCTCCAAAGAAGATCCCTTTACTTTCTTTTATGAATACGCCTACTTTTTTCGTTTTTCTCGCTTTAAGGGTGCGGGCTGCAGCGTTAGGGCGGTAATTTAGCTCTGCTGCCACCTGTTTAATATGCTCCGTGGTTTTTTTAGAAATTTTCGGGTTGTTGTTTAACGCATAAGAGACGGAAGTCATAGAGACGCCCGCCTTTTTTGCAATGTCTCGGATACTTACCATGAGCTGTTCCTCCACCTAAATTGTATTGCTTTCTATGTTACAGGAGTTTGGGTGGTTGTCAATGGAGGGTGGAAGGTTAAAGAAAGTAGCTAACTTGAAGAAATTATGATGTTAAAGACTATTCCAAATCGATACAGGAATGATTTAATATCAAAAGAAGAGGGGGGTTATAGCCCCTCTTTTACTTTTTCATGGTTTTTCTGTTTATCTTTTTCGAAAAACAGAATAAATGCTGGTAACAACATGCCTCTTACTAGAAACGTGTCAATAAGGATACCTATAGATACGATGAAACCAAAAACAAAAAGGTCTGCTACAGGCATTGTCGTTAGAGCTGCAAATGTAGCAGCTAGTATAAGACCCGCAGAGGAAATTACTGCCCCTGTATTCGCGATGGCGATCTCCAACGCTTTCTTCACATGATGTTGTTTTCTTTCTTCAATAAATCTAGAGGCCAACATTATATTGTAATCAATACCGAGCGCTACTGAAAAGATAAAGGCGTATACAGGCACTCTTGTACTAACGGCATCAAACCCAAATAATGTATCGACTAAAAAGATTCCTAATCCCATAGCTGAGAGATAGGAAAGCAATATGGTGGCTATCATATAAGAAGCCATTTTAAGTGATCGTGTTAATACTACAAGTAAAACCAAAATCAAAATGGTTTCTAACACAACAATAAGCACAATATCTTGATTATTTACGCTTCGTTCATCTACTAGTTTCGCCGTTGTCCCCGTAACGTAGACATTCGCTTCAATTGCCTCATCAGAAAGAGAATTTGAAAAATCTTCTCTAAATGTTTCAATAAAATCCATTGCTTCCGTTGAGTAAGGATTCAGCGCTAACGACATGCTTAACGTCATAGCAGAGTTTTCCTCATTCGTATTGGTTTGATTGATTTCTGATATTTCGTCATAAGCTGTGTATTGATCAACTAGATTGGCTAACTGAGTTGGATCTAGTGCATTTTCTGACTCTAATAAAATGGTTGTAGGAGCTAATTGGCCTTTATCAAAATTTTCTTCAACAATGTCATAACCAACTCTAGACCCTAGGTCCTCAGGGAAGTTTTTTACACTATTAAATTCAAAATCAATGGTTGTAACATTACTTGCTGTAACAATAAGGATGATCCCTACTAATCCACCGAATAATCCCGGTCTTCGAACAACTAGTTTTGCAAAGCGATTCCAAAAACCATTTTGTGGTTTCTCAGACTGACCTTGAAGATATTTAGGGATTTTTGGCCAAAATGCTTTCCGACCAAATAATGTGAATAAAGCAGGCACTAGAGTAATAGAAGCAATGCTAATGACTGCTAATGCTACTCCAAAAACGGGTGCGAAGTTTTGATAATCTCTAAAATCCGCAAAGAACAAAATGGATACTGCTGCTAGAACCGTTAAAGCTGCAATAAAAACAGGTTCTCCTGTTGCTCGCATAGCAGATTTCATTGCACTATATTTACTTTCTCTAACAAATAGCTCCTCTCTGTATCGTGAAAAAACAAAGAGTGAATAGTCGATTACTGCAGCAAATAACAATATACTCATGATAGAAGTCGTAGAGTTATTAATTTCTAATCCGTTAGCACCTAAGAGACCTAATAGTTGATTTACTATCTGATAAACAATGATGGTAGCAAACAATGGAATGATTGCTAGTAAAGGTGAACGATAAATAATGATGAGCAATAATAAAATGATAACAACTGTAGCAAGCAATAGAACAAAATCGGCTTGCTCAAATAATTCTAATGTATCCCCGGCTATTCCAACAGGACCAGTTATAAATAATTCCGTTTCACCTGCTAATAGTGTGGATCCATACTCTTCTATTTGCGTATTGATGTCGTTATATTCTCTTGCGCCTAATGAAGTCTCTAGCTCATAAGGGACAATGATGGTGGAACCATCCACAGAGGTGAATTCAGTTAAGGCCTCTTCAGGTAATAGATGAAACGGTAAAACCGTTTTTACACCATCCATATTTTCATCATCCAATTTCTGAATAAATTCACCAATTTGACTCGTGTCTAATTCAGAAGAGTTGTTATGAAATACAAGTATTCCAGGCGTCCCTTGTTGGTTAGGAAATAACTCTTCGATTTTAGAATCCGCTATAATGGATTCAGCTTCATTAGGAAGTGATTGGAAATTGGTGACTGTGGAATCGCTTACCGGTGGACCAAATGTTAGTATACTCATTAAAAGTAACCAAGCTATAATGGTTATCCACATTCCCTTTTTAGTAGAAACCCAGTCGGTAATGGGATATAGTGATTTTTTCAAAAAAACGCCTCCTCTATGTAGTGGTTAGTTTAGAGAGTTTATCTAAACTGTAGCTAAATTAATGAAGACATATTCGTGAACAAAAAAGAGAGCCATAAGAGGCTCTTTGAAACGCTCAAACGATTCTAAGTCCAACGACAATGATTACTACCGTACTTAAAAAAGCTGATACAAATAAGTAATTCGCATACGTTTTTGTCACGGTTTGTAAAGGTTTATCCTTTTTTAAAGGTAACTCTTTTATTTTCTTAGTTAAACGCTTGCTTGCAATAGTCACAAAGAGAATCGTGAGAAGAATGGTTACAGAGCCCGCTTGTTCCATGAAACTTAAATAAAAGGGAATTCCTTCACGTGAAAAGTGCATGATCATATATAAACCAGATAGCAATACAAAAATAGAAGCAGGTATGACCCCGTACGTTACCCACTGTTGCAGTTTTTTAATAAGGGTTTTACTCAGCGCGTGTTCTGTGTTTACATTTGTTAAGGATTTCAGCATAAATCCAAGTGAGACAAAGGATCCAACCCAAAAAACAACCCCTATAATATGAATAATATATGCAATCTGATACATCTTAACACTCTCCCACAATAAATTTTATTCATTAAGAAAATGAACAATGTCTATTGTAAAAGGGAAACCTAAACTAAAGATTAACGAGTGCTCTTTTCATCTGTAACAACTGTCGTAACGTCGAGTGGCAGAAATACCTTAATTTCTGTTCCTTTATTTTCTTCACTCGTAACAGTCATTCTTCCTTTATGAAGATCAACAATTTCTTTTACTATTGAAAGGCCTAATCCAGTTCCTCCGACGTTCTGCGCCCGTTCTTCACGATAGAATCGGTTGTAAAGCAACGGAATCGCTTCCTCTTTAATGCCTATACCACTATCTCGTATCGTTACCTCAAGTTCATCTTGGTGTACGTGTGTACGTAAAAAGATGGTTCCAAAGTCTCGATTATATTTTATGGCATTATTTAATAAATTCGTCCATACATTTTCCATTAACTCTTCATCCATTTTGATGGATGCAGGTATAAATGAATAACTTACTTCAATATGTTTATCCTCTAGCTTCCACTGATTGTAGCGAATAATCGATCTTAACTGCTCATCGACTCTTACAGTTTCGAATCGGCTAGGGAAATCACGCTGATCTAAAGAGGTAAGAAGCAATAATTGTTTTGTCAAAGAGGAAAGTCTTCTTGATTCTTCTCTAACAATCCCAAGGAATTCTCGTTGTTCTTCCGTTAGTGTTTCTTGATTCGCTAATAAACTACTGTACCCTTCAATATTGAGAAGGGGGGATTGGAAATCATGTGAGATGTTGGTGACGAAAGCCTTTCTTGCTTCATCATTATGTAGTAGCTGATTCTGCATATGATTAAAGCTTTTCGCTAACTCGCCAATTTCATCTTTTCTATTTATTCGCAAAGTATAAGAATAATTTTCGTTTGAAATTGCATGAGCGGCATTTTTAAGTGAAACGAGTGGTTGTACCAAATAACGAGTCATTAAGAGTACACTTGCCAAGCTAATAATAGTGACTGTCGCAACAAAACCGACTAAAATTGCATGAATGTTTGAGAAGATCAACTGATTCTCTTGCCTTGCAAATAAAGCATAAGTGGTTCCATCCACACGAACTGGAACACCTACAGTATTTAAGGCATTGTTAGAAAAGTGACCCATAATGAGTAAAGGGCTTTGATAATCTCGAATGCCATTGTAAACGACCTGATTAGTGAGAATGGGCTCAGAAATTGCTAATGGTAACTCATCGTTTTTAAAAGGTTCTCCAAATGTTTTGGTGGATTCTGAAGAAACGAGCATTAATTGATAACCAAGATTACTTATAGACGTTAAATATGCATGTAACGTCTCAGCATTGTGATGAAGTTCTTCCAAATCATTCGCAATAGTGGTAGCTGTGCTCACCATTTCATCATTAATGGAGGTTTTAGTGTGGGTGTAATAAATTACATTTGAAAAGGTAAAGGCGATAAGTAGACTTATACTAAGAATAAGGGCAACTGCTAAAACAAATTTTTTATACAAAGAATTCAAGGATCGTTCACTTCCAATTTATAGCCTATGCCTCTAAGTGTTTTAATACTTACAGTAGCACCAGCTTGTTTTAAGCGTTCTCTAATTCGATTAATATGTGTGTTTAACGATTGTTCAGTGCCCTGATCGTAATCCCATACTTCCTCAATTAAAAAGTCTCTACCTACAGGCTTCTGACTTCTCTCAATTAATAAAGATAAAAGCTCAAATTCCTTTAGTGGAATCATATGAACGTGGTCATTAATCGTTAATTCGTACGTATCACGGTTTATGTGAACATTACCTGCGGTTGCTTTTCGAATGAATGATTTATTTCTTTTTAAGACAACGGCCACTCGAAAAATGAGTTCCTTGACTTCAAAGGGCTTAACAATGTAGTCATCTGATCCTGATAAGAACCCTTTTTCTTTATCTTCTAAATTCCCTTTAGCGGTTAACAAAATAACGGGAATGTCGTATTGCTCTGTTAAGGTCTTTGTTAAAGTGTAGCCATCCATTCCTGGCATCATCACATCAACAATAGCTAATTGAATAAGCATATTAGGATTATTAATGACAGAAAGTGCTTCCTCTGCGTTGTTTGCACAACAGACATGGTAGCGGTGAGCTTTTAAATGTATAGAAACCAATCGTTGAATATTGCTATCGTCATCGACGATTAAAATGGTCATCTTGTTTCCACCTCATTTCTTTTAATGATTATAGAGGCAAAAGATAAATTTCAGATAAACTTTTTTCTTTCGAAATAGCTAGCGTGACGACATTCTTTATGCGCTTATTTTAGTTTTAATCATTGACAGAAAGGGTAGAAAGAATACCTTCTATAATGGAACTGTCAATTTAAAAATTTTATTCATTGTACGAATTCCATCTACTCAAGTATCTCTGATTATGTAAAGAAATAAGATAGTGAACGGCTGCTTTTATTCGAAGGTAATGTGGGAGGAGGTGAAGAGGTCGGGCAGTGCTTAACATGTGCCTTAAGACGAACAAGCTTGTTCATGCTAGAAAATGCATCAACAAGCTTGTTTGTTTATATTGAGTAAAGCTGTAAGACTTCTTTCCAGTTAGCGAATGATTCTTTCTCAGGGTGATTCTTGACGATGCCAGCTAACTCTACAAGTCTTTCTTTTGCGGCATGGCTTAAATCTGAGTTTATCCCGGCTTCTTGTAACATGTTAATCGAACTGTTTAATTCAAATGCTCTTCTCTCTGCATGAACAGCACTTCCTGTTACGAGACGATTTAATGTTTCAACAAACGGTTGGCGATCCATTGTTTCCTCTAAGGAACTTATCACATCATCAGATATATGATACGCTTCAGCAGCTTCCAATGTTTCAAGGTATAAGCCGACAATACCTTTCATGAAAATACTACGAACGAGTTTAATAGCGGAAGCATCACCAGCCTTGTTTCCAACTGCTTTAATAGACATGTGAAGAGGGGACATTTTGGCAATGAATTCTTTCGTCCCTGTTCCACTTGCAGCTATCGGTACTTTATGTTGATAAACGGGTAATGGACCTAACATAGCGGCATCGACAAATTGAATGTGCTTCTGCTCAAGATTTTGTTGTACTTGTTGCTTAATAGAAGGGCTTGAAGCGGAAACATCAACGTAAAGAAAGGATTCATCTTGAATTGCAGCGCACACAGCTTCGTTTACTTCCACCGCTTTACTCGCAGGTACTGCTACGAATAGTACGTCTACCTCTTTAATCAGTTCTTTTATAGATTCTACTAAAGTAACTTCTGTTTGTTCTGCACGCTCTTTAATGGTCTTGCCAAACGTTTCATGATCAATCATAACGTCGTACGCACGAATGGACGTTACTCCTTCTTTTTTTAGTCCTTTTGCTAATTCGTAAGCTGCTTCACCAAAGCCTAAAAAATGTACGTTCATTAAAATCATCCTTCGTTAAATAAAAATTAGTTGTTCTTTTTTTCAGTGTGGTAATTCATAGATGTAAGCACACTGTTTACTTCACTTAAGCGCTGCTTTACACGTTCGGAGTTTGATAAGGCTAATGCACTAATTAAATAGTCAACAAGAAAGAAAGAGGAGACGACTGAATTGTGAGAAGATATGCTTTCCGCTGGACAGATTAAGTGTGCATCTGCATAAGCAAGCAATGGTGATGAAAACTTATCTGTAATGACGACGACTGATGCTCCATTTTTTTTAGCTTGATCAGCGTAATGCATCAACCTAGCCCCATACCGCGCAAAACTAACAACGATAAGGACATCCTCCTTAGAAAAAGAAATGACGTCGTCGGCCCAATCGCTTGAATCTGCAAGAGTAAGCTTGGTGTTCCCGAACATTCGATTTAAATTGTGCGTTAAGTATTGTGCTACTGGTAATCCGCTTCGAACACTCGTGCAGAAGACATTGGTTGCTTTTTCTATAAGTGACTCAACTTGTGAAAAGTTTGTCTCCATATTAATCTGATTGGCTTGTTGTATTTGTGCTAGCTGCAAATTATAGTGATTTAACCAACTTTCATTTTGCGAGAGTGTGGTTAGGTTTTTTTCTAATCTTGTTTGCGGCGTACTCTCTTCTTTTAAAAGAAGCTGTAAATTCTTTTGGAACTCGGAGTATCCAGAAAATCCTACACTAGACATTAGTCGCATGACAGTAGTGGTACTTGTTCCGACTTTCTTTGATAGTTCTTCAACAGTCATAAAGCCGACATCGTTGTAATGACTTATAATAAAATCGACAACTAACTTCTGTGATCGCGGTAAAGACGAGATGTTTTCTTTTAATCGATCTAAAGGATTTTTCATAACAGTACACTCCTAAGGGAAATAGTCTTCATTTAAAATCATATCGAACATTAAATAGAGTGTCTATGTTCCCTTTAGAAGAGACGGTTTAAACAGTTTTTAACCAAGCAGGCTTAATTTGACCTTCTGCGATTTTCTTTAATCGTTCTGCTTCATAATGAGCCTTTTCTTCAGCGCGCTGAAGTGCTCCTTCTACTTCTTCACGTGGCAATACAATCACACCATCTGCGTCACCCATAATAAAATCTCCAGGTTGGATCGCTAACCCTCCACATTGAATCGGATCATTCACACGACCAGGACCATTTTTTTTGGGTCCACCAGGTACTGCCCCACGACTAAACACCGGAAACGTAGATTTTGATAAAGTAGACAAATCACGGATAAAGCCATCAATGACAAAGCCATTTAAGTGCAACGCTTCAGCTGCTGCTGCCATTAGTTCACCAATAACGGCACGCTTTTCATAGCCGTTAGCATTTACAACGAGTACATGACCAGGTTGAGAGTGATAGATTGCGTGATGAACAGCTAAATTATCTCCGCTTTCTACATCAATCGTTACAGCGGTTCCTACTAATACGCTATCAATATGACATGGTTTAATCGGATGCTCCATTTCAATCGGGCTATCCATTACATCACTTAATAGAGTGGTGCTTACTTTTTTTGCTCGTTCCACCCATTCTTTAGGTAACAATTCAGGTGCTTGATGTAAAACGATGTTCGTGGTACTCATGGTAGTCATCCTTCCGTTTTCTTCTTTTTTGTATAAGAAAGTAAATAACCAGAAAAAGCGGCAATCGATGTTACAAAATAGACGGTGCTAGCCAAGTTCTCATCAAGGTTTATCACCCAATTTCCATTTGCAACGAGTAAACCGAGTAATTGTCCAAGAACGAGTACGGATCCTAAAAGAATAAATAAGGTAACTGAACATATGAAAATGATCATCAATACTTTTCTCATCTTAAACGCCTCCTATAAAGGAATTGGGAGTATGCCCATTCCAATCAACCAACTAATAATCAATAATGGAATCGTGTAATAAATTAGTAACGGGATGTATGTTTTCTCTGCACCGATTTTGGCCATTCCAGTTGCTACATAGATAGGTCCTGAGGTTGGTGTACTTCCTTCAGTTGCTCCAAACATCATAATGGTAACGACCGCAAGTAACGGGTCAACGCCAACAGCTGTAAGAGCGCCAAATGAAGCAAGACCAATTGTTGCTATTGTTGCCGATGTTGCTAATGGTGTTGCCACTAATGTAATAACGATGCCGACAATGGCAATCATAAGCCATTTAGGAACGGCAAAAGATGTCATGAGTGCTTGTAATTGCTCGGTTAATCCAATTTCATTTAAGACAGCACTAGTAGCGAATGTGAAAATTAAAACAGGTCCAATCACAAAATATGAAGGAGCTGTTTTCTCAAAAAATCGACTCCATTCTTCTTTCCCTTTTGGTAAATGATTGCGTCCAACGATGATAGTAAAAAGAATCATAAATACAGGAACCCAAACAATGAAGGAAATCGCGTCCATTGCTGATTGCCCAACACCCTCTAGTGAAACAAACCAATTGGCTAGAGGTCCAAAATTAATAAGAAGTGGAACGACAATGCCTAAAAATATGAGTAATGATGTCCAGCCAGCTCGAAAGGAAGTTCCGATTGGTTGAATTAAATCCGGATGAACAGGTTGAATGTTATAGCGTTTCGTCATAATAAAGACGACGAGTACTCGATGAACCAATGCATAAAGACCGGCAACGTACAGGGCAATAAATAAGCTGCTTTGCCCAACACTAGCAGCAACCGGTGCAAACCCTAACATAATGAACATCGTGGAGTTAGGCGGGATAATACTACCAAACCCAGAGTTTCCAGCGACGATTGATGCAGCATGCTCTTTTCTCCAACCAGAACGTTCCATCCAAGGTATGGTGATAGAGCCTGTCGTTGCAGCAATTCCTGAACCTGAACCTGCTACAAGTGCGAATAAGCCAGAGCCAAAGGTGTTCACATAAGCAGCTCCTCCAGGCAGCCGTCCAATTAATGAATTAAGGATCTGAATAATGCGTCCGATAAGCCCAGTATGATTAATGAGTTGAGCCATAAAAATAAACGCTAAGGATGCAAAAACGACTTCATGTGTAAGCCCTCTCATTAAACTGGGAAGAAATAATTCAAATGCTCGATCACCTGCAAATAATAATGTTGTTATAAAGCCTAATATCATTGCTTCGCCAATATTTCGTCTTGTGAAAATTGCCCAAATCAAAATAATAACGATGAATGATATAAGTGCCCACACTGCCATTCCCATTTTCGTTATCCTCCTCGAAGAAGTTAAGGTAATATTCATTACTTATAAAATAAAAAAGTAATAAATATTACATTTTGATCATTCTAACACTGATTTGTTTTTGTGTAAACGCATACATATAACTTTTTTTATTTTACAGAACAAAATGGGGTAATTATGAGATGGAATCGTACACCAAGAGTATAGTAACCAGGTTATAGAGAATGGGGCTAGATGCAAAAAAAACTCGTTTATATACGTAACGAGTTTTGGGCGGGCGGGGCTACCGCGAATTTGCTAGGAAGAAAAAGGGGTAGTTATGCAAGTATGAATCGCTAAAAGACAACAAGAAAAGGTTGTTTTGATGGATCAAGACAGTATTCAATTCGTTCCTTGAAATTGCGATACGTAACCATGTTTAAGGCATCTTCAATCGGAAAAAAACCAACTTCAAGGGCTTCTGGGGTTGTAGTCATTTCGCCACCTATAACGTTAGCTAAGTATAGAGTGTTGCAGATCGAAGCAGTCGTATTTTGAAAAATGCCGCAAAATTGAGTGATTTCGATGTCCAATCCGGTTTCTTCTTTGGTTTCTCGAACCGCAGCGTCTACCAACGATTCACCTTCTTCTACCTGTCCACCAGGAAACTCCCACCCCCGCTTCGGCCCTTTAATGAGTAATAGTTCTTGCTGTTTGTTCAAGACAATTGTGGCAGAAGAAAGAATATGTTTCGGCGTTTTATAATCCATAATTGGCTCCTTTATGCTAATATCGAGTGGGCAGAGTGCCCATCGTTTCTTCCTTACATGGTTTCGTTTTTTTTATTAAAAATCCTCTAGATCAGTCAAACTTATCGGTGTTGTTTGGTAGAGTAGCAATAGGGGGATTCGTTAACGTAAGAAAGTGAAACATCAAAGAGAGTCATGCGTAGAAAGGAAAGGGGGGACAGATATGAAACCATACTTCCTATTTATCAGCACATTTAGTGTACTTATGTATCTACTTCACATTTTATCAGGCTATTTATTGACGACGGCTTATATGAGGGGATGGATGATTCCAGCATTGGGAACAACGTACTATCCATTTATTCAGTTGGTAACAGGTGTTTTGGCGGCGACTGTCGCTTATGGGTTGTTTCAAGTGAGGTACGGAAAAAAAGAAGTGACTAGCTGAAATGAAGAGTACATAAAAAAGAAGCACGACAATTGTTGTGCTCTTTTTTATGTTGTGTGTGGCTCTTGAACTTTCTTTAGTAATGTGTGTAATTGCATTAATTCGTCATTTGTTAAGTGATTGAAATAAGCGGCTTGTTGATGCTCTTGCTGAGGCACAATGTCGTCGTACAATTGCTTGCCATTCTCTGTTAAAGACAAGTATTTTGAGCGTTTTTCTTTTTCTCGTTTAATCCAGCCGTTTTCTTCCATTTTCGCTAAGAGCTTTGTAATGTTCCCTTTTGTCACGAGGAGAGAATTGGCTAGGTCTAGTTGAGAGAGACGCTTATTCGTTCCGATATGAACGAGCACATCAAATTGTGCAACGGTTAACCCCCACTCCTTAAGAAACGTGTTTGATTGCTTTAAGCTATGATGATACGTTCGCGATAATCTGAACCAGACGAGAAGCGCAAGGACGTCTTCTCTTGATTTGTTGTTTTGTTTCATATAGCACCACCATAAATAGATTTCCACCATTTTGTAGCTTCTTCTATATCTGCATTTGTTAACGCATGTCCATAGTCGGTTAATGAGAGTTTTGTTTCTGCGCCGAATTGGTTCAGCTGTGTTTGTAACGCGAAGGCTTCTCCAGGTGCAACGAGCGTATCAGTAGCTCCTGCTGAAATAAAAATCTTTGTATGTGACAAATGAACCTCTTTAGGATTTTGGAACAGGTTGCTTGGATGGAACAACACGGCGCTCGTATAGTCATTAGGGTGCGTCAGTAATAAGCTAGTGGCAATATTCGCTCCGTTAGAGTAGCCGATGAGATGGCGCTTACCATGAGGGACCTCTTTTTCAGCTAAAAGCGTGTCAATCGTTTGGTGAATCTGTTCTGTGCGGTAGCTGATGTCTTCGTAATCAAACGCTCCTTTAATCGGACGAGAGAAATAACGAAACCCTTTTTCATCACGGACTTCTCCACGTAGACCAATAACGGAAAAGGAGACATCCAAGTCACCAGCAATGTCAAGCAAATCTGACTCTCTTCCTGCACTACCATGAAGTAAAATGAACGTATCCGTTGATGTTTGACTGCGATGGTAAAAGTAATGCATTGTAATCCCCCCTAACTAAATTGACTCTTCAATAGTTTACCTGTAAACTATAAATAAATCAAGATAACAAAGGGAGTGATAGGCATGAAGCTTCATGGTCATCATCACGTATCGTCATTAACAGCAAATGCGGAACGGAACTTAGCGTTTTACAGAAACATTCTTGGAATGAAACTAGTAAAAAAAACGGTTAATCAAGACAACACGTCGAATTATCATTTGTTTTATGCAGATGCAAAAGGATCTCCAGGCACAGAAGTGACCTTTTTTGAGATTCCGTTATTGGCACAGAAAAGGGAAGGAACCAATCGTATTTACGAAATTGGACTACTTGTTTCCTCAAGCGAAGCGCTCCAGTTTTGGCTTGAGCGTTTTAAAACGTATCATGTAGAGCATGAAGACATACGTGAAAGAAATGGCGTGCTTGTTTTGCCTTTTCAAGATCCAGATGGTCATCGTATGAGTCTTATTGTTGATGAGGGTGCGGAACCCGTTCTTGAAAATGGAACAGAAGACGTGCCTGGTGAGCATGCTATTATTGGTCTTGGACCTGCAACGTTACAAGTTCGCTATGCAGAACCGACAGCTCAAGTGCTAACGGACGTACTTGGTTACACCAAAAGTGGTCATTATAAGAATGGCGAGTACGCGGTTCACGTTTTTCAAGTTGGGGAAAGTGGACTAGCTGGTGAAATTCATGTTGAAGAAAATAAAGATTTACCAAAAGCACGTGAGGGAAGAGGAAGTGTTCATCACATTGCCTTTCGTGTAAAAACAGAGGAAGAGCTTCACCAATGGGTGCAACATATTGAGAAGGAAGGGTTTACGACATCTGGTTTTGTTGATCGTTATTATTTTAAATCACTGTACTTCAGAGAGCCGAACGGTATTCTTTATGAATTAGCAACAGATGGGCCAGGTTTTGACATTGATGAATCGATAGAAAACTTTGGAAAGGCACTTTCGCTGCCGCCGTTTCTTGAGCCAAAGCGTAAAGACATTGAAGCGAAATTAAAGCCTTTACGAACGTAATAGAAGGGTCGGTCAGCACGAGAAGTGTTGACCGGCTTTTTTCATTATAGTTCGTTGAGATCAATCGCTTCTAATTGCTGTTCGGATAACCTGCCATCAATTAAATGCACAGCGTATGCATATACATTTGGTCGAGAGCGTACGATTGTGTGTAACGTCCCATCACGATAATGCAAACCAACTCCGTCATCTGCGGCAATCCCTCCTGGAATTTTTTTGGTGCGAATGAGCTGTTGGAACATAGGTCTTCGCTCGCGTTCTCCGTCGTAGTGCGGGGCATGACTTCCAGATAGGAAGCCTAACCCTTTTACCGGTTCTAGTCTGTCACCGTACGAATCGGTAATCCCACTTTCAAACCAGCAGATTGAGCCTGCACTTAATCCTGCCAGAATGGTTCCATTCTCATAGGCTTCTTTTAAAAAGGTATCTAGTCCCCAATGCTTCCAAAGCAGTAGCAAGTTAATCGTGTTTCCTCCACCTACATAAATCATATCTTTCTCAAGGATAAAGGAACGTAGATCACGTGTTGGTGGTTTAAAAAGGGATAAATGCGACGGCTGGCACGATTTCTGACGAAAAGCTTCATAAAAGCGCTCAATGTAAGTAGCAGAATCTCCGCTTGCTGTAGGGAGAAAGCAGATCTTAGGTGAAGATACGTCTGCTTGTTTCAATAGATAATCATCGAGTAGCGGATTTTTAGGTTCCATTGAGAACCCTCCACCTCCAAGTGCAATCAGTTGCTTCATACAATAGACCTCCATTCGACTGTTGGAAAAATAGCTCTTCTGACGTATTTCTTTTAAGGAGTGAGATTAATGGTGATTACCCCCTCTTTACATGATACAAATCATAGTCCGATAGCGATTTGAACAAAAAGGAGGTGTGGCCTTGTCTTCCTATGAAGCATTAAATCTCATGATTACGATTGGTGCGACAGTTTCTTCATTTGTGATCTCACTTCTCATGCTCGTTCTCTCAATTGTGCTTCTGAAAAAAGGAAAATGATAGAGGCTTTCCGCGTCATTTTCTTTTGCTATTGGAAAAAATGATTTGGCCCCTTATTGAGCATAACAGGAGAAATAAGGGGTTTTTATGTAGCGTATAGGATGGTAAGTGAGTCAGTCAAGGTTGTAAAATAATGCTCGCTTTCCCTTGATGCTCCCATATAATAAGAGAAAGGAGTTGAGCAAATTGTTAGAAGCAAAAGGAGCATACAATAGCGCAAAAATCTTTACAAACTCAATTGATTCTACAGCTATGGATCAAATTGTTGAATTGTGTAATCAATCGTTTGTAGAAGGGTCCACAATACGAATTATGCCAGACACTCATGCTGGTGCAGGCTGTACGATTGGAACAACGATGACCATTCAAGACAAGGTTGTGCCTAATCTTGTTGGTGTTGACATTGGCTGTGGGCTCGAAGTAGCTATAGTTAATAAACAGAAAGACGAGGTCAACTTTGATCAGCTTGACGATGTGATTCGCACAAAGGTCCCACATGGGTTTAACGTCCGTTCCCAGCAAAATAGACATCCCTATGGAGAACAAATTGATTTTCCATCCATTCGTGCACCGTTTAATGAGAACCGAGCTTTAAATAGTGTTGGTACATTAGGTGGTGGCAATCACTTTATTGAGCTAAATGAGTATGGGAATAAGATCGCCCTTGTTATTCACTCTGGGTCTAGAAATTTAGGAAAACAAATAGCTGAGCATTATCAAGGTCGTGCTTATGATGGGTTAATGACACAAAGGCAAGAACGGGATGCGCTCATTGACCAGTTGAAGCAAGAGAATCGAAATAATGAAATCCAAGCAGCTCTTTCAGCATATAAGCGTCCTACGATTAAAAGGGATTTAGCTTATCTTGAGGGAGAAGGGTTTATCGACTATATGCATGATATGGGCATTGCACAACAGTATGCACGATTAAATCGAAAAGCTATGGTAGACGAGATTATAAAAGGAATGGGGTGGACGATCTCAAACTCATTTACGACCATTCATAATTATATTGATTTGGAGCAAAAGATTTTGCGAAAAGGGGCAATCTCGGCTCAAAAAGGAGAGCGCGTTATTATTCCATTGAATATGCGTGATGGCAGCATATTAGCGACTGGTAAAGGCAATAAAGAGTGGAATTACTCAGGCCCACACGGAGCAGGTCGTTTAATGAGTAGGAGGAAAGCGAAGGATACCTTTAACCTAGGTGAATTTAAGGATGCCATGGCAGGGATATGGACAACTTCTCTAGCAGAAGAAACGATTGACGAGGCACCAATGGTGTATAAACCGATGAAAGACATTTTGGAACAGATTCAAGATTCTGTTGAGGTTCAACATATTATCAAGCCCCTGTACAATTTTAAAGCAAAATAAAAGCTCACTTGGAATCGTCCAAATGAGCTTTTTTATACGAATAACTGAATACCATGTATCGCAAAGTAAACCCCGAAAGCAACGAGGGAAAGACCTGATAATAAGGCAATTGCTTTTAGTGTCGCCGGTTTGAGGAATCTTCTTCCACCGCTGGTCATTGAAGCAACAAACAAGTCCCACATGGTTAAGCCAATAAAAATCATGCATGTATAGAGAAGGAGTTGTTGATTTGTCGCTGTCTCTGCTGTTTTCACCATGATCGAACCGTAAATGCCGAGCCAGAACATGATCGACATTGGATTGGAGATAGAAATAAGAAAGCCGTTAAAGAAGCAGTGAATGAGGGTATCTCTATGACGGTTCTCAATAATAGAAAAACGATTTGACCGCATCATTCCTTCAATCCCTGAGTAAAGAAGAACAAAGGCGCCAAATAACCAGAGGAACGATTGAATAAAAGGGGCGTCAATAAATCGTTGTAAGCCAAAGTAGACACATGCCATAAACGTTGCATCTGCAAATAGACTGCCAATTCCCACCATCCAAGAATGCATGAAGCCATTTTGAATACCTTTTTCAATTCTTGCGGCATTAACAGGACCTATTGGTGCACCTAAGCTTATACCTAGAAGAAGATAACTGAATACGATACTCAACACCATGTTTACTCACCTCCTTGTCCACTATATGAACAAGACGATAGGAACATGATTAATTCTCATCTTTTGCGTTCCTTTTTTCCATCAGCTAGAATGAAACAAATGAAGAAATGGGAGTGAAGGTAGATGCAATCGATTAAAGGAAAAGTAGCCCTTATTACAGGTGCAGGAAGAGGAATTGGGCGATCTACTGCTATTGCTTTTGCAAAAGAAGGTATTCATGTAGGGCTGGTGGGACGTACATTGGAAAATCTGCAAAACGTCGCAAATGAATTAAAAGAATACGATGTGAATGTCGCTGTTGCCGCTGCATCAATTGAAGAGATTGACTCTATCACAAAGGCAGTAGAGCAGGTTCGTACTGAATTAGGGCCTATTGACATTCTTGTCAACAATGCGGGAATCTCAAAATTTGGCGGCTTTATGGACTTAACACCTGAAGATTGGACAAACATTATCGATGTCAATGTGAAAGGCGTCTATTACACAACCCGTGCGGTATTACCAGAGATGGTAGAACGTCAAACAGGGGACATCATTACCATTGCTTCTACTGCAGGACAAAAAGGTGCCCCAGCAACGAGTGCCTATACTGCATCAAAAGCAGCTGTTATTGGTTTAAGTGAATCGTTAATGATGGAAGTTCGTAAACAGAATATCCGGGTAACGACGCTAACGCCAAGTACAGTCGCCACAGATATGGCAAAAGACCTTCAACTAACAGATGGTAATCCTGATAAGGTGATGCAGCCAGAAGACTTGGCTGACTTAATGGTCGCACAGCTTAAACTTCACCCACGAGTGGTATTAAAACACGCAGGCTTATGGTCCAATAATCCATAAAGTAAAGAAACACGGCTTAACAGTCGTGGTTCTTTTTTTTGAGTGGAAATTGGATAACCTTTCCATCTATAATAGAGTGAAAAGAGTATTCGCACAGAAAGGAAAGATTTGATGCAAACCATTTGGGCCGAGGACAATATGGGAATTTCTTTGGAACCAGTTACAGACACAACAGTACGCGAGGCGGAAGAACGACTAGGAGTCGTATTACCTCTTACATATGTAGCGTTAGTTAAGGTACAAAACGGAGGATCTCTGACAGCAAATGCAGTTCCATCTCCTTCAAAAAATATACAAGAACCGTATATAGAGGTAGAAGAACTCTTTGGCATTGGTGATGGTGGCATTTCTGACTCACCTTATTTAATTAAAGAGTGGGATTTGCCAGCGGGCATTGTCCTTTTTTCTGGGACGGGTCATTCGTGGCTAGCGTTTGATTATCGTCAAACGAAAGAGAACCCGCCAATCGTTTATTTTGAAGTGGATGCAGAGACTATGGAGTATCCTTTAGCAGAACATTTCGATGCCTTTTTAGAAATGTTGTATGTGGAAGAGGGAGAGGACTGGGAGGATGCAGATGATGAAGATGAGATACTAACTCATCAAGCTTTTGAAGCATTAATGAAAGAAAAGGATAGTGAGAAACTGAGATATGGAATTGAACGTACATTGCAATTTGAAATGGATTATGAGTGGTTAGGAAACATTTATTTGAAGCTAAGTACATATCCAAACCATCTCATTCGCGCAGAAATAGCGAATCAAATATGGAGTATGAAGTCGGCTTTTTTAGATGAGAATGTATTGGCAACACTTGTTCAAGTTTTTAAAGAAGACGCTAATCAAGAAGTACAGTCATATGCTGAATTGCTCGAAGAAAAAATAAACTGGTCTTATGATCAATGGCAGTCAAACCTTGATGGAACTGGTACGAGTCCCGTAGTATATGACCGAAAACGTATTATTCATGTTTATAAAGACGAGGGTGCTTGGATAGTAGAAATAGAGGGAAAAGACCTTGAGCAACGATACTCTTCAAAAAAGGCATTGCTTGATGAGTTTAAATTAAATGATTTGACAATTGAACAAGTGTGGGAACGAATGGCATTGTTATAGAAAGGGAGGAAGTCTGTGATGAAGCATGAGCAATTAGTATACGGCTATGTATTATTCGGTGCGGGTGTTGTGTTATTCGGATTGATGCACCTTGCTATTGCGTTAACGATGCCAGTTAACATTAATTCTGACTGGAGACTTTCAAATAGTTTATCGAATATTAGTGGCTGGATACCGTATAGTATGAGCATCATCTTAATGGTAATAGGGCTTGTCATTATTCTGACGTATGCGTACATGAATTGGCTCTATAGCGAGGAAAAAGAAGAAGAGAAGAGTGGGCAATCAGAAAAGCGGCAGGGTCCTTAAACCTGCCGCACAATTTTTAAGAGGAAAATCGTGTTCTCGCTTCTTCCAAACTATCTTGTCCTGTTTTGTTTTTCACTGGCAAAAATTCGTTTTCTCGATCCACTTGGAAAATGGTCATGCTTGAAGCGAGTGGAAACACATCGAAATAAAACAATTCTAGCTTATAGCCGTTGGGTTCCACTGGATCTATCTTAGTCCCGTCCGTTGCAATCGATGGGATTTTTTTGTGTGCTAAATGGTAGGGGAGTGAAGCATCAGCCGTGCGATAAAGAAAATCGAGCTTGAACAGATGGATGCCAATATTCGCATCTTGAAGAAGAGGATGATGGCGCTCTTCTTCCGTTAATTCGGAGTATTCGATAACCGCAGGCCTTCCGTCTCGTTGACCTAGCACCCCAACCTTCTCACTTGGCGTAACCTTTTTAACTGATTTAGTAGAAATGTCCGCTCCGTCTCGATCGGCATAACCAATAAAAAGGGGATCCGCTACTTGCACCAGTGCATTATCAATGTTGTTGAAGAAAATCCATTCAATTCCGTTCGCTTTCATTTCTTTAAGAATACCGGCTTTTTTCATAGAAGTAAAAACGCCGCCGTTTCCGTTAGGGGCTTGAAAGATTTGTCCCTTATCGGCAAGGATTATTTTGCCTTCTGGGGTGATTGCTGGGCTTACATCCTGTATGAAAAACGTAACTTGTTCCTTTTTCAGTCCAAAATAATGGTTATCGGCAAAAAAAGTTCGCGTATCTTTATCATTTATGGGGCTCGTCATAATGTACCAAGGAATTTGCACATTCGCTTCTCGCTGTTGAGCTTGGATCTGTTTTGCTTGAAGAGCGAATAAAGACGTTTCCGGCGTGTCATCCATCGTCACGGTTCCTTTAGGGCCGACGTGGCCTAATCGTGTTCCTTGACCTCCAGCAAGTAAAACGACTGCAACTTTTCCTTCTGAAAGCAATGAAACACCTCTATTGTATAGCTGTGCTTTTTCCTGATCTGCTAATTCAAGTGCCGATTGACTAGGGAGTGCTGTTATCGACGTATTCGTCTGCTCACCCTTAGCAGTCATGCTTGGAATAGAACTTAGATCCAATTGGTCAATTTGTTTCAATAGCGCTTGTTGTTCATGTTCGTCTAATTCATGATAAAAGTCTACTAGATGTTCTTGATGATACATGGAGACTTTTGTATGTATGGCTTCATAGGTTGTCATTTTTGGGTATCCCTTCTGTCGTTTATCCTCTCTTATCCTAGCATATTCCTTGTTCGTTACCCACTCTTACTCTTCAAAAAACCTCTGACATGTTGTCAGAGGTAATTGTTAACTTGCTTGACCTTGCTGTAGTTTATACATTTGCGCATAAATGCCTTTACGATTCAATAATTCATCGTGTGTTCCTTGCTCTCGGATTTCTCCTTGATCAAGCACAATAATCTGATCGGCATCTTGGATTGTCGATAAGCGGTGGGCGATAACAAATGTTGTTCGATCTTGCTTTAATGTCTGCATTCCTTTTTGAATAAGCAGTTCTGTCTCGGTATCAATGCTCGAAGTCGCTTCATCCAAAACAAGAATAGCGGGATTTGCTAAAAGTGCACGGGCAAACGATATGAGCTGACGCTGACCGCTGGATAAGGTACTTCCTTTTTCGGTGACGTGTTCATCTAACCCATTCTTGTTGAATAGATCGGTACCACCAACGAGGTCAACGGCTGCTTCAATCTCTTTTCTCGTAGCATCTGGTTTGCCATAGGCAATATTTGATGCAATGGTTCCAGAAAACAAGTAGGGCTCTTGCAAGACGATGCCCATATGAGAGCGCCATGCTTGTGGAGAATGGTGCTTTGTATCAATACCATCAATTTTAATGGTTCCGTTAGTAGGGTCATAGAAACGGAACAATAAATTCATGATCGAACTTTTTCCTGAGCCAGTATGACCTACGAGAGCAATCGTTTCTCCTGGTTTAGCATGGAAAGATAGTTGTTTTAAGACAGACTCCCCTTCTATATAGGCAAACTGGACGTTTTGAAACGAAACATCTCCATTTGGTCTAGGAATGGTCGCTTCATCAACATCCTCTCCATCTTCATCTAAGAGTTCAAATACCCTTGCACCAGCCGCTCTTGCTTGTTCTAAGTTAGCTAGTTGATTCATTACTTGATTGACTGGTTCGAAAAGACGGTTTATATAGTCAACGAACGCATATAAGACACCAAGGGTAATAAGTCCGGCAGTCCCACCACTAATCCACCAGATTAAGGCGACAAAGACAATGTTTTTTACAACAAAGGTTAGGTTATGAGAAGTTAAAGAATTTAGGTTTAGTAGCTTTGCCTGATAGCGATAATGTGCATGATTTAACTCCTCAAAGGATTCTAACTGTTGCTTCTCTTGGTTGAACGCTTGAATCATTTTCATGCCATGTACATTTTCATTCATTGAAGCATTAATCTCTGCGTTTTTTGCACGGATCGATCGATTCAATCCAGCTGCAAATTTCCGATAAAGTTTAAACCAAATAAATAAAATCGGAAGGAGTGCAAGGGTCATAAAGGCAAGACGGCTGTCTAATAAAAACAGCGCCACATAAATGCCAATAATGTAAATGAAGCTCGAAAAGAATGTTGCTAATACGGTCATGTAAAGCTCTCGAACGGCTTCTGTATCATTTGTAATTCGAGCAACAATTTTTCCGGCTGGCTGGTGATCGAAATAACGCACCGGCACTTTCGAAAGCTGGTTGAACACATCAACCCGCATCCGTTGAATAATTTTATGAGCGGCTTTCTTTAAATAAAAGTTTTGACCGTAGTGAAAAAAGGATGCGACGAACACAATTCCTAAATAAAGCATAAGCCAGCGAATGATAAAGCGAATCTCAGGCTCGTAAAATGCAAGAATCTCTTGCGCATTAAGAGATGCTGCTTCTGTTGTATAAGTGCCGTCCTGTCGGTCGACTGTTAAGATGCCGTCTCTAAAAAGTCGTTCTCCGTCAGTTGGAACAGGTGAAGTGGTAAAGTAAAACTGGGTTCCAATTTGGAGGATTTGAACTTCTTCTCCCCGCCATGCATCATTCTCTAAATAAGCATCACGGGTATAATAGGTGCCGTTATAGGCAACAGACTGATCGTTAGGTTCACTTTCATACCAGGGCTGTTCAATTCCGGAAATATGCCGATCAATAATCGTTTTAGCAATAAATGGACCTGTTAACTCAACCGCTACAGCTATAGTGAGCATAAAGAGGGCAATGAGTATCGTCCCTTTACTCGTTAGTGCATAACGAGCTAGTCGTTTTTCTGTACTCATGACATCGCCTCTTTCTCTTGGCTCGTTTGGTTCTGAACTTGTTCAGCATACCAGCCACCTTGCTTCATAAGGATTTCATGGGTTCCTCGTTCTTTAATGAACCCGTTTTCTAATACAATGATTTCATCTGCATGTTCAACAGCAGACATTCGATGGCTCGTAATAATGGTTGTTTGAGTTGAGCGATCTCGTTGAATGTTTGCAACAATACGAGCTTCTGTTTTTGCATCAACTGCCGATAAGGAATCATCCAAGATGAGAAGTTCCGGATTTTTTGCCAACGCTCTGGCAATGGAAATACGCTGCTTTTGACCCCCCGATAAGGAAACACCATTCTCTCCAACAAGTGTTTCTAATCCATTCGGTAGAAAGGCAAGATCTTGGTCAAATGCAGCTGTGTGAATCACTTGATTTAAGTGCGTGTTACTTGTATCGTTTGCTGCTATTAATATATTTTCCTTGACGGTCTTTGAAAGCAGCACATGGTCTTGAGGCACATAACCAACCAAATGACGAATCGTTTCTTGGCTAAGGTCCTTAGCTGAATGGGTACCGAACAATAGTCCCTCACTTCCAGGTGGATAATACTTTAGAAATTGCTTAACTAGAGTAGATTTTCCACTTCCGGTTTTTCCGACAATACCGACTGTTGTCCCTTTATGGATGGTAAGTTCGATCTGTTGAAGTTGATTCGCCGTCGAATTTGGATAAGAGAACGAATAATTTTGTAAACGAATGGGAAGAGAAGCGACGAGCTCGTTAGATGGTAACGAAACAGATTTTGAAACAGATAAAGTCTCGTTGACTCGTTCATAAGAAGCACTACCACGCTGCATAATGTTAACAAGCTCACCAATGGCAAACATCGGCCAAATTAACATACCAAGATAGATATTAAACGTGACAATTTGCCCAAGGGTTAATTGCTGGTTAAAGACTAAAAAGGCACCATAGCCAAGACCAATAACATAGCTTAAACCAACAACAACGGTAATAATCGGATCAAAAAAAGATTCAATTCGAGCGACTTGGATGTAGCGGTTGTAAACATCAAGACTTTTGTTCTCGAATTGTGCTTCGTCTTTACGCTCACTTCGAAAGGCGCGAATGACACGCATACCAGCAACGGATTCAAGCACGCGGTCATTTAAATCGCCAAATGCTTCTTGCGCTTTTGTAAATCGTGAATGAATCATGTTTCCGAGTATGGTTACGGTAATGGCGATAATGGGCAATGGGGCTACCGCTGCAAGGGTTAATCACCAATCAATGAGCCACGTCATAGCAATAAGAATAATAGCCATAAACATAATCGAATCAATTAGAGTAAGTATGCCGAAACCAGCCGTCATCGAAATGGCTTTCATATCGTTTGTGCCACGTGCAAGCAAATCGCCTGTTTTGCGTTTCTCATAAAAGGGTGGGTCCATTTGAAACAAGTGCTTCATAAAACGACTACGAAGCTGGCGTTCAAGGATAAATGCCCCACCAAATAACTGTCGCATCCAAATGTAGCTTAATCCGTAGCTAATGAGAATAACAGCAAGCATGATCAAGATAAGTGTCACGGCATAGCTTGTTGATAAGGCTCCTCTTTGAAACGCGTCAACGGCTCTACCAATTAAAAGAGCAGGCGTCAGCTCAAAGATACTGACTACCAATAGTAAACTAATAGCGATAACGTAGCGTTTTTTCTGTTCTTTAAAAAACCAGCTTAATTGTTTTAATACGCGAAACATGTCTATCCACTTCTTTCATCACTTAGTCCAACAATGGAGCTACCCGCCTTCTAGCTCTCCAGTATCCAATAGCAGCGGGATGTACACATGTAATAATAAGGTATTCACATTTTGTCCTCCTGAAAAAATAGTCTTTATCTTTTTAAGCATAAAAAAAGACGCACGGTTACGCCGCACGTCTTTCCTCCATATGCAATCGGCACTCGTGTCGAGTCCGAGAAAAAGCAAGGTTACAAATTCTCTATACCTTGTAGACGAGACTCGTAGGCTATTCGGTTTACGTAAACGGATCCTCTATTTAGTAAAAGCACAGGTCTCATCTCCTTTTTCAAAAGTATAAAGCTGTTTTTATCTTACTCGAAAAGTTGATTGATATGCAAGAAAATTTTAAAAGTAATTGAATCGAGAAGATGAATGAACGATTCATCTAAAGCGCTCAGAAGTGTTCGTGTTGTCATTCCTCTAATAGGTCCACGCTCATGTTCACGTACGGTATTTATGCTATATTTAGATTACTAGAATAGATCGAAAAAGGAGAATGGTCAGAATGAATGAATCTAGGTACACATGGCGTTCGTATTCACTAGTAGTCCTAAGTCTACTTGTGACTCTTGCTATGTTTTTGTTAGATCCGATTGCCACAGCGACAAATGAAGGTGCAAGCCTGCCAATGATGGTGTTTATCTTTATTGGTACACTTGTAACCGTTATCGGCATCATCTTTGTTATCCTATCAAAAAAGGAGCAGTCAAAAGTAGCTCTTATTGCTTTAGCCATCACGTTAGTGAATTGCGGTGTCATTGCTTTTTTCTTGTTTGTCGGTTTGATGCATACGTAATGGAAAGAGTTGAAAATACGCAATTTGTAGATACTAGTATTCTGAAAGCGAGCGGAGGCGAGGCGTATATGAAAAAGATTGTATTGATTGGCTGTGGGGGTGCTGGTAAATCAACATTAGCAAGACAAATGGGTGAGAGATTAAAGATTAATGTCTATCATTTAGATGCGCTGCATTGGAAGCCTAATTGGGAAATGACAGCTCGAGAAGAGCAAGAAGCAATACAACGAACGCTTACGGAAGAGGAAGAATGGATTATTGATGGTCATTATGGATCAACGTTACCAATTCGGTTAAAAGCTTGTGACACGATCCTTTTTTTAGACATGCCAAGAACTCTTTGTGTGTTTCGTGCCATAAAGCGATTTCTTACATATAGAAACAAGGCACGACCAGATATGAGGGAGGGGTGTGAAGAAAAACTAGATCTTCCCTTTTTGAAATGGATATGGGACTTTCCGAAAAATAAAAAGCCACAGGTTTTAGAAGAGATTCGTCGTTATTCAGAAGGGAAGCGTGTGCTTATTTTGCGGTCACGAAAAGAAGTCCAACACTTTATAAACCAATTATAGGAGGAAGAAGCAATGATAAGGCTTGCTACAAGCGCGGACATCCCCCAACTCATTAAGATGCGTTGGGATTTTACAATTGAACATGATGATTCAAAGAGTAACGAATCTTTTCAGTTGTTTCAACAAGAATGCGATGCATTTTTAGTGGCGGCGTTGGAAGAGGATTGTTGGTTTATTTGGGTTTTTGAAGAAGATGGTGAGTTGGTTTCTCATATTTATACAGAACTTGTTCATAAAGTACCAAGGCCAGGGCGTGTCACATATCCATTTGTTTTTATGACAAACGTTTACACCATTCCAAAAGCGAGAGGAAAGGGAGTAGGGACTCGACTGTTAAAAAAGGTAAATGAATGGGTGGAAATAAATAAGTATGAGTTTGCGATTGTTTGGCCGAGTGATGAATCAATTTCCTATTACAAGAGGAACGGCTATCATACTTGTACAGAACCGCTTGCGTTTATTCCGGAATAGAACAGGAGAGCAGGATGAAAAAGATTGTGTGGCAAAACACGGAACAAATGGGTCTTGAATTCTTATTTGTGAAGGAAGGCAGTATAGGGATAAACATAGAAAGTACAGTGATTCAAACGGATCAAGATGCTTCTTTTTGTTTAGAATATGCTGTTACCCTTTCGAAAGATTGGGAAATGAGAGGAATTGACTTTAAGGAAAAAGGGACGGAACGATACCTGACACTTTCGACTAATGGAAAGGGAAAATGGTTTGATGAGAATGGGCAAACGATTCAAGCATTGGAAGGAGCGAAAGACATAGATTTGTCCTGCACGCCTTTTACGAATACCTTACCGATTAATCGTAACAAGTGGCAAATAAATGAACCTATTGATTTAGAGGTTGTGTATATTGATAGAAATATGAATTACAGAAAACGAAATCAACGATATACATTAGTTGAAGAAGAAGAACAAAGAAAGTTCCAATACCAAAGTGGTTCTTTTACGACTATTTTTACTGTTGATTCATTTGGATTTATTACGAATTATCCAGGCTTTTTCAAACAGCTATACCATCAGGAGGGAGAAGGAGACTTATGATTACAATAAAAGTGGGCGAAATGATTACGCCTCGGCAATTGGCTACTGTCTTTCAACGATCAACCATTACCCGACCTCTAGACGACTTGAATCGCCTAGAGGAAATGCTCAAGCATGGAAATTTGCTTGTCACTGCTTGGGACGGAGAAAAGCTTATAGGTGTCGCACGAAGTTTAACGGATTATGTATACTGTTGCTATTTATCGGACCTTGCTGTGGATACAGCTTATCAATTTCAGGGGATCGGCCGTCAGCTAGTGGATAAAACAAAGGATGAAATAGGAGAAAATGTCACACTACTGTTAAGGGCATCAGCGGAAGCGATGGATTATTATCCGAAACTAGGTTTTGAGCGGATCGAGAATGGTTTTGCGATTCCAAGGAAAGCTTAGCTACAATCCCAGTTAGTAATCAAGCAGGGTAGAAATGGAATGCTTATTCTATTTGTTTACTATAGTACGCAATTCGTTTACTAGAAAGGAAGGAAAGAATTGCCACAGCAGCAATGAGAATCACAATGCCTGACCATCCAGTCGAGTAAAAAAGCGTACCCGAAATGGTTCCAACTACAGCTCCACCGAAATAGTAGGCGAATAGGTAAATGGATGTCGCCTGGGTATTGTGATCATTTCTAAAGTTGCTAACCCAACTACTGCAAATGGAATGGGCACCGAAGAAGCCAAATGTGAAAACGGCAATGCCTCCTATGATGACCCACAAACTTGGATGAAGGGTCATGACTCCACCAATAAATAAAAGACAAATGGCTAACGTAAGAATACGATCGTTACCATACTTATCCGACAGCATTCCCATCCACGTTGAACTAAAGCTTCCTACTAAATAAACAACAAAAATAAAACCAACGAGTGTTTGACTTAAAGAGTATGGTGGTTCCATCAGCACAAAGCCGATGTAATTGTATAAAGAAACAAAGCCTGCACTAAGTAAAAAGCCATTTAAAAACAAAAAGCGTAAACCGGGAACACGAAATGGAGAGAAAAATGAGTGCACAATACGATGGTTTTGCTGTATGTGATGTGATGTCGTTTCTACTGATGGAAGGAGGTACCAAAAAAGAGCTGTCGCGGCTAAGCTAATGAAACCAACTCCCATGACGGCACTATTCCAATTAAATTGATCTGCCAAAAAGCCACTTAGTATTCGACCTGTCATCCCACCTATAGAACTACCACTAATATAAAGGCCCATAGCAAAGCCAAGACTTTTTCCTTCAATAGCATTTGCCAGATAAGCCATCGCCACAGCAGGAATACCAGCTAATGTTACGCCTTGTAAAATACGAAATAGAATTAAGACACCGAAGCTTGATAGAAAGCCTGATAAGATGACGAGCAAAGATGAAACGATAAGAGAGAGAGTCATTAAGTTTTTCTGATTAAATTTATGGGCATAGACACCAATGATTAATAAGGTGAAGGCTAAAGAAAGTGTAGTAGAAGACTGGACGAGGCTCGATAAAGCAGGGCTAACATTGAATTCATTAGCCATTTCAGGTAGCAACGATTGCATCCCCCAAAGGATTGCAAATGTGCAAAAGCCACCGATAAATAAAGCGGTATTAAGTTTCTTGAAAGCTGTAGTGCCACGATGAATTGGTGCCATAGTCTCCGCTCCTAATAATGAAGTCCACCTATAAGTAGGCCCTTTCTTTATCATACGCCTATCGAATAAAAGACTCCAATGAGTTTTTTGCATAAGACTCATGCGCAAATGGTATGGATCCATTAGCAGAAACGTTTGCAATTTATACACGTCCTTTACAATTTTTATAATCGTTTTACACTATGCTCATGCCTGCTTCATCTGGTTTCTTTATTCTTAATAGAACGGACTCTATTAAGGAGTAGTGAAGTCACTGGAATGAGAACGGAGGGCTAAGAGTGTATTTTTCTATTATTGAAATCGGGTCTAACTCAATAAAATGTACGATTTGCAAGAAGGAAAACGGTTTATGGTGCACGGTTGCACGTAAAAAAGCACAAGTACAATTAGTGGATCGGCTCTCTCGCCTTTCAGTCTTGCAAGATCGAGCGATAAAGAAGATTATTTGGGCGCTACAGCAGTTTAAAAAAGTCGAAGAGGCGTACGTATGTCGAGGCTCCTTTGTTTTTGCAACAGGTGTCTTGAGATTGGCAAAAAATAAACATGCTATTGTTGAGGAAATAAAAAAGAAGCTACATGTTACAATTCATGTTTTGTCAGGACATGTTGAGGCAGCCCTTGGCTACCTTGCTTTAAAAGATAAGACGGTGCTTGATCAAGGTGTACTGGTGGATACGGGTGGGGCAAGTACTGAATTAACCGTGATCTCCCGGTCAAAGCCAGCTTTTTTTCATAGTTACCCATTTGGAGCATCCACGTTAAGCAAACAATTCTTCCACCAGACGAGTGACGATTGGCGTTCTTTCGTCGATCAACTAAAAGAAAACCTTGGATCGACGATGCAGACGATGCTACATACACAATCTTTCCCTACACTAGTTACAATTGGTGGTCCACATCAATTTCTGCAAGGTCAAGGGACAGAGGAATCGCTCTCTGGAGACTGGGTTAAGCAACAGCTCGTTGAGTTAGTAGAAATGGATCATGAATCGTATAATAAATTAGGTTGGATTCCAAAACATCGTATTCTTTCCTTTAAAGGGGGACTTCTGCCATTATTAGCTGTTATGGAGGTATTTCCGATTACAAGCATATTATGTAAGCAACTAACCATTACTGAAGGTGTAATTGCCGCTTTAAATAGAAAACAAATGAACACCCTATTCTTGTAGTGAAACAAGGGTGTGGTGTTTTGCAGTTTAAGCTAAAATAGGAATAAGGGGTGAGAAAATGATACAACATCATAAGTTAGATGTGAAAGCAGTGGAAAGACTAGCAGAAAAAATAAAGCCAGAGGAAGATTATTTATTTTTCACCTATGTATCCATGCGACGGAATGAAGCCTCTTTCTTTGGTGAGTTTGTGAACGAAAGACTAACAGGCGTTCTTGCTTATACCGATCAGTTACCGTTTCCGGCGTTTGCTTTTTATGGCCTTGATTATAAAGAACTTCAACTTGACTTATTCGTATCCTATGTGAGAAAGTTGCTGAATTTTCACGAAGGAATTGTTGGCGGTACGATCTTGTCTGATGTCGATTTGGCCTTATTCCAAGCGGCAAAGCTTACTGTGAATGAGCCAACTGCTTTTATTACCATGAAGCATGAAGACGATCAAAAGTTATTGAAAGGAGATTTGGTTGAGCGAATAACAGAAACTGAATGGGAAGCGTGTGGCAGATTTTTGGCTAAGAGCGAAATGAATTATTTCTCGGAAAGAGAATTACAACAATATCCGTTTTATGCTATTCGTGAAGGAGAACATTACGCAGCAGTTGGAGGATTTCATTTCTATAACGAGATGTTAGTAGAGCTTGGAAACATTGTAACCGAGCCTTCCTTTCGAGGAAAAGGCTATGCTAAGGCAATAACGAGTACGTTAACACATGTTGGAAAAACCTATTCACCTAACGTGTATTTATCTGTTTTCGCTCAGAATACGATTGCCATTCATATTTATAAACAGCTCGGGTTTAAAGTCGTTTCGAACCGATGGATAACCGATTTTTCTTTAGCTGCATATTCAATTATTAAATAATTCACGCATATTCGTGTTATAATCGTCGTAATCTTTCAAATGAGGTGAATACATGTTGTTTTATTACGGTCGAGGTATCTTTCATTCGGGCTAGAAAAAAACGCGTACTAGCCGCAAAGGGATACGTCTGCCTTTTTTAACAATTAAATCACATAGACTTGAAAGGTGTTATGAATATGGATAATCAAGATTTGAATTTTTTATACAATCGTGTTGGAAAAGAAATGGGTTGGAATTTCACCCGCATCAACGCTGTCTCTTCGGGAGTGAAATGGAATTTTTATAAATTGGTTCGAGAACTTTGTTCACCTCAAGACATGTTGCTCGATTTAGGTACAGGTGGAGCTGAACAAGTGTTGACATTGGCCGATGCTGTTGTTCGGATTGATGCTGTTGATAACGCACCAGAAATGGTGAAAACAGCTGAGCGAAATGTCCAGCAATCTAAGAAAGGAAATGTCTTTCTGCATTGTTTGGACAACAAGAATATTGGAGAATTAAATCGACAGTATGATCTCGTTACGTGCTGTCATGCACCATTTCATGTGCAACAGCTTAAGACTGTTATGAAAGATGGGGCTGTCTTTATGACTCAGCAAGTGAGCGAAGGCGATAAACAAAATATAAAAGAATGGTTTAATCGTGGACAAGCATTTAACATTAAAGATGGATCGTTGAAAGACCGTTATGTGAAAGAGCTTCAAACCGCTGGCTATAAACATGTTCAGGCATATGATTATGATGCCATTGAATATTATCAAACGGAGAACGACTTAGCTTTTTTATTAGAACACACCCCGATAGTAGGGGAGTTTGGAAAAGATAAGAGCGATTACGCACATCTACATGCCTTTTGTGAACACAACCAAACCGATCAGGGGATTAAAACCAATTCAAAACGGTTTATGATTGTAGCAATACGCTAATAGCTTAGATGCGCCTATACAGGCGCATCTTTTCAACATGGTAGATTTGTGCTGTGACGACGATTTAGTGGACTTATATCAATCGTTTCAAATGGCGAAAGGAAATGGCATGATGATAAGAAACAATTGTAATTGAGCAGGAAAATAGGAACAAGGCGCTGGATAATTAAACGTTTGATTAAATAGAGTCATCATACGTATGACGGGATTGGGAAGATGTTTGAAAGCAATAGACAGCCACACTTTATAGGAGGAAAGAAATGCACTTTGATGTCATTATTATTGGCGCTGGTTCAATGGGGATGGCTGCAGGTTATTTTCTAGCGAAAAGTGGAAAGAGCACGCTTTTATTGGATGCACATACCCCCCCTCATCAGCGTGGAAGTCACCATGGTGAAACAAGAATGATTCGCCATGCATATGCAGAGGGAGAACAGTACGTTCCTTTTGTAAGGAGAGCGCAATCGTTATGGTACGAGCTCGAACGAGAGAGTGGAAAAGAGATTTTTCTTAAGACAGGTGTACTTAGCGTTGGGAAGGAAACGGGGCAATTTATTCAAGAAACGATAAAAAGCGCAGAAAAATATGATTTACCTTTACTAACGTTAAGTCGGAAAGAAGTACATAATCGTTTTCCAGGTATGCATGTTCCAAATGAATCTGTTGGTTGCTTTGAGTCGATATCCGGAGTTCTAAAATGTGAAGATAGCATTACTGCCTATAAAGCATTAGCTAAACACTATGGTGCAACGCTGTTAACAGGGTCCAGGGTTACGGGTGTGTCGTTAAACAATCATGTGGCTCAAGTACATACGGTAGATGAAACATACGCTGCCCACTCTGTCATTATTTCAGCTGGGGCTTGGTCGGGCCCGTTGCTTGACACTATTGGCTTGAAACTACCGCTTACGCCTTTAAGGAAAACGTTCGCCTGGTTTCACGCAGATGAACAAACTTACGGTAAAGACGCTTTTCCTGCATTTGCCTATGAATCCTCAAATGGATTGTATTATGGATTTCCGAGTATAGAAGGTGCTGGATTAAAAGTCGGACGTCATGATGGTGGCACGCCTATTCATCCAGATGAACAAATGGCTCCATTTGGAACGCTTGCCGAAGACGAGGAAGACTTGCGCACATTTGTACATCGTCATATGCCAACGGTCAACGATCTGGCTTATGGGAAAACCTGCTTATACACGATGACACCGGACGATCGGTTTATTATTGATCGGCACCCGCAATATAAGAATCTTTATGTTGCGGCAGGTTTTTCAGGACACGGCTTTAAGTTTAGTAGTGCAGTTGGACAAGCCTTAAGTCAACTTGTATGTCTAGGAGAAACAGAGATAGATATTTCGGCATTTTCCTTAGATCGTTTTCAAAGAAAATAAGGCTTGCCCTAGAGTTCACTCCATTGCGTATGGTAGAGAATAGAAGCATGAAGGAGGTTTTTAAAGATGGACTATGTGAAATTTGGTAACACTGGATTGGACGTTTCACGATTGTGTTTAGGCGCGATGGGATTCGGTGACCCATCAAATTGGATACACAAATGGATCTTAAATGAAGAGAAGAGTCGACCCGTTATAAAAAAAGCATTAGATGCAGGGATTAATTTTTTTGACACGGCTAACATCTATTCAATGGGTGAGAGTGAGCGTGTGCTTGGAAAAGCATTGAACGATTACGCCCTTCGAGACGATATCGTTGTTGCGACAAAAGTATTTATGCCCATGCGGCCAAATCGACCAAACAGTGGAGGGCTTTCTAGAAAGGAGATTATGGCAGAAATTGATCAGAGCTTAGAACGACTAGGTATGGATTATGTGGATTTGTATATCATCCATCGCTGGGATTACCATACACCAATAGAAGAAACAATGGAAGCGTTGCATGATGTGATAAAGGCTGGAAAAGCTCGTCATATTGGTGCTAGTGCAATGTTTACATGGCAGTTTCAAAAGGCACATTACGTGGCAAGAGAGAACGGCTGGACACCATTTGTTTCAATGCAAAATCACTATAATTTAATTTACCGAGAAGAAGAAAGGGAAATGATGCCGTTTTGTAAAGATCAAAAGATCGCTGTTACGCCGTATAGCCCTCTTGCAGCAGGGCGGTTAACGAGGAATCTAACTGAGTCTACACACCGCTCCAAAACGGATCAAACACAGAAAGCTAAATATGACCCAACACAAGAAGCTGATCAACAAATTATTAATAAAGTAGCAGAAATGGCCCGTCATCATGGCGTGACAAATGATAAAATTGCGCTTGCGTGGTTACTCAATAAAGAGCCTGTTGTTGCACCGATTATTGGCGCACAGAAAGAGAGCCATATTGAAAGTGCGGTTGCTGCTTTAGATGTGACATTAACGTCAGAAGAAATGAACCGGCTTGAAGAATGCTACGTGCCACATCCTATTGTAGGTGCTCGTTAATACTAGAAAGTTATGGAAATTTATAGACCGAGAAAGGGCGTCATTGGGGCGTAATCTGATAGTGTCGGTTTCTTTAACCAGCTATCAGACTTTTTTTAACTTGAATAGCGAACACATATTCGCATATACTGAATATACGAATGAAAGGTGGCGTTATGAAATGAGTAGAGAGGCGAACGAAGAGCTTGATTTTAATCATATCCTTACTGTGAAAACAGAACCCATATTACTCTTGCGTACGTACATATTTACTACCCTCGCAAAGAAAATTCTAGTAAAAGAACAGACTTACTTTCTGAAACGAAAAATGGACGTAATGTTTCCAGAAGCATATGTAAGAGCCATTCAGCAAGCACTTCTTCTCTTAAACCAAGACTTGTTAAAGACGAAAGCAATGATGAAAGAACGGCACATGACTGCTAACCTGAAGCCCGAGATGAAAGCAGATCGAACGTTCAAATATGAATGTTATATAGAAGGTAAAACGATTTATACTGGAGGCACTTCACATCGGTTAAAAAGTGAAGTCATGCGTTATGTTGTATTTTATTTGAATGAAGCAAGGGAAAAACAGCTTTAAAAAATGATGATCGGTTAAAAATGTTCTAATGGTCTTTTCTGCAATAGCGTTTCTTCTAGTGTATAGTAATGACAATCTCGTTTAATATCTTCAAGGTAGGTATGTATAAACTCCCGCTCGTAGCCAAAATCATATAGTATTTCTTCTAAATTAACGCCTTCGGACAACACCGTACTTAATTTCACCTTTACCCCATAAAGCCTTTTTTTACCTGAATTCATTGTCAGTTCGTACACGTTCCGCATAAAACCACTCCTTATTAAACTGCTTACCTCTACTTTTATACCCCAAACAGACGAAGAGTAAAGCTGTTTATTGAAAAAACTAGGTGTTGCGCCTCATAAATTGGGTGAAATCAACAAAAACTATGGGACGAAAGGTTGGTCTAAGAATGTTTAGATTTAAAAATAGGGGGTAAAATTAAAGCGTATCTATTCTTGCAAGATGGATGTTAGGTATGTATACAGGAGGTGAGACAATGAATGGCGTTCTCAGGTTTTTTATCGCTCTATATGCGTTAATCACTTTAGTAGTGTCCATAGGTATTATTCTTCAAATAACGGACGTCTACAATGTCTTTGATGAGATTCTTGCATTAGGCGAACCCTATTTTTGGGTGTTAATTGGAATCTTTTCCTTCCTAGTTTTGATATCGTTAATTTTATTCATCGCTAGCTTTAGAAGAAGTGAAAGTGAAATTGACTCTTATCATGTCTCTACGGAAATAGGTGAGATTGGCATTTCAAGGCAATCAATTGAATCAACTGCATTAAAAAGCGCTCGAACCCTTGATGGTATGCGTTCATTAGAGATACGTTCTCGCATCTCTAGGGATTCAAATCGTGTATCATTAGACATCACATATACGCCATTTGGACCAAATCCTGTTCAGCAAAATGCGAAAGAGTTACAGGATCGCGTAAAAAAAGATTTAGAATCTTGGTTAGAAGTAGCTGTAACGGAAGTAAGAGTGTTTGTGAAGCAGAATCAGCCAAATCAAAATAAGCGGCAACGTGTTATTTAAGGAGGGTGCGCATGAATCCAGAAACGTTAAAACGGTATCGTGGACGTATAATCGGTCTTGTGATTGCAGCGGTGTTCAGTGTTCTCTTTTTTACCATTGGCTTTTGGTACACTGTTGCCGTTGGCATATTTATTACAATTGGTTTTTTAGTAGGAAAATGGGCAGACGGAGACCTGAATGCTTCAGCCTATCTTGATGCCCTTTTTAGTAAACGGCAGTAAATCCAAATAAGGAGATGATTTGAATGAGCACAACAAATGTTAAATCAACGACAAAAACAGATGAAACGTACATGCAAGAGAAAAGAGAGCAAGAAGAAAAGAATAAAAATCGCGATCGATTGACGTATGATACAGAGGTAATTAAGAAAATCACTGCAATCGCAACGATGAAAGCAGACGGTATTTTGGGAATGAGTGGTTCATTCTTCTCAAGCATCAAAGAAACATTTGGTGGGGACGAGGATATCACAAAAGGAATCAGCGCTGATGTAGGCGAGAAACAAGCGGCAATTGATCTAGAGGTTTATGTGGAGTATGGCAAGGAAATTCCTAAAATTTATCAATCCATCAAGAGAGAAGTAGCAGAAAATATTAAGACAATGACAGGTTTAGAACTTGTTGAGTTTAATATGAATGTTGCAGATGTCTTTACTAGAGAAGAATTTAAAGATGGAAATGGAACGAAAAATCGCTCCAATAGTGATCGCGTCGAATAATAGTGAAAGGACTGTCGACAACTGTTGACAGTTTTTTTTGTTTACACCTCTTCAAAGGTCGTGTATACTCATTTTTAATGATTGATTGATTAATCAACCGTTAAAGGAGTGTGACAGATGCCTCTATCAGATGAACAACGTGAAAGCATGAAGAAAAAGCGAGCAACCATACTTACTGCTGCAACTGATTTATTTGCTACCTTGGGGTTTGAGGGTACAACAATTAAAAAAGTGTCAGAAGCGGCAAATGTTAGTTTTGGAAGTGTATTTACTTATTTCAAAGATAAAGATGCTTTATTTTATGCTGTAGTCGTGGAACCAATTGATGCATTTAAAGAAGAGGTTTTATCCTTTAACCCAAATGCGGTTCAGCCTGTCGTTGAGTTGAAAAAGATGATTCATACACATATTGACTTGTATGCCCGGCTTCAACATTACTTAACTATAGTTGTTCAAATTATTGGTCAGTATCATAAATACCCAGAAATATTTGCTAAACTTGATGAATTTAACGATGAATTTTGTGAACGAGTCAAAATATTAGTAGAGAATGGACAGAAAAAAAAAGTACTAGTCAAGCAAGATCCGATGACTGTGGCAACAATGTACACGAGCTTATTAACAGGACTTCGGATTAATACGACTGACTCGAGATACAGTAGCTTTTGGGAACCATTTAAGCAATCCGCTATACATTTATTTGGACCTATAGAACAATAGGTTCGTTTTTTTACCACAAAAATGATTGATTAATCAATCATAATTAGAGAGGAGAGGTTCTTTTGTTATCATTTCGATCTTTTTCAAGTACTATTCAAATTCGATTACTATTAATGTTTTTGGCGAAGTTAACAACGATGATGGTGATTCCCTACTTAATTATTTATTTTTCCGCAGAGTTAGGTGTTATCAAAAGCGGATTTATGCTAATAGCTGTTATTCTAGCAAGTGTCGCTGGAGCATTTATAGGAGGACCCGCAGCGGATCGATACGGCAGAAAAAAACTCATTCTGCTGTACGAAAGTATGATTGTCATTAGCTATTTGGGTGCAGCAGTTGCTAATGGATCGTGGGGGACATCGGCGTTAGCTACGTTTTTATTTTTTCTTCTAGCGCAATTTAGTACGGGAGCAGTCAACCCGATTTATCAAGCTTTAATTCTTGATTGCAGTCAGCCCAATGAGCGTCGAATTATTTATACTTATTCATACTGGCTAGGAAATGTTAGTGTCGCCATCGGTAGTTTACTAGGTGCTATGCTGTTCAGTGAATACTTATTTTTCTTACTACTTTCCGTTGCATGTACAAGTTTGGCTGCTGTTATTGTGACAATCTTTTTTATACAAGAAACGCTACCGCAGGAAACTGAATTGCTCCGCACTCAAACAAAATTAGCCACTCAAAAAACGTTTGCTCGGCGTTTAGGAGAAAGAGGATTCTTGACCTTTTGCTTTGCTAGTTTGTTTGTTGTCGCAATGGAAGAACAGCTGACGAATTACATAGGCATTCGATTCGTAGAAGAAATTCGTGAAGGGGAAGGAGTGTTGGCACTTCTTCCTACTGAAGCAAGTGGAATAGGAATGCTTGGCTTATTAAAAGTTGAGAATACAATACTTGTTGTCTTTTTAACACTTGGTATTGCAAAATGGACAAAAAAGTGGTCTCCATATCTAACCTTGCTAGGTGGGGTGCTCCTATTCTTTATTGGGTACATTATTCTAAGTATAAGTACTACACCATTCCTATTAATAATAGCTATGTTTATTGCGTCAATCGGTGAAGTTCTTTATATGCCAATCAAACAAACGATGTTAGCAACTATTGTGCCAGAACATGAACGTAGCACTTATATGAGTTGGTATCAAATCGCTTTATTACTTGGTGTTTGTGGAGCAGGTATTTTTCTAGTAATAAGTCATTGGTTATCTTTTTCTTCCATGACATTTTTGTTCTGTTTAATGGGTTTAGGCAGTATCATTCTCTTCTATCGATTTATTCGAAACATGGAAGCTGAAAGGACAGTCGATCGCTCTTGCCACGAACAGGTTTAGTGTCGGGAAGAAGTGGGAATGATACTAAAAACTTGGAGGGACTGGAACGACATGAAAGGGATTATTAAAGGAGTAGGTGCGCTTCTCCTATGTGTGGTACTGGCTTATCTCTTTTCTTTCGCAACAACGCTTACAGGTATACTGCCTATGCTAGTTATTTTAAGCTTTTGTGGAGGCATCATTGGCATGTTCGTTTTGCTTGAATTAGTAAATGATCACGTAGATACAGAGAGCTAAAGAAGCCTCCGAAAAAAGGAAGCTTCCTTTTTTATGTCTGAGGTGTAAGGCGAGCGACTGGTCGTAGGATAAAAAGAGTCTCAATACGTGCCCATTGGCTTTTCTCATAGAAGTGTTGAACAGCCTTATGATCTGTTAGAGTTTTTAGAATGAGGGGTTTGAGACTCAGGTAGGCATTTTGTTTGTGCCTCACACATTGTTCTATTATTTTCCTTTTGCTTGTTTGTTTAAGGTTCTCCTATAATGAAGACGTGAAGGTTTGAAGTAGACGAAGGTTGGTTACCTTTACTAGTATAGAAAAAGTATGATGAAAATAAGGGCGTGACCGTATGAAACGATTACTGGTATGTGTTGTTATAGTGATCATTGCCTATAGTACACGAGAATTTTGGTTTGAACCGGCAAAGAAGGCTCTTGCTTCGTCTGTTGATTCGATTCAAGAGTGGAGCGGAGATACAACCTTTGATTTATCATTTGAATTTGTTGACGATTTCCTTCGTGCTGTCTTGCCTGTTGAGGAACAACCTGAAGAGGAAGCAATCGCGGTTGAAGCGCCAGCACCAGACCTTGTGAACCCTGAAGACACGTTCTTTTCCGTTCATAATATAGAGCTAGGTGATACGAGACAAGAAGTAGAAGAAGAGGTTGGAGAGCCAGAACGAGTGACTATAAATGAATATGGGTTAGAGTGGTATGCGTATCATTCAGATTATCAAAATTTCTTTATGGTTTCTTATGATGAGAACGACCTCGCAAAAGGTCTTTATACAAATCATGACTTACTGGCTTCAGAGAGCGGTATCACATATGGCACGGAGCAACAGGTTGTGCGAGAGCAATTAGGGGAGCCCATTGATGTCCTACGGAAAGGACTGTTTTCTTATAAACTAAACGAAGAAGAAGCGTATGATCTGTTTGAGCTTGAAGATAGTTATGTGACGATTTTTTATGATGAACATCGAGATTTGACTGTTACAGGCATCCAGATCATGGATCATGATATTGAACAAGACAAGCGATCGCTTTACGCAGATCAAGATGAGGCGTTGCGTGATGGATTCGAATATCAGCTTTTCGATGTTATGAATGCAGAAAGAGTCGCACACGGTTTGCCGATTCTGTTGTGGGCTGAAGATGTGCGTTACACAGCAAGGAAGCATAGTGCTGACATGGCCGAAAAGCGCTACTTTGATCACACGAATTTAGAGGGGCAGTCTCCTTATGATCGCATGGAAGCAGACGGCATTCGCTTTAGGACCGCAGGTGAAAACCTTGCAATGGGACAGTTCAGCAGTATTTATGCCCATGAAGGTTTAATGAATTCAATTGGACACCGTGAAGCGATTTTAAACGCCCAATTTGAAAATGTAGGAATTGGAGTCGCGTTTGGAGAAGAAGGCCAACCGTTTTTTACTGAAAAATTTTATACAAGATAAAAAGCTATGGACGTTTTGTTCATAGCTTTTTTTTGGGGGAGCCGATTTTTAAAACAAACTTTTTTTATTATTTTGAAATAATAATAATTATATTAAAAGATTTACAATTAAAGATAAATCTTAGAAGAATGATTTAGTGAAATAGTAAAGTAGACTATTTGAGTATGTAACGACTTAGCCAGATGTTGACAGAAACTTTCTTAAGTTATATGGTTAGTTACATAAGTAATGAACCCCGGAGGTAAAACGATATGGTATTTTCTTTTTCCGGTGATCAACCGATTTTTAGACAACTAACCGTTCGAATTGCGAATGAGATTGTTGGAGGGGTGTTAAAAGAAGGGGATCAAGTTCCTTCCACAAATGAATTTGCCAAGCAATTGCAGATTAATCCGGCGACTGCAGCCAAAGGCATTAACTTATTAGTTGACCAAAAGATTTTATATAAAAAGCGAGGAATTGGCATGTTCGTAGCGGAAGGTGCAAGAGCTAGGCTCATAGAAGAAAGGCAAGAATCGTTTATGCAGAATTACATTATACCGTTGTTAGATGAGGCAACGCAGATCGAATTAAGTGACGAGCACATTAAACAACTAATTGATGATGAGAGGGGCAGGCGAGTATGAATATTAAACTAAATCAGGTAAGAAAACAGATAAAAGGGCAAGACATTCTAAAGAATATAAACATAGCGATTGATGAAGTAGGCATATATGCTGTTCTTGGACCAAATGGTGCAGGGAAAACGACGTTTATGCATGTCATGGCAGGATTGTCTACTTGGGATGGTGGCACTGTAGAAGTGAACGGTGAAAGCCCTTTTGATAATGCTTCTATTTTACGTCACATATGTTTTATTCAAGAAAGCGATAATTTCAAACCGACGCTTAAAGTAAAAGACGTCTTGAAACACGTAGAGGCTTTTTATCCAAATTTAAACCGAGAATTACTGCATCGTCTTGTAAAAGAATATGATTTACCGTTAAACAAACGTTTAATTGAATTATCAAAAGGCATGAATTCAGCCCTAAATATGAGTATTGGCTTAGCAAGCCGGGCACCATTAACAATCTTTGACGAACCCTATATAGGTATGGACGCGACGGCTAGAAAAAAGCTATATAAAGAAATTATTGATGACTACGTCGACCATCCTCGGATCATTTTATTTTCAACACATTTCATTGAAGAAACGGAAAGCATTTTCGAACACGCCATCTTTGTGAATCATGGTCAAGTGTTATTACAAGAGCCAGTTGAAGAACTAGCTGAAAGAGCCTTACGTATTACAGGTCCTACAGACGCCATGAAAACAATTGATCGTTCAGTCTACAAAATCATATCTGAAGATTCGTTTTTATCTGAATCGAATGTAGGCATTTTTTTAGATAAAGGTCAGAAATTGGAGTTACCAATGAATTGCAGCGTTCAGTCACTACCGCTTCAAGAGTTTTTCATTGACTACACAGCAAAGGAGCAGTCGGTCATATGAATCAATTAATGGTACTCAATAAACTCATTCTCTCCGATATGGTGAAAGGATTTCTTTACTTTTGGCTTGTGTTATCGGGTTTTTTGGTTTTAGGCTATGCGATTGCATCGGTAGCAACCGGAACAACTGTCTTTTTATTTGTATGGCCAATATACCTTGTATGGCTATGTGCCAATAGCTTTCAATTGACGAAAAATAATCTTGAATATGCATTAAAACTAGGAGCAACACGCACTCAATTCTTTCTCTCTAGTTTGATCATTCTTCTAGCGGCAATTCTAATCGGTCAATGTCTTCATCGTGTTTATCTTATTGTATTACCGGCGATTGGTAACGTGTTTTCAAGCGGAAATGTGACACTTGTCGGTTTCCAAGAACTATTTCCTGAGCTTACATTGATACATGGAATTGGATATGATATCACGTTTGCCATTCTTTTAGCAGGCCTATTCTATTTACTCGGAACGGTGCGTTTTCAATACGGGATGATCCCCATTTATGTTGCGCTTGCTTTTATGGGTGTTTTGCTATTAATTCCTGTGGTGAGAGAAGTGAGTATGAATTGGTTTACTCAGCTATATGAAGGCGTGTTTCTGGAGTCGTTTTTCTTGCTCGCTCTCATTGGTGCGGTGACGTTTAGTACTAGTCACCCGTTGTTAAAACGCATGACACTTCGATAAAAGAAAGGAAGAAGGCAAGATAATTAAAAATTATCCTGCATAAGAACAAAAGAGTAATGAGATTGAGACTTTCCTTTCAAGGGGAGGTCTTTTTCTATATACAGTACAATTGATTAAGGAGAATATTCGTGTGAAAATGGGGTAGAGAGATTGGAGGGGAAGGTATGTTTTTACGTACTATACGAATTCAGCATGAACGTATTGCATCGTACAGTGATTACCCGTTTTCCATTCCGTTTGTAAAACGGACGGATGAACTCAAAATTGAAGCACCGATTACATTTTTTGTTGGGGAAAATGGTTCAGGCAAATCAACGTTATTAGAAGGGATTGCCGATAAATGTGAGTTTAACACGGCTGGTGGAAGTCGGAACAACGTGTATGACCTTCATGCTTCTGAATCTTCACTTGGCGATTATTTGCGATTATCGTGGCTTCCTAAAGCAACAAATGGATTCTTTTTCAGAGCTGAGTCTTTTTTTCACTTTGCCTCTTATTTAGACAGTCATCCTGAAGCCCTTAACGCGTATGGGGGCAAATCGCTTCATCACCAATCACATGGAGAATCGTTTTTCTCGCTCTTTGCAAATCGGTTTGGACAGAAGGGAATTTATTTATTAGATGAGCCTGAAGCCGCTCTTTCTCCACAGCGGCAGCTTTCATTCTTGCGCATTCTGCATGATTTAACAAAAAAGGGACAATGCCAATTTATTATTGCGACACATTCTCCTATCTTACTTGGATTTCCAAATGCTGATATTTTTCATTTCGGTAAAGCGTCTATTAAAAAAGTTCAATATGAAGATACGAATGCTTATGAGGTGACACGTTCTTTTTTGCAACATCGGAAGACAATGCTTGAAGAACTACTACGTGATGATGAAGAAGAGAGCCAAGAATGACTCTCTTATAAGTGAAAGGTGAATTCAACAAATGCTGCGACAACTGGAATAGAAAAGAAACCTAGCGTAAGGACCAAAACGGACAAGACCAGTAAACCGCCGCTTGGGCGCTGCAGTTGTATAAAGGTAGAAGCAATAATGATTATAAGATAGAGGACAAGCAACGTAATCCAAACGCTTGGTACCGGTGTTACATAAATGTTACTAGGATAATAGAGTGCCGTTAGGCCAATGACAAGGGCAAGTACCGCAAGTAAACCATGAAGTATAATAGATGTTAAACGTAAAGCCATTTCATTCCCTCCAAGAAGACGACTGATCTTCATTGTAAGGGGAACTTACATTTTTTTCAATTGCTAGTAAGAGGGTGATAAGATGCACATAAGGACGATTGAGTTAAAAGACGCTGAGAACTATTTGGCACTAAGTAAACGAATCGAATCGTCGGGCTATATGTTGTTTGAACCTGAAGAAAAAAACATCTCTGTCGCGAAACAACAGGAATTGATTGAACAAATCATTCAAACAAAAAGCACGGCATTATTTGTGGCTGAAGTAGACGATAGCTTAATTGGCTTTATCATGGCGATCGGTGGAACAGTGAAGCGTAAACGTCATTCAGCCTACATTGTTATCGGTGTCGATGAACCATTTCGAGGAAAAGGAGTGGCGACGAAGTTATTTCAGCGGTTATTCGAATGGGCGAAAGAGATGAAACTGACTCGTTTAGAATTAACCGTTATGAAAACAAATGCAAAAGCCTACCAACTGTATCGCAATTTAGGATTTACGGTTGAAGGGGAAAAGATCCATTCCTTACTAGTGGATGGAGAGCCTGTGAATGAATATTACTTATATAAACTGCTCTAAATAGGGGGACTTTCATGATTCCTTTAGTCTATGATCAACTGAATCGTTTTGGAAAAGATGACGAATTTATTCTTTCCTTATTAGAAAAAGCAAATGTGCATGTAGTAGCTGATTTAGGCTGCGGTACAGGACGGCTAACGGTTCATTATGTAGAAAGAGGCTATGATGTAACAGGGATTGATCCGAATGAAGAAGCGCTTGCTTACGCAAAAAAGAAATGGCGTGGAAAAGAGGTTAATTGGGTTCTTGGTGATAGTTCAACGTTAAAAGAGGAAACATACGATGTGGTTGTGTTAACAGCAAATGTTGCCCAAGTTTTTCTTACAGAGCAGAGCTGGAAGAAAACGCTTCAAGATGCCTATCGTGGTTTGAAAAAGGGTGGTCATCTTATTTTTGACTCACGTAATCCCGAAGCAAAGGTGTGGGAGCAGTGGGAGCAAGACGATACGCCGGATCTTGCGGTTCATGAACAGACAGGAGAGCCTTTAGAAATTTGGACAACCTATGATGGGTTTATTGATGATGTTTATACCTTTTACGAAACGGTAAAAGGAGTGCAATCGGGAGAGGTTTATGTAACTGAAAAAATGAAGCTAAAGTTCAGGAGTCATGAAACGTTGCAACAATCGTTGGAACAGGCGGGTTTTTCTTCGGTATATAGCTATGGTGACTGGGAGTTTAAAAAAGCAACCCCGACAAGCTCATCCTTTATCTTTCATGGAATAAAATAATATCTTTACTTTATTCAGAAAAATACCTATAATAAAAAAACGAAACAAGCGACGATGAGAAGAGTACTTGTGCACAAGCATAACAGAGAACTCCTGGTGGTGGGAATGGAGAATGTAATGGCACAAGGAAACAAGTCTCTGAGCTGTACAAAGGATCTTTCAATTCATTTGAAAGTGATGGTGTGCCGGGTTCTCCCGTTATAGAGATAGAGTATAACCACATACTTACATGTGACGTACTTGAAAAGGTTGTTGTAGCGATACAATAACAAACTGGGGTGGCACCGCGAAACTTCTAACAATCCGAAGTCTCGCCCCCAAGGTTATGAAACCTTGGGAGGTGAGACTTTTTTTCGTTGTTCAAAAAAACGATTAGGAGTGGTGCTACATGAACTGGAAAGACCCTATACTTTTGTTAGTTGGTGTTGGAATTTCAAATGTAGGTGCATGGGTTTACCTACTTGCTTTAAATTTAACGGTGTTATCAATGACAGGAAACTCACCCTTAGCAGTTGGGATTTTGTATGTACTAATTCCCCTCGCTACCCTTTTAACCGATGTGTGGGCGGGTTCGTATATTGATCGGTTAAACAAACGAACGCTCATGATAACGTTAGATATTGTGCGAGCATGCCTTATCTTCTGTTTACCATTTTTGAATTCATTGGTTTTGATTTATGCCGTTGTTTTGTTGATTAATATGGGAAGCTCGATGTTTGGATCAACTGCGATTGTTTACATGACAAAATTAATTCCGAAAAGGGAGAGGCAACGCTTTAACTCATTGCGAAATTTTATCGAGTCCAGTGGCTTTATACTCGGACCCTCGATTGCAGGGGTGCTTTTTATCGTCAGTTCACCAAATATGGCTATTTTTGTGAATGCGATTGCCTTACTATTGTCAGCGTTTGTCATTATGCTACTCCCAAATCTCGATTCCAAAGATGAAGAAGTAGTCTATGAAAGAGTAACGCTTGCTGTAATGAAAGAAGATTGGAAGATGGTTGTGGCTTTTGGACAAAAACATACACATGTGACATGGGTGTATCTCTTATTTGGAGGGTTTGTTGTCTTTTTAGCAGGAATTGACTCCATCGAGGCAGCATTTGCAAGGACAGTGCTACTTTTTTCTGAGAGTACGTATGGTTTTCTAGTCGCTATTGCTGGTTTAGGAATGGTCGCAAGCTCACTCTTAAATGCTTGGTTTGCGAAGGTGTTTAAAATCAACGTATTAATAGGAGTTGGAGCAGTGGTTGCACCGATTGGCTATTTAATTTTTGCGTTCTCCCACACGTTTCTAATTGCTGCAATTGGTGTTTTCATCGTGACATTTGCCATTACATTCGCCCATATAGGGTTTCTGACATTTTACCAACACCATATTCCGGTATCAATTATGGGGCGATTTACGAATCTTGTTGGTATGATTGAAGCAGGATTCACTATTGTTGCGGTTGCGTTGATCGGTATCTTTGCAGAATGGATTGCCATTCGTCCTGTCTACATTTTTAGTTCGGTTGCGTTTCTCTTGTTTGGCTTTTACATGTATACGGTTGTGATGAATAAAGGGAAAAAATCGTACTATGAAAATGAATAGTTAAAAAGGATGGTCTCTTTAACGTAAGAAACCATACGCTGTTTTGCTAGCAGCGTATGGTAAATTCGTTTTTTAAGAGAGGAAGGCATGAGCAATTGTTTTCAAACGTGCAAGTGCATTTAAGTGAACGGTCCATGTGAATTAAAAAAATAGGATGGCGAAAAGGGTTGAAACGATCAACCCGATGATAACTGGGAGGAAGCAAACCCGAACAATCTCCTGTGCTGGTACCCGTGATACACCAGCAACCGCTACTAGGGAAGACCAGGCAATCAGCGTACCACCGCCAACCCAAACTGCCCCCATTTGTCCAATTGCCGCTAAAGTGACTGGATCCATCCCAGATACTGGACCGAGAGCACCAGCAAGTGCGCCTGTAAGGGGTAGGCCAGAAAAGCCAGATCCATCGAGACCTGTGATCATTCCAATTAGTAAAATACCAAATGCCGTCCAACCACCGGATTCTGGAATAAACGGTTGACCAGCTGAGACCAATTCAAAAAGAAAAGCTGGAGAAGCATCTGTTTGCAAAATAGCCGATGAAAAGTCGCTACTTCCTAAAAAGAAAAATCCTGCAATGGGAATAACTGGTCCCATTGCTCTAAAGGCAAATAAAAATCCGTCTACAAGATGATCACTTACAGAATCAAACACTTGCTTTGGTTTATGAACGAGACTCGTTAAAATGAGTAAAAGTAATGCTAATCCTCCTACTAAAGCAGCCCCTGCACCGCCTTCTAAAGATAAGTTGGTGAAAAAGGCTGTATAGAGCATATAGCCAACAACTAAAAGAAAGCATAGTGGTACAACAAAGGCAAAAAGCTTTGATTTCCACGTGACTCGTACGTCAGTTTTTATTTGAGTAACGCCTTGCATCCATTTCGTTAAATGACGGTCGTCTTTCCGCTTAATGTGGCGTCTAAGAAATAAATAGGCAAGCAAAATGGCAGTTACTCCAGTAAGGAGAGAAAGAATCAGTGCCTGGTCCGCAACGGCCTGCACCTCAACACCAGCTGCTGTAGCGCTGAGCATTGGCGCAATTTGAATCATATAGTCAGAAGAAAGAGCCATTCCTTGCCCCGCCAGAACAATTGCGGCAGCCCCAGCAATAGGTGGGAGTCCAGCACGTATAGCAACAGGTAGTAGTAACGCCCCAACTAATGGAACAGCTGGAGTAGTTGAAGGGACAAAAAGAAATTTACTTTTTTTTTTGTCTATAATGTAAAATCATTATTAGGACCATAAAGGTGGGATTAAAAAGTGATTATTGGAATTACTAATTTTAAGAATGAAAAATATCTTTTTAAGTTTGATAGCATTAACTTCTCGGTAACATTAGAAGATATAGAATATAGAGAAAAAACTTTCGAAGACTTAAAAGAATTATTTGAAGCTGAATACCATATTACAGTTTTAGATGGTCGAACAACTGATGGAAATGATATTGTATTTAATTTGACCAATAACGGTATGCAGGTAACTTCACCTGGAATTTATTCAGCAAATGTTTATTCGTATATAATCTTTAATGGTGAAAAGAAAGAATATAACGGCCTCGGAATACAAGCTAGAGAATTGGACTTTTTTTTTGATAAAAATAAAGCATTGAACTATAATGTTTCTTCACTTGATGACGGAACAATGGAAATGAGAGTAAAGCCATTTAAAGAAACTCAAGAGTCATTTAATTTTAGTCTAAACGATGATGAATTTTTAGGGTCTTTGAATGTATCAAGAAAAATTATTGACAGAACAATTATTTTGAATAGTGAACTTCACATTAATAAAGTTAATCTAGATAATATTGTAACTGAACTAGAGGAAGTAGTTAGTGTTTTCTCTAAGTTTTTTAGATTTGTTTCTAATAGATTAAATGTACAAATCAGTAAGGTTAATTTGAAGAGTAAATCTCAAGATAACAAATTTAGAATTATAGGAGAGTATTTTCGTAAAGATCAGTGGAGTTACGATGAAATGATTGAAAAAGATTTAAATAAGATTATTAGTTTCGATTTACTGGAAGGTTCTTTACCTAATTTAATTCATAAAATTTCAAAAGGTGAGTTATATCTGAGGCATCTACCAATTACTTATAAAGAAGGAAAAAATATTACCCCAGCAAGATTTATTATGTCCTCTGCTGCTTTTGAATGGCAATATAAACACACTAACGATATAGAACCTGAATCGGAAATTAAACAAGAAGTTATTAGTTATCTAGAAGAAGTTTCTGAACAAAAAACGGGGAAAGACAAAAAATATATTAAAGGTTTACTAAAGATAGTTAAATCAAAAGACAATAGTTTAAATCAAAGAATGCAGAAGGCATTGAATGAGCATGATGTTATCTTGACTCCATTTATTAAGCATCTTTACAGTTTCTCTAATATCAAAAATTATTCAAATCAAGATATATCATCACGTTTGGCAGAGGAAAGAAACAATTTTGCACATGGGAATTTAGATAAAGAGTTTAAGGGGGATTCAGTGTATGATTTATTGTTATTAGAGTGGCTTTACTATGTAATAGTACTTAAAGAAATAGGGCTTAGTGACAAAAAAATACAAAAATCTATAAATAAATTATTTCATAGACTATTAGATATTTAAAAGACATCCTCAAAAGGTAATTTTATATCTTTTGAGGATGTCTTTTATCTGAATTGAAAATTAGATATTTCAAGATTTCTTTTTGAATGCAATACGCGTTTTCCATTCTCCGTGTTCACGTCGAATTTATCTAATAATAGCATAACAGCCTGCTTTTTTTCCATAGGTGTTAATTGATCCCAGTTATCTAAGAAATTTGTGAGAATGTCTACGATTTGGAAAGGGGAATGTGAAGCTTCTTGTTCTCCTAAATTGGCTAGATCATTTTCTAATTCCTCTTGGCGACTTCGATCTTGAATTGTGTGCTCGCGCAGTTCTTCTAATGAAATCACATCATCTGCATACGCCATCTGCCATTTCTTTTTTCTTTCCTTAATTGAATGCAGCTGTTTCTTAATTTGTTGAACTTTTTGATGAAAGTGTTGTTCTTCTTTATCTGGAGTAGCAGCAATTTCATTTGCCGCGTCATACTGATTTGTAAGCAAAAGCTGAAGCTCGGTCAAGAAATGCTTTTCGACATTTAACTCACTTACCATTGGCAAATCACATTTCTTTTCACGCTGATTCGTACAAACGAGATAGGCATATGAGCGATTCTTGGCTGTCTTATTCATCCGTCCCTTTAACGGTGCACCACATCTACCACATTTGATTGTGCCAGTGAAAATGTAAGTAGATGAGACTGCCTTCGCAGGAACATTACTCCGTGCGGCACGTAAAGCCATAATACTTTCATAGCGTTCCTTTGTAATAATCCCTTCGCAAAAGTCTTCATAAATCTTCCCGCCCCATTGAAGCGCTCCATACGAAATCGGGTTTTTAATAATATCGCGGACGGTTTTAGATGAAAAAGTATTGCCCAAGCGCGTTTTCTTTTTTAGCTCATGGTTAAGAATAATCGAAATCGAATTGTCGCCTTTGAAATTTTCGTAAAGGTCATAGATGTAGCGATACAGAGCTGATTCTTCTTGGTCAATTTGGAGCTTTGAATGATTGTCTAGTGAATAGCCGAAGGGAGCAGGCCCACCCGGCCAACGTCCTTCCTCGACCATTTGTTCCATACCAAATTTAACGCGGTCAGCCAAGTTCTCTCGTTCCCACTGGGCAACAGCAGCAACCAATGTTATAAATAATCGCCCTGTAGGTGTGGTTGTGTCAAAGACTTCAGTAGCGGATTTAAACATGCAGCCATATTTATCAAATTGAGCAAGTAGCTGATATAGATCCATAACAGAGCGCGTTAAGCGGTCGAGCTTATATACAAGCACAACTTCAATCCGATTGTGTGCAATATCGTCCAGCATACGCTGCAGTTCAGGGCGTTCAGTGTCTTTGGCAGATCGACCTTCATCTATGTAAAAATCGACTACATCCCAATCTTGTGAACGGGCAAACATATCCAAGCGCTCCCGTTGAGCGCGAATGGAAAAGCCTTCTTTTGCTTGTTCTTCAGTTGAAACTCTTAAATAAATCGCCGCTTTCATGGATGATATCCTCCTTGATAAAGCCTTTTAACATCCAATTGAAGTATTTCCTCAACGTCTGCCATTTGTAAAATGAAATAATCTGCTTCATTTATGCGTTCCGGGTCATAACCAGCTAAATGAATTTCTTTCTGAACAGTTGGAACATGAATTGTTATATCGTAAGGGTCGAAAATTCCTTTGGAAAGAGTGCTCATCGTTACAGTAACAGCTGATAAGGAATCATGAAAATCTTCAATTCTTTCAAATGGCGCTATTAAATTGTACGTCACATAGTCGTCTTCCATCTGGACAGGTAATAACAGCCATATCGGTAGCAGTTGTCCGTCTCTTTCTTCATAATAAACGCCTAACGTCATAGCTAATAGACTCCTCTCCGACTTTTGATGCCAACTGATGTAGCATTTCTCTTGTACCATCATATATATTCTCGGCTTGCAAACTTTTGCGTTTATTTAATTCTTGATTATACTCCAGTCTTGTTTGAATGATTGAACGAGTACGCTCCCGTTTCATCGAATGACAGCGGTCAACAATCATCTGTTCTGGAAGCTGAAAGAGTTCTTGCAGGTCTAGGATTGATCTTTGCTCATGAACTAAAGGTAAGAAAATATGACGCGGCATCGCTATATAGCGAGAGACAAAGCGCGCTTGTTCCTCTTGCAATGTCATCATAGACTTTGGCATATGCCTTTGGTTCCCATGATGAAAGAGATAATGCGCTAGCTCGTGGAAGAACACTCTGCGTTGTTCATAAAAAGGTAACCTATTATCCATGAAAATAACGGCGTAATCATCTTCGTATATACAATAACTTGATCTAGCTTGAAACTTAATGTCAATTTTATAAAGCGCACAAAGGTTTTCAATGGAAAGATCAGAAATGCTATGAATACCCGATAATTTCATTCGGTTGCTTATTGTTACTTCTCTCTCTGTGGTGTAGCGCATATGAAGATCTCCTTTAAAAAAAGCGAATATATGTTCGTTATTTGTGTTGAAATAAGGAACTTAGCTAAATTTCTCTAAGTTCCGTATAAACTTATAAATAACGTAATTGATTATGAAACTGATTGCTCAACCGTTTGTTCAAGAGCTAAACTTTGACGGTATTCTGCAGCTTCAGCGATTTTAGTGAAAATAACTGTTTTATCATGGTGCGTATTAACGAATTTTTCAATTTGACTAAGCGAAACTTTAAAAAATTCTTTGCGAGTGTTCATCTTGTTTACACTATAAGATACGAATGCATCATGCAACTGTTTTTCGAGTCTAGGCGCATCATTACTGAAAATCATAGCATGAACATCGAAGTTAAAGGGAACAGAAGCACTTCCTAATTCTTTCACACGATCAAATGGTTCTAATCTTCTTGTGACACCGATCTTATATATATTATCACCAAAGGATCCGATGTTTGAAATAATATATACATAACCTGCACGAGTATTTTTCTCTCTAACAAAGACATTCTCTTTATCTTTCTGAACCGATTGTAGTTGGTCATTAAGTGAATTAATTTGTTTAAGTAGTTCTTCTCTTTCTTTCAGCGCTTCTTGATCTACGAGCTCTTGAGCTTCTTCTTTGTCAAGCCTCTCTTGAAGCTTCCTAATTTTAATATTAAAGTGTTGTTCTTCTTTTTCAATCTTGGCTCTCTCAGCTTGGATTTCTTTTTGTGCTTTCGCTTCTTCTCTTATCTGTTCTTTAATCATACGTTGTTCTTCACGTTCAGCTTCCTTCTGCTGCTCAAATTCAAACGCTAAATATAGTTCTTCTATTTTTAAATTAATATACTCCTGAGATATTTCAATCTCACAGAGCCTGTTAGTCTTTTTAATAGATTCAGCAGACTTATGTATTCTCTTTTCGGTTGATTGAATATTACTAAGTGTGACTTTTGAAATCGCATTTTCGCATTCTACGTTAAATGCTCTAATGGCCATTTTAGCACTTTCATTCATAAATGCTTGGCCTTTTTTTACGCTTCCGTTGAATGTAAAATCAGTCATTTGATTTGTTGCAAGCTTGTTCTTCACCATTTCTCTTTGCTGTTTTCGAATTGCTGAAAGTTCTTCTTTAAATTGAGTTGAAGTGTCAAAACTATATTTTGGCTCGTAAAAACCAAAAGATTGTAAAAGGGCTTCTTCTTCCAATATAACCACTTGTTCTTGTAAAGCGTCTTTCTGATCTTGAAGCATTTGAAATTCCGTCTTATTGGTGTTAAACTCCATTTTCTTTTTCAAATAATTGTGGCGTTCTTCTTTGTATTCCTTCAACTTACTATTGAATCTTTCTATTAGAGCATGCATCTTAGAAGATTGCTCTTTTATTTCTTTTTTTGTGTGTTCCGTATTTTCGAGTTCTTGCTGAGTCAACGACAGATTATATTGATTTTCGCTAAGTTGTTTTACTAATTCTTCTTTTTCTAATTTTAATTGTTCAATGTCCGAAGAAATGGACTCAAGCTCTTGATACTTATTATTCAAGTGTTGTTCAACTTCAAATTGTTCGTGTACTTTCAGGTTCATTAATCCTTGTCTAGTTTTGCGACGATTTTTAACTTGTAAAATCAGTAAAATGATTGCGATTATAGCAGGGACAATAAAAATTGAAAATAAAGCTAATACCATTATGAGCCATGTGGAATAATACCACCGATCTTTATACATAGAAATCAGACCTCCAAATTTAGTTTATTTTACTTATGAGTTGTTTCATTTTGTCCCAATTAATATGGAATATAGTTGATATTTTTAAGTAATTGGTTTTGGTTAAATAGATCTAGAAGTTGAAGAAAATAAATACGCTTTTATCAGCGTAATTTATTTACTTAAACGATTGAGTTAATTGATCTTTTCTCCAAAAAGGTTCATTTGGTGAAGGTAGATCATAATTATTTAAACTTGTTAAAAATCAATGACGCACCAGTGAACGTGTAAAATAACTTTTACATTTTGTTAGCGTGATTCATTTATTGAAAAGCTTTGCAATGAAATATATAATTATTTTTTGCTTTTGTATAAAACAAAAAAACTCCGTAAAAATATAATGTTTTTAACTTATTTATCCGCGCTTATCCCTCTTTACTTCTTCCTGGAACCTTTTCTTCATTTTTCGATATTGCTCCAACTGTTGTTCAATAAATTCTCTTTCATCTTCATCTTCATATTGTGGACCACCGTCATGAGCGATGGAGATGTCAGAGTTAGGATTGTCGGTACGCCCAAGTAAGTAGTCAATGGTTACATCGTAAAAGTTAGCTAATTGTTGAAGTGTGTCAAAATCAGGTTGTGTTTTTTCTGTTTCATATCTAGCATATGTTGACCTATTAATTCCTAATATCTGTGTTAAAGCTTCTTGAGACAACTTTTTTTGTTTTCTTAAGGAAGCAAGCCTTCTTCCATACATGCTTCTAGACCCACTTTCTAATAGGATGTGAGATGTGATTATTATGCACATGACTTCAGTATAAAGAAGAAAGAAATCTTTATAAAGTTTTGTGAAAAAAATACACAAAAAAACTTTACTGTGCAAATATTGCACTTTATAATTTGACTTAAGTAATGATTGGAGGTGATTAAGTGATTAATCAAATTTTAGTTAAAAAGAGAACGGAAAGTAACCTGACTCAAGCTAAAGTTGCTGAAATTATAGGTATTGACCGTTCTTATTATACAAAAATTGAATTAGGTTTAGTTCCAAGTGTTAAAGTAGCAAAAAAATTGGCTAATTTATTCAATTTGAAGTGGACGATTTTTTTTGAAAATAATTGTGTGAAAAATGCACAATGAATTTTTATCCTAAATTGCTTGGTCAGTCCCACTATCCCACTCACATACCTTAATGAAAAGGAGGTGATCCCCTTTGGAAGAGCGAGATACAAGCAAGCCGTCAAAGGAAGCTGTTATGAACTTGTATCGTTTCTTCATGAAAACATCGGTTCCACGAATACTTAAGAAGCGACGGGAAGAAGAAGCGAACAAGAAAAGTTCTTAAATCATACTTAGGCAAGATCGGCATTCAGGTCTTGTCAGGAGAAACAAGGACGAGCATCTACAATCATTGTATCTTTGAAAACTGAATAAGCGGAGGCGAACGAATTGACGAACACATTGCACCAAACGCGTTTGTATAAAGCATCACAGATAAAGGATATTTTGCGAATCGCAAGAGAAAGGGCATGTCAACCCGAATACCGCACCAAACAGCGCATGGCTGATGAGTTGGGCATTACGGTTGCAAGGCTTACACGCATTGAAGATGGTACAGCGCAAGTGACGATGGAGCTAGCCATCCAGTGGTGTGAAATCGTAAAGGATTACACGGCGTTGGCTAAAGTAAGGCACATATGGGGCTTAGATCTTCCAGCTACAAACCCGTTGTTACAAGAAGATGTTCTCGCTCAACTGATTAATTTCCGTCGGCAGGCAACACAGGCGATTGAAGCGGTGACGAGGTTACTAGATGTGTCGGTTCAAATTAGACCAGGTGATATAGCAGCTGAACGATTTGAGCAAGAGCTTTATATGAATGCAGAGGAAATTTTAGATATGAAGCAAGCGACTGAATCCTTGCTTGAGAGCATGAGGATGGCTTGGGGGCTTGATCGCGAAAGGTTGCGGAGAGGTTGGATTCAAGAAGCACTAACCGATGGCATTTTAATTAACAGCGTATCGCATTATGAAGAAATCAAGCGCGGTAAATTTTTTGCAGAAAGGGCTGCTACTCTATGACAACACAATCGTTATCAACACAACCATTAATTGATTTTAACAAAGCTCAAATGTCTGTCGTTTATGAAGCAATGGAGCGATACATTGAAAAGCTAGAGGGCGGTAATAAAAAATTGTTTCGGATAACTCTTGTAAAGGTTCTTAACGAGGGGAATGAAGTAAGGCTTGATGGTATGGGAATGCGTCAGATAAACCAGGCATTGGCTCAAAGAGCAAAGCTACATTATGCGTTTGACCAATCATCCGCCGGTAAAGCTAAATGGCGTATAGTGGCACAGTTGGCAAATGTAATGCTTATAAAAATGCATAAGTTTCAACAAGATAATAGTCCATTAAACAGAAAAGAAGCACAAACTGCTGTAACAGTTCATGCTTCGGTTGCAAACTAAAACATTTTCTAAATCAATCTTACATTAAATAATTTACGACGGCAATAGTCAAAATGACGGCTGCTGTCGCAGAGGCTACGTAACCCCTCCTATATACGTTCGGACAAGCTCTATCTCTCCAACGTAGCCTCTGCGGCAGCAGCACCCGATCTTTGAAAATAGAATAGGAGGTATTTGAAATGTCATTGCATTATTGGAGTTCAGACACAGATGCGTATAAGCGCATATCTGATGATTATTTATTTTACTTGGAGAATCATATCAGAATTTTAGGTATGGCAGTAGGTGTTGAAAGGGTAGCACGTCGCTTAAAGATTAATGAGCGTGATGTAATACACCTTTTTCATGAGGTAGCTAGAATAAAAAAGCCGAACCAGCTGGCGGGCTGATTCGACTTCATGCATATACTCGAAATTGTTAAATCCAGTATATGCGATTAATCCAAATATTGCAATACAGGAGGTAAGTAATGACCGAACAAGATGCGAACATAGAAGAAACAAATGTGCAAGATACAGACTTACAAGAAACTGAAAAGCTAAAGAATGAAGTGGCGAAAACAAATGGAACAAGCCTATTACAGTTTACTGATGAAAAGATAGCGGTTATTCGTAATACCGTTGCAAAGGGTGCTACAAATGACGAACTAGAAATGTTTATACATTTGGCACAACGGTACCAACTCGATCCCTTTTTAAAGGAGATTTGGTTCATTAAGCGCGCAAAGAAAATTAAAGATAGTAACGGTAATTGGGATTATAAGAGGCTGCCGAGTGGCGAGGTAGATTATACAGGTGTTGACCCTATCATCATGACATCGCGAGACGGTTACGTTAAGGTGGCGCAGAGTGACCCGGATTATGAAGAATTGAGCAGTTTTGAGATACGTCAAAAGGATAAATTTAGCTTTAATCCTATGACAAAAGAAATTCATCATGAAATCGGTTCAGATCGTGGTGCTATTACAGGTGCGTGGGCAATTTGCCGCAAAAAAGGAAGAGAACCTGCAGTAGCCTTAGTTGATTTTAACGAATATAAAAATGCTGCTGGTAAAAATAATGTTTGGGATAACTACCCAAGCGCGATGATTAAAAAAGTGGCGGAGGTCTTGGTATTAAAGCGTCAATTTAATATCAATGGATTAGTCACAGAAGAAGAAATGCCGAAGCAATATAGCTTCGAGTATGACGATCCAAACTTGAAACGTTTAGAAAATCGTCCACAAAATCAAGATAACGTGATCGACCAAGAGGAAAAAGAGAAGTTGAAAAAGGAATGGCTTCAAGCGATGGAAGAGGTAAAGAGTTTAATGGACGATCTAGGAATGGCAGTTGATGAATTTGAAGCTATTGTGCAGTTTGACTTGAAGATCACTTCTGATCGAAAACATTGGACGTTAGATGAGATTAAGAAGGTAAGCGACCATCTTAAAAAACGTTTAGATGGCGTAGATACAACAAGTGATGGAAATTAGATTGCCAATACCTCATGTCTTTAGGAGCTTTGTACAAGGGAGCGAGCAACCTGTGGACTTATATTATAAGTTCGCAGCTGCTTACTTCCGAAAAAACTATCATGAGTACGAAGTAATTGAGTTTGATAAAGATTCGGCAATCTGCCGTTTGAAGACAGAAAACAATTAAAGGAGGACGTAAGATGTCTGTACGATACTTCCGTGTTTTCTCTGGTCTTCTAACACCCGACCATCGGACAAGAATGGGAGCATCTATTTGGACGTTTTTGTGGCTAATTGACCATATAACGGACGAAACAATAGATGAAGAAACCGGGCAGAGAGTGGGGAATGTATTTTACGGAAACCCCAAAAGTTATGAAGAAATCGGAGAAGAACTAGGATATGCAAAATCAGCCATATCTAAGCATTGCAAAACGCTTGAAAATGAGGGCTATATCTCCATGGAAACTGAACCAAGAGGGAACAGATTCAGGGTTTTAAACTCGAAAAAATGGAACAACCCTCCTGAACATCGTTCTCAAAACAGAACGGAGCGTACACAAAACAGAACGAAGCGTTCTCAAATGGAAACGCAAGACGAAAAAGAGGGTTTCCAAAACAGAACGAAGTGTTTCCAAAAGAGAACGCTGAGTATCCGAAACAGAACGGTGCGTTCACTTTTAGGTGGCTCTATATTAAATAAAAGAATAAATAAAAATAAATTAAAAGAAAAAGAAATTAATACTACTATTATTCACGGAGATTCCATTCAAGAAAAAATTGATGCTGTGAATAATGACGAACACCTTTCTGATTTTGAGCGTCTTGAAAATCGCTACATTGAACTAAGAGCAAAAGGTATTCAAATCAGTATGGCAGATATACAAGCGATTCAAGAGACTTTGGAGCACGTTCCTTACGATGCAGCAGCCTTCTTTTTGGCTAAATGCTTTGAAAATCGTAAAGGGACTAGCATTAATAGTTTCCGATATTGCCAAAAGTATATTGTCAGTGAGTACCAAAGAGAAGTTGACCGGCAAAAAGCAATAGCGGAGGCACAAAGCAAAAAGATCGTTCCTTTCCAGCATCCCTCTGCTGCATACGATGAGTCATCAGATGAGTATAAACTGGCTGATTTATTACTACGCCAAATTGTGCGAGATCAGAGCGACTTTACAAAGCCAGACCTGCAAAAATGGGCTAGCGATTTTAATATAATGCTAGCCGATGGCAAGGAGGCAATACATATCCAAGAAGCTATAGTTTTTGCACGAAAAAACGCCTTTTGGAAAACGAGAGTATTGTCGCCGGATGATTTAAAACGAAACTACGACAGGTTGAGAGCACAAGCGCAAGCGGAGAAAGCGCCCAATGCCGGCAAACGTAATCAACGCGTAGCGGATATGCCCAAATGGATGGTCGAGGAACAAGATCAAAAATCGAGTGACGTTGAATCAAATTCAAACTCTAACGACGATGGACAAGCTGAACTTAAAGCACTATTAGCAGAGCGTCAACGTCGCAAACAAGAAAGGGGCCTCAAAAATGGCAGCTATTGAAGCAGAGGTGATGCACACCCATTGCAAGCGTTGCAAAGGACAATTAACAGCCAAGGAAAGCATGCGTAGGGGTTATGGTCCAGTGTGTTACAAAAAAGCTATTACGCCTATTGATCTAATAAAGTCACTGACTAAACTAGCTAACTCAAACAAAGATGAGAATTTCATGGACGAATTGGACGACTTAGAAAAGCGGAGGAAGATCGGATGAACGTAGAAACGCTACTGAATGGTAGCCAACTTGTCACAATGGCTAATGGTCAAGAGGGCACAATTATTCATTTACCATGTTCCAACCAATGCACTGTGAAGTTTGATGGTAAGGATGACATTGTTTCAAGCCCTATAGAAGCATTAGCCTGGATGAAAAAATTTGATCGGATGATCCGATCTGATTTAAAGGGTGAGTTGAATGAAAGCAGTAGTTAACCCAGTTCCTGAATTGTTAAGAATGATAGACAGTGCTAGTCGTGATAACTACGAACAATTTGCAGTAGACGTACAAAAGATTGCTGATAAATATTTAAAGGTTGGCGATCAGTCTAAGGCAAGCAGAATAAAAGAGAAACTAGCAAGATATTCTCGTATGAAATCCAGTAAATCGGCTATGAGGCTTCAAGAAAGTAATGAATATGATTTTTATGTACCGGAGGATTCAAAGCAAAAAACAATTAACTATACACTTTCCAAGTGCTTAAAATTACAAGTTGATGAAATAGTGGCCGTATTTTTGAGAAAAGAACAATTTTGGGAAGCAGAAATACCATTGCCGAGTAATACCTTAATGTTTGGTCCACCTGGAACAGGAAAAACATTAACAGCCCATTTTATAGCGCAACTACTAAATTTACCATTGTTGTTAGTGAGACTAGATTCAATAGTTGACTCATCACTTGGGGGGACAGCGCAAAATCTACGAAAAGTTTTTGATGTTGCTAATAAACAACCGTGTATATTGTTTCTTGATGAATTTGACGCTATAGCAGCTGATAGGAATTCCCATGGTGGAAGTGGGGCTGATGAAGAAATGAGGCGTGTCGTCAATTCTTTGTTACAAAATATAGATGCTTTAAATGATGAAGTATTATTATTTGCCGCAACAAATTTAGGTAACAAGATTGATGCTGCGGTGTGGCGCAGGTTTCATAATCGACTTGATTTTGATTATCCATCGGTTGAAGAAGTTGCGATGTATTTATCGAAATTGTTAAAGGATAATCCTTTGTTAACTTCACAATCGGAGCAATTTCTAGGTCTAAGTTATGCAGATATTGAACTTACAGTTAATAGGGCCAAGACCAAAGCAATCCTAAGAGACGCATTGCTGGATCAAGAATTGATTGCCGAGGCTTTGGATCAACATAAAGAACAAAGGAGATAGTAATGCTAAATCGTATTGTATTAGTCGGTCGCTTAACTCGCGACCCTGAATTAAAATTTACGCCAAATGGCGTTGCAGTAGCGAATTTTACGTTAGCAGTCAATCGTCCCTTCTCTAATCAACAAGGGGAAAGGGAAGCTGATTTTATTAATTGTGTGGTATGGAGAAAGCCAGCTGAAAACGTAGCGAATTTCTTGAAAAAAGGGAGCCTTGCCGGTGTAGACGGTCGAGTGCAGACCCGTTCATATGACAACAACGAGGGCAGAAGAGTTTTTGTAACTGAAATCGTTGCGGAATCGGTACAGTTTTTAGAGCCTAAGTCTAGCCAAGCAAAACACGACGGACAATCAAGTGATGATCCGTTTAATAGGGGAAGCAATCAAAGCTATGGGTACGATCAGAGTTTTCACGATAGCGAGGGCAACATTGATATTTCAGATGATGATCTGCCGTTTTGATAAGAGGTGAGTAATAAATATGTTTATATTCCGGTTATATGATGGCTTAGATGCAATTAAACAATTCGTCATTTTATCATTACGAACAGAACGTTATGCTTACCCTGTTTACGATCATGATATAGGCAGTGAGTTAAGAGACATTTTAATCGATGAGTCTGCAAGCGATGCGTTTAAAGAAATGGAAATCCCACGAGTGATCGAAGAAGCTCTTGTTTATGACGAGCGCATCGATGCAGTTACAAACATGTTTGTTCAAAAACGGGGGGATTCGTTTTTTATCTCTTTTACGGTCGAATGCGTAGAGGGGATTTTTGATGTACAGGAGGTGATCGGTAACGATGGAGAGCTTGGCCAATAAAAGCTATAACGATGTAATATCGATGTTGCAAGGTCAACATTTTGAGACCATTATGGAACGGATGTTGGATCGTGTACCACCTAACATTGATAAGAGGCAGGGTAGCGTTATTTATAATGCTCTTGCTCCTGCAGCTGCGGAGTTAGCACAAGCTTATGTATGGCTAGAGAGCAGTTTTGATTTGGTCTTTGCGGATACAGCAATGGGTGAATTTTTAGATAAACGAGTGGCTGAGTCAGGCATTGAGCGCCAACCGGCAACAAGAGCAGTATGGCAAACTGCATTTAATATCAACGTGCCGGCAGGATTTCGATTCTTTTTGGAAACGCATAACCTTTATTTTACCTCGTTAGGCAATAATCAATTGCAGGCGGAAACAGCCGGCGAGATCGGAAACGCAACGTCAATGAAGGAAATTGATTTACAACCACTTGAAACGATTCCCGGTTTATCTGTTGCTCAATTAACAAATCTACTCGTACCTGGTGCCGAGGAGGAAGACGACCAAAAGCTTTTCGAACGCTATCAGGTGCGTGTACGGCGTGAGGCTGTAAGTGCCAATAAAGCACATTACAAAGCATGGGCGGAAGACGTAGAGGGAGTTGGGAAATCAAAAATATTCCCGCTCGCATTAGGAGAAGGTACGGTAAAGATTGTCATTACGGATTCGAATATTGAACCTGCTACACAAGCCTTAATCGATGCCGTTCAGCGGTTTATTGATCCTATTGAGGGTCAAGGGGAAGGAGAGGCGCCAATTGGTGCCAGAGTAACCGTTGTAAGTGCTGATTGGCGAGATATTGACATTAGCGCTCGAGTTTCGCTGGAAAGCGGAAGAAGCATAGAAGAAGCTACAAACGAACTTCAGCAAGGCATAAGAGAATTATTTCGCACCCTGGCTTTTGAAGACGCCTCCATCCGTATAAGTGCCATTCATCAAATCTTACAGCGATCGACGAGTATTTTCGACTACTCAGAGGTCACAATCGATGGTGAGGAAAGCAATTTGCAGTTGGATGAAATAGAAATCCCTCGTATTGGTCAGGTGAGGTTATATGAGTAAACAGGAGGAAATGAAAGCTTATTTACCGCGTTTTATCTCTGATCTAAGAGAAATGCAGGAGATTATTGGGGCGGAGGCACCGGAGTTAGAGCAAATCAATAACATTATTTTTGACCAAACCGATCAACATTTCATCCCCACAGCAACTTGGGCATTAGAGCGGTGGGAAAGATTGTTAAACATCGATCGTGATATAACGGATGATATAAACGTTCGCCGTGCGCGAATTATTACGCAAATGAGCAACTTTCCTTCCATCACTTACAGGACGCTTGAGCGTACTATAAATCGGTATTTAAAAAGTCCATCGGCGATCGTAAGAACCACACCTGGTCGCTCTCATTTTTCTGCTAGGGTAAATGCTTATGATCTACAGTACGAGCGCCAAATCATCCAACAGCTGGAACGAATGAAGCCCGCGCACTTTGCGTACACATTCACTGGCGAGTTTAAAGAGTCGATTGATAGCACCAATCATTATGCTCAAAGGCTCCTTTTACGTATGGCGCAGCCTTATTGGGATGATATAGAGCAAGTGTTTCTTGATGGTAACTACCCACTCGATGGGTCTTGGAACTTGGACGGGTACTCCGAAAAACAAATCCATGAGTATTATCAATTCATGCTGCAGCTTAAATTTAAGGTTGAGGAATCGATAGACCAGAAGATGCGTGCAAAATTGCGTACATCGATAAATCAACAAATAATTAACGATTATAAGCACATGCAAACCTTGCGCTCTCGTATAGGTTTTTTTGGTATGTTGCCAGTCTATTTAGATGGTGTCTACAGCTTAGATGGTTCTTTTAGTCTTGACGGGTATGATAATCGTTTCAAGCGACAGCTATTCGGTCATCGATTAGCGTTGACCGCTAAGCACATAAACGAAAATGATTTTGCTAAGCGATTAACCATGCGATCTCATGCTGAAGGATTCGAGCAAAAAGGTTCTGCCGAGAAATCTGTCTTTAGATCGGCGGTTGGTTTCTTTGGTTATCGACCGGTTGTTTTGAATGGCCGTTTTAATTTAGACGGTTACTGGAACTTATCTGGTGCTGTTGAAAAGGAAGTTGGCCAACAATTATTTGGACATCATTTAAGTGTGAAAGTGCCATTTAGAAGCAAAAAACAAGAGAATCAAAAGATTGTACTTACCTCTAAACATAGTTCATTTAATGAGAAAAAAGAAGAAGATAAAGTCCGCTTTCAAAGTCGAGTAGGCTTTTTTGATGTGCTGCCCATTTATTTAGATGGTGTACAACAATTAGACGGAAGTTGGTTTCTTAATGGATTTAACAAAAAGAATGTCCAACTACACAAACAGGGTGTTGCGATGCGATCGGTCGTACGAACGCCCACTATTAGTAAAGGGACGCTTACGATTAAAAAAGACTGGTGGGTATTGGATGGCTCTGTACCCTTAGACGGATCCCGCAAATTAAGTGCGACAAAAGAACAGGTCGCAATCTAAAGGAGTGTAAAAATGAGTACAACAAAAACAACGGTGTATGCACGTGAACAAATGGCTAGGGCGCGGGCAAATGGCTCTCGTATTACAAAGAACACACATATTGTGCTTGGTGATGGTGGTACGGATGCAGCAGGCAATCCAATTGAACCAACCGGTCGGGAACAATCTTTAAAGAACCAATTGACGCGTAAAACGATTGAAAGTGCCACTTTTATCGCGCCGGCAACGACTCGCTATGCAATTACTCTATCCGAAAGCGAATTAGCGGGCCGAACGATTAACGAAATGGCATTGATGGACGAGACAGGGAAGCTAACGGCGATTCGCACCATGTTTGATAAAAAGAAGGACGGCGACATGCAGTTTCTTTTTGAAATCGATGACATGTATTAAAAAAGGAAGGAGGAAGCCACATGAAAGAATTATCACCGGTGACGCCGTTTAAAGGACCTAACGATGAAAGTGGAGCAACACCAGGTCATGCGGACGAGTTTAATCAACGTCAAAATGAACTAATGAAACGTGATGAAGAAATAAGGGCTGTTCTTTCTTCTCAGGATCAACAAACGGCAAAACTGACACATGGTCAAAATATTGTTGAAGCTGATCAATCGAGCGTTGCAGATGTATTGATTGAGGGGAGGACGATGGTTAACTTGTTAGGCGACGGGAAAATAAAACCTTCAACTGATGGACAGCAGACATCAGAAACTTTTACTAGAAGGGAGGGTATTGCTTCAGCTGGAGTTGCCCAAGTAAGAGAGAACGGAAAGTACGGTAAATACTCTCAATGGTTGAGAGCTGATACACCAATATTTTCAATCACAAAAATGTATTCAAAGAATGATTTTTTAAGAAGATTTCCTGTAGGTTCAAAACTTGCAATAAGGATAGATGCTCGCGGAAGCTCCAGTCGAACATTGAGTTTTGGTGGAGTTGGTTACTTTAGAACTGATTCGTTTGCCACTAAATCAATTTGGAATCAAAGCAATGAATACGAACCAATAGTTTTGTTAGTAAATGTTCCTGATGAAGACTACAAAAATTACCATATATCGATTGAACCGAGACACTCAGGTGCTGAAATGGAAGTTGATGGTTTTGCAATTTATAGTATAACTGATGATGAATATATTAAAGGGTTATCAATGACAAATAAACAATTGGGAATTCAATACCCTTACATCGACGGTGTACAGCACGTTAAAAATCCTGTTATCACGAAAAAGGGGAAGAACTTGTTGCCACCTTTTTATAAATGGGAACTTCATGAAAGTACAAAAGTAGACGGTCCATATAAAATTAAAACACTATCTTCTACACCTTCCAACAATGCAACAAGCGTAATTATTCCTGCATTACCTAATACTACTTATACTTTTAGTTATTCAGGTAGTGAAAGAGCGAGAGGTCGCGTTTTTTCAAATTCCGCTAATAATAATTTGGCTCTAACAGATTTAATGTATGCAGGATCTCATAGCACAGAAACTTTCGTTACGCGGCCGGATACCTATCGACTGATTGTTTTTCAAGATGTAGGAAGTCAAGAAACTGGAGAATTTGTTTTTGAAAATCCGATACTAACAATTGGTGAACATTCGGTCTTTGAACCTCAAAATGAAGGCTTTTTATACACTCAAGCAAAACTTGGATCAAGTTTAGATGGTACAGTTCGTGACCTTATTTATAAAAAAGACAATGATTATGTTCATCAGAAATGGTTAAAACGTCTAAGATTAGATGGTTCTACACTTAATTTTAAGGCAAATAGATTTGAGGGAAGTGAAGGTTTTGTAGAGATCTATACTGATGAAATAAGAGATAACAAACCCTTTTCTCAGAACGGTAAACATTTTTTGATAGATAGTAATAATTATTTATATCCGCAAAAGTCGAATACTGGTGAAGCAGCAGATATTAAAAAATCTTTTGTACTAGGTGGTGCAGGGTTTTGGATCCGAATACCTAATACTGAAACTGGTTGGACAAGTCTCCCAAGCAACAATCAAGTAAGGGAATATTTAAAAGATAACGAATTTGAATTACAATACGAACTTGCAAAATCCTTAGAGCATACTCTCACTTTCGAAGGTTCCATCGATATGCATAGCGGAAAGAATTTACTTGAAGTTGATTCTGGTGTGATCGTCCGAGAGAAAGCTAATCCGCAAGTTTCTCAGAACGGTGAATTAATACAGATTAATACTATTGCACATGGGGAGAGTAAGACTAAATATCGAGCAGCTAGAATGTTAGCGGTCTATAAAGATGGATATTTAGACAGAGAGTGGTCTTATATGATAAGACCAACAACAGCTAATATTGAATTACTAGGATATGGCTATGCGAACTTGCCCATTGATAAGTATGATCCTGAAGCTGAGTACACTGTCACATACCTTGTTCAAGACAAGCACAAGTTTACAACCAACGTAGATAAAGCATCCGTCACATATCAAACAAGCCTAAAATCAGCTCATGACGCTACTGTTAAACAAACTACAGACAACACCTCTGATATATCAGCAATTAATCTTTTAATGGGTGAAGTAGTTAAGTCACTTCGAATATTGGGAGGTGAATAAGGTGGAGCAATTAAAAGCTTTTATTGAACTGCTAAATTTTCAAGGTATAGATACCAAGCCAAAGGAAGGGGAAACCTTTCCTTTTTTAATTGATCTTGAAAATGTGGGAACTGCTGCGGGAACGTCATTAAATGACTTGGAAGGTCTAGGACAAGCACTTGCCACGGTCTTAGTCGATAGCAACGAGCTAGGCAATGCGCTGGCATTCCTCTTATCAAATTCAAGTCAGGATCAGCGGAAAATCAGAACATTAGAAACAAAATTGAGCAATCTTGAAAAAGAGCTTAACCAGTTAAAAGAACAAATTGGAGGGGAAGCAAATGAATAATTTCTATTTTACAATGGTCGATCTTGGTCGAATGGATCTGTTAGAGGTGCCGGCACATTGTCGTCAACAAGTAGCAAGTATGTTAGGTCGTGAGGATGAACTGAATCCCCCTGAACAAGAGCCGGAAGAGCCGCCGATTGAAGAGGGACCGCCAACAGAGGAAGATCCGGGAGAAGATGAATCAGAATTGAATGATCCGGGGGAAGGGGAAAGTCCACCAGAACAGGACTAATCGTTTATGGATCAAATTTCAGTATTTCTTAACCTAGAGGCGCTTGAGCCGGCAAAAACGTTTTTGCTCGGAAATGAAGCGAACCTCTATTTTTTATGTATTTTAATGTTGATCGATATAGTCACCGGCGTTGTTAAAGCATTCCGAATGAATACGATCTGGTCTCGCAAAGGGTGGTACGGATACGCGAGAAAAATGGGCGTATTTATGGTCATTATCTTAGCGATTATCATTGACCTCATCTTGAATTTAAACGGTGTCCTGGCTACAGCAACGATTTATTTTTACTTGGCCAACGAAGGTTTGTCTATTATTGAAAATCTTAATCAAATTGGTGTGCCGTTTCCTAAATTTCTAAAGGATCGCCTGTTGGTTATGAGAGCAGATGCAGATAAAGATACAGAAAGACTTAAATAAGCCTTTCCGTGAGAATCGGTAGGGCTTTTATTATGAAAAGGAGTGAACATGATGAACGATATGCAAGAAGTGGTTATTTTTGCGACTGCGTTGGCACCTATTATCCTAGCGTTGGTTGAGTTGGTTAAAAAAACAGCGAAAGTGCCTGTGAACCTCATTCCCTTAATTGCCCTAGTGATTGGGTTATTAATCGGTGCAGCAGCGTTTCCGTTTACTGAGTTTGATTTAATTCTACGTCTATGGGCTGGTGGTTTTGCTGGTTTGTCTGCGACAGGTCTATTTGAGTTGGCATTCAAAAAACGAGAAGGTACTACGAAAGGGGATAAGTAATAATGAGTAAATTAATTTGTATTGATCCAGGGCACGCGAAGAACACGCCAGGTAAAAGGGCGGGAAGTAACCCTGTCTTTTATGAATATGCAAGTAATCGACGAGTAGCTAGGTTATTAGCAGCTAAATTAAAGGCAGCGGGTTTCCGGACCATGTATTCATGTAATCTAGACAGTGCTGTCGATTTAAGTTTATCGCAACGAGGTCAAAACGCAGTAAATGCTAATGCAGATTTATTCTTATCTATTCACACCAATGCACATGCAGATCCTTCCGTAAGAGGAACAGAAACGTTCATTCATACTAACAGCCAAGCTTCTTTGTCTATTGCTCAAACCGTTCAAACTGCAATGGTGGCTGAATTTAAACAACCGAACCGTGGCGTTAAACGGGCTAATTTCGGTGTGCTTCGTGCATCTTATCAGCATATGCTTTCAATTCTTACTGAAGCAGACTTTTTCACGAATCCAACAGCCAGAACGTGGATGCTTACGCCTGCATTTGACGTGGCCTATTCTAACGCACTACTACGTGGGATTTGTGCTCACTACGGTGTCGCTGTTCCTTCGACCGGTGGAAGCGCACCAACCCCTAGTAAGCCGTCGGAGCCTAAATCTGACGATGTTGGAAAATCTTTATTGCGTGTACTTGCAGAGGATCTATGGGTTTATGACAAGCCGGACTGGTCGGCAAGAGCATTTACTGTTAAAAAGGGTGAGGCGTTTACCGTATCCCGTGAATTAACGGTCAATGGATCTAAGATGTATCAATTAATTTCCGGCTTGTATATTACCGCTAATAGCAAGTATGTAGCGTTTGACGGTGTAGTAGCGCCGGCACCAACACGCAAAACAGATCAGCAACTAGCTAACGAAGTTCTTGCTGGATTACATGGCAATGGTGATACCCGTAGAAAGTCCTTGGGTAGTCGTTATGATGCGGTACAAGCCATTATTAATGGTAGTTCTACCAAAGCACCTTCTAAGCCTGCTGTAAGAGCGGGAGAGGGGATTGTCAGTTGGATGAACCGTGCAAAGATGGATAGCTCTTATAACAATCGAGCTCATTTGGCGGCACAGCATGGGATTAAAAATTATCGAGGTACAGCGGGACAAAACAACCAACTGTTAAACATTCTTTCAAAATAAAAAAAGCCCCGCTACGGGTAGTGACCCCCAATAGTTAGAGTTTCATTTATGCAGTTAATTGGCTAAACTGAGTTCGGTATTGTACCGGGCTTAGTCCAGCCAATTTTTGTTTTATTCGCTTTGTATTGTAATATTCGACATACGCTTTGATTCGTTGTTTTAAGATCTCAAAGTCCACAAGAACTTCACCATAGTACATTTCCTGTTTCATGATGCCGAAAAAGTTCTCCATAGCCGCATTGTCTGCACACGTCGCTTTACGAGACATACTTTGATAAATCTTGTTTTCTTTCAACGTGCTTACCCATCGTTGATGTTGATAATGCCACCCTTGATCCGAGTGGATGGTTGTTCGGTATCGAGCATCTTTTTTCATAATCGTAATGACCTGGTCAAGTGGTTTTAAAACTAAATCGAGCGTTGGTTTTTTCGTTAGCCCAAACGAAAGGATTTCCCCATTATACAAGTCCATAATCGGACTGAAATACAGTTTTTGACCTTCGGTACATTTAAACTCAGTGACGTCCGTCACTACTTTTTGGAGACGAATACTTGTCTTAAATCGGCGATTTAAGCGGTTTTTGGCTACCTTCCCGACCGTCCCTTTATAGGAGCGATACCGTGACTTACGTGTAAACTTTGCACACATCAACCCTAATGCTTTCATAAGCCTCTGAACTTTTTTATGATTGATGACGTATCCTCTCTTTCTTAATTCTGAATGAATGCGACGATAGCCATACCTTCCTTTATGCTCTTGAAAAAGTTCACGAATCAGTGCTTTCCACTTTTGATCTGGGTCGGATTTCTTGAATTGGTTCATATGATAGTGATAAGTTGCTGATGGTATACCGACCTTGGCCAATACGCTTTTTAATGGGAATCCTTCTTCTTTGAGTTCGAATGCCAGCGCTGCTTGTGCTTTTCGAGGAAGGTGTCCGGGTTCTCCCGAAAAGCGTTCAACTTTTTTAAATAAGCAACCTCCAAACGAAGCTCTTCGATCTCCGTTTCTAATTGTTTTTCGCGTGATTCTTCTTTCTTTACTAGTTGTTTTTTCTTTTTCGTCATGGGAGGTCGTCCTTTCGGCTGATTCAGACCTTCCACGCCTTTTTCTCTATACTTCTTTTTCCAATTAGAAATTAAAGGTGGGTTAGTTAACCCAAATTCAATCGCTGTATCTTGGAACGAGGCGCCAGTCCGTTCCATATAGTGTAATACATCGAGTTTAAATGAAACAGAGTAAGTTGCCTTTTTACGTTTTCTTTTAATCCCATCTACGCCAAACGCTTGAAATGCGCGTACCCACCTTCGAATGATTTTTGTATCAGGGATGTTATATTTTTTAGCGAGTAATTGATACCCCAGGTATCCATCTACATATTCTTTAATGATTTTCAGTTTAAATTCGTCACTATATTTTGACATAGAAAAAACACCCCAAGTGCTAGATTTTTACTCTAACATTTGGGGTGCAGCACCTACGGCGGGGATAAAATTGTGTAAATCAAGTGATTCTTATAATTTTTTTATGCCTTTCTCTCTTTAAATGTGGGAGAGCGATATTTTTTATAGAAATTTTGTATAAATCAATTGCTTTAATCCAACATTTGAATATAAGTCAAAAATTTTTCATACATATCAGAAGTTATATCTTGTATGGAAATAAGTTTGACTGCTATTATAAAGGGGGATGAAGATGGATAAAAGGGAGGGTATTTATATGAAAGATGTCTTTAGTGCTGTTGATTATCGTGCTTATTCAACTGTTAAAGTTGAAAAGAAGCCAGTAGATAATGCATTTAATGAAAAAGATGTCTTAATTCAATATCTCTTAACTATAAAAGAATCAGTTGAAGACAGTTTAGAAAAAGCATCGGAGTATGCAACTTATAGCCATTATTCAAGAATTAATTTGTTAGAAAATGCACTCGATTATTTTTATAGTGATGGGTTGGCCGATTTGAAAGAGACTGAGTCATTGATAAAAAATAGAAGTTTCACATCGGCAATTTATGGCAGGATCGTTACTAAGCTTGAAGCATATTTGAAGATTACTGATTTAAAGCACGTGCAAATTGAACTAAACGATGACAGATTAGAACGTTTAATTAATTGGTCTAAAGAAGTTAGTATGCGAATTAAGAAGGATATTGAAAATCAAGATTACCGTGAACGAAAGGCTTTTCGTAAAATTAATATTAGTTTTGATCTTGATTATGCAAGTGATGTTTCAAATAATGATGAGGTATTTAAAGTAAAAACTGCATAGAAGGGGATTTAAATGACTCTAGACAAAAGTGTTTACGACAATTTGATTAATGTAGTTCAGTTTCGTGATATTGAATTGCTTAATTTAGAAATGAAGAGGTATGTTGTAGACGATCATGATAGGCTTACAGTTGATTTTCATGCACGAGTTGAAGATTTAATTAGTGAGGAAGACATGTTAATTGTAAATTTATTTTTTGAAGTTAAAGCCGAAGATGAAAAAAATAATAATGATATTTTCCTCATTAAATTTAATTACAAAGCAACCTATAATATTCCCATTGAAGAGGATTTTGAAGACCAATATTTAAGCCATTTTGCAAAAATCAACGCACCAATAAATATTTGGCCATACGCTAGAGAATTGATAAGTTCTACTACAGTTAGAATGGGATATCCAGCTCTATATGTGCCATTACATAAAGATGATCCTATATTTGAAGAAAATAATTAAAACGAGCTGATCGAATGCGAAAGTTAGTATTTGAGGAAATGCAAGCATGCCCACTAGATCATAAGATAAATCAAATGATTACTCTAATAAAGCAACATAATGAATTTCTGTTATTATTATTAGATATTCTTAACAGATATAAAAGTCCATACAAAAACCCTGATGACACTGTACAGCGTATTGAAGAATTAGAATCATTGATAATAATTTCAGATGAAATGATAGATATACCTACCAACAAAAAAGATCTATTCAAAAATTATCTTGATCAATTATATTATCTATCTGAGAATGAACTTCACGATGCTAGAGGGGACATTCTTGAAGAAATAGTCTACTCTTTAAGTTTATATGTCTTTAAAAGTAAGTACAGAGAATCAAAATTGTATTTTGATAACGATAGTAATTATATTGGTGAAACTGAACACAATTTCGATTCTGTGTTTGATTTAGGTTCGAAGTTTGAGTTAATGGAGTGCAAAGTAGATGTTTCAACATTTCTTAACCATAGAAGAGGGTATTTCAAACGAAAAGCTAGACGAAAATTAAAATATATGAGGGAAGTTCACAATACTTTAAAAACAGAGGGATATAAAAATTCAGTTTATTTGGTTTGTTCAAATTTGAATGTCGCAGATGAGACAAGAGCTCTTAATGAAAATGGATATGAGTGTGTCAAAATACTCAATAGAGAAGATTTATATGAGATATGTACTAATACTCAAAAATAAATTAAGGTTTATTACACTAAAATTGCTCTTATTTCTTAATAAGGGCAATTTTAGTGTAATATTAAAAACCCCGCTTCTCAGCGAGGTCTTAGGGGGCTTTATTAAGCCAAGGGACAATTACATGATCCTGCTTGGGGTGGCAGGGGAACATCATATGTAATTAGTCATTAAGTACCCTATAGATTGCTTCACAAAACGCCGTCTTCATTGAAGACTTTATTTTTGTTCAGATAGATGTTGTCTGCGATCATCAAGTAGCTTTTCAAATTCAACTATATCTTCCTCGGTTGCTTGGTTCTTAACAAAATTTTTGGCGTTTGAGCTTGTAAGTTCTTGTTGATTAGGGGCTATTTTTCTTTCGTAAATCACATAGTCTTCTGATGTACTTTGATTCCAGTCTACAGTCTTTTCCTCATTCTTCCTGCTTTCATTTTCTTTTTCTTCAATAAACCTATAAGAGCTATTGACTGATAAAAATAAAATCTTAAAACAGTAGTAAAGGCTAATTAGACCAAAAATATAGAAACCTAAAACCGAATAATCGTTTGATTGTACGCCTGACCGAATGTAGTAGATAAAGAATATAATTCCAAAAAGAGATAATGCAGTAACTAAAAATCTTTCTGTATTTAACATTTTTAAAATCATTTTTAAAAACTGTTTTAAATAATAGCGCTTAGGTTTTTCCTTATTCTTAAATTTTAAACCTATTTCTTTAAGGACTTTACAAAATACTTTAATTTTTTCATTAAAGGTTTTTGCAAAGTAAAATATATCTTTTAAAAAATACATAAAGATAATTATTATAGGTATTATTAACCAAATTAATTGCATACCACTTAATTTATCCTTTAGAAAAAAATAACCGTGAAAACCGGCAATTAAAAGCCATATTAAAAAGATATATTTGCTTAGATTTAGATTAATTTTTGAAACTGAATAAAACTTTTTAGTGTCTTTTTTAATTATAAGAGTTTTATAAAGAGGTCCAATTACTTCATTTTCCAAAAGATCTACTTGCTTTTCCCAATTGTCCTGCCAAATCTTACTTCCTTCATTCACTTTCCACCAACTTAAAGCAAATGTTAATCCTACACAGCTCACTATAAATAAGTAAAGGTGGTTCAGAGGACCGTTAGCTATGGTAATAGCTGAGTAGCCACCAATTGCTACCGCCAAAAATGCCCAAAAATAAGTCGCTCTTTTCCAATACAACTCAATTTCAATTTTCCTAATGTCTAATGCGTATTCTAAAGCTTTTTCCACAGAAGGAACACTGTTTAGATAATCATCCTTTAATAAAATACTTTTCTCTTCCCAAAATACCTCTGGTTTTTTCAATTAAACACCACCACAATAATATATCTATATTATTGCATAAATCGATAAAATTTTCAGTAATATTATTGGCTAAGTATTGTCATCAAAAGGACATTCGTGCAGTCAGTCTACCCATGTAAAAGAGCAAATTAGTCTTAATATCTTTTTTGAGCTGTTTACTTGATAAACATTCGTATACAACTAGAAAAAGAACCAATTAAGGTTCTATGTTTTCTTTTCTCCATATTTGGCATTGATTTTGATTTGTTCTTCAGGTGTGAAGCTTCTCCAAACTTCCCAGCTAACTCGATGGAAGTCTTCATGAGCTCTCTTTATAACTTCTGGATCTGTTGGAGGAATTATCTTAATTTTTGTATTACCAATGGTTAGGTAAAGCGGATCGTTTTTAATGTAAATCATCCTTTCTTCAGTTGCCATTTTATTTTGTTAGATAATTCTAAGCTTAAAATTTAAAAAACTAGATTATTTTTTAATAGGTTTTTTTATTTCTTTATGCTGATGCTAATACAAAGTTCAAAATAAAGGGTCATATATTTTACATTCCTTTATAATCTAAAAAGCTGTCTAGGTCTATCACTTTGTTACCATTTATGTCCCTTCTGCTACTTTAGGAACAGCTGGCGTTGGCCAAAAGAATAGTGAAATGATATACGTAACGAGTATAATAATAAGATACGAGATATGACCGTTAATCATGATCTTTCCAATCGGTTGGATCATTTGTTTGTTCGCACCGATGGCTTCAAGTCCTTGTAAAAGAGCAGACATGACGGCAATGATGAGAAAAATACTGAATAGCTCACCTGCCGCAATAAGGCTAGCTGAGAAAACCGTTTGGACACCGGTGGTGATAGCACCTGTATAGGCGACCCCTAGTAGAAACGTCATAATAATGGCAGGGACAACGACATTTTTTCGAACGAGCATGGTGCCGATAATGAGTAACATGCCAAAGAGATAAAGCCAATGTGGAAGCGTCAACACCCTTCATCAGAGTCCTTTCTACAATAAAGTTGTTGCTGTAGCATATGCATGTGCCTAGAGTGGGGTGCAGTATGTACGGAAATATTGGATCAAGACATAGATGTGCATAAAAAGGACTAAGTGTGTTGTGCTATGATGAAAGAAACGTACTTACATTTGTCAAAAAGGGGAGAGGTAGGATGAAGGATAAGTCTACTGTTTCGGTTATTTTAAGTGGACTCGTTTTCGCTAGTAGTATTGTGCTTCTATTAATTTTTTCCTCCTTTCTTTTTAATACGGAAAGAATGATCTTGTTGGAAGTCCTTTTAGGAATACTGGCGTTTGTTTTTTTTACTAGCGCAAGCTTGATTAAGAAAAAGCTGAATTAAAAAAGCGAAGTGCTTCTGCGGCACTTTTTTTGATGCCATTGTTTAGTTTGAACCGATTGTGTGTCAAATATCGTATGATACGTAATGATGGGGGGATGTACATGTATGATAGTTTTGAAACCGGAGGGGACTGGTTTTTCTCACTATTTCCAGTGGTGTTTTTTAGTATTTTTGCGATTGTTCTAGTTATTTTTATTAGTGTGGGCGTTAGAGGGTTAAAAGAATGGAACACAAACAATCAATCTCCTAAGTTACGAGTAGACGCAATTGTCACATCAAAGCGATCCGACGTTCGTCAGGGAACGTCTCATCATCATGAGCATTCCTCATACCATGCTTCCACTTTTTATTATGCCACCTTCCAATTTGAGGGTGGGGACCGGTTAGAGTTTTCTATAACGAGTAGTCAGTATGGATTGCTTGCTGAGAGAGACGTTGGAACGCTGACATTTCAAGGCACACGCTTTCTAAGTTTCGAAAGACGGTGACACGGTTGGCTCTAGGAACAGAAGCTAAACAAAGAGGCCGATAATTCATCGGCCTCTTTGTTACACGCATAATTTTGCCATGACGTTTTGAATAAGCTGCAAGCCAACCTCTCCAGATTTGCTTAAAATGGATTCAGGATGAAATTGAACGCCTGCGATTGGTAAATGCTTATGCTGAACGGCCATTGGGATATGGTCAGCTGTTGTCGCCTCTAAGCGTAAGCAGTCTGGCAACGTTTTTGCGTAAATGGAATGATAGCGCCCGACGCTAATTTGTTTTGCGACATTGCGAAAGAGTCCATCTCCATGTTGAACAAAGACGTCTGATTGTTCTCCGTGGCATGGCGTATCAAGTAGACCGAGCTCACCTTTAAAATGTTCAACGATACCTTGAAAGCCTAAACAAACACCGAAAATCGGAATGTCTTTTTCTACACAAAGAGAAATGGTGTCTGATAGTCCGAATCGTTTAGGTGTGCCTGGACCGGGAGAAAGAACGACTAAATCATAGGAGTCCCGATTGAGAAAATCTCGTGCATGAACGGATCGTGTTGTCGAAACGGTCGCACCTGTTTGTTTGAAATAACTGCCGAGGGTATGAACAAACGAATCCTCATGATCAATGATAAGGACGCTTTTGCCTTTACCGGATTGCTGAAACACATGTGGTGTTCTTGGCTCATGGCTTTGTGGGGATACAGCTTCCGCCAGAGCAGAAACTTTCACCAGTGTTTCTTCCTCTTCGTCTTCTGGATCAGATGTATGCAAGAGTGTTGCACCTACTCGTAACGTTGCAGTATTGTTTTTAATCGCTGTAGTTCGTAAGGTTAAGCCTGTATTTAAGTCACCGTTAAAGGCGAACCAGCCAACCGCACCTCCATACCAACCTCGCGGAGTCTCTTCGTTTTTCTCAATCCAGCGTAATGCCTCAATTTTTGGTGCTCCTGTAACGGTAACAGCCCACATGTGTGTCATAAACGCATCCAAGGCGTCATATTCGTCACGCATTTCACCAATAATGTGATCGACTGTATGAAAGAGTCGCGCATACGTTTCTACTTGTCTGCGTCCGATTACTTCTATAGAGCCTGGCAAGCAAATACGTGCCTTATCATTCCGGTCAACGTCTGTACACATCGTTAGTTCAGTTTCGTCTTTTTTAGAGTTTAGTAGTTTTTTTATATTTTGTGCGTCTTCGAGTGGGTCTTTACCACGACGAATGGTGCCAGATATTGGACAGGTTTCTACCTGTTGCCCTTGCACTCGTACAAACATTTCAGGTGAGGCCCCAACGAGATACTCTTCACCAAGATTAATAATAAAGCCATACGGACTCGGGTTAATATCACGTAGCTGTTGAAATACTTCTGAAGGTGTTAAGACAAGTGATTTTTCAAGTACTTGGGTTGGTACTACTTCAAATAAGTCGCCTGCGTGAAATGAAGGGATAGCTTTCTTAACAAGATCAGCGTAATAGCCTTTTTTGTAGGGCGTTTCCCGGGAGATGGTTCCTCGTTCATAGGGGATACACTGACCCGTTCTTTCCAAGTGATTCGTCGATTCGTTATTGACCTGAACGTCATAAGAAAGGGTATAGGCGATCGATAAATGATGGTCTACAATGGTTAATTCATCAGGTAAATAGAGAACGAGATCCTTTTGATCGTCTGGGCGTTTTTTTTCTTTCGCAAGCTGTTCAAATTGATAAATAAGGTCAAACCCGAATGCGCCATATAAACCGAAGAATTGATCTTCATCGGATGCAAAAAGTTGTTTCAGTTCTCGAATGATTTGAAAGATGGAAGGTTGTTTGGTGCGGTCTTCCTCATTTTGAATAGCGGATGTAGCTGGAATCGTTCCATGTAAACTCGTTTGTTGGTCGTCAAAGCCACGAATAAAATCAAAACGACTGTTCAAAAAATGAGTACGCACCAGTTCTAATAGAAATTTGCCTCGTTCATTAAGGGCGTTAATGGAATAACGGTTATTTGAAAAGCTTATTTCAAGGGGGGGACGTAAAAAGGCAACATCCCATCTTGAATAACGCCCTGTAAATTCAAAGCTACTTGAAAAAACAGCGCCTTTTACAGCGTCAATTTGTGGCAAGATGTCTGAGTCAATTTTCGTTGGGGAGACGGTTTCAATCTTCCTTGTAACGAGGATTTGTCCGTCTGTAAGATAATGTTTTGTTTTTTCATTTGTTTTCAATGTGGATAGAATACTCACACTAAAAAACCTCCTTTGTATACGTTTGTATACAGAGAAAGCATCAGCAAATAAATAGGGCAATGCCCTTTTATAATCGTTTGCTCTACTCATCTCTGCTCTACTCACTAAACTCTGCTCGACTTATCTTGCATGAAACTCTTTCATGCTTGTTACACATTCTATTACAGCTATGAAGGAATTACAAGAATTGTTTTAGTAAAAAAGGGTTGTCAACGATAGGTAACTACTGTATTATAAATCGTAATCATTACGATTTGAGATGAGGAGATGCTAATGATGAAAAAAATACCAGTGACAGTGTTAAGTGGTTACCTTGGTTCAGGTAAAACCACTTTATTAAATCATGTCCTACATAATCGAGATGGCTTAAAGGTAGCTGTTATCGTGAACGATATGAGTGAAGTAAATATTGATTCTGAACTCGTGGAAAAGCAAGGGGGATTCTCAAGAACAGACGAGAAGCTCGTAGAATTATCTAATGGATGCATCTGTTGTACATTACGTGAGGATCTATTAGTAGAAGTTGAGCGTCTTTCTAAGCAAGGAGACATTGACTATATCGTAATTGAATCCTCAGGAATTAGTGAACCGATACCAGTTGCACATACATTTAGTTACGTTGACGAAGAGTTAGGAATAGACCTTAGTCGTTTTTGTACGTTAGATACCATGGTTACCGTTGTCGATGCAAATCGCTTCTGGCATGACTTTGAATCAGGTGAGTCGTTGATCGAACGGAAACAAGAAGTAGGCGAAGAGGATTACCGGGAAGTTGCCGACTTACTTATTGATCAGATTGAATTCTGTGATGTGCTCGTTCTTAACAAATGTGACCTTGTTTCAGAAGAGCAGCTCTTGCAACTAGAACAGGTTCTTAAAAAGCTACAACCGGATGCAAAGCTTTTACGTTCGACTCGAGCTGAGGTTCCGATTAATGAGATTTTGAATACAGGTTTATTCGACTTTGACAAAGCGAGTGAGTCGGCTGGTTGGTTAAAAGAATTAGAGCTTGGCCCAGAAAATCATACCCCTGAGACGGAGGAGTATGGAATTTCTTCCTTTGTGTTTGAAAGCAAACGACCGTTTCACGCAGAGCGATTGGATAAGTGGTGCGAGTCTATGCCACAATCAGTTGTTCGTGCAAAAGGCATTGTCTGGTGTGCAACAAGAAATGACTATGCCTTATTATTTTCACAAGCTGGTTCGTCTGTATCAATTGAACCTGTAACGTATTGGGTAGCTGCTTTACCTAAAGAGCAGCAACAACAAATTTTAGCAGTGAATCGAGAAGTGGCAAAAGACTGGGATGCAACATTCGGCGATCGCCATACAAAAATGGTCCTTATTGGAATGGGAATGAATAAAGAAGACATTATAAACGAGTTAGAGGCGTGTCTTTTAACAGAAGAAGAGTATCAACAAGATTGGACCAAACTCCCCGATCCATTTAATTGGGTTGTGCAACAGTAGGTAAACTCTACTGAAGAAGGGTGTCGGGAGATTGAATCTAGAGGAAAAAAGCGGGTGACAAGCTGTCATCCGCTTTTCCTATTTATTCGTGATTGGTTTTTCCTTCAGGTTCAACGTGTACATGAACATCAATCGTGCGATGTTTTTCTGTAATTTGATCTTCTACAATGGTCGATACATCGTGGGCCTCCGTGAAGGAAAGCGAGTGATCAAGCTGAATAACTAAATCGACAATTAAATTACTTCCATAGTAGCGTGCTTTTACATCGGTCACGTAATTTACTTTTGCAACAGCAAGAGCTGTCTCTTTTATATCATCTAACGTTTTATCGTCAACGCCATCGGTAAGGGATAGAGAAGATTTTGAGAAGATACCCCAGGCGGTGTGACAGATGATAACACCGACAACGAAAGCAAGTAACGGATCGAGCCATGGTAAACCAAATTGGGAGCCGATGATGCCTAGTGTTGCGCCTGCGCTAACGAGGGCATCTGATAAATTATCTTTAGAAACAGATTCGACGGCGTGACTATTAATGCGTTTTGCCAATTTTTTTGTATAGAGATAGACGGCAAACATAACAACAAATCCAAAGGCGCCAACCCAAGCCGCAATGATGTTTGGAGGTTCAGATGTACCTGTGAAAACAGATGTAATGGCGTCAATGATTACTTGAATCCCAACGACCATAATGATGAAGGATGCGACGAGAGAAGCAACTGTTTCTGCTTTCCAGTGGCCATAGGGATGATCCTTATCTGGCGGCTTTTGCGAAACTCTAAGTCCTATTAAGACGGCAATGGCAACAACGACATCGGTCACGTTATTTAGACCATCTGCACGTAAAGCAACCGAACCAGCGTAAATCCCAACCGTTAATTTTAAAATAGCGAGAATGATATAAGCCACTAAGCTGACTTGAGCACCTCGTTCTCCCTGCTTTAATTCCTTGTATCTTTCCTCCATTACGTGCCCTCCTATAAAGCAATAGTATGACTATAGCAAGCAGGTTCCATGTGGGTCTACAGAAATCTTTTTTGGCTATACTAAAGTTCTTGCCTTATCGGAATAAAGTTGCACATGGGAAAACGCCTTTGTATCAAAGGTTCTAAACGATCATAGAGGTGATCAGCCCTTAGTGAACAAAACTTTTTTGTAGGAAAAAATAATTTTTCTTTCTAAAAAAGACAACTCTCATTCATTACGAAAAAAGGGCCTAGTTTGACGGGTGTTGAGGGAGGTTGCAGGTGCTTAATAGCTTTGGTTAGAGATCGGGTGGTGCGACAATGTAATCTTGAGGAAAGAATATGGGGAAACTTCATGCAGAGCACACACTTTTCTTGTAAACTAAATGTAAGAGGTCTGATTAGAAAGGAAGATCAGAGTGAAGGTGAAACCGCTATTAGTAGGGGGAATACTTGTTTTAATAGCACTTAGTGGCTGTATGCAAGGTGAACAGGAAGAGTGGGATGTACCAGATCTTGTAGATGTAGATATCCAAGTGGAGGAGCATATTCCTGCTGACTCTGAAACAGTGTTACGTGCACACGTTACCCAAGGTGAAGAAGATGTGAACGATGCAGAGGAAGTGGTTTTCGAAGTATGGAGAGACCAAGAGCGAGATGCTGGACAGCTTATAGAAGGGGAACTAGAGGCTGACGGTGTCTATGCCACTCCGTATGCATTCGGTGAAGATGGGATTTACATAGTACAAACCCATGTTACTGCAAGGGATCTGCATGTGATGCCTACTCAGATGATGATTGTTGGTGATGTTTCTGAAGGTGAAATTGAAGCCTTTCACAATGCAGGCAACACACAAACAAATGAAGAGCAAAGTCAGTTTCATGATTCGGAAGAAGAATAAAGAACCCCTCCTTACTTGGTTAAAGCCTAGCTAAGGAAGGGTTTTTGCTTATGTTTGATTATCTGTTCATTAACTCAATGATTGATAGAGTAATGGAAGGGTATCTTAAGGACCATCTTCTTGGTGAGGCACAATAAGAAAGAATTAATGAGAGGATCGTCGGATTAACTCTGTTTCAAATCGATACTGTTTTTGTCTAGACTGTCCCAATTCAATTTGTTCTAATAGTTCTGTTGCCGCTGCCGCTCCAATTTGTTCGACTGGTTGTTTAATAACTGTTAACGGTGGTGAGGTGATGTCAGCCCACCGATAATCGTCGAAACCAATAATAGCGATGTCGTCTGGAACGGCTATGCCATGCTCCGTTAAATAGGTCATCGCGCCAACACTCATTAAATTATTTGCGACAAAAAGTGCTGATAACTTGGTTGTGCCTAGTAAATGTTCACAGCCTTTGTAACCACTTTCAAATTTAGAGTTTCCATTGTAAATTAGGTTCGTTGAAAACGGAAGGCCATGCTTGGCTAATGCCGATTTGTAGCCTTTTATACGGTCTTTTGTTGTGCTTAAAGAATGAATACCTGTAATAAGTCCTATGTTCTGGTGACCACTTTCAATGAATTGTTCAATCGCCATTTGAACTCCTTTTTCGTTGTCGACAACGATGGAACTTCGATTGGTTTCCTCTGGCAGACGGTCAATAAAAACACTAGGTAAATCATCTGGAATATCGCAGGCAATCTCGCTATAATCCTTTGCGCTTGATGCAATAATGAGTCCTGAAACTTGCTGGGAAATAAACGCTTGAATTTTCTTGCGTTCTGTTTCGACCTGTTCATTTGTATTGCCGACCAATAATTGATACTGTTGTTCACCTAGAACTAATTCTATTTCTTTAACAATGGAAGTGAAAAAGTGATTTCCTATATCTGGGAGGACGATGCCGATGGTAGACGTTTTTTGACTTCGTAATGTTTTTGCTGCGAAATTTGGTGTATAGCCAAGCTTTTTCATTGCTTGTTTAACACGAATGGTCGTAGATTCAGCAACGAAACGAGTACCGTTTAATACATGGGAAACAGTTGCAGTGGAAACAGATGCCTCTTTGGCTACATCTTTAATACTTACACGTTTCATTCAGATCAAGTCCTTTTCTATGCGATCACCTAATCGTTTGCGTGTATTACTATAACCGATTCTACTAAAATGTCAAAGAGGAGAAAGGAAGTCTAACATAAACGCCACAAGAAAAGCGGTCGATTCATTCAAAATCGACCGCTATTGATGCTTTTCCATATAGACGTCAGTGTAATTCGATGAACAGATTGCATGTATTCAGTGTGATCATACTAGACATTGAAACGAAAGAAGGCTTCCTATGGTTTCGGTTTTAGAGTGTGTCATTGCGTTCAACCATAAGTGCAATGAAGACGGCACTCCCTCCACCAATTAGTTTTCCAATCATCATCGGGACAACCATGCTTTGATCAACACTGGCGGTAAAGCCGAGATGTCCCCCTAAAACAAACGCGCCGGATACCATAAAAGATGTTGCAACAACTTTACTTCTTACAGACATGTCTTTTAATAAGCTAAAAGCAGGTATAGCGTGTGCTAATGAAGTGATAATTGCCGTAATGGCAGCCCCTTCAATTGCAAATTGTTTTCCCACACGGGCAAATAGAGGCTGACACACCTGTTTTAAAAAAGCGACAAGAGGAAATGCCCCTGCAAGAACAACGGCAATTGTTCCGACAATAAAGAGACCTTCTTCGAACGGAGCAAGCTTGGAATGAAATTCGTATCCAGTAAGGTGAGAGATGGCGGCAATGGCTAATCCGAGCACACCTACGATTTGAATTCCTTTTCCAAATAATAGAAACAGTGTAATAGAGGTCTCTGGATAAAAGCGTAATGCAAACATGACAATGCACGCAAAAACCGTAGGAATAAGCAGATTTTGCAGCATCATCCAAGGGGCCATCCCTGCAGACAACCCTCCGATAAAACAACCGAGAGGAACAGTGCTTAATCCAATTAGCATGCCTTTTGCAAGTGCAGGTTGATCGTTTGATTCGACCATTCGCAATGCAATTGGAATCGTAAACACGATTGTTGGACCGAGCATCGTTCCTAAAAAGACCCATGAAAAACGCGCCGCATCCGCATTAATACCCATTTCCTGTGCGAGTGCATAACCACCCATATCGAGTGCAAGAATGGTATTCGCAAATGATGCGGGATCTGCACCGACTGCTAGATACAATGGTGTGATAAGAGGCGTTAGCCACTGTGCAGCAATTGGTGCGATAGTAATAATACCAATCATGGCTAGTGCAACCTGACCCATGCTCATAATGCCATGTTGAAATTCAGTACCTAATCCAAACCGATTACCTAAACACCAATCAATTGCTCCGAGTGCAATGAAAAAGGCAAGGATTATCATAATCCACTCATTTATCGTCATTCTACAAATCCAATCTATTTTTCTCTTAACATATCAAGTTTCCTTCAAGCAGACAAGCTGTTATCACTTCTCTAAATGACTTTCATGTTGTTGTCAGTATGCGCTGTAAAAAAAGGAGAGACAATTGTCTCAGCGCTAGTAGACACTTTCGTATTGACTCACTTTACACATTTTTACATAAAAAAGGGGGCGCTTTTTTATAAAAAGCAGGTTTAACAAGTAGGGAAAGCGGCTATAAAAAGGACAACGAATCATAGGCATGCCTAAGATTTGTTTCTCCCCCTTCCTTGATGAATATATACACACTGAACCGCACTTCCCCCTTGAGTGCGGTTCGCTCGTTGTGTTTTGTAGCTTTTTCAGACGTGCGTATGACTGGACGTCTTTTTCTACGGACTTTCGTTGCATTTTCAAAACGAGACAAGTACACTTATCTAGTAGAAACTAGAAGAAAAGACGTGATGGGGTTGCCATATTTACGCTTTACAGGTTTTTCATCCGAGCGACTACAAACGCTTGCACCGACGGTTATTGATGTATTCTCGGAAATTGTCCATATTTCAAAAGAAAAAGTGAAAATTGAGAGGAGCACGTTAGAACCCATTTTAAATGTTCCTCTTACAATAGAAATTCGAATGTTTTCCAGAGCTCAATCGGTTCATGATCAGATAGCCAACAACTTATCTGCGCTTTTACGTGAGGAAGGGTTTGAAACGGTTCATATTTATTTTCTAATCCTTTCACCAGAATTGTATTATAAAGATGGTGTTCCGATAAAATCAACAACAGAAAGCCAGCATTGATGGTTTCAGAAATAAAGAGATGTGCGATAGCGCATCTCTTTTTTGTTGTCAATAAAGGGACTATTTTTTGTTGAAACGGGTAATGGAGCTATAACGAGATAGATGGAGCAATATAGTATGTGTTTCACAGCGCACACTCACTAGATAGAGAGAGGAAGTGGCGTATGAAAGAATATGGATTTATGATTCTCGGAACATTTTTCTTTGCTTTTTCAGTCGCTATTTTTGCGATGCCAAATGGATTAGCAGAAGGTGGTATTCCAGGACTCGCGCTTTTACTTTATTACGGTATGGGATGGTCTCCTTCACTTGTCACACTGCTTGCAAATGGCTTAATTTTACTTATCGGCTACCGGTATTTACCACGAACAATGATTGTAAAATCCATTTTGACGATCCCACTTTTTTCATTGTTTTTGTTTCTTCTTGAAGATAGAAGTGGACCCGTTCATGATCCTCTTCTTGCTGCACTTTACACTGGCGTATTTACCGGAGTCGGATTTGGCTTTGTTTTTCGCTCAGGTAGCACCACAGGTGGTTCTTCTACGATTGCTCGAATGGTAAACCATAAATTTGGTTGGGAATTAACGGGGACTAATTTTGTACTAGATGCAGCGATTGTGGTAGGGGGTATTTTTGTTATCGGCCCAGTTCAAACGTTGTACACGGTAGTGGCTTTGTTTATTGGTAAGAAGGTAACGGACTATGTATTAGAAGGCTTTGAGTCTAAGAAAGTCGTGCATATCTTCTCTAGTTCATATGAAGCAGTGGCCAAAAGCGTTCGTACCAATTTAGGAGCTCATACGACTATTTTGCAGGGGAAGAATGATGAAAACGGAATGGATGAGCATTTAATCTATGTTTCCGTGCCTAAACAACAGCTTTTTTATTTGAAAAAACTGATCCGAGATGTAGACGAGAACGCCTTTACCGTCGTTCATACGGTTAAAGATGTTAGTGGTGGTTCGTTTTCAAAAGCGCATTATCCAACGCAAAAGACGTTTAGTAGTGCAAAGAAAGAAAAGCAATACTACAAAAACCAAGCAGAGGAGTAATCGATTATGGAACGAAAAACAAAACGAGAGCGTTACAGAGAATATCGACACTTAAGGAATCGAGTAAAGCGGTTGTGTGATTGGCGCGAAGAAGACGAAAACCGATTAAGACGTTAGCACTTTCTGTAAAGAAAGTGCTTTTTTTAATCATAGCCTCCAACTGCTTCGGGTAAGGACTGGTAAGCTTCGCTTGGATAAATGATGTCGTCACCAACCGCATGCATAAACGCTTCCCATTCCTCTAGCGCCTTATTTGAGCAGCTACTATCCCAAGAAAGGGTGTATTCTTCTTCATCTGCTACCAAGTATAGCTCATAAGATTGATACGGTACGCTACAAGGGGAGGAAGCTTTTTCACTTTGTCTTGGAAGATCAAATATGTCGAGCTGTTTAAATTGTTGATAAAAAAAAGCAACCTCTTCTTCTGTCCATAAGAAAGAAGCTGTTTCTGTTCCTGCCGTAACTAAATCTTTAGTATAGGTTCCATCAATGGTATTGATTTCATTAAACGTTTGAGGACTCACTCCATAGGCTAGACGAAAGTTGAAATCCTCCGGCTGTTCCTCTGGCAATGATACTCCAGACAATTTGCTATCTGAACAACCAACAAGCCCCACTAATAAAAGTAAAAACCAGATTCCTTTCACACTGTATCCCCCCTCTATTTAGAATTTATCTTACCACTACTAAACAGAAGGGTGTGTCGTTTTGTCTGGTTGCGTGGTGGCAGAGTGCAGACAAAACAGTGATCGTAGTATACTAGTCATACACTCCAAAGGAATTAGTAGTACAGGGGGGATTTCATGACAACTGTTATATTAGCAGAAAAGCCTGACCAAGCGAGAAGCTACGCATCGATTTTTAAGCAAACGACAAAGCAGAAAGGCTATATTACGATTCAAGATCCACGGTTTTTTAAAGGGGAAGCCATTATGACGTGGGGAATCGGTCATTTAGTCGAGCTTTGCTTACCGGGTCATTATAAAAAAGAATGGAAACGTTGGAACTTAACAAATCTACCTATTTTGCCTGAACAAGTTGAATTCCAAGTTCCTCGTAGCAAGCAAGAACAGTTCAACATAGTCAAGAACTGGCTCAAGAAAGCCACCACCATTATTATCGCCACAGATCCAGACCGTGAAGGTGAAAATATCGCTCGCTCGATTATAAAACAAGCAGGCGTTCGTGATCACATCCCTATTAAGCGACTATGGATTAATTCACAAGAAAATGATGTAGTACGTGAAGGGTTTCTTCAGCTACAGCCAGGTGAAAAATTCATGCCGATGTATGAAGAAGCAAAAGCAAGGCAGGTAGCTGATTGGTTAGTGGGAATGAATGCGAGTCCGTTGTATTCATTGTTACTTCGAACAAAAGGAGTGCAAGATACCTTTTCTGTTGGTAGGGTTCAAACACCGACCCTTTATTTAATCTATTTACGTCAAAAAGAGATTGAAGCATTTGTGTCTGAGCCGTTCTTTGAATTAAAGGCGAACGTGGATGCGAGCAGAGGTTCCTTTCAAGCAACCTATAAACAGCGTCTTAAAACCAAAGAAGATGTCACAGCTTTATTGGATCGGCACGGGATAAAAGGGAAGACTCCAGGCGTTATTTCAGAATTAACGAAGAAAAACAAGGAAATTCCTTCTCCTTTGCTTCATAGCCTTGCAACGTTGCAGGCAACGGCGAATCGCAAATGGAAATATAGTCCTTCGAATGTATTAAAGACAATGCAAAAGCTATACGAGAAAAAGTGGCTAACCTATCCAAGAACCGAATCGAATCATATTACACAAGCAGAGTTTAGCTATTTACGGAAAAACTTGACTGGCTATCAGCAACTTTTAGAGCGTTCATTTGAACCAGCGTATCTCTTTCCACGAAAGCGCTATGTAAACGATGCTAAAGTGCAGGAACATTATGCCATCATACCAACAAAGAAAATACCAACCGCCAGTCAAGTAGAAAAACTCCGTCAAGATGAACGAAACCTTTACTTAGAAGTAGTCAAGACAACCTTAGCCATGTTTGCACCTCCTTATAAAGTGGAGGAGACAAAAGTGACTGTTGATGTACAAGGCTTATTGTTTCATACAACGGGTAAGATCGAGCAAGCTTTAGGGTGGAAGGAATTGTTTCAACATGGCGCTTCTACTAAGAAAAAAGAAGGGGAACAAGTCTTGCCTCCACTTGAAAAAGGAGAACTCATTCAAGCAATGGTTAAAGCGAAGGAAGGGAAAACCCAACCCCCGCCATTCTATACAGAAGGACAGCTTATTCCGCTCATGAAAACAGCAGGTAAGTTTGTTGAGGACGAAGAGGAACAGGCGATTCTCAATGAAGTAACTGGAATCGGTACAGGAGCTACACGAGCAAATATTATTGAAACCCTTAAAAGTCGCGAGTATATTACGATTAAGAAAAATAACGTTTATGTTACGACTAAAGGTAAGATCCTTTGTGAAGCAGTAGAAGGCAATTTATTAAGCAAGGCAGAAATGACGGCACAGTGGGAATTGTTTTTGCGGAAAATTGGACAAGGAGAAAAAGATAGCAAGACATTTATTGCCAACATTCATACGTATATTCGGCGATTATTAACGGATGCACCGGCACATGTGAAGACGATGGAATTAGACACCTCTAAAATAGAAACGAGTGAAAGTGAAGGCATTGGCCCATGTCCATCATGTGGTGCGGCTGTTGTGCAGAGGGGACCTGTATTCGCTTGCTCTAAGTCAAAGGAGAATAACTGCAAGTTTGTGATTGTCAAAAAGCTAGCAAAAAAGACATTAACAGACGCGATGGTAAAACGACTACTTACAAAGGGTGAAACAGCTGTATTAAAAGGCTTCAAGAGCAAGGCAGGTAAATCGTTTTCAGCAGCGCTTGTGCTAAAAGAAGGGAAGGTTGAATTTGATTTTACCAAAAAGCCTACTTTTCGAAAGAAGGGTCGTACCAACATGCACTCTTCGCAAGCAAAAGGAGGAACATCATGAAATATGCTTGCGTCTAAACCCTACTACATGGGGATTTTTGTGAAAGAAGACGCAGGATGAATCTTGAATGTAGCCTCAAGCACTATCTCTGAACGATCTGGCAGTTTTGGATGTAGTAATGGGATGCCGGCGATGACAAGTGCGTATTAACTCAGATGTTGATATTGAAGCGGTAGCACTTGTGAAAAACCAAGTGCTATACTCGCTCTTTTAAGGCAATGGAAAATTGTTGAGCAAAATGACGGCACGCCTCTTTTTCTGCTTCGTTCTTTGGTTCAAATTCATTTTTTAATCCGTTGCAGACAAGGACGGCGCCTGCTTTTTTTAGCGTTTCTTCAAATATGGCAACTGCTTCACAATAGGAAGGATAGATCCGATCACCCGAACCAAAAACAGCTGCTGGTATACGAGTTAAGTTAACATTTACAAGCTCTTCCTCAAATTCTTCTACCTCATAAGGCAAATCCCCATCTCCCCATGTATAACTCCCGAGAATGAGGCCGTTGAATTCGGTAAGCTTCTCCACTTCATAGCCATCCATTTCCTCCATAACCACTTCGATTTCTTCTTTTTCAAGTTCCTTTTTTATGATGATTGCCATATCTTCAGTATTTCCAGACATAGAAGCATATAGTAAGCAAATGCGCATAATCCTCACTCCTTTAGTGTATATCTTTGATAATAAATGATAGTGATAATCATTTTCAATTAGTTTTTTATGTTTTTCTTAAAACAGACGAAAACAGCTCTCTTTCATGTCTATTTTTGAGTGTCTTCAGTTTGTAAGCAGATCAATGGTTAGCAGTATTTATTGAACGAAAAATGTAAGATTAGAAGGAGGAGTAGATCAAAAAGGTAAAAAAGGATGTAAAACTTTCAAACTAGTAATTGACAATGAGATTCATTATCAATATGATAAGACTTAAATGAAAGTGATTCTCATTATCGTTAGGGGTTTTGAAAATGGAACTGCGCTCGTTTGTCTTTTTACTATTCGGGTTGCTACTACTAGTGGGCTGTCAAGCAACGAATGCTGACAGTGAACAAGCAAGTCATGGGGTTACGGATTTCGCCGATCGTTCTATCCAATTCGCTCAAATCCCTGAACGAATTGCTGTATTAGGAAATGGTGAGCTCGATATTATGTATGCGCTGGAAAAAGAGGTTGTAGCGCGACCAACAAGTCATGGTAAACCCGTTGTATTAGAGGCTGATGAAGCAGAGCAAATTGGCTCCTATCATGAAGTGGATATCGAACGACTAACACTCACTCAGCCCGATGTGGTGTTCGCAAATGATCCGATGAATCAGAAGGATATCTCTTCCATTGAGGGGACTGGAGCTGAGGTGGTGCTGACAAGAGCCAATTCAATTAACGATATTAAAGCACAAATTACGTTGATTGGAGAGGTCGTACAACAAGAAGAAAGGGCTGAACAAATCGTTCGCGCAATAGAGACAACGGAAAAAGAGATGCTGGATGAGCCATTACATACAGATACAAAAGCATTATTAATTTATGGAGCACCAGGATCCAATTTAGTAGCATTACCAAATTCATTAGCAGGAGACCTATTAGAAGCTGCAGGCGGGATAAACATCGCGGCGGAATTTGAACAACTGCAAGATTATCCACAATATGCGGCGCTCTCACCTGAAAGGGTCATACAAGCCAATCCGGCCATTGTCTTTTTTATGGCACATGGTGATCCATCAAGTGTAGAAAAAAGTTTTATTCAGGAAATGGAGCAACACGCTGGATGGTCACAATTGCCGGCAGTACAAGAAGGGCGTATGAAAGTATTACCAGCAGATCTGTTTGGTACAAATCCAGGAACTCGTGTAACAGAAGCGATTAATTATATGCGAGAGCAGTTAACTGAGGCATATAGTGAGTGAATTAACCGTTCAAACACGTAATAAGCGCCGAAGATGGTTGGCAATTGGGCTGCCTATTTTTTTAGCAATGGCCATCTTAACAGGTATTTTTCTCGGGGCAGTGACGTTTACTCTTACCGATTTGACTGAAGCTTTTCGAAACCAAACAGAAGCAAATGCGCTTATATTGTTCAATGTTCGAATTCCAAGACTCATTGTGGCAGCAATTGCGGGTGCATGTTTAGCTACAGCAGGAGCCATTTTACAAGGGGTGATGAAAAATCCCCTAGCCGACCCAAGCATTATTGGTGTAACAGCAGGAGCAGGATTGGCTGCTAGTATAGCGATGGTTGCCCTACCACAGTATGGATTTTTAACGCCAGCCTTTGCGTTTGTTGGTGCCATTGTCGCGATGCTCTGTATTTACACCCTTTCATGGGAAAAAGGAGCATCACCGCTGAAAATTATTTTGGCAGGTGTGGCAATTAATGCGCTATGCGGGGCACTTCAAAGCGGCATTATGATTCTCTATAGTGATCGTGTTCAGGGGATCTTGCCTTGGCTAGCTGGTGGTTTTCAAGGCAGGGGCTGGTATCACGTTGAATTTGTATGGCCTTATGCAGTAATCGGCTTAATCCTAGCAATCTTAGCAATCCGCCCATTAAACCTTATGTTATTAGGAGATCATACTGCGAAATTACTGGGAGCACCTGTAGAGCGGATGCGGTTTTATCTCATCTTACTTGCTGCGTTACTAGCAGGAGCAGCAGTTAGCGTTGCTGGGCTTTTAGGGTTTGTAGGGTTAGTCGTACCCCATATGATTCGGCTTTTAATCGGCAGTGATTCTCGTTATCTATTACCATTTTCAATGATTGGTGGTGCGGCACTTGTCGTTTTTACAGATTCACTAGCAAGAACCGTTTTTGACCCAATTGAATTACCCGTTGGTATTTTATTAGCTTGTTTAGGGGCGCCATTCTTTCTTTATTTGTTAAAGAAAAACAACATTCGATTGTAACATCTTATCTTTAAAGGAGGTGAACTGAGAAAGCGTGCAAGAAATACGTATTAAATTTTAGGAGGAAAAGTAAATGATTATAGTGGCAAATAAAACACTTATTCGCAAAGGGGAAGGTCATAAGCTTGTTGAACGCTTTGACAAAATTGGAAAAATTGAATATGCAACTGGCTTTCTTGGTTTAGAAGTATTGGTGAATTCAAAGGAAAAAGAACATGATGAAGTAACGATTAGTACTCGTTGGGAGGAAAAGGCAGACTTTCACGCTTGGACGAAGAGTGAAGCGTTTCGTGAAGCACATTCTGGAAAAAATGCTCGTCCTGACTACATTTTAGGAAATGAAATCGAATTCTACCAAGTTGAGATTGTTCGAATGCCTTTACCGAAAATTCAAGAGGCATAAATAAACTATATAGAAAAGGAAGAGATACAATGATCACCCAATGGAAAAAGGTATGTCTTCTAATAGGAGCAACCTTTTTATTTCTGTCTGTAGCATTCCCATCAGTTAGTAAGGCAGAACTAGCAGACGGTACGTATACAATTGATTACACGGTAATGCATGGTAGTGATTCTTCCGCGTCTATTGCCAATGATTACTGGGAAAAACCAGCTACACTAACAGTAAAGAATGGTCAAATACATGCAAAACTAACGTTAAACAATAGCTCTTGGATTGTTGAGTATCAATCGAAAGCAAACGGAAGTTTTTCAAACGTCACGGTGCTATCTGAAGATACAGCAGCAGATAAACGTATTGTACAATTTCCGTTAGACGATTTGAGTGGAATGACAGAATCAAAAATACATGTCATTGTGCCAGATATTGATTATGACCACCATTATACGGTTCGTCTAGACTTCCATGAAAATACACTAACGTCGACTGGTGGAACAGTAACAAAAGAAGAAACAAAAGAAGACGACGAGCCGCTGGGGGCAGCTCAATCGTCGGATGACAATGAACAAAAACGCAATCAAGACAATAAAACAGAGAAGGAGAACAACCCACAAACAAATGATGGGGCACCTATTGCTTTACTGATGAGTCTAGTCATTGTCAGTGCTATTGTACTCCTTCGTAGACAAGTAAAACAAGCTTAAATGTAGGAGGAGACACAAAGTGAAAATTCATAATCGTATGGTGAATGTGATACTGACGTTTCTGTTAGTCTTTAGTCTCATTGCACCATCTACTAGCTATGCGGCAGAAGCTAAAAATGAGGTAGCAAACGGTGTGTATGATGTTCCGTTTACTGTATTAAAGAAAGGATCGGCTGAGGCATCTGTCATGGATGGTTATACAAAAAAACCAGCTAGAGTTGTAGTGAAAGATGGAACCTATCAAGTTGATTTAACGATTACAAACAGCAGCTGGTATGAGGATTTTACAGTTGAAGGGAAACGACCTGAGGTCATTTCAGAGAATACAGACCAAGGACAACGAACCGTACGTTTTACGACGAAGGCGGAAACAGTAAATGCATGGGTGCACATTGTTGTAACAGGTATACCTGGCTTTCATTACGATAATCAATATGACGTCGATATTCAGTTTGATTATGCAAACGCGACAATGATTGAATTAGACAAGCCGGAAGAAGAGCCAGGTGAGCAGCCAGTAGAAGAACAACCGGAAGAAGAGCCAGGTGAACAGCCAGTAGAAGAACAACCGGAAGAAGAGCCAGGTGAGCAGCCAGTAGAAGAACAACCGGAAGAAGAGCCAGGTGAACAGCCAGTAGAAGAACAGCCGGAAAAAGAGCCAGGTGAACAGCCAGTAGAAGAACAACCGGAAGAAGAGCCAGGTGAGCAACCAGTAGAAGAACAACCGGAAGAAGAGCTAAAATGGAGCTCGTTAGAACAAGGAAAATATGATGTGCCGTTTGCAGCAAAACATGCAACCGAGGATCGTGATTCTGCGATGAGTCGCTACCTGGTTAATCCAGCACAAGTGACTATTGGAAAAGGGAAACAAGAATTAACAATGACGGTAAAAGACAGTCATCAAATTACGGACTTAGTGTTGAACAACGGTGAGCTAGTAACAGGTACAATTGTAAATGAGAATACGGACGAAAATACACGTACGTATGCGTTTAACGTAGATGAGCTTAATAATCCACAAGCAGCGAAAGTGTCTATGCGTGTTGCTTTACCAAATGGAAGCGTGTACGAAAACACGCAAGATTTTCGTCTGTTTTTTGACTTAGAGAACGCTGAGAAAGTGGAGGAAGTTCCAGAGCAACCAGAACAACCAGAGCAACCGGAGCAACCGGAACAACCAGAACAACCAGAACAACCGGAACAACCAGAGCAACCGGAGCAACCAACACCAAACCAACCTGATGAGGGCGAGCTTGTAGACGGTCGGTATCATATTGAGTTTAACGTCCTAAAGTCAGGCTCAAATGATGTTTCTGTTATGGACGGTTATACTGAAAAGCCAGCGACCATTTATGTGAAAGACGGTCAATTTACAGTTGATTTAACATTACTTAATGAAAGCTGGTATCGTGATTTAACAATTAACGAAAAACGTCCACAAGTAGTGACAATTGATGAAACAGAAGAGAAGCGAGTTGTTCGTTTTGCTGTTTCAAATTTAAATGATTTGGTGGATCTATGGGTACACATCCGTGTAGAAGGGATACCTGGTTTTGAGTACGATAATCAGTATGATGCTCAGCTTCAATTTAACTATGAATCTTTAACATTAGTTGAAAAAGAAAAAGAGCCGACTCCAGTTGATGAAGGAGAAAAACCAACCGGAGAAAAACCGATAGAAGAAAAACCAAAAGAAGAAAAACCAAAAAATGATAACAAAGAGATTCCAGTCGATGAAGGACTTGTGAATGGGGAGTATACAGTTGATTTTTCCGTTTTGAAGAAAGGGACGACAGAGATGTCGGTAATGGACGAGTACACGAAAAAACCTGCCACTGTCTTTCTGAAAGATGGGACGTATACAGTCGATCTTACGTTAACAAATAGTACATGGTACGAGGATTTGAAAATGAATGGAGTACGTCCATCCGTCGTAAATGAAGACCTTGATAAGAGTGAGAAGACGGTGCGATTTGAAACAAATTCTCTCCACGAAGCCATTGATGCTTGGGTCCATATTATTGTAAAAGGGATTCCAGGTTTTGACTATGATAATCAATATGATGTAGATATTCAATTTGATCCAGAAAGTTTAACGCTCGTAAAAGCGGATCAAACGCCAAAGCCTGTGACTAATCTAGGAACCAACAATGACAATGGCACTAATAACGGTAATGACGATGACCTTACGTATGATCGTTATCATAATGGCGGAGGGAGTGGAGTAGAGAATGCAGCGAACACAAACCAGCAAAATCCACAAACGTCAGACCCTGCCTTAGTAAGCTTCTACCTCGCTTTGCTTTTACTGTCTGCTTCATTCTTTGTATGGAAATGGAAACAAAACAGGAGAAAAGCGTTGTAAAAATAATGAAAAGAGGGATGGCTATGCAGAAGTCACTTTATGGTGTCGTGCTAACGAGTTTGTTTCTGTTTGCGGCATGTCAGCCAACAAGTGATCCGAAAGAAGGAGAATATACTCCTTCTTCTGCTGCTTCCGCTCAAGAAGAGCGAATTGTTGCTATGACAGTATCTGCAACGGAATTAGCGGCTGCTCTTGATTTAGATCTAGTCGGTATTCCAACCAGCTATAAAGAACTGCCTACACGTTATGACGATGTCACTGAACTAGGTAATCCAATGAGCCCAGATGTAGAACAAATTAGACAGCTCCAGGCGGACGTTGTTTGGAGTGTAACGACATTGCAAGTGGATTTAGAAGAACCTTTTACATCAGCTGGAATCGAGGCAGAGTTTTTAGATTTTCAAAGTGTTGAAGGCATGATTCAAGAAATTTTGGACATCGGTGAGCGGTACAATCGTGAGGATGAAGCGACTGCATTAGTAAACGGCTTTAAAGGTCGAATAACTGAGCTAGAAGAGGCGTATCGCACTAGCGAAAAGCCATCAGTTCTTGTTTTAATGGGAGTTCCAGGAAGCTATCTTGTTGCTACTGAACATTCATATATAGGTGATCTTGTCCAAATTGCTGGAGGAGAAATGGCAATTGATGCAGGTAATGATATGGAGTATTTGGCTTCTAATACAGAATATCTGCAACAGTCGAACCCGGATATTATTTTACGTGCAGCCCATGGTATGCCAGAAGAGGTGATCGAGATGTTTGATGAAGAATTTAAAAGCAATGATATTTGGAAACATTTTCGTGCAGTCGAAAAAGGACGGGTTTACGATTTAGAAGAAGAATTGTTTGGAACGACTGGAAATGTTGCAGTTCTTGAAGCATTGGATGCCTTAGAGGAAATGTTGCATCCGGAGGACAATGAAAGGTGAGAAAAACCATTGTTTTTACCAGTGTAACGATTACATTTCTTTTCCTTCTCTATCTAGCTGTTATGAGTGGTAGTATTCGTGTACCGTTTACTCAATTACTAGATGGTTTAGTTTCAAAAACAGATGAAGAGGTAAACGTTATTTATGATCTACGGTTACCACGTATAATCATCGCTTGTTTTGCAGGTGGAGCTTTGGCTATTTCAGGTGCGTTAATGCAAGCTGTAATGAGGAATCCGATTGCGGATCCAAGTATTATTGGGATTTCGTCAGGAGCGAGCTTTACCTCGTTATTATTCGTGACCATCTATCCGCAGTTGTATTTCTTTATGCCACTCTTTGCTTTTATTGGAGGAATCATTGCTTTTCTCCTTGTGTATAGCTTTGCTTATCGAGGCGGTTTAAATCCTCTAAAGCTAATTTTGATCGGTGTAGCGGTTCATGCTACATTTACAGGCTTAGCAGAAGTGTTTAATTATCGAGGGAGTTATTCGGTCACGAGTATTTCGGCAGCAACGACTTCTACATTAGCTATGAAAACGTGGTCTGATGCAACACTCATGATGCTTTACGGCGGTGCTGCCATTTTACTTTCTTTGTTTTTAGCCAGTGCATGCAACCGATTATTACTTAGTGATAAAACGGCCCTTGGAATTGGAATGAAAGTAACATCCACTCGTTTGATTGTGTCCATAATAGCGGTTGTACTTGCTTCCATTGCAACGGCAGTCGCTGGCGTCATTGCGTTTTTAGGATTACTGGTTCCTCATATTGGCAGACAACTAATTGGTTCTGATTATAAGTGGTTGCTACCATTTTGTGCTATTGCTGGAGCTTGGATCTTATTACTCGCGGATACACTTGGACGGCTCGTATTAGCACCAAATGAGATTCCAGCATCCATTTTTATGTCCATTATAGGTGGACCGTTCTTAATCTTTTTGCTAGTCAGGGGGCGTATCAATAATGGAAATACATAATGTGTCTTTTGCCTACACGAAACAGCAACCATTCATAGACAAGTTGAGTGGCTCCATTCGACTTGGTAAGATAACGTCCATTGTAGGGCCGAACGGAAGCGGAAAGTCCACTGTGCTGTCGCTTTTGGCAAGACAACTGCAAGTGCAACAAGGATATGCTACTCTTTATAAGAAAAAAATGGATTCGTATTCCTTGAAAGATTGGGCAAAGCAACTAGCGATTGTTTACCAAGAAAACGATGTAGCACACGATCTCACAATTAAAAGCCTTGTCAAGTACGGGCGGTTTCCATATCAGAGTAGGTTCGGTTCATGGAAAAAAGAAGACGAGCAAGCGGTAGAGGAAGCATTAGTGATGACAGGTCTAGACGCAATGGCTAACAAATCCCTTCTCGAGTTGTCAGGTGGAGAGCGACAAAGGGTATGGTTGGCGCTTTCTCTAGCTCAACAGACCCCCATTTTACTTTTAGATGAACCAACGACGTATTTAGATCTTTATCATCAGTTTGAATTACTTGATTTAATTGAAAGGCTGAAAAATGAGCAAGGCAAAACCATCATTATGGTCATACATGATTTAAACCAAGCGTTGCAATATAGTGATGATCTATGGGTAATGAAAGAAGGAGTGCTCGTAGCGGCAGGTAACGTACAGGAAGTGTTGACGACTTCTTTAGTAGAAGACGTATTTTGTGTAAGAGCACGTATTGATAAGGGAAGTGAACTGACTAAACCACTGCTTATTCCGACAGGGAAACTGTAAAGGAAGGATGTGAAAAATGAAGCGCATGTGGAGTAAAGCCATAAATGTTTTTTTTGCGCTTGTTTTCCTTTATGCGAGTGGTCATCTTGTTTATATTTGGTATGACTCGTATGAGAATAAGCAAACGTTGCTGGAGGCAAAAGACATCTATTCTGACACTCACTTGTTGCAGGAAGAAGCGAACAGTGAGGGGAAAAATGCGTTTGACGAGCTGCGTGCCATTAATCAAGATATTGTTGGATGGGTTTCAATTAATGACACGGAGATTCATTATCCTGTTTTACAAAGCAGTGATAACGACTACTATTTAAACCGAAATTACAAAGGTGAACGCACAAGAGCAGGTAGCATTTTTATGGATTATCGAAATCACCCTGAAGAAGCGAAACATACCATTTTATATGGTCATCATATGCGTGATGGCACCATGTTCAATGAGCTAGAACGTTTTACGGATGAAGCGTTCTTTTACGAGAGCGACGGACATTTTTTTGATACACCAGTTGGACAATATACGATTGACGTTTTTTCCGTTTATTATACGACAACAGATTTTTACTACATCGAAACTGATTTTGAAGATGATGAGGCATACGGTGAATTTTTAAGAGAAATACAAGCACGTTCAATGTATTCATCAGCTACTGAGGTATCGAGCAGTGATCGAATCATTACATTTTCGACATGTGATGACAGCACCGGACAAGATGGACGTTTCGTTGTTCATGCAAAACTTGTCCCACAAGCCGCATAATCGTTAGGGTCTTGAAACAATATTGTTATCTCTTTGTTACATTCCTTTGATCTCCTTCTGCTTAAATATAGGATGGGGAAATTGTAGAATGAAGTCGAAGGGGAATCAATATGGGAACCAAATTACGTCATGTTTGTTGTACAATGATGGTTATCGTTATACTGGCCGTGTCAACGAACTCAGCAGTTGCAAATACAGAAGCACCAAATGTACATAGTGAAGCAGCTGTGTTGATGAGCGCAAAATCAGGAGAGGTTCTGTTTGATAAGGAAGCAAATCAAAAAATGTACCCAGCGAGCATTACAAAAATCGTAACAGGCATTCTTGCTATCGAACAAGGGAACTTGAAGGACAAGGTGACCATTAGCGAGAACGCAGTCGATGTCATTGGAACTTCTGTCTATCTTCTAGAAAATGAAGAGATGAAGCTTGAGCAGCTCGTACAAGGCTTATTAATCAACTCGGGGAACGATGCAGGAACAGCTATTGCTGAGCATATGGCAGGTAGTGAAGAAGCGTTTGCTGAGCAGATGAATACGTTCGTAGAAGAACAAGTCGGTGTTTCGAATACGCATTTTACAAATCCTCATGGTTTATACGATGACGATCATTATACAACAGCTGCTGATATGGCAAAAATTACGAAGTACGCTATGAAAAATAGCACATTTCGAGAAATTGTAGCGACAGAAGAATTAGAATGGATTGGTGAAGGGTGGGAAACAACACTGTACAACCACCATCAACTAGTTCGTGATCACGAGGAAGTAACAGGTGTGAAGAATGGATTTGTCTCACAATCAGGTTTTACACTGGTAACGACATACGAGACAGATAACGATGAATACATTGCTGTTACCTTAAATGCACCGACAACAAACGACAGTTATCATGATACAAAGCGATTACTTGAGTATGGTGTCGACACGTACGATACGAAAACGGTAGAAAAAGGGAAGCAGTTTGAAGATGGTTATGGGAATGAATATATTCTTGAACATACCACATCGATTACGTATGAAAAGGATGCGGATCTTCAGTTTGATATTCGGAACGGTTCATTGATCATTGAGGATGATGATCAGGTGATTCGCTCTGAACCACTTAAACAGATTGAAGAAGAAGTAGAAGAAGAAGTAGAAGAAGAAGAGAAAGTTGAAGTCCATCAAGAAGAGAATCCAACGTTTATTGACCGTCTCCTTCAATTTTTAAACTTAAAATAAGTAAAAAGCAAGGCACAAGGGGAGCCTTGCTTTTTCGTTGTCTTGAAACACCCCTCTCTTAATGATGGAAAAGGGGAGAGGGCTTTAAAAGTTCTGAAGCCGTTACAAATTGATACCCTTGGTGTTTTAGTACAGGAATAAGCAATTTCACTGCTCGCAATGTTTCTTGTCGATTTCCACCACCATCGTGAAGTAGGATGACATCGCCTCCTTGTGCATGGTCGACGACGTGTTTCACAATTTCATTTGTAGGTGTACCTGCCCAATCGCGAGGGTCTTGATGCCAAGACCATAGTAGAACGTCTTGTTCTAAATCAATGGCAGCATCGATAATATCATCTGTGTAATACCCTCCTACAGGACGGAAATAGGTGGGGCGAATATGAACCGTTTCCTCTAAAACTTGATTGGCGTGATCAATTTCCTCCATTAATTCCTCTTTAGTTATGGCCTCATCATAAATATGGGAGTATGTATGGTTAGCCACTTCATGTCCTTCATCAAGCATGCGTTGGACGATGTCTGGATAGGCTTCGACCCATTTTCCGACAACGAAAAACGTCGCCTTTACATTATATCCTTTTAGAATATCAAGTAATTCAGGTGTGTTAGCAGGGTGAGGTCCATCATCAAAGGTTAAAGCGAGTTTTGTTTCGTCTGTATCAGCTTCCCAGAAAACTTTGCCTGTTTGTTCATATTCATAGCGCTCTTTAATTGCGGCAAAGCTAGCAGATGAATGGGTAACGCTAAAGAGTATGATTGCAAGTAGAACGAGTAGCTGGTATCGTTTCATTTTCTTGTCCTCCTCCTAGGTAGCTTTAGTATGTGAGGATAAAGAAACCTTATGCATTCTAAGGAGCTTCTACTTAAGTTCACGAGTGGTAATCAACTCTGCGCGATTGTTTGAATGATGTCTTTTTAAAGCAAAAGGCGAATGATCCTGTTAATAAAGATCATTCGCCAGTTAGTGTGGTTATGCGCTTTTTTTCTGTGTTGGTACATGTTCTTTATCACTTTTCTTTCTGGCCCAATAGGTTGCGACAATGGTTCCAGTAAAGTTATGCCAAGCAGCTCCAAATACACTTGGGATGGCAGCTAGTGGTGTTAAATGAGCCGTAGCAAGTGTTGCACCGAGCCCGGTGTTTTGCATACCAATTTCAATTGAGACTGCTCTGCATTGACTTGGTGACAAGCGGAAAGCAGCAGCAGCAAGATACCCAAGAATTAACCCGGCTGCATTATGAAGCATGACAGCGAAAAAGACAATTAACCCAGTAGAAGCGAGGGCCTCATTGTTTGCAGCGACCACGGCAGACAGAATAGCTAGTACCGCTAGTACGGATACGAGAGGCATTGCTTTTTCTGTTTGTTGAGCAAATGTGGGCAAGAATCGTTTTATGGTCACGCCAAGAGCCACCGGAATAATAATCACTTGAACAATCATGGTGAACATATCCCAAAATTGAACAGGCATCCATTGATTTGCAAGAATATACAAAATCGCCGGAGTAGCAATTGGTGCTACAAGAGTGGAAAACGACGTCATGGTAATAGACAAAGGTAAGTCTCCTTTTGCAAGGTAAACCATAACATTTGACGATGTTCCTCCTGGTACAGAACCAAGCAAAACGAGACCGGCTGCTAATTCTGGTGGAAGATTTAATAAGTAGGCAATGCCAAATGCCGTTAGTGGCATAATTGTAAATTGTGCAACAAGACCTAGAAATACAGGTAATGGATGCTTTGCTACCATTTTAAAATCGACAGGCTTTAGCGTCATTCCCATTCCAAACATAATCACTCCAAGTAAAATGGGGACGTAGCCAGCGATAGGTAAAAATGGCTCCGGTATTAAGAATGCAAGCACGCTTGCACCTATGACGAAGAAGACAAAATACTTTCCTGCAAACGAACTAATCATTTCAATTTGTTTCATGCTCTCACCCCGCGTAGTGCTAATTAAAAATACTTTTGTTCTCTCTGTGTGTACATCATTATACATAGTTATAAGGAAATCGTCATTATTTTTTTGATATAGTAACCTCTGCTGGCATACTCTCTCTATCGATAAACGATCTAAACGTTATTCTGTTTTAGTTGAAAATGGTATGTCCAAAGATCGTAAGGCATACATTGTACTATCAACTACTACTAAAAGGAGGGGGGAAAGGTCAGGGTGATCAACAGATAAAAAAGGGGGATAAGGGAATGAAGAAGCTGTTGATAGCTTCCACCGTAACAGGCGCTATGCTTGTTGCGTTAACGGCGTGTGGTGGAGGGGATGAAGAGAAGAGAGATGTCGTAAAAGTATGGACGTATCCTGTTCATGGTGAATATGAAGGTGAATTAAAAGAATCTATTGCTGCTTTTGAAAAAGAAAATCCAACCATTAAAGTAGAGTACGAAGTGTTATCTTGGGCAGAGGGGTTACAAAAGTTCGATATTGCATTGAATTCAGGTAGTCCACCTGATTTATACTTTGGTCGACCGCTTGGGAAATATAAAGAGACTGAGCTTTTAGTACCTATAGATGACAAATTATCTATTGATTTAAGCGATTATGATGAGGTAGCACTTGATCATATGACGTTAGAAGGATCCATGTATGGCTTACCGTTGTATCAATATCTCCATGTATGGGGTGGCAATAAAGCATTACTTGAAGAATACGACGTCGATTATGAGAAAATTCAGTTAGAAGGCTGGACATGGGATGAATTTTATGAGCTAGCTTCTATCGGCGACCAGGAAAATGACCACGGTGATCGGCAATATGGATTTGTATTCCAAGGTGTTGATGAAGAATTATTAGACCATTTAGCTCGAAATAATGGAATCCCTTATCGAATGACAGAAGAGGGTATTCAATGGGATGACGACAGAATTTTAGAAGCGATGACGTTTATTGTGAAGCTAAGAGATGAGGGAATTATGCCAGCTGAGACTGCAGCCATTGATGCGGCGAAACGGCAAGAAATGTATTACAACTACCAAGCTCTTTTCTACGGTCGGGCTATTCCTTATGCAGATGCGATCGTTCAGAATCGTAATCAAGAGATTCAAGATGGTGTAACAGAAGGAGAAGAGTTAGACTTTGTCTTGCTTCCAATTCCTCATCACGAGGGAGAAGTGGAGGTTTCACAAGGTGGAGCAGAGGGTTACTTATTATTTACACAAAACAATGCTGATGAAGCCCATGTCGAAAATAGTGTTAAAGTGCTTGAACACTTGGCTGGTGCAGATGCAATTGGAAAAACATCCTCCGCACTTGCATTACCGATCATTCATAAAGAAGCCGCTGACAATTATGAGTTACCACTCTCAGATGAGAATAGACTTGCCGCTGAACGACTTGCGAGTAATGTATTGCCGCCAAATACGATTACGAGCGAGCTTGCTGCTAAAGACGACATGTTTAAAACACAGGTGGTTGTCCCGACCTTTCAAGGTCTAATTAGTGGAGAATTAACGCCTGAGGAAGCATTTGAAAAATTTAAGACCGAGGCAGCATCAGCAAAGTACCAACCTTAGTTAACATGAGAAAGTAGAGGATTAATGACTCTCTTCTACTTTCTTTATAAAGGAGCGTTTCTTATGGCAGAAACCGTACAGGTAACACCATCTAAGTTATCACTATTCTTAAGAGACTACGGCTGGTGTTATGTCTTCATTCTTGTCCCCATCCTTGTCTTCTTACTGTTCACTTTTATTCCAGTTATTTATGCGTTTGTTATGAGTTTTCAACAATATCATGTTATGGGGTCTACATTTATTGGACTAGAGAATTATCAGACCATGGTTCAAGATGAGATTTTTTGGCGCTCTATGCGCAATACCTTTGTTTTTACGGTAGCGACTGTCCCTGTAAGCGTTGGGATTACCCTTGTGCTTGCGGTGCTTATTTTTCCACGGGGGAAAAAAGTACAAACCTTCTTTAAAGCGTCTTTATATCTCCCTACAGTTGCTTCTGGTGTTACCATGGCTCTTGTCTGGTTTTGGATTTATGACCCGACAAATATGGGACTCTTAAATATGATCCTTAATTATATCGGGATAGAGAATACGATGTGGTTAGGAAGCAGGAGTACCGCATTATTCTCACTTATTTTAATGAGCTGGTTAACGGGTCATGGTGCAGGGATTATTTTGTATTTAGCTGCCCTTGGTGGGATTCCGAAGTCTTTATATGAGGCGGCGGATATCGATCATGCTAGCGGTTGGTCTCAGTTTAAGCATATTACAATGCCGCTTTTAAAACCAACGACACTGTATTTGCTTGTGATGGGGATTATTGGCTCATTTCAAGTATTTATGAGTATTTACTTAATGACTCAAGGAGGACCAAATTTTGCCACTACCACGATTGCTTATTTAATTTATGTACATGCTTTTGAATATTATCAATTTGGGCTAGCCGCAGCAGAATCATTTGCACTGGGGATTGTTATTATTTTAGCCTCTGTCTTTCAATTTAAGCTTATGTCAAGTGATGTCGAATTTTAAAAAAGGGGGCATTGAGCGTGAATCAGCCTGCTTTTCACCATCAGAAAGAGTCAAAAATAAAACGAGCAAATGGGAAACGAATAGGAGCAAGAGTAGTCAGTTACGCTATCTTATTGTTCTGGATTGTCATTACATTAATTCCGTTATATTGGATGCTCGTTATGTCTCTTAAAGACACATCCATGAGTGCATCTTTTTCTCCAGAGTGGTTTCCGAAAAACCCATCAGTCGCCACGTATATTCGCTTTTTTACTGAAACCGATGCTATGAGGTGGCTTGGGAATAGCCTGTTTATCTCAACAGTTCTAACGTTTACAAATGTATTGTTTTGTTCGCTAGCAGGCTATGCCTTTGCAAAGCTTCGTTTTCCAGGTAGAAATACGATTTTTTGGATGTTACTTGGAACGATGATGATTCCAGCACAAGTGACGCTTATTCCCGTTTATATCATTGTGGTAAATACGCTTCAGCTGGGTAATACGTACACAGCGATTATGCTACCAATGTTTGCGACTGTAGGAAATATCTTTCTAATGAAGCAGTACATGTCGACCTTGCCAACAACGCTTATTCAAGCAGCTCGAATTGATGGCTGTAGTGAGTGGCGAATCTTCTATAAAATTATTCTACCGATTTCAAAGCCTGGTTTGGCTGTGTTAGCAATCTTTACATTTGTGGCTACATGGAATGAATTTTTCTGGCCGTTTCTCGTTACACAAACAAGTTCAATGAGAACGATTCAGATTGGACTAGCGAGCTTTAAATTTGCGGAAGCTACCGACTTTGGCGCCATGATGGCCGGTTCAGTAATTGCAGCATTACCAATGTTTATCTTGTTTTTTTCCTTACAAAAGTATTTCTTACAAGGCATTACGATTGGTGCAGTGAAAGGGTAGGTGAAAAAATGGCAACGATAGTATTTGAAGGGATTACAAAAACGTTTGCAGATGCGAAAAAAGGTGGAATTTTCACGGCTGTTGACGAAGCAACTTTCGAAATAAAAGATAAAGAATTTCTTGTTTTCGTTGGTCCTTCAGGCTGTGGAAAAACGACATCGCTACGGATGATTGCTGGGCTTGAGAAGCAAACAGGTGGAAATATCTATATTGATGGTCAACTTGTTAACCACGTTCATCCGAAAGATCGAGACATTGCAATGGTGTTTCAAGATTATGCGCTTTACCCTCATATGTCCATCGAACAAAACTTAAGTTTCGGCTTAAAAAATATGAAAATCGAAAAATCAATAATAGAAGAAAAAGTTGCGTATGCGTCAAAAATATTAGGGCTTGATCAGTTACTCGATCGAAAGCCGCGAGAGTTGTCAGGAGGGCAACGTCAGCGGGTTGCGTTAGGTCGAGCTATTGTGAGAGATCCTAAAGTATTTCTCTTTGATGAACCACTTTCTAACTTAGACGCAAAACTACGAGTGCAAATGCGAATTGAACTGGCAGAACTTCATCAACGATTAGGGGCGACCATTGTGTATGTCACTCACGACCAAGTAGAAGCGATGACACTTGGAGAGCGAATTGTGGTTATGAATGAAGGAAAAGTTCAGCAAATCGCTTCGCCACAGGAGTTGTATGCACGACCACAAAATATGTTTGTGGCAGGGTTTATCGGTTCTCCGGCCATGAATTTTATTCCTGCTTACGTCCTTTCAGAAAACCAACTACAAATGGGCGACTATCTCTTAGATGTTCCCTTAGATCGACAAGACTATGTTCGTGCCTATGTAAATCGACAAGTGATGTTTGGCATTCGGCCTGAACATATTTTGCTAGACCCAAAAGGGAGTGTTGAGGTGAAGGTGAATGTGTTTGAACATTTAGGGGCAGAGAACCTTCTTTACTTCTCCTTTAATGAACAGTCCGTTATTTCAAAAACTGCTGGAGAAAATTTTATTAAAGCAGGTGAAACCATAGCGATGACGTTTCAAATGGAAAAAATGCATTTGTTTGATATAGAAACGAAACAAAGGATAGGGTGAAGCTATGTTTTCAGTTACATCGATAGTGCGTATAACTGCTAAAGATTTGTACCAGCATATTGTTTCGATTATCTCAATCAGTTTAATGGTGTCTCTTCTATGCGTGCCGTTTCTATTATTTTTGCCGTGGCAGTTGGCGATCGGCTTTGCGCTTTTTATTGGAGGACCAGTTTGGCTAGCGGCTACTGCTAGCATGGAAACGGTACTAACGAATAAAAACGTTCCGCTTATACGAACGTTTTTCATATCCGTAAAACGTCATTATTTTAAAGGGTTAGGGCTTACGTTCTTTTTCGGTGGGTTTGCATGTATACTTATCGCTTCATGGTGGCATTGGTCAATAGAGCAAACCTATGTAGCGTTTGCAATCGCTTGTTTTCAAAGCTATTTTGCAGGAATGGTGCTTTTAAGCCAACTTTATACAGTTCCACTCATAAACAAATACAACGTGAGCTTACTAAGAGCTATGGGTATTAGTTTAAAGTTATTGCTAAAGTATCCATTGTATACAATGGGCTGCTTCCTTCAACTCATTCTTTTTGCCGGGTTGCTTGCGTTTACAGTCATTGGGAATGCGCTTTTATTGCCGGGGGTTCTTGCAGTGTTTTTAAGTCGGATGGCTAGTGGTGCCGTTAGTCGATCAGATATCTTAGGTGATAGCACCTTTCGGAAGATGGATACGGTGGAATTATCATAGGCGTGATTGTTATACAATAGGCTTAATGATCAAACATGCGATCGTTAAGTCTTTTTCAGGTATCGTTCTTTAGCTTTTTTCATCGCTTGTATTCACACCTTCTTTCCAATAAAGTAGTAACAAGGGGGTTGCCTATGAAAATTCGTTCATTTGAAGAAAAAGATCGAAACAACGTTAAAGCATTAACGAGACGGTTTTTGCAATTTGATTTAATGAAGCACCGCGATCGAACAGTGATGGAACAAAAACAGGAGGCGTTACTGCTAGAATCTCTTCAGCGTGATGACTTGTCCCTGTTCATTGCTGAAAATGATCACCATTTCTTAGGATATTTAGAAATGCGTTTGCAAAATGACTTTTTTACTAATGAGCGACAGGGGTACATAACGGCTATTGCCACAACGCCTGAAGCTGAAGGCAAAGGCGTAGGGAAACGGCTCATGCAAAAAGCAGAAGAATGGGCTCAGGAACAAGGGGTCCACACAATTGTTTTAGATGTATTTAAAGCGAATGAACATGCCGTTGCGTTTTACGAAAAATTCGGGTATCAACAAGAAATCGTCAAAATGACAAAGCCGTTAGACCACTAAAAGTACGCAAGGTTATTCTCTTGCGTACTCATATCTGACTTTTTTTCGTTCAACGTTTCCATAGAAAATACCCGCGAAGATAATCGCTACACCGGCCCATTGCATCGGTAAAATGGTTTCCCCGAGTAACGCAATGGACAAAATAAGCGCAACAGGTAGTTCTGCTGTAGAAAGAATGGCGCCTAGACCAGAACCAATCTTTGGCATGCCAATTGAAAACATGAGTGGCGGCAAGACTATGCCAAATAAGCCAAGTAAAAAAGCTATGCCGATAAACCCCGTCTCAATTCCAGTGAATGATAGCGTTTCTGCGGTCGGGACAAGAATGATCGCAGATAAAAGAAATCCACCGATGGAAATAATGAATCCTTTCTGGACAACAGGAACATCCGTACCAACTACTCCAGTCACATACATAAATAAAGCAGAGCAAAACGCACTAAGCAACGCCCAGAATGCACCAACCCAATCAAATTGTACAGCAGTCTGTAAAACGCCAGCTGCTAAAACGGAGCCCGCTATTAAAACGACAATGGAAAGAAGGCGTCGTTTTGATGGTATTTTTTTAGCGAAAATAAATTCGTAAAAAGAACCAATCCATACAAATTGAAACAAGAAAATAACGGCAAGTGATGCATCTAATGTTTGCAACGAATGATAATAGAAGATTCCTGTAAGCCCTGTTGGAATACCACAGGCAAGTAGAGCCAATACCATCTTAATCGGAATCTTTTTTCGGGCTGAGAATAACAGTAAAATTGCTAAAATGATAAAGCCAAAAAAGAACTGTGTCATGACGACATGAACAAGATCAGCCCCTTGTCCGTAACCAATTTTAACAAAAGTGGATAAAATGCCAAAGCAGGCACCACCAATTAATACAGCTAATGAATAGAGCCATGTTGATTTCATTTTTTTACCTCCCTTAAATACATAAAAAAGCCACACTAGGCACGAAGCCCAGTGTGGCGGAAAAAGAGCAGTTATTGCTCTGAAAAGGTCCACAAGTTAAAAACTTTTGTTCGTAGTATAAGGTTTAACCGTTTTTGATTGTACACGATATCATGAAAAAAGACAACAGGGAAGATAGCTGACGCGTGTGCTTGCTAAAAAAAAAGCTCATCAACCTAGTCGATGAGCAAAAGACATGTTCCTCTATTCTTTTAAGTATTATGTGCAGTGAGATTGATTGGTTAACTGAGGTGACCAGCACGCCATAATCGTTGCTTCTTTATAGTCGCTATCAATGACATGGATAGCTTGAGGGTTTTTCATAAGTAAGCCCAATATGTCAGCTGCCATTTGTTGGTCTTCATCATCTGGCCGCGCTGCCAATTCTTTTAAGGCATGTAAAAATTGTTGATTAAGAAGATCATAAACAATGGCTTGTTCCATCCTTATCACCCTTTCGCCTTTCACTCTAGTGTGTACCTGTTTTCACATAATCGCAAACCTTTTGCTTACGATGAAGAAATACTCTATCTTCATCTTAGGCAATGACAGAAGAATTCATGCCTGTTCATTAAAAAAAGATTCGTTTTTTTGTATTCGCTTTTTAAAATTAAATTCCTTTAGCGAAACAAAAGGGTTTTTGCGGATTTTTTGTTTCGAGCGAGCAATGCGAATTATAAATTAACTATTTAGAAAATTTACATCCGCGTAATTCGTGCCTTTACTATAGCAAATGCCTTTATAAAAGTAAATGCATTTGATGCACGCGCAATTCTTTTTTATGTTGACCTTTACGTTACGTCATCCACTATCGTAAGCGTAGGAGGGGATAATATGATCATAAAGGTAAACGATCCATTGCAACAGTACGAGGAGTTAATACAGTTAGCATCGTTGGAGCAAAGACAGCATTTTTTTCGCTATAAAATGATGGAGCCATTAAAGATGATGTGGGCTCACTTGCAAGTACCGATGAAGGCAAAGGAACCGAATGGCTATGACATTATCTATGCAGCAGACATGTTAGGTTTCGCTAACTTAGATGACCGACACACTTTGGAAAAAGGAGTAAAGCGGTTACGAAACATGAACATAGTCGATCGTGGGAAGACGACACTCCATTATTTACTGGAAGTAGTAAATGGTAAAGGTTTAGAACTGAAAGCTGATAACATTTATTTAGGAATTTATTTAGCAGATGAAGTTAAATTGAACCATCTCGATGGGTATACAGGATTCGGTGGAATTCCAGGTTATTTAATGGTACATCTCTTTCCGAATGATCGGAATACCTCTCGTTTTGAGGGGTTACTTGCCCATGAATTTCATCATAATGTGCGTTTTTCTTATTTTGATTGGAGTCATGGTAATGTAACCGTAGGTGAATACCTAGTTATCGAAGGATTAGCAGATGTATTCGTAGAAACACTTTATGGAAAAGAGCAGCTTGGTCCATGGGTAACAGGCTTAGATGATGAGGATTTAAGGTATTCCATTTCTGTCATAAAAGATGCTTTGCACGTAACAGGTTTTGCAGAAGTAAGTAGCTATATGTTTGGCGACCCCTATGCAACAGAGAAGGGCTATCAGCGAGTTGGTCTTTCATTCGCTGCTGGCTATGCAGTCGGTTATGTAGTGGTTAAAGCGTTTTTAGAACGAACGGGAATGACCATATTTGACGCCACACGATGTAAAAGCGATGACATTATTGCGCGTTCAATGATTTTTTAAAGGGAAAAGGAAAGGTTTCTCTTTTCATTTCCATCTATTTCGATTATTATCTAATTAGATGGAGGGATATCATGCAATTAAGTCGAATGGTTCATTTTCATAAAACGCTTGGAGATAAGACAAGAATTCAAATTATTAGCATGTTAAAAGCAGGGCCACTCCACAATGGTGCCATTGCAGGTAAACTCGGACTCACTCCACCGACCATTTCCCATCACTTAACAAAGCTAAAAGAAATTGATGTGATTTATCAAAGAAGAGACAAGAATACGATCTATTTTCATTTGAATGAATCGAAGCTAAAGCAAATGGCAGAGGCTATAATCCGTATCGGTGGAGAAGACCGGTTTGAGTATTTTGATGTACCGTCTGAGGAAAAAGCAGCCATTGTAAAAAGCTTTTTCGATCGAGAGGGAATGTTAAGCCATCTTCCGGCGCAACGGAAAAAAAGGCTCATTATTCTTGAAGTGATTGCACGGCAATTCGATGAAGGACGGCAGTATGCTGAAACAGACGTCAATCAAGTGATTAAACGATACAACAGTGATTACGCAACGATTAGAAGAGAACTGATTATGTCTCATTTCATGTACCGAGATGAACAGCAATATGAATTAAATCCGAAAGAGATGTGGCCTGTTTAAGCAGGTTCTCTTTTTCGGAATCTATTTTGATAATTGTCTAATTAGGTAGAGGTGTAATATGGCGAGTATACTAAAAAAAGAGAAAGAGTATTCGTATCTGTTTTGGAGTTCACTTTTTATTGAGATCGGCCATCGGTTCGCTCAAGTCGCTTCATTTGCCCTTGTCTTTCAATTAACAGGCTCAGGATTTGCATTAGGAATCTTGCTCTCATTGCAAGTTTTGCCAACAATTCTACTTGCGCCAATAAGCGGCGTGTTGGCGGATCGATTTCATAAAATTAAACTGATGAGTTTGTCAGCGTTGATTCGTGCCCCATTTGCTTTATTGCCACTTGTGGCGATTAGTACGGGAGACGTACTATGGCTGTATATCAGTACCTTTCTCATTGCTATTGGCAATGCTTTCTATCGACCTGTTCGGTTTGCAGCGATCCCAGACCTTGTCCAAAGAAAGAATCTTTTGCACGTTAACGGAATGGAGCAACATTTGATTGGCTATACGCTTGTGTTTGGTTCCTTGACCGGTGGCCTGTTTGCGTTTTGGATAGGGACGAACGTCTTATTTTTATTGAATGGAAGTTGTTTGCTCATTGCAGCAGCTGTGTTAAAACCGATTTTGTCCGTTAAAACACGAGAACAGAAGCTAGTAACAACTGTACACTTACCTGTTTTACAAACAATGAAGTGGTTTGTTGGCATACGCGTGTTACAAGTTTTTTTTATCATGATGCTTCTTATGCCTCTTGCAAATGGGATCGATAATATCGTGATGAATATGATCGCTCTTGATGAATTTGACCGAGGTGAACTTGGCGTTGGTCTCATGTATGCTGCTCTTGGCCTTGGTTTTGTACTTAGTTCAAAGATGACCCCTTATCTGAAAAAAAGCTATTTAACGATAGGGGTTATTATGATTGCGCTTGAAGGAGTCGGGCATCTTTTGTTAAGTCAGTCAGTCTTCTTTATACAGGCGCTGATTGTAGCGGTTAGCATTACGTTTGTAGGGGGAATTAGCACGATATGCTTTGATACAGTTTTAATGAAAATCCTTCCTCCATCAAAACGGGGCGTGCTATCAGGCACTTTGTCCATGGTACAGACGAGTGCAATGGGACTGGCGATGATGGCTGGTGGGTTTTTAAGTGAATGGTTCACTGCTTTTCAAATGGCATTCGTTATTGGATTTGTGTATATAGGGTTTGCTCTCTTCTTTTTCCAATTGGTGCGACGACTGCAAATAAAAGCATCCATGCGTCAGTTAAGGGAAGTTGAAAAACAAGACGGATACATCTAGAGGAAAACTAGCCGTTAGGTGGCAAAATGATGGTATCATAAGAGGAGTTGAATAACTCATAGTTGTGGGGATTGGTAGCACTCTCGAGAGGGGGTGATGCCGTGTCGGTTTTTGAAGCACTTAGTTTAGCTTTAGGGTTTGGGATGTTTATTCTTGCCTTAGTGACGTTGGTGCTTTTGCTGATTAAAAAAAATTAAGTCCCCACGATGAGTTGACGGCTCAGGAGGACTTAACTCTCTTCTTGCGCCAGTTCCCACTCTATGTGGGATTCGACGCCCGTCTAGTGGTCGCACACTAGGCGGTTTTTTAGTTTACGTTGTTTGTCTAGTTAGTATACCCTATTCAATCGATTTTAACCAGTTCTACAGAACGGCTTACCGTACACTTCATTTTGTTTTAAAAAAAGGAATTCGATCGAATATGTAGAATACAATCGATTCGGTTTTTTTTTTATAAGGATGTGGTGGAATTGACTGCGAAACTTTTATTTGCATCTCAGGCGATTGGTCTCCCGACAAAAGCGCAAATGAATGAGCTGCTCGCTGTTCACGGGCTAGGGAAGGTACTTAGCTTTAATGGGACAAAGGAAGGGGCAATGAAGCAAACACTGGCTATAGTGTCCACTGAGGGTGAGTGGATCGTAAAAGGAAACCCAATTTATGAAGGGCAATTAGATGAAGAAAAGTATGTGATCGATTGTTTAGCCGAAAAAACGTCTCTAAAGGTGCCAACCCCATACATTGTTCATCATGATACAGATATTCTTGGATTTTCTTATAGCATCATGCCAAAAATGAGAGGGATGCATCTTCATGATGTAGCGCATGAGTTGACAATGGAGGACCATTCTGCTGTTGCTAAATCGTTAGCTAGTGTATTAAGAGAAATGCACGAGTGGAAAAGCTTATCGTATGGTGAGCTTCATCCTCTCAAGCATTCTATCGAATCTTTTCAACCTAGTTACAAAGACTGGCTCTTTAATCGAATCATCCATTGGTTCCATGATGCAAAGAAATATTCAACATTAACAGAGGCAGATGAACGTTGGATGTTTGGAGAACTGAAAAGTGCCTACGACGTTTTTTCTAAGATGAATGATCCGTGTTTTGTGATGGGTGATGTTAAACCAGGAAACTTCCTTGTAGACCAACTAGATGGACAATGGGCAATAAGTGGATTATTTGATTTTACAAATAGTTATTTTGCAGATCCATTAGTAGATTTAACGAAAATGATTCTTTTTTATCAGAGACAAGAGCTACCTATAATTGCAAACGAATTTATTCTTGAGTATAGCACTGGACAGCGATTAGTAGAGATTCAATCTCGCTTGCGCATTCATTTATTGCACCAACTTGTACTTGATTGGGGTTATTTCCATGCGATGGGACAACCCATTCATACATCGTTTGAAAAATGGGTTAAGACCATTTTTATTCATTTACACTTGAAGTGACTAGGTGAAACAAGAAGTTTATGCGTATATTACAAGAATTTAAGACGGTAAGTTGGAGGTTTTTGTCTTGCGTCACTCAATTCACTCGAGGACACGGTGATTAGTTGCACGATCTTTAATGTAAAGGAAGGGTTGAAATGAATGTTCAGTTAATAAGAGCAGAAGTGGAACAGCGGCAAATACTTTCAAACTTAGTGCAGTTTTATTTGCACGATTTTTCATCGTATATTGATTTAGATGTAGAATCGAACGGCCGCTATACGGATTATCCTCTACTAGATTATTGGACAAAACCTAAGCATGATCCGTACTTTGTTATTGTGGATGATTGTTACGCAGGTTTTGTTCTTGTTAAACAGATTGAGATTAGGCAACAGCCTTATCATTCGATCGCAGAATTCTTTATTATGAGGAAGTATCGCCGACAGGGTTTAGGTAGACTCGTTGCTAGACAGGTCTTCCAAGATTATGAAGGCCGTTGGCATGTTTCGCAATTAAAAGAGAATAAACCTGCGCAAACGTTTTGGAGAAAAGTCATTGAGGAATGGACAGACGGTGAATTTACTGAGCAAATTGGAGTGAGAAAAATGACTCACTTTTTCAATCAACATATATGTGAGGTGGAGAGTGAATGTTTACCGAATATGGAAAGCTAAGTACGCAATTTTATGAAGCAACAAAACCAATTGGTTTTTCGATGTCTGGAGATATTGAGTTTTATCAGCAGCGATTAGCCGGCTTTACCGGTAGAATATTAGAAGCAGGTGTTGGAACTGGTAGAATGCTTATTCCGCTTCTAGAGAACGAGTTATGTGTGGATGGTGTAGATGCATCAAACGATATGCTCGCTTTATGTAGGGAACACTGTGAGAAACGGAATCTCGATCCATTTCTCGTGACACAAAGGCTTGAAAATCTGGAATTGCCGCATATGTATGAGGCGATTATTATGCCTACTGGTTCTTTTGCTCTGTTAAATGGCCGCGAGAACGCAATGGAGACGTTAACGCGCTTTTACCGACATCTCTCACCTGGTGGTCGACTTCTTATTGATCTAGGTTTTCCTAAGATGTTTTCAGAAGATAGCCAATCGTTAAGGACGGTTGAACTCGGTGATAAAGAAGGGATTACCCTCTCTGTTTATGACGTGGAAATGAACTGGATAGACCAATATTCACTTACCTATTTAACCTACCGGAAGTGGCAATCTGGAAAAGAGGTTGATACAGAGTTGCAACAGTTTAAGGTATATTGGTACGGAGTAGAAGAATTTACATATATGCTTAAAGAAGCTGGATTTACATCTATACAAATGTCGGCTGATTATCTTCATGATAAAGCCCCATCGAAGGAAACGTCGCTTATTACGTTTGAAGCGATACGTCGTTAACGTTGTTGCTCATGCAGGAAATAGGCGTGCATCTTCATGAACGTTGCGATAGATGAAAAAGCTATGTGGCGGTTCTTTTCGAAAGGATCGCCATAGATGTAAATAAAGTAATAATGATGAGGCTTGATATGGTTGTTAGCCATTGTGTAGTTGATAAGTGATACAGGTCTAATTCAGTGATAATTATAGCAATGACTAGATAAACAAGAGTTGTAAGAATCGCATAAAATCCTGCTTTATCACGAATGGCCTTCCATTTTTCCGTTTTATTTCCGACCTTTGCTACGACATAAGCTAAACAAAGCATCATCCATCCCATTGCAAACGGACTAAGGAAATAGCCACTAAAAACCCCATCGGACAAACGTGTTGTAAAGAGTAAAAAGACTCCTAATCCAGTAAGTAGTATACCGCCAATTGTATATGCAGTCTGTAGGGTGCGTCGATGATCCACGGGTTTTCTCCTCCTCCTTTGTTTCCATAATAAGTATAAAAGTAGACTGTTTTCGCTGTAAATACCTTTTCTTATCAAGATGTTCACATCAAAAAAAGCACATATAGGATCTGATCCATATGATGTGCTTTTTATAGGGGGATAAGTAAAAGCGTTAGCGGATGAGCTCCCAAACATCGGCACGACCAGGAGTTTCACCGCGAGTCCACCATTTTGCACGGTATACTTGACCGTTGTGTGTTACATAGTCACCGCCAACATAAGTTGCCGTTGATGTCCAAGCAGGGTGTGCAGGTGGCTGTTCTGGTGAACCTGGGTCTGGATTTGGAGTAGGATTACTGCCACCACTGAACTGAGCATCAATGACTTGGTAGAACGCATTTACAGTATCTGCGACATCCCAAACACCAAGAATGACGTGATAACCTGAACGCTCAGGCACGGTTAATTGGTGACTTACTTTTTGTCCTGGACGAGCACCACCATCAAACTTTTCATAAAATGGGACTAGTTCAAATTGATCGCGGGTTAATGGCTGATTAGGGTTCCAGTTAGGTTTCGTAATATAGTAATGCCATTTTGCTGTGGAATGCATCGCTGTAAGGTGCCACCTAAACGTTTGATAACCACTATTCATGTTTACTTTAGACCAACGATTAGAAGATTGGGCATCTAGTTGTGGAAAAACACCCCCTGCAGATGCAATCTGTCCGTCTGGAATACTTGCACCAGGGAACCCTTTCGGCGCTTCTAAACTTTGCGGTTCATAGATGACGGCACCGCAATCTGTGTTTACACGTTCGGCACATAATAATGCTCTAGACTTGGGAGATTCAATGTAGCCATGTGCACTTGCCGATTCTGCGTTTGCGAAAACAAACAAAGCAGATGCAAGAACAGTGAAACCAATTGACTGAAGAAACGAGTGACCTTTCTTTTTACCAATCAAACGAACTCCTCCTTTTTGTTCGCAAGTTCTGCTTGCGTACCTTCATTGTAACGATGTGTATTTAAAAATAAATTGGGAAATGAGCCAGTCAACTTTCAAGAAAAAGAATGAAAAAAGTTCTGAAACGCAAAAAAATAATAGAATGATCCGCTAATAAAGTTGGATGAAAGTACGAATGAGAGTTGAATAAGTGTTCTTTTTATTCGTAAATAGATAAGGAAAAAGAGGTATAATCTTGATTGAACTAAATGGAAGATAACGGAATATTCGTTTTTTGTTAAAAGAATGAAGCTTCATAGTTCCTTTAATAAATACATTGCCCTATTGGGAAACCACTTAAAAAAAATTGCTCGTTTTGCAGAAAGGGACAAATAATTTATTTTTTCAGTGGAAAAATAAATTAAATTCTCTAATCAGATAGAGTGGATGCAGGAAGTAAATAGAGCGCTTACAATTGATTATCAACAATTTTTTTTTAATGAGCCATCATTTTCCCAACAAAGAAATTGTGAAATAAGTGCTAATTCGACATTTGCTGCCGAAATTTCGACAAAATCATGTGCGAAATGAGGGTTGGCTAGTTAAGTGCAGTAACGTACTAAAGAAAAATAGATGAATGCAACGTGTGCATTGCTAAATATATCCCAATACGAACCCACCGAAGGCTATGCTAGAATAAATATAACGAAAAGCTAATGCAGAATGTTTTTCGAACGAACGAATCATTTGTCATCCCCCCTTATTGGAATGCTCTGGAGATACCAGAGTATTTTTTATGTGAAAAATCCCTCCAACGAATGAAGGGATTATGGCTAATCCAAGATTTCTTTTGCACGTGTCCTCTTTATGCGTATTCCTCTCATTGTTAAGCCAACCCCAATAACAACTGCGCTATAAGCAGTTATCATACGCCAAAACAACATGCTCAAAATCAATTTTTCTTCAGCCATAAACGATTGAAAGACGGCTGAGAACGTCATTTCAGCTGCGCCGCTTCCTCCTGGTGTTGGAACAATTGACGCAAACATCATGACAAACGCATGGAAAGAGGAGCTAGTAAAAAGAGACATGTGGATCGAAAATGCTTGAAACACAAAAAAAGGGATGATGAAAAAAAAGCCTAGCTGAATGAATGTATAAAGCATGCCTACCATAAGGGCTTGTTTATGTTGGATAAAATAGAGACTTTGTTCATGAAACGGCTCTAAGAATTGATCTAATTTCTGCTGCCATAAACGTGCTGTTTCTTTTTTAAACCATTGAACGGGCTTAAGAAACAACTCACCTAACCCTCTTGCTGTTCGTTGGTGAAAGAGCACGAGGGTTAATCCGATTATGATGCTCGCGTGAACAATATAGCCTATAACGATAAAAAATCCCATGCTCGGTAAAATGGAAAATAGGCTTTTATAGCCAATGCCCAAAAATAAAGTAAAGCTCAAGACAAGTCCAATTTGAAAAAGCAAAAACTTCATTAACAAAAGAGAGGTTGCGCTTCCGCTGTGATAACCCCGCTTTACTAATACATAAAGTTGTGCAGGTTGACCTCCAGTTGCAAGAGGCGTTATTTGATTGAAGAACTGACCGATTAATGTTGTATGCATGGCTGTTTTGAACGATAGTCTTTGCTTATTATGTGCTGACAGCCAAATAAGACTTAATGCTTCAAATAGCCAGCTTAGACCAATACACAAAAAAGCAAGTAGAAGCCAGAAACCATTCATATCCCGAAGTCCTAATAAGAACACCGATACGTCTATATTTTTAGCAAGTAACCAGACCGAAAGGATACTGATAAACAATACAATGCCAAGCTGAAAAGCTGGTTTTTTAGGCATGGGAAGAGGATGCAACTACTCCGTGTACATCTCTATAAAACTGATTCCAAACAGTTGTTAAGCGTTCTTCAGAATAGGCGTAAGCTCCTTTTTTAGATAGGTTCTGTGTGTGTTGATAGTACTGGTCGTCTTCTCTAAGTCGGTCTATTTGTCCAATAAAGCTCTTGTTAGAAGTGCCGGTTACATAATAGTCAAACAAAATGTCTTCATATAAATCTAAATCTCTTAATAAAAGGGGCTTTTCACAGCTCATTGCCTCTAGAATTGTCATTGGAAAAAGTTCGTTGTACGATGGAGAGAAAAACAGATTACAAGCATTATAATAGGCTTGCATGCTTTCTCTAGGTACAATTCCTGGAAAATGAACATTGGTAGGTGGTTGATCTACATAGGCTTTTAATTCGTGGTAACCAGCCGTTAATTTACCAAATGAAAACCCGCCTGCCCAAATAAAATGAATGTCCGGTCGCTGGCTTGCTATGTCTAGAAAATCTTTTACCCCTTTTCGATGCTGGATTTGTCCTGCTCCTAAAACGACGAATGCATCTTCAGGTATCCCAAGCTCAGCGCGAATAGTACTTTTTTTACCGGCAGAAAAGGACGCTTTAGAAACGAAATTTGGAATGTAATGGATTTTATCTTGATCCAACCCTAATGCTACTAATTTCGGTATAAAGCTTGGATTTACTACAATTAGATGATCCATTCTTTTGTAGAAAGACACCATATAGTAATAAAAAAGAGAGCGAATGGGTTTAGGCAATGAAAGGCTGTCGTCTACTGTTTCAGGTAAGAAATGAACGTAGCCAACTTTTACCCCAGTTCTCTTGAAGAATGTTGTTAAGAAAAAACGAAAGTCGATTGTATGATAATGCGTAATATCAGACCGTCGGAACTGATTAATTGCTAGATCATAGCTTTGCTCGTTTTGGGATTGGAGGAGGTTGATCAGCTCTCGATACGCCGAGGCAACCCCTTGCCCTTGTACTTTTTCAGCTGATGATAGCATAGTTAATTTCATTATGATGACCTCCTCATTCGGTATAACGCCGATATCGCTTTTTTATGAGTAGATTGTTCCAATGTGTTGGCGAGTAAATGGGTGCGGTAAATTGCTTCAATCTTTTTACCAAATACTTCGGCAGAGAGAGATTCAACAAATTGACTACTTTTTACTTGAACAGCCACCTGCTCTTGTTTCTGTTGGAAGATGGTGTCTAGCAATGGAGCAAGGTCATCGTCTTTTTCAAAGATGTAGCCCGTTTCTTTGTGCACAATTGCATGTTGAATACTTGGATCTGCTTTGGCAACAACCACACATCCTGCTGCCATTGCTTCAAAATAGGTTAAACCTTGAGCCTCAGTGGTGGACGCACTGACGAAAAGGTCACAGAGTTGGTAATAAATATGGACATCTTCCCAACAAACTGCACCAATAAACTGAACATTATCTTCAACAGCTAGAGTCTTTGTCAGCTTCTTTAGTGAAGCCTTATGCGGACCCTCACCAACCAAAATGAGTTTAATGGACGAATGGCCTTTTTTTGAATGGTGAACAGCATGAATTAAAGCGTCTATATTCTTCTCTTCTGCCAATCGACCAACAGAGACAATAACCCGATCTTCGGGGAGGATATTCAGCTTTTTACGGAGAATAGCCGCTTGAAACATCGATTCCGCCGTTCGTTTAAAACGGTTAACATTGATCCCTGTAGGTATAACTCCAATAGGAGATTGAACGTTGTATCGATGCAACGTCCGCTTTACTTTTACAGTGGGCGCAATAACCCGATCCGCTTTGTGACAAAACCATTTTGTCATCCAACCAACCATTTTAGGTGTTAACAGCTTTCCTCGAGCAACGTAGTGTAAGTAATCCTCGTACATCGTGTGATAGGTGTGTAGAAAAGGAAGCTTATGTTTGTAAGCCATGTATTTTCCTAAATACCCCATTGTAAATTCGGTATGAGTATGAATAAGATCAATGTCATATAGCTTTATAAGTTTTGATGCTCTTCTCATTCCACGGTAAGCGAGATGTCGCTCTGGAATAATGGTGGTTGATAAGCTTGGGAAACGAAAGATCTTACCAGATTCTATTTCTACTTGTGCTTGTTTATCTTCGGACGTAAAGATGAAGACGTTATGGCCTCTAGCGGTTAATTCTCGATCAAGTGTTGCAATGGAAGTCGCAACTCCACTGATTTGTGGAAAGTAAGTATCAGTAAAAATACCAATATTCACATTTGACCCTCCTGTCTTTAGTGATTGTTTATGAATATATGCATGTGAGCGATTTTATGCTTACCAAACGGGAATGGAAGAATGCACTTAATTATACGATTTTTCTTACAAGTAAATGGGTATTGGCTCATTTCTTTAGAAAAACTTAAGAAATGACGTCAATATGTTCGTTCGCTATTAACGTTATCATGATTATTACTCTGCTGAACCGAGCGGGAGAATGAATGTGTATACGTCTCTAGCCGTATTTTTCTAAAGAATAGGAAGGAATCTAGGACTATAAAAGACGTTTTCTCCCATTTTTTCACTTCATTCACAACAGAATGATAGATCTTTTTTACCTTATTACATGTTTTACAAAAATATTAGAGATTTCGACAATATTAGTCGTCATTTTTTGCTACGCTTAGAGAGTCTACGGACAAGCGTTTAGTATTGATTTCATTGAGGAGGAACATCAGGGATGGAGAAATGGAAAAAGTGGGTAGGTGCTAGTCTTGTCGCACTATCTCTACCGTTTAGTGTTAACGGGGAAGCGCACGCAGAAGAGAAAGCACTGAATATTTTTCATACGAATGATATTCATGCATCGTTTGAAGAGTACGGGAAAGTGTCTGCTTATGTAAAAGAAAAGCGAGATCAGCTTGAGCATGTGTTATTTGTTGATGCAGGTGACTTTGCAAGTGGCAATCCCGTTGTTGATTTAAATTTTGGGAAACCGATGGTGGATGTATTTAACCTTGCTGGTCTTGATGCATTTACGATTGGAAATCATGAATTTGACTATGGACAAGCATATTTACAAGAAAATATGGAAGATTCCTTATTTCCATGGCTCGGTGCAAATATGAGTACAGGGGAAACAGGTGTGGAAAACCCTGAACCTTATACGATCATTGATGTAGATGGCATAGCGGTCGGTATCCTTGGTATTACACAAGCACCACCTGCCACGGCCCCGGTGAATGTTATTGGCATGACGTTTGATCAAGACTATGCGGAAACGGCTCTTTCCTACCAGGCTGAGCTCGAGGAGCAGGCAGATGTGATTGTGGCGCTAACGCATATTGGACATGATCAAGATCGTCGCTTAGCAGAAGCGGTAGACTATTTTGATGTTATTATTGGTGGTCACTCGCATACAACATTACGTCAGCCTGTTGTTGTGAATGGCACGCCGATTGTCCAAACAGGGTCGAATTTAGCGAATCTCGGTGAGCTTACGCTAACGTATAATGATGAGACCGAAGAAGTGACGAATGTAGCGGGGACTTTAACGGCTGTGTCTTCAATGACAAGTGTTGATGAAGAGGTTCAAGCTGTTATTGATGGCTACGTTGAAGAAATGGAAGACGTTTTAGGGAAGGTTGTTGGCTACAGCGACACAGGGTTAACGAGAGATGGACGCTTTAACGGCGATGCACCGTTAGGGAATTTCTGGACAGATGCTATGCGTGACTTTGCTGATGCAGATGTAGCGTTAACGAATAACGGTGGCTTGCGAGACAGTATTGCACCGGGAGAAGTAACGCTAAATGATCTTTATTCAATTGAACCATTTGCCAATGAAATTATGGTTATTGAGATGACAGGTGCAGCGATTGAAGATGTCATTGCATTTTCTTATTCTAGAGACAATCGAAATCAAATTGACCTTCAGACATCCGGCTTACACTATGACATTATTACAGGAACTACAGGAAATTATTTAGGAGCAAACTTAACAATAGACGGACAAGCGATTGATGAAAACGAAACTTACATGGTCGCAGTCGCCGATTATATCGGAACAGGTGGTTCCGGATATCAGTTTGAAGGCGAAGTGATCCACGAAACAGTTGGTCTAATGACAGCAGCGATGGAGCAGTATGCTCTACGTTTGACTGATGCTGGCGAAAAACTAAATTACTATAGAGAAGGACGTATATCTATTAAAGTAGATCCTTCTGGACCAAATCCAGGCGAAATTATTGGTTCGACTGATACGGGTCTATATTCAGCTAACAAAAGTACGCAAGATGTTGGTATCGGAAATTTATACACAGACGCCATTCGAACAAAAACAGGAAGTGACATTGGGCTTTTAAATCGAAGCTCCATAACAGGAGAAATCCCTCCTGGAAGTATTACCGATCGCCAAATTGAAGCATTAGATTCTTTTGGCAATGTCATTGTTGTTGTTGAAACAACAGGTGAACGAATAATGGACGTGTTACTCGAACAGTCCCGTTATCATAATGGTGTTGACCTACAAGCTTCAGGTTTAACATATACGCTTATACCAGATGGAAATCGTTATGAGTTAGCAAATGTGAACGTGCACGGAGAGCCGATAGATGCTGAGGAAACGTATACGGTTGCATATAATGATTACATGCACGGAACAAACTTTTATCAATTAGGAAATGTGCTGGACGATTCCTATGGACCAGTATGGCAAGCTGTTGTGGATTATGTAATGAACCAAACAGAACCGATTAATTATGAAGAAGGAAGCAGAATTACGATTGAAGGATCAGAGCCAGGTGATCCGACTGGTACGAGAACGGTAGCAGAAGCAATTGGAAACAATAGCGGAGTCTATCCTGTAAAAGGATACATCGTCGGTTCAATTGTAAACCAGCGTCCTGTGATTGGAGAAGGGACTCACGCTGTGTCGAATCTGTTACTGGCGGATTCACCTAATGAAACCGATCGCAGTAAGATGTTGCCTGTACAGCTTGTGAGTGGTACAGCAGTGAGAAACGGTTTAAATTTAGAAAGCAATCCAACAAATCTAGGCAAGGCAGTACGTATCACTGGTTCTTTGGAAGCTTATTTTTCTACTCCTGGTATGAGAGCGCCTAGTACGTTCGAATGGATAGAAGAGGAAGGCCCTGTAGAACCTGAACCGCCAGTTTGTTCGTTTGACGAGTGGAGTGGTAGTCAAGTGTATACGGCAGGGGATCGTGTTGAATACAATGGTGACTTTTATGAAGCAAAATGGTGGACGCAAGGAGAAAACCCAAGCCAATCTGGTCAGTGGGACGTATGGAAAAAAGTAGCGGACTGCTATGAGATTCCTGAAGGTCCTCAAGAATGGAATAAGGATCAAATCTACGTTGCTGGTGATCAAGTTCTTTTAGATGGGCAGCTCTATGAAGCAAAGTGGTGGACGCAAGGAGAAAACCCAAGCCAATCTGGCCAGTGGGACGTATGGAAAAAAGTAGCCGAATAACAAAAAGCAGAGATATGGATTTCCGTATCTCTGCTTTTTTTATACAAAAAAGAATGATTAAAAAATGGGAACTGTGGAATATCAAAAAGAAAGAAGAATATACAAAAAGGAGGAGACAACAGTGCCCCAAAAAGAAATTGAAGAAAAAATCATAGCAGAACTTAAAAAAGTAGATACTGTATCAAGCGTTAAATTCGAGAAAAGTCTAGATGGTTTTAATGGCAATCCAGCTCATGTCATTGGCGATGTCATGATGGACTTGAAGCAGAAAGGTGTCATTGATAAAGTCGGAACCCTTGGCATTGAGGATGATGAAATTAAGCTGAATGAGCAATATAAATCAAACTAGAGGCTGGCTACAGTGAGGAACAAACCTCATTGTAGCTTTTTTTATTGGATAAGCGAGCCAATCTTATCGCACACTAGCAATAAAAAAGGAGCGATTATGGCTAAACAAAAGAAGCTAAAAGCAAAAGGAGGTCTTGCTTGGTGGCAACTCTCTCTTCTTGGGATCGGATGTACGATTGGAACAGGCTATTTCCTTGGATCTAGTATTGGGATCTCTCTAGCGGGACCTGCCATCGTCGTTTCATTTTTACTTGCCGCTATTGGCACATATCTTGTTTTCATTGCACTGGCACAGATGACTGCTAACGATCCGCAGGAAGGTTCCTTTAGTGTTTATGCGGAAAACGCGTTTGGGGAAAAGCTTGGATTTGCCTCTGGCTGGAATTACTGGATGTCCAATATTTTAATCATAGGAAGTCAACTTACGGCGTTATCAATTTTATCGCAATTTTGGTTTGAAAGCACGCCATTATGGGTGTTTGCTGCTTTCTATTCAAGTTTGGCAATCTTTGTTGTCATTCTAGGAACAAAAGGGTTTGACTCTGTTGAAAACGTACTATCCGTTATTAAAGTGGCAGCCATCTTCATGTTCGTGGTGCTAGGTATATTGGCAGTTTTTCACTTAATCAGTCACTCGGGTCAAGAGCCAACGTTGCCATCTAACTTGAAGGAATGGTTTCCACGTGGATTTTCTGGTTTCTGGGGATCGCTCATTTATGCTTTTTATGCATTTGGAGGGATTGAAGTCATTGGTCTAATGGCGATGCAATTAAAGAAAAAGGAAGATGCACCAAAGGCAGGAAAAGTGTTGCTTATAGGCGTTACTGTCTTGTATACACTCTCTTTAGGGATTGCAGTGAGCCTTGTATCCTACACTGCGTTCAATGATTCTGAAAGTCCCTTTGTAACAGCCATGTCAGCGTATGGGTTAGCATTTTTTCCGCATGTGTTTAATGGTGCTATCATTGTCGCTGGTTTTTCAGCAATGACAGCGTCGTTGTTTGGTGTAACAACATTATTAGCTCAATTAGCAAAGCGAAAACACGCGCCTTCCATATTCCAAAAGCGCGTTTCGTTTCACGATTTACCGTTCTTTTCATTGTTACTTGCCATTTGTGGATTAATTTTAGCTGTCGTTGCTGCATTGCTGTTACCAGGTCGTTTATTTGAATACATTACAACCGCAGCTGGCATTTTAATTTTAGTCAATTGGATGGTAATTTTACTGTCTAATTGGCGTTTACTTAACCCCACGCTTTGGCGAATCTGTGGCCATATTCTCGGTTTCTCGCTCATGCTTTTTGCGATTACAGGAATAGCTGTGGAAGAAACAGGTAGACCAGGTTTATACGTGAGTCTAGTATTTCTTCTTCTCATTATCGTTATGACGTTCATTGTAAAGAAAAAACGATATAAACCAAAAGTGTGGAATGGCTATACCCGTAAATAACTTTAAATAAATAAGTTTGTAGCCTGTTTGTTAGGTGAACGATAAAGAACTGTTTAAAGGCTTTTAGCATCTATTGCTAGAAGTCTTTTTTAAGTCTATTTTTCTAGAGGTGAAAAGATGAAAGACATAATTTTAAAAGAAGCAAACGCCACGATCTACTTCGATCGTTCCAATTACTTACGAGAGCAAACAGTTGACCCGAAAAAGTTGGAAGTAGCAATTGTTTACTTAAAAGACTGTGGTGAGGATCAAGACTATGCGATGCTTGGGTATTTTTACCGCGTTCTCGGAAAAACAAAACAAGCCTTTTACTATTATCAGCGCTGTCTACAAAAAGCAGAAGATAATGGAGACGATAAATCATTGTTAATCAACTCCATACGATTTGGTGAAGTTCTTAAGTGTGCACACCTACATGATGAAGCGCTTGCGTGGTTCAGAAAAGCATCTGAAATAGCTCACCGGTTAAGCGTTAGTGAGTATGATGATTTTATTCTGCAGCACAAGGGTAAATGTTTGTGGGAAATGAATGAACTTAGGAAGGCACGACGGTGCTTCGAAGAGGCTTATGCCTTGAGATTACAGAAAGGGGACGAAGCGCTTATTGAGTCAACGAAACAAGCATTACGTTTATTGGTCTAAGGTTGGTGTCACAAAAATGCAAGAAGTCAAGGATGATTTCGAACAGTGTTATTCTCAATAAGATTTAAAGACAATCGTACATTTTGTTTGATTTTCAGCACATGCCTTTCTCTTTTCTCTAATGAGTGAATAAAGTATTAAATGACAGAGTGAAAGGAGATTTATATGAATATCATCCAAGACTTTATCCCTGCTTCTAATGGAAATCGACCTGGTTATGCGTTGAATCCGACCTATATTACTATTCATGAAACCGCTAATACAAGCGCCGGAGCCAATGCTGCGATGCACGCTAGATATGTAAAAAACCCTACTACTGCAGTCAGTTGGCATTTTACTGTTGATGATGGCCAAACAATCTATCAGCACTTGCCATTAAATGAAAACGGTTGGCATGCAGGCGATGGTGGTAGTGGAACAGGAAACCGTCAATCAATTGGAATTGAAATTTGTGTGAACCGAGATGGTGACTTCCAACAGGCGATGCGAAATGCGGGACAATTAACTCGTCAATTGATGGATCAGTTTCAAATCCCTCTTGACCGTGTTGTGGCACACCAACATTGGAGTGGAAAACGCTGCCCCGCCAATATTATAAATGCAGGTGGAATTGAAATGTTCCGTACATTAATTCCAAATGCAAGCACTATTCCAGTAGAAGAGGAAAACAATGCACCAGCGCCAAGCCCACAACCAACGTCACCGCCATCAAACGGTAGCGGGAACCAAACAACAGGAAGTATCGTGACCTATTTAAACAGTATTGGCGTTGATTCAAGCTTTGAAAACCGAGCTCGTTTAGCAAGCCAAAATGGGATCCAGAACTATACAGGAACGGCAGAACAAAATACGCGACTGCTTTCACTGCTTAGAAATGGACAAGAGTCTAGTGGGAACACACCATCTCCATCACCGGCTCCACCACCATCGAGTGGGAGCGGGAATCAAACAACAGGAAGTATCGTAACCTATTTAAACAGTATTGGCGTTGATTCAAGCTTCGAAAACCGAGCTCGTTTAGCAACGCAAAATGGCATTCAAAATTATACCGGAACAGCGGAACAAAATACACGGTTGCTCTCGTTAGTGCGTAATGAAAATGTTACGCCACCGAGCAATAGTGGAAACCAAACAACAGGAAGTATCGTGACCTATTTAAACAGTATTGGTGTTGATTCAAGCTTCGAGAACCGAGCTCGCCTAGCACGGCAAAATGGCATTCAGAATTACACTGGTACTGCTGCTCAAAATACGCAGTTGTTACAGCGACTAAGAAACGGCGGCTCAAACCATTCGAGTTCTCGTCCAAAAGCTCGTCAAGGGGAAGGAATTGTTGATTACCTCAATCGAATTGGAGTCGATTCATCGTTTTCAAATCGGTCTAGATTAGCGTCTCAATATGGCATTGCAAACTATCGTGGGACTGCACAACAGAACTCGCGTCTATTAAATCAGCTCTCTGGGTGATTGAATGCATATGAAGTCTTAAGAAGCTACGCCAATTCTTAGGACTTTTTTTATGGATTGAATATGGACGTGCTATAATGACAGGAATGTAAGCGTGCGAAAAGCCGTATCGAATGAAGATGAAAGAGGTGGCAGGTATGGAGAGGGAATGGACATCAGATTGTCAACAATGTATGGGTTTGTGCTGTGTTGCGCTACCCTATATGGAATCTGCAGACTTCCCGAGTGATAAACCAATTGGAGAGCCTTGCGTCCATTTATCTACTATGAATCATTGCGCTATCCATGACAGCTTACGTACATGTGGCTATAAGGGCTGTGTCACCTATGAGTGCTTTGGGGCAGGTCAGTATGTATCTCAAACGCTCTATGCGAAACAGAGCTGGAGAGAGAATCCCCACCTGTCTAAAGAGATGTTTGCTGTTTTTCCGGTTGTTCAGCGAGTTCATGAGATGATTGTTTACCTCAATGAAGCAATAGCTGTTGCTGGTGATGTTCTCGTAGAGGAACTATTATCACTTAAACAAGCATTAATGGAGAGAACTGAGCAGATGCCGAATGCGATTATGCAGATAGACATTGATCGATTTCATGGTCAAGTAGGGCAGTTGCTAAATGAAGTTAGCGTAGCCTACCGAAAGTCGTTCAAGCAAAAGCCGTTAGCGACCGATTTGATTGGAAAGAAGCTAAAGGGTGCATCTCTAAGAGGGGCATCGTTCCGAGGAAAGTGGCTTATGGCGGCGAATTTAAAAGGAGCAGATCTACGAGAAGTAGACTTTCTTGGAGCAGATTTGCGAGATGCTCAATTACACGGTGCAAACATGAAGGATGCGCTTTTTTTAACCCAGTCACAAGTGAATGGAGCAGTAGGGAATAAAGAGACGATTCTCCCAAGTGGGTTAGTAAAGCCAAATCACTGGAACGAAGTCGGTTGAAAAGGAGACATGAGAACAGGAATGGGTAGACAAGAGGAAGCAGTGCAGCAAATCGCTGAAAGTTTAAAAAAAGACGAACGTGTAGAGGCTGTGTTCTTAAAAGGGTCCATGGGAAGAGGCGAGCATGATGCATTTTCAGACGTCGATCTTTATGTGCTCGTTCGTGAAGAAGAGAAAGTGGCGTTTCTCGAAGATCGGCTGAAGCATCTTCAGGCATACAGAGAGATCGTATTTCATGAAGACATTTTTATTATTGCTCCACAGATTATTGCCGTTTATGATAACTTATTACACGTTGATTTTTACACGGTTACAGAAAAAACGTTCGTATCAAAAGATTTCTTCTCGATCGTTTATGATCCCAATCAACGGCTAGATCAGTATCGAGAAAAGCAAACGCTGGTGTTAACTCAGCAGGAGTTTGAAGACGAAGCATATGATGTGGCTTGGTTCTTGTTCCAATATTATAAAGCCAATCAACGAAGCAATCATGCGTGGGCAGCTCATCTCCTGAGTTATGTACATGCTCGATTAGCAAAAGTTCTCTTGCATCATTACGCTCCAGAACGGGCTCAGCTCGGTTTAAAAGCACTAGAGAAAAATGTTCCAGCCTCCATTGCTGAGTCATTTTTAAAAGGAATGAACGATTCAACACCAGCTCGACATAAACAAGCTGTAAAAAGAACCGTCGCTTTATTGAAAGATGAGCATGAATGGCTTCAATCTGAAATAAAAGAGAACTTACAAGTTCCTCTTTTCTGGGAGCGTATGATTAAAGAATTAACATAAAAAAAACAGACTCGGATTTCCGAGTCTGTTTTTATAGAAAGAAGATTAACCTTCTTTAACTACGTTAGCAGCTTGAGGGCCACGTGCGCCATCTTCGATTTCGAAAGAAACTCTTTGACCTTCTTCTAACGTCTTGAAGCCTTCGCCAGTGATCGCTGAGAAGTGAACGAATACATCGTCGTTACCTTCGCGCTCGATGAAGCCGAATCCTTTTTCTGCGTTGAACCACTTAACTGTACCTGTTTCCATTGTTGTTGCCTCCTAGTGCGTTATTCGCACAATTGTATTCCTATCCTTGCTCAAAGCGAAACTCAAGACGAAAGACTTAAGCTATTACACGAACAAAAATAAGCAATCTTAATCTTATCAGATGATTTCTGTTTTTGCAAGCCTTTTCGATATTTTTATGAAAAGCCTCCTTTATTATAAAAAACCATTTACGATTTAATTACGTTTAAGTGTCTGACGTTACAAGCCCGTTTTCAGTGTGATAGGATCATGTACAAACGTTTTTATGGAGGTTTCACGAATGAATAAGTGGTCATTTAGCGGTATTACCGTTGCACTTCTTATGGCAACTGCCTGTACTAGTAGCGATTCAGTCGAAGAAGGAACAGAACAAGACAAAAGCAATGAAAACGAAACGGAGTATGAAACGGTATTAGAGGAGGAAGAGAGAGAAGAAGGGACATTTTCTGTTTACGAACGCTTTACGGATGTCACAGCTAACACAGAGGGACCTGTTGAGATGACAATTACCCAGATTGATCTTGGCATGGCTGATTTAGAAGGCTTTGTTGCAGCAACTACAGGAGATGAAACGATCGACTATGTAGAAATGATGCTAACAATAGAAAATGCTTCTGACGAAACGATGTATGTCCCATATGGAGAAGCGAGTTTAGAAGCGAATACTGGTGAGAAAGTTGAAACAGCAAGTCTTGTATTGAGTGACGATGTTGAGCCACATTTTGAAGAGGGTGATACGAAAGAAGTTCGTCTGTTATTCCCGCTGGAATCAATTCAAGGCGTCACTGAACTAACGTTTTCCATGAATGGACCAAGCACCGATTTAGGTGGGGATCAGCTAACGGAGGAGATTGAACTGTCTTTCATGTTAGCAAGCTAAAAACTAGTCCATTCATTGGTGGTTAAGAAAAGCAGTTTCTAACTTTAATCATTCTCTTTTTAAAAAGGATGCAAAACGTTGAAGTATTCTCATGATGGAAGGGACTTCAACGTTTTTTCTAGTTGTCCCATTTAAAGTCTAAATGCTTTAAAATGGTTCTCGCAATCGCCATATGCCCTACAGAAGAAGGGTGGATACGATCTTGAGCAATTTCAATGTCGTCTAGCCCTTGCATTAATGGATCAAACGTTTGTTTTTGTAGATCAATAAATGAGACGTGGCAAGTTTCGGCAACTGACTTTGTCAGATCTCCGTAATGATCCATCATTTTTCGCATCGGGTCTCCTTTTTCACTTTGAATATAAAAGGGAGACAGTAGACAAATCTTCTTAGCTGAAGACTGCTCGACGAGTTGACGATACGTTCCTGTAAATTCGTCTGGATAGACATGTTGAGCGAACTCAGAAGGCTGATCGAATTGTCGCCAAACATCATTTATACCAATCATGATAAAGAGTAAATCTGGTTTTAATGCTAAAACGTCTCTTTGCCAACGCTCTTGTAAGTCACGAATGGTGTTGCCACCAATGCCCTTGTTGGTCACTTTATAATGCTTACTAGGGTACGTTGCTTGTAAGAGGGCATGAATAAAAGAAACATAGCCGTGACCTAATCGATCAGAATCATGTTCTCTTTCGCGTCGGTTCCGATTGCAATCTGTAATAGAATCACCAATAAAAAGGATGCGTTCGTTATGAATAGTTGACATAGGGTTCCCTCGTTTCTATTTTTAGAATAATTCTAATAGAACGAAAGATAAATCTCAATCATTGACGATAAAAATAGGACCATTTACGGTGAAATTGTGACAGGTGTGCCAATAGGAATGGTTGCAGCTAGTTGTGTTACGTCCTGGTTGTACATTCGAATGCAACCGTGTGAAACCGAACGTCCGATAGAAGACGGGTCGTTTGTTCCATGAATCCCATAATGCTGTTTTGATAAAGACATCCACATGACACCGAATGGGCCCCCTGGATTAGGTGCTTTGTTTATAATGATATAAGAACCGGTTGGGGTTTGAGTGAGCATTTTCCCTACTGCAATTGGGTACTGTTGAATGAGTTGACCATTGTGATAAAGTGATAGCTGGTGACGGTTTAAGGATACGTGAATGCTGTAAGGAATTGTTTGTGGATCTGGTAAAGTGGGAATGATGATTGACTGCCCAACGAAAAGCTGACTTGAAGGGTGCAGATGATTGGCAGATAATAACGTAATAAGATCAATTCTAAAATCGTTTGAAATAGCGTATAAAGTTTCCCCAGGTTGAACAATATGTGTATACAGAAAATCACCTCATTGAAACGTTTTAGTTAATGTATGTGGCTTTAATAGAAAAGACGCCAAAAATAAAAAATGAGGTGTAGAATATTTTTTTACACAACGTAATGTAACTCTTAGGTAGACGAAGCTTCTTTTAATATGGACGTAATCATATGCTTTGAGTCCCACTGGCCATATGAAAAAAACGTAATTGGGTATTTTCGTGAAAATAAACGTCGCTGAATGTCTTTAGTAGAAAGGCCTTGTTTATGTAAAGTCAAAACGTTTTCTTGAATTTCTTGCAAATACTGCAGTTTATTAAGAAGATTAGTTCTTCCTCTTGGCAAATAGCCAGCATGAGAACAAAAAACGTCATCAAATTCAAATTGAAGAACCTTCCTTAACGAATCAATAATCGTTGGAATGGATTCACTTTTCATAACGACTTTTGTTTTTGTTTGCACGTATAAATCACCAGAGAATAATTGACCAGTTGATTCATTTAATAGTGACGTATGGTCATAAGAGTGACCAGGGGTATGAATACTGCGCCATTTAGACCTTCTGCTTTCAAACCTTTCGGGCATAGAAATGGGACTAAAAGGTAGACGGGTTCCCCAGTACAAGCGCCGATAAAGTGGGTAAGAGCCTCTTCGTTTTGCCTCTGATAGTGAGCGTTCATTTAAAAAAATTGGAACACCTCTTTCATTTTCAAACCAAGATGCGCAACCAGTATGATCCTCATGTATATGAGTACAATACAGTCCATCTATGTTGTGTTTTTCCCAAAATGGGGTGAAGAGTGATTTAACAGAAGCGGCGGCGGCATCAATAATAATACCGTCAGTAGCAAAACTGATTGTGTTTAACTGTATCTTCTGGAACGTTACGTTTCCTTCAACCATATGGACATTGTTCTTAAACCGTTCGTTTACCCTTTTTTTAAACATGAAAGAAGACAACCTCACTCTTATAAACTGTAAAATGAATAATGATTCATTTTATAGGGGAATTATAGCTGAAACCCTTCGATTTGACAAATAGATGAAGATGGATTGCAAGAAAAAAAGAAAAAAGCTACCATAAAAAGATGGAATGAGATGAGGAGAGTTGAAGCGAATATGCAATTTACATATGAAACGGTTAAAAGAGATTTTAGCGATTTTGCAAGTGGTCGTGTTCTTTATAATGCGCCTGGATCAACAGGGTTTCCTATACGATTAACGAGTGAAATTTTTCAAATAAGCCGTTCCTATCTTCAGAAACAAACACAGTTAACGGTGTATGACCCTTGTTGTGGTGGAGCACATCTTCTTACTGCAATTGGATTTTTACACGGTGATTCTATACAAACGCTATATGGTTCGGATAGTAACAAAACTATTATTGAAACAGGACAATCTAATTTACATTTACTTACTTATGAGGGATTAGCACAACGGAAAAGAAAATTAGAAAAGGATTTCAAGCTATATAACAAGAGTGCTCATGCAGAGGCACTAAAGAGTGCTGACCGCCTAAAAAGCTATTTGGACAAAACAGGAGAGGTGCAAGGAGAAATTTTTCAATTTAATATCGCAGTTAAGGAAGTCCCGAAGCTTAAAGAGGTTCAGATCGTGATAGCTGATCTTCCATATGGTGAACTGGTTAGCTGGGATTCAAACGCCCTCTCACCAGTCGAGCAGATGCTTCAAAATCTTTACGGTGTCTTAGCCACTAATGGCGTTGTTGCCATTGTGAGTGACAAATCAACCTTAATTGAACACACTTCTTTTCGCCGTCTTAAAGTTGTAAAGCACGGTAAGCGGAAAGTGACTTTCCTCCAGCCTATAGACCGTCATATGGTACAAAATTAAAAGGAAGCGAAGGCGGTTCGCTTCCTTTTGAGGAGGTCCTTTAACATGAGTTTGCAAGATGGGTAGCATAGTCAAAAGTTCCTACATCATATAAAAGCGAGAAGTGATCTTTTTCTGTAAAAAGAGGGGAATGATTTCAGGCTTTTATATCCTATTGGACTTTCATAACGCTGGCAGTTTTGTTCATCCACGTGAGCAATAAGTCAAGCTCACATTAGCACTATATGTAAGGGGAACACACTTTGAACGACCAAACACCTACTATTTCGAAAAATAAGACAAGCGCCTACGATACAACTCGAGTTATTATGAAGTAGGTTTAAATTGAATAATTGTAAAAAATTCCTCAACATTTCGACTAAGTGTGAAAAAAACAGATTGATTATCCTCATTTATCAGCATAACAGAGCTGGGATGATCCTTTTCATATACAAAGACTGCTTGCGTAACCGTTGCATCAAACCAATAATTTTTCACGAGATATGGTTGATCAAACGTTACTTTTATCAAATATCCTGATGGCGGAAGTGGGTTAATGGCCGTCACTAAACCGTCAATGGATTGAATGAATTGTTGTGCTGTATGCTGTGCTTTAAGGGTACCTCCTGTTTGATAAACCACTTTTTCTTCGTCTAAGGAAAAAACTTCTATCGGTGTTGCTGCCATAGCAATTGGTTGCCGAATGACCAAGATACATACAAGTAAAAGAACGACTATTTTTAGTTGAGAATGCACATTTACCACCTCATTCGTTACTCTTTCCTATTCTATTAAGACTATACGTGAACTTAGATAAATAAAAAAAGCGATGTGGTAAACCACAATCGCCTTTCTTTATCGACTAATGAACATTTGCGTCCAATAGTGACGATAAGAGCCTCCTTCCGCATAACCAACGCCAATTTCAGTATAGGTTGGAGACAATATATTTTGTCGGTGCCCTGAGCTATTCATCCAAGAATTAAACACAGCTTGTGCAGTTGTTTGACCAGCAGCGATGTTTTCCCCTGAAGCACGGTATTGAATGCCGAAATCGCGAATCATTTGATGTGGACTTCCGTATGTAGGAGATGTGTGACTAAAATAGTTCTTATCTCGCATATCAGCTGATTTAAATCGGGCAACACGGGAAAGTTCCCAATTTTCTCTTAAAGGCTGCAAACCATGCTTTGCACGTTCTGCATTAACGAGACGAACGACTTCTTGTTCAATGGATTGTTCTTGAGACTGCTGAGTAGGAAGCTGAATCGTTTGACCCGGATAAATCACATTTGGGTTGGAAAGCTGTGGATTCGCATCAATTATTTCTTGAACACCAATTTGGTAGCGAACCGCAATTTTCCACATTGTATCACCAGATTGAACAGTGTGTGTTGACGCTGCCTTTGCTTCTGATGAAAAACCATAGACTAAAGTGACAGACAATAAAAGTGTAGTAAAAAAAGTGAGTAATGTTTTCATAAGCCTTACTATAAGGGGGGATAAAAAGAAAAAAAAGAGGTGAGAGTTGGGTGATTATGAAAGAATGTGTATAAATGGAGAAGAAAGGATGTTTCATTTCAGTCTCTTTACAACAGTGTAACATACGAATTAAGAAAAGACGTTTTTCTTAGGTTTTTACTAAATATTACCAGAGATACTCTTATAGTCATAACATTTTTATAATTATGTCTTTATAGATGGCAATGACAATAGTAGAAAGGGAGCGAAGGAAAGCGTTTCAAATTTTATTTAAAAAGCTTGGGAAACACCCAAGCTTCCTGTGAACGAACTATTCGTGCTTTTGTTGCTCAAACCATTCATACGTACCTGTTGATGATACTCGAAGACCAAGGAGCTTCCCACCAAATACAAGACCACCGTCCATTCCAATCTTTGTTGTGCAAGATGAAATCCAGGGTTGACTCTGCGGTTCAGGATGAAGCATTTGAACAGGTGTATGGCCAAAGATAATGACTTTGTTGGTCGGATTTGTTTGATAGTGAAAGGCGTCTCTTATCCAAAGCAAATCATGTTCAGTATTTTGTTTCCAATCCGGTAGGGCTGGGTTAATACCTGCATGAACGAATAAATAGTCACCCCATTCGTAGTAAAGTGGGAGATTCTTTAGGAAATGAATTGTTTGAGGATACGCCTCTGCAATAGCACGACGTTCATCTATTTCTGTATCAGTACCTAGAAGTGAATAAATCGTTTCTTTTCCCCCGTTACGAATAAAACGTTCTGTTTGCCATTCGTTAAGCCAGTCAATAAACATCCGTTCATGATTTCCCTTTAGCGCAATTGCTCCATCTGTTTGAACAAGGGTTTGAATGAACTCAAGTACTTTTCGTGAGTCTTTCCCGCGATCAATATAATCGCCTAAGAAGACGAGTTGATCTTGTTCCTTGTCCCAATGCTGTAACAATTCATTGAGCTCATCAAAGCAACCGTGAATATCACCCACCACAAATACATTCTTCAAATAGAACCCGTCCTTTTTCTTTTCATTATAGCAAAAATGATATGGAGTTATGTAGTTCTTGATTGTTTATCGAGTAGAACGGTTTCTGCTGCTCATAAATCTTGAAATAGCTAAATAAATACCGATTCCAATCGCCGCGCCTAAACTATCAATGAGAACATCAGTTACTTGTCCACTTCGACCTGAAACAAACAATTGATGAACTTCATCAGAAATAGCATAAAGAAAGCTACAAATAAATGCTATAAAGGCTCTTTTACGCAGAGTTGTTTGATAACTAGAACGAAGAGCAATCATAAATAGCGCACCAAGAATAAGGTATGCTCCAAGATGTGCGCCTTTTCTTACAAATGTATGAATCCATTCATTTTCATGCAAGTCAAACATGGGGATGAGCGCATGAATGAATGTAAGAACGCCACCGCTTAAATGAGATGATTCCCCTCCAGGTTGGTGAGAGAGGTAAAAGATTAAAGCCATCCAAACAACAACTGCACACCAGCTACTAATTTTTTTCATAAAAAACACCTTTCAAGCAACTAAACGACATGATTATAAAAGATCTTGTCGGAGAATGATAAAACAGATCCCTGTGTATATCTGTTCGACGGTATTCCCCAGGAAATAAATGAGAAATTTCTCGCAATAAACCATTATTTCGCTAAACCCTGAGAAATAGCTTTGCTTATTGTAAAAAAAAGTGAAGAATGATACAACAACCCCTGAAGTATATCATCTGTGCTCCTTTTCAGAAAAGCAATTGTTTGTTGCTAATGTCGAACGAGCAACGAAGTGTCTATCTAGCGGCTCTTCCAGTATGTACAGCCTTCATCGTATTCAATTAAGTGACGTTTTAACGTTACATAGCACTCTGTTTTGGTTCTCTCGTAAGAGCCATTGAGCTTAGAAACACTTCCGCATGCTTTTCTTTTTCCTCATCTTAAAACGATAGTGTCGAATCGAATGCAAACAAAAAGACAAACGGTTAACCGTTTGTCTTTTTTGTTTGTGTGGTTCTTTTAACGAGTAGGGCCAATATGATTGTAATAATTGCCATATAAAAACCAGTAGAGAAACTTTGTTGAGAACCATAAGTTAAGGCTTCCACAACTTGACCTTCCGTTGCTTCAGCTAGTGTTGTACCTTGATCATTTAGGTAACTTTGCTGACCTGTCTCCATTACGGAAATAAACAGTGCCGCACCAATAGCGCCAGATACTTGCATGAGGGTGTTCATTATGGCTGTTCCATGTGGATACAGCTTCTCTGGTATTTGGTTTAAGCCATTGGTTTGCGCAGGCATCATAATCATTGCAACAGCAATCATAAGAATGGCTTGCTGGACAATGACAATCCAAACAGGTACACCAGGAACCGTAAACCGATACGTAAATACAATCGTTGCTAAAATAATTGTTCCTGGTATTAATAACGGACGTGGTCCGAATTTATCAAACAAACGCCCCATGATAGGTGACATTGCCCCATTTAATAATCCACCTGGAAGCATAACAAGTCCTGCAATAATGGGCGTGAATGCTAGTGCTCCTTGCATATAAATGGGCATGACTAGCATCATTGCAAACATCGTCATCATGACCATCATCACCATGAGAAGGCCGATGGTGAACATAGGGTACCGGAATACCCGTACATCTAATAACGGTGATTCAAGTTTAAGTTGTCGAAAGACAAAAATCCCTAACGAAACAAAACCGACGATTAAGAAGGTAAATACAGCTGGATCTGCAAAGCTCGCATCTCCTTTTCCGGCTGCACTAAAGCCATAAACGACTCCCCCAAAACCAAGTGTTGATAGTAGAAATGATAATATATCAAGTTTTGGTATCGATACTTCGGCTATATTTGTTAACACCTTTATCCCAAATAAGAGAGAGCCTAACGCAATAGGAAGAATAATAAAGAATAACCAGCGCCAAGATAGATTTTCTACGATGACACCTGATACAGTCGGACCAATTGCCGGTGCAAACATGATAACTAAGCCAACCATACCCATTGAGGCACCACGTTTTTCAATCGGAATGACTGCTAAAATAATGTTAATAAGCAATGGAATCATAATAGCTGTACCTACAGCTTGTGTTAAGCGCCCTAGAAGTAAGAGAGTAAAGAAGGGGCTTAAACCAGCAACCAATGTTCCAGTACAAAACAACGTCATTGCTGTAATAAATAACTGCCTTGTTGTAAACCGCTGCATAAAATAAGCGGATATAGGAATCAGCGTTCCAATGACAAGCATATACCCTGTTACGAGCCACTGGGCTGTACTAGATTGAATGCCAAAATCAGCCATAATTGCATTTAATGCGACGTTAAGAATCGTCTCACTTAAAATGGCAACGAAGGCACCAGAAAGAAGAACAGCAATAATTGGTATTGGATTGACAGCTTGCTTATTTGGTTCATTTGCTGCACCACTACCCTCAGCAACGATTGCCATAAAGATACCCCCTTGAATAAATATACGAACCCTTTTGTTCAGCTAAATTAGCTTATCATCATCATTTTCGAAACGCAACAGTTTCATAAATAATTGTCATGGGAATTTTTGAGTGCTACACTATGAAACAGAGATGATAGAAAAGGAGGGGGCAAGTCCTTGACGACATCGGAGAATGCAAGCGAAGAAATAAAAAGAGGCAGACCAATGGATTTAACGCGAAACCAAGTGATATTAGAGGCCACTCTTAATATGTTGGCGGATGTTGGTTATGACGGATTAACAATAGAAGCAGTTGCAGCAAAGGCTAAGGTAGGAAAAGCAACGATTTATAGACGTTGGTCTTCTAAGGAAGCTTTAGTCATTGATGCCTCTGCCTCAATCAGTCCATTTAAGACACTCTGTGAAAAGCTTGATTATAGTAAAACGTTACGTGATCAATTAATTGATTTACTATGTCTTGTATTTCGTGGTGATCACGAGCATCATCAAAAAGCACTAACTGCGATTGGATCGGCAATTCCTCATAACAAAGAATTAGAAAAAGGGCTTCACAATGATTTTTACCAACGCCATCGACGTACGATTGAATCGATTGTAAATCCTTTTTTAAAAAACGGCTGCGAACTAAAGCAAACGGATTTGGATTTATTAGCTGACATCGGGCCCGCCTTAATAACGTATCGAATTTTCCTTATTGGAAAACCATTCGATCGGGCCTATATTGAACGGATAGTTGATACGCTAATGATGCCTATTCTTTTACCATTAATGAAACAAGCGTAAAAGCTCACCAGCAGTTTATGTTGGTGAGCTTTTTGACTAGCGGTGTTCGTTACGGTACCCCATATGCCTTTTAAAGGCTATACCATCTTCACTATCGTCTGTTTCCAATGAACATAGGAGTACGTTAGTTTTTTAACAGCCCCTTGTACATGCCTGGACTAGATTCTTTGATGAGCGTTGCACCCACCGATTTTTCGTAAAATTCTGCTGGTCCAACACCACCGATAATGGCATACCCATAACCAGCGTCTTTCATCGCATGGAGTGAACGTAGTAGTAAAGCTTTACCAGCGCCTGCTCCTCTTGCTGACTCATGAACACCAGTCGGTCCAAAATAATTCTTTAACGTAGCATCATAGCACGCAAAGCCAATTAATTGTTCGTGTTGAATCGCGAGGAAGCATGATACTGGCTCGCGGCTAAATGCGACATCGCATTCATCTGCCCAGCCTTGACTAAAATTTGCTTTAATCCAATTCAAGACGACTGTTTTTTCTGGAGCTAAAGCGCGCCTGACAATAAGGTTTGCCGGAATGGATTCCTTGGGTAAAGAGTAAAGAGCTACAAGCATGTCACTCATATGTATCCCGCCTTTCTCATACTTATTATTCGGTAAAAATCATTGAATTCCTTTTACTTACTTACGTACATGAAGCGTAAAAATTAAAAAGAAGAGGTGGTAGGATGATAAACGTTAGACGTTATCTAGAAAAAGAGATTTCTCGTCAGACGATACCAGGAGTTGTGTTGAGTATTTCAAAAAAAGATCGCACCCTTTTGCGTGAGGCATTTGGTTATGCGACCTATTACCCCGTTAAAGAAAAGATGACAACTCAAACGCGTTTTGATTTAGCTTCCTTAACAAAAGTAGTTGTCACCCTGCCATTAATACTGCGATTAATGGATAAACAATTCTTACATTTAGATACGAAAATAAGCCGCTTTTTCCCTTCTTTTCAAGAAGACAAACATCCTATTACTGTAGAGCACCTGCTGACGCATACATCTGGTTTTCAGGCACATTATCCTTTTTATGAAGGTGGTGAAGGTCAGACGGTTGTAGACCAAATGGGTGCAATGGCTCTTGTACACCAACCAGGTAAACGAGTGATCTATAGTGATTTGAATTTTATGTTACTTCAGCATATTGTTGAAAACGTCACAAAAACAGATTTTGTCACATTCGCGAATGAACAATTATTTCGACCTCTTTCGATGAATGCGACTTCATTTAATCCTATAGATGGACACTTTGCTTCCACAGAATGGGACAACGCTACCAAGCGCTATTTAAATGGTATTGTGCATGATGAAAATGCGCGCTTCCTCGGTGGAGTGAGTGGCCACGCTGGGCTGTTCTCGACAATTGAAGATTTAGAGAAATATGCGAGGATGATTGAAGGCAATGGTAAAGTAGGTGAAAAGAGCATCATTAGTGAATCGGTCGTAAGGGATTCAAAGCGTTGTCGAACAGAAGGGTTAAATGAGCGCAGGGGATTAGGATGGATCATGAAAGATCACGGATACGCTTCTTGTGGCGCTGATTTCACATCTTTTTCGTATGGGCATACAGGTTTTACCGGCACAAGTATGTGGTTCGACCCGCTAGATGGTCTTCGTGTGATCCTACTGACGAATCGCGTTCACTTTGGTAGAGAGAATCGCGAGATCAGTCGAATTCGAGCAGAACTACATGATTTGATTAAAGAGGAAACCAATGGGATGTAAAGAGCCTTTCTCTTTATGTCCTTTTTACATTATTGTAGTAATCGTCGAGATGTAATAGGATAATGAAGGAAGAGACATAATTTTTCAAAAAAAGGAAGCGTTTCGAGTGAAATTATTATTAGTAGAAGATGATGTCATCATTGTGTCAGGTTTAGAGTACACGCTTCAACAAGAAGGATACGACGTCATCGTTTTTAATACAGTGGAAAAAGCCGCTTCATTTATTCAACATCATGTGGAGACAATTGATGTTTGTCTATTTGATCTTAATCTTCCAGATGGAACAGGATATGACCTTTGTGCTTTAGTGAAGCAAAAGTGCGATATTCCTGTTTTGTTTTTAACGGCGATAGATGATGAAGGGAATGTTGTGAAAGGGTTAGATATGGGGGCAGATGACTATATAACAAAGCCCTTTCGCGTGAAGGAGTTAGTAAGTCGTTTAAGGACGGTGTTAAGAAGGTATGAGCGTCAAAGTCAGAGAACGGAAATGTATCCTTTTGGTCCAATTGAGATTCATCCCTTAGAAGGGAAAGTGTATAGACAGCAGCAGGAAATTCATGTGACCGCACTAGAGTTTCGATTGCTCATGATTTTTGCTAAACACATCGGTCAAGTGTTATCACGTGATCAATTGCTTCATCTGATATGGGATTCAGCAGGTGAATTTGTTCATGATAATACATTAACAGTTTACATTAAACGGTTAAGAGAAAAGATTGAGGACGATCCGCAAAAGCCTAGGTTAATCATAACCGTTCGCGGCTTAGGGTATCGGGTGGGCTCGTAATGTTTCGGAATAAAAAGTTACGACATAGTACAAGTTGGATCGTTGGATTAGGGATTGTTTTAACGATTGCTGTAAGTCGAGAATCGATTCTACTCGCTGTGATTACTGCAATGGTCGTAGGAATCATTACGTTTATCCATTTACTCTATTCCTGGCAGCGGTATAAGGAAATGGAGCGCCTTTCTCTTTATTTGCAAAAAATGGCTGGAGGGGTGTTTTCTCTCGATGTCCGTGATAACGATGAAGGCGAGTTAAGTATTTTAAAAAACGAAATATACAAAATGACACAAATGTTATCGGAACGAAGGCTACAGGCTGATGAAAGCAAAATAAAACTCGCTGAAGCCTTAGCCGATGTCTCACATCAATTAAAAACACCTCTCACAGCAATGACGGTTATGACCGATTTATTGGCGCAAGAAGACGTACCAAAGGAAAAAAAAGCCGAGTTTTTAGGGAACGTCTCGAGCCAGTTAATTCGAATGGAATGGCTCGTGACGTCTTTGCTTAAGCTATCAAAAATTGATGCAGGCGCCATAACGTTTTCAAAGGAACCAGTCAATGTTCAACGTTTAGTTGATGAAACCGTTTCGCCTTTCGCTTTTCAAATACAGGAAAAGCAGCTTGTTTTGAAAAAAGTTGGTGATTATCAAGCTGTAATTGTTGTCGATGTTCGATGGACGAAGGAAGCACTGATTAATATTGTGAAAAACGCAGTCGAGCACACCGATACAAGAGGGGTTATAACAATAACCGTTACCGATACAATTCTTTATACGGAGATTGCCATACATAATAGTGGTGATCCCATACAGGAGAAGGATCTTCCTCATATTTTTAAACGGTTTTATCAGGGGGCGAACGCACAAAAACAAAGCGTTGGCATCGGCTTGGCTTTAACGTATCATATTGTGACCAAGCAAGAAGGGGCGATTCATGTAGAATCTGCCAGCCGAAAGGGGACAGTATTTACTGTTCGTTTTTATCATCAACATGAAAATGACAAAACTGTCACTTAACCTGTCACGCTTACGTCACTTTAGACAATTATACTATGGGTAATAAGTTTTCTGGGGGAATGAACGTGGAGATGTTAAAAGTAGAAAATTTGTCTAAAGTGTACGGAAAAGGTGATACCGCAGTGAAGGCTCTTGACGACGTTTCTTTTTCAGTTACGAAAGGACAATTTGTGGCGATTATCGGGCCATCTGGATCTGGGAAGTCTACACTATTACATTTATTAGGTGGTGTTGATCGACCTTCAAGTGGGAACGTTCTAGTTGATCAAACAAATATGTATGAGTTAGACGAAACACAGCTTGCCATTTTTAGAAGAAGACAAATAGGATTAATTTATCAATTTTATAATCTTATCCCCATTCTTACGGTAGAAGAAAACATGACGCTACCCATTTTACTGGATGGGCATAAAGTGGAAGCTGAACGTTTAAACGAGATGGTCAGTCGACTCGGGCTAGAGCAACGATTACATCATTTACCAAATCAATTATCTGGTGGTCAGCAACAGCGGGTATCGATTGGTAGGGCGCTTGTCAGCAACCCGGCGATTATGCTTGCCGATGAACCGACTGGAAATTTAGATAGTAAAAACAGTAAAGAGATTATCGACTTATTAAAATATTTTAATCGCTCGCTAAAGCAAACCTTAATTGTCATTACTCATGATGAACGAATCGCTTTACAGGCTGATCGGATTATTACAATTGAAGATGGGAAGATTGCCAGTGACGAGGTGACTGGTCGATGAACATCGTTAATAAACTAACGATCCGAAATCTACAAAAAAACAAAAAACGCACCATCGTAACCTTATTCGGAACCATTATTTCAGTGGCAATGATTTTTGCTGTTACAACGATTGCTGCCTCTATGATGGATTTGCTGCAACGAAATGCTATTTCAAACACTGGTGAATGGCATGTGGCGTATGAAGACGTTAGTGGGCCTGAAGTAGAAGCGTTGCGGACATTTGATCGAACAAGTGAGTTAATTCTCCATAACAAGTTGGGATTCGTAGAAGAGGACGCGAGATCGTCTGACGAAAATAAATCGTTTCTGTTTATAAATGAATTTAACGAAGCAGGTTTTAATTATTTTCCGATTGAGCTTTCATCTGGCAGGTTACCTCATTCATCGAAAGAGTTAGTGCTTTCTACAGCAGTGGAAGAAGCTTTCTCCCTTGGCGAGACAATCACATTAACGTATGGAAATCGCTTTGATGAAGAGGGGCTCTTTTTAGATGAGTATTCTTTACCTGAGGGAACATATGGTACGGATGGTCAATACATCCCCAATGAAGAAACGTTAGAGATTACAGGTGAACGTGAATTTACAATTGTTGGCTTTATTGAGGTACCATCTTGGGAACCAGCATGGGGTCCAGCTCATACGGCCATTACAATGTATGATGAGAAAGAACTAGTCTCTGAAACCGTATCAGCAGGACTGATTGTTGTGGATCACGTTAATCGCTCTCTTTATGGGGATGTGAAAATCCTAAATAAGGAGCTAGGGAAGGATGCTAGCTTTAATGATGAACTGTTACGTTATTATGGATTAACCCTTAATGATGAATTGCAATTAACACTTTATACAGCAATCACCATCATTTTAGTCATTATTGTCATCGGGTCTATCTCGCTTATTTTTAATGCATTTGCCATTTCAGTTTCTGAACGCTCGCAGCAGTTAGGGATGCTATCGAGTGTGGGCGCTACTAAAAGACAAAAACGTAATTCCGTCTATTTTGAGGGAGTACTTATAGGAGCCATTAGTATCCCCATTGGCCTATTAGCAGGCTATACTGGCATTGCTATCACGTTCCATTTCATTGACGGCATGTTTCAATCGACTCTAGGAATAGATCAAGAGTTGTACGCTGTTGTTACCCCAACGGCTGTTCTGGCAGCATTGGCTATATCCATTGTAACCATCTTCTTCTCGTGTTATGTACCGGCAAGAAGAGCATCAAAAATTTCTGCCATTGATGCAATTCGTCAAACACATGATGTTAAATTAACAAAAAAAGTGCTGAAAACCTCTAAGCTAACAAAATGGTTATATGGTATGGAGGCAGAACTTGCATTAAAAAATTTAAAGCGAAACAAAAAGCGCTATTATATTACTGTGTTTTCATTAATTGTGAGCATTATTTTGTTTCTTTCTGTTACCTTCTTCACTTCAACTATGACACAATCGATGATGATGACCCAGCAAGATCCTCAATACGATATCTCGGTGTATTCAGAGGAGGGTGAACGTGACTATGAGAGTATATTGACGGACCGAGAGGCAATGGAGCGTGTTCAAACAGCTCAGTTAATCACATCGGTCACAGTTATAGGTGATGTGAGGGAAGCGCAAATTCCTGAGCGACTGAAAAGAGACATCGACACATGGGGACAAACGATTGAGGAATTTGACTATACCGTTGATCTAATTGGCTTAGATAAAGCGTCCTATGAAGCGATACTTGGTGATGCTACTGAAACAGGCGAGCAGAGAAGTGCAGATAATACGGTGCCGGCAATTGTACTAGAAACGATCCAATACCCTGACGATGACGCAGGACAGTACGTGCAGACGAATGCGATTGATACGTCCATTGGCGACACGATTCAATTGATTCATCAAGATTGGGACGACGAAAATGTAAGAACCCCGCTTGCGCCAGTCGAAGTGATTGGATTGACTGATGAACGACCGTTAAGCGTTGGAAACGTGTATTTAGGGAATCTCGTTCTAATGATGGAAACGGAAACGTTGGAAGCACTATTGGCAGACATAGAAGATGATAGTGTGGGTTACGAGCAACTTTACCTAAAAAGTGATGATCCAAATGAAACTGCAGCGGCCATTGAAGCATTGGGTAACGGTCAATTACAGACATATAATTTTTATGAACGGGTTGAAAGTGACTTGCAGATGGTGGTCGTCGTTAGTGTATTTACGTACGGATTCATTGCCCTTATAACGCTTATATCCGTTGCGAATATTATCAACACCATTTCAACAGGTGTAGGTTTACGTAAAAGAGAGTTAGCGATGTATCGATCTATTGGCATGACGCCACATTCATTTAGAAAAATGATTCGTTATGAAAGTCTTTTTTATGGCATTCACTCGTTGATCATCGGCTTACCACTTAGTTTGGGAATTATGTATGGCATGTATCATACGATGGTAGGAAGCTTTGTCTATCCATTCACAATTCCATGGGTGGCAATCATTTCTGTTATCATAGCTGTGTTTGGGATTGTCACTTTTGCAATGAGGTACGCTTCATCGAAAATGAAGAAAGAAAGTATCATTGATGGCCTGAAGCAAGAGAATAGTTAAGTAAAAAGAACTGAAGTCACTCTGGCTTCAGTTCTTTACATTTGATGAAGCAGGCCCTGTAGATAGAGGTTTTTTTGAGTGACTTGGATAGAGAGGTAATTTTTTTCTTTTTCTTTTTATGATACCAATACTAACAAGGAGTAAGGGAATACCAAAGCCGGAAAGAATCGATTGTGGGATGCTCACAAATCGATAGAATTCTCTTTCTTGTACGACACTGTCAAACATGGTGACGCCAATAAATAAAAGCAACATACCCATAGGCATTAAAAGCGCTTTGCTATCTTTTAACTTAAATAAATGCGAAATGCCTTCCATTATAGCAAATAGATAGAGCAACAAATTAAAGTAGATGGAAATAAACCATAAAATCGTTATGGTTGCTTCAATCCTCTCAAGAAACTCACCTAATTCGATTCGTTGAGCAAGGGACAAAGCAGGGTAAAAATCTCTGCTCGTTACTTCGGGAGACATAACGGTTATGCAAAGAAAAGTCATAATGATAAGAATGGTACATCCGATGGAATAACCAATCCAAAGAGCCCTCTCTCCATTTTTAATTGAGGTGAGATACTTAGGGAAAATGGTGAGTTGTATCACGACGTTACAGACGACATTACCCATGAAAAAAGAGAGTGCATTTATGCTATCGGAAAAATTTGACTGCATAACAGGTTGCACCATTTTTATATCCACATCAGGTACATTTAAACCTATTAATAAGAGTAAAGGTGGTATAAAAAACACACTAATTAAAGTAGCTGTCCGAGCAATTGGTTCAATGCCACAGTATACTCCGTAAACGATGATGAGTATACACATTAAATAGATGGCGAATGGTGGTGTACCTGGTAACAAGAAATTACCAATAAAGCCCACATTGTAAGAGACAATGGCAGGAAAATGAAAAAGAGGAAAAAGTAAAAATAGAGCAGTAAACACTTTTCCAACTTTTTTTCCGAACACCCAATCATTCATATGATAAATGGTCCCTTTAGGGTTCCAGCGTGCAATCATCGTATAAAGAAAGACGATAGGAATGCCAATAATGCTTCCGATAATTGGGAATAACCACGCATCTTGTCCTACGAAAAAAGCCAAAGTAGCAGGAATACCAAGGAGGGCGGTACTGCACGTTGCATAAATAACAATGAACGTGTAAGCAACAGCGGTGAACGTGTGATTAGATTTCATTTTATTTATTCCTCCTTTATAATCCTTGGCTTGGCTTTTGAGAATCGTTCAGTGGTCGCTTCCTTCTATACGTAAAGAAGCTTATAAGAACAAGAACAATCGGTAAGATGCCACCAATTCCGAGAGAAAGCCACATCGCTGGGCCAATGTAAAACTCATAATCAGCAGCCGCATCTTCAAATGCTTGCAGCGGTATGAAGAGGAAAAGAAGGGCGAGCGGCAACACAAGTGGCTTTATATTCTTAAGTTGAAACATGTTTCCAATCCCTTTAGCGCTGACATAAAGGTATAGGCAAATTTTGAAATAAATTGTAATAAACCAAAGAATTGTTAACAATGCTTCAATACGTTCTGCAAAGTTTCCGAATGAAACCCTTTGAGTCAATGCGAATAACGGATAATAGGCAGTAGTCATTAATTCGGGCCCTAGTACAGAAATACAAAGGAGCGTGACGAGAAATAAAATGGTGCAAGCGAGTACGTGTCCTTGCCAAAATGCTCGACCCGCTCTCTTTTTGTCAGAAACATACTTTGGGAAAATACTTAAAATAAGAAAATTGTTACACGCAGTAATGGCTAAATAAAACAGAATGGCTTCAACATATTGATTTTGCTCTCCACGAAAAAAGGGTAAAACAAATTCAAGATGAATATCGGATGCTTTTAGCACAAACAGCGTAAACAAAGGGATAAAAAAGAAAATGCTTAGCATTTCTGCTGTGCGTCCAAGTGTGCAAATTCCTAAATAAACGCCCATCGCAACAATAGACATGCTAATAAACATCACCATAGCGGAAGGTGTCTCAGGCAACAGATGATTATTGATGAATGAGAGAGAGTAGTGTAACTTTGTCGAAACAGTTAGTAGCGGAAGTGCTGTTATAAGTAAAACAACGATAACTCCAGCTTTGTTACCAAGAATATCTCGACTTATTTCGAAAATATCTTTTTGAGGATAGCGTCGTGCCAGCATTTGAAATAAAAAAATATGTGGCAGTCCTAGGAGCGTTCCGAAAATAACAATCCACCAAGCATCTCTTCCTACCATAGTGCCCAAGATCAAGGGCATGCTTAAAAGAGATGTACTACACGTACTAAATAAGACAAGCATGCGAAACTGATTGGTTGTTAGTTTTTCTTTGCTCATGTTTTCATTCCTTGAAGAGATTTTACAATTGATGTCATTTTATTTGCCAAGCTGGGTATTTCAATTTGTAAAATATAGGTAGTTCCGTAAAAAAGACCGATGCTAAGGATTGTGAAAAAGAGTATAGACATTTTTTTATCACCTTTTAACTTCTTACTCTGACTGATATAGATAAGGAAGGCGACACCAGCTAATAAGAGCAGTTGAAAGACAATCATTTTTGGTCACCTTCCTTTAAAAACGAATTCACAATACTTCCACTATCAGTCAGTTGAATGTCAACCTCAATGTTGACCTCAAGTTCTTTAAATAATGTGTCCCACTCATCTTGGTGTGCCTCCCAATAATTAGGGTGGTTACGATAAATATTTTGACCGATACCAAACACGTCTGTATTAAGCTCTTTTACTTTCTCGATGGTGCTGTTTAACGTTGTTTTAAATTCATCGCTCGCTAGCTGCTCCACTTTTTTATAAGATGAGGGCAGGGCAAGGTTTAACGTTGTGCAATCCACTTCTGAGATAGTTGCTTCAATGTCAAATTTGTAGTTTGCTTTCGGTTGGTTGTTGTCAATTTCCGTTTTTAGTTGTCTTTGTACATCTTTTACTTCAAGAGCAATCTGACCACCACCAGGGCATGTGAAACTACCGACACTGTCGCTTACATCATGAGTTAAGTAATCAAGGCCTTTGCTATCTTTTTGACCTAGCCAACCAACAAGCTTATTTTCTTTAAATAATGCAGCTTTATTAATATGAAGCATGGAGAGAGGGGAATTGACCTCTGCGTTCGCTTTTGTGCGTCCTTTTTCTAAATCACCTGAAACGGTGATGCCCATAATGGATGGCTCAATACCTTCTGCCATCATCTCTTGATATAGTTCATCAATTGTGATCGCTTTCGTTCCGCCATAGGATCGGAGTGAAAACGTGATGGAATCAAAGGCATTTTGTGAAGGTAAATTTTCAAGAGGTGTAATAATATCCAGAATGTCGTAAGCATTGTTGTCATAGGCAATGACAATGTAATAATCAGAACGGGACTCGTGGTCACGATAAAAGAAATCAAGCACATTCTCTAAGCCGTCTTTAGCCACTTCTTCGCTTATAATTAATACTTTTAATTGCGAGATAAATGCACGACGTGGTGATTTCTGCACCATTTTTCTTAAAGATTCATGAATAGTCTTTGAACGTTCCTGGACATTCATCGCCTGAGCGTAGCCTCTACCTGTTTCCTGAGAAGCAATTTCTGCTGGATTCATTGCTTGCATTGTTAAGATATACTCATCATCATCTTTATCAATGGCCATGCCAACAATTAGCGACAATTCGTTGAGTTCCCAGCGATCCCAACACCCCGAAAGTGGCAGGCACATGACAAGTATGAGTATGAAAAATCGTTTTAAGGACATTGTGCACTACCTCCTTTTATTTCTCTGGGCTTGGGCGCTTTGTTCGATTCCTTACTCGATCAAGGGAATCTCCCGGTGTAGGGCGTTCTTTCATCATCCATTTAGGTGCTCGAAAGATCATATCTTGTTGATTTTTTAAAACAAATGGTGTGAAGCCTTGCATATAAGGAATTCCGAATGATTTTAAGCTCGATAGGTGCAGGAGAAGTGCTGTAAACCCAACGCAAATCCCGACTAATCCAAAAGAAGCAGAGAGTCCCATGAAAGCAAAACGCAAAATGCGGATGGGGATGCCAATGTTGTAACTTGGGAACACAAAGCCAGCAATAGCGGTTATGGAAACGACAATTACGACGGCAGCAGATACAATTCCAGCTTGTACAGCCGCTTGACCAATGACAATTGCGCCAACAATCGAGACCGCCTGACCAACAGGCTGAGGCATTCGAATACCAGCTTCGCGTAAAATTTCAAACGTCAACTCCATTAATAATGTCTCAATGAAAGTAGGGAAAGGTGTACCTTCCCTCTGAGCAGCTAAATTACCTAATAAGCCAGTTGGAATGAGCTCTTGATGAAAGGTTGTTACGGCAATATATAAGGAAGGCCCTAATAATGCGATTAAAATACAACCAAATCGAAGGATGCGAATTAACGTACTTATATCGGATCGTTGTGTGTAGTCTTCTGTATTGTGAAAAAAATGGACAAACAACGCAGGGACAATCATGACCATCGGTGTGCCGTCCACAATAATGGCAATTTTACCTTCTAATAAATGTGCGGCAGCTGTATCAGGTCGCTCGGTTGTGTAAACGGTAGGGAAAGGGGTGTAAAAAGAATCTTGAATCAATTCTTCTAAGCTGCCATCTTCTAGAATGCCGTCTGTGTCAATTCTTTTTAAGCGACTATAAAGTTCTTTTACCAACGTTTTATCGACAATGCCATTTACGTAAGCAATGGATATCGTTGTTCGTGAGCGCTCGCCTAAGGTCATAGATTCAATCCAAAGGTTTTCATCCGATAATCGTCTGCGAATTAATGAAGTGTTCACTCTCATATTTTCCACGAATCCTTCTCTAGGACCCCTGACAACCGTTTCAGTAGTCGGTTCTGCGACGGTGCGTTCTGAGAATTGAGGGATAGCGACAGCAATGGCAGAAGAAGAACCTTCCGTTAAGCAAATTGCATTTCCTTTTAAAAGTTTTTCTAAGATGATGTTATACGTTAATGCTTTTTCTGTATGGCCGATTTCTTCTAAGCTAAGTTGGATATCCTCAATAGGGTTTTCTACCGATGGCTCTGTTTGTTTCGCTCCAGCCATCATTTTCTGTAAGGCGCGATCATCGACTAAGCCATCTATGTATAGAAGGGAAGCTGGAATTGTATGATCACTACCAAAAGAAAATGGACGCTGAACGAGATCATCGCTCTTTCCTATAATCTGCTCAATGTACGCAATCTTCTTATCCAAAGCTTTGGCGGGCTGCAGATAAACCGATTTGGAATCTTTTGATTTACTCATACTACTGACCCTCCTTTTCCCTGAATAAAGCTTATTATGTGGAACCGAAAAGAAAACATACATTAAAAAAAGCGACCCTTTTTAGGTCGCTTCCATTCTTTGTAGCTTATTTATTTTTATAAAGTGTAACAACCTTTTCCATATGGTTACTCATTGCTTTTTGAGCGTTTTCCATGACGACACTTAAGTGTGCTTTTGGATTCTTGTCTACTGTCTCAGTAATGGTTTCGACAGCAGTCAAAGATATTTCTGTATTGACATTTATTTTGCGAATACCTTTTTCAATAGCTTGAAGTACTTCCTTTTCAGGTGTTCCTGAACCGCCGTGTAAAACTAGTGGAGTATCAATTCTTTCTTTAAGAGCGTCAAGTAAATCTAAACGAATCTCTGGGTCACCATCATACATTCCATGAACGGTTCCAATAGAAGCGGCAAGAAAATCAACATTTGTTTTTTTAACAAAATCTGCTGCTTCATCAGGATCTGTTAAGCGACCGTCACCTTCTTCTTCATCGGAGAAAGCACCTTTTTGCATAGAGCCTATCTCTGCTTCAACATCAACCCCGTGTTCATGTGCAAAATCAACGACTTCTTTTGTCTGTTTAATGTTTTCTTCCAATGATAAAGCTGATCCATCGAACATAACCGATGTAAATCCAGCATGAACAGCACGACGAATCGTTTCAAACTCATAGCTATGATCAAGGTGAAGAGCCACGTCAACGGAAGCTTGTTCGGCAATCACTTTGGTAAAGGCAGCAAAAGCTTCTAAGTTCATATACTCTTTGTACCGTTCCCCATACGCTATAATGACTGGTTGCTGTTGATTCTCTGCTGCTTTTACAGCGGCTTGGATCGTTTCGGCGTTGTAGCAATTAAATGCTGCAATGGCTGTGTTTGTTTTCTCTGCATAAGCGAGAACGTCTTTTGTTGTAGTAAACATTACCAATTCCTCCTACTTTGTAGTTAAAACTACATGTTAAGCACATAATAAGCCTCTATTTTGTACAAATCAAGTCGAATTATGTAGAAAAAGAAAAAAATCCTGTTGTGTAAGCGTTACATATGTAGTAATATTACTACAGAAATGAGGAGGGAAGAGAATGCTTCGGTTTGAAGAACGCATTACGCTTAAAAAGAAATCGCTTACGGCAACTGAAGAAAAGATTATTCATCAGTTAAAAGTGCAGGACAAACCATTTCTTCTGTCTATGGGAGAACTTGCGATGCTAAGTGAAGTAAGTGAACCTAGTGTCGTTCGCTTGTATAAAAAGCTTGAATATCAGTCCTATCAAGAGCTTAAAGTTGCGTTAGCGCAAGAAATGGCTGATATGAAACCGTCTTCTTTAGAGATTATTGATATTGCAAAAGAAGATATGGCAGAGACTATTTTTGAAAAAATGGCCGATCAGGTTTTTCAAGCCATGGCTTTAACAAAAGAAAGGCTTTCAAATGAACGTGTGGAAGAAGCGGTTCAAGCCATTATAGAAGCGAACAGGCTTTACTTCTTTGGTCAGGGGTTATCTGCCACAATGGCTGAAGACGGTGCGCACAAATTTATGCGTTTAGGCGGGAATGTACTTTCAGTTAAAGATCCGCATTATCAAGCAATTTATGCAAGCCACATGACGAATAAAGATGTGATTCTGGCGATTTCTCATTCTGGAGAAACGACAAATATATATGAAGTGTTAAAGATGGCAAAGAAACACGGGGCTTATCTTATTGTAATTACCGCAAATGAGCATTCAAGTATTGCAAGTGTTGCAGATAATGTCTTTCTAACTCAAGCTCATGAAACGAAGCATCAATCAGATGCAATGATTTCAAGGCTCGTTCAACTCGTTTTAATGGATACGCTTTATACACGAGTTGCGGCTGAAGCAGGTGAGGATGCCAAGCAAAAAATAAATCAGTCCCGTTTGGCCGTCACACGCATGAAAAAATAACGATTTACAAACGCTAAAACAATTAAAAAGTCATTTTAATGAGGTGGGCTCATGTTAACTGGCAATGGATTAATTATCGGATTTGTTGTCGCTCTTATCATTCTCTTTATTCTTATTATGAAATTCAAATGGGATGCATTTATTTCGTTACTCGTCATCGCTGTTGGACTTGGTCTTGTATCGGCCATTCCTACACGTAATGTACCGACTGTTGTTGCAGAAGGGTTTGGTGCTACTCTTACAGGCGTCGGGATCTTAATCGGTCTTGGAATCATCTTTGGTCAGTTCCTTGCTGCCTCTGGTGCCATTGAGAAAATTGCTAGCTCTATGTTGCGGGCATTCGGAATAAAAAATTCACCATATGCATTGGCTGCTACAGCTACAACTGTTGCAATCCCAGTATTTTTTGATGCAGCCTTTATTATCTTAAATAAACTTGTACAAAGCTTATCAATTAAAACAAAGATTTCATTGGCGACCTTTGTAGCCATTCTTGCTATTGGCTTAATTGTTTCACATAGCTTAATTATTCCAACTCCTGGTCCATTAGTTGTTGCAGACCAAATGGGCACAGACATAGGAATATTCTTTCTCTACGGTTTACTAGTAGCCATTCCGGCAACGTTAGTAGGTGGTGTTCTTTACGGGAAGTTTATCGGCAAACGAATTCCAAATGGTAATCGATTAGATGATGCAGTTGAAGATATTGAAAACGTCGATAACACAGTATCACGTGAAATACCGACTTGGCTTTCATACGCGATGCTCGCATTACCGATTGTACTCATCTTATCCAACACGTTAATTAATAACGTCATTTACCGCAATGATCAAGAGCAGATCATTCCGACGATCTTTGCAACAATCGGCGATAAAAACATGGCACTTTTGATCAGTGTTGTTGTCGCAATGTTTGTTTTGCCTAAATACATTAAGGAATCAACTCCAACGGTATTTCGTCAAGCATTTGAAGCGTCTGGTATGGTCGTTTTAATTACAGGTGCTGGTGGAGCTTTTGGACGAGTCGTACAAGAAACAGGTTTAGGTGATCTGTTGATTAGTGTTATGCAGGGGATGAACATGCCTGCACTATTATTAGGTTTTGTTTTTGCACAAATCCTAAGAGCTTCTCTTGGTAGTGCAACCGTTGCTCTTGTTACAACAGCGAGTATATTAGGGCCGATGGCTATTGATTTAGGTGTGTCGCCAGTTCTACTTGGACTTGCCATTTGTGCGGGAGGTATCGGTCTTTCATTACCGAACGACTCAGGCTTCTGGGTAGTGTCTAAATTCGGGCGTTTGTCCGTTGCAGAAACGCTTCGTGTTTGGAGTCTAGGAGGATTCATTGCTGGTGTAACGGCACTTGCCTTTATTTTCTTCTTAAGTGCAATCGCAGGATTCTTACCAGGACTTTAAATGACAATGGAAAAACCGACTATTTAGTTGGTTTTTTCCGGCTTTACTTACAGAAATAAATAATTAACAACAGAGATAAAGGTGGAGAAGAAACATGAACAAACGTGTAGGATTTATTGGATTAGGTATTATGGGTATGCCGATGACGCGAAATTTATTAAAAGCTGGTTTTAGCGTAACGGCATTTGACCTTAATCAAGATGCAGTAAAGGCAATCGCTGCTGAAGGTGCCGTTGCAGCTTCGTCAGGAAAAGAAGTAGCTGAAAACAGTGATGTACTTATTACGATGTTACCAAAAGGTGAACATGTTCGCGCAGCTGTTTTTGGTGTAAATGGTGTAATTGAAGGAGCAGAAAAAGGGTTAATCATTGTCGATATGAGCTCTGTATCACCTGTTGATTCAAAGCAAATGGCGACACATGCAGCAGAAAAAGGTGTACATTTCTTGGATGCCCCTGTAAGTGGTGGAGAACCTAAAGCCGTTGATGGAACACTTGCCATTATGGTTGGTGGAGAAGAAGACGTTTTTGCTCAAGCAAAACCAGTGCTAGAAGCGATGGGAACAGATATTGTTCTTGTTGGGGACGCTGGGTGTGGAACAACAGCGAAGCTTGCAAACCAAATTATTGTTAATTTAAACATTGCGGCTGTTTCGGAGGCGCTTGTATTGGCATCCAAGGCAGGTATTGATATTGAAAAAATGTATCAAGCGATTCGTGGTGGTCTAGCTGGTAGCACCGTGATGGACGCAAAAATACCGATGATTTTAGATCGTAATTTTGTCGCCGGTGGTCGAATTGATATTAATATGAAGGATTTAACGAACGTTATGAATACTGCGCATGAAATGCACGTTCCATTACCGCTTTCCAGTCAATTGCTTGAGATTTTCCATTCATTAAGTGCTGATGGGAAGCAAGCAATCGATCACGGTGGCATTGTTCAACACTATGAAAAGCTAGCCAATGTAATCGTTCAGCGCAAGGAGGAGAACGAATGAAACAGTTAAATGTGGAAGAGACGTTTGCAAGCATTAAGCCTGTCGATCGCCATGAAATACAGTCACTTCTTAAAGCAGAACAACAAGCATCTCCATATAAGATTGTTGTCTTAGATGACGATCCAACAGGCATTCAAACCGTTCATGGCGTTTCTGTGTTTACAGATTGGACGAAAGCATCGATTCAAGCTGGTTTCAAAGAAGATCAATCGATGTTCTTTATATTAACGAATTCACGCGGTTTTACTGAAGAGGAAACCATTCAATGTCATGAAGAAATTGCGGAACGTGTACAAGAAGTTGCGGATGCGGAGAATACTCCATATTTGCTTATTAGCCGTGGTGATTCAACATTACGTGGACATTATCCATTAGAAACCGAAACCATTAAAACGAAAATTGAATCCATGGGACAAAAGCACTTTGATGGGGAAATTATCATTCCTTTCTTTAAAGAAGGAGGACGCTTTACCATTAATAATATTCATTACGTTCAAAATGGTACAGAACTCGTGCCGGCTGGAGAAACGGAATTTGCCAATGACCGCACATTTGGTTTTGCTTCTTCTCATTTAGGTGAGTACATCGAAGAAAAAACAAATGGTCGTTACCAAAAAGAAGAGACGATTTACATTTCCCTTGAAGATTTACGAGATGTTGCCATTGAAAAAATTACAGCACAATTATCCGCAGCGACTGACTTCCAAAAAATTGTGGTGAATGCTGTTGGCTATGAAGATGTTGAAGTGTTTGCAACGGCTTTATTAAGAGCGTTAAAGCAAGGGAAGCATTTTATCGCTCGAAGTGCTGCTGCGTTGACAAAGGTTATTGGTGGTATCACAGATAAGCCGTTACTTAAACGAGAAGATATGGTCACAAAAGGAAGTCAGCATGGTGGACTAATTGCAGTAGGTTCCCACGTGAAAAAAACAACGGAACAACTTAAGCACCTTCTTGATAGTGGCTTAGTAAAAGGAATCGAATTTGATGTTCATCTTGTGCAAGATGACGAGAAATTTGTACAAGAAACGAAACGTGTACGTCTTGCATGTGAAGAGGCCATTAAAAATGGGGAATCGGTTGTTTATTATACACGCAGAGAGCGTCTGGATTTAGGTGACAATATGCAAGAAGAGGAATTAAAACAATCGGTTAAAATTTCTGATGCAGTCACAAGCATAGTGCGGGATCTAGAAGTTGAGCCGAGTTATATCGTAGCAAAAGGCGGCATAACATCGAGTAGTATTGGGACGATTGGTCTAAGTGTTGAAAGAGCAGTAGTAGCAGGTCAAATTAAACCAGGAATTCCTGTTTGGAAGACAGGACAGGAAAGTAAGTTCCCGGGGAAAGCGTATGTGATTTTTCCAGGGAATGTAGGACAACCTGAGACACTTAAAGAAGCTGTAGCCATTCTTGAAGGAAAAGAATAAACGAAAGAAGGCGTGGTTTTTTAATCCACGCCTTCTTTGTGTTTTATGTAAGTCTTGCTTCGTAAAGGCTTACATTTGTGTAAACGGTTGAAAGCGTTGGGACTTCAATACCGTGTTTTGCGGCCCGTTTTATTAAGTAACCTTGAAGATGGCGGGCTTCTGTTGTTGAACGCTGTTCCATATCACGGAGCATGGACGACTTCATGTCAGCGTTAACGGATTCAAAGGTACGCATATGATCAGCGATAATAGTCGGGGACAAAGGCGCTTCTTCAGCCTTCATGATCGTAACGCATTCAGTTAAAAATCTTCTAATGAAGGCTTTGCCTTCTTCATTGCTGAGAATGGGACCAATACTTGAACGGAAAAGAGTTGTGATACCTGATGCCACCGTGATAAACAGGTATTTATGCCAAATTTCTTGTTCGATGTTAGTCGAAAATATGAAATCTGCTTTTGTTCCTGAAAAATGGGCATGTAGCTGTTCGACTCGATCTGTTTGACGATCTGATCGACTTCCGTATACGAGACGGTGAGCTTGGCTTGTTTGTCGAATTGCTTCGGTTGAGTCGATAGCGCTTTCAATAAAACAAAGACCGCCTATCACATTCTCGCCAAATGCTTTATCAAGCGTTTCATAATGAGCAACGCCATTTAACAACGGTAGAATCAAAGTTTGTTCATCTGTAAAAGGACGAACATCCTGAATGGCTTGATCAAGGTGGTACGCTTTTGTTGTGAAAATGACGAGATCAAATGGGTTTGCTTTATCGCTTGACGTTAAAAGAGATGGGATTAAATCAATGTCTCCGTGAATACTTCTCACATGTAATCCTTGCTCGGTAAGGCGTTTCTTTTTCTTTTCTCGTACTAAAAAAGTAACATCTTCTCCTTTTTCCGCAAGTCTTGCGCCAAAGTATCCACCAACGCCACCTCCGCCAACTACTAATATCCGCATATGCATTCTCCTTTCCTTTGTAGTATAAAACAAATGTCATCCTTTTTCCTTATAAGCTTGAGTTATCATAGTTTATTCTTTTCTTTTTAGAAGAGAGTCTCTTCTTTTTCCCTTTTAATAAAGCAGGTAAAGACAAGCAGATGATTAAGACGATGCCAGACAAAGCGAACATGGTTTGAACGCCCACTGCTTGAGTAAGGACGGCTCCAGTCGGTGGTGCAACGATAACAACAAGGCTTGTAAGAGATTGTGAAATTGAGGCAATACTTGCTACCTCTTCATCTCGTGGAATGGTCTGTATCGCATAATTAAGGGTCGTGATCGAGAGACCCGTACCGATTCCACATATAAAGCCAATTACAAGAAAAAGAATTATTGGATGATGAGCTTGAATTTGGCTAAAGCCAATAAACGAAAGCGCGATAAGTGCTAGAGATGTACTAATCCAAAAAAGAAGATGGGTAAGCTTTTTTAATCGATTAAAGATCGTGATGATGGTTACCGCCCCAAAACCAATAGCGGATATGACTAGTGTTAAATGTTGTGGGTTTGTTGGTGCAATTTCCCTAAAGAGAATAGGGAATTGGGAATCAACGAATTGAATGCAAAATAAACCGATTAATGACAGGCTAACTAATGAGAGTAGTAAAGGGTGAGTAAAAAGAGCTAACCAACCGGATTTCCATTCTTCAAAAAAAGATGTTCTAGAAAACGCTGTAAGTGTTGTCATAAAAGCTGGCGAAATTAAATGTTGAATCGAAAATAAAATCGCTGCGGAAATAAGAAAAGCAGCTGCGTTAAGAAGTAATAGTGTTTGTGGAGTAAGCACGGTTAAAAAGAGTCCTCCAAGAAAGGGAACAATTATTTTGGCACCTTGACTCACCAAACCGTTCCAAGACACTGCTTTAAGTCGAAGGTGCTCAGGAACCAGTTCTCGAACTAGGCTTTGTTGGATAGGAAAATGGACAACGTTTGCCGTACTACGTAAGCTTAGTAAAATGAGGGCAAGCCATGGTGTTGGTGAAAAAAAGAGTCCAATGGTGAAACAGGCAGTTAAACAATCGGCGAACACCATTAAGCGAATTTTTTGAAAACGTTTCACCAAGCTGGTAACAAACTGAGAGAAAATGACTTGTGGCAGTGCAAGAGCTACCGGAATCAAGCCCAGATAAATCGGGCTTGATTGCCAAATATAAGCGAATAGAACCATTAGAGCGATCGAATCAAACCACTGACCAATAACAGAAATACTATAAGAGGTAAATAAAGCAGGGTATCCTCGAATACCCCATATTGTTTGAGGGGGGTGTTCCCTTTTCAATTGCTGGCCTAATTGATGAGTCTCTGCCTCTTGGTAAAGTTGATCTAACCGATCCTTTGGTGGTAAGTACATCTTCTGACTCCTTCTTATAAATTTAATTCACCGTAGTTTGATTTCGATGGTTCTAGTTGATCGGACGTGTGAATGAGACCATTTTTATTTTCGGTCATTCGCTGTTGAATAACGTGTTTTGATTGTTCATTCGGAACCGATAATTCACCTAAGAGAACGATTGAATGGTCCTTTATTGCTTCAAAGGAAAGGGTATCTTCAAAACGAAGATAGCGGTAGACCACAATGGTTGTTGGATACTTGAGCTGCTGCAATGTTTCCTGCTTCCATGTATCGTTTGTGATAAAGCGAAAATCATCCTTGTACGTATAAACATCTGTTTCAAAGCGATTAAGGACTTCGTATACAAGATCCTCAATATCTTCAGAACAAAGTATAAATGAGTGGGAATGAATCGACTTAAATGCTTTCTGAAACGCTTCTCTTGTGACAGATTGGTCGAACACAAGTGGTTTTGTTGTAAAAACACATTCTTGTTTAAATCGTTTGATGGACTGACTTGACAGTTGGAACACACTTTTTAGCTGTTTGTAATGAGTAGGAATGATTTTTGTTGTTCCATGTATCGTTACCTTGGACATAACGCTTGCCACTTGATGTTCATATAGCTCAATAACCCCGTTAATTTGGATCGATTCGATCTTATCGCTTAGTTGCTCTAAATCAAGATCAGCTGCTAATGTGAGGACACCATTTAGGGCTAAATTTGTTTTCGGTGAAAAACTATCGACCAATGCGTTTGTTAGCAGCGTGTCTCCTGACAAGAGTTTAGGTTCACTACCTGTGTAATCCAGTAATACGCCAGAGTGCTTTTTTATGAGTCTATTTACAGATCCTTTAAATGCAGTAGGCACGTATATAATCCCATTTACGATAAAGGTGAGTTCTGTCTCTAAGATCGTTTCCAACCGTAAATCATTTGAAAATGTTAATAACCCATTGACGATGATCGTCTGATCTGGTTTAGCATAGGTTAATAGTTCATTATCTACAGTAAATAACCCGTTTATTACTTGAGCATCTTTAGGGATTTTAAGAGAATAGCCAAGGTTGCCAATTGATAGTTTTGGTACAAGTGAAGCTGTTTCAGTTGAATAAAGCAATAACCCTACGTTGTTAATATGCTGTATCGCTGAGATGCTTTCTTCCGTTGCTTCTGTAAGATTAAGAGTCCCTACATTTCCGATTGTTTTTTTCATTCGTATGCCTCCTGAATTAATTGTCTTAAAAATCCAATTGCTTTCGTAAGTTGATAGCGTACTGTTCCTGAAGGAATGTCTAGTGCTTTGCCAATTTCAGTGCTTGAAAGTCCTAACCAGTAGCGTTTGAAAACAAGATCCTTTTGCTTAGGTGGAAGTTTATTAAGAAGCTCTATTACTTCAAGATTGTTGAACTCCGTCGGCAAGAAAACAGGTTCTTTCGTTTCGTCAAGGCCAATTTCACGCCCGTATTTTCTCCTCAAATCAATAAGTTCGTTTTTCATAACACGATAAAACCATGCTTTTTGTTTATAGTAAGGCCATTCATGAAGCTCAGTATAGGAGAGGGATTTTTCCCACGCATATTGAATTAAATCATTCGCTTCATGTTCATTTGCAGCGATAGAAAGTGCAAAGGTTCGTATGTCTCTTTCTAGCGCTTCGTGAACAATCATAGATTCAGAACTCCCTCCTTTTCATTGTCTTCACATAGATAACGGTTAAGGAACGCGAACTGTTGGCAAAAAATGATTTTTTTTCGAACTTTCGACTTTATCTACATGATGTAGACGTTTTTTCCTTTTATTCATTTTAAAGCAGGTGGTCGAGCTTTTGAATAAAAATAACAATCGAACCTCGTCAATTTGTAATGAATGTGGCATGATAATGATAACGTTATTGTACTCGTGTAAACGATAGATACTCTTTATGAGGGGGAATAAATGGATGGAACAAAGGATACATGCATTATCTACAGGTTTGCCAAAGGAAATGAAGAAGAGCGGGATGAAGCGCTCAGTTGTTACGGGAATAGAAAAAGAGCGTGTAGACGAGGTGTATTTAACAAAAGATGGGTTTAAAGGAGACGATGTGGCTGACAAGCGAAACCACGGCGGACCAGACCGAGCAGTTTGTTTTTACCCATTGGAGCATTATAAAAAATGGCAAGAAGAATTGGGTCGAGTATTGCCCAATGCCGCTTTCGGAGAAAACCTTACGGTGACAAATATGCTTGAAGAGAGCGTGTACATAGGGAATATTTATAGGATAGGTCGTGCGCTTGTTCAAATTACTCAGGGACGCATCCCTTGCAGTACAATTGACCAGTATACGGAGGCCGACACACTACTAAAACGAACAATTGAGACTGGTTTTACAGGGTACTTAGGTCGTGTGCTGGAGGAAGGAACCATTTCTTCACAATCAACCATTGAGTTAATTGAAGAACACCCAAAGAAGATGTCAGTCCTTGCTTGTAATCAGGTCTATTTTGCAAATGAAGATTGGGGAGAAATGGAAGAGGTTGCTTCGGTTGAGCCCTTGGCTGAGGACTGGAAGAGACGTTTAGCAAAACGAATTGATCGACTAAAACAGCAATCGTAAGAGAGGAAGTAACGGGATGACACATATTTTTATTTCAGGCGAAATTCCGGTTAGTGGATACGAAGCATTAAAAAAATATTCGGTTGATGTTTATGAGTGTGAAAACGTGATCAGAGAAGAGGATTTAATTGAAGGTGTAAGGGATGCAACTGCTTTACTTTGCCCGTTATCCACAAAGGTAACAAGAAAAGTGATGGAGTCAGCGCCGTCTCTTAAGATTATTGCAAACTATGGTGCAGGGTTTGATAATATTGATTTAGTGGCAGCAAAAGAAAGAGAGATCGTAGTCACAAATACCCCAAAAGTATCCACTGATGCGACAGCCGAATTAACGTTAGGATTAATGCTTAGCTTAATGCGTCGGATTCCAGAAGGAGATCAACTCTGTCGCACAGAAGGGTTCAATGGATGGGCACCATTATTCTTTTTAGGAAGGGAACTAAAAGGGAAAACCCTTGGGATTGTGGGCTATGGAAAGATTGGACAAGCCGTTGCCAAGCGTGCACAGGCATTTGGAATGAACATCTTATATACTTCAAGAACAAAGAAAGATACAGAAAACGAAATCAACTATCGACCATTTGATCAATTGATTCAAGAAGCAGACATCGTTTCCATACATACAGCCTATTCAGATGAGACCCATCACTTATTTAATGAAAAAACATTTAAGCGAATGAAGAAGAGCGCAATTCTTTTAAACGTGTCCAGAGGTCCTGTAGTTCATGAGGAAGCACTAGTGCGTGCGTTAAAACAAAGAGAACTTGCAGGTGCAGCGCTAGATGTTTTTGAAAACGAGCCACTTATTCATGATGAATTAAAGACATTAGCGAATGTTGTCTTAACCCCTCATATTGGGAATGCGACGATTGAAACACGAGAGGAAATGGCAAGACTTGCTGCAGGCAATATTACCTCTTATATAGAAGAAGGAACAGCATTAACGCCTGTTGGATAAACATAAAAAAGCTTATTGATGATACTCTCAATAAGCTTTTTTGTAATCTTTCTTTTCTTTTTCTTGAAAAGTATGATAGAATAAAGGATTGTAGAATGTGTTTATTTGACTGTGTTTAGGATTAATATAAATGGAAATACGAAATTGATAGGAAAGAGGGATCATATGCAAAAGCAATCAATTTATGGTCTGACAATGGATAAATTAGCCGATTGGTTTGTTGAGCACGGCCATAAAAAATTTAGAGCAACTCAAGTTTGGGACTGGCTTTATCGTAAGCGTGTGACACGTTTCGAGGAAATGTCTAATCTTAATAAAGAAACGGTTTCTTTATTAGAAGAGCATTTTGTTTTCGGGTCTTTGAAGGAGCATATTCGGCAGGAGTCAAAAGACGGTACCGTTAAATTTTTATTCCAACTAAGTGATGGAAATTTGATTGAAACGGTACTCATGACGCACAAATATGGTTTTTCTGTCTGTGTGACAACCCAGGTAGGGTGCAACATTGGCTGTAGCTTTTGTGCGAGCGGATTGCTGAAAAAGAATCGTGACTTAACGAGCGGAGAAATTGTTGAACAGATCATGAATGTTCAATTCTTCCTTGATGAACGTAAGAAAGAAGAGCGCGTTAGTCATATTGTGGTGATGGGAATTGGAGAGCCATTTGATAACTTTGACAATACGGTTGACTTTTTAGACATTATTAAAGACCACAAAGGTCTTGCTATTGGAGCGCGTCATATTACTGTATCAACAAGCGGACTGGCCCATAAGATTAAAGAATTTGCAGATTTGAAGAGTCAAGTAAACTTAGCTGTTTCTTTACACGCGCCGAACAACGAGCTGCGCTCTAAGATTATGAAAATCAATAAAGCGTTCCCGATTGAGAAGCTGATGGAATCCGTTAACTATTATTTAGATAAGACCAATCGACGTGTAACGTACGAATATATTCTGATTAAAGATGTGAACGATCATAAGGAAGAAGCGCTACAATTAGCAGAGCTAATAGGGGATAAGCGCCACCTTTCTTACGTGAACTTAATTCCGTATAATCCAGTTGATGAGCATGGTCAATATCAGCGAAGCGAGCCAGAAGCCATTCAAGAGTTCTTCCAGACGCTTAAGAAAAAAGGCATTAACTGTGGCGTTCGTTTAGAGCAAGGAACAGATATTGATGCCGCTTGTGGTCAATTACGAAGCAAGCAAGAAAAGAAGCGTGTTGGGTAAACCCCTAAGACTATGGATACAATTCATAGTCTTTTTTTGTGTTAACTAGTACTAAAGGTTTTAATCCTATGAAAGAAGGAAATAGGTACTAGGAATATTGAGGGTTTTTGTCGATAAATCGAGAAAAAAATCCCAAAGGAGGCGTTTAGTTGAAAAAGAATACACTTACCGTTGTATTTTGGTGTTCACTCCTATTAGCGAGTGTGTTCATCTTATGGGGCATCTTCTTACCAAGAAACGTCGAGACCGTGTTAGGAGCAGTTGATGGTTTCGTTGCATCGAATCTGGGTTGGGTCTACATATTAGCAACGACAGGTTTTGTTCTCTTAGCATTATTTTTGATTTTTGGCCCATTCGGTAAAATCACATTAGGAAAACCAGGCGAAAAACCGGAATACAGTTATTTTACTTGGTTTGCTTTTTTGTTCACTGCTGGCATGGGTGTCGGACTTGTGTTCTTCGGGGTGACAGAGCCGTTAACCCATTATTACAGCCCACCAACAACAGAAGCCAATAGTATCGCGGCCGCTGAAGAATCGCTCTTATATACATTATTTCATTGGGGGTTTCACCCGTGGGCAACGTATGCGATTGTGGCTTTAGCCCTTTCTTATTTTAAATTTAGACATAATTCACCTGCGCTTATTTCTTCGGCCTTTACGCCGTTAATTGGAAAGCATGCGCAAGGTGGAATCGGTCATAGTATTGACATCTTAGCTGTCTTTGCAACGATTTTTGGTATTGCTACATCGTTAGGGCTAGGGGCATCGCAAATTACGGCGGGGTTAAGCTATAGCTTTGACGGAATAGAGAATTCGACTTTAACGACACTAATTGTGATTGCTGTCGTAACGGTTGCGTTTATTTTATCCGCGGCATCTGGAGTTGACAAAGGCATTCGGTACCTTAGCTGGATGAATATCGTTGTGGCCATTGCACTTATGATATTTGTCTTTCTTCTAGGATCTAGCGTTCAGATGATCGAATCATTCACAACAACAGTAGGAAACTACCTTCAAAATCTCCCTAGTATGACATTTGGTATGAACGCTTTTACAGGTGAGCGTGAATTTCTTAATGATTGGACTTTGTTTTATTGGGCATGGTGGATTGGGTGGTCTCCTTTTGTAGGAACATTTATAGCTCGTGTGTCAAGAGGAAGAACCATTCGTGAGTTTGTTATTGGTGTAATGGGTGTGCCAGTTTTGTTTAGTGCAATTTGGTTTTCCATTTTCGGTGTTGCAGGTTTAGAAATGGATGCTAATCAAAGTGGCGGCTTATATCAATTAATTATGGATCAAGGGAATGAAGTGGCGTTATTTGCCTTTTTAGAGTCGTATCCGATGGCGCCAGTAATCATGGGAATAGCCATTTTACTTATTGCCTCCTTTTTTGTTACATCTGCTGATGCAGCAACATTCGTATTAGGTATGTTGACAACAGGTGGAAGGCTCAACCCGAGTGTGAAAGTGAAAATCGCTTGGGGTCTTATTTTAGCAGCTACAGCAGCAGCTCTCTTGATATCTGGTGGTTTAGAAGCATTGGAGATGGCAATGCTTATAGCTGCATTCCCGTTCGTATTTGTTGTTTTATTGATGGCCATCTCGTTAATGAAGGCATTAAGTAGTGAGTATGACATTTTAAAACTGGAAAGCAAACATCGGGATTGGGATCCGAGGTATCAAGAAGAATCACATCAAGAATTAGAAGAAATGAAGGAAGAATTTGATAAGAACATTCCTGAAGAATCCATTCAAGGTGAAGAAGACGACAGCAAGGAACGGTAATAGGGGAGGCATGTGTGAACAAACGTAGTCTCTTAAAAGGCGCTTCCAACATAAAAAACGTATTCCTCATTACGAGAAATACGTTTTTTTATCGGTACACTAAATTATCTACCATCCGCTTTATCTAACGCAGTGATAGAGCGACCATCTGCTTTATCAGCAGAATGACTGGCGTCTAAACTGAAGCTACCAATTGAAAGAGCAACTGCTAATGCAATAAGAAGAGATGTTTTCTTTTTCATGTTTGTTCAACTCCTATACAAGATTGATGGATGCGCATTCGATGTGCCATCCTCATGAAATGCAAAGCTTTCTCAAACTTTCCGAGTTTTGAATACACGTCCACTACTTCTTCCGCTAGTTCAGAAGCTTCAAAGTATAATTCGGCTTGTTGCAATTCTTCAAGTCCTTCATTGATCATCGCTGTATCATTTAGCACGTAAAGACCGAGACTTACTTTACAGCGGATGACATATTCAGTCATATTAAGTGACTGAACTTTGTGTGATATATTATTTAATATGTCATGGTTTTCTTTTTTATTCGGTTCTTTTCTTAGCTTCACATTAATGAGGTTGTACTCTGTTTTTGTTCCGACTACTGAATCTTTATGTTCTTTAAGTAAAAGTGCCTCTTCAAAATACTGGATCGCTTCATCTTGTCGGTTTTGTTTGACTCGATTTAAACCAAGAATTCTTAAGATGAGCGCACGTGTCACAGGATACGGTTTAGAACGTCTGAAGGCATGTTGTAGTAAATCTTCTGCTTCTTCAAATTTAAGAAGCTCCGTACTAATCCCGCCTAAGAAAATGTGAATATTGAGCACAATTTCTTCATAATCAGGTTTCTTTTCAAAGATTTCAAGGGCTTGCTCAAAATAGGAAACAGCAAAGATATATTGATCTACTCGATAATAGCTAATAGCAGATCGGTAGTAAAACTCTGCTTTTTCAATTTGATCAGGTACTTGTTCTAAAAGTCGCTCCGCTATCTTATAGGAGCGAACAGCTGATTTATAACGTCCGTTATGGAATTCATTTTGTCCGTACATAAAGTAGTACATAAATTGCATGTACTCATCGGTTGCTTTATCTGCTATCGCAATAGCTGCAAATTGTTTATGCTCGCTTGAATTCGGCTCAATAAATAATTGGTGTCTAAAGTTTACTAATTCATAATACGACTTCACTTTTTCATCCGGAACCATTCGATTCATCAGTTGATTGACTTCGTGTTTGGAAAGAATGGCTTGCTCTCGATCATAGGAAATAATGCAACTATACCACTCGACTATTTTAGCTCCTACTTCTGGTGCAGCTACAGTTGATGACATTAGTGCAACCTCCCTTCCTACCCGTTAGTTGCTTCATTATAGCGTGTTTATCTGCAGATTGATAGAGAAGACAGATATTTCCCAACGTTCCATGAGGGATGAGACGAACTTGTTAACTGTAAGAGAAGTAAAAAGTAGCCATTGCTTATAATTCTACAGTTATCATGACAATTTCAGATCGACTACCGATTCTGAGTGCAGGGCCCCAAAACCCAAATCCAGACGTTGTAAAAGAGTGGAGTTGGTCAATTTGTTTATGACCCCAATCGTTCTCATAGATCGCTTGGGTGAGTAAATTTCCAGGGAAGAGTTGTCCACGATGTGTATGTCCTGACAAAATCATATCCACATTGTGAGTAGCCGCTTCAACCGTTTCGTGTGGCTGGTGATCAAGCATAATAATAGGAAGTTGTTCGTTCGCAGGTTCCATCAGTTCCGCTATGCCCTTTCGATTAGAATCTGTTTCGTCTTTACGTCCAATGACAGTGAAAAGTCCGTCTACATGCATGTGTTCATCTAACAAGACATTGACGCCGCTAGAACGGAGCTCTTGTTTCAGTAAAGAGAGGTCGCCTCCGTAATAATCGTGGTTTCCTGGAATCGCAAAGACGCCAAGGGGCGCATCAAGCTGTGAAAACCCATCCGCTATTTGTTCTTCAATAAAAGCGTCGATGTTGTCGTCAATAATGTCTCCGGCAAGAAAGATGGCATCAGGAGATTCTTGTTCAACAAGTTGAAGAAAGCGTTCAAAATGGTTCATACCAATAACGTTACCAAAATGGAAATCTGCAGCAAGTAAAAAGCGGACTTCTTCTGTCGGTTCGTTTGTTAGTGATACATTATAATGGCGAATTGTTGGTGACCAAGCGTTAAATGAACCGATTATAAGAAGTCCCAAAAAGCAAAGCGATAGGATATAACCGGAAACAAGGTGAACAATAGGCTTTCTTCCAGATAGAAAATAGATAAGGTTCACAAGAGGAATGAGGAGAAGGCCGTAACCAACAATGGCGAGCCAGTAGCCACCAATTAGCTCCAATAGCCTTGATGAAACAATAAATGAGGCGATAAAAGCAACAGATAATAATACAATGACAATCGTATAAGATTTCTTATAATAAAAACCAAAACTTCTTTTGAGCCACCGATACCCGTTAAAGCCTATGTAATAACAGGCAAGGCCGTAAAGGCACAAAAAGAGAAAAAGGTAAACGTACATCATGATTTGCGATACTCCTTGCATCTAGAATTATCAAAAGCATAGCATGAACACTCTGAAAGCAACAATGTTAAGTAAAGAATTGAATAGAAAGAAGAGAGAAGTAGGTGGGGTTGCGGTCTCAATTCTCATGTACAGAGGCTTGTCTTGCAGAAATCTTTTTAATGCACTATGATGAAACGAGTAAGTTTAAAATCACTAGGGGTGCCAATTGTGGCTGAGAGAGGCTAATGACCTTAACCCTTATAACCTGATCTAGTTTGGACTAGCGGAGGGAAGTGTATACGAATCGGTTTTTAAGATGACGTGTACCCACTTTCCTTATTCAGAAAGTGGTTTTTTATTTTAATAAGGAGTGATCGTATGTCATTTACACAACGTATTCGCTTACGTGCAGATGCCGTTTGGAAAGCTAGCCATGACCATCCGTTTGTTCAAGGCATTGGTAATGGTACATTACCGAAAGAATCCTTTAAGTACTATATGAAGCAAGACTATAAGTATTTAATTGAGTATTCAAAAGTCATGGCGATGGGAGCGGTGCTCGCACCTGATTTAAAAACAATGTCAGGCTTTGCTGCTGCACTTGACGAAACGTTAAATACAGAGATGGAACTTCATCGTACGTACGCTGAACGACTTGGCGTGAGTCGAGAGGAATTAGAAGCGACTGTACCAGGACCAGTTACGTTAGCTTACAGCAGTGCGATGCTAGCAGAAGCACAAAAAGGGTCTCTTGCTGAATTAATCGCAGCGATTTTACCGTGTGCTTGGAGTTATTATGAGATTGGAAAAGCGCTTGCGACATTGCCAGGGGCGCTAGACCATGAATATTATGGAGAATGGGTACGAATGTATTCATCAGAGGATTTTGGTTCCATCGCCGACTGGTTAATTGATACGTTAGACCAGCTTGCTGAATCAAAATCAGAAGAAGAACTTGAACGATTAGAGGAGATTTTCTTAAATACGAGCCGTTATGAATATATGTTTTGGGATATGGCGTATAAACAAGAAAGTTGGCCTGTAGAGTAAAATGAGCCCCATTAAGATCGGTTAGCGGTCTTAATGGGGTTCTTTATTAAATACTTTTAGGATAGCTTTTTTCTCGAAACGAAACTTGAGGGGTTCTCATTCTCGTCTTCTTATTCGTCTCTTTCTTACCTAAAAACCATGGATGTTTGTTGAAAAAGACAATAAATAGAATGGTTAATAAGAGTGTTAAACCTGTAAACAGAAGGGTCCAAGGAAGCGTATTAGCCGTATCAAGATTGACCCCAAATCCATAGTGCATCATTGCTTTTACCAAATTCAAAACGGGCATATGAACGAGCAATACGATAATGGAATTTGAGCCTAAATAGAGCAAACCTTTTGCATGTTGAAGTTTTTGAATCAACATGAGAAAAGCAATGATGCCTAAGATAGCTGCTGGATAAAACAAGTATGCTTCTCCTAAAATATTCCCACGCATATCAATGCGTTCATTAAACGATTGAATGAAGTACATGATGCTAAAGAAACTGAATGCTAATGGAGCGACGATTTTCCAAGAGTGCGTTTTCCAAAACGATTTCGTTAAAAATCCAAGACCATAAAAAACAACGGCAGTGAGAGCAACAAATCCGTTCCAAGGAATGGCGAATTGTAAAAATGTTGAACCATAACCTAAAATAGCGGCCGTCAATAAAAACAGTCCGATCCATTTTCCTCGGCTCAAACGATAATAGAAAAAGAATAAGAGTTCAACTAAAAATAAGCAAGTTAAGAACCAAATTGCAGGATTATAAGTTAATTGATAGTTCTCTGGTGTCGATAAAAATATCCCGGTAAAAGGGTGGATTGGATCAACATTCTCGCCTGGTGTAAATGGGAGATGACGAAAAAGCAGGAACCAAGTCACATAGGTTATTGCCGAAAAGATAAAATAAGGTAGAAGTAATCCTCGCGCTTTCTTTTTGACAAAAGCAAGTGGTGCTTGGCGACTAGGTTTGAATACAACACCAGATAAATAGAAGAATAATGGCATATGAAAAGCAAATAGAAAGGCGCGGAGCTCAGGATCCATCGGTGCATGACTCATAATAACGAGTATAATACCGAGCCCTTTCGCTGCATCAATCCAATGAATTCGTTTGTCCATTTTTGTTCACCGCCTTCTCTCTGTCATGTTCCTGTACAGGTTAGTATACGTAAGAATAAACAGATGAGAAGGGATAAACGGAACTTTACATACACCTTTAAGGGAGTGCGGTTAATTGCGGAAGCTTTGCGGTTATTTTTGAATAGTATTACGGAAAAAGATATCTTATTGTTACATTTGTCATGTTAGTCATGTTTGGTTTTACGTAAATAAATCTGTGAGAAATCGCCTTTTTTTCGAAAGAAACTAGCGCTTGATCCAGTGTAACGTCGAAAAACTTTATGAAAATAATTCACATCAAGAAAGCCTACTTCAATGGAAATATCTTTGATCGGACGGTTCGTATGGATTAACATAGAACAGGCTTTACGAATGCGAAGCTCGCGAACAAACTCCATCGGCGTTGCGCCGGTTTGCTTTTTAAACAAGCGTGTAAGGCTATAGCGTGACAACCCAATTTGTTCAGCCACATCGTCTAAAGAAATCTGTTTGTGGAAATTTGATTCAATATAGGAATAGGCTTGTTGATAATAATAGGAATCTCCCTTTGGCGTATGAGAATGCAGCGTGCGAAAGCATTCAAGTAAAAATTGATAGCCTTGAGCTGCTGCTAAATAAGGATCCCGAAGTCGGTCTGCTTTTGTTTCTGCATAGATGGAGAATAAAGAGCGAATTAAATAGCTATCTGGTGAAAGTGCGACAACTGGTCCGGTTTCCTGAATGAGGCGTGACCAAATATCTTCGACTGTCGGGCCTTGAAGTGCAATGTAAATAAATTCCCACGGCTCTTTCCCATCTTCAGGGTAATAGTAACGGTGATTACCAGGAACTGCAATGATAAAAGCTTCATGTTGTTGAACCGTAATGGTTCGCCCATCAATTTCTAGCTTACCTGAACCTGAAATCGTATATTGAAAGATAAGTGTGTTATTATCTACATTCCTTGTTTGCCCATCCCAATAATAAGAAGGATCTGATCGTACTTCCCACCCGATATTCCATAAACTGAGTAAACCGGTTTCAGGTAAGAACTGAAACGTAAATGAGTGTGTACCTCTAATAAAGGCTGAGTGATCAGTCATAAGAATGTCCTCCTAGAATGGAATCATGGTATAGACCGCAATAAATTACCCTTGTCATAAAAAATATTACACACAACGAAAAGTGGAATCTGTTCTATAATAATGATATGAACCTTTTTTAAACGCAACGTAATCGTTTTCGTCATTTTTTTAATAGTACAACTTGTAAACGTTTTCAATCAATCGGGGGAGTGAAAAAAATGAAAAAAGTTTTTGGCGTTGGTTTTGTTTCTGCATTGGCTATTACGACATTGGCTGCTTGTGGATCTGGGTCAGACTCATCTACTGGAAGTAACGGATATGCTGTTGAACTATCTTTTTCTGCATGGGGCAATCCCGCTGAACTGGATGTGTATAACCGGGCAGTAGATGCATTTAATGAAATGCAGGATGACATTGAAGTGACGTTAACAGGCTTACCGAACGACAATTATTTCCAAACGTTAACAACTCGTTTACAAGGCGGTCAAGCACCAGATGTGTTTTATGTAGGTGCTGAGAATATTTCTACTCTTATGTCAAATGGCACAATTGAACCATTATCAGATTTTTTAGATAGTGGAGATTCATACGTTAAGGAAGATGAATTTACTGAAGACATCTGGGGCGCTTCAAGAAATGATGGCATTGTTTATGGTCTACCGGTTGATTGTAACCCTATCCTCATGTACTACAACAAAGCATTATTAGAAGAGAACGACATACCATCTCCTCAAGAATTGTATGAGAACGGTGAATGGAATTGGGAAACGTTTGAAGACATCACTCGTCAATTAAATGAATCGGGTAATCACGGATACATGCAAGAAAGTGGTCATGGCGCAATGTTGAACTGGATTTGGACAAATGGCGGTGAGTTTGCAACTGAGGACGCCATTGTTGGAGACACCGATGGAAAAACGATGGAAGCATTTGAATACGTTGATCGAATGATAGATGAAGGAAACTTTACGTATGCAGGGACGATGCCTGAAGGCCAAGGAATCGAAGCGATGTTTATGTCAAACCAAGTTGGCTTTGTTTCAGCAGGCCGTTGGTTAACGCCCATGTTCCTAGACACAAGTATTGATTTTGACTATATTCCATTTCCTTCTAATACAGATGAACAAATTGAAACAGCTAATATTGCTACTGCCTATATGGCGGTTAATTCAAAATCAGATCATGTAGAAGAAGCAATGAAATTCATTTCCTACTACACATCCACTGATGGACAGGAAGTACGTTTAGATGGTGAGGGGAATGCAGTTCCTTCAGTAGTAGGCATTGATGAAATTGTCTTAAATCAGGATCGTCCAGAACATGGTCAATATTTACTAGATGCTCGTAGTGTGGGTCGAGTCATTGGTCTTGAATTTACATCTCCAGGATTAAGTGAAGATTTGGAAGACATTTATGAATTAATGATGCTCGGAGATATGGATGCAGCAGACGCATTAGAACAAGCAACAGCAAAAGCAAAAGAAGCGGTTGAATAAATAGAGAAACATGGATAGGAGGAGCTTGTCTCCTCCTCTTTCTAAAAGGAGGGGTAGTTTTGTTTACAAAACGTGAAAAGTGGTGGGGATACGCGTTTATTGCACCACAGATGATTGGAATGATTCTCTTTTCTTTATTACCGCTACTATTCGCTTTTGGTATAAGCTTTATGAATTGGGACGGTTTCGGTGAACGAACCTTTGTCGGACTTGAAAATTACATTGCACAATTTCAAGATAGTAATTTTCGAGCGGCGTTACGAAATACAACCATTTACTCGCTAATCGTCATACCTGGGGGGATAGCCGCTGCACTTCTTTCTGCTTTAGCCCTTAATAAAGTGAAGGGAAAAGATTTTTATCGGATGTTCTTCTTTATGCCAGTCGTGACAAGCTCCGTGTCCATCGCAGTCATTTGGATGTGGTTGTTAAACGGTGATTTTGGCTTAATTAATCAAGTGCTTGCGTCAGTTGGTATTGATGGGCCAAACTGGTTAACGGATCGACGCTTTGTGCTTCCATCAATCGCGATGCTAAGTATTTGGTGGGGACTTGGGACGAACATGGTTATCTTCTTAGCTGGTCTTCAAGGTATTTCAAGAAGTTATTATGAAGCAGCTGAAATTGACGGCGCTTCTGCTTGGCAGAAATTTAAAAACATTACGATGCCATTATTATCTCCAACAACGTTCTTTGTTGCGATTATGACAGTAATTGGTTCATTCCAAGTGTTTGACCAAGCATATGTCATGACGCAAGGGGGACCAGGAAACGCCAGTTATACACTCGTTCTTCATATTTTTGATGAAGCCTTTACACGAAGTTCTTTCGGTACGAGTACCTCTGCAGCTATGATTTTATTCGTCATTATTTTAATCTTTACCTTAATCCAGTTTACGGTTTCAAGAAAGTGGGTGCACTATGAAGACAACGGCAGATAACGCGCAGCGCCAAATACAACCTCCTGTCCAACCAGCAGTGAAGCGAAAAGTGAAACCCTCTACCGTTTTCCTTCATCTTGCACTCATTTTAGGTTCTCTTGTTATGGCAGGTCCGTTTATTTGGATGGGATTGAGTAGTTTAAAGTCGTTTGAGCAAATGTTTTCCATCCCGCCTACCATTATTCCAGATCCTATTATGTGGAGTAATTTCGTTGATTCCCTAAATGCAATGCCGTTTGGTCGAGCATACTGGAATAGTTTCTATATCTCAACCATTGTGGTACTTAGTCAAATTATTACGTGCTCAATGGCTGCTTATGCTTTTGCCAAATTAAAGTTCCCAGGATCGAAAGTGTTGTTCATTGCTTTTTTAGCAACGATGATGGTGCCTATGCAAGTAACACTTATTCCGCTTTACCTTATTTTAGATCAGCTTCAATGGGTGAATACCCATTTATCCATCATTGTGCCAAATGCTCTCTTTAATGCATTCGGAGTGTTCTTACTTAGACAATTTATGCTTGGGATCCCAAAAGAAATGGAAGAAGCAGCTGTAATGGATGGGGCCAATCCTGCTTTTATCTATTTGCGGATCATGCTTCCCTTAATAAAGCCTGCCCTAGCAGCATTTGGAATCTTTTCTTTTATCGGCATTTGGAATAACTTTATCCAGCCGCTTACGTTTCTAAGTAGCACCGAGTTGTTTACGGTTCCACTTCTACTGGCAATGTTTAAAGGGTTGTATGTAACACAATGGCCTTTACTAATGGCAGGTGCTACGATTTCTGTTGTCCCTGTATTGATTGTTTATTTCTTCGCTCAACGACAGATTATTGAAGGGATTGCCTTAACAGGTGTGAAAGGTTAAATACGAGAGCTTATTGACGAAAAGACGTCAATAAGCTTTTTTTACCGATCATAAAAAAAACCACAGCACCCCTAAATAAAAGGGACGATGTGGTCATAATTACACCCTGAAAAAATTGCGTACGCAACGCTCTTTTTAGATTTGAGCATGTTTCGGTTTTCGTTTTCCGATGAGGAAGACCGCTATCATCATGAAAGCGAGAGCAGCTAAAAAGACGAGTGAGCTTCCTGTAATGCCAGCAAAAATAAAGACAATAAATGCAATGAAGCCATTTAACAAAGCGTACGGAAATTGCGTTTTGACGTGATCGACATTATCGCAACCTGCACCAGTAGAAGAAAGAATCGTTGTGTCGGAAATAGGTGAACAGTGATCCCCGAATATCCCTCCTGAGAGAACTGCACCGATACAAACCGCAAGATGGGCATCAAGACCAAAAGCCATCGGTATCGCAAACGGCATCATAATCGCAAAAGTTCCCCATGACGTTGCAGTTGCCAACGAGATGCAGACCGCTACAAGGAAGAGAATGGCAGGAACAAGGTAACCAGGAACACTGTCCTGTAATAACTCTATCACATAGTTTGCCGTCCCCATTTCACTCATAACAGTTCCTAATGCCCAGGCTAATACAAGCGTGGCTAATACAAACACCATCTTCTGCATTCCTTTTGAATAGAGTTCAAATGCTTCAGAGAACCGTTTTACTTTTAATAAAACCATTAAGCCAATCAGAACAATACTAGCAAATAAGTAAGCAGTACTTAAAGCAACGCGGAAATCGCCGCCAGCAACAGGCTCAAATGGAAAGCCATGGGTCAGTAAAAGGCCAAATAGCGTAACGAAGAGTGTTAGTAATGGCAACCAAATTAAGACTGCATAACTTTTTTGGTTTTCATCAACTGGCTCACTGTATCGAAGCGGGCGAGAGCTCTTCCAATACAATTCACCTGTTTTTTCTACACGTTGTTCGGCTCGTGCCATTGGTCCAAAGTCCAGTTTGGTTAAGGCGATAAACGGAACAATTGCCACAGCTAAGATCGGGTAAAGTTGGAACGGAATGGCCTGAAGAAAAGCAGTAAATTCAGACATGTCCGAGCCAATATTGTCAAACTCTTGACGAATTAACCCCATGATGTAAACACCCCAGCCAATAAAAGGAATCATAACGGCAAGGGGGGAAGCGGTAGAATCAATAATCCACGCTAATTTTTCTCGAGATATTTTCGCTTTATCAAAAATCTTTTCAAAGATGGGACCAACAATTAAAGGAGAGCCTAAATCAGAAAAGAAGATCGTTAAACCACCGACATAAGCGGCCATCTGTGTTTTAGCCTTTGTATCTAAAAAGCGGACAACTCGTTTTGCTAACGCGGCTGATCCACCTGATTTCTCAATTAAACCAACAAATCCACCAATAAACAAGAGTAATACAAGGACGGCAGCATTGTAGCTATCTGTTAGTTGAGGGAATAAATATTCACCTATTGTTTCTGTTGTCGCTGTTATTGGGTTCCCGCTAGTCAGTAAAAGAACGCCAGCAAACAACCCGGTAAATAGAGAAACGAGTACGTTCTTAGTTGTAATCGCTAGTCCTATCGCAATAAGCGGGGGGATGAGCGAGATAAAGCCCATGTGATCCATTGTTATCCTCCTACACGTTCTATATATTGAATAATTTAATAAATATGCATAGATATGAATATATCATAGTTTACCAAATGGTGCGATCATTTTTTTCTGTGCAGGGTAAAAAAAGACCGCTATACTAAAACTAATACAATTGGAAAAGAGGTTAGCTCATTGAAACAACAACTTATTGAACGCTTAACACGCTATGCAAAAATAAATACTCAGTCATCAGAAGCAAGTCATGAAGTACCGACAACAAAAGGGCAGCTTGAGCTCGGGCAGTTACTGGTAGAAGAGTTAAAACAGATTGGCATGAAAGACGTTGCTATGGACGATAATGGATATGTAATGGCGACACTTGAAGCAACTACCGACAAATCAACTCCGACAATTGGATTTTTAGCACATACGGATACAGCGACAGACTTTACAGGTGAAGGTGTACATCCACGAGTGCATGAGAACTACAGCGGAGGTGACATTCAGCTAAATGAAACGATTATGCTGTCGCCAAAACAATTTCCAGAATTAGCAAACTATGTTGGCCACACGCTCATGACAACAGATGGGACGACATTGCTTGGTGCAGATGATAAAGCAGGTATTGCTGAGATCGTTACAGCAATGGCATATTTAATCGATAACCCATCGATTAAGCATGGCAAGATTCGAGTGGCTTTTACGCCAGATGAAGAAATTGGAAGAGGTCCACATCACTTCGATGTTGAAGCTTTTAACGCTGACTTTGCCTACACATTAGATGGGGGACCGCTAGGTGAATTCCAATATGAAAGCTTTAATGCGGCAGCAGCAAAGGTTTGTTTTCAAGGTGTGAGTACCCATCCAGGAACAGCAAAGAATAAAATGGTTAATGCGATGAAGCGTGCCATGGAATTTAATGATCAATTGCCTGCAGATGAGGCGCCTGAATTTACGGAAGGCTACGAGGGCTTTTATCACCTTTTATCAATGAAGGGTGATACGGATTATGCGGAATTGCATTACATCATTCGTGATTTTGACCGCAAAGTATTCGCTAATCGAAAAGCAAAAATGGAATCAATTGTAAGGCAAATGCAAGGAAAGCACGGCGATCACAATGTCACACTTGAGATTCGGGACCAATACTACAATATGCGAGAGAAAATTGAGCCTAATCCAGAGATTGTTGATGTAGCATTAGATGCGATGAAGGCATGTGAAATTGAACCCATTGTTGGACCAATACGTGGTGGTACCGATGGTTCCCAGCTGTCTTATAAAGGATTACCAACGCCAAATATTTTCACTGGGGGACAAAATTATCACGGGCGTTATGAATATATATCCGTTGATGATATGGAAAAAGCAGTCCAAGTCATTGTGAACATTGTTCAAATTGTAGAACAGAGAGCGTAGGATACAAAGGAGGCGGTGAGGTGAAGGTTCATCTGTTTAGAGACAGTGACGTTTTTTACAACGAAAGCGTAAGAGCGTTAAAGGAGAACAGCGTCGAAAATAGTTTATTCCTAGGTTTAGCACAACAAACATTAAGAGGAAACAAACCTCCGTTGTTTATGTGTAGTGTTGAATATGACGTCTTTTGCTTGCAGACAATACCGAACCAAGCCGTCTTGGCTTTTAAAACGAAGCAACTATCAGGATCCGTAATCAATGTCTTCGTTCAAGCGCTAAAGGATCGACCCATTACTCGCTTTGTCGGGGTGAAAGAACCGACCGTGCACATCACTCAGTTATTAGGTAAAGCGAGAGCATGTTCTGTGCAAACGGTGATGAATCAGCGCTTGTATCAATTGAATCTTACATCTGTAAGTCCTATATCTGGAGGACATATTAGGAAGATGAAGCGGGAAGATATTCCATTTGTCGCAAATTGGATTCAAGATTTTGACTATGAAGCGAATTTATCAGAGCAGCGTATTACGGTAAAGGAAGCTGAAAAAACGGCAAGACAGCAGCTAGATAAAGGTGGGTTATATCTTCTAGAAGTGGACGGTATCGCTGTAGCAATGGCAAACGCTACAAGAAAGATCGGTCAAAGCGTGACGATTAACCTTGTCTATACACCAAAACCGTTTCGGCAAAATGGTTTTGCTACAAGGTGTGTCACTGCTCTGTGCCATCAGTGTATAAAGGATGGGTTTTCAGTTATTTTACTGTATACGGACTTAGATAACCCTACCTCCAATCACATTTACCAAGAAATTGGTTTTGAACCGGTTAGTGACTCTATTGTCATGGAAGTGAAAAAGGTCGATTAATGGCCTTTTTTTGTTGAGAACAAAAGATGCTGTTAAGAATGACAACAGAGTGTTATAAATCTAAAAGAAGTATTATTTTAAAAGTCTAATAGAAGCGATATAGTGAAATGAAAGGGCTTACAAATGGTGAAAAAAAGCCTGACTACACAAAAGGTAAGGGGGAGCAAGAAGTGAAAAGATATGGATCTATTCTAATGACAAGTGTTGCTGTCATCGCGCTTGCAGCTTGTAGCAATTCGTCAAACGACCGAGAAAGTACGGTGGAGGCCGTAGCATCAGCTGATGAATTGCCAGAACGGTTTGAAGAACCAGTCAGATTAGACTTAATTAAACATGTCTCTGGTGATATTTTCTTTCGTGACGGTGAAACAATTGAAGACAATGTTCATACTGAATGGGTAAAAGATACGTTCAACATTGATTTGAATTATATGTGGACTACAAGTGGACCTGGTGAGACATTCGAAACAAAGCTTCAACTAGAGATGTCTTCCAATCAACCACTACCCTCGATTTTAGCGTTAAGAAGTCCTCTTACACAGGATTTAATCGATTCTGGCCGCGTGAAAGAGGTTGGAGAATTATTTGATAAATATGCGTCCGATACGTGGAAAGAAGCAATGGCAGCTGATCCGCATGCGTGGGATCCATATACTCGGGAAGAAGGGCGATTTGCTATTCCGATATTAGATTATGAAATGAATGGTGATACCGTTCTGTTCATTCGACAAGATTGGATGGACAATCTAGGTCTTGACGCTCCCGAAACGTTGGAGGACATTGAAGAAATCATGGATGCGTTTGTAAATGGTGATCCCACTGGAACCGGAGAGAAAGTATACGGCCTTGCTGCAGGCTTTACAAACCAATTAAACACGTGGATGTCAACGGTAGACTGGGTCTTTGGTGCACACGGAGGGATGCCAAATCAGTACAATCTTGCTGAAGATGGCACTCTCGTGAATGGAGATATCCAGCCTGAAATAAAAGATGGCTTAGAAACGTTAAAACGTTGGATGGATGAAGGGTATCTTCACCAAGAGTCCGGTTTATGGGACGAGGGCAAGGCTGCAGAATTGTTTACCGCTGGTCGTGCCGGAATCATTGCTGGACCGCATTGGATGCCAGATTGGCCATTAGCTGAAGTGTTGGAAAATGTAGAAGGTGCGGAGTATAAAGCGTATGATATCCCAACCGGACCAGAGGGGCTAAAAGGGCGCTCGACAGGCATTACATCACAAAATGGTGCAGTTATGTTTAATGAAAATGCAACAGAAGATGAAATTCAAGCATTTTTTGTGTATCAAAATTATTTATTTGAGAATTTTGCAAATCCAGAAGAGGGAAGCGAATTTGAATATGGGTTTGCTGAAGGGTATGACTACGTTTTCGAAAATGGAGACGTGAAGTATGGAGAAGAGGATATCCCAGGTGGGCGAATTGATCCTGTAAAGTACACACTCACATTTGATGGTGCGCGTATTCCAAGCCTTTATATTAATGCGCTTGCAGATTTCGCAAGAGGAGAAGAGCCAAAAACCCCGTTTGAACGCAAAGTGTATCTTCAATATCCAGAACAAGCGTGGGAAGGTGCCCGCATAGTGGTTGATAGTGCGGATGCGCAAATACCAAGTATGTTTACAGGGCGACCGACAGAAACAATGGTTAGCCGGGGGGATGCACTTGATACGTTACTAAGCGAAGGCTTTAATAAAATGATTTACGGTGAAACGCCAATTGATGAATTTGATGGTCTGGTTGAGCAATGGAGAAGCCAGGGCGGCGACGATGTCATTGCAGAAGTGAACGAATGGTTTGACGTTGTCAATTCGAGTGAATGAACAAAAAACGGGCAGCGTAAAAAGAAAACGCTGTCTTTTTCTCTGAATTGGCATACTAGCTGGTTGTTTATCGCTTACAATAACGCTTAGGGGGGAGCGTTATGTTCAAACAAAAAAGCTTATTTTACAAGATGGTCGTAAGCATTATTCTTTTTCTAGTACCTGTAGTCATTGTTTATACGTATTCAAACATGGTCAGTGAACGAGTGGTTCGAGATGAAATCGATACGCGAAACATCAATCGGCTTGATGTCTCAATGAATCGTCTAGAAGCGGATCTTTGGCAAGTGTCACAATTTCTCGTGGCATTAAGCATTGATTCGGATACAAATCGACTAAGGAATATTGATTTACTGAGTCCGTACGATTCAATAGAGCTTCAGCAGGACATTCAAGAGAAGTTATTGCTTTACCAGCAGCTTAGTACATTTTTAGTTGATGTGACGATCTTTTTTCCGGATGGGGAAAGACAATTATCCACCATGATGAAATCCCCAGAACGACCAGAAACGCTATCCCCTTCCTGGACATATATTGCCAATGGAGAAGGGAATGATTCGGATCGCCCTTATTTTGTTCAGCACGTGAAAGACTCGATTACTCATCATAATGAGAATCAAGCTGTTATTGTTGAAGCACGGATTTATATTGAAGCTGTCCAACACCATTTAAATGATTTAGCTCTAGCAAATGATGGTTATTCATTCCTGTATCATCCACATCACGAATTAATTAAACCGGTAGGCACCAATCACGAGTTTCCACTGGATTACAACTTTTCACTCCAATTAGATGACGAAGAGAGGGGAACGGAACGGTTTACATTAGGTCAAGATGATTACACATTATCGTATATTTCCTCGACAAGTTTAGATTGGGTTCTCGTCGATCTTGTTCCGCTAGAAGATGTGTTAAGTCCTATTGCGACAACACGAACTTGGTTTTATGCAACTGGATTTGTGTTGTTGCTTTTAGGTGTTGCTGCAGCTTGGTTATTAAATACGCAATTATTGCAGCCAATCGGAACATTAAAGGATGCCATTCTCCAGTTTAAAAGAGGACACTACTACACGCGGATGGCTGTTCCAGACCAAAAGGAATTTGCTATTGCAATGAGTGGGTTTAATGATATGGCTGATCAAATTCAAACGTTAATAGAAGAAGTGTATGAAGAGAAAATTCGATCTCAGCAAGCAACATTAAAATTGCTGCAAGCTCAAATAGATCCACACTTTCTATACAATTGCCTCTTCTATATTAAAAACATGGCGAAAATAAACAATACAGATGCTGTCGAAGCAATGGCGCTTCATTTAGGTGACTATTTCCGCTATCGAACAGAAGTAGAAAAGGAAGAAACGACTGTAGAAGAAGAATTGAAGTTAGTAAACAATTTTTTAGCCATCCATTCTTTGCGGAAGCGTGATTTAAGCTATTCTATGAATCTACCAGAAGACCTTTTAAAGCAACCTATTCCGCGACTACTTATTCAGCCTATTGTGGAGAATGCCATCGTTCATGGGATAGCTGATGTCGAGGAAAGGGCGGAAATTCGAATTCATGGAAAGCTTCTAGAAGAAGGCTGGCAAATATGCGTAGATGATAATGGACACACTGTCTCGACTGATTCATTAGCTAGGATTCAGAAGCTACTAGAATCCCAAGAAGAGGCGATGAATCATTACGGACTACGGAATGTTAATCAACGCATGCGCCATCGTTTTGGGGCGAATTCAGGTTTAGTTGTCGGCTTTTCTGAGCTTGGCGGTTTAAACGTTACTCTTTTATGTAAACTGGACAAAGCGTATCAAAATGGGGAGTGATGGTATGTACCAGCTATTAATTGTGGATGATGAAGACGCTACATTACAAGGATTAGCAAGCTTACCATGGCATCAACTTACGATTAGCCAGGTTCACTGTGCACGCTCCGCTCGAAAAGCGAATGAAATCTTAGCGGCATTTCCTATAGATGTTTTGATTACCGATATACGTATGCCAGGGCGTTCAGGTCTTGAGTTATTACAGGATGTAACGAAGTTTTCCATACAACCTAAATGTATTTTACTTTCTGGTTATTCAGATTTTTCCTATGCGCAAGCAGCGATAAAGGCACAGGCAGTCGATTATTTACTAAAACCAGTTAGAGATGAAGAGCTCATTTATGCAGTTGAACAAGCATTAGTAAAAAAGATTGAAGAGAAAAAGGAACGGTATATGCAAGAACAAACTGTTGCAGCGATAAAAAGTAACTTAAGTTTTGTAGGAGAGTCGGTCTTTCAGCCATGGATTAGTGGAGAAAAGGGAGATGATGCTCTAAAAGCAGAGCTTGTGCATTACGGTATGGCTCATCAAAGCGATATTCGTACCATTCCCATTACCGTTCGTGTTGAGCACAGCCAGAATTCAAGCCATGGCTGGAAGCAGATGATTAATGAAGAACTTGCAGAAGCTTATGTTTTACTAGAAAAACATGTCTCTCTAAATGCGATCTCTTATCTTCTTTATCCTGTACATCACAGTGATCCATTGCTAGTAGAAAAAGATGTTCATGATCGTGCCGTTCGATTACGAAAAGCATTGAAAAAGGATCTTTTTTATGGAGTGACGATAAAAGTGGGGGCGCCATTAATTTTTTGGAAGCAGGCAAAACAGTATCTTCGTAAACCGCTAGTGGATTCAACTAGCGAAGAAATTCAACAAGAGTCGCTAGCAAAAAGAGTGAAAGAATTTATAGATGCTTCGTTTATGAAGCAGCCAACGCTACAAGACATAGCAACGAATCTATATTTAAATCCATCCTATGTATCAAAGCGTTTTAAAGAAGAAACAGGCGAAACATTGACAGATTATATTCACCGCTTACGCATGAATCGTGCTGTTACGTTATTAACACAAACGAATATGAAAGTCAGTCTAATATCAGAAGAATTAGGGTATCAGCATGCCTCTTATTTTATTCGAGTGTTCAAGAAAGAATTTAAGCAGACGCCACATGAATTTAGACAGCGCTAAGGAGGGAAAGAAGCGTGGCCCAACTAAAAAGTGAGACGATACAGCCTCTCGTTAAAAAGAAGAAACAGCCTTGGAATATGAAGCGTAATTGGCCGCTACACGTACTTGTGCTGCCAGCAATACTCTTTGCACTTGTATTTAATTATATTCCTTTAGCAGGTATTATTATGGCCTTTCAAAACTTTAAGCCATGGGAAGGCTTTTTAGGATCCGAATGGGTTGGGTTTGATCAGTTCATTCGCATCTTTGAATTTCAAGAAGGCAGACAAGTCATTTGGAATACACTTGTCATTTCCACCTTCAAAATAATCTTCCAGCTTATCGTGCCTATTGTGTTTGCTTTACTATTAAATGAAGTTCGAATTATCGCTTATAAGCGCTCGATCCAAACGTTAGTCTATTTACCCCATTTTTTGTCATGGGTTATTTTAGGCGGTATTTTACTTGATCTTTTATCGGTTGATGGTGGGTTAATCAATCAATTTATCGGGATCTTTGGTATGAATCCAATTTTCTTTTTAGGAGATAGTGATTGGTTTCGCGTAACTGTTATCGTATCGGATGTTTGGAAAGACTTTGGATTTTCGGCAATCATTTTCCTGGCAGCGTTAGCAGGAATTAACCCCAGTTTGTACGAGGCTGCAATCGTCGACGGAGCTAATCGTTTGCAACAAGTTCTTCACATAACGCTTCCAAGTCTACTACCCATTACCATCGTTGTGGCAACGCTCGCACTAGGAAATATCTTAAATGCGGGATTTGATCAAATTTTTAATTTATATAACCCACTTGTTTATGATAAAGGTGACATCATTGACACATATGTTTATCGACAAGGGCTGCTTGGCGGGAATTTTAGCTATGCAACAGCAGTCGGTGTATTTAAATCTGTTATTGCCTTTATTCTCATTGTGACCGGTTATCGCTTAGCTTACAAGTACGCAAACTATCGCATCTTTTAGAAGGAGGAGGAGCTATGCATCATCGAAGTCGTTCTTATAAACTGTTTTCACTATGTAACAATATCTTTCTTCTTGTCCTCGGTATTCTTTGTATCTTGCCGCTTATTCATATTTTAGCAGTATCGTTTAGCGCTTCAGCGCCGGCAAATGCGAATTTGGTTCGCTTTTTTCCGATTGACTTTACGTTTGCTGCTTGGGAGCAAACCCTTGGAAATGAAAATTTCCTAAGAGCGCTTTGGAACGGTGTTTTTCGAACGGTTCTTGGGACGTTGATTAGTTTAAGTGTTGTGACACTTGCGGCCTATGCACTGTCAAAAGAAGATCATGAGTTCCGAGGTAGAAAATGGTATGTATATACACTGATCTTTATTATGCTATTTAACGGAGGATTAATTCCAACGTATATTTTAATTCAAAACCTCGGAATGATTAATACGATTTGGGCACTTGTTCTACCAGGAGCAGTAAATGTTTTTAATATGATTTTACTGTTAAATTTCTTTCGAACAGGAGTGCCTAAATCGTTAGAAGAAGCCGCTTTAATAGACGGTGCCGGTCATTTTAAGATCCTTTTTCGCATTTATTTACCGATTTCATTACCGGCACTTGCGACGGTAGGTCTGTTTACAATGGTAGGACAATGGAATTCATGGTTCGATGGGCTTATTTATTTAACCGACTCGTCGAAATATCCATTATCGACGTTTTTACAAACGATAATTGTACAAAATGATTATTCACAAATGAATGTAAATCCTGATGAAGTCCGGGCTCTATCAGAACGGACGGTTCGCTCTGCTCAAATTTTTATTGGTGCATTACCAATTATTCTCGTTTACCCATTTCTTCAAAAGTATTTTGTAAAAGGAATCGTGCTAGGTTCTGTTAAGGAATAACGGCTTAGTAGAATCGCTTTTCTTTTGATAAATAAAGCGATTCTACTCGTATTCTTTCTTGTTCTTTTCATGATGTAGTAAGTATAAACCAATTGTTTCCGCTACTTCCTCATGGCCACTAACAAATTCGTAAAAACCTGGAGCATTGATATTCTGGATGACATCCATTTTCTCATAGATTTTCATTTTAATTTCCTGTTCCAAATCTTCTCTGTTTGCAGGTGCGGTTTGGTAGAGGCTTTTTTTTATTTTTGGTTGAAAATCTTCTAAGATCTTTTCATAGTGAAAACTCATTGTTCATTCTCCTCATTTATTTTTGGTACGCTTGATTTTAAACGTTCAAGGGCGCGCTTTTTGTTGTATGAGATTCGTTGTTCTGATGCATCTAGGAAAAGGGCAATTTCTTTGTTTTGATAGCCATAAAAGTATGAATAGATTAAAATGGTTTGCTGCATCGAATTAAGCTGTGAAAACGCTTGGGAAATATACTTGTCTGCAAATAATTCAGCAGTAGAACCTTCTTCATCCAATGCGTGCTCAAGATCATCTAGAACATCACCGGCACGAATCATTCCAATAAAAGTAGAATAGCCATCATCTGTTTGCTTTTCGTCAATGGAAACAGTTAAAGGTTGATTTCGTACACGCTTATCAAAATCGACTGAATACCCTTTAATAAGTCTACTAATGTATTGAACCGTTTTAATACGCGTGAAAAAACGCCGAAACGCATCATCAAGTGCAAGTTGATTCATTGGAGTAGGGTATTGTTGTGCCGTTAAGAAAAGCTGTTGATGGTCACGATCTTTTAGGAATAATTCAATCATTAATCGGACGGACTGTTTTCTCTTTGTATGGGCTTCATCCACATAAATGACCTCCTTGACCTCTTTTTATAATAGAGAACGTTCGCAAAAAAAATAAAAACACGAACATATTTTCGTATAAAAAAAGTATACAGAACAATTGTTCGCTAATCAAGAGCCTGTCCATTGGGAAATATGATTGAGATAGAAAGAAGGCAAAAAAAAAGACTACTTCAATCAACTAGAAGTAGCGAAAAATGAGGATTTTTTAAATCGTTCATGTTATAAAAAAATTTATTTAAAGATACATTTGTTCAGGAGCATGTATTAATTCGATTCATCCTCTTTCATCTGGAAGCGAAAATGACAGTCGCCTTCTTTTAACACATAGCGATCATGAACAACATCGAAATTCAGGTTGTAACCTTTTGCAATAGAAGGATCTATCATTTGACAGTAGAGAATCCCGTGCTCACCGGTTCCATCTTTTTTCCATTGATCACCGAATGCGCAAACAGTAAAGGTTTGCTCGATTTCTTTTGGATGGTATGTGGTTTCAAACTCAAACAGGTCACTACGACCCATATCATAATTGGTTAAATAGTTTTCAGCTGTGTTAGGCAATCCTTTTGCCGCTGCTCGTCTGGCAATGTCTTGCCCACGGGCTTCACCGAAATGACGAACCCCTTCTCTAATGGCTTGTCTGCCATCTTCGTCAAAACGATCAACAACCGCTTTCGCAATATGCGCAAAGAGCTTTGCCATCATAGCGTAAATCGTAAAGGGTTCAATTCCTGCCTCTTTTTGAATCTGTTCATATGCACGGTGAGTTTCTTTCACTTCCGAAGCATTAGCTAAATGTGGGATGGAATAGCGTGCACGTTCGTCTAGCTGCTTATAGGAATAAGACGAACGTTTGTTTAAATCGTTTAACTGCTCATCAAGCAAAGCTTGTACCCCTTGCTCGACTTTGTTTACTCCTTCATCTCCAAATTGTTCGTAGACAGACTTCACGAGTGAAGCATATAACTTTGAAATGATAATGTCCATTGTTACTGGAACATCAGGTACATCGTTTCTCAAGGTCACTGTAGTCTCATCCTTTCTTATTTAATCTGTTAACGGAAAACGAACTTATTGCTTAGGTTTTTCTATTTTATCATAGGTAGTATGGATGTTTTGGTAGAGTAGGCTGATACAAAATAGATGAGAGGGACTGAGCCGGATTAGTACGCGTTTATAAATAAGAAGCTTCCACACCAAATCAGTAGAAATGGCGTGAAAGCTTTTTTTATAGACATTATGAATAATCTGGGAGATATTCTCCATGTGCTTCAATTAAATCATCACAAAGCGCTACGATATCATCAATTGATAATTCTGCTGATGTGTGCGGGTCGAGCATTGCCGCATGATAAATGTGGTCTTTCTTTTTGGTGATCGCTGCTTCAATAGTAAGTAACTGTGTATTAATGTTCGTGCGGTTAATGGCCGCAAGTTGCTCTGGTAAATCACCAACAAAAGTCGGTGTTACCCCTGAGCGATCGGCTATGCATTGAACTTCTACACAAGCGTTTGTCGGCAAGTTTGAAATGAGGCCGCCTTTATTTAGAACATTGCCACCAAATAAGAATGCTTCACCTGTTTCCATTGCCTCAATAATTCGTGAGCCATATTCAATAGAACGATTATGTGTAATATCCCCGTCATTCATCAACGACTGCTTCATCTTCTCCCAGCCTTCGATTTGGTTCACACAACGTCTTGGGTACTCGTCTAGCGGAATGTTAAAGCGATCAATGAGCTCTGGATAAGCTGATTTTATAAAGTATGGGTGGTATTCGGCATTGTGTTCTGATGATTCCGTTAAGTAATAGCCAAAACGTTGCATCAGTTCAAAGCGCACCATATCGTGATGTTTTTCCTTACTTTTTTCTTTTGCCCGTCTTTTAATTTCTGGATAAAGATCGACGCCGTCTCTTGTTACTTCAAGTAACCAAGCAACGTGATTAATACCGGCAATTTTTTCCTGAATTCCGGAATGGTCCATGTCTAAATGCTTAAATAAGTCGCGTGTACACACTTGAACGCTGTGGCATAGCCCAACATTTTTGACATTTGTAAAGCGTGACAACGTTCCAGTAAGCGCAGCCATAGGGTTGGTATAATTAAGAAACCAAGCGTCAGGTGCGACTTCCTCAATATCTTTTGCAATATCAAGCATGACCGGAATCGTTCTTAAAGAACGGAATAAACCACCGATTCCAATTGTGTCACCAATGGTTTGCCGAAGCCCGTATTTCTTAGGGATGTCAAAGTCGATAACGGTACTAGGCTTATAACCACCGACTTGAATAGCGTTAATAATATAACTTGCACCGCGTAAGGCTTCTTTGCGGTTGTCGTATTTTTTAATGGTTACGGTAGACTTAAGATTATCTTTTAATTGAGTGAGAAGAGAATAGGATTCTTGCAAGCGATCTGGGTTAATATCAAATAACGCAAATTCAAACCCTTGTAAAGATTCAACATGCATACAGTCTCCAAGAACATTTTTTGCGAAGATGGTACTACCTGCACCAATAAATGTTAGTTTCTTCATAACGTAACCCCCTACTGTTGATACTCACAGTATAGTAATAGTTTCACTAAAAGTAGTAGAAAATTGCTGTTTACTTTATGGAAATTATTGCGCTTTCAACAGAGCCTAGTCGCAACAAGCATTCTACGTTATACTGAGGGGGCAAGGGGGAGAGAATCATGAGAGAACAAGGGCTTAAAGGTTCATATGGATTTCGCTTCCAAGAACATCCGTATCCATTTCAAGTGAATCTTTGGAACATTGGCTGGGAAGTTGTCCGTAGCCCTACTTATTCATGGAACGGGCAGACTCGAATTGATAGAGAAAAAATTGTGTTTCAATACACGCTATCCGGACATGGCGCCTTAGCCTATGAAGATCAGACATTTACGTTAGGAAAGGGGCAGGCTTTTTTTGTCTCCATTCCAAGTGATCACCATTATTTCTATCCAAAAGAGGCTACGACCGATTGGGAATTTATTTATATTACATTAGAAGGAAAAGAAGCTTTATCCATGCACGATCATATTGTAGAGAAGTATGGACCAATTCTTGTTATTGAAAAAGAGGCAGAACCAATCCGTTTGCTTTTACGCTTATTATCGGAAACAGCATCGGGAGAGATTACAAACTCCTATATTGGCTCGCAGCGAGCATATGAATTTCTGATGACGCTGTTTCACTTTCTTGCGGTTCCGCCGAAGAAAAAGCTAAAAGAACCGATTACACAGGCGATTACCTATATGAAAGACCATATGAGTGACCAGTTTGATTTGGCAACGGTTGCTCATCACGTGGGTCTGTCTAAATACTATTTTATTAAACAATTTAAACGTGAATTGAACATTACACCCATGCACTATGTTTCGATTCTACGTATTAAGAAAGCCGCCTATTTACTTTCTAAAACCGATTTAACTGTGGCGGAGGTTGCTCATCAAGTCGGTATTGATGATGCGAATTATTTTACGAAACTCTTTAAAAAGACGGTCGGTGTGTCGGCTAGTAAATTTCGTAAAAATGAAGATGTTCATCTTATTGACTACATTATAACGGAGTGGGAATGATGCACGTTTACTTAGTATATAGCGCCTTTTTTCTACTGTGGGCGCTTTTCTTTAAGCCGACTGGTATTGATCTCGGACTGGGATTTGCTGTTATGGTCATTGTTCCGTTAACGACAGTGCTATTGATTGAGACTAATAAAGATACACCGTACATAACACTTATCACATGGCTTCAAAAGTGGCTGTTGCTTTTTTCTGTAGCTGGTTTAGCATCGTTAACGGTTGAAACTCTATGGGTGGCGACCTTGTTTTCAATCATTTGGTTAGGGGCAACGGTGGTTATTGCCTGCTTTGGTTTTTTTCGCTTAAGTTTACAAGGATTTCGAAATGCAGAAGAAGTGCTCATAAACGTTGGGTGTATCTATCTTGCTATCGGTGGTGGTTGGTTTGTTTTATCAGCTGTACAAGCAACTACTTTTCTTTCCTACAGCCAAACGATTATTGATTTAACGGCCATTCATTTTCATTACTCTGCCTTTGTGCTGCCTATTGCTAGCGGCATGCTGGGACGTTGGTTAAAGCATCAAACGGTTCCATAAAACGGATTTGCTTATTTAGCAGCAGGTATACTTATCGGTCCTTTTCTTGTGGCACTTGGAATTGAATTGGGTCCGCCCCTAGAGCCGATTCTTGTGTTAATCTACATTTTTTTTGTGTTTTGGCTTGCTCTTATAGCTATTCGCTATAGCTTTTTACTCAGGGGTTGGTTACGATGGTTTTTGCTTCTAGCGCATGCCGTCTTATTTATGACAATGGTGCTGTCTTATTTGTATAGCGCAGGGCTTGCATGGGCACCTCAGCGATTAACGATTCCTGACATGGTTCGTTATCACGGAATGGCTAATGCATTTGGTTATGCTTTGCTCGTGCTCATTGTCTGGATTGTCGTTAAACCAAGCGCGAAACATAGACCTGAAATGCCACTTCAGCCTATAAGAGGGAGGAAGTACATTCAAGATCAACTGTTTGCTCACTTAGAGCTTACGCCGACAAACGCACTTATAAAAGAGTGGCGTGAATATGAGCACGAGCAGTTTCACTTTAAAAACGTACATCCAAACGTTTTACGCTTTCACGAACAGACTAGTCGCTATACGCTAGAAGCGACTATTAAATGGCATCAGCCATTTCGATGGTTTCTGCCCTTCCTATTGTTTGTAACAAAGCGATTAAAACAACTTCATCTTCCAGCTGGCAAGGTACCAATGGAGGGAAATACGTATGCGCTAGTATCAAATGGGCAAGAGCATACAACGGTCTGGGTTCGTAAGCATGCACAAACAAAAGAACCGATTTTTACGGCCTACTATTCAAACTGGCTTGGAAGCAAACGATACAACTTTATTCAGTTACCCTTGCCATTCGGCGTTTTAACAGGTTTATTATTACCAATGAATGATGGAGGGGATGGCCTTTACTTAGTGGGAGATAAAACGGACCCGCTAACAGGTGTCTATCTATCTTTTTGGAAGTGGACTTGGAGAACACCGCTCCGAGAAGTTTTTCATTTAGTAGAAAAGGAAGGCACTCTTCATGCGAAGCACGCCATTTCCTTTTTTAATAAAGAGATGATTACGATTATGTACGTGATGAATGAAAGCACGTCACCATCATCTCGCTCTTAGTAACGCGAAGCATAGGCTTTCGTTTCAATGCCTCTTTCATTCAACCAATGATGCGTCTCTCCTTTTAGAATAAGGGGGACGTTTTTAAGTTCCTCTACAGTGTGGACATTTAAGGCAGTCATCATATAGCATAGCTCTTCCTGCATGCGCTCAATAGAAGCGATAACGGCATCGATGCCATCATTCTGCAATGTCTTAATGAAAAAACCGGACATACCTACTAAGGAAGCGCCTAACGAGAGCGCTTTGGCTGTATCTATACTCGATGTTATACCCCCAGAAGCAATCAATGTGAGTGGAAGTGCTAATGAGTGGGCTTCAACTAATGCAATTGGTGTAGGAACGCCCCACGAATTAAAAAAGTCTAATGAAAGTTGCCGACGCGCATTTTCAATTTGTGAAAAATTCGTTCCGCCTGTGCCGCTCACATCAACAGCATAGACACCAGCTTCATAGAGACGTTTAACTGCTTCTTTCGTCATGCCAAAACCGACTTCTTTCGCAATAATCGGTACAGGACTTTTCGCCACAATCGCTTCCAAATTGCGTAGACGCTTAGAAAAATCCCGATCACCTTCAGGCATAGCTAGCTCTTGGATATGATTAAAATGAATTTGAAGACCATCCGCTTCAATCATATCAATGGCACGCAAGGCGTCAGACGGTGTTGCTTCTGCCCCTAAATTAGCTAAGCAAACGATGTCTGGTGCTGCATCGCGAATAATCCGATACGTATGTACTTGCTCTTGATCTTTGATCGCTGCCATTTGCGATCCAACGGCCATTGGAATGGAAAAGTGTTGCGCCACTTCTGCAAGCTGCTGATTAATACGTGCTGTTTGCTTGCCTCCACCACCTGTCATTGCGTTTATGAGCAATGGCAACGATATGGGTTTATGAAGAAAAGTGGTTTCAAGCTGGCAGTGATGAAAGGACGAGGTAGCGAGCGTTTGATGGATAAATTGAATGTCCTCAAAAGGGGAGCGCGTTTGGTGCTGCTGAATGGCTTGATGAATATGGTCATGTTTACGTTGTTCTCTAGACAAAGACGTGCTCCTTTCTTATTCATTTTCTTATTTTCTATACCCTGTTTACTTGAATTTAACCATAGAAAACGCTGGTTTCGCAAGGAAGACACGAACAAGGAAAAAAGCTTATCGATGTTCATGTCGATAAGCTTCCTTTTTTATAATAGCTGGTCAAGAAGTGTCGTTGCGATTGTAAAATAAATCATTAAACTAATAATATCGTTTAGCGTTGTAATAAAAGGACCTGAGGCCACGGCTGGATCAATCTTTAATTTGTTAATGGCGACAGGAACAGTTGCTCCGATCACTGCTGCCACACTTAAAGCTGCAAAAAGAGAGAACCCAACAGTAAATGCTAAAATAAAATCACCGTTGTAAAACACATAAATAATGCCCATCAACACAACCATACAAACAAGACCGAGTATAATCCCTGTTCCAAGTTCTCTTTTTACTGTTTTCCATACACCGCCTCGGTCAAATGAGCCTGTTGCAATACCACGTACCGCAACTGCTAGAGACTGCGTTCCTGTATTTCCTGCTGTACCCATAATGAGCGGCATAAATGCAGCAAGCAGTACCACTTGTTCCAAAGTCGATTCAAATTGACCAATAATATTTGCTGTAATCAAACCAAAAAACATGAGCAAAATAAGCCAAGGTGCACGCTTTCTTGCAGCGGTTACCGCAGTTAAAGATAAATCCGTCGCCCCTCGTGTTGCGGCAAATTCATCGAAATCCTCTGTTGTTTCTTCTTCTAGTACATCAATGACGTCATCGACGGTAATGATACCGACAAGTCGCTTTTCAGGCGTTACAACAGGTACCGCAAGAAAGTCATATTCCTTAATTAATCGAGCAACGTCTTCTTGATCTTCGTTCTCACTTACGGATACCACTTGTGTGCTCATAATGTCTTCCACCGTCATTTCTGGTGTCGCAATAATGAGGTCACGAAGCGAAACGACACCAGCAAGTTTCTGCTGTTGATCAACGACATACAAGTAGTAAATTGTTTCTGCATCGGGTGCGCTTTCTCGTAGTTCAGCAATAACCTCTTTAGCAGAAGATTCTACCGATAAGCGTACAAATTCTTTTGTCATAATCGCACCGGCAGTTTTCGGTGCGTAAGCCATTAATTCCTCTACGCGCTTCGCTTCTTCTAAATCCATTGAGCTTAAAATATCATCAGCGCGCTCCGTATTAATTTCCGCTAAAAAGTCAGCAACATCATCGGCTGACATCGTATTGAACATGGAAACGGCATATTGATAGCTTAACCCTTCAAAAACAATAAGCTGATCTTCTAAATCTAACCCTTCAAATAGGTCGGCGAATTCAGCTGGACTAAGAAATAACAACACTTGTTTTTGAAGAGGACGCTCAATTTCGTGAAACAATTCAACTTGGTCCGTTGGGTGGAGCTCTAAAAAGGTTTCTCTGAAAGCCTTAAGATTTCTTGAAACTAGATGCTTTACAATTTCGTTTTTATATTCATTCCGTTTCCGGTCAGTCTTTAATTTATCCATCATGCTCTCCTCCTACTTCCTAGAAGAGAACCAAACAATACGTGTGGAATGGCCCCCTTCTTATACTGTTAAAGCCTATCCTCGGTTTGGGTAAACTATCCATCCCACACCACCACCTTTTAGAAAAATAAAAAACCGCCTCAGCAAATGGGAGGCGGTTTGAACGCATACTAAAGAAACATATCGTATCAATAAACTCTCCTCCATTCGTAGAGCTTTAGCACTGTGCGGCATAGGAACACATATCCAGCTACGTTAAAAACCACCTTATGTCGATGGTTTCTGTTGACCCATTGGCGTCTTTGGACATTTTTGGGTAGCAGCGTATCTCCAGCACAGGAGCCTCACCTAACGAGGGCATATAATTTCTTGCAAATTTCACTTTACAATGCGCAAGACAACTTGTCAAACCTTAATTTTTGTTGTAAAGAAAAAGACTCGCTTACTTACGAATCTTTCACTATCACCCGATCTTTAAGTGGGTTTATTTCTTTTGGGTTTGGGTACTCATGAGGTCTACCAAAAGGCATTTGCGCAACAAGATTCCAATTATTCGGTAGATCCCATCGTTTTTTGACTGCTTCATTAATCATGGGATTATAGTGCTGTAAAGAAGCACCAAAGCCTTTTGTTTCAAGGGTAACCCAAATTAAATATTGAAGCATTCCATTGTATTGTCCGGCAATGGACTTTGTATAGGTAGTAGAAAATGTCTCCTGATCATCAAAAAACAAAATAGTGCCGTAAGCATGTTCAAACATTTCTAATTTCGCTTGAGTGTCGGTGAAATCAGCATAGTCCATAATGCTTTTCATTCTTTCCTGAGTTAACTGCCAGAACGCATCATGCTCATCATGGAGCAAAAGTACCATTCGTGCAGAAAGAGCATGTTCATTCGTTGGCAAGGATCGGATGGAGAGCTCAATTAGGTTGAGGATGTCAGAATCTCCCTGAACCGTATCCTTACTTAAAACGTAAATAGATCGTCTATTCTCAATCGCTTGGTAAAATTCATCATCATCTTTATCCGTTCCAAATTTTTGAACAGCGGGAGGAACAGGATTCTCTTTTTTGACAGGTTGAGATTCTTTATGAAATAAACGAGTCCATTTTTTCATGAAGATGAGTGACTCCTTTCGTATTATTTTAATAGACACTACGAGATAAGAACGCCAAGTTCTACTCGGGTGATCTCTTGTCTTACACCCTGTAGCATTATTCTAGGTAATAATACAATTCCCTTGGATGCTTATTTAAAAACATGAGCATACGAACGGTTAGGGACTAGTCTGAAATGCGGTTTTCTTGCAAACCGACTCGTTTTAAATACGTAATCATTGCTTTTTTTTCTTGTTCATTTAGTGGGGAGAAAATGGAACTAAGTGCTTGAGCGTGTTGAGGAAAGACAGCATCCATCCAATTTATCCCTTTTTGTGTAATAGACACATAAGTGACGCGGCGGTCAGTTGGACTAGGTTTTCGAACAATCATTGCTTTTTTTTCGAGTTTATCAACTACATAGGTGATGCTGCTACTAGCGATAAGTACTTTTTGACCAATTTTTTGCACAGTTTGATCACCTTTTGAATAAAGCAATTCAAGGACTGCAAATTCTGTAGGGTTAAACCCGTGTTTGCGTATATCTGTCTCAACGTGGGACTTAACGGTTTGCATAGCTCTTGATAATACAGTAAATAGTTTTAATGAATCTTGATCTGTTTCTTTCATTGTAAACACCTCGAAATCATTTATCTCGAATTTGAATTAATTATAAAAGATGTTCCCTTGGACTGTCAATCAAAGGGGTGTTCTGATTAATTTTGTGAATTCATTGGAATTTGCTGATATTTTCAACTGAAACCTTTATACTAGAAAAGAGGTAAATAGATTAGTATAAATCTTCTTTAGAATTGAAAGGATGACATGTAATGAGAGACGTATCGATTGTTAAAGAACAACGTAACATACTTCGTGAAGAATTAGGTAAGTGTATCAATAAGGTTAAAGAAATGAAAGTGAATGAAGAGTCATTTAAACAAATGGACCAGCATGAGCAGCAAGTTTATATTTATCTTGATCGCACGATGCAGCGTTTACGTACGCAAATCAATGCGTTAGAATTTGTTTTAAACGAAGATAGTCAATTAGTGGATCCATACGCTGATCGCGCCGCAGAGAAACTAAATATTAATCGCAATAGTATTTTTGGATCAAAGCCAACTGAAGTGAAAAAAGAAGATGGCGATTACGAATTGGATATGAGCCGCGTGGATAATTAACATTAAAAGAGGGGGAGACCCCTCTTTTTTATGTGAGCTGTTTTTCAAAGCCAAAAAAGATGGCTTCTTTCCCAGGAAACTGAAGCGTGCCAACTTTTTCGTAGCCATATTTCTCAAAAAGCTGTTGGGCTTTTTCGTTTAACGAGTACGTGTCCACTTGCATGGCTGTTAAGCCTTTTTTGTGAGAATGTTTTTCTGCAAAATCGATAAGTGCCGCGGCAATACCGGCTTTTCTCGCACTAGGGTCTACTAAAAGGCGATGAAACGTTCCTGCGTGCCGCTGTTGTTCAGACCATTGTAAAGAGGTACTTGTATATTCAGGTGCAAATGATTGGTCGATTGTAATAGAACCGACGACTACTCCGTCTTGTTCGTACACAAATAATGAACCTAAATCGAGATCCTTTGTAAAATGTTGAATAGTAGGGTAGTGCTTGTCCCACTGGTCACTTCCTTCAGCATTCATCTTCTTGGTTGCTCGAATAGCCATTTCCTCTATTTTAACTAAATCTTGCTTAACTGCCTTACGAATCATATCAATATCCCTCCGAAAAAAGAACAAATTTTCTTTTTAGTTATGTTGCCAATAACAATAAAAAATACCTTCATTTTTTAGCATATCTTTCAGACAGAATGCAAGGAAGATGCGTGTAGTCAGAAAAGAAAGAGAAGCACATGAATTTTTGCAATTCATGACTGTAGGTCATAAGTGATTACTTGCTCACACCCTATCATCTAGCTTAAACTAGAAAGGTGAAATGAATGAGAAGGAAGTACGGATCTTCTTAATCTTCTAAGGGAGAGATCAACAGTGTCCAATGTGAATGAATTAACTGAAGAACAGCTTTATCAACGATATGAGCAGCTAAAAGCGCAATTGGAACGTTACAAGCGTGAAAATATGACGTTAGATATGTCTCGAGGAAAGCCAAGTCCCGATCAACTTAATCTTTCAGAAGAGATGATTGCTTTATTAACTGCAGAGGAGCTTATTACTAGCGATGGTTTAGATACGCGAAATTATGGCCAGTTAGACGGTATCCCTGAAGCGAAATCTTGGTTTGCTTCCATTCTTGAGGTAGAGCCTAGTCAAGTAATCGTTGGGGGGAATTCAAGCCTGTCGACCATGCACGACACGGTTGCCCGTGGATTGTTAAAGGGTGTAGAGGAAGAAGCTAAACCGTGGTCTTCTTATCCATCGGTTAAATTCCTGTGTCCGTCTCCTGGCTATGACCGTCACTTTTCTATTTGTGAGTTTCTTGGGATTGAAATGATTCCAGTCGACATGACAAGTGAAGGTCCTAACATGGATCAAGTAGAAGCCCTCGTTCGAGAAGATGAAACGATTAAAGGGATTTGGTGTGTTCCAAAATATAGTAATCCAGAAGGTGTTACGTATTCGGAAGCAGTAGTAAAAAGACTTGCATCCATGAAGACAAAAGCGACTGATTTTCGCATTTTCTGGGACAATGCCTATGTAATTCACCATTTAACTGATACACCCGATACACTAGTATCTATCCTTGCAGAAGCAAAAAAAGCAGGCTATCCAAATCGCCCATACGTCTTTGCGTCAACATCGAAAGTAACGTTCCCAGGAGCAGGCATTTCCGCGTTTGTTTCTTCTCCTGATAATATCGCGTTTACAAAAAAACAGCTTAGTTTTCAAACCATTGGTGCTGATAAAATTAACCAATTAAGGCATATTCGTTTCTTTGAAAAAATTGGTGGTGTTGAAGAGCTAATGAAGAAACATGCAGCGATTATCAAACCGAAATTTGATTTAGTGATTGATACGCTACAGCATAAATTAGGGGACAAAAACATTGCCACATGGACGGAACCGAATGGTGGGTATTTTATTAGTGTCAACACAGAAAATGGATGTGCAGCACGAGTGGTAGCGTTATGCAAAGAAGTTGGGTTAACTCTAACTGGAGCAGGCGCAACCTATCCGTATGGAAAGGATCCACTTGATCGTAATATTCGTATTGCACCATCTTTCCCGACTTTAGATGAATTACAAAAAGCCATGAATGTTTTTTGTGATTGTGTAGAACTTGCTGCAATTGAAGGCAAAGTTGAGAAGAGCAAGGCATAGATAAAAGACTCGTGATCTACCACGAGTCTTTTTTTAGTATGCATGTTCACCTTCCTGAATAGGCGAAAAACCGACTGATTCGATGACCGTTTGCGCTTCTTCTGATTGGATCCACTCAATAAATGACGTTACCTCATCATTTGGTGTTGTAGATGTTACAGCGTAGACGGTTATAGGAATCGGATATTCATGTGACTCAAGTGTCTGTTGAGATGGTGCCACGTGATCAATAGCTAACAGTTTGGTCTGATTCGTGTCTTCGACGAATTGATAGTTACTATAGAACGTAAAGCCAATGGCATTTTGGACATTTTCGTAGGGAGTCGTTGGATCTGTTTGGCTCGATTCTTCCATAAACCACTCAAACGCCTCCTGACTATCTTCTTCTTTTCGTTGATATTGACGAATTGCTTGGGTTGCACCACCAACTTGTGACCAATTGGATAGCGCACCTGTGTAAATAGATTGAACTTGGTCCCGGCTAATTGTTTCCACTTCTTGTTCTTGATGCGTGAAAAACACAAAAGCATCTTTCGCAATAGGAACTGGCTCAACTGAATGGTCAGTTGGAAGAAGATATTCTGGAACGAACGCAATCGTGTCATTACCTAAAGAGTCTAATGGACGAGATGCCGTATCTAGTACTTGTCGGGCATAAGAAGGATCGACACTTGAAAAGGTTGCTTCGACAAATGAACTATAAAGTGGATATAAGAAGGCTTGTCCGGTAATTCGGATTGAATCAGAAGATAGGTTGGTTTCTGCTCGCTCGATTTCAATTGGTCGATTAGGATGGAATGGTTCCCATTGCTCTAATGGCACGTAAGGCTCTGCGATTGTTTTTAAAGCATTGTTTCGTTGCTCGTATGTATAGATACTAACCAGTCCAACAATGATCATACTGAGAAAAAACATGCGCCGAAAGCCTGGTCGATGCCATTGGTAGAACATTAATGTAACATAAATGACGATGCAAATCGTTGCAGCTGACAGAAGCCATAAATAGAAAATCGACATACCTAAGAAAGCGCAGATCATAACCGTTACAAATCCAATAAAAACAATGGTAGATAAAACAATGATTCGAATCATTTTTGTCACAAACACCTGACCACCTCCTATCTTTCTTCTTTTCCCTATTTTTACTTTTAAAACGCTTTATTTTCATAGAAAAACACTTCTCCTCACAACAAGAAAGGAAAAGTGCTTTAATTGATTTAGTCACAAAATACGTTCTTTATAGGTAAGAGGCTGCATCTCCTTGATCGGTTAAAATAAAAGGACCATCAGCAGTAATAACGAGGGTGTGTTCGTATTGAGCAGATAAAGAGCCGTCTACAGTCCGAGCTGTCCAACCGTTGGAGTCCAGTTTGCTGTGATAAGCACCCGTGTTCACCATCGGTTCGATGGTAATCACCATCCCCTCTTTTAAGCGAATCCCTTTACCTGGAGAGCCATAGTGCAGAATTTGAGGAGGTTCATGAAGAGTCGGACCGATGCCGTGCCCGGTAAAATCTCGCACAACGGAGTATCCTTTAGGTTCAACAAAAGACTGAATGGCGTGACCGATATCTCCGAGACGATTTCCAATTTTGGCTTGCTTTATTCCTTCATATAAAGCCTGATGCGTAACAGCCATTAGTGCTTCCGCTTCAGGAGAGGGGTGTCCAACAGCATACGTCCAAGCAGAATCAGCCAATGCTCCGTTTAAGTTAAAGACTGAATCAATGGTAATGAGGTCTCCTTCTTTTAAAGGAGTCTTTCTTGGGAAGCCATGGCATATTTCATCGTTTAGAGATGCACATGTTGCATATTGATAGCCGTTGTATCCTTTTTGTTCTGGGGTTGCCCCATGTTCTCTTAAATAATTTTCTACAAAACGGTCAATCTCATCTGTAGTCACACCTGGCTGTATTCGTTTAGCAATTTCTTTATGACAAGCTGCAAGCAGTTGTCCCGCTTTATGCATCATTTCTTGTTCTCGTTTTGATTTTAATGTGATCACCTAAACCACCTTCTTTCTTTAATAAGCAGAGTCGATAAATATTGAACAAAATGGAGTGGGATTGAATTAAATGTAGTATTCCATGTTTACAAAGTCAAGAACGTCACCAATTCTGATGTTACTAGCATACGAAAGTAATGGCTAATTGTTGCAAGTTCAACTTGTTGCAACGTGTTTTGAATGTAGGTATTATTTTAATTGAGTGCACACATATGGACAACGAAAAAGAAAGAGGAGGGGAATCAATGGATGATCGTTTATTCAAAACCGCAATGAGTAAATTTACAACAGGTGTAACGGTAGTGACAACAGAATGGGATAACGAGGTTTACGGAATGACAGCAAATGCGTTTATGTCGGTTTCATTAGATCCTAAACTAATTCTAGTCTCTATAGATAATAAAGCAAGAATGAAAGCTGTTGTCGAACAGTCTGGCTCATTTGCTATTAGTATTTTAGCAGAAGGTCATGAAGATATTTCTATGCACTTTGCTCGCCAAAAAGAAAAGGAAGACCTAGCGTTAACAACCTTTGCTGGTATGCCAACTGTTGACGGCGCAATAGCTACCATTGTTTGTGATCTCCACGATACAAGCTTGCAAGGAGATCATACGCTTTTTATTGGAAAGGTAAAGGACGTGGCTGTAACAGATCAAAGCCCTCTCGTCTATTACCAAGGTAGTTACAAGAAGATCTAGTATAGAGTAGTTGCAAAAAAAAGCGCGAACCTACGACCCCTTTCTTATCAGAAACGGCCGCCGGTAGCGCTTTTTCTAGTAAAATCAGTTAAATTAACGGTAGTCGTTATTAGTATTTTGAAAAGCTGAACGACGCATCCATTTACTCGTCATCGGCTTGCATGCGTTGAATAACCGCCTCTAAGTGGTCAGGCTTTAAAAACTCAATGGGAGAAGCATTTTTATCAAATGTAACCTGTTCGGCATCAACAACAAGTACATAGCGATCATTATATTTCGCAAGGTGAACGTTATCCCCATATGCGTCTAGGGGAAATTTAACGACAACGTCACCCAATTTAATCGTTGTTTTTGAATCAGGTATGTGAGCCGTAATGGCTGCTGTTGCTTCTACGACTTGATGGTGATTTAACTGTTCTTGTAATTCCCTCGTCTCACTAGCTGACCATGACTCTAAGCGCTCTTCCATTTCTTGTCTTTCTGAACTCTCAGAGGAAAAGGTTTCATTGACATGATCTTGAACCATTGTCTGTACTTGGGTTTTGATTACTTCTGGCATTGGGTCTCCGTAAGTAACGAATGGAAGGAAATCTTCAAAGTATCGTGCATGTGAAGACTGATGAATTTTCACTTTAGTGTGTTCGAGCATGCCCTCTTCAATCATGTATGGATACTGAATCGACTTCATATTTTTCGTGGTAATCGCTCTTTCCACTTTTTTAACAAGTGTATTGGCGTCGCTCAGAACCGCAATATCATCTTGAAAATCACATTTTAATATAAAAAGAAATAAGTCATCAAAGTATTTTTTTGGTTTTGCTTGGCAAACGAGAAAAACGCCTCCTCGAACGGCGCTCGTTTGAACATACGTTTCTACAAATGATTCACTTTCTTTTTTGAAATCAGTACTAGTTGTTGCATGAAGGGCTCTTTGAAAAAGCGCATAATTTGGGTTCGATTCAAGAGGATGATTGCCTTCCGTTACGAATTCACCTAGTTTCGTTGGTGCTTGTGCATGATTGGGATGGGACTGTGCTTTCCGTTTTACAATTCTCTTTAATTCTCCTTCTAAGAATTGGGAAAGGGCACTATTTTCAAATGTCGCTGCATCCAATGTTTGGTAATGACTATAGGTTCGCTGATCTTTTTGTTGATCAATCTCAATAACGTAAAAAGATAAATAAGAAATTGAAAACTCCATAAACAAATCCTCTCTCCGATCCATTTTCTATGAGGAGTATAGCACACATTTTTTTAAAAGTATGGGCATTTGTCAAACGGGTTGTGTGATATTATTGAAATGCACTTGTTAAGAAAGCGTAATGATTTATTTTGGGTTATACTAGGTAAAAAGGAGCAAGAGAGGTGTGGATTCATTGAAACAAGCCCTTTTTTTTGCTGTAGCGACGGGATTATTCGCCATCTTAGCAGCTTGTAGTGAACAACAAAACGTTATAACTGACGATGATATGGTTGCTACTGATGGTACGATCACAAATATAGAGTACGAAGGCAACGAGCATGCGGTAGCCGGTTTAAACGCTCACATATCGACTGAAGATGTAGATGAATTACCAAGCATTGAATCGTTTGACGTGAATGGCGATCCTCAGAAATCGGTTCATTTAAGTAATCGAACAGAAGTATATATTAAACATTTGTCGTCTTATTTACGAGTTAACCAGTCTTATTTGAAAAATGATATTGATGTCACTGTATATGAAGAACTAAACGATGAAGGTAGCGATGAAACGGTCGCTACAAAAATTGTTATTCAATCTAAAGATATGTCCATTACGGGCAAAATCTCAAACGTAAATGAAGAAGAACAGACTTTCTTTGTTTCCGGTGAAGATGGTCACTATGAATCAGGTACTCGATTTAATTATGACCCAGCTACTGAAGTATTGCTCATGAACGAAAATCAAGAATACGAGCGCTTTAATGGTGATTTAACGCTTGGGTTAATCGTGGAAGTCATTCCTCGGAGTAAAGTGACAGAAGGGATTCCTGCTCAGTCGGATACTGCTCGTGTTATTATTCATGAAGATGAAAATGAAGGAATAGCAGAAAAGAGCGTTGATGAAGAGGATGGAAGTCTTGATACAGCGAACGAGGAGTGAAAGAATTGAAATATGGATGGTTGATTGTTTTAAGTTTACTAGTCTTTGCAGCTTGTGGTACTAGTGAAGGGGAGAACGTTGATGATGATGCTCAGACTGCAGGAGCGTCCAACGAAACAGCTACCGAAGGGGTGCCGGAAGTGCCTGTAGAAGCTGACGATACACCCATTGCGACAATTGAAATGGAAGATGGCGGGGAAATAACGGTGGAACTATACCCAGAAATTGCTCCGATCTCCGTTAATAATTTTGTTGCTCTTGCAGAAGATGGCTTCTATGACGGATTACGTTTTCACCGTATCATTGAAGGTTTTATGATCCAAGGTGGAGACCCAAATGGGAATGGTTCAGGCGGACCTGGATACAGCATTAAAGGTGAATTTGAAAGCAATGGCGTTGAAAATGACCTTAGTCATGAGCCTGGTGTTCTTTCAATGGCGAGATCACAAGGAATGGATACGGCTGGCTCCAAGTTTTTTATTGTCCACGGTGATGCTACCTACCTCGACGGTGACTACGCTGCCTTCGGTAAAGTAATAGACGGTATGGACATCGTGGATCAGATTGCCACTGTGGATAAGCAAGGTGAGAGCCCAGTAGCAGGTCAAGAACAAGTCATCCAATCGATTGTAATAGAACGATAAAGGAAAACCAGCCTCTTGTATGAGGCTGGTTTTTTAACGTAAAGGTTGTTTTGCGAACGGAAGTGTTAACTGTGTTGCACGTTTAATAAGATGTGGAAGCAATGTATGAAGATCTTCTTCTTGCACCTTACCAACGGTGGTACGATACCTTTCTAAAGGAACTGCTGAAAAACCAATGGAAATCCGTTCTCCTTTTTTAAAATGATACGCAACAGGTGAGAGAGTAACGGTCACACTTTGGTCATCAGTATCCGATCGTTTTACGAGTCCATCTGATAACAGAAACGCTTCATCTTCTTCGTTTAGAACATAGAGACGTACATAGAAGCTTGATAGCTGTGTATGTTTCGGTAACTGGTATCGTAAAGTAGGAGAGCCAATTAGTTCGTGAGCCTCAGTAAAAGGTGCATGAGTAAAGCTCAGAATAGATGAATCTTCCCCTTGATGAACGAGAGTATAAGCTTCGTCCTGTTGAGATGCTGCAAATGAAAAGGGTGTATAGTGAACATCTTCCTCTTCAAGCGGCCACGAGCGCTCTTTACGCCATTTATTAATGCCCATTACAAACAGTAAAACAGGTGCATCTTCGTTTACGCCATTGCGTTTGTTTTTCAGCCAGTGATCAAACCACCGTACATGAAAATCAGTTAAACTACCTCCATTTGCTAGCGACTCATTGTTCGTTGTATACCCAAATGGATGCGGTAAAGTAGGCATGGATAATGTGCCAGTTTTCCATGGCCCAATGAGGAGCAGGTGCTTATCTTCGTCTTGCTTTCGTGCTGTTTGAAAAGCTGCTAATGTATGGGCGGCATGTTCGTCAAACCAACCTGTTACGAAGTAAGAGGCAGGCCAGCTTTTTAGGGGATGGTTTTCTGAAGGTTTCTCTGCTTCAAGGAATGTTTGAAACAACCATTGGACGCCAAGCATTTTAAAGACAGGAAGTTTGTCTATTGCCTTGTAACGGTAAAGTTGGTTTTTACGCTCTTGGTAAGCGTAAAGATGGAACCGTTGATCCTTTTTATCTTCTGCACGTGTGTCTCGCTTTTCAATTACATTCTCTGAAAGGGCTAATGTTGTATCGATTAAGGCTTTATTTTTTAATAGCCCCTCTCGATAAGAGAAGGCATGCATTGACTCAAACAAATGGATTGGAAACAGAGCTGAGAGAAACGTAGAAGCAGTTTTAGCAGCTGCAAACTGTGTATACGCACTGTATTGATCTCCAAACATCGCAATTTTTTTGTTGGTATATGGTAACTGGTTTATCCAGTTAATGGTATCATAGCCGTCTTCTTCTTCATGAACAAATGGCGCAAATACACCTTCAGATGCATAACGCCCTCGCACATCTTGAATAATGACAACGTAGCCTTCTTGAACAAACTGAAAGACGTTAGTGGAACGGAAGGTATGTGTGTCCTTCCCATCTGCGATTCGTGTTAGAAGCACTGGGTAGCGCTTGTCCTCCTGTGGGCGATAAATAGTAGCATATAGTGTGACCCCATCACGCATCAAACAGGGGACGTTTTTTTCAATAAGTATTGTATCTGCCATCGGTTATAACCTGCTTTTCTATAGTAATGTCTTTCTTAAAGGTACTAATTTTATCTTATAATTGCAACAGAGTAGACAGGGAAGTGTAAAATTGATTACTCTTAAGGAAAGGGTGTAGAGGGAGGAAGAAAATGAAAGCGATTGGATTTTACAAAGCTTTACCGATTCAAGACCAAAATAGTCTAGTTGAAAAAGAAGTCGAAACCCCTAAAGCAACGGGTTACGACCTGCTTATTGAAGTGAAAGCTGTATCCGTCAATCCCGTCGATACAAAGCAACGAAAAGCGAACAAGCCAGAGGAAGAAGCATTCCGTATTCTCGGTTTTGATGGAGCTGGTATTGTGAAAGCGGTCGGTGACCAATGTACGTTGTTTCAAGCTGGTGATGAGGTCTATTATGCGGGAGATGTGACTCGAAACGGATCAAACGCTGAATATCAGGTTGTTGACGAACGGCTCGTAGGAAAAAAACCAAAAAGTTTATCGTTTGCTGAAGCTGCCGCAATGCCGTTAACCGCTATTACAGCATGGGAATCCCTATACGATCGTATGAAGGTCACGGAAAAAGACAGAGGAAAGTCAATTCTTATTATTGGAGGCGCAGGTGGTGTTGGTTCCATTGCCATTCAGTTAGCCTCGCAACAAGGGTTAACCGTTATCGCCACTGCGTCAAGACAGGAAACAAAGGAGTGGTGTCACTCACTCGGGGCAGACGTTGTTGTGAATCATTACGAGGATTTGCACACAGAGCTACAAGCCAATAGGCTAGAAAGTGTTGATTATATTTTATGTCTTGCAGATACTAATCAACATTGGGACGGTATGGCTGCCTGCATCAAGCCTCAAGGAACGATTTGTGCCATTGTAGAGAATAAAGATCATTTAGATATGCAAAAAATTCGCGCAAAGAGTGTGACATTTTCATGGGAATTTATGTTTACTCGCTCGATGTTCAAGACAGAAGATCAAATTGAACAACACCATATGTTAACGAAAATGAGCGAACAATTTGATGAAGGAAAGCTTCGGCACACAATGACGAAACTGCTATCACCGTTAACCGCAGAGACGCTCAAACAAGCCCATAAACAGTTAGAAGATGGAAAGATGATTGGAAAGCTTGTCATCGAACAGAAGTGATTGTACTAGAAAAGGAGCGCTACGGTATATTGCCTGTAGCGCTCCTTTTCATTAGATTACTTTTTTACGTAACGCACTTGAAATTAAATCAATAACAAGGACGAAAACGACAAGGCCAATTAAAATAATGGCTACCCGGTCCCAACTACGTCCATTAATCGCAAAGATAAGTGGTGCTCCGATACCACCAGCCCCAACGATACCGAGAGTGGCAGCGGAACGTAAATTAATTTCAAAGCGGTAAAGAGTGGCGGAAATAAAGCCTGGTAACACTTGAGGAACGACTGCAAACAGCAGTACTTGCAGTTTATTTGCACCAGCGGCAACAAGTGCTTCAGACGGACCAGGGTCAATCGCTTCAATTTCTTCTGCGTAGAGCTTACCGAGCATCCCCATCGCACTAACGCCAAGCGCGAGCATCCCAGCGTAAGGACTTGGACCGACAATTGCAATAAAGATTAGTGCCATGACGATGTCTGGAAAAGTACGGAAGAAACTTAAAAACGATTTTCCGGAACCAGAAATAATTCGCTTTACGCTTAAGTTGCGAGCAGCCCAGAAAGCTATTGGAAATGAAAGCACGATGGATAATGTAATACCAACCAGAGCTATTGCGAACGTTTCAAGCAAGTTCTGTATTAAATCCTCTTGACCAGGACGATAGATGTAGCTCCATTCAGGATTCAGAAACCCATCGAGAATAGCGGAGGTAACAGTCCCGGCATTCGGTGAAATTCCTGAAAAGTTAATGCCTGCAAATCCCCATACATATAATAGAATAAGTAGGAGAATTATAAATGCGTTTTTAATACGATTCTTTTTCGGTTTCTGAACCTTACTTCTTAAATCACTCATATTAGGCGCTCCCGAATTTTTAAACTAATAAAATCAATAATAAGCACAACAACTAGTGTGTACAAAATTAATGCAAATACTTGGTCGAATGAATAGGATGCTAGTGAGTTTGTGTAAAGGCGTCCAATACCACCAGCCCCAACAATCCCTAAAATAGCTGCTGCACGTACATTAATCTCTAGTGTATACAGTACAAAGGAAGTAAACTGTGGCAGCACTTGAGGTACAACACCAAATACAATCCACTGGATCTTGTTTGCACCAACAGAAGTCATCGACTCAAGTGGACCTTTATCAATGTTTTCAACGGCTTCGTAAGAAAGTTTTCCTATAACACCGATTGAGAATATACTTAAAGCAACAATCCCGGCTAGTGTATTAAATCCTAATATGGCAGCAAAAATAGCTGCTAGTAAAATATCAGGAACCGTACGCAATGCATTCAATGCGATTCTTGCTGGTTGGTGAATCCAAACTGGTGTTGCGACGTTTGCTGCACAAAAGAATAGAATGGGAATCGCAAGAATAGCACCGAATGTTGTCCCGATTAAGGCCATACGAATGGTTTCAAGCATCGCAGGCGTTGCACTAATAAAAAAGCTCATATCAGGAGGGAACATACGACCAATAATATCAAATGCCCGATCACCGCGCTCAATCAACGTGAGTGGGTTGGCATCGATGTACCAAGCGCTTGCTAAAATCACCGCTGCAATTAAGGCGAGCGTAGTGTAGAGCTTTGTTTTAGGTGGCTTAGTTAGTTGTTGGTGGAGTGGCTGGCTCATGTAAATCCTCCCCTAAAAGCTCATCCTCTTGAATCGGTCGACCATAAATTTCTGCGAACTTCTCATCAGTCGCTTCGGAAACGGGTCCGTCAAATACAACTTCTCCTGCACGTAATCCAATAATTCTTGTCGCATATTCACGTGCTAAATCTATAAAATGCAGATTAACGATTGTCGTAATCTTATCTTCTTTATTAATGCGTTTCAAATCATCCATTACTTGCTTTGTTGTTAATGGATCAAGAGAAGCAGTAGGTTCATCGGCTAATATAACGCTTGGCTGCTGAGCAAGAGCGCGTGCAATGGCCACACGTTGCTGCTGTCCACCAGAAAGATCGCTTGCTTTTGCATAGGCTTTTTCAACAATATTTACTCGATCTAATGCTTGTAGCGCTAGTTCTACGTCATACTTCGGAAATAGATTAAGAGTCGTTCGTAGCGTACCATGGTAACCAACCCGACCAGACAAGACATTTCGCAACACAGATGAACGTTTTACTAAGTTAAAGCTTTGGAAGATCATAGACGTCTGTTGGCGTATCTTGCGTAAAGTGCGTCCTTTTGCTGTCGTAATAGATTGGTCATTAATTAAGATTTCGCCTTCAGTAATCTCATTTAATCGGTTAATAGAGCGAAGCAAGGTGGACTTTCCAGCGCCTGATAAGCCAACAATGACGACGAATTCACCTTGTTCAATCGTTAAATTGATGTTCTGTAATCCTTTTGTGCCGTTTGGATAAACTTTAGACACATTCTTAATTTCGATCATTACGTCCCAACTTTCTACATAAATCATAATCTAACAGTATTAAGAGTAGTAGAGCCCGTACATGTAAGATGAACGGGCTCAAAGAGCGTATAGTCGTAAATAACTAAAATTTATTCTCCGATTTCTTCCTCATATTGACGAACGATATCAAAGTTGCTATCTTCTGATTCCATATAGCCTTCATGTGAATACACATCAAAGATAATTTGGCGACCTACTTCACTTTTACCAATGTTAATAAAGGCCGTTTGTAATTTTTCTTGCCATTCTTCTGACATATCTGATCGAACTGAGATTGTGTCATTTGGAATCATTTCTGTTGTCGCAATAACCCGCGTTGTTTCCCATACGTCAGGGAAATCATTTGCAACAGTATTACGAGCGTCTTGGAAAGTAACGGCTACATCGACAGATTCATCAAGTAAACTTAAAATAGCTTGGTCATGTCCTTGACGTTCAACTGCATTAACATCTGTTTCAGGATCAATTCCAATATCGAGTAAGCTAGCTGCTGGCCATACATACCCGGCAGATGATGAGCGACCTTGGAATGCAACTGTTTTACCTTCAACATCTTCAAGTGTTTCAATATCAGAGTCTGCGCGAACAAGGAATTGTGATTTGTAGCCTTCTACAAGCTCATCTGTTGGTGTACCATCTTCTTCGTTTACACCGTAGCGTAATGACTGAAGAATAACCTCTGCAAAGCCTTCTTCTTTAGCCGTTACGTATGCACTAGGAGGTAAGAACCCAACATCCACTGATCCTGAACCAAGCGCTGTAATAACAGATGGATAATCCGTTGACACGGACACTTCTACTTCAATACCGTCTAATTCTTCTGAAAGTAAGTCTTCAAGCGGCTGAGCAATGACATCTAGTGTCTCTGCATTTTGAGATGGAACGAACTGAACTCGTAATTTGTCAGTTGGCTCAAAAGCCTCGTCTCCCCCATCTCCACATGCTGCTAACATAAGCGCTGTTGCTGCTACAAGCGTTGAACCCATCACCTTTTTTTTCAATTGTAGATCCCCCTAAAAGTTGGTTAAAAATGTAGCTTCCTCGATAATTGTAGATATAGTTTGTAAAACCGTCAATAACCGTTTTTATCGCTTTCATTTAGCGCTGTACACGAATGAAGCAAAAAACGTATCACTATCAGTGAATTTGACGGTTTCCATCTCTTTTTAGCTGTGCTAATTTTTTGCCAAAAGAGTGTAGTCAAACGATTCTATTCGACAATTTACGAGAGAAACAAGTCTAGTATAATTGATTTTTGTAAACCGTGTATGAAGAAAATAACTTTTTAACGTGAATTTTAAAAAAAGATGGTATATTTTCTTACAACGTATAGCTAGTTAAATAGGAATAAACAAGACTCTTTCTATGAGCATAAAAAAGGTAGAAATCAGTTGATTTCTACCTTTTTAAAGCGTTCTATTCATAATAAATTGGTGAACCTGGACCTAAATCAATACCGAGAAGCATCCAGATGATGAGCATCGCCGTCCACGCGATAGAGAAGAAAATCGTATACGGTAACATCATGGAAATGAGTGTACCAATACCGATCTTCTTGTCGTATTTCTGTGCAAAGGCAATAATCATTGCAAAATACGTCATAGTCGGCGTAATAATGTTTGTTGTAGAGTCAGCAATTCGGTAAGCAGCTTGTGTTAAAGCCGGTGAAAAGCCAAATTCCATCATTAATGGAACAAAGACAGGAGCCATGATTGCCCATTTTGCAGATGCACTCCCAATAAAGAGATTAATAATCGCACAGACGATCATAAACCCTAGCAATAAGGGGATTCCGCCAATTTGAAGGGTCTCGAGTAGTTCAGCACCGAATGCACCGATGACTGTACCGATATTCGTTTCAGCGAAGTAAGCAACAAACTGCCCAGCTGTAAAGGCAAGCACAATGAACATGCCCATTGAAGCCATCGTGTCTGACATTTGTTGTGCTGCATCTTTGTCATTGCGAATTTCTTTAGTCACGATTCCATAAACAAGACCTGGTATAAGGAAAACGAATAAGAGAATGGCAACTAATGAATCCATAAATGGGGAATTCAAAATCGGGCTATCTCCTTCGCCACGCAATGGTCCCCATTCAGGAACAACGAGAAGCAAAGCAAGCGCGATTAATCCGACAACGGTTAATCCAGCGTAGGTTAACCCTTTTTTTTCTACTTTAGAAAGATACGTAATGGAATCTTCTTTATTTGTTTTTCCTTTAAAGCTTCCGAGTCTTGGTTCTACAATTTTCTCCGTTACAATGGTACCTACTACCGTTAATAGAAGAACTGATACAGCCATAATGTAATAGTTCATTAAGTAGTTTAAGCCTTCAGCATATTCGGGATCTAATGTGGCAGCAGCTTCTATCGTTAGTGCACCTAGCATTGGATCAAGAGAGGTTACAAAGAGATTTGCACCGAATCCAGCCGACACACCTGCGAAAGCAGCAGCTAGGCCAGCTAACGGATGCCGACCTAAAGATAAGAAGATTAATGCGCCAAGTGGCGGTAAAATGACATAACCTGCATCAACAGCCATGCTTGAAAGAACACCAGCAAAGATAAGTGCAGCAGTTACGAGTTGTTTTGGAACAGATGTAACAATGCCTCGAAGTGCTGCGCCGATAAGGCCACTACGCTCAGCTACGCCGATACCAATCATTGTAGCGAGAACGACGCCAAGGGGTGCGAAGTTTATAAAATTATCAACCATGCTTGTAAATAAATACTGAATTCCTTCAGCACTTAATAAATTTTGAACTTCAAGGGTTTCTCCTGCTTGAGTAGGATCCTCTACCGAAACGTTAAACGCTGATAGTACTGCCGAAGCGATAATAACGAGCACTGCTAGAATGGCGAATAGCGTTATGGGGTGAGGCAGCTTGTTGCCTAGCCACTCAACACGGTTTAACAAGCGATTAAACGTGCGTGAGAAGAACCCTGTCTTTTGTTGTTGTGCCACGATCTTCCCTCATTTCAAGTAATCTAAATGAACAAGTCTACCATAATAAGCAAAGGTTACAATACCCGATTGTTTAGATAAGTAAGTATGACTAAAGACCTTACTTTTCCTTCCAAAATTGTAGGGAATTCCGTTCTACAAAAAGTGAGTATATAGAATCGTTTTTTTTTCGTCAAGGATTGGTTCTGTTTTTTGGGTAATTCCATAAAAAGTTGAAATAATATGTAATTTAACTGTCTGAATTTCAGTAAATTCATACTTTGGTCGCATATGAAGTGTATCTGGTAAAAAAGTAAAACAATAGAAAATAATACTTTTTGTTTTCTGTATTTTCGGTATAATCCCTATAAGCACGTCATATTTCGACTGAAAGGGTGAATGCATTTGAAAAAAACGACAAATTTAAACTGTACAAAATCACTATCTGTCGTAGCGCTATCATTTTGTATGGTGGCAAGTTCTTTTACTTCCGTGCAGTACGTAAAAGCGGAGGATCAAACGGATACAAAACTTCTCTTACCGGATTCTATTAATCTTACAAGTGATGAAGAGATTTCCATTATTGTTGAACTAGATGAGCTACCAGAACAAGTAGCCCTAGCTTTAGCAGAAGAAGAGGGAAGTGTATTAACGGAAGCGGAGGCAAAAGCGACTGTTTCTGAATCCCAAGAAGTGTTTGAAGAAATTTTAGACGATGTCTTTCCTCAATCACAGGAAAAAGAACTCGATTACACAGTAAATTTTACGTATACAACCATATTTAACGGAGTAGCGCTTACGTTACCAGCAAATAAAGTAGAGGATTTACTTCAATATGAAGAAATTAAAGCGATTTATAACGATGAAGAAGTTGAATTAATTCACCCTGTTGATGAAAAGGGCTACGATGAGCCGGTTGATGCAACAATGGTGGATAGCATTCCTTTTTTAGGTGTAAGTGATTTACATATTGATGGTTTAACTGGAGAAGGCATAAAAATTGGTGTACTAGATACAGGAGTAGATTACAACCATCCAGATTTAAAAGGTGTTTATAAAGGTGGATATGACTTCGTTGACAACGACGATGATCCAATGGAAGCCACATATGAAGACTGGTTAGCATCTGGACTACCAGAGTTTGATTCAGCTAACCGTTCTTATTATACAAGTCATGGTACACACGTAAGTGGTACAACGAATGGAACAGGAGAAAATGAATCAGAATATGCGGTCACTGGTGTGGCACCTGATGCAGAATTGTATGCGTACCGCGTACTTGGTCCTTATGGCTCTGGTGCTACGTCTGGTGTTATTGCTGGTATCGAACGTTCTGTTGAAGATGGTATGGACGTCATAAACTTATCTCTAGGGAGTGCAACAAATAACCCTATTGCTCCAACCGGTATAGCAACAAATAACGCTGCTTTAGCAGGGGTTACAGTAGTTACGTCTGCTGGAAATAGCGGGAGAAATGGCCTTTATACCATTGGTGCACCTGGTTCAGCAGCATTACCAATCTCAGTAGGAGCGAGTAATGTACCAATTGAAGTTCCTGAATTTTCAAGTGAATACTCGGTTGGTGGTGAGACATTACCTGGCGACTTACGTGTTATTGCGGAATCATTTGAAACCGACCTTGCAAGTTTGACTGGTGAAACGTTACAAGTTGTATCTGCAAGCTTAGGTAGGGTGCAAGATTTTGAAAATGTTGATGTAGAAGACAAAGTAGCGTTTGTTGCTCGCGGAGAGATTGCCTTTGTCGACAAAATTGCGAATGCGAAGGATGCAGGTGCTGCTGGAATTGTTATCTACAATAATATACCAGGTGCAGGACATAATCCGGTCTACGTTGGTGCAAGTCATTCCTACATTCCATCGTTCTCTTTAACGTATGAGCAAGGTCAAGCCATTGCGGACCTTTTGGATAAAGAGTCAACCATTACGTTTGGTGATATGAGTGCGATTACGACAATAGGTGATACACTTGCAGACTTTAGTTCACGTGGTCCAGTTAATTACACTGCGGCGATTAAGCCAGAAGTTGTTGCGCCAGGGGTAGACGTATTTTCGACAATCCCGAGCTACATGGCAGGACCTGAATACATTGGTGATTACGAATACTCATATGGCCGCTCTTCCGGTACGTCTATGGCATCTCCGCATGTTGCAGGAATTGCTGCACTGATGCTTCAAGCGAATCCAGAGCTTTCTCCTGCTGATATTAAAACAAAGTTAATGAACACAGCAGTGCCAATGACAAACGATTACAACGTATTTGAAGTAGGAGCAGGACGGGTGAATCCGCAAGCTGCTATTGATACAACGATGATGTTCCAAACAACAATGGATGGCCTCCATGTTGAAGACAGTTTATTAACGCTTATTCCTGATCGTACGGGTGCAATTAGCTTCGGACCAGTTAGCACGGCGAATGGAAACATTCGTGAGCATCAGAGCTTACGTGTTACAAATTCGAGTGATGAAGCAAAATCGTTTAATGTGCAAACGAGTTTCCAAGCAGTTAACGGAACATTACCAGCTGGTGCAAGTGGTATGACACTGCAAACAAATGCTTCTATTTCGGTTCCAGCAGGAGAAACCATTACAAGCAATAGTTTCTTAATCGCACCAAAAACAGCTTTACAAGGGCTATATGGCGGCTACATGATTTTCACTAATAAAAAAGACGCTACTGAAGTCTACCGTGTGCCATTTGGAACGTATGTATCGGAACAGGCTATTGCAGATTTGCCAATTGGCCAGCCGGTCATTGCAGGGAATCCTGCATCATAAAACGACCAAGAGGGGGGAGGTGAACTCCCCTTCTTACTAAGGGTGTAACAAATGGCGAAAAAAGTATGGGCAGGCATACGCTTAGTGGTCATGACGTTGTTTTCATTCCTATTCTTTGTTGTCCTATTGCTGTTTTTACAGCTGAATGGAGAAGAAGAAAGTGGTGGCATGGAGTTATTTGGTTATACGTCCTTTACCGTGCTATCGAATAGTATGGAGCCAACCTTTTCTGCTGGTGACGTTATTATTATTGAACAAGTGGAAGGTGTAGATGTAGGGGATGTTGTCACGTATATGACACCAGAACGACGCTTGTTTACGCACCGTATTGTAAACGAATCGATCGAACAGGGGAGCAAGTCCTACATAACGAAAGGGGACAATAATACGATTGAAGATCGTCTTCCTATCGTAAGCGAACAAATTGTAGGTGTACACCGTTTTACGATTCCTAAAGTAGGTCTTGTCGCAGAAACTATACAAAAAAATATCGATATGCGTTATGTCGTATTTATTCCTTTAATGCTTTTTTTTATCCTAACAATTGTTGAAATGATACAAAAAAAACGGAACAAACCTAAGGAGGAGCAACTTTATGAAAAAGAAAGCCCTTAAACTGTCATTACTCGGAACAGCATTTGCAGGTGCATTGGTTTTTACAGCCACTTCAACTGGCTCATTTGCTTGGTTTACTGATTCTGTAGAAGCTACTGGTGAAATTCAAGGCGGTACATTGGAATTGAACAATGGACAGGACATTGACGGTTCAATTGTACAAGCGTCTAATTTTGCCCCATCCCAACTCATTTTTGGAGATTGGTTGTCTGTTGAAAATACAGGAACGCTTGATACACACTTACAGGCTACTTATCGACATCAAGTTGATCTTGAAGTGCCGATCGATGCTTATAAAGTTGGTTATATCGCGTTGAAATATACAGTAGCTCCTGGAAGAGATGTATATGAAGACGCGCAGTATCGCTTGGATCAACTATTTAATGGTGTAACGAACGAAGTCCAAACATTCTCGGCAGCATCTAGCGCTGCATCGGATGATGTAGAAGTGCTTGTGGCCATTGTCGATGAAAGTGAGTACGACCAAAACACAGGAGAACTATTCTTAGGAGATGGGTCGCAATCAGGTCGTGATAACGAATTCTGGCAGCTTGATGAAGGTCAATACATTGATCTTAACTTTGGTGTGAAGCTCGATGAAAACGCTGGAAATGACTATCAAGGTGCGGTATACCAAGCAGTTTTAGAAGTGTTAGCAAAACAAACGGATAATGGATCAACCTACTAAAGAAGAAAAAGTAGGGATTGTTACAAGCTTCTCATGATGTAAAAAAGAATGGCTCTTGATAGTAGCGCTTCTGACGGTCTTCTTACTATCGGCGAATGTGTGACAAGGTAACTGCTTAATTCATATCGCAGTTACCGTGTCAACAAGCCATAGGCAACTCTTCGGCTCTAAAAATGAGCTGAAGTCACCGTTTAACGCGCTTTTTTGTGTAATTTTTCATCAAAAAAACCTTGAATTATCAAACTTCCTCATTCACCTCTCGCATCCTCTTCTTGTCTTTCGTTGCCAGGATAATGGGCTTTTACATATCGCTTAGCCTCTATTTTCGTTAAGCCGAGTTCGAATAATCCAATTAGTAATGTCTCTTCATATGAAGAAGCAGGAGCTTTTTCCTCTTCAAGTGGCCAATCTTGGTGGGACGTAAACGTTAAAACAGGCAGATCGTCTTGATAGCCTGCGACAAGTAATTTATTGTACCAGCCATCCGTTAATTCAATTGAACCTTCTTTAAACAATGTATCAAAATCAATGGAGATTGTTTCTAGTCGATTTTCCTGTCGAACAACATCAATGAATTGATCAAGGGTAATGAGATAGGCTTTCGATAATGTGTAAGCTTGCTCATTTCGCTTATTACGAATAAAAGCTACGCCACCTTTACCCCATTTTGTTCGTTCTTTTGCAAAATAAAGTGGATAAGGCATTGAAAACTGAATTGATCGAAGTGGAAGGGATGGATCGCGTGCTCCTGGTTCGCTTTCTGTTGAACCAGCTGGCTGTCCACCTCGAATGTAGCAAAGAAAGCGTTCTTCTAATAAATTTGATCCGTAGCTCGCATACCATACATACTTCATGTAACAGACTCTAATGAAACAGGCCAAGATTCATTTGTGTACGCCATTTCCCAAAACGCAAACTCTAATTGACAGCTTTTCACAAAATGATCAATCATTTGCTGTTTTTGAACAGGAGTCGCGTCTTTAGCAAGCTCATCTAAACGCTGGCAGAATAAGGAAGTGACGTTCATTTCACCATTCGAACGATAGAATGAAATCCATTCATAAAAAGGGTGATCCTTTGTTGGGTTAAATGTTTCATAAAGGTAGTCTCCAATAACTTGATACGTCCAAGGGCAAGGGAGAAGGACGGCCAAAATCTCTGCTAACGAACCTTTTTGAGCTACATCAAGCATATGTCTTGTATAATGGTGAGCGGTTGGTGCTAGGGGTTCATATTGAAGTTCGTCGTACGAAACCCCTGCCACTTGACAAAAGTTATTGTGTGGATGAATTTCACTATGAAGAATAAACGATATTTGTTCATTAAATAGCGCAATGTCGTCTCTCGTCGTACTTTTGTTTATCGCTAATCCATAAATTTGCATAAATGTATTCAAGTATTCAAAATCTTGCTTGACATAATGGATTAATGCTTCAGGTGGGAGTTGTCCTTTTCCAATACCTTGGACAAACGGGTGTTGTAAAATGGCTTCAAATACGGGGTTGGCGTGTGCACGTAATTCGTTGCTAAAACTCATAACAATAACCTCCTTTTTTTACACAAAGGGAGGACCCTAACGGAGAGCTATTGAATCAATAACTAGCATCTCCACTTCCCTACGCTGGTATAAACCAGATCAGGTTCAAAGGGTCAAAGCTACGCTTTTCTCAGTCAAAAGACGCCCCTAGTGGTTCTATTTAAGTGAAACATATACGTGCAGAATATTCAATCCTTATGGTGGGGAAATGGAATTTTTATACGGTTAACGATGGAGAAGTGGAACTAAAAAAGCTTGCGCGTAGTGCGCAAGCTTTCGGTGTTTCGATTCCTTACCCTTCAACTTTGTTTTCTGCTCGTTTTTCAATTTCCGTTTTTGATTCATCCCCGTCGCTTGGTTGTTTTGAGAAGAACCAACCACCAAGAACAATTAGTACAAGTACGGTATAGAAGAATAATTTCCAACCAGTAGAATGTGGGAATTCATGCGGGATAACGGCAATTGCATTATGAGCAAGAACTTGAACCGCTAATTTCACACCTACCCAGCCAACGATAATAAACGCCGCGGTTTCCAATCCAGGCCGTTTTTGTAGCAGAATAACAAATTTAGATGCTGCGAATCGCATAATGAGTAATCCAATAAATCCACCTAAAAAGACAACAACAAACTGACCAACATCCATACTTCCGACCATTCCTAAGCCCGTAGGTGTTAAAGCTGTTGCTAGGGCAACTGCAGCGAGAATAGAATCTACAGCAAACGCTATATCGGCAATTTCAACTTTAAATACCGTCGTCCAAAAGCCACTACCTTTTTTTACTTTCGTGATACCGGCGGCTTGTTCTTGCTTTTTAACAACATGCTTCCGGAACAAGTGGTTTAGCGCAATAAATAACAAATAAGCGGCTCCAAGCGCTTGTACTTGCCAAACGTCTACGAGGAACGAAATAACAAATAAGGAAGCGAGACGAAAAACGAATGCCCCGGCAAGACCATAAAACAGGGCTTTTTTTCGCTCTTTTTCCGGCAAGTGCTTTACCATAATCGCTAAGACTAAAGCATTGTCAGCGGCAAGAATTCCCTCTAAAGCAATTAAAACAAGTAACACCCAGCTATATTCTAGTAATAAAGCTGCATCCATAAACAACACGCCTCTCTTTTTTTGCACCCCTTAGGTTCGACAAAATGAGGGATCTTTATGAATACAAAAAAGACCCCTGCCTTGTATACGAACGAGGCAAAGGTCTTGCTAGACATTTATGTATCATGCCAAACAAAGCCGGTGGAGATCATCCACGTAATGACGACTTTGGTTCAAGTAAAAATCACTTGCAGCTACTCCCCTTTGAAGGAATGTATGTGATTGTAAAATTAGTATATGCGAAGTCTCCATGTACGTCAAGACCTAATATCGGTAACAGGAAAGTGCTGGCATAAAGGCGAAAGAATACGGGTAGAGAAGACTATCGAAAAGAAAGGTGTGAAGGATAATGAGGTTTGAACATCAACTAATTGACGCGAATGGGCATACCTTTCACGTGGTTTGTGCTGGTCCAAAAGAGGGTGAACTCATTCTTATGTTGCACGGTTTTCCTGAGTTTTGGTACGGGTTTCGGCATCAATTAACCGCGTTAGCTACCCAAGGCTATTACGTCGTAGTGCCTGATCAGCGTGGGTATAATGAAAGTGACAAACCACAAGAAGTAGAGGCTTATAGTCTTGACACATTAAGGGACGATTGTGTTGCGCTTATTGACGCGTATAAGCGAAAACAAGCCATTGTCATCGGACATGATTGGGGAGGAGCGGTAGGGTGGCATTTGGCCTCAACAAAACCAGAAAGAATTAAAACGTTTATTCCAATTAATATTCCTCATCCAGCAGATATCCCCAAAGGAATACTGAAAAATCCAACACAGCTAGTTCGTAGCTCCTATATGGCGTTTTTTCAAATTCCCTTTTTACCAGAAAAACTTTTACAAACAAAGAAATTTAAATATATGGCAAAAGGCTTACAAATGACAGGGCGTGAGGGTGCCTTTGTGGAAGAAGACTTAGAGCACTATCGGAATGCCTGGTTAATGCCTGGTGCACTGACAGCGATGTTAAACTGGTACCGAGCTATTCGGCTGGATTTTCGGAATGGTCCTAAGCCGTTTGATCAGATGATACATGTACCAACAACGATTCTCTGGGGGTGGAACGACCCGTTTTTGTCAAAAACATTAGCAAAAGAAAGTCTGAAACGTTGTTCAAATGGAGAACTTATTTTTATCGATGACGCAACACACTGGGTTCATCATGAATATCCTGAGATTGTGAACCAGTTAATTCTTAGAAGCTTAAAAAAGAAAAAGGATGAATTACCGTACCCACTTAAATAGCTGCACAGCTTAATTTACACGGCTATCTAACAAGTGGTACTCTTAAGTTAGAAGCTTAAAGGAGGAATCGTCATCATGATCGATTTAACCGTTACAGAGCAAAGTAGAATGTAATGATACGCAGCATCACCTGTTGACGATGGCATTTATAGGGCTAAATAACCTTCGTTTACACACAGGCTGAGTCGTGTGTCATTTTTGTGTACCAACAAAATGAGATGGAGGTTTTTAAATAAAATGCATGAAACAGAAACAAGAACCATTCAAGATATTATTGTGGTAGGTGTTGAGCGTCAAGGAGACAGCCACTTTGACTATGGGATGGAAGAGTTGGAGAATTTAGCTAGAGCACTTGACTTAAATCCGGTTGCGTCACTCACCCAAAAGCTTCAAACACCAAATCAAGCAACTTATCTTGGGAGCGGCAAAGTGACAGAACTGTCTCGATTAATTGATTCATTTGACGTTCATTTAGTAATTTTCAACGATGAGCTTACCCCGTCACAAATCCGAAATTTGGAAAAAGAACTTGAAGTGACGGTTTATGATCGAACCATGCTCATTTTAGATATTTTTGGAGAGCGCGCAAAGACAAACGAAGCGCAGCTCCAAGTTGAAATTGCGAGGCTGAAGTACTTATTACCACGTCTTGTTGGCATGCGGGCTTCGCTAAGTAGGCAAGGCGGCAGTGGGTCTGGTCTTGCGAACCGAGGTGCAGGGGAAACAAAGCTTGAACTGGACCGCAGAAAAATTGAAAGTAGAATCAGTGCATTAGAAAGAGAGCTTGAAGTCGTTGTTGAGCGCCGTCAAACGCAAAGGCAAAAAAGGAAAACAGAAGGTATCCCGGTTGTAGCGTTAGTTGGCTATACGAATGCAGGGAAGTCCTCGTTACTTAACGCTTTTGTAACTGAAAAGCAGGAGAAAAAAGTATTTGAAAAAGACATGTTGTTTGCGACGCTAGATACGTCGGTTAGGCGTGTCGAAATGCAAAAGAACTTGCCTTTTCTTCTTGCGGATACAGTCGGTTTTGTCTCAAAATTGCCGACTCATTTAGTAAAAGCTTTTCGTTCAACGTTAGAAGAGGCTCGCGAAGCAGATTTACTGCTTCATGTTGTTGATTACTCTAGTAGTCATTATAAAGAAATGATGCGTACAACAGAAAACACGTTGAAGGAATTGGAGATAGATCAACCTCTTTTGTCGGTCTATAACAAAATGGATCGGGTAGAGACAAGGGAATGGTCAACAGAAAAAGACGAGATCTTTCTTTCGGCTAAAACAGGACAAGGGATGGATCGTCTCGTTGAAAGCATACAGGCTAAAGTGTTCACTCATTACATTAAAAAAGCGTTGCATATCCCCTATGAAGATAGCAAAGCGTTTGCTTATGTAAATGAACATACGCATATTCTAGAGCAGCTAGAAGATGACACAGGCTGGTATGTGGAAACGATGATGCATGAAAAGCATGCTTCTGTAGTAACGGAGTATGAAAAACGTGACTGAAAGCGAAACGAATTGTAAGTCATGGAACTGAATAACGAGCTGTTTTTCATTCATTCGACAAGGCGAGAGACCGGGAAACCGGTCTCTTTTCTTGATGATGGAAAATAGTAATGTTACAGCAATTGTTTTAAATCTGCTTTGGCTTTTTCAACCGTTGATTGATCGTACCAATGACTATATGTGAGAATGTGGCGGGATAAACGTTTATTTGTAGGGAGTTTGATCGATTTATCCTCATAGTTTACACGGTGAAGTAGTTCCATCTACTCTCCTCCTTTTTTTACCATTATGAGCAATAACATGCTTTTTTAATCATCAACTAACAAAAAAGTTAACTATTAATTTACGGATATTTCCCAATAGCTAAAAAGGTTTCCCAATACCAAAAGAGTTAAAATTTTGTTAATTTTAGATTACCAGCTGCGCAGGTTGGAACATTTTGAGGAGGTATAACGAATTGAATAAGAAAATGGGGAAAATTGTTGCCGGAACAGCACTAATTATATCAGTAGCATTTAGTTCATCAATCGCACAAGCAGCCGAGGAAGCGAAGGAAAAATACCTCATTGGCTTTAAGGAACAAGAAGTTATGTCCCAATTTGTTGACCAAATTGATGGAGATGAGTATTCTATTTCTTCTTCTCAAGTGGAAGATGTTGAAATTGATCTCCTTCATGAATTTGATTTTATTCCTGTTTTATCCGTTGAACTTGACCCACAAGATGTAGAAGCATTAGAGCTTGACCCTGCCATCTCCTATATAGAGGAAGATGCTGAGGTAACGACAATGCAAACCGTTCCATGGGGAATTAACCGTGTACAAGCTCCGATTGCTCAAAGCAGAGGATTCACAGGTACTGGAGTTCGTGTGGCTGTTTTAGACACAGGGATCTCAAATCACGCTGATTTAAGAATCCGTGGCGGCGCTAGTTTTGTACCAGGAGAGCCGAATATTAGTGATGGAAACGGTCATGGTACTCACGTTGCTGGTACAATTGCAGCGTTAAACAATTCAATTGGTGTACTCGGCGTAGCACCAAACGTTGATTTATATGGGGTTAAAGTGCTAGGAGCAAGTGGCTCTGGGTCAATCAGTGGTATTGCTCAAGGGTTACAATGGGCTGCAAATAATGGCATGCACATTGCAAACATGAGTTTAGGAAGTAGTGCTGGATCTGCAACAATGGAACAAGCTGTTAACCAAGCAACAGCAAGTGGCGTTCTTGTAGTTGCGGCTTCTGGTAACTCAGGTGCAGGAAATGTTGGATTCCCAGCACGCTATGCAAATGCGATGGCAGTAGGTGCAACAGATCAAAATAACAACCGCGCTAGCTTTTCTCAGTACGGAGCAGGTCTTGACATTGTAGCACCAGGTGTTGGTGTACAAAGTACGGTTCCTGGTAATGGATACTCAAGCTTCAATGGTACGTCTATGGCTACACCGCACGTTGCTGGTGTTGCTGCGTTAGTGAAGCAAAAGAATCCATCTTGGTCAAATGTTCAAATTCGTAACCACCTTAAAAATACGGCAACAAACTTAGGAAATACAAATCAATTCGGAAGTGGTCTTGTTAACGCAGAAGCGGCAACACGTTAATCCGTTTTTTCACGAAAAAGACTTATTCTAACTAGTAATCGATTGTATAAAGCGCTACCGACTGACGCTTTCCACTAGAAACAATCTAGCCTTTTCGAGAAAAGCATTCTCGATTTTCGGGCCGGGACGGTTCCAGTGGGGGGCGCAGTCTCGTGCGCTTTTTTTATGCTGTTCGATTACATATCGCAACGCATTCGTCTATGGTTTAAATCAAAAAAGCTTATGAACGCACATGTGCGTTCATAAGCTTTTTATCTACAGTTTATTAGACCATGGACAAATCTTTCTTCGTCGAAATGGAAGAGTATTTCTGTAAGTATTCATTGGCTTTCTCATAGTGTCCATTTTGTTGGTACCAATGAGCTAACTCTCGAGCATAGGGCAACAATTCCGCATGGCTTTCTAATCGTTCCAAATGCGGCAACAATTCCGTTTCTATAAAATGATAGAGTTGTTCAGACGATTCAAGACGATACATATAATAACGTGCTTGGAGCTCTAATCGTTCATGAGCCTGTGTAACGCTTTGCTCAATTATTTCAACTAATATGTCACGAATACTCGTTTTTTCGGCATTTAATAAAAACAGCACTTCTACATCGGCTAAACGAGCATAGAGGTAGTTTTTGCTAGAAGGTTCATAAAAGTTTGTGCATTGCAAGAAACAGTCGTGACTCGCTTCATAATCGCCACTTTTCTTTAAGAGGATGCCATAATTATAGGTTGCTTGAAAATAAAGCGATTGTTGACCGAATAGTCGCGAATTACGCAAGAGGACTTTAAACACACGAAGGGATTCTTCGAGCATATTTAACTGTGTATAATTAATGCCTAACACCATTTGTGATTGGGCAGTGCGTATATAATTATCTTCTTGTTTAAATAGGTAAAGTGCTTCTTTTGCATAAATAATGGCTTTTTCAGGCTCGTTTAATTCGGTATAACAATGGGATAAAATAAATGCGATTTCTCGAGCGAAAAGATAGTGTGATGAATGTTCTGCATTTTTAATACTAAGCAATAGCTGTTTAGCTTCTTTAAGTCGTCCGAGTTCAACTAAATAAATGCCATAGAACAACTCGGCGGAAAGTTCTTCAATAGGATCGAGATTACTCCTGTTCTTGTCGACAATACTCCAATCTTTAAATGCGAGAGTTAAATGACCGTTCATTAAATGGTAGCGCATCATGTACAAATGATACATATTACGATAATTGGTCCGCGGTATAACCGTTTCTTTATCAAGAAGCGATTCATAGTATTCAAGTGCTTTCTCTTCGTCAGCGAATTGAATGGCTTCTATAAACGCATCGAGCGTGTGTTTAATTTCTGAGTGCTGGGCATATTCTTCTTCAATATTAATTCCGAGTCTTTCTAAAAGTAGTGCTGCAGTCCCGAAATTAGCATTATATATTGAATTTTCAATTTTGCTTAAATGTGGAATAGAACATATACCATCAGCGAGTTCAGCTTGTGTCATGTTATGTTTAATCCGGTAGTACTTAATTGTTCTACCTAGCTCCACGGTTATCAACCCACTTCTTTTAATATATCGAACATAAAGTTTTCTTCCTCTAAATTAGTTCTCGCTTTTTCCTGATTTTCCTGCTAAAAGTATAAAAAGAAGTGACCTTATCCTTATTAAATAACGGTCACTCCTTTATTAATCGGTAGGTGATAGAGAATCATTTAATGCTCGCTGAATATCACGCATAGAGTATCCGAATGTCATTTCTAGGTGAGGATAGTCAACAAAATGCTTCCAATCGCCACCCCAATTAAATCCTAGGTCTTTTGCAATGTCTGCAACTTCAATCCAGTCACTCTCACCGTTTTGATTTCCATCATACTCAAGATCCCAAATAGGCTGTCCACTTTCATTAAGTAATGCATAATCGACGGCTAAGCCGTAATTATGGAGGGATTCTCCACCGGCAACATTTGTAACAATGTTGCCGGTTGTTGAGCGTCCTTGCTCATAAAGGGCGTCCTGCTCTTCGACGGTTCGAAACCCATCAGTAATAATAATGGAAATGCCAATTCGAGAAGCTTGTTCTATTAACTGTTCCGTTTTGTCTGCTACAATCGGATGGAGCTCGTCAGCGTAAATAATTTCTTCTATAGGAACATCTGGATGGTCTCCTCGCATCATTGTACCAAGTGTCTCTTCCAGATGATCGATGGAAAAACGACTATTTTCTGATGTGTAAAGGTAAAACACAAGGAAAGAAATAGTGATAAGGCAAGTAAAAATGAATAAAAGTGATCGCTTAAACTGTCGCACATATACCCCCTAAGCAATTGGATCCATATACGCTCCTTTTGCATCAGTCTTAATCTTACTTGCTGCTAATCAATAAATCAAACCTTTATACGGATGCAAATTTTTTCCTGCGATAGATAAAATATAAGAGCCCTAAGAACATCCAGCTTAGACCGATTATTAATGCATTTGTTTCAATTGAATATAAGAGAGATAAACAGAAAATAGCTCCTAATGAAGGGATAATTAAATTGAGTATGGTCCCTTTTATAGAGCGTTGCTTTTGTCGTATAAAATAGTGCGCAATAACAGAAGCATTTACACTCGTAAACCCAATTAAGGCGCCAAAACTTATAAAGGAATAGATAATCTCAAGTTCCCCGAAGATAGCAGTCAGAGAGAGCACGCCAATTAAGACAATGTTAAAGACAGGCGTTTTGAATCGAGGGTGTAAATAACCAAAAAATCGTTTAGGCAACGTGCTATCTCTACCCATTGCAAATAAAAGACGTGACGCACTGGCATGAGAAGACATTGATGACGATACAACTGCGACCATTGTGCCTCCTAAGAATAGGGAGTAAAGAAAAGCACCACCGACATATTGAGCGATTTCCAATGAAGCTGCTTCAGCTGAAACGAACGATTCGTAATGTGGGTATACCAATTGTAGTAAATAGGATACTCCAACAAACAACGCACCACCGATAAGAACAACTAAAATAATGGCTAAAGGAACCGTTCTTTTTGGGTTTTTTGTTTCTTCTGAAAGGGTTGAAATAGCATCGAAGCCTAAAAAGGAAAAGCAGAGTATGGCTGCTCCGGTAAAAACAGTCGTCATTTCAAGTGACGTACTATAAAAAGGCATCATGGACAAAAGCTGACCAGTACCAAATCCATTCACTAACCCCTTGATAACAAAAAAGATAAAAATCGCTGCCACAAGAATTTGAAAAGAGACAAATAAGCCAGTTACATTTGCGGTAAGGCGAATGCCTAGAATATTAATTGTCGTTATGACGGTTGCTAATAGAACAACCCAAATAAAAGCAGGTATTTGCGGGAAAGCTGCTTGCAAATACACCATACCAATGGCGAAATTGACCATTGGAAGGAATAAATAGTCGAGTAGGAGCGTCCATCCAGCTGCAAATCCAACATTTGGATGAATGCTTTTTTGGGCATACGTATACGCTGAACCCGCTTTAGGGAAAGCTTGTACCATTCTTCCATAGCTATAGGCCGTTAAGAGAAGCGCTGCGATTGTAAACAAGTAAGCCGTTGCCACATGTCCTTCCGTAAGTTGAGCAACGATACCGTACGTATCAAAAACGACTAACGGATCCATGTAAGCTAAGCCAATAACAAGAAGCGGTACCAGCGTAAGCGTACGTTTCAATTTTGTTTCATGTTCTTTCTCCAAGTGAACCACCCCCATAAAATCTAACGTTTATTTTAATGTCTTCCGAAGACTGTCGCAATATGTACGTTAAAAAAGATGAAAAAAATATACGCGCTCAAGCTAAAATTTGCACGTTGTTCTGTTTCATATTATACTTTTATTGAAAATGAAAATCTTTATCAATAGAAGCGAGGTACATGCAAATGAAACAATTACATAAATGGTCTTTTGGGACCTTTGCCCTTAGTGCACTGATGTTAGCAGCTTGTGGAAATGGAGCCGATGAGCAAAACGATAGTAGCTCAACAACAGAGGGCACAGAGACGATTCCATACGAAGCGATGAATGGTGTGCAAGAGATACCTGCTAATCCAGAAAGAGTCGTGCTTTTAGCGGACGTCTATTTTGGCTATTTACAAGAACTAGGGATTGACGTTGCTGCGGCAACAGATTATGTGTTTGAAAGCCCGTTTTTAGAAGCGTATACAGAAGGTGTTGAGAATCTAGGTGATGCAAGCACTGTATCTGTCGAACAAGTACTTGAATTAGATCCAGACTTAATTATTGCCTATGGCTCATCTGAAATTTTAGATCAGCTTGAAAGCATTGCAACAACAGTTGCTGTTGATTACGCATCATTAGGGTATAAAGATCAACTTATAGAGTTTGGGGAAATGTTCGGTCGGGAAGAGGCCGCTCAAAGCTGGATTGACGAATGGGATGCACAAGTAGAGGATCTTAAACCTGATGTACAAGCTGCGGTAGGTGATAGCACGATTTCTATTTTACAGCCGACAGATAGCGATGTTTATTTGTACGGAAGCGGTTGGGGGCGCGGTGGTGAAATTATGTACAATGAATTTGACTTATCGATGCCAGAAGCTGCTGTTGAAGCTGTAGAGGGAGATGGCTATAATAACTTGTCTTTAGAGGCTGTTCCTGATTATGCAGGTGACTATATTTTAACAGCACCTTGGACCGTAAACATGGACGGAAATTTCCTTTATGAAAGCTCAATTTGGGAAGGGCTTGAAGCTGTAGAAAATGATCGCGTGTTTGAGATGGATCCAATTGGTTATTATTTTAATGATCCTATCTCTGTTGAACAACATCTGAATGAAATCTCCGAGTTTTTACTAAACCAGTAAACCATTAATGCTTGTCGGCTTTGTCGACAGGCTTTTTTTATTGATTTCCAATTGGTTGCTATGTAAAGTTGAAAAGAAATGGGAGGTATAGGAATGATTCTTTCAGTCGATACACTTCAGCAATGGATGAAACAAGACGAAACGTTTATGTTGTTAGATGCAAGACATGACTTAAAAGATGAAGAAAAAGGGAAGCGTCTTTACAATGAGGCACATATTCCCGGTGCGATTTTTATCGATATGGTAGAAGATATGGCAGATCGAGCTTTACAAGAAGGTGGTCGTTATCCATTGCCTTCTGACGGTGCTATAATTGAGATGGCAGAGCGTAAAGGAATTGATGAGGCTACTCCAGTCGTTATTTATGATGAAGGTAGTGGCGGAATGGCTGCCGGGAGAGCTTGGTGGATGCTGACCTATATTGGCCATTCGTCTGTGTACGTATTAGATGGTGGCTTTAAAGAATGGACGTCACGAGGATATCAGACAACGAATGAACGACACAAGCCTACACGTGCAACCTTCTCAGCAACCATTCGAGACGAAATGAAAGTGGCACATGATGATGTTGCCAAGCGGTCAAAAGCAACACATTTATTGGATGCACGTGCCTACGACCGATTTCTTGGAGAACAGGAAGAGCTCGATGCAAAGTCTGGTCATATCCCGGGGGCGGCGAGCCTATTTTGGAAACAGGTGTTAAATGAAGATGGTACGTGGAAGAATAAAGAACAGCTTGAGCAAGAATTTAAACCGCTAGGAGACAAAAACAAAGAAGTAATTGTTTACTGCGGATCAGGAATTTCTGCATGTCCACTTTATTTAGGATTGGAACAAGCTGGCTTTACAAACGTTAAACTGTATCCTGGCTCATGGAGTGACTGGATTACACATGATTATCCAATCGAAAAAGGGGAATAAAAGAAAGGCGTGTTGCATCGGCAACGCGTCTTTTTACTACATGAATGAAAGGAGCAAACGAAATGGCTGTCCACATTGTTTGGTTTCGAAGAGATTTGCGATTACAAGACCATCAAGCGCTTGCCTCGGCGGAAGCGGCTTGTTCACAAAACGATACACTAATGGGTGTCTTTCATATTCACCCAAAATTAACAGAGTCTTTTACCGTTCGACATGATTACTTCTATGAGACGTTAAAGGCCTTTATGGATCATGCAAATAAAGTGTCATTCCCTATTTTATGTTTGTATGGTGAACTAGAAGCGAGTTTTGACGAATTAAAGGCAAAAATGGATTCCATCCACACCATTTATTACAATCGGGATGAGGTGGGCTTTGGAAAGAAGCGAGATGAAGCGTTTGAAAAGTGGGCAAAGTCTGCGCAAATAAAAACAAAAGCCTTTATGGATCACCATTTACATGGCGCTCATGACGTTTTAAAAGAAGATGATACTCATTACAAAGTATTCTCGCCGTATTATAAAAAATGGCGACAGCTCCATAAACCAGAGCCAGTCTGTATAGACGAATCTTCCTTACGGCAAAAGAGTCTATCTAAAAAGCCAAAACATGAAGCCGGTGAGGATGCGTATAAACGAATCATGCAGCAAAAAACAGGCAAATGGAAACAAGAGGCTGGAGAGCAATGTGCGCGAGAATACCTGCAATCCTTTATTGACGATACCATTGAATCGTATAAGAAAGATCGTGACTATCCAGAAATCGAAGGGACAAGTCGATTATCAAAATTTTTAAGAACGGGTGCTTTATCCATTCGAACTGTCTATCAAATGGCTGAAGAAAAAAGAGAGCAACTAAAAGACGATTCAGGTGTTGAAACGTTTATACAGGAATTAGCATGGCGTGATTTCTATAATATGATTTATGTGCACTATCCAAAGAGTGATAACCTAGAAATTAAATCGACTTATCAAGGGCTTGATTGGCGATCAGATGAAGAGCAATTGCAGGCTTGGAAGGAAGGCAAAACCGGCTATCCTCTCGTTGATGCAGCAATGCGGCAGTTGAACGAAACTGGCTGGATGCACAACCGCTTACGAATGGTTGTGGCTTCTTTTCTTACGAAGCATTTATTGATTGACTGGCGTTTAGGAGAGCGCTATTTTGCTGAACGTCTTATCGACTATGATCCAGCTTCAAATATTGGCGGCTGGCAATGGGCGGCATCAACAGGTACCGATGCAGTTCCGTATTTTAGGATCTTTAATCCGTATCGTCAATCAGAACGGTTTGACCCGTATGGACGTTTTATTCGTTCGTATGTAAAAGAACTAAAAGATGTGCCGACAAAGGCGATTCATATGCCTCATGATTTAAGTGAAGAGGAACGAGAAGAGTATGGTTGTGCTGCGTATGTAAAGCCAATTATTGATCATCAGTCGGCGAGAAAACGAGCGCTTCAAGCCTTTGGCAACAACGATTAAATAGAGAAATGCAAGCAAGAATTTGCTATACTTAGATTGAATGAATGAAAGAGAAAGTAGGGTTTGTGATGACAGATGCATACAAACTATTTTTAACCAAAACCTATACACATTTAGATTCGTTCGTCGAAAGTTTAGGTAAATTGCTTGCTTGCCCCATTACGATTGAAAACAAGCATCATCACTTGCTCGCTTATTCTGAACATGGTGAAGGAACAGATTCGGCAAGAATTTCAACTATTATTGGTAGGAAAGTTCCTGATAAGCTCATTCATCGATTTTGGAAAGATGGTGTTATGACGGCACTAAACCAGTCAGCTGAGCCACTATTAATTGCTGGAATCGAAGAGTTTGGACTAGGAAAGCGCGTTGCTCTTTCAATTAGAGATGGTTCAAATATTGTGATTGGGTACATTTGGGTATCTGAAACAACTCGATCTCTAACTGTATTCGAGCAACAATGGCTAAAGAAAGTAGCGGTAAAAGCAAGTACTTATTTTTCTATGTATGATCGAGAGCAGCTCGCACCTACGAAAGAAGAGAAGCTTTGGAAAGTTATGACGAATACGTATATGCCTTTCGATTTACCTGTGTCTTGGGTGGACCAAACAAATGAAAAATGTATTTTAATGATTGATTTACATAGTAAGGCAGAGCATTTAATGAAAGTCGAGCAACTTGTGCAACCTCATGCTCCTCTCTATATGTTTGATGGACGATACTTTATTGCTATGGTGGTGCATGCTACTGTAACGCTTCCCGTTCATACTATTCAAACCGCGATGCCCTTAACCCTTTCACTAGCTTGCGGAAATCCTGATCGCTCTCTAGAAGGTATGGCAAAATCGTATGAGCAAGCCAAAGCAATGCTCGCGTTAAAAGATCGTTTTAAAGAAGAACTAAACAGTCAGCTGTTTTATTATCAGTCTGGGGCAATGCGCTACGTTGGACCGTACGAAGAAAAAGCTTATGTAAGTAGTAAGCATCCGGCTATTGAACAATTAAAACGATATGATCGGCAAAATCAAACGAATTTACTGAAGACCTTAGATGAGTATTTAAAAAATGATAATCATCTGGTCACAACAGCAAAAGCACTGCACATTCACACCAATTCTTTACAGTATCGCATAAAACGAATAACGGAAATTACAAACATTCGTTTAAAAGATCCGAATGAGCGGACTGGTCTATATTTAGATTTACGCGACGACTATTGACTGTTCAATAGTCTGATCATTTGTGTTTTTCACACAAATAGGAAGGGTGAATTTTAGCCCCATCCCATGAAGAGAAAAATAGCTGTCGTGGATATACTACCAATAAGAAGTGCCGAAGGAAGGTGATTGTTGTGATTATTGGAGTGCCTAAAGAAGTGAAAAGTTTTGAAAATCGTGTAGCAATGACCCCAGCCGGTGTAGTTACGCTGACGACAAGTGGTCATACAGTTATGATTGAATCAGGAGCAGGAGACGGAAGTGGCTTCACGAATGAGGAGTACAAGCAAGCTGGAGCAAAAATTGTGCCACAAGCAGCTGACGTTTGGGCTGAGGCAGATATGGTTGTTAAAGTAAAAGAACCACTTGAATCCGAATTTGGCTTCTTTCGAAAAGGATTAATTCTATTTACTTACCTACATTTAGCGGCAGAACCTGCGCTTACAAAAGCCCTTGTGAAGAGCGAAGTCATAGCAGTTGCGTATGAAACCGTTGAGCAAAATCGAACCTTGCCACTTCTAACTCCTATGAGTGAAGTAGCAGGCCGAATGGCGACTCAAATGGGAGCACGGTTTCTTGAGAAAACTAATGGTGGAAAAGGTATTTTGTTATCAGGTGTACCAGGTGTTAAGCGAGCTAAAGTAGCGATAGTTGGTGGTGGTGTAGTTGGAACAAATGCCGCAAAAATGGCCATTGGATTAGGTGCTCAGGTTACTTTACTTGACGTCAGCGCAGAGCGTCTACGCCAGCTCGATGATTTATTTGGGAATGACATTCAAACGATGATGTCCAATCCTCTTAACATTGCTGTAGCAGTAGAGGAGGCGGATTTGGTTATCGGTGCAGTGCTAATACCAGGAGCAAAAGCGCCAAAGCTTATTACAGAAGAGATGATTAAGGCGATGAAGGAAGGTAGTGTTGTAGTAGACGTAGCCGTGGACCAAGGTGGTATTATTGAAACAGCAAACAAAGTGACGACCCACGACCAGCCGACATATGTGAAACATGGCATTATTCACTATGCAGTTGCCAACATGCCAGGAGCGGTACCAAGAACGTCAACCATCGCTTTAACCAATGTGACGATCCCTTATGCAAAGCAGATTGCAGACCTTGGCATTGTCAAAGCATTGCGCTCAAACCTAGCACTAGCAAAAGGGTTAAATACGGCTGCCGGATATGTAACATATGAAGCAGTAGCAAGCGATTTAGGGTTTGAGCATAAGCAAGTGGATGAAGCCATTCCATTACTTTCATAAAATGCACAATGGAAGACGCGCTGGACCATGCATCATCTTCACAAAGGAAAGAGGCTGCTTCGTTAAGACATAGGTGCTAACGGAGCAGCCTCAATTTTTCGTATACAGATAAACAGGCTTCGTTTAATGAATTGGTTCTGAAACGAACACAACACAAACCGGATAAGGCATTGGGATCTCACTTTCAAGAAGCGATAGCTTGCCTGTATCCTTGCTACGACTATATAAAGTCAAGTTGCTAGATTCTTGATTGGATGCAAGTAGGTATTCACCTGACGGGTCAATGTGAAAATCTCTAGGCCAATTTCCTTCTGTTGAAACAATTTCTACAAGCGTCAGCTCTCCAGAGAGTTCATTTACTGCAAAGCTCGCAATCGAATTATGCCCACGATTCGCTGCGTATACAAATTTACCATCTTGAGAGACGTGAATGGCACTACCAAAGCTTTCTTCTACAAACCCTTCTGGTAACGTAGAAATTGTTTGTATTTCATGAAGCTCACCTACTGTTGCGTTGTACGCGCAAACAATAATTTCATTCGAGAGCTCGGTCATGATGTAGGCATAGGCTTCTTGCGGATGAAAGGCAATGTGCCGTGGTCCTGCTCCTGGTACCACATTCAGGGTGAAATGTCTATTTAACTCACCATTGTTATGTTTATAAAGAATAACTTCATCTGTCCCAAGGTCAACAGCTACTGCATAGTGCTCATCAGGTGTAAAGCCAGAGAAGTGAGCATGAGCTTTTTCTTGTCTGTCTTTATTAGGACCGCTGCCCTCATGCGTCACAGTTGATAGAATGTCGCCAACAGATCCATCTTCTTGAATGGCGTAGGAAAGGATTGTACCGCTATGATAATTAGCTGATAACGCCTTTCTTTGGTCTCTTGAGACGGTTACATGACAAGGTCCTCCGTCCGCAGTAATTTGCCGATTTAACGGTTCCAATGACCCGCTGTCAGGGTTTATTGTAAATGCGGCAATGCCACCTTTTGTATCTTCTTTCATAACAGCGTATAACTTGTTCTCGTTTGTTATCGCCACATAGGTAGGGTCTTTTAGTTCGGCGGCTAACTGCTGATTGCTGAGCTGCTTTGTTTCGGTGTCTAATGTAAATGTATATACACCTTTGCTATCTCCTTTTGAATAGGTACCAATATAGCCACGGTATTGTGCCATTGTATCCTTCCTTTCTTCATTCATTTCAATGCTAGTATACATGAACAACTTGAATCATTCATGTGTAAGGGGTTCTTTTCCTTTTCTTCGACTTAAAATTTTTGATGACGTGAACGTTAGTAAACCAATCCAAATAAATAAAAACGCAATGAATTGTACAAGAGAGAAAGGTTCTTTAAAAATAAAGATACCTAGAAAAAGCATTGTCGTCGGTGCAATATATTGAAAGAATCCGACTAGGGAAAACGGAATGTGCTTTGCCCCGAAAGAGAACAATATGAGAGGCACTGCGGTGAAAATACCTGCACCTGAAAGTAGTAAGATCGTCGAGCTATCCATGGTAAAGATTGAATACGTTGTGAAAAAGAGTAAGTACAGTAACGCTATGGGTGTAACTAATGCGGTTTCAATAAACAGTCCAGCTGTAGCAGATATAGAAACGGAACGTTTAATAAATCCATAGAAGCAGAAGCTTAACGCCATTCCAAATGCAGCCCAAGGAATCGTACCGTTAAAAACAATCAGAATGAGTACGCCAACTCCTGCTGCACTAACAGCAAAAACTTCTGCACGACTTAACGTTTCTTTAATGATGACAGTCGCAAGTACAACGTTAAGTAACGGATTAATGTAGTAAGCTAAACTCGCTTCTAATACCATATTGCTACTAACAGCAAAAATAAATAAAAACCAGTTTAAGCTAATAAAGATGGCTGCAAAAATCATTTGCATAAGTAGCTTGGACTGGGTAAAGACGTTTTTTATTTCATTTATGTATTGAGCTTTTCTCCTCGCAAAAATGAGCAAAATAACCATGAATAAAAACGCAAATGAAATACGATACATTAACACATCTAAAGCAGGTATAAAAGAAAGTAATGCCCAGTAAAGCGGTAAAAACCCCCAGATTAAATAGGAGGATAGGGTCGTGGTTACCCCCATTCGAAAATTTTGTTCTTGCTGCATACATCATTCTCCAATTCTTAATAGTACTTTTATTTTAGATGATTTCTTAAAAAAATAACATGATTTTGACTTTTAGAGAAAGAAGTGTTGACCTTCAAGCATAAGCTGAATAGAAAGCCGTCTAGTAGAGTGTAGTTTTCTAGTCGTAGAAAGGGACGTTTATCTTTGAACAAATGACAGAATGTAAGGAAAGTTTACAATTTTTTCGGTTTAAATCGCAAATTCAGCAGGAAAATAGCTTTTTACTACGAATAGAGTAAAGATACATCAAGAATTGAGAGGGGATGAGTAGATGAACGTGTTTGCTTCAGTAGACATGGAAGGGATAACGGGTTTAGTGGATCGACAATTTGTCACTCCTGGCGAACGATTTTATCATCGCGGCCAAGAGCTGATGACGAGTGAAGTCAATCATGTTGCAGAAGCCGCTTTTGCACATGGCTGCAAAAATTTTATAGCGAATGATTCACATGGGAAAATGAATAATATTCTAATAGAAAGGCTTCATCATCGTGTGCAATTAATCTCTGGTGAAGTGAAGCCCTTTTCGATGATGCAAGGTTTAGATGAATCCTTTGAACACGTATTCTTTATTGGGTACCATGCAAGAGCTTCAATGCCAGGTGTGATGAGTCATACGATGATTTTTGGTGTTCGAAACATGTGGTTAAATAACGAACTGATCGGTGAGTTAGGACTTAATGCGTTTCTTGCTGGTTATTACGATGTTCCGGTTACACTTGTAGCTGGTGATGAAGGCGCTTGCAAAGAAGCGGAAGCCCTTCTTCCAAATGTGGTAACCGCTCCTGTGAAAAGGGCACAGTCCCGATCATCGGCTTTGTGTTTATCGCCAGAAGAAAGCAAACAATTACTCCAACTAAAAACCGAAGAAGCTCTTTTGCAGAAAAACCACTCTCCTTTAAAGCTTAAAGGTGCGCCTTTACTACATATTGAATTTGCGAATTATGGTCAAGCGGAATGGGCGGCATTGATGCCAGGTGCTTCAATAGAATCAGGAACGACTGTGGCATTTCAGGCAAAAGATATCAAGGAAGCTTACCAAGCAATGCTTGTGATGACTGAGCTTGCGATGCAAACAACGTTTTGTTAAAGAGAGGCGATCGCGATGCTTAAATACGTTAGTCGTCGTTTTTTAGCGATGATTGTTACGCTGTGGATCATTGTTACAGCGACTTTTTTTCTTATGCATAGTGTACCAGGCTCACCTTTAAATGGTGAACATAATACAAGTGAAGCGGTTCAAGCCAATTTAGAAGCATTCTATGGACTCGATCGGCCAGTTGTTATTCAATATGTCGATTATTTAGGATCTATTTTACAGTTTGATTTTGGACCTTCTATTTCTCAGCCGGCTGTATCGGTGAACGATTTGATTGCTCGTGGGTTTCCAGTATCCCTTGAGTTAGGACTGTTTGCCTTAGCATTTGCGCTTTTATCAGGTGTGACGTTAGGTGTATTAGCAGCGTTGAGAAGAAATGGAATGATTGACTACCTTTTAATGACGTTAGCTGTGCTCGGATTGTCTGTACCGAACTTTATATTAGCGGCTTTGCTTATTCAATCGTTTAAAGGTTATTTACCCGTTGCCTTGTGGCATGACTGGACACATATGATTTTGCCTGTCTTTGCACTAGCAACGTCACCGATGGCTATTATCGCTCGTTTAACTCGTTCAACGATGGTTGACGTTTTAACACAAGACTACATAAGAACAGCACAAGCAAAAGGACTATCACCATTTGTCATTGTCACTAAGCATGCATTACGAAACGGGCTTATGCCTGTAGTCACTATTCTAGGAACCCTTGTAGCAGGTGTGTTGACAGGGAGTTTTGTCATTGAAAAAATCTTCGCTATTCCTGGAATTGGTCGCTATTTTGTGGAGGGTATAAACAATCGTGATTATGCGGTCATAATGGGAACAACGATTTTTTATAGCGCTATCTTACTCGTCATGCTTTTAATTGTCGATATTGTCTATGGCTTCCTTGATCCGCGGATACGGCTTGATAAAAAGGAGGCGAGCTAATGGCCTTACTTAATTCAAATGGAAAACCTGTAGAGGATCATCTATTCACACCTAGTAGTGAAAGGCTTAATGCAGAACTTGTTTCGCGACCGTCCCTATCCTATTGGCAGTCGGTTTGGATTCGCTTAAGACAAAATAAGCTCGCTATGTTTGGTCTATTCACGATGATTGGTTTAACAGTTATGGCGATCATTGGTCCATGGATTTCACCTCATTCTATCGCAACGCCAAATTATAGTATGGTCAATCAACCTCCTTCCCTTGAATATTGGTTTGGTACAGATGCCCTTGGCCGAGATATGTTTGCTCGTACTTGGTATGGAGCAAGAATTTCCTTATTTGTTGGGTTAGTCGCTGCTCTTATTGATTGCATTGTTGGGATTATTTACGGTGGTGTCTCTGGTTATAAAGGGGGGCGCACAGACTCTGTAATGATGCGTATCGTTGAAATCCTTTACGGGCTTCCCTATTTACTCGTCGTCATTTTACTAATGGTCATCATGGGTCCTGGTCTATTAACCATTATTATTGCATTAACGATAACTGGCTGGGTTGGCATGGCTCGTATTGTTCGTGGTCAAGTCCTCTCTCTTAAGCAAAATGAATACGTGCTAGCTTCAAAAGTATTCGGTGCTAGTACGAATCATATTATTCGTAGAAGCTTATTACCGAATACGATGGGACCCATTATTATTCAAATGACGCTAACGGTTCCAACTGCCATCTTTGCAGAAGCGTTTTTAAGCTTTCTTGGATTAGGAATTTCTGCTCCTTATGCATCGTGGGGCTCTCTTGCAGAAGACGGACTTTCGTCCATTTTAACTGGAAACTGGTGGCGATTGTTTTTCCCTGCTTTCTTTATTTCACTAACGATGTATGCCTTTAACGTATTTGGTGATGGCTTGCAAGATGCCATTGATCCGAAAACAAGGGGGAAATAGCATGCCTTTATTGGAAGTAAAAGATTTACATATTCATTTTAAAACATATGGTGGCGAAGTTCAGGCTGTTAGAGGTGTGGATCTAACTTTAGAAAAAGGGGAAACCCTTGCCATTGTTGGAGAGAGTGGTTGTGGAAAAAGCGTCACTGCACAAAGTATGATGCGTTTATTGCCAAAAGGAATTGCGAAAGTGAAAAGTGGTGAAATTTGGTTTAAAGGTCAGAACTTGTTGAAGTTGTCTGATAAGAAAATGAGACGTATTCAAGGGTTTGATCTATCGATGATCTTTCAAGATCCTATGACATCACTAAATCCCACGCTGACAATTGGTACACAATTAACAGAAGGCATTCGGAAACATACGTCCATTTCTCTTGCTAAAGCAAATGAAAAAGCACTTGAGATGCTAACCATTGTCGGTATATCAAATGGGGAGGAGCGTTTAAAGCAATATCCACATGAGTTTAGCGGTGGGATGCGACAACGGCTCATGATTGCGATGGCCCTTATTTGCGAACCAGATATTTTAATTGCTGACGAGCCAACAACGGCACTAGATGTCACCATTCAAGCACAGATTTTAGCGCTTTTTAAAGAAGTGCAACGTAAAACAGGTGTAGCGATCATTTTAATCACGCATGACCTTGGGGTGGTTGCTCAGCTAGCAGATCGTGTACACGTTATGTATGCAGGAAAAGTGATTGAACGAAGCAACCGTCGAGAGTTGTTTTATCAAGCAGCTCATCCTTATACAAAAGGGTTATTACAATCCATTCCACGGTTAGATGATGCAAAAGAAGAGCTCATTCCAATCGCTGGTACACCACCTGATTTATTTGCACCACCTTCAGGGTGTCCATTTGCTGCACGTTGTCGTTTTGCAATGGATGTTTGTCGTTACCACATGCCAGAAACCACAGCGATTACGTCAACTCATAAAGCCGCATGTTGGTTACTTGATCCAAGATCAAAGGGTGTTTTTGAAGAACTTGCATAACAAAAAAAAGGGGGAATTTTCATGCAAAAGAAATGGCTAGTAGGAACAATGGCAGCAACAATGATGTTAGCGGCATGTACAACGGGTACGTCAAATGATGCAGATCCAGGTGGTAATGATGATACGAATGATTCGGACGGGGGAGACAAGATCTTAATTGTGAATAATGGTGCGGAGCCAGTAAGTCTTGACCCGCAAATTGCGTTCGAATCGGTGTCTAGTGCGCCTCTTAACAATATTATGGAAGGTTTGATGAGATTAAATGCCGATCACGTACCTGAAGAAGCGACTGCCGAACGCTATGAGGTTTCGGAAGATGGATTAACCTACACCTTTTATCTACGTGAGAATGCAAACTGGTCTAACGGTGATCCGGTTACTGCAGAAGACTTTGAGTATGCGTGGAAGCGACTCGTTCATCCAGATACAGGGTCGCCAGCGGCATTTCTAGCAAATTTAATTGAAGGCGCAACTGAATTTTATGAAGGTGACGGCACTGAAGAAGATGTCATGGTTACGGCGCTAGATGAAAAGACGCTAGAGGTTGTATTGAATAGTCCGCAACAATATTTCTTAAACCTTATTACGAATCCATCCTTCTTCCCTGTACATAAAGACACAGTTGAAGAAAATGGGTCATGGCATCAAGAAGCGAGCACGTATGTTGGGAACGGACCGTTTACCTTAACAGGCTGGGATCATAATACAGAGCTACGAATGACGCGAAATAATCACTATTGGGATGCAGAAAGTGTTGCGCTGGATGGTGCCACATGGTTAATGTTAGAAGATCAAAATACAGCATACAGCTTATATGAGCAAGGTGGTTTGCATACGACAACACCTCCGGCCGATTTAGCTGAAGAGTTAATTGCCAGTGGGGAAGTGGATTTATATGATCAGGCAGGAACATACTTCTACCGTTTCTTAACGACAGAAGAGCCGTTTCAAAATAAAAAGATCCGTCAAGCGTTTGCAAAAGCGGTTGATCGTGAAACAATTGTGGAAAGCGTCATTCGTCAAAATCAACGACCAGCTGGAGGATTTGTTGCCTACGGTTTTCCAGAGCCGTCCGGGGAGGATTTTAGAGAAGTCGGCGGAGACTTATTTACATATGATGTGGAAGAAGCCCAACAACTTTTAAAAGAAGGAATGGAAGAAGAAGGGTACGAAACCTTGCCGAATGTAACCATATCATATAGTTCAGGGCCAGCAGAACATGAGCGTATTGCGGAAAGTCTGCAGCAAATGTACGCGGAAAACCTAGAGGTAGATGTGAATCTTGAAGTGGTCGAGTCAAGTGTCTTTTTAGATCGTCAACGTGGGTTAGAAATGCAAATGTCCCGTTCGTCCTTCATAGCTGATTATGCTGATCCTATTAATTTCTTGGAGAGTTTTATTACTGATAGTTCAATGAACAGAACAGCATGGTCGAATGAAACGTATGACCAGTTAATTGCTGACTCAAAAGCCGAGGCTGATGAAGAGCGTCGATTCGAGCTTTTACATGAAGCAGAAGCATTAGTGTTAGAAGAAATGCCGTTCTTCCCGTTGTATTTCTATAATCAACCGGTTCTAGAAAATGATGCCGTGTCTGGCATTGTTCGTCATCCAGTTGGGTATACAGAATTAAAATGGGCAGATTTAAACGAATAAGCTAGGGGAGGGAGCTTTTGTCTCTCTCCTTCTTTCTATTTGGAGGTTCAAATCAATGAAAACAATCTACCCGAAACCGATTAAGGCGGGAGATACGATTGGCGTTATCGCGCCAGCTAGTACACCGTTAATGAAGAATATTGAAAAGAGCAAACACCTGTATGAAAAAATGGGGATCACAATTGTGACCTCCCCTCACTTAACGGATGGGTACGGCTATTTAAGTGCTGTTGATTCCCACAGAATAAAAGCTTTAGAGGATATGTTTGCAAATCAAGATATTGCGGGTGTTTTCTGTGCCTGTGGTGGCTACGGCACACCGCGTATTGTCGATCAGATTGATTATCAACTAATTGCAAAACATCCAAAAGTTTTTTGGGGCTATAGTGATATTACGTGCTTGCATACAGCCATTCATCAAGAAACAGGGCTTGTAACCTTTCATGGCCCGATGATGAGCTCAGACTTAACAGGTGAGATTGACTCGGTAACCGAACAAGGGTTGAGTCAAATTGTTAAGCCAACCCCTCTTATGTTGACGGAGCAGACAGAGCCCATTTCGATTCTGCAAAGTGGACGTGTGAGCGGCCCATTTGTCGGGGGAAATTTAACTCTGCTATCAAGCTTAGTGGGTAGTCAGTACCAGCTCAATGCAAAAGGGGCTATTCTTTTTATTGAAGAAATTGAAGAAGAGCCGTATCGTATTGATCGCATGCTGAATCAACTCAAGCTCGCAGGTATTCTTGACGATGCAAGTGGTTTTGTTATCGGCAATTTTAATAACTGTTCACCGAAAAAACGCCATCGTTCTTTAACGTTAGATGAGGTGTTGGATCATTATTTAAATCAAGATGGAAAGCCTTGTATGAAAGGATTTTCGATCGGCCATTGTATGCCCGTTTATTCGGTACCTTATGGTGCTCAAGCTACGTTAGACACCGATAAGAAAATGGTATCCATTGAACCAGGTGTGAAGGAGTGAATAAGGATGAGTATAGAATGTGTAAGTGTACCAGTCTCAACTGTGTGGACGACAAAAGCGTCACCTCGCTCCATTGATTACCTTATTACACGAGAGCCATATCAACTAAAAAGCTATTTAGAAAAAATGACTTATGATGATCGTCTTCAGCTTTGTACGAACGACCTGGCGCAAACGCAGCTTCTATTTAATGAACCTGTCTATGTGGTTCAAGAAGTAAATGGGTGGAAAGAGGTCATAATACCGGATCAGCCAACAATTAAAAATGAAAACGGATATCCAGGCTGGGTACCAAGTCAACATCTTGTAGCAGGCATTCCGAATGAACAAACGAAAGATCGAGTGATCATCGTTCAACAAAAAGCGTGGCTCTTTACAAAAAAAAAGAAAGCATGGCTTCAAGTCAGCTATGGAACAGAACTAACGGTTTTAGATGAATCAATCGACTGGATTAAAGTGGAAACACCGCTGGGCAATGCCTTAATAAAACGAGAGGATGTCCGCTTATCATTCAACAAAAAAGACGGGCACTCTTTGTTAACAGAAGCACGTCGCTTTTTAGGATTACCATACTTATGGGCAGGAATGAGTGGGTTTGGTTTTGACTGCTCTGGCTTTGTTTATCGACTTCACAAAGTAAGTGGAATAACGATTCCTCGGGATGCCTCCAATCAATATCGTTCAGGGGATACCATAGTTGAACAGGATATGAAAGAAGGAGATCTTCTCTACTTTGCCTATGAAGAAGGGAAAGGCAGGGTCCATCATGTTGCCATGTATGCAGGAGATGGCAACATCATTCATGCACCAAAAACCGGTAAAGTAGTGGAAGAAGTGCCGCTAAATTCTGTTTATGAGAAGGAATTGTGCGGTGTGAGGCGTTTTTTAAGTTCTTCGTTATGGGAGATGAAGTCAACATGATGAAAGAAGACGTTATGGTAGAAGTAAAGGATTTAAAGAAACATTTTCAATTAAAAAAGAACAAAACGCTTAAAGCGGTAGATGGTGTATCTTTTGCAATAAAAAAAGGAGAAATGTTTGGATTAGTAGGAGAATCGGGATGTGGGAAATCGACTCTTGGGCGAACAATAGTACGTCTCTATCAACCTAGCTCAGGGAGCGTTCTCTTTAAAAATCAAGATATTCATCAAGCCTCTGCCATGCAAAAGAAAGTGCTGGATCAAAGTATGCAGATGATTTTTCAAGATCCATATGCATCATTAAATCCCCGTTCAATGGTAATGGATATCATTGCCGAAGGGCTAGATGTACATGGTCGCTTAAAGGGGAAACAAAGAAAGGAAAGAGTTTTTGAACTACTGGAAACGGTTGGCTTGAGCAAAGAGCATGCAAATCGATATCCCCATGAATTTAGTGGAGGGCAGCGGCAACGTATCGGCATCGCTAGAGCGCTAGCGTTAAACCCCGAATTTATTGTTGCGGATGAACCGATCTCCGCTTTAGATGTCTCAATTCAAGCGCAAGTCGTAAATCTATTGCAAAAGCTTCAACGGGAACAAGGGTTAACGTTTTTGTTCATCGCCCACGATTTATCAATGGTGAGGCATATTAGTAATCGTATAGGAGTGATGTATTTAGGTAAGCTCGTTGAATTAACCACCAGTGAGCAACTATATAAAACACCCTTACACCCTTATACAGAGGCATTGTTATCGGCAATCCCCATTCCCGACCCTGATTTGGAAGACAAGCGTGAAACCATTTTATTAAAAGGAGAGATTCCTAGTCCTATTTCTCCACCAAGTGGTTGTGTATTCCGGACGAGATGTCCCAAAGTAATGGAAAAATGTGCTATTATGGAACCAGAAATGAAGGAATATAAGCCTGGTCATTATGCTGCTTGTCACTTACATGATGAAGTAAACAGTAGGGGAAAAGAAGAAGTAGCTGTGACAGGAGATTAGTCTGGGGGAGACGTTAGATGAAGCGAGCCACTGCTACTTTTGGTTTGCTGATGCTACTAGCGAGTGGTTGTCAGTCAGAAGTAGAAGCGACTGCAAAAGACGTATTGTTCTTAGAGGGAATGAAGCAGCAAGAGAGAATGGAGCGTTCTGTTGATTCAAACCGCTTTCAATTGACTGCGACGATATGTGCAGTGGGGGATATTTTGATCCACGATCGTGTGTATGATGATGCAAGGGTTGAAGGGGGATTTGATTTCTCACCAATGTTTGACAATGTCGCTCCATACTTACAAGCGGCAGATGTAACCATTGCGAATCAAGAGACAATGATTGGTGGGGAAGCACTTGGATTGTCAGGGTATCCAGCTTTCAATTCACCGTTTGAAGTGGGTGATGCGTTGAAAGAAGCTGGTGTAAACGTTGTAACGTTAGCGAATAATCATACCCTCGATCGCGGGCCTCAATCAATTCTGAACGCCTTAGATTATTGGGACGAACTAAATATGACGTATACAGGAGCCTTCCGAAATAAAGAAGACGCAAAGGATTTACGTATTATTGAGAGTCAAGGCATCTCCATTGCTATACTAAGCTATACATATGGAACAAACGGGATCCCTGTACCAAATGGAAGGGATTATTTAGTGAATTTTGCTGAGGCGTCGTTTATGGCAGAGCAAATTAGGGAAGCAGATAAAGAGGCCGATGCGGTTCTTGTTGCCCTACATGCTGGCGAAGAATACGTTGATTTTCCGAATCAACAACAACGTGACTTGGTTCAAGTAGCTGCCGATAGTGGTGCTACTGCTGTCATTGGTCATCATCCTCATGTACTTCAACCAATTGAATGGGTAGAAGGCAAGCACGACCATGATATGCTAGTGGTTTATTCACTCGGTAATTTTCTATCAGGTCAATATGATCATCCGAGGCGAGTAGGGGGCATTTTCACTTTTGATTTGCAGAAATTAACAGGGAAAAAGGCGCAAGCTATTAATCCTTCTCTTATGCCAACCTATGTTCAATTCGATGAAGGTGACCACAATTATCAAGTGACACCGATGAAAGATTTAACGGATTATGATTTGCCAGATGTGGAAAAGCACCTTGATGACGTTGAAGCACATATGAGTCAGTGGTTACCAGAATTAACTGTTACTAGAGAATAGGAGTACGTAGTCATGTTCCGAGTCATTGGACTTTATCTGTTTTCATTATTGTTCTTTTTAGCTGGGGTCGGGCATTTTATTATGGATGGTTTTTTTGTAGAGGCGATGCCAGAATGGGTACCATTTCGACTATTTATTGTTTATGCATCAGGGATTGTTGAAATAGCATTAGCTATTTTACTTATCTACAAACCAACACGTTCTAGAGCGGGCATTTGGACAACCCTCTTTTTGTTGCTTATTTTTCCTGTGAATGTGTATATGGCGTTTTTTCCGGCACAATATGATATCCCAGTGTATGCACTGTGGCTTCGATTGCCATTACAATTCGTTCTTATTTGGTGGGTTCTTAAAGTGACAAAGCCATAAAAAATTCAAGCGATACACGCTTGAATTTTTTATTGTTCATTTGTCTGTGGAAATAGTTGATCTAAATGTTTAATATGATTAGAGCCCCAGCTGTGCATGGCATCAAGGAGAGGTTTTAAACTTTCTCCATAAGGTGTCATGGAATACTCAACTTTTGGTGGGATTTGAGGATAAACTTGTCGTTGGATAATATCGTTCTGTTCTAGCTCACGTAATTGAGAAGTAAGCATTTTTTGTGTAATGCCAGGGATAGCCCGCTTTAATTCGTTAAAGCGCATCACATCGTGGTTAATTAACTGAAATAAAATTTTGTGCTTCCATTTTCCGACTAAAATTTCGAGTGCTGTATCGACTTGACAGGATGATTCCATTAATTCCACCTCGCGATTAAGTATCTTTTTATATACTATAGTACAAATTAGTGCGTACTTCCAATTATTGAATCGTCATTATACAATTTCTTTATAGAATTAGTATATGAAGGAGGCGTTTTTACATGTATGAACACCTAACATTAGGAGAAGTGATCTTAACCGTAACGAACGTGCATGAATCAGTTTCCTTTTATAAGGAAATCATTGGGTTTACACATATTGAATTAAACGATAAAGAAGCAAAGTTGTTTTCAAACGAAGGGAAGCTCCTCATCACATTAAGAGAGAATAAAGAAGCGAAGAAGAACCCAGGTCAGTTATATGTAGGACTTTATCATATTGCATTATTATACCCGGATCGTGAATCCCTTGGCACACAGATAAAACACTTACTTGCTCATAACATTGAAATGGGTGGAGCCGATCATCTTGTCAGTGAAGCAGTCTATATTCAAGATCCGGATGGAAATGGAATTGAGCTTTATCGTGATCGTCCACGAACGACTTGGTCATATGAAGAGAATGGTATGATTGTCATGGACACAAAACCTTTAGACGTAACGGGTCTGCATGCATTAGCTGAAGAATGGGACGGCATTCCGGATGGTTTGACGATGGGACATATTCATACCCATGTGAAGAACCTTGCGGATATAGAGACTTTCTATAAAGACATTCTTCAATTCGATGTGATGACGTACTTCGGACAGCAAGCGTTGTTTATGTCAGGGGCAGGCTACCACCATCATTTTGGTTTTAATATATGGGTAAGAAACAAGGAAAAACCAAAAGAAGCGTTCGTAGGTATGGAACAGTACACCATACATGTTAAAGACGAAGAGACATTTAATCAGGTGCGGGACCGTGCTAATAAAGAGATTGTCGATCATGGAGAAGCATGGTTTATCGTTCAAGATCCATCAGAAATGCACATTAAGTTTAGTCAAACATAACAGGCAGTTTTCTTGAGGAAAACCTCGCTACTCTGTAAACTAAAGAGTAACCAATTTGTTGAAAGGGGAAGTGATATGACTACTTTCTTTGAGGCTATTCAAAATAGACGACCGTACGAAAGTGTGACGGCAGAAGCAGTCGTCTCAAAAGAGCGTCTTCTTGATGTTCTTGAGCATGTAGTGACATATGTCCCAACGCCCTTTAATGTTCAATCGAGTAAATTGCTGGTTCTTTTAGGTGAGCAGCATCGCCAATTTTGGAGTGATGCTTCAAAGAATAAAGAGATGTCTAAAAATGACATACTTGAACAAGTAGCGCACCATAAAGCTGGTTTTGGAACGGTTCTTTTCTTTGAAGATCAACAGGCCATAGCCGACGCAAAAAAACAACATCCAAAAAAACTCGATTACTTCTCATCATGGTCAGATCATTCATCTGGCATGCTCCAACTAACTGCTTGGAATGCTTTACAAGTAGAAGGATTTGGTGCCAACTTATATCATTATCCTTTGCTAACACGTTTGGAAGATAAAGAAAAGTGGGAAGTACCAGAATGGTGGGAGTTAAAAGCACAACTGCCGTTTGGGAAGCCAAGTGGCTCTCCAATAGAAATAAATGAAGTTGAATCCGAGAAAATTCTTCGTATATATGGAAAAAAATAAAACCGGAACAGCATTGTTCCGGTTTTATTTCTGGAGTTTTTCTTCTTTTAAAGTAGGATAGATTTTCGTTGGTTCGGTGACACGATCATCGGTAACGTGTACTTGAATCATCCGATTATGCTTCATGAATTTGAAGATACCGTTGTTAAAATCCGTACCAGTTTCTTTAAAGAAAATACCCTCGTATTTCGCTTTGTTTGTATGAGAGAACATGATGGCGTAACCTTCCTCATCTTCAACAAGATAAGCACGACAGCCTTTCTCAAAATGACCTTCCAGTCCTTTAATGGCACGATCACAAGAAACGACGTGAAAGTCAACAAATGGAATTTCTCTTAAAAGTACATTCATAAAAGATCCTTTTGTGATTTCTTCCCATCTGCTTTTTGCCGTTTGCCCAATAATAATTTGCGTAATGTGATGCTCTCTGGCAACCTCTGCGATTACTTTAACAGCTGGTTTCTTTTCATTGTCTCGAACAATAAATTCTTCCGCATCGTATTCCTCAGAAAGTTCTTTCCAGCGATCAACATATGCTGACTTCTCAGCATCTAATTCATCATACGGAAGTGCATCAACGGTTAAAACATAAAGTGGACAATCAAGCATAGTAGCAATTTTTGCACCACGTTTTATTAGACGCTCTCCGTTTGGACCATAATAGACGCAAACTAAAATGCTCTCATCCATACGTCCTTTTGCTTTTTTCATGAAAGAGTTCACCTCAGCTTAATAGTATAAATCTAAGAACAAAGAAATTGTGTATGTGACGTATATCAACACTCCCCCAGTTGCCCTTAGCGACTGAGGCTTTGAAACCAAATAATTGTATAACACCATACAGAAAAATTCAATCCATATCTTTAAATAAGTGAAAGTTTTTTTCCTTTATAGTAAATGCACAAAAAACCAATTTGACTGGACGCTTGAAAATGTGACGATTTGGACACAACTAGTGAAAGCGAAGGCATATTCGGTGCATGTTAACTAAAAATAGTATATACTTTTCTTTAGAAAGTAATCATTTAGTTAGGCATGTAATCGATTCCCTTCAATAAAAACCTTCCAATTAACCATGATAGATGTGCAAGAATCTAGGCTATATCCATTATAGTTAGGCGCGCAGTGAGGTTCGTGATGCTGCGCGATTTTGGCTTGTCGTACCATTTCGACCTGCCATTGACCCCATCATACACCCATAATATAAGTAGCACAAGTTTTGGTTAGCTTCGTTTTCTAAGGGTAAACTTGTAAGGAATTTATAGCGATATGTATGTTCCATAGATGATTCAAAGTTCGTGCAGAGGAGGTTTTTTTGTACATGTTAAATCTTGCAATTGTTTCGCCTTTCATCATAGCGCTTATTGTGCCGTTATTGTATAAATCACTAAAGCGTGTACATACAGGCTGGTTTGTTTTAATTGTACCAATTGTACTCTTTCTTTATCTTGTACAGTTTATTCCAAGTGTTGCTAGTGGAGAGGTATATATTTATGAAGTTCCTTGGATTCCATCACTTGGCATAAATTTTACTGCTTATCTAGATGGGTTAAGCTTAATATTAGCCTTACTCATTACAGGAGTAGGAAGCCTTGTTATTCTTTATTCCATTTATTATTTGTCAAAGGAACGAGAATCTTTAGGCCATTTTTACGTTTACCTTCTCATGTTCATGGGTGCGATGTTAGGTGTTGTCTTTTCAGATAACTTAATGGTTCTTTATTTATTCTGGGAATTGACGAGTATTTCATCTTTTCTATTGATTGCTTATTGGTACCATAGACGTCAATCTCGCTATGGGGCACAAAAATCCATGTTAATCACGGTTACTGGCGGGATCGGAATGTTAGCTGGTTTCATCATGCTGTCAACGATGATGGACACGTTCAGTATTCGTGAAATCATCGCAAATGTAGCAGCATATACAGATCACACGCTCTTTATACCTGCGATGCTGCTAGTGCTATTAGGAGCATTTACGAAGTCGGCACAGTTTCCGTTTCACATTTGGTTACCGGATGCAATGGAAGCACCGACACCTGTTAGTGCGTACTTGCATTCAGCAACGATGGTAAAGGCTGGTATTTATTTAGTCGCTCGTTTTACACCTGTATTTGGCGGGGACGCTGTATGGTTTTGGGTCGTCAGCCTCGTCGGAATGATTACGTTGTTCTGGGGTTCCTTTAATGCTGTTAGACAGACAGATCTTAAAGCCCTTCTTGCTTATTCGACGATTAGCCAACTTGGTTTAATTATGAGTTTACTAGGCATTGGTTCAGCGGCGCTTTACTTTGATGCGGCAGATACCGCATCGGCGATGTACTCTATAGCTATTTTTACAGCGCTGTTTCATTTAGTAAATCACTCAACGTTTAAAGGTGCGCTCTTTATGGTTGTGGGGATTGTCGACCACGAAACAGGGACACGTGATATTCGTAAGTTGGGTGGACTTATGGCTATTATGCCAGTTACGTTTACGTTAGCAGTTGTTGGGAGTTTTGCAATGGCAGGCTTGCCGCCATTTAATGGGTTCTTAAGTAAAGAAATGTTTTTCACTGCTGTTCTTGATGTAACGCAGCTCTCGTTTTTCTCCATTGATACATGGGGGATGCTGTTTCCAATCGTAGCTTGGGTTGCAAGTGTGTTCACCTTTGTCTACAGCATGATTCTTGTATTCAAAACCTTTTTTGGAAAGCATCAACCAGAAAAACTTGAAAAAACAGCGCATGAAGCGCCAATTGGCATGCTTATTTCACCAGTTATTTTAGCAAGCTTAGTCATTGTGTTTTTCTTCTTTCCGAATCTTTTAGGAGAATACCTTATTAAACCGGGTTATGCAGCGGTCATGCCAACATTTGTTGGTGTGGAGGGATACGATACACAATTTAATATATCTGCATGGCACGGCTTTAATACTGAATTGTTAATGACGTTAGGTGTCGTTGGTTTTGGTGTTGTGCTGTATCAATTATGGCCGAAATGGGAAGGAGTCTATGCTCTTTTTCCTAGAAAATGGACCCTCGATAATTTATACAACCGTTCGTTACTGACACTTGAAAATCAGTCCACTAACTTTACAAACCGATACATGACTGGAAATATGTATCACTATATGGTGTATATCTTTATTGCCATTCTCGTAATTGTTACAGGCGTTGTCGCTTACACAGGCGCCATTTCCATTGATTCGTCTAACGATGCACCAATCAGTATTTACGAAGGATTTATTGCAGCGGTTATGGCTGTTACGGCTCTTTCTATCCCATTTGCAAAATCAAGATTAACAGCGATTTTGTTAAATGGCGTATTAGGATACTTGCTTGCACTATTCTTTGTCTTTTTCCGGGCACCAGATTTAGCACTAACACAGCTCGTTGTTGAGACTGTCTCAGCAGCATTGTTCCTGCTATGTTTTTATTTCTTACCGGAATGGGAAAAAGAAGCGCGCAAACCACGAATTAAAGTAATGAATGCAGTCATTGCCGTTTCAGTTGGAACGCTCGTGACATTACTAGCTTTATCGGTTCAAAACAATCGGTTCTTCGATTCGATTTCATCGTTTTATGAGAATGCGTATGAGCTTGCTGGTGCTCAAAACATTGTGAACGCGATTTTAGGTGACTTTAGAGCCTTTGATACGATGTTAGAGGTTGTGGTACTCCTTATTGCTGGTCTTGGTGTGTACGTGTTAATTAAATTGAAACCGAAAAAAGAGGAGAGGGGGCAGGACGTTGAAGGCGAATGATGTCATCCTTCAAACCGTTTCTAAAATAGCGGTGTTTATCATTTTGACGTACGGTGTGCACTTGTTTCTTGCAGGTCACTATGAACCAGGTGGCGGCTTTGTTGGCGGATTAGTTCTTGCCTCAGCGTTTGTCTTACTGCTGCTCTCGTTCGATATTGATACGGTTCGAAAAGGAATGCCAATTGATTTTAAATTATTAGCAGCAGTAGGGGCATTTTTGTCCGTTGGAACAGGCTTAGCTGCACTTGCATTCGGTGTTCCGTTCTTAAGTCAAACCGAAGTATCTGCTACTTTACCTATTTTAGGAGAAATTCCGCTTGCTTCAGTCGTATTGTTTGAAGCAGGGGTAGCATTCGCTGTTATTGGGACCGTAGTCACTATCATTATTAGTATAAGTGAGGATGTATAACTTATGGAAACAATGATGTCGATTTTAGTTGGTATCTTAGTCACTGTTGCCACGTATTTAATCCTTTCTAAAAGTTTACTACGTGTCATTTTAGGAACAGCGATTATGTCGCACGCGGTTCATATGCTTATTCTTGTTATGGGTGGGTTCTCAAGAGATTCCAGTGCGCCTTTACTCGGTGAAGAGGCGGCTTCTTATACGGATGCACTGCCGCAAGCGCTCATTTTGACGGCAATTGTTATTAGTTTTGGTGTAACAGCCTTCTTTCTAGTGCTAGCCTATCGGACTTATAAAGAATTAAAGACCGATGATCTTACGAAATTGAGGGGACATGATAATGATGAGTAATTTATTAGTAATACCAATGGTCCTCCCATTAATTGTTGGAATCATATTGATCTTCCTACGCCCGTTTGTTAGGACTCAAAGAATTATTAGTTTTCTAACGATGCTCTTAACATTCGGTGTTTCCACATATTTATTAGTGGAAGTGCAACGCAATGGTATTCAAACCCTTGATTTCGGGGGCTGGGATGCTCCGTACGGAATAACATTCGTAGGGGATAGCTTTTCTCTACTATTAACCGCAACGGCTTATTTTATTGCAGCCATTGTGTTAATCTATGTGTTTGCAACAATTGGTGAAGAGAAAGAGAAGATGTTTGTCTATCCATTAATTCTTTTACTTTTAGCTGGTGTTGCGTGTTCGTTTTTAACTGGAGATTTGTTCAACTTATACGTAGGGTTTGAAGTAATGCTATTAGCATCATATGCATTAATTGTACTTGGTGGGGAAAAAGGACAATTAAGGGAATCCATTAAATACGTGCTCGTGAATGTATTTTCTTCTTTTGTATTCCTTATAGCGATTGCTTTCTTATATGGAACGTTAGGAACTCTTAATTTTGCTCAGCTTTCACTTCGAGTGGCAGAAGCAGGACAACCTGCACTTCTAACGACAATTGCGATTGTTCTTCTGCTTGTATTCAGTCTCAAAGCAGGCTTGCTTTTATATTTCTGGCTACCGGGGTCCTATGGTGCGCCACCAATGGGAATTGCTGCTCTATTCGGTGCTCTTCTTACGAAAGTAGGCATTTATGCGTTGTTTCGTGTATTTACCCTCTTGTTCTACCATGAGCCTGATATTACGCACACGTTAATTGGCATAATGGCTATCTTGACAATGATTGGAGGTTCAATCGGCGCCATAGCCTATAATGATCTAAGAAAAATCATTGCATATAATGTTGTCATAGCAGTTGGTTTTATTTTAAGTGGACTAGCGATTGCAAATCAAGCCGCTATTGAAGGATCTATTTTCTACCTTGTTCACGACATGATCGTTAAGGCGCTATTATTCCTGTTAATTGGTGCTACCATTTATTTATCAAATGTTGGTAGGCTCGATCGCGTTAGTGGTATGATACGAAACTATCCGCTACTCGGTTGGATGTTCTTTATTACGATGATATCACTCGCTGGGATTCCACCATTAAGTGGCTTTATCGGTAAAGTGTATGTTGCGCAAGGTGCAATTGAATCTGGTGCTTATGTTTTGCTTGCTTTCACACTTATATCGAGTATCTTTGTTCTTTATTCATTGCTACGTATCTTCAGAGCTGTTTTCTTTGGTGAATCAACGATTAGTAAAGAAGATATGCTTCCAATGAAAAAAGCCATGATCATTCCGAGTATCATTTTTGTGGCTGCTTCTTTTGCTTTAGGTTTTGGTGTAGAAGGAATTGCTGGGGTTGTAAGCGATGCTGCTGAAACGCTAATGAATCCAACAATCTACATTGATGCAGTTCTAAATCAAGGAGGCGCTTAACATGAGTGTGTTTTTAAGTGGAAGAGGAGGTATGGATGAATGTTTGGCCAACTCTTATTAAATATTTTAATTGCCTTCTTATGGGTCTTACTGCAAGACGAAGATACATTTGAATTTTCAACGTTATTTGCCGGTTTTTTAGTTGGTCTTGGGATTATTTATGTTATGAGAAGGTTCTTCTTTAAAGAGTTTTATTTAAAGCGTGCGTACTCAGGGCTTAAATTATTGTTGATCTTTAATCGTGAACTCATTAGTTCGAGTGTATTAATCATTCGTCAAATCCTTTCACCAAAATTGAATTTCACCCCAGGTATTTTCACGTATGAAACTAAGCTTAAAGGAGATTGGGAAATTACCGCTCTTTCGCTTTTAATAATGCTCACACCTGGTTCGGTGGTTGTTGAGATTTCACCATCAAATAATGTTTTTTATATCCACGCCATGGACGTTCCAGAATCGAAAAATGCTGTTCTGCGGGCGTTGACTAAATTCGAAAAGGCAATTATGGAGGTGACACGCTAATGTTTCAAGTCCTATTAATTATTGCTTTGTTCCTTTTCGCTACCGCAATTGGTATTGCAGCATTCCGCATCATTAAAGGTCCAAGTATGCCAGATCGTGTTGTTGCCCTTGACGCCATTGGCGTAAACCTTATTTCGGTTGCGGCAGTTGTCTCAATTGTTTTACAAACACGAGCCTTTTTAGAAGTGATCTTGATTATTGGGATATTAGCGTTTATCAGTACAATCGCTTTCTCTAAATTTATTGAGAGGGGGGTCATCATTGAGCGCAAGCGCGACAGGTGAAGCCATCGGAGCAATTTTAATACTTGCTGGTGCGATTATGGCTGTCATTAGTGCAGTAGGGATTATACGTTTCCCCGATGTATACACGAGATCACACGCAGGAACAAAAAGTGCGACATTAGCTGTGTTGCTAACGTTAACCGGTACCTTCTTTTATTTTTGGATGACGGATCAGTATATAAGTATCCGATTAATTTTAGGGATTGTCTTTGTCTTTTTAACAGCACCTGTAGCTGGACATTTAATTGTTCGAGCAGCTTATCGCTCAAAAGTACCGCTAACAGAAACAAGTGTTGAAGATGAATTAAAAGACGTATTAGAGCAAAAAGACTATCATGATCCTACTAAAAGCGAAGAAAAACAAAAAGAAGAAGGCCATTAGCCTTCTTCTTTTTTGTTATGCCAATACGGAGTTAAATTATAGTGATCAAATATGGCTTGTTCCGCACCTAAAGTAATGGTCTGATCGGTTGGGTGTTCTTCGGCCGATTCGATTTTATTTTTTTCAAGATTGATAATGAGGCTGTTATCAAACCATGCTACCTCTTTTATCGTTTGAACTGGAACGATAACAGGTTCTTTTTGCATAAACCCTCCAGTATCAATCACGATGTAGCGGACGGTCCAATTCCCACTATCAACATTTTGGTTATAATGGAGAACAAAGTCCATTACTTTTCCTACCTGACCGCCTTTAGCATGAACGTGATAGCCTTTTAGTTCGTCGAGGCTGAAAAGATGAACATTTTCTTGCTGGTTTCGATCCATTTTCTGTTCCTCTGCACCGGTACGAATGGCATCTTTTGTCTCTTCAGTATTCTGTTTATCATTTGGTACAAATACGGGTGGCACAAGTGGAGCTCCTGCAGTTGTATGGGTTCCGTAGCCAGCTGCAACTGGATGAGCTGGAACGGCCCAATATGTTGGCCAGCCATAGTGGTCACTTAATTCACGTTCATAATGTCGATGAATAGGAGCTGTTTCATCAGGCTTAGGGCTGTTTTTAATTTGCTCTTTTGTTGCATTAATACTAATCTGTTCTTTTTCTTCGTCAATGGCTGTAAACGCATCCACATTTAAAAGAACTTTTCCACCGAAAAACCAGGTGCGAGTGTCACCGACAAAATAGCGAACATGTAACGTATTGGAATCAATATAATAGTCGTCCAGTTGTCCAAGTTCACCGTCAGTAGCGTTCATTGTAAACGTACTTAATTTCTTTGCGTGAATTAACATGTTCATTCCTCCAGTCTTGTAGTACTATTGCTATAACCGTTTTCAGAAAAGTAAAACCATGACTTTCATTGTTTCGTTTTTAATAATTGAAGGAATAACTTACAGTAGGAGGGATACACATGAAGGTTGCAGCTGTAACAGGAGCAAATTCTGGGATGGGGAGAAGTGTTGCGCTCGTTCTAGCGAATAGTGGGATGCACGTTGTGATGCTCTGTCGAAATGAAAAGCGAGGAAAAGAAGCGCTGTCTTATATAGAACAACATAAAAAAAATGGAAGTGTCGAACTACAACTATGTGATCTCGGCTCATTAAGCAGTGTGAAGCAAGCTGCTAAAGCACTAAAAAAGAAGCACGCTTCAATTGATGTGCTTATTAATAATGCTGGCGTTGTCAATCCTAAGCGCAAGGAAACAGAAGATGGCTTTGAAATGCAAATGGGTGTGAATCATTTAGGTCACTTCTTGCTAACGAATCTTCTGCTCGATCAAATAAAACATTCAGAAGATGGGCGAATTATCATTGTGTCTTCTGGTGCACATGAATGGGCTCATTTCTATGAAAAAGATCCTCATTTGCATGAAGGATACAACGTTGCAAAAGGATACGGGCAGTCAAAGCTGTGTAACTTATTGTTTGCAAACGAATTAAAAGAAAGGTTAGCGGAGACAAATGTGTCTGTATTTACTATGCACCCAGGTGCTGTTTCAACGAATCTAGGAGTGGATCGTGCATCAGGCTTCGGGAAAGCAATCCATACATTGCTTCGTCCATTCTTTTTAACACCTAGAGAGGGTGCGGACACAATGCTTTATTTGGCTTTATCAGATAAAGTCAAAAAAGATGCAGGAAAGTACTTCATTAAAAGAAAGGTTTCAAAACCAGCAAAAATAGCGTTGGATCGAGAAGTAGCAATGAAATGCTGGGCCTGGAGTGAGAAACAGACAGGTTTACATCAGTTGTGAGAACGGCTTTTGCTGTTTTCACAACTTTTTTTTAAAAAGGGGGTTAAAATACAGACGTAAAAACAGTACAATAAAGAGGAATCTTACTAACGAAATATGAAATCGATTTCATAGGAGGAACCAAAAATGAAACTAGGTGTATTTACTGTTTTATTTTCTGAAAAGCCTTTCGAGGAAATGCTTGACCATGTAAAACGTTTAGGACTTGAAACTGTAGAGATTGGAACAGGTGGTTACCCTGGTACGGCCCACTGTAATCCTGCTGAGTTGTTAGAAGACGAAACAAAATTGAAAGCGTTTAAAAAAGCAGTTGATGACCGAGGTTTAACCATTTCTAGTCTAAGCTGTCATGGAAATGCCATTTCACCTGATGAAGCATTTGCAAAAGCATCTCATGAATCTTTTGTGCAAACGGTTAAATTAGCACAGGCGCTGCAGGTTCCAACTGTTACGACATTTTCAGGTACACCAGGTGCTTACGAAGGAGATAAACAACCAAACTGGCCTGTCGCCGCTTGGCCAAACGAGTATGGTGACATTTTAAAATGGCAGTGGGAAGAAAAGTTAATTCCATACTGGAAAGAGATGGCAGCGTTTGCAGAAGAACATGGTGTTAAGATCGCCTTAGAATTACACGGAGGCTTCCTGGTGCATTCACCTGCTACGCTATTAAAGCTACGCGAAGCGTGTGGTCCAGCTATCGGAGCAAATGTTGATCCAAGTCATTTATGGTGGCAAGGGATTGATCCAGTTGCGGCAATTAAAATCCTTGGAAAACAAGATGCGGTTCATTTTTTCCATGCAAAAGACACGTATATGGATCAAGAAAACATGAACATGCACGGTGTACTTGATATGCAATCGTATGCGAATCTTCAAGATCGAGCTTGGTATTTTAGATCGGTTGGGTATGGTCATGATTTAAAAACGTGGTCAGATATTATTAGTGCACTGCGCTTAGTCGGGTACGATGGTGCTATTAGTATCGAACATGAGGATGGATTAATGTCGATTGATGAAGGGTTCCAAAAAGCAGTTAGTAATTTACAACAAGTCTTAATGAAAGAGCCAGCTCCAAAGATGTGGTGGCTATAAGGAGGAAACAACATGAATAAACCATTAAAAGTTGCTGTTATTGGCTGTGGCTCCATTGCCATACACCGTCATGTACCAGAATATGCAGCAAATCCAAACGTTGAATTAGTCGCTTTTTGCGATTTAACTAAAGAGGTCGCTCAAAGAATGGCTGACCAGTACGGTGTAACGAATGTTTTTACTTCCCACAAAGAATTATTAGCAGAAGTCGATGTCGACGCTGTTAGTGTATGTACACAAAACGTGGACCACGCTAGTGTTTCGATTGATGCAGCAAATGCAGGTTGTCATGTTTTATGTGAGAAGCCAATGGCGACTTCGTTAGAAGAAGCACAGAACATGATTAAGGCTGCAAGTGAAAACAACGTCAAGCTTATGATTGGTCACAACCAACGGTTAATGCCGCCTCATGTGAAGGCAAAAGAAATTTTAACGTCTGGAAAACTCGGAAAAACGCTGACGTTTAAAACAACGTTTGGACACGGTGGAGCTGACTCTTGGAGTATTCAAGGAAAAGATACGTGGTTTCTTAAAAAAGAGAAAGCATTTGTCGGTGCGATGGGTGATTTAGGTGTTCACAAAATTGACCTCATGCGTTGGTTATTAGGTGAAGAAGTGTCGGAAGTGGCTGCATTTGTAAATACATTGCATAAAGAAGCGGATGTGGATGACAATGCAACAACATTATTGAAAATGGAAAGCGGCGCTATTGGTACGATGGCAGCGAGCTGGACCTATTACAAAGGTGAAGATAATACGACAACGATCTATGGTGAAAACGGTGTACTTGAGATTCGCGATCATCCAGAAGTCCAAGTCGTTGTAAAACTAACGGACGGCAGTGTTGAACAGTACTCAGTTGGCGCAATTGCAACGAACGATGCTGGTGGCCAAGTCGCAAGTGGTGTCATCGATGAATTTGTAACGTCGATTCTTGAGAACCGAGAGCCTGCTATTACAGGTGAAGAAGGAATGAAATCGTTACAAGTTGTATTAGCAGCACTTCAATCGTCGGAAACAAAATCGTTTGTAGCAGTAAAGGAAGTCTAACAAGGAGGACGAATAACATGAATGTCGGACTAGCGTTATATACTTTGCGAGATGAAATGGAAAAAGATTTTAAAGGAACCTTGGAGAAGGTTAAGCAAGTTGGCTATCAAGGAGTCGAATTCGCAGGCTTTGGTGATCATTCATCAAAAGAAGTGAAAGCGATGCTCGAAGAGATTGGATTAGAGCCTTGGTCTAGTCATGTTCCTCTTGAGAAGCTGCGTCATGAATTACAAAGTGTCATTGCGTTTCATAAAGAAGTAGGTACACCTTACATTGTCTGTCCCTACTTAACAGAAGAAGAACGTCAAACAAAAACAAACTACTTTGATTTGGCGGAAGAACTAGAGGAAATTGGCAATCAAGTCAGAGAAGCAGGAATGGTATTGTTGTACCATAACCATGACTTTGAATTCGATACATTTGACGACGAATTTGGATTGGACATTTTGCTGCGCAATACACGTACGTGTAATATGGCTCTTGAATGTGACACCTTTTGGGTCGAATATGCAGGTCATAAAGCAACAGAATATTTAGCTGCTCACGAAAATCGCGTCCCTATTATCCATGTGAAAGACATGAAAGATGGAAATATACCTTTTGCTGAAGTAGGGGAAGGAAAGCTTGATATTAAAGGAATTATTGAAGCTGCAAAAGCGGTTGGAACGAAATATTTTATTGTTGAGCAAGATGTGAGTGAACGTTCTCCACTTGAAAGCATTGAGATTAGTTTTAAAAATATCCAGTCTATGTAGCGAACAACAGGTAAGAAGCATTTGGCTTCTTACCTGTTTTTTTGTGATGTAAAATAGAGTGAACGTCTGGTATCGATATGATCGATCTTCTGTTTTTCAATAAAGGAATTAGGGAATAGCACTGCTAATAGAGGAGGAGTTAAGATGGCAGAATCATATGATGTTATCATTATTGGAAGCGGACCAGCAGCAATGGCTGCGGCTTTTCCATTAGCAGAAGCAACTAAGCGTGTTGCTGTTATAGAAGGAAATCGATTTGGAGGAACGTGTCCCAATTTCGGATGTGATCCTAAAAAGCTGCTGTACACTCGAAGTGAAGCAGCATGGCAAGCCGGGAAATTAAGAGGTACCGGTATAGATGGAACGACTTCCTTTAAGTGGGAAGATGCGATGAAGGAAAAAAACAATTATACAGACTCTGTTTATAAAGAGATTGAGCAAACGATGAAACAAGCAAACATTGATACTTATCACGGTTATGCGTCTTTCATCAATGAAGAAACTGTACAAATTGATACATTTACCTTATCAGCTCAAACGTTCATTATCGCAACTGGTCTTAAGCCATCATCCCTCCCATTTAAGGGGGCCGAGACGCTTCTAACGAATGAAGAATTCTTAAACCTTCCTTCGTTGCCGAGGTCAATCGCTTTTATCGGTGGTGGTTACATTTCATTTGAATTCGCTCATCTCGCTGCTCGAGCAGGTACGAACGTTCATATTATTGATTCTGGTGATCGTGGATTAAAAGCATTTGATCGAGACCACGTCCAAGCTTTAATAGAACAATCAGAAGCAATTGGCATTACCTTTCATTGGAATGAGGAAATTTCAAGTATTGAATCAAGCGATTATGAAGTTACAATAAGAACAGACAAACAAACACTTACCGTCGACAAAGCTGTTCATGGTGCTGGTCGAACACCGAATATAAAGAAATTAAATCTTGAAGCCGCAAATGTCGATTACGATGGAACTGGTATTCATGTTGATGGCACATTGCAAAGCGTTTCAAATCCAAGAGTGTATGCAGCTGGTGATGTAACAGCAACCCACTCGTTACCTCTAACACCTTTATCAAGTCAAGAAGGTTCAGTTGTTGTACACAATATTCTAGAAGAGCAAAAGAAAACTCTTCACCAAGGGGCAATGCCGTCCATTGTTTTCACGATACCGAAGTTAGCAAAAGTAGGGAAAACAAAGAAACAGCTTGATCAAGAGGGGATAGCGTATTATGTTAAGAACACATCGATGACAGACTGGCTCACTTATTCGATGATAAAAGAAGATCAAGCGTTAGCAAAAGTATATGTTTGTAAAAAAACTGGCAAGATTTTAGGTGCTGATTTTTTAACCGTCTATGCAGATCAATGGATCAATTTGTTTTCTCTTGCAATTCAACTAGAGTTAACGACAGAACAGCTTACATCCGTTCACTATACGTATCCATCTGTTTTAGGGGATAGTGGGAATGTGTTGCCAATTCAATAAAGTAGGTGTTGGTGAGAATTGAAAAAACAAAGATTTGAAAACCTGAATGGTGTGCAAAATCAACATCAATTAAAGGATTTTGTAAGCTGGTACCGAGAAAGAATGAGCAAGACAAAAGACTTAACAAAGACGATCGCTGTTAAGCACCAGCCAGATTATAGGCTAATTCACAATGCCAATGTAGATAGTTTAACATGGATAGGGCATGCGACTTTCTTGATCCGTATCAATGGACTAACAGTGGTAACAGATCCAGTTTGGACGAATTTTATGGGGACAACGAAGCGAAATGTACCAGTTACCATTCCTATTCAACATTTACCAGAAATAGATGTTGTCCTTATTTCTCACGGTCACTATGATCATTTGCATATTCAATCATTACGGCATTTACCTGGTGACCCACTTTTTTTAATACCTAGAGGGTTAAAGGCGCTTCTAAAGAAGAAAGGGTTTTTAGAAGAACGGATAGTGGAATTAGACTGGTGGGAAGAATGGTCAAATCAAAACGTTACGCTAACGTTTGTACCAGCGCAACATTGGGTGAAACGAGGCTTATTTGACACGAATACGTCACGATGGGGTGGTTGGGTCTTAGAGTCCACAGCTCAATCGCTATACTTTGCAGGTGATAGTGGTTATTTTGAAGGGTTCAAGCAACTACAAAAGATAAAGTCAATTGATTATGCGTTAGTTCCAATTGGCGCTTATGAACCTGAGTGGTTTATGGAGCTCGATCATATGAAACCGGAAGACGCGGTACAAGCATTTATTGATTTAGGAGCAAGTCATATGGTGCCGATGCACTATGGAACCTTTCGTTTAGCCGATGATACAGGACCAGAAGCTCTCGAACGGTTTGAACAAGCATGGAAAGAAAAAGGAATAAATGAAAAGAAAAAAAGCGTCCTACCCATTGGCGGTACGCTTCGTTTATAAGGCAGCTGATATTAAGCTGCTTGACTCTTTTGTTTTTCTTCGTTTCGAACAAACCCTGTGTGAGAAAACCACATCAACAAAAAGATGGGTATCGAGACTCCGAAGAATGGAAGCACTCCTGGAAATTGGAACATTAAAAACAGAACACCAGCACAAGTGATGAGCATGCCAATACTTAAAAACGGTCGCACAACCGTATGTAAAGCGGCATGCTTTAACAATTTAAAGACGGATAACTCGTAGTGAACAAACGCACTAAAAGCATAAAAGCAGGTGAGGATATAGATAAACGTCAAAATGAGTAAAGGGAACGCTAATAACTGTACGTAAGGGTTTGCCGATTGATAAATAAAAACGAGATCAATATACAGCACGAAGCCGATAATCGTTAAACAAAGACCCATTATTTGAACTTTCAAATAATCTTTTTTAAAATAGTGGACAAAGGTTTTGAAAATTGGAAGATCTGTTTCGCCTCGAATCCACTGTCTTGTTACTGCAAATGCAGCTTGAGTAGCTGGAAATAAGCCTCCAACAACAAGTCCTCCTACAGTAAATAGAATCCAAAGCAAATTAATGGCTGCTAATCGCATGATCCATTCAGCGATACGGTATACGCCACCCATAAGTCCATTCATTTCCATCTGAAGAACCACCTCTTTATTTGTGAAAGCGTTATCGTTATTGTACCACAAAAAAAGAGCGCATACGCCCTCTTTTCGCTCTTTTATTTCAAGTCTTTGACAACCTCTTTCGTTTCCACTGTTCCAAGGTCGTAAATAATCGTATAAAGTTCTTGAAGTTCGTTATCCGTCATTTCTTTATCTTCATCTGCTTTTTTTTCTTGAAAAGGACGCTGGAAAATTTCTTCTTGACGAAAATCTTCCGACTTTAACTGCTCAATTATTGCTTGAATGCGGTCAACCTCTTCTTGATTCGCATAAATTTCGTACTGAATGGTATTATCAGGTATTTTTTCTTTTGCAATTTTCATCATAGCCATATCAACTGTTACATAAAAACGCTCTCGATTCATTGTCTATCCACCTCATTTGTAATAGTCGTTTAATTCCTGTACCCTTTTTCGTTGGCACTTACACATAAAAGAAGAGGTTTAGTGTTTAAAAACAAGGGTATCGAAAGGAAAAGCCGATTCCCTTAAACTGGCTAAAAAACCAACCTCTATCTCTTCATAAAGTCGTTTCTTCATGCATATCCTAAATAGAATAAAATGGTGGACAAGATTGAAAAAACCCGAGAAGTCCTTTACTATTAGACGATAAGAATAGAGAGCAAGGATGAGTGGGATGAAAAACTATTGGATACCTGCAGTTATTATTAGTGCTTTATTAGCAGGGTGTTCTCCTTCAGAAGATGAGGCAGAGCAAGTGACTGAAGAAGAAAAAATGCCAGAAGCGGAACTTGCTGATGGCGATAACCGTATAATTGAATTAAATGATGTGATCACTGTGCAAGGTGATCCAATTATACAAAATCCGGAGAATATTGAAGCGAATGTTAATTTGGATAATCGGTTACCAGTTGATTATGAGCCAGCTGATTTGGTTGTTCCTGATGTACGCAGACCGTACGAAGGCATACAGGAGCGATCGTATTTACGAGAAGAAGCAGCAGATGCTCTTGAACAACTCTTCTATGAGGCTGAATTGAATGGACATATCCTTTATGCGAACTCAGGGTTTCGTTCGTTTGAACGTCAGTATGAGTTGTTTAAAAATCAACAAATTCAAAGTGGGCTTGATCAAACATTAGTCGCACAACCTGGTTTTAGTGAACATCAAACCGGTTTGGCAATGGACGTTTCGTCTTCTAGCGTGAACTTCGGTTTAACGGAGGCTTTTGGAGATACAGAAGAGGGTATTTGGATTGAAGAAAATGCTCATCTATTTGGCTTTATCGTTCGTTACCCTGAAGGAAAGCAAGAAATAACAGGTTATAGCTATGAGCCATGGCACTTACGCTATGTGGGTACGATTGCCAATGAGATTTATGAACAAGGCGTTTCGTACGAAGAATTTATTGAAAATGTAAAGAAAATGTAAAACCAGTGTGAAAATTTCTTATGTCCGTGGAATGGTATTCAAGGTGAATGATTTTTGATAAACTTATTCTTTGTAGAACCCAACAACTAGATAAAAAAGAAAATAAGGGTCACACTCGTGTTATGAGAGGAGACTAACGATATGACCAAGATTAAAGCGGGCTTTAGACGATTAAAGTTTTTTTGGCTTGCTGTCGTTCTATTGTCGCTAACAACGTATATTCTCTATAAAATATCGTTTACAATTCCAACTGAGAATATGATGCAAGAGTTTTTATTGTTTATAAACCCGATTAGTTCATCCATACTGCTTTTAGCGATTGCCCTATTATTTAAGAATCGAGCACGAAATATCATGATTGTTGTGCTTTCTTTTATTGGTTCTTTTATTTTGTACGGCAATCTAATGTTTTATCGTTTTTATTCAGATTTTTTAACATTACCTGTATTGTTCCAGACAAACAATATGCAGGATTTATCATCAAGTGTATTTGAATTAATGAACATTTGGGATCTCTTCATTTTCTCAAATGTATTTATCCTTGCTTATTTTGTGTTTAGACAAAAAGTACCTGTCGTAGGCCGTCTTAAGCGTGAACCGATTTTGCTGTTTTCCCTATCCATTCTTCTTTTCTTAGGGAATCTAACACTAGCTCAAACGGAAAGACCACAGCTTTTAACACGTTCCTTTGACCGTGATATGTTAGTGAAGAACATTGGTGTGTTTAATTTTCATTTGTATGATGTGTTTCTGCAGTCACAGTCTAGGGCTCAGCGTGTACTAGCAGATAGCTCTGACATAGTTGAAGTTCAAAACTATGTACAAGCAAATCATAAAGAACCTAACTCTGAGATGTTTGGTACAGCTGAAGGCAAAAATGTCTTCATGATTTCTTTAGAATCTCTACAGTCCTTCGTTATCGATAATGATTTAAACGGAGAAGAGATTACACCGTTTTTAAATGAACTGAAAGAAAACAGCTATTACTTTGAGAATTTTTATCATCAAACAGAACAAGGGAAGACGTCTGATTCAGAATTTATTGTAGCAAATTCAATGTTTGGGCGTAGTAGTGGTGCGGTTTTCTTTACCCACGCACAGAATGAATATAACGCGACACCAAATATTCTAGGTGAGAATGGTTATTATACGTCAGTCATGCATGCAAACAATCGGTCATTTTGGAATCGAGATATTGTGTATGATTCACTTGGATACGATAAGTTTTATGACGTTGAATACTATGATGTAACAGAAGAGAATTCAATTGGTTGGGGTTTGAAAGATCGTGAATTCTTTGAGCAATCAATTGAGCTATTACAAGAGCAACCGAAACCGTTTTACACAACGTTTATTACATTAACGAATCATTTTCCGTTTGAATTAGGTGAAGAAGATAAGATGATTGCGGAAGGGGAATTTAGAAGCGGAACATTAAATCGTTATTTCCCAACAGTTCGTTATATGGACTATGCTGTGGAGCAATTCTTTAACGACATTAAAGAAGCTGGCTTGTATGAGGATTCCATCTTTATTTTATACGGTGATCACTACGGGATCTCTACAAATCATAATGGATCAATGGCTGAGTACTTAGGAAAAGAAGAGATTACGCCTTTTGATACGATTCAATTACAGCGTGTACCTTTGTTTATTCACATTCCTGGCCATGAGGGTGAAACCATTGACACAGTTGGTGGACAAATTGACGTTCAACCAACGCTTATGCATTTACTAGGTATGAGTACGAAGGAAGATATTCAATTTGGGTCAGATTTGTTTGCGCCTGAGAGAGATTCGTTTGCTGTTTTACGGAATGGTTCATTTATAACAGATGATGTCGTTTGGACGAATAACACTTGTTACAATAAAGAAACAGGAGAACCGATTGAAGAGGAAGAGGGAGTAGATGCGTGTGGTGAATACGCTGAGCGTGCCACGTCAGATCTCGAGTACTCTGATAAGGTGATTTACGGAGATTTATTACGTTTCTTTGAACCAAATAACGAAAACCTTACGGATGAAGAAAACCGTCACGATGATAACGAAGAAGATGAATAAAAAAAGGCGTCGCAATTGCGACGCCTTTTTTGTACAATATGGTTTGAAAAGAGGTGGTTGTTAAATGAAGAAAAGCAATCGATTTTGGTTTATTTTAATTGCAAGCGTTGCTGTAGTGTATGGAGCACTTTACTGGATTTTTTCAGGTGATTTACAGCTGCCTTAAATACTTAAAGGAGGTCTAGGGTGGGCATTGACCCCTCCGACAGCTGTAATAACAGTTGTAGCGAAACCTGTTGCAATCACAGCGATAGTCGACAAGATAATTTCATCAAATGTAATGACGGGTATACCGGCGACAACTGCAGCTAGATCAAAGCCAACAATGAGGACACCCACATTCCAAGTGGTTTTCGCTGAAATCATTTGCGCTAAGAGATCAAAACCGCCTGTACTAATATCGAGCAAAAACATAATGCCGGCACCGACGCCAAGCATTAAACCACCGAGTACGGCGCTAGTTAAAGGACCAAGGATAGGTGTTTCAGGAATAAATGCAGCAAAGAAATCGATCATGAGTGATGAAACAATGACACCTGCCAATGAATTGAAAAAAAATGGTCGATAATACATCCATGCTAAAATATAAATAGGGATACTGACAACGATAATGGTCATTCCCACTGGAACGTTCCACAAATAGTGGGCAATTAATCCGACTCCAATAATGCCACCATCTAAAAGATGATAAGACACGAAGAAGAAATTAATTCCTACACTTATTAGGAGACAGCCTAAAAATAATACGAGTACATAACGTAATCCTTTTCCCACTTTATCACCCTCACACAACAATTAGCCAAGCTCATTTATACATATGCGGACAACTCTATGACTATGCTGACCGGTCGTGTGAGAGGATTGCGGTTTATTACTGAGGAAGGGACTGGAGGAAGACAAATCCTAAAAATAGAAGAATGCCGACTACTAGAAGCACTTTTTTTATTTTTCGGTTACGTCCACGGTTTTTCCAGCGATCTGGATTAAACGAGACCTCATCATCATCAAAATAAGCTTTTCGTGTACGTGTTCGATAGACAAATGGCGTTGATGCACCAATTAAAAACAATGGCGCAAGTAAACCACCGGATACAAGACCAAAAATATGACCAGTTATGCTTATACTAGGGTTAAGGAAGGTCATAATAACACCAATAATAACTAACGGCACGATAATCTGAGACGTTTGTCTACTAATGAGATCTTCACGATACAAATAAATGAACAAGTAAACACCGAACAAGCCATAAATAGAGCCAGAAGCACCAAGATGCATGTAATAACTATGTTGTAAATAAAAGGTAACAATGTTCGCTAAAATACCGGGTAGTAGAAATAGTAAAAGGAATTTCCATTTCTTCATCATTGATTCGAGGGCCGGTCCGAATATGAGAAGCGCGCCCATATTAAAAGCAAGGTGAATGAGGTCATTATGGAGAAAAATAGGCGTGATTAGCCTCCAATACTCTCCATATTCAATGGCCAAATTAAAACCGACCCCTCTTTCACGAATAATAGGAAAGAACATCATCAGAATAAAAATAAGTAGGTTTACAGCGATAATGGTTGTAACAACTGGGTAATTCCTCGTATAGGAAGAAAAAGTTTCATTTCTAAAAAACATAAGCAAGCTCCTTTTACATAGAATCTTCATCCTTATTCTATTGCTATTATACCAGTTCCATTCCAAGACCAACACAAAGAAGGGTGGCATAAAATGATTATCGGAACAGGTATTGATATTATTGAAATTGACCGCATCCGGAACCTGGTGCTACGTCATCCAGAGCGTTTTATCGAACGCATCTTAACAAAGCAAGAATACGAACGAATTGCGTCTGCCGGTGAAGCGAGGAAAATTGAATATATTGCTGGACGATTCGCGGCAAAAGAAGCATACGCCAAAGCAATCGGTTCTGGAATTGGACGTCATCTCTCGTTTCAAGACATTGAAATTTTAGCGAGTGAGACAGGAAAACCTGAGATTTGGTTTAAACGACAAAAAAAAAATAAATGCCATCTATCCATTACTCACTCGAAGGAATACGCCTTTGCGCAAGTCATTCTAGAAGATTCCTAAAAACTTGTCACGACTTGTCTGCATATTGCTTGGACCCCGCTCATATAGTTTACAGCAACAGGGGTATTGGATTTTGTCCAATCGCCGAATGTGAGCTGAAGGGGTGAATGGTAAGATGAGAAAAAAGATGTGGCTTTCACTAGTGGCTGCTTTTATGGTGGTCATTTTAGTAGGATGTGGAGAGAAATCGCAAGAAGATGTACTAAACGATGTTGATAAGGCGTTAGAAGAAACAACAAGTTACACATCAAAAGCAACCATGCAGTTAGCAACAGGTCAAGAGCCGCAAACGTATGACGTTGAAGTGATGCAAAAGGATCAATCGTATTATAAGGTGGATTTGAAAAATACAACCAATGATCAAAGCCAAATTATTTTAAAAAATGACGAAGGTGTATTTGTTCTTACACCGGCTTTAAACAAAGTATTCCGCTTTCAAAGCGATTGGCCAAAAACAAGCAGCCAAGCTTATTTGTATGAATCGTTGTTAAAAGATATTAGCTTAGGTGCTGATATGGAATTTTCACAAGACGACGACTTCTATATTTTTAAGACGGCAACCATGTACCAAAATAAAAATTTGAATAGCCAAGAAATTCGTCTACACAAAAAGGATTTGAAGCCAGCCTCTGTCAAGATAATGGATGCAGACGAAAAAGTGCTTGTAGATTTAACGTTTACAGAATTTGAAAAGAATCCTACTGTTGCGGCAGAAGAATTCGAAACGGAGAAAGTCATGACAGGTGCACAAATGTCAGAACCGACAATGGCTGATCCAGAAGAAGAATTAAATGAAGAGTTCCGTATTTACTACCCTGAATTTGTTCCAGATGGCGTTAATGATCAACCAGAAGAGGATCAAGTTGAGACTGGAGACCGTACGACCTTTGTACAACAGTATACAGGTGAAAAGTCGTTTACGCTTATTCAAGAGCAAGCGCAAGTCGTTCCTGCATCTACTCCGCAGAATCTAGTGTCAGCGAAAGTGGTTGACCTTGGCTTTGCTGTAGGAATTCAAGTAAATGATACCATTATGTGGTCCCACAATGGTTCAGATTTCTCCTTATTATCACAAGATATGGAGATGGATGAGCTGATTGAAGTAGCACGTTCAGTTGTTGCTGTTGGCGAAAAGTAATTGACTACTTAAAGAGACACTTGATAACAACCAGGTGCGGAGTAATCTCTGTGCCTGGTTTTTTCCTTGTTTTCTTGCTTTTTTAACGGAAGACATCTAAATGTTTGGTTCACTGCATAGATTAACAAGAGTGGGTAATGATAGGCTTAAGATAAACGCGATGTTAGATGAAATTACACGATTACTCATCTTTTTTAAAAAGAGGCTTTGCAAAGTAATGGTGGGGATGCTATGATGAAACATGTATATTACTCGAGTAGAAGAAACGGACTAATTCGGCTGTCTTAAGCCATACACTGATTGAATGAGGTGGACATTGTGCTTGAACAAGAAAAATGGAATGATCCAAGATTAAAAGACCGTGCTGAACTAAAGGCTGAAATTCGCGAATCGATGCAACAAGGCTATATGGAAATGGCAAAGATTAATCTAACCATTGCATCAGAAGCTTTTCTTGCTGAGGAGGAAGCTAATCATACGCTGACACGTCTCGTTAGCGGGGTGTAGCCTTTGATAGTGAAACGGGGAGATGTCTATTTTGCTGATCTATCTCCAGTTGTAGGATCAGAACAAGGTGGGGTACGACCAGTTCTCATCATTCAAAATAACATTGGAAATCGATTTAGTCCTACGGTAATTGTTGCAGCGATAACGGCACAAATCCAAAAAGCTAAATTACCTACGCATGTTGAAATTAATGCAAGCAAGTACGGATTTGATCGAGATTCTGTTATTTTACTTGAACAGCTTCGAACAATTGATAAACAAAGATTAACAGATAAAATTACTCATCTAGATGAAAAGATGATGCAGTCGGTAGACAAGGCATTGACTATTAGTTTAGGTTTAATTGATTTTTAACCCCTATCGCTGAAAAGGGGTTTTTTTGTGTGTGAATACTGGATGAGCATAAATTAGTCGACGATTCCCAAATATAATTCTTTGCAACCAAACGAAACTCGTGAAATAATAGAGGTAAGGATGTTTTTAGTGGGAGGAGGAGACAAGGCGATGCAGTCCTATATTGTCTCGTATCTAAAAAAGAATAGGGGTAAACTACTCGATGATTGGGGAAAGAAGCTAGCGGAACTTCGATCTGAAAACTACTTACAATCCCTTACCGATAAATCATTTCATGAGACGAATCAAGAGTTTCTAGACTTAATGCTGGAAGCAGCTGACGAGCGCAGAGACAAATTAGATAGTAAAATTAATGATTACGTTCTTCGCTATATTCAAAATGGGGGTACACTTCATTTTTTGTCTCAATCCATTCAACTACTTCGAAAAGCGTGTCAAACTCTTGTTCTTGAATCAGAATTTGAAAAAAAAGAAGCGCTTGAGTTTTTAATTGAACTTGATGAGTGGATCGATAAACGGATGAATCGAATTGTTAAAGATTATTCGGAAGCATGGGAAAAAACGATTGAACTTCAAAAACTCTCTCTGTTAGAGTTATCTGCACCGCTAATCCCTGTTTTTGAAGGCATAACAGTCATGCCCCTCATTGGCAGTATTGACACAGCCAGGGCGCGACTGATTATGGAAAACCTTTTAGAGGGTGTTATAGAAAACCGATCAAAAGTTGTATTAATTGATATTACAGGTGTACCTGTTGTCGATACAATGGTTGCGCATCATATTATTGAAGCATCAGAAGCTGTACGACTTGTAGGAACTAAGTGTATACTTGTAGGAATTCGACCTGAAATCGCACAAACCATTGTTAATTTAGGTATTGATTTAACGAAATTCCCTACGAAAAGCACATTACGAAAAGGCGTTGTTACCGCCTTGGAACTAACTGGGAAACAATTAACGGATATGTAATTGGAAGGAGAATGGAATATGAGAATTCCAATTCTGAAATTGAATCAGTATTTGTTAATTAGTATACAAACCGAACTCGATGATCAAACCGCTCTTCAGTTTCAAGAAGATTTATTAGGTAAAATTCATGAGGAAGGCTCTAACGGTGTTGTTATCGATTTAACAAGTGTTGATATGATTGACTCTTTTATTGCAAAGGTTTTAGGTGATGTAGTTGATATGTCAAGTTTAATGGGGGCAAGAGTCGTACTCACAGGCATTCGACCTGCTGTTGCGATTACTCTTATTGACATGGGAATTAAATTAGAGGGCGTATCAACTGCTCTAGACCTTGAACAAGGACTCGCAAGTTTGCAACAGGAATTGGAGGGTTAAGTATGGATAATCTCCAATCCGCTGTTGAAGTAAATAATGAGTGGGGTATTGTGGCAGCTAGACAAGCAGGTCGTGACCTGTCTCGCCAAATTGGTTTTGGCAATGTCGATCAAGCGCGCATTACAACAGCTATCTCTGAACTAGCACGGAATATCTATTTATACGCAAACCGAGGAGAAATCATCCTTGAAATTGTGGAAGACTTAAACAACGCTAGACCGCGTAAAGGAATTCGTGTGACAGCGAAAGACGAAGGCCCTGGTATACAAAACATCCGACAAGTGATGGTGGATGGGTTCACAACTTCCAGCGGCTTAGGTGCAGGTTTACCTGGTGTAAAACGATTAATGGATGAATTTACTATTGATTCTGAGGTAGGAGTTGGCACAACAATTACCGCGACAAAATGGACAAGATAAGGAGGGGAGTGAATGCGACTAACCGATCATAAACTGCAACTCTCCTATAAGCGAATTCTTAAAGAATTTCTTGAAGAACAATCTGAAGAAAGTCTTTATGAAGCGCAAAAAATAAGCAAATTTCTTCTGGAGCAACAAATTTCTCCAGAAGAGTTTGTGAGCATTCATTTCAAATTATTAACAGAATTGCTGCCTACTATTGATAAGAAAGTAAAGGATTCCTTTGACTTACTCTTAGAGGTCATGATGGGATATGGCTTAGCTTATCAAGAACACCAAATATTAAGAAACCGTCAGCAAGAATTAGAATTAGAAATTGATGTTGCGGCGAGTATGCAGCAGACCCTCATGCCACAAGAAAAGCCAAAAGCGCACTTTCTTGATATCGGAGTTGTGTCTGTTCCAGCTAAAAAAATGAGTGGAGATTACTATCACTACGTCCATGACGACAATAGAGGATTAGGAATGGCAATAGCTGATATTATTGGCAAAGGTGTCCCGGCGGCATTGTGTATGTCGATGATTAAATATGCTATGGATAGTTTACCGTCTGAACAACAGCTGGAGCCGTCTGTTTTGTTGGGGAACTTAAACCGAGTAGTCGAACAAAATGTTGACGATAGTATGTTTATTACGATGATGTATGGATACTATAACAGAACAACGTCTGATTTTCATTATTCTGGAGCTGGTCACGAGCCAGGCTTTTTTTACAATGAAAAAGAAGATTCTTTTGAAGAACTTCGCGCAAAAGGATTAGTTCTAGGAGTCTCTAGAAAAACCACATACCGTGAATACATTCGACATTTGGAGATAGGTGATTTTGTTGTTCTTTTATCAGATGGTGTGACCGAATGTAGAATCGGTGATGAATTTATTGAGAGAGAAGAAATTACAAATCTCATTCGCAATTATATGCATTTAAGTGCGCAGGAAATGGTCGATCATGTGTATGAAGAGTTAATGAAGCTCCAAGATTTCACCTTACGTGATGATTTCACCCTCATTATTTTGCGGAGAAAGGTTTAATAAAGTTTGTTACGTGGTAAGAGAGTACAATGTAACTGAAATGGTCTTTGAGGAGGAGTAACAAGTATGAACCTTTCAATAAAATCGGAACAAGTGGATTCCACTTATCATATACATCTTGCGGGAGAAATTGATGCGTACACAGCACCTCAATTAAAAGAATCGCTACTCCCATTAGCAGAAAAAGAAAATCAACAAATTAATATTCACTTTGATGAAGTGGAGTATATTGATAGCACAGGCTTAGGTGTGTTTGTTGGTGTGTTAAAAGCAACAGATGCGACGAACAGTGAACTAACGTTATTAGGAATGACTTCTCGTATTAAACGTCTATTCTCTATTACTGGTTTAGACGAAGTTATTTCAATTAAATCGAAGGAGGGACAAGGGTGATGGAACAAAATGATCGAATCCATCTTGAGCTCCCTGCTAAGCCAGAATATGTGAGCATTGCGCGTTTGACTGTCTCAGGTATTGCGAATCGATTGGGTTTTTCTTACGACGATATTGAAGATCTGAAGATTGCGGTTGCAGAGGCGTGTACAAATGTTGTGGAACATGCGTATTCTGAAGACGGTTTTATTTCTTTAGCTTGCTATATTTATGAGGATCGCATTCAAATTGTCGTTGCTGATCAAGGCAAAAGTTTTGATATTGCGGAAGTCGAAAGTCGTCTCGGACCAGTTGACGCGAAAAAACCTGTAGGAGACCTAAAGGAAGGAGGGCTTGGTTTATTCCTCATTAGTACGTTAATGGATAAAGTAGAAATTAATGAAGATAACGGTGTAATGCTTGTTATGACAAAGTACCTTTACGAGAGTGGGGTGAAGGAAAGTGTCGACGGAATCTCTTCCTTACAATCAGAATAAGGATGACATCTATAAATGGATTGAAGAATACCAGCGCACAGGTTCCGAAGAAGTTCAAGTACGTCTCGTAAAGCATTTTGAAGCGCTTGTACGCTCTCTATCACGAAAATTCTCGAAAGGAAGAGAGTATGACGAAGATCTCTTTCAAGTGGGGATGGTCGGCTTACTCGCCGCATTAAACCGTTATAATGAGGAATTTGGACGAAGCTTTGAATCGTTTGCGGTTCCGACTATAGTTGGGGAAATTAAACGCTTTATTCGTGATAAGACGTGGAGTGTACACGTTCCAAGACGAATAAAAGAACTGGGTCCTAAAATCAAAAAAGCTGCCGATGCTCTTACCATCGAATTGCAACGTTCTCCATACGTTCATGAAATTGCTCAGTATCTAGAAGTAGAGGAAGAAGAAGTACTAGAGACAATGGAAATGAGCAAAAGTTATCAAGCTCTTTCAGTAAATCGTTCGCTAGAAGCTGACCAAGAAGGAGGAGAAGTCACACTCCTTGACTTGGTAGGGAACGATGACACTGGTTATGAACAAGCCGACCAAAGAATGTTGTTAGAAAAGGCATTTCAGGTTTTAAATGAGAGAGAGAAAGAGATCTTACAGTGTACGTACTATGAGAACTTAAGCCAGAAAGAAACAGGTGAAAAACTTGGCATTTCTCAAATGCACGTATCAAGATTGCAACGAAGGGCGTTACAAAAACTTCGCGATTCTATTCGAATAGAGCCTACGGAGATCTTTTAATGGTTACACTCTATAAGGATCATCACATTGATGTAGCGACGGTTCAAAAAACAAAACCTGGCAATACAGTGTGTGGAGATGGCCATATCGTATTCCAGAGCAGTGCGTACACGATTTGCGCAGTCATTGACGGTCTTGGCAGTGGAAAAGGAGCTCACCTTTCCGCTGAAAAAGCCATTCGTGCTATTCAAGATCATCATAATGAGGAAGCAGAGCAAATACTAGAGCACTGTAATCAGTACCTTACAAATGAAAGAGGTGCTGTTATTACGTTGCTCCGCATTGACTATAACGCTTCTACCGTTACGTATTCTAATTTTGGTAATATTGGGTTTATTTTATATCATCCCGACGGCACGGTGGTACAACCAATGCCTAAGAGAGGCTATCTTTGTGGTCGTGTTCAAAAGCTCAGTAGCGAACAATTCCACTATAAACCTGGCTCGTCCTTTATTATGTTTACTGATGGCGTTGAACAATTGCCGAAAGTACGTGAATATACGGCAACAGCAAAAGCCGTAAGTGAGAAACTTTTAAATGGAAAGTTCTATAGTCAAAAAGATGATGCAACGTTAATGGTAGGGAATTTCAAGTAAGCAGTGCTGAGAAGCGGCTGCTTATTTTTTTATGTTATGATGGAAGAAGTGGAAAAAAGGAGGAACATACAATGGAGCAATGGATTCAACAAACGGTTCAAAAAACAAACTTAACGCACAAACAAGTAAAGAATGTCGTGTCATTGTTGCAAGAAGGCAATACTGTCCCTTTTATAGCCCGATACCGTAAAGAACAAACAGGTGCACTTGATGAGGTGCAAATCAAAGCGATTGCGGATACATATGAGTATGAAAAAAATCTGTCTGAGCGAAAAGATGAAGTCATTCGTTTAATTAAGGAACAAGATAAATTAACGCCGGAGTTAACAACAAAGATTACTGCAGCCACCCAATTGCAGCAAGTAGAAGATTTGTATCGGCCGTTTAGGCAAAAACGCCGTACAAGAGCAACGGTTGCAAAAGAAAAAGGTTTAGAGCCATTAGCGCAAAAAATAGTAACATTCCCGTCTGAATTTCGTATCGAGGAAGAAGCTGCTGCTTACTTTAGCGACGAACATGGGTTACATGAAGTGGAGGATGTTTTAGCTGGTGTGAATGATATTATAGCCGAGGTCATTGCGGAAGATCCGAAAGTACGTGAAAATCTTCGTAATGCAGCAATGAAAGAGGGCTTAATGACGGCTGAACTAAAAAAAGGCGCAGAAGATGAAAAAGGTGTCTTTAGCCATTATTATGCGTATCAGGAATCGGTTAAAACGATTGTACCGCACCGAACGCTTGCGCTAAATCGAGGGGAAAAAGAGCAAATTCTTAAAGTGGCTGTTACGTTTCCGAAAGAAGCGTTTATTCTCAAACTAACACGCCTATCTATTGGAGAAAAGCGTTCACCTGTTGTGCCAATAATGGAAAAGGCTATTAGTGACGCCTATACGAGGCTCATTGAACCTTCCATTGAACGAGATGTGCGTAATAGGCTTACGGAAGTCGCTGAAGAACAAGCCATATCAATATTCGCAGAGAATTTAAAGCAGCTATTGTTACAACCACCAATGAAAGAGCAAATGGTTTTAGGTGTGGACCCTGCGTTTCGTACAGGCTGTAAATGGGCTGTGATTGACCAAACAGGCAAGCCGCTCGATATTGGCGTTATCTATCCAACAGCACCGCATCATAAAGAGAAAGAAGCAGCGAACGTTATTCGAAATCTCGTGAAGAAGCACGGAGTGAACATGGTTGCAATTGGAAATGGTACAGCCTCAAGAGAAACAGAACAGTTCATCGCAACCGTTCTAAAAGAAATGGATGAAACGGTGTATTATGTTATTGTGAACGAAGCAGGCGCGAGTGTCTATTCTGCTTCCGAACTTGCGCGCAAAGAGTTTCCTGACCTGCAAGTCGAGCAACGAAGTGCGATCTCCATTGCCAGACGATTACAAGACCCACTAGCTGAGCTTGTGAAAATCGATCCAAAATCGGTTGGCGTTGGTCAATATCAGCATGATGTAACGCAGAAGAAGTTAAATGAATCGCTGAGCTTTACCGTCGAAACCGTCGTCAACCGAGTAGGGGTTAATGTGAATACGGCGTCTGCGTCGTTATTATCTTATGTAGCAGGTCTAAATAAAACGCAAGCAACGAATATTGCTGCATACCGTGATGAAAATGGTGCCTTCACAAGTAGGAGTGAACTTAAAAAAGTGCCTCGACTCGGTAAAAAATCTTTGGAACAGGCAGTTGGGTTTTTACGTATTGCGGGTGGGAAAAATCCGCTTGATGCAACAGCAATCCACCCCGAAAGTTATTCAGAAGCAACAGCAATCTTAGAAAAGCTAGATATGACGCCACAGGATATTGGAAGCGAGCAGTTGAAAGCGAAACTAACAGGACAAGCAACATCTTCATTTGAAGAAGAACTAGAAATCGGTCACCATACATTACAAGATCTACTTGATGCGTTTGTACGACCAAACCGTGATCCAAGAGATGAAGTCACAGCTCCACAATTAAAGCAAGACGTCTTAAAGATGGAAGACTTACAAAAAGGAATGGAGCTTCAAGGAACGGTACGGAACATTGTAGATTTTGGTGCTTTTGTTGATATCGGCGTTAAACAAGATGGACTCGTTCATATTTCTAAATTAGCCAATCGTTTTGTAAAGCATCCCCTTGATGTAGTCTCAATCGGTGAAATTGTTACCGTATGGGTGGAAACCATTGACTTCGAGAAAGAGCGAATTGCCTTAACGATGAAGCAACCACAATAATGAAAAGGAGAGCATGACGCCTCTCCTTTTTTGTGATAAAATTTAGATGGTTTTTTTACTGTTTAAGCGACTTTGGACAGTAGATCTATAATAAAACCAGCACTGATTAAGTACTTTTACTTGGTGGCGGTTCTTTTCGCTATATGCCTTTTTTAATTGATTCTGAAGCCAAGTAGGCAAAGGAATGTCGCTCCCTTCGTTTTTCAAATAGTATATGCCAGCGGGGTTGTCAGTGTTGATGAATATTTTTTGGAGGGATTATGACGAACAAAGAATTACAAGCTTTAACCGAAGCGTTATCTGACTCTTTTTTTGACAGACCTTTTCAGCATAAAGCCATCTTTAACCCACGTTTGCGGACAACAGGAGGGCGCTACTTGCTCTCAAGCCATAACATCGAACTAAATGAAAAGCACTATGCCAAGTACGGGAAAGAGGAACTGGTTGGCATTATTAAGCATGAGCTATGTCATTATCACCTACATCTTTTAGGGAAGGGCTATCGGCATAAGGACCAAGATTTTAAACAGTTATTAAAAAAAGTTGGTGCTCCCCGTTACTGTCGCTCTGTTAAAGAACGTGAAGCACAAATACATTACGTGTATCAATGCTCATCGTGCGAGCAAAAATACTACCGTAAACGGAAAGTCAATCCATTCAAATATGTATGTGGTGTATGTAGAGGGAAACTTCAATTTTTGTCTTAAAAAAGTCTTGCGCTTAATTGGTGGCTTATGATATATTATAGAAGTCGCTAAGGAGACAAGAACGTTTTATACATATTCCACAGTAGCTCAGTGGTAGAGCTATCGGCTGTTAACCGATCGGTCGCAGGTTCGAATCCTGCCTGTGGAGCCACGGAGAAGTACCCAAGTGGCTGAAGGGGCGCCCCTGCTAAGGGTGTAGGTCGTGTAAGCGGCGCGAGGGTTCAAATCCCTCCTTCTCCGCCATATTTCACTCTAGGCCCGTTGGTCAAGCGGTTAAGACACCGCCCTTTCACGGCGGTAACACGGGTTCGAATCCCGTACGGGTCACCATTTTAGTTTAACGAAAAAGTACGAGGGTTATCTGAAGTTATATTGACAAAGAGAATCGAGTAATTTGAGGACAAGAGGTGCTTGAGGGAGAGAGTGTACATTTGTACATGACTGACTGAAAGACATGAATTGGACGAAAAAGTACGAGGGTTATCTGAAGTCACATTTGGAGGATTAGCTCAGCTGGGAGAGCACCTGCCTTACAAGCAGGGGGTCGGCGGTTCGATCCCGTCATCCTCCACCATCTTTATAATGGTCCGGTAGTTCAGTTGGTTAGAATGCCTGCCTGTCACGCAGGAGGTCGCGGGTTCGAGTCCCGTCCGGACCGCCATTATTTTTTCTTTCTGTTTTCGCGGGTGTGGCGGAATTGGCAGACGCGCTAGACTTAGGATCTAGTGTCTTTATGACGTGGGGGTTCAAGTCCCTTCACCCGCACTTTTAAAAAGTGCTTTTTTTATTCAACGAGCGGTTGTGGCGGAATGGCAGACGCGCTAGGTTGAGGGCCTAGTGAGGTTAAACTCGTGGAGGTTCGAGTCCTCTCAACCGCATCCCAGTAGTACCAAGGCTTTTAGAGCTTTGGTGCTTTTTATTTATTTCTTCGACTTTTGTTTGAATTCACCACTTATTCACCATGAGTTAAAAGAACTCATTTGAAATAGCATTGATCTATAAATATGTTTGTTTTTTTAAAAATGTCATATATTTTTCATCGTTCGGATTTTGACTAATTAAATGAACCGAATTAAATATATTATATAAAAAAAATCCCTTCTATGAAGAGAATTTTTTGTATTTATATTTAAGAAATCTGAACTCTGATAGAACTAATTTAAATTACTCTTTAGAGTATTACTTCTGTTTTCGAATTTGAGTGATTTATCTCGGACTCTATTCCATGAGAAGAAATATAATGACAACAAAGGATATACTGCAGTAAATATTATTGAAGCTACGATAACGAAGCTGAAAAATAAATGAATATAAAGAAGGACTTCAGAATTCAAACTAATATTATTGGAAGAGAAAATAATATTTATTGATGCGATTAGGCTAATAACTATGGGCAGTAAAATTGTGAAAATGTACTTAATATCTTTTAAAATTCCTACTTTAATTTTATTTTTCAGTTTGCTGTATTTTTCTTTCTTCTCATTAATAAAGTTGGAAAGTAGAGTTAGTTCATTGTGATCTTTATCTTTTTCTAATTTAAATCCATTTTTAAATGCTTGAAGAAGTAGTCTTTTATCATTTTGTAGAAGGAAAATCTTCTCATTATCCTTGATGAAAACGTTGATAATATTATGTTCATTTATGCTATATTCTTTAGATTCGGGTCTGAAATGTTTTGAGTGATTAGTTTCAATAAAGTTGATTTTCTCTAAAAATTTTGCGACAGCTTTTTTCAAGTTATCTATTTCTTGAGAATCGTATTGTTCCGGAATATTGATGTAAATATAGTTCCGACTTAATTCCAAATTGTTTTTACTCTCTAAAATCCCAAAAAAATATGAAGCATCATCGTTAGTCATGACTGGCTCATACCAAGAGATAATATCAAAAAGTTTGTTATCTTGAAAATTAATTAAGCTTACAAGTATACCTTCTAAATCTTTGATTTTAGTATTAGTGATTATTTTTACGTCTAAAGAATCCGTGCTCTCGCCTAAACTTAAATTCAACAATATAAAGCCTAAATCAGTTTTTGGCGTAATAGAATTTAATTTTATCTCTCGCTTTGGTCCTAATCTAAAAACAAATGTCTCAAACCAAATTTCCACAAATCTTAAAGTATCAATCTTAAGAAATATAATGTCTTCATCTATTATAGTTTCTAAATGGCCTTCAACTACAGATCGCTTGTTTTGAATTATCTTAGTGATAATGACGCCACACATACGTAATGAGTTAAAAGTCTCTTCACTAAACCAGTCCTCTTTTTTTGCTAGCTCTAACTTAATTTTGAAATTTTCTAGATCTTCATATTCATATAAATTAAGTACTCCATCAACAAAATTTAATTCTTCTACTGAGAGAGCTTTAGTTGGCATGTTAACCATTCCTCATAAGTTTCTATAACTCTTACACTATCTCCTTCGCACTCTAATAGTAGTGAATGAAGAGTTGCTATAAGACTTTCGGAAAGAGTATCGGCTTCATCTTTATTCTTACTGCAAAGAATAATTATATAGTTAGAAAACATACTTTTTAAGTCATTATACTTGTTACTGACTAGAGTTATTTGATCACTCTTTAATACATCAAATGATTGATTATTAATTATCTGAACAGCGATGTTAAATAGTATTGTAGTTGTTAATTTAATTTCTTTGGGAGTAAAACTAACAGCTTCTAGACTATTAATTAATTCATTGAAATCATATTCAATTTTTCTGATATATTTTTTTCTTTGAGATAATAAACCAGCTTTACGATTTTTCTTAATGAATTTATCAAGCTGTATAGAATAATCGATATAATAGTCTTCTTTCAGTATCACCCAATTTAGGTCTGCTATGATGCTGTCTAGTACTTCAGGAAGAACATAAGTATCAATTAAGATACTCCCGTGTCGATGTATCTTTACAGAACAATTGTGACCTTTTATTAAAGCCTTAACAGTAAGTTCATATATTTTTAATTGGGATTCGCCTACAATCCTAACAACAGGGTCTTCTCTATTAGAAGCATTTACACCATATATATCTACTCGTAAGCTTTCATCTGATATATATTTTGGTGATGAAATTTCTCCTTTTAATCTTAAATTAGTCATTATTAGTTGAGCTTCATCTAAATTAACTGAATGTGTTCTAGGTGAATGTTTTTTAAATAGAAGATGAACTATAGATAAAACATTATTAATTTTACTTAAAGCTTGGTTATCAGGATTATAGATTGCAACTAATCCAGTATTTAAATACAACCTACATTCTATATTTGAAACTTTTTTATCTATGACTGGGACTGTTCTTTCATTATCTATTACTTCTTGTTCAATGAGGAATTTCAAATCTAATTTAGAATCAGCTTCTTTAAAATCTGTTATAAAAAAATTATCATTTAAACCCTGGGATAAGGAATCCTTATGTTTAATATTAGTATAAGAACTTACGATATCTTCAAGTTCACTTTTAATTTCATTGTATGTATTAATAAAATCTTCTAGAAGATATAATTTAACATTAAGTTTATCACCATATCTACCTACAGATTTAAAGCAATTTTCTATTTCTTTTCCTATTTTATTTGCATCACCTGAAAAAGATTCCACTAATCCTAAGTAACAATTTTTCTTGTTAACCTCTGAATCTTCTTGAGGACTGTATGAAGCGTAACCTTTAAAGAAGCTAATAAAATCTACTGCAAATATCCTTTCTGTCATCTCTTTAATAGTATATGTATCTCTAAAGAAGAATGTTTTATTTGACATATTCATTCCTCCATAAATCTAATTAATGATTTATCTGCTGCCATTGTCTTTAATTCTTCCTTCTGAGAGTCTAATTTATCTATAATATTCTCAAGAAATTCCTGTGGCTTCATTAACTCTTCGTAGGCTGTTTCTAAATGTTCATCATTTACTGTTTTTCGACCATTTGCTTTACAAATCTCTTCTGCTCTTCGGAAAATCATAGTAGTAATTTGCTCTAATTGATCAATCAGTAAGTGTTTAGCGTCTTTAGTCATTTTAACCTGATCAATATTAGAAACGTTTTTTGTGAATCTGTTTAGGGCAGTAACTGTTATAAGTCTATTTTCTTCTTTAATATTGTCGTTTTCGATTTCAGACATCATGTATCATCCTTTTAATATATTTTTCTATGTAAATCTATTATACACAAAAACAATTAGAAAGGAGTTGTAAATAGTTAAAAACAGGATATTGTTTTAGTGTTTTTAGGTATAAGGAACTGATTGGTGAAAAATGCTGGTTTAATAGAATCTAAAAAAACCAAGTTTCAATAACTTGGTTAAAATAGAGTATCAAACTTATCTGCTGTTTCTTGCTGTTTATTTGGAAAAAGATGTCCATAAACATCTATAGTTGTTTTAATAGAAGCGTGACCCAATCTCTCTTTAATAGTAACATGATCTTCTCGTTGATCAATAAGTAAAGCTACATGTGAGTGCCTTAAATCATGCAAACGTATTGGCTTTAATTCACCTTTGTTACATATTGTCCTAATCCTTCGACTAAATATATCTTTTGTGGGGGGCTTCTCTCTATACTGGAAAATGTGAATTTCATCATGATGTCTAATGTTCAAATTATAAAACATATCTATCTGTTTTTCTCTCCATAGATCTAGTAGGTCAATTAATTTCTTATTAACACTTACCCTTCTGATGGAGTTTTTTGTTTTAGGTTCTGTTATAACAACTTCACCGTTTAGATAATTGAGTGATTTATGAACATTAATTTCTCTTTTGTAACGGTCAATATCATTCCAGTTTAAGGCTAACATTTCACCGCAACGCATTCCTGTAAGATAAGCGAATGTATAAAAAACTTTAAAGAGAAAATCATCTTCATCAATTAAAGAAATAAACTCTTTAAATTGATCAGGCGTCCAAAAACTCATTTGTTTATTGTTTATTTTTAAGTTCTTAACTCCATCACACGGATTAGAAGGAATGACCATTTCCTCGATTGCTTTGTTGAAAATATTTTTCAGAGTTATCATAACGTTATTAATTGATTTGTTTACCAAACCCGTATCAATTAACTTTTGTTGATAATTTTTAATATCACGAGTAGTGATGGCAATAAAATCGCTGTTCTCAAAATAACCTATAATATGTTTATTTATCAAATATCTTTGATTTGCATAATAGCTAGGTTTGCCGTGTAATTTACAGTGTTCTAAGTAAAGCTTAACTATTACAGGAAACTTTAATTTCCTTTCGCCAACCACCCGATTAAGCCGATACATCTCCCGCTGTTCTTCCTCATACATTTCAGCTTCTTTTTTAGAGGAAAATATTCTCTGTCTTCTTCGTCTTTCACCTGTTAAGGGGTCTTTACCTAGACTAATATCAGCAGAATAGCGTTTATTGCCTAGCTTTCTAACCATCCATTAATCCCTCCAGACTTGTTAGTCTTTTAGTTGTTGAACAATGGTAAGACTACTTTTGAGTAATGTTTTAATAACTGTTGCAGATTCATCATCAATTTCATCATGAAGAAATGGATACTCTTCGAAATTAACTTCATTTAAGAATTCATCGTATATTTTATCGAGAGGATGTTTTGGCAAATCGAAATTATTGCTGTCGATACCTAAGAGGTAATCTGTTGAGACTTCGTAAAAAAGAGCGATCTTAACTAAGGAAGCAGTGTCAGGGTCTCTAATATCTCTTTCATAGGCTGAGAGTACTTGTGATGATACATTTAATTTAGTCGCTGCGTCAATCTGTTTAAGGTTTTTTTTAATCCTAGAGATTTTTAATCGTTGTCCTAATGTCATAATATCCCCTTTTTTCGTCTAAATGTTGTTTTTATTTTTATGATATCAATATGGTGAAGAAAATACTCGGTAATCAACGAATAGTTTATTTATTTGTAATCATAATGAATTTTTATATATTTTTTAGTCTTAATGTTTAATTTATTGTTGACTTAGTCTTTTTGTTTCTTTATACTTAAATTATATTCAAAGTAGAGAGGAGTTAAACAAAGTGTATGAGTTTTTAACACCAAAAGATATTCAAAAGATATTGAAGGTTAAGGATACAAAGGCTTATGCAATTATAAGAGAATTAAACAAAGAGTTGAAAAAAGATGGGTATCTTGTCATTCAAGGTAAAGTTAACAGAGAAAAGTTTGAAGAACGTTTTATCTATAACAAAAAAACTAATCAAGTAGGGTGAAAAGATGAACTTTGAAGTTATGCAATCCCTAATGAGAGAAGCAATTCCTCTTGCTAAAACTATGGAGGGTGACTGGCAAGCTAGAATGAAATTGGCCTTACACAGTGTGAAGGTAAATCACTATATGAAACAACCGATTTCTAAGAATGTCATACAAAATTTGCTTAAACATGGCGTTTCATACAGACGAATTTCAAAGAACTACAAATTAGGAAGAAATGAGATATCGGTGTTTGAGAATATGCAATGAGTGTGAAGGTAAACCACTTTGAGGATATTCAATAATACTTGAAAGGAATGAGTGGACTTTGATAACTACATATAGAAAGAAAGCGCACCTGACAAGTCAGATACGCCATCAATAAAACTGTGGAAAGTTTATTATAGCGTACTCTACTTAAAATGTCACGTTCGTGAGTATTAAGTGGACACAGCTAACACTTATTGAAATGCTGTAGCAGGAACGAATATTCGTGCTGATGGTCATAGCTTTGACCTACTAGGTCGCAAAGAAGGCGACTGATAAGCGCCATGATGGATACAGAACCGGAGCGATTTTTCTTTTTATAGATTGAGTTGAACTGTTGAAAATGGACGAAGAGAAAACACAAAACTAATTTAACGAAAAGAGGAATTGTATATGAATTTAAAAGCAGGAATTAAACCGGATCAGACAGAGACATTTGGAACGCTAGTGTTTATGGGGTTAGCAAGAGAAAGAATGTATTATGACCGTGAAAAAGGTGAACGCACAGATAAGTTGGAATCGAGAATCTATAACTTGGGTTCAAGTATTCAACAGGGGCAGATTGAAGTCACGCTACCTGATTATATTGATCTAAAAGAATATGATTTCATGAGTGAAGTTGAACTGGTTCACCCTAGAATCACAGCAAGAGCCCAAGTGAACGGAACCTTTGCAAACATCATCTATACGATTGTTGCGGAGGATATCAGACCAGTGGGACAAAAAGGCTTTGATAAGAAACCACAAGAAACGAAGGAATTAGTTGGATCAGGAACAGATAAGAAATAAAAAATTAAGCGTATTAGTTTTATACTAATACGCTTTTAGTTTTCTTCTAAATCTTCAGCTCTATTTGTTGCTGTACCTAGAAATCCAATTACCAATGATATACATCCTAAGGCTGTGCTTAATATTCCAATGAAAAAAAATGGGATAATAAAGTATTCAGTTCTAAGAAGGTTAAATATATAATTTAGAGTTGGTTGAATGGTTATAGTTCCTGCATTTAGAATCAACAAGTAGACTAAAACAAATATTGTTGTTGCATCTGAAAAAAAATTGTGAATAGATAACATATGAAATTTAGGCATCTTGAAAGGCTTTTTGTTTATATAACTGTTTTTTCTATCAATCTCTAAGGTTTTGCCTATATAGTATCTTATGTAAAAAAAACGCCAAATTGTTGTGACACCAGTAATTGAGACAAATGTTACAAAGATGTTTAACCAATCTAATGAATTAATTTTGTTGTTGATAAAATAATTAACAAGTGATTCAGGTATAAATTTATAAATAGACGAAGAAAAACTTAAAAGCAAACCTGAATTAAAAAGAAAAATGAAATTGAAAACTATAAGTAAGATTATAAACAGAAATCCATATTTACTATAAAAGTGACTGAAGCTAGTTAGCATTATTTCACTTCTTTCTATATTTAAGTTGGAATCAACGGTTGAGACTCTTTAAGGGAAGTAATGATGTTTTGTTTTCTATTAGACTTATATTTTAGCAATGCAAAATGAAATAGTAAACAATGTAATTAGGAGGGGTTTGATGGGAGTTTTTCAAGATAAGATTTGGAAATACCGAGGACACAGAATCTTATCTCACATGAGAAATGGTGTACGAAACGCTATATTAATTGTATTCATTCCTATTTTCCTTTTAGGGATATACGTTTACTTTCGTAACCACTTTCCTATCATTAATTGGTTAGACATAAAACAGTATCAAGTTTTTACTAGATTAAGCGAGTGGGATTGGTCGCTGATTATCAATGGAGTAGGTTTATCTTTCATGATAGGGTTATTTGGTGTAGTTCTCGTCTATCTGCTTTTTCATGAGAAATATAAAAGCATATGGCATAGACAGAAGATTACACGTATGTTCTTTTCTAATCGATTTGTAGAGGAACAGCGGGTTCAAACAGAATCGCAATGGTCAGAGAAACAGGTGAGTAAAAATAAAATCACTTACTTTCCAAGAGCCTATTATAAGAAAAAGAAAGGTCATATCTATATCAGAATTGCGATGGATATGAGCCGATTTCAAGACCGTTATCTAAACCTAGGGAAGGATTTAGAGAGTGGTCTTTTTTGTGATCTCGTAGACCGAGAAGTGGAAGAAAACTTCGTGGTATTCAAGTTGTTGTATGACGCTAGTAAGAAGCGAATTCCAATACAAGAAGTGACCGTACAAAATGGTTCAATGAAACTAATGGATGGTGTGTATTGGTCGTTTGATAAACTTCCACACATGTTGATCGCAGGTGGAACGGGTGGAGGTAAAACGTACTTCATTCTCACTATTATTCAATCGGTACTAAAATCGAATGCCAAGATCAAAATACTTGATCCAAAGAATGCAGATTTAGCCGATTTAGAAGCGGTTCTCCCTAAAGGAACAGTCTTTTCAAAGTCTACGGGAATTCTTATGACACTTCGTAGATCCGTTGACGATATGATGAAACGATCCGAGGACATGAAAAACATGTCCGACTATCGAACAGGTGAAAACTATGCGTATCTAGGATTACCACCTGTGTTCATTTTCTTTGATGAATATGTCGCTTTCATGGACTTGTTAGAGATGAAGGAACGAAATGAAGCTATGGGATATATGAAACAACTCGTCATGCTTGGTCGGCAGATGGGTTATTTTTTAGTGCTTGGAGCGCAACGACCTGACGCTAAGTATTTAGCGGACGGGATACGTGACCAGTTTAATTTCCGAGTGACGTTAGGCAAAATGTCGGAAACAGGATACGGCATGATGTTTGGTGATTCGGATAAAACCTTTATTAATAAGAACGTCAAAGGGCGTGGTTATGCGGATAGTGGTACATCAACCATCATGGAGTTTTACAGTCCCTTAGTACCAAAAGGATATGATTTCATGAAGGAGATCGAGCAAGCGTCCGTTGGAGAGGTTGGCGCGTCGGCGACGGCAGTCGCCAGTGGCAACGTAGCGACAGCCTCGGAAACAAGCGTAGGGAATGAGCGCAGCGAGTGACCTACTAAACGAACCCCCCCTAGCTAACAGGGGGGTAGTAATTAAAAACAAGAAAAAGAGGTGAACGGAGTGGAACATGAATTAACCGCTATGATGGACTACGTAAGGGTGTCATTCAAAACACACGATGTTGATTTGATTCTTGAAAAGGTGGTTCATCTAAAGAAAGCATACATGCAGGAATTAGAATCAGGTTTTTATGGCTACATTGGAACGTTTCAACTAGATCAAATCAAAGTCTTCTACTCGAAGCCAGGGGATAGTCGAGGGATATTGGTCGAAATGTCAGGTAAAGGGTGCAGACAATTTGAAACGTTTTTAAAGGCTCGCAACAAAACATGGTTCGATTTCTTTCAAGATTGCTTGAACTTGAATGGGAAGTTCAGTCGAGTGGATATTGCGATCGATGATCGGAAGACCTATTTCACTGTTCCTTATTTGCTTGAAAAAGTTCAAAATGGCGAAGCTATTTCAAGGTTTCGGAAATCAGATTTTAATGGGTCAGTCAGTATTAAGGATGGATCAAACGGAGGAACGACTTTATATTTTGGGTCTAAAAAGTCAGAAACGTACCTCTGTTTCTACGAGAAGAATTATGAACAGGCTGAAAAATACGACATACCGATTGAGGATATGGACGAATGGAATCGCTATGAATTACGGATGAAGAACGAACGAGCGCAAAAAGCGATTCTTTCTTTAATGAAAACCAATCAGTTTTTGGATATTGCTATGCAAGTCGTAAATAACTATATCCGATTTGCGGATAAGGATAACGACAAACCACGTTCTAAATGGGAAACGAGCCAATTTTGGCAAGACTTTATTGGTGACTTTGGGCGTTTAAGTCTATTAATGAGTCCCGAAGAAGAATTCTATGAGAAAACCAAGCGTTGGTTAGGCAATTCATGTGCACCATCTATGAAAATGGTTCTTGAAGCCGATCAAGTGTTAGGGACGAATCAGCTATCGGATATGGTCACTAATGCTGAAATGACTAAGAAACAAGAAAAAATGCTTGATGTATGGTTGGGCGAAGTCAAAGATATGGTACACGCATAAATCAAGGCTCTGCATATGGTATCTGTCAACGGTAAATGGCTGACTGAAACAACGTGAAAGGAATTTAAGGAGTTGATAGAGTATCGGAAGTACACCCTCTTGGCCTAACAAAAAAACACTTTTTTTTGTTCGCCTACCGGCTAGGGTCGCCCCCAAGAATGGGGGATGGGGGATGATATTAACTCTTGGTCAAGCTAAATTAGCTTGCAGGTTTGGACAGCGTCCAAGGTTTTAAACTGCTAACGAGGTGGTTATGCTAGACTTAAATTAATGAGGTGATCTTATCGAAGAAGAATTGAAATACGGGGTAAGTTACAACGTGCCTGATAATTTAGAATCTGAAGCCAAGACGTATCTTGTTGTTTTAGCCCATACAGCGTTTAGCATAAAGGTCATTGAATTTGAACATGTTCATGACTATTTGCTAGATACTTTTGAACTTAATGAGATTGAAGAAATGTCCATTATAAACGTTTCAAAACAAGGTATCTTATTAAACCTTAACGTTCCAGACACTAACGAAATGATTAAACGTATTCGATCTTTAATGAAGGGAGAAAATCGTATGTTATTAAATAACAATTAGGGATGGTGACAATGTCTTACGTTGAATTATTTTTAAAGACGATACTTGTAATACTTGATATTACTGTATTACTTTTCACCTTGCTCTTGTTTAGTTTACTTCTAGCCATCTCAATTAGAGATGGTTTTTATTGTTTTGGTTTCATTGCTAGTTTAGGATTCTCTGTTGTGGCTGTCGTTTGGTCAAAAAAACTCGATAGAATAAGAGCAAGGAAAACATGATAAGGGGTGGGTTATGATTAGAGCCATTGTATCTTCAATCTTGTTAGTTGGTTTTCTCATTGGTACATCATTGATTGCCTTTACGGTAATGATGATTTCGATTGAACAACAAGTTGTTGTTGGGGGAATTATCAGCTTAATCATGATATTTATTGTATCCAGTATCTGTACTTCAAGTATTGTAAGAATAAAAAGGAGTACGGTATGAATTTTATAGACGTTGTGAATGAATCCGTATTAAACGAATTGCTAATCAGGAAAAACATTCAACGTCAATGGGAACCGATCTTCGATCAGTTGGCTGAATTTACACGCCACACTGAAATAGGAGAACAAATACATGTTCATTTGGACGAATACAGTCGAGAGACAGAAGGGAGTTATGATTTCTACTTTACTGTACTTGAATTGAAAGAGGATGGCGTAATTGAACTGTACTTTCAAAACTATTTAGTCGAGCATTTTCCAAGAAACTAAATCTGAAAGGATGATTGCTGTATGAATAATGTTATTTTATTAAATCGTTCAAACTTAGAGGATCAATTGGATAATCAAGGGATGTTAGAAGTGGCAGAACAATTGATTGAACGAATGAAAGAACACGTTCAATATATCGCTAAAGGTGTCTACGAACAGTTTGTCGTTGATGTGAAAATGGTTGTGGATAATGTGTTGAAAAACATTACCGCACACTTCATTGTTCATGAAGATGAAGATGAACAGTATCGGGAAGAATCTGACGGACTAAAATATATCTTGTTCCAAGACGTAACCACTTCTGATAAAGGATAGTGGTATTTTTTATGCTCACAAAATACAAAACGATGGATGAACACTTTTCAGCCTTGGGTTTCACAGTCGGTAAAGGATCAGTGGTCTATGTGAAAGAACTAAGCCATTTAACGATGTTGGTCGTTGAGGGCGAACGAAAAAGAGGGTATGCCACGTATCGGTATACCTTCTATAAAATATCATATCTACCGAATGGGGATCGTAAACACGAAAAAGTCTATCTTAAAGACGCTTCACCTAAGAAGGTGTTACAAAAGGTAACATCTTTTTTGATGTATATAAACGAATTGCCTAATTAGGAGGAATCACATGTCTAACTATCAATTGATTAATCGTAGTGAAATGGAACAGGCATTTGTTAAAAATCAGCTTAATCAGCAAGAAGGAATTGACGCTTTCTATGATTATCTAATGGATCACATGAATGGACATTCGTCAGGATTTGGAGAGACATTTGATCTTTCAATTGGAACGATAATCGAAGATAAACGTCATAAAGTTACTGTTCGATTTATGACGCTTGATGGATTTCCAGTTACTGAAATGATGGATGATCCTCCCGATGATCCTGATCTCCTAATTGTCCCGTTTGAATATCAACACATGACCATTAATGAGGAGTAAAAGTAATGACTGGAGGTGTAAGACTTGAAGATGGTTGATCGATTTAAGAATCGAACGAAACAGATCAAGGTACCTAAAAAGCGAAAAAGTCCTATGAAAAAAGATCATTCAAAACGAACAGCGTTAGCTGTATGGTCGCTTCTTGGCTCGATTTTTGTTCTGTCAATTTTAACTATTTTATTATCCGTGAATACTCGGTCAGGACTGAATACAACGAATGCGATGTTAAATCAAGAGAATGTAGAAGTAGAGGAAACCATGTCGCAGCCGTTAGCCGAACAGTTTCTATCGGGTTTCATTCCAACCTATATCAACGTAACGAATACAAATGAAGCGATCGAAGAACGTAAACAGAATTTAAGAGAATACATGGTTCATTCGAATGATTTTCAAGATGAACGAAATGAGTTCTATCAATTGTCGAGTATTCAAGGAGATCGAGTGTTAAAAAGTTATTCGCTTTTTGATGTACAAGACGAACAAGAAAACGAAACGTTATTTCAATACAAGGTGACGTTCACAAATCGCATTCACCATGAAAAAGAAGTGGAAATTGAACAAGAGGAAAATGACGATGAAGACGAGGAAGACAGAGAACCTGAAACTGAAATGGTGACAGAAACAGAGGAAACCGATCAAACCTTACTATTAAGTGTTCCTATTCAATCGCAAGAAAATCAGTTTGCGGTATCAGGTGTGCCGTACTTCTCCGAAGTACCAACGGTGAAAGGAGTGATTGAACAGGAAGAAGAAGAAAGAGCCGAAGCCTATACAGGAGAGGAAGTTGAGCCGATCCATGCGTTCTTAAATACCTTCTTTACTCGGTATGCGTCCGAGCCGAAAGAGGAATTAGAGTACATGATGAAGGAGCCAACGAGTTTGAATGGAGCGTTTGAATTAGATGAACTAACGAGCACCCATATCGTTGAAAAAGAAGAAGGCTATCAGGTATTTGTGACAGTCTTGTTCAGAGGTGTCGAAACGAATATTCCGCATGTGGTGAATATGGAATTAGATCTTCAACGTCATGAAGGAAATTTCTTTATTGAAACCTTGGAATACCAATAAAACCTAGGAGTGATTGAAATGAAATTAACGGAACTAGTTGTATTAGCGAACTCGAATGTACCAGACGAATTACCAACATTAAATGTAGTTGAAAATTGGGGATTAACCGTTATTCTTCAATTGATTAGTTTACTCGTTTTCTACATGGTAGCGAAACACTTTGCCCGCTTTAAAATGGGGGGCATTGTTATGACCATGATTCTTGGTGGAGTCGTTACCTTTGTGGTTCAAAACTGGTCACGAGTAAGTGAATGGGTATCAGCGTTTATTGATACATTCTAAGGAGTGTGAACGACATGAGATACGTGTTTAATTACCGAAAAGCCATGAGAGAACCGAAACAGGTTCAACAACTAACGAAAGATTATAGTTTACCTTTTGCCTTTCAGTTGATTCATGTAATCAACTTTTTTTTATTCTTCTTTATCGTCCTAGGAGTAGGCTTACTCATTCGCATGGGATTCCCCCATGCGTTTGGGAAAAGCTTTCTCGTTTTCTTAATTGGTATCCCGTTCGGTTTAACCGTTTTGGTAACTAAAATCAAACCCGAAGGGAAAAACCTTTATCTCTACTTTTTAGATGTTGCACGATACTATCTGCAAATTAAGCTACCAAAGAAGCGGTTCTGCCAAGATCATGAAGTGCAATGGATGGATGAACCGCAAACATTTAAACCCTGTGTAAAGGTGGTGCAATCCAACTATGAGTATGTTAAAAACACCGATGAAGACGCTACGGAAGAACTTACTATTGACGAAAACGGGCGACGTGTGGGGGTACTATCGAGTCAAGAGTCAATCCATTCCCATGCAAAATAAGAAAGTCGTCAACCGTTATAAAAAGAACTGGAAAGCCTACTTCGAAGAAGTGACCGAGTATAAAGATATCCACTTGATGATGTACCCACAAGATTATCAACTAGAAGAAAAGTTTGATGATCTGAATGATGATCTAGCGGACGATTCAAAAGAAATGGCCATGTATTACATCGAAGAAACCCAGCGCATGTTAAATCAACGACTAGGCAATGTGACGAAAAATGACTTTATTATAGGCGTTCGATTACGTTCTGATTTGGTCAATGTGGACGCTGATTTAAAAGAGAATATGATGTCGATGTTTTCAACTGCGACAGACACGATTATCAATTTATTAGGGTGGGAACAGGACGTATCCGAATCCTTTTTTAACCAATTTAAAGAAGCCGAAGAAACGATGGCAAACGTGATGATGATGGTTGGTGGTGTCAGACTGTCAGAAGAAGAATTGATCTATGTGAATCGCTATAATTTCATTCGAGGAATTGACCATCAGGTTGATGAAGAAATGGATAAAACAAGCGTGAATGCCATTACCGACGCATTGATTGATCCCACGTCCACTGGTGTACTGAAATTGAATGGAGAGTTTGATGAAGCTTATACGTCCTTTGTGGTTGTCGACGAATTTCGACATAACATGGCAGAGAGTGAATTGTTTTATGAAGCGCAAACGCTACCGTTTCCCGTGGAAGTACAAATGAAAATTCAAGCTGAAGGTAAATCAAAAACGAAGATGGATTTAAACATGAAGAATCAACAATTAAAAGAAACGAGTAACGAACAGAATCAGGTGGGAGAAGAAACGGATTCATCGGTGAGTACCAGTTCATACCTTGTGAAACATTTGAGAGATGAAATTAAAAATGATGATGTGAACATGATGAATTGGCTATCAGTGATTGTCGTAACAGGAGAAACAAAAAAAGAATGTAAGAACCGAGCGAAATTAGTCATTCGTCATATGAAGTCAGCAGGAATCACATGCCGATTACCTGTAGCCGATCAACTACCGTTATTCTATAAATTTCTACCAGGAGAGCGACTGGACGCAACAAGCCGAAATTGGATTCAAAAGACGACACAAGATGGATTAGCCGAAGGCTTATTCGGTGTCACAGCTGACATCGGTTCAAAAGTTGGCTTCTTTATTGGATGGATTGATCCATTCGCTAAACATACGGATTTATCAAGTGCGATTCATTCAAGTCGTTTCCCTGTGTTGTATCACATGTTTCTAGCCAATCAACAGTTACGAGGATCAAAAACACGGTCGCCACACGTTCTTATCACAGGTGACACAGGAACAGGGAAATCGTTTCTAGCGAAACTCCTATTCTTATATGTGAGTATGCTAGATGTTCGGTCACTCTACATTGATCCAAAGAAAGAGTTAAGGAAATGGATTAATAAAGTGATGAAAAATCCGCAAGTACAAAAAGATTATCCTTTATTTGCGGAACACCTTGAACGCTTTCACTTCACTACGTTGGATTCAGAGAATGAAGAGAATTGGGGGTCGCTTGACCCGATTGTCTTCCTTCCACCCATGCAAGCGAAAGAAATGGTACAGGTCATTTTCTCCCAAGTCTATGACTTTAAGGGGAAGGATGATATTCATACCGCATTCTTGCAAGCCATAGCCAAAGTCATAGAGCGAAGACAACAAGACGAACAAGTGGGATCAATGCAGATCATCGAACTTATGAGAGACCATAAAGAACCGATTGTTCAGAAAGCAGGAGACTTTCTATATGAGGTCGTGGCGGATAGTATTCTAAAATTATGTGTGCATGATGGATCAAATGAAGCGTTATCGCTGACAGATCGTATTAACATCATCGAGGTTGAACATTTGGATTTACCTGACGCAACTGATCCGATTGAAAGTTACACGAACTCACAATTAAAATCGAGTGTGGTCATGTTTGCGCTTGGCAAGTTTTGTGAGTTATTCGGCATGGATAAGAGTGAACGAACGATTGAATTTATTGATGAAGCATGGGTCTTTACATCCAGTAAGCAAGGGAAGAAAGTCGAGAAGCAAATGAGACGAGTTGGTCGAAGCTACGAAAATGCGCTCGTATTAATTACTCAAACAACCAAGGACGCATTAAGTGAAGAAGAATCAGGCAACTTCGGTGTCGCATTCGCCTTTGATGAACCGAATGAGCGAGAAGATGTCTTGAAATGGATGAACATGGAGCCAAGCGAAGAAAACATCGAAATGATGGATAACATGTTTCAAGGACAATGCCTATTTAAAGATTACTATGGACGCACAGCGAAAATCAGCATTGAATGTCTGTTTGAAGAATGGCAGGGCGCATTAGAAACGGTCGAAGAATCGAAAGTCGCCGTGGCCGAGGAAAAATACTTGTAGGGGGGAGGAATTTCATGAAACTGGCGATTTTAAATTCAATGGTCGTAACGAATCAAGGGTATTATAAAGCGGAAAAGATCACGCTGCTTGAAGCGAGGAAAATCATGTTTGAACATGAAACCGATTATGAAAGTTATGTGGGACACGAAGCGTCTTCACGAGTATTAGAGGAATTACTTGGTTTCCCTGTTCCAGTGAATCGGATTCGATTTAAACAGAATCGATTTCAACGAGCCATTTGTTTTAAACTGTATGACCGTTATCAAGAATATCAGCGATTAAGCAAAGAAGAATTGCACAATGTGAAATATGACTTTTATCTCCTGACACGGATCGATTAGAAAGGAGGGGCAACGTGAAACGAAAACTACTACTTTTAGGGGTGGCGATACTGCTTCCCCTTTTTCTTGTGTTCGCAACGATCGGTATAACCTATGCCGAAGATGAAGAAGAAGAACCAAGAGGGTCAGAAAATATGTCGGATGTGACTATCGAAGAAAAAGGGGGCGTGGAGTTAGACATCAAGCGTTTCCCTTTAAATCGATATTTTGCGAATAATGAAGATCGTAGCCATACTTTACGGGGCGCATTCGTTGGCTTTGCGAACCTAAGTTTCACCATTGGTACATTCGTTGTTGAAACGGTCGATAAATCAATGGAAATCATGTATTCACTTGAACCGATTGAACGATTTGCCGATCTATTAACGGGCGTAACCTCTACGGTTTATGACACGTTACAGACCTACTTCGGAGAACTGTTTTTCATTATCGCTATCGGATACATGATCTATCTATGTATCGTGCGTGGAAGTATCAAAGAAGCAGTGAGGCGTTTTCTTTTGTTGCTTCTCGTTTTGGTTGTTGGTGGATACTGGATGATGAATGCAGGGTATCTTTTAAAAAGCATGAATGCGATATCGGTTGAAGCACAAGGCTATCTATTGGAAGCAGGGAACGGCATGATTACCATTGCCAACGGTGATGGCGTATATGCCGATACAGAAAACATTGACGAAGAAGATCGTTTGAATGGGACAGTATCCGTCATGCGAAATATCTATTTTGATTTAGCGGTGAAGAAGCCTTATCTCATTGCGAATTATGGTACGACAAGCGAAAATGCGGTTAATAATCATGATGATGATCCGTCCAAGCTTCCGGGTGGAAGTAACTATAATCGAGTCGATCGATTATTGTCTTTTGAATTAACTAGTGATGGGATGGACGATCGAGATGATTATGTAAAGGGTGAAATTAGTGAATTAAACAATGATAACTTAGGGTCAGGAAATGTTTTCGCACAGTTAGGCATATCGCTACTCGTTTTAGTCGGTGCGGTAGGTATAGGCATTCCATTTTTCCTTTTACCCTTCTTGAATCTAATCCTAGAAGTTCTTGCATTAGCATTAACCTTCGCTTTACCATTTGCTTTTATCATGGCGTACATTCCTACTTTCGCCAATTCGGGATTTAAGGCGATTGGAAAACTATTAAGTGTCTTCTTAATTAAGGCATTACTTGGCATTTTGGTGCTTTTCGTGTATCTTCTATGTTTTATTGTCGATACCCTTTTACCACCGAATGGCTTTGCGATGTACTTAGTGAATCTGTTTTCTATGATTATTCTCTTTTTCTTTATGATTAAGAAACGTGATACGCTTGTTAATTTTATCACGGCTGGTAAAGTTCAATCGGTTGATAATAACATGGTAAAAAATGTTCAACGTGATGTGGTCAATCCTGCATTACAGCCGTTGCAATCGAAGATGGCAGGTTTACGATTAGCTTCCTCTAAGCAGACAGGACAAGAAGCGTCGTCACCTTCATCGAGTGTGAATGCGCCAAACTCAACAAGGGAACAGGCAACTGCCACAGGTAAGAAAGGCGTAGCGAAAGAGGATCGCACCGCACAGACAAAAGATCATCAGGAAACACCAACATCAGGAAGCACAGCCTTTATGAAAACAAACAATGAGCGTACACCACAACAGGCTAAGCAAACAAGAGCCGAGCGAAAGAAAGAACAGAAGGAGGAAAAACGAAAAGCGAAACAGGGTCAGGATCAACAACACGTTTTAGCTCCTATGTCAGAGAAAGAGAAGACTGACCGCCGAGCCACAAAGCAGAACCTACAAACACCTCATACAACAAGAAGTAAACAACAGTCGAAGGAAGATCAAAAAGGGTTACAAGCACAGGAACAACAAGGACGAAAAGCAAACACCGTTACGAACTTGGAAGATCATAAGGCGTTGCGTACTGTACAAAAAGGAGATTCGTCTCATAAACAACCATTAAAAGAAACGAAACAGGACAGAACGAATCAAAACACAATTCATCAAGACGCATTGAAACCAAAAGAACGAGAGACAAAAGCACCTAGTCAAAGAGAAATAAAATCAAAGGGAGAACGGACAAAACCTATTGAAGAATCGTTACAGCCGAAAGAAAGAGAAAGAGAATCTAAACCTTCGGTTCAATCGTTCTCTAATCCTTCCCAAGCTAGAACAACCAATAAACATCATTCTACCAATCAACCACAAATAACCAAGCAAAATAAAGGACTTCAACCGAAGCAGGATCAAACAAAGCAACCATCACAGACAGTCAAAAAAGATACATCATCAAAAACAACTTCAACACATGAAAAACGAACGAATGCACCATCAAAGAGTGAAGCAAGAAAAAGCCAAGATCGTACTCAACAACATTTAAACGCTATTGAAAAAGACGAAGACCGCCATAGTCGGAGAGGATAGGATAGGACATCTTAGGATGTCCTTTTTTATATGAAAGGAGAAGTGACATGAAAAAACTAGGTTGCTTGTTTCTGATACCTGTTGTCGGTATGGGTCTTTTATTTTTAGGAATTATGATGACCGTTACTGGTGAGAATGATTCAAGTGTAAACGAAGGTATGAGAGATGAAGAATTCACGTATGACGGTGAGTATCGATTTAATGGCGTTAGTCCTGAGATTGAGCGGTATCGACCTTTCTTTGAAAAATACGCCAAGGAAAATAGAATCGAAGATCATACCGAAATCTTAATGGCAATGACCATGCAGGAAAGTGGAGGAAGACTAGCGGACGTTATGCAGAGTTCAGAAAGTCTAGGGTTACCTGTTAATACGATCACTGATCCCGAAGAATCGATTCAGCAAGGGGTTTACTATTTTTCAACCGTTTTAGAATCAGCGGGTGGTGATACAAAACTAGCGTTACAAAGTTACAACATGGGGCATGGTTTTATTGATTATGCGAAGGAACATAACAACGGAGAGTATAGTCAACCTTTGGCACAGCAATTTTCCGATCATATGAAACAACGGCTAGGGTGGAATGTCTATGGCGATCCCAATTATATTGACAATGTTTACAGATATTTAGATACGAATGAACCTGATTATGCAGGTGGAGGGAATTCTGAATGGTCGCTGCCATTAAAAGAGATTCGCATAACAAGTGAATTCGGTCCACGTACACATCCCATTACAGGTGAAGTCAATTCATTTCATGGCGGTTTAGATTTTGGGTGTACCCCATCTGACGATATCCTGAGTGTGAAAGATGGCAAAGTCGTTGAAGCGATTCATAGTAATATCGGATACGGTAATTATGTCACGGTGAAGCATGGTGACAGTGAGTTTAGTCGGTACGCTCATTTAACCTCAATTGGCGTACGAAATGGTCAATCTGTGAATCAAGGCGATTCCGTTGGGAAGTGTGGGACAACAGGATCAAGTACAGGGAATCATCTTCATTTAGAACATATGACCGAATTAGGGCAACCGCATAATGCGAAAAAAGATCCAAAAGAAACACTAGGATTATAGGAGGTACAGGATGAAGAAGAAACTGATTGCAGGGTGTTTAGTAGTAGGAGCGTTAGTCGTCTATTTACTGATTCAGAACAGCCATTTAAAAAATGAAAATCAGGTTTTAATAGAAGAAAGTCATACCGAAGATCAAGAAATCGTCGTGCCATCGTATCATGAAGAAGCGAAAACGTCTGCCCAGGCATTTATTGAAGGATATTTTGATTATCAAGATCAGCCTATCAAAGAAAACGTGGAAGACTTTGCGACAAATGAGGTGTTGAACCAACTACAGTTTGCGAAGCATGAAGAACTAGAGGGGAGAGAAGATTTACATGTAAAATCTAGCGTCGAGGATTTATCGGTTTATTCCGGTCAATCGTTAGATGATCGTCAGGAATTACTTGTGCTGTTTTCAAATCAGATTTCGTTTAATGATGTAGATAGCCGAGCGCAAACGATTATGAAACTAAACATGATCGAACAAGATGGTGACTGGAAAGTGCATGAATTTTCTTTTACTCAATATTAGCTTGAAAAATTTTTATAGGTTCGTTAAGATTAATTTATCAAAAGGAAAAAATATGGTAATTAGGAGGATTTATGAAGAAGATATATTTTTCTTTAGCGATACTATCTATATTATATTTTTTAGCCTTAACAGTAGATTTAATTTGGTTTGATTTCAATAGTCCAGTTTCGTTACTATGGAATATTTATTTACTTCTTGTCGTTTCAATTTTAGGTATTCTTACTAGCATTATTTCTGTAAAGGGCAAGTTGAGAATAAGTATGATTTCTATACTTGTCCTTCTATCTCTTTTTCATTTTTTTATGTATTTTGTTGCTGTTTATGGATTCAGGGAACCTTAAGGAGTGCTAAGTATGAAAAGAATAATTGTGACTTTGTGGATGATTCCACTAGCCATTATTTTGGTCGCATGTGGTGGAAGTGAGTACGATGAAGACATTGAAAGTGCAATTGACTTTCATAGAGAATATCCAATCTATATTAATGAAGAAAGAAAGGCAATCGAAGTTCGAGAGAATGCGAATATCGTTGTTTATGATGATGGTAAATATATTACTTTATCATTTATTGATCCAGAAGATGAAACAGAAGGTCGGAAAGAATCGTATGAAAAAGTCGGTAATAGCTGGAAGCAATTAAAGCAGTATGAAAGTGAACCTCTATTAAATAAGACACCAGTCTATCAAGAACAATTAGGAGAAGAATTATAGGGCTAGGTAAACTAGTCCTTTTTTTTGTGTAGATCATTCCACAGTTTTTTCACTTCATTGTTAATAATTGATTTATCCATTGTATGTTCAGAACGCCATCCATTTTTAAAAAGTGTATAGGCATAAACATCATTATTGTTAGATGGTGTTTTAATGATTTTTATTTTCTTCATAAAGATGATATTTTGCATATTGTGAATTTCGTTTCCTACCTCGTTCCCCATCTCGATTAAATTCTTTAAACCTAAACCTCTGTTTTTTCGATTAATCACGTTTCTCATAGTACTGTAAATGATATATTTCTTTATTAATTCATCGTCAGTAAATGTGTATTTCCTCATTTATAAATCCCCCAAAAAAGAACGTGTGTTCTTAATATACCTCAAACGTTCAAAAAAAATCCATAAAAAAGGAAACTTTTTTCAAGTTATAACGTAAGTAAAAGGTAGACTAGCAGATAAAAGTACAAAATCAGTCAGATTTACCTGTAACAAAAGTGGGTATTGGTTACCAATTATGTTGGGAAAAACAGTATTTTGTGGAATCATTACCATCACTTATATTACAATTACAAAAAAAGAAGGTAGACAGTCAGGAGAGGATTCAATATGGAGAATGCAGTAGCTTCACGCACGATCGGATCGAAATGCGTGCAATGGTATAGTTGTATTGTTTCGAGAGATATTGAACATGCTGTTGAATTGAAAGTTGAAATTGATAAATTAATAGAGGGAAAAGAGTTAGATAAAAATACCCTAACATATTATCAATTGGTCAACTATCGCCATGACTTGTTAATGGAGGATATACAGAAACGATTAAGTATTCCTGAGAGTGAGATAAAAGAAGAAAAACAAAGTGATGTTTTGTTGCGATATATGTACTATTTCTTTACTGGACAAGATGAGTTCTATAAAGGAAATTACAAATCAGCCATTAGATTCTACCAATTAGCTTCTAAGTTAATTGAGAATGTAGAATGTAATCTTGAAAGAGCGGAGTTTTACCATAGAATCGGTGTCGCCTATTATCGATTGAACCAATATGGTATAGCTTTGAATTATATAGAGGAATCAAAAATGATATTCCTAGAGGATAAAGAAGGACAAGAAAAAGTATTGAATTGTGATTTGATTATTGCTTGCATTCATTCAGAGGTTAGTGATTATGAGAAAGCAAATGCACTATTCGATACGGCGATTTCTGAATCTTCTAAGTTTGCTGTGACAAAGGCGTTATTGCTTCGGGCAAAAGGGTTAAATTTTATAAGACAAGATAAGTTAGAAGAAGCAGAACAATTGATGAAGCAAGCGCTAGAGATAAAAGAACATCAAGAATCGTATGTTGGTTATAAAACGAAATCTGATCTTGCTAATATCAAGTTAAGATTAGGAAAAGAAGATCGGGGAATAGATTTATTAGAAGAAGCTGAACGATATGCTAACGAGAATGATAACAAGGAATTTATAGCAAAGAATCTTATTACAAGAAATTTGTACGTGGATTTTAATGAAGAGAAGCTACAAGAAGCATTAGAAATTCTTGAAAGGAATGAACATTACTTTGAGGTATTCGAAGTGGCAGAGGAAATAGCTAAATATTATGAGAGCATGAATGACTATAAAAAGTGTTCCTATTATTTAAAGCTGTCACTTAAAATGCATATTAAACAAAACGAACTGGGGGAATAAGAAATGAAAAAGTTTATTGTAACTGTGTTTATGTTAAGTTCTTTATTGTTTGTTGGCTTGCAAGAGAATCCAAACTTCTTAAATGAGGTTCAAAACTTGCAACAGACATCAGGTAAGGGTGATGTAGCCACTTAAGAAAAGTTCCCGTTAAAGGGATCTTTTTTTATTTCTTCTTTTTATTAGTGTATTAAATAGTATAATTGATTAATAGCAAATTTAAATTTAAATTCTTACTATTGAGCCTATAATTTTGATTTAAAAAGGAGAAAAGTATGACAAATGAACCCTTAATCTCTTTTGAAAATACTGAAACAAAAGAAAAAAAACCATTTAAACTTCCAAAAATTAATTTCGCAATAAAAATTTTAGCCGTTATTATATGGATGTTTGTAATGATAAAGTTACTTATCTTTGATATTGATGTATACATATTTAATAAATTTTTTCCTGAGTTTATATCATTGCTTAATTATAAATTTATGATTACTATTTCCACAGTTGCTCTTATATTAATGATTTTTCGTAAGAAGATTATCGTACTTTGGTCGCTTTATATTACATTGTATCCGTTCATATTGTTTTTTTGGAAAATACCATATTTTATATTTAAACAGAGAAGTTGGATATTTGCGATTGCTTGTTTAAACTCTGTTATAGCTTTTTTTGTTTCAATTAAGCAGATGGTATTCTCTAGTGCAATATTCTTAATAGCTATGATAGTTATGTTTAAATCTACTAATTCTATCTCAATTACTGTTGCAATCATAACAATCTTTATTTTAGTATCACTTATTTTAATAAATAGATGTATAGCTATTTTTAAGACTTCAAAAGTGAATGAATTTTATATTAATGTTTTATCTACTCCGTTCGAAGATGGGCTTGTTAGATCATTTACTCTTGATGAAGGAGTAGAAAATCTGCCTTATGAAGAATTAGATAAAAAACAGTTAGAAAGTTGGAACACAAAATTACAAGGAATTGTTCTTTATAATAGGGTCTTTCTATTCATGGCTACAAAGTTGAGAGACTACCAAGAAAGTAGACTTAACTATGCTACATTTGCAGGAACGATCGTATTCTTACTTTTCTTTATCACATTATCTTTTTCTCTTATAAATATGGGTATTTATAAAATTGACACAACGTCATTTGTAGTTAATGAAAAGCCATCATTTTTCACTTTTATTTATTACAGTTTTAATAACCTACTTAGTAACAACATACCAGGTCTAGTGCCTGCAAATAATATAAGTCAAACAATCTCAATGATTCAATCTTTCTTAGGTATACTTCTGACATTAATATTTGCTGGGGTTTTCTTTTCTGTGAGGAGTGAAAGACATAAGGCTGAGTTAGATTCAGTTATTAAAAAGTTTGACCAAAGAGGCGATGATTTAGAAGATCTGATAAAAAGAAATTATAAGATAAATTCAATTGAAGAAGCAGTCGAGCATTTAGAAAAAGCAAAATCAGCATTAATAAGTTTGATTTATAAGATTACTGATAACATTAGAAGATAAGGTTTAATGAGGTTAAACTCGTGGAGGTTCGACTCCTCTCAACCGCATAGAAGTAGCACCAAGGCTTTCAGAGCTTTGGTGCTTTTTAAATTAATCGTGTTTTTAATATGCATAACTATCTATTTGTCACGATACTTTGATTTAATCCTATCCAAGTTTCTTTATCAATAGATATCGCGTCTATCTTATATAATAAATCACTGACACAATCATCAGTGTTGTATGATAACAAGCAAGGAAGATTCTCAAGTTCTAAATTGTCAATTATTGAGGGAGTTTGTAAGAAGCAATTCATATTTTCACCATTTATGTTTACTATGACAATGGATCTATTTTTTCTTTTTACTATTATTCCTTCTTTTTTACTATCTCGTTTCATTTGCATAGTCAACTTTCTCCTCTTCTTTGGTTTAAAAGTATTTCATTATACTTCGTATTGAATTCTCATTTTATTGATTGTATCTATAATTTGATCTCGAACCTCTTTAGGCTCTAGTACTTTTGCTTCTCCACCTAATTGTAGTAGTTGAGGTACGATGAATTTAACTTGAGAATGTGGACATGAAAAATCAATAAGATATTCAGTTTCCGATACAATATTTTTAGTTCCCTGTAGAATCCAATGGTCTGTTATAGAACGATATGCGTTTTTTGATACTTTAAATTGTATAGTTACCTCTTCTTTTTTTTCATCAAGTAATTTCATCCATTCTTTCAGTGTTTTAATTTCCTTAATTTTCTCGTTAGTTAGTTTATCAAGAATTTTTAAATTGCATACACGATCTATACGATATATCTTATAAATTTGGCTTTTTAGTAAAAAGCCAACAAAGTACCAAAATCCGTTATATGAATAAATGCCAATAGAAATCAGTCTATATTTTACGTTGGATTCTTCTTTGCTGTAATCTAATTCAAGTTCATTTTTTTCAAGGCTAGCTTGGAAAATCTCTTTTAAAAATTTTAGATCAGTATTTTTTGATGGCAAAACATATTCCAGATGTTGATCAATTGCATTAGACTTTTCCCGTAGACTTGTTGGTATCTGAAAAAGTAATTTTTCTCGTACATAGTTAATTTCTATGTCATATGGAGATGTACCTAAGGACTTCAACATAGTAGATGCGTATACAATTGATAAGATTTCATTTTCAGAAAAAGCAATTGGTGGAGTCAACGTGTTGTTTAAAAGCTTGAACCCACCACCTTTTCCTACATTTGAATAGATTGGGACTCCCAATTCTGATAGATAGTCTAAATCGCGATGAACCGTACGAGTAGACACTTCAAATTCTTTTGCTAAATCACTTACTATAAAAGATCGTCTATTTAAAATAGAAAGCCACATGCGAATAATTCTCTCTGACTTGTCCATATTATCTCCTTTTTAAATCTGACGTATAATGTCATATTTAAATGATAGCCTATAGTAGTAGAATTAACATTTACAAAGGGAGTTGACTATCAAACCAATGTTTAAATTTGACCAACCGTTAAAAGAAGCGCTTATAATTAAAAGAAAAAATCGCTTTATTATGGAAATTAAAATAAAAGAAGAAAACTACCTTGCTCATTGTCCCACAACAGGAAGAATAGGTGACTTAGTTTTAGAAAATATTTGCTGTTTGGTATCAGAAAATGATAATCCAAATCGTAAAACTAAATTTACTGTAGAAGCCATCTCTCTTAATTCTATGGATACTTTAGAAAAAAAGTGGATAGGCATTAATCAAAATGCAGTTAATCGATACGTAGAGTTCTTTATAAAAGAAGGTGCTTTTAACTCACTATTCGATACAACTGAAGATGTTAAGAGAGAAGTTAAACTTGGACAATCTAAACTTGATTTTTTGGTTGATTCAACCTATGTGGAAGTTAAAACCCCTTTACAAACTATTCAACAAAAAATACCTGATTGGATCAAGAGAAAGAAAATGACGCCTTTTAATTCTACGGAAAGATTTGCAAAACATATTCAAGAATTAGCAATTAGTTTAGCCGATCATGAGAAAGCTATACTTTTAACCTGTTTCTTATATGACAATCCTGGATTTATTGTTGAACCTAGTGAGAACTATGAAGTGATAAATAAGATTGTTAGGGAGTCTTTAGAGAAAGGTGTTGAGCTTTGGCAAGTGAATTTTGAAATATCTCATGATGGAGTATTTCTAAATCGCTTTAATAATATTAGTGAACAATTTAAATAAAGAGAACAAACTCTCACAAGAAGTGGGAGTTTGCTTTTTATAATTAATTATTTTCATCAAGTGCAATTATGTTACCTGCTGAATCTTTGATATATGCTCTTGTGAAACCAGTATCGGTTGTAAATTTAGGAACCTTCAATTCTCCACCGTTACTTTCAACCAACTTAATAGTTTCTTCAATACTATCAACTTGTACTCCAATTGTTACCCAAGTCTCTTCATTAACAATAGGATCTGCAACAGCACCAACTGAGGTATTATCATCCCCAGTCAACATGATTCTATACTCCATAGAACCTTGTGGAGGGATGATATTCCATCCAAAAACTTCTTCATAAAATTTTGAAAGCTCGCTAGAGTTCTTGGATACAATTTCGAAAAAATTAACCTTATTAGACATAGTAAAAACCTCATCTTTCATCTCTAGTTTGTCTTACAAAAACTATAATAACTCTTTAATATGACAAATGAGGTCATATTAAAAAAGTTAGTTTTATATGATCTAATTATAAAAAAAATAAAAAACATATTATGTAAGTCAACCTAAAAGTGATTATTGTTGATTTGTATATTATGTCTGTTAATATAAATATTTCATCTATACTTAAGGAGTTGATACGCATGTTTTACGCACCATTATTTGAAAATGATGTACCAGTAGCACTCTCCCGCTCATAATGGAGAGAAAATAAAAATGCTACTTCTCTCCGTTAGGGCATAAAGAAGCCTAAAAAAACGGAGGGTACAAACATGAAAAATACATTAGTTGGTTCTTTATTTTTAATACTAGCTTCAAGCATTTGGGGAGGTATGTATGTAGTCGTTAAGATATTAGTGGCTGTCATACCACCATTAGAACTTGTTTGGATGCGTTACCTAATAGCTCTTGTCGCTTTAGTCATCATTGGACTTGTGACAAAACAAAAGTGGAAAATAAAACGGACACATGTTGGTCTAATCGTTGCGATTGCTCTTGTTGGGTACGTCGTATCTATTGTTGCTCAAGAAACAGGCACTATGCTTTCAACGGCACAAATGGGAGCGATTATTACAGCTACAACACCTGCATTCATGGTTCTGTTTGCAAGTATTATTCTTAAAGAGCGGTTAACTTTTAAAAAGGCTATTTCTGTGAGCTTGGCGACACTGGGTGTCATTATAATTGTGGGAATTGATAGTCTTAATGTGTCTAGTACGCTTGGAGGAATATCACTTGTTATAGCTGCCATCACATGGGCTTTAATGTCCGTGCTTATAAAACGTTTACCAAGTGACTATTCACAAATTGTTGTTACGACTTATGCTACGTTGATAGCTTTCGTTGTGCTTACTCCATTTGTTCTAACAACATTACCTCAACTTGATTATACTCAATTAACGAATCCTACCATTTGGGGAGGATTAATTTATCTAGGCGTTATCTCAACATCGCTTGCATTCCTTTTGTGGAATCGTGGGTTGCAAATGCTTAATGCTTCGAGTGGAGGAGTGTTCTTTTTCTTCCAACCTGTCGTTGGAACATTATTAGGTTGGTTAGTATTAGGGGAAACAATTAGTATGTCCTTTTGGATAGGATCTTTCTTAATTTTATTGGGTGTTTTAATAGTGATTAAAGAGAGACAAGAAGAACAAAAGGATGTCCCTAATCAGATGACAACTTGATAATAAAAATGAACCAAAAACTAGGAGGAATAAGTATGGCAACATTTGACGATTTTCAAAAAATAGATATGCGTGTGGGAGAAATAATAAGAGCCGAGGAATTTCCTAAAGCAAGAAAACCGGCATACAAATTATGGATTGATTTCGGGGATGAAATAGGGACAAAACAAAGTAGTGCTCAAATCACCGACTGTTATGATCTAGATGAACTAGTTGGTAAACAAGTGCTTGGCGTCGTAAATTTCCCACCTATGAAAGTGGCTGACTTTAGTTCAGAAGCTTTAATTATGGGTGTTTACTCCGAGCAAGGAGTTGTCCTTATAGAACCTCAACAAAAAGTAAAAAAAGGTGATCGACTAGGTTGATTTAAGATAAGAAAGAACACATATTAATTGTGTTCTTTTTTATTATAAGAATACAATATAAAGAGGGTAGTGATCCTACCTTATGATCCTAAATAAATGTTAGTTTACGGAGTGAAGCCTAACGTTGAAATAAACGAATATTGATAATTAAATCACATTCATTGTTCGGTTTTTATGTTAAGGGTATTTTAACAATGGGACGCTAAGAATTGATAATTGAGGGTTTTTAATATTCACCAATTCTTCACCACGATATTTAAAAATGGACGTTTTTATATGGAATGGGCGCAAATGAGTGTAAGTGGTGTGCGTGTTTGCAGGAGATAACACGTTTCCACGGCATTGAGGGCCTAGTGGGAGTTAAATCCCGTGGAAGTTCGAGTCTTCTCAACCGCATCTCAGTAGTACCAAGGCTTTTAAAGCTTTGGTACTTTTTTGTTTTTACATTAATAACGTATTAATAGGATTTATAATCATTTCAAGATTCCTTTGTTTGGTAGGATAGGGTTTGAAAGTTATGAACAAGAGTATTTGTTACCTTAGTTTTTTATGTGGGAAAAATTATATATTATAAATATTTGCTTTAGAGTGCTTTAAAATACCAACATCTTATGTTCTAATATGATATTGTAGTATAAAATAATTTGGATCTTAGTAAGTGAAGTGTAAATAAACCAAAATTTTTATAGGTTATAATAGGATAAGTAATCAAATAGTATAGCTGCTTCGTTCTAATTATTATAAAGGGTGATCTTATGGATAATAAGTCTCAATATGAGTTCTTAAACAATTGGTTAGAAGTTACTTCAATAAAAGATAAAATTTCGAATGAGTTGGAGTCTGCACTAAAAAGAAATAACGATATATCCCTCAAAGAATTTTATGTCATGTACTACCTATCACAAGAAAGTGATCGTAAATTACGATTACAACAGCTTCAAGAATTAATTGGACTGAGTCAGAGTGCAATGTCTCGACTTGTAGGAAGGTTAGAAGCTAAAACCTGTGGTGCATTAGAGAGAACGACTTGTGAAGATGATAAACGAGGAATATATACTTCCCTAACGTCATTAGGGGAGAAGAAGTTTGAACGAGCACTGAATACGTTTAATACGGTAATAAAGGATATGGATATAGATGAAAAGCATAACAGTATAATCTTTAGTGTCTTGAAGAGTACGAATGAGCGACATTAGCGGTAAATCTGGATTTCAACACATGTAACGCTCTTGGTTGACATCAAATAAAATTGATGTTAACTTTCTAATTACATGCAGACGCATGCATTTAATTTACAAGGAGATGACAATGATGAAAGAACCAAGTATGTTTGATTCCTTTTCTTTAAAAGGATTAGAGCTTAAAAACCGCATTATGATGTCACCAATGTGCCAATACAGTGTGGACAAGAAAGATGGTATCGCAACTGATTGGCATTATATTCATTATATAAGCCGTGCTATTGGAGGTGCTGGCCTAGTTATGGTTGAAATGACGGATGTTGAACCTGATGGACGTATTTCTGATCATGATTTAGGGCTATGGTCTGAAAAGCAAATTCCGGCATTAAAAAAGATTGTTGATGGGATTCATCAACATGGTGCGAAGGCAGCTATTCAAATTGCGCACGCAGGTCGAAAAGCTGAAGATGCTGAAGTACCTGTTGCACCATCTGCCATTCCTTTTGATGAAAATTCAAAAACACCAAGAGAATTAACAACTGAAGAAATATACGAACTGATTGAGAAGTTTCGTACATCTGTAAGATTTGCTGTTCAAGCGGGATTTGATGTCATTGAAATCCACGGAGCTCACGGTTATCTCATTCATCAATTCCACTCACCATTAACAAATCAGAGAACAGATGAATTTGGAAAAGAGTTAACGAAGTTTGGTTCAGATGTTCTTAAAGCAGCCAAAGAAGAAATTCCTACCGACATGCCTCTCATTATGCGGATATCTGCCAAAGAATATGTAGATGGTGGCTATGATATTAATGGAGCGATTGAACTTGCTAAAGCTTATAAAGAAGCTGGTGCAGATATTTTTGATATCTCTTCTGGTGGAGAAGGTCAAATTGCAGCTTGGGGTAAACCAGGTACACATGCAGCATACCAAGTCCCGCTAGCAAGAGAAATCAAAAAGGCATTAGATGTACCAGTTATTGCAGTGGGACGATTAGATGACCCAACTTTAGCTAATGCGGTGGTAGGAACAAAAGATGCAGATCTTGTAGCGGTAGGGAGAGGCATGCTTCGTAATCCTTATTGGGCTCTAGAAGCTGCCAAACAATTAAGAAAATCAACGGATGAAATAGTTCCGGTTCAATATAAATTAGGGTTTTAAAAAGGAGTAATGACACGTGTCTTACATTAAAGATAAAGTGATTGTCGTAACTGGAGCATCAAGTGGGATTGGAAAAGCAACAGCAGAACATCTTGCTAAGGAAGGTGCAAAAGTTGTTCTAGCTGCTCGTAATGAAAAAGAACTACATGGAATTGTTCAAGAAATTGAAGGCAATGGTGGAGTTGCTTCATTTAAAGCAACGGATATCTCCTCAAGAGACGAAGTAAGTGCGTTAATAGATTTTACTGTAGAGAAATACGGGAGAGTGGACACACTCATTAATAACGCAGGGTTAATGTTATTTTCAAAATGGGATAATGCTCATGTTGACGAGTGGGAAAAAATGATCGACTTAAATCTGAAGGGAGTATTATACGGTATAGCTGCTGTTCTCCCACAAATGAAAAAGCAAGGCAGTGGTCAAATTATTAATGTTGGCTCAGTTGCAGGTCACGCAATAGGTGAAGGTCATGGTGTCTATAGTGCGACAAAATATGCAACTAGAGCCATTACAGAAAGCTTAAGAAAAGAAATATCTGTCAATCATAATATTCAAGCGGTGTACGTTTCACCAGGCGTAATCGCAACTAATTGGCAAGAGAAAGTAACGGACAAAGATGTGAGTTCCGTGTTAGGTAACCTAAATGAAGTAGCCATTGCACCAGAACATGTGGCTGAAACGATTGCTTTTGCAGTGAATAAGCCAAGTAATGTTATGATAAACGATGTTTTTGTGACACCAACTAGACAAGAGTGGTAAGAATTTCAGCGCATGAACTATGCATGATTCTTGTTTCATTGAGAATGAAAAGGGTATAAATAAATACAATAACATGCAGACGCATGCATGCAAATATTTGGAGGGACTCACATGAATGTACTAGTGATTGGAGCAAATGGTCAAGTTGGAAAAGAAATTATTATTCAATTAAAGCAAACAGCTCATCAAGCAACAGCTCTTGTACGTAAAAAAGAACAAGTAGAAGAGTTAAAATCACTCGGTGCTAACGATGTTGTGCTAGGTGACTTAGAAGAGGATTTTTCACATGCTTTTAAGAACATTGATACGGTTATTTTTGCTGCTGGTTCTGGTGGAAGTACTGGAGCAGATAAGACATTGCTTATTGATTTATGGGGAACTAAAAAAGCAGTTGATTATGCAAAATCATCAGGTGTCACACATTTTATTCAACTAAGTGCAGCGGACAGTTTAGATGTGGATGAGGAAAGCGAGAAAATGAAACCTTATGCGGTTGCAAAGAATATGTCTGATTTCTACGTAGAAAAAAGCGACCTACCATACACAATTGTGCGACCAGGACCGATGAATAATGAAAAAGCACTTGGAAAAATAGAGTTACATCCAACAAGGCAAGATCATTTTAATGATTACCTTATCACAAGAAAGGATGTTGCTCAGGTACTCGTTAAAACAATTGGAAATAAAAAGTTATTGGGTAAGAGTTTTTATATTAAGCAAGGCGACGAATCAATTGAGGAAGCAGTAAACAAAAATTTCTAACAACTAAGGTTTAACTCTTCAATGATATTCTTAGAAATTTATGAGTACCAAGGCTTTTAGAGCTTTGGTACTTTTTTATTTTTATCAAGATGGAGACTTATCAGTGGTTGAAATAGGTAATCGAAAAGTATATCGTACAGTGGTGAGAGCCAATGGCGCAAATCAAATATCTTTTATTCCTTACTTCAGAGAAATTAACAAAGAAGTAAATTACGGGGGTTAAGGAGTAGGAATTCAAAGAAAGCACGATAAATTAATTTAAAAAAACAATTTTCCTTTAGTGATAGTAATTGGATTATTTATTAGATGTTATTAGATATAGATAGGGCGAATAATTTCAAGATATTTTTGTAGAGTATTTTAGCTTCACCACTATATCTGAAAATGGACGATTTTATATGAAATGGGTGCAAATGCGTGCAAGTAGTGTGCGTGTTTGCAGGAGATAACACGTTTCCACGGCATTGAGGGCTTAGTGAGGTTAAACTAGTGGAGGTTCGACTCCTCTCAACCGCATATTATATTATAAGAAAATGATAGAAGTGAAAAATTAATTCAAATGAAAGGCTATCTAAGTTTTCCCACTTACTAAATGAGGATAGAACGTTCTGTAATACATGGATTGAATTAGAGGTGAAAAGAATTTTTAGTTTAGGAGAGTGCTAATGGGTAAATATTGTGAGTATATTGATAACGCTATTAATTGGGCTAAGGATCACTTGGGTTCTGTAGATTACGCATATATTTGTTTAGCTTTTGTGGAAGATGCGTTAGAGAGAAGCAATAATGTAGAAATTTTTGGAGGAGATAGTGCAAAAGAATCCGCAGGCTTATATGATGACAGTATAAGTGAAGGTATACCTCCAAAAGGCTCTTTTGTCTTTTATGATTGCTCAGGGCCAATTAATGGGGATCATAGAAATTGGGGCCATGTCGGATTATCAATAGGTAATGGCAAGGTAATTCATGCGTGGGACATGGTTCGGATTGATGGGTATCTTGAAGTTGAAAATTTAAGTGGTGCTCCTGGGTGGGATAGTCCTAAAATTATTGGATGGGTACCTATTGGGAGAATTATGAAAGGATTCCGAAAGAAGGTATACGAATGAGTTTAAACTCGTGGAGATTTGAGTCCTCTCAACAAATTAGAATTGGACTGAATCTACATTATATAAATCCTTTAGATTGAAATTTAGGGGTGGAGGATTTTTCTTTTTAATGATTTGGGCAAAGAAGCAACGAAGGAGGATCAAGAGATGATTGACGCACATGAGCCAATGATTGTAGAGTTTCCTTTGAGAGGAGAGTGGTACTCTCCTAACACGCCAGGAACAAAAATTCCGAGTCATGGTACAAACAAATTTGGAACAAGATATGCTTATGACTTCGTTCAAGTGGATTGGAAAAGAAAGGGCAGGCCTTCCTATCGCACTAGTTTAGTGCACTACCTACTTTTTGGAGTTCCCTTAGACGACTATTATTGTTGGGGGCAAGACGTATTTGCTCCTTGTGATGGAATTATTCTTCAAGCCGAGGATGGTTATAAAGAACGATCAAGAACTAGATTACTATCAGATATGTCTAATGCATACAAAAATGCTCAATTTTTTGATCCGAATAAAGTCATCATACAAACAGTTGCAGGTAACTACATTATTATAAAATGTGCCGACAATGTATATGCAGCATTAGTTCATCTTCAAACAGGGTCCATTAAAGTTTCAGTTGGGCAGCGTATAAAAAAAGGTGATCTTATTGGTAGAGTTGGTCATTCAGGTAACTCTTTTGCTCCGCATTTGCATTTTCAGCTTATGGATAGTAGTAATATTGCTGTTGCAAACGGATTACCTCTTGCTTTTGAGCAATACGAAATATTTAAAGATGGCATATGGGAAAAAGTAAATAATTCGATTCCAACAAATAAGGATAGAATAAGATTTCAAAAACCTAATGAACAGCGATAACATTAAACTGAGCGGAAAGTACGTATCATATCAAAGTGGATGCAGATAATTGTACAGTTAGAACAGTAGGCGGTAAGTTGTCTGCTAAGGATGAACATGCCTTGTCAATACACGAAAGGGCTCGTTCATTTTAACTGAATAATTATTTTTTAGAGGCTTTAGAGTGAATATTTTCTAGTGGGGGTTACATCCCTTTAGAAATTCGAGTCTTCTTAACAGCATATAGAAAGAACGTTGAAGTACTAAGTCTTTCAGAGATTTAGTTCTTTTTGTTCTATTAGAAATGAATTTGTTAGCCGTTAATCTTTTCACTTTTTTATAATTAGTCCATAACCAGCTAAGCCTGTTACAAAATATATATTTTGTCATGTAAAATAAGTTTATTGGTTAGAGTAGCTTTGAGAGTAAAGTAGTAGCTATAATCCTTACGAAGTAAATTTGTCGTATTTGGCGAATGGGATGTCGTTCCTTGCGAATTACAAAATAATAAAAGTTAGATAATATGAAATAGCTGTCCCGTTAACAAACTATCAAAACTGTTAATGTGCTGATAGAGAGGTGAATTATGACTACGAATGCTCGGATTAGAATACCTGATGGGCTCTGGACTACATTGAAGCAACTTGGGATTAAAGTACCGAATGTGGTTCGGAAAGCAGGATTACCTTTAAGTGTAATTAATGAATCGTTTGTTACCGTTGAACACTATTATGCACTATGGCAAGCATACTCAGATATCATCGGTGACATAGAATTTGGAATGTTACAACTACCAACTGTATTTGAAACAGCACAATATCCCCCAGCTGTATTAGCTGCTTACCACGCTCGTGATTATCGAGATGCGCTTAAGAGGATGGCACGCTATAAAGAAATGTGTCCTCCTGAAAAATTACACATTATAGAAGAACATTCGAATTGTACGATTGAATTGGAGAGTTTTGATAAGGAGCTAATTGAACCGGCGTTGCTTGTCGGCACAATCATTACGTTTTTACTAGAACTAGGGAGACGTGGAACTGGATATCCCATAAAAGCTAAACGAGTAGAGTTTACCCACTCATTCGCTCAAGTAAGTTTATTGAGGGAGTATTTTGGATGCCCGATCCAAATTGGGGCAAAGAGGAATAGACTGACGTTGCATGTGGAAGACCTAGATCGTCCCTTTAGTTCATATAACGCTGAGCTACTGGAGGTTTTAACTCCAGTTTTAGAGCAAACATTGGAAGAACAGCGTAGTAATCAGTCAATAACAGGAGTAGTTAAATGGTTGTTAACACGCAATTTAACCGCGGATAAACTGGACATACATCACATTTCCTTTGAGCTAGGCATGAGCGAACGGACTTTACAGAGAAGGTTAGTGGATGAACATACTAATTATAAAGAAGTGCTAAAGAATGCGCGTCATGAACAAGCAAGATGGTACTTGGCTAACCCAAACCTAGAGATTAAAGAAGTGGCGTTTCTCGTTGGTTATAAAGATCAAAGCTCCTTCTATCGGGCATTCCGGGATTGGGAAGGAGAAACTCCTTTGAAGTGGCGTGATAAGCACCTAGGTTAAATAAACAAACTGAAAGTAAAACGAAAGGGGAAGAGTATCTTGAAACTAGATATATTAAATAAAACGGCTTTGGTTACAGGCTCAACAAAAGGAATTGGTAAAGCCATTGCGAAAGAACTGGTTAGAGAAGGAGTTAATGTTCTCATAAATGGGCGTTCCCATGAGGAAGTAGAACGAACAGTACAGGAGTTTAAATTAGAATTTCCTTTAACGTCGCCCAAAAATGCTACAGCGGATCTTGTTAACGCACAAGAAAGAGAACAACTAATTAAAAAATATCCCAAAGTAGATATTTTAGTTAACAATATGGGGATTTATGAGATTATGCAATATGAAGATGTTACAGATGATGTGTGGAGAGCATACTTTGAAACGAATGTATTAGCTGCAAATGGATTGTGTAAACACTATCTTCCTAAGATGCTAGAAAGTGAAGGTGGTCGCATTATTTTTATAGCAAGTGAAGAAGCAGTAATGCCTTCTGGACAAATGCCACAGTATTGTATGACGAAGTCGATGCTGTTATCACTGGCGAAAAGTTTATCTCTACTTACAAAAGGAACTGAAGTGACCGTAAATACAATTATGCCTGGACCTACACTATCGGAAAATGTTCAATCAATAATAGAAAGTATTTACAACGATGAGAGCATGGTATTTTCAGAAAAAGAGAAAAAATTCATGGCTCAGAATTTGCCACAATCTGAAATACAGAGGTTCATCAGGCCATCTGAAATAGGCAGACTTGCTTCGTTTTTATGTAGTCCACATGCGTCTGCTTTTAGAGGGTCACCTATTCGTATGGATGGGGGCATGGTCCCAACCATCTTTTAATAAAAAAGTACTTGTAGTAATCCAAGTGAATTGGCTGCCTTATGAAGATTATAACCGACTATCATGGCACAAGAATTCCGGTTCAAGATATTGTGTCAATTGTCAATTGTCAATTGTATAGTGAGTTTGTCTACTGTTTCATGTGTTAAAGAGGTAAATATACCAGCTATGACAGACGAAAACTGTTGAATAATATCTTTCTTAAAAGAAGGATGTACTTCTTACTAAAAACATATGAACGTTCGTGATTTTGAATCGTTTACTAAAGACATCAAGGCATATGGCTTTGGTGTTTTTAAAATTTTCCAGACTAACAAATCAGGTAATGTATTGTACATAAAGAAGATCGATCAAAATTTAATCTTCGTTTTTGAATAGGGATAAATAGAGACATTACCTATAAAGTAATAGATGGTATACTGATGACGAGTTAATTAAAATATTCGAATCATTATGAGTAAATAAGACAATGAGGGAGTCATTTCGATGATGTTAAGCGTAAACCGTGTTAGTGGTGGCTATCTTACTCGAAAAATTATAAGAGACATTTCGTTTGATCTTCACACTGGAGAAATCATTGGTTTAGTCGGTTTGAATGGAGCTGGAAAAAGCACAACACTTCGTCACATTGTAGGTACGTTAAAACCTATGGATGGAGAAGTTACCATTAACAAGCAGGATTGGTATAGTCAAAGAGAGAAACTTGCTCTAATACCTGATAAACCACATCTGTATCCAAACCTTACTGTTTATGAGCATTTTGAGTTTATAAAGAGGCTTTATCAAATTAATACGGATGATTATTTAAATACTTTAGTGGACAGATATTTAATTCGAACCCATATAAACAAATACCCTTATGCATTATCAAAAGGCACACAACAAAAGGTTTCGATTATTAGTGCAATGATTTCAAGTCCAACATTTCTTATTATTGATGAACCCTTTATGGGACTAGATCCACGAGGTTTGAAATACTTTACGGAGGATCTCATTAGACTTAAAAAAGAGGGTGTAGGCATTATCCTTTCAACTCATATGTTGAATATAGCGGAAAGCTTGTGTGATAGGATCATTGTTTTACATGAAGGTCACCAAAAGTCTTACCATGATATTCCTTACCTGACTGCTGATCATCTGAAAGATGTTACGTTAGAGGATATTTTCTTTTCCATCATTGAGGAAAAAAGATGAAGGATTTATTTATTGAAAGACTTCAGAGTTCCATGAAACAAAACATGAAAATTCTGGTTAAAGTGTTGGGACATAGTGGTGTATTTGCGTTAATACCATTTATGATGTTGGCAGTATATGTCCTTATCATGACACTACAAGATGGTAACCTTCATTCGTTCTATCAATCTTTTATTCTTACTGGTCTCTTTCTTTTTTTTACACTCAATAAAGGGATTGTTAGCTTTATAAGTGATTTTGATGAGGTTTATTTAGCTCCCAAAATAAAAGAGGTGGAAGGTTATTTTATTTATTGTTTACTTTATAACTTGACCATTCAATCTATAAAGGTCACTTTATTTAGCTTGTTTTTACTATATGTCTTTTCTTTAAACACAAGCGAGCTGATCCCTCTTTTTCTTTTTTTACAACTTATAGGTATTCTGCATATTCTGTTTCTCGTTATGATCATAAGTACGAGTACAAAAAAAACAGCGCTATTCGTTGGGCTTCACAATGTTTGTATGGCAAGTTGCTTTCTATTATTACTAGAAGCACCCAACATCTTTGGAATTTTCATTGTATTAGGTATTATACTTATTGGTTCACTCTATACTAGACTGATGATTTTCCCTATTTATTCTTGGAAAACACTAATGAAGTCTGAAGAAAAAACAAGAAAAATAGGTCAGTTTTTTTTGAGCAGTCTTATCGATGTAAAGTCAAATCAGACATCTTTTAGAAATATCATTCCACTAGTCTTTTTTAGAAAAAATGAGAATCCAATGGTCTATTTATTGGTGCGATTAACAGTAAGGGGAACGGAAACCAGCCGAAACTTTGTTCGAGTCATTCTCTTAACAATCTTTATTCTTTTTTATTTTGAAAGCTTATTCATTCTTTTTCCGCTGTTAGCTGTCATCCTTTATTTTAATACATTGCAATTCTCTCAAGGAATTGGTTCAGGAAAAAAGTTCATTCCTCTCCACTTTCCTATTGATGATCAAATGATAAACGATGCGGAAAAGCACATTCAAAGAAGAGGTGTTTTAATCCAAATATCGACTTTGATGGTTGTTTTATTGATTCAGAGAACCTTTTTTTCGTAATAGATAGGCTCGTATTCTAGAATTTAATTTAGCTAAAAGAAGGAAGGAGTAAAAAGGAAATTTTTAAAGGGGAAAAAGTGTTTTCGTGGCATTGTGGCCTGAGGGAGTTAAATCTCGCGGATGCACGTTCCTTTCAGACGCATAAAAAAGAACATAAAAGCTTATAATTAGCCCACTCAGTTAAGACCGCTACTCATGCACTGTGTGCGGGCTTTTACCGTTCGTTAGAAGATAGGCTCACTTCACAGTTTAGCTGCATAAGATAGGTTAGATTTGTAAGGAGTGAAGACCGATGTATCATCCTTATTACCAGCATCCATATACGTATCAACCATACAGTAGATCGTTTCCTGCTGTTGACACGACAACATTTACACAATCAGTCGGTAAAGTTGAATTCCTTTTACAACAAAGTCAGTTATTAATGAAACATCTTGAGAATCAACATTTTTCGTATCAACTAATGGATGCAGCTCAAAAAAGTAATCAACAAGTTGTTGATCACTTAATTCAGTCCATTCCAGGCTTAACAGTTTTACCACAAACCCACTATTCCCCGACAGGTGTGGTGTTTCAAGTACAATCTCCAGACGTAAGTAATGAAGTAAATTGTTGCCATTTATCCATTGTTTTAAAGTGGGCTTAATTTTAACTGTTATTTATTTTAATGGGAACTCATCAAGTTGAACAAATGTGTAACCTGCATCCATTAAAAGGGGAATGGCTCGTTTAACTCCTTCTGCGGTTCCGCTACTTGGCTGGTTCATATGCAGAAGGGCAATGGCTCCATGTTCTGCGTGGTCAACAAGTGCATGCGTCACCTGCTCAGGCGTAAAGGTGGCGCCTGCATCTCCTAAAATGGAATAGTTTACAGCTTCAATTCCTAAGTCATCGAGCATTTGCACAGCAATATTGTCAAAAAAGGCTGTACCTGGGCGAAACATTGTCGGTTCTACTCCCGTTAGTTCAGTTATAAGATTATGGTTCACTAGTACTTCCTCATAGGCGTCTTCAATTGATTTAGTTCCGTCTATACCCCAAGCGCTTTTTCCGGTGACAGAGAGTGGCTTATGTTCAGTTCCGTGATTTTCGATTTGAAATAAGGGGTTTTCCGCTAATTCAAGAAAAAGTGGTTCATTCGCTTTTATCCAGCGTGCATTTACGAAAAGTGTAGCTGGGATTTGATGTTCAATTAAATAGTTCATCAACGCTTCATCATATAAAGAGCCATGCTCACCACCACAAGCATCGAATGTTAATGCTATTGCCTTTTCATTGGTTTCCATTTTTGTTTTAACACCGCTGATAAATTCCCCCCACTCTGTTGGCGCTTGGTGTTGGTAGATCGTGAGGTCTAGGGGATGCGGATCTATAATAGAAGGGATCCTGCTAGATTTAGGCAAATGCTCAGATCGTTCTTTTTGAGGATGTAAAGTGACGGTAGTAGACTCGTAATTCGTACAACCTACTAAGAGTAAAAGGAAAATAGGTGAAAACAGTTTATGGTAGGCTCGCATAGATTCTATCCTCTCTGATCCGTTTCTTTTATTTTAATGGCTTCCTTTTGAATAAACAAGCTAAGAACAGCTATATAATGGGGGTTAATCGGTTTACGATAATGAGATGAAAATTCCGTCTTTAATTTTCTTTTGAAAAACTATTGCTGCTCTAAAATATTTATGCTATATTACTATTTGTCGTCAGCGAGTTGCTGAATGAATTGAAAAATGCGCCCGTAGCTCAATTGGATAGAGCGTCTGACTACGGATCAGAAGGTTAGGGGTTCGACTCCTCTCGGGCGCGCCATTTCGGGAAGTAGCTCAGCTTGGTAGAGCACTTGGTTTGGGACCAAGGGGTCGCAGGTTCAAATCCTGTCTTCCCGACTCTTACATAATTTCTTTTTTTAACGCGGGTGTAGTTTAGTGGTAAAACCTCAGCCTTCCAAGCTGATGATGTGAGTTCGATTCTCATCACCCGCTCCATTAAACACTAACAAGAAATAATGGGCCTGTAGCTCAGCTGGTTAGAGCGCACGCCTGATAAGCGTGAGGTCGGTGGTTCGAGTCCACTCAGGCCCACCATAAAAAAAAGTATTGACAATTTTCCTTTCAGTTATTATGATAGAAAAGTTGCTAAAACAAAGCGGTTCTTTGAAAACTGAACAAAAGCCAAGCGTAAAAAGAGATACAAGGTATCTCGTCAATGAAGTTAGACACAGCTTTAAAATGTGCAACAGCTTAGGATCTTCGACTAAGATCGCAACGTCCATGTTGCAACGTCGAAGTCAACACATCCGTGTGTAAGTAAACACTTTTAACGGAGAGTTTGATCCTGGCTCAGGACGAACGCTGGCGGCGTGCCTAATACATGCAAGTCGAGCGGACAGAAGGGAGCTTGCTCCCGGAAGTTAGCGGCGGACGGGTGAGTAACACGTAGGTAACCTGCCCCTTAGACTGGGATAACTCCGGGAAACCGGAGCTAATACGGGATAATAAAGAGAATCACCTGATTCTCTTTTGAAAGACGGTTTCGGCTGTCACTAAGGGATGGGCCTGCGGCGCATTAGCTAGTTGGTAAGGTAACGGCTTACCAAGGCGACGATGCGTAGCCGACCTGAGAGGGTGATCGGCCACACTGGGACTGAGACACGGCCCAGACTCCTACGGGAGGCAGCAGTAGGGAATCTTCCGCAATGGACGAAAGTCTGACGGAGCAACGCCGCGTGAGTGAGGAAGGCCTTCGGGTCGTAAAGCTCTGTTGTGAGGGAAGAACAAGTACCGGCGTAACTACCGGTACCTTGACGGTACCTCACCAGAAAGCCACGGCTAACTACGTGCCAGCAGCCGCGGTAATACGTAGGTGGCAAGCGTTGTCCGGAATTATTGGGCGTAAAGCGCGCGCAGGCGGCTTCTTAAGTCTGATGTGAAATCTCGGGGCTCAACCCCGAGCGGCCATTGGAAACTGGGAAGCTTGAGTGCAGAAGAGGAGAGTGGAATTCCACGTGTAGCGGTGAAATGCGTAGATATGTGGAGGAACACCAGTGGCGAAGGCGACTCTCTGGTCTGTAACTGACGCTGAGGCGCGAAAGCGTGGGGAGCAAACAGGATTAGATACCCTGGTAGTCCACGCCGTAAACGATGAGTGCTAGGTGTTAGGGGTTTCGATGCCCGTAGTGCCGAAGTAAACACATTAAGCACTCCGCCTGGGGAGTACGGCCGCAAGGCTGAAACTCAAAGGAATTGACGGGGACCCGCACAAGCAGTGGAGCATGTGGTTTAATTCGAAGCAACGCGAAGAACCTTACCAGGTCTTGACATCCTTTGACCACTCTGGAGACAGAGCTTCCCCTTCGGGGGCAAAGTGACAGGTGGTGCATGGTTGTCGTCAGCTCGTGTCGTGAGATGTTGGGTTAAGTCCCGCAACGAGCGCAACCCTTGATCTTAGTTGCCAGCATTCAGTTGGGCACTCTAAGGTGACTGCCGGTGACAAACCGGAGGAAGGTGGGGACGACGTCAAATCATCATGCCCCTTATGACCTGGGCTACACACGTGCTACAATGGATGGTACAAAGGGCAGCGAAACCGCGAGGTGGAGCCAATCCCATAAAGCCATTCTCAGTTCGGATTGTAGGCTGCAACTCGCCTACATGAAGCCGGAATTGCTAGTAATCGCGGATCAGCATGCCGCGGTGAATACGTTCCCGGGTCTTGTACACACCGCCCGTCACACCACGAGAGTTTGTAACACCCGAAGTCGGTGAGGTAACCTTTTGGAGCCAGCCGCCTAAGGTGGGACAAATGATTGGGGTGAAGTCGTAACAAGGTAGCCGTATCGGAAGGTGCGGCTGGATCACCTCCTTTCTATGGAGTTTTTACTCTAGTCGATGTATGACCTCGGGTCATATAGCGCTTTGGATCTTTTGTTCAGTTTTGAAAGAACTCATTCTTTCTTATTAAAATGGGCCTGTAGCTCAGCTGGTTAGAGCGCACGCCTGATAAGCGTGAGGTCGGTGGTTCGAGTCCACTCAGGCCCACCATTTTAATAAAACGGGGCCTTAGCTCAGCTGGGAGAGCGCCTGCTTTGCACGCAGGAGGTCAGCGGTTCGATCCCGCTAGGCTCCACCAATTCGATACCCTTTTTAAGGGATTTATTTTGTTCCGGAAGAATGTATCTTCTGATCAAGAATGCGAAGGTAGTAGATACCGCTCTAAGAGCGTTTGGTACCTACATCCTGTAGGCATGGTTCTTTGAAAACTAAATCATAATCAATCAACTCAAATTAGTTTTGTTCATCGGTGTTACAACTGTTTGAACGAGACGTCAAGAATTCATAAACCTTTTAGGTTAACTGTTTGACAAAGAGACCCAAGTAGATCAAGGATGGGAAATGCTTGATGGAAGGAGCGTAGTTCGCTACGTAACTGACAGAAAGACAGGAACCAGACGAAGAGATACGAAGGAAATCTGAAGTAAAAATGGATAAGTTAGAAAGGGCGCACGGTGAATGCCTTGGCACTAGGAGCCGATGAAGGACGCGACGAACAGCGATATGCTTCGGGGAGCTGTAAGTAAGCTTTGATCCGGAGATTTCCGAATGGGGGAACCCACCATCCGTAATGGGATGGTACTCCTGCCTGAACACATAGGGCAGGGTGAGGCAGACCCGGGGAACTGAAACATCTAAGTACCCGGAGGAAGAGAAAGCAAATGCGATTTCCTGAGTAGCGGCGAGCGAAACGGAATCAGCCCAAACCAAGAGGCTTGCCTCTTGGGGTTGTAGGACACTCTATACGGAGTTACAAAGAAACGGAGTAGGTGAATTGTCTGGAAAGACAAGCCGAAGAAGGTAACAGCCCTGTAGCTGAAACTTCGTTTCCTCCAGAGTGGATCCTGAGTACGGCGGGACACGTGAAACCCCGTCGGAATCCGGGAGGACCATCTCCCAAGGCTAAATACTCCCTAGTGACCGATAGTGAACCAGTACCGTGAGGGAAAGGTGAAAAGCACCCCGGAAGGGGAGTGAAAGAGATCCTGAAACCGTGTGCCTACAACTAGTCAGAGCCCGTTAATGGGTGATGGCGTGCCTTTTGTAGAATGAACCGGCGAGTTACGATAACGTGCAAGGTTAAGCTGATGAGGCGGAGCCGTAGCGAAAGCGAGTCTGAATAGGGCGAGTAAGTACGTTGTCGTAGACCCGAAACCGGGTGATCTACCCATGTCCAGGGTGAAGGTCGGGTAACACCGACTGGAGGCCCGAACCCACGCATGTTGAAAAATGCGGGGATGAGGTGTGGGTAGGGGTGAAATGCCAATCGAACTCGGAAATAGCTGGTTCTCCCCGAAATAGCTTTAGGGCTAGCCTCGAGTGATGAGTTTTGGAGGTAGAGCACTGATTGGACGAGGGGTCCCCACAGGATTACCGAATTCAGTCAAACTCCGAATGCCAAAAACTTTAACTCGGGAGTCAGACTGTGAGTGCTAAGATCCGTAGTCAAGAGGGAAACAGCCCAGACCATCAGCTAAGGTCCCCAAGTATACGTTAAGTGGAAAAGGATGTGGAGTTGCTTAGACAACCAGGATGTTGGCTTAGAAGCAGCCATCATTGAAAGAGTGCGTAATAGCTCACTGGTCGAGTGACTCTGCGCCGAAAATGTACCGGGGCTAAACGTATCACCGAAGCTATGGCAATCCCAGTAGGGATTGGGTAGGGGAGCGTTCCAAGGACTGTGAAGCTAGATCGTGAGGACTAGTGGAGTGCTTGGAAGTGAGAATGCCGGTATGAGTAGCGAAAAGAGGGGTGAGAATCCCCTCCGTCGAAAGCCCAAGGTTTCCTGAGGAAGGCTCGTCCGCTCAGGGTTAGTCGGGACCTAAGCCGAGGCCGAAAGGCGTAGGCGATGGACAACAGGTTGATATTCCTGTACCACCTCGTATTTGTTTGAACGATGGGGGGACGCAGAAAGGTAGGGTGAGCGCGCCGCTGGCTGTGCGCGTCGAAGCATGCAAGGCTGGAACATAGGCAAATCCGTGTTCCGTGAAGGCTGAGCTGTGACCGTGAAGGACCCAAGGGTCCGAAATCCCTGATCCTCCGCTGCCGAGAAAAGCCTCTAGTTAGAATACAGGTGCCCGTACCGCAAACCGACACAGGTAGGCGAGAAGAGAATTCTAAGACGCTCGGGAGAACTCTCGTTAAGGAACTCGGCAAAATGACCCCGTAACTTCGGGAGAAGGGGTGCTCTATTAGGGTGTTAAAGCCCGAGAGAGCCGCAGTGAATAGATCCAAGCGACTGTTTAGCAAAAACACAGGTCTCTGCGAAGCCGTAAGGCGAAGTATAGGGGCTGACACCTGCCCGGTGCTGGAAGGTTAAGAGGAGGGGTTATCCCGTAAGGGAGAAGCTCTGAATTGAAGCCCCAGTAAACGGCGGCCGTAACTATAACGGTCCTAAGGTAGCGAAATTCCTTGTCGGGTAAGTTCCGACCCGCACGAATGGTGCAACGACTTGGATACTGTCTCAACGAGAGACCCGGTGAAATTATAGTACCTGTGAAGATGCAGGTTACCCGCGACAGGACGGAAAGACCCCATGGAGCTTTACTGTAGCTTGATAGTGAGTGTTGGTACCATTTGTACAGGATAGGTAGGAGCCTTGGAAGCCGGAGCGCTAGCTTCGGTGGAGGCGTCGGTGGGATACTACCCTGATGGTGCTGACATTCTAACCTCGACCCGTGATCCGGGTCAGGGACATTGTCAGGTGGGCAGTTTGACTGGGGCGGTCGCCTCCTAAACAGTAACGGAGGCGCCCAAAGGTTCCCTCAGAATGGTTGGAAATCATTCGTAGAGTGCAAAGGCATAAGGGAGCTTGACTGCGAGACCTACAAGTCGAGCAGGGACGAAAGTCGGGCTTAGTGATCCGGCGGTGCCGTATGGAAGGGCCGTCGCTCAACGGATAAAAGCTACCCTGGGGATAACAGGCTTATCTCCCCCAAGAGTCCACATCGACGGGGAGGTTTGGCACCTCGATGTCGGCTCGTCGCATCCTGGGGCTGAAGTAGGTCCCAAGGGTTGGGCTGTTCGCCCATTAAAGCGGCACGCGAGCTGGGTTCAGAACGTCGTGAGACAGTTCGGTCCCTATCCGTCGCGGGCGTAGGAAATTTGAGAGGAGCTGTCCTTAGTACGAGAGGACCGGGATGGACATACCGCTGGTGTACCAGTTGTTCCGCCAGGAGCATCGCTGGGTAGCTACGTATGGACGGGATAAGTGCTGAAAGCATCTAAGCATGAAGCCCCCCTCAAGATGAGATTTCCCATGGCGTAAGCCAGTAAGACCCCTTAGAGATGATGAGGTTGATAGGTCAGAAGTGGAAGTGTGGCGACACATGGAGCGGACTGATACTAATCGGTCGAGGGCTTATCCTAAATTTCTTGAGTTTGAGTATGATGATTTGATTTAGTTTTGAAAGAATCACCGATTCTTTTAACAAGAAGGATTTCATTCCTTTGACAAAGAGCAACAAGAAGATCGAGGACTAGAAGTGCTTGAAGGAAGGAGCGTACTTGCGTACGTGACTGACAGAAAGACACAAATAGGACGAAGAGATTCGCCGTTGATCTGACGTCAAAATAAGTCTGGTGGCAATAGCAAAGAGGTCACACCCGTTCCCATGCCGAACACGGTCGTTAAGCTCTTTTGCGCCGATGGTAGTTGGGGGCTTCCCCCTGTGAGAGTAGGACGTTGCCAGGCATATGAGAAAGACACCTAAAAAGGTGTCTTTTTTTGCGTAGAGAAGAAAGGCGCAAAAGAGCTACGCTTCGGCAGAAGCGAGTCAAACAAAAAAGTGGTCCTATGAAACGAGCACAATAAAAAAAAACAACATGAAAAAACATCGAAGGGAAGCAGCGTGCACGCCCCTGTGAGACGAAAGGGTTGTTTTCGTAAAAGCTTCATGGGAAGCATCGTGGAACAATCAACAAGAGGAACAACCCCGAAGAAAACCACGCTGAAGCCAAGGGACGTTGCCAGGCATATGAGAAAGACACCTAAAAAGGTGTCTTTTTTTGCGTAGAGAAGAAAGGCGCAAAAGAGCTACGCTTCGGCAGAAGCGAGTCAAACAAAAAAGTGGTCCTATGAAACGAGCACAATAAAAAAAAACAACATGAAAAAACATCGAAGGGAAGCAGCGTGCACGCCCCTGTGAGACGAAAGGGTTGTTTTCGTAAAAGCTTCATGGGAAGCATCGTGGAACAATCAACAAGAGGAACAACCCCGAAGAAAACCACGCTGAAGCCAAGGGACGTTGCCAGGCAATGAGAAAGACACCTGAAAAGGTGTCTTTTTTTTGTGTATAAAGAAAGGCGCAAAAGAGCTGCGCTTCGACAGAAGCGAGTCAGACAAAGAAAACGGCCGTAAAATACGAGCAAGATAAAAAAGAACAACAAGAAAAAACAACGAAGGAAAGCAGCGTGCACGCCCCTGTGAGACGAAAGGGTTGTTTTCGTGAAGCCTCAAGGGAATCATCAAAGCAGTTTCAGCAGGGGAGTTCTAAAAAAACGAACCCAAAAGAAGCGAATGCTATTACGTGCATTCACTTTACATTAGAAACCTATTGTTCTTTTGATCGTACTAGCTTTTTCTTGTTTACAGAGATTGATTTATAAATAAAATACGTTATAAGTGAAAGAATAAGTAAGGTTGAAAAAAGCGATGTGTATAACATCTTATGAGCATAAATATCATCACGTATGAAAAGCCATCTGACTCCTAATCCGTAACCAGTAAAAACGAAGAGCGATGCCCACACTGCACTTCCAATCGATGTGAGACAGATATAGGATTTATAGCTGAACTTCGCAATACCTGATAAATAGCCCATTAAATGTCTAACACCAGGAATGAAAAAACCTAATAAAATAAACCACTTTCCATGTTTATTTAGTAATTGCTGGACGGAACGCTGCTTTTTAATTGAAAAGTAAAATCGTGGACCGTATTTTTCTAAAAATGGAGCGCCGAGCTTAATACCGAGAAAATAAGATAGCGACATACCTATTACGGATCCAAGAAAACAGACAATAACTGTGGTACTTATATGAAAATAATCAATATAGGATAAGTATCCAAATGTGATTAATAATACTTCGTCAGGGACAGGAAGGCCAATAAGGCCAGCTACTAAAGAGACAAAAACGCCGAAATAGCCATATTGCATAATAAATTCTTTTAATACGTCCATATCTTCATTCCTAAATCAGACTTTAATTACAGTATATACATTGGAAACACAATTTTCTATAGGTTGAGTCATTATTTTTGTTCAATGGCAACCGATTGAACGTGGTCAATTTTTTTAACCATATCATACAGCTGTGTCATATACATTGTGCGCGGAATCGAGAGCAAGATATCAAGCTGCTGTTTATTTTCTTCAACATCTCTAATCTTTACATCATGGATAATAATATTCTTTTCTTTACGGCTTTTCCATTTTTTTTCTTTGTGCTGCAAGCTCTTAATTAGGTGCGTTGAAGTAGCTTCTTCCGACATGACTACTTTTAACGATACATCTGTTTGATTTAATGAAGTAGGACCGATGACTTTTAGTAAAGCTGGAATGACATTGACGGCAACTAAAATGAGTAAGACTGATAGAAAGGCTTCAGTGTAAAAGCCTGCCCCTATGGCAATCCCTATGCCCGACGCGGCCCAGATCATCGCGGCTGTTGTTAAGCCTGATATGACGTCATTGCTACGTCTTAGAATAACACCAGCACCAAGAAAGCCAACTCCACTTACAATTTGCGCTGCTAATCGCATAGGATCCATCGCAAGTCTTGCTTGGTCGGTGCTAGAAAAGTATATATAGGCCTCGACCGATACAATGGTAATTAAACAACTTGCAATACAAATAACCATACTCGTTTTTAAACCTAATGGCTTATGTTTAATTTGGCGATCAATGCCAATTAAGAAACCTGAAAATAACGCAATACTTAATTTGAGTAAAACGATTCCCAATGAGGATCACACCTTTCCTTATAGTCTATTTCTCTTATGGGTTGAGCATGCTAAAGATGTTGTAGAAACGTGTTGCTTGTAGTAAAATCAGTTTAACTTTTCTAGGTGGTGTTTCATGCACGGATTTCTAACATATATGGCCGTCATAGTGGGTGGTGCTTTAGGAGGAACAGCTAGATTTACTCTTACTCTTTTTGTTCCCGATCATGAATGGTTAGGGATTGTATTGGCTAATGTATCAGGCTGTTTTTTTATGGGATGGGCTATACAGGCGCTGAATACAAAAAGTAGAGTACCAACTTTTGTAAAGAAAGGAACAACCGTAGGATTTATCGGTGGCTATACGACTATGTCTACATTTATAGCTGATTTCTTCTCTTTCATGACTGAAAATTGGCTTCTAGCACTAGTATACGTTTTTTCATCCGTATGTGGAGGAATTCTTTTAGCATGGCTAGGGATGGTTGTAGGTAAGAAGGTGGCGTTTTGCTAATAACGCTTCTTCTTGTTTCAATTGGTGGGGGAACTGGAGCTTTTCTTCGTTATATTATCGGAGAATTCTTAACCCTTCATTACAAGTGGTCTCGTTGCTTTTCAGTGATCGCATTCGTGAATATTGTTGGTAGTACCGTATTAGGTATTGCTCTAGCAATGCAACCGTCTTCGGCTATTGAGATGTTTATTCTTTATCTATGCGGCGGGTTTACAACCTTTTCTACGTTTAGTGTGGAAGCACTACAATGCTTCCTTGATAGGGAGTGGATAAAAGGGAGTTGTTACATTACTTTAACTCTAATTGGTTCAATGCTTGGTTTTGGATTAGGTTTTGTTTTTCTATCTTAAAGAGAGAAAGGGTTTGATGGTGTGGAGAGAAAAGAACGTTACTTTAATACGCAGTCTGTTCATTTTACAAAGAAAGATACAACGAAAAATAAGAGTAAAGCGAGACCAATTTATCAAACATCTGCTTTTGTATTTGAGAACTTAGATGATATGGAATCTTATTTTACGGGAGAGAAAGACTACTTATATTCGCGTTACGGAAATCCGAACACCGAAGATTTAGGAAAAGGTGTGGCATTACTGGAAGAGATGGAAGATGGTATTGCGACATCATCAGGAATGTCTGCGATTTTGTGTGCCGTCTTATCAGTATGTCAGGCAGGTGATCATCTTCTAGCGGCTCTTGATGTTTATGGTGGTACATATACATTGTTTGAACAAGAACTAAAAACGTTTGGCATCGATGTTAGCTTTGTTCAATCCCATGAAGACTGGAAAAAAGAAATGAGAGCGAACACAAAGGCTTTCTTCTGTGAGTCAGTGACAAATCCCCATGTGCGAATAGAGGATTTAGAAACAATTGTAACTTTCTCAGCCGAACATCAATTACGTGTTATTGTCGATAATACATTTGCTACTCCTTTTCTGGTTAAGCCTGTTCATAAAGGTGTTGATCTTGTGATCCATAGTGCAACGAAGTATTTAGGTGGGCACAGTGACGTCACGGCTGGTGTTGTTGTTGGCAGTCAAGCTCTTATGGAGCGGGTGAAGCAACTTGTGATTACAATGGGGGCTACATTAAGTCCGTTTGAAGCATGGCTAGCATGTAGAGGACTAAAGACTTTAGGTTTACGAATGGAAAGACAATGTGCAAATGCTGAAAAGCTGGCAGCCTTTTTAAAGAAACAACCACAAGTGGATCAAGTGTATTATCCTGAAGGGCTATCTGGAAATGGAAATGGCGCTATTGTAACGATGCGCTTGAAGCCAGATGTAGACGTGCATACATTCTTTTCGAGCTTTTCGTTTGTAAAGATTGCGCCAACGTTAGCGGGGGTAGAGACATCTATATCGTATCCAGTTGGAACGTCTCATCGTTCTGTCCCTGAAGAGAAAAGAGAAGCACTTGGTATAAGTCCACAAGATGTTCGTATTTCAGTCGGTATTGAAGACAGTAGAGATATTCAAACAGACTTTTTACAAGCACTAAATCAAGCATAAAAAAAATCAGCACCGTTAATGCGGTGCTGATTTATTATGACTTTTGATTTCCAATAATAATAGAATCAATAAACTGTGAAAACAGTGCTATGTCCGTAACAAGAAATGCGGGCAATAGTAGTACTCCTAAAAGCAGTCCCATCGGTGTTAAAACCATTAGTCGAAATGCTTTTTTCATACGAACATCTCCTCAAAGATTACTAGTATGTGTTTATTTTTCATATGATACTCCTCTTTCACAAAAATGACAAGAAGTTTTTTCTGTAAAAAAGCTTGTACAATGTAAAGGAATATGGTATATTTATTTCTGTTGTTAGAAAGACTAAAACATACAACGAAGTAAGAGCTTCCCTAGCATATGAGTGGGGATTGTACTAAACTTTATAACGACGCGGGGTGGAGCAGTCTGGTAGCTCGTCGGGCTCATAACCCGAAGGTCGGTGGTTCAAATCCGCCCCCCGCAATACCAATGAACCGAGATGCCCTCTCGGTTTTTTTATTTATTCAAAGGGAAGTGTGCAGACATTGAGAGATGAATTTTCTTTTATAAAAAGCATTACACCTACGAATCGTTTTCAACAGCAACTAACAATCGGAATAGGCGATGATGCTGCCGTTTATAAAACGTCAGCTGACACAGAGCAAGTGGTCTGTGTGGATGCAATGGTGGAAGGAATTCATTTTCGTAAAGATACATTAAGTCCTTTTCAAATTGGCCGAAAAGCGTTGGCAATTAACATAAGTGATTTAGCGGCAATGGGTGCTAATCCGATGTATTATCTTGTAACGATTGCGATTCCGAAGACTTGGACCGACCATGAATTACAAGACATCTATGCAGGGATGAACGAACTTGCAGAGCGGTATAAAATGGACTTGATTGGTGGCGATACGGTTTCGAGTAAAGACCAACTTGTCTTATCCGTGACGGCCATTGGCATCGTTCAAGAAGGAAAAGCGTTAAAAAGAAGTTCAGCAAAGCCAGGGGATGTCTTATTCGTAACCGGTCCAATTGGTAAATCGGCTGCTGGACTAGAGCTACTTCAGCAAAAAGAGAAAGATAAGCCACTTACAGACATGGAACATAGTTGTATTCGTGCTCATCAAGAGCCTGAGCCGCAAATAAGTAGTGGCACATACTTAGCGAACTTAGGGAAGCGAATTGCCTTAAATGATGTAAGTGACGGTCTATCAAGTGAAGCGATGGAACTGGCCGAAGCGAGTAACGTGCAAATCGTAATGAATGAAGAAAAATTGAATTCCATTTTACCGGACTTGCAAAACGTTGATTATCATCAGAAGCTTAAGTGGGCGCTAAACGGTGGAGAAGATTTTCAATTAATCGGAACAACCTCAAACGAGACGTTTGCGCATTTGCAAGAAAGCTCACCGACCACCCTGTTTGACATTGGGTTTGTTCGTGCGGGTAACGCAAGCGTTATAATGAAATCAGCGAATGAAGAAACGGTTTTAGATAAAGGTGGATACAATCATTTTAGCTAGTGGGGTGTGAGGAGAATGCAGTTAATGGAATTAAAGTCATTTTCCGTGGAAGATACAATGGCACTTGCCGCGTCATTTGCTGCATATTTGAAGCCAAGTGACTGTATTTTACTGGCGGGTGACTTAGGGGCAGGAAAGACTCATTTTGTAAAAGGCTTAGGAAGAGGGCTTGGCGTAGATTGTATGATAACAAGCCCTACGTTTACTATTATTAAAGAGTATGAAGGACGACTGCCTTTGTACCATATGGATGTGTACCGTGTTGGAGAAGAAGCTGACGAACTTGGGCTTGAAGAATATATAGAAGGAAGTGGCGTGACTGTCATTGAATGGGCACACCTCATCCAAGATTTACTTCCAGCTCATTCCTTCAGCTTTACCATCAAAAAAAGTAGTGAGACAGAGCGTGACATCTTGATACAGGCGCAAGGGTCATCACATCTAAGGCGTTTGGAGGAATGGATGAATGACAACGTTATTAGGGATTGATACGTCTTCTTATCGATTAGGGGTATCGGTTAGTAAAGATGGTGTGGTAATTGCAGAATATTCCACAACGTTAAAGAAAAATCATGCACTTCGCTTAATGCCTGCGGTGGAAAATGTGTTAAACGATGTAGAAATCAAGCCAAGTGACCTTGATGGGATTGCCGTTGCAAAAGGGCCAGGATCATATACAGGTGTAAGAATGGCCGTTACAACAGCAAAAACATTAGCATGGTCGTTAAATATACCGTTAATTGCGGTTTCGACCCTTGAAATGATGGCGCAAGTCGGATGTTATTTTAATGGTCTTGTTGTGCCTCTAATTGATGCGAGAAGAGGCACAGCCTTTGCCGCGGTTTATCAATCAAAGTGCGATGGTTCGCTAGAAGAAGTAGTAGAGGAACGTCATTTTACACTGACCGCTTTGCTAGAAAAGCTTGGAACACAAGATCAACCCATTTTATTTGTTGGTGAAGATGTTGCTCTCCACAGAGAAAAAATTGAAATGGAGCTTGGTCCTCTAGCACAATTTGCACAAAAGTCGGTACCAAGTGCGCGTGCAGGGGCATTATGTGCTCTCGCACAAGAAAAAGAGCCTGTGGAAAATGTTCATGGATTCACGCCAGACTATCACCGCTTACCTGAAGCGGAGGTGAACTGGCAGCATGCACAGCAGCAAAGAAACGAGTCGTAATGTTCAAGTTAGAAGGATGGATGTTTTCGACATTGATGCTGTATTAACAGTAGAAACAGAAGCATTTACGACTCCTTGGACGAGAGAAGCATTTGAAGCAGAACTCGTTCGAAATAATTATGCCTATTATTTTGTGCTCGAAGTGGATGAAATGGTCGTTGGCTATTGCGGCCTTTGGAAAGTGATGGATGAAGTCCAAATTACAAATATCGCTATACTGAAAAAGCATCGAGGTCATTCGTATGGTGAGTACTTACTTCGCTCCATTATGGAATGGTTGAAGATGGTAAATGCTCAGACATTGTCATTAGAAGTAAGGGCATCGAACGAGGTTGCACAAGGACTTTATCATAAATTAGGTTTCTCACGAGTAGGAATTCGAAAAAATTATTATGCAGATAATCAAGAAGATGCATGGGTAATGTGGGTGAGGTTAAATGACGATCATATTAGCAATTGAAACCAGTTGTGACGAAACCGCAGCTGCTGTGATTAAAGATGGTACGACAATAGTAGCAAATGTCGTTGCCACTCAAATGGAAAGTCATGCAAGATTCGGAGGGGTTGTCCCTGAAGTAGCCTCTAGGCATCATGTAGAAGCCGTTACCGCTGTTGTAGAAGAAGCCCTGGAGAAAGCAAAGGTTACGTTTTCTGATTTAACGGCGGTAGCCGTAACAGAGGGACCAGGTTTGGTTGGTGCATTGCTTGTCGGGATTCATACCGCAAAAGCAATTTCGTTTGCTCACCAGCTTCCGTTAATTGGCGTTCATCATATTGCTGGTCATATTTACGCTAATCAACTTGTGCAACCAATGAAATTTCCTTTGTTGGCTCTCGTTGCTTCTGGAGGGCATACAGAACTCATTTTAATGAAGGAAGATGGCGTATTTGAAACAATTGGTCAAACACGTGATGATGCAGTAGGTGAAGCGTATGATAAAGCGGCTCGGGCAATGAAACTACCATATCCTGGTGGTCCGAATGTGGAGAAATTAGCTTTAGAGGCGACAGAAGAAATTGAACTGCCTCGGTCATGGCTCGAAAAAGGAAGTTACGATTTTAGCTTTAGTGGACTAAAATCAGCCGTGTTGAATCGAATTCACAATGACCAGCAAAAAGGGATTGATACGAACTTAGCTGCCCTTGCGAAAGGCTTTCAAGAGAGTGTAACCGATGTGCTTGTAACACGTACCGTGACAGCGTTTAATGAATTTCAACCAAAGCAAGTATTAGTAGCTGGTGGCGTTGCAGCAAATAAAGGATTACGCCAAGCACTAGAAGAACGTTTAGCGAATAAAGTAGAACTTGTTATCCCCCCTTTACATCTATGTACCGATAATGCTGCTATGATTGGGGCTTGCGCACATCAAATGTGGTTAAGTGGAGCAAGAGGGAGTCTCAGTATGAACGGTCGCCCTGGTATGCCGCTACAATCGTTTGCTTAAAAAAGGCTTGGATCGAGAGATCCAAGCCTTTTTAACTTTCCTCATTAGTGCTCAAGAGATTCCCATTCTTCCATAAGTTGTTCCATTTCGTTTTCATTAGCAGAAAGCTGATCTTGAATGTCTTTTGCTTTTACATGATCAGAATATACTTCTGGCTCAAGTAGTTGTGCTTCAAGTTCAGCATTCGCTGTTTCAAGTTTCTCTAGCTGTTCTTCAATTGCACTCATACGTCTTTCTTTTTGTCGTTCAGCTCGTTTTGCTTCCTTATCTTGTTGGTAATTTGTTTTTTCTTTTTGTTCTGTACGAAGTGGTGATTGCGCTGTTTTTTCTTCCTCTATCGCAGCACGTTCCGCCATTTCTTTCTTTTTCTCTGAATAATACGTGTAATCACCAAGGTAACTTGTCGTTTTCCCCTGATCTAGTTCAACAACACGAGAAGCAATACGATTAATAAAGTAACGGTCATGTGAGACAAAGAGAATGGTCCCTGGGTAATCCATTAAAGCAGCTTCTAGCATTTCTTTTGAATCTAAATCTATGTGGTTTGTCGGTTCATCGAGAATAAGCAAATTCGCTTTTACCATCATAAGTTTCGCAAGAGCCACCCGAGCTTTTTCTCCACCACTTAATGAAGAAACGCTTTTTAATACGTCATCTCCGCTAAATAAAAATAAACCGAGTAAACTGCGTATATCTTTTTCAATGGTTGCTGGAAACTCGTCCCATACTTCTTGTAAAACGGTTTTATTGCTTTGGAGTTTAGCATGTTCCTGATCATAATAACCGACGGATACATTGCTACCAAATAAGATATTCCCTGAATCGGGTGTTAACTGCTTTGTGACCGCTTTAAGCAATGTCGTTTTACCGGTCCCATTATCCCCTAGTAAACAAACCGATTCTCCTCTTGTTAACGAGAGATCAATATTTGAAAATACAGTATGGTCGCCGTATTTTATTTCAAGATCACGAATCGATAGGACATCGTTACCAGATTGACGAATGATATCAAAGCCAAATGAAGCCGATTTTTCATCCCCTTGAGGTCGATCGAGACGCTCCATTTTTTCAAGCTGTTTTCTACGACTTTGTGCTCGTTTCGTTGTTGAAGCACGTACTAAGTTTTTGGCAACAAACGTTTCAAGCTTTTCAATCTCCGCTTGCTGCTTCTCATATTGCTTACGTTCTTGCTCATAACGTTTTGCTTTTTCATCCAAATAATACGTGTAGTTTCCGTGATAGGTTGTTGTTTGGTTACGAGACAGTTCAACAACTTTTGTGGTTAATCGGTCCAGAAAGAAGCGATCATGGGAAACGACTAGAATCGAGCCAGGATAGCTATTCAAGTAATTCTCCAACCACGTAAGAGTAACCATATCTAAGTGATTTGTTGGTTCATCGAGAACGAGAAGCTCGGGCTTTGACAAGAGTAGTTTTCCTAAAGCAAGTCTTGTTTTTTGACCACCTGACAAGGTAGAAATGGGCGTTGCATAATCGAATTGCTGGAAGTGAAGACCAGCTAAAACGCCGCGTATATCTGCTTCGTATTGATAGCCACCTTGTTCTTTAAAGTCATTTTGTAATTGATCATATTCTTTTAGTAACTTCGTATATTCATGCTCGGGCATATCCGTTGCCATTTGTGTCTCCAGATAACGTAGATGTTGCTCCATTTTAAGAAGCGGTGCAAACACACTGAGCATTTCATCCCAAATGGTCTTACTTGTTCGTAAATCGGTATGTTGGGACAAATAGCCAATCTCGACGGTCTTTGGAATGACAATTTCCCCTGAATCAATGCTCATCTCACCGACAATCATTTTAAGTAGTGTTGATTTACCCGCTCCATTACGCCCTACTAAAGCGACACGTTCATTTGTCTGTACTTCTACTTTCACATTTTCTAAAATTGGCTCAGCGCCAAATGCTTTTGAGACGTTTACGCATTGTAATACAATCATAGTTCGTCAACCTTTGCTACAGATTTCTATCTGTCACCAGTTTACATCAAGTAACGAACAAACAACAACAAATCATTCGGTGGCAGCTCTTTCATTTTACGAAAAATGGTGTACAATAGAGGGGAAGCAGGTTGCTTATGTAGCTTGATGCTCGGAAAGGGGCGGACATGAAATCAGACCAACTAAAGATTCCTCAAGCAACAGCAAAACGCTTGCCGCTTTATTATCGGTTTCTAGAGAATCTTCATACATCAGGCAAGCAACGAGTATCTTCGACGGAATTGAGTCAAGCGTTAAAAGTCGACTCAGCGACAATACGTAGAGATTTCTCTTATTTTGGTGCATTAGGAAAGAAGGGTTATGGGTACAATGTACAGTATCTTCTCTCTTTTTTTCGAGATACATTGGATCAAGATGAGAGAACGAATGTCATTCTTGTCGGCGTCGGAAACTTAGGGACTGCGTTGCTCCAATACAATTTCTCTAAGAATAATAGTACCGTCATGACCCATGCCTTTGATGTTGATGAAAAGAAGATCGGGACAACCATTGGTGACGTTCCAATATACGATTGGAACAAGCTGGAAGAAGCAGGGATTAAGGACACATCAATTGCTGTTTTAACAGTACCTGCCTCACAAGCACAAAGTAGTGCGGACAAGCTCGTTGAAGCTGGAATTAGCGGTATACTTAATTTTACACCGGTACGATTATCTGTACCTGAACATATTCGCGTTCATCATATTGACCTTGCGATTGAATTGCAAGCGCTTGTATATTTTTTAAAACACTATCCACTTTAAAGGGAGGCTCTATACATGCCATTATCAGGAGGAAGTCTAATTATCATCGCAATTGTGGCATTAATTATCTTTGGACCGAAAAAACTACCTGAGTTTGGAAAAGCTGCAGGTAGTACGTTAAAAGAATTTAAAAATGCAACAAAAGGTTTAGCCGATGATGATGAGGACAACAAGCCAGCAAATGTTCAAAAAGAAAAAGCATAAAAAGAATATTCCTCTCTCAGACATGTCAATAATGGATCACGCAGTGGAATTAAGACGCAGGGTTCTTGTGATCCTCGTCTTTTTTGTGATTGCCCTTATTGGAGGGTTTATGCTCGCAGTTCCTGTTATATCTTATTTACAAGCTGCGCCATTGGCTGCTGATATGCCGTTTCATGCATTTCGGCTAACGGATCCTTTGCGAATTTATGTGAACTTTGCAATGCTCGTTGCCTTTGTTTTAATTATACCGGTGATTTTGTATCAGCTGTGGGCATTTGTTGCGCCTGGATTGAAGGAAGAGGAGCAAAAAGCGACCCTTGCCTACATTCCTATTTCATTTTTTCTTTTGTTAGCCGGTTTTGCATTTGCCTATTTTATTCTCATTCCGTACGTTATGTCTTTTATGAGTACAATGGCAGATCGGTTAGACATTAATGAAATGTATGGGATTAACGAATACTTTTCATTTCTCTTTCAGCTCACAATACCGTTTGGCTTCTTATTTCAACTACCAGTGGTGGTTATGTTTTTAACGCGACTCGGGATTGTGACTCCGCAGCTGCTAACAAAGATTCGAAAATACGCGTATTTCGTACTATTAGTGATTGCAGGTTTAATTACACCACCTGAACTGATGTCACATTTACTAGTCACGCTACCAATGCTTATTTTGTATGAAATTAGTATTGCCATTTCAAGAGCAACGTATCGAAAGCATCACAAGCAAGCTGCACAATCTCAACCGAATGAAGCTCAGTAAACGACGAAATCTTAAAGATTTTGTCGTTTTTTCTTGTTTCAAAGAACCTGAGAGTGGGTAAAAAGAAGCTATACAAAAAGGAGGGATCTCAACTGAGCGAATTTATTGAATTTGTAAAAATCAATTCCACAAGTATGTTTAACCTAACGATGGAGCATATCATCCTTGTTGGAATGGCGATTCTTATTGCTATTGTTACTGGTGTTAGTATAGGTATTTATTTAACAGTGAACGACACGTTAGCTGAAACGGTTTTAGCAGCAGCTTCAATCCTTTTAACGATTCCAAGCTTAGCTCTCTTTGGAATTATGATTCCGTTCTTTTCCATTATTGGGCACGGCATTGGTTTTGTCCCCGCACTAACAGCTCTTGTACTCTACTCTCTTCTACCTATTATTCGTAATACGTATACAGGTATTAAAAATGTAGATCCAAATGTAATTGATGCAGCAAATGGACTAGGTATGAAAAAAATGCAGCGCTTAATTCAAGTCGAAATACCGAATGGATTGCCTGTTATGATGGCAGGTATTCGTACGGCAGTTGTCATGAATATTGGTATTGGTGTCATTGCTGCATTTATTGGTGCCGGGGGACTAGGCTCATTGATTGTACAGGGGATTTCTCGAGGGGATATGTATTCCATTGTTGCTGGTGCTGTGCTCGTTTCCTTACTTGCAATTATCGCTGATACCATTCTGCTAGTACTGCAGAAATGGTTTACACCAAAAGGAGCAACTCACTAAAGGGGGATAACACGTGATTTCATTTAAAGAGGTAACTAAAACGTATACTGGTGACAAAAACGCAGTGAATCATGTTTCCTTTGATGTTAATGATGGAGAGATTGTTATTTTCTTAGGGCCATCAGGGTGCGGAAAAACAACATTATTACGTATGGTCAATAAGTTGGTTTCATTAAGTGAAGGTGATATTGAAATAGATGGTGAACCGATTTCAACGCTGGATACAATTGAACTACGTCGTAAGATCGGCTATGTTATTCAAAGCAATGGATTGTTTCCGAACATGACCATTGAAGACAATGTCATGGTTGTTCCAAACTTATTAAAGTGGGGCAGTAAAAAGAAAAAAGAGCGGTACAACGAACTGATGAAGCTTGTTGGACTCGATCCAAAAGAATTTCGAAAACGTTATCCAAGTGAGCTTTCTGGTGGACAACAGCAGCGGGTAGGTGTAGCAAGAGCACTAGCAGCAGATCCACCAATTATGTTAATGGACGAACCTTTTGGAGCTCTTGACCCACTGATTCGTGAACATATTCAAGATGAGTTTTTAGATATCCAGCGAAAAGTGAAGAAGACGATTTTGTTTGTTAGTCATGACATTGATGAAGCGATTCGGATGGCGGATAAGATTGTCTTAATGCGCGAAGGCGAAATTATGCAATATGGTACACCATCAGAAATTTTAATGAAACCATCTAGCACGTATGTTTCTGATTTTATAGGAAAAGACCGAGCCATTAAAATGCTTAGTCTTCATACCGTTGATGAGTTAAATAAAGAAATTGGTTTACTAGAATGTCAAGAAGATATTGCTGATTCAAAACAAATTCATTTAGATGCTGATTTGAAAAATACCCTTTCTATCTTATTAAACCAAGAAGCAGAACAAGTTTGTGTATACGATGACGAAGACAATATACGTGGTGCTATTACGATTGATCTAATCCAACAGTTCCTTCATCAGAAATTAGGTAATCAAAAAAGCAAAGCGGCGGTGATCGCTTGAAGACACAAGCCATCGTAACAAATTGTGTTCGGTTACTATTGTTTTTATTAGTGGCAGTCTTTCTTTACTGGACAGCATCAGAAGGAATGTATATACATCTGTACGAATCGTCAGGTGAATTTTTGCGCCTGCTAGGCGAACATGTGGCGCTTGTCCTCGTATCGTCGTTAGTAGCTGTTTTAGTAGCACTACCGTTAGCTGTTTTTGTCACGAGGCCAAAGTTTCGACGAGCAGAGTGGATCACGTCAAACGTTGCCAACTTAGCTCAAACTATACCGAGTTTGGCCGTTGTGGCACTGATGATTGGAATTTTAGGGATTGGCTTTGTTCCAGCTGTATTTGCCTTATTTATTTACTCTGTCCTTCCGATTTTCAGAAATGCAGCTGCTGGTTTTAGTTCAGTAAACCCTGATCTTATTGATGCTGGTAGAGGAATGGGCATGAAGCCGATTGACATTTTCTTTAAAGTCGAAGTTCCCAATGCGGCATACGCTATTATCGGTGGTTTAAGAACGGCCATTGTTTTAAATGTCGGTACTGCTGCTTTTGCCTATTTTATTGGCGGAGGCGGACTAGGGCTGTGGATTTTTACTGGAATTGAACTGTACGATAATTCCTACCTTATTTCTGGTGCTGTACCAGTTACTCTGCTAGCGATCTTTTTTGATTATTTGCTAAGAGGCGTTGAGCGCTTATTAACGCCTAAAGGTATGCGAATATCGAAAAAGCAAGCTCATTTAAAAACGACGGCAACCGCATAAGGGGGAAAAAGATGAACAAGTTACGACGTTATATGAGCGGTTCAGTTGTCCTCTTAGGTGTATCCTTAAGCGGTTGTAGCTACTTAGGCTTCGGGGACAGTATTACAATAGGTGCTAAATCGTTCACAGAGCAATATCTTTTATCGGAAATGACGTATTTTATTCTCGAAGATGCGGGATATCAGGTTCGACAAGTAGAGAATTTAGGAAGTAATGTCCTTCGCTCTGCTTTAGAAAATGGTCAAGTGGATGTGTCTTGGGAGTACACAGGAACAGCGATTGCAACGTATTTAAATATGGAGCCAATCACAGACCCTGAAGAAGCATACGAAACACTCCAAGAAGTAGACAGAGAGAATGGACTACACTGGATGAACATTTCAAATGTGAACAATACGTACGCGCTCATCATGAACCGTGCACAGGCCGAGGAGTTAGAAATTCAGTCGTTGTCTGATTTAGCTCAATACGTGAAAGACAATCCAGGTGAAATTCGGATGGGTACCGATGCCGCGTTTGCCAATCGGGCGGATGGTCTTCCAGGTCTTCAAGAAACATATGAATTTGAATTTGGGAATGGAAACATTGAATACATGGATGCTGGGTTATTGTACGAAGCGTTGTACAATGAGGAATTAGAAGTAGCAATGGGGTACGAAACGGATGCAAGGATTGATGATTATGACCAAATCATTTTAGAAGACGATCACACCTTTTTTGCTCCTTATAATGCAGCTGTACAAATTCGTTTAGATGTATTTGAAGACAATCCAGAAATTGAACAGTTGTTGCAACCACTAGCGGACATTCTTGATAGTGAAAAAATGCGAGCCTTAAATTATCAAGTTGATATTGAAAGGCAAAGTGTGGCCATCGTTGCCTATGAATTCCTCGTTGAAGAGGGATTGATAGAAGAAGAGAGCTAATATGAATTAAAATAAATGGTAAGATTTTGTTTTGACAAAAGAGTCGCAACACGGTAGTATACAAAGACAACTAAATCGTTAACACTTATCAAGAGCGACTGAGGGAATAGGCCCGTTGACGTCCAGCAACCTCCACATTTATTTGGAAGGTGCCAAATCCTACAGAATCATTTTATTCTGGAAGATAAGTCGAAAAAACAGACCGGTTTTCGATGCTTCTTTCATCATGAAAGAAGCATTTTTTATTTGGGAGTGAGTGGATGATTGAAGCGCGTGAATTAACAAAGATTTATAAGAGCAAAAAAAGAACGGTTATTGGTGTAGATAATGTTTCGTTTAGAGTCGAAAAAGGAGAAATATTTGGCATTGTTGGTTATTCAGGTGCAGGAAAAAGTTCACTCCTACGCTGTATGAATTTGCTAGAACGTCCAACAAGCGGAACCATTAATGTTGACGGTATTGATTTAACGAAACTAAATTCAAGCAGGCTACGGGAAGCTCGTTTAAAAATTGGAATGATTTTTCAACACTTTTATTTGATTAATCAGAAGACGGTTTATGGAAATATCGCATTTGCACTTAAAGCAGCAGGAGTTGAACAGAGCACTGTCCCAACAAGGGTGGACGAACTGCTCAAGCGTGTGGGTCTTTCCGATAAGCGAGATGCGTACCCTGCCCAGTTAAGCGGTGGACAAAAGCAACGGGTTGGTATAGCGAGAGCACTTGCAAATAACCCACGTGTTTTGCTATGTGATGAAGCCACTTCTGCACTTGACCCGACAACGACGAAATCCATCTTGCAGTTACTTCAATCGTTGAATAAGGAATTAGGTTTAACGATCGTCCTTATCACGCATGAAATGAACGTTGTAAAAGAGATTTGTCATAAGATGGCGGTGATGCAAGATGGCAAAATTGTTGAACAAGGTAACGTATATGACTTGTTTGCCGAACCGAAAGAAGAATTAACAAAAGAATTTATTGAGAATGTTGTTTCGTTTAACGTTCCAGAGCGAACCCTTGCGCAGTTTACGGGTACTATTGCAAAAGTGGTATTTAAAGGAGAGATTGCTGGAGAAGGTATTATTTCTGATATGCTACAACAATTTTCGTTAAACGGTAATTTCTTACATGGTGCCATTGAATATATTGATGGAAAGCCTTTAGGTATTTTTATCCTTGAGCTTCAAGGAGAAGCGGTGGCCGTTAAACAAGCATTGGCTTATATTGAAAAGCGTTCTGCTGAAGTGGAGGTGATTCGTGATGGACATTCCCCACTTAATTGAGATGTTGCCTACAATGTGGAGTGCATTTCTTGAAACACTGTTGATGATTAGTATTTCCACCGCTGTGGCGATTGTTATCGGCTTTCCGTTAGGGGTTGTGTTGTTTGCAACAGATCGGGGCTTATTTTGGGAGAATCGTGTGGTGCAGAATGTGTTAGGTGTTTTTGTGAATATCATACGTTCGATACCATTTATCATCTTACTCGTTGCATTATATCCGTTTACGAACCTTATTGTAGGAACGACAACCGGTCCTGTTGCAGCAAGTGTTTCGCTATCAGTAGCAGCCATTCCTTTCTTTGCTCGAATTGTGGAGAGTGCTATGCGTGAGATTGATAAAGGGATGATTGAAGCAGCTGTTGCTACAGGTGCAACACCATGGATGATTATTAAAGATGTGTTGTTTTTAGAAGGCAGAGCCTCAATGATTCAAGGATTAACCTTAACCGTCATTAGTCTTGTTGCCTATTCAGCAATGGCTGGTGTGATTGGTGGAGGCGGTGTTGGGGATTTAGCAATCCGTTATGGTCATTATCGCTACGACAATACCATTATGATTTCAACGGTCGTAATTTTAATTGCGTTTGTTCAAGTATTGCAATTACTTGGAGACTCTATTGCAAAAACGACAGATAAAAGAAAATAGACAATTAAAGGAGAGAAACAAATGAAGAATACCAACTGGATTTGGAGTGTAGCTACACTTGGAGCATTAGTAACATTAAGTGCATGTGGTGACAGTAATGCAGGAGAGGATAGTCAAGAAATAAGTTTTGGTGCGACAGCCGGACCGTATAGTGATATGCTCACAAAAGCCATCGTTCCTGGCCTTGAAGAAAAAGGGTATTCTGTTACGATCAATGAATACCAGGATTATATTATCCCAAATCGTGAGCTTGCCAATGGCACAGATGATGCAAATTTATTTCAGCACCAAGTCTATCTAGATGCTTTTGCAGAAAACAATGATTTAGACTTAGCTAGCTTAGTAACGGTACCAACTGCCCCAATGGGTATCTACTCAGAAGCGTACCAATCGCTAGAGGACATTGAAGATGGTGTAGAAATAGCGATACCTAATGACCCGACCAATGGGGCAAGAGCCTTTTTAATGTTAGAAGATGCTGGCTTAATTACATTTAAAGACGAAATCGATCCGTTAACAGTTTCTATTCAAGACATTGATGAAAACAAACACAATCTCCAATTTGTTGAACTCGAAGCCGCGCAGCTTCCAAGAGAAGTAGGGCAAAAGCCACTCACTGCCGTGCCAGGTAATTTTGCTCTTTCGGCAGGGTTGGATTTAACAACGGCATTAGAGTTGGAAGATATGGCTGATCAATACCGAAATGTGGTTGCGGTTCGTTCTGAAGACGTAGACGGACAATTAGCTCAAGATATTCAAGCGGTTATTGAATCGGACGAATTTGAAGCTGTCATCGATGAAGAGTTTGAAGGGTTTGGAAAGCCAAACTGGATGGAACAGTGAGCTCGCTTATCGTTCGTGGTGCACCACAGGAATATGTTTTTGCAGAAGGCGTCTTATCTGAGTTAGAAGAAAGGCTAGTAGCACGAAAGTATAAGCGAGTGCTTGTCGTTCACGGTCATGCTTCTTGGAAAGCCATTGCTGCTTTTTGGCCAGAATTGAAAGAAGTTGAAGCAACATATGAGCCTTATGCTGGTCTGTGTTCAGTAGCTGAAATGAGACGTTTAGCAGAAATGGCGCTGGATGGGAACTATGATGCACTTATTGGAGTAGGAGGAGGAACGTTAATGGATGCCGTAAAGGGGACAGCTCATCTCCTTTCTCAGCCATATGTACTTATTCCAACTCTTGCTTCTAATTGTGCACCGTGGACACCCATTTCTGTTATCTATAATGAGGAAGGGGTTTATACTCACTTTGATGTGTATGAACAGAATGCAAGTCTGCTATTAGTAGACCCACATGTATTGCTTACAACACCGAAGGCTTTTTTTCTTGCTGGAATTGGAGATACACTGGCGAAATGGTACGAGGCCGATGTTCAGCTTCGTGCCATTACAGATAGGCGTGCAGCACTTGATATCTCTTATTATGCTGCACAGCTTTGTCAGTCTGTATTACTTGAAAAAAGTGAAGAAAGCATAAAGTCGTTAGCAGATAAAGAAGTATCAAGCGCCTATTGTAAAGTAGTGGAAGCAATCATTATGCTAGGTGGTATGGTCGGAGGGTTTGGAGACAAATATGGACGTATTGCAGGCGCTCATTCGATCCATAACGGCTTAACAGCATTGAGAGAAACTCACGATGTTCTGCACGGGGACAAAGTGGCTTACGGTATTCTTGTCCAGCTTGCTTTAGAAGAAAATTGGAATGAAATTGAACGGTTAATACCTTTTTATCATAAAGTGGAACTACCCACTTCATTAGTCAATTTAGGGATTGACGTAGGTTCAGCGGATTTAAACGAGGTATGTGAAAAAGCGACGATTCAAGAAGAGTCTATTCATGTTATGCCAGGCGTCATCAGTGCAGTAGACGTACGAAAAGCAATTGATCAAATTGAAGAATGGAACAAAAACCGACCGGTTTGGTAACCGGTCGGTTTTAACGTGTGTTATTTATCTTTGGGAGGTCGTCTAAGTGCTTGCCAGCCAAGATAGAAATCAACTGCAGCTACAAAAGCGAGCACGACTGGGAAAATCCCCCACCCATTTGCTTCTACTTGAATATACGTTAAATAGACAAAAAGAAAGGCAAGTAGAATGTAGAAGAAACCATAGAATCTCATAATAATATCATTCCAATCATAGTAGAGATGAAAGTAGCCGTGTCCATAAACTCATTAATTTTATCAATGAAGAGTACTTGAACAACAACGACAAATGAATTTAGTGCAATGTGGGCGATAATTGGAACAATGATTCGTTTTGTTTTCACATAAAGGAAGGCGAAGGCAAAGCCCATTGCGCCATAAATGAGAATATGTTCAAAATCAAAATGAATGACAGCGAAAATAAGAGAACTAATTAACCCTGCAACGAAAAAGTTTGTGCGGCGATATAGCCAGCCAAATATTGCTTTTCTGAAAACCAGTTCTTCTATGATCGGACCTATAACAGCAATAACAATAATGAACGGTAAAAATTCTTGTGCAATCGCAACTAAATCCGCCGTATTCTCAGACCCTTGATCAATGCCAAACAACAGAGACTGAAGTAAGCCGGCGACAATTTGTGTCCCAAATACTAGAAAGATACCGATAATGGACCAAGCAACGGTTTCGCCTGTTTTCATTTTAGGTTCTCTTAACCCACCATCTAGCTGTTCGTCTCGACGTAAAATCAGTAAAATAACAACAAGACCGACAGTAAATGAGAGTATGGACGATAGACCGATTAAAAGGGCTTGGTTTGTGACGTTGAAAATCGATGCAAGTAGAGTAGAAGCAACTAAAGCAAGTCCTGTTTGCATCACAATATAGGCAAGTACAACGAGTGCGTATCGCATCGTTACTGTATTTCGACTAACCATTCGCGACGTTAGAAACGCAATGGCAACTGTTAATGGAACAGCAAGAAGAATGGATAGCCCGCTATTCATAGTTAAAACACCTTGAAAAACGACCACAAGCGTAAACGCTACAGCAATTTGCATAATAACGAAAAACAAAATTCCTAAGCTATAATAGATCTTATTCACAAGCGAACTCCTTTACACATGATCAGTCTAAATTCCCACTCATCATACCATATTATGCATTCGTTTTCCTTTTCAGACCCTTTTTAAAGAAACTGTCCAAAAAAAAGTCAGGCTTACCTCTTGCAAAACGCGAGCAGAATGATTATCATAGGAAATGTGTTAGCACTCATCACAAACGAGTGCTAATAATAATCACTACATACGTCTTCAAAGGAGGGTGTTTTCCTTGTTAAAACCATTAGGAGATCGCATCATTATTGAGCAAATCCAATCAGAGGAAAAAACAGCGAGTGGGATTGTACTACCTGACTCTGCACAAGAAAAGCCGCAAGAAGGCAAGGTCGTAGCTGTAGGTACAGGTCGTGTAACAGAAAACGGTGAAAAAGTAGCGCTTGAAGTAAAAGAAGGCGATTCCATCATCTTCTCAAAATATGCAGGTACAGAAGTAAAGTATGAAGGTACGGACTATCTTATTCTTCGCGAAAGCGATGTTCTAGCAATCATTGGCTAAAAGCTAATAAAGAACGAATAAATTCGAACCAACATACAGGAGGCAGATACAATGGCTAAAGATATTAAGTTCAGTGAAGAAGCACGTCGCTCGATGCTAAAAGGTGTAGATACATTAGCGAACGCTGTAAAAGTAACGCTTGGACCAAAGGGTCGTAACGTTGTATTAGAAAAAAAATTCGGTTCACCATTGATTACAAATGACGGTGTAACGATTGCGAAAGAAATTGAGCTTGAAGATGCATTTGAAAATATGGGTGCGAAACTTGTTGCAGAAGTAGCAAGCAAAACAAACGATATTGCTGGTGATGGTACGACAACTGCTACAGTTCTTGCACAAGCCATGATTCGTGAAGGTCTTAAAAATGTTACATCCGGTGCGAACCCAATGGGCATCCGTAAAGGTATCGAAAAAGCAACAGCAGCAGCAGTAAAAGAGCTAGCTAGCATTTCAAAGCCAATTGAAAGCAAAGAGTCGATTGCGCAAGTAGCAGCGATTTCTTCAGCTGACGAAGAAGTAGGCCAAATCATTGCAGAAGCAATGGAGCGTGTAGGAAACGACGGCGTTATTACTATTGAAGAATCAAAAGGTTTCTCTACAGAGCTTGAAGTAGTAGAAGGTATGCAGTTCGATCGTGGCTATGCATCTCCATACATGGTATCTGATTCAGATAAGATGGAAGCGGTTCTTGATAACCCTTATATCCTCATTACAGATAAGAAAATCTCAAACATTCAAGAAGTACTTCCAGTTCTTGAGCAAGTTGTTCAGCAAAGTCGTCCGATCCTTATCATCGCTGAAGATGTTGAAGGTGAAGCGTTAGCAACACTTGTTGTGAACAAATTACGTGGCACATTTAATGCAGTAGCTGTTAAAGCGCCTGGATTCGGTGATCGTCGTAAAGCGATGCTTGAAGATATTGCGATTCTAACAGGTGGAGAAGTCATTACGGAAGATTTAGGACTTGATCTTAAATCAGCAACAATTGATTCTCTAGGACGTGCCAACAAAGTTGTTGTAACGAAAGAAAATACAACAATTGTTGAAGGTGCTGGAAACCCAGAACAAATCGCTGCTCGAGTTGGTCAGCTAAAAGGTCAAGTAGAAGAAACGACTTCTGATTTTGACAAAGAAAAGCTACAAGAGCGCCTAGCTAAATTATCTGGTGGTGTAGCAGTTCTTAAAGTAGGAGCTGCAACAGAAACAGAAATGAAAGAGCGTAAACTACGTATTGAAGATGCGTTGAACTCTACACGTGCAGCAGTAGAAGAAGGTATTGTTGCTGGTGGTGGTACGGCTCTTATTAACGTTATTAAAGCAGTTCAAGCGGTTGAAGCGGCTGGAGACGAAGCAACTGGTGTGAATATTGTTCTACGTGCATTAGAAGAGCCAGTTCGTCAAATTGCACACAACGCTGGTCTTGAAGGATCTATCATTGTTGAAAAATTGAAGTCTGAAGCGGTAGGTGTTGGTTACAACGCAGCAACAGGCGAGTATGTAAACATGGTGGAAACAGGTATTCTTGATCCGGTTAAAGTAACACGTTCTGCTTTGCAAAATGCAGCTAGCGTATCAGCTATGTTCTTAACGACAGAAGCTGTAATCGCTGATAAGCCTGAGGAAAACGAAGGCGGCGGCATGCCTGATATGGGCGGCATGGGCGGAATGGGCGGCATGGGCGGCATGATGTAAATCATCCCCCTGAAACCTTGATTTGATAGGGTTTATGAGGTAATTTAAGATGATTCTTCTTGAAAAACTAACATAAAACTAACATTTTTCAAGAAGAAATTTTTTTGATGATGTTCTCGTGGAGGTTTGATACTTGCGCGGGAGCATCTTTTTTCATTTTTTTAGTTACATGAGTGTAAACTTTCATAGTGGTTGCTACATCTTCATGACCGACTCTTTCCATAATGGTAGGTAAGTCAACTTTAGCTTCTGTTAACATACTGATATGAGTGTGCCTGAAAATATGAGGTGTAGCATGTTTAGTTATATTGGTCATGTTAATTAACCGTTCCATACGATCAGCTACATTTTTAGTTACATACGGATAACCATTAGGACGACAAAAAACAAAATCTTTGTCGTGAAAATCATCATGCTTCGTTCTTAACCTCATTTTCCGCTCATCATTACTCCTAACTAATGATTTAAGCATTTTCATTACGGACTCTTCCATCTCGATGGTTCGAATAGAGCCTATCGTCTTTGGTGTGTTCAGTTCGTAACTCTTCATATTATTGTTTTCGTTATAAAGAGTCTTGTATATGCTTATTGTATTGTTTTGAAAATCAAGATCTTCTTTCTGTAGGGCGCACAACTCCCCTGGGCGCATTCCTGAGAAGGCTAAAGTATAAAATCTTTCCATATCTAATTCAAGCGCATTATTTGTTAGAGCTTCGAAAAATAAATTTAATTCATCGTGATCTAAATATTTTTCTTCGACTGGGTCTTTCTTTATGTCTTCAACCGTTTTAATTTGTTTAGGTATAGAAACCCCGTCATTTGGATTGTGTTTAATTAATTGTTCTCTTAATGCGTATTTGAAAATCATACCGGCTGTTCCATTGATGCTTTTTATGCTATTTAATGAATATCTTTCGGGCAGCATGTTAATGAATTTCTGGTATACAGAATGAGTGATACGGTCAATTGGGACCTTAGCGAAAGAACGATTTAAAACATTAATATCTTTTTCTCGAATACGAACTGACCCTCTCTTTTTGCCAGAGAGCGCATATGTGGCAATCCATTCTTCTGCCATTCGATCAAATGTTTTTGATTTCAGTTGCCTTGAACTAAAGCCACTATCTTCTCGTTTAGCTATTTCCTTCTCAACTTTTAGTTTTGCTTCTTTCTTAGTTTTTCCTCTTCGAGCTATTTGCTTCCTTTTGCCTGTGACTGGGTCGGCGGGTCCATCGGCCATAGCAACCCATCGGGTTTGTCCGGATTTTAAGGTGACAGTCTCAAAATACATAAATAGTCTCCTTGGTGTTGAGTTTGTTTTTAGACACGATTGTCTTTATCCTTCTTATATAGTACATATTGAATCATTTGAAGAGCTTCATCTTTTTGTTCATCATTCATGTCATTCCAATTGGCAAACAATACTTTTGCTTTAGGATCTTTTAAAGCAGCTTCAATAACATCATCTTCGGACTCGGTATTAGTTTTACCGATCAACCAATCAACTGATACATCATACAGAGTAGCCATTTTATTAAGGATATTTGTATCTGGATCACGATAATCTCTTTCATAACCAGACAAAGTCCCGTTTGATATACCGAGTTTTTTACTTGCTTCGATTTGTTTTAATCCCGATTTTAGTCGGGCCTCTTTTAAACGCTCACTTAGTACACTCATCGTAAACACCTCTTTCGTAATATACCATTATTAAGCAGTAAATTTAATATTTTAAGCGAAAAGCGTAAAAAACATAAAATTAATGTTGACTTAAGCGTTACGCACATTTATAATAAAAATATATTAAGCGTAACGCTCACTTAGGAGGTGAGAAAAATGAAGGCAGTACATCTTAAAATTGAAGAAATAAGAAAAGAAAAAGGTGTTACAAAAACTCACATTGCTACTAAATGCAATCGTACAGTTGCTTGGTATTACGGTATTTCTACCGGGAAGAGGCAACCGAATGTATTGGCGCTTCAAGCCATAGCAGACGCATTAGGTGAAGATGTAAGAAATTTTTTTGAAAAATAATTAAGCGTTACGCGTAAATAAAAGGAGGAAATTAAATGCCTAACTTTTCATTATCAACTGAAGAAGTTTCTACCATAGTTGGTGAGCTTAAGAAAGAATTGGTTCCTATCATTATAAAAGAAATTGAAGCCGAAAGAAGTCTTCCACCACTTTTAACACGTAAGCAATTTATGGAATTATGCGATATTGGTGAATCAAAATGTGCCGAATTATTTAATCGCTCTGATTTTCCTGTCTTGAGAGAACTTGGTTATCCGAGGGTTCCGACTAACTTGTTCTTCGAATGGGTTAATAAAAACACGAATAACGCTCAAGAAATAATGTTTTCCATTAAGGCTATGTAGTCAAATTCATTATATGGTCACAGCGTTTTTATTTCAATAAGGAGGCTTAACAATGATAGAAACAACATCAGAAATCAAACGCCGCTGTATAGCCCTTGTACAAGAGGATTATGCGGAAGGATCACCACACACGCTCATTGATCGCTCATTCTTTAGAGATTTTGACCGACTTAAAGGCGTTATCGCATTAGAGCTACACAAGCATGGGTTTCGCACATTAAGCATTCAAGGAGATTTGTTGGTAACTAAATTCTAAAGAGGAGGTGAAACACATGGATAACATTATGGAACAGCTCCAAATGCCGTTTAAAGCAGAAGATATTGAGTGGCGGGTGCAGAGAGCAATGAAGACAAAAAAAGGGCCGAAAGCAACTGTAATGGCATATGTGACGAACCGAGCTATCATGAATCGTTTAGATGAAGTGTTCGGCGTAGGTGGGTGGAAAAACGAATATGTTGAGTGGAGACAAAAAGGCGTTATGTGCGGTATCACAGTCAAAATTGGCGGTGAGTGGGTCACGAAATGGGATGCTTCTGATGAAACGAATATCGAGAGTACCAAAGGCGGTTTCAGTGGGGCTATGAAACGAGCGGCTGTACAGTTTGGTATTGGTCGTTACCTTTACAATCTTGATGAGTATTGGGTGGATATAAAAGACAAAGGTCAATTTTATATTAAATCAGGCAAAGGTAATGATGAAATAACAGGTCGATGGGATGCACCTACATTACCTGCATGGGCGTTACCGAGTAATAATCAACCAAACAATAATCCTACCCCAAGTCACTATCAGGAATTATCTGTTATTGATCTAGAAGCTAAGTGGGAAACGTTAGCTGGCACAAAGGATGGCTTTGAAAAATTCTTTAATGACAAAATTGATGAAGGTCACTCTTACGAAAAAATTAATGATTTTTTACAGAGGAAGATAGATGAAAAACAAAAATAGAGCGCTCACAACCACGAAAGCGCTCTAACATAAAAAGGTTAGTCCAATTATAACACACTTTTCAAATAATGGAGGAATTAATATGACTGAATTACAGAAGCAGGTTGAAGCAATTTTAAACGATGGTGAGCAGGCTGAGGACTTTACCGTATCAAATATGGAGGATGCATTGGTAGCTGACGCTCGCATCATGTACCACAAAGGTAAGCAACAAGAGATTCAAGATATGCTCGACAGTCAATTGGAAGCTCTCAAAAACAAGGAGAATCGCTTGAAAGAGTGGGCAGAAGAGGCTAAAAGACCTTATCTGGAATCCGAGCAATTTTACACGCATCGATTAGAGTTTTTCCTTCGAGAGCAATTGGAAGGTGGGCTGAAAAAGAAATCCATTGAACTACCGAATGTGAAGCTGAAAATGGTTAAACAACAGCCTGAATTTACGAAAGACGAGGACATGCTCTTTAAATATGCCAAAGCTAACGAAATGGTCAAGGTGAAAGAATCGACTGACTGGTCAGCTATTAAGAAAGCGGCCAAGGTTATAAACGGTGTACTGATCGACGAGAACGGCGAACAGATACCCGGTGTAGAAGTAACGCCACGCCCTGACAAATTTAGTCTTGAGGTGATCAAATGAGTGCTAAATCAAAGGAAATCACAAACGCTCAGTTGTTGGTAGATAGAATCATTTGCATAGGGCTAGGAGCGATTTTAGCCATTGGGTGGTTAAGCATATGAGCGATACACAACAGGCTTTACAAGAATGGCTGTCACACATACCTGACAGCCTACACAACGACATACGCAATGCTTTAAAGCAGATGGGGGATAAACGTGGATCTTAAACAGCACTTGGAACATCCATTTTATAAAGAGGCGCATGAGTACAGAGAAGCCGTTCGTAGAGAACAAATAGAGAAGGGGTGTCATAAGTACCCTAAACCCTTTACGCCTTCTGATTGGAGCAACAGCGATCTAGCAAAGCACGCCATGCAAGAGAATGTCGATCAAGCCGTATACATTAGCGGCATGTTAGAGCGGATGGAAGAGCAGCAGGATTTTATCAACCGTTTGTATATCGGGTTTGTAAATGTGACGGATGAACACAAGCAATACGTAGGCGACCACCAAGTAGATAAGGTTGTCCGTGAAACTATTAGACCAACAGATTTACGATTGATTTCAAAGAACAAGTAGTATCCATAAACTGTAGGGGAGGAATTTAAATGGCTGTAATTTATTGTGAAATTTGCGAACGTGAATTAGAACGAGAAACTGGCATATGCGAGGAATGTGTTAGTGACATTGAACTCGGAATTATTAATCCAGAAGAATACGGATGGTAATTCGCAGTATGACCAAACAGCGATAAGGAGGATTAAACATGGTCGCCTTAAATGATCGTATAGATGATCTTGCAGAGGCTGTAAAAATATTAGCTTATCATCAACGATTAAGAAATGATTTGAGAGATACAGAGGTTGAAATGGCAAAGAAAATTGTCGGCAAACCATATGAGTGGGGCACGTACAAAGGTTACCTTATTGCTGGATCAAAACCTCATAAAGTGACCGCTGTTTTAAAGTGCGAGAAGACGGGCCATGAAACACATTGGTTTTATGATGCACATCATATTTACGACCGGATTATTAAATAAGCAAAGGGAATCGGAGTTACTAAACAATTAGGCTATTAGGAGGATCTTATGACGACAAACTTAAAAGATTCACAGGTGACAGCGGTATTAGAAATCAATGGAGAAGTTCACTTGTTAGCTATGGAACAGGAACATTATGAAGCTGTATCGACACTTGTAAAAATGAGCGCTACAACTGCTTATCCAACTGGTAAGAGTCAAACGGAATTACGTGAGTTTTTAGGAATAAACAATTAGGCTACTGCCACTAGGAGGATAAGCATGTCAGCATTTAAAGGTAATCGAAAAACAAATGATATTGATTTTGGTGATTACGTAAAGATCGAACAGCAAAGATACGGAGTAGCGAACGAATGGTATGTGCACAAAGTAATAGGTGCTCTTGAATCTAATACGTGGGTTGAAACGCCAATTGAAATTAGTGGCAAACCAGTCAATCATGACGAGATAAAAAAAGTGCTTAATGTAATATGTTGCGGAGTAGATGAAACCGAAGTATTTAGAGTACTTGAAGAGGATTGCGTACTTATAGAACGATGATACTGCCTATATAGGAGGGAAAACGTTTGAAATCAATATTTAAATATAACTTGAAATTGGTTCTTACACAAAATTTGGAATTGCCAGAAGGGGCAAAAGTTTTATCAGTTGCCAATCAGAAAGATCAGTTAGTTCTATGGGCTATAGTCGATCCAGAAGTAAAAGAAATGGATGATTATACAGTCGTAATCGGAACGACAGGGAATCCATTACTTGATACAGCAAGTTATATGGATTTTATAGGAACTGTAATGTTTGATAATGACACGTTCGTGGCTCACGTATTTTGCGAGAAGCTATAGGAGGGGAAACGGATGCATGAAGTTAAATTTAATTTTGAAGTAGATGGCACCAAAGTAGAGAAGGTACAGACATACAGTACAGAGCCAACTCTGGAGCAAATTAAAAAAGATATGCAAGAGTGGTTCATGAGTGAATGCTACATGTGGTTCGGTTATGAAGAGAACGGCGTTTACAGGAATTTAGCGGATTACGAGTAAGGCTACTACTGTATAGGAGGAATCACTATGAGCGAAATATTAGGCATTGAATCAGGAAGATACATGGATGATGAGTGTTACTTTGTTGGAAAGTTAGCTAACGGTAAGAGTGGTTTAATTGTAACGGAAATCAAAAACTCAACTCTTGATTATGAGGATCATGTTCATACTCAGTATGACATCTATGTTAACGATCAGTTGTACAAGTCGTGGGTAAATGTGCCAGTGAAACTAAGTTACTTTCAGGTATAGGAGGAAGAGGGATGATCTGTTACAAGTGCTCAAGTGAAATGCAGCATACCGACAGTATTAGAAACTTTAAATGGTTTATATGCAAGACCTGTAATTCTAAAGCGCATCAAGTAATTGGATCATCTAGTGAAGTTATGAAGGTAGTCTGGCATAACATTGCTGTGTTAAAAGGATTTGATGCTGATTAACGCTCCCCTCTGTGGGGAGTATCACACTTGGGAGGGAAAATGTATGAAATTGTATTATTCAGATCTAGCAGCTTTAATTTCATTTCTACAAGATAAAGCGGATGAAGAGAAATATAACTCGAGTACGGTTGATGAATTAATTAAATACCTTGATGAAAAACCAGATGGCTTTATTAAGCTAATTATTAATGAGGACTACGAGGGGGATGAGCGTGAATAAAAGGCAGAGAAATAAAATTATAAAAAGAAGTCGCGATAAGTTTCCTTTAACTACGTTAGAAAGTCGAGTAATAGGAAGATGTATAGAGTCTAGCATAGCAAAAGCATTGATCCGACATTAGCTATAAGGGGAGTCAAACTCTCCTTTCAGCACGTTTCGAAACCGAACATACGTACTTAACATCTGGCTAAAAGGTCGAACGCGCCATTTGTCGAAACGTCTCATTACATACTAAAAAGGAGCTGATCACATTACCGTGCGCGCCCCTCCTTCCAGTTAGATTAATTTCGCAACTGGACCTAAACATTTAATTTTCCGTATCTCCTTCCATGCTCATAAGGTCGGAGAGCTTGCAGTCAAAAAAGTCACATAAGGTTTGTATTGTTTCAAAATCTACTCTTGTTGTGTTGTTGTCGTAGATCTTCGTAAGAGTAGGACGACTAATGCCAGTCTTCTTTGCAAGATCGTTTATGCTTTTGATTCTGTTCTTGCCCATAAGAACGTGAAGATGGAATTGCACTTTTCGCATTGTAATCCTCCCTTCCAAATATGTTATCTAGCTTTACAAATATGTTAAACCAAAAGAGCTTTTTATGCAAGTGATTTACCTAAAATGATAGTCTTATTTTACTATATTGTAATTGAAGCTTTACAATAATGGTAAAGTGAAATATAATTATCTACAACAGGAGGTGAAAGAATGGCTCGTTTCAACTTGGAAGAAATGATGTCCAAAGCAGAAATCAAGTCCATTAGTGAACTAAGTTCAATATCGGGAGTTAGTAGACCAACACTACACAGTTGGAAGTTGAATCAGGTATCGAGAATTAACATACCTGTCGCGGAGAAAGTTTGCGAAGCTCTTAATTGTGAAATGGCTGAGCTCATTTCCCTAGATTGATTATAAGATCACTTCCGAGGAGGTGGTTAAGTGGACAAGTTGTAGCGATGAAGCTGTTCTCAATGGGATTGCAGCTTCGGAGCTAATACGAAACGAGCAGCAGGAGCTTTCCTTAAAAACAAAAAGGAGGAATTGACTATGAATGAACTTGTTTTTATTAACAATCACAGAGTAGTAACTGATAGTTTGACTGTCGCTGAGAGGTTCGGGAAAACTCACGATAAAGTTTTGAGGGATATTAGAAACCTTGAATGCAGCAAAGAATTTTCACTCGCCAATTTTGGAGAGTCAACTTACACGAACGAGCGAGGCAGAGAGTACCAAAAGTATTACATTTCTCAAGATGGATTTGCTTTTCTTGTCATGGGATACACAGGGAAAGATGCTAGTCGCTTTAAAGAGACTTATATAAATGCCTTCAATGAAATGAGGGACAAGCTTCTAAGTGTCGCACAACCGTCTTACATGATTAATGATCCAGTAGCAAGAGCGAAAGCGTGGATCAAAGAACATGAGGAGAAACAGCAGTTAGAGCTTCTTGCGGCTGAATACGAAGAGAAAGCAGACTACGTTGACCAAATACTTAAGTCATCTGGAACGATGCTTGTAACGCAAATAGCGGCGGATTACGGACTAAGTGCAAAAGCACTTAACAAGATCCTCCATGAAGAGGGTGTACAACGTAAGGTTGGTAAGCAGTGGGTTTTATACAACAAGCATATGAACAAGGGCTATACCAAGTCTCATACACACATTGATGATGGCGGTAACTCAAGACCTAACACACATTGGACTCAGCAAGGCAGATTATTCATCCATGAAATTATGAAAAAGCGCGGCATTGAAGCGTTAGAAGACAGAAAAAAAGCCACTGCGGCAACAGAGGCTAGTTAATTCCGTATCAAATATTAGGTACTAACAGTATACCATAAAAGGCTTGCTGTTAGTACAACTTTTTAGCAAATAGCAACTATTTTTTAAGGGGAGTTACAAATGGCTAAATTCAGACAGGTACAAACAAAATTTTGGGATGATCCTAAAGTGACTGAGGAACTTACACCAGAGGACAAGCTGTTCTTCCTATATCTGCTTACAAACAAACATACAACTCAAACAGGCATCTATGAGCTTATGAAAAAGGTTGCGGCTTTCGAGATTGGTTATTCGCCAGAGAGTATCAAGTCTCTGTTTGATCGCTTTATCAACCATCACAAGTTAATTAAATACAACGATCTAACGAAAGAGATCGCTATAAAAAACTGGGGGAAATATAACCTTAATCGCGGAGGTAAGCCAGTTGAGGATTGCGTCAAAAAAGAGCTATCTCAAGTCAAAGATAAAACGTTGATCGAGTATGTAAGTGATTCAATTGAAAATCAGAAGCTAAAATCCATCTACGATACGTATAGCAAGGCTTTCAACGATACGTACCACGATACGTCGGAAAAAATTCAACAAGAAGAAGAAAAAGAAAAAGAAGAAGAAAAAGAAGAACAAAAAGAAGAACAAAAAGAAGAAGAAAAGAAAAATCTCTATTTTGACTTCGTCAAACTTACGGAATCCGAACTTAACAAACTCGTTGATGATCTTGGAAAAGATATAACAAGAGATCTAATGATTAGGCTTAACGATTATATAGGCAGTACAGGAAGAAGATACAAAAGCCACTACTTCACAATAAAGTCTTGGTCTAGAAAAGGAGGCGTTAAGGTTGATTCAGGCAACAGCAAGGGCAATAAGCCAAGTGATGGAGCAGAATACGACGAACTTTCCCTCTAAAGACGGTGGGGCTGAATGCCCCCATTGTGGAGAGTTTATCCCGCAAATGAAGGTTGAGATTCTTAATCGAACAAAGATTGTTCAGCCAGTGTGTGAGTGTGTGACTCGCAAAATGAAAGAAGAAGAGATTAAGAGAGAGCGATTCGTGCAGGATAAAACAACTAAGCGTTTGTTTAATATCTCGACTATGGGTGAGAAATTCGCCAATTCAACGTTTGAAAGCTTCATTCATCGATCAGGAACGGAAAAGCCATTTAAAGCGGCGCGGAAATACGTGAATGAGTTTGAAGAGTTCGGCGGTACATCTTTAGGAATCTGGGGTAGCTACGGCAACGGTAAAAGTCATATAGCTGCAGCAGTGGCAAATGAATTAAATAGTAAAGGACATACGGTTGTTTTCCAAACGACAAAGGACATGTTGGACAAGCTCAAGAGCACGTTTGGTGACAAGAGCAATTTTAAATACGACGAAGTAATAAGGGCATTGGTAACATGCGATTTGCTTGTGCTAGATGATATAGGGGCTGAAAAAGTAACGGAATGGGTGGAAGAGACGTTCTTTGGCATCATAGACCACCGTTATCGTAAGAAGCGCCCAATTTTCTATACAAGTAATTTAAAGCCATCTGAACTGCATGAGAAGATCGGTGGACGTTCAGTGGATCGGCTAAGTGAAATGTGTATCACGATTGAAAATAAAGCAACGAGCTATCGAAAAGAGCTTGCGAAAGAGCGTTTAATAAATTTTGCGAAAGATTTGGAGGCATAAACCATGTGTAAATGTACAGTAGGTAAAAACATACCAGGGGGATGGTTAATAACCCCCTGCACCTGTGAAGAGTCAGATTACAAATATCAGCATTATCTTAACGAAACACGACCAAGACGTATGAAACAACTAGCAGAATTGGAGGCGAGGCTTCGTGATGAAGAACGAACAGCACTTGCCCAATAGAACGTGGGCAGAGCAAAAGATTAGCTTAAAAGAGGGCGCTTATGTGGCGGGTATCCAGTTCAACTATCTATGGACACCTGAAGAAAAGCGAGAGTTTAAAAAGCTGTGGAAGGAAGGCAGAGGAGTCATGGACATTGCCGAGCACTTCAATCGATTCTGGGTAGATGTTTTTATTCTAGCTGCTGATTTTGTAGATAGAGGAATATTAAAAGAGCGAGAAAGGCCGTTCTTCCAATGAAAGAGATAAATGGAGAGTGGCTAGATATTGACCAAGCCTTTGATAAGTATGAGAAGTACGTGAAAATAGCTGCCCTTAAAAGATTTAACCAAGCAAAGGCATACGGGATGGAATTTGCCGATGTCTACAACATTAGTGCTATAGGGTTTACTAAGGGCTACCATTCGTATGATGAAAAATTCGGGAAGTCATTCGGATCACATGCCTTTAATAATGCTACGTTTGAAATTTTAAAAGCATTTCGAGATACAAACATAAAGATTCATGTGCCCAGAACGGTTAAAGAGAGTTTGTTGAGTATTAAGAAGATACCGAATTATGAATCTAAAACGGTTGATGAACTGAGTTTTTTAATTGGAGCGAAAAAAGATTTGGTTGAACAAGCGATAATTTGCATAAATCAATCTTTTGTATCTAGTGATAAGCAGATTAAAAATCAAAAAGGGAGAAGAATAGAAGATTACCTTGAATCGGCGCCATTAGACGAAACACAAGTTTTCGTCGAAGAGTTTTTCTCAAAATTAAATTATAAAGACAGGCAAATGCTCAAGCTTTATTTACAAGAGCACACTCAAAGTGAAATTGCTGAGATATTCGGAATAACACAAGCTCATGTTGGACGGATATTGCGAAAAAAGATAGCTAAATCATGGCAAGAATACGCGGAGGTGTAACGATGCAAGACCTATCGCAACAGTTCAACCCTGTTCCTAAGTTTAAGGAGAAGCGGCCAAAGAAAAGCAAGAAGATGCAGCAATTCAAAGGCGTTAAGATTCCATCGCGTAAAACGAGAGGGCAGATATGCAAAAAGGATTACGAGAAGGCAATGGAATACTGGGGCGACGGATGTGCAATGACAGGTCACACAGCGATAGAAATGCACCACGTAAAGTTTAGGAGTCAAGGCGGTAGAGGATCATGGCGCAACCTTGTGCCGTTGGTTGAATCACTGCATAAGAAATGCCATCAAGACCGATCACATGCCGATTATTGGCGAGAAGAGCTAGAATCTCGCTTCGGGAAATGGTATTGGGCAGATCGATTCGACCTTTACAAAGAAGGGTTAATACCGAACGCAACGCATGAAGCATTCGAAAAATTCATGATAGCGGAGCAAGAAAAATGCGGTGGTTAACGTACCATCGAGAAGGCGAAGAGCGATTGTTAGTCATCCAGATATACGCAGAGGGAGAAACGGAACGAAATGTAGCGAAAGATAAAATACCGGGCAGGGTGAGAAAGCCTCTGTCCGATTGGGAGGGAGTAACCCATGAGTGAAGCTCCTTATACGCATTGTAAAAGGTGCCAGCGCAAGCTAATGAGTCCAGAAAGCCAAATGATCGGGTACGGAAGAGTTTGCGCTGAGAAAGTCAGGTACATGCAATCTATGGATCTAATAACACTATTAGGAGGCAATGAAGAACATGTTAACGATACAACATAACGGCGACAACACAGCAGACATATACAAAGGCATCAGCATAGTAGCTAGGTTGGCGCGTCAGGCTAATGGAACAGTGGCGGTAAAAGTACTTACAGACGGACATGACGAGATCGCAGACGACGAGCAAAAAGCTCTGTTAATCATAAAGGAGCGAGTATAGATGGGTTTGCCTATTGAAAAGCAGACCTTTTACTCCATTACTATCGGGAAAGACATCCACGACATAACTGGAAGAAAAAGAACCAGAATGGGTTACGTTGTACTGTTAATTAAAACCCATCCAAATGGTGATGTATCAGGCTATGTTATGGAACACAGGGTTATAATGGAACATCATTTAGGGCGTTATTTAAAAAGTGATGAAGTTGTACACCACTTGAACGAAATTAAGCACGATAATCGACTGACTAACCTAGAAGTGATGAATCATACGGATCATACAGTTATGCATCATACAGGATTGAAAAGATCCGAAGAGACAAGAAAAAAGATATCCAAAAAAGCAAGGCAACGATATAAGGATCGGAAAGATCACCCTTTCTATAAAGATGTGGATGAACAGTTAAAGCAATTCTTTCTCATGGGCAAGAAACCGACAGAAATTTCGCGTCTTTTAGGGATTTCAAGAAGGTCTGTTTATAACAAAATAAGCTATCTAAATTTAAAGGAGGATAATAACAATGCTCAATAGAGTAATTTTAGTTGGTCGCCTTACGCGCGATCCTGAGCTTAAATTTTTGGCTAATGGAACGGCTGTAGCGAACTTTACAATTGCCGTAAATCGACCATTTTCTAATCAACAAGGAGAAAGAGGAGCAGATTTTATCAACTGTGTTATATGGCGCAAACCAGCAGAGAACGTTGCTAACTTCCTCAAGAAAGGAAGCCTAGCGGGTGTGGATGGCAGAATACAGACGCGCAGCTACGACAACAACGAGGGGAAGAGGGTTTTTGTGACTGAGGTAGTCGCAGAGTCGGTGCAGTTCCTAGAGCCGAGGAATAGCCAAGGTGGAGGCAATAACACGAATAACAATAACGGTAAGTACGACAACGATCCGTTTGCAAATGACGGTTCGATTGATATTAGTTCGGATGATTTACCATTTTAAGAAAGGGTGAATGCTGTGGCTAAGACAGAATTAACCCTTCAACTTGAAAGGGCCATATACAAAGCGACTATCAAGCAAGGGACTTTTGGTGGCTTCGAGGTAACAATTGGCTGGTTTGGCAAAGAGCGCGTGGATTACATGACTTACGACACAAAAGGTGTTTGGCGTTGTTATGAAATTAAAGTGTCTGTTGCGGATTTTAGAAGCAAAGCAAAAAAGACTTTTGTCGGTCACTTAAACTATTACGTTATGACCGAGGAGCTTTTTGACAAGGTAAAGGATGAGATACCGCCGGGCATTGGAGTTTATGTGCATGGGTGGTGCAAAAAGAGAGCGCGCAAACAGGAACTTTTAATTGATGAACAGGTGTTAAAAGATAGCATGATTCGATCACTAGCTAGAGAAGCGGAGAAGTTATTTAACGGCAATGATCCCGACTTTGTAAATTATATGAATCGTCGTATCAGTTATGAACGGTCGCAGTATGAACGTATGAGAGATGAATACTCCAACTACCGCAGAGAAGTCGAAGAGAAATACGGCCGTAGGTGGAATAGACAGGAGATGAAACAATGTTAATTACATTTCAAATCATTTTAGCAATCATGATCGTAATATTTGGACTCGGAACAATCGGAGAAAAACACGAAGAAGACAAACGAACATATAGCTTGGTGACATGTGTAGCAATAGCGGCAATGGCAGTAACCATTATATTTTAGGAGGCGCTTATGAATCTAACAAAGCTGTTTCAAATACAAAAAGAACTAGACGAGGCAATCATTGAAAAGAAAGAACTCCAAGGCAAAGATCTTTTGCCTGAACGCATCCTAGCCCTTCTAGTAGAGCTAGGAGAGTGCGCCAACGAGTGGAGAGGGTTTAAGTTTTGGAGCGAGAATCAGAAGGCGAGAACTTTTGCACCGAGAATGAAATACAGTGACCCAGAATTAAAACTAGGTGCATATCCAGCACCTTATAATCCACTCCTCGAAGAGTATGTAGACTGCCTGCACTTTGTATTGAGTATAGGGAATTCTGTCATAGATCCTGAATTAAATGGATTAGTGGATAACATTTATTTCTACCATGATGATGCAAAAGATCAAGAAAATGTGACCAACTATTTCTTACGTATGTTTGATAAGGTCGGTGACTTTAGTGCTTACAATACGGTCGGAAATTTCAAAAGCATGTTAAATATCTTCTTGGTGATAGGAGAAAGTCTTGGATTCACATGGGAAGAGATCGAACAAGCCTACTTAGACAAGAACAAAATCAACCACGAACGGCAAGCAAACGGCTATTAATGGTGAAACCTAAATGGTCTGATGCGGTAAGGGAGCAGAGAGAGGGTCCTGCTCCTGAGCCGGAGGTCAGAATGAGACATGGACGGTGTGAATGTGGTGATGGAAGATTCAAGCTGAGAGTGGCGAAAAGCGAGTGGACAAGAACCTGTAAGGGATGCGGAGAGGAGCAAGAAGTGTGATCCATTTACCAAAGATATTTATTAGCTCATTTATATTACTAGCAGCAGTGATTGTATATTGTTCCATTGCTCTTGCTCTAATGGGAAGAGAGGAGCGGCGCAATGGCAAAGATAAAAAGCAGAAAGACAAGCTACTACGGAAATGAATTCGACTCCAAGGCAGAAGGTGAGTTCTATCTCCTGCTAAGGTCAGACGAGAACGTAAAAGCAATTGAATTACAACCGCAGTACACGCTCTTGAGCGCCTTTTCTGTGCCGTGTTACCGATGTGAGGGTAATGGGAAGGTCGAGAATAAAAAAACGCTCAGAATGAACAAATGCACGTTGTGTAGCGGCACAGGTAAGAGGATGCGCCAGCCATGGAAGTATACTGCAGATTTCAAAGTGACTTATAAAGATGGCAAAGAGGAAGTCATTGACGTAAAAGGATACGCAAATGAACGCTTTCCACTCGTTAAGAAGATGTTTGAGAGCGTAATGGGCATAGAGTTGGTTGTCTGGCAGAAGAACAATAAAAAGGGTTGGGTGAGGAAATGAATAGTTTTGAGTATGATCTTTCGATAAGAGGAATAGACAACCGCTATATTAAACAGTTAAGACTTCTTGCTGAAGGGTATGCATCAACTAATCCAATTTCATTACCGGAATCATACCGAATTTTATTAGAGGCTTGGGATGTTCTTTGGTGGATGGAGCAGGATGATCGGTATAAAACCTTAGCAGCTTTATATGAGTGATTTACAAAGCGTCATCCAGTCAATGCGAGAGGTGCAGCAGAGGCTAGATGTGACCAGTAAAAAGATCTTTAATCTAGCGAAAGATAAAGCAGAAACGGAAAAAGCATACAAGATTGCGTTAAGGCAGGAGATCTTGAGGTTAAAAGATGATCGAAAGTACCCGGCTACACTCATTCTTGAATTAGCAAAGGGGCAAAAAGACATAGCAGAACTTCGTTTTAAGCGTGATATAGCTAGAGAAATGTATAAGGCAGGGCTAGACAGCATGAACAACACACGAACCGAAGCAAGCCTGTTACAAAGCATATTGAGGTGGCAGAACGAAACCGGTTAAGAAAAGGGGAGAGTGCATGAGTAAAGTCGATTTCATAGAAAAACCATTTGAAGAGCTGACTGTAGAAGAATTTAGAAGCATGAGACGCAACCCAAAAGGCTCAATCTCCCTAACAGACTTCTTAGGCCATTATAACATCAGTATTCAAGAATATTGGGATTACGTCACTGAGAATAAAGGGGTTGCTATAGTTCATGAAGAACGGCAGACACTCACTAACTATAAAGCTGCACAAAATCAGAGACAACCAGATGAACTAGAATACACCGGGGCAGAGATACAAGGGTTTCGAATGTTACGAGGCTATAACACTAACAAAATGAGTCATCGGATTGGAATATTTGCGGACGAACTTAAGAGATACGAGCGTCGTAAAAAAGTGCCAAATTGGATTGCGGATAGATATATAAGTGATCTCATGATCACGAAAAATGAAATACATCGATTAAGAATGTACCTAGGCAGGAGAACAAAAGGGTTTGAAGCAGAACGCACTATACCAGAATTTATAAAAAACGAAGTTAGGAAGCGTGATCGTAACAAGTGCACTAAATGTTTTAGTGAAAACAGATTGCATTTTCATCATAAAGAACGATTTTCAAAAGGTGGACTTCATGTAGAGAGTAACATTGTGCTTCTGTGCGCCGCTTGTCATGCGGAAGAGCATAAGAGTGAACAATCGTATTGGTTACTAAAGAAGATGGCTAAAGATGCACGTATCAACGAATAATAGGGGGGTTCTTAATGACAGCAATCGCAGAAAGAAAAGCTTATAATTCAAGGTTAAAACATGTGGAGGCTGAGTTATACCAATACCCTCATATCGTGAAAGAAATAGAAAAGCGCAGAATGGAATTGCTTTACCCTTATCAAGAATATGTAGATGAAAACCAAGGGAAGGGGGTAAACAGCGTACGAGCAATTTCGCGACAAACAGAGCGAATTGCAACCCGTCTTGTTGAAGATCGTAAACTTAGAAATTATGAAGAGATAGCTGATGCGATCGAAAGGGTATATAACGGGTTAGATAAAAATCAAATGAAATTTGTGAGGGTTAAATATTGGAGCGGAAAAAATTATTCTGCAATTCAAGTTGCTGACATGATAAATGTGAGTGAAAGAACATGTCATTATTACCGAAAAAAAGTGTTAGAAGAAATAGGGCACATAATTGGATGGGTGTAAGTTTGCAGTAAGTTTGCAGTTTTCGACCCTAAATCCATAGTAATATGTAAGTATGGGATAATACCCAATACGATATAACTTATTCCGCACTCCATATTGGGGCTAGAGGCGTGTAATGCGCACAAAGATTGGGCTGTCCATGCCTCACGTGGAGTGCAAACCTATAATATCACGTACCGTAAGCAAGATAAGCCCCTCACTCCAGTGGTCTTGCTTACGCAAGCGTGAAAAACTACACATCGGTGACGGAATAGGTAGACGTTAATCAGGTATAGGAGAGCTATTCGGGGATCAGTAAGTAAGGTAGGAACACAGCCGAATAGAGGTGGAAAGTCGTGTCCTTTGCTCTTTTGAGTAACCGTACACCTACCCATAGCAGTAAAACGAGGCGTCTGATGTCACGCCTATCCTATACTTTGTTAGGTGCAAATCCTAACCCGATGAACAAACAAAAAAGAAGCGTGTACGAGCTTAATAGCCGTATGCGCTTTTTATATTAAAAGGAGATGAATTAAATGAACATAGAACAAATAGCGAAAACAGCGCATGAAGTCAATCGTGCCTATTGTCAAGCAACAGGAGATCAGAGCCAACCGAAATGGGAGGAAGCTCCGCAGTGGCAAAAGGATAGTGCAATCAATGGCGTTTGTTTTCACTTAGAAAATGATGTGACGCCAGAACAATCCCATGAGAACTGGATGAAAGATAAACAAGAGAACGGATGGAAGTATGGAGCTATAAAAGATCCAGAGAAGAAAGAGCATCCTTGTTTCGTCGCTTATAGCGAGTTACCGAAAGAACAACGTGTAAAGGACTACTTATTCAAGGCGGTAGTCGATTCAGCTAAGTAAAGGCGTCCTAGCGGACGTCTTTTTATATTCGCTCTTAAGGAGAATAAACATGAAGAAGATCGATCCCAATAAAGATTGCGTAAAATGCGTATTTGCCCAGAAGATATACGAGACAGAGGAAAAGACAAGAATGTTTTGTACGTATGGGGCAGGGTGTGTGAAAAAATAACAGGATAATCCTCTTTGATGTCGAATAGTGCGGAAAGGGGGTTTTTGTATTGAAAGTTAAATTAAACCAAGCTATTAAGAAATACATGCTTGCTGTTGCGGCAATAGGACAAAGGATGACCGCTACAAGCGAAAAGTTTAAAACTGCTGAACCGAAAGGGTTAAGTGAAGTTATAGCAGTGAAAGAGATTTATAAAGAAGGTATAATGGAATTTGAAAATCAGTTTAAGGATTTAAAGAGGCTTGAAGCTCCCATTGAATTGAAACAAGAGCACAATGAGCTAATCGAAGCTTATAGGCAGTTTGTCGACGCTACTCAAGGTATGTCTGATACTCTTGATACAGTTAACATCAAGACAGATTCTGAAAAATTTGAGGTTGAAAAAGACAAACAAATAAACGCGAGTAACAGAATTGTTCAAATATCTAATAGAATTGTTCAGAAAGTCAGAATGTGATACCTGAAAAGAGGACTACCTTACGAGGCGGTTCTCTTTTTGTGTGTTAAAGAGGAGGGGTTTAGGTGGAAGAGGTCATATTGACGCAAGAACAGTTGCAAGAGCGTTTAGAATACTGGCAAGGAAAACTTAGACTGAGGGATTGGATCATCACAGCTAAGATAAAACGGCTGGTTGAATTTGAAGTTACTGGTCGCGCTGGTGAAATACATGCTCTTTACGAGTCGAGAGAAGCGGCAATTAAAATACTAGATCCGATGGATTGGAACGGCTCAGATGGATTTCCTCTCAATGACATGGAGCATACGTTAGTACATGAGTTATTACACATACACACTATGCCTATCAACAAGGATAAAGAAGATATAGGGGGCGGTTGTGTGTTTGAAGAGCAAGCTATAGAAAGTATCACAAGAGCCTTATTGTCGCTAGATCGGGAATAATGTAAGATATGGAAAAAGAGGTGAGCGGTTGTGAAGAAAAAGAAGATACCTGATTTAAACGTAATCATTGAGCTTGAAGCGGAACGCATGAAACAAGACAGGGAATTCGCGCAATGGCTACATACGATTCTGCCTAAGATCAAGAACAAGACCATCACAGAGGGTGAGACAGTAGCCGTAACGCAAGCTTTAGAAGCGAGATACATGAAATACCACGCAAAGTAGTCCGAGGGGCTGCTTTTTTATTATGAAAATTGAGGGGTGAAATGATGAATTGTTATGGAGTTTATAAAGGGTATAAAACTGGTGGAGTTGTAGGTACACCATGTGTAGATTGGGCGGCACCTGCTGCATCTGTGGTAATGGAAAACAGTGCAATTCAATTCTCAGTTGAAACGATAAAATTCGAGGATGGAGAGCGGATAAAGCTGACTGCAAGACGATTAGATAAGAAGTACTTAGCGGAGTCTGTACCTATGACCGATAAAGAGCGCGAGTTCTATCTGGAACACAAAGATGAATTTATTCGCTTATTGGTTAACGATGATAGATATACAAAGCCGGTAGGTTTGTATAGTGGCATTATTTAAATAGATCAGCAAAGAAGGGGGCAGAGGTGTATGTAGATGGCTAGACAGAGAGATCCAAGAAGAGACGAAGCGTATGAGATATGGAAAGAGACAAAGAAGCCGTTGAAAGAGATAGCGGAGGAGTTAGGTTGTTCCCCGTCTCAGATACGCAAATGGAAGAGCCATGATGAATGGGAGCGCAATGGTAACGTTACTAATGGCAAAGGGAGCGTTACTAAAAAGAGCGCACCAGATAAATCAAGAAAGAAACAACAGAATCGGAGTGGTAATCCCAATCCACAAAATCAATTTACCGAACGGAACAGTGCCGCGCTAAAGCACGGGCTTTTTTCTCGTTACATGCCAAAAGAAACATTGGAGATCATCGGTATGCTTGAAGATGCAAACCCTGTTGATCTTTTGTGGGATCAGATACAAATACAATACGCCGCAATTTTGCGTTCTCAAAAGATTATGTGGGTGAACGATGCCAATGATTCTACAAGGGCGCTCACGAAAGTTAAGGGTGGCTTGAAAGTCGATTCAGAAGGTAACTTGGTAAAGGTTGCTTTTGCAGAAGAGCTTCAATACGACAATCAATATGCATGGGATAAGCAAGCAAACTTCTTGAGCGCGCAGTCTAGAGCTATTGCAGAGTTACGCTCATCCATTAAACAGTTTAACGATATGGCACATGAAGATGATACTCGCAGACTCAAGTTAGAACAGTTGCAGCTTAACGTTAACAAGACAAAAGCGGAAGTCAGTCTCCTCTCTAATGATGAAGAAGAGTACGAAGATGACGGCTTTATGGATGCGATAAAGGGCGCTAGTGAGCAGGTGTGGAACGATGAAGAAGCTTAAACCTGCGCTGTTTAAATTTAAACCGTTCAGCACGAAGCAACTCAAGGTATTAACATGGTGGCAAGATGCATCGCCTTTTAAAGATAACGATGGCATCATATGTGATGGTTCAGTCCGAGCGGGTAAGACGGTTGTCATGTCTCTCTCGTACATTATGTGGGCAATGGAGACATTCAACGAGGAAAACCTTGGCATGTCTGGTAAGACGATAGGAGCGCTTAGACGGAACGTTATTACACCGTTAAAGCGAATGCTCAAGTCTAGGGGCTATCACGTTAAGGATCACCGCGCAGATAACTATTTGTCCATTACATTCAGAGGTAAGGCAAATTACTTCTATATCTTTGGTGGTAAGGATGAAAGTAGTCAAGACTTAATCCAAGGTATTACCCTTGCGGGTATGTTCTTTGATGAGGTCGCGCTCATGCCTGAATCATTTGTTAACCAAGCAACCGCGCGTTGTTCGGTGGACGGGTCGAAGATGTGGTATAACTGCAATCCTGCTGGACCGCATCATTGGTTCAAAACGAAGTTTCTTGATCTTAAGCACGAAAAAAGACTGCTACATTTACACTTTACGATGGATGATAACCTTTCGCTCTCAAAAGCGATTAAAGAGCGATACAAGCGGATGTACACGGGCATATTCTATAAGCGCTATATCTTAGGTCTATGGGTACTCGCTGAGGGCGTTATCTATGACATGTTTAATAAAGATTATCACGTCGTACCTACAGAGGAACGGCGCTATTCGCAGTTTTATGTATCGATTGACTACGGAACGCAGAACCCTACGACATTTGGATTGTGGGGCAAGGAAAAGAACACGTGGTATAAGGTGAAAGAATACCACTACGATGGTCGCGAGAAAGGCAAACAGAAGACGGACGTTGAGTATAGCCGTGATCTAAAAGAGTTTACAAATGGTTATCGCATATCCTCTGTCATTGTCGATCCCTCTGCTGCTAGTTTTAAGGCTCAGCTTAAAAGAGATAGCTTTAGGGTGCAAGACGCAAAGAACGATGTAGCGAACGGTATACAGAACGTAGCAAGCGCGCTGAACCGTATGCTCATTCTCTACAACGACTGTTGCATTGAAACATTTAAGGAGTTCAGCTCCTATACGTGGGATCAGAAAGCGGCTAAACGCGGCGAAGATAAACCAATCAAGCAAAACGATCATCATATGGACGGTGATCGTTATTTTGTGAACACCATTATATTTGCAAAGAAAGCGGGGTTAAGTTCAACAAACCCTTGGTAGGAGGTGACACATGGCATTACGAACATGGGACAAGTTTGACAAGAGCATCATAGAAGAGACACACGGAAGCATTGAGCGGTACCGCGACCTGTACGAAGGTAATCATATTGAATTGTTCCCACGCGCTAAACGACTAGCGCAACAAGGCGAGATCACAGACGCAATCGCAGAGGGGAATCATGTAGCACAACAAATACAGACGCCTTACATCATAGCGAATGTGAGTAAGTTAATACCAGAGATACCTGCGGTACTCGTTGCTCGTTCGATTGGTTCGGTCACATCCTCGCTTTTAAGACGACAAGAACAGATCGAAGAGCTGGACGACGAAACAGACAGCATGATAGAGGGACCAGATGACAACTCGCTAAATGCTGAAATACTGGACGCGCAACAAGAGATCATTGAACAAATTGAGAAGAACAGCAAGCTTCGTACCGAACATTGGACGAACATAGTTCAGCATCAGGTAGATGGTGGTTTGGTTGGTTGTGTATGGATCGACGAACTGGGCCCACGTATGGAAATGAAACAGCGTGACGTTTATTTTCCGCACGATGACGATTTGGGTGTAGATCTGGTTTATGATCGCAAGATCGATGACGACCGCTATTTACACGTTTACCGTGAACGAGTGGAGAAAGATGGATTGCACACTGAACATCTACTCTTTATGGGTGAGGACAACAGCACTGAGTTTATCCCTGTTGATGAAGAGGAAGCGAAACAGCTACTTGGTATGAAGGATCTCAAGAAGGTATACAAAGGGCGCAACCGTCCATTTGTTGTGTATTGGGCAAACGAGAAGACATTCCGAAACCCGCTAGGTCGTAGTTGCCTTAAAGGCATAGAAGGAAAGCAGGATGAAATCAACTGGACACTAACGCGCTCGGCTATAACTTTTGAGCGTAATGGTAAACCTCGTATCGCAGTGAGTGAAGAAGTATTCAGTAGATTGGAAGAGTTAGCGGCTCAACGCTATGGGGAAGACAACCCGGAGAAAAAGATTGATCATCGCGATTTAGAGATCACAACGTTTGATGAGAACGGAAAAGCGCTTGAGATCATTCAAATTGATACGAGCAAGATTGGTGACATTGAGACTGTGCGCAACCTTATGCAGATGGTTCTGTCAGAAACGCGTACAAGCTCAAAGGCGATTGATTACTACTTAGGTGAGTCAACTGGTACCGCATCCGCTCAAAGTGGTGTAGCGAAGTTCTACGACCTTCTAACATCCATTCTAAAAGCGGAGCAGATACAAAGCGAGTACATCTACTTCCTCCAACAGCTCTATGAAAATATTTTGTGGCTCATGGCAGAAGAGGATGAGGCGGTAATGATTGAGGAACCGGACATTGCAATTCGTTCTATGATTCCAATTAGCCGCAAAGAATTGCTGGAAGAGAACGCGATGGCTTACGAGAAAGGCACGCAGAGCCTTGAAACAACTGTGCGCAACTGTAACCCTCTGGCATCAGAAGAGTGGATACAACAAGAGCTAGAGCGCTTAGAAATGGCATCAGAAACGCCTAATACATTTGGTGGTGGCACGTTGTCGAGTTACCTTGATAACCGCGACCAACCGTTGACGAGCGATGAAGAATGAACATTGACCAACTTCTACGCTACTTCTCTGATGCTCTAGAAGACATTTACCGTAACGTCGGTAGTATAGAAGGTTTATCGACCGACAGAGGCGCACAGGAGCTTATACGTTCAATCTCTGACACACTCGATAGTTTAGGAATAGCCATTGAAGAAGTCTTGCCTAACGAAATCCTAGAAGCGTATACGTCTGGTTTGATAACAGGTAATACGCTGCTAAGGGAAGAGGGGTTGGCGGTCGCTGGCATTGTGAAGAGTGACCAAGCGGTTATTCGTCCCATTCTACAGCGTAAGTTACACCGAGAGGCTTTATTTGAGATCACAAACAGTGGAATGGAAGACATACGAGCTTCGCTCGAAGTTGCCAAGAGTTATATGGCCGCTGATATTAATCAGGTCAGACAGACCTTTAAAGATGATATGGCGCGTGGGTCTATTCAAGGTGATCATAATCGCGTGATATCCGCTCGCATCAGCCAGAGATTTAAAGAACATGGCATTGTCGGTCATCGTACTATTGATGGGAAGCTGTTACCAATCGACTTCTACGCTAGTACAGTGGTTCGAACGAAACTAAGGGATGCTAACACGAAAGGCGCTGTCAATCGCTACACTGAAAACGGAGTGACAACCGTCAAGATAAGCGGTCAGGGGCAAACGTGTCAGGTATGCGCTAGATATCAAAACCTTGTCGTGAGCTTAACAGGTGAGCATGAAGGGTTTGCGTCAATCAATGACAACAATATTAAGCTACCGCCGTTTCATCCGAACTGCCGTTGTACATGTAGACCTTATGTTATGGAATACAAGACACCTAAAGAGATTCAGGAAGAGAAAGACCGGTGGAAAGCCTTTGATCCTGTGAAGGATGTTCGCTCCCCTGCACAAAAGAGAGCGTATGAAAGAGAGCAAAAACAACGCGTACAACGTAACGCCGAAAAGAAACAATACGCTGAAATGGTCATGTTGCTAGGTGATGATGCCCCTAAGACATTAGGCGCCTTTAGACGTATGAAGAAAGTCAACTCGCTTAATTTTCGAGATAAGAAAGCAGAAATGCGAGCAATCAAACGAAACGCAAAAGCCTCTAGTGGATAGTGGCTTATTTGTCGTGTCAAACCGTGCTGCGACACAACGCAACATTAACCATGTACGAGTAAATAATGGGATCGCGCACCAGAAGCGCAGATGAAAGGAGAACGATTATGTTTGCTAAACCATTGTATACGAAGGCTTTGCCTATGAACCTACAATTCTTTGCGGAAGAGGAAGAGCAGGACGATTTAGACCAAGAGGAAGAGGAATCTACCCCTGACCTTGAGGAGTTACTAAAAAATCCTGAATTTAAAAAGCAATATGATGCAAAGGTAGGGAAAACGATCAAGCGTCGTTTAAAGAATGCAAAGAAGGAAAAGTCGGAGGAACAAGAGGAGCAAAGTAATCAAGAAGAGGAAGAGGATAATAAATCTAATTCTAAACTTGATGAGCACGAAGAGCGTCTCGCCCGCGCTGAGCGTAAAGAGAAGAGGGCAGCGGTCAAAGAATACGCAATGGAAAATAAGTTCAACGCTAAACTCGCAACGAAGCTTATCAGTATTGATGAGATTGAATTGGATGATGATGGCGAACCAACGAACTTAGAGGAGCTATTCGAAGACCTAGCAGAAGAGTTTCCTGAATTCTTCTCTGAAAAAGAGGAGGAAGAGGAATCTTCTAAATCTGGTTATGGTCCAGGAGTGAAACAAAAGAACAATAGTGGAACTAAAAAGAAAGACACCCGCGAACTTGGTAAAAACGCTTATGCGCGTGCTAAAGCTAGCGGTAAAATTCGCTAAGGAGGAAACGACATGCCATATTATTCTAAAACGAAAAGAAAAGAACCGGAATTTCGCGGTGGTATTAACATCTTGTCTTCTGAGCATTTCCAATATATTGAGGCAGGTATCACGCTAGATGCGGAAGCTATTGGCGAAAAATACTTACCTGTAGGCACACCTGTTGCGCGGAACTTAGAAACTGGAAAGTTTGAGGTTTACGCAGATGATACAAGTGGTGAAGAGCCTGCTTTGCCATCTGGCTACGATGAATTCGCTTTACTCAATGTTGATGTAAACATGCAAGGGGAGGATGCTATTGTAGGTGAAGTACTTATTCGTGGTTCAGTTTATGATGCTAAACTGCCTGATACGGTTACAGAGACATTTAAAAAAGCAACGCACCCATTCTTGCGTTACACAAAAAATATCATTCAATAAGAGGAGGATACACACATGGCAGGTATTACACATCTTGAAGAATTTCAAAGCGAAGCTTTACGAGGTCTTGTAGATGCGTCTGCAGAAGACGTACAAGCTACGGAAGCTGATAGCTTTTTACCAACACGACAGACTTATGATCGTAAGTTTGCTTATCAAATTGTTAAAAACACACCACAAATTGGCGCTTACATTGGTTACGGTGCAGAGCCGCCAGTTGTAGATCGCAACGCTGTTGCATCAATGGCTGATGAGATTGCTTATTACGGTTTGAAAGACATCGTTACCTACGAGGAGCTACAAGCAATCAATGAATCTCGAAACAATCAAGAGTTTCAGGCAATGATTGATACGCTCGTAAGTAAAGGCGTTAACCTAATTGATAGCTTACGTAAACTACAGCAGTTATCGAAAATGGAGGCACTTTGCACAGGTGCTCATGCATATAAGAAAAATAACGTCAGCTATACCATTAATTACGGAATCCCAGAGGAAAACAAGATCGCACTTACGAATGGCAATGATTTTGATTCCGATGATTTTGATATGATTGGATTCTTGTTAGAACAAGTAGAAGCATATGCATTTGAAAATAACGGTAAAGAGCCAGAGGTTATGTGGATATCACGTGAAATTAATGCAAAAATGCTTCGAAATACGAATATCATCGCAGAATCAGGGCGACCGTCTAATTCGCTTCGTGTTTCTAACGAAGAGCTTGCGACGGTGCTAGATAACTTTGGATTACCACCTGTTCAAATTATCAAAAACCGCAGCATGACGTATAAAGATATTTATACAGGCGAGATTGTGAATCATGAGTTTATGCCCGTCAACCGTATTGTTATGTTGTCACAAGGCGTTGGAGAATATCTTGAAGGTCCTACGTTAGAGAATAACTTTCAACCGGGTTTGTTCTTAGATGCATACGACAAGAAAGAACCAATTCAGTCTATCTTCCGTGCTGTCGGTGCCGGGTTGCCGATTCTAGAGGTACCATCTTTAGTCCGTCACCTCGATGTATTTACACCATAAGGAGGGTTATTCGTGGCTAAAACAAAAGTAAAAGTGTTAAACGCTGTTGTAGATGGAAAGCGGCAAGGGGAGCAGTTGGAGATCGATGAGAAATCCGCCGCTTATTTGTCGTCTATTGGTTATGTTGAGGTGATAAACGATGGCAAAGCCAAGCAAGGGAACGAAAAAGGACATGCGTCTGAAAAGAAACAAAAAGGCAAAGGGCAGAAAAAAGAAGTAGGTGAATAGAATGGACTTCGAGTCTATTAACGCTTATCTTGCTCAAATGCCCTTTACAGCCTTATATGATGAGTTATCGTCTGATGACAAGGTAAAGCATGTGTTCAATGCGCAGGAGGTACTTAAAGCGCACTACCGTGCTTCTCTTCTGTCTGAACGCGCTGTCGCCTTGCAACTCTTGTACATGCTCGAAGGAGAGGAAGAGGAATACGCTAAGCTTCGTAGGCAAGGGGTATCCTCTTTTTCTACCAATCGCGTGGCAGCTTCAATAGGTGGTAGCGAGATTGCTCCTGAAGTAAGATCATTACTCAAGTCTAAAGGTAGAGTGGGGCGGCTACAATGAAACCTCCTATGAGAGACGATGTAGTCGTCATGACAACGCAATTAGACGAAAATGGCAATCCTATCACCGACAATCGCGGTCGCCCTATAGCACCTAAAGAAACACCGACAAAAGCGCGTATCACAAACAAAGTTAGGGTCGTGCGTAACCGTCAGGGTGTGGAAGAGAAAACGAGTATTGAATTTGACTTACCGCCTGATGTTGAATTCGGTTTCGACTCAACCATTTCGTATACAGACACATTCGGCCAAGAGCGCAAGGCTCAGGTTGTTAACTGGGAAGAGTCAACGAACCTTAGCGGTTCGAAGGTCTATTTCAGGACGGTGTACGGTGGCTAGACGCGATTTTATGAGTGTTCAATGGCGAGGGTTGAAAGAGCTTGAAAAAGAGTTTAAGGCGATGCCTAAGAGGTTTGAGCGTGCAGCCATTCAAGAGCTAGGCAAGTATAGTGCGTTGCTTGAAGAAGGCGCCAAAGCACTTGTACATCATGATGAAGGGGATTTAGAGGACTCTATCTCCTTTGATCCACCTAAGAAAAAGGGACAAGGGTTTGAATTTGAAGGTGGTTCTTCTTCAAAGTATGCGCTTGTCAGGCATTATCAACCCTATCGAATGGGTGTACATGACAAAATGCCGGGTGATAACTATTACGTTGGTGGTAGAGGGCGAAGAACGCACAATAAACCAGCGTGGCGAGGCGAAAGGGCAGGGAGACTTTATTTAGAGCGAGCTATCCGTGTAACGGATAAAGATTTCCAACGAACGGGAGAACGCATTTTAGAACGAACCATGGATAGGAGGGGGCGCAAGTGATTCAAGCTTGGATGCGTGAAGAGTTAGCGAGGGCTTTACCTAAGCTAACGTGGACGTATGACCAATATACGGCACCGGACAACACAGGTACAGTATATAGCGAAGGTGGCTCGCGTCCTTCATCAAGCGAAATTGTGATGAGATACCCTAACTATCAGGTTTGGATACGCTCTTCTGATTGGGATTTAGCGCAACACGCAGCATATAAGGTATTCGATCTTTTCCACCGCCGAGGTTTAGATCGTAATTTTGATATATCAATAGACGACGGGATAGAGAAAAAGAGCTATCGCGTCTTTTTAATGTCCGCAGTTCAAGACCCGATACAAATCGGTCTAGAGGGCGATCTCATGCAATGGTCCATCAACTTTGATGTGACTCTATTAGAAATCAAGGAGGAATTATAATGCCAGAATTTAATCCATATGACATTCCGTTTGGTCCAGCAACTTTTATCATTGATGAGGGTTTAGATAGCGAAATTCGTTTTGATGGTGTAGATGAAATGCAAAACGAAGGTGGAGAGGTGACACTCACACCAGAAACTGAAGACATCGTTATTTTAGATTACGGAAATACAGCATGGGATAAACGTTTAGTTGGATGGGAAGCAGAGGTGGTTGTTTCAGCAGCACGTCAGACGCTTAAAATCTTACACGCAGCTATGTCTTTTGCGAGCGAGGTTGAGGGTACTGATGGGCGAGTAATAGGACTGCAAGATGCAAAAATTGGTTCATCTGCCAGGGAACGAGCACGCACCTTAACAATTCGTCCGAGAAATGCATCTGATTCGTCTCAAGATATTTATCTCTATAAAGTTGCGGCGATTGGCGATTTTAACCGATCATTTGGCAACGAGCAAGGTAATGTGCCGATGACATTTTCCGTATTTCCTAAAGACGGCGCAGACCCAACAAAGGACGGAAACTATTTCTATATTGGTGATCGTTCGGGATTAGATACGCCCTAATGAGCCCCAACCGGAGCCTGAACCACAACCTGAACCACAACCTGAAGAGCCGGACGGGGAACCAGAAGAACCGATAGAAGAAGACGAATAAAGGGGCTTATGCCCCTTATCTATTAGGAGGAAGTTAAATGACAACAATCTCGTTAAAAGTAAAAGGTGAAGAAGGCGAAGTAAAGAAGGTCGCTCATGAAATCGAAGCGATTGGCGTATTTCAGTTAGAAAAAGCAATGCGGACTCTAAAAGAAATCTTTGACGTTTTACAGCAAGACGAACAACTTTTAAACGTTGTGAATGATTTCTTAGAAGAATCAGAGGGTTTGACCGATGAGCAAATGGTTCAGAAATTAGTATCTTCCTTTGAAACACTGACGGTTAAGTTGCCTGAAAAGGCATTTGAATTACTGGCTGTGCTGTCTGATATCGATTTGGAAACACTCAGAGCACAAAAGGTACTAGACGTATTTGATATCTTCGAGGCTGTTGTTGAAGAGAATGATATTGAAAAGTTGGTTAAACGTGCAAAAAAGTCTTTGGGCGTCGCCAAGAAGGCGTTCAAGTTCCTCAAGAAAGAGAAGAAGGAAACGGAAGTGGAGCCGTCAGCTTAGAGGAAGCTTTCGGCTATAAGTTAGCCAACAAGCTAGGTGGTTATAATCAAATTAGGCAAATGTCTGCGATGTCCCTTTTAGGCTTTATGGACGCGGTTCTAACGGAGGATGAAAGTAAGGCCGATCAAGAGAGACAACGTATGTATATTGAATATCTCATGATGGTAAATTCGCGTACTCCGCAATCGAAAGATGAAAAGAAGGCGCAAGAAAAGTTTGCTAAAGAGCTTAAACCTAAAGAATTTAACCAACAGAAGAGAGGTCCCGCGAAGGTCTATAAGTGGGATCAGGAGCTAATGAATAGACTAAAAGCCGAACAGGAAAAGAGGTGAAAGCAATGAATGAGACCAAGGTCGTTCTAGAGTTCGATTCTTCAAGCATTGTAGAAGTAAATGAAATGATGCAAGAGTGTATCAAGAATAGCCAAGAGTTAAAAGCAGTAACAGAGAAAACAACGCAAAGCTACAATCAATTAAATAAAGCGATCAGTAAAGTGAGGGACAACCAATTATTTAGGAGTTAAAATAATTTAGTCAGTTTATCTAACGATTTGTTCAACTTATCTAATTCTCGTTTGAAGGATTTATCTTGGTCAAAATGAATGACGGTTCTACAACGCGGGCACGTTGTTTTCGCATTTCTTTTTGTGGCGTCCTTAAACTTAATGGATATCTTACGACCACACTCACATTTAAAATCAATTTTTTGATCGGCGATTAGTGGATTAATTTTTGACATCGATACCTCTTTCGTGGCTGTCCCTCATATTTATTATCGAAAAACGATGAGTAATTGTAAATAGATAATGAATATTCTTATACTTTTTAATGGAATGTTAAGCCTTATCTACGTATAATAGATACAAGGATAAGCGGAGGTGTTTCTTATGGCTGAGAAACAAGGATTTTGGTCATCGATTATTCATGGTGACGAAAGAGAACAGCAATTACGTTCTATGCAAAAAGGACTTGAGCAATTATCCAAAGAGAAAGATATTGAACTAGATATAATTTGGAATGTCTCATCAGAATTAAAGAGAAGAATGTTAAACGAAGTTGAAGAGAATGAAAAAGAAAAAATAAAGGGCAGGATTGAACTACTAGCTCTAGAAAAAGTAGCAATCAAAAAAGCTTATCTTTATAAGAAAAGCGAAAAGCAAATTGCGATTAAACTATACAAACTGGAAACGAAATTAATTTCTTTTGAAGATAATGAGAATAAGACCAATGTAATTGAAAAGAAGATTAGTGATTTACGAGAAGAGCATGATGTAAAAATTGAATCACTGGAAAAAGAGATGAAACAAGCTAATTATGATTATGGGAAAATGAAAAGTGGTCAATGGAAAGAAAGACTAATTGAGCTAAATAACGATAATTTGTCAGACGATGAAATTGAACAATACAAAGTCAGTTGGGAAAAAAGGTTATTGCCTAATAAAAACAAAACTTCTACTAGTTACAGCGAGTCATCCAATTCATCAGTCTCTTTAAGTTTTGGATCTTTAAAGTTGGAACACTTAGGAGGGCACCCTAAGCTTAAAAAAGGAAATGTAACTATAAAAGCAGGTGATTCGTCCGGCGCATTGAAGATTGGCAATAAATCTATCACAGTAAACGGAATGGGTTGGGAAGAAAAAGGAAAGCGCTCTGGCGGTAAAGCCGCTGCGGGTGCCGTTGTAGGTGGTATCGTCACCGCTCCAATTACATGGGGCGCTGGTGCTATCGTAGGTGCCGCTATAGGTGGTAGGAAGAAAGATGATTCAGTTGTAGCAATTGCGTTTTCTGACGGAAACGTAAACTACACAATGTACTTAAAGGCTGACGCAAAAGAATATCAGAAGCTATGTAAGCTTCTTGCATAAGCATCCTGCTTTCAGGGTGCTTTTTATTGTGCCTTGAAAGGAGGATGAAGAATGGCAACATCTGTACGTGAGTTACGTGCAAACTTCACTGCTCATGCAAGAGGTTTAAGAACCGCTATTAGACAAGCTACAAAAGATTTGCGGTCAATGACTCAAGGTACTGTACAGAATACGCGTGGTTTAAATCAGACGAATCAAGCCGCTCGTACAATGACGAGAACATTTAAAACAGCAGATGGACAAACAAGGACGGTTACAGCACGTATTAACAATATGTCCAAAGCTAATACATTAGCGAGCCGTAGTTCAATTACACTCGCCAATCGAACGAATGAATTTGGTCGAGTCGTAAACCGTACGTCTGGACAAGTTCGGTCGTTTGGAACGATGACCGCTCAACAGTATCAAAATATTGCCAGACAGGGATCGATTGTTGCTAGAAGTACAAGGACGATGGCAACCGAATCGACACGTTCATTTAATCAAATGAACAGAACCTCGACAAACTACTCACGTCAATTTATATCGGCGATGCGTAACAATGCACGCTCAACCGAAGATATGAATCGTTCTATGCGTTCATTAGGCACACAAGGCGTTCGTCAAACAAATACGCTTAGTAACGCGATACGAACCCTCAGAAACCCATTGAATGAAGCGAATGTATCAACACATGCAATGGCGAGGAACTTCGAAACGATGTCCTCTCGCTCTGTTCAATCTTTACGTAGAGTGGGAAGAGAAGTTGCAAACACAGCGAGCCAGATGCCTCAACAGGCGTCTATCATGACCTCGGCTTTTAACGGAGTAAATAGCGTATTAAGAAACCTTGGGGGTGGCTTAACTACATTCCGGAACGCTGTAGGGACGATTGCACAACCTGTAATGACCGCCACTGCTTCTATATCGAGAAGTGTTATTGGTGGAATCGTATCGCCTTTCCGCGAGGCAACGAATGTCGTAAAAGGGTACGCGACGGCGCTAGGGTTGTTATCAACAGGTGCATTAGCCAATACAGGAATGGCGCGTTTATCTGCGATTGAAAACGCTGGTGTGTCCCTAGAAGTCATGTTGGGTGATGCTGAGAAAGCAGATGCTTTTCTAGATGACGTCCTTACATTTGCTCGTACAACACCTTTTGCGTTCCCTGATCTGGCTGAGTCTGCGAGAAACCTTGTAGCATTCGGGATGGAAACGGATAAAGTAGTTCCAACAATGCAAGCAATTGGTGATGCTGCAGCTGGTGCTGGTAAAGGATCGCAAGGATTGAACATGATTGCGGCCGCTTTTGGAGATTTACAAATAACAGCCAATGCTAGCCTCGATCCCATTAGGCGACTAGAGGGTAATGGTGTACCTGCTCTTAAAATCTTGGCTAACCAAGCGGGTATAAGCGTTGATGAAATGCAAAAGAAAATTTCGAGTGGATCTATCGAGTCTACTTGGGCAATTGAATCGCTTGTAGAGGGCATGCAAAACGGAACCGATGGCGTTGCTGGTGAGACTGCTGCCATGGCTGGTTTAATGGAGCGAATGAAAGATACGTGGACAGGTTCTGTTGATAGTTTGAAATCATCCATATCATCAACAATGGCAACCATCATGGAACCGATGAAACCCCATATTCAAGCGGCGATGGCATGGTTCGGTGATACGTTTAGTAAATTACCTAATGCAATAACGATTGTGAAAGATGTTGCTGTAACAGCGTTTGAATATATATCTAATGCTATAAGTAAGTTGCCTTTGCTTTCGTTAAGCGATGGGTTCAGTATCATTAAAAATGTTTTTCAAGCAGCTATACCGATTGTGCAAAGTTTTGGTAGCTCAATGGTTGAACATTTCAAGAACATCTTACCTACATTACAATCAGTCTTAGGCGGTATAAAAGAAGTTGCATCATTCGCGATGCCATATCTTAAAGATGCCGTAAATGCAGTCGTTCCGTTTGTTTTAACGATGTTTAATAAGATCTATGGGTTTTGGCAAAAAGAAGGTCAATCCATTTCCAATGCTGTATCCAATGCATTTAACACGATCCTATCAATCGTGAACTTTGTCATGCCAGCAGTTTTATTTGTTGTTGATATGATATGGACAGCGATAAAGAACGTTATTAATGGCGCGGTCAATGTCATTCAGGGTATCATAGGCATCTTTATTGGTATATTTACTGGCGACCTTTCGAAGATGTGGGAAGGAATCAAGAACTTATTCTTCGGAGCCGTAGAACTTATCTGGGGAGTAATTAACCTAACATTTTTCGGTAGGATTGTAACAGGTGTAAGAGTATTGTTTCAAATTGTTCGTTCTATTGTACGTCAAGGTTGGAAAGTAGTAGTCGATTTGTTTAGAGGCGGCGTCCAACCTGCTTGGCAAGCGATACAAAGCGCTTGGAATTTTATAGTTAGTGTTAGTAGAAACCTATTTCAAGGTTTAATTAAGTTCTTTAAAGACTTTTGGAGTGGACTAAAGACGATCTTTAACGGAGTTAGATATATCGGCTCAATTGTAATCAAAGGTTTTAGTCGTATTGGTAATACAATAGTTTCTTTCTTTTCAAATGCTGGAAAAATAGTAAAAAAAGGTTGGGACGCTGTTGTTAATATATTTTCGATGGTGTTCGGTTGGATTGGAAAAGGGATTTCAACTGCTTTTAACGGTTATGTAAGCATTGTTAGATGGTACCTGACAACCGTATGGAAAGTGGTAACAACCATTTGGAATGGCATTTATAAGTTTTTCAGCAAGATCCTATCATCCATTGAACAATTTATAACTCGAACGTGGTCATCAGCGAGAGACAATACGATGGGGACTGTAAACGCAATTGCCAGCTTCATTAGTCGTATATGGAATTTCATGTTTACGACGATCAGGAATTTCGCTGGTCGTATTTTTAATGCTGTTAAGTCAGCATTTACAAGAACGTACAATACAACGAAATCAGTGTTTAACACGGTAAAGGACTTCATTACAACGGTCTGGAATGTTTATGTCACTATCATTCGAACAGTCGCAACAACAATCTTTAACGCGGTTCGAACAGCTTTTACGAATGTCTGGAATACGACGCGAAACATCTTTAACACAGTACGTAACTTCATTTCAAATCTCTGGACGAATCTGTTTAACATTATCCGTACATCCGCAAACAATATTTTTAATGCCGTACGATCAGCGTTTAATTTTGTTCTCAACACAACTCGATCAATATTCAATTCTGTGTGGAATTTTATAAAACGAGTGTGGAACAGCATCTATACGACAATAAGGACATTTGTGCAAAATACGGTAAATCGGATACGTCAGCATTGGGAGATGGCCAGAAATAATACGATGGGTATTTTCAATGCCGTTCTCGCTTTCATTAGAAGGGTATGGACTAGTATCTTCAATGCCATTCGTGACCGTGTGCTTTCAATATTCAATCGCATTCGAGACACGTTCAATTCTGCAAGAGAGACGATATCGAGCATCTTTAATAACGTCTGGACATTCATTCGATCTATATGGACACGTATTTATGAAAATATCGCGTCTCGCGTAACTCGGATTCGAGATAACATCCGCAACGGCTTCGACACCGCAAGGAAGTGGGTAAGCGACATTGTATCCAACATGTGGACGAATGTTAGGAATACATTTGACGACATCGTATCTGCAGCAAGAGACTTACCTGGTAGAATTGGTACGGGGATTAAAAACATGGCCAACAAAGTTAAGGAAGGCATTAGTTCAGTTAGTAACCGAATGCTAGAGGGTTTAGCTGTAGGTGTTAACGGCGTTATCCGTGGCGTAAACTGGGTGCTTGATAAGATCGGAGTAAGCACTAAATTACCAGAATGGAAGCCGAACTACGCGAGTGCTTCAGGTGGAAGTAACAGGGGACGTCAGCTAAACAACAGCGAGATTCCGCAATATGCTAAAGGTACAGGTGGGCACCCCGGCGGTCTTGCGATGGTCGGTGATGGTGGTATGGAGGAATTGATTCAGTTCCCGAATGGTCGCTTAGCGATGTCACCTAATACAGATACGCTAGTCAACATGCCAAGAGGTACCGCTGTAATGAGTGGTCCAGATACGAAAAGCTTTTTAAGCTCATTACCCCACTACAACAATGGCGTCGGTAAATTTGTATCTGGCGCGATTGATTGGACAAAGGACATGGGCGGTCGTGCTGTAGGCGCTGTGAAAAATGGTGTTGGTGCCCTAAAAGACAAAGCAATGGACGTATGGGACTGGATGGCAGGAGGCGCTAAGAACCTCATGAACAAAGTATTGGATACAATGGGCGTTGTCGCTCCTAGTTTCCCTGGTGGCATGGGTGAGATGTCAAAAGGGGCTTTTGGTTATGCAAAGAATAAGGTCATTGATTATGTGAAAGGCTTATTACCTGACTTTAGCGCAGGTGGTGGAGGCAATGGTCCGGGTTGGCCGTCTCCATTTAGAAAGTCGTCATCCTTTAACCCAGCTAGGCGTCATCCTATCACGGGTAGAATACAACCTCACAATGGTGATGACTGGGCGGCGCCAAGTGGTACGCCAATCCCTTCACAATCCGCTGGTCGAGTCACAAAAAGCGGATGGGGTACAGGATACGGAAACGTCATTTATGTACAGTCAGGTGGCGGCTTAGAATATCGATATGCCCACAATAGCCGTAACCTCGTATCTGTTGGTGATGTCGTCAGACCGGGACAAACGATTGGCCTTGTAGGTTCAACTGGCGACAGCACAGGACCGCACGTCCACTACGAAGTGCGACGAAATGGCAGACCGCTTAACCCATCTGGCTTTGCGGATGGCGGTATTGTAGACATGGCTCAGTTAGCTTGGATTGCAGAAGGTGGATGGGCAGAGTCGGTTATCTCTCACGATCCAGCGAAGCGCGTAAGACAAAAAGCAATCTGGAAAGAGACGGGTGATAACCTTGGCTTCACAGACAACGACAGCAAAGTGGTTAGCTTGTTACAACAGCTTAATCAGTTAGTTGGACAAGGATTTGACGGAATGCCTGATGAGCTTGTCTTAAACGTGGATGGCAGATCATTAGCGAGGTCTATCGTTAAGCCAATCAACCAACTGCAAGCCGACATGGCTATGAATAAAAGCATTATGAAGGGAGGGGGAAGACGTTGATTGTTACAGTAGAAAGGCTAGATGGTACAAAATATGTGCTGGATGAGGAACTAGGGTTGATATGCTCTGATTTCATCATAGACTCTCCCTCCCCAGTAACAGAAACCTCTACTAGACCGGGTGTAGATGGTTATGCCGATCTAGGCACAACATACGAAGGGCGTACGCTGTACGCTCGTTTTTACTTAACCGGCGTTAATAACTATCATTATGCAATGCTACGCTCACAGGTGTTTCGCATCTTCGACAGCCGAGAGGAATTTATTGTTTATACAAGTGAGGAATCAAGAAAGAGGTGGCGTGTAAAATGCGCTGCTTCTTTTTCTGTTAATCGGATTGCGGGACCAGTTGGGGAATTTGAAGTGCCGTTCATTTCAAAAAGCCCATATGCTGAGTCTCTAGGGACGCTTAGAAACGACTTTACCTTTCGTGAGGATGTTTGGGCATTCGGGCAGAATATACCGCTTGGCGTGCCTCTCTCATACGAATTTACACAACGACGATTTAGTGTATGGAATCTAGGCGACACCGTTGTAGATGGGCGTCATGATTACCTACGTATCTATTACAAAGGCGCAAGCAACAACCTCACGATTACAAATCGGACAACAGGAGAGGTATGGCGATACAACGGATCAAGCAATACAAATGACACCATTGTTTTAGATGGTGTTTTTTCGCGTAAAAACGGGTCATCTATATTCGGACAAACAAACCGCAATGTCATGACATTGGCGGTAGGAGAAAACATTTTCGAAATAACAGGTACAAGCGGAGCCTTTACGATTGAATTCGACCTCCGCTTTTTGTACTTCTAGGAGGGATTGCATGTCAGGTATTAATGATCAGGTAGGCCCACGGCTTTATCAAACGCTTGAAGATATAACGGGATTGCATAAGGAGTCAAAGGAAGCGCGTGAGCGTTCGCAGAAAGCAGAAGATAAAGCGGCTTCCGCAGATTGGAAAAGCGAAATTACGCAGAAACGTCTATTTGAAGCAGTGGACGGGCAAGAGCAATTAGACGAAACCAAAATGATTCGCGTGGATGTAGAAGACGGTAAAGTTTACCCAAATGCATCCGCTAAATTGGACGCGGTACAGCAACGGACTACCGCGCAGTTGGCACAAAAAGCGAATTTAGAATCACCGATTAATCCTAATTGGTCTAATTGGGATGACATACGTTGGAATTATGGATTTGATCGGAATAAAACTCGTATACACAACACGTTTAAAGGTGTACTTGAAACAGACGCAATGATAAGTGTTCGTGGTGGTGGTGGTCGTTGGAATTCTGTCGATGGAATAGGGTCTTTTATTAATGGCGGTCATGTATTCGAAGGTTGGAGCGCAGACGAAAAATACCGATTTACAATGCTTGTCGGTAAGCGAGAAATGGAAGCGCACATACAAGTTTTTAATCCAATCACTAAAGAGATGGGTGTAGTTAAACTCGGTACTGATAGGGATAATTTGGGCTACGACTTTAGCGAAAGAACAGCAAAGTTTTTTGGTGAAGTAGCTTTTGAAAATTTCCAAGCAATACGAAAAACCAATAATGCAGGTTCATTGGATTTCACTGGTGGATCGAAATTCGGTGCAGGGAATCGTGATGGTGCGTCAATTAAAATGTTTGGTGGTAGCTACCTAGCGAACCCCGGAGGTATGGACATCTATTTAGGTGACTATGCAAGAGACTTAACATCATTTTTAAATATCCACCATATGAAAAATGGAAAAGATGTTGAGTTGGCAAGACTTTTCCCATCAGGACGATTCCGCATCGGCGGAGCATTAATAGTCGGTAAATACGATACAGTACCTCCAGTGCTTGAAAAAGGGACCATCTTTTACGGTCAATCAACAGATAATCTTAAAGTAGCTTCTGAATCGGGTTTTACAGATATTATTTCAGGCATTATTAAGGATAATGAGTGGGAAATTTCTTATGGTAAGCGTTTTGAAACGGATCGAAGAGGTGCTGCTTTAAAGTTATTTGGAGATAATGCACATTACCCAGCGAGTACGCATATTCACATTGGAAGCTATCAAAGAGATTTAAGAGTAGATTCTCATTTTGCAGTTCGTGCTGCTAATTCAAATGGATCAGCACCAGAAGTGATGAGGATAGATGGGCTAGGAAAAACTTGGTTTTTCGGTTCAGTTAAATTAGGTGAATTAACAAGTGATCCAACACCAGAAAACGGAAGAATGTATTATAACAGCTCAACTAGAAAGATTAGGATTTGCGAAGGACTAACATGGAAAAATATGATTGCTTAAATTAGGGGGTAGAGAAAATGAATTTGCAACAAAAGAAGGAAGAAATCGAGACAGCTATACAAAATTTCAGTGAAGAAAGAGCGAAGACAGAACATTATTTAGGGCAAGTATCGGACGAACTACTAAGGTTATCGGGTGCATATAACCTAATAAAACAACTTGAAGATGGGGAGGGAGAGAAGGATGGGTCTGTTGAAAACAACAATAACGGATAGTGGTATTGAGGTATGGAATGCTTATTATAGAATTGATTCATTAGTTGTTAGAAGTGACCAGTGTGAATACTTTTTGCACGGGTACGTAAGTAGGTCTTATTTCAACCAAGGTAAATCGCCAATTCTAACGGAACGTAGAACAATGACAGTTGATTTGCACGATGATGCACTTAACTTCACAAGACAGATATATGCTAATTTAAAGTCTGATGGAGAGTTTATTGAAGCAAGAGATGTTTTAGAAGACGGTCAACTACCATTAAATAATTAAGTCGAGAGGTGATTATCTTGAAAAAGCAAACTTTGATTGAAAATCGAATTGAAAAAATCGAAAAAGAACTACACAAGAAAGGTATTTTAAAAATAGATAGAAAAGTACCTGTATTTGATTGGTTTGACATTAATTCTTAAATAACAACTGGTTATAGAGTTGGTTGGACGCTACTGTCTGGTAATTGTCGAATAATATCAAGCACAAATGTTCGTCTATTTGTTGAATGGAAAAACGTGGTATGATAGCCTAGGAGTAGGTAGGAAAGGGTAGCTCCCTGACCGTCAGCGCACCCAGATGCGCACCTGCTCTATTTTTATTGGCAGGTGTTGTCTAAAGCGCAATACATTCCGCTGGGGGAATAAAAAATGAATAACGTAGCAAGAATGGAAGTCAACGCGCAAGAGTATTTGTTGTCTGAAATGGTTGCACTTGTGTATGATCTTGTGCCAGGGATTGATGTGGACAAGCTTAGAAACAAAGTGTCATTTATTGTATCCAAGTACCATGTAAAACAGTCTCGAGCCCAACAAGTCGAGTCAGACTTACCTAAAAAGGTTGAGATGTTCCTTTCAGCCAAGAAGCTTGAGAACAGAAGCAAAGAGACCATAAAAGGTTACGGCATTGATCTCAGGCTCTTTTGTAAGCACATGGATCATCATAACAAACAGACTGAGCATATTACGAGTGCGGACATTAGAACGTACCTTTCCAGCTACGAAAATCGAAAAATGAGCACAATTGGGAAAAAGCTATCGGTGTTAAAGTCATTCTTTGGATGGCTTGTCGCCGAAGAGTTTATTCAGCGTGATCCAACTTTGAAAATAAATCCACCTAAGACTGAAAAACGCATGCCGAAAGCGTTGACGATAGAAGAATTAGAACTAATGAGGGAATCGTGTAAAACGATACGACAACGAGCCTTTTTAGAGGTGTTTTACGCCACTGGTTGTCGTTTGTCAGAGATACACTCTCTTGATCGATCTGATATCAATGCACAAAACATGAGTAGCAACGTTGTCGGGAAAGGTGATAAAGAGCGAGAGGTTTACTTGTCGTTCAAAGCCATGTACCACCTTAACAAGTATCTAAAATCGCGAAATGATGATTGTCCTGCATTGATGGTTACGCAGCGGTCGCCGATCAGACGTATGGATAAAAAGACCATCCAAGATGAGATCAAAAAAATAGCAAAGAATTGTGATCTTGATCATAAAGTTTCGTGTCACGTGCTAAGGCATACATTCGCGACTTTGACTTTAAATAATGGTGCAAAGTTAGAAGCGGTTCAAGAAATCCTTGGACATAGCAATCCGCAAACAACATTGCGATATGCTCACATAACAAAGGAATACAAGCAAGAACAATATAGAAAGCACTTAGTGCAATGAAGCATCTCGATTGGGGTGCTTTTTTCATTGAAAGGAGGGTCTATGAAAAAACCTGATCCAATTATTATCCAAACTATGTCCGGTGTATTTGAACCACTCACAGGCACCTTTGCCGAGGCAGCGCGAGAAACCGACGATGGCGAGAAATCTTTCTCATTCAGCATCCAAAAGGATGAGAGTAATGCTCATTTATTTGATCTCCTCTTGCCAAAAGAAGCGATCATATTCGAGAACGAGCGCTATGTCATTGATCCATACGACCACGATCCACTCGGCACCACTGTCGTAAAGTCTATAGAGGCGCGTCATGAGATATTTGATATCTTAAAAGCTGAGTATCAAACAACCGAAACAACAGGCGCCTTGCGTATCAGACGAGCGCTTGATCTTGCTTTAGCAAACACAGGTGTCACATATACCTTTGTCGGTGCAGACTTGCCTAGTGAAGACTTTGAAAACTTCGGCCGCGCTTCGGCGCTTGAAATGATGCAACAGATTATGGATCGTTTTGGTGTCCATTACCGAATAAGCGGCAGACATTTAACGATAGCGGTTGAAATTGCGCGCTACACCGATGGTCAATTCCGTCACGGTCACAACCTTAAATCGATTCGTGAGCATCAAGACGGATCTGATATCATCACGTACATCGAAGGTTGGGGGCGAATGAATGAGGAGACTGACCAACCGATTGTTAAAACGATATACGAGTCTGAACATAGCGGACGGTATACCGATCACGAAACTGGTAATAAGCGCTTGTATAAAGCATTCTTTCAGGATGACCGCTTTACCACCCAAGCTGGTATTGATGCAGAGGCGGCGCGTAGAGCAAGTGGACTGCCGCACTATCACTTAGAAGTGGAATACGAGGAATTAGTAGAGAATGGTCTTAAGCTACATGACTTTCAATTAGGGGACTATATTTGGGCCATACATGAAAAGATGCAGCTCGATATTCAAGCGAAGATCATTTCCGTCGAGCGCTATCCATATGAAAACAGAAGTCCCGTTGTCGAACTGGGCTCTTTTCGTCGTGACATCACAGACAAAATCAATGGTCTTGAACAGAATAACAAACGCATCGATGTGTTGAATGCATCTGTTGCGGTCGCTAGGCAAGAGTCAATCAACGCTAATGAAGTAGCAAAGGCTGCTCAACAAGCAGTTAGTGGAAACAGTCAAGATTTATCAAATCATATTAACGATATGACACGACATGTAACGCTCGAGCAAGTTCGTAGATGGGATAGCAACCCTTCATCTAGCGATGTGGAAGCGGATATTAGAGCGGTACGCGATGATTTGAACAAGGTTGATGAAAAAGTAGCTTCTGCACAGCAAGAAGCTAGTGATGCTTTAAATCAAGCCAATAACCGCAATAGGTCAAGAGCCTTATTCATAGGTGACGGTACTCAAACGGTTTTTACATTGCCTTTTTCTTATGATATTGGCATGAACCAATTAGACGTGTATGTAGGCTATACGAAGCGTATAAGTGGAACTCCTGCTGACTTATTGCCCGTTGGATTCATACCGGATTATAACGAAACAAGCACAACGCAAATTAGTTTTACTGATGCACCACCGATAAATGCACCAATTGAAATCTTAATAAAGGAGGTGTTGTCTTGAGGAAAGTGCCTGAAGAATTAACCCATCAGGAGAAAGCGGATCAAGCAATGGAAATGGCAAAAGCAATGGGTGCTAATCCACCTTGGAACTCTTTGGCCCTACAAAATAACTACCGCAATTTAGATGGTCACACTTTAAAAGTAGCTAAATTCAATCCGAATGTAATTCGTTTTCAAGGAGCCGTTCGCTCGGGTTTACTATCAGCGAATACGGTCATTACAGTCTTGCCGCAAGGATTTAGACCAATAACGCCAAAAATGCTTGTAGTAGGGCTGGATGGACTTACAGGAGGGTTGTTGGGTTTAGTGTCAGGTAGTGCAATCCTAGATATCTCAACTGACGGGCAGGTGAGGTTAAGAAATGCGTTAGTAGCATCAAACCTCATCTTTTATGGAGTGACATTGGATCTAACATGAAAACGGGGAGCCGATACTCCCCTACGCCTTACACAAGGAAAAGGCGGTACTTATTTATAGCACAAAACACAAGGGAGTAAACGAGCCAAAACTCCTGATAAATATGGCACATGAGAGGAGGGAAGGCGATGGAGGAGAACAAGATGATCAAATATGACACCATGCTAGACACACTGTCAATAGTCTTAACATTCTATATGGGCGTCACAGGGATTTTCTTTATTTTCTCGGATCGAGGGTTGTTTTATCAATCTGAAACTTACAAAGTGATGGCAACATTAATACCGCAGTACGGATGGGGAATATTATTTCTCGCGGCCGCTGTGGTTTTATCAATTGCGGTAGTCGCTGAAACCAAATATCAATATTTATTGTTTATTGCAGGAGGGTTAATGACAACCATCTTGCTATTTTTATATGCATTAGCCTCATTTGATGCAGGTACACCGAGCGTATTGCCTTATCGCTATTTAGCTATGAGTTTATTTAGTGCGGCTATCGCTGTCTTGGGAGGAATAGCATGGAGAACAACACGCCGATTACAAGAGCCGAAGTAAAGGTTGAGATTCAAAAGCAGTTGGCTCCTGTAGTAAAAAAAATGGATGATATGAAGGACGATCACCATAAGTTGCATATATTGTTTTCTGAGCAAAAGGGTGTTCTGATACAGATTGCAGAGAATACAAAAGGATTTAAAGACGCGGTAAATGGTGTTAAAGACAGCGTAAATAAGGTCGATGATCGACTTGGTGTTGTGGAATCAGAATACGAGTTGAAGAGGGAAAATCAAAAAGGGAAGTGGGAGCTACTTAAAATTGTGTTTGGCGCTGGTGGTATTTTTACTGTCATCATATTAGCCATCATACAGCTTTTAGGGGGATTCCCAACGACGTAAGCCATCCTGTGAGACTCGGGGTGGCTATTTATTATGAGGAGGAATTTATATGCAGGAAGTTTTATTGTTCGCTACAGTGCTTGCACCTATCGTGTTAGCACTTATTGAGTTGGTTAAAAAGACGTTCAAGGTGAAGGTAAATCTTTTGCCTTTAATTGCGTTGGTTATCGGTCTATCGATCGGTGCGGCGGCAACGCCTTTTACTGACATGGAATTAACATTAAGGTTATGGGCTGGTGGTTTTGCAGGTCTATCAGCAACAGGGTTATTCGAACTTGTAAAACATCGTGATGGACAAACTAAGGAGGGGAAATAATTATGGCTAAAGTTGCAATGTGTGCAGGACACGGAGGTAATGGATCGACAGCAGGTAAAAGAACACCAGCGGGTGAGTACGAATGGAACTTTAACAATAAGGTAGTACTTGCCGCAATTGCTGTCCTTAGAGCGTCAGGTCATGAGGTATTACGCTTAGATGATCCGACGGGTAAAACAGATGTATCGCTAAAAACACGTACAGACCGCGCTAATTCATGGGGCGCTGATATTTATATCTCTGTCCATCATAACGCTTTGGGCTCTAGGTGGAGAGATGAGGAGACCGGTATTGAAACCTTTACCCAAAATGGCAATCACCCAGACGCTGAAAGGTTAGCGGCGGCTGTACACCCTCTATATGTTAAAGCAATGGGATTGCGTGATCGTGGGGTTAAAAAGGCGAATCTGCATATCACAAGAGAGACGAGGATGCCTGCAATACTAACAGAGGGCGGGTTCATGGACTCTCGCCACGATGTGGCTGTTATGCGTGATGATGACAAATTGAAAGCGCAAGGCGAGGCAATTGCTAAAGGGGCGATTGCTTATTTAGGTGGAGAAGTGACGATTCCGAACGATACAAAGACAGGTGGGGTAATTGTTGATAATAGACCTGCTCCTAAACCATCGAAGAAATCCATCGCTCAAATGGCTGATGAAGTAATCGCTCAAAAGCATGGTAACGGGCACGAAAACCGACGTAAATCATTAGGTATCAGTGTAGCTGAATACGAGAAGGTGAGAGCGGAAGTCAACCGGAAATCAGGTCTAGGATCATCAAAGCCAGCACCAGCCAAGCCTAAAAAAAGCATTGCTCAAATGGCTACGGAAGTCATCAACAACCAACATGGCAATGGTCATGATAACCGTAGAAGATCCTTGGGAATTTCTCAGGCAGAATACGAGAAAGTGCGAGCTGAGGTTAACCGTCGTGCAGGTGGCGGAACAAAGAGTCCTGTTAAATCCGTTGACCAGATGGCTAGAGAGGTGATAGCAGGCAAGCATGGTAATGGACATGAGGCGCGTAGGAAGTCATTAGGTATCTCACAGGCGCAGTATAATCAAGTTAGAGCAAGAGTAAATCAGTTGGGATAAACAAAAAAGCCCCGCTTCGGCGGGGTTAAACAAATTCACTATTATACAGCTATCTTAAGACGTTATAAAAAACTATACATATATCTCGATATAAGATATAATATATATAATAAAGATAACTTGCGATGGATAAGGCTGGGTTCCCGAATGGGAGTATGTGGTTAACCACTTAGAATTCCTTTGCCCCTGAGGTTATCTTTTTTTCATGCCCTCTTTTAATTTATCATATATATACTCAGGGTCTGCTTCAATTTCTTTATAAATTAAATCGATTGTTCTCTGTGAGTATCTGTATATCACTTGTTTCCCCGATTCCCCAGATTGAAATTGAAAGCAATAAGCCTCATCTGATTTTAATTCGAAATAATCCACGAATAACAAGAATACATGCATATTAATTCCAAATTCAATTTCGCTTTTACCTAATCTCTTTTTTAACGAATTAATACAATTTTTTGCACTATGAGGATGTGTTTTATTTGGATCTTTTATTTCTCTTAATACCTTAATTTTCACATCCGAATTATTATCGATGCCAACGAATGAAGTTGCTTTACTCTTATCTTTTACTAAAAAATGTTGATGCTCTATAACTATGGCAAATTTACCATGAGCGTTAGATTTCTTGCTAAGATAACTAATCTCTTCATTTACATCAATTATTTTCTTCGCAATTTCTTCTGGATATTTAGCGATTATCTTGCTATTATCAATCGCTTCCATTGAGACATTTAGTGTAAGGAAATTTTGAGGAATTAGAGTTGTTACATCAAAATTATGAAATTCACTTAATTTCTCGGAAAAGTTAATTACGCATGATTGAAACAAGGGAATATAAACCATTTCATATTCTTCTGTTATAAAGTGAGTGCTCGTATTACGTAGCTCAATTATCTTTTCTAAATTTTTTCTTAAGGGGTCTTTGTCGTTGGTAAATATTTGTTTAACGGCATACTCTAACGAAATTGTTCTATCGCTCTCTTTGTAGTAAATGCTATTTTCTCCAAATTTTTTTATAAGGTGTGATTTCAACATTAGTTCCCAAGCGTTACAGATAAAAAAGGCGAATCCCTCAACTCTGTATTGTATGGTGGGTTTATTGTAGATTTCAATTCCTAGTATAAATGCTTCGTGACTTTTATCTAATAATCTGTCCGCAATTGGTTTTTCAGTTGCCAAAATACCCACGCCTTTTCTAAAAGATTGTAATTTTTATTATACTTTATATATACAAAGGATTCATTAAACATTTATATATTGTTATAAATATAAACACAAAAACCCCGCTTCTCAGCGAGGTCTCAAGGGGGTTATTAAATATCATTACATCATTTTCCATTTTCTCTTAAATAAACTGTATAGTTCTCATCTTCACCTTTATTAGTTAGGTCATGAGAACTGTTTGTTGAACTATCAATTATTTTTATAATTATTTTTAATGAAATGAATGCAATCACTAATAAGAAAGATTCAACAATAGTTATTGTAGTAAATTCATGTATAAAATCAGGAGGTAAATCAGGTGGGGGAGAGTTAAATCTATAAATTTTGTCCACGATAAATAGAATGCTGTGAACTATAACTAATCCCAACCAAATACGGAAGATATTCTTACTTAAGTTTAAATTTATCTTTGATACTGAATAAAATTTAGGTGTATTATTTTTAATTATTAAGGATTTGTAGAGCAGACCTAAAACATCATCCTCAAATAAATCGACTTGTCTCTCCCAGTTATCTTGCCAGGTTTTACTACCCTCATTGACCTTCCACCAACTGTAAGCAAAGACCGATCCTATACAACTAAGAATAACGACATATATACTTGATGACATATCTCTTTCTGAGGATACAAGTAAAAAGTAGCCAGCAAATGTCGCAGCAAGAAAAGTCCAAAAATAAGTCGCTCTTTTCCAATACAGTTCTATTTCAAATTTTCTAATATCCAAAGCATAATTAAGAGCCATCATTTTTCTCTTTTTATCAAATTTATCTAGATAATCATCTTGATTAATAGTTGTACTTTTACTTTTATCGTTCTCATTCAATTAAAATCACCTCTTATTTAGATAACTATAGTATATATCGGTAATTAATTCATTACTAAACAGTTGTTAAAGGTTTATCGTTACTTGTGTAGAATAGGATATTTAAGGAGGTTAAGTATGAGAAGAGAATTTGAAGCATTCGCTTATCTATGGTCCATCCATGATGCAATTATTGATCGGTACCCTAACGCCAACAATCATTATGGTAACTACAATCAAGTTGTTAACTACGCACTCTACAATTACGGTTTTGCCTTCACTGAGCAACAAAAAAGAGACCTACATCAATCGGTCTCCGTACGCAACGACATTTGTCATTTCCGCCACATAAGCTACGACGACTTAGTAACACTCGAGCGCTTATCCTCATCGCTTATACCCGCTAAAATTTCTTCCCACAGTCGATCCTCATCTAGATCCTCTAAACGCTGCTCAAAGGATTTTTCAAAAGGACATTTCATCATTTAGCCGCTTTCTATATCTTAATAAGGTTTCTTTAATATTCTTTTTTAATACTGTTTTTGTGCCTCCAACTGTGCCTGTTCGCCCATTTATCCAGTAACGCCAGTGTAGTGATTTTAGCTCTGATTCACTTGGATTGTCTTCAACACGGATATTCATTTTGCGGAAGAAACTTCTCATCAAGAAAAGATCGTCAGCAATCAATTTAAGCATCTGTTGGTGCATATCGAAATTTTGGGCATGTATATTGTGTATATACTCTCTAGTTAGACGAGTAATCACATAAACGCGTATTGTTATCTCTGGACGGTTGTCAATTTCCTTTGCGGCCAAGTCTTCAAAAGGTGCGGCTTTCGCAATTTCTATCACAGCTTGCTTAATGTCCATATTTGATCTTCCTTCGTTTTAGGTTACTGATAGTATATGCGAATAAATGTTCGTATACAACTAGAAAAAAGAACCAATTAAAATTGATCCTTTTGCAGTGCTTAACTTGTAATAAACTACTTGTCCGCAATCATAAGCTAATAGCACGCCAAGCTAAGCTATTAGCTTTTAGTTGTATTTCCCCGTCAGGTACTACCGTCAAAATCACTTTTATTCCTCAGACTCACTATTACCGCTATCATCGGTCATGTCGTATAGGTCATCTACTTTCACGTTCAAAATAGCCGCCAATTTGAATAATTTATCGACTCGCGGAAAAGAAGCGCCAGTTCTCCATTTGGAAATTTGAGCTTGCGAAACCCCCATTTTTTTTGCAATGAATACATTTTTCAATCCTCTTTCATCGATCAATTCTCCAATTAAGCTCTTCATTTTATCACCCTTATGTAAAATTCTACGCTTAATTAGGACAACCCTTTTATTCATAAAAAGAAAAAAATCTTGCATTTAAGTTATATGCCAAGCAATACCGCTAATATCATGTATCAATCGACAACAGAGGAGTGATCACATGAGTAATAAGTGGGTGCGATCTATTAGCTTCAACAAGACAAATAAAGATGACATTCTAAGACTGCAGCTAATCGGCAAAAAATCTTTTTCGCGATTTATCAAAAAGCTCTTGGATGATGAAATCAAACGGAAAGGGCTACTACCATCCGATACTACTCACACCGCTACACCACAGCCAGAGCGCAAGGTACTACCAACTAAACTGGTAGCAACGGTAACACCTAAAAAACCACAAACACCGCCTCCATATAATCCGATGCTTAGTAGGTCACAAAGATGATTCTAGAGCTGTTGTTAGGCGGTGCAGCGTGGCTAGGTGCCGAGTATCTTAAAGAGGGCCATACCGACAAACAGAGGTTAGACCGGATATTCCGAAAGTGTGGTTTATACATCAAATACAACCAAAAAGAGGATACACCAAAGTTGCTGAGGACGAAGAAAGCGAGCGACCATACCGAATACGTTTACCGATTACCGGAAGGACTTACCTTCACAGATTTTAAAAAGAAAAAAGAAGCAATCGAAACGAGCCTCAATGGATCCAAGGAAGGCTTTAAGTTAACTAACATTAAAAATGTGGATGTGAACAAAGGGTTAAAACAGAACATCAAACGAATCACGAACGGAGAGACATACAAAAAAGAGGTTTTGTTGAGCTATGACACTACATTAAAAGTAAAGATCTATAATCATCCCTTAACCGAGTATCTTCCGTACGAAAACAACTGCAAAGACTGGGCGGTACCGATCGGTGTAAGCAGGGATAAAGAGATAAAGCACGATTTTGATAAGGTCATGCACATGGTTGTGGCAGGTACGACAAGGTATGGTAAATCAATTTTTTTAAAGACGGCCATCACGACTCTTATATCTAATCAACCTGATAATGCCTTATTTACATTAATTGACCTCAAAGGTGGTCTAACCTTTAGCCGTTACAGTAAATGTCCTCAGATACAAGGTATTGCGAGCGACGCAGAGGAAGCGTTGGAGAGACTGGAAGCAATCAACGTACAAATGGATGGAGTCATGTCCTATTTGAAAGAAGGTGGCTACGAGAACGTACAAGAGGCAGGTATAAAGGCAAGGCACTTTGTCGTTATTGATGAAGGAGCAGAGTTGGCGCCGGGCATTGAAAAGGATAAAGAGCTGAAGCAAATCAAGAACCAGTGTGAAGTGATCTTATCACGTATAGCACGAATAGGCGGGGCGCTCGGTTATCGGCTAATCTACGCCACGCAAACGCCATACAGCGAGGTACTTAATCACAATATTAAGCAAAACTGTGATGCTAAGTTGTGCTTTAAGCTGCAGACTGATAAAGCGAGTGAGGTTGTGCTAGGTGAGGGGATAACGGATGCTGCACACCTGCCATTTATAAAAGGTCGTGGTGTTTACCTGACAGACCGCAAATACATTGTGCAAACACCGATGATAGAAAATGATTATATCGAGGGAGTGGTAGAGCATGCGAGTAAAAACAGTCGGATCAGTCAGTGATTTTTTAAATAATAGAGATTGTCCACCAAAGCCAACTAAAAAAAGAGCTGCCAGTAGACAGCTAAACATAAAAGTCGGCACCGGATTGGCAGCGGGGGCAACCGCAATCGCTATATCCAATGCAAAAGCTAAATCAGTTTATGCGAGTGCAACCGAGACTATGCCAATGGACGCTATTCCTGCATGGAGTCCGATTGATAGCGCAAAGGAAACCATCGTAGAAGCGTTTATGCCACTTGTTGACGCGATCCAAGCACTATCATATCCTATTGCGCTTGTGATGCTTACAGGCGGCGCGTTGATGTTTATGATTAACCAAAAGGAGCGTGGGGTGGGATTGATACAAAATGCCAGTATCGGCTATATACTGGTCCAGCTAATGCCGATTTTTATGAATTTGCTAGTTGGGATCGGCGGAGCCTTGGCATAAAAAAGAAGCGTCCACATTCGGCGCTTTTTTTCTTTTTATTAATATTTATTTCGTTTTACTTCTCTATATACATCGAGCGAGCGTCTCATAAAGTCAGCCTCTTCTTTGCTGTATTCATCTATCCTATGTGGTATATGGATTATACCTAGTAAGAAATCAGATGACACATTGAATATCTCGCAAAACCTAACAAGAGTAGCGTAATCCATCTGTCTTTTATCCTGCTCATAATTAGCATAGGTAACTTTATGGATGCCTAACTTATCAGCTACCTCGTACTGATAAAGATTATGTCGTTTTCGTATGTAGGCTAGTCGTTCGCCAAATGTTTCCATATAGATGCCCTCCGCCCCTAGAATATATCGGGACGGTTTTACAGTCTGTTAATAATCCGTTTTGTAGTTAATTATAAAATTAAAATCCACTTTATTTTTCTGTTTGACGAACAAATGTTTTGTGATAATATATTTTTATAGGGTAATGTTTCCCAACAAAGAAAACCTTGAATTAATCAAAGATTTTAAAAAAATAGTAATAAAAAACTAAATTTCGACAAATTACACGTTGTTTTTGTTTTATAATTTTCCCAATACAAAGTGTGTGTATAAAGTGTTACGTTTAAAATGTTCGACAAAACAAAACTTTTAAAAAAGTCGAACTGGAAATGGGGTCCCTATGTCAGAAGTACTTTTTAACTCAATAAACAAGTGGTTAAGCAAAGAGGGAAATAAGCAAATTGACATTACACATAACACAGGCATTGCAAAATCCCTTATATCAGATGTAATTGATAAAAAAGGTAGTAAAGACTTAAGATTCTCGAAAACGCTGTCTGTACTTAGGTACATAGAAGAAGATTACTTAGAGGTAATGGACGATTATTGCAGAACGCTTAAAAAGCCAGTTGGTATACTTAATTCACTTGAATACGCTTCTAATTTCGAAAGACAAGAGTTAATGGATGATTTGCTTACCGAGTATAAAGATCACCGTGGTGAGGTTAAAGAATGGGTAGAAATATACCGTTTCAATAGGGATAGAAACATCATGACTCCGGAAGTGGCATGGGAAAAGTGTCGCGAACTATATGGACGAGTTACAGTTCCAGATGCCCAACTCAAGTTAGACTTAATTGAAACATCAATACATTTCCGTAATGATCAATATAACATTAGATCTTTCATAGATCGTGTAGAGAGAAAGATAGGTACTTTGAAAGAAGGGTTTTTAAAAGATTCGCTTAAGGTTAAGTACCATTTGAATTATTCTTTTGTTTGTCTCTACGAGAATGAAGATATTGACGAAGCAATTATGCATGCAAAAGAGGTAACGAAGAGCAAGCTTGTGCCAATTTATTTAGTAGCATGCGCTTATCATTTATTAGGCCATGCTGAAATGTATCGTAATAAAGAGCTATCTTTACACAATTTAAAAGAAGCAAAAAGGTTGTATAAATTAGCTTCAAGTAGTAAGGCTGCTCAAATAGAGCAAGACATTCAGTTTGTATTGAATGTTCATGGTGAATATCAGGAAATAGAATCTTTAAAGGACGAAGAATTGGCATTCCAATACTTAGTAAGGAAAGAAAATGAGAAAGCAAGAAAAGCTTTAGAAACGGTTGATAAAAAATCTCCTTTTGCTCTTCTTTACTTAGGGATTGCAACTAAAGATATTAAACCAATCATTAAAGGATACGGTTTAATGAAGCAATCAGGAAATAATTTCTTTGCTCAATTATTTGAAAGAGCAATTTCGGAATATCAGTGAAGGGAGGTGAGAAATTGAAGAAGTTATTACTTTCAATCGTCGCTGTGACTATCCTAGTATCTGGATCAGTTACTTTGACGGAAGTAGCGGGACCAACACAACCGGGAACAGGTACAGCGCCTACTAGTACACCACTTAGCGGACCGACACAACCAGGTACAGGGACATAATTTATACTACAAAGCTATACTTATTACAACTAAAGAAGACGTCTAATACAACGACGTCTTTTTATATACACATATGCATATGAGAATCGAGTATCTTCCTATTTATATGTGTACATAAAAAAAGGGGGAACTACAATGAAGTTATCTAAGTTTTGGGATATAGAGAACCAGTCCGGGAAACTTATTGTCCATGATAATAAAAAAGTATACGCAGAATATTTATCCCCAGAAAAAGATATACATGGTTTTAATCGTTGGGTAGAGATTAGCAGTGTGTATCTGTATAGAGGACCGAGTAATGAAGATTAAAATAGACAAGGTGAGGGGGAGACTGGTTGAAGCGAAGTCTTTATACAGTTTATACAAAGAAACAGATAACGATGAAACACTGGAAACTGTTTGGATCAAGGTTATAAAGAATATTGAAGATTTACAAATAAAAGATGACGCAAAGATGAGAAAAATAATTGATGAGTCGTTTGCTTATTTTAAGGGTAGTATTGGATTGCATAATGTTAGTTTATAAAAACTAACGAAAAAATAACAAACATAATAAGGACTGCGGAGTACGGAGGAATAAAACTGACTTTGTTGGTAGTTTTGTATTCAAAACCAGTCTTTAAAAAAGTGAGAAGAAACCCTAAAAAACCATTAACAGAATGGGCGGCATGATGTAACATGCCTCTCTGACCCCTTGATGCTTTAAGGGTTTCGGGTTTGTTAGTGTAGTTAATTGTATGATATGACATGCTTTTGACATACTTTCTACCCCGAATTTTTATTTCTTACACTATCCATGAGGTTGCTGAACTTTACAGCAGCCTCTTTTTTGCGTGATTTTGTTACGTGTAGATAAACGTCTCTTGTGACTGAATCATTCTTATGTCCTAATCGTTCCATGATCTCTTCAAGAGAAACACCAGCCTCAGCTAATAAAGAGGTATGGGTAAGTCTTGGAGAGTAAGGGGGTAAGTGATTCATCCAACTGAGCTAATTTTAAAATTCGTTTTATTCTACGACCGACAGTTTTAATAATCATTGGGTAACCGGGCTTTCTATTCGTGTCTACAAATATAAACCCTTGATCGTTATACTCTTTACCTTTTCTGAGCTTGTACTCATTCATGATCTTCTTAAGGGTTTTGAGTTCTCCTAGAACAAACTCATCAATTTGAATCGTCCGTTTTTATTTTTTTTTAGGTGTTTTTGATCACTACAGGTCTTAATTATTAAGAAGTTGAATTAGGTTTTAAGAGCCATAAATATGGCTTTTAAAATAAAGCAAACCTTAAGGAGTGATTCGATGCAAAGAATAATAATGCTCGAAATAACAGAAAATTAATTATATTAAAGCGTTTCGTTGAGGCAATTGGAGATTCCTAATGAGTATGTAAGTATAGCTGGTGGTTTGGTGGGATACATAGGTGGAGATAATCGTATGAATTCAGCGGGGAATGCAATTTGGGACGAATTTAGTGACCGCTACAGAACAAGAAGTGCAATTAGGGCAGATTTTACAAACAACCGTGTTGAAGCAGATAGATCAAATTCATACCCCTACATTGATAGTAGAGGTTTGGCAATAAGTGTAACAGGTCGATACAATGGGAATAAGAGATTAGTTGAAGAACAACTGGCTGAAGCAGATACTTTTACGAGATCGAATTCTAGCATTAACTCTAGTAGAGCTTCTTGGGATCTTGAGCATTCAGTGGGAATTCCTTTATTTATGGAGTTACCTCCAAATATTGATTATAATTACTCAGTAAATATTACTTCTAATGGATCTGGAAGTGTATCTGGAGTCCATGATTTAGCACCTGCGCATGAAGTGGCTGTTTATATACCGAAATCAGGAATGAGTTTCTTAGTATATACAAAAGATAATGAAGGATTTAACAACTTATTCCCTACACATGGAAATCAAAGATTTAATGCTTCCTTCTAATTTAAGTGAGGTAAAACAATTTGAAGTCAAAATCTTTCTCTAAAAGATTAATTAAGACAATACTTTGGACTATTGTCATTACTATAGTTCCGATATTTCTTTTCTTTCTTGCAATTGACCTTTACGAACAATTTATACAGAATCAAACTGGAAATAACGCTTTATTTTGGACTTATACTTTTGGTCTTATTGCACTGATGGTAACTTTACCTTTAGCAATAATTTCTTTCCTATTAGTAGTGTTTTTTGAGTGGAAAGATGAAGACTCTAAAAAAGAAAATAACTGATTTGCAGTATAGTTGCAGTTTTTAGTCCTAAAGTCGTTATAAAATGCAAGTATGGGAGAATACCCTATACGTTAAAAATCACTCTTCTGTCGAATCAGGGTTAGCTCGGTTGGTGGAAACACTTCAACAGAAGAGTGTCCTACATTGTAGATTTCGATCTCTAATAGTTCATCGTTACTTCGATCGCTCGTATAATTGGTAGGGTTTTCAAAAGTCGTTCCTCAATTTTGAATATCAACAACTTCAGTATTTCTTGTACCTCTTTCTTCTTGAGTTCCTAATTGTTCCATAGAATTCACGCTTAGAGTATTTTTACGATCTCGAATCCTCCCCTCACCGTGAATTTTTGTAATTGTTGATTAACGCTCTCCTCTATAGGGAGTATCACTTTTTAACTTCACCATTTTTATTTTTATAGAATCTTGGAAAAAGAAACACCCATGTAAGGAATAAAGCGGTGGTTAGGATAAGGGTGTTTAGCCATTCCGCTTGATTGTTATTAAAATAACTCAATGCTAAGTAAACGGCACCGCATATGAGAGCTAGTGTCAGGGAATAGGTCCATCTGTTAAAACGATACATCGAATACCTCCTAAATCTTGTTTAACTGGAGTATCAAAATATTATTATAGCTATGAGAGTGCCTAGTATCCCTGCAAGTAACCACAGGAACATATCTTTCTTGCTGCGGAATGGTTTTCTATCATTATTCTCATTCATAAGAAGACCTCCAATTCATTTACTACGATTTAATAAATAGGTTGAATCAGTCTAAGTGGAACGGTTGCGGAAGAGTATAATAATAAAATGTATTAGTACAATAAACGCCAGTGCTGACATTAATAGAGTGTTATTAAATACAGATGCCCCATTGAAGATGAGCAATATGATTAAAATGCCTACAACTGTGATAAAGGAAGTGACTAACGTTTTTGATAATGCGTTTTTAATTTTAATTACCTCCATTTCTATAGATACTTCTGAAAGTTAAGGTTTAGTGAACGCTTTTAATTCATTACCCTTGGAGAGCGCGGTAAAACGCGGAATTACATCGTCACGAACACACATAAGATCAAAATAAAAAAAGAGCTGATCACGTTACCGTGCGCGGTCCCTCAATCAATTGCAATGGTTTTCTAAAAGAATTTTTTGACTCAGGCTGGATGAAGAGAGGGGTTACGGTGGTTATTTTGATGCAAGAGCAGTTACAGGAGCGGTTAGAATATTGGCAGGTTAAATTAAGGTTAAGAGACTTAAAGTAGATACTTTCTGTCCAATAGAAATAAATGAACAATAAGAGAATAAACAAAACCCCGCTTTTTTCGAGGTCTCAAGGGGGCTAATAAAGCCGATGGGTTATTACATGATCCTGCTTGGGGTAACAGAGGTGCATCGTATGTAACTACTCATTTAATCACCCCTTAGAGTGTTTTGCTAAACCATGATACTAAAGATGAATGAACGTTGCTTGACTGTTTATATGGGATAACTTAGTACTAGTCGCTACTTGATTTTCGAGCGTTATGATATGGTAAGAAATAAGTAGTGGTCGATTTTTCTTTGCAAGTTATGCTAAAGATTTACGAAAGAGTACATGATGAAAAGGGGGTGAAGATGTGAAACAGGTAGTATCGTTGCTAATTGCAATGGGGATCGTTTTATCAACAACTTCTGTTATTGATTTAAGTGGCCCTACAAGACCAGGTACTGGACCTGCAAGTTCAGTTGCTGAATTAACAGATGGTCCAACGCGTCCCGGGACATAAGCCGATGTATTGGTTCATGAATCAGGAAAATTGAATTTAGTAGAGGATTTTAAAGGTAAGAGCAATGAACAAAGATACATAGGATCTATAAAAACAGGTGATGCGGTTTAAGGTATCGTAATGTGCCTGCACACTTTTTTAATAACCACTTTCCTTTTAAGGAGTGGTTGTTTTTTCTTCTAAAGACCGCTTTACTTTACGGTTTTTCCTGTATACTTATTGGGAATAGGGTAAAAAGAAAGGAGTCGGTTATATGAACGATGAGTTAGTACAAAAATTTTGCGAAGAACATATGGTTGCTTTACAAAAACAATTAAAAGACATTTATACAATTGAAACACCGGAAGTGTTAAATGAACAGGATGAAGGGACCATTAATGTAAATGATAAGCTATCCGAATATCGGTTTATGGAGGCTGTTTACGCGAGTATTGAACAAAGTGATCAACAAGAAGGAGAAGTGTATCACCAGTACCAGTCTGCTCTTGATAATTTACGTGCGAAGAAGACATTTTTACTTGAATTGAAAGAAGAAATTGAAGAAAAAAATGAAGCAGACATTGCGAACATTAAGATTATGATAAATGCGTTTCAGAAGGAAATGTAAAAACGGCCTGGGGACAGGCCGTTTTTTTAATCTTGCAGAGGCTTGATGCTTCGAGCCCAGTAAATAAAAGGCATCGCAAGCAGAGAAACGATAAATTTCATCAGATATGTTGTTAGGGCAATTTCAAACCAGATGCCCATCGAATACACACCTAGAAACGCAATTGCACAGAAAATCAATGTATCCAACGCTTGTCCAAAAATACTGGAAACGATGTTTCGCAGCCAAAGCATTTTTGGTAACAGCTTTTTAAAGAACGCAAAGATGTAGATGTTAATATGATTACTAATGATAAAAGCCGTTAAGCTTCCTAACGCAACGCGTAAAGCGAAGTCAAAAATAAAAGCAAGGTGCGGATGTGCTAGGTCTTCTCCATGAGGTGGGAATAACAGTACAAATTGCATGATAATCGTTGAAACGAGTAAGGTTGAGAAGCCTAGCCAAACGGCTTTTTTGGCGAGGGCTTTCCCATACTTTTCATTTAATAGATCTGTTGCGAGAAAGGTTGTCGCATACATCACATTCCCCATTGTTACGATAAAGCCGAACAGTTCAATTGTCTTTAAGACTTGTAAATTAGCTAAAATGGCTGCAAAGCCGATCCAGGCGATAATACCTGTTTTTCCAAACAACTTATAAAATAAGAGCAGGAAGGAAAAATTTGCGAGGGCAAACAATAGCCCTAATAGTTCTGTGGACATGATTTATCTCCTTTAGTTTTGATAACGCAGGAAGGTTACGAACTGCGTGTTTTCATAGGAACGAAAGACACTTTACCACAAGTCCACATAATTGTACAGACAAAAAACCAGTACATCAACTGTACTGGTCTTAAACATCTTCTTACGATTTAACAGGTTCTGATATAAATTGAATGATGGTTTCGTTAAATTTCTCTCTTTCATCATGGAACAAGCTATGACCGCTCTCTTCAAAAGGGATAATAGTGGCGTTGGCAATACCTGCTTCCATTTGTTCTGCTAAATCAAACGGACAGATTTCATCGTTTCGACCGTGTAAAATGGCAGTTGGTACGGAAATAGCACTTAAGTCACCACGCAAATCAGCATCTCGAAGGGTTCGAGCCGATTCAATCGTCGCGTGAGGTCCTGCTTGCATACCAAGTGAGTGGAACCAGCTATTAAAATGGGTGCTTGGTTCTTTGCCGAAGAATAGACCGCCAAAGTCTTTTAACATGTCGGCGCGGTCCGCATATGCACCTAAAATTAAGTCATCCACATTTTCCTTAGGTAAACCAAATTTAAAATCATCTCGCTGCGTAAATACCGGTGCTGCTGCGCCTAATAGCGCGAGACGAGAAACACCTTTTTCGCCGTGCTTTGCCATATAGCGTATTGCAATGGCTCCTCCCATTGAGAATCCACATAATACGGCATCCTTAAGTTCAAGTGTATCAATGACAACACGAAGGTCATCCGCCATTCGGTCATAATCATAGCCATAAGCTGGTTTATCCGATTGTCCATAGCCTCTTAAATCTACACCAATAAAGCGGAAACCTTTTTCTGGTAATGTTGCCATTTGGTGTTCGAACATTCTATGGTTGACTGGCCAGCCATGTAGAAAAATAACGGGTTGGCCGCTACCAATATCCTCTACAAAAAGAGTGGTTCCGTGCTCGACTTCAATTCGATGTGCCATGTAAACATTCGCTCCTTTTTTATAAAACTAGTCTATCGTTTTGTTTGTTTACCCGCTTATTTGGTTTTAAAACAGATGTGAATGTTCAACAGGACAAATCACGGTGATAGGCGAATGTGCATAGGCTATAGCGACGAAGAAGGAGTGTGAAAGATGGGAATCGTTACAGGTGCGGAGTATTTAAAAAGAATGGCATGCCTAAAAAGCAATGTATGGATGGACGGCAAACGAATTGAACGCCCTTTAACAGATGTGGAACCATTTCAATCCGTTTTTAAAGCAAAAGGAAAGCTCTATGACATGGTTCATGATGAACGATATGCATCTACTCTCCAGGGGAAGGATCAAAAAATTAACTTTTCATACGACATTCCTCGTACAAAAGAAGATTTAGTAAAACGGAGAAAAGCGACGCAATTATGGGCGAATGAAACATTAGGGGTGCTAGGGCGATCCCCAGACTATGTGAATACGATGATCGCCATTATGGCAGGCGCAAAGAAATTCTTTGCTGAAGCAGACCCACAGTTTGGAGAAAATATTGATGCGATCTATAAGCGTGCAAAAGAAGTAGACTTAACGTTTACACATACGTTTGTTAATCCTTCTATCAGTAGAAAGCCCTTTTTCCCAGATGGTCAAGGCAAAGATCAGCCGATTGCTACTAAGATCATTGAAGAAACAGAAGAAGGCATCATAGTTGATGGGGCAAGACTGTTAGCAACCCAAGGGGGTATGACGGATGAGCTACTTGTTATCCCTTCAGCCGCATTTATTGATAGTGATTACTTATTTGGTTGTACGATTCCATCAGACACAAAAGGTCTAACTTTTATTAACCGTCCTCCTTACAAAAAGGAAAGCACATTTGATTCGCCTCTCAGCTCACAATTTGAAGAAGGTGACGCTATCGTTGTCTTTGACCACGTTCTTGTGCCTTGGAACCGGGTTTTTTTATACAGGAATGAATGGCTAATGAACGATTTATTTATGAAAACAGGAATGGAATCGTTCTTGTTATATCAAGCAGTCAACAGACAAATTGTTAAAACAGAGTGGTTACTCGGTATTGCTCAGGCACTCGTAACAATGCTTGATATTGAACGTCATCAGCATATCCAAGGAAAACTTGGCGAAATGATTATTGCATTGGAGGCGATGGTTGGTTTCGTTTATTCTTCCGAAGCTCAGGCAGAGGTCAATGACTTTGGCATAATGGTGCCGAAATTAGAAACCTTAAAAGCATGTGCATCTTACTACCAGACGACGTACCCACGATTAATTGAAATCATTCAACTTTTAGGAGCGAGTCATTTTATTGCGGCACCGAGTGAAAAAGATTTTGCTTCTTCGATTGCGCCTTATTTAGAGCGATTTATAAAAGGAGAATATGTAAGCGCCTATGATAAATTTCAGCTCATTCAGCTCGCGCGGGATATGACAATGACAGAGTTTGGCACAAGGCAATTACTTTATGAGCGATACTTCTATGGCGACCCGGTTCGCGTGCTATCCTCCTTGAACGGATTGTATAGCAAAAAGAAAGAAGAGTTACAAATGCGGATAAGCGATTTTTTTGAAAGAGAGAAGTAATTAACGACTTCTCTCTTTTTGTAAAAGAGGATGATAGAAATTGCCGTTCTTTCCTCCTGTTTTTTCAACGAGCAACGTTTCTTCGATTATCATCCCTTTATCAATTGCTTTACACATATCATAAAACGTTAAAGCAGCAGCACTAACGGCAGTAAGAGCCTCCATTTCAACGCCAGTGTTACTTTTGACCGTTACCGTCGCATGAATGACTAACACATAATCAGTGGTTTCCTCGTCTTTTCTAAAAGAAAACTGCAAGTCCGTTCCTTGTATCGTAATGGGATGGCACATAGGTATCCAGTCGGCTGTTTTCTTTGCGGCCATAATACCGGCTATTTGTGCAACTGCTAAAGGGTCGCCTTTCTTTAAGCCTTGATCATGGATAGCGTCGTAAAGAGTGGCAGAAAGCCTTACTTTAGTACGAGCAGTTGCTGTTCTTTCGGTTTCAGCTTTTTGAGAAACATTCACCATTTTTGCTCGACCTTCCTCATTAAAATGGGAAAAAGAATTCATGTTAATCTCTCCAATCCGTTGTTCTATTAATATTCTTAAAAAACCGGACGTCATTTGGAAACGACAATCGCTTTGTGTTCTGTCCCTTGTAAAGGGCGCGCATACTCGTTTGCTCAGGCAATAAAGCTCGGATAGCTTGTAAGCAGCCCAATCGGTAGATAGCGTGTAATGGTTGTTCACGTTCATTCTGTACAGGTAATAAAATTGTCGACTCTGGAAATGTCTGTGCGTACCGTTGCATCGTTAAGACAAACGAAGCCTCTATATAGGGGAGGTCACCAGCTAAAACATGTACATAGGAATATCCATATGGTTCGATATGTTCGAGACCTGTACATAAGGCCGAAAGTGGTCCTAGGTGAGCGGTTTGTTCTACTATTATCGGAACGTCACCATTAAAATCGTTCGCAAGTTCATTGTTTGTTACAATGAAGTAAGGCATATGTGCTTGCTTAAAGGCTTGAATGCTTTGAAACACAAGCGGTTGGTTGTGGTAGTTTTCAAATAATTTTTGTTTGCCATATCGTTTAGATTGTCCACCAGCCAAAATTAATCCAACGCCAGTCATTTGCGAAGCTCTCCTAGTAAATGAGGAAGCATAGGGAGAATAAAGGCTTCCATACCAAGCTTGACAGCGTTAGTTGAACCAGGTAATGCGAAAAGGGCTGTCTCGTTTATTGTGCCAGCTATAGCGTTGCTAAAAAGTCCTTTTACACCAATCTCTTCATAGCTTTGCTGTCGAAATTGTTCACCAAAGCCTACTAATTCCTTATCCAAGAGTTTTTTTATGGTAGCATAAGTATAATCACGTTTACTCATGCCGGTTCCACCATTACATAGAATGACATCAATCTCTGGATCTGCTACTAGCTCAAGGAGATTCGATGTTAGGAGCTGAGGATCATCGGGTATAAGTGCATAAGAACCAATTGTATGGTGATCACCAATTAATTGGCGAATCAATTGACCGCTTTTATCTTCTGCCACTGTGCGTGAGTCGGAAAGTGTTACGATGGCAATAGTAGCATGAACAACGTCGTTTGAATGGTGCATCATAGGGTTATCCTTTCCTTTCCATATACATATCCAGTTAGACTAGTTAGCATTTGCTTATCTCCTATAGTAAGTGAGTAGAAAGGAGTCGTAAAGTATGAGCATGAAGATCAACGATCAATTGTCGAGACCATTAAGGGACTTACGTATATCGATTATGGATCAATGCAATTTTAGGTGTACATACTGCATGCCAAAAGAAGTATTTGGAAAAGACTATGTCTTCATGAAAGAAGAAGAATTATTATCGTTTACAGAAATTGTTCGTACAGCAAAACAATTTGCCCAATTAGGCGTGAATAAACTAAGAATAACTGGCGGGGAGCCGCTTTTAAGAAAAAATGCGTCCCTTCTTATCCGTGAACTACATGATATTCCAGGAATTGACGATATCGCGTTAACAACTAACGGCGTTCTATTACCGAAATTCGCAAAGGACTTAAAGAAAGCGGGATTAAAGCGCGTAAACGTTAGTTTAGATGCCCTAGACACAGCTGTGTTTCAAGAAATGAGCGGACGTCAAACGAAAGCAGAGATTGTGTTACGAGGTATTGACGCTGCTCTAGAAGCTGGATTAGGTGTGAAGGTGAATATGGTCGTCAAAAGAGGCTTAAATGAGCATGAAGTTATCCCCATGGCTAGGTACTGTAAAGAACGAGGTGTGATGCTTCGGTTTATTGAATTTATGGATGTCGGCCAAACGAACGGATGGGATTATTCAAAAGTTGTTTCCAAAAAAGAGCTTTATGACGCTGTATCTGAAATTGGTTCATTACAGCCTTTAGACCCTTATTACTTCGGGGAGGTAGCGAGTCGTTATCGTTATGAGGATTCCGATGTACAAGTTGGCTTTATTTCATCTGTAACAGAAACGTTTTGTGGTACGTGTACAAGAGCGCGTTTATCTGCTGACGGTAAGATATTTACTTGTTTATTTTCTGAAGATGGCATTGATTTAAAACAGGATTTACGAGTAGGTAAAACCGATGAATTTTTATTTACTAAGATAAAAGAAGTATGGGAACAGCGGTCTGATCGCTATTCTGAACTGAGAACAGCCGAGACGTCTAAAAATAGAAAGAAAATTGAAATGTCCTATATTGGAGGATAGCGCATGGTAGAAAGAAGAAAACCGATTCAAATACACGAAGCAGTCGAACAGATAATGGCGTATCCGCTAAAGGAAAAGGTAGAAATCGTTCCCATTGTTGAAAGCTATGAAAGAGTGCTGATGAAGGATGTGAGAGCGACACATCCAGTACCATCCTTTAATCGTTCTCCGTATGATGGCTATGCAATCCGATCAATTGATACAGCCACCGCTTCAAGAGATACTCCTGCTTTCTTTACTGTTATTGGCGAGATTGGAGCAGGACAAGTATTTAAAGAAGAGGTTGGTCAACATGAAGCTGTTCGTATTATGACCGGTGCTATGATTCCAAGTGGTTGTGACGCAGTCATCATGTTAGAACTTGTTCATGAGCGGAGCAAAACAGAAATAGAGATTGTTCGAACAGTGAAGCAACATGATAATATTTCCTTCATCGGTGAAGATACAAAGGAACATGAGTTGATTGCGAAGGCCGGTACGGTCATTCACCCAGGTGTAATGGCTCAGCTCGCGACTTTTGGACAAGCTGAAGTTTCTGTAGCGTCTCGACCAGTTGTTGGGATTTTAGCAACAGGGAGTGAGCTTCTAGAAGTAAACGAACCCCTTGAACCAGGTAAGATTCGGAATAGTAATGCCTACATGGTAGCAGCTCAAGTGTTGCGGGCTGGAGGGGTGCCACTTATGCTGGGTCAAGTACCAGATGAAATGGACGCATGCATGGAAAGAATTCATGAACATTTTCATAAAGTGGACTGTATGATTACGACTGGAGGCGCATCTGTCGGTGATTTTGATTTAGTGCCAGGCATTGTACAGCAATTAGAAGCGGAAACCTTGTTTAATAAAGTCGCAATGAGGCCAGGAAGCGTCACAACAGCAGCTGTTAAAGATGGGAAATTGTTCTTTGGTCTCTCTGGTAATCCTGGGGCTTGTTTTGTTGGTTTTGAATTGTTTGTACGCCCGATCATGAGGCGTTCAATGCGAGCACCCGCACATTTACCGATCAGTAAAGGGAAATTAGGGATAGACTTTCCAAAGCCAAACCCTTTTACACGATTGGTACGTGGGAAATTGGACGAGCAGACCGGTCAGCACATTGTCTATCCTTCTGGGCTTGATAAATCTGGTTCAGTGGTATCTTTAGCAGAAGCAGATGTTCTTATTTTATTACCTGGTGGTACAAGAGGGTATGAAAAAGGAGCAGATGTGGATATTCTGCTTCTTAATAGTCATGCAGGAAGTGATGCTACGTGGGAAACGTTCTTCAAGTTGTAGGCTATAAGAACGCAGGTAAAACGACGTTTATTGAAGCGTTGCTTGTTTATTTGCAACGCGATCACTATAAGATAGCGACGATAAAGCATCATGGTCATGGAGGAGAGCCTGATGGAATGACGGATAGCCGGCGTTTTTTAGAAAAAGGAGCGACGGCTTCCTTGGTAGAAGGAGATGGCACCATCCATCTAGCCACAACAGCGGGAGATGGGTCCTTGAAACAGCTCGTACAGATGCAAGAGCAAATTTGTCAGCCAGACCTCATTCTTATAGAAGGATGGAAACAAGCCCACTTCCCTAAAGTTGTTTGCTTGCGTGATGATCAGGATAAAAGTCTTTTATCCCTTGATACTATTTGTTGTGTGCTTACGACTTCTTCATTTTTGGAAGAGACCGTGCCGTTTCCTCATTTTCAACGTGATGATCCTGCTGCTTTAAGGTTTATAAAAGAGTTTCTGGATAGAGAGAAGGAGGTTCATTCATGTATGAACTAACAAAAGAGCCAATTAAAGTACAAGCAGCAATTGATTATGTGCTTGATAGAAATTGTGGTGCCATCACGACATTTATTGGGACAGTCAGGGAACTGACACATGGAAAGAAAACCATTCGACTTGAGTATCACGCTTATGAAACGATGGCGATAAAGATGTTGCAAAAGATAGGGGAAGAAGTGGAAGAGAGATGGCCAGGTACAACGATTGCCATTATTCATCGACTAGGCATTCTAGATATTAGTGATATTGCTATCGTTATTGCCGTTAGTTCACCTCATCGTAAAGCGGCGTATGAAGGCAACGAATACGCAATCGAACGAATAAAAGAATTAGTGCCGATTTGGAAAAAAGAGCATTGGGAAGACGGAACAGAGTGGGTTGGCGATCAATTAGAGCAGCAAGCCTACCCAAAGGGAGGACCGACACTATGATTACCGTTTTATTGTTTGCTGGCTTAGAAGAACGAATTGGACAGCCAAGATTGGCATTACCATTTGCAGGAAAAGCGATTTTTCAGCTCAAGGCACATATAGAAGAAGTGTATGAGCTTGAAAACGACACTCTTCAAGGGATGATGGTGGCTGTAAATGAAGAATTTGCAACAAATGATACGGTGCTAGTCGAACAGGATACCGTGGCGTTTATCCCGCCGGTGAGTGGAGGATAAAAAAGAGTTGATGCATTACACGCATCAACTACTTTTTTTATCGAAATTCTCTTCTTGATATTCTTTTTTCGTATAACTAATAAAGTAATAAATACTAGCTACAAAAACGCCCCCGCCGATAATGTTCCCTAACGATACGGGAATTAAATTATGAAAGAACCCATTTAATGTAACGGTCTCCGATCCTCCATGCATAAGTGCCATCCCAAGTAACGACATATTTGCTACACTATGTTCAAAACCGGCTGCGATGAAAGCGAAAATCAAAATAAAAATTAAAAATAGCTTAGCAATGTCGCCTTCTGCTCGTAACGATGTCCAAATGGCTAAACAGACGATCCAGTTGCACAGGATCCCTCGAAAAAACAACTCCATCATCGGTGCGTTCATTTTATCTGAAGCAAGCGACATCATGTAATCATCTGGCCCGACAGATGCAAAAATTCCTGATACTAACACGAGAAGTGATAAAGCGAGGGCACCGATAAGATTCCCGATATAACTCCAACCCCAAATAAGAAACGTTTGTCGCCAGCTAGTGATTTTTGATAAGGAAGACACGGTAAAAATCATGTTATTTCCAGTGAAAAGTTCTGATCCAGCCCATAAGACAAGAGCGAGAGCAACGCCAAATGTTGCCCCAGTCATGATGCTAACGAATGGTGAATCTGCTTCATAAAGAGGTTGACCGACTGCAAACAGAACTAATGATCCGATTCCGACGTAAGCACCTGCTAGAATGGCGCCAAATAAATAACGGATCGGTGAATGTTGGAGCAACCCATACTTTTTTTTCGCCTGTGAATTTAATGTATGTAAGGTGTCTTTATACATCGTATCCCTCCTTTTTATCTGTTACCGAATATACCCAACCTCTTGCTCAATTAAACTATGACGCAGTCAGGTTTATTGGAAATAGAATAAGGGAAAGGTGAACGTAATAGGTCCATATGTAAATAATGGATTGTTTTACTGTCAAAAGGGAGGGTAAATAATTGGCTGAATTTTTTGAGGTTACGTTAAATGGAAAAAAGAAAACGGTTCAATCGGATTCAGTTCTTCAGACTTTGAATCATGAATCAGTAGATATTCCAAGTCTTTGCTATCATCCTAGCCTAGGGCCAATTGAAACATGTGACACGTGTATTGTGAAAGTAAATGGCGAGTATGTGCGTTCATGTTCAACAGAAATTAAGCCTGGTGATGTAGTGGAAACGCGAACAGATGATGTGCATGAAGCACAACTTATTGCAATGGATCGGATTTTAGGCAATCACGAACTCTATTGCACGGTCTGTGATTATAATAACGGCGGATGTGAGATACATAATGCTGTTAAAGAAATGAAAGTGACGCATCAAGATACTGAACACAGCTCGAAAGAATCCGCTGTTCAGCGTAATCAATTTTACCGTTACGATCCTGACCAATGTATTTTATGTGGTCGATGTGTAGAAGCCTGTCAAGATTTACAAGTAACAGAAACCCTTTCGATTGATTGGAATTTGGAAAGACCAAGAGTCATTTGGGACAAGGATTCTCCAATTGATGAATCTTCGTGTGTAAACTGTGGACATTGTTCGACTGTCTGCCCTTGTAATGCCATGATGGAAGTGGGTATGGAAGGTGAAGCAGGCTTTTTAACGGGCATTCAAGATGAATCCATGCGACCAATGATTAATATTACAAAACATGTGGAAACAGGCTATCAATCGTTAATGACGATTTCTGATTTAGAAGCACAGATGCGGGAATCGAGAATCAAAAAGACAAAAACCGTCTGTACGTACTGTGGTGTCGGTTGCTCATTTGATGTTTGGACAAAAGATAGACAGATATTAAAAATAGAACCTCAAGCGGAAGCACCGGCAAATGGAATTTCTACGTGTATTAAAGGGAAATTTGGCTGGGATTTTGTCAATAGCGAGGAACGAATCACAAAACCATTAATTCGTGACGGAAATGAATTCCGTGAAGCGGAGTGGGAAGAAGCACTTGATCTCATAGCGGCTAAATTTACTGAAACGCTGAAAGCAAAAGGTCCAGATGCACTGGCATTTATTTCTTCATCTAAATGTACAAACGAAGAGTCGTACTTAATGCAAAAGCTAGCACGGGGAGTCGTTGGAACAAACAATGTTGATAACTGCTCACGTTACTGTCAATCTCCAGCAACGATGGGGCTTTGGCGTACTGTTGGCTATGGTGGGGACTCTGGTAGTATTGAGGATATTGCCAATGCAGAATTAATTATCTCAATTGGCTCCAATACAGTCGAATCCCACCCTGTATTAGCGACAAGAGTGAAACGTTCGCAGAAGCTGCACGGACAAAAAGTAATTGTAGCTGATATTCGAAAGCATGATCTAGCGGACCGTGCCGATTTGTTTGTTCAACCTGCGCCAGGAAGCGACCTTGTCTGGTTATCAGCGGTGACAAAATATATTGTTGATCAAGGGTGGCATGATGTTGCCTTTTTAGAACAGCACGTGACAGATGTTGAAGACTATCTAAAAAGCTTGGACTCCTACACCTTAGATTACGCATCTGAAGTTACGAATCTCTCGAAAGAGGAGCTTATTGGGATTGCAACGTCCATTCACGAAGCCAATACAACGTCTGTTTTATGGGCAATGGGCGTAACGCAACACGGTGGAGGATCGGATACGAGTACAGCCATCTCAAATTTATTACTTGTTACAGGAAATTATATGAAACCGGGTGCCGGCTCTTATCCACTAAGAGGCCATAATAACGTTCAAGGAGCAAGCGATTTTGGAAGCATGCCTGACCGCTTCCCTGGTTATCAATATGTAACAGATGACGAGGTGCGAACGCGCTTTGAAAAGCGTTGGGGCGTAGATTTGCCTGCAGAACCAGGCTTAAACAATCATGAAATGGTTGATGCCATGCATGATGGAAACCTTAATGTTCTCTATTTAAAAGGAGAAGATATGGGGATTGTTGATTCAAACCTTAACTATGTGCAAGATGGGTTTGAAAAGCTTTCATTCTTTGTTGTTCAAGATATCTTTTTCACGAAAACTGCCCAGTATGCTGATGTCATTTTACCGGCAAGCCCTAGTTTAGAAAAAGAAGGAACGTTCACGAATACAGAACGTCGTTTTCAGCGACTGTATCAAGTACTTGAGCCATTAGGCGATTCGAAGCCAGATTGGAAGATTATACAAGAGATTGCTAACCGTTTGGAAGCGAATTGGACTTATACACATCCAAGTGAAATTATGGCTGAAGCAGCTTCGTTAACACCCTTATTTGCAGGTGTTAGCTACGAACGTCTAGAAGGCTATAACAGTTTGCAATGGCCGGTAAAAGAAGATGGAACGGATACACCACTGCTGTTCACAGATGGCTTTGCTCTCCCTGGAGGCAAGGCAAGGTTATGGCCAGTAGAGTGGACGAAGCCGTTATCGTTTGATGACGAATATGATTTGCACATTAACAACGGTCGGTTGCTCGAGCATTTTCATGAAGGCAATATGACCTATAAATCAAAAGCGATCAGCCGAAAAACGCCAAATGAATTCCTTGAAGTCTCGCCTGAATTAGCCCAAGAACGAGGACTTGAGGATGGAACGAAAGTGAAGCTTACATCACCATACGGGCATGTTTTTGTCCGCTGTCTTGTAACCGATCGAGTAAAAGGAAAAGAAGTCTATTTACCGATGAATACAAGTGGAGAAGGAGCGATTAACTATTTGACAAGCTCTCATTCAGATAAAGATACGGATACTCCAGCGTATAAAGAAATATCTGCGAAGATGGAAATTCTTGAACCTAAAGGTGAAAGCCCGCTGCCACGGATTAATTACCGTAATGGAAACCCACAGCCGCAAATGGGTGTAAACGTCGAAGCGAAATGGGCAAGACGGGATTATATTTTCCCTGGCGATTTAGTGGAAGCAAGGAGGAAGGCGAAAAATGGCTAAAGCAGCAACGGTTATTCGAAAAAAGCCCGTCGATCCTAATGCAGAACGAGAAAAGGAGCTACGAGAATTAGAGAATGCTTTGCTCGAGAACAAGGATGCTTTAACAAGTGTCCTATCTCTTCTTCGTAAGCTTGAACAAACAGAAGCGCTCAATATTGCTCACTCCCTTTTGGATCAAAAAAACCCGTTGTTACATCAACTTGTAACGAAACTAGACGATCCTCATATCACACAGGCACTAAAAAATATGCTTGTTATTGTGCAGTCACTTGGGTCCATTAAATTAGCAGATTTAGAGCCCATGTTGTTTAAAATCAATTCAGCTTTAAATTATGTGTCTGAGTACGAGCATAACCATCAGCAAAACCAATCTAGCGCGGGCTATTTGTTAAAATCACTAAAAGACCCGAAAACGTTAGAAGGCATGAATACACTGTTAGCTCTTTTAAAAGGAATGGGAGAAGATCAATCGTCAAACGAAACGAATCAACCGCAAGCGGAATTGTCCACGATTGCAAATGAGACGTATCAGCAGCCTCAAAAGCAAGAGTCAACTGAATCATCAGGAACAAAATGGTATGTGATTGCTGCCGGAGCTTTCGCTTTCGCTTTACCACTTTTATTGAAACGAAAATAGATATGGCTTATTCAAAACAAACAAACCGGACCATTGTCCGGTTTGTAAATGGCAAAGAACACGTTGTAGAAGACATGGTTGCAACGGAAATACCGATCACTGTAAAAATAAATGGGGAAGAAGTTGTGACGATGATTTCTTCTCCAGATCACATTGAAGATATGGTCGTTGGTTATTTAGTTTCAGAAGGGTTTATTGTATCCGTCGCTAAAATCATGCATCTTCGCTATGAAGCTGCAAGTGGATTTGTTCATGTAACGTTAAAGCAAGCGCTGAATCCATTTCATCATCAGTTGCAAACAAAGCGGTATTTGACATCCTGTTGTGGTATGAGTCGACAAAGTTTTATATTTGCCGCAGATGCCAAAACAACGAAAACAATGAAGACACGTAATGTGTTTCTATCACCTGCTGAGTGTATGACGCTAATGAATGAACTTCAAGCAGGGGCAACTACCTTTAAAGAAACAGGTGGTGTGCATAATGCAGCACTAGCAACGCCAAGTGGCATTGTGTTAATGCGAACAGATATCGGTCGTCATAACGCCCTCGATAAATTGTATGGATACTGTTTACGTCATCAGCTTAGCCTAGAGGATAAGGTTATCATCTTTAGCGGGAGGCTATCATCTGAAATCGTTCTTAAAGTAGCGAAAATTGGATGTGAAGTGATTTTATCCAAATCGGCACCTACCAATCGAGCTCTTGAAATTGCAGAAGAGCTGGAGATTACAACAGTTGGTTTTATTCGACATCAATCTATGAACGTATATACAGTTCCTGAACGGATAAATAGAAGCTCAGGCTAATAACCTTAGCTTCTATTTAGGTTTTGTCGTTTGTATAAATGGTTAAATAAGAAAGGAACCATAGTGCGTGTCGCTGATGATCTCTGGCTATAGATGTATAAATATCACGTAGCTGTCGATTGTCTGATAAGCGAGCTGCTTCTTCGAATAAATGCGTGTACTGCTGTTCCTGTTCAAATGCTTTCTTTAGAGCAGGAGTATAAGCATTTCGATTTAACATAGCTTCTGTCACTTCAGGATCTTTATTCGCTTGCTTGCGATACAAATGAAGGAGAGTTTGATAGTGTTTTTTATTATCATCAATAATGCCACGAATGGTATGTGCGGTGTGTTCCGTTGGGACTTTTTCATATAAGTATTCATAGTCTGTTACGGCTTGATAAGCATGTTGTATGAACTGTTGAAGGTGCTGTAGCTGGTCTGAGCTTAAAGGCTTTGGCTGGTTTATTTGGGATCCTTGAGATGGACTGCTAGTTGTTGGCGGTGGTGGTTGGCGAAATGATGGCTGAGACGGTTGAGGTTGATCAAAGGACGGAGCTTTCTTTTTTTTGAATAACAAAAGAATACCTCCCTATTGGTTTGTCTTCAAAATGTTTCATACTTATAGTATGCGCCGAAAGAAAAAATATGAAAATAACCGACTCTTGCATGAGCCGGTTATTGATTTTTCTTATTTGGTTTCCTACTATAGAAACTAATCATTGAACCAACAATAATCCCGACAATAATTCCAATAGGAATACTATCAAAAATAATGCTAGCGCCGACTGCAATCAGTAATCCGATGATCATTCCGAGTGCTTCATTTGGTGGGTTTTCGTTTGGTTTTTTGGACATGTTAGACCTCCGCCGTAATAACTACTAAGAGTATTGTAGCGAACGAAATGAGTTAGGTCAAAAAGTTGAAATAACAGGCTCGGGAAAGGCTTTAGCTATGCGCTTTACGAGGTTTGAATAATAAAGAGAGGACTGAACCAAGAATAAGCAATGTAAATACAATTGTTGGTGCAATGCTATCTAAGACACCGAATGCAATTAGCACAATACCTAGAGCCAAGAGCAGTGTTACATAACCAATATAAAGTCGTTTCAAATCATATCACCTCCGTGTTAAATTAATTTTTAAAATCCTATGAATAATTCGAAATCGGTCGATTTCCATGGGTTTAAACTCCATATTACCATTTATTCAATTGGGATGCAAGAAGAATTTTACTTTCTTCTTGCATACATCCAACTAAAGGTAAGGATCAATCCTACAATCGCTAAGAGCAATGTTGGTTTAAAGAAAGGTGGTAAATAAGAAAACCGTATTTCGTTTTCACCTTCTTCAAGTTTGACCCCGAGAAACGCATAATTGACTTGTTCAACATCTACTGTCTGCCCATTTCTTTTCACTTCCCAACCCTTTTCATGAGGGACGGGTAAAATCAATAGTTCATCGTTTGACTGGTTATCGATATCAATTATAATATGTCTTCCATCGATAGCGGTATGCATGTCTGTCGACTCTTGTTGTTGTGCTTGGAGAATGTCATAGTTTTCTGTGTACAGTGCTAGTTCTGTTAATGTATATTCCCCTTGTGGCACTCTTAATGAAATCGTTTCACTTGCTTCAACTCTTATCGTTAGGTGATTCATATCCGTTTTGTAAATTGATTGACGTGATTTTCGATCCGTTTCAAATTCATTTACTGTTAGCGGGAATAGAGGAGCTGTCTCCGCGTTATTTAGCAAGTAAAAGGATAGATAATCATCGACTTCGTCGTCTTGCCGTTCACCAACTTCAATGTCAATTCCACCTATATCATCCGTTACTGTTAATTGACCATCATGGTACTCCCCGCCAATCGCTGTGATGGTTGTGTCGTCGATACGGTTTTGCACTGTTGAACGGAACTCTTCGGTAGCGAGCTCTTCATCCACAATAGCACCAGTAAGCATAGCGTGTTCTTTATCTAGCACGCTATAAGAAGACAGTTGGTCTCTTCCATAAAGGGTGGAAGCTGTTCGCGCGAAAGGAAGCAATTGTTCATTTTCAAACAGATAATAACGTTCATTTTCGCTTACTTCAGTAAATCCGTACGGAACGGGGTCTGGATCTTCTTTGTCAATCAACTTATGTGAGACTTGGTACAAGCTATGGAGGTTCACACGGTCACCGAATCCTGAATACCTGCTGACACTTTCCCGATTCATGTCAATCTCCAAATCCGTGTAATAAAAGAAAAGCAGTTCACTATTTAATACACTTGAATACGCACTAACTCCGTTAAAGTCTTGAACAAGCGGCGTGTTATTGCGGAAATCAGCGACCCATTCAATTCTCGATAAAGGTGCATGTTCCTCCACTTCATTCAGTAAGTCTCTTTGCAGTCGATGATCATACGCATGGCTTTGCAGGAATTCTGCCGAGGTGGCTTGTAGATCCCCTCGTTCAAATAACCATTCTTTCTGATACGCATTCGTTAAACCGATATGTAAGACTAGAGTGATGCCTACCAGTCCGTACAATAGGTGCTTCCGTCGACCATTTACTAGAAAAACGATCATGAGCACCGTTAGAATAGCCGTTCCAAAAAGCGTAATCGCTTGAATGGAAAGAAAAGCGTCTCTATCCGTAATGAGACCACTAATGAACAATCCTGTATATACAACTCCTGTCACGCTACTAGCAAGTACTTTTTCTTTTTTAGGAATATGCCAAAATTTGCTTAAGCCAAAAACAACAGCTGCTGCTAGAGCAAAGGATCCCATGTATTGAAACCGATATTGAGGGGCGGAAAAGCCGTTAAATATACTTCCAATCATTGGACTATAATGAAAAAGAATAAATAGGCATGAGAGCAAAGAAAACAAAAGAAAAGGCTTAAACCGATATAAACTTTTACAACAGATAAATAAAATAAACAAAGCTGGGATCAGCAGATAGCGACTTGTAAAAAAGATTTCATCATGAAAATCGATCCACTCGATTGACTGCTCAAATGGTGGTCTTTGATTGTTTAAAAAGCCATATACAGCTGGTACAAAAGCAAATGAGCCAATAAAAAAACCGAGCATGGTTGCAGGAATATATGTATACAGCTGATGTTTAATAGAAATTTCCTCTTTAGAAAACTTAATGAAAAAGCGCAAAATCGCATAAATGCCAATGAAAATAAAATTCATATAGGCAAAATAAAAATTATTAATGATGGAAAGGGCAATTGCGAAAATAAACCACCACGGTTTTTTCTCCCGTATAATCTTCTCTACCCCAAAAACGAGTAAAGGTAACCATAAATAGGCATCCGCAAAAAATTCCCAGAAGGAGGCATGACGAAAATACATGACACTCGCGCCATATAAAACGGCGCCAAGAAAAGCAAACGGAAAGGCTATTTTAAAGTAGCGCAACACATAGGTAGTGATGATGATAACAAGAGCTAATCGAAGGCTGTTTACAATAACAGCAGCATTTGCCCAGAAAAGAATATTGTCTGGGTTCTGAAATAATTGCATCCATTCGCCAATCAAGACTACTAGAAAAGTGAGAAAAAAAACGGTGCTTGTGGAAAAATAATAAGCAAGCTGACTAAAAATTCCTCCACCAAGACCAAACTGGTGAGAATAAAAGAAGTTCCCTTGGCTGAACTGACTATATAAAAATTGCTTAAAAGGCAGCATTTGAGCTGTTCCGTCATTAGGCCCAACCATAAATTGCCCATGTAGTAGTTGATACAGAAAGAAACCGTGGGCAAGAAACGCGACCACTAGGCTTAAACTAACAAGAATGAGTGCTTTTTTAAGATTCATGTGAAACTCCATCTCGTTTTAAAATTTTCGCTGTAATAACGAACGTAATGGGTACTGTTAGAAATACTGCAAATATCGGCGCAATAACAGGAGATAAGTTAAATAGTTCAACGAATACAAAGACGAGGCTCGTTGATACAGTGAAATTTACCACTTGTGTTAGCGGGAATTGTAAAAATGTTTTTATAGATGGTTTCACACCAAACGTAAAAAAAACATTTAAAAAATAAGAAACAATCATTGAAAGAATAAAGGCTAAGATGTGAGCAACTAAATAAAACAGGGAAAAGACTTGATGAAAAAGCAAGAAGAGGGAATAAAATACAAGTGTATTAATCCCTCCAACAAAAGCGAATCGCATAAATTGGTTTCGATAGATTTTCTGACAAAAATTACTGAATGCGTTCATATCGTTTTCCTTTTGTAGCATTGGATTCTTTAACTAAATAATGCGGTCTTTTTTTTGTTTCATTGTAAATTCGGCCAATATATTCGCCAATAATACCTAGTGATAATAATTGAATCCCTCCAAGGAATAAAACAGCTGAAATAATGGTGAAATACCCAGGGACGTCGATACCTGTTCGAACGATTTGTGTGAGCATGACAAGAATGTAAGCAAGTGCAGCTAACAAGATCATACCGCCCATATAGAAACAAATACGAAGCGGTTTTAAGTTAAATGATACAATCCCGTCAATTCCATAATTAATAAGTTTCTGTATGGACCATTTTGATTCACCATTTTGGCGACTGACGTTTTCATAATGAACCACTTTTTGATCAAAACCAATCCATGAGAACAATCCTTTTGAAAAACGATTCCCTTCACTTAAAATGAGTAAGGCATCAACAGCTCTTCGACTTAACAAGCGAAAATCGCCAGCCCCATCTTCGAGCTGAACGTCGACGACTTTGTTAATAAGTTTATAGTAGACCTTTGACAAAGCCGTTTTAACAAAATTGTCTCCTTTTCGATTTCGGCACGCAATGACCTGGTCGTATCCTTCCTCGTACCCATCAAGAAGCTCGTGAATCATTTCGACTGGGTGCTGAAGGTCGGCATCAATGACAATCACACAATCCCCTTTCGAATGTTGAAATCCGGCTAAAATGGCTGCTTCTTTACCGAAATTTCTTGTAAATGAAATATAATTTACTTGGGGGTGCCAAGTAGAGAGACGTTGGAGTAAAGAAAGGGTGGAATCAGAACTACCGTCATCAATATAAATCACTTCAAAGCGATAATGGCTTTGGTCAAGCACTTCTTTTAAAGCAAAGTAAAAGGGCTCGACATTTTGTTCTTCGTTAAATGAAGGAACAATAACAGAAAGAAGTGGTTTATTCATAAAAGAAATCCTCCATAATGAGTAATATGGACTATTATACCCTTCGCGACCATAAATGAATCTTACGGTTCGTTTAAAGAAATATTGTAAATTATGGTTGATTCTAAAAAAATAGGTGGCGTTCTGTTGAAATGACGTAAAGTCTATAAAAATAGGGGAATTTGATGAAGTCGTCGTTCTCTTCTTTGTTCATATGTTAGAGTGACGAGGAAGTCAAATAAAACGAGGTGCTAAGCGTGAAAAAAACACCATTTATTTTTATTGCAGCGATCGCGCTAGCTGGATGTCAAGATGATCAAGCAGATCAAGGTGAAATTGATACAATCTTAGAAAATGCACAAGAACAGATGGCAGAAAAAACGAGTTACCAAATGGATACAACGGCCAGCGGTCAAGAGGGACAAGGTTCTGTAACAACAACGAAGATTATACGGGAACCGTTTGCTTTTTCCATATCGGAGCAACAAGCTGAAAACGAAGAGGAAGGTCAACCGGCGATGACCTTTATGCATGATGGAGCGTTTTATACGGAAGAGCCAATGCTTGAGGAATGGATTCAACTTTCTGCAGAAGAAAGCGGCATTTCTGGATCAGAGTCTTTTCAACCAGCCGAGGATCAATTAACAACTTTAGCAAATCATACTGATGCACTGAGCCTAGAAGAAACAGAAGACCATTACCATCTATCGGCATCAGGTACGGACGACGAGGTAAAAAATCTTGCATTAGCCTTTATGGGTGAAAGCCCGGAAGAGTTAGAGGTTGACCTTCAAGATTTTAATTTTGAATTACTTATTCAAAAAGACAACTTCACGCAAGAACGAAGTGAATTATCTATGGAAGGTGAAATAGCCGAAGTTGGGCAACTGTTTTCGGAAGAGGTTGTGTACGAATTTAGTCAGTTTGATCAGCTAGAAGAGGTTGATTATGATGAAGACGCAATTGAACAAGCTATTACACTTGAAGAGGCACAAGAAAAAATGGCAGAGATGCAAGCAGATTTAGAACAAGAAATGGAAGAACAAGAAGAGTAATATCGTAAAAGAGCAGGGAGATTCCTTGCTCTTTTCTGTTTCTTACACTAATCATACTTATATAAGGCGAAAATAAACAAACAAACTGCGTTATTTTTTGGAAAGTTGATTATTTTTAAGTTATTCAGATGTATTTTAATGAGAAAGAGGCTAAAGGGAAAATAAGCAAAAAGAAGGAGGAATATGCTGAATAATTGATTTTTAACAAACTTGTGAATATGCTATGATGGTACTCATAGTAGACTTGTTCAATGAAAAAGAGGTTGTTGGGAAATAGAAAGAGCGAAAAGGAACAACTTGTTTTTTGTTAAACGATCTTGTAAAAGGGGGATTTATATTGAGAAAAGTAGGAATGTTCGGATTTTTGGTTGTGACATCTATAGCCCTCGTTGCTTGCGGTAGCAGTGATGAAACAGATGGAGACGGCGGTGGCATTATTTCCGTTGGTGTAGCGAACGAAGAGCCATACGGATACATCGACATTGAGAATAATGAAGTAACTGGAGCGGCTCCTGAGATTGCTCGTGCCGTGTTGCAACGGATTGGTTATGACGATATCGAAGGAACTGTAAATGATTTTGGTGCATTAATTGAAGGGGTAAATTCTGGTTCATTTGATATGGCAACTGCTGCAATGGATGTACAACCTCAGCGCTGTGAAATGGGGAACTTCGGCGATATTGAAATTCAATATGGAGAAGGGATTGTCGTTCAAACAGGAAACCCTCTTAATTTGCATAGTTATGAAGATATTGTAGCAAATCCTGATGTGACGGTAGCCGTGATGTCAGGTGCAAATCAGATTGGGATGCTTGAAAACTTAGGGATTGATTCGAGTCAATTCATGCAGGGATCAAGCATCGCCGACAATATTGCGGCAGTTGAAAGTGGGATGGCTGATGTTATGGTTGCCACCGATGCTACAGCAAATTCAGCAGCTCAAAATAATACCTCAGGTGAAGTGGAGTTCGTTGAGGAATTTGAACAACCGATTATAGATGGTGAGCCTGTCACAGCTTATGGTGCTGCTGTGTTTGCAGATGACGAATTAAGAGAAGCCTACAATGAAGGGTTACAAGAATTAATTGAGTCCGGTGAACTTCTTGCTATTATCGAAGAATTTGGTTTTACAGAAGCGAATTTGCCTCCAGATAATCTAACAACTGAAGACCGTTGTGAGAGGAATGGCTAATAGGAAATAGTATGAGGGAAGCATGGTGATGCACAACCGTTACCCATGCTTTTTTTCGTAGAAAAAGAGGTGTGATGGATGTTTTCAAATTTTATGACGTTTGCTCCCTTTATTTTACAAGGGCTGACAACAACTGTGATGGTGTTTCTTTATGGTGCGCTTCTTGCTTATTCTATTGCCATCATAGCAGGATTAATGCGGACGTCTCAATTTGCTATTGTTCGTACGATAGCTGCTGTTTTTGTTGAGTTATTTCGAGGCACGTCTCTACTCGTGCAAATGTTCTTTTTGTATTATGCGTTACCCCAACTGATTGATGGAATCTCCATGAGTTTAATGCTAGCCGGTTCATTAGCAGTAGGGTTAAATTACGGCGCTTATGCTTCTGAAGTGGTAAGAAGTGCGATTAACTCGATACATATTGGTCAAACTGAAGCGGCGATCTCTCTGAATATGTCGCGTTTTCAACGATTGCGCCTAGTCATTTTGCCACAGGCTTTTCGCTTAATGTTACCTGGCTTTGGCAATAATGCGATTGAACTGTTAAAAGGGACTTCCCTTGTGTATTTTATTGGACTTGCCGACTTAACCTTTAATGCGAACGTTTTGAGAGGTAGCAATACTGCTATTAGTAGCCAAGTAGAAATTTACACGTATTTATTAGTTGCTTATTTCTTACTTGCACTGCCACTTATTGTACTCGCTCGGTATTTAGAAAAACGTGCTTCTAAAGGGGTGACACTTTCATGAGTGATGTATGGGATTGGGCTTTTGCATGGGAAATCTTCCCTGACATTTTATCGGCCATTACAGTAACCATTTCTGTAACCATTAGTGCATATTTTTTGTCGTTAACAGTCGGATTAGTATTTGCTTTACTAAGGCGCTCGACTTTTAAGCCGTTAGCACTATCGATTGCTGGCATCATTGAGTTTATTCGTGCAACACCACCACTTGTTCAATTGTTTTTTGTATTCTATACAACTCCTTTAACGGGTTTTCAAACAGGAGTTCTTGTTCTCGGTATCCATTATGCTACATACGTGTCGGAAATTTATCGGTCTGGTATTAACGCTGTTCCGAACAGTCAATGGGAAGCAGGAAAAGCACTCAACTTTTCAAAGGCACAGATGTGGAAGAAAATTATTCTCCCTCAAGCTGTTCCTCCAGTGATTCCAATGCTAGGAAATTATTTAATCGTCTTGTTTAAAGAAACCCCTTTGTTACTAGGTGTATTTGTAATGGAGATGATGTCAACGGCTCGTGCAATCGGTTCTCAGACGTATAGCTTTGTGGAACCAATAACCATTGTCGGTTTTCTATTTCTTATTTTAAGTTATCCATCTGCTTTATTTATTCGGTACCTAGAGCGGAAAGTCGGCAATTTACATGGAAATAAAGTAGAAACAAGGGGGATGAAAACGTGAGTGTAGAAGACAAAACAGACCAAGATGTCATTGTACGGTACCGGAATATAAAAAAAGCATTCGACGATACGGTTGTCTTAAATGAATTAAATATTGACGTGAAAAAAGGAGAGAAAATTGCTTTAATTGGTCCCTCAGGCTCTGGGAAAACAACGATTATTCGAATGTTAATGACCCTTGAGCAACCGACAGAAGGTACGATTGAAGTAGATGGTGAGATGCTGTGGCATAAGGAGGTCGATGGGAAACTACTACCTGCTGATGAGAAGCATTTGCGTAGAGTGAGAGGCAATATTGGAATGGTGTTTCAACAGTACAATCTATTTCCTCACATGACAATAATGAGAAACTGTACAGAGGCGCCTATCCATGTGCTAGGGTTGAGTAAGGAAGAAGCACAGGCTAGGGCAAGGGAAATGCTAATGAAAGTAGGACTCGAAGACAAAATAGATATGTATCCCTCACAGCTTTCTGGTGGACAACAACAACGGGTGGCGATTGCTCGCTCGCTCGTGATGCAGCCAAAGGTTCTGTTGTTTGATGAGGTGACGGCTGCCCTTGACCCCGAACTTGTAGGGGAAGTATTAGAAGTCATACGCGATATTGCAGCTGAAGGAGAAACGACGATGATGCTCATCACCCATGAGATGGATTTCGCACTTGATGTAGCCGATAGGGTTTTCTTTTTAGATGCAGGAAGAATAGCTGAACAAGGTACGCCGAGTCAAGTCATTCAACATCCACAAACGGAGCGATTGAAATCGTTTTTAGGTCGGTTTCATTCTTAATCTAGCGACATCCTTATAGGGAAGACTGTAAAGGTGTCGATACAATTTTCTAATTGAAAATGAGAATCATTCCTTGCTTTCGATTCAAGCATTCGCTACACTAAACGTAATGCTAGATAAAAGGATGGTTATACAATGACGAATCACATAACGACAATTGATTCTATTATAAAAGGTAGACGTTCCATTAAAAAATTTAAATCTGATGCTGTATCAATAGATGAAATCATTTCACTGCTAGAAGTGGCAAAATGGGCGCCGAATCACAAATTAACAGAACCATGGCGCTTTATTTTATTTGCTGATGAAGGCAAAGAAGCGTTTATAGACGCTTATAAAAAATCACAATTGGGTGCAGATCAAACCTTACCTGAAAAAGCGAAAAAGAAAGCAGCTTATTTCAACCAAATCCCCCTTCATCTCGTTGTTGTAATGCCTGAGCACCCACGTCAAAAAACATGGGATGAAGATTACGGAGCTGTAAGTGCCATGATACAAAACTTCCAATTAGCAGCATGGGCAAGAGGTATTGGCATGATTTGGCGAACGAATGATTGGATTTACGATCCTATCTTTCGAGAAGCAATTGGAGTGGAAAGTGGCGAAAAAATTATTGGAACGTTAATGATTGGGTATGCGGATTTCGTACCAGAAGCGAAAGAGCGTACAAGCATTAAAGATAAACTAACGATTGTAACGAATAACTGAACAAGGACGAAAAACACGCGAGATAGGGCATGATAGGCGAGGGGAATGCGCTCGGAATCATCTGCCTGTTTTTCGTGTTTTTTGTGTTTACTGCTTACGTTTATCAAAGTGAAATGGTTCAAACCGGATTTGGAGTATGGTAAAGTGAATGTAATGGAAAGGAAATTGAAATGTAAAAAAGGGGATTGAATGGATTGAAGAAAGCAGCCGTATTTAGCACTTTTTCAATTATTAGCATATTTTTAGCAGCATGTTCAACAGAGACACCAGAAAATTCAGCTCAGTCATTTATCGACCATTGGGAAAATCGTGACTATGCTTCTATGTATCAGATGGTAACAAGTGACGTTCAAGAGTCTATATCGGAAGAAGATTTTATAGCGCGTTATGAAAATATTTATGATGGATTAATAAATGACTTTACTATAGAAGCGATTGTTCCTGAGGAGTTTACAGGAGAAAATGAAGAACAAATTCCTGTAAACGTTTCTATGACCACAGTTGCTGGCGAGTACGAATTTGAAGAGCAGCTTTCTTTCGTTTGGGATGAACGAGAAGACGATCCTAGTTGGAAACTAGAGTGGGGTTCTCAACTCATCTTTCCTGATTTGAGTGATGAAGATTCAGTTAGGTACAACGCTTCTAAACAAAAACGTGGAGAAATCTTTGATAAAGAGGGGCAGGGTTTAGCTATCAATGGGGAAGTCATTGATTTAGCGGTTGTACCGAATCGATTTGAAGAGGAAGAGTCTGAAATAGCAGAAATCGCGGATCGATTGGGACGTTCAAAGGAGTCAATTGAGCAAGCGTTAGATCAAAGCTGGGTGGAAGAAGGTAGCCTTGTCTTAATTGGCCAAATGCCAGCCTCTGAATTGGAGGCGATTGAAGCGCTATATGAGGACGTGCCTGGATTCACGTATCAAATGAGTGAAGGACGGGTCTATCCTTTCGGTGAAGCGGCGGCGCACCTAATAGGCTACATACGCCCTATAACCGCAGAGCAGCTTGAAGAGCGAAGAGAGGAAGGGTACACAGAACAATCTCTTGTAGGGCAAACAGGTTTAGAACTAATAAAGGAAGAACAGCTACGTGGTGCTCCTGGTGGGGAAATCGTTATCGTCGATGCTGATGGTGAACGAAAAGAAACGATTGTGGAACGAGAAGCGGAGGATGGTGATAATGTCCATCTTACGATTCGAATGGATCTACAAGAAGAGCTAATGAACGAATTAGACGGAGAGCCTGGCACTGCTGTTGCCCTTGATTCTGAAACAGGAGAAACGCTAGCGTTAGTAAGTTCACCTAGTTATGATCCAAACCAAATGACCTTAGGGCTGCCTAGTGCTCAGCGTGAGGAGCTGGAAGAAAACGAAGACCAGCCATTGTTGAACCGGTTTTCAAATCGTTTTTCACCTGGTTCTACAATGAAAGCTATCACTGCCGCAATTGGAGTAGATTCAGGTACGGTAGATCCGAATGAAACGGTTGATGAACCTGGACACGAATGGCAGCCAGCCGATTCAGATTGGGGCGGTTATCACGTTCGACGTGTGACAGATCCAAATGGAGCAGTCGACTTATTTGATGCCATGGCGTATTCAGATAATATTTATTTTGCCCAAGCTGCGCTTGCAATAGGGGAGGAGGAACTGCTAGCTGGAGCAGAGGCGTTTGGGTTTAACGAAACGTTTGCATTTACCTATTCTCTTCAGCAATCACTGCTTACAGGAGAAGAAGGATTTAAATCAGAGATTCAGCTTGCCGATACGGGTTATGGCCAAGGAGAAATCTTAACAAACCCTGTTCATCTAGCAGCGATGTTTACAACATTCATAAATGAAGGCCAACTTATTCAGCCTATCTTGGAGCAAGAAGAAGAGACGGGGCAAGTGTTAATGGAGCCTGTATCGGCTGAGACTGCTACATTGGTTGATGAGGCATTAAAGTATGTTGTATCTAGCGACCATGGAACAGCACATTCTTTAGAACGAAACGATTATGCCATTGCGGCAAAAACAGGAACAGCTGAGGTAGGTGAAGATACACTCGGCTGGGTAGTGAGTTATGAGAGTGATGAATCAAATTTACTGCTCGCGATCATGCAAGAGGGAGTTGGAAGTGGTGACGTGCTTCCGATTATTGACCACATGTATAACACGTTTCTTGATTAAATTTTTCTTTTTGCTCAGCACATGCCTGGTTGTCTCCGCATAGTATACCTCATAACTGGCTAGGAGGTTTCATACACATGCATCCACCATATAGATATATGAGGCAAACGCCTCAAGATTTCCGCAGACCCTTTGGATACGGTGGCTATGGTAGAAGACCCTTTTATGGAGGGGGAAATGCACTGTTAGGTGGTTTCGTTGGTGGCTTAGGAGGAGCGCTTGTTGCGCCCTATCTTTTTGGCGGCGGTCCCGGTTATGGCTATGGCTATGGCGGTTATCCACCGTATGGGTATCCACCGTATGGCGGAGGATACTATTATTAACAAAAAGACATCAGCACATGTGCTGATGTCTTTTTGTTAGCAAGGTTTACCACCTGGGCCTGGGCCATAACCACCAGCACCAAAGCCGCCACCCCAGAAGCCAGCCCCACCAATAATAATGATAAGGATGAACAGTACGACGACAATGCCAATAGCCCAGCCACCACCGTACCCACCGTATCCAGGTCCGTAACCGCCTGGACCTGGACCGTAACCATATCCTCCACAAGGTGGTGGAGGACAACAAGGATTTCCGTAACCAGCTTGATAATAGCTCATATTAAGCACCACCTTTCTTGGTTAGTACACAATATGGCTGTACACTTAAAAAGGTGAACGCGGAATGGAATTTGGGCGATATGTTAAAAAGCAAATGGAAAATGAAAACTCATTGGAATTTTTTGGAATTCTTCATCTTCAAGTAAATGTTCACCTGTGAATGGTGAATATGTTCGAATGGCTACTGAAGAAGTAGCAGGATGAAACGTTAAGATTCTCATAAATCCGTTACCGCCTTTATCATAGCTTTGATAATCAGATAACAATTGAACAACCATTCGTTCGTTTATACCGTCCCCATCTTGATCCAATCTATCAAACCGCTGTGCATGTCCATGGTAGTGTCCGCTCAGTACAAGCTGAACATTTTCATAAGGCATGACAAGTTTTCTAAAGAGTGTTTCGCCATCTTTCGAGCGCTGTCCATCAACTTGTAAATACCGATGAGTTGCTAGTATGACAGGATGATCAGGGTGCGTCTGTAACACATCTTCAGCCCAGGAAATGGTTTGCTGATTCCAGCCAAAGCCAATGTACAAAATAAGGATTTTATGTCGGTTTACTTCTATTATATCGTAGTGAGCCTCATTGTTCTGGTACGATCCTTTAAATGCTTTCATCGGTTTAAAGCGCTCTTCCCCAAAGTAGGTTTTGAACAAAGTATAATCGCGATCGTTATGATTGATGTCGTGATTGCCAGCTAGGACTCCGTAAGGCATATTTGCTTGATCCAGTTTCTTCATGGCAACATCAGCTTGGATCCATTCAAACTCATTGTTCATTCGGTCGATAATATCCCCAGTGTGTATAACATACTTAAGATTCTCTTCTTTTGAGTGGTCAACAATCCAAGATGTCATTTGATCATAAATATAAGGGTATTTCTGTGAGTAGTATTGTGTATCGGACATCCATACAAAGGAAAAAGGGCGATCATTTTTCGCTTCAACGGGGTGAGACGATTGGATGAGTAGCCCAAGAAGTAGCATAACAAAGGATAGGATTGCAATCGTTTTCTTTAGGTGACCCATTTTATAATTACTCCTCCTCATTTTTCAATAGTGTGTGTGAAAAGAAGAGGAATTATAACCGATTCTGTAAGAAAAAAACGTCTGCAATCATTCTTGGGGCTTAAGCATTGAAACTGTGGTAAACTATAGCCAAATGATGAACGGTAAAGGAGTATCTATAGTGAATTTATTCGAATGGTTTAAAAAAGGAATGACTGCTCAAGAATATGTCGAATCGATGCAAGTAAATCAAGAGACGTTACGGTCGATATACCATACGTATCAATTGAGTCAAGAAGCTGAGAATGTTACACAAGCTGTCACAGGAAAAGGAATAAAAGCCATCGTGCTAACTGCTGATTGGTGTGGGGATGCCATGGTGAATATTCCGATTTTGCTAAAGTTAGCAAACAATAGCTTAATGGAGTGCCGGTTTTTAATTCGCGATGAGAATGTAGAATTAATGGATCGTTATTTAACGAACGGAACAGCCCGTTCAATACCGATTATCATTTTTATAAACGAAAAAGGGGAAGAAATAGCGAAATGGGGACCGAGGGCTGCAGCGGTAGAGGAAATCGTTTCAAACTATAAGGCTTTGTTACCTGAAAAAGATTCTCCTCAATATGAGCTTGCGTTTAAAGAGACGTTCATTCCAAAAATGCATCAACTGTTTAAACAGGAAACTACGTGGGCAACGATTGAAAAAGACTTAGTGCAAGTCTTTCGCCAATTGTAACGGATTGTAAAAATAAGCATCTTAATAAAGAGGAGTTCTCATCCTCAACCTACTTCGGCGGTGCTGCCTCACCATTTAAGCGCCGCTTATCCTTTTTCTCTTACTAAATAGGGCTTTTAAGATTAAATGATGATCACGTTGTATAGATAGGACATTGACTTAATCTTATTGCGAATACAATTGATAATAGGGTACATGTAAATGAGGATGTTGCGAGTCTGCTACTATTATTCTACAAGATGAAGATGGTACAATATGAAAAAGTGCAGTTATAGGGGGACAACAGGATTCATGACCACTTTCCATTCGTACATTAACACGATAGACACAATTATTGATAACGTTGAAAAAGTAATTATTGGCAAGCGTAAAGAGATTAAACTCTCATTAGTAGCCTTACTTGCAGGTGGTCACGTGCTGCTGGAAGACGTACCAGGTGTGGGGAAGACTGTATTTGTACGAGCAATGGCAAAAACCATCGGTGGAGAATTTAAGCGAATTCAATTTACACCAGATTTATTACCTTCCGATGTAACAGGTGCCGCCATTTATAATCAAAAGACTCAATTATTTGAATTTAAACCAGGACCTATTATGGCAAATGTCGTACTTGCCGATGAAATTAATCGTACCTCACCTAAAACACAATCTGCTTTACTTGAAGCATTGGAAGAGGGAAATGTGACAGTTGATGGTGAGACGATGCACATTCATGCTCCCTTTTTCGTTCTTGCAACTCAAAACCCAATTGAATATGCAGGAACATTCCCTTTGCCAGAGGCACAGCTTGATCGATTTTTAGTTAAGATTCATCTTGGGTACCCTACTGTGGAAGAAGAATTGGAATTACTGAATCGAGTTGAAAGAGAGCATCCAATTGATGCCATTACAACTGTCATTAATTTAGATCAAGTCATTGAACTGCAAAAGGTAGCTCGGGATATTTTTATTCATGAAAGTGTAAAAACGTATATTGTTAACCTAATACATGCTACAAGAACCAATCGAGATATCGAGCTCGGTGCTAGTCCAAGAGCAACCATTGCGCTTATGAAAGCGAGTCAAGCCAATGCACTCATTAATGGTCGCGATTATGTGAGCCCTGACGATGTAAAAGATATTGCTTTATCCGTACTTGGACACCGGATCCGATTAACCAATGAATCTCTATTAAAAGTGAAAAAGGTAGATGCGGTGCTAGAGGACGTTATCGCCCATATTCGCGTCCCGTTAGTCGATAAAAAGGAAAAAGTGAAATGAAGACCTCCTCGCTAAGCAAAACGAGCCGTTTTCTTTTTAGGTGGATTCTTGCCATCGCCATTTTTTTGCTGTCGTTTAGCTTTGCAATGTTTCAAGGTGGATTTGTTAGTTGGTTTTTATTTTACGGTCTAGTCGTCGTTTTTCTTTTTTCTAGTATCATCCCGTTCTTATCCATTATTGGACTAAAGCTAAAGCGAACGGTTACGGAAAGTAACATTGAAGTTGGAGAAGTTCTAACTATTGATGTGATCGTAGAAAAACCTGTCTATACGCCATTCTTCTATTATCATTTGTCTGACACCACACCTGAAACATTTGTATCGGAGAGAAACCATCAACTGTTTTCTTTTTCATTCGATAAACAGTTAATGCTCTCTTATGAAGCAAAGGCATTACAACGTGGGGTTTATCAATTCAATGAAACGATTGTACACGCCAACGATCTGTTTGGGTTAATAAGTGTAAAACGAACGTTACATTCCGATACAGAAATTGTGATATCGCCAGCTTTTTACCCCATTACAAATAAAAAAGCGTTATTTGCATATGCGAATAAAGCCGACCATTTCCATAAAGGCTTTCACGATGATGTCCTCTCAAGTATTCGTCCGTATATTTCGGGAGATCGTTTAAGTAAAATTGATTGGAAGCGTTCTGCTGGTGTGAATGGACTTTTAACAAAAGAATTTGAAACAGAAGAAGACCAGCATGTGGAAATTGTACATGTGGCACAAGAGGTGGATGCGCTAGAGGATCCTATACAATATGAAGAAAGCATAAAAGAGGCTGTATCTATTCATGCAGCTTTCATCCAGGACCATGTTCATACAACGATATATGTGTACAATCAAGAATGGATTCGTACTTTTGTCACGTTCAACGATTGGAGGCATTCTTTACGATTGTTTGCATTAATTAATCCAGTCCCCACTAATGATACCACTCTCCCTCATTTAGAAAAGGATCAAGGGATTTGTTTCATTGTGACACCTCGCTATTCAGAAATGGCGATAGATGTTATTCGAAGAAACGTCTCGCACCAACGACGCGTATTTATCGTTACCACAGAAGCCCTATCACAAGAAGCCGTTTTTGAGGTGAGCAAAGCAGGAGGACAGGTCTTTATCCCCCAATATCAACATACTGAGGATCGTCAAAGGGGTGAATTTTATGGAGCCTAAAAGCTTTTTATTTCGAGATGTTTTTTTGTATGCTCTCGGTTTTATTTTGCTGCTAGAATGGCTATACCCAGTTCCTTATATTACGAATGGCGGCGATATTCCTGCTTTTATTACCATTTCAGGGCTATTTTTTCTCGTTACATTAGTACGTTTACCCATGATCGTATCGTTTTTTCTCAGAGCAGTCATCATTATCGGTGCCTTGTTCTGGTTATTCCCACCTGAGCCTGGCTCATCGGATTCTTGGTTTGCTTTATTGGCACAACACTTCTTTGAAAACAGTGTCTTTATTCTTTCAGGAAATGTCGTCGAATTGTCTGCTCTTTTTAGAACGTTTCTCTTTATTGTCTTATTGTCAATATTAAGCTACTTGCTCCATTACTGGATTATTCATGCTCGTAGAATTTTGCTGTTTCTAATTGTAAGTATTATTTATGTAGGTGCGATTGACTCCTTTACTGAATATAGTGGAGATGCATCTATTGTACGCATTTTTGTGGTTGGCCTAATACTACTTGTCACATTGCGAGTATTGAAAAATGGGGAAGGAAATACGGCTTTTTCCTTTGGCCGATTAGGTAAGGTGATGGCATTTAGCAGCATTTTTATTCTAACTGCCGCCGCTATTAGCTTTGTGATGCCAAAACCCGAGCCGCAGTGGTCTGATCCTGTACCGTATCTTGAATCCATCCTCGGTTTTTCAAGCGGTGGTACACCAACTCAGCGCATTGGCTACAGTGAAGATGACAGTAGGTTAGGTGGAGGTTTTGTAGACGACGATACCCCAGTCTTTTATGCCCGTATAGAGGAAGGCTCTTATTGGAAAGGGGAGGCGAAAAATGTGTATACAGGCTCAGGCTGGGAACTTTCTTTGGACGATACGAATGATACCGGCCAAACTCCACCATTACAAGAGGAAGAGCTAATCTCTGTTATTCGTGAAGAAAAAGAAGCTCAACTACAGTTTTATGGTGAGGGAGAGCAACGATTTAACCATCTTTTTTACCCTGGTGAGCTGGTGTCCAGTGAACTTGAGCTGATGAACACAGGTGAATCAGAAGCGATTGTCATTCATCCGATTTCCAATCAAGCAACGTTAGTAGATGGACAAGCTCCACCGAATCAATACGATGTAACGTATTATGAGCAAACGTTCCAAGTCGCTGGTTTAAGAGAAGATGATCAAGTCTCTGATCTTGAAATGGATCTTTACACGCAACTACCAGATGACCTGCCCGATAGAGTGAGGGAGCTTGCTGAAGAACTGACTGAAGGTAGAGACACGGTTTATGATCAAGTGATGGCCATTGAGCTCTATTTACGTGGTCCGTCATTCTCGTATGAAACAGAAGATGTACCTGTGCCGAGTGGAAATCAAGATTATGTTGATCAATTTTTGTTTGAGACACAAAGAGGGTATTGTGATAATTTCTCAACAGCAATGGCTGTCATGCTTCGTACCCTTGATATACCTACTCGATGGGTAAAAGGCTTTACTGAAGGAGAACGAGTTGAAGTAAATGATGAATACGAGGAATATTTAATTTCAAACAACAACGCGCATTCATGGGTTGAAGTGTATTTTCCAAGTGCTGGATGGGTTTCATTTGAACCAACACCCAGTTTTTCTGGATTTGAATTTGAACAAGAACAAGTGGATTCAAATGTAGATGAAGCTGAAGACATTCCGACTTCAGAAGATCAAAATGATTCAGAAGAACAGCAAGAAGAAAGCCAGCAAGAAGACGTTCAAGAGGATGAAGTGGCAGAGACATCTGCGCAAACAGAGCGTGGAACAACCGGTCTTTTTGTTTTTGGTAGTTTAGCACTTGCACTTGTAGGAGCGATTGTCGTGTTTCTTTTTAGAAAAACGTTTGCAATACGCTATATTAAGGCAAAACAACAAACGGCTAAAACGGTAGACGACTATGCGACGTCATTTGAGCGATTAATGTGGGTACTGCATCTATACGGAATCAAGAGACAATCCCATCAAACATTGAAAGAATATGCTCATAATGTAGAGAATGAATTAGGCTTAGAGGATCGAACAATGATGCGTTTGGTAGAGGTGTATGAACGGTATATTTATAGTCACGATAACCAACGGTTCGATAAAAATAAATTTGATGAAAATTGGAAAAAGATGCTGAATCAAATCACTTCTTGACCGATCGTTTACTTGCTTGTTATGATTAAATTTGAATGAACTGTATGAAAGAATGCACATACTAAAAAGAGTTTGAAAGCTAGCGCAACGTTAGGGCTGCAATTCAATGGAGCGTCATTCATTGTTTTTGTAGCCGTTTTGTTTGCATGGGAAGCTTCTTAACTTTTTAAATAAAAGATAGATTATATGGTAAAGGGTGGATAAGATGCAAGTGACGAATCATGAAACGATTGTTGTCCTTGATTTTGGAGGGCAGTACAATCAACTAATTACACGACGAATTCGTGATTTAGGGGTTTATAGTGAGCTACATTCACATAAAATCACTGCCGAAGAAATTAAGGCTATGAATCCTATTGGAATTATTTTCTCTGGCGGACCAAATAGTGCATACGTAGAAGGAGCACCTTCTTGCGATCCTGCCATCTATGAGTTAGGTATTCCAATCCTAGGTATTTGTTATGGTGTTCAGCTTATGACCCATCATTTTGGCGGAAAAGTTGAAAAAGCATCTCATCGTGAGTATGGAAAAGCTGTTTTAAAAGTGGAAAATCAATCAGATTTATTTAAAGGGTTGCCAATTGAACAAACGGTTTGGATGAGTCATGGTGATAAAATTATTGCTCCTCCAGAAGGATTCACAGTTGATGGATCGAACCCTTCATGTCCAGTAGCTGCAATGAGCGATGAATCAAGACGCTTTTATGGTGTACAATTTCACCCAGAAGTACGTCACTCCGAATTTGGAAATGACTTATTAAAGAACTTTGCTTTTGAAATCTGTAAAGCAAAAGGCGAATGGTCAATGGAGAATTTCATTGAAGAAGAGATTAGGAAGATTCGTGAGCAAGTGGGCGACCGTCATGTGCTTTGTGCATTAAGCGGTGGCGTCGATTCTTCTGTTGTTGCAGTGCTTCTTCATAAAGCAATTGGGGATCAATTAACGTGTATGTTTATTGACCACGGCTTGCTACGTAAAGGCGAAGCAGAAAGCGTTATGGAAACCTTTAGTGAAGGTTTCAACATGAACGTTGTCAAAATCGATGCAGCAGATCGTTTCTTAGGGAAATTGAGAGGCGTAACAGATCCGGAGCAAAAACGTAAAATTATTGGGAATGAATTTATTTATGTTTTTGATGAAGAAGCAGCTAAGTTAAAAGACAAGAAAATGGACTTCTTAGCACAAGGGACCCTCTATACAGATATTATTGAATCAGGTACAGATACAGCTCAAACGATAAAATCACACCACAATGTAGGTGGATTACCAGAAGATATGAAATTTGAGCTAATCGAGCCTTTAAATGCTTTATTTAAAGACGAAGTGCGTGCGCTAGGTTCTGAGCTAGGCATTGCAGACGAAATCGTTTGGCGTCAGCCGTTCCCAGGACCAGGTTTAGGGATTCGTGTTCTTGGTGAAATTACAGATGAAAAGCTGACGATTGTTCGCGAAAGTGATGCGATCCTTCGTGAAGAGATTAAAAAAGCTGGTCTTGAGCGCGAAATTTGGCAGTATTTCACTGCACTACCGAACATGAGAAGTGTTGGCGTTATGGGTGACGCACGTACGTATGACTATACAGTCGGCATTCGTGCTGTAACATCCATTGATGGGATGACATCTGACTGGGCACGTATTCCTTGGGATGTGTTAGAGATCATTTCAACACGTATTGTTAATGAAGTTGCACACGTCAACCGCATCGTCTACGATGTAACGAGCAAGCCACCATCCACAATTGAGTGGGAATAATCGCAGGAGAGCTAGAAACCCTTTTCTATCAAGGGTTTTTGGCTCTTCTTATTTTACTGCACTTTTATTGTAGTTTTTCAAACAGAAGCTAAAAGTGAACTGATATTTAGGCGAAGGATTTTTCTTTGTTGGAGAACGATACCCAACACCTTTCAATTTATGAGTAGCTTCAACGTTACTGTTTGAATATAAAGGCCTATGTCGTTTCACTACCTTCATGCCTAAGAAGGCCTTTAATAATGAGAGGACTCTTACGTGAGATTATAGGGAGAAAAGTTTGACAACAGAGCTTTAAAGGATAACCAACAAGAATTCCATCAAAAATAAAAAAAAGAGAAGAGGTTATTTTAGGAGGGTAGATTCGTGATAAAAACAAATAGATGCTTGCTTTCCAAATTACAAGAAGATGATTATGAAGATGTAAAATTACTTTATGTTGATGAGAGTGTAAGAAAATATCTTGGAGGTACTTTGAAAGAGGAGTCCATTCAAGTAAGGTTTAATGAGATGAATTTATCCTCGAAAGATTCCGCATACTTTGTGGTTAGAGAGAACGATACAAATAGGTTCATAGGGCTAATTTCCTTAGACACTCATTACGATGGCGTATCAACTGAAGTCTCATATCAGTTGCTCCCAAAATGGTGGGGAGAGGGATATGCTACCGAAATTGTTAAAGAATTTATCTACTATGCTTTTCATAAACTAAACTTAACTGAAATTGTTGCTGAAACACAGCTAGCGAATAAAGCATCTTGTAGACTATTAGAAAAACTAGGTATGAAATTACAAGAAACCGTACTAAGGTTTGGAGAAGAGCAAGCTATTTATTGTATTAAAAATTTATAAGCAATCATATTTATTCTTCTTACTCTAACATGCTCATATAGCAACCCTTATAGGTGTGAGAGGGAGTGATTTCGGAGAGAGCTATAAGTCTTAATTTTTGAGGCAATAAGATATTGTAATGCTGAAACCCGCAAAAGCGATTAAATTACTTTTAGGAGCTAGCTATTGCATTTCTTGCTAGATTGTAAGTACTAAGCCACCGATTAACGTAAGACATGAAGCTCATACCTATGCGCATATGTTTGTTAGCCGTCATCATTTCGTTGAACAGAAAACCAGAATGATTATATGAAAAAGAGCTCTAAGAACCGCTGTATTGTGGTTAGTAGAGCTCTTTTTTTATAAAACGTTCCGAATAAGTTTACAAATTGGTCATGGAGGAAGAGACCATTACGAGTAAGAGAATGCTGGAAGAGGTTGGCACCATACATCGTTTGTGAAGCAGGAGGAGTGTAGAAGTAATTCTACAGAATGCGGTTTTAGTGCGGGGGTTGTGCTTTTACATAAGCACTCACCTCCTTTCCTATTGGATTACAAACTAACAGAGACTAAAGGGTAAGGATTACAAGGCCAAGGAAGGTAGAGGAACAGAGCAACACGAGAAGTTGTGTATGTCTAAAGAAGTAGAGCGTGCAGTATTTTCGTCGAAAAATGGTTTTGCATATAGATAATTCTGCATAAATTGTTAAATACCTTCTATAAAAAGGAAAAAATAACTATTTTTTATTAGATCATTGGAACTGTTTTGATGGATGTAATAAAAGGTGTGCAAATGCGAGATTAGGGTATAGGTTCTGTAAGATGACTGGAGGGAGACGAATCATGGATAGAGCTAACCAACAAACTGTTGGAGACTACTTGTATGAATCTTTGTATAATGAGGGAATTCGAGATGTGTTCGGTGTTCCAGGTGATTATAACTTTGCTTTACTCGATACGCTTGAAAGAACAGATGGCTTACAATTTATTCACAACCGAAATGAATTAAATGCTGGGTATGCAGCTGATGCATACGCACGTTTGCATGGAATTTCTGCCCTTATAACAACGTTTGGCGTTGGGGAATTAAGTGCAGCGAACGCGATAGCGGGTGCGAATTGCGAGAACATCCCAATTATCCATATTGTCGGAGCGCCTGACTATGACAAACAAGCAAAAGGGTTACACGTGCACCATACGTTAATGAACGGGGACTTTCATGTATTCAAACGGATGTTTACTGAAATTTCAGCTTATAGTACGGTGGTTACACCTTCCAACGCAAAAACGGAAGTAGCAAAAGCGATACAAATGGCAAAAGATTATCAAAAGCCTGTTTACATGATGGTGGCAGATGATCATGCGAATGAACCGATAACAGAGAAGGAAGCGGAAGACATTTTACGCTTTAAAACGGATAAAGAAACGTTTGCACAAGCGATGCGCCACATTGAAAAAAAAGTAAGTGACAGTCAAAAGCCTATTTTGTTAGTTGATACGAAAGTGAAAAGTTTTGAATTGGAAAAGCTAATTCAGGAAGTAACAGAATCACTTCGTATTCCAGTAGCGAGCATGGTATATGGAAAAGGCTCAGTGGATGAAAGCTCAGATCAGTACATCGGTATGTATGCAGGTGATTTTGGGAGCCATGAAGTAAGGGATCGAGTAGAACATGCAGATTGTGTCATCGCTGTTGGACTTGTTTGGGCGGATACAAATACAGCTAATTTTACAGCTTCTTTAAAGAAAGAGCAGTTAATTGATATACAACCACACTATGTAAGGGTAGAGCATGCTACGTATGAGAATGTGAAAGCCTATGATGTATTAAAAGAAATTGGGACGTTAGAAATTTCAATAGATACCGTAGCTTCTCCAATTACTTTCCCTTATGCTACAGCATTGGAAACAGAAGACAAAGCTTTACGTGCGTCTAATTATTATCCAATCTTGCAAGATTTTATCAAGGAAGAAGATATCGTTATCGTGGAGACAGGAACGTTTTTCTACGGTATGTCCCAAGCTCGAATGAAAAAAGGGGTTAGTTATTTAAAGCAAGGCGGATGGCAATCAATAGGATTTGCAACGGCAGCTACATTTGGTGCCTCTATCGCAGAACCTAATCGTAGAACGTTGTTATTTACAGGTGATGGGTCAATGCAGCTTACGGTTCAGGAAATAAGTTCCATGCTTTATTATGACTGTAAACCTATTATCTTCGTGTTAAATAATGCTGGTTATACGATTGAGAGGTATTTGAACACAGAAACAAAGGAACAAGTTTATAACGATATTCCAACATGGAACTATAGCTCTCTACTTGAAGGCTTCGGTGGTGGTGCTACACATTTTAAAGCTAAAACAACAACAGAACTACAACATGTGCTTCGTCAAATTGAAAAGAATGACTGTTTATGTGTAGTGGAGATTGTAGTCGATGATCCAATGGATGCACCTGATTATGTAAAACAAATAAGAGCATTTAAAAAAGAGGAGTAGGGATGAAGCATCCGTACTCCTCTTTTTTTGAATTATGCGCTCTGCTTCCAATTCGATACATCATCTTCTAACGGGTGATTATTCCCACGGCGCTTGCTTGCAGCCTTGAAGAATAAGATCGTTAAAAAGATAGTGAACACGACGCCGATGATGACAGATGTCTGCATGGATAGGTTTAACCCGATCGGTGCATTCATAATATACGTTGTTGCTGTTACGCTCATAAACCATGCTGGAAAAATAGCAATCCAGTAATTTCGACGAGAGATATATAAGAACATAGCGCCGATCCAGAGTGCGATAACGGCTGTTGATTGATTTGCCCAGTTAAAGTATTGCCAAAGCATGGTGAAATCAACGGTTGTTAAGAAAATAGACAGGATGAATAGAGGCATGGCAATCCATATTCGATTCATCATTTTCTTTTGTGGGACTTTAATATAGTCGGCGATGATCATTCGTGCACTTCGGAAAGCTGTATCTCCAGAAGTGATTGGCAGAATAATGACACCTAATATAGCGAGTGTACCGACAATCGGTCCTAACATGGCTGTTGAGATTTCAGACACAATACCACCTGTACCAATGGTATTAATTAATTCATTTAGTGTAATCGGACCATCAAATAAGCTCATTGCAGCAGCAGCCCAAATCATCGCAATCATGCCTTCTGCAATCATCATTCCGTAAAAAATTCTGCGCCCCTGACTTTCGTTCTGCGTTGTCCGCGAAATAATTGGTGATTGTGTTGCGTGAAACCCAGATAAAGCTCCACATGAAATGGTTAAGAATAAGAGTGGGAAAATAGCCGCACCTGCTGGGTGTGTGTTTTCAAACGAGAGCTCTGGGATGGGAGCTTGATGCCAAACGAGGGCAATCCCAATACCAACTGTACTAAATAATAATAATGCACCAATATAAGGGTAAACACTGCCGATAATTTTATTTATTGGTAAGATCGTTGCTAATAAGAAGTAAATGAAAATGAAAATAACAAAAATCAGAACAGGTACTGAACCATTTACAAGATCGTAAAGTAAGTCCGCTGGTGATGCAACGAACACCGTACCAACAAGTAATAATAGTAAGATAGAGAAAGCGTTTACGACATGCTTCATCGCTTTTCCTAAAAAGCGACCTGCAAGTTCAGGTAAATGAGCACCACCGTTTCGGATGGAAATCATACCAGTTAAGTAATCGTGAACCGCACCAGCGAAAATACAACCTAGTACGATCCAAATGAATGCTACAGGACCATAAAGCGCTCCCATAATTGGTCCAAAAATCGGACCAACACCAGCAATACTAATTAATTGGATTAAAGCATTTTTATTTTTACCCATTGGCAAGTAATCAACGCCATCAGCTTGTGTATAAGCTGGAGTTGGTCGCTCTGCTTTAGGTTGAAAAACTCTTTCTACAAATTTGCCGTACGTAAAGTAGCCGACAAATAAGAGGGCTAAAGCAATTAAAAAAGTAATCATAATTGTTCTCCCTTCACCATGAGTGAATGCGTTTTCATAGTCGTATTGTAAGGGATTTACCATCAGAAAGGCTGATTTTGTCGTAACATGTCAAAATTAGTGATCAACATGCAGAAAAATAGAGCCAAAGTGTCGGCTCTATAATTCAATCATTTTTCGCAATGGTTTGACATAATTACGACTTACTGGTATTTGTTCTGAAACGCCTGTTAACGTTAATTGATACGCTCCATTAAACCATGCATTCATTTCTGAAATGTAGGCAGTGTTCACTAAATAGCTTTTGTGAACCCGGAAAAAAGCGTAGGGAGCGAGTCGATGTTCTAACTCTTTTAACGTTAACTTGCTTTCGTAAGCGGCTATGTTTGTTTGGACTTTTGTATTTTTATCGTCTCGATATGCGTAAAGAATGGACTCAGGATCGAGAAAATGAATGGTATCCTCTTTATCAACAGCGAGCTTTGCTGTTAGGTTTGTTTTTTCCTGTGTGCTTTTTATATCTAAAGCATCTTCTACTTGTGAAATGGTTTCAGCGAGCTGTACCTCATCAATGGGCTTGACAAGATAGCCTTTTGCTTGTAGTTGAAACGCGTCAACGGCGAACTGTGGATAAGCAGTAGCAAAAACAATATAAGGTGGTTGCTTCATCTGCTTAATGATGGTCGCCACATCTTTCCCGTTCATTTCTGGCATCTCAATATCAAGAAAGAGCAGGTCTGGCTGCAATTCCATCACCTTGGCAATCGCTTCTGTACCCGATTGAGCTTCACCAACGATAACAATGTTCGGAAAAACTCGGAGTAAATAATGGAGCTCTTCACGTCCATATTTTTCGTCATCAACAATAATTGTTCGTATCTTAGTAATCGTCATTCTACCGTCTCCTTTCGAGTTGATTTTGGAATATAACATTCAACCGTCGTGCCTTTTCCAAGTTCCGTACTGAAACGGAGTGAGGCAGACTCTCCGAACATCATCTGCAAGCGTTTATTACTATTGTAGATACCAATTCCTGTGCTTGAGTCAGTCTTTTGTCCACGTTCATTTAGGTTTAGCATCGATTCGTCGAACCCTTCACCATTATCACGTACACGTAGTCCAACCTTGTCACCATGATGAAATACGTGGATGGTAAGTTCACAGTTAAAGCGTTTATTGCGAAAGCCATGTTTAACGGCGTTTTCCACCAAAGGTTGCAACGTTAATGGGGGGATGGAGACGGCTTGTAGTTCTTCCTCAATGGTATACGTAACTGATAAACGATCTTCAAACCGCACTTCTTCAATTGATAAATAAGCTTGTATATGCTGAAGTTCTTCTTTTAAAGAGTGAAAAGTCACAGTTGTAGCAGAAACGTTGTGACGTAAAAACTGCGATAATGAGTGTAGCATCGTTCTTGCTTTTTTAGGGTCTAGTCGAATAAGCGAAATAACAGTATTGAGTGTGTTAAAGAGAAAATGCGGACTAATTTGCGCTTGAAGTGCGTTTACCTCAGCATCTTTTGCTAACTGGTATGCTCGGTCGGCCTCAGCTAATTCAAGCTGACTGCTCAGCAATTTTGTCAGTCCAGAAAGCATTTCAGTCTCAAGGGCTGTAATGTCTTTTTTAGAATGATAATAAAACTTTAACGTTCCAACAACGTTATCGCGAATAATAAGCGGTGCAATAACAGCTGCTCCTAACGGGCATTGAGATTCCTTGCAATGTATTTCGTCGTCACTAGCAATGATCATTCTTTTCTGCTTCATGACCTCTGATGTTAACTGCGTTTGGATCACCATATTTGCTTTATGGTGATCGGCTCCTACACCAATATGGGATAAAATAAGGCTGCGGTCCGTCATAGCGACTGCACAAGCATTTAATTCTTTATACAGAATCGTGCACACGTTAAAGGCAGATTGGTTGCTCAGGCCATGCTTTAAATAAACAAGTGTTTGTTCAGCAATTCGCAAACTTTTCTGCGCTTGCAACGCCCCTGCCTTTTGCTCTTCTTTTGATACACTTTGAATTATAAGAAAGAACAATACACAGCCAATCCCGTTTGCGATAATCATCGGTATTCCAATAAGCTGTACAAGTTCAATCGCTCTCGTTGTTGGTGTAGCAAGAATGGCGATTAACCCCATTTGCATGGCTTCTGCTAAAGCACCAAGGATCATAATGTGTAGTGGTTGGTAAATGACTTGGGGATTTTTTTTTCGGTAATAGGCCGCTAATACACCAGCTAAAATGGAAGCGACGCCACACGCTACCGCTGTAAATCCGCCAAGCATCATTCGGTGAATGCCAGCAATTAAGCCTGCACCTAAACCAACTTTCATACCTCCAAATAAGCCAGCGAGCATGACGCCAATAACACGAAAATTAGCGATGGCCGCATCATCTGGAATGGCGAAGGTAAAGCGTTCTAATGCAAGTGACTCTGGTTGAAATGTCACCCCAGAATAGGTTCCAATAATGCCAAACACTCCGAAAAATAAAATGGCAGTTGTTTTTTGCTTAATAGATAATTCAATGGAAGAAGCCATCTTGCGGAAAAAGCGAAATCGTGTGGCAATAAAAGCAAGCATGACAATGAGGCCAAGCCTCTCTAGCATAAGAAGAAGTAATTCAAACATTGGTTAAACTCCTATACATTCGTTAAAATCATTTTTAGTGTTGCCTATAATGAAAAACGTAGTCGACTATGTATGTGTTTATCAAGTGAAAGCAGTGAAAAAACGCCACGGTATGTGACGTTTATTTATAAATTAAAGCTCGTACAACGCAAGCTCCAACTCAATACGGTGTTTTATTTTTGATATGCATTCTTCTGCGGTGGCACCAAAAATACGGGTACCATTTACAATTGCGTACGGTCTAACCGCACAAAGCCCGCAAAAGGAAAGGCATTCATTATCCATGACGGCAACTTCTGGGTACTCTGACTCCAATAGATTTTCTAGGTCTACTCGACTCATCAGGTTTCCATCACAGACTTCCACAACAATTATGCCCATGTGTTCCACCCTTTCGACTTGTATGCATGTAAGAAGAAGTCAATAGTTCATTATATAGGATGACTAGATAGAATTCTAGTGCCTGGCTTGTCGATCAATACGTTTTAGTAGTCGTTCCCTCTCGTCTTCTGTACAATGAACGTATTGAAAGAAGGAGTGGTTATTTTATGAATACATACAATTGGGGTATTCTTGGTCTCGGTTCAATTGCAGCAGACTTTGCCAATGCATTAACATCCTATCATGGGGAATTGTACGCTGTCGGTTCTCGTTCAATCGAAAAAGCAAAGACATTTGCTAGTGAACATCGTGCCACAAAAGCGTACGGTCAATATAAATCGTTAATGACAGATCCAAAAATAGATATTATCTATGTGGCTACACCACACGCGAGTCACCATAAATACATAAAAGAAGCTCTAGAGAATGGGAAGCATGTATTATGTGAAAAAGCGATTACTATTAATGGTGGGGAGTTAAAGGAACTTATCCAGCTTGCTGAGAAGAACAACCTTATTTTAATGGAAGCAATGACCATCTATCATATGCCTTTGTATCATACACTGAAGGATTTAATGAAAAGCAATCGATTAGGTTCAGTTAAAACGATTAATGTGACATTCGGAAGTCGTAAACCATTTGATCCGAGCAATCGTTTTTACAACCCGGATTTAGCTGGTGGTGCGCTTTTGGATATTGGCACATACGCATTATCGTTTGCTCGTTTCTTTCTTTCAGAGCAGCCTACGCAAGTGCTAACAACAATGAAAGCAGCTGAAACAAACGTAGATGAACAATCGGCCATTGTACTAAAAACACCAACCGATGAAATTGTAACCATTTCGCTTGCATTTCGAGGGAAAATGCCAAAGCGTGGATTAATTGCCTGTGAGAACGGTTTTATTACAGTAGACGATTTTCCACGTGCTGAACAAGCTACATTAACATGGCATGATGGGAATTCAGAGGTTATAAAAGCAGGTCTCTCTGCGGAAGCATTAGTGAATGAAATTAAAGCAATGGAATCAAGCGTTAGTGGAATGGATCAATCCTATCTAACCTATTCAACCGATGTGATGACGTTAATGGATGAAGTGCGCCATCAGTGGAGTCAACAGAGCTCTTCTTGATAAATGTTTAGAAACCTTGGAAAACGTCTATATAAAGAAATAGACAAGAAGGAGGCGTTTTTCATGAGTGATAACGGAACTGGAGACAAAGCAAAAGGTGCTGGCAATAAAGCAAAAGGTGCTGTGAAAGATGCAGTAGGAAACCTTACGAATAATAAAAAAATGCAAGCAGAAGGAAAAAAAGATAAAGTTAAAGGCGAAGTACAAGATACTAAAGGTGATATCAAAAATAAAACAAACGAATAAGCTTTCCATGTTAGAAAACCGACTCTCAATAAGCGAGGTCGGTTTTTTCGTGTTCATCCTGTGTACTGTTTGACGATCTCATGGAGTTTAAGGGCGTGACGGACATCACCATCTACTTTTAATTGTCCCGTCATATAAGCGACAGTAGGATTCCAATTTCCCTCTAATAGCTTATGCAAGTTCGCTTCGCTCAATTTCAGTATACAGGCTTCTTCGTTCTTTATAGGTTCTTTTTCAATCGTTACAGCGCCATTAGAAAACGTCACGCTATAACGAGCTTCTGGTTTTAGTTCAAATTGGTAAGAACGATTAAAATCACGAATGTTGTCAGGATGATTGTTTATTTGATTTGCGAGGGCATATAATTTCTCTTCTGTCTTCATGCTACATCTCCTTTTATGAATGATTATTCATTCATTATATCGTACATGATAGTGGGTGAAAAGTTTTTTACATCGTTTTATTTTTCTTCATTTGCTTCTCTTTAAAAAACAGCAAGCGCTTGCTAAATCAAAGAAGAGGGGTATAAAGATGGCGTATCAATGGACGAGAACACTGAGAAGTGGCATGAGTGGGAATGATGTTCGAGAATTACAAATTCGGGTGGCAGGCTATGCAGCTGCATCAGCAAGTCGAACTCATATTACTGTAGACGGTCAATTTGGACCAGCAACAGAAGGAGCTGTTCGTAGGTTTCAATCAAGCTACAACTTATCTGCTGATGGAGTTGCTGGACCACAAACGCATACCGCGTTAAACAATCTTGAAGCAGCTGACGGTTCGACCAGACATTTTAACTGGAGTGAGTTTCATTCAAGAGATGGATCAAGGTTTACAGGAGGCGCAGTATCGGCTACTCAAGTACAAGAAAATGTCCGTCGTTTAATGTATAAACTTGAGGCAAAGAGGCGCAAATTAGGGAACATCCCATTAACGATAAACTCCGGCTTCCGTAGTCGCAGTCATAATTCAAGTGTAGGTGGAGCAAGTAACAGTCAGCATTTATATGGATCAGCAGCAGATGTCTCATCGTCAACAACACCAACAAGGAAAGCAAATACTGCACGGACTTGTGGGTTTAGTGGCATCATTATTTATCAAACATTTACGCATGTGGATAGTCGAGCAGAAACCACGGGTGGAGGCTATTACTGGCCATAAGTTACTACGAAAAGTGCTAGAGAGACGAATGGCTAATCGACAGCGTCTCCTAGTGCTTTTTTGTATAGACAATATGTGTTATTGTCGTTTGTTCTTGAAAGCGCTATAATAAACGTTAGGATTTTAAGGGAGTGGATTTCACGTGAGCGTTTTAAAAGCTGGAGTAGTTGGTTGTGGGAATATTAGCGATATCTATTTTCAATTAAATAATCGGTTTGATGATATACAAATTATTGCCTGTACCGATCTAAATATGGCTCAAGCAACTCAAAAAGCAGCTGATTACAAAGAAATAGAAGCCTTATCAATGGACGATTTCTTTCAAGATGAGCGAATTGAGCTTGTCATTAACTTAACGATTCCTTCTGCTCATTATGCCGTTCATAAACGTGCATTAGAAGCTGGGAAACATGCGTATGGCGAAAAGCCGTTAACATTGTCCCTAACTGAAGCGGAGGAGCTTAGAAAACTAGCCAAGGAAAAAAATCTTTATTTAGGAGCTGCCCCAGATACTTTTTTAGGTGGTGGCCTTCAAACGGCAAAGAAACTAATTGAAGATGGTTGGATTGGCAGACCAGTATCGGCTAATGGATTTATGATGAGCCATGGACCTGAGGGCTGGCATCCGAACCCGGACTTCTTTTATAAAGAAGGTGCTGGACCTTTATTTGATATGGGTCCCTATTACTTAACAGCTCTTGTATCAATACTAGGTCCGATTAAGCGACTTACATCCTCTACAGGAAAGGCATTTGAGGAACGTAACATTACATCCCTTCCCCGTTTTGGTGAGACAATGCAAGTAGAAGTAGAGACACATTTGTCTAGTATAGTAGACTTTGAGAATGGAACAATCGGAACGTTAATTACGAGCTTTGATGTATGGGGATCACAAACACCGAATTTAGAAATACATGGCACAAGAGGTTCTCTTATATTGCCAGATCCAAATACATTTGGAGGACCTCTCTTCTTCAAGAAACAAGGGGAGGTTGCGTTTCAAGAAGTACCGCTTACTTATGGTTTTCAAGAAAATAGTCGAGGTCTAGGTGTTTTAGATATGGTTGCGGCAATTAAGGAAAAGCGTGCCCATCGTGCAAGTGATGCACTAGCTTATCATGTGCTTGAAGCGATGCACGGCATTTTACGTTCGTCAATAGAAGAAAAGCATTATCAAATGGTAAGTACATGTAGCATCCCCGAATTATTGCCGTTGTCTATGACGACAAGAGGTTTTTAAGAGTGAAAGTGTTCTTCTTATTAGAGGAACGCTTTTTTTGTAGTGTAACACTTTGTATTCCGCTCGAAAGTAAGCTACAATTAAGACGATTTTAGGACGAGTAGGAGGCGGTTTCGTGAGTTATGTAATGAACGATAAATTTAAACTGTTTACCATTCAATCAAACCCATTGTTAACGCAAGAAGTTGCCGATCAACTTGGTTGTACAATTGGAGAATGCACAGTGAATCGCTTTAGTGACGGTGAAGTGCAAATTCATATTCAAGAAAGTGTTCGTGGGGCTAAGGTATTTATTTTACAATCAACTTCTCAGCCGGGAAATGAGCATGTGATTGAATTACTCATTATGATTGACGCATTAAAACGAGCTTCAGCAGGGGAAATTAATGTTGTTATACCTTACTTTGGGTATGCTAGACAGGATCGAAAAGCTCGTTCTCGGGAGCCAATAGCTGCAAAGCTTATTGCGAATCTACTTGAAACTGCGGGGGCAGACCGAGTTGTAACAGTCGATTTACATGCTCCACAAATTCAAGGTTTCTTTAATATTCCTGTGGATCCATTGCAAGGAATACCGTTGCTGGCACAGCATTATATCAAGAAAAATCTTGTGAATCCTGTCGTCGTTGCTCCAAATACATCGGGCTTAGGACGAGCAAGGAAGCTAGCCGAATATATTGATGCACCGATTGCTTTTGTTGATAAGCGTCAACCTGAACCTGGTTTTGCGCAAGCGATTGACATTGTAGGTGAAGTAAAAGGAATGGATGCCATTATTATTGATGACCTCATTGATACAGCAGCAACGGTAACATTAGCTGCTCATTCTTTGGTGGAAAACGGTGCTAAAGATGTGTACACGTGTTGTACCCATCCAGTACTGACAGGACCAGCAATCGAGCGGCTAGCCATTGCACCAATAAAAGAAATTGTTGTGACGAATACGATTGAATTACCTAAAGAAAAACAGCTTGATAATATGACCATTTTATCAATGGCAGGTTTGTTAGCTGATGCGATCTATCGAATTTATAAGGAACAATCTGTTAGCACGTTGTTTCAATAAGTTCGCTTGTGAATAAGGAGTGGAGTAGAGAGATGTATAAATTAATTGCCATTGATATGGATGGAACGTTGTTAAATGATCAACATCACGTAACCCCAGGAGTGAAAGCTGCGTTACAAGAGGCTAAAGCAGCTGGAGTAACGGTTGTTTTATGCACAGGAAGACCGCTTGGGGGCGTTACGCGCTACTTAAAGGAATTAGAATTAACGGATGAAGATGATTATGTGATTGCGTACAACGGTTCACTTGTACAAAACACGCATACAAATGAAAATGTTGTCTCACTAACGTTACACTATGAAGATTTACTTGAATTGTCTGCTACGGCAGAAGCTCTTCAAACACCGATGCATTTCTTTGATCAAGCGAAGTTATATACATTTAATAAGGACGTTTCGCCTTATACCATATATGAATCGTATGTTACACAAGTGCCTCTAAGTTTTCGAACAAAGGAAGAACTTGATAAAGATATTGTCATACCAAAGATCATGTTCATTGATGAACCAAATCGTCTTGAGGAAACAAAAGCGGCGATTCCAGCTTCATTAAAAGAACGTTATGAAATGGTTCAAAGCGCTCCTTTCTTCTTGGAAATTCTCCATCCGGAGGCAAGTAAAGGAAATGCGGTCAAACAGCTAGCAGGCAAGCTTGGCATCACACGAGAAGAAGTCATGTGTATTGGAGACAATGGGAATGACTTGTCGATGATACAGTTTGCAGGCTGTGGCGTAGCAATGGAAAACGCCATTCCTGAATTAAAGGAAGCGGCTGATTATATTACAAAGTCAAATAACGAAGATGGCGTTGCACATGCTATTCGAATGAATGTGTTGAATTAACCGAGAGGGGTGTTCGTTAAGGTCTCTAACCTTAATCGAGCACTTCTTTTTTGTACGAGAGCAGGTGAGTAGAGGTCTGTCCGCTAGCATGATGATGAATGCGTAAATCGTATGTTGTCTTTCTTTTTCTTGTTTAATGAAGAAACGGTAAGGGAAGAGAAGAGTAGCAGACAAAAAGGGAGAGGTCATCTTGAGTACAAAACAACTACTAATGGTCGTAACAAACGGCGCAAAAATGAATAATGAACAGTTTGCAGGAATTTGGTTATCGGAGTTTACAGAGCCGTATGAAGAATTTACTAAAGCTGGTTACCATGTAACAGTTGCAAGCCCAAAAGGTGGTGAATCACCAATCGATGATGCCAGTTTAGAGAATGGCATCATTCCTGAGCAATGGCATGAACTAGCGGAGATGTTAAAGCGAACCATTCCATTGGCAGAGATTCAATCAGCTGATTATGATGGGATCTTTATGCCTGGTGGTCATGGGGCGATGTTTGATTTAGCAGACAACCCAGAACTCCAGCAACTATTACGTGATTTTTATGAAGCGGATAAAGTGATTGGAGCTGTTTGCCACGGACCGGCAGCACTAACAGGCGTATTGCTGGAAAATGGTGAGTTTCTTGTTGCGAATCGAAAAGTGACGTCCTTCACGAATACAGAAGAAGAAGGCGTTGAATTAGTCAATCAAATGCCTTTCCTATTAGAAACGCGTCTAAGAAAAGAGGGCGCTCTATTCGTAGGTAAAGGAGATTGGGAAGAAAATGTATACGCTGATGGGAAGCTTGTGACGGGTCAAAATCCACAATCATCCATTGAAACGGCAAAACAATTTATTAAAGCGATATAACAAAGAACACACTCCGATTTCCTAACGGAGTGTGTTTTTTTGCCTTTACTTATGAAGGGGGTTGAAGATCAATTCGAATAACTTCCGGTCGATTAAATAAGCGAAGGGGAAAAAGACTGTTTCCTAAGCCTCTACTCACAATCATTTTAGTATCCTCTTCCTCATATAAGCCTTCGCTATATTCTGGAAAAAGCCCTTGACCAGGAGCAAGTAAACCGCCAATAAAAGGAAGGCGAACTTGACCCCCATGAGCATGCCCTGAAAACACCAAGTCTGCACTTGAATCTTGATAGATCGAAAACACTTCTGGTCGGTGGGACAGGAGTATCGTATAAGAATCTGCTGCAGTAGCTGGAATCGCTTCATCCAATAAATCCCTTACGATCTCTTCTGGAGAAGCAGTCCCCCTAGAATCAGGATCATCAATACCGACTAGTTGAAAAGAAAACCCTTCGTGCTCGATCGTTAATGATTCATTTCTTAGTACCGTTACACCAATTTCATCAAGTGTCTCTTCTAGCCCCTCGACAATACCTAAGCGCCATTCGTGATTTCCAGTTACATAATAGGTTGGTGCAATGGAAACCAATTCCTTCATTAAATCAACGCCTTCTCCATTGTTCGACGTATAGGAATCAATCAAATCACCGGTCATGAAGATGAAGCTCGGGTCTTCTTGCTGTACGATTTGTATGAGACGTTCATTTTTTTCACCGAATTCTGCTGAATGTAGATCAGATAAATGGACGATGGTGATACCATTGTGTTCAGCATCCATTTGTGCTACTTCGATTGAATGACTGGACAGGACGATTCTGTGGTTTTGTGTATAGAAAAAGTATATGGCTACAATGAATAGAAGGAGTAACACAAGAATGGTTTTGCGACTAAACAACAGGATAGCTCCTTTTCTTAACGTTCACTCTGAAGTTTCTCAATATCTGTTTGTCCAAATGAATCGTTCCAATCCACAAGCTGAATGCTGTCTCGATTCAATGTTGACAGCAAAGCGTCTTTTAACGAGACTTTTTTTAGTGAATGAAAATAAGCATCTTGTGCATCGAAAAAAATAGCTTCAAGTTGTAGAGAGCCAATTTTAGCAGCATCAGTTTCTGGAAAGACCCGTTCGATTAAACCTTCTGATTTCATGAAAGAGCCTTCTCCTTCAATAGCTCGTACAATATCAAGCATCGTAATCGACTCAGCTGGACGCGCTAGTGAAAATCCTCCGCTGTTTCCTGGTGTCGATTTAATTAATTCGTGAACGACAAGCTTGCGCATCACTTTCTTTAAATAAGATGGTGAGACATGCAATCGTGTCGAGATGGTATCGCTTTTAACATATTGTTGATTTGATTGCGTCGCAAGCATAACAAGTATACAAACCGCTTGCTCAACACCACTTTTTACTTTCATGATTGGATCGCACCCTTTTAATAAATTGCTCTTTGTTTTACTATAAAGTGAACAAGACAGCAACGCAAATGCTTTTTAAAAAAGAGAGGATGGATAGCCATTGTCAGATGAAGGATTCACATCACCACTAACGTTTATAGGATGCGGTAGTGCTTTTCATACAGCGTTAGGAAATAACGGCGGATATTTTTATCATAATCAGGAGTTAGGCATGTTTGACTGTGGGAGTGCCACATTTGAACGACTTCTTCGCTTTCGTGTCTTAGAAAATGTTGAAAGAATAACGGTTATGTTAACCCATACCCATCCCGATCACATTGGTTCATTAGGAGATTTTATTTTTTATTCCTACATAAAAATGGCGCCAGCCTTTAAGGCGAAGCTCTGCATTAAGGCACCACGGACATTGCTTATGCATGCAAAAGATTTACTGATGCGAATGGGCGTTGAAGAAGGACAGGCCATTTGGCAATCATTAGAGGAAGACTCGGCTTTTGGACCATACAATGTAACGGCTTTTCCTGCTGAACACGCTCCACATTTAGAGTGTTATAGCTATGAATGTGTGCACCAAGCGAAAAACGAACATTTTTATTATAGTGGCGATGCAAAAAACATACCCCAACCTGTTTTAAACCGGATGAATGAAGATTTTTATCAGATGGTTTACCAAGATACATCCTTTTTAGACTATCCTGGGAACGTGCATCTTTCGCTTTCAAAGCTTGAAGACCTTATCCCAACAGCGAAACGTCACGCAATTTGCTGCATGCATTTGGATGAGACCTTTCCTACTAATGAAGTCAAAGAAAAAGGTTTTCAAGTTGCAACAGATTATCAAGTGAAAGAAGTGGCTAGAGGATAATCCTCTAGCCATGGTTTATATAAATATCCCTCATCACATCTTCAATCGATTTGCCTTCTTCTAGTCGTAAATCTTCTGTATAGAACTCCTTCACTACTGTTCCATCTTTTAATAATACGGCTTTATCTATTAGGTGCTCAATATCACGTATTTCATGGGTCGTCACTAAAATTCCTTTGTCTTCAAGAAATCCGCTTGAAAAGAGCGAGGCAATTTCTTCTCTACTAAAAATGTCAATACCAGAGAAAGGCTCATCCATTAAAATATAGCAGGAATCTACTGATAAACCGAGAACGAGATTGACTTTTGCAACATTCCCTTTCGATAAATGACTAAGCTTTTGATGCTGATCTAGCCTAAAGAATGTAAGCAGTTCGCTACAGCGCTCATTATTCCAATTCTGATAAAAGTCTTTCATAAAGTCAATGGCTTCTTGGATCGAAAAACTAGGTGCCATAGGAAGTACATCTGGAATAAAGACAATGTCCCGATACTGTTGTGCTCGCAGCGGCTCGCCGTCAATTGTAACCTGGCCACTGTTAACAGGCGTTAAGTTTGCAATAGCTTTTAGTAACGTTGTTTTCCCCACCCCATTAATGCCAATCAAACAAGTGATTTCCCCTTTTTCGGCAGTGAAACGAATTTGATCAAAAATCACCTTACGACCAAATGATTTTGAAAGCTTTTCAACGTGAATCATGGGATGTACCTCCGTCCTCATAGCGATTGCGAATAATTGAAATGAGCTCATCAACAGACACATTGATTGTTTTCATAGAATCGAGAAAGAGATCGACGGATTCGTGAATTAGTTCCGCTCGAATTTGGTTTAGAATCTCTTGATCTTGCGTAATACGACTTGGTTTATTCCGTTCCGTTTCAATCAATTGTTGTTCCTCCATTTCTTTATAAGCACGTTGGGCGGTGTTCGGATTAATCTTTAACGTTGAGCCAAGTTCACGACGAGAGGGGATCTCTTGACCAGCGACTAAATGACCGAGTGCGATTTGTTCTTTAAAATGTCGAATGACTTGAATGTAGACGGGTTCACGGTTGTTAAACAATATATTCATGTCTTTTTCTGTCCCCCCTCTTATTCTTCGAACTGCATAGATGTAATCTGAACAATTCCATGCTCTTTTTTAATTGGTAGTTTTGCTGATAGTAAAGGATTGTTATCAGAAACATGAAAGAGCTCTAGTTGATATTCTGATCCATCTTCCTGACGAAGCAACGCAAGCTGATTATTATGATAAGCAAAGCTACTTGTAAGGCGCAAAGCAGGTAAATCTAATTCAAGCAGTTCTTCAGAAACGATGCCATCATCATTTAGTGTGACGGTTAGTAGATGCCCTTTTGTATTTCGTTTTTCTAAGAGGTGAAAACCATCAGGCGAAGGCGCAATCAGTGTATCTTGATAGGTTTGACTTGTCTCAAGTGTATAGAGTTTTTGTGATTGAAAGTGATAAATACTGTAGCCCATTTTGCCGTCTGAACGCTCATGGATGTAAATTGCTACAGGCTGATCTGGATGAAATGTAACGGTATGAGGTTCATGCGCATACTGAAAATCATCAAATTCCGTTCCTAGTCCCTCGATGAATTGTGGGCCGACTATGGTATCTGAATGAACCACTGTATTCGTCCCCAAATCGATTTCGTATGCATTAAGAAAGCCTTCTTGTTCTAAATACGTATAGTCTCCAGCTAAAAGAAGGAGTCGATCCCCTTGAATGATGCCATCAAGGTTGGAAAAATAGTGTTGATCAATAGGGATAGAAAGGGGTTCTTTTTGGACCCCTTGTTTTTCCTTAGAATGAATTGTTAAAAATTGTTTATATCCATCATCGTAGGATTCCTTTGATCCAACAGCAATCAAGTAGTCCTCGCTCTCCAATACAAGGTTTCGCTCCATAGGTGGAAGTCGGAAAAACCTTCGATCCTCGTGTAAAATGTGTTCAGCTTGCGCGCTATAGCTCATGTGACCATCAAGTGATCGACGGATAGGGCTCAATTCAATCGAATCACGTTCTTTTTGAAATAGGTAAGAACGAGAACCATTTCCTAGTCCATAGCCTTCAAAAGAAAGCTGTTCAAAGAAATGCCGATCCCCTTCAACAAGCTCCCATTCAAGTGGATGCTGAACAAATCGTTCTTCAATTGCGTTAACGGTAAATACTGTCACAAATGTAGCTATGATAAAGAAAAAAAAGAAACTAAATAAAAAATACCGTTTTTGTTTCATTAAACCGTCACCTTTCGTTGTAAGAGATAGATACATAGCAGGCTAGAAAGAATGCTCGTGATTACTAATGTGAAACCGAATACGATAAAGACTTCACTTTCAAATAAATGTAATTTCAACGATATGTACGTGCCAAGTCCATTGAACGCCACAGCAATAGCCATATAAGCTGCACCAATAAACCACCCTTTCATCCGAAACGAACGTTCAATGACGATAACAGTAAAAGCGACGGTTAAGAACGTGAAGCCAGTTCCATACATTAATAAAAAGGATTTAAATGTAAGCGGTAAAATTACCGAAAATACCTGTGAAAATCTTGCAATCGATGAAAGTACAAGTGGATTGCCCTGTAAAAATTCGCTAGGGACAGTTAAGTGAACAAGTCCTATTCCTGCAAGTATAATAAGATATTGAAGTGCAATCATTCCTAAGACAAAAGTGAAAATCGTACCTAATTTTGAAAAGTAAAGAGCAGATCGATGGATAGGGAGCGTTAAGAGTCGCTGTGCCATCGGATATTTCCCAACCCAATCTCTGTACCAAATGAAGCAGCTATAAAGCAACAAAGCGGCAATGGATATCATGATAGAAGCATGGATAGGAAAGCTATTAAAGACATGGACAAAGGATAACTGGTCTTGCTGTGCGATCTGATAGTATGTACGTCCACTTTCTCTCGCAAGTTCTTTATACATCTCCGCATGGGTATAAGAGCCGTACCATATAAAGAACAATTGAATGCAGGTAACAGCTATTACCAAGGCAAGATAGAGTTTCCAAATTCGTTTGTACTCAAACATCATGAGTTTAATAATCGACATAACTAACCCCCTGTATGTATTATCTGGTTCATACACTTGATGTGTGTATTATATGACTCATACAGTGAGTTGTCAAACCTATTTTCTGTTTTTTTTCACTTTTTTCTGGTATTTAATAAGCATGGGGCTGTCATATTGCCCAATGTAAAATTACGAAATTCGTGTAGGCAACGATTCGATTTTGTCGTACACTAAGGATATTCTTAAAGAAATTGAGCATATTCGTGATAAGCCATGTGCCTCATGGAAATGAATAGGAGGAAGACCGTCAATTGAGGGCAACGTACGATCGTTCAAAGGCGGTTAATAGAATGAGTAGAGGACAGATAGAAAGTGCATTTCATACAGGAGATCACGAGAACATTGCGATCTTTGTTGATTATGATAATGTCTATTGGACATTAATGAATCGCTATAATCATAATCCAAATCATGAGAGTGAAGAAAAGAATCTATTCAATTCTTTATGGGAACGTTATGGTCAGGATCAAGTGCGAACGTTTCGAGCGTATGCAGATTTTCAACGAATCCGTTCTAGCTTAACGGATCTGCAAAAACAACGCGTTCAAATACGCCATGTATACTCAAATGATAAAGAAGGAGACTCTCGGAAGAACTCTTCTGATATTGAGCTTTGTATAGATGCAATTGAAATGACGTATAAAGATGAAAATATTTCATGTTATGTGTTTGTCACTGCGGATAGTGATATGGTACCGATTATGAGCCGATTAATGTACAAAGGAAAGCGAGTCGAACTCTATTATTTATCTGAAGCCGCACCAAAGCATACGGATATAACGAATTACTCTCATTATAGTGAGGACTTAAGAGAATTTTTACAGTTAGAAGTAAAAGAATATCATTTAGAATCCTATAAACTAGACGCTTTACGGTTTATTGAAGAGTGGGAAGCAAGATTTGGAACGGAGAACGAATTGTACCTAGGTGCACCGTGGTTACGAAATCAATATTCGGTGAAGTTCGGTATACCAGCAAATTCTGCAAGTGAACTGATCGATTTATTAAAGATTGAAAAGTTAATTGGGTCGGAAAACAAAGAGTTGAAAAACGGAGATGTCAAGCCAAGTATCGCGTTAACAGAAGAAGGACGCAATTGGTTAGCGCCCTTATCGAAAACGTAATGATTTGAATGATATGTTTGTCGAATCTTAAGGGTTGACTTGTAGATAAGTCTCTCATATTATAGGGATAGACAAATGATTCGTTACAATTCGATAAAACATTTATGCGTTAGACAAATTCGTTACGAGAGACAGGGATATACCTTGTCTCTTTTTGTATGTGTAAAAAATCTGTCTCATATTTTTTCTTTTCCCCGTTTACTCGATATTTAAACACCTGCATAAAATTTTTACAAATGGTTCAAAAAAAACAAGCGCCGCATATAGTATAAAGAAAAAATGGACAATAGCATGCATAGCTGTCCATCTTTTCGTCAAAACTAAAATAAAAACGTATCCAAATGAGGGATGACCTATGTACGGAACTCGTTTTTTAGTTGGTTTATTTTGGGGCGTACTCTTAAGCATCCCAATGTGGCTCATTGTGATTGTAACCATTTCGCTCATGCTTCGATAAAACAGATAGAGCTTCACATTGGGATTTATAGTAGTGTTTGTGCAGCGTCTATTACAATTTCAGTGCCACTAATATGTTTTGCTTCCGGAGAAGAAAGAAAATAGACCGTATTAGCCACTTCACTTGGATCCGCTGCGGGTACAGGAAAAGGGCTTATTTCTTTTTTGAACGTAAGGTTTTCTAGAGAAGTGTCATCACGATAGGTCCGTTCGTCAATACTCGTTTTAATAGCACCAGGACAGATGGTATTTACTCGAATGTGATAAGAAGAAAGCTCCAGTGCAGCCATCTTTCCGAAAGCGGCGATTCCTGCTTTAGAAGCGCTGTAGGCGCTCATCCCGATATTGGAAAAGGTTCTTGTCCCATTAACTGAGCTTGTTAAAATTATACTCCCACCGTCGTTTTTCATGAAAGGAATGGCATGCTTCACACTTAAAAAAGTACCTCGTAAGTTCGTGTTTATGGTTTGATCCCAGTCATCAGGGTGAAATGCTTCAATGGAAGTAACTTTCCCATTTATTCCAGCGTTAGCAAACAATGTTGAAATGGACGAGGTGTAGGTACCAATGGAAGAAAAAATGCGCTCCATCTCATCATTGTTTGAGATATCTCCTTTATACACAAGAATAGAGTGATGAGGGTATGCTTGTTTTAGTTCATTTAACTGTTCTTCATTTGCATCAATTAACGCTACTGGGACATTGTGATTAATAAATTTATCTGCTGTAGCACGGCCAATTCCAGAAGCTGCACCTGTAATAACGGCAAGATTCTTCATGACGATTCACCTCGTTTTCTTTATTCGCATGTAGTTCCCTATTTTCATTTTTTTAAACAGAAAGAAAAAGTGATAAAAGCGTATGGAGTGGCGCTTTCATCACTTGTGAAATGAAATATGCAATTTTGTACCGTTGTTTGAACAAATGTCGCCTTTTACCTAATTAAACACACCAAAACGTATGACTTCCTTTTCTTATAACACCAACCGTAAGGATGAATGCATATAGGCCAATTGGGTAAATTCTCGTTTAAAGTGTGTTTCATTTAGCTACGCTTAGTGATTGTAAATTGATCGTTCAATAGTAGCCAGTTTTGCGGGAAAGACAGCCCTAATTTCCAATAGCTAATACCACGCAATTCCTTTTCGCGAATAAGATTAAATTTTGCATTAATGGATCGAGCATCTTCGAACCACACCTCATGGGTAGCACCATTTTCCCCAACATAAAAGTAATAAGGAGCCTGTGCGCTTTCATCGTATTGAATAACGGCATTGTTTTCCCGTGCAATGGTAATGGCTTGTTGGGGACTTACAGCACGAGCATACTCACCACCTGGTTCATAAGGCAATGTCCAATCATAGCCGTACAAATTTTGACCGAGCATTATTTTTTCAGATGGCATCTCAGACAGAGCATAATTGACAACGTCGGTAACGGGACCGATCGGGGAAACAGCGAGAGGAGGCCCCCCTGAGTAACCCCATTCATATGTCATTAATACGACGAAATCAACAATAGTGCCATGCGCACCGTAATCATGGGCTTCATACCATTGACCCGTTTGGGTGGCGCTTGTTTTTGGTGCAAGAGCAGTGGAAACGAGCAATCCTTGTGGGTGTAAACGTTCAACTGCTTTTCGTAAAAATTGATTATACGGTTCGCGCATAGTTGCTGGAAGAAATTCGAAATCAAAATGTACATCTGAAAAACGTCCGACACGATTTGCCTCGGCAATAATGGAGTCCAGTAAAGCATTTTGAAGGGAATTATTTTCTAGAACGGTTTGACCGAGATCGCCACTAAAGGCTCCATCCTCCAGATTCGTAATGACCATCATTAATGATGCACCTGCCTGGCTAGCTATGTCAGGCAGAGGACCGAGGTTTAAATCACTCAGGCTGCCATCTCGTTCGATTTGGTAGCTGAAAGGCGCTAAGTACGTAAGTGATGGAACGGCGCTCTGAGCTGCCGTAATAAGACTCTCACTTAATACGTTATTAATAGGCTCAATGTAGGCGTTCGTTTCAATGTTGCTTTTCTGTAAAGGGGGGAAGTAAAGGCGTTGGCCGGGATAAATGTTTTGGTTAGGGTTAAGTTGATTCAATTGAGCGATCTCTTGAACAGGAAGACCATAGCGATTAGAAAGGAGGGTGAGCGTGTCTCCTGGCTGGACAAAGTAATATCGGCCATTTATCGGAATAACGAGTGTCTGCCCAACGACAAGCTCATTGGGTGCATCTAATTCATTGGCGTTAATGACCTCTTCAGCTGAGGTATTGTACGCTTGAGAAATGCCGTAAAGTGATTCTCCTTGTTGCACAACATGAATTTGCACGATTCATCACCTCTGTAAGTACTAGTAATTGTATAAAGGTATGCGTAAAAAGAGAAAAAAAGAAGAATGTGAATGAGGAGATGTGTCATGGAACAGCTAAAAAAAGCCTGTCGAAAAAGTCGACAGGCTTCGTTCAGTTTATGTTTCGGCAAGTGCTTCGCGGAGCTGATTTCTAACATCTGCAATTTCTTTTTCGAGAGCGTCTAGCTGTTCAACGGCTTTTGCTACATTACCGCCTATCGTTTCAATTTTTTCGACGTCTCCTTGGATGCGAATAAAATCACTCTTTAGTTCTGCAAGCTCGTTTTCTAATTGTTGAACGGTTTTCATTCGTTTCACTCCCTAGAATGGAATAAAGAAAAAAGGGTGTATTACCCCTTTTTCAAAATATCAATAACGAATTGGGACCATGTTTCAAGGCGGTCGAATGTTTCTTTCTCGCTAAGCTGCTCAACCGTCAGCCACATACCCGCAAGTTGATTGGTTTCTTTTACTGTAACGGTTGCTTCTTCTGCTAGGTCTAATACAGACAAAATACCAATATGAACACGACCGACATCACTTTCATCATCATTAATAAGTCCAATGGTTTTCATACCTTTTATATGTGTAGGGTCGAATTGAAGTTCTTCATGTAATTCTCTTTCTGTATTCGCCTCAAGCATATCTTTAAAATCTGATGACGATGTAGCGTTCATATGACCACCAAAACCAATGGATAACTTTTGGTGTAGTCTCGCTTCTCCGCCGCCTTTTAACCGCTCATATGCGTAAATAGCTGATCCTTTACGAATGACGACATATGGAATGGGTTGCTTGTATAACTCGTCTTCCTCAGCGTTTCCTCGTCTCATCTCGCTAAAATGGCGATTAATCCGATTCATAATGGTCGCAACTTGCTCATGGTTACTAACAACGCCTTGAAATGCAAGAGACTCATCATGGAAAACGTGTTTACGTGGTGCAACAACAATCATTTCATCCATCTTGCCCATCATAGTACCTCCTTGTCAAAAAAACGATTAACTTCTACATTATCTTACACTGCATCTTAAGACGCAAGAAGAAAAGAGCAAGATGATCCTGCTCTTTTTTCTTTAGTATACTTATGTTTGATCGGCAAAAAAGAAATCATCGTCTCGTAATGGCTCGACTGTTGCTTTTTTATAGCCGTTTCCTTTCATTGAGAAGAAATCATGTGACTTTGTTTTTGTATTTAAGCCGTTCAGAACGATTGGATTAATCTCTTCATCTTCAAAGTAGGGATCAAATCCAAGGTTCATTAGTGCTTTGTTTGCATTGTAACGAATAAACTTTTTAACATCGTGTGACAAGCCAACTGGGTCATACAATTCTTCTGTGTAAGCAAGCTCATTCTTGTAAAGTTCTTTTAATAAATCAATTGAAAACTCTTTTAAAGCTGTTTGCGTATCAGGTGTTTGTTTATTGAAAATTTCTTGAGCCAGTAAACCAACGTATACGCCATGAATAGCCTCGTCACGGAGAATTAAGTTAATAATTTCTCCACTTTGCATAAGCTTACCTTGCCCATAGAAATAAAGAGGGTAATAAAATCCACTGTAAAACAAGAAACTTTCTAAGTAAACCGATGCGACCATTGCTTTAAATAGTGAAATCTCATCGCCTGTTTGAATCGCTTTATAAAGAGAAACGATCATATCTGCTTTTTTCTGCAAACGAGGATTTTCTTTTACCCATTCAAATACATCATTAATTTGCTCGGTTGTGGCAAGAGTCATAAAGATGTTTGAATAGGATTTTGCATGAACAGCATTTTCCATCATCGCCATAAAATTAAGAACGGCTTTTCGTTGATGACCGTTCACATGTTCAGCAACAATGGGCATTCCTGTATTGCCTTGCTCCGTATCAAGTAAGGTTAGCCCGGCTAACACTTTCATATACGTATCCTTTTCGTTAGCAGATAAGTACTTCCATGTAAGAAGGTCGCCATTTAAAGCGACTTCTTCAGGAAGCCAAAACTGTTTAACGTTTTGGTTGTAAAACATTTGCGTAAAATCATCTTCGTGCTTTGACCAATTTGCTGCGTCGTAAACGTGTGTCATAGGTTGCGCTCCTTTTTGATGTTGCACGATATAAGCTTAAACGACACAAGATAGGCAGTCATCTTGGCCTGTATCTTTCGTTCGTGCATAGTAAATCGTTTTAACCCCTTTATGGTGAGCGTAGAGGTCAATTCGGTTTAAGTCTCTTGTCGTCATCGTGTCTTTTAAGAATAGCGTAAAGCTAATCCCTTGATCGATATGCTGCTGGATCGTTCCAATCATATCGACGACTTTAAACATGTCCATGTCGTATGCTTCTTTAAAGAAGAACCAGTTATTTGCTGTTAAGCCTGGCATTGGGTAGTACGTCTTTGAGTTTCCGTATGTTCGTTCCTCAATACGCTCCATAATTGGCATAACGCTTGCGGTAGCCGATTGAACATAAGAAATGGAACCAGTTGGTGCAATGGCCAATCGATAGCTATGGAAAAGACCATGCTCTTGAACAAAAGCTTGAAGTTCTTTCCAGTCGTCAGTTGTTGGAATATGCATTCCTTCAAAGAGAGCAGCGACCTTGTCGTACTGTGGTGTGAAATTTGTCGTGAGATAAGGCGTAAAATAGTCACCTGTTGCGTATGTGCTTTCATCATATCGATAATACGTTTCACCACGGTCGCGAGCAATTTCTGCTGATCGTTTAATGGAATAAAAGTTCATTGCCATAAAGAATGTGTTAGCAAAGTCACGCGCTTCAGGACTTTCATAAGCAATATGTTGTTCAGCAAGATAACCGTGAAGGTTCATCGCACCAAGACCAATAGATTTCATCTTTTCATTGGCATGACGAACAGCTGGTGCATTCGTAATATTAGTTGACTCGGACACTCTTGTAAGTGCATCAGTTGCTAGTGACACCGTTTGTTCAAGTGAGCGATTTTTCATTACGTTCATTATGTTAATTGAACCAAGGTTACAAGAAATGTCTAAGCCGATGTCATCTTCTTGATCATAATCATTATAGGTTGAAACTTGTGAGGCCTGTAGAATTTCAGAACAGAGATTTGAAAATTTAACATTACTAATATGATTGTTCGCATGGGCTTTGTTCACATTATCTGCAAACATAATGTATGGGTACCCAGACTCGGAACGAAGAATAGCAAGCTTTTGGAACAAGCGTCTAGGGTTAATTTTTTCTTTACGTACCCTTGGATCATCAACTAACGTCTCATACATATCTTCCATATTCATTTCATCTAAATGCTCACCATACGCTTTGTAGACCGTATGTGGGTAGAAGAGGTACGCATCTTTATCTTCACGCATGAGTTCAATAAATTTGTCAGGAATGACAACGCCAATAGATAAAGTTTTCACACGAACATCTTCGTCAGCAGAAATTTTTCTTGTATCAAGGAAATCGTTAATATCTGCGTGGAAAATGTTTAAATAAGCTGCACCAGATCCTTGACGTTGCCCCATTTGATCTGCATAACGGAACGCATTATCCAACAGTTTCATAACGCCAACAACCCCTTTAGTAGCGTTGGCAACGTCTTTAATGGCTTCGCCTTTTGCGCGTAACTTCGAGAGGTTTAGTGCAACACCGCCGCCAAGCTTAGATAGTTGCATGGAAATATCTACGGCACGACTAATATCGTTTAATGAGTCATTCACTTCTAACAAGAAGCAAGAGACAAGCTCTCCACGTCGCTTTCTACCTGCATTTAAAAACGTCGGTGTAGCCGGTTGAAACTCTTGTGAGATCATTGCTTTCACAAGCGCTCTTGCTTTATCAACATCGCCTTTCCCGAAGAAAAGCGCTACAATCGCAACGCGGTCCTCATACCGTTCAAGAATTTTTGTTTTGTCGTTCGTCTTTAATGCATAATCGTTGTAAAATTTAAATGCTGACATAAAAGAAGGAAAACGAAATTTTTTATTGTAAGCAACATTCATTACTTCTTTTATCTCATCCATAGTGTATAAGTCTAGTAATTCTTCCTCATAATAATCATTTTTTACGAGGTACTCCATTTTTTCTTCTAAGTCATGGAAGAAGACAGTATTTTGATTCACATAATCAACAAAATAACTATGTACAGCCTCTTTATCTTTTTCAAATTGATACGAGCCGTCTTTGGCGATCATGAGCTCATTGTTAAGCTGAACCCACTTTGGTACTGAGTTTTGCGTTAGTGTTGTCAATAGAATGAACCTCCTGTATAAAGTGTGCAACATCAGTTGCTGTGCCACTTAATTCAAATTTATGAAGAATGGGTACGTGATGCATCGCCGCAATTAAGTCTGCACTTCTTGCAAAACGATCGCCCCAAATGCGATTCCCACTTGCTGCAACGGCTACAAGCCATCTATGATTACTTTCTAAAAACTGACGCGTTTTAGGAGACAAGTCACCAAAACCTGTCGTATATGTGAGAAGAATATAAGGCTCGTCCACAAATGACGACTCAGTAATTCGTTCACATTCGAATGGTAATTTTTCGGTAAATCGCTTAACATTACCAGTTCTAGAATCGAAAAGTATCTTCATTAGTGAACAACTCCAATATAAATCATCTATATCTTTAATACCACATATGGTAGACGATAAACATAAATAAATCAACATATTGATTTTATCCCCAGCCTGTGGGAAAGTGAGAAAAACAGGGCTGTTTCAACCCTTTCTTTGTGGATAAGCGTAATTTAACGTTTTTTCGACAAAGAAAAAACGCCCTACTTTTTGTAGAACGCTGTCCATTATAACGGAAATTTTTTTGTTTAACATGTAAAAAAAGAAACACATAAGCTTATGAATCGATAAAAAATTCTAGAAATGCCTCTGACCAAATTTCTTGGCCCTCATCATTAGGGCGTAGATTTTGAGTAACGGATTCTAAACCTTCGCCTGTAGGCCACGCCACCCAGTGATCCACATATGTACCTGGAAGTGAAGATGCTTGTTCATCGAGTGTGGTTTTTCTTTCTAAATAGTGTAAGGCATTAGGAAAAGGATTTGAAGGAACGACAATGATTTCAGTATCAGGTAATTCGCTTTCCATATGCGTTAGAAAAAGAGAAAGATTATCAACGGATTCTTGTTCAGTAAATGGCAGATAATACTGATTATCGTTTAGTGAGAACGATTCAACAATAAGAATGGTAGGCTCCGCTGCGGTAATGTCACTCGCTGTATCGGCAATAAGAGAAGAAGAGACCGTTTCACCTGAATAAGTTAGTACCTCGTAATCAATCTTCGTAGCGGTGATTACATGAGCGGTTTCCTTCATAACAAGGCTTGGCCAATCACGATCACTTTCAGTACTAGTAAACGATGAGGATCCAACAAACACCACTTTTTGAGTAAGAGAGGAGTCTTTTTCTATGTGGCTTCCTAGCCAACCTGAAGAAACCGTTTCGTCTATGTCGGGCTCAACCTCTGTTTCTTCGTTTGTTTCGGGTTCTTCAACAGGGATTGATGATGTAGCTTCATCGGCAATTTCTGCAATTTGCTGTTGATTATACATATAGCTTAAAATAATTCCTGTTATACTAAACAGAATAACAAGAGGGAAACCTATTTTCTTCAACATTATTACGTCCTTTCTTGACAATTATCTACAATCTATTATAGTCATGGTTGGCGAACATAGAAAGAGTTTATTTGATCTATTAGAATGTCATTGTCGCCATCATGAGGCCGATGAATAAGGAGAAGACATGTCTACAATTAAAACGATCCAACTAAGTGTATTACTCGTCATTCGAAACGAAGAACGGTATATTGCGACATTAATGGAAAACCTTTTAAAGCAAGAAAAAAACGGATTTGATTTTGAAATTATTGTTGTTGACGGTCGCTCTACTGATCGTACATTGGAAATTATTCAAGGGTTTGTTGAGCAGGGACACCGAATACGCGTGCTTGATAATCCTAAAAAAACATTGCCAACAGGTTGGAACATTGGAATTAAAGGGGCAAGTGGTTCGTATATTTTGAGAATTGATGGCCACACAGCTGTCCCAAACGACTTCTTGCAACGCTATGTCAACTGTATACAGCGACAGCCAGCTGCTGATGTCGTTGGGGGCATTATTCAATCTCGTGGTCTTGGGAAACAAGGGAAAATTAATGAGTATGTCTACTCACATCCGTTCGGCGTAGGAAATTCGAAATTCCGAACTCTCGAAGGAAAAGAGTGGGAAGGCTATGTAGATACAGTACCTTACGGAGCCTATAAACGAGTGGTCTTTTCAGACGTAGGTTTATTTGATGAACGCTTAAAACGAAACGAAGATATTGAGTTTCATAAGCGGATGCGCGATGCTGGCAAGACTTTTTTCTTATCTACTGCTATCCAATCAACCTATTTTGTAAGACCGACATTAAAAGGGCTAATCGATAAATCCCTCGGTGACGGTAAATGGAACATCATTGCGAATGCCGCAACGCCTGGAGCGCTTGGATTACGACACCGTATCCCATTGCTTGCGTTTTTAGCCGGTTTACTTTTAATCATTGCGTCATTGTTAAGCACAAGTGCACTCATCTTATTTAGTTCCGTTGTTCTCTTATACGCCATTCTCAATTTAACCGTATCATATCCATGTGCAAAGGAAAATGGACTAGGTGCTTGGCTCCCGTGTGCAGCAACTTTTTTCGTACTTCATTTCGTGCGAGGGTATGCATCATTCCAAGCTTTTTTCTCCCGTAGCTATTGGCGTGTGAAACGGACAAATACGTAAGGATCGACGAATCAATGGAACGGTTTAGTTATGAAAGAATATGTGAAGAAAACAATCTGTATGGTATTTTATCAAACCTTTTTTTGATAAAAGACATTCGATCACACTTATGCTAAAATGAATCTTAGTTTAAAATTCTATGAAACTAGGAGTTAAGACGATGCCAAATATGATTCCAAACCGAGCGACTCGCGCGCTTACAATGGTCGTCGATTTAATATTAATTGTATTATCATATGGTCTTGCCTTCCTTCTTTTTAATGAGCAAATGACGCCTAAGAACTATGACGCGTTTTTAGGAATTTTACCTTGGATTATTGTTATTAGCATCCTTTTCTTAGGTATCTATGAGCTTGATCGTTTGGTTCAATACGATGTATGGGATATTGTTAGGAAATTAGCTATTGCTGTTACGTTCATTTTATTAATTACGATGACGGTTTCCTTCTTTTTCCGAGAGTTTGCCATGCCGCGTTCAGTCCTATTATCTGCACATGGAATTGCCTTTACCGCTTTATTAGTATGGAAATCGGCTTTTACAAAATATAGCCAGCTATCGAGAAAAGGCAAAGTGATGTTCATCGGAACAGAAAAAGAATTCGAAGAAATGGAAGATAGCTTAGCATCCTTCCTTTCAAAGAGCAGCTATGTCAGATGGTATGATAAAAAAGAATCGCTTGCGCAATTGCGTACACAAATTAACCAGTTTAACGTCGTCTTCATTGGTTCAGAATTAGAAGAAGAAAAGAAAGATCGTTTGATGTTTCATGCGATGAAAAATAAAAAGCTTGTCTACGTTGTACCGAAAGTGAATGACATGCTGCTTATGAATACATCTGTAACAACAATGGATGACACGATGGTGATGCAAGTAAGACCATTTACGCTTTCGTTAACACAGCTACTCATTAAACGAGGTGTTGACATCGCGGCAGCTGTAGCGATGATTGTGGCAACATTGCCAGTTATGATTGTGACAGCAATCGGCATTAAGATTGAAGATCGTGGCCCAGTATTTTTTAAACAAGAGCGGGTTGGGAAAAACCATAAGCCTTTTAACATTTTAAAGTTCCGCTCCATGGTCATTGATGCCGAATCAAAAACAGGTCCAGTGCTAGCAAAATCAAATGATGACCGTATTACAAAAATGGGTAAATTTATTCGTAAAACAAGAATTGATGAATTACCCCAGTTAATTAATGTATTAAAAGGAGATATGTCTCTTGTTGGTCCGAGACCAGAGCGTGAATTCTTCACAAAACAGTTTCAAAGAGAAAACAAATGGTTTAACTACCGCCATGCTGTAAAACCAGGAATTACTGGCTATGCGCAAGTAATGGGTAAATATACAACAGATGCGGATAAAAAACTAAAATTTGATTTACACTATATTCGAAACTATTCTTTCTGGTTAGACTTAACCATTTTAATGCAGACCATACTCGTGGTCATTAATAAGGCAAAATCAGAAGGGGAACTTGCCCATAAGAAAAAGAGCAAACAAAATGTTTCCTATGTGACGAGAAAACAAGAGAGCCATTAAAATCAATGATACTCCCCGCATAAACGATTATGTGCGGGGAGATCTGTTTTTTTATAAAGGAGTTTGTTACAAAAATGAAAAAACAGTTAAAGAGACTAAACATTGTCAGACAACTTTCTAGTTTTGCTTTTTCTTTGGCTTCAAAGCTGCCTACTAGAAAAAAACTTGTCGTGTTTGAAAGTTTTTCTGGAAAACAGTATAGCTGTAACCCGCGCGCAATTTATGAATATATGAGAGACGCTAATTTAGATTATGAATTGGTTTGGAGTGTCAACAAAAACCACAAAAAAAAATTTAGCGATAATCATATCCCGCATGTTGAAAGATTAAGTTTGAAATGGTTTTTATTGATGGCAAGAGCACGCTATTGGGTAACGAATAGTCGGATGCCCAATTGGATAAACAAGCCCAATCACACGATTTATGTACAAACTTGGCATGGAACGCCATTAAAAAGACTTGTCTCGGATATGGAGCATGTTCGAATGCCTGGCACTACAAAAGAAAAGTACGTAGAAAACTTTCATAAGGAAGCTCGTCAATGGGACTATTTACTATCACCAAATAGCTACTCAACGGAAATCTTCAAGCGGGCTTTTCAATTTTCTAACGAAGTGTTGCAAATGGGATATCCAAGAAACGATATATTAGTAACAGGTAATAGCGAAGAGAATATTAAACATATTAGAGAAAAATTTACTATTCCAAACGAGAAAAAAGTTTTACTTTATGCTCCAACGTGGAGGGATCATCAAAATAGCGGTCCAGGTTCTTATCATTTTGATTTGAAATTAGATTTAAAAAAACTTCAAGAGGTGTTAGGTCACGAATATATCTTAATGCTTAGGATGCATTCCTTTATAAGTGAAAAATTAAACGTTCAAGACATGGATGATTTTGTCTTAGATGTTTCTGAGTACCACGATATTAATGAACTTTACCTAGTAGCAGATATGCTTATCACCGATTACTCATCAGTCTTTTTTGACTATGCAATTCTAAACCGGCCAATAATCTTTTTCGCTTATGATTTAGAAGAATATCGAGATGATATTAGAGGCTTTTATTTTCCTTTAGAGGAGAAGGCCCCAGGACCAATTGTACAAACTACAGATGAATTATTAGAAGTAATTCAAACGATGCAAGGTAGTAATGAAAACTTTAATCAGTTTACTGCTCAATTTTGTTCATTAGAAGACGGAGGAGCAACTAAAAGAGTTGTTGATGCTGTATTTGAAAAAAATGAAGGAGCAAGTTCTATATGAAGGATAAACAGATTGCTTCCACATGGTTTGATACAGTAGAAATTAAAAGGTTAAGAGAAAGATCACAAGCCTATAGTACAAAGGAAGATCTGTGGTCATGGTTTGTTTTAAGAAGAATATCGATTTTCGTAACGGTTATTTTTCTTAAATTACGCCTAACGCCAAATACAATTAGCTGGTTAAGTGCATTTTTTGTTGTTTTTTCTGGTTTCTGGCTAATTCAAGCAACTCCATTTGCTTTTATCCTCGCTTTTTTCTCGTATAACTTTGGATACTTATTTGATTGTGTTGATGGGGAGGTAGCAAGACTAACAGGGAATACATCAAAAAAAGGGTATTTTATTGATCTGCTGATTCAAGGAGCAACACTGCCAGTGTATATTTCAATTCTATTTGCACTCATTTATTTAGAAGGGTACTTAAATGCTCCTTGGAATGTATTAGCAATTATATATTTCCTAATTATAATAATTATTGCTGCTTTATTTGTTCCGATTGCTTATCAACTTACGTTCAAGCAATCAACTAACGAAACTAGAGATCCTGTTAATAAAATTAGAACAAAGACATTTTTATTTGAGTTAACGGGATTTATGTTGGGTTTACCCGGATTTTTTGCAATTTTATTGTTAGTAACTTTAATTGTTCCAAATTATGTTCAATACTTTTTTACTACCTTCTTATTAATAATGACACTAAAAGTTTGTGCACGTTTTTTGATTACAATTCGAAGTTTTAAAAAGTAAAGGGGCTGTGGGATAGTTTTGGAGGCTGATTATATGGAACAAAAGCAAAAGGATGAAGATATTAAACTAAAGTTAAAAAAGCAATATCCTGCACACGTGTCATTAAAAAAATTAAGTTTAAAAAACGGAAATTTGACAATAGAAATTGTTGTTGGCTTATTAAGCCAACAATTTTTTACCGTCAATGAAGTATTACTAAAACTGAGAAGTGAAGCATCGGAATTGATTCACTTAAACGTAATAAAAAAAGAATATAGATCTAGAAATCGATTAAAGATAAGAGCAGAAATTAATTTAAGAAACATAAAGTTGCAACAATTCTTTTGGGACTTTTTTGTATCTATTTCTGTGGATAATATTACAAGAGAAGTAAGAGTTGTATGTGACAATTATTTAATTATGAAAAGCTTGAAGCATCGAGTGTTTAAAAACACATTAAAATTACCCGATAATTACATCAGCTATCCATATATTACTTATAATGGAGGAGTTAGTTTAACCTATCGACAAAAAGGACACTATGAAACCACAAAAAATAAGTTTAAGGAATATATGGCATTTATTATTTATCAATTGTTTTATCGCTTTATAGGAAAGAAAGTATGGCTTATACATGAAAAATTTTCAGAGACAGCTCAAGACAATAGTTTCTATTTCTTTAAATATTGCTATGAGAAACACCCAGAAAAAAAAGTATATTATGTGATAAAGAAAGAGAGCGCGGATGTAAGAAATTTAGAGCCATTTAAAGATCGAGTCGTGCATTTCATGTCCTTTAAGCATTTAGTTTACTTACTATCGGCAAAAGTTATTATTTCATCAGAAGCTAAAGGACATGGCTATGCGTGGAGAGTATCTCAAGGGATAATAAAGGAAAAACTAAATAATAAAAGTTATATTTTCTTACAGCACGGCGTGCTTGGTCTAAAAAAGGTAGATTCAACTTTTAATTATCAAACAGCAAATAGTGCAAGATTATTTATTGTATCCTCAGATTTTGAGAAAAAAATAGTGAAGAATTATTTTGGATATCCTGAATCACGTATAAGTGTTACTGGGCTTGCAAGGTGGGATAATTTAAAAGATACCTCTTTAAGTAATAAAGAAGGTAAAAGTAAAGAAATCGTTTTAATGCCTACTTGGAGGAATTGGTTAGAAGAAGTTGAAGAAACTACATTTCTCAAATCCAATTATTATATATCATACAGTCAATTTTTAAACTCTAAAGAATTAGGAGATTTATTGGTACAGAATTCATTAACTCTTAATTTTTATGTTCACCCTAAGTTTATGCCTTACGTCGAGAAATTCTCAAGTGCAAGTAAAAACATTAATATTATTCGTTTCGGTGATGAAAGTTTGAACCACTTATTAATGCGAGCAAGTCTTTTAATAACTGACTATTCGAGTGTCGCATGGGAAATGTATTATCAAAAGAAACCTGTAATTTTTTATTTGTTTGATTTAGACGAATATAAAGCTAAACAAGGTGCTTATATGAACCTCAAAAAAGATCTTTTTGGAGATTTAGCATTTAAACCAGAAGAATTACTGCAGCAAATTGATACGTATGCTAAAAATGGGTTCAATGAAAAAAAACACTTTGCAAGCAAAAGAAATAAATACTTTAAATATATGGATCAAGAAAACTCTAAGAGAATATATGAAGATATTCAGCGAAATGAATCAACATTTAATAAAAAGTCTCCAGTGTTATCTCAAATAAAAAATAGTGATGCTTTAAAAGTTGCATGGAGAAAGTATAAATATTATCCATCAATAAGAAAATTAGGTGAAAAAATCTTAGGTGAGGAAAAAAAGTAATCTATGTAATTTTCTAAGGATATTTCGATTATTGACCCTTTGAGAGAAAATTGATAGTGTTATTTAAGGCGAAAATTATTTAATAAAGTATAGCAATATGACAAAAAAGCTTGAAGTAAAAGGAGATTAAATTATGATAGATGAAAACAAACCACCATACCTTTTTAGCATAGTTATGGCCATATATAACGTCGAGAAATATCTAGAAGACGCTATTGAAAGTGTTGTTAATCAGTCTATAGGGTTCGAGGAAAATGTCCAATTAATTTTAGTAGATGATGGTAGTCCTGACAATAGCGAATTAATTTGTAAAACTTATCAAGAGAAATATCCGAACAATGTAATTTACATTAAGCAGAAAAATGCAGGAGTAAGTGTAGCCCGTAATACTGGGATTGAATTGGCTGAAGGGAAGTATATTAATTTTCTAGACTCAGACGACTATTTTGATTTAGATGTGCTTGAGAAAGTAAATAATTTCTTTGAACTGAATGGGGATGAAATTGATTTAGTTGCAATACCGTTGATATTTTTTGAAGCGAAACAAGGGCCACACATGTTACATTATAAATTTAAAAGCACTCGAATAATTGATATTGATATTGAATATGACTCAATTCAATTGCAATCAGGCTCTACTTTTATAAAAAGAGAAAATGGACTGGGAGAATTAAGGTTCCTTCCAGGACAAAAGTTCGGGGAAGATGCATCATTATTAACAGATATAATAATGAAGAAAAGGAAATTTGGTGTTATTCATGACTCTGTCTACAATTATAGAGCTAGAACGTCTGGAACCTCGGCTTTACAAGGAAGTAAGGAGTCTTTTGATTATTATATACCAACAATTGACATGTATTACATTCCAAAGTTGGAAAAATACAATCAGCTTTATCAAAATCGAGTACCTAAGTATATTCAATTTCTTGTGATGTATGACATGCAATTTCGATTAAAGGCGAAAGTAGCTCCAGAAGTGTTAAAAGGTCATATGGATGATTATTACAATCGAATTCTCTATATGTTGAAATTTATTGATATAGATATTATTTGGAAGCAACGGTATTTAAATTGGTATCAAAAACATGCCCTATCTAATATGAAAATTCGAAATGAAATATTTAAGCAAGGCGATCCTTTTTATGAATCAAGTAAAGTACTTAAAACTTCAATGAATAAAACAGGGGAAGAGCAAGAATCATACGATATTGTTGTAAGCTCCTTAAATGGAGATATTAAAGATTGTTTAAGCAATAGAGACGAAGTGACTCTACACCTTTGTGAATTTGAAGATGATCAATTAATAATTGTGGGGAGGTTAGGTTCGCTTTTACCGCAAGAAAATATGAAGGTTTATATGAAAAGTATAAACGGACATATATTTGAATCAAAAAAATATGATTTTCCAGGTGATACCTCTTATATTGTCGGTGAACCAATATATGAATTTTTTGGCTTCCAGTTAAATATTCCTATTGATGAGCTGAAAGTTTCTAAGAAATGGATGATATATATAGAGGTAGATGGTGTATCAAAAAGAGTAGGCGCAAAATTCTCTGCATCAGCCAAATTATCCAACAAATTAAAGAATGGATACATGGTTGGTAATAATGAAATTATGGTTTGGTTTAATCACGATGCAAAACGTTTTGATGTAAAAGAATACTCCATTGTTAATATGCTAAAAAAAGAAAGGAAAATCCGGTTAGAACTTAAAAAAAAGCGAGTGAAAAATTTTAATAAGATTTCACGAACTAGAGTGATTGTCAGGCTGTTGAAACGTTATAAGAAGAAGAAGATTAACTTATTTATGGATCGCATAGATAAAGCCGATGATAGTGCCGAATATTTACTAGAATATTTCGAACAACATAAAAATAAGACTCAGAAAAATTATTACGTTATAAAAAACTCGTCTAAAGACTTCAAGAGGCTGCAAGATAAATTCCCTGTTATAAATTATAAAGGTGCTAGGCATAAACTAAACTTTTTATTAGCAGATAAATTAATTTCTACACATGCTGATCGATTTATTTATCAACCATTTACAGGGACTGAAAATTACTTTAAAGATCTAAAGGAATATAAGTATATTTTCCTTCAACATGGTGTTATTATGGGTGATTTATCAAATTGGCTTAAAAAACACGATAAGAATTTCAAGCTATTCTTAACTTCTTCTAAAATTGAACAAGAATCGATAGTAAAGGGTCATTATGGATACACTAATAGAGAAGTAAAATTAACTGGTTTACCGCGATATGATAATTTGAGGTCGGACAAACAAGAGAAATTAATTTTAATTATGCCAACATGGCGACGATCATTAGTTAATGAGTTTTCAAATAAACTAAATGCACGTCCTTATAATGAGACATTTAAAGAGAGTAATTATTTTTATAAATGGAACGCCTTGTTAAACGATGAATCGCTTAAAAATTACTGCCTTCAGAATGGATACAAAATACTCTTTGCTCCTCATCCTTCAATTAGACAACAACTAAGTGATTTTAATCTTGAAGACGTTGAAGTAACGTCGTATGATCAAAGCTATTCTGAATTGTTTCAGCGCGGTAGTATATTAGTTACGGATAACTCTTCCGTTTTTTTTGACTTTGCTTATATGAAGAAACCACTATTTTACTATCAATTTGAGCCCCCAAATTGGGATCCAGGCTATTTTTCAATAGAAGAAATGGGTTTTGGAAAAATAATAGTAAATCATCAAGTGATGGTACAAACATTAATTAAACAGCTTGAAACTGGTATAGAAATGGATGAAGAATACAAGCAACGAGTTGATCAGTTCTTTGAGTATACAGATCAAAACAACAGAAAAAGAGCTTATGAAGAAATTATAAAACTTTAATTAAATTTACTTGAAATCAGGCCTTTTTGATTCTTGTTGAATGGGGAAAGTAAAATGAAGAGAATATTGACTTATGGAACCTTTGATTTACTTCACAGAGGACATATCAATTTATTAAAACGAGCTAAAGATCTTGGTGACTATTTAATCGTTGCCATATCGACTGATGAATTTAATCGAATAAAGAAGAAAAAAGCGTACTATAGTTTTGATGATAGAAGATTAATTTTAGAAGCTATACGTTATGTTGATGAAGTTATTCCAGAAAAAAATTGGGAACAGAAAATCCTTGATATCAAAAAATACTCCATTGATGTATTTGTAATGGGAGATGATTGGAAAGGAAAGTTTGATTACTTGAACAGCTATTGTGACATTGTATACTTGCCTCGTACTGAAGGCGTATCAACCACAAAAATTAAAAAGGAATTATTTAGGACGAACGAATTTATAGAATGACTTTATATTCTTCTTGGTCTTTAAAGGGAAAAGATTTGATGTGGGTGGATAAGCTGGGTTTTGTATTAACGACTTTAGACTTTGCTATGAAGAAAGATGATCTTAAAAAAGCTCTATTTATCAGGATTAAGAATATCTAGAGTTTAGAAGAGCTTATAAATAAAAAATAAAGTAGGAACTGATTCTCTGAAAATGAGAATCAGTTTTTTGTTGAATTATGGCAATCTATGTAATAATTTGTGATACAATATCATGTATAGTAATTCAAAAGAAAAAGGAGGATTATCAGCAGTCTAATTATAAGGATAGAATGTCATTAGGAAAGGAATAGTTTTGTGAGATTATTAAGTAAGGTTTTTATATGTTTATTAGTTATGATTATTGTCGTTCAAACGCTTCCTATTCATGCATCTGCTGAAACTGATACTCTTAATGACAGTAACGAAGGAATTGTTTATGGGGAGAAATTAGATCATACTGTTAATTATTTTCGAGATGAAGAGTTACTTGAATTAGCGGGCACCATTGCATATAGAACGAACGTCCGCATAATGGAAGAAAGAGAAACTGCTACTCTAGTAGAATTTATGTATTATGAAGAGAGAGAAATCAAATATAGTAGAGGTTTTGTGGACCCAAAATATATTCTTTCGGTTAAAGAAGCAGCACTTTTTGAGGAGTACATACAGGTAAACGGAGGAAATTTAACTGACTTTATTGAGTTGCAGGTGGAAAAACATATTGAATCTAAAGGCGACCAAGAATCAGATAAAGAAAATAACAGTGGTTTAGATGAAATTGAATATCTTACAGAGGAAGAAATGTTAGAAAGAAATAAACAAGGAACAGATAAAACTGGTAACCTAGATGAATCGAAAAATTTAGAAGATTATACCACGCATGATGAAAAAGAATCGAAACAGCTAAAAGAAAGAATAGATAATAATTTAGAGGAATCGCAAGAAGTTAAGAGCGCTAAAGAGCATAATATAGACACTCAAGATAAACTTGAAGATCCCTCTAATGATGATGCTTTTGAAGAATATACACAGACTATAGAAATTGAAGAGACCCAACTTGCAAAGCAAATGTATGGCCTAGCGGTATTAGAAAAAACGTCCGTATATAGTGAAACATCTAAGGACAGCGCTATTCTCCGTTCATACAGTCAAGGTCATCTTTTAGAGTTTCGACCATATAACAGTGAGTGGTACGAAGCAACCGTGAGTATTAACGGCAAGTGGGAAAATGGTTTTATCAATAAAAAAGATGTCGATTTATTAGATCCAATACAAAAACAACTGACTGGTCTGGCTATGAGAGGGTCTACAAATGTTTTTTCTAGCCCATCCACAACAAGTAGAACATTAAGATCTTATTCAGAAGGGCATATTTTACAATACCGTAACTTTTCTGCTAATTGGTATGAGGCGACGGTTTATCTAAACGGGAAAGCAACTCTTGGCTACATTCACAAAAATCACGTAAATTCTATTCAAGGAAAACGAATAGTGCTTGATCCTGGACATGGTGGAAATGATCCTGGTGCAATAGCAAATGGATTAATTGAAAAGAATTTAAATCTCGATATTGCGCTTAAAACAAAAAATTTATTGGAACGTGCTGGTGCTACTGTTATTATGACTCGAACAAATGATATATTCATTACACTCCAAAATAGAGCATTAATAGCTAATACTTCAAATGCAGACATTTTTATTAGCATCCATAACAATGCTTTTAATGGGATAGCAAATGGTACAGAAACTTTTTGGCATGGTAGAAATGAACGAGCAAACAGTATTAGATTAGCAAACTCTCTACAGAATGCAGTTGTGTCAAAAGCCGGAACCACAAATAGGAGAGTTGCTGAAGGGAATTTTCACGTTATCCGAGAAACGTTAATTCCGAGTGCTCTGTTAGAGGTTGCTTTCATGGATCATTTGGGGGATGCAGAAAAACTTAGTCAGCAGTCATTTCTTCACGATAGTGCAAAGGGCATTTTGATAGGTATTACAAATTACTTTAATTAACTTATAGGGAGCTTATCTTTGGATAAGCTTTCTTTTAATCTTTGAAAAATGACATATAAAAAGTAACTTAAAACACATACAAGGAGATTTTATGAGGAATCAATTTATTAATTTAACTAGTTGTGTAATTATTTTTCTATTAACATTTCAGTTGGTGTCTTCAAATATATCATTAGCTGAAGAAGAAAGAGTGTCAGATTTAATTAGTATCCAGAAATTAAAAAATAATAATGATGGTTTCATTTCCGTTTACGAAGATAGTAATTTAAATAATTTAATTGAGAGTATTAAAGAAAATGACATTCAGAATATAATCAAAATACATGAATATGCAATTGAAATTGAAATTCTAAAAACAGATTTAGAAATCACAACAGGTTACATCGGTGTTGAGAATTTTTTGGATGAGGAAGAATTAAATAATTATTATTATAAAGTGGAAGAACTAGGTTGGACAATTTCGGATTTTTTAATCTGGATTAATGAAAAAGATAATGTAGATATTGAAGATATTAAAGAGCAAGATAGAGAAAATGTAAATGTTAAAGAAGATATAAATGAAAAAATAGAGAAACCTGAAGGTGAACAACTAACTATAAATACGAAAGAAAAATTTGATAATGAAGAGGAACGGAATGAAATTGCTAATGTTGCTCTAGAAGAAGAGATAATTACCGAACAGAGCCAAGTTGAATTACATCAAGACAGAAGTTTAAGTGGTGCTTCTACATATACTAATTTGTTATATGGATTAGCGTTAACAAATACTAATGTTTATGAATTTAGAGACAAAGAATCAAGAGTTCTTCGTTCTTATATTATTGGTCATATCTTGGAATACAGATTTTTTGACCAAACATGGTACGAGGCAACGGTGTATCTTGATGGAGAGCCGCACACGGGTTACATTCATAAAGATGACGTAGAGAATGTGGAAGAAAAGCAAGTAGAGCTTAAAGGAATAGGGAAAAAAGGACCAACAAATGTGTATGCAAGCGCAACTCGAAATGGACGAGTGCTGCGTGGATACAATCAAGGTCATATATTAAGATATAAAACGTTTAGCGAAAGCTGGTACGAGGCAACGGTGTATCTTGATGGAGAGCCGCACACGGGTTACATTCATAAAGATGACGTAGAGAATGTGGAAGAAAAGCAAGTAGAGCTTAAAGGAATAGGGAAAAAAGGACCAACAAATGTGTATGCAAGCGCAACTCGAAATGGACGAGTGCTGCGTGGATACAATCAAGGTCATATATTAAGGTATAAAACGTTTAGCGAAAACTGGTACGAGGCAACGGTGTATCTTGATGGAGAGCCGCACACGGGTTACATTCATAAAGATGACGTAGAGAATGTGGAAGAAAAGCAAGTAGAGCTTAAAGGAATAGGGAAAAAAGGACCAACAAATGTGTATGCAAGCGCAACTCGAAATGGACGAGTGCTGCGTGGATACAATCAAGGTCATATATTAAGATATAAAACGTTTAGCGAAAGCTGGTACGAGGCAACGGTGTATCTTGATGGAGAGCCGCACACGGGTTACATTCATAAAGATGACGTAGAGAATGTGGAAGAAAAGCAAGTAGAGCTTAAAGGAATAGGGAAAAAAGGACCAACAAATGTGTATGCAAGCGCAACTCGAAATGGACGAGTGCTGCGTGGATACAATCAAGGTCATATATTAAGATATAAAACGTTTAGCGAAAGCTGGTACGAGGCAACGGTGTATCTTGATGGAGAGCCGCACACGGGTTACATTCATAAAGATGACGTAGAGAATGTGGAAGAAAAGCAAGTAGAGCTTAAAGGAATAGGGAAAAAAGGACCAACAAATGTGTATGCAAGCGCAACTCGAAATGGACGAGTGCTGCGTGGATACAATCAAGGTCATATATTAAGGTATAAAACGTTTAGCGAAAACTGGTACGAGGCAACGGTGTATCTTGATGGAGAGCCGCACACGGGTTACATTCATAAAGATGACGTAGAGAATGTGGAAGAAAAGCAAGTAGAGCTTAAAGGAATAGGGAAAAAAGGACCAACAAATGTGTATGCAAGCGCAACTCGAAATGGACGAGTGCTGCGTGGATACAATCAAGGTCATATATTAAGATATAAAACGTTTAGCGAAAGCTGGTACGAGGCAACGGTGTATCTTGATGGAGAGCCGCACACGGGTTACATTCATAAAGATGACGTAGAGAATGTGGAAGAAAAGCAAGTAGAGCTTAAAGGAATAGGGAAAAAAGGACCAACAAATGTGTATGCAAGCGCAACTCGAAATGGACGAGTGCTGCGTGGATACAATCAAGGTCATATATTAAGGTATAAAACGTTTAGCGAAAACTGGTACGAGGCAACGGTGTATCTTGATGGAGAGCCGCACACGGGTTACATTCATAAAGATGACGTAGAGAATGTGGAAGAAAAGCAAGTAGAGCTTAAAGGAATAGGGAAAAAAGGACCAACAAATGTGTATGCAAGCGCAACTCGAAATGGACGAGTGCTGCGTGGATACAATCAAGGTCATATATTAAGATATAAAACGTTTAGCGAAAGCTGGTACGAGGCAACGGTGTATCTTGATGGAGAGCCGCACACGGGTTACATTCATAAAGATGACGTAGAGAATAGCTTTTCTTATCAAGAGGATAGAAGTAATTATGCTATGAAGAACAATACAAATGTTTATTCACAGGCTTCACGATCTTCTACAGTATTAAAGAGTTATCAACGTGGAACCTTATTAAAATACAGAACTTTTTTGCCAAATTGGTATGAGGCAACTGTTTACATTAATGGAAAGAAGCACACAGGTTATATTCACGTGGACGATGTTGGTCCGGATAAAATTTTAGTTAAAGAGACCTATACAAATTACAATTACAAATTTAATGATTTAATTGATATTCAAATGACTAAAACCCCAAAAGCAGATGGTAAAGGATTAATTGATGCTAACCGTCAACAAGTTGAATATTATGCAAACCCATTAAACTTTGAAAAAGGCACTAATGAATTTTATCAGTTTATGGTACTATCAGAGTCTGCTGGAGTTGCAGCTAATGATATAAACCAACGAATTTTATTAAATGCAGGAATTTTAAAGAACCAGGGGCAGACTTTTATAAATGCTGGCATTAATTACAATATAAATGAAATTTACTTGATTGCACATGCTATGCATGAAACTGGAAACGGGACCTCATCGTTAGCAAGGGGGATTGTTCATAAAGGAAGAACGGTTTACAACATGTACGGTATAGGTGCTTATGATAACTGCCCAAACCAATGTGGCGCTGAACGCGCTTATAATGAAGGTTGGTTTACACCTGAAGCTGCGATATTAGGAGGCGCGCAATTCATCTCGAATGGTTATGTTAATGCGGGGCAAGATACGTTATACAAAATGAGATGGGATCCCTTAAATCAGGGTCGTCGTCAATATGCAACCCATGTTGCATGGGCAACACTTCAGACCGGTAGAATAGCAGCTATGTATAAATTATTAGATGCATACTCTATTAGTTATGATATCCCATCTTTTTTAAATCAACCACCCGTAATTGTTAATAAGTCATTAAATATCCCTTTAGAAGGGTTCTAGAAATAAACGCTGTTTTTTAACAGGTTTATTGATTTTATTTAGATGAATATGAATAAATTTAATTTGACTGTTAATATGTTCATTTAAAAATGGAATTCTTAATTTAAAGGTTTCTTGAAAAGGATCTAGCCATTAACTAGACCTTAGACCGTAGACAAAACCCGATTGAAGTTTACTCTCAATCGGGTTTTGGTGGTTTTCTTTATGAAATAGAGGACGAAGACGGGCAATTGATATCAAGGAGTTGATTTTTTCGTATAAGCTAACTCCAAGTTGCTAGCTTTTACAAATTCATTGCAGCGATAACAAGCATCGCCTTAACTGTGGTTTTTCCTTCCTCGAAGGAGTGTCCAGTGTAGTCCATGCTTCGTTAAGATCACCAAAGACCCGTTCAATTTTCTTTACGCTTCTCGTAAATCTCTTTATTCCGTTCCATGTTCAGTTTCATTGAAAGCTTCTTGTCAGATATAGCGGAACCAGCGTTAAGCAACATTTGTTTCGGCATCTTTAATGGGTTTGGCGCATCGAACGAACCCCAATAATATTGAACAAAAACGAGTTAAAATGAAACGACCGGATCGATACTCAGTCAACCTATTTTACGAATACCAAGGCTTGACCGCTTCATAGATAAAGGCGAAATCGAGCGAAGCATCTACATGACGCACCGGATGATCTTCAGGCACGAGTTTCTCAATCCATACCATCTCCAACACCATTCGCTTTTCTTCGAGAGATTTTAAACATAAGCGGTCTCTACAAAAAAGCTTGCCGACTGTCTCTTTGAATCAAGACTTTGTCGACAAGCTGAGATTTAGCATTTGTGGTTTTCTTTATTTAGAAAACTAATTATACGTGAGTGACTCAATCGATACCCAACCTTGTTTATCTTTAGATTCAACAAGGACAAAATCTTCAGTTTGCTCAATTATTTTCACTTCTTCCCCAGTCTCTAGTTCAAATTCTGTCAAATCTCCTTGAGCTGGAGTTGAAAGAAGGAACGTTTTTTCAATTAACGTCGCATGATTGCTTAAAGTGATTTCATCAGAATGATTCGAAACGTCAGAAGGAGTCTCAGATTCTTCTTCAACAACATCAGCATCAACAGATTCGTCTGTGCTAGGCCAAGAGGTAGCTTCTTCAATCGTTTCATCAGAAGGGGTCTCAGATTCTTCTTCAACAACATCAGCATCAACAGATTCGTCTGTGCTAGGCCAAGAGGTAGCTTCTTCAATCGTTTCATCAGAAGGGGTCTCAGATTCTTCTTCAACAACATCAGCATCAACAGATTCGTCTGTGCTAGGCCAAGAGGTAGCTTCTTCAATCGTTTCATCAGAAGGGGTCTCAGATTCTTCTTCAACAACATCAGCATCAACAGGTTCGTCTGTGCTAGGCCAAGAGGTAGCTTCTTCAATCGTTTCATCAGAAGGGGTCTCAGATTCTTCTTCAACAACATCAGCATAACCAGGTTCGTCTGTGCTAGGCCAAGAGGTAGCTTCTTCAATCGTTTCATCAGAAGGAGTCTCAGATTCTTCTTCAACCTCATCAGCATAACCAGGTTCGTCTGTGTTAGGCTCAGAGGTAGCTTCTTCAATCGTTTCATCAGAAGGGGTCTCAGACTCTTGTTCAACAACATCAGCATAACCAGGTTCGTCTGTGCTAGGCCAAAAGATAGTTTCTTCAACAGGTTTTGCAAAACCCATACTAAATATCCGAGCCATAATCTGAATCTTTGGCTGTGCACTTTCTAATTGAACATAGTTTGCAGAAACCCAGCCAGTTTGTGAACCAACCTTTACTTGATGCCAGCCGCTCTTAGTGCTCAAAATCTCAACAGATTGGCCTTTATTTAATGTAGTGAGAACTTTGTAGGAAGTTCCAGCGCCTTCACGTAAATTTAATCGTGCTGTTGTTTCACCAGCTTTTGTTACAATTGTCTCTTCTTTCTTTGCCTCTGACTTAGTGGAAAGAAAGTCAGCAGAAACCCAACCAGTTTGATTGCCGGCTTTGACTTGATACCAGTTGCCTTGTTTTTGAAGAAGCTCTAATTTCTGTCCAACCGGAAGCGTCGTTAAAATTCGATGAGACGTGCCTGCACCCGAACGAAGGTTTAAGCGAGCCGTAGTCGTCGCAGAGCCAAGAGAAGGCTTGTTGTCTCCGACATTATTCCCATTTGTTTTAATGAAGTCAGCAGAAACCCACCCAGTTTGATTGCCGGCTTTAACTTGATACCAGTTGCCTTGTTTTTGAAGGAGCTCTAATTTCTGTCCGACCGGAAGTGTTGTTAAGACTCGGTGAGACGTGCCTGCACCCGAACGAAGGTTTAAGCGAGCCGTAGTCGTCGCAGAGCCAAGAGAAGGCTTGTTGTCTTCGACATTGTTTCCATCGGTTTTAATGAAGTCAGCAGAAACCCACCCAGTTTGATTGCCGGCTTTAACTTGATACCAGTTGCCTTGTTTTTGAAGAAGCTCTAATTTCTGTCCAACCGGAAGCGTCGTTAAGACTCGGTGAGACGTGCCCGCACCCGAACGAAGGTTTAAGCGAGCTGTCGTTGTAGCAGAGCCAAGAGAAGGCTTGTTGTCTCCGACATTATTCCCATTTGTTTTAATGAAGTCAGCAGAAACCCACCCAGTTTGATTGCCGGCTTTAACTTGATACCAGTTGCCTTGTTTTTGAAGGAGCTCTAATTTCTGTCCGACCGGAAGTGTTGTTAAGACTCGGTGAGACGTGCCTGCACCCGAACGAAGGTTTAAGCGAGCCGTAGTCGTCGCAGAGCCAAGAGAAGGCTTGTTGTCTCCGACATTATTCCCATTTGTTTTAATGAAGTCAGCAGAAACCCACCCAGTTTGATTGCCGGCTTTGACTTGATACCAGTTGCCTTGTTTTTGAAGAAGCTCTAATTTCTGTCCGACCGGAAGTGTTGTTAAGACTCGGTGAGACGTGCCTGCACCCGAACGAAGGTTTAAGCGAGCCGTAGTTGTCGCAGAGCCAAGAGAAGGCTTATTCTCTTCAACATTGTCGCTTGTAATGGAGACAAAATCAGCAGAAACCCACCCAGTTTGAAAGCCAACTCTTACAAAATACCAGTTGCCTTCTTTCTTTACGATTTGCACAGTTTGGTCTTTGGAAAGAGTTGTGCGAATCGAACTATTCGTGTTTGGCTGGGCTCGTAAATTTAAACGCGCCGTTGTTTTACCTTCCGCGATAATCTCTTCATCTACTTCTTCAATTTGGTCTTCACTTTCTTGCGAAAACGTTAAAAATTGTCCTGATACATAGCCTTCTACATTTCCAACTTTAATTTGGTACCATTGTCCCGTTTTAGCAATTAACTCAACTCGTTCGTCTTTATTTAACGTAGTTAAAACAGAATGACTTGTACCTGGGCCTGTTCGCACATTTAATCTTGCAGTAGTAGTACCATATGTATTTGGTGGTAATGGCTCAAGTTCATTGTCACCTGGTTGATTTCCTACTGGCTGATTATTGTAGACGGGAACGGAAAATTGCAAATTATAGTTATCGACTAATCCATATAAATTCGCCATCTGGTGGGTTTGCTTGACAGCCCAACCGACATCGGTTGCATACTGGTATGTCCCAGGAGAAGCAGGATTCCAGCGCATTTTATAAAGCGTTGTCTGACCTCTAGCAAAGTAATTGTTAGAAACGAAACGAGCACCACCAATGATGGCATCTTCAGGTGTAAACCAACCTTGATTATAAGCATAGCGGGCGCCTGCTTGTACTGCATTTCCGTCAAAAGCGCCAATTCCGTACATGTTGTAAACGGTTCGACCGTTATATTGAACCCCTCGTGCTAGTTGGGAACCACCATTACCTGTTTCCAATAATGCGTGAGAGATAAGATAGATTTCATTTACGCCATGCAGTTTACTCGCATTAATAAATGTTTGACCATGTCCAGATAGAGTCCCTTTATTAGATAGAAGTTGGGAGTTAATGGACTGCGCACTTAAACCCGCACTAGAGCTTAAGTCAAGAAACTGTAAATAAGCAGATGTTCCTTGATTAAAATTATTAGGATTCATGTAGTAGGCTACATCATTCCTGGACGCGTTTTGCCATCGTCCATTTCGATCAGTTTGTGGTGGGGCAGACAATCCCATTTGTCGGTCGACTGCATCGTTAAATGAGATAGGGTAATGATTTTCAATGACTGTAAAGGAATTTGCGAACGTTGTTTGAAGAGGGAAAGCCGTTGCGATTAGAGTGAGCGCGGAGGCTGATCCACTTGTAACTAGAATTTTCGTTTTTATGATAAACACCTCCGAATTTTGTTATTCCTCAACTATACTTATCGAAACAATTGTTTCATATATTAATAGAATTGAGGAGATTTTTAATCATCTCGCAAATATTTAGAGATCCTGTCACTATACCTCTTATTATAAAGAATAAAACCTAGTTAGAATGACTCATTTTTTCTTTTCTACAAAAAAAGACTAGATCGATGTCTAGTCTCTTCATTTTATTGCGTATAAAGTTCATTTTCAGTGTCTATAGGGAGTTCTAAATGCTCTCTTAATGTTTGTTGCAATGCATATAAGTCTTCTTCAACAGCATCCTCATACCAAATGTTATTTCCATAAATATCTGGGCGCATTTGACCATTCGTATGCACTTGGAGTGTCTCAATGGTATCGATTGAAGAAGCGTAGCCATGTAGAGAGACAATATTTCCGAATGTTAAGTCCATCTGAAGATTGTTTCCAACAGCATCAAACAGATCGTTAAATCGGGTAATGCTAGAAAGAGATGCTGCTCGGTCAATAATAGCTTCAATAACTTGTTGCTGACGAATGCCTCGTCCTTTATCTCCACCACTCTCAGCCGATTTTCTTTCACGAGCATAGGCAAGAGCTTTTTCACCGTCCATATGGGTTGGTCCTTTTGTAAATGTAAAATCGACATTACGACTTTTTTCTTTAAAGTCAAATTCATATGTTACATCAATTTCAATCCCATCTAACGCATCAATAATATCAACTAATCCATCAAAACGGGCTAATGCATAATGATCGATCGGAATATCTAGAAGGTTTTCGACAGTATCAATTGCCATATCAATGCCACCAAAGGCATTTGCATGGTTGATTTTATCGTAAAAAGGTCCCTCTGTATAACCAATAATTTCCGTATACGTATCGCGTGGAATACTCGTTAGTTTAATAGAACGATCCCCTTTATTAAAGGTAGCGACTAGCATAGTATCTGTTCGTTCACCGCCACTATCGCCTTCTCGGAAGTCACTGCCGAGAATAAGCATTGAAAAATTATCTTTACCGATGTCTACAGGCTCGACCCGTAATTCAGACATTTCACCACGATTTAATCCTTGATAAGCGCTAGAAGCTGTATCATTTAATTGATTGACAACGTACCAGGCACCAGTGCCGACTGCTAAAATAGCAATTAACGCTGTAGCTAATATCGTCTTTAAAAGCAGTCGTTTCTTCTTTTGTTTTCGACGATATTTACGCGTATCATCCATTGTATTCATCCCTCATTTCACTACAATTTATAAAAAATAAGTTTGTCAACATTCCAAGGTCAAATTATAGCATAATCTGTCGTGTGAATAGAACGTAAAATAATAGAAATTTTGTCAGATTACTTAACAACTTGTCCCAACTAACGAGAATAATTTGACAGTATAATAAATGAGCTTGTTTTTAGTGGGATAAAGGTTAGAATAATGTGAAAAAATAATAATATACATTATTTTAAGATATGGTATACTGAAAAAACGTGACTATCAAAAAGTTTGTAAAACTATAAATTATAGTCACATTTGTTTAAAAAATTTGTTGCTTTCTACAAAGGGTTCTTTTATACTGACAATAACTTTTACGAAAAAATGAATAAATCTGATTATTGTTTCATAAATTCGTAGCGGAAGTTTAAATCAAAGTTGGGAAATAGAGAGTGATACGAGATGGAGAAACTTGACGCGCTAGATTTTAAAATATTGGATTTATACCAAAAAAACGGTAAATTTACGTATAGTCAAATAGCAAGAGAATTGCACGTAAGTGAAGGAACCATTAGGCAACGCTCAAAGAAAATGGTTAATAGCGGTGTTTTTGACTTTATTATTAAGATTGATCCAATCAAATTAGGCTTAAGCGTAAAAGCGATTATTGGTATAAATGTCAAGGTTGGAAAACAAGATGAGGTTGGGAAATGGCTAGCTTCGTTTAAAGAAATCATTTGCGTTGATTCGGTATCCGGCTATCATCACTTCATCGTGCAAGCCTATTTCAACGACAATGAGCGGCTACTAAGGTTTGTAAATGAAACACTAGCGCAATCAACTTCTATTCATCAACTGGACGTCAGTATACAGCTAAAAGCGTACAAGGATGTTTTAGGTTATTCATTGACAGATAAATGAGATAATCGTAAATAGACTAAACATTTAAATGGTCAGGTGGGATAAGATGTCGGACAATAGACTTCTTCAGATTCAGAATTTAAAAACATCTTTTCGAATTAATAATGAATATTATGCCGCTGTTGACGATGTCACACTCACAGTAAATAAAAATGAAATTCTTGGCATTGTTGGCGAATCAGGTTCAGGAAAAAGTGCTTTAGGGTTTTCTATTCTAGGTTTACATCCAAAAGGTAAATCGAAAATTGAAGGTGAAATAAACTATAAAGGTGAAGATATTGCCAAAGTATCTGAAGCAAGATTACAGAAGTTAAGAGGCGGAGAATTAGGAATGATTTTCCAAGACCCAATGTCAGCGCTAAACCCACTAATGATAATTGGGAAACAACTCGAAGAATCACTTATTTTACATACGGATTTAACAAAAATAGAGCGTAAAAATAGAGTATTAGAGCTCTTACAACAAGTTGGTATTTCAAGACCAGAGGTGGTTTACAATCAATACCCACATGAACTTTCTGGTGGAATGAGACAAAGAGTGGTGATAGGGATTGCCATTTCTTGTAACCCTGCGTTTTTAATAGCGGATGAACCAACGACCGCACTTGATGTAACGATACAAGCGCAAATATTAGGGCTGATAAGCAAGCTTAAAAATGAATTGAATAGTGGCGTTATTCTAATTACCCATGATTTAGGTGTTGTCGCGGAAATGGCGGATAAAGTGGCTGTTATGTATGCTGGTCAAATTGTTGAATTAGCTCCCGTTGAAGAGTTATTTGCAAATCCAAAGCACCCATACACGAGGTCGCTATTACAATCAAATCCAACCAACAATACGGCTAAAACAAAGTTACATGTTATTCAAGGGGTAGTACCTTCTTTAGTGAATTTACCTAGAACGGGCTGTCGATTTGCAGAACGCATTCCATGGATTGGTGATGCAGCTCATGAAGAAAACCCTCAGCTTCATGAAATATCACCACATCATTATGTTCGTTGTAGTTGCTACAAGACATTTGAATTTGCATCTAAGGAGGAAGTAGTGGATGGGATTTCTGCAAATTAAAGATTTAAAAATACATTTCCCTATTAAAGCAGGTATTTTAAAAAGAACCGTTGGGTATGTAAAAGCTGTTGATGGATTAAACATTTCACTAGAAGAAGGAAAAACATATGGTCTAGTTGGTGAGTCCGGTTCCGGTAAGACGACAACTGGACGTGGCATTATTGGATTAAATGATATTACGTCCGGTCAGATCTTTATTAATAATAAAGAAGTAACGAAGCGAAATATAAAAGAGTTTAGAAGAGATGTACAAATGGTTTTTCAAGACCCCTATTCTTCATTAAATCCTAAAAAAAGAATCATAGACATTGTTGCAGAACCATTTAGGAATTTCGAAAAAATGACAAAGCGAGAAGAGCAGCGAGCTGTTCAAGAGCTACTAGAACGAGTAGGTATAAGTCCTGATAGTATTTTTAAATACCCGCACGAATTTTCAGGCGGACAGCGACAACGTATTGGTATCGCTCGGGCAATAGCCTTAAAGCCAAAATTAATAATAGCAGATGAACCAGTTTCTGCATTAGACGTCTCTGTTCAAGCTCAAGTGTTAAATTTTATGCAAGATATTCAAAAGGATTTAAATTTAACTTACTTCTTTATAAGTCATGATTTAGGCATCATACGCCATATATGCGATCATATCGGCATTATGTATAAAGGTAGATTTGTAGAGGAAGGAACACCTGATGACATTTTTACTAACCCGCAGCACATCTATACGCGAAGGTTAATATCCTCTATTCCAGATATTGATCCAACAAAAAGAGGAGATATTCAATTGATTCGAAAGAAAATAAATGAAGAGTATGAAACGAATACACAAGATTATTTTGATCATGAAGGACTTGCATACCCTTTAAAAAGTTTGTCTGAAACTCATAGAGTTGCAATGCCGGAAGGGAGTTAACGATGTGGAAATTTATTGTTAGACGTATGTTAATTGCTGTTCCACAGTTGTTCTTTCTAAGTATACTTGTGTTCATTTTAGCTAGTCAAATGCCAGGTGATCCGTTTACAGGGATGATAGATCCTAGTATTACGGCAGAGCGTTTAGCAGAATTACGGGAGATACATGGGTTGAACGATCCTTGGTATCAACAGTATGGGCGGTGGATAGGAAACGCCATAACAGGGGATTTTGGTCAGTCGTTTCGCTACAAAATGGATGTTACAGAACTCATTGGCGATCGCTTGTTAAACACAGCGGGACTAGGGGTGCTTACCTTACTCTTTTCTTATTTGATTGCCATTCCTTTAGGAATTGTAAGTGGACGCTTTAATGATACATGGGCAGACCGTGCTATTGCAGGTTATACATACGTTGGTTTTGCAGTTCCAAGCTTTATTTTTGGGCTTATTGCACTATTTGTTTTTGGTTTCCGTTTAAACTGGTTTCCTGTTAGTGGAAGTGTTTCTCCTGGTCTTGTAACAGGGACGTTTGAATACTATATAAGTAAAATTTATCATATGACGTTGCCAGCACTATCTCTTGCTCTCATAACGACTGTTGGAACTGTGCAATATTTAAGAAGTGAGATTATAGATATTAAACATAAAGAATTTATCTTAACTGCTAAGGCAAAGGGAGCAAGTGAAAATAGAGTTTACAATAAGCATATTTTCAGAAATTCTCTACTTCCTATCGCTGCCTTCTTCGGATACGAAATTACAGGGATATTAGGTGGTTCTGTTTTTATTGAAAGGGTCTTTAGCTTTCCGGGAATAGGGGATTTGCTAATATCTTCTATAAATAACAGAGATTATAGTGTCGTCACTGCGCTCTTATTACTATCTGGTTGTTTAGCTGTAGTTGGAACAATGTTGTCAGACATTATTTTAAGCATGGTAGACCCACGAATTCGTATTAAGTAAGAGGGTGAGGATTAAAAATGGAAGCACAAAAAAAGATACAAATCGATCCAAGTAAAGATGCACTTATCAAAACACCATCAGGAGCCAAAGTCATACTTGTTGAAATTTTAAAAGATAAAGTTGCGTTAATTTCAGCAATCTTACTACTATTGATCGCTGCGTTTGTGTTTGGTGTTTCAATTATTCTAGATCAAGATCAAATTGTCACGGTTGATTTACTAGCTATTTTTGAACCTCCATCATCAGAATTTTGGTTAGGTACAGATCATGGCGGACGTGATGTGTTTGGTCAATTAATCATTGGTACACGCAATTCTCTTTTAATAGGAGTTGCAGTAACGGTATTGTCTGGACTTGTTGGATTAGGAATGGGGTTAATTGCTGGTTATTTTGGCGGTCATACTGACAATGTGGTTATGCGAATTGTTGATTTCTTCTTAGTACTGCCAACTACAATGATTATCATTGCGTTTGTAGCGGTTGTGCCTAATTATTCGCTTCTTCAATTTACATTAATTATGTCTGCTTTTATATGGATATCCATGGCAAGGTTAATACGTTCAAAAGCTCTACAACAGAGTGAACTCGAATATATTCAAGCAGCCCGTACATTAGGGACGCCGCACTACAAAATTATTTTTAGTCATTTACTACCAAACTTAAATTCTATTATTATTGTAAACTTAACGCTTAGTTTGGCTGCTAATATTGGAATTGAGACAGGACTATCATTTTTAGGGTTTGGATTCCCAGAGTCCACACCAAGTTTAGGGACTCTAATGAGTCACGCGACAAATCCACAGATTTTCGAGCTACGCCCCTGGGTATGGTTACCTGCATCGATTTTAGTTTTAGTGTTGATGCTGTGTATAAATAATGTTGGTCAAGCTTTAAAACGCGCGACTGATGCAAAACAAAGAAGAGGTTAAAAGGAGGAGCAATTATGAAGAAGCTTTTAAAGCCTAAATTTTATTTAGCACCTACGCTTGTTGCCGTTCTAGCACTTGCGGCATGTAGTGATAATGGTGATGGGGGAGGATCTTCTGAACCAAGTGGTACTGGAGAAGAAGAGGGCTCAGAAGAAACCATTGAAAATGAAGATGGTATTTATTCTTTAGACGATTTTGAACCGACAAAAACAGCAGATGGAGAGGCCATTGAAGGTGGCACATTAAATGTTGGTGTTGTAGCTGCTTCCCCTTTTGAAGGCACACTTGATTGGCAGCATTATTCTGGTTCAACTGATGCAGATATCATTGAATTTTTTAGTGAATCATTGTTTAAGATGGATGAAGCCTTTAACATTACAGATGAAGGTGCGGCAACTATTGACGTTTCCGAAGATAACTTAACTTATACGATTACGATAAAAGATAATGTCAACTGGCATGATGGAGAACCTGTAAAAGCAGAAGACTTTGTCTTTGCGCACGAAGTCATTGGTCATAAAGATTATGACGGTGTCCGCTACGATGCTTCGTTAAGAAACATTGTTGGGATGGAAGAGTACCACAATGAAGAAGCGGACGAGATTTCAGGATTTAATATTATTGATGAGAAAACAGTAGAATTAACGTTCAAAGAAGCGAACCCATCGCTAATGAGCGGTGGTATTTGGTACTATGCGATGCCAAAGCATTATTTTGAAGGTGTAGAAGTAGCAGATATGTCTTCATCTGACCAAGTGCGTAGAGAGCCATTAGGATACGGTCCATTCGTTGTGGAAAACATCGTTCCAGGTGAGTCTGTAACGCTGTCTAAAAATGAAGACTATTGGCAAGGGGCACCTCTTGTTGATGAAGTTGTGTTGACAGTTGTAAACCCAGATGTTGTAGTCGAATCGTTAAAAACAGGCCAAATTGATATCGTTACAACATTCCCGGCTACGCAATTTGCAGATAATGCAGATATGAGTAATGTGGATTGGTTGGGCAGAACGTCAAGATTCTACACGTATACTGGGTTTAAACTAGGAACTTGGGATGCAGACGCAGGCGAAGTAGCATATGATCCTGACGCTAAGATGTCTAACCAATCACTTCGTGAAGCTGTCAGACTAGCTGTAAATTACGAAGATTTAGGTAACCGGATGTACAAAGGCTTAAGATATCCAGCAACAACAGTGATTACTCCATACCATGCTTTGTATCATGATGATACGAACCCAGGGTTTGATTACGATCCAGAGAGAGCAAAAGAGCTTTTAGCAGAAGCTGGCTATGAAGATTTAGATGGCGATGGATTTGTTGAAGATCCAAATGGAGAAGAGCTCGTTATCACATATGCTGCTCGTCAAGGTGACGCGACAGCAGAGGCCGTAGCCAATTATGAAATGCAGGCATGGAAAGATATTGGTTTAAATATTGAACTTTTAGAAGGCTCTTTAACTGAGCCAAATGCGTTTTATGATCGAATTGAAGAAGACGATCCGGCGATTGACATGTATACAGCTGGGTGGGGCGTAGGATCTGATATTGATCCATCAAGCTTATTCGGCCCACAAGCAATGTTTAACTACCCACGTTATACAGATGATACGTTAGAGGAAATATTAGCGGATGGGCTTTCTGAAGAATCTTTCGATCTAACATACCGTCAAGAAGTGTATAATGAGTTTCAATCTTATATTAATGAAGTACTACCACTTGCACCAACACTTTATCAAATTGATACATTCCCAATTAATAAGCGTGTGAGCGGGATTTCATATGAAGTTGGAAACAACGATTATGGCTGGCACACAGTTCAGTTAAATGATGAAAACGCAGCAGTTGATTAATAGTTATAGCGAAAGAGCTAGGTAGAATTTCTGCCTAGCTCTTTTCTAAATCCTCTTATCTACTTGCGGCAACCGCCACTTGTAATGAACGGTTAGCATGCGCATGGCAATGATTAAGACAAATAAGCTATATTGCATAATGGGGTGGTCTAAACCTAGTCCGATAATGATGCCGCCCATCAACGCCCAGCCAGCGTAAATGTCGCTATGAAGCACCATCGGTTTTCTACCAGCAAGAACATCACGAAGGATACCTCCGCCTACACCCGTTAAGACTGCGGCAAGCATCATCGCAAAGATAGATTCGTTCGCCGTTTTGGCAAAAAGCGCGCCTTGTATGGCAAAGGCAGATAAGCCGACTGCGTCAAAGAAGACGCCCCATCGGTCCCATAGTTTAAATAAAAACGCAGGTAAAAAGAATAGAATGGTGATAAGGCAAAAGGTAATGATAAACAAAGATGTTTGACTCCAAAAAGCGGAAACGGGTATGCCTACAACAATGTTTCGGATCATTCCACCACCAAAAGCTGTAATAAAAGCGAGTGTATATATGCCAAATAAATCATATTTTTCTTCAAAGGCAACGATTGCGCCAGATAACGCAAAAGCAATTGTGCCAATAATCGTAAAGATTTCCCAAGTGTCCACGTAGCGTCCCTCATTCTTATGTTGTCATATGATATGATAGTAATAACAAGCGGGAAAGTAAAGGGGGATTCTTTAATGAAGAAAGTGATTTTAACTGGGTTCGAACCATTCCTCAATCATGAAGCGAATCCAAGCGAGTTAATCGTGTCAGCTTTAGATGAAAAGGTGATAAATGGGCTGCAGGTAAAAAGTGTTGTGTTACCGGTTTCGTTTCAGCGAGCAGCTGAAATAATGAAAAAATTAATAAAGGAAGAGGACCCAGCAGCCATTGTCATGTTAGGTCTTGCAGGAAAGCGAACGGCTATCTCGTTAGAGCGTATAGCGATTAATGTAATGGATGGTCCAGAAGATAATGATGGAGTCGTTATGAGCGATCAACCGATTAATGAACAAGGACCAGCTGCTTATTTTTCAACGCTACCACTTCGAGGAATAGAGGCAGGAGTAAAGGAACACGATCCACATGTTTATGTGTCCAATACAGCTGGTACTTATGTTTGTAATGCGCTTATGTATGAGACGTTGCATGAGCTAAAGCGCTTGGAAAAACGTGTGCCAAGTGGGTTTATTCATATTCCCTTTACAAAAGAATTAAATGAAACAAACCCGCTCACACATGAAAACCTTTATCAAGCCATAACCGTATTACTTCACAAGCTATCTCTTTCGATTCAAGCGTCTGTTTCTAGATAGACGCTTTTTCCTTGTATCGTTTTGGCTTGCCCATTTGTCAGTTCTGTTATCCAGTCTTTGTATGCATCGATTTGATCAGATTCAACAAAAACATGAACCGTGACAGAATCGGCATAGGTAATTTCTTTTAAAGGATAAGAAGATTGGCGGATTTCATTTTCAATTTTTCCCAGCCACGTATAATCAATCGTTGTTGCCATTGTATAACAGAGTGTACGATTCACAACGCCAATTTGTTTCAATCCTTCACTTACCGAACCACCATATGCGCGAATCAGTCCGCCTGCACCTAATTTAATGCCACCAAAATAACGTGTGACAACAACGGTAGTGTCTTTTAATCCTCGTTTTTTTAGGACCTCGAGCATTGGCACACCAGCTGTCCCACTCGGTTCACCATCATCGTTGGCCTTTTGTATATGATCTGTTTCACCGATCAAATAGGCAGAACAATTATGGGTGGCATTCCAATGATTTTTTTTAATTTCTTGAATAAAATCAAGAGCTTCTTGCTCTGTCGATGTGCGTTTAAAGTGGGAGATAAATCGTGATTTTTGAACCACAATTTCATAATTGCCTGTCTGTTTGACCGTTTTATAGTTCGCTAACAATGGTTTCCTCCTATAATAATTTTTATATTTTTACATATTCACGAAACCGTGATGTAACACTGGTCTGATAGTATTGGCGGTATTCTCTACTACTGAGATAAAAATCGTACTCTTTTACTATATTCGTCTTTCTTTCTCCATCGGATAGTGTAAGATAAGAATAACGGATAGCGGCTTAATTTTAAAGGATAATGCTTTAAGCCCAGTTGCAGCAACGAGCAAACCATTGTTTTTCATAAAGTGGGGATTTAAATGGAAGAAGTAAAAGTTTTAAATCAGATTATTTCTCAAACAATAGATACTGTGTCAACAAGTAGAGAAAAGATTTTTGAAATTGGAGAACGATCTAGAACTGAACATGTATATTTAAGTAAGGAACTCGAGCAAACAAAACAAAAAGTGTTAGAAGTCATTCAAAAAGTGGACAAATCGTCTCTCAATGCAAGGCATGCAAGAAATCGGTTAGCAAAAGTAAGTAAAGAGTTTAATAATTATACGAATGATGAAGTTCGAGCGGCATATGAACAAGCAAGTGAATTCCAAGTCGAAATGGCTGTTTTACAACAGGAAGAAAAGCTATTGCGGACGAGAAGAGACGATATTGAAAGACGATTAAGAAACTTACAAGATACAATAAGTCGTGCTGAGCAACTTTCCGTTCAAATGTCAGTAGTGTTTGATTTTTTAGCTAGCGATTTGAAAAAAGTTGGAGAAATTATTGAAGATGCGAAGGAAAAGCAATCTTTTGGGTTGAAGATAATAGAAGCTCAAGAGGAAGAAAGAGGTCGGTTATCTCGCGAAATTCATGATGGACCAGCTCAAATGATGGCAAATGTCATGTTGCATTCAGAATTAATTGAGCGAATTTATCATGAGAAAGGGATTCAAGAGGCATTAAAAGAAATCCGTGGCTTGCGAATAATGGTTCGATCTTCTTTAGCAGAAGTACGAAGAATTATTTACGATTTACGACCGATGGCTCTTGAAGATCTTGGTTTAGTACCGACTCTCAGAAAGTATTTGGAAAACAGCGAAGAACGTCATGACTTAACCATTCATTTTAAACATTTTGGCATTGATAACAGGTTAGAGCAGCATTTTGAAATTGCTCTTTTCCGGCTTGTGCAAGAAGCGGTTCAAAATGCATTAAAGCATGCAAAGCCTTCAGAGATACTTGTAAAAATTGAAATGAATCGGAATCAAGTTATGGTTGTCGTTAAAGATGATGGCATTGGCTTTAACCCATCTCAAAAAAAAGAAGCGTCGTTTGGCATTATCGGTATGAAAGAGCGAGTGAACATGTTGAATGGATCGATTAAGATCCAATCGGAAATAGAACAGGGCACAAGTATTTTTATCCAGCTGCCTGTAACAACAGTTTAATAATGTAGTCGTTTACGAGAGGTGATAAACAGTGATTGTACAAGAGACAGACGAAATTAGAATTGTCATAATAGATGACCACCCATTGTTTAGAGAAGGAGTTAAACGAATTCTTTCAATGGAACAGAACTTTAACGTAGTAGCAGATGGCGAGGACGGTTCTCAAGTAATTGATCTTGTGCGTAACCATCGTCCAGATGTTATTTTAATGGATATAAATATGCCGAAGCTTAATGGTGTAGAGGCGACTAAAGAACTTGTAAAAGTGTTTCCGAAAGTAAAAGTGTTAATCTTGTCCATCCATGACGATGAATCCTATGTATCTCATGTGTTGCGTACAGGAGCGTCAGGTTATTTATTAAAAGAGATGGACGCTGAATCATTAGTAGAAGCAGTGAAAGTCGTAGCTACTGGTGGAGCTTATATTCATCCAAAAGTAACGTCTAATTTAATAAAAGAATACCGTCGTTTAGCAAAGCAAGATGAAAAGCACCAAGATTCTGTTGGATATAGAGAAGTTGAATACCGTAAGCCGCTCCATATTTTAACGAGAAGAGAGTGTGAAGTGCTTCAGTTAATGACGGATGGACAGAATAATAGAGCAATTGGGGAATCCCTCTACATTAGTGAAAAAACCGTCAAAAACCACGTTAGTAATATTTTGCAAAAAATGAATGTAAATGATCGAACGCAGGCGGTTGTTGAAGCGATTAAAAAAGGATACGTCATTGTTCGCTAAGAAACGATATTATTTCTCGGGAAATTCTTTAATATTTCTTGAATGTCAGGTCTATTTCCGCTAAATTTAAGGGAAGTGACTGATTGTAGAAAAGAAGCGAGGAATAACGAATGATAAAAACCGCGGTAATTACCGATACAACAGCCTATCTAGCAAAAGAGACGATTGAAGAGCTAAAGATTAATACCATTCCTTTAAGTGTTAATTTTTCAGATGGCACTTATAGAGAAGGAATTGATTTAACAACGGAAGCTTTTTATCAAAAGCTTGAGAAGGAGGAAGCGTTACCAACAACTTCTCAGCCAGCGATAGGAGAGTTTGTTGAGTTATTCGATCGTCTTGAGCAAGAAGGTTATACAGACGTTGTTTGTATTCACCTATCTGCGAGAATAAGTGGAACGCTTCAAACCGCTTTATCTGCCGGGGAAATGAAAGAGACGTTAAATGTTTATGGATTTGATTCGGAAATTAGCTGTTCTCCACAGGGGTTCTACGTGCGCTCTGCAGCTAAGTTAGCTCTTGAAGGGAGCAGCGGTGCAGATATACTTACATATTTAGAGAAGCAACAACAGCAAGTCCGCGCCTACTTTATGGTACACGATTTAAACCATTTACGTCGTGGTGGTCGTTTAAGCGGCGCTCAGGCGATTTTTGGAAGTTTGTTACAAATTAAGCCGATTCTCCATTTTGAAGAAGGCCAAATTATGCCGTTTGAAAAAGTAAGGACAGAGAAAAAAGCGCTTAACCGCATGCTAGATTTGTTATTTGATGACTTGAAAAATGGTTATGTAAACGAAATCGCGGTTATTCATGCTAATCGTTTAGAAGGTGCGGAGAGTTTAAAAACAAAAATTCAAGACGCTTATCCTGAAGCGAATGTGGAAATTAGCTATTTTGGTCCGGTAATTGGGACTCATTTAGGACCGAGTAGTTTAGGTATTGGGTGGTGTTAATTCAATAGAAGGAGGTAGGTTGTTGAACAAGAACGACTTCAAAAAGATCCAGCATTTTTTGCATCATCGGTGTATGCTGTCTAGCGAATGGCCTTTTTCAGCTGAATTATTGCTTCAATCTAAACAGAAGCAACTCGTTTATTCAGAACCTGTTTTAGTGTTTGAAAAGGGCATTTGGAAATGTGTACGGTGTGGGAATGATAAGCCGTCACGTTTTTATGATCATTTTTGTCATCATTGTCAAACTACCTGTACGTATTGTCGACACTGTATCCAAATGGGAAAGGCTTCTTCCTGTAAACAGTTTCTCGTTTGGACTGGAGATTCTCTTCACTACGAACCAAAAGAAAACAGTTGTCAATGGGAAGGAGAGCTTTCTCTTTACCAAAAGCAAGCTAGCAATCGGCTTGTAGAAGCAGTTGAACAAAAAAATCAATCCCATCTTATTTGGGCTGTCTGTGGTGCCGGAAAAACGGAAATTCTCTTCCCGATGATTGAAAAAAGCATTGAATTAGGATTCCGAATAGGCATCGCCACACCCAGAACAGATGTTGTAAAAGAATTAAGCCCCCGCTTGAAATATGCATTTCCTACAGTTACCCAAGCCAGCCTCTATGGAGGTAGTCGCGATACGAACCCACTTGCTCAGCTAGTGCTCGCAACAACTCACCAACTGATTCGCTATTCTCATGCCTTTGATGTTCTCGTAATTGATGAAGTAGATGCATTTCCTTACACGTATGATTCCTCCTTACAATACGCAAGTATGCGAGCAAAAAAACCTCAAGCAACGATGATTTTCTTAAGTGCCACACCTTCTGTTAAGTTGAGAAACACGCCTTCGCTTACAGTGACGAAAATCCCGCGTCGATTTCATGGGAAACCAATTCCTTTGCCGTCATTTCAATGGATTGGAAACTGGAATCGACTGCTTCAAAAAGGAACGATACCGCCAAAAATGATTCGTTGGATACAACTCCATGCGGATAAGCCACGATTGATCTTTTTTCCTTCTATTCGCGCATTGAAAAAATGTTCCGCAATTTTAAGTGAACTTCAGCTTGACCATGGTTTCGTTTATGCTGACGCATCAAACCGACATCCAGTCATTCAAGCCTTCAGACAAAAGCGTCTTTCCTTACTATTAACGACGACGATACTGGAAAGAGGGGTTACCGTTGAGAATTTACAAGTAGCAGTGCTTGGAGCAGAGCAACCCATATTTGATGAAGCGTGTTTAGTACAAATTGCAGGAAGAGTCGGTAGAAAACAAGAGTTTCCAGACGGTGATATTCTTTACTGGCATTACGGCATAACCGTATCAATGTTAAAAGCAAGGCACCATATTGATAAAATGAACAAAGAAGGAATGCTATGAGCAGCTGTGTTGTTTGTCAAGGGAAGTTTTTCCAGGAAATATCTGTCCTTTCTCTTTTCACTCCAAAGGTAGAGAGTGTTTGTGAAGAGTGTAGAAAGCAGTTCATTCATTGTACTGGCTGTAAACGATGCCGTAAGCCAAAACGATTTGGTTCTTTTATTGAAGAAGAGTGTGGAGATTGCGTTTGGTGGAGACAGCTATTAGCTGTGGATCATTTAGATGAAAATGTTTCCCTATATGAATATAATGATTTTTTGAAAACCTTGCTTTCGCACTATAAATATCGTGGCGATGTAGCAATTGGGCATATCTTCACATTTTCGTTACAAGAAATTATTTGCAATCGCTTTAACGATTATATAGTAACTGCAATTCCTCTTTCTGAGAAAAGGATGAAAGAACGGGGATTTAATCAGGCTGAGGAGCTCATAAAGCGTTCTGGAATCCATCAGTGTCTAACGCGCACTGACCGAAAAGATGGTCGGAAACAGAGCAAAAAGACCCGGTATGAGAGAATTAGTTTAATGAAAGAAAATCCGTTTAATCTTTTAGAAGCGGAAAAGACGTTTATTAAGGGTAAAAAATATTTAATATTAGACGATATATATACTACAGGGGTAACTGTGCGAATGGCTGCAAAGACATTGCTCGAAGCAGGAGCAGAACGTGTTTCGTCATTAACAGTTGCTAGAGCGATAAAAGGGTAGGGGATTAAACGTGCAACAGCTTGCGAATTGTCGACATTGTGGAGGATTGTTTGTTAAAACGCACCAACCAACGTGTAAAACGTGTCAAATGGAAGAAGAGCAATGGTTAAAAACGATTCGTACGTACTTGAAAGAACATGAGGACGTTGTGGTCACACAACGTATGCTAATGGATAACACGAAGATTCCATTTAAGTTCTTACAATCGCTTATCCGTTCAGGAAGGCTTAAACTTTCTCAGTTCCCTCACTTGGAACACTTTTGCGAAAGATGCCAAAAGCCAACACAAGAGACTCGCTTTTGTCATACATGTGTAAACGAATTAAATGGGGAATTATATCATCATGAAGAAGGAAAGAATGATAAGCTTACATCAGTAAGAGAACAGTCTGATAATCTATCACTCACATATACATTAAAGAAGAATCGATAAAGGAGGCTCTTCATCAATGAAAATTCACTCTTCTCAATACATTCAAGCAAACAAGTTGTATAAGACTCAAGCACAGCCAACAACTGTACAAGAAGATAAAAAAGATAAAGTCGAAATATCGAAAGAAGCATTAAAGTTAAATGCGCAAACAAGCAAAGTGAAAGAAGAGCGATTACAAGAGTTGAAGCAACAAATTGAGCAAGGCACTTATGAATTTCAACCAGAAAAAACAGCACAAGCGATTTTATCTGCATGGAAAGAAAGCGGAGTTATTAAATGAGTGAAGCGCTAATAAAGCAAATGATCGAGATCCAATGTACGTTAATTGAACTAGCAAAACAAAAGGAGAACGCGCTAATCGAAAATCACCTTGAAGACTTACAAGCGATTGTTCGAAAAGAATCGACTCTAGTCTCTAAAGCAAATATTTTGGAGATGAAAATGAAGGAAAGTATTGATTTTTCAGCTGATCACTTTTCCTCACTAAAAGAACAACTGTTACGATCCGTTATGGAACTGAAGCATAGAAACGAACGAAATACATTGTTAATAAAGGATTCACTTTCTTTTGTGAAAGGGTCACTACAATTATTTCAAACAGATCGTTCTGTTTACACAAAAGAAGCAAAATCAAAGTCCGGAAAACTATCCATTTTTGATTCACAAGTATAGGAGGTGTAACGTTGTCAACTTTTTTAGGCATGGAAACGATGAGGCGAGCAGTTGCCGCTAATCAAGCAGCTTTGCAAACAGTCGGAAACAACATTGCAAATGCAGGCACAGATGGTTATACAAGACAGCGAGTAAACATGCAATCAACACCCGGTTATCCAGGAACGGGTCCCTTTGGTCGACCGGTTATGGAAGGAAGGGTTGGTACAGGGGTTGGTATTGATCGTATTCAAAGAGTCCGTGATCAATTTTTAGATAAACAATTTCAACTAGAAGCGCATGTATCAGGAAATGCAGCCATTCAAAGCCGTACTTTTGCTCGCTTAGAAGATTTGTTTAATGAAGGTCCTCTTAATGATGGTGATCTAGGTGGTCTCTCAAGTCAGTTCAACGATTTTTTCAATGGTTGGAGAGAACTGGCAGCTGGTCAAGACAACCAAGCTGTTTTAATTGAACAGTCTGAAGCGGTTATGGATACTCTAGAGTCTCTTGAAAAAGCCTTTCAGTCAGAAATGAGCCTGCTTGAAAAAGAGCGTGAAGGAACAGAAGCTACGATTAATGATTTACTTGAACAAATTGCTACTAATAACCGAGCAATTCAAAAAATCGAAGAGAGTGGCCAAGCGGCGAACGAGTTGTATGACCAACAGGATCGATTAATAGATGAGCTAGCCATTTTATTACCTATTGAAGTGGAACGTACAAGTGCTTATAAAGGGCAAGAAGGTAGCTATGACATAAAAATGTTAAACAGCGATATTGTTCTAGTTAATAGTAGTGACGAGTCATTTTCTCCAGTGAGGTTTTCGGTAGTACAAGAAGATGGCGCTCGCAGTTTACTTATTAATGATGAGTCTTATAGTGAAGTGATGAGTGGAAAGCTAATCGGAATTGATTCTTCTATCTCTCATGTTACAAAAGCTATGGATCAAGTAGAGCAACTTAAGCAACAATTAATGAGCGAAGTAAATGAGCTTATTCCGAATTTCTTTGATGTTACTACAGGTAGAGTATCAGAGTCTATTAAAGCAGATCCGAGTCAATTCACTGTAAGTAAAGAAACTGCACAAGCCGTAGCAAACCTTAGTCAAAAAGATGATTCTATTACACTCCGGTATCAACAAATGATGGGACAGCTTGGTGTGGAGGCGCAAAGCATGCAGCGGAAGACCGATGCAGCTCTTACAAGGTTACGTAATATTGATGGAAATCGAATGTCGGTTAGTGGAGTATCATTAGATGAAGAATTGACGATGTTGGTACAGTTCCAACACTCTTATAACGCCGCAGCTCGTGTGATGACTGCCATGGATGAAATGCTAAACACGGTTATTAATGGGATGGGTATCGTCGGTCGATAAAAGAAAGGAATGGAGTTAATGAGAGTAACTCAATCAATGTTAACGGCAAATACATTACACTATTCACAAGCGAGTTATCAACGTTTATCCACTTTACAAGAACAAATGAGCACACAAAAGAAAATCTCTCGTTTCTCGCAAGACCCCGTTATAGCTGGAAAATCAATGCAATATCGAGGATCAATTGATCAACTTAACCAGTATCAACGTAACTTAAGTGAAGCACATAATCGATTGGATCAAAGTGATGCATCGTTACGGGAGACGAGCCAAATCATTACAAGAATACGTGAGTTAGCTGTGAAAGCATCAACAGATACGTTCGGTGCCGATGAGCGGAAAAGCATTGCTCAAGAAGTAGAGCAATTGACAAACCATTTAGTCACAATTGCCAATACAAATAGCGCAGGAAAATACATTTTTAATGGCGAGTTAAGCAACGTTCCCCCTTTAAAAACATTAAATCCAGCGCAAGTAACTGAGCAAGATTTCAGCGAGCATACGGTTCTTTTTTACAATGGTGATACGTACAGCTATGAAGGAAATGGTCTATTTGAAAGTGAAAGTGGAGAACAAATAACATTTAACGATGGTCAGCTGTTTGCTGGAGACGAGCCCATTCAATCTGAAGATGTGCGAATGATGAACAATCAATTCGCGACTTCTGCTTATGAACTTGAATTGCAGCAAGGAATCAACATAACAGTTGGTGCAGATGCCCACCGTTTGTTTACAACTGAGTTTTTTAGTGATTTATTTCAATTTCAAAAAGCGTTGCTGGATCCAAATGTAAACGCAGAAGACTTAGATACGTTTGTAGGGAAAGCAGACAATCATTTACGCGTTGCTGCAGATGTAAATGGTCAATTGGGCGCAAGAATGAATCGAGTTGACTTAATAGAAGACCGTTTGAATACACAGCAGTTTTTATTAGAGAAAATTAAATCTGAAAATGAAGATGTTGATTTTGAAGAGACTGTAATGAAGTTGCTCGTGGCTGAAACCATTCATTCTGCTGCTCTAGCTGCAAGTGCCAGAGTGTTGCAGCCATCATTATTAGACTTTTTAAGATAGGTGGTTCTTATGCAACTTGAAACAAATTATTTAGGAACAATTGAAGTGGAGGATGGTAACAAACTTCACTTTTCTTTAGGTATTCCAGGTTTTCCAGAAGAAAAAGAGTTTGTACTACTTCCTTTTCCAGAAAGTGATTTTTACCTTCTGCAATCGATTGCGCAAAAGCATGTTGCTTTTGTTTGCTTGAACCCTTTTTCAATTTGGAAAAATTATCACATAGATCTTGATGCCAATACGATTCAACTGTTAGAGGTAGCACAACCGACGGATGTTGCGTTATTTGTCATTATTACGATTCAACAACCGTTTTCACAATCGACGGCGAATCTAAACGCACCTATTATTATTAATACACGGAATAATAAAGGAAAACAACTTGTCCAAGAAGGACAAACGTATTCTTCGAAAGCATTACTCTCCACAAAGGAGGGCGCTTAAATGCTTGTGCTATCAAGGAAGGTTACGGAATCCATTTGCATTGGGGATCAAATTGAGCTGACAATCCTAGAGGTAAACGGAGATCAGGTGAAAATCGGTATCCAAGCACCGAAGTCGATTGATATATTTCGGAAAGAAATAGTCGAGGTTATTGAAAACGAGAATAAGCAGGCTGTTCAATCTGTAACGGTTGATACAATAAAGTCATTGTTTGAGCATAAGAAAGATTCGTAGTAGCTTTTTACATTTCTTTTTTAAGGTGGCGTGGTCATGTCAATGGAGATACAATCAGCTGGTGTTAATCGTTTATTAGAAAGCAATTCTTTTAAACAGGCTTTACCGCAAGCAAAACAACAAGAAACCCTACATGATGAAAAACAGATGGTTGTTCGTAACAAACCGATTAAACGTGCACTATCCTTTCATATTCATACCGATTTAGATCGAGTCTATGTGAAAGTAATTGATTCAGATACAGATGAAGTTGTTAGAGAGGTGCCTCCAGAGCAACTACTAGATTTACTCGCGTCGATGATGAAGTCTGCGGGGTTAATTATTGATCGGCAAGTATAAAAAGAGGTGAACCATATGCGGTTATCGGGGTTATCTTCTGGTCTTGATATTGATCAGATGATGAAAGATCTTATGAAGGCAGAACGAATGCCAGTAAATAAATTAGAAAAGAAAAAAACGGAACTAGGCTGGAAAATGGATCAGTATCGGGAAATGAATTTAAAACTTCGTGCCCTGCATACGTCCATGTTCGATTCTATTATGCGTGCGTCTTCTATGCAGCGAAGGTCTGTATTGTCTTCCAATGAAGCAATCATAACAGCCACAGCTTCTTCAAACGTAGGAAATACGAGTTTTACAATTAATGAAGTCAAGCAATTGGCAACATCAACAACTGCTATCGGCGGCTCCATTTCAAAAACAAATGAACAATCTGATTCAGTAACAAGTAAAACGTTATTAAAAGATATTGCAACAAACGATATGGAATGGATAGTTGGCAAGCGCACGAGAGAAGCGGTACAAGTTGACGAAAATCATTCCATTAAACTCAAGGAACCACTAGCAGACGGTGTAAAGCACATTCTGATTCAAGGACAAGCGTATGAAATTGTCAGTGATCAAGCTGGAGAGCTAGGTCGAAATCAAGTAGCAATGGACGATTCTGGAAGACTTACTTTTCATGAAGATGTAACGCTCTCATCCCAAGTGCAAGTTGAGTATATAGCTGGTGTTGAAGATGAAGAGAAGGCTCAGCGCTTCACATTTAATTCTCTATCGGTTATGGCCAATGAAAACGGGGACTACAATACAACGTCTTTTTATTTTAGTGAGAATGACTCTATTCAATCTGTTGTGACGACAATGAATCAGTCAAAAGCGAATGTTACTGCTTTTTTTGATGAGCACCAGAAGACATTTGTACTGACGAGTAAAAGTACTGGAACATTTAACCGAGATGAGAAGGAACTTACGTTTGGTGGTAGTTTGTTTACTTCTACTTTTGGCTTGAATGAAGTCAAAAACGGGCAAAATGCACAATTTACACTTAACGGACTCGAAACAGAAAGAAGAGAGAACATTTTTTCAGTTAGTGGTATGACAATTACGCTAAAAGATACAACGAATCAGGCGATTACGTTGACAGCTTCAACGGATGTAGATTCAATCTATAAAACAATTACTTCGTTTGTAAATGAGTATAATGAGTTAATCGATTTTATGAACGGTAAAGTGAATGAACGCTACTATCGTGATTATGACCCATTAACGGACGAAGAGAGAGATTCTTTGTCAGAGGCAGAAGCAAAACGCTGGGATGAACGAGCCCAAAGCGGTTTATTGCGTAATGACTCACTCCTTCAAACTAGTTTAAATCAATTAAGAAGTAGTCTATATAAACCAATATCAACAGGAGGCGCATTCACGCATCTGTCGCAAATTGGCATTACAACTACTAGAGATTACGCTGATGGTGGAAAGTTAGAAATAAATGAAGATAAGCTAAGACAAGCGATTGAGAACGACCCTGAAGCTATTTTTACTCTGTTCAACGGGAATCAAGAAACGGAAGGTTTAGCCCAATCTATGCGGCGGGATTTGCAGCGTTCCATGTCCTCCATTGCCAGAAGAGCTGGAGGATCAGAAGGTTTCCATGAGGCTCATCAATTTACAATTGGCCAACAAACACGTACCATTGACCAACAACTTAGCAATTTTGAGCGGAGGCTTGAACAAAAAGAGGCGAGGTATTGGAGACAATTTACTGCAATGGAACGAGCAATGCAAATGGCCAATCAGCAAAGTGAATCATTATTTAATCTATTATACAATTAAGGGAGGCAGCACATGCTGAAGCAAGCAGCCTATAAACAGCAATCTGTACAAACAGCCTCGCCTGGCGAGTTAACACTCATGTTGTACAATGGTTGCCTTAAACAACTACGAATTGCAGAAAATGCTATTAAGGACAATCATTTTCAGCAAAAAAATGAGGCACTTACAAAAGCAGAGGCCATTATAAAAGAGTTAATGATTACGTTGAAAACGGATACCGAAGTTGGTGAAAATATGATGAGAATGTACGAATACATTCATTATCAATTAATTGAAGCCAATATAAAAAGTGACCTGATGGCCTTGCAAGAGGCACAGGGCTACGTCGTTGAATTTAGAGATACGTGGAAAGAAGTTATTAAATTGGATCGTCAGAATCGTTTTGGGGGCGTTACACCGAAATGACAGCTGAGTCCAATCCTTTCTCTCTTTTAACAAAAACTCTTCTTACTCATCTTGAGACAGGTCTGCCGTCTGAAGACGATCAGAGAGATGCCTATATTGATCAAGTGATGCAGTTATTAAATGAGCGACAGCAACTAATAGAGCATATGTCGATTGATGAGATAAAAAGTGGATTTCTAGAGGCAGAAGAAAAAAAAATAACTGAATTTCTTTCTACACAGCGAGGAGAAGTAAAACAAGATATCCAACGTTTTAATAAACAAAAAGATGGACGGTATAAATACCAGCGTACGCATGCGCCAACGCAAGCTGGTGTGTTTTTAGATAAAACATCTACGTAACAACTTTGCTTCAATGTATAAAAATAAAGCCTCTCACTAATTTCAAGTGAGGGCTTTTTTAGGATACCTGTTAATGGACAGAAGGATAGTGAATTCCCTCTGGGTTGTTCACAGATGGACGTGTTACCGTTACATTTTTTCGAACGGCGTACTCTTCATCAGGAGCATGTATAACAAATTCAAATACAGTAGTAGACTTTTCGAGTTGAAAGCTATCTTTATTTATAAACAGCATAAAGTCTAGCTGTGACACTTCGAAAGTGCTCTCATGTTGAGCAATGTCTTCAATACCGAGTAACGATTGATCAAACAGCTCCATATGTAAAGCCATATCATCAAGATCATCACCGTTTGCTTCAATAGATAGTATATAAAGATCGTCGTATTCACGAACACTTACAAACTCTGAAATGCCTTGTAATAGAGATAACTGAGCTTTAGGAGAATAATTTAAAGATAAGAGTGAACTTAACTCGACGTCGCTATTCAATTCTTCCCAGCCTTGACCATTATGATTAGAAAAAAGTGATTCATCTGTAGCTACAACACTAAGAGATTCCTCTACTTTTCCTTCATTTCCCTCTTGGTCTAAGCCATAACGAGAAAAGGTAGTGTATGTGACTTCAGGTTCTTTTTGATAAGCCAATGCTCCTTCTGTCACTTTCTCTACTTGCTTCGTTTGGGAAGAAATAAAGTCTGTTATCTTTATAGTAGCTTGATAATTTTTAAGTTCTTTTTCTACGTCAATCGTGTTTTTAATAATCGACTGACTTTGATTAACGAACATATCCTCTTTATCTTCAATCTCATCAGATAAAATGAGTGTCTCCTCTTGTTCAACATCCTCTATAGAACATGCTCCAAGAAGGATTGATAAGGTCACACCTGAATAGAGCCAGTTTCTGTGTAACATAGTCATCTACTCCTGGTTGGTTTAAGTTAGCGCTACAAAATATTACATTTATGTTACAAGCGCTTGTGATATTGTAACAAACCTGCTCTTGAATGCAAATAGGAAAATAGAACCAAGGTTTTTGAGGGAGGGGGATATTGAGACCACTTACGGGTAGAATTAACAATTAAATGAAGAAACACGGTTAAACTATATTACGCTCATAAAGTAAATGGATTTCATAATTTACTGATTAAAAAGGAAGGTTCAAGCTATTTGCTTTCTTACCATTGCCCTCTTATTTGAGAAACTTTGTTTTATTGTTCTTTAACAATGGAAGTGTTAAGAGCTCTTTTTTAATTTCAGTTAGAATACTCATTTAAAGAATTTCTAAAAAGATTTCGACAAATTTCATATTCTCTCTTATTTTCACAAGATACGTAAACCTTTTATTCTAGTAACAGTTTTAAGAAAGCGTTAACAAAAAGGGCTATCTGTATCGACAGAATTAGACAAATGCCTATTGTGCCATTTGAAGAAAGAGTTTGACTTATAAGAATCGTACTGGTATATTGAAACTGTGGTATAACACCATACATTGAATTTTATGTAACGAAGGGAATGTGAAACATGCAAGGAAAAGTTAAATGGTTTAATGCAGAAAAAGGTTTTGGTTTTATCGAGCGTGAAGACGGAGATGACGTATTCGTACATTTCTCTGCAATCAATTCTGATGGATTCAAAACTCTTGATGAAGGTCAAGATGTAGAATTCGAAATCGTTGAAGGCGCTCGCGGACCGCAAGCTGCAAACGTAGTAAAGCTTTAATTCACATTCCTGTAAGGATATGAATAATAGCTAATCTCAACTCACTCTACCATTAGTAGGGTGAGTTTTTTGTGTTTTTTTTGTCATATTTTTAATGTTTAAGAAGGATTTTAGAGGGAAATGTAGAAGTAAGCAAGGGAAAAGGAGGAGTTCAACGATGCATTATAATATTCGTGGTGAGAACATTGAAGTAACACCAGCAATTAGGGAGTATGTAGAGAAGAAAGTCGGTAAGCTTGAACGCTATTTCGACACAACTCCTGTGGCTGATGTAAATGTAAAGCTACAGCTTATTAATAGTAGCGAATCAAGTATAGAGGTTACGATTCCGATGCCTAGGCTATTATTAAGAGGCGAGGAAACAAATGCGGATATGTATGCAGCAATCGACGTAGTCGTCGAAAAGTTGGAACGCCAAATTCGAAAGCACAAAACAAAGGTAAATCGTAAGTTCAGACAAGAGGGTAGCCTCAAGCATATGTTCAAAAATGAACTAGAGCCACTTCGTGAGGAGATCATTGAAGAAGAGTATGAAGAAGATGATCTGCAGGTTGTTCGAACGAAGCGCTTTAACTTAAAGCCGATGGATGCTGAAGAAGCTATTTTACAGATGGATCTGCTAGGACATAATTTCTTCGTCTTCTCAGATGCTGATAGCGGCAGCACGAACGTTGTTTACCGTCGAAAAGACGGCAAATACGGTTTAATTGAATCTGAAGCATAAAAATAAAAGTGTCAGCTAATAGCTGGCACTTTTTAATGCTGTGCACAAGTAGGCAGTCTTGTAAGCCGGTGTCTAAACTGCTAATATAAGTATGATAAACCCAAAAAAAGTCATGTAGTGTGTATTGCCGTTAAGAGAGGAAGATGAATATGCTCGGTTTACTTCGAAAAGTAGTAGGCGATCCTGCTCAAAAGCAATTAAAGAAAAATGAAAAAGTTATTGATCAAGTCGAGGCGCTAGCCGATGAAATGGCAAGGCTTTCCGATGAACAATTGAGAAATAAAACGCAAGAATTAAAACAGCAAATTGAAGAAGGTACTTCAATTGATGAGGTCGTTGTACCTGCGCTCGCAACAGTAAGAGAGGCGGCTAAACGTGTATTAAATGAATATCCGTACCGTGTGCAGCTTCTTGGTGCCCTTGCCCTTCATCAAGGGAACATTTCAGAAATGAAAACAGGTGAAGGTAAAACGCTTGTAGGAACAATTGCTTGTTATGTTCAAGCGTTGCTTGGCAAGGGTGTTCATATTGTGACAGTGAATAATTACTTAGCGAGCCGTGACCTTGGCAACTATGGTCGCGTATTCCAATTTTTGGGACTAACAGTAGGGTTGAATGAAAATGGTCTCTCCAGAGAAGAAAAGCAAAAGGCGTATGCTGCTGATATTACGTATAGTACAAATAACGAGCTAGGGTTCGATTACCTTCGCGATAATATGGTTCTATATAAAGATCAAATGGTTCAACGTCCGCTTCACTTTGCCCTTATTGATGAAGTGGATTCCATTTTAATTGATGAAGCGCGGACACCGCTTATTATTTCTGGTTCGGTTGAACGGAAAACCAAGCTGTATGGACAAGCAAACACGTTTGTAAGGGTTCTGAAAGTAGATGAAGATTATACGTACGATGAAAAAACAAAAGCCGTACAGTTAACAGACGAAGGTGTGAATAAAGCGGAACGCGCATTCAATATTGACAACCTTTATGATCAACAACACGTTTCTTTAAATCATCACATTAATCAGTCATTAAAAGCTCATGTGGCGATGCATCGTGATGCGGATTACGTAGTAGAAGATGGCGAAGTTGTCATTGTTGACCAATTTACAGGTCGTTTAATGAAAGGTCGTCGCTATAGCGATGGTCTTCACCAAGCATTAGAAGCAAAAGAGAATTTGCAAGTACAAAAAGAAAGCATTACGCTTGCGTCCATTACATTCCAGAACTATTTTAGAATGTATCAAAAGCTTGCAGGTATGACTGGTACAGCTAAAACGGAAGAGGAAGAATTCCGTAATATTTACGGCATGGACGTAATGGTTATTCCAACAAATAAAGATGTAGCTCGTGATGATCGGTCTGATTTGATTTACAAATCGATGCAGGCGAAGTTTAATGCGGTTGTTAATGAAATTGCTGAATTACACAAAAAAGGACAGCCTGTACTAGTTGGTACGGTGAACGTTGATACAAGTGAAATTGTTTCAAAGATGTTAACAAAGAAACGCATTCCTCACCATGTATTAAATGCGAAAAACCACGAGCGTGAAGCAGAAATCATTGAGAATGCAGGGCACAAAGGTGCTGTAACAATTGCAACAAATATGGCTGGTCGTGGAACGGATATTAAATTAGGGCCAGGTGTAAAAGATCTAGGTGGCTTACACGTATTAGGAACAGAGCGACACGAATCACGTCGAATTGATAACCAGCTTCGAGGCCGTTCAGGTCGTCAAGGAGATGTAGGCTCTTCGCAATTCTATCTGTCAATGGAAGACGAATTGATGAGACGGTTTGGTTCAGATAATATGCGTAATATGATGGAACGGCTTGGAATGGAAGAAGATCAACCAATTGAATCAAAGCTTGTTTCCCGAGCGGTAGAAACTGCGCAAAAGCGAGTTGAAGGAAATAACTATGATGCACGAAAACAAATTTTGCAGTTTGACGATGTCATGCGAGAACAACGTGAAATTATTTACAAGCAGCGTATGGAAGTATTGGAATCGGAAAACTTACAGTCAATTGTGAAAAACATGTTAAAAGCAACGATCACTCATGTTGTACAAACGCACACGCCAGATTCACTCGTACAAGAAGAATGGGATTTAACTGCTATTGTGACGTATATTAATGGACAATTGTTAAGTGAAGGTGCGTTAACTGAAAAAGAAATCACTGGACTTGAACAAGAAGAAGTTATTGAACTTGTAACGGAAAGAGTACTTGCTGCTTATCACGAAAAAGAGTCTGAGGTTTCACCTGAACAAATGCGTGAATTTGAGAAAGTAATTATGTTGAGAACGGTTGATCGTAAGTGGATGAACCACATTGACCAAATGGATCAGCTTCGTCAAGGTATTCATTTGCGCGCATATGGCCAAAATGATCCTTTGCGTGAATATCGATTTGAAGGGTTTAATATGTTCGAGGCAATGATTGTTGAGATTGAAGAAGAAGTATCGATGTATGTGATGAAAGCGGAAGTACAACAAAACTTACAACGACAAGAAGTTGCTCAAGGTAAGGCCGTTCAACCATCAGTAAACAATGAGCAAAAGCAAGCTAAAAAGAAACCAGTTCGTAAAGGTGAAGACATTGGACGAAATGACCCTTGTGTTTGCGGAAGCGGCAAGAAATACAAAAACTGCTGTGGGGCGAATGGCTAAGGTTACTAAATAATGAGGTGAAAGATTTGGATTTAGTAGAAATTAAGCAAGAATTAGCGGCATTAGAGAAACGATTAGCCGATTTTAGGGGGTCTCTTTGACGTCGCAGATAAAGAAGAGCGGATTGCGGAGTTAGAAGAGAAGATGACAGACCCTGATTTTTGGAATAGCCAAGAAGAGGCACAGAAAGTCATTGCAGAAACGAACGGGTTGAAAGAGCAAGTGCATACCTTTAAAGATATGTCTGACGCCTACGAAGATTTAGAAGTTAGCTTAGAGCTTGTGCGAGAAGAAGGCGATCCTGAGCTAGCGAATGAATTAGAAGAAGGTGTTCGCGCATTAATCGAAAAGATGAATCAGTTTGAGCTACAGCTGCTACTAAGTGAGCCATATGATAAAAACAATGCTATTTTGGAGTTACATCCAGGAGCTGGCGGAACTGAATCGCAAGACTGGGCCTCTATGTTATTGCGGATGTATACACGTTGGGCCGATAAACGCGGGTATTCTGTTGAAACCCTCGATTATTTACCTGGTGAAGAAGCTGGTGTTAAAAGCGTAACGTTATTAATTAAAGGTCATAATGCTTACGGCTATTTAAAAGCAGAGAAAGGCGTTCACCGTCTCGTTCGTATTTCGCCATTTGATTCTTCTGGAAGAAGACACACATCCTTTGTTTCGTGTGAAGTAATGCCGGAGCTGGACGATACAGTCGATATTGAGCTCAATACAGAAGATTTGAAAATTGACACATACCGTGCGAGTGGCGCCGGTGGACAGCATATTAATACGACAGATTCTGCAGTTCGTATTACGCATTTGCCAACAAATACGGTAGTGACTTGTCAAAGTGAACGTTCACAGATTAAAAACCGTGAGCAAGCCATGAAGATGATGAAAGCAAAGCTATACCAATTAAAGATTGAAGAGCAGGAACGTGAATTAGCAGAAATTCGCGGCGAGCAAAAAGATATCGGCTGGGGAAGTCAAATTCGCTCATATGTTTTTCATCCTTATTCAATGGTGAAAGATCATCGGACAAATCATGAAAATGGAAATTCGAATGCAGTAATGGATGGTGAACTTGACCCATTCATCGATGCATACTTAAGGCAAACCATTCGAATTGATTAACTAACACGCTTTATATGGATGCGAAAATAATTTGGCGCTAGGGACGGTTGTTTTAAAAGAAACGCTCCAACTTGACAAGGATACCATTCTTGTTTTAGTTGTCGCTGTTACTTGTATAACAAACACCGTCTATGCGCTTTTTATTTGTGAATAGAAAGGAGTGAATGGGCTTGAAAGTTGTACGCTGTATTCTTTTTTGCTTTATCTTATTAGCTGCTTGTCATCCGGAAGTAGACGACTCGAAGCAAAACGATGTCATAGATGAAGAGGACATCATTTTTAACGACGATGGATACCAGATATATAAAGAAAATAGCTGTATAAACTGTCATGGCGATCAGTTACAAGGAGCATCAGGTCCGTCACTTTTAGACATTGACCTAACTGCTGGTGAAATAGAAGCCATTATCGTAAATGGGGTAGGGTTTATGCCGCCTCAAGATTTGGATGAAGAAGATCGTAGAGCGCTAGTGGAATGGTTAAGTGCACGCTAGGAAAATGATAAAAGTGCTGTCGGAAGAATGGGTTAAGAAGTGACTCCGAAATGAGCGCTTTTTTTGTTGTCTGCGCCTGAAAAAGCCTCCATTTTTCAACAAAATCATATTGTATACCCGATCATTTTTGACATGAAACATCAAACTGAAATAAAAATGTAATATTTACTAGATTGATCTAATGATATAATAACCGCGAAGCATGTCTGAATATGTACAATAGATGATCGAAAATACAAATTGACCTTGGCATTTTTTATTAAAGGCTGTGATGAAGTGAGTTTGATTAAGTTAAACGATGTTTGGAAAGTGTATCCAAATAGCGTTAAAGCGATAAATGGTATGTCAATTGAGTTTAATAAGGGCGAATTTGTTTACATTGTTGGGCCAAGTGGAGCCGGTAAGTCCACATTTATACGATTGTTATACCGAGAAGAGAAGGCATCTAAGGGTGAGATTTACATTGATAATGTGAACCTATCTCAATTAAAGCAAAAAGAAGTTCCTCATCTAAGAAGGCGAGTCGGGGTGGTTTTCCAAGACTTCAAACTTCTACAATCGTTGACAGTTTATGAGAATATTGCTTTTGCCTTAGAAGTTATTGAAGAAGACCCATCAAAGATTAAGCAAAAAGTAATGGATGTACTAGACTTAGTAAAAATAAAAAGTAAAGCTAAATTTTATCCAAGTGAGCTTTCAGGAGGAGAGCAACAACGCGTTGCCATTGCGCGAGCCGTTGTGAATCGTCCTGACATCTTAATTGCAGATGAACCGACAGGTAACCTTGATCCTGATACAGCGTGGAGCATTATGGACATTCTTGAAAATGTCAATGCGCTAGGAACGACCGTTATTATGGCCACTCATAATAAAGAAATTGTGAATACTTTGAAGCGCAGAGTCATTGCCATTGAAGCTGGCCGCGTTGTTCGAGATGAAGCTAGGGGGAATTACGGATATGAAGTTTAATGCACCAAAACGCCACCTCCGTGAAGGCTTCAAAAACATTGGACGAAGTGGCTGGATGACATTTGCTTCTATTAGCGCTGTTACCGTTATGCTCGTAATCGTTGGGTTCTTTATGATTGTTTTTTTAAACGGTAATCACATTGCGTCAACGATTGAAGAAAATGTCGAGATTCGAGCTTTCATTGAACGCGGTACTGATGAAGCAGAAATAAATGAGCTTATGGAAGAAGTCGAATCAGAGTATGATGTAGCCGAAGTTGAGTTCATTGATAAAGAAGAAGGACTTGAGAATTTAATTGCGTCCACTGGTGGAGAAGACTACTGGGGAAGTTTACGGGATGACAACCCGTTGCGAGACGCACTACGCATTATTGCGACGACACCACAGTTTACAGAAGAGATTGCAGAATCGATCGGTGAACATCCTTATATTGGTCGCGTCTCATATGGAGAAGAAATCATATCCGATCTGTTTACCATTACCAATACAGGTAGAATAGCCGGAGCCGTTGTAATTGGGGCGTTATTATTCACAGCGATGTTCTTAATCTCTAATACAATTAAATTGACCATTTTAGCAAGAAAAAGTGAAATACAAATTATGAAGCTAGTAGGGGCGAAGGATAGCTTCGTTCGTTGGCCGTTTCTAATTGAAGGGATGCTACTCGGACTGTTAGGAAGCATTATTCCGATACTCCTCATTAGTTTTGGATACACGTATCTCTACAATGAGTCAGCAAGCTTTTTACAAGGTGTACCGTATGAACTATTGGCACCTAATCTATTAATCTTACAGCTTTCCATTCTATTAGTTGTTTTAGGACTTGGCGTTGGAATATGGGGAAGCGTCATGTCTGTTCGTAAATTCTTAAAAGTATAATCGTGTGTAGAAATCAAGGGGGAAATAAGGTTGAAAAAGCGTACAATTCGAGCGACTGTTGCAGTTACTGCGGCAGTAGCTCTCCTTTTTACAGGATTCCAGCCAGCGATGGCAAACACAGAAATTCAGACAAAATTAGATCAGGTTCGTGAAGAACAAGTATCAAAGCAAGAATCTGCAAATGAAACGCGCTCTGAGATTACCGAGCTTGAAAGCGAGCTTAGTGCACTTTCGGCAGAAATTGAAGCATTAACTGCTAAACAACAAGAAAACGAGCAAAAGTTAAAAGAAACAGAAGAAGAGCTTATTCAACTTGGGGAAGAAATTAAAGCTCTTGAAGAAGAAATTGTCATTATTGAAGAACGCATTGAAGAGCGAAGAGAGATTTTGCAGGAACGTGCAGTTGCGACGTATGAGTCCGATGGTGAAGTTAGCTATTTAGAAGTGCTTTTAGGTGCTCAAAGCTTTGGTGACTTTATTGAACGGTTAAGTGCCATTACAACGATTGCTCAAAGTGACCAAGAGTTACTAGACGAACATATTGCTGATGAAGAGCGTCTACATAACGCAAAACAAGAGGTAGAAGCGAAGAAAGCGAAAGTTGAAGAGAACAAAGCAGCTTTAGTAACAATTAAAAATGAGCTTGATTCTCAAAAGAACGAATTAAATAGTCTGCAAGATGATTTGAACGAAAAAGAAACACAGCTTCAGCAAGAGCTAAATGCGATTATTTCTGACGAAGAGTTACTTAAAGGACAAGAACATGCGCTTGAAGCAGAACTAGCAGCATGGGAAGAAGAGCAGAAAAAAGCCCGTGAAGAAGAAGAACGCCGCAAGCAAGAAGAGAAAGAAAGACAAGAACGTCAAGAGCGTGAGGCAAAACAAACAGCTGATGCAGCACAGGTAGAGACAGCTTCAGAGCCAACGAAAGCGTCTACTCCAGCAGCAAACGCGCCAAGTAGTAGAGAAGCGTCTCCTTCAACTAGTGGAAACAATAGCGTTCAGAATGCTGCTCCAGCGGCAAATAACTCTTCATCATTTATTCGTCCAGCGACAGGTTCGGTAACATCTCAATACGGTATGCGCGGTGGAAGAATGCACTGGGGTATTGATATTGGTAAAAATGGTCGAAGTGGAGATGTGCCGATTGTTTCTGTTTTAGATGGAACGGTTGTTGAAGCTGGTTACCATAGTGGTGGCTTTGGTAACTGGGTTCTTGTTACTCATCAAATGAATGGGCAACAATACTCTACTGTGTATGCACACTTAGATCGAATTGACGTAAGTGCAGGTCAGCGTGTTGGACAAGGTACACAGCTTGGTACAATGGGGAATACAGGGAACTCATTTGGCGCTCATTTACATTTTGAAGTGCACCAAGGAGCGTTCAACTGGTCACGATCAAATGCAGTTGATCCAATGAATTATATATAAAACACAAATAGCGTCCGTTTCGATGGACGCTATTTTTAAATGTTTTGACAAAAATAAGATAAACGTGTTTTGACATTAATGATTGAACAACTTAGAATAAAAGTATTAGTTGAGAACTGGATGTCTAACTCATTGGGAGTGGTGAAGTGTTTTGAAAATAAAGCAGTTGTTTTTTACGTTATCGGTAATGGTGATTATTGCTGTAGCTGCTATCTTTTTTATAAATGATGGAATCCAACTTGGTGGAGCGAATGAATCACCGCCTGCAACAAATGCCGATGACTCTGATGTACCGGATGTCATTTTGGATGATGATGAGTTAATCGAGAAATTTGAAACAGCCCTGACAACGATTGAAAATAATTATGTGTCTGAAGTGGAACGAACAAAGCTTATTGAAGGTGCTATTAATGGTATGGTTGAAACGTTAGAGGATCCCTTCTCAGATTATATGGATGTTCAATCAGCGGCAAGCTTTCAGGAATCGTTAAGCTCTCATTTTGAAGGTATTGGGGCAGAAGTAGGTATGGTAGATGGCTATGTGTCTATTATCAGTCCGATGAGAGAATCTCCAGCTGAACGTGCCGGCTTATTGCCAAATGATGCAATTTTAGAAATTGATGGCGAATCAATAGAAGGTTATTCAGTTAACGAAGCGGTTCAATTAATTCGTGGTGAAGGCGGTACAGAAGTTATTCTAACCATTCAACGTGGCGAACAAAATGAGCCATTTGACGTAACCATTGAGCGTGATCGTATTCAAGTTGATGCAGTTCGAGCAGATACTTTTGAAGTAGATGGTCAAGTAATTGGTCGTCTTGAGATTACGTCATTCTCTGAAGATGTAGGTACCCAATTTGAAGAATTGCTACAAGAGTTAGAGGAAGATGGAATTGATGGACTGATTGTAGATGTTCGTCGTAATCCAGGTGGTTATTTAGATGGTGCTCAAAATATTGGTAATCTGCTTATCCCAGATAATAAGCCGATTGTTCAGATTGAGCATAGCAACGGTAGTATTGAAAGCTATGAATCAAGTTTAGATGAACGAAAGCCTTATCCGATTATCGGGTTAATTAATGAAAGCAGTGCATCGGCTTCTGAAATTTTAGCTGCTGCTTTAAAAGAATCTGGAGACTATGATCTTGTTGGAAAAACAACGTTCGGTAAAGGAACTGTACAAAAATCAATTCGCATGACGGACGGCAGTGCGTTAAAGATTACAACCGATCGCTGGCTGACAGCTGGAGGCAACACGATTGATCATGAAGGCGTTGAGCCTACTGTAGAAGTAGACCAGCCTGAATACTTTTATGCAGTTGCTCTTTCTATTGAAGAACCTTACGAAAGGGATCAAGTATCTGACCAAATTGCACGTACACAAAGTATGCTAGAAGGGCTTGATTATCCGATTGAACGTACAGATGGTTACTTTGATGAACAAACAGAGACGGCAGTAAGGGAATTTCAAGAAGATCATGATTTAGATGAAACTGGTCAATTAGATGAAGCAACCGCACAAAAAATTCAAGAAGAAATACAGGCGCACATTAGAGACGTTGAGAATGATGCACAACTGAATCGAGCGATTGAGCTTGCGGTGGAACAAGCATCCTAAGAAATGTTGTTGAAAGTAAAAAAGGGATATCTGTATTGAATTGCACAGATATCCCTTTTTAAGTAAGTGTTGGAGGACAAGTTCATGGTAGAAACCATCCTAATTGCAGTCGCTAGCTTTTTTTTGAATCCAATTGTTTATATCGGCTTCTTTACGCTTTTTATAATCGCTCATTGGCGAGTGAAGCAAGAACGGTCATCGTTTCATACACGAGTTTATGCACGGCGAGCTGATTTTTTGTTAAGTGCCATTCCTTCTGTTGTGACGGGTGTTCTCGTCAGTATAGTGACCATTGCGGCGGGAGTTGTAGTACCGACTGATATACTTGTGGCCATTGCATTAGCGACGTTGCTGCTTTTACTTACTGGACAAATGCATTGGCTAACGCCTACATATGTTTTTTTCCTTGTTGCTCTTTATTTAGTTGTTTTTCCACAGTTCATGGTGTTTCCCTTTTCAGAAAGTGGAGACCAGGGGTCCTTACTTTATGCTGCCATTACGTTTAGTGTAGCGGTGTTATTGTTTTCTCAAGCCATGCTTGTAACTATGAACGGGAAAAGGCTCATTTCACCACAGCTTGAAAAAGGAAAAAGAGGAAGATTTATAGGGATCCATAAAATAAATCGTTTATGGATTGTCCCCGTTGTCTTTTTTATTCCAGAGAGTGCTTTGGTACTACCTTGGCCTTGGCCAACTTTTTCTATAGGGTCTGAGTTTATTCAGCCAATTCTGTTTCCAATCCTGCTAGGGTTTAAACAACAATCCCGTACACACTTAGATACACGATTTTATCAATATACACGCGCTTACTTCTTGCTTGCAGGAGTAGCTACTGTCTCTACTGTTATTCTGTTCTATTACCCTAATGAATGGCTATTTGTAAGTATACTAGGCGTTATTGCCTTCATTCATGCTATAAGCCAATTGATCATTAGGCATAAAGAAAAGAAGGATACCGCGTTCTTTACAGAGGAAGAAGAAAGTTGTCGAGTGGTTGGGGTTTTACCAAACAGTCCAGCTGATAAAATGAAGATTGTTTTAGGAGAAGAAATTTCAAAGGTAAATGGCCAAATGGTTTATGATGAAACGACGCTTTATCAGGCGCTCCAAAAAAACCCTGTTTACTGTAAAATTGAAGTGAAAGATGTCAATGGAGAAAAGCGCTTTGTACAAGGACCGCTTTATAGCGGAGAGCACTATCAGCTTGGTGTATTGCTTGTTCGCAAACAAGAAAAGCTAAGTAACTCAATTATCTAGCGAATAAAAAGACCTTCCATTTTTGTGGAAGGTCTTTACGCATTAATTTTATTTTAATGGTTGAAGCGCGCTTTTTTTACGCTTTTTTACAGGTGGTAGCTGAGAGATCGTGTCTTGTTGCTTAGAGATTTTAAATAGAACAAACCAAATGAGGGCGAATCCAATTAGCTGGGCAATTGTTACGGTTTCTTGAAGGGTAATCCATGATACAAGCAACCCTGTCATTGGAAAGCTTAGTTCAGCAATTGTAGCAACGGAGGCCTTAACAGACTGTAACCCACGATAGTATAACAGCATGGACACAAGACCAGGTAATAATGCTGAAGCAAGTAAATTAAGGGCAATGAACGTTAATGCAATGGTTGATTCAGGGCTTGCCCACATATCAGGAGATACGCTTATTAAGACACCGAGTAATGGAAGTGCAAGTAAAAACCGTAGTGCAGTAACAGTCTCGTGGCGACATTTCTTTAGTAAGATACGTCCCATTACCGTCGAGCCACCCCAAAGTGCTGCTGCTCCGATGGCGTACAAACTACCTAGTTGAAATATTTCCCCTGGATTATTGATCGGGAAATAAAAGCCAAATGTTAACAGGTATGTCCCAATTAGCGCAATCGGTACGTAAACGCCGAAATGCTGCGGCAGTTTTTCTTTTAAAAGAAAGTGCGCAAGGGTGATGGCGAATAGCGGCTGCAATTTTTGTAATAGCAATACTGAATTAATCTCACCACTAGATGCAGCAATAGTTAACCCTTGTGTAAATAAAAGAGTGGCAAAAGCAGAGCCTCCCCAAGAAATAAACAGAAGCGCTCCTAAATCTTTAAAGCTAAGTTTCTTTAAATCACCTTTAAACTTTAAAAGGATGGGAATCGCAATAAAAGCTAAAATAATGTGTTCAATAAAAACAATTTGTAAAGACGTCATCGTATCAAGTAGCAAAATACGAAAAAGTGGATTAATCCCCCAAAAGGCGGCACCAATCACGATAAACCAAAACGTCTTATTTGATTGCGGTTGTTCATTCACAGCTGTGAGCTCCTTTTCAATGAAAAGGTCTTCTGTAGAAATCAAAAAGCCCTGGACAATGTTGTGTTCAGGGCTGGAGAAATAAACATAGTAAAGACTATGTTCTTTCTATTTGATCTTCTCCCATCCGGACTATACCGTCGGCTTTGGATTTTCACCAAATCAGTCCACATATAATTATGCGGAGTCGCGGGCTTTAACCGCCGGTCAGGAATTTCACCTGCCCCGAAGATACCTATTCAATTTGTATATAATCTACCGTTATCATACTGGATTTTTTTAAAAGCGTCTAGAAATTTGTTTGTTAGCAATTTTTGGTTGCGCACGTGCGTTCGTAAATGTTGGTGCAAGTCTTCATTCTTGTGGTATACTTAAGCGAACGTGTGTTTACAGGAAATGAATTGATTGGGTTTTTAACGACGCTAAAATGGGAATACCAGTAGGATCATGTTCTTTTGCAAAGGAGGGGTGAGCTTATCAAAAGAAAGATTGTTATTTGATAAGTTCTAAAGACGATGGATCAAACGTTTCAATTAGTATCAGACTACTCGCCACAAGGTGATCAACCAACTGCAATAGAAAAAATTGTACGTGCAATTGAAAATGGGGATCGGCATCAAACGTTATTAGGTGCAACGGGTACAGGAAAAACGTTTACGATGTCCAACGTCATTCAAGCAGTGAATAAGCCGACGCTCATTATGGCCCATAATAAAACACTAGCAGGTCAGCTTTATAGTGAATTTAAACAGTTTTTTCCTCATAATGCGGTTGAGTATTTTGTTAGCTATTACGATTATTATCAACCGGAAGCATATGTACCTTCTTCTGATACGTTTATTGAAAAAGACGCAAGTATTAATGATGAAATTGATAAGTTACGGCACTCAGCTACTAGTGCGTTGTTTGAGAGACGGGATGTCATTATTGTAGCGAGTGTATCGTGTATATATGGTTTAGGGAACCCGGAAGAATACCGGGATCTTGTCTTGTCCATTCGTACCGGGATGGAAATGGATCGGAATGAATTATTACGACGCCTTGTCGATATTCAGTATGATCGTAACGATTTGAATTTTATACGTGGAACATTCCGAGTAAGAGGCGATGTGGTTGAAATCTTCCCGGCATCTAGAGACGAGCAATGTATTCGAGTGGAATTTTTCGGTGACGAAGTTGATCGTATGACCGAAGTCGATGCATTAACTGGAGAGATCAAGGGAGAGCGAAACCATGTATCGATTTTTCCAGCCTCTCACTTTGTTACCCGTGAAGAAAAAATGAAAAAAGCAATTGAAAATATTGAAGCCGAACTAGAAGAACGATTAAAAGCGCTTCATGCGGATGGAAAGTTGCTTGAAGCACAAAGACTTGAGCAACGAACACGCTATGATCTTGAAATGATGGCGGAGATGGGATTTTGTTCAGGCATTGAAAACTATTCTAGGCATTTAACCTTACGTGAGTCAGGGGCAACCCCGTACACGTTAATTGATTTCTTTCCAGAAGACTTTCTATTAATTATGGATGAATCTCACGTAACATTACCGCAAGTAAGAGGGATGTACAATGGTGACCGAGCGCGAAAAGAAGTACTCGTTAACCATGGCTTTCGTTTGCCGTCTGCACTCGATAACAGACCATTAAAATTCGCTGAATTTGAAGAAAAAATAAGTCAAGCCGTTTACGTATCGGCTACGCCTGGCCCGTATGAGCTAGAGCACACTCCTGAGATGGTTGAACAAATTATTCGACCAACTGGCTTGCTTGATCCACCAATTGAAGTCCGACCAATTGAAGGGCAAATTGATGATTTAATTGGAGAAATCCATGAGCAGATTGAGCGTGACGAACGTGTCTTAGTGACGACCTTAACGAAAAAAATGTCTGAGGACTTAACGGACTACTTAAAGGAACTTGGAATTAAAGTTCGTTATTTACATTCAGAAGTAAAAACGTTAGACCGTCTAGAGATCATTCGTCAGCTTCGATTGGGGACGTTTGATGTCCTTATTGGGATCAATTTATTAAGAGAAGGGTTAGATATTCCAGAAGTATCTCTTGTCGCGATTTTAGATGCTGATAAAGAAGGATTCTTACGTGCAGAGCGATCTCTTATTCAAACAATTGGACGTGCTGCTCGAAATGAACACGGTCGAGTTATTATGTACGCAGATAAAATAACCGGTTCAATGGAAGTCGCGATTAGTGAAACAAAACGTCGTCGAGAAATTCAAGAAGCCTTTAATAAAAAACACGGCATTACGCCACAAACAATTCAAAAGAAAATCCCGGATGTGGTGCAAGCGACCTATGCTGCTGAAGATGAAGGGGAATATGACGTAACGAAGAAACCGCAACAAAAAATGACGAAAAAAGAACGCGAAAAAACAATTGCTCAAATAGAAGTAGAAATGAAGCAAGCGGCAAAAGACTTAAACTTCGAGCGGGCAGCAGAGCTTCGAGATATGCTGTTAGAGCTTAAAGCGGAAGGATGACGGTATGGCACAAGAAGAGATTATCGTTAAAGGTGCACGATCAAATAATTTAAAAAATATGGATGTATCCATTCCTAGAGGAAAGCTAGTCGTTTTGACAGGCTTGTCTGGGTCTGGAAAGTCTTCCTTAGCGTTTGATACCATTTATGCGGAAGGCCAAAGACGCTATGTAGAATCATTGTCCGCTTATGCTCGTCAATTTCTAGGACAGATGGATAAGCCTGATGTTGATGCCATTGAGGGACTGTCTCCAGCCATTTCAATTGATCAGAAAACAACGAGTCGAAACCCACGTTCAACGGTGGGGACTGTCACTGAAATTCACGACTATCTTAGGCTTCTTTATGCTCGAATTGGAAAACCGATCTGCCCTAAGCACGGTATAGAGATCACTTCACAAACGATTCAGCAAATGGTCGATCAATTGTTGCAGTTCCCTGAACGTACAAAAATGCAAATTCTTGCTCCAATGGTATCGGGGCGAAAAGGAACGCACGCAAAAGTATTTGATCAAATCAAAAAAGATGGATTTGTACGTGTGCGTGTCAATGGTGAAATGAGAGAAGCGACAGACGATATTCAGCTTGATAAAAATAAAAAACATAGTGTTGAAGTCGTCATTGACAGGATCGTTGTAAAAGATGGCATTCAAACAAGAATGGCTGACTCTCTAGAAACGGCTTTAAATCTCGCAGAAGGGCGAGTGTTAATTGACGTAATTGATGGTGAAGAATTACTCTTTAGCCAGCATCACGCTTGTCCAGAATGTGGTTTTTCCATTCCTGAGCTAGAGCCGAGATTTTTTTCGTTTAATAGCCCATACGGTGCTTGTACAACTTGCGACGGACTAGGTGTGAAGCAGGAAGTCGATGCTGAGCTTGTCATACCGGATGCTGACAGGACATTGAGAGATCATGCTGTTGCGCCGTGGGAGCCAACAAGTTCGAATTACTATCCACAATTACTTGAGGCAGTATGTGAGCATTTCTCGATAGACATGGATGTGCCGTTTAATCAGCTTCCAGAAAAACATCAATCCATTATTTTAAACGGCAGCGGAAAAGAAAAGATCTTCTTTCATTATGAAAATGACTTTGGTCGCGTACGTGAGCATATGATTGTATTTGAAGGTGTGCTTGCAAATGTTGGTCGTAGATATAGAGAAACCAGCTCTGATTACATTCGTGAACAAATGGAAACGTATATGTCGCAAAAAAACTGTCCCACGTGTAAAGGGTACCGTTTAAAGAAAGAAGCGTTAGCTGTTTTTGTAGGTGGGAAGCATTTAGGTGAAGTGAACCAATACTCATGTACGGATGCACTGCAGTTTATGCAAACATTAGAGCTATCTGAAAAAGATCGTTCAATTTCAAGGTTAATTTTGAAAGAAATAGAAGACCGAATTGGTTTTCTCATTAATGTTGGGCTTGATTATTTAACGTTATCACGAGCTGCTGGCACGTTATCAGGCGGAGAAGCACAGCGAATTCGTTTAGCAACTCAAATCGGCTCTTCTCTCATGGGGGTGCTGTACATTCTCGATGAGCCTTCTATTGGATTACATCAAAGAGATAATGATCGTTTAATTGAAACGTTAAAGCGGATGCGTGATTTAGGAAATACTTTGATTGTCGTTGAACACGATGAAGACACAATGCTAGCGGCTGATCACATTATTGATATCGGGCCAGGTGCAGGTGTACATGGTGGCTATGTAACGGCACAAGGTACACCCCAAGAGCTTATTGACGATCCGAACTCATTAACAGGTCAATATTTGGCTGGGGAAAAATTTATTCATGTGCCAACCGAACGGAGACCACTTACGGGTAGGCAGTTCGTGGTCAAAAGTGCAACAGAAAACAACTTAAAGAATATCAATGTTACGTTTCCTTTAGGTGTGTTTACTGCTATTACCGGTGTTTCGGGATCCGGTAAAAGTACGCTGGTTAATGAAATTGTTCATAAATCATTAGCGCAAAAAATTCATCGTGCTAAAGAGAAGCCAGGAAAGCACAAAGAAATTGTCGGTATTGAAGAAATGGACAAGGTCATTGATATTGATCAATCACCAATTGGACGAACGCCTAGGTCAAATCCAGCAACGTATACGAGTGTGTTTGACGATATTCGTGATGTATTTGCATTAACAAACGAAGCAAAAGTCAGAGGATATAAAAAGGGCCGGTTCAGCTTTAACGTAAAAGGTGGAAGATGTGAAGCTTGTAAAGGTGATGGGATTATTAAGATTGAAATGCACTTTTTACCTGACGTGTATGTCCCATGTGAAGTGTGCCACGGGAAACGCTATAACCGAGAAACGCTAGAAGTGACCTATAAAAATAAAACGATTGCTGATGTGCTTGAAATGACAGTAGAAGAAGGCGTTGAGTTTTTTGGTAGCATTCCAAAAATTAAGCGTAAAATCCAAACGCTTATTGATGTCGGCTTAGGCTATGTTCGTCTTGGTCAACCAGCAACAACGTTATCAGGTGGAGAAGCTCAGCGAGTCAAGCTAGCATCGCAACTTCATAAACGCCCGACTGGAAGAACCCTTTATATATTGGATGAACCAACAACAGGCTTACATGTAGATGATATTGATCGGTTATTGCGTGTTCTTCAACGACTTGTTGATAATGGCGATTCGGTACTTGTTATTGAACATAATCTCGATGTCATTAAAACTGTGGATCATATTATTGATCTTGGACCAGAAGGTGGAACTGGTGGCGGACAGCTCGTTGCGCAAGGTACTCCTGAAGCGGTGGCTGAAGTAGAAGGTTCCTATACTGGCCGGTATTTAAAACCAATATTGGAAAGAGATAAAGCGCGGTACGCAGAAAAATTCGAGTTTTCATCATAAATTTTAGGGAAAATGAAACATGTGACCTTGCTTCTTCGTAATAAGATTATAAAGGCTATTAAGTAAAAAGGAGCGATCGTGATGGAAGAACGTAAAATGATTCTAAAAATGATTGAAGACGGTAAAGTTTCTGCTGAAGAAGGGCTAAAATTGCTTGAAGCAGTTGGGAAAGATGAGCAAGAAGTGCCTACTTCTCAATCAGCAGCAAGTAAGACGCGTGAAGAAGGTACAGAACGTGAAGAGTCTCCTTTCACAAAGTTTACAAGTTTTTTTGAATCAGCATTCCAAAAAGTAAGAGATGGCGACTTTGACTTTAATTTTGGTAATGGAATGGACATTCAACACACGTTTGAAGAGGATCACGTTGATATAAAAAATGTAAAGGTGTCTTTAGAAAATGGCTCCTTTACGATTGTTCCTTGGGAGAAGGATGGAGTACGACTGGAGTTAGATGCGAAAGTCTACCGTACAAACAATGCAGAACAAGCGCATGATTTTCTCTTGAAAGAATCGTCCTTTTCTGTAGAAGATGATGTCTTGCTATTCGAGACGAAATCAAAAACAATGAAAGTAAACGGAACGCTTTATGTTCCTGCTTCAACATATGATAGCGTCAAGCTTTACACATTCAATGGTTCTTTAACTGGTGAATCGTTGAATACGAAAGAATTTGAAGCAAACACAACAAACGGCTCCATTAAAACGAGTCATCTTCAAGCCTCTAAAGCAACAATAGAGACGATGAACGGGTCCATTACCGTTGATGAAAATACGTTAGGATCATTATTTGCTAAAACCTTTAATGGAACAATTAAAGTAACAGGAAAAATTGAAGATGCCGACGTAGAAACTGTTAATGGATCTATTACGTATTATTTGAATAAAAACAATGAATCCGCTGGTTATTTGGACGTAAAAACAACAACAGGAAGCGTAAAGCTCTTTGTAGCTGACGATGTTCGATTTGAAGGGAAGCTACGATCAAATGTCGGCTCCATTCACAATCATCTTGAATCATCAGAGATTCATGATGAGAAGAAAGAATTGGCACAACGCTATATGCATGTGACGGCCAACGATTCACTTCCAGGAAAGATGAAAGTTCGTGCAGTTGCGAACACAGGAAGCATTACGCTAAGAAATCAGTAAACAGTTTGTTTTGAAAGGACGTTACAACAATGAAACAATTAAAGAGATCGACAACGAAGCGTTTTATAACAGGCGTATGTGGCGGAATAGGAGAGCACTTTTCAATTGATCCGACTATCATTCGTTTAATTGCTGTGATTTTGGCATTGGTCACAACGGTTTGGCCCGTCGTACTTGCCTATATTATCGCTACATTTATTATGCCGGCAGAGTAGTAAGGAGGGCTTTTTATGAGATGGTTACTTGGTCTTGTGCTTAATGCACTCGTGTTATTACTTCTATCAGCGTTATTCTCTGGGTTTACGTTAAGTGGCTTTGGAGCAGCGTTGATTGCAGCGCTTATTTTATCTGTTTTAAATTGGACAGTGAAACCAGTGCTAACCATTTTAACGTTACCGATTACCATTTTGACACTAGGACTGTTTTTATTCGTCATTAGTGCGTTAACGTTAATGCTAACAGCTTGGTTAATGGGAAGCTACTTTGTGATCGATGGATTTGGTATTGCGCTGCTCGCAGCTGTCATCATTGCACTGTTTCAGACTTTGCTTATTAATCCAGTTAAAAGAAGCTAACGTACCATACGATTAAGGAGAACAGGCGTGGATGCTTATTTCCACGTCTTTCTTTTTGTTCATTGAGTGGATCTTTTATAAGTTTTATGACTCTAGAGAAAATCGTGCTACAATATGGCTAGTGAAAAGCAATGTAAAAGAGGTGCACAAATGATAAAAGTGACAGCAAACGATATATTAGAGAAGTTTCACTTTGAATTGCTAGCTGGAGAAGAAGGAATTTATCGTCCGATTACAACAAGCGATATTTCTCGTCCAGGCATAGAGATGGCTGGTTTTTTTACCTATTATCCAGCTCGAAGATTACAGCTGATTGGTAGAACGGAGCTATCGTTCATTAAATCACTATCAGATGAGGAAAAAGAAGAACGATTAACCAAATTATGTACATATGATACACCTGGAATTATTTTATCTCGTGGACTTGAGGCGCCTTCTCAATTGATCGCGGCAGCCAATAAAAAAAATGTTCCGGTTTTACGATCGACTTTAACAACAACACAGTTAAGTAGCCGCGTAACAAACTACTTAGAGAGTGAGCTAGCGCCTGTGACTGCGGTTCATGGAGTACTTGTTGATATTTATGGTATTGGCGTATTAATTACAGGTGGTAGTGGTGTAGGTAAGAGTGAAACGGCGCTCGATCTTGTTCGAAGAGGGCACAGACTTGTGGCTGATGATTCTGTAGAAATTCGTCAACAAAATGAGGATACATTGGTTGGGCATCCTCCTCCATTACTCCAGCATTTATTGGAGATTCGTGGATTAGGCATTATCAATGTTATGACACTCTTTGGAGCCGGAGCGGTTCGCCCATTTAAACGAATTAGTTTATGTATGAATTTAGAAACATGGGATCAAAAGAAAGCTTATGATCGACTAGGTCTCGAAGAAGATAAAATGAAAATTTTCGATACAGAGATTACGAAATTAACGGTGCCTGTGAGACCAGGGCGAAATTTAGCTGTTATTATTGAAGTCGCTGCTATGAATTTTCGTTTAAAGCGTTTAGGCTTTAATGCGGCCCAAGAATTTTCTGAACGGTTAACGCAAGTAATTGAACAGGGTGACAATGAAGATTTTTAAAATGAACGTTTGTGAGGTGAACTAAAGTGAATACACAAATCGAACCGATGGATCGAGTGTTTATTTCTCTTGGTCCAATTGATATTTATTGGTATGCTGTTTTGATTCTTTTAGGTGTTGGAGTCGGTTATTTATGGGCTCGCTCTGAAGGGGAAAAACGAGGGTTACCAAAAGAAACTTATGCAGACTTACTTGTGTGGGCGTTACCAATTTCCATTATTTGCGCAAGAGCCTATTATGTCATTTTCAGGTGGGACCAGTTCGCAGATAGTCCGATGAGTGTGTTTAACATTCGTGAAGGTGGAATTGCCATTCATGGTGCCTTAATCGGTGCAGTTGTTACAGCTATTATTTTTGCGCGTGTGAAGAAGCTATCGTTCTGGAAAATAGCTGATGTTGCAGCACCAGCTATTTTAATTGGTCAAGCGATCGGTCGCTGGGGGAATTTTGTTAACCAAGAAGTGTACGGCGGCGAAGTATCACGGACGTTTTTAGAAAGTTTGTTTTTGCCTGATTGGATCATTAATCAAATGTATATTAATGGGGCTTACTATCACCCGACATTTTTATACGAATCTTTATGGAGTATTCTTGGTGTCGTCATCCTTATTTTGCTACGCAAAGTGAATTTACGCCAAGGGGAACTTTTCTTCTCTTACGTCATCTGGTATTCAGTCGGACGGTTCTTCATTGAGGGGATCCGTTTAGATTATTTACTGATTGGAGAGAGCCTTAGAACAGCACAGTTATTATCACTTATTCTCATTGGTTTATCCATTATTCTTTGGGCGTATCGACGCATCGTCGTAAAGCCACCAAGATATTTAGATACAGATAGCGATAGTAAACAGAAAAAGAAAAAATAGAAAGAAGGGATACCATGGGAGTGGTGAAACGAGGACTGTTATCAGGTTTACAGACAACATGGACGTTAGGCAAAATTATTTTTCCCATTACATTGTTTGTCACGCTGCTCGGCTACACGCCGGTGCTCGGTTGGATCGCTTCAGGCATTGCGCCTATTATGAATGTAATTGGCTTACCAGGCGAAGCTGCTATTCCGTTAGTTATCGGAAATGTGTTGAATTTATTTGCGGGAATTGGCGCCATTCTCTCCCTTGACTTGACGATCAAAGAAGTATTCATTCTCGCTATTATGTTATCTTTTTCGCACAATCTCATTGTGGAATCAGCAGTCGCTACAAAGGTTGGAATAAAAGTGTTTCCGATTGTAGCTGTTCGAATCTTTCTCGCCCTATTTTCAGCATTTGTAATTAATCTAGTGTGGGATGGTGGAAGTGAACAGGCTGTTTACGGTCTTGCTTCTGCTACACAAACAGCTGAACCAACAACACTACTAGGTATGATTGCTGTAGGGTTACAGACTGCTTTTTGGGGTGTTGCACAATTAGCGTTAGTTGTCATTCCACTTATGCTGATCGTGCAAATTATGCGTGAACGTGGCTGGTTAAAAGTAATCTCTCAATGGCTTTCTCCTCTAACGCGCTTAATTGGTGTCGATCGAAATACATCGGTGACCTTGGCTTCTGGTTTAACAATCGGTCTTGCTTATGGAGCAGGGGTCATGATTGATGCCGTTAAAGAAGACAAAGTGAAGAAGAAAGATCTTTATATCGTGTTTATTTTCCTTGTCGCTTGTCATGCTGTTGTGGAGGATACTCTTGTTTTTGTTGTTCTAGGTATTCCGGTTTGGCCGCTTCTTGTCATTCGTGTTATTACGGCTTTGTTATTAACTATTGTCATTTCAAGAGTGTGGACCCGATTAGAAAAAAGAAAAGAATCATCGTATAGAAAGGAAACCGCATATGACCATTAATACCATTTTGTTTGATTTAGACGGAACCCTTATTGATACAAATGAGCTCATTATCCAATCATTTTTGCATACACTTGAGCCAGATTATCCAGGTCAGTATTCAAGAGAAACAGTCCTCCCATTTATTGGTCCTTCTCTTCAAGAAACGTTTTCGTCCATAAATAAAGAGAAAGCAGCGACGTATATAGAGACCTATCGAACACATAATCATCACCATCATGACTCGCTTGTGACCATCTACCCTGGTGTAAAAGAAGGCGTTAAACGATTACATGATGAAGGCTACAAGCTTGCCATTGTAACAACGAAAATAAAAGAAACTGCGATGATGGGCCTAAAGCTGACAGGCTTGGATGCGTATTTTGATGTTATTATAGGTCTAGATGATGTAACGAAAGAAAAGCCTAATCCTGAGCCTATCTATAAAGCGCTTGAACAATTAAATGCTAAAGCGGAAGAAGCGATTATGGTTGGGGATAATTCTCATGACATTTTGGCAGGAAAAAATGCAGGAACAGTAAGTGTAGGTGTTGGCTGGGCACTTAAAGGAGAGGCATTTTTGAAGTCATTCGAACCTGATTATATTATACGATCCATGGATGATCTTCTTGCGATTGTAAAAGAAAGATGAGTAGACGAACGGAGCGCTACCCGGTTTCTGGAACGAATTCGCTTTGGCAGCTTTATAAGACCGTATCTTTCGGGAAAGTAATAAAAATTTTTATTATTAGTCAAACCGCACGAATTACACCATCATTTCGCGTGAAAAACTGGCTTTATCGTACGTTTTTAAACATGAAGATTGGCGACTACACAGCCTTTGCGTTAATGGTTATGGTAGATGCCATGTTTCCAGAGCGTATTAAGGTTGGCACAAATACCATCATTGGATACAATACGACCATCCTTGCGCATGAATACCTCATCCAAGAATATCGCTTAGGCGACGTCATCATTGGTGACGATGTGATGATTGGAGCAAATTGTACCATTCTACCTGGAGTCATTATTGGCGATCGAGCCGTAATTGGTGCAGGCACCGTTGTACATAAGGATGTGGAAAGTGATACATTTGTCGCTGGGAGTCCGATGCGTGTGATAAAAAGACAGAATGAGCAGAACTAAAGGCTTGGAAATCAATCCAAGTCTTTTTTGTTAACCTTGAACTAGTTGACTTTCTAAGCGAACAAATGTAAACTATTAAAAAACTTTAATTCATTAGTGATTTACCAAACTAAAGCATTTGAGGTGTTTTCCTTGTCACAGCTATTTTTATTTGAGAAACCTTTGGGGATGAGAGATCGATTGCCTCATCAACACCATTTACAAAATAAAATTTCTACACAGTTAATGCAAACAATTGGAGAATGGGGATATGAAAAAGTTCAGACTCCTGCATTAGAGTATTTTGAAACAGTGGGAAAACTATCGGCTATCCCAGATCAGCAGTTGTTTAAATGCTTTGACTTGTCAGGGAACACACTTGTATTACGTCCCGATATGACTGCGCCAATTGCTCGTCTTGTTTCCTCGACAATGAAAAGAGAATCGTTCCCACTGCGCTTATCTTACCATTCCAATTTATACAGGGCTCAACAATTAGAGGGAGGTAGACCAGCAGAATTTGAACAAGTTGGTGTTGAACTAATTGGTGATGCTACAACAAGCGGTGACAGTGAGGTCTTTGTTCTTTTTCAAGAAGCGATGCAAACAATTGGCCTAGAGCGGTATCAGCTTGTTTTAGGTCACATCGGTTTTATCCGAGCGTTATTAAACGAGTCGGTGCCTGCCGATCAAGCAGAACAACTTCAACGTTATTTATTTGAAAAAAATGATGTTGGTTTTCGCGAAGCGGTTTATACGTATGAACTTCCCTCGGACATTGAAAATCGCTTAATTCAATTGCTTGAGTTGCGAGGTAATGCGTATGTGTTGGACGAAGCAGAACAGTTGGTAGCTTCAGAAGAGGGAAAAAAGGCTATTCACGAACTGCGAGGCATTTTGGATGTATTACAAGAAGAAGGATTTGAATCGTTTGTTCAATTTGATTTAAGCACGGTTCTTCATATGAGCTATTATACTGGTTTTGTATTTGAAGCCTATCATGAAGATGTTGCCCAAGCCTTAGGGGGCGGGGGACGGTACGATGAACTATTGAAAAAGTTTGGACGTACGGCTCCGGCAACGGGATTTGGTTTAAGAATTGATTTACTCAGTGAAGTGTACTCAAGTGAAAACGAGCCGGACAAAAAGTGGTGTGTGTTGTATCATCATTCTAGACGGAAAGAAGCGTATAAAAAAGCCGCTGAATTACGCCAACGCGGTAAAGCTGTTATTGTACAAGATCAAGCTGGTCTATCAGAAAATTGGGTGAACGAACAAGTAGAGCTGGCGTATATTCATTTTGAAGAGGAGTAGGCACATGAGACCGTTAACGATTGCGATGCCAAAAGGTCGGATCTTTGATGAAGCTGTAAAATTGTTGCGTGCTGCAGGCTATCAGCTTCCAGAGACTTTTGAAGAATCGCGAAAATTAATTATAGATGTACCCGAAGAAAACTTACGCTTTGTCCTAGCGAAGCCAATGGATGTTCCTACCTATGTAGAACAAGGCGTTGCCGATGTAGGTGTTGCCGGGAAGGATGTCATGCTTGAAGAAAAGCGTGATGTTTATGAAATGCTTGATTTAAACATTAGTGCTTGCTATTTAGCAGTGGCAAGTTTACCAAATTATCAAAAAGGTGAATTGCATCCTAAAGTAGCTTCTAAGTATCCGAATTTAGCCATTCAATATTTTAAAGAACAAGGGGAGCAAGTGGAAGTCATTAAACTTAATGGATCGATTGAGCTCGCGCCTATAATGGGTCTAGCAAATCGCATTGTTGATATTGTGTCAACTGGTCAAACGCTAAAAGAAAATGGATTAGTTGAGTTAGAGAAGATCCAAGAAATTACCTCGCGATTTATTGTTAACGCTTCGAGCTATCGCTTAAAAGGCGAAGAGATTCAGCGAATGATTAAACAGTTACAAGCTGTAGTTTAGGAGGATAAAGGATGCAGGTTATACGTCTAGAAAAAGAAAAAACTGTGGTGCAAAAAAATCTTCGCTTACAAGAGAATGAACGGGTCGTTCAAAGCGTTGCGGATATTATTGAACAAGTAAAAGTAGGCGGAGACAAAGCGTTAGTTGAATTAACGAAGCAATTTGACGGGGCTACGGTTTCCTCGTTCCTCGTTACAAAAGAAGAGATTGAAACTGCCTATAGAACAATTCGTAATGAAGAGCTCGATGCGATTAAACAGGCGATTAAAAACGTTACAACTTATCATGAAGAGCAAATTAACACATCTTGGATGCAAACAAAAGATGATGGGACCTTGCTAGGTCAAAAGGTAACGCCACTGGACGCAGTAGGGCTTTATGTTCCAGGTGGTAAAGCTGCGTATCCTTCTTCTGTCATTATGAATGCAGTCCCTGCACTTGTAGCGGGCGTTGAACAGATAGCGGTCGCATCCCCACCAGATCAATTCGGCCATCTTCCCGCAGGTGTTCTCGTTGCTGCAAATGAATTAGGTATCCAATCCATCTATAAAGTTGGTGGTGCTCAAGCAATTGCTGCTTTTGCTTATGGTACAGAATCAATTGCCAAAGTCGACAAGATTACAGGACCTGGAAACCAGTATGTGGCGTTAGCAAAGCGAGCAGTTTTTGGAGAAGTTGATATTGATATGATTGCTGGTCCTAGTGAAATTTGTGTCTTAGCTGATGAAGGTGCAAACCCATCATACATTGCAGCCGACTTACTGTCCCAAGCTGAACACGATGAAATGGCATCAGCGATCCTTGTCACAACATCACATTCATTAGCTGAAGCTGTTAAGGAAGAAGTAGCAAACCAGCTAAATGTACTCCCGAATTCTGAGATTGCGAGGCAAGCGATTTCGGACTATGGTCAAATTTACATCTGTTCTTCCGTTGAACAGACCATTGGTGTAGTCAACGACTTGGCATGTGAACACGTTGAAATTATGACAGACGCCCCGATGGAAATGCTAGGGAAAATAAAGCATGCAGGTGCTATTTTTATTGGTCCCTATAGTGCCGAGGTTGTTGGGGATTATATGGCAGGGCCAAGCCACGTCTTGCCCACCAATGGGACAGCTAGATTTTCAAGTCCATTATCCGTAGATGATTTTATAAAAAAAACAAGCGTCATTTCATACAGTAAAGCAGCGTTTGAAGGGGATGCTCAGGCGATCATGACGTTGGCTCGAATGGAAGGGCTAGAGGCGCATGCAAGAGCGATAGAAGTTCGATTAAAGGGGGAGACGAAATGAGTCGAGAAGCATCTATTCAGCGAAAAACAGGTGAAACAGATATACAATTAACCGTACAATTAGATGGTGAAGGACAGATCGAGTTAAATACAGGTGTTCCGTTTCTTGAACACATGCTGCATTTATTTGCAAAGCACGGACAATTTGACTTAAACGTCCAAGCTGAGGGGGATATAGAAGTAGATGCGCATCATACAACCGAAGATATAGCTATCTGTTTAGGAGAAGCGTTTAAAGATGCACTCGGTTCAAAAGAGGGAATTCGACGCTACGGATCAGCAACTGTTCCAATGGATGATGCACTTGCTCAAGTCGTAGTTGATTTAAGCAATCGCCCTCATTTAGAATATCGTGTGGACCTTCCGAGTGAAACAGTTGGAACGTTTGATACAGAGCTAGTACGAGAATTTTTTTGGAAGCTGGCGTTAGAAGCAAGAATGAATGTACACATTATCGTTCATTATGGACACAATACCCACCATATTATTGAAGCCATCTTTAAAGCGTGTGCGAGAGCCCTCCGTGAAGCGGCAAGCATTGATCCAAATCAGAGAGGGCTTTTATCGACGAAGGGGATGCTCTAATGATTGGCATTATTGATTATGGTATGGGCAACCTTCATTCTGTATCAAAAGCATTAGAACGACTTCAATTTCCATATCTTATTAGCGGTAATCCAGATGAATTAATGGAATGCGATGCTTTTATCTTGCCAGGAGTTGGTGCCTTTCCTGATGCTATGAAAAACTTGGACACAACCGGTTTACGCACGTTTCTCGACCAGCATGTTTATCAACAAAAACCACTATTGGGTATTTGTTTAGGGATGCAGCTCTTATTTGAAAAAAGCACAGAATATGGAGAAACAGCAGGTCTCGCTTACTTAAATGGAAATGTGATCCATTTTTCTGAAAAACAACACCATGACCATTCATCTTTAAAAATTCCTCATATGGGGTGGAACCGTCTCGCTTTTTTAAATGAAAAAACAAGCACAGGAGGCATTGAAGAGGGCTATGTTTATTTCGTTCATTCATATGTGGTAGAAGCGCCTGATGAGCTCATGGCAGCAAAAGCAGATTACGGGTGCGATGTGCCTGCAATTGTAGAGAAAGACCTCGTTTTCGGAATGCAATTTCATCCCGAAAAAAGTGGACAAGTTGGTACGGCATTACTAAAACGATTTGGGGAACTGGCAGAAAAGGGAGTGGACTGAATGGGAATGACGATTTATCCAGCAATCGATATTTTAAATGGACAGTGTGTTCGCTTAGAGCAAGGTGATTATGAAAAAAACACGGTGTATAGCCACTCACCGCTACAAACAGCTCAATCGTTTCAAGACGCTGGTGCCAAATGGGTTCACATTGTTGATTTAGATGGAGCAAAAGAGAAAAAGCCTGTTAACAATCCGCTTATAGCGGAAATGGCGTCGCAGTTGACTATTCCTGTACAAGTTGGTGGTGGCATTCGAACAGAGGAAGATATTGATTACTATTTAAATCTTGGTGTAAAACGAGTGATTTTAGGTAGCGTGGCGGTTAATAATTTGGCTTTTACAAAAGAGATGGTAAAAAAATATGGCGAGTCAATCGTCATTGGCTTAGATGCACGTGATGGGTTAGTGGCGACAGAGGGCTGGATTGAAACATCAAACGTTCAAGCTGAAGAGTTAGCAAGAATTCTACTTGATTCAGGCGTGAAAACGATTATTTATACAGACATTTCAAAGGACGGTATGCTAGAAGGACCGAACATTGCCGCTTGCGAAAAACTGGCGAATATAGCTGGGAAGAGCGCACAAATTATTGCTTCAGGTGGCGTTAGTCAGCTTCAAGACATAGAAGCACTTTGTCAGACCACGGTTTCCGGAGTCATTGTTGGTAAAGCACTTTACGCCAATCGTTTTACTTTGGAAGAAGCGGTGAAAGTAGGCGAGGAAACCAATGCTAACTAAACGAATTATCCCATGTTTAGATGTGAAAGAAGGGCGAGTCGTTAAAGGAACACAATTTCTATCGTTACGAGATGCTGGCGACCCGGTGGAGCTTGCTCACTATTATGATGAGCAAGGTGCGGACGAACTTGTTTTCTTAGATATCTCGGCATCTCATGAAGGTAGAAAAACCATGTTAGATGTTGTGGAAAAAGTAGCAGCGTCTATTTCTATTCCATTTACAGTTGGTGGCGGTATTAATACAAACGAAAACATTCGGAACATTTTACAAGCAGGTGCAGATAAAGTTTCGTTAAATACGGCAGCACTCATAAGACCCGAATTTATTGAAGAAGCGTCGCGCTTCTTTGGCTCACAATGTATTGTTGTTGCCATTGACGCTAAGTTTGATTCAATATCGGATACCTGGAAAGTCTATACTCATGGTGGTCGTAAAGAGACCGATTGGACAGCTGACGCTTGGGCCAAGCAAGCAGTTCAATTAGGAGCAGGGGAATTGCTTGTGACAAGTATGGATAAAGATGGGGAGAAATCGGGCTTTGATGTACCTCTCCTGCAAAAGCTAACGGATTGTGTCAATGTACCTATTATTGCTTCAGGAGGAGCAGGAGAAGCTACGCATTTTGTTGATGTCTTCCAAAAAGCCACAGTTGATGCGGCTTTGGCAGCATCAATCTTTCACTATAAAGAAACAACGATTGATGCAGTGAAAAAGGTATTAAAAGAAAAAGGAGTGCATGTACGATGACGAACGTTCAATTCAACGAAAATGGGCTTGTACCAGCCATTGTTCAAGATGCGCAAACGAAGGAAGTGTTGACATTAGCGTACATGAATCAAGAAGCACTGGACTTGACGATAGAGACGAAAGAATCGTGGTTTTATAGTCGTTCTAGAAAAGAACTATGGAATAAAGGCGCAACGTCTGGCAACAAGCAGGAAGTAATTGAAATCCGTTACGATTGTGACCAAGATGCTGTCTTGCTTTTCGTTAACCCGAAAGGCCCTGCTTGCCATACAGGAGCCGTAAGTTGTTTTAAAGGCGACAGTGAGAACGATAGGAATACAAGTAATCCATTCGCTATACTCGAATCTCTTGAAAAAACGATATCTAATCGGAAAAAAGAAATGCCAGAAGGTGCGTATACAACATACCTCTTTACGGAAGGCATTGATAAAATCCTTAAAAAGGTTGGCGAAGAGGCAAGCGAAGTCATTATTGCAGCGAAGAATGAGGATCAAACAGAGATGCATTGGGAAGTTGCTGACTTATTCTATCACCTCCTTGTACTATTAGAAGAAAAAAATATTCCGTTAGCAGCTATTATGAACACGCTAGAACAGCGTCATAAAGACTAGATTTTCGAAAAAAGTCAAACGATCCGTTGACTTTTTTCTTTTTTTTAGCAAAAATGTAGTCGGAACGAGAGCTGGATTAAGCTATAATGTATACTTGAGCATTGATTAGATTTGCTTGGAGGTAACAACGGATGATGCGAAAAAAGCAAGCAAGTAATAAGATTCATTCAAATGTCGTCATCCCATTTTATCGAAGTGGCGATTATTTCTTTCATAAAGGATTGGCTGCATTTCACGATAAGCGTTTATCCCGTGCAGCGAAGTTATTTGAGCGAGCTGTGAAATTAACGGAAACAGAACCGATTTTTAAAATTCAATTAGCAGCAGTATTAACCGAACTTGGCGAATATGAACGTTCCAATGAGTTGCTGTACCAAATTTTAGAAACGTACAATGATGAGCATCCAGTATGTCATTTTTTCATTGCGAATAATGAAGTGTTTCTTGGCCATTTTTTTCAAGCCGAAAAGCACGTTACACGTTATTTAGCATTAGAACCAAAAGGGGCATTTGTTGACGATGCAAAAGAATTAGCTGAGCTGTTTGAAGAAGATCCTCTTGATGAAGAAGAGAAGGAAGAAGAGTCATTAAATAACCATGAAAATGCATGGATTCTCTTAACTGAAGGAAATGTAAGAGAGGCTATCCCATTGCTTAAAAAGGTTCTTGATATACAGCCTGAAAATTGGGCAGCCCAAAATCATTTAGCAGAGGCTCTGTTTCGGACGGGACAGGAGCAATTGGCTTTTGATAAGTGTGAAGAGATACTCGAAGCTGATCAAGGCAATTTACTGGCACTTTGTAATGTAGCCGTTTTTCATCATCAACTAGGTTATAAAGAGAAAGCGAACGAGTATGGAGAGATCCTAAAAAAAATCAAACCAATCCACTATGACTCCAAAATTCGTCTTATTCATGTTCTTTGCCACATTGGTGCTTATGAAGAAGTAGCTTTACGCAAAAAAGATCATACATTGCTAAAAGAGCAATCGCTCTTTCATTGCTTTGCTGTAGCAGACTATCATGTTGGAAATGTTGAGTCAGCAATGGATATGATGAAAGCAGCGATTGTTGTCGGCGATGCAAGAGTCAAATCCTGTATGGAGAAAATGGAACGTGGAGAACGCGACTCCGTTTTGTTCTCCATAATGGAACGTGAGGCAGGCTTGAGCATGTTAGTAGACAATCAGTCGGAAACTCCGCTAGGATAAGAGTGAAACGGATAAGATATCGGAATTAGAAAAGACTATTAGAAGAGTAGATCTTCTTTAGATGAGGCGCATGAATAAGAGAGAGAATTGGCGCGTAAGGAGTGTTAAACATGTCAACTGAAACAATTTATGATGTCATAATAGCAGGTGCAGGTCCAGCTGGAATGACAGCTGCTGTATATACATCAAGAGCAAATTTAAAAACCTTAATGCTTGAAAGAGGTATGCCAGGTGGTCAAATGGCTAATACAGAGGAAGTAGAGAACTATCCAGGATTTGACCATATTCTTGGACCGGATTTATCCAATAAAATGTTTGAGCACGCAAAAAAATTCGGTGCAGAGTACGGATATGGAGATATAAAAGAAATTATTGATGAAGGCGATACGAAAAAAATTATCGCTGGTTCAAAAGAGTACAGAGCCCGAGCAGTGATTGTGTCGACAGGTGCAGAATACAAGAAGTTAGGTATTCCAGGAGAGCAAGAATTAGGCGGTCGTGGTGTCTCGTATTGTGCTGTTTGTGATGGGGCTTTCTTTAAAGAGCGAGAGTTAATCGTTGTTGGCGGCGGAGATTCAGCAGTAGAAGAAGCTGTTTATTTAACTCGCTTTGCATCAAAAGTAACGATTGTGCATCGACGTGATCAACTTCGTGCCCAAAAGATATTACAAGATCGCGCTTTTGCCAATGATAAAGTCGAATTTGTTTGGAATAAAGTCGTAACCGAGATTAATGAGAAAGACGGAAAAGTTGGCGGCGTTACCTTGGAAGATACAGAGACAGGTGAGACATCTACTATGAGTGCAGACGGTGTGTTCGTCTATATTGGGATGTTGCCACTTAACGAAAGTGTTAAAAACCTTTCTATTACCAACGAAGAAGGCTATATTGAAACGAACGAAGAAATGGAAACAAAAATCCCAGGCGTATTCGCTGCTGGAGACGTTCGAGAAAAATCACTTCGCCAAATTGTAACAGCTACAGGTGATGGGTCTATAGCCGCGCAAAATGTTCAACATTACCTTGAGCATTTAGACGACCAGAAAAAAGTCATCTCAGAATAAAGATATTTTCTTTTAAAGTATCTGTAACCTATTTGAAACAGAGGGGTGCTAAAATAAGAATTGTAATTGACCCCCTTTTTTATTATAGAGTTTTCTTGATGAGCGCGGATGGAATCCGTGCTCCTTTTTTTGTCGTTTTTGAAGAAGGGAGAATCATTGTCGCTTTTCTCATTTAACTGTATACTATAGAATTAGGAACGTGGGGTGATGAAGTTGCAACGGATAACCAATTGTATTTTAACTTCTGAGGAACAATGCCTTTTGTTGCAAAAGCCAAGTAAAGGCTGGTGGGTCGCTCCAGGTGGAAAAATGGAACCAACAGAGACGATTCAAGAAGCAGCAATTAGAGAATTGAAAGAAGAAACAGGTCTTCTTGTGAAGCAGCCAGAACTTCAAGCGGTAACAACAATGGTGATTGTTAATGAAGACGAGAGCATTCAGAATGAGTGGATGATGTTTACATTTAAGGCTGTCGAAGCTTCAGGTCAACTGTTTAAACATTCTCCTGAAGGGAAGTTGCAGTGGCAACCTAATCAAGCATATCAAACCTTGCCGATGGCTGAAGGCGACCGGCTTATATTCGATCACGTCTTTCATGGCAAAGGAATGTTATATAGCACGTTTTATTATGATACATCACATAACCTATTAAAAGAAAGAAGAAGTTCGGCTTTTATGTAAGGAGGGCTCGACGTTGAAAAGTGCAGATGTAGAAGTTGTCGTTATAACAGGAATGTCTGGTGCTGGGAAAACGGTAGCTGTGCAAAGCTTTGAAGATTTAGGCTATTATTGCGTTGATAACCTTCCTCCGGCACTGTTGCCTAAGTTTATTGAGCTGATTGAAGGCGGCGTTGATAAAGTGACAAAAGTCGCTTTAGTGATGGATTTAAGAGGACAATCGTTCTTTGATGAATTCTTTCGAGCGATTGATTCCCTTCGCGAGGAACCGGCAGAACGAATTCATATTCAAATTTTGTACTTAGATGCCAAAGATGCAAAGCTTGTACAGCGTTATAAAGAGACAAGGCGGACTCACCCGCTAGCTAAGAGTGGATTGCCGTTAGAAGGGATTAAGAAAGAGCGCGAACTTCTTGAAGAAATGAAAGGAAGAGCGCAGCAAATTATCGATACGACAGAATTAAAGCCTGTTCAACTACGTTCGAAAATAATGGAGCGCTTTTCTTCTAATGTCAGTGAGGCATTTACGGTTCACTTTGTCTCGTTTGGTTTCAAATATGGGATTCCGATTGATGCAGATGTCGTGTTTGATGTTCGGTTTTTACCTAACCCTCACTATTTAGATGAGCTTCGGCCAAAAACCGGTCTTCAATCAGAAGTTTCATCTTACGTATTAAAGTGGAAAGAAACGAAGCAATTTTTAGATAAATTAACGGATTTGTTCGACTTTACGCTACCGCACTACAAACGAGAAGGGAAAAGTCAGGTTGTTATAGGGATAGGATGCACAGGGGGTCAGCATCGTTCGGTGACACTTGCAGAATATTTAGCAGACTATTACAACCCACACTATAATGTCTATGCATCTCATCGAGACATCGATAAGAGGAAGGCTAACTCCTTATGAGAAAAAAAGTTGTCGTAATTGGTGGCGGAACAGGACTATCTGTCATCTTAAAAGGATTAAAGACATACCCAGTCGATATTACAGCCATTGTAACTGTTGCCGATGACGGTGGAAGTTCTGGTATTTTAAGAAAAGAATTAGATATTCCACCTCCGGGAGATGTTCGAAATGTTTTGGTCGCACTGGCAGAAGTGGAACCGTTAGTGGAAGAGTTATTTCAACATCGATTCGCGAGTGGCGACGGATTAAATGGCCACTCCCTTGGAAACTTATTGTTGGCAGGAATGACCTCTATCACTGGTGACTTTCAGAAAGGGATCGCTACATTGAGTCGAGTCTTAAATGTTCGGGGAAGTGTATTACCTGCGGCGAATAAAAGCATTATTTTACATGCTGAAATGGAAGACGGTACTCATGTGAGTGGTGAATCAAAAATTCCCCTTGCAGAAAAGAAAATTAAGCGTGTTTATTTAACACCAAAGGACATCTCTCCATTATCAGAGACGTTACATGCATTAAAAACAGCAGACTTAATTGTTTTAGGACCTGGTTCTCTTTATACGAGTATTTTGCCGAATTTGTTAGTACCTGGTATTGTTGAAGCCATTATGACTTCGAAGGCAAAAAGAGCTTATATTTGTAATGTCATGACGCAAGCTGGAGAAACGGATCATTATGCGGTCTCGGATCATGTTCAAGCCATTCTTACCCATTGTCAAAGCCAAATTGTGCAACATGTGTTAGTCAATCATCAGCAGTTGACAGAAACGGCACTTTCCCGTTATCGCATGGAGAAAGCTGAGCAAGTCGTCATTGACGAGACGAAGTTAAAAGAATTAGGAGTTTCGGTTATAAAAGATCAGTTTGTGGTAGAATCAGATTATAAGCTTAGGCACGATGCAAAGAGAGTGTCTGAAGCATTATTGAGTTTATTGGATATAGAAAAATAAAGAGTAAGAACGCGTGTTGGATCTGTTCAGTTAGAAAGGGTGGTCGGGCGTGTCTTTTGCAGCAAGCGCCAAAAAGGAGTTAACACAGCTTGACGTGCAGTCCTGCTGTGCTAGAGCTGAACTTTCTGCGTTGATTCGCATGAATGGCTCGTTATCGTTAGCAAATCAGCAGATCAGCCTAGATGTTACAACGGAAAATGCAGCAATCGCAAGAAGGATGTATACATTAATCAAACGATTGTATCCTCATATACACATTGAATTACTTGTCAGAAAAAAAATGAGGCTAAAGAAAAACAATGTTTATCTTGTACGTATTACAAAAGAAGCGCGAGAACTTTTAGGGGACTTACACATTTTAAAAGAACCATTTGAATTTATACGTACAATTTCCCCCTCTATTGTGCAAAATGCGTGTTGTAAACGAGCCTATTTAAGAGGGGCGTTTTTGGCAGGGGGGTCCATTAACCATCCTGAAACCTCTTCTTATCATCTTGAGATATTCTCTCTCTATGAAGAGCACAATCAAGCAGTATGTGAATTAATGAACGAATTTTCCTTATCAGCCAAGACACTTGAGAGGAAAAAAGGGTTTATTACGTATCTAAAGGAAAGCGAGAAAATTACGGAATTCCTGAACATCATTGGTGCACATCAAGCTTTGCTTTATTTTGAAGACGTACGCATCTTAAAAGATATGCGAAACTCAGTGAATCGACTTGTAAATTGCGAAACAGCAAACTTGAATAAAACGGTTGGTGCTGCCCTTCGCCAGGTCGAAAATATTCGCTTCATTGAAAAAGAAATTGGTTTGGATCAGCTTCCACCCAAATTACAAGAAATTGCAAAGCTACGAGTGACCCACCAAGATGTAACATTAAAGGAACTTGGTGAAATGGTTGAGGGTGGTAAGGTGAGCAAGTCTGGAGTCAATCATCGTTTGCGAAAAATTGATGAATTTGCAGACAAGCTTAGAAACGGTACGTATAATCAGAAATAAAGGTAACTATTAAGTATAAAGGAGAAGAATTATGGCGCAAAAAGAAGTAACAATTGAGTTGAAAACGGGCTTGCAAGCACGTCCAGCAGCACTTTTTGTACAAGAGGCAAATCGCTTTGCAGCAGATGTTTATATTGTCAAAGATCATTCTAAAGTGAATGCAAAAAGCATTATGGGGTTAATGAGTCTTGCTCTTGGAAAGGGAACCGTTATTACCATTGTAACGGAAGGGCATGATGAAGACGAAGCGTTAGATGCTCTTGTTGAGTATGTTCAGAACGAAGATTGATCGAACATCCTTTTTAGACTATGTTCTTTTTGAAACCGAAGAAAGTGGTGGTTCGTATACAATCAAAAGGGGTTGAGCATATGCGTGATAACGATATTATTGATTATCGAGAAGAGAAAGAGCCGGATGGAAAAGTGGCGGTTACGTTACTTTATGTCTTGAGTTTTTTTGCACCGATACTTGCGCCATTACTTATATGGCTCTTGTTAAAAAGAGAATCGGACTTTGTTGACTTTCACGGCAAACAATATTTTAACTTCTTTCTTTCGTACACGATCTATTCACTTATCGGTAGTATTCTCATTTTCGTAGTAATTGGCTTTATCATTGTACCAATCGTTTGGTTATTGGGAATTATATTTACCATCGTTGCTGCAGTTAAGAGTTACTATGGTGAATACTATGTCATACCGCTAAGCATTCAATTCTTCAAACCATAAAAAACTCAATTATTGCTAAGCAATAATTGAGTTTTTTTGTTGTTATTTTTTGTTCGTTTCGAATACTTTATCAATCAAACCGTATTCTTTTGCTTGATCAGCCGTCATAAAGTTATCACGATCTGTATCTTTTGCAATTTGCTCATACGGTTGACCAGTGCGTTCAGCCATGATTTCATTAAGCTTCTGGCGCATTTCAATAATTCTTCTTGCATGGATTTCCATATCGGAAGCTTGACCTTGCATACCGCCTAGTGGTTGGTGAATCATCACTTCACTATTAGGAAGAGCCATTCGTTTACCTTTTGCACCTGCTGTTAGAAGGAATGCACCCATAGATGCTGCCATTCCTGTACAGATTGTGGATACGTCAGGTTTGATAAACTGCATCGTATCATAAATCGCCATTCCAGCAGTAATGGAGCCACCAGGAGAGTTAATGTAAATCGAAATATCTTTCTCAGGGTCTTCCGCTTGTAGGAAGAGTAATTGTGCAACAATTGAATTTGCTACGTTGTCATCAATAGCGCTACCAAGCATAATAATTCTGTCTTTCAAAAGGCGAGAATAAATATCGTATGCTCGTTCACCGCGGTTTGTTTGTTCAATTACAGTAGGAATTAAGTTCACGTGTGATTCCTCCTCGTTTTCGTCATAGTATAGTAGTACTTCACTACTCTAAGTCCATTCTAACCTAATGGTCAATTAAGGTCAAATTAATTGTTTGACGTATGTAAAGAGTGGTGGAAACAAAGTATTTAGTCTGCTTTCATCATAGCCTAATTAAAGCGGTTATAAACCTAAAGAAAAAAGAAGTAAAAAAGTAAGCGTTTACAACAAAAAAGCAATGATTTTATGATATGATAATTGGAGGAGGAGATCAGATATGGAGCTAGGTCTTTTTCAAAAACAAACAATAAGCTTAATCATGACCCATGAACTGCGGCAAGCCATCCACTTATTACAATATTCAACGTTAGATGTTCGCTCTTATTTAGAGGAATTAGCATTAGAAAATCCATTATTAGAGTTGAAGAAAACGAATCAGAAAGACAATCATCCTAAACTAATTAGCAGGAAAAGTGATGAAAAACATAAAGCATTAGAAAATACATCGAATGTAAACGGTACGTTAAAAGAGTATGTGAGACAACAGCTTGTTGATCTGTCGCTAACAACCAGACAAAAAAAGCGACTTGCTTTTTTGATTGAAAGCTTGAATGAAGATGGTTATTTCCCGGAATCGCTCGCTTTTTATTGTGACTGGTTAGAGTGTTCAGAAGAAGAACTGCAAGAGGGAATTCAAATACTACAATCATTAGAGCCCGCTGGGGTAGGAGCCTTTTCATTAGCGGAGTGCTTATATTTGCAAGTGATAAGACAGGGGCTAGATCATCCAGTCACTAAAGCCATTATACTGAACGACTTAGAGAAACTAGCAGCGAGAAAGTGGAAAGAGCTGTCTAAAACGTATCGAGTTGCAATGCTTGATATTCAGGAAATTTATGATGTGATCCGAACGCTCCAACCTCGGCCAGGAATATCGTTTTATACTGAACCGACTGTTTATATAGAACCTGACGTTCACTTTACACTATTTAATGGTGAAATTCTTGTGTCAACAAGTTCAACGATTGTGCCAACTATTGAAGTAAATAACGAATACAAAGAGCTTCTCCAGCTTGATCAACAAACACGACGTTATTGTAATGAGAAAGAACAACAAATCGAATGGTTATTAACGAGTTTGAAACAACGAGAGAAGACAATCTTGCAAGTAGCCGAAGTCATTAGTTACATTCAAGCGCCTTATTTTATGTCGAAGCAAGGCCAGCTACAGCCAATGACCTTACAAATGATTGCTACTGAGCTTGATATTCATGAATCAACTGTAAGTCGAGCAACGGCAAATAAATATGCACAGACTCCACGTGGTTTAATTGAATTAAAATCATTATTTTCTGCACGTGCTTCAGCGATAAATGAAAGCATTTCGAATTCATCTGTAAAGTCTTTGCTCAAACAAATGATTGAAATAGAGAACAAAGAAAAGCCATTGTCTGATCAACAAATTGTTGAATTGCTAAAAACCAATGAAGGGATTTCGCTTTCGAGAAGGGTAATAGCAAAATATCGGGATGAACTTGGCATTTTATCGTCTGTGAAACGAAAGCGATACGACGATCACGAAAGGATTGGCTAATGATAGTAACGTTTTACACAAAAGAACATTGTCCCCTATGTGACAAAGGGTACCGAGAAGTAGAAACTTTTGCTAAGGAATATGAGCTTTCCATTAGAAAGGTCGATATTTATTCAGATGACACGTTATTGGAAAAGTTTCATCTAATGATTCCGGTTGTCTATTATGAAAGCCATGAGCTCGGGTTTGGTCAACTAAGTGCAGATGAACTAGAAGAGAGTTTTAAACAAATAGAAAAAGAAAAATAAGTGCTTTAACTTGTTTAATTATCACTTCCTTGTTAAAATACAAGCGTAAGTGATATTTTTTTACCCTTGTCGGGACATAATATGTCACAGGTGGACTGAATGCGTCCCGGTGTTGGAGGTGATTTCATTCGTTCGTTACTAAAATTACAGCAACATCTAGTACCTGATCTCATGCAGACGATGTTAAAACGATATCGATTCTTGCAATCCATTCGGTTAATGCAGCCGATCGGGAGACGTGGATTAGCGACAAACATGCAGCTGTCAGAGCGAATTGTAAGAGGTGAGGTCACTTTCTTGAAAGACCAAGGGCTGATTGACCTTAGTACAGCTGGTATGACACTAACCACTCACGGAGAAGCGGTTTTTCTTGAATTAGAGGAAGTCGTTTCTGAATTACTTGGTTTAAGTCAGTTGGGAGATCGGTTATCCGCTCATCTTGGCGTTGCAACTGTCATTGTTGTAGCTGGAAATAGTGATGAAGAAGAATGGGTGAAACAAGAGCTTGGTAGAGCCTGTATGAAAGAAATACAAGCTATTGCAAAGGCAAATGATGTACTTGCTGTTATGGGCGGCACAACTCTTGCTGCGGTAGCGAACATGGCAGAGCGAAATGAAACCCTTGCTTCTACGATCTTTGTTCCTGCTAGAGGTGGGCTTGGTGAGAAAGTGGAAATACAAGCAAACACGATTAGCGCTGAATTTGCCAGAAGAACTGGTGCAGCCTATCGATTGTTACATGTTCCAGATCAGCTAAGTGAAGATGCGTACCATTCTCTTGTATTAGAACCAACCGTAAAGGATATTCTAGAAGTGATTAAATCTTCAGCGGTTGTTATACACGGTATTGGTGATGCACAACGAATGGCTACAAGACGTCATTCAAAAGACCTGTTTATTGAAACGCTTGAGCGGGAAGAAGCGGTAGCAGAAGCATTTGGCTACTACTTTGATGCTGCTGGGAAAATCATCTATAAACAGCGAACAATCGGTCTTCAGCTGAACGAGTTAGAAGGGAAACATGTCATATCCGTTGCTGGTGGCAAGTCAAAGGCGAATGCGATTCTTGCATTTATGAAGCATCGACCGAGTGATGTTCTTGTTACTGATGAAGCAGCTGCTAAGGAACTTTTGCAACACAAAGCTTGAAAAAAAGGGATTCCCTTTTTCATAAATGACTAGGAGGAAATGAATAATGGCAACTAAAATTGGTATTAATGGATTTGGACGTATTGGACGTAACGTATTTCGCGCAGCTTTAAACAACCCGAATGTAGAGGTTGTTGCAATCAACGATTTAACAGATGCAAACATGCTTGCACACCTACTTAAATATGACACTGTACACGGTGTACTTGACGTGCAAGTAGAAGCAAAAGACAACACACTTGTTGTTGATGGAAAAGAAATTTATGTATCTGCTGAACGTAACCCTGCTGAAATCGGTTGGGGCGAGCGTGGCGTAGAAGTTGTTGTTGAGTCAACTGGTTTCTTTACAAAACGCGCAGATGCGGCTAAACACATTGAAGCAGGAGCGAAAAAAGTAATCATTTCTGCACCAGCTTCTGATGAAGATATCACTGTTGTAATGGGTGTAAACGAAGATAAATACGATGCAGCAAACCACCACGTTATTTCAAATGCATCTTGTACGACAAACTGTCTGTCTCCATTCGCAAAAGTATTGAATGACAAATTCGGTATCCGCCGTGGTTTAATGAACACCGTTCACTCTTATACAAATGACCAGCAAATTCTAGACTTGCCGCACAAAGACTACCGTCGTGCTCGTGCAGCAGCTGAGAACATTATTCCGACATCTACTGGTGCAGCAAAAGCAGTAGCACTTGTACTTCCTGAACTTAAAGGGAAATTAAATGGTGCGGCTATGCGTGTTCCTACACCAAACGTATCACTAGTTGACCTTGTTGCTGAACTTGATACAGAAGTAACAGCTGAAGAAGTAAACGCTGCGCTTAAAGAAGCAGCTGAAGGCGATCTTAAAGGCATTCTTGCTTATTCAGAAGACCCACTAGTTTCTCAAGACTATAACGGTAACCCACATTCTTCTACTATTGATGCATTATCAACAATGGTAATGGAAGGAAACATGGTTAAAGTGATTTCTTGGTACGATAACGAGTCTGGCTACTCTAACCGTGTCGTTGACTTAGTAGACTACATTGCAAGCAAAGGGCTTTAAGTTTAAAATAGACAAGTGAGAGGAGGAAGGCTCGTTGCCTCCCTCCTTTGCGCTGTCTGTAAGACTTACTAGGAGGTTTATCTCATGAATAAAAAAACCCTTCATGATTATGAATTACAGGGAAAAGTCGTTTTTTGTCGCGTAGATTTTAACGTGCCAATGAAAGACGGAGCAATTACAGATGAAACAAGAATTAAAGCAGCTATTCCGACGATTCAATATTTAAAAGAACAAGGGGCAAAAGTTCTTCTTGCGAGTCATCTCGGTCGTCCTAAAGGTGAAGTGGTTGAAGAATTACGTTTAGCGCCAGTGGCAAAACGCTTAGGTGATTTATTAGGACAAGACGTAAAAGCAGTGAAAGAAGCTTACGGCTCAGAAGTAGAGCATGCGGTGGCATCGATGAACGATGGCGATATTACAGTGCTTGAAAATGTCCGTTTTTATCCAGGCGAAGAAAAGAATGATGCAGAACTAGCGAAAGCATTTGCAAGTCTAGCAGACCTTTATGTAAATGATGCATTCGGTGCGGCTCACCGTGCGCATGCGTCTACTGAAGGCATTGCACAATACTTACCATCGGCGGCTGGCTTTTTAATGGAGAAAGAGCTTGATGTTTTAGGGAAAGCTCTTGAAACACCAGAACGCCCTTTCACAGCCGTTATTGGTGGAGCGAAAGTTAAAGACAAAATTGGTGTGATTGATCACTTATTAGACAAAGTTGACAACCTTATTATTGGTGGCGGTCTTGCGTATACCTTTGTTAAAGCACAAGGTCATGAGGTTGGGAAATCCTTGTTAGAAGAAGACAAAATTGACTTGGCGAAGCAATTTATGCAAAAAGCAAAAGACAAAGGTGTTCACTTCTACATGCCGGAAGATGTTATTGTTGCCGATGATTTCTCAGATGACGCAAACAAGAAAGAAGTTGCCATTTCTGAGATTCCAGCAGATTGGGAAGCGCTCGATATTGGATCAAAAACAGCCAACACATATGCAAACGTGTTAAAAGAATCAAAGCTTGTGATTTGGAACGGACCAATGGGAGTATTTGAGCTTGATTCATTCGCAAATGGAACAAAAGCAATTGCACATGCTTTAGCTGAAGCAGAAGGAACTTATTCTGTTATTGGTGGTGGAGACTCTGCTGCTGCAGTTGAGAAATTTGGTTTAGCTGAAAAAATGAGCCATATTTCTACTGGTGGAGGAGCAAGCCTAGAGTTTATGGAAGGTAAAGATCTTCCAGGCGTCATTGCTTTAACAGATAAGTAATATAAAGAAGAGGTGAAAGAACGTATGCGTAAGCCTATTATTGCAGGTAACTGGAAAATGAATAAAACATTAAGCGAAGCAACATCTTTCGCAGAAGCGGTTAAAAACGATATCCCAATTCAATCAGGTGTGGATACTGTTGTTTGTGCACCTGCACTTTTCTTAGAGCGTCTTGTTGATGCTGCAAAAGGTACAGACTTACGAATTGGTGCACAAACGATGCACTTTGAAGAGAATGGCGCATTTACTGGCGAAATTAGCCCTGTTGCTCTTCAAGATTTAAACGTTTCTTATGTCATTATCGGTCATTCAGAGCGTCGCGAGATGTTTGCAGAAACGGATGAAACGGTAAATAAAAAAGTTCACGCTGCATTTGCTCACAATTTAGTACCAATTATGTGTTGTGGGGAAACAGATGAAGAGCGCGAATCTGGAAAAATGGAAGCTGTCGTTAAAGAGCAAGTAGAAAAAGGTCTTGCAGGATTAAGCGAAGAGCAAGTGAAGCAAACTGTTATCGCATACGAGCCTATTTGGGCGATTGGTACTGGCAAGTCTGCAACGGAAAAAGATGCAAATGCAGCATGTGCATTCGTACGAAAAGTTGTGGCAGAGGCGTTTTCTCAAGAAGCTGCTGATGCGGTTCGTATTCAGTACGGTGGAAGCGTAAAACCAGCAAACATTAAAGACTATATGGCGCAAAGCGATATTGATGGTGCCCTTGTTGGTGGAGCGAGCCTTGAAGCGGATTCATTTAAAGAATTAGCTGGTGCTGCAAAATGAGTAAACAGCCAGTTGCGCTAATTATTCTCGATGGCTTTGGTCTTCGAGATGAGGCAAAAGGCAATGCCGTTGCGCATGCAAACAAACCTAACTTTGATCGCTATTGGAACGAATATCCTCATGCTACATTACGTGCCGATGGAGAATATGTTGGTTTACCCGAAGGTCAGATGGGCAATTCGGAAGTTGGTCACCTAAATATCGGTGCAGGTCGAGTCGTTTATCAAAGTCTAACGCGCGTAAACCTGTCGATTCGCACAGGAGAGTTCTTTGAAAATGAGACATTCCAACAGGCAATGGATCATGTAAATGAAAAAGATTCTGCGCTACACATTTATGGACTACTATCTGATGGTGGGATACACAGTCATATTGAGCACATTTATGCAGTACTTGATCTAGCAAAGCAAAAAGGCGTGAAGCGAGTCTATGTACATGGCTTCCTTGATGGAAGAGACGTAGGTCCGACATCAGCCGAAGTGTATTTGCAAGGGTTACAAACGAAACTTGACGAACTTGGAACTGGTCAATTGGCGTCTGTGCACGGACGTTACTATGCAATGGACCGAGATAAGCGTTGGGATCGTGTAGAAAAATCGTACCGAGCAATGGTATATGGAGAAGGCCCAACATACAAATCAGGGATTGAAGTGGTTGAAGATAGCTACAAAAATGACATTCTTGATGAGTTTGTTATTCCTTCTGTCATCACGAACGAAGATGGTTCACCTGTTGCAACTGTGAAGGACAATGATGCAGTTATCTTCTGTAACTTCCGTCCTGACCGTGCAATTCAATTATCACAAGTGTTCACAAACGAAGATTTCCGCGGATTTGATCGTGGATCAGAACACCCACATCAATTGCATTTTGTTTGCTTAACAAAATTTAGTGAAACGGTTGATGGTTTTGTTGCGTTCAAGCCAACTAACTTAGACAATACTCTAGGTGAAGTTTTGGCTCAGCAACAGTATAAACAGCTCCGTATTGCAGAGACAGAAAAGTACCCACATGTTACGTTCTTCTTTAGTGGAGGAAGAGAACAGCCGTTTGAAGGAGAAGACCGGATTCTCATTGATTCTCCTAAAGTGGCCACATACGATTTAAAACCAGAAATGAGTGCTTATGAAGTAACAGAGGCATTGGTGGCAGATATTGAAGCGGATAAGCATGACGCGATTATTTTAAACTTTGCTAATCCCGATATGGTCGGTCACTCTGGTAAATTAGAGCCAACGGTAAAGGCAATCGAAGCGGTTGATGAGTGTCTAGGACGAGTCATTGAAGCCCTTCATCAAAAAGGCGGAAAAGCTATCATTACTGCTGATCACGGTAATGCTGATGAAGTGATTACGCTTGAAGGCAATCCAATGACAGCTCATACAACAAACAAAGTTCCGGTTATCGTGACGGACAAGCATGCAACGTTACGAGAAGATGGGATTTTAGCTGATCTAGCACCAACGGTTCTTGACTTATTAGGGGCAACAAAGCCAAAAGAAATGACAGGAACAACATTAAGAAAATAAACTATTTTAAATAGGAGTGACTTTCCAAATGACAATTATCTCTGATATTTATGCACGCGAAGTACTAGATTCTCGCGGTAACCCAACGGTAGAAGTAGAAGTTCATCTTGAATCAGGCGTTATGGGGCGCGCGCTAGTTCCAAGTGGCGCATCAACTGGTGAATATGAAGCAGTTGAATTACGTGACGGCGGCGAGCGCTACATGGGTAAAGGTGTAGAGAAAGCTGTAGCGAACGTAAACGAAACCATTGCACCAGAATTAATTGGTGAAAACGTTCTTGACCAAATTGGAATTGACCGCTTGATGATTGAGCTTGACGGAACTGAAAACAAAGGTAATTTAGGCGCGAACGCAATTCTTGGGGTATCTATGGCTTGTGCGCATGCTGCGGCTGAAGCTCTTGACCTTCCACTATATGTTTATCTTGGTGGATTCAATGCGAAGCAACTTCCAGTACCAATGATGAACATCATCAACGGTGGTGAGCACGCTGATAATAACGTAGATATTCAAGAATTTATGGTTATGCCAGTAGGTGCTGAAAGCTTCAAAGAAGCACTACGTATGGGCGCAGAAATTTTCCATAACTTAAAATCTGTTCTTAAGTCTAAAGGCTACAACACTGCTGTAGGTGACGAAGGCGGATTTGCACCAAACCTTTCTTCAAACGAAGAAGCCTTATCAACAATTATTGAAGCAATCGAAAAAGCAGGTTATAAGCCTGGAGAGCAAGTACAATTAGCAATGGACGTTGCTTCTTCTGAGCTGTTCAACAAAGAAGATGGCAAATACCACTTGTCTGGTGAAGGAAAAGTTCTTTCTTCAGCAGAAATGGTTGATTTCTACGCTGAGCTTTGTGAAAAATACCCAATCATCTCGATTGAAGATGGCTTAGATGAAAACGACTGGGATGGTCACAAGCTTCTTACTGAGCGTCTTGGTGATAAAGTACAACTTGTTGGTGACGACTTGTTTGTAACAAACACAAAGAAACTTGCTGAAGGAATTGAAAAAGGAATTAGTAATTCAATTCTTATCAAAGTAAACCAAATTGGTACACTGACCGAAACATTTGACGCGATTGAAATGGCGAAGCGTGCTGGTTACACTGCTGTTATCTCTCACCGTTCTGGTGAAACAGAAGATGCGACAATTGCGGACATCGCTGTTGCAACAAACGCTGGTCAAATCAAAACAGGTGCACCTTCACGTACAGACCGTGTTGCGAAGTACAATCAACTTCTTCGTATCGAAGACGAGCTTGCTGATTTAGCACAGTACAATGGTCTTAAGTCTTTCTATAACTTAAGCAAGTAAGAGTTTTGTTCTTATGAACCTCTTAGCTCCCTAAATGGAGTTAAGAGGTTTTTTTGTATATGTAAAATTAGGAACACACTTGAATGGTGGAACCTTGGCAATGTATTGGCAGGTTGGTTTCTTAAAAGAACCGTTATTATTAAATTAAGCTCTTTAGCTTAATACAATAAGGTGAGGTGCATGTAATGGATGAGACGAATAGTTTAGTTCAAAAAAAATTTACAGTAGAGGAAGCACAGGAGCTATATTTATTTGATCTGGAGTTAGCTAATGTAACAGTAAATCAAGGGTTAACAATTGATGAGGAATTTGGGGTTATGTTTGCTACTCAAGTTTATAATGGGTTCAATGGGAAACAGGAAAGTTTTATCGTAAGTAGAACTTCTTTAGGCGGGAAATTTAAAGATCAGATGATTTTTCGTAACGGTGGGCACGGTACCTCAATTGGTATAGACAAAGAAAGTGGAAGGACCTATTTATGGACGAATATGATAGAAGTTGATCGTAATGATCAAATACGGACACAGTGGCTTTGTAGAGTACCATATGTTGCTAATACGACGATAGACATTCATCATTCAAGTGTACAGAGAATAAAAGAGTTCCCTAACCCGAATATTTATCAAACGCCGTTTTCTGATTCAAAAAATAATTTGTTGGCGTTACGTATTTCTGAGCGAATTTCAGGTAAGTTAGCTACGAGAATTGAAGTTTACAAAGTGAATGATGCAAAGAATCAACGATGGGGGAATCTAATAAATTCTTTTTCTTTTACACCTGAAATGAACAGCCAAGTTTTACAAGGTCTAGCAATTGATAATAATCACTTTTATGTTACTTTTGGACAAAGCGCACATGATTTTCATTTGTATCGTATTAACTTAAGTAACGGTACAATCATGGAAGAATTCGAGCACGCGATTGGCCACTCACCAGATGGGGAATATGTAAGAGGATTTGGAGAGCCTGAGGGCCTTTATCTGTATACGGATCCATTTACTAAATATAAAACACTATTAACGGTTATTGTTGGTGATTTAGCTGGTCGAAGAAGACAACGTTTATTTGCACTTTCGAGTAATATCGGTGTACAGAAGTTTCTTGGACTTGCTGGAGAAAGTGTACAAAGAGTACCTTTAACTAGAAACGATAATAAAGCGAAACGTTTTGATATGAATCGTGTTACTTCAATCTCCCAAATAAGAGAACCAGGTTCATATTATATGACTACTGTTGAAGGCAATACCCTATCTGACCATCCAAAGAAAAATGTTGCAGGCTGGTGGTTATATGTCTCTGGTGGAGACAGTGGCTCAGGAATAAACTATGGATGTCATCAATTGCTCGTTAGGAATTCTGTTGTTCATGCAGAGGTGTATAGTCGGGTTGTTCCAAGTACAGGTAACCCATCTGCATGGCGGGAAATGGAATTTAAATGAAATTAACTAAGTTAGTCAATGCGATCTTTAATAATACAAGACCAACTGTTTCATACAGATCGTAACTGCTCAATCCCTACTTAGGTAAAATTGTCTGGAATTTCACTTTTAGTTCGTAATGTGTCTCGCTTTTTCTTCCTTCTAGCTCACGTTATAATAGAAAGAAGAAGCTGAATTATATAGGAGAATAAGAATGAAATTAATTATTGGCGTAACAGGGGCGACAGGAGCACCAATCGCAATTAGATTACTCGAGACATTAAAAGAATTAAAAATCGAAACGCATCTTGTGCTATCCAAATGGGCAGCAGTGACAATTTCTCAGGAGACGTCCTATAGTGTGCAGGATGTGAAAGCGTTAGCTGATTATTCCTATAGTAGTGAAGATCAAGCAGCAGCCATATCAAGTGGCTCTAAGCGAATGGATGGAATGATGATTGTACCCTGTTCCATGAAAACCTTGGCAGCTATACGAGTAGGATTAGCAGACAATCTTGTGGCCAGAGCGGCAGATGTGATGTTAAAAGAACGTAAACCGTTACTACTAATGACGAGAGAAACGCCATTCAATACGATTCACTTAGAAAATATGACGGAACTTTCAAGGATGGGGGTAACCATTTTTCCACCGATGCCTGCTTTTTATAACCAACCCCAATCCATAGATGACCTAATTGACCATCTTGTTTACCGTGCTCTCGATCAATTTGGAATTGATCATCAATGGAACAAGCGCTGGGAGGGCTTGAAAGGTGAGTAGTTCTTTGCCTGAACAAGTGCAGGCGTTCTTGGATGGATCGGATCTCGATCAAAAAAAAGAAATGGCGATGTACTTTGTGACGTTAGATAATGAAGGCTTTCCTTATAAAGCAATGATAAGTGTTGGTGAAGTAGTAGCTTTAGATGAGACAACTCTTCGCATTGCGCTTTGGGAGCATTCTAAATCGGCATCGTTTACAAAACAATCAAAGAAAGCAGCACTCTTTCTTGTTTTACCGCCAACTGCGTATGACCTTCAGTTGACGGTAACGTACGTTAGAACCGAAGCAGGACAGGTGATATTTGAAGGGGCGCTTAAACAGGTGAAAGTCGATTTAGCGCCTTATGCAACGATTGTATCAAGTGTACAATGTCGACTTAAAGAGGAATACCAAACCGTACAACAGTGGTCTATGAAGCATAAGCTATTGAAAAAATGACCCCTTGTCTACACCTATCCACTATGTTAAGATAGAAGCACTGAATGTGTTTACGGAGGTGTAGGGATGCAACTGTTTTTAATGATTGCGTTAATTATTGTATCTGTTTTACTTGTAACGGTCGTTTTATTACAACCAGGTCGTAGTTCTGGTTTAGCCGGCGCAATATCTGGTGGAGCAGAGCAGTTACTTGGAAAACAGAAAGCGCGAGGTCTTGAGGCGGTTTTGCATCGAGCGACTATTGTGTTGGCTGTATTGTTTTTCATATTAACAGCAGCAAATGCGTATTTCCTATAAGTAGAACGAAACGTCTGGACATGATTCACTCCAGGCGTTTTTTGTGTTTGAAAAAGGACAAAAAGAGGAAAACTGGGCATGAAGAGGTGATCGTTCCGTGCGGCTTAGTATTTTAGATCAAGTCCCTGTCTCCATTGGTCATACAGCAGAAAAAACGGCAAGTCAAACGATAAACCTTGTAGAGAAAGCAGAGGCATTAGGCTATGAACGTTATTGGTTTGCAGAGCATCATGGTACGAAGGGGATGCTCTCAAGCTCACCAGAAATCTGGATGGCAGCAGCTGCTGCGCGAACGTCTCACATTCGAATAGGATCGGGTGGTGTGTTACTCCCTCAATATAGCTCCTATAAAGTGGCAAGCCTTTTTAATCAACTCGAAGTGATGTTTCCTAATCGAATTGATGGAGGAATAGGGCGCTCTCCAGGTGGAAATGAGCGGATTCGAGAGGCACTTGCGAATGGAAAAGAGAGTGAAGTGCATCGCTTTTGGGAAAAAGTAGATGAAGTGATAGAGTGGACAACGAAACGGAGCTTTCGAGGTATGACAGCATCGCCGTTACCTCTTACAAGTCCTTCTCTTTATATATTGGGATTAGGAGAAAGAAGCGCACGTATTGCTGGAGAGAAGCATCTAGGGTTTGTTCATGGCTATTTCATTCAGCCTAATCGTGTAAAAGAAGCCCATCAAGCATATCAACGTGTAACGAAAGACAGCCAGAATGCTTTAACAGCGGTCTTTGTTATTTGTGGCGAGGATAATGAGCATGCGCATCTCCTTGCAGAGCAACAAGATCTGTGGTTGCTGCAAACGGAGAAGGGGATCGACAGTCGTGTTCCTATTCACTTAAAAAGGGATTTAACCGTTCGTGAAACGGAAGTGATTCAGCAAAACCGTTCGCGTATGATCATTGGATCGAAAGAAACCGTTCATTCTAAATTAGAACAATTAGCTGAACGAACACAAACGGATCAATTTCTTGTGTTAACGAATATCTATGATAATCAAGAAAAAATAAAATCCTTTGAACGCTTAGCTACGATAATGTCATCCTAATGAAAGAGGCGATGGATTTGATTGGCTGTCTATGTATTCATGGTTTCACTGGCGATCCTTGGGAAGTAGAGCCAATTTGTCAAGAATTACAAAAGCTGGACGGCTGGCTTGTTTATAGTCCTGTACTTCCTGGTCACGGCAAAGAATTAAGTGCTCTGAAGGGTGCAACCTATGAAGAGTGGGTTTATACAGTGGAAGTAGCTTTTGAGGAATTACAAAAGCGCTGTACCGATGTCTATGTCATTGGTTTTTCAATGGGCGGAATGCTTGCGACTTACATTGCGGCACGGTATTCAGTTAAAAAATTAGTGCTGTTAAATGCCGCAGCCTACTACTTTAACCCGAAACAGTTTCTAAAAGATATGATTGCGGCGGTTCGCTATCACCTGACTGGGACTCAAGAGGACGATCAGCTTATTGATCTTTACGAGAAAAAGTTTAGAGAAACTCCTTTTGCAGCTTTAGCCCAGTTTTTACAACTTGTGCAAAAAACAAAGCCTTACGCAAGTAAAATTCGTGTGCCCACGTTAATTATCCAAGGAGAAATGGATGGGCTTGTTCCCATGAAATCGGCTTACCACCTTTATGATATTATAGAATCGGATGAAAAAGAATTAATTGCCATGAAGCGGTCAAGACATATGATCTTTCATGGTTATGAAGCAGAAGAAGTCATTAATCAAATTAAAGACTTTCTATTGGAAACTAGCCAAGAGAGGAAGAAAACAACATGAAGATCGTTGCACCGAAACCATTTACATTTAAAGGGGGAAAGCGAGCTGTCCTGCTGCTGCATGGCTTTACAGGTACAACAGCAGATGTGCGGATGCTTGGCCGTTTTTTGCAAAATGAAGGCTATACGTGCCATGCGCCACTCTACCGTGGCCACGGCGTTCCTCCAGAAGAGCTTGTTCAATATAGCCCGGAAGATTGGTGGGAGGATGTTGAAGCTGCATATGAGCATCTTCAAAGTGAAGGCTATGACGAGATTGCAGTTTGTGGGTTATCCTTAGGCGGCGTATTCACATTAAAACTTGGTTTTTCTAAACCTGTAAAAGGGATCGTTTCAATGTGTGCACCTGTTCGACCGAGAACAGAAGAAGCGATTAAAGAAGGGTTTCTAAAATACGCCAAAGAATATAAACAATTAGAGAAAAAGACGGAAGAAGAAATCGATAAGGACGTCCGTGCTTTAAAGGAGACGTCAATGAATACGTTGTATCAATTACGTGGTTTAATGGACGACGTTCGAAAAGAGTTAGATCTTATTTATGCTCCAGCTCTTATTGTACAAGCAAGGCATGATGAGATGATTGATATTGAAAGTGCAAACATGATTTACAAAGAAATTGAAACAGACGACAAAGAAATAAAATGGTATGAAAAGTCTACTCATGTCATCACATTAGGAGATGAAAAAGAAACACTTCACCAAGATATTCTGTCGTTTTTAAATGAACTAGAATGGTCAAACTAAAATAGAACGAAAAGGAGTGAAACAATGTCTGACCAAATAAATAAAGAAGAACTCATACAGTACTTTAAAGAAGAAGCAACGAAACCTGTTTCTGTAGAAGATCTAGAGGAACGTTTCCAAATAACATCAAGTGAGGCATTCAAACAGTTAATTACGATGCTTAATGAACTTGAAGGAGAAGGGGAAGTGATTCGTACTCGAACGAATCGCTATGGAATCCCTGAAAAACTAAATTTAATTCGTGGCCGAGTGCAAGGTCACTCTAAAGGGTTTGCTTTCATTATTCCAGACGATGGTGATGAAGATGTATATGTACCTCAAGGGTCACTATCTGGCGCTATGAACGGTGATATTGTGTTTGTACGAATTGATGAACGGGCTAACGGTTCAAGAGCGGAAGGAAAGGTCATTCGAATTATTGAGCGCAAAGTGACTGAAATTGTTGGTGAATACAAAGAGTTTAAATCGTACGCCCTCGTTGTAGCAGACGATAAGCGGATCAGCGCCGATTTCCTTGTTATAAAAGGGAAAGAAAAGGGTGCAGTTGACGGTCATAAGGTGATTGCCACTATTACTCAGTATCCAGAAGGGCGCTTCGGTGGAGAAGTTGAAATTAAAGAAGTTCTCGGTCATAAAAATGACCCTGGTATGGACATTTTGTCAATTATTTATAAATACAGCATCCCACAAAGTTTTTCAGACGACACATTGGAACAAGCGGAAAATGTTCCAGATGTCATTGATCCAAATGATTTAAATGGACGTCGAGACTTACGTGACGAGCAAATTGTAACCATTGATGGAGCCGACGCGAAAGACTTAGATGATGCGGTTCAAGTGAAAAAGTTGCAAAATGGACATTATCTTCTAGGAGTGCATATTGCTGATGTCTCTCACTATGTGAAAGAAGGAAGCCCAATCGATAAAGAGGCATCTGAACGAGCGACGAGTGTTTACTTAGTTGATCGTGTCATACCAATGATTCCGCATCGATTATCAAACGGCATTTGTAGTTTAAATCCACAAGTTGACCGTTTAACGCTTTCTTGTGAAATGGAAATTGATCAAAATGGCGGCGTTGTGAAGCATGACATTTTCCAAAGTGTGATCAATACAACGGAACGAATGACGTATAGCGATGTCAATGACATTTTAGTAAACAAAGACGAGGCATTGCGTGAACAATACAGTGCACTTGTACCGATGTTTGAAGAAATGGAAAAGCTTGCGCAAATTTTAAGAGACAAGCGTTTTGGTCGTGGTGCCATTGATTTTGATTTTAAAGAAGCAAAAGTGTTAGTAAACAGTGAAGGTACTCCTGAAGATGTTGTGTTACGAGAACGATCCGTTGCAGAGAAGTTGATTGAGGAATTTATGTTAGCAGCAAATGAAACAGTAGCAGAACACTTCCATTGGATGAAGTTACCGTTTGTATACAGAATCCACGAAGATCCAGATGCAGAGAAATTAAACTCATTTCTTGAGTTCATTACCGGCTTTGGTTACGTTGTCAGAGGAACAGCGAACACCATTCATCCACGGGCATTGCAATCGTTATTAAAAGAGATCCATGGTGAGCCTGAGGAAACCATTATTAGCCGAATCATGCTACGTTCCATGAAGCAGGCGAAATATGATGTGAATTCAGTTGGACACTTTGGCTTATCCGCAGAATTTTATACACATTTCACATCGCCTATTCGTCGGTACCCAGATTTACTTGTCCATCGATTAATTCGAACGTACCTCATTCAAGGAAAAACAGATGCGAAAACGACTGGTCATTGGCAAGAAAAGCTACCAGGCTTAACAGCGCATGCCTCGGATATGGAACGACGTGCAGTTGATGCTGAACGTGATACCGATAATGTGAAAAAAGCACAGTATATGGAAGATAAAATTGGTGAAGTCTATACGGGCATGATTAGTGGTGTTACCAACTTTGGCTTATTTGTTGAGTTGGAAAATACAGTTGAAGGTCTCGTGCATGTAAGCTATTTAACCGATGATTATTACCGGTACGATCAAAAACATTATGCCATGATCGGAGAACGAAGTGGGAATGTCTTTCGTATTGGGGATGAGCTCGAAATTCGAGTGGTATCAGTTAATACAGAGGAAGCGTCCGTTGATTTTGAAATTGTCGGGATGAAGAAAAGAAAACCTCAAAGAGGCAAAGATCGTCCAAAAGTCATTGATGGTGGTAAACGTGTCAATAAACAGCAGAAAAAAGATCGTCCACGTTTAACAGGTGACCCTAAAAAAGATGGACAACCTAAAAGCGGGAAGCGCAAAAAGAAGCCGTTTTACGAAAATGCACCGAGTGTAAAGCGCAAAAAAGGTCGCAGAAAAAAGCGTTCATAATGACCGTTTTGTAGCCCTTTTGGCTGAAGACATCCGTCGGTTTCCTAAAGGTGCCTGCTTGAGTCTTATTTTGTTCCTCTTTACACTAATAAGGTGAAGGAGGAACAAAAATGATGAAAACAGAAGTTGGTATTGCATTCGTAAGACTTGTTGTAGGGGTGATCTTTATCGCCCACGGCTTAGATAAATTTAATGGTGGTATTGAAGGGACAGTAGCGTTTTTTGAGAGCATATCAATTCCATCACCTGATATAATGGCAGTTGTGGTAGCTTTAGTTGAGATCATTGCAGGTCTTGCACTTGTTTTAGGTTTGCTGACACGCTTGATGAGTGCTATTCTAATGATTGTGATGATTGGTGCTGTTTATATGGTGAAGTTCGATCAAGGCTTTATTGGAGGTTTTGAATTCGATCTATTATTGTTTGCTGTACTACTTTTATTTGTTATCAATGGGTCCCACTTTATGGCAGTTGATGGGTTAGTAGCAAAGAAGAAGAAGCGTCAGCGATTTGGGAGAAGATAATCATCCGTTACATGTGAGGAAGTAGGTGTATGTGTGGCTGAAACAGAAAGTAAAGTGATGGCACAAAATAAAAAAGCCCGTCATGATTATTTTATTGAAGAAACCTATGAAGCAGGAATCGTTCTTACCGGTACAGAAATTAAATCGATTCGCGCAGGAAGAATGAATTTAAAGGATTCATTCGCTCGGATAAAAAACGGTGAAGCTTATTTGCATAATGCACACATTAGTGAATATGAACAGGGAAACCGGTATAATCATGAGCCAACTAGAGCGAGAAAATTGTTGTTGCATAAAAAGCAAATTGATAAGCTCATCGGTGAGACGCAGCAACAAGGATATTCAGTTGTCCCGTTAAAAGTGTATATTAAAAACGGGTTTGCCAAAGTATTAATTGGATTAGCAAAAGGGAAAAAGAATTACGACAAACGAGAAACCTTGAAGCAAAAAGATGCTAAGCGAGAAATGGATCGAGCGATAAGAGAGCGAATGAAGGGCTAATTCGCTTCACTTGCTTTTTAACACAGATTTAGTATAATAATAAATCTAGGCGTTAAGCCTTGTATATTTTTTTATACGGGGACGTTCTGGATTCGACAGGGATAGGTCGAGCTTACGTTGCGAGTCGAGGTGCGGCCTCGTTAAAACGCATTAGCCTATAACTGGCAAAGAAAACAATAACTTCGCTTTAGCTGCATAAGCTAAGCGGTCTCTCCTCTCCATCGCCCATGTGGAGTGGTTGAGACTCACTTATAGTGGGATACGCCTTACTCCCTCCGCCTGAGGGAGTTGGAAGAGATTAATCAGGCTAGCTACACGGAAGCCTGTCTTTGGGCCGATGTGTTAGCGAAATGCTAATACAAAGACTACGCTCGTAGAAGCGTAAGTGTCGTTATCTCTGGACGTGGGTTCAATTCCCACCGTCTCCATATTGGGACAAGAACTCGAAGTAGCACTATATTGCTTCGAGTTTTTTTATACCCTTTTTAGTCAGAGTATTTTTAAAAAAGGAGTTCATCTTCCATGCATACTATATATCTCGTACGGCACGCTCATTCTCCTTACACGCCAGATGAGTGGGGTCGTCCGCTCTCAGAGAACGGTTTTGAGGATGCAAAGCGTGTGGCCGATTTTTTAGATACTGTGCACGTTGATCGGTTTATCTCGAGCCCTTATAAGCGCGCTATACAGACAATAGAGGAGGCAGCGAGGCGAAAAAAGCTACCCATTAAGACCGAAGATGCATTTAAGGAGAGGGTGCTGGCGGCAACGTCTATGCCTCATTTTGAATCAGCAATCAACGCGGTTTGGAAAGATGAGACGTTTACTCATCCAGGGGGAGAGTCAAATAAAACCGCAAGAAAAAGAGCTGTTAATGGACTTTGGAAGATTCTAGATCAAGAGAATGACTTTGCATCCATTGTCATCTCTACACATGGGAATATACTAGCACTGTTGTTAGGTTACTTCCATTCTCGTTATGATTATATGTTTTGGCAACAGCTTGAGATGCCAGATGTGTATCAAATGCTAATAGAGAAACACACAATGCTCTCATGTACAAACGTTTGGAAGAAAAAATAAAGCTAGTCAACAAGTCTTTCTATATGTATAATTATAAATAAATTAGTTTTATTATGCATTAGAAGGAGAACAACATGGAGCAATTAAACGAACAACAACAAGGTACAAACACTTATTCTGAAAAAGTACCAACTAAAAAGTCTATTCTTACGTTTCTTATACCCTCTCTATTAGGAGCACTTCTGTTTCTTGTTCCCTTTAAAATAAACGATACTTGGACTGTACTTATTGGTTATGCAGCTGGAACGATTGAACGGTCTCTTTCAGCAATGTTACCGATGTTTTTACTAGCTATTATTCTATTATCTGGTGTACTCACATTACTTGCTTGGGTAGTAAAGCCTGCTTTTATCATGGAAAGACAAGCATTAAAAGCGCTATTCTACACAAGTCTTCCATGGACGATGATACGTGTGCTCGGTGCACTCTTCGCGTTAATGGTGATGACACAATCTGGTTTCTCTATTGTCTATAGCCCTGCAACAGGTGGAACCATTTTCACTGAATTGCTTCCGGTGCTTGCGGTGTGGTCAGTAGTGATGGGTTTATTAATGCCACTATTGCTTGAATATGGTTTAATGGAGTGGTTGGGTACACTTGCGAAAAAAATTATGAGACCGTTATTTAATTTACCGGGTCGTGCTTCTGTAGATTCGTTGGCATCTTGGATGGGCAATAACATGATGAGTATTTTGATTACGATTAATCAATATGAGAATGGCTACTATACAAAGCGCGAATCAGCCATTATTGTCACGAACTTTACCATTACATCAATCGGATTTAGTTTAATCATTGCGGAAATCTTAGACTTAAGTGATCGCTTTGTTCCATTTTATTTAACAGTGCTTGCTGGTGTGTTTATCGCCGCTTTTATTTGTCCCCGTATTCCACCATTATCAAAAATGAAGCATACGTATGCTGGAGACGAGCCTGGAGTTATTAATGAGACTGCAGCTAAGGGGTCATTATGGAGTCAAGCATTCCAAAGAGGTGTTGAGAAAGCGGCACATGCCCCTAAAACGACCTCTGTGTTAAAAAAAGGAGCGTTTAATGCTCTTGATATTTGGTTTGGCATGTTACCGCTTGTTATGGCAATTGGGACCATTGCCCTTGTTATTGCTGAATTCACGCCAATATTTACGTATTTGTCTTATCCGCTTGTGCCTATATTAGAATGGATGAATATTCCTGAGGCAGCACAAGCAGCACCAGCACTACTCGTTGGATTTGCAGACATGTTTTTGCCAGCTATTTTAGGTGCTGGGATTGAGAGTGAGCTTACTCGCTTTGTCATTGGAGCGGTATCGTTAATCCAACTCGTCTATATGTCCGAGATTGGTGTTATGCTTATGCGCTCTAGTATCCCCATTTCATTTTGGCAGCTATTTGTTATTTTTATTCAACGTACAATTATTGCTATTCCAGTCGTCGTATTGATTGCCCACGTTATTATTTTTTAAAAGGAGTCATCTAGAATGTCACAAAGTTGGAACGAACTACAAGAAACCATTCCATATCGTCTTGCACCGAGTATGGCAAAAGACCATCCAAATTTACCTGTAGTGAAAGAAGAGGGGTGCTATTACTATGGAGTCGATGGGAAAACGTATTTAGATTTCACATCTGGTATTGCCGTAACGAATGTGGGTCACCGTCATCCAAAAGTCGTTGAAGCAATAAAACAAGAAGCTGATTCATTCACGCATGGCCCTATTGGCGTTATTCAATATGAATCTATTCTAAAATTGGCGAATGAATTAGCTGATGTCATGCCAGGTGATCTGGATTGCTTTTTCTTTGGAAACAGTGGTACTGAGGCCATTGAAGGTGCTTTAAAGCTTGCGAGACATGTGACAAATCGTCCGAATGTGGTCTCATTTACTGGGTGTTTTCACGGACGAACCCTTGGCGCAATGAGCGTCAGTACATCAAAAGCAAAATATAGAGCTTACCAACCTGCTCAAAATCAAGTCTATCAGCTTCCTTATTATCAGCCGGGAGAAAGCGCAGACGAAGCAATTGCAAAACTTGAAAAGGCATGCGAGACGATGTTTGCTCACTATACGTTACCAGAAGAAGTGGCTTGTTTTATCATTGAACCAGTGCTTGGTGAAGGCGGTTATATCGTGCCACCTGCTAAGTGGCTTCAGCAAATAAGGGAGATATGCAATAAGCATGGAATCTTACTTATTTTCGATGAAGTTCAAACGGGATTTGGACGAACTGGTGAGTGGTTCGCAGCACAATCCTTTGACGTTATCCCTGATATAATGGCGGTCGCAAAAGGAATTGCTTCAGGGTTACCTCTTAGTGCAACTGTAGCGAACCACACACTCATGCAGCAGTGGCCGTTAGGAAGTCATGCAACGACATTTGGCGGTAATCCAATAGCTTGTGCCGCTGCTCGAGCGACACTTCAGATAATTAAAGAAGAAAACTTGCTTGCGAATGTAAAAGAAGTAGGGAGTTACGCCGCTCAGGAACTGACTAAACTTCAACAGGCATTTCCTTGTATTGGTTCGATCCGTCATTTGGGCATGATGTTTGGTATTGAAATCGTTGATCCTGAGACAGGTCGAAAAGATGGCGATCGAGCTGCTCAGATTCTTGACCTTGCACTTGAAGAAGGTGTACTGTTTTATTTTTGTGGAAATGAAGGTGAGGTTCTTCGTATGATTCCGCCGCTCACCATTACGAAAGAACAAATTGATGAAGGGTTAGTGAAGTTAAGAAAAGCACTTCAACGTTTGAAGTAAACGGTATGACAAAATCATAGGCACGACTTTGGCTATCTTGAATATACTGCTCCTGATAGGGTGGTTAGGAGAGTGGCCTACTATGACGAATAAAACGAAGATTTGCTTTATAACGTGCGTCAATGATGAAGTGCTTTACCGACGTTCAGTTAGTCACATTGACATGTTGTATTTGCCAAGAGGCTATACCGTAGAAAAAATTGCCATTCGAAATGCGAAAAGTATGACCAGTGGCTATAATGAGGCGCTTCAGCAGTCGAATGCGAAGTACAAAGTGTATCTTCACCAAGATACAATGATTATTAATCGGATGTTTCTTCATGATTTACTGTTTCTGTTCGAAAATCACCCAAGTTTAGGGATGTTTGGTGTGATTGGCTCGAAGGAGTTACCGGAAAATAGCGTCTGGTGGGAAAGCGAACAGAAAGCGGGCAAAATACTAGAAAAACGTGAAACGTATGGTTATTTATCATTTATTGAGGCTGATTACGCATTTCAAAGCGCAGCAGTTATTGACGGGGTGATGATGGCTACCCAGTATGACCTTCCATGGGAAGAGCAGTTTGATGGCTGGCATTTTTACGATGTTAGCCAAAGTGTGCTCTTTGTGCACCATGGTTATGAAGTAGGTATTGCCCATCAACCACACCCGTGGATTATGCACGAATGTGGAGAAGAATTCGACAGCTTTGCTTATGCCACATATGTTCATCAATTTCATCTATGGAAAAACACACTTTCGACTTAAAAGAGCGAGAGTGTGTTTTTGTTTGAGCATTTTTACAAACATATACGAAGCACTAGATGAATACGATAATCATTGGAGGTGTTGTAGGTGGAACGGAGGCCGAAAAGACCAAATCGCAAAGCGGAGCAAGTCGAACAGTATTCTCGCAATAATTACAATAAACCATTGACGACTAATCAGGGAATCAACATTGCGAATGATGAGAATACATTAAAAGCAGGAGAGCGGGGCCCTAGTTTACTTGAAGACTTTATGATGCGGGAAAAGTTATCTCATTTTGATCGTGAACGAATACCGGAAAGAGTTGTTCATGCTAGGGGCTATGGAGCGTATGGAACGTTTCGCGTATATGAATCACAAAAAGCGCTGACAAAGGCTCACTTTTTGCAAGATCCTAGCATGGAGACGCCTGTATTTCTTCGCTTTTCTGAGGTGGCTGGTTCAAAAGGAGCTGCAGAGACCGTTCGAGATGTGCGTGGATTTGCACTGAAATTTTATACGGAAGAAGGAAACTTTGATTTAGTTGGTAATAATATTCCTGTTTTTTTTATTCAAGATGGGGTTAAATTTCCAGATTTAATTCATGCTGTCAAACCAGAGCCAAATAATGAAATTCCACAAGCATCAACCGCACATGATAATTTTTGGGATTTTATCGCAAATAACGAAGAGTCTGCCCACATGATGATGTGGATCATGAGTGATCGAACAATTCCAAGGAGTTTTCGGACGATGGAAGGATTCGGAGTACATACCTTTCGTCTTGTAAACGAAGCGGGCAAAGCCCATTTTGTGAAATTCCATTGGAAACCAAAAGCTGGCCTTCATTCCCTTGTGTGGGATGAATCGCAAAAACTAAGCGGCGTTGATCCTGATTTTCATCGACGGGACTTATGGAACGTCATTGAAGCTGGTGGAGAGGCAATATGGGAGCTAGGTATACAAGTGATTGAAGAAAAGGATGAGTTTTCATTTGACTTTGACATTTTGGATTCAACGAAGCTATGGCCCGAAGAAGAGATACCGGTTCGCATAATTGGTGAAATGCGCTTAAACCGTAATGTGGAAAATGTATTCGCGGAAACAGAGCAAGTGGCCTTGCATCCAGGAAATATTGTTCCAGGAATTGATTTTACAGATGATCCACTGCTACAAACGAGGCTGTTCTCCTATACAGACACACAGTTGTACCGCGTTGGTACAAATCATCAAGACTTGCCAATTAATCGCCCTATTTGTCCATTCCACAACAATCAACGTGATGGGGCCATGCGTTATATTGTTGATAAAGGAAAAGTGAATTACCATAAAAATTCACTGTGGAATAATACACCTTATGAAGTGGATCCAAATAAAGGTGGCTTCGTGACGTATCCAGAGAAAGTGAAAGGTGTTAAGATTCGCAAGACAGCGCAAAGCTTTTTAAATCATTATTCACAAGCCCGACTGTTTTGGAATAGTATGAGCAGCTGGGAAAGAGACCATATTGCAAACGCGTTTAGCTTTGAATTAGGGAAAGTGATGAGTAAATCGGTTCGGAAACAAATGATTAATCAAATTGGTCGCGTAAGCACGGAACTTGCTACGGTTGTCGCCAATCAAATTGGTGTTAATCCACCAACGACAACAGAGTCAAAAGAGAGAAGAATTTCTCCGGCTCTAAGTATGGCAAACCAACCAGAATCGGTGCAATGGTTAAAGGTAGGAGTATTGTTGACAGAGGGCTTCGACGGACCAGAGACAAAACGTGTTGTGGACCGACTAAAAAGTGAAGGGGTTCAAGTAGAATATTTAAGTGAAAAACAGGCAAAAGTGGATGGAACGAATCAGATCTCATTTATTCCTGATGCAAGCTTTCTCACTGGTTCACCGTTACTATATGATTCTATTTATGTTGCAGGAGGAAAGAATCCTGATGCGTATTCTGTTGGTCAAATGGAATATTTTATAAGAGAACAATTTGTCCATTATAAGCCAATAGGAGTTGCAAAAAATATAGAGCCCATTTTGATGAAACTAGGCATTGTAGGAAAAGAAGGTGTATTGGTTAATCAGAACGAAGACTTTCTCCAAAATTATCTTACTGCTCTTGGGAAGCAGCGTTTTTTTGCGCGAACATAAGAGGTCGTGTTTCGTAATCAGAGCGCTAGGCGAACCTTGATTGGATGTTGCGCCTAGCGTCTATTTATTATTGATACGGTAACTGTGCCTTATCCGTTGTATGCTGTTGATAGCTTTGCTGGATTTGTGTATCTTGCGTTGGTGTTAAGCCATAAAGTCCTTTACGAAACATTGTCTCGTAAAGAGAGCGTTGCATTTGCGAAGCCTCATTATTTGCTTGATGAATCGTTTGATAATACGCTTCATGACTTGCTTCATGCTCTGCAATTGAATATGAGACAGTGATGTACTTCTCTGTTGAAAGCATATCCGTAATATAATCTTGGTCCGTCATTGCTGATGTAGTCGGAATTTGAATCTTTGGATTCTGAACATGTTGCTGTTGATTCATGAGATAGCCTCCTTATTGATAAGTGGGTGGTTGATTTTGACTTTGCAGCAATTGTAAAAACTGCTCATAATGACGTTGGTGCATTTGACCAGCTTGATCAATCGCTTGCTTAATGTCTTGATCTTGGCAGCTTTGTGCAAATGCATGAGCTTTTTTGGCTGCGGTTAAATTCCAGGCCATCATATCGTTAATATAATTTAAATCTTTGCCTGTAATGACAGCCGGAGCTTCTTGCATCGTTGTTTGAGCTGTTGGTTGTTGTTGAAACTGCTGTTGTTGTTGTTGGTCCATCATGTACCTCCTTAAGAAATAACAATCACTGTTAGTATTTTGTAATGAGCTTGTTTTATACAAAAATAATGAGGAATCTGTAGAAAAATGGTATTGCAAACGCTATCATTATTCGGTATAGTGAAAGAAAGCTTATGTCACGAGCGTTTTTTTTAGCTCAAAAAATGAATGAGTATTCATTCGTTTTAGTATGAGAGGAGGATGACACGAACGATGTCACGTCACATAAAAAAAACAGCTGTCATTGGATCAGGTGTTATGGGGGCAAGTATCGCCGCTCATTTAACAAATGCAGGAATTCCTGTTTTACTTCTTGATATTGTTCCAAAAGAAAAAGAAGCAGGAGGGGCATCAGCGAGTGTTGCAACCGCTGAGAGAAAACGCGCCCGTAATCATTTAGCTGATACGGCAGTTAAAAAGCTATTAAAACAAAAGCCAGCACCACTTGCTTCAAAAAAGAATGTTGATTTAATTGAAACTGGCAATGTGGAAGATGATTTGCATCGCTTGAAGGATGTCGATTGGATTATTGAAGTCATCGTTGAAAATCTAGAAGCGAAAAAAGAATTATTTGCGAAAATTGATCGTGTTAGAAAAGAAGGTACTATTGTGTCTTCAAATACATCTGGGATTTCAATTAAAGCAATGGCGGAGGAACGTAGTGAGGACTTCAAAGCACATTTTCTTGGGACACACTTCTTTAACCCTCCACGTTACTTAAAACTTCTTGAAGTGATCCCGCTAGAGGAAACAAAACAGGAAGTAATAGAGTTTGTGCGTTCCTTCGCTGAACAGTCTTTAGGGAAAGGTGTAGTTGAGGCTAAAGATACACCGAATTTTATTGCAAACCGTATCGGTACGTACGGTTTACTTGTAACGGTTCATGAAATGCTTCGTGGTGGTTACTCAGTCGGTGAGGTAGATTCTGTTACGGGTACGCTAATAGGTCGTCCTAAAAGTGCGACGTTCCGGACGTTAGATGTAGTTGGTCTAGATACATTTTTACATGTAGCGAAAAATGTCCACGATGTTGCAACAGGGGATGAGCAAAGGATGTTTGATCCTCCTGGTTTTATGCGAGAAATGGCCGATAAAGGTTGGATTGGTGCAAAGGCAGGGCAAGGGTTCTTTCAAAAAAAAGACGGTGTGATTTATGAGCTAAACCCTGAAACAATGGAGTATCAAGAACGAAAGAAACTAAAAGCACCTTCAATTGAGAAAACGAAAACGCTAACATCCAAGAATCAAAAAATCCAAGCCGTTGTTTTTGCTAATGACAGAGCAGGTGAATTGCTTTGGAATATTATTAGTCCTGTATTACTTTACACAGCTGAAAAAACGTATGAGATTGCGAATGACGTTCTAGCCGTTGATGAAGCCATGCGCTGGGGCTTTGGCTGGAGTATGGGGCCATATGAACTATGGGATGCCCTTGGTTTTAGACAAACCGTTGAAAGAATGAAGGAGGAAAACCGCTCGATTCCGAGTTGGGTTGAAGACCTTTATAACAATGGCAAAGAAGGCTTTTATGAAGAAGGTCAATTTCTTCATGAAGGGCAACACACACCAATCCGTCAGCACGAAAAATATTTGTCGCTTCATCATTTAGTGAAAACGAATACAGTTTTAAAAAATACAGGCGCTTCTTTAATTGATGTTGGAGACGATGTAGCCTTATTGAAATTCACTTCTCCTAATAATTCCATTGGTCTTGATGTCATTCAAATGATTAATAAATCGATTGTAGAAGTGGAAAAGAATTTTAAAGGCCTTGTTATTGGAAATGAAAGCAAGAACTTTTGCGTTGGCGCCAATTTAATGATGATGCTTATGGAAGCACAAGATGATAACTTCTTTGAACTGGATTTAGTCGTGAAACAATTCCAGCAAGCAACAGCGAACATTCGTTATGCCAATGTACCTGTTGTGACAGCACCATTTCAAATGACTCTTGGAGGAGGCGCTGAAATTAGCTTACCAGCTGCAAGTATACAAGCAAGCCATGAAACCTATATGGGTCTTGTAGAAGTTGGCGTTGGTCTTATCCCAGGAGGCGGTGGTAACAAAGAGTTGTATCTGAGAAACATAGAGCGCTTTGGGGAAACGCCTGCTCAACTACAAAAAGCTGTACGCGAAACCTTTGAAACGATTGCAACAGCAAAAGTATCCACATCTGCTGCCGAAGCAAGGGAAAATGGGTTCATGAATTATCGGGACGGCATTGTGATGAATGATCTTTTTGTAAATGAAGAAGCGAAGCAAAAAGTGATTTCTCTTTACAACAGTGGCTATAAAGCACCAGTGAAAAAGAAAATTCCTGTTACAGGAGAGGCTGGTTACGCAACGTTAATGCTAGGAGCAGAAATGATGAAGTGGGGCGGCTATGCATCGGAACATGATTTAAAGATTGCAAAGAAGCTTGCTTTCGTTCTTTCTGGTGGTCGTTTAAAAGAAGGAACACTTGTGGATGAGCAGTATTTACTTGATTTAGAACGAGAAGCTTTTCTTAGCTTGATCGGAGAGCCGAAATCGCAGCAACGTATGCAGTATATGCTTGCTAAAGGAAAGCCATTACGTAATTAGGAGGGATCGTGCGTGAAAGAAGCTGTCATTGTGTCAGGTGCGCGTACGCCTGTAGGAAAGGCGAAGCGAGGTGCATTCGCCCATGTACGTTCAGATGATCTAGGAGCCACCGCAGTAAAGGAGACAATACGCAGAGCTGGAAACGTAGAACTGAATGAAATAGAAGATGTCATTATTGGTTGTGCCATGCCTGAAGCAGAACAAGGAATGAATATGGCGCGTAACTTAAGTGTGTTAGCGGGTATTCCGCAGTCGGTACCTGCTGTCACCATTAATCGTTACTGCGCATCAGGACTTCAAACGATTGCGTACGGTGCAGAGCGTATTATGCTCGGTCAAAGTAAAATTATTGTAGCTGGCGGAGCTGAATCAATGAGTATGATTCCAATTGGTGGTCACGTTGTGAAGCCAAACCCGAAGCTAATTGATGAAGCGCCTGAATATTATATGTCGATGGGGTATACAGCGGAAGAAGTCGCTCGGCAATACGATATTAGTCGTTCCGATCAAGACGCATTTGCAACTGAAAGTCACCGTCGAGCTGCGATTGCGATGAAAAATGGACATTTTGACGACGAAATCGTACCCGTTCATGTGGAAGAGCACGTACTTGGTGAAGATGGAAAAGTAAGTGTCCTTGATCGAATGGTGGCTGTTGATGAAGGCGTAAGAGCAGATACAACAATAGAGGGGCTTGCAAAGCTTAAACCAGCGTTTCAATTGAAAGGAACAGTTACAGCAGGAAACTCTTCCCAAATGAGTGACGGAGCAGCGGCCGTTTTATTAATGGAAAAAGAAGAAGCCCTTGAGCGAGGACTATCACCACTCCTTGCATTTCGAAGCTTCGCTGTTGCAGGTGTAGCTCCGGAAGTCATGGGTATTGGACCGATTGAAGCAATTCCGAAAGCCGTTCGTCAAGCTGGTTTACAGTTAGAGGATATTGGTTTGTTTGAATTAAATGAGGCATTTGCATCCCAGTCACTAGCCATTATTCGCACACTTGGTCTTGATCATGACAAAGTAAATGTAAATGGTGGCGCAATTGCACTTGGTCATCCACTTGGATGTACAGGGTCTAAACTTACCTTATCGTTAGCCCATGAAATGAAGCGAAGCGGTCAGCAGTTTGGTGTTGTGACAATGTGTATTGGTGGCGGAATGGGTGCTGCAGGGGTATTTGAACTTATTTAAATGTTGGAGGAGGAAATAAAGATGAGTGAAGCAACAGGGAATTTATTAAAAGGTGGCAGCTTTTTACTAGAAGATATTGATGCATCACACTATTTTGCACCGGAAGATTTTACAGAAGAGCAGTTGATGATTGCCCGGACAACAGAGGATTTCATTGAAAAAGATGTGAAACCGTATGTAGACGCAATTGAAAATCATGAATTCCAACACACAACACGATTACTAAAAAAAGCAGGCGAGCTTGGCTTACTCGGAGCGGATGTGCCAGAAGAATATGGTGGTATTGGGCTAGATAAGATTAGCTCATCTCTTATATCAGAGCGCTTTAGTCGAGTCGGAGCATTTGGTTTAAGTCATGGCGCTCACGTGGGAATTGGTACGCTGCCAATTGTGTTCTTTGGTTCGCATGAACAGAAGAAAAAATATTTACCGGCTCTTGCGACAGGTGAAAAATTTGCTGCCTATGCCCTAACGGAGCCAAGCTCAGGCTCAGATGCTTTAGGAGCTAAAACAACTGCTGTTTTAAACGAAGAAGGAACACATTATGTACTAAATGGAGAAAAGCAGTGGATTACAAACTCTGCTTTTGCAGATGTATTTGTTGTTTATGCAAAAATTGATGGTGAGAAATTTACAGCTTTTATTGTGGAAAAAGAATTTAATGGCGTATCTACTGGCCCTGAAGAAAAGAAAATGGGTATTAAAGGATCATCGACACGTACACTAGTATTAGAGGATGCAAACGTTCCTGTAGAAAATGTACTAGGTGAAATTGGTCGAGGCCATATTATCGCGTTTAACATTTTAAATATTGGACGTTATAAGTTAGGTGTAGGGTGCATTGGTGGAGCAAAAGTTGCACTAGAACTTGCAGCAACTTATGCAACCGAGCGTAAACAATTTAAAACACCTATTGCTTCCTTCCGTTTAATCCAAGAGAAGCTCGCGTCGATGGCGACAGAAATTTTCGCGTCAGAGAGTGCCATATATCGAACAGGTGGCTTAATTGAAGATCGATTTGCAAGTCTTTCTGAAGAAGAACAAAAAGATGGTCGTGCGGTAGCGAATGCCATAGCGGAATATGCAATTGAATGTTCCTTAAATAAATTTGATGGCTCTGAAACCCTGGATTTCGTCGCTGACGAAGCGGTTCAAATTCATGGTGGTTATGGGTTTATGGCTGAATATCAAGTAGAGCGTATTTACCGTGATTCTCGTATTAATCGAATCTTCGAAGGTACAAATGAAATTAACCGTATGCTTGTTCCTGGTACTCTCTTGCGTAAAGCGATGAAAGGGGAGCTACCGTTTCTTGAAAAGGCAACAGCGCTTCAAGAAGAATTAATGATGTTAATGCCGCAAGAAGTAGGTGATGAGCCTCTTGAACAAGAAAAGTATTTATTAGGAATGGCAAAGAAAATATTCTTGATGATTGCTGGAACTGGTGCGCAAAAATATGGCCCTGAACTCGACAAGGAACAAGAAATTCTAGCGGTTGTTGCTGATATTGTGAACGATATTTATTCATTAGAGTCTGTCATTTTGCGCACTGAGAAGGCCATTCAGAAGTCTTCAGTCGACGCACAAAATCAAAAATTATTAATGACACAAGTATTTGCACAAGAAGCCATTAATCGTATTGAAGCAAATGCGAAAAAAGCACTCGTTCACGTTGAAGAGGGTGATACACTTCGCACTATGCTGTCAATGTTAAAGAAATTAACAAGACATACACCGATTAACGTTGTAGGAAAGAAGCGAGAGATTGCCAAAGCAGTCATTGCTGAAAAGAAATTCGTAGTGTAAAAAGAGTAACACTTTTGAGGGTAATTCCTCAAAAAAAAATAAATGCTCCTCTCGCAAGGAGTGTTCTCCTCAGAAAGGAAACAGCGATTCGCTGTTTCCTTTTCAATTATGGTAAAATGTCCGTGAGGTACGAAACGATACAGGAGGAGGACAAAAAATGAGTGTAACACTATATGAATACCCGAAATGTGGTACATGCCGTAATGCGAAGAAGTGGTTGGATGCACAAAGTGTTTCATATGAAGCCATTCATATTGTGGAAAACCCACCTAGTGCCGAGGAGTTAAAAGAGCTACATCAAAAAAGTGGTTTAGAGCTCAAGGCATTTTTTAATACAAGTGGAAAAAAATATCGTGAACTAGACTTGAAAAATAAGCGAGCACATATGTCAGAGCAAGAGCAATATGAATTGTTGGCGTCCGACGGAATGTTGATTAAGCGACCAATTGTAACGGATGGCACGAAGGTTACCTTGGGCTTTAAAGAAGAACAATTTGAAACGAACTGGGCTTAAGGATACGTTCAAATAAGTTCTTCTTTTCGGAACAGTCATTTTCATGTATGATGATGGTGAGACCGTAACGATGGAGGGGACGACATGAGTAAATTACCACAAGAGCTAAAGTATTCTGAAGAACACGAATGGGTAAAAACGGAAGATGGAAACGTACGAATTGGGATTACGGACTTTGCGCAATCTGAATTAGGCGATATTGTTTTTGTTGAATTACCTGAAGTTGGGGATGAAATTGAAGCAAATGAACCGTTTGGTAGTGTAGAGTCAGTGAAAACTGTGTCAGAATTGTATGCGCCAGTAAGCGGAAAAGTCGTTGAAGTGAACGAAGACTTAGATGACTCACCAGAGTTTGTCAATGAGTCACCGTATGAAAAAGCATGGATGATCGTTGTAGAGCCAACAGATTCAAGTGAACTGGACAAGCTCATGTCTCCAAGTGAATATAGTAGCATGATTAATGAAGAAGAGTAAAAGCCTGTTTAACAGGCTTTTTTTTATTTGGCTGATCTTCCCTCGGATAGGAGCATGCTCTCGCACATACGATAATGGTAGGCGGAGAGGCCCAAGGAGGAATTTATGGAAAACGTAAATATCACTCAAAAAGTTGTCGCAAAGTATGACGGAGGTCGACTAAAGCTTTATGTCGATGGTGCAATGATCGGGGAAGTCATTGAGACAAGTCAAGGCCTTCAACATCATATGAATTCTGGCTATATCTTTGATAATGAGCAAATCTTTCAAGCGCAGAATGAAGGTTGGAATGAAGTAACTTCGTTTATTGAGGATAGTTGGCATTAAACGCTACCCTTATTAGCGGGGATTTCGTATAATTACTTAGAGAGACGAAATAACCGCTAAATGGGGACGTTGATATGAAAGTAATAACTAAGTTGTTTCATCCTTATAATCAGACTGTTCGTTCTTTTTTTCTTTCGTCGCTTTGCTTCAATACAGCTATGGGGATTTTTATCGTCATGTACCCATTTTTTGTTCGGGAATTAGGTTATGATGATCAACTAAATGGCTCGATTATAGCCTGTCAAGCAGCTGCAACAGCAATAGCGCTATTACCGGCTGGCATAATTGGTGACCGCTTTGGACGTAAGAACATGTTGTTAATTGGCGCAAGTATGTTAGCGGTCAGTTTTTTTATTCGATCAGTAGGAACCGCTGAATGGTTGTTAGTAGTAGGAGCAGGTGTAACTGGATTTTTCTTCGCTTTCTTACAAGTGTCTGCTATTCCTTTATTAGCAGAGCACTCAAAAGAAAAACAGCGAGTAAAGTTATTCTCCCTCCATGCTGCCTTAATGATGGCAGCAAATGTTTTTGGCCATTTATTTGGCGGCTTGATGACAGATGGATTGTTTGCATGGACATAATTAACGATGCTTCAAGCGATTCAAGTGACTCTGTTTAGTGCTTGTGTGTTAGCGTGTGTCGCATTTTTTCCCTTATTAAAGGTAAAAGAATCACAAAAAGTAAACAGCGTACAAGAACTAGCTGTTGCGAAATCGTACATACCGAAAAGAAGAGAATGGAAGCTCATTGGTTTATTCGCCTTCTCTAGTTTGTTAATTGGATTTGGTTCAGGACTAGTTATTCCATACTTGAATCTTTATTTTAACGATCGGTTCCATTTAAACTACTCGACAATCGGTCTTGTGTTATCGCTAGGCCAGGCCATGACAGTTATTGCCATGTTAATTGGACCAAAAGTCGTTGACCGTGTAGGGGAAGTTCGTGCAGTATTTTTACTACAAATGGGCTCTATTCCTTTTTTACTCATGACAGCATTTACAAATGTCATTTGGTTCGCCATCATCGGTTTCCTCTTTAGGCAAGCGTTAATGAATGCAGGTAATCCCATTCAAGCGGCACTTGTAATGAGATTAATTCATCCTCAGATGAGGGGGACTGCGAACTCAGTCACACAAATGGTGTTTCAACTAGGTTGGGCACTAATGGGTCCAGTTTCAATGGGAATTGTGGCAGTATATGGTGCTTACACAGGTTATGCTATTGTATTCTGTATTACTGCAGCGCTTTATGTGATTGGTTCCATTTATTTTTTCCTTGTTTTTCAAAAACAGGTAGCAGAATATGAACAATTGAATACGCTGGATACGAAAAAGCAACTGGACTTATAACGATAGACAAAGGGATTGACGGCTGGAACCCATCGTGCTATGATGCCCTTATTATATTAAAAGAATAATTCTTATCCAGAGTGGTGGAGGGACTGGCCCGTTGAAACCCGGCAACCGCAAACGTAACGTTTGAAGGTGCTAAATCCTGCAAAGCCATAAGCTTTGAAAGATGAGATGATCATAGGTAAACCTTCCTGACATCTTACAGGAAGGTTTTTTTATAATTGGAGGGAATGACTTGATTTCGTTAACGGGAATCAGTAAAACATATGCGACAAAAACAACGACTGTCCATGCTGTCGATCAAGTAGATCTGCATATTAGCAAAGGGAATGTGTTTGGTATTATTGGCTATAGTGGTGCAGGAAAAAGTACGCTCGTACGATTGTTAAACTTACTAGAAAGACCGACTACTGGAGAGGTTCTGTTAGACGGAGTTAATTTAGCTACCCTTGGAAAACAAGCGTTACGTGAAGAACGTCAAAAGATAGGCATGATCTTTCAACATTTTAATTTACTATGGTCTCGAACAGTGAAAGAAAACATTTCGTTTCCGTTAGAAGTTGCGAAAGTACCAGCAGCTGAGCGGAAAAAGCGAATTGAAGAATTAATTGATCTTGTTGGGCTACGTGGACGAGAAGATAATTATCCAGCACAACTAAGTGGTGGTCAGAAGCAACGTGTTGGAATTGCTCGGGCTTTAGCCAACAATCCAAAAGTGTTGTTGTGTGATGAGGCAACGTCTGCCCTTGACCCAAAAACAACGGAATCCATCTTAGATTTGTTAACAGATATAAATAAGAAGCTCAACTTAACCATTGTGCTCATCACCCATGAAATGCACGTGATTCAAAAGATCTGTCATGAAGTGGCTGTAATGAGTGATGGGAAAATTGTCGAGCAAGGACCAGTTATTGATGTGTTTCGTCGTCCAAAAGAAGCAATGACGAAGGAATTCGTTAAGCAAGTTGCCCATGTTCAATCGGATGAGCTAATGCTAGATGATGTTACCCTTCAAGAAGGTGAGCAAATCTTTGCACTAACGTTTATTGGGAATCCAGCAGAAGATCAACTTGTGACGGAGCTAATTCGCTCTTTTCCGATCGACATTTCAATATTACAAGGAAATATATCAAAGTTACAGCAAGGCTCGTACGGAAAGCTATATTTACGAGTTGCAGGAGAACAGGAAACAATCGTGAAGGCACTAGAATGGATACGCAGTAAGCAAGTGGAAGTGGAGGTGTTGAAGCATGCTTGATCGACTCTTTCCAAATGTTGTCTGGGAAAATCTTTGGTTAGCCACCTATGAAACGGTTTATATGACTGTCATTGCAGCTATTGCCACATTCTTTCTAGGCATTATACTTGGTTTATTTCTTTATTTGACTGCAAAAGGAAATCCTTGGGAAAACCGTTTCTTTTATACCTTTGTAGGTGCTGTTGTGAATATCTCCCGCTCGATTCCATTCATTATCTTAATTATCCTGCTTATTCCATTTACTCGTGCTGTAGTGGGAACCATGTTTGGTCCAAGTGCCGCTTTACCAGCTCTTATTATTGGTGCTGCGCCCTTTTATGCACGAATGGTAGAAATTGCGCTTCGTGAAGTTGATAAAGGGGTTGTGGAAGCATCACAAGCAATGGGTTCTTCGAATGGACATATTATCTTTAAAGTGTTGTTGCCAGAATCCATGCCTGCTTTAATCTCAGGTATCACTGTCACAACGGTGGCTTTAATTGGGTATACCGCAATGGCTGGTACAATTGGTGCAGGGGGTCTTGGTACCTTAGCGTTCCAACAAGGCTTTCAACGGACAAATACGGATGTCATGATTATGGCGACGATCGTCATCTTAGCGATTGTATTTATATTTCAAATGATCGGCGATTTCTTGGTCAATCGTTTAGATAAAAGATAAACAAAAAAGGAGAGGTTTAGAATGAAGACATTTTTGAAAACAGTAGGGATTGCAAGCGTATCGTTTGCTTTAGTCGCTTGTGGATCAGGTGATGAAGAGAACACGAACACAGGAGAGAATGGTGGAGACGAAGAAGAAACAACGATTCGTATTAGTGCTTCAAATATTCCTCATGCAGAAATTTTAGAAGAAGCAGCGCCAATCTTAGAAGAGCAAGGTATCATTCTTGATATTCAAGTTGCTCAAGATTATATTTTACCGAATATGGGGTTAGCAGATGGCGAATTTGATGCGAATTACTTTCAACACCGTCCTTATTTAGAAGATCAAATGGCAGAAAATGAAAATTTTGATTTCGCCGAAGCTGGTGCAATCCATGTTGAGCCAATCGGGCTTTATTCGCAAGACTACGATAACTTAAATGACATTCCAGATGGCGCGACGGTGATGATGAGTAATTCTGTTGCCGATCAAGGGAGAATCCTTTCGTTGCTTCAAGAAAATGGGTTACTCACACTTGAAGAAGGCGTTTCTGTTGATGCAACTGAAGCAGACATTGTGGAAAATCCGAAAAATCTAGTGTTTGACATGAGTCCAGATGCAGAATTCTTGCCTCAAGCATACCAAACAAATGAAGCAGAAGTGGTGGCAATTAATTCAAACTATGCTTTAGGCGCTGATATTTCGCCAACAGAAGATTCTATTGCCATTGAAGGCGAAGATAATCCGTATGTAAACTTAATTGTTGTTCAAAGTGGAAATGAGAACGATGAAGCAATTCAAGCCCTTGTTGATGTTTTAAGATCAGATGACATCAAGTCATTTATTGAAGAAACATATAATGGAGCAGTTATTCCTGCTGAATAACAAAGTAAAGTCCTCATGACAATTTCTCATGGGGGCTTTTTTTAATTGCTTTAGCCTCCTATTTGTTTGTATGATTAGCAGGGGGAAGAGGAGGAAAAACGGTGACCAAAAAAGATATGCGGTTTTTATGCTACCCGTACATGCGTGAAAAAGGAAGTTTAGTTGATTTTGAAATTCGCACTGATTCGCTGGCTGTACGAATTGGACAAGCAGCGGGACTAGTCGATTCGTACCCTAACGTAAAAGAGCTCTTACTTCAATTAACTGAATATGCGTATCATTTAAATGGATCTGTTCGTGGCGATCAAGCCATTGGGGAAGAAGCGTTGCGGTGGTTAAGTGATGTATATGATCAATATGAGATAGAGGTTCGAGAAGAGATTCAACAGTTTTTACTACCGCAAGGATCACAAGCGGCAAGTGCGCTTCACATTGCAAGAAGTGAAGCGAAGAAGTCTGTTCGGGCACTTCACTTTGTTCGCTTAGAAAGAGACGTGCCGACGTTATTAATGGATTACACACACCTACTAGCAAATGTCTTATTTCTTTTAGCTGTTTACATAAACAAAAAAGAAGGCGTAAAGGAAATACCGTTTACGAGTCAATCTTATCCAAAAAAAAGGGGACGTAAAGAATGAGAAAATGGCTATATTCAACAATAGCATTCACTTTTGTGTTAACGGGTTGCAATGATTCTGGAAACGAGGAAAGTGAACAACAAGAAGAGACAGGTTATACAGTGGAAGATGCACGTGGAATGGAATTGACGTTTGATGTGCCTCCTGAAACGATTATTTCAATTTTGCCTAGTAACACAGAAATTATTTTCGCTTTAGGGCAAGGAGATAAAGTGATTGGTGTATCGGATACAGATGTTTATCCGGAAGAAGTGACTGAAATAGAAGTCGTTGCTGAGTATGAAAATCCATATGTTGAACGGATGCTTGAACTGGACCCTGATCTTATTATTGGGTATGACTATGGTTCAAATGAGATGGCACAGCTAAATGATGTCGGCTTACCTGCCTTTGCTATTGATTCCGCACAAACGATGGCTGACATTTTTGAAGATATTCAAACCATTGCTGATGTGCTTGCTGTTCCTGAAGAAGGAGAACGATTAATTGCAGAAATGAAAGCTGAATTTGATGAAATCGCTGAAGCCGTTGCAGATGTTGAGAAGCGTTCTGTTTATTTTGAAATAAGTCCATCTCCAGATATTTGGACGCTAGGTGCAGGTACATTTCAACATGAGATGCTTGAAATCGCAGGGTTAGAAAATGTATTTTCAGACGTTGAAGGCTGGACGAGTATTAGTGACGAAGAAGTGGTTGAAAGAAATCCAGAACTTATTTATACAACTGTGAATTATACCGACGATCCACTTGAAGACATTCGCCAGCGGGATGGTTGGAGTACGATTGAAGCCATTCAACAAGATCAATTAGAACAGATGCCGCCGGATATTATGGATCGTCCGGGTCCGAGAATCGCAGAAGCAACAAGAGTTTTAGCCGAAACCGCTTATCCTGAAGCGTTTGAATAAAATGTGTATGCCTTTTATGATTCCGCTCATACTACCTTTATAACAAATAAAGGAGCGAATGACGTGAATCGACAAGGACATACATCAACGGAACATCATATGATGGTTTATAAAAAAGGCGTGGGATCATTTGAAGAGAAGATGCCAATCTTTGCTGAAAAGTATAATGACTTTACAGAGCAGTGCTTTAAAGAAGGGGCTATTTCAAAAAAACATAAGCAACTAATGGCCCTTGCAATGAGTATTCATGCTCAAGATGAATATTGCATTATTTATCATACAAAAGGATGTATCGATAACGGTTGTAGTGAAGAGGAGTTACTTGAAGCGGTTTCGGTTGCAACGGCATTTGGTAGTGGGGCGGCGCTAAGTCAAGGAGCGACACTTGTTCAAGAAGCCTATCGTGAACTTGATAATCAAGTACAATAAGGAAGAAAACAGTAGCATTTCTAAGATGGAGATGTTTGATTTGAATGGAACCGGGAATACGAAGGGAGAGTAGCCAATTTGCTACTCTTTTTCTTTTGAGGAAGAAGACAATGATTGGTACACTTATTCTATCGGGTAAAAAGAGAAACCGTTTTAAAACAAGAGAGGATGAGAGACAATTTCGAACATGCGACTTTCCTACACAAGTGAAATGGAAAAAGGATTACAACAAAGACATGGTGTTAGCTACGCCGAGTATGAAAGCAGCTTAGACAAACGCCTGCAAATCGAACGAGAGCGAACAAAAGAACATGATGCGTGTAATCAGCTTGTTCAGTCTATCCAGTCACACACAAGTTAATAGCCATAACACGAATTTAAAGAGCCTTATGCTTTCCGCGTAAGGCTCTGTTTTAAATGAGGTTGATATTTCTAACTCGGTCTTCTTGAAGTATAGGAGTATTTGTTATAAAATTAGAATGAGAATAGATTGATAATCATTAAAAAAAGCATGCAAGTCTGTTTGAATAAGCAGGCTTGCTTAATTCATGGAGGGAATACACATGTCTGTACCTAACTTAAAGATTGAGAATTTACACGTCTCTATTGACGATAAGGAAATCTTAAAGGATTTTAATCTAGAAATTAACGGTGGAGAAATCCACGCCATTATGGGACCTAACGGAACAGGTAAATCAACACTTGCTTCTGCCATTATGGGTCATCCTAAATACGAAATTACGAGCGGTTCTGTCACAATGGATGGCGAAGATGTACTTGAAATGGAAGTGGACGAGCGTGCTCGCGCTGGTATGTTTTTAGCGATGCAATATCCAAGTGAGATTAGTGGTATTACGAATGCGGACTTCATGCGTTCAGCCATTAATGCAAACCGTGAGGAAGGCGACGAGCTATCTTTGATGAAATTCATCCGTAAAATGGACGAAAAAATGGATGTTCTTGACATGGATCAATCTTTTGCGCAGCGTTACTTAAACGAAGGTTTCTCAGGCGGTGAGAAAAAGCGTAATGAAATTCTGCAATTGCTTATGCTAGAGCCGCGCATCGCGATCCTGGATGAGATTGATTCTGGTTTAGATATTGATGCGTTAAAAGTTGTATCTGAAGGTGTAAACCAAATGCGTGGTGAAAACTTCGGTTGCTTAATTATTACTCACTATCAACGTTTGCTTGACTACATCACGCCAGATAAAGTACACGTTATGATGCAAGGTCGTATTGTAAAATCTGGTGGAGCAGAGCTTGCTGAGCGTCTTGAGGCAGAAGGATATGACTGGATTAAAGAAGAGCTTGGAATTGAAGATGAGCGAGTTGACGCTGGTCAAGAAGCGTAATTCAGTTAACAAAACTGCTTTTAACGATAAAACAGCAAAGGATGGTATTGTATGTCAGTTGAGACAAATCCAGTAATTGGAGCGGAAGACATTATGAAGCGCTCTGAATTAAATAATGAACCAAAATGGGTCAGTGACCTACGCTTAGCAGCTCTTGAAAAAGTTGAGGCATTGGAGCTACCTAAACCAGACAAAACGAAAATCCACAATTGGGATTTTGTAAACTTCACACAGGATTTAGGACAATCTAAAGTTGTCACTGCTGTAGACGAGCTATCAGCAGAAATTCGTGAATATCTTGATGAAGAAGCAACTGGCAACAGCTTAATCGTTCAAGATAATGCATCAACGGTTTATCAGACAAGTGCACCAGAGTTAAATGAAAAAGGCGTTATTTTTAAAGACCTTGCAACCGCATTTGTTGAGAATGGTGATCTTGTTAAAAAGTATCTTTTCTCTGAAGCAGTTGGACAAGATGAAAATAAATTAACGGCAATGAATGCAGCATTAATGACTGGTGGCGTATTCATTTACGTACCTAAAAATGTCCATGTTGAAGTCCCGCTACAAGCACTTTATGCGTCATCAAGAGAAAATGGTGGTCTTTTTAACCACGTACTTCTTGTTGCAGAAGATAATAGCTCTGTCACTTATGTTGAGAACTATGCAGCATATGGAGACGGCATCAAAGTAGCAAACGTAGTCGCTGAAGTATATGTAGGTGCGGGTGCCCGCGTTTCTTTCGGTGGGGTTGATACCCTTGCTACAGGAACTACAACATATATTGTTCGTCGTGGTCATGTAGAGCGCGATGGTCGTATTGAATGGGCACTTGGTCAAATGAATGATGGCGATACTGTTGCTGATAACACAACGTATTTAGTTGGTGACGGTTCGTTTGCCGATGCGAAGCTTGTCACAATTGGTACAGGCCAGCAGAAACAAAACTTTACAACGCTCATTAAACATTACGGTAAACATTCTGAAGGATACATTCTAAAGCATGGTGTTATGACTGGTCGTGCGCTTGGTATATTTAACGGTATTTCTAAGATTGAAAAAGCAGCGACGAAATCTCATGGGGAGCAAACGGAGCGTGTGTTAATGCTTGGTGAGCGTGCGCGTGGCGATGCAAACCCAATCCTTCTTATTGATGAAGATGATGTAACAGCCGGTCACGCAGCTTCAGTTGGTCGAATTGATCCTTTACAAATGTTCTATCTAATGAGTCGCGGTATTTCTCGGGTTGAAGCAGAGCGTCTTGTCATCCACGGATTCTTAGAGCCAGTTGTCTCTCAATTACCAGTGGAATCAGTTCGTAAACAAATGCGTTCTGTCATCGAGAGAAAGGCACAACGATGAACGCAAAGGAGATAAAGAAGCTTTTTCCAATCCTTGATCAGCATGTGAATGGAAATCCGCTCGTCTATCTCGATAGTGCGGCTACATCACAGAAGCCGATTCAAGTTATTGAAAAGTTAGATGACTATTACCGTCGCTACAACTCGAATGTTCACCGAGGTGTTCATACTCTTGGAACGATGGCAACAGACGAATATGAGGGTGCTCGTGATAAAGTACGAGCATTCCTTAATGCGAATGATACGGCAGAAATTATTTTTACAAGAGGCACTACGACAGCACTTAACTTAGTTGCACAAAGCTATGGGGATGAAAATGTTCGAGAAGGGGACGAAATTGTTATTACGCCAATGGAGCACCACTCAAACATTATTCCATGGCAACAATTAGCTAAACGAACAGGAGCACTATTAAAATACATTCCGCTTCAAAATGACGGCACAATCGCGTTAGCGGATGTTGAAGATGTTGTTACAGAAAAAACAAAAATCGTCTCGGTTATGCACGTATCAAATGTGCTTGGAACGGTAAACCCTATTAAGGAGATTGCCACCATTGCCCATAAGAACGGTGCTATTATGGTCGTTGATGGCGCACAAAGCGCCCCGCATATTAAAGTGGATGTGCAAGACTTAAATTGTGACTTCTTTGCTTTCTCCGGTCACAAATTAGGTGGTCCTACGGGTATCGGTGCTTTATATGGTAAAAAGGCATTACTAGAAAACATGGAGCCGATTGAATTTGGCGGTGAAATGATTGATTTTGTAGGTTTACAAGAATCCACATGGAAAGAGCTTCCTTGGAAATTTGAAGGCGGCACACCCATTATTGCTGGGGCGATTGGCATGGGTGCAGCCATTGATTTTATTACGGATATAGGTTTTAATGAAATTGAACAGCATGAAAAGGAACTAGTTGATTATTCGTTTGACCGGTTGAAGGATCTTCCAGATTTAACGATTTTTGGACCTCGTGACCGTGCTGGTGTTGTTACATTCCAGCTTGGTGACGTACATCCACATGATGTGGCAACGGTATTAGACGCACAAGGTATTGCTGTTCGTGCTGGTCACCACTGTGCACAGCCACTTATGAAATGGTTAAATGTTGTTGCGACAGCGAGAGCAAGCTACTACGTTTATAACACAAAAGAAGATATTGACGCTCTGGCAAACGGTTTAGTCAAGGCAAAGGAGTACTTTAGCGATGTCTTCTCGTGATTTAGATACACTGTATCGCCAAGTGATCATGGATCATTACAAAAACCCACGAAATCGTGGTGAACTTGACGGTGATTCCCTGACAGTCAACTTGAACAACCCTACATGTGGCGACCGTGTTCAAGTACAAATGAAAGTGAAAAATGGTGAGGTTTCAGAAGCGGTTTTTACTGGTGAAGGCTGTTCCATTAGTCTTGCGTCTGCTTCCATGATGACGCAAGCCATTAAGGGACTACCAGTTGAACAAGCATTAAAATTATCACAAATTTTTTCAGATATGATGCAAGGAAAAGACTATGATGAGGAAACGTTTGATCTAGGAGATATCGAAGCATTATCTGGTGTAACGAAGTTTCCGGCACGTATCAAATGTGCCACATTAGCCTGGAAGGCACTTGAACAAGGCTTGAACGATAAACCATCATCATAACTATTAGGAGGGATTCCGAATGGCAAAAAAAATGCCTGATATCGGTGAATACAAATACGGGTTTTCGGATCGTGACGTATCCATTTTCCGTTCTGGACGTGGATTAACAAAAGAGATCGTTGAAGAAATCTCGCGTATGAAGAGCGAACCTAAGTGGATGTTAGACTTCCGTTTAAAATCACTTGAACAATTTTATAAAATGCCAATGCCTCAGTGGGGTGGCGACCTTTCAGAGTTAAACTTTGATGACATTACGTATTACGTTAAAGCCTCAGATAAAACAGAGCGTTCTTGGGATGAAGTTCCGGAAGAAATTAAAAATACGTTTGATAAGCTTGGGATTCCTGAAGCAGAGCAAAAGTATCTTGCAGGTGTGTCGGCTCAGTATGAATCCGAAGTCGTTTATCACAACATGCAGGAAGATCTAGAAAAGCTTGGTGTTGTCTTTAAAGATACAGATTCTGCTTTAAAAGAAAACGAAGACATCTTTAGAGAACATTTTGCTTCTGTCATTCCTGCAGCTGACAATAAGTTCTCTGCATTAAATTCAGCTGTATGGTCTGGTGGCTCATTTATCTATGTGCCTAAAGGCGTAAAAGTGGAAACGCCACTTCAAGCATATTTCCGAATTAACTCAGAGAATATGGGGCAGTTCGAGCGAACACTAATTATTGCGGATGAAGACAGTTCCGTACATTACGTTGAGGGTTGTACAGCCCCAGTTTATACAACAAACTCACTTCACAGTGCAGTTGTTGAAATCATCGTAAAGGATAACGCATATTGCCGTTATACAACGATTCAAAACTGGGCGCCAAACGTATTTAATCTTGTAACAAAGCGTGCGGTTGCTGACAAAGGCGCAACTATGGAATGGGTAGATGGAAACATCGGTTCTAAATTAACAATGAAATACCCAGCCGTTATTATGCGTGGAGAAGGCGCGAAAGGTACAGTTCTTTCCATTGCGATTGCAGGAAAAGGCCAACATCAAGATGCTGGTGCAAAAGTAACGCATCTTGCACCAAACTGTTCGTCTACCATTGTATCGAAATCCATTTCAAAACAAGGTGGAAAAGTAACATACCGTGGAATTTGCCACTTCGGACGTAAATCAGATGGGTCAAAATCTAAGATTGAGTGTGATACGCTCATCATGGATAATGAGTCTACGTCTGATACGATTCCTTATAACGAAATTCTCAATAACAACATTACACTTGAGCATGAAGCAACGGTATCAAAAGTATCTGAGGATCAATTGTTCTATCTTATGAGCCGTGGTCTTGGTGAAGAAGAAGCAACAGAAATGATCGTTATGGGCTTCATTGAGCCATTTACGAAAGAACTTCCAATGGAATATGCCGTTGAAATGAATCGTTTAATCAAGTTTGAGATGGAAGGTTCAATTGGGTAATCTAAAACCTTTTGATAGAAAGAGAAGAGCGAATGCCGTTCTTCTCTTTTTTATGGGAAAAGATGTTTGATCAGCTTTTGCCAATAGAGCTAGTTAGAAGGGTTCTAGTTTTAGCTAGACGAGAGAATCGCATTTCTCTCTTTTTTACGTTAAAATAGAAAAAAACATCTCTGGAGGAACAGAATGTGATATACATTGGTTTAACCGGGTGGGGCGACCATTATTCATTATATGAAGGGGTTAAACCTCATCAGAAACTAGAGACTTATGCTGGTTATTTTCCTATTGTTGAATTGGATTCTAGCTTTTATGCTGTGCAATCGAGAGCATCAATGGAGAAATGGATTCGGGAAACACCCAATTCGTTTAAATTTATTGTGAAAGCTTATCAAGACATTACGGGGCACCAACGTGGTGAATCGCCTTTTTCATCTAGAGATCAAATGTATGAAGCGTTTAAAGATTCGTTAGAGCCATTAATACAGGCGAATAAATTAGCAATGGTTTTATGTCAATTTCCACCGTGGTTTGATGTTACAACAAAACATGTCCATGCGTTACGATTTGTTCGTGAAAAGCTTAGAGATTTTCCGACAGCCCTTGAGTTTCGTCATCATTCATGGTTTGATGCTCCGTATAAAGAGAAGACGTTACAGTATATGCGAGAAGATGATTGGATACATAGTATTTGTGATGAACCTCAAGCTGGTCCGGGCTCCGTCCCTACCATTTTAGAACCGACTACAAAAGAAAAAACGCTTGTGCGATTTCACGGGCGCAATCGTCACGGTTGGAATGGTCCTCGAAACGGTGAGAACTGGCGTGATGTTCGTTATCTCTACGATTACAATCAGCAAGAATTAAAGGAATGGGAAGCAAACTTGCAACGCTTGTCGCAGAAAGTGGATGATGTGTTTGTTGTATTCAATAACAATTCTGGTGGTCATGCGGCTAGCAACGCCCGGTCGCTAATCGGAAATATGAATATCACATACAAAGACTTAGCATCGCGACAGCTTGATTTATTTTAAAAGCTAGGAGAATGATTTGTGTTTATTATCCTTTTTCTTATTGTAGGTTTTATAGCAGGCGCTTTTGGAAGTCTGCTCGGCCTTGGTGGTGGCGTTATTGTCGTTCCCGCTTTATTACTATTGCCAATGGTGTTAGCTGATGTACCTAGCCTAACGTCGCAAGCGGCGGCGGGAACGTCTCTCGCGACAATGATTGTTACTGGCATTTCTTCCGTAATCGCTTATGGGAAACAGCGAACAATGGATGTGAAAAGTGGGTTTATCTTTCTCATTGGTATAGCGCCTGGAGCGATACTAGGGACTTTTGTAAGTCGACTCCTACCCACTGATGCATTCCTTATTTATTTCGGCTTTTTTATGCTGCTTATTGCGTTAAGCTTGTTTTTTCGACCTCAGCAGCATAAAGAAAAAGAGGTAGAGAAAGCTTACTGGCGTACAGGTATTGATGACACAGGAAAGCCGTATGCTTATGGATTTTCTTACCCAACTGCCATTATCATTAGCGTTGTTGTCGGTTTCTTATCGAGTTTATTTGGTGTTGGTGGTGGGGCGATCATGGTTCCTGTTATGATGCTTTTATTCGGTTTTCCAATAAAGATTGCTACTGCCACTGCTATGTTACTTGTCTTATTCTCAGCGATTGTTGGAACGGGTGCTTATGCTTTGGGGGGCATGTTGAATGGTTACTTGTTCTGGCCCTTATTCCAGGCGCCTATTTCGGGGCAAAATGTGGTGCTTGGCTTAACCGCCGTTTACAATCAAACATACTTATCATTGTAATGAGAATTGTCTTTATTGCTCTTGCCATTCAACTAATCATTCAAGGCATCATGTAAACCAGCTTGCTTCAAGGAGGAAACCATCATTACAACGACTATAACCATTTATCATACAAACGATATTCACAGTGGTTTTCAACATTGGGCAAATATCGTTGGGCATATAAAACGTAACCAAAACGAGAACGTCCGTTACGTGGATTTAGGAGACCATGCGGATCGAGCAAACCCAATGACAGAAGCAACAGGAGGTATTGGAAACATTCAGTTACTAAATGAAGCGAATGTAGACTTTGCTACCATTGGTAATAATGAAGGGGTTACGTTCTCGCAAAAAATGTTAGATGATATGTACAGTGAAGCAGACTTTAACGTTATTGTTGCAAACTTGTTTGACCGGAAAACTGGTTTGCGTCCGAGCTGGGCAGTTCCACACCAAATCGATACAATTGCAGGGTTACAAATAGCGTATATTGGCTATACATCCGCGATGACGCATTTTTATGAACAGCTTGGTTGGGATGTGTCTTATTCCATTGAGGGAATTCAAGCACATGTAAATCAATTGAAAGATAAAGTAGATGCAGTAATTCTTCTGTCTCATTTAGGGCTTCCTAAAGACGAACAAATTGCCAATGAAGTCGAAGGGATTACAGCGATCATTGGCGCACACACACACCATAGTTTACAAAATGGGTTAAAAGTGAAAGATACATGGATAACCCAAGCAGGGAAACATGGGATTTTTTTAGGGGAGCTAACGTTAGTATTTGATAACAAGGATGTTATAAGCGTTCAGCCAACATTAATTGACCCGACAAGTTGTAAAGAAGACAAAGGGAGTAAACAGCTTTTAGAATCATTAAATCAAGAGGCTGTGGAGGCACTATCACAACCAATCGTTTCGCTTGTTAAACCTTTTGAAGTAAAATGGTTCGAGCCATCGGTTGCAACACAAGCCTTATGTGATGCCTTAACAGAATGGTGTGAAGAAGAAATTGGAATGATGAATGCTGGTGTATTAATGGAGAGTTTACCAATGGGGGATGTGACATATGGTGATATTCATCGTATTTGTCCACACCCGATCAATCCTTGCATCGTTGAGTTAACAGGGAAGCAGCTAATCGAGACTATACGTCGGGCACAGACAGATGATATTGTAAAGCTAGAGCTAAAAGGCTTTGGATTTCGTGGCAAAGTGTTAGGTCTAATGCTGTTTACTGGTATTACCATTACACCGACAGGGATCCTTGTAAACGGACAAACCATTGCTGAAACGAAGCTTTATCGGTTGGCAACACTTGATATGTACACGTTTGGTTTTTTGTTTCCCCATATTGCCAATGCGGAAATGAAGCACTATTTACTACCAGAGTTTTTACGTGATATTCTGGCAAAATTATTGCAGACAGGAACAAACAAGCTTACTTTTTCATAATGTGTGAAGAAATGAATTGAAAAAGGAGCGATTGTTCCATGATTAATGTTGATCCTATTAGCATTGAAGGAGAAACGTTCTTGGCGATTACCGTTAAGTTGCCAAAGACCAACTTTATGGCAGTAACATGTGATGCAGGCTATATTATGTGCGGAGCATTAGACGTCGCACTGTTAAATGAAAAGTTAAAAGAACGTGGGATTCTTGCTGCTAGAGCAGTAGGTGTCCGTACGATTGAACAGTTATTAGATGCGCCACTTGAATCTGTCACGTTTAAATGCGAAGAATTAGGCATAACAAAAGGGACAATTGGTAAAGAAGCGCTTTTAAAAATGAAACAAGCAGAGTGAAGGGATGAAGCAAACAATGAAGCAGTATTTACAGCTATGCGAGCATGTGCTAACACACGGCTCGCAAAAATCAGATCGGACAGGCACTGGAACAATTAGTACGTTTGGATATCAAATGAGATTTAATCTACAAGAAGGTTTTCCAGTTGTAACAACAAAAAAAGTGCATCTGCGCTCAATTATCCATGAGCTCCTGTGGTTTTTACAAGGTGATACGAATATAAAGTATTTACAAGATAATGGTGTGCGCATTTGGAATGAATGGGCAGATGAAACTGGTGATCTAGGACCTGTTTACGGAAAACAGTGGCGTTCGTGGGAAGGAGCAAACGGAAGAACAGTTGATCAAATAAAAGAAGTGGTGGAGCAAATAAAAACGAACCCTGATTCGCGACGCCTCGTTGTAAATGCATGGAACGTTGCAGAAATTGATGATATGGCACTGGCGCCATGCCACTGTCTCTTTCAATTCTATGTTCAAGATGGAAAGCTTTCCTGCCAGCTTTATCAACGGAGCGCCGATGTCTTTTTAGGGGTGCCGTTTAATATTGCCTCTTACGCGTTATTAACAATGATGATTGCGCAAGTATGTGATTTAGAGCCGGGTGAATTTGTTCATACGTTTGGTGATGCACACCTTTACTCCAATCATATTGAACAAGCAAAATTGCAACTTTCAAGAGAGCCACATCCATTGCCAACAATGAAAATGAACCCAGAAGTGAACGATATCTTCTCGTTTACATTTGATGATTTCGAACTTGTTGGGTATGAAGCGCATCCGCATATAAAAGCAGAGGTGTCTGTATGATTACATTCGTATATGCTCGTGATAAAGCGCATGGCATTGGAAAGAACAATGACATGCCTTGGCATCTTCCTGCCGATTTAAAACATTTCAAACAAACGACAACGGGTAAGACGATTGTGATGGGAAGAAAGACATTTGATTCCATGAATGGACCTTTGCCAAATCGTCGCAACATCGTTTTGACGAGAAATCACTCCTTTGCTGCACCAGATACAGATGTTGTGTATTCGGTGGATGACGTATTAGCGCTCAGTAAAGAACAAGAGATTTTCGTCATCGGTGGTACAGAAATCTTTAAATTGTTTTGGAATCATTGTGATAAACAAATTGTTACCGTTATTGAGGATACATTTGATGCAGACACGTTCGTTCCTGCATTGGAAGAGGATGAGTGGGAGCTCGTAGAAGCCATTGCTGGAACAATGGACGAAAAAAATCGTTACCCCCATGAATACCGTACGTACGTAAGAAAGAGATAAACTTTTAGTTCGAAGCCTAGTCCCTCTTGCATAGAAATCTATAAGAGGGGGTGGGCTATTTTTGCGTAAACGTTATCGATTTCAACCAATTAAAGGCTCTAAGCAATCACAAGCTCCGTTACCTTTTCGCTATGTGCTCCTGTTGTCATTCGTCTTATTTGCAATTCTTTCAATACAAGGGCTTTGGTTTGTTGATTCTCAATTAAGACCAATTATTTCACAAATTGCCCAGCGTGAAATGGAGCGAGTCGCTACGTATACGATTGAACAAGCGATGGCAGAAGAGCTATCCCAAATGGATATGAGTGAGATTTTTATTAAAGAAACGAATAATGATGGACTTGTCGTTTTTCTTGATGTCAACACTCAAAAGTATAATGAGTTAATGGGAAGAGTACAAACCCGTGTTCATGAGGTCATTAATCAAGTACAGCGTGGGGAAGTGAATAGCTATGGCGATGATAACCCGATCGTTGCAACTATTCCTTTAGGTAGAGCGCTAAATAATGCGCTTTTAACCGATGTAGGACCCGGTATTCCAATCCGGTTTGCTTTAATGGGCGATGCGAAAGTACAGATGCGGGACGAGGCAGAGACGCTTGGTATAAACAACACGCGTTTATCTTTTTATGTCAACATTGATGTTAATATGGATGTCATCTTGCCGTTTTCAGAGGTATCAGAGACGATTTCGGTCGAACTACCGGCTGGTTTTGCTTATGTAGCTGGACCAGTGCCTCAATTTTACGGCGGTCAGGGTGGTTTTGGTTATCCTGTTATTGGAGAAGAAGAAATAAAGCAGGATTAGTAAAAATGTCGTAATTTGTCATTGTTTGTTAAAGAATCGTGTGGTAAGATAGAGTACGAATTGAATAGAACACCTCATCTGCTTGATGAGGTAGAGGCGCAAAAAAAATCAGTACACATTTGGAGCTAGAACAGCAATGAACGGTGTGGAAAGGCTTTTTTGCCGAAGCGAAAAGAAATGTTCAGTTCTTTTTAGCTGGGTCGTCATTGAATAAATGGCGGACTGTCACAGGTAACTGTGGAGGACTACTATGGATGGGACTGTTAATTGTTTGAGACAATAATGGATGTATACCATGATTGTCTTTTTTTGTTGAAAACAGTCTCTTAAGGAGAGGTTAGTTATGGAACATATAGGTTGGTTATCACTTGTCCCGCCGATTGTGGCGTTAACGCTAGTGATTTTAACAAGGAAGGTGTTTATATCCTTAGGGATTGCCATCTTAATAGGTGCTTTTATTGCGTATGAGGGCATCATGCAAGCATTCGCAGGTATCTTCCAAACGGTTGTTTCGTTCTTTGTTTCGTTTGAGACACTCGATCAACCAAGCTTTGCTGGGGTTATTGAATCAATGGCGGAAAATGGCGTTTCCATTAATGATTGGGAACTGTATATTATGCTGTTTCTCGTCTTTTTAGGTATTGTTGCAAGTCTTATTACCTTTTCTGGTGGTGGACAAGCCTTTAGCCACTGGGCAGAAAAGCGAATTACAACGAGAAAAGGTTCGTTGTTCCTACCATTTGTTTTAGGCCTTGTTATTTTTATTGATGACTATTTTAATGCATTAACAGTAGGAAACACAAGTCGACCTTTAACCGATCGTTACCGTGTTTCTCGAGCAAAATTGTCCTATATTGTTGACTCCACTTCAGCTCCAATTTGTGTCATTGCACCAATGTCAAGCTGGGGAGCGTATATTATTGGGATTTTCGCTTCCATTTTTGCGGCGAATCAAATTATAGAATTTAGTCCTTTACAAGCATTTATTTACACGATCCCTATCAATTTTTATGCGTTAATTGCTCTTATTTTTATCATACTTGTTATTGTCTTTAATATTGATGTTGGCGCAATGAAAAAACATGAAGACCGAGCCAAAAAAGAAAATCAGTTAACAGATCCAACTAAAGGAGAGGTTCCTGGTAGCTTATCAGCCGATTTAGCAATGGCTAACGGTCGTGTCTCTCAGCTGTTTATTCCTATTCTTGTACTCGTTATAGCAACGATTGGGATGATGCTTTATACAGGAGCTCAAGGAGCAAGTAGTGATGGTTTAGATGTTACAATCTTAACAGTCATGGAGTATACGGATATTGGCTTATCATTATTAATTGGAAGTGTCATTGGACTGGCTGTAACCATCGGAATGACCGTTATGGCGCGACCGAAAAAGAGTGATTTCGGTAAAGCTGTAATGGCAGGTATTCAATCGATGTTACCTGCAGTTGGCATTTTAGTGCTTGCCTGGACAACGATTGAAATGATTGGCTTATTAGGCACAGGAAATTACCTAGCTTCCTTAATTGATCAATCGATTCATCCAGGATTTTTACCTGTTTTACTATTCTTAGTTGCTGCCTTTTCGGGATTAGCCACAGGTACTTCATGGGGAACATTTGGGATGCTGCTTCCAATTGCAGCTCAAATTGCGGTTGTTGTTGAGCCAACTATGCTCATTCCTATGCTTGCGGCGGTATTAGCTGGTTCCATTTTTGGAGACCATATTTCACCTATTTCCGACACGACGATTCTATCAGCGGCAGGTTCAGGTGCTCATCATATGGATCACGTCATCACTCAGCTGCCTTATGCTATTCTTACAGCTGTTCTTGCAACAATTGCCTTCTTTATCCTTGGTTTTCTTGGAGCAGTTGTTGCCTGGATAGTAGTTGGTATACTGCTTGCTGTTACCGTCTTTATTTTACAACGCATAAGTAAAAAAGAAACAGCGACCTCATAAAAAAGCAAAGCGCATGCGCTTTGCTTTTATTTTTTTGCTTGTTTAGCTGCTCGCTCCCATTGTTTTAATGATGGAAATGGGTCAAACGACCATTCTGTAATACCATTATCTCGATACATACCATAATGCAAGTGTGGTGGAAATTTCCCTTGTGTACCGGGTTTTCCATAACCAGATGAACCGCAATAACCGATTAGTTGACCAGCCTCTATAATGGTACCTTTTTCGATTCCTTTTTCAAATCCACTTAAATGAGCGTAATAATGATAAATATTATCTAAATCGCGAATACCGACACGCCAACCGCCATAAGGGTTCCAGCCAATCGTTTCAACAATGCCATAAGATGAAGACTGAATTGGGACTTGGTAATTAGCAAAAATGTCCGTTCCTTCATGGATACGTCTACCACCCCAACCTCGTCTATCTCCCCAAGTACTCCGGTAACTATAATTGTGATGGAGAGGCATAACGAACGCATGTTTATGAAGGTCTAACGTTTGATAATGCTGGTATACTTTTGCATGACCAGCTACAATATTAACGCTCTGTTCTCGTTGATAAAAATGCCATAATGCTATTCGGAAATCTTCTTCCGTTAAACCATACGATTCTAAATAACGAGCAAGTGTGTATAGAACATCTTCGTCGTCTGTCAAAAGTGCCTTGCCATCACCGTTTCCATCTAAGCCGATGCCTTCAAATAGGCTAATTGTGTCTGGACTTTCGTCATCTTGATTAGGGTTTAAAGGACCAACCCAATCTTCTTTAGCATAATAAATAGAGATAAAGCCATCTGCATCTGCTCGGTCTCGCCTTGCTTTTCGTAATCCTCGTTCATATGAATCAACTGCAGCTAAATAATACCAAGGTACATTTGTGATGGTTTCCATTTTATGATATAACGCTTCGCGTTCCGTGTATGGATTGACTGTTTCTTCCGCATGAGCTTCACTACTTATCGTATGAAAACAAAAGACAAGCACAAGTACGATACTTATTGTGGATCGAAAAGTAGCCATTTGTATCCTCCTTCGTAGGCTTTTGCTTAGTTTCCTACTGTCGAAGAAAAAAATTACAACAAAAACTTGCCATTTTGTGTAGAAATTTTGCTAATCGCCATTGGTCAATGATGGAAAATCATGTTACGATTAATTAGAAAAAAAGAATTTTCCCAAAGAAGGGACGTTTTTGAATGGCAGAAAAAAACGATACGCATGTCCGTAAACCAGATTGGTTAAAAATTAAACTCAATACCAATGAATCGTATACAGGTTTAAAAAAGATGATGCGAGAAAAGAAGCTACATACGGTTTGTGAAGAAGCGCGTTGTCCCAATATTCATGAGTGTTGGGCTGTACGAAAAACAGCGACATTTATGATATTAGGAGATATTTGCACACGAGGTTGTCGTTTTTGTGCGGTTAAAACGGGCCTACCGACAGAATTAGACCTAGAAGAGCCGGAACGTGTAGCAGATTCAGTGGAAACAATGGGTCTTAAGCATGTCGTCATCACTGCAGTTGCTCGTGATGACCTAAAGGATGGTGGAGCATTTGTATTTGCGGAGACAGTTCGAGCGATTCGTCGCAAAAATCCTTTCTGCACAATAGAAGTGTTACCGTCGGATATGCTTGGAAATGAACAAAGTTTACAAACGTTAATGGACGCTAGACCAAACATTATGAATCATAATATAGAAACAGTTCGCCGCCTAACACCAAAAGTACGTGCTCGAGCAAAGTATGATCGCACATTAGAATTTTTAAGTCGAGCAAAAGCGATGCATGCAGATATTCCTACGAAGTCAAGCCTTATGATTGGTCTTGGTGAAACAAAAGAAGAAATCATTGAAACGATGGATGATTTGCGTGCAAATGATGTTGATATAGTAACAATTGGTCAATACTTACAACCAACCAAAAAACACCTTAACGTAATTAAATATTACCATCCTGATGAGTTTGCTGAATTAAAAGAGATTGCGTTAAGTAAGGGATTTAGTCATTGTGAAGCTGGCCCGCTAGTGCGTTCTTCTTATCATGCCGATGAGCAAGTAAACCAAGCGCAAGTTAACATGGAAGCAAAAAAAGTTCAAAATGAAACACACATTCACAATTAAATTGCTAACAAAGAACCATGCGGAAAGCATGGTTCTTTCTTAATGTTGTTCGCGTAAGGCTTTTTGCTTGTCCCGCATAATATCCATATCTTCATCCATGCCTAGATCAACATCACCTTGAGGGTCTTGCTTAAGTTCTTCAATCGTATCTTCTAATAAGGATGCATAATCCGCATTGCCTGCAGTCATATTCTGATAACGTTCAATATCCTTTATATGCGTAGGATCATTAGACACATACACATCGTAAAAGCTAGGCACGACGGATAGCGCAGTACGTTTCACCTGATCCGCAACCATGTTATCTTTTTGGTTATTTTGCTGCTCATACACTGCAAGCACGTATTTATCAGTAACAAGTACGGCTGCTTCCTCAATGGCAGGGTTGTCAACAATCATTCGTGAGATGCCTTCCGCTAACATATCACGGTTCACGACTAAAGCGCCTGCTTGGTCGTTATTATGCTGCATCTCTTCGTAAGTGTGGCGAGAAAAACCGTAGCCACGCTCCATTAGATTTGAATCATATTCTGTCCCACGTGCGGTTTGCTGTGCTTCATTTGTCTGGTACATGCCTTGTTGTGACGTTTGATTACATGCCGTTAACATACTGACGGCAACAAGTAGCGTCATGATAATTCTCATGATCATCCCCCATTTGATAAATAGTCTTGCTCTTTTACTATTCCACATGGGTCGTTAAACTAGTGGTAACAAATAATGGGTTGAGAAAGAGGAAAGACTACAGAGAAATGTGAGCAAATATGTTAAACTAAGGCTATAACTTTTTGAAGAAGTGAATTGAGGTGGTTTAGATGTTAACCATTTGTGGGCAACATTATGAAGTTGTTCAAGACGAAAAAGAAGGCTGGGACGAAGAAGCTTTTAAAGCGCGTTATAGTGATGTCTTAACTAAATACGATTACATTGTCGGTGATTGGGGTTACAATCAACTTCGTCTTCGTGGTTTTTTCGAAGACAAAAATAAAAAATCAACGTTTGATAAAAAAATAAGTACGCTACCGGATTATTTGTATGAATACTGTAATTTTGGCTGTGCCTATTTTGTTGTAAAACGAGTAAATAATTAAGAAATAAGCTCATCGACTTAGCCGACAAGCTTGTACATTTTATTCATCATGGGTTGGGTGATGGCTTGGATATTTTCGTGGCTGATGAGCGTGTTGGTCTTTGTCATTGTAGTTAAAAGCACTGTATTCTCGCTGATCCTTTTCCCACGGTGTTGATTTATTTTCAACTGGAGTATCTTTATGAATGGGTGAACCGTAAGGCCCTTCAGGGGTTGCTTCTGGAACAATATATTGATGAGAAGCTTCTACATTTTTGAAGTCATGGTAGTCGTCTTTTTTTGCCATTCGATCTCCTCCTTTAAGAACATTATGCCCAGAAGCGAAAGAAAACATAAAACGATCAGGAGGAATGATTGTGTATTTTGTTGACAGAAAACGGATTGAACAAGTTCTTACATACATGGAAGAGGTAACGCAATTTTTAGAGGTCGAACCTTTACAAACAGATAAAAAAAGTGGACTTGCTCTTGAGCGTGCCGTAGCCGTTTTAATTGAATCCATCATTGATGTAGGGAATCAGCTCATTGATGGCTTTATTATGCGTGATCCTGGAGGGTATGAAGATATTATTGATATACTCGAGGATGAAAACGTTATTACTGTCCAAGAATGTGATGAATTGAAAAAAATCGTCCAATTACGAAAAACACTGGCGTACGAATATACGACAATTGATCATCAGCATCTTTATCAAACGATAACAGAACAGCTAACTGGAGTAAAACGCTTTCCAATTGCTGTACGCGCGTATTTAAAAAATGAACTAGGTGTCATTACGGCCTTTATCCCGGAGGAACAATAAAGATGCTCAGTCAATATGAAAGTTATTTATTTGATTTGGATGGCACTGTTTACAATGGAGAAAAACCAATTGATAGTGCCATTTCGTTTATTACTAAACTGAATCAGCAGGGCATTCCGTATGGATTTATTACAAATAATTCAACAAAAACACCAGAACAGGTAGCGGATAAGCTTCGCAAATTTGGACTTTATGTTGAAACAAATCAAATTGTAACATCTGCTTTAGCAACAGCACTATATGTTAAAAAAAAGATAAAAAAAGCTCGCGTGTTTATCGTTGGAGAAGAAGGGTTAGAAACGGCTTTTTCAACGTTTGTTAAAGATGAAACGCAGCCGGATGCAGTCATTGTTGGCCTTGATCGACACATCACATATGAGAAGATGAGCCAAGCCGCGCGTTTAGTAAAAGAGGGAGCTCTTTTTATTGCCACGAATCCAGATCGCATGTTGCCATCTTCAAATGGGCTTGTGTGTGGAAATGGCGCAATTGTTGCTGCCATTTCATATGCTGCGCAGAAAGAGCCAGTAACAATTGGAAAGCCAAATAAAGAAATCATCACAATGGCATTAGAGCAACTCCAGTTTCGAAAAGACAAAACCATTTTAGTTGGCGACAATTATGAAACAGATATTAGGACAGGTATTGACGCTGGTATGTCCACCTTGCACGTAAAGACAGGTGTCACCCTCGATTGTTCTAGCTATGAAAACCAACCAACCTTTTCAATTTCCTCTTTAGATCGCTGGCAATTGGAAGAGGTTTAAACAAAATGTATAAGACATGAGGAAAAGACGATTCGCTCTACGAGTTGAGGAATCGTCTTTTTTTTGCATTGAATACTCCGGGACGTATGCGTCGTTTCTTTTATTCCGTGTTTGCCTTTCGATGGGCTAAACGGCTAGATGCTGCTGCGGCTATAGCACCAACAATATCATCTAAAAAGGTGTGACATAAGGGTGAATGCTTATCATTTAACTTTTTAATAATGCCAGGTTTCATTTTATCCACGTAACCATAGTTAGTAAAGCCGATTGATCCATAAACATTTACAATGGATAGGGCAATGATTTCATCAATTCCGTATAAACCTTCATCTCTTGCTAAAATCGATTGAAGTGGTTCATCGAGCAGTTTCTTCTCCGTTAATTTATCAAGTTGAATACCAGTGATAATGGCATTCTGAACCTCCCTTTTTGATAAAACCCGATCAATATTTTCAATACATGCTTCAATCGTTAAAGCAGGATGGTAATGGCTTTGTAGCTCATAAACAAGTTCTGCGATTTCCTCTATTGGAACTCCTCGTTCTACTAAAAGATCCCGAGCTGTTCTTTCGACAGAATCCATATGATCCCCCATCTCTCTTGCGTGAATAAATCGTTCCTTATAGTTTACGTTGCCATACACATTTTATGCGATTAGGTCATAGACTAGTAAGACTACATAAGAGAAGGAGGCATGTTCATGCTTGAACGCAATTTGTACGATCATTATAAATTGTACTGTACGGAACGGTTTTCAATTGGAGACTTTGAAGGGTTTCAGGCTAACCAAGAATCGTATTTGATCATTCCAAAGGATGAACTGCAGATGGAGGAGTCGCAAATGCTTGCCTTCTCTGATTATATGAGAAGTGTTGGCGATTATTCTGTCCTTGAGCTTGTTCAAAACCGTTCAAACCAACCATCGACTCTTATCGATGGTTCCGAGGTGTATATATTTAAAATTCCAACTGTACGAGAAGATCGCAGTGTACGCATTCGTTCTACTCAAGATTTAGGAGGGCAACTACGAGACTGGCATGTAAAAGGCCAACAAGGGGCTGCGAACTGGACGGCGCTGACAGCTGGGCGTTGGCCAACTATTTGGGAACAGCGTTTAGAACAACTTGAAAATTGGTATGCGCAAAAACGAGCAACGGGGCCGACAACGATAACGGATGAAGTGTTTTTATATACGTATCCTTACTTTATGGGCGTAACAGAAAATGCCATTCAGTACGCTGTAGATACAGAGCTAGATATCCCAATGGAGCCACGGGATAGTGGTACGATTTGTCATAGTCGTTTTAAAGACACATCGTGGTTAAAAGTATCAGAGAGTGGTCAAATTATTAAGCTGCCAACAACGTTTTTGTTTGACCATCCAGCCCGTGACTTAGCTGAGTGGATCCGCGATCGGCGTGTCCAGCCAGAGGAAAGACATCGACAAATGAAACAAGAGATTTCCCTTTTTTTAAGAGGTTATGAAGAAACACAAGTTTTGTCACGCTACTCTTGGCAGCTCATGTATGCTCGATTGCTCTTCCCGCTTTATTATTTTGAACTAGTAGAACAATATTACAGAGCGCAAATGCCGCAGGAGCAGCTTCAATTTGCTTCCAAAATTGAGTCGTTTCTCGACAAAGAAAAAGAAAATGGTGCTTTCTTAAATGAGCTGGCAGAAGAAGCCAAACTTCATCGCTACCAGTCTATTCCAGAATTAGATTGGATTATTGGTCAAAAAATTTAATTTTTTCTCTTGAAAACCATCGCAACTGACGATATAATGTCCATTATATAAAGACATTAGTTCTTCTGGGAAAGACTTATTGGTTTGAGCCAAGACCAGGGGGATAAGGAGTGGGGTAGTTGTTGATGTGGAAGGGATTATTGCAAGAATATAAGGCTTATTTACCTGTGCAAGATCAAACACCTAAGCTTTCTCTTGGAGAAGGGAATACACCACTCGTTCATTTTGAGCGTTTATCTGAACGGTTGGGCATCGAGTTATACGGAAAACATGAGGGGGTTAATCCAACAGGCTCGTTTAAAGATAGAGGCATGGTCATGGCAGTAGCAAAAGCCGTTGAAAAAGGGAAATCCGCCATTATGTGTGCTTCAACAGGAAATACAGCTGCATCGGCTGCAGCATATGGGGCGAAAGCAGGACTAAAGGTATTTGTTGTTATTCCTAAAGGGAAAATTGCTCAAGGGAAACTGGCTCAAGCGGTGATGTTAGGTGCTGAAGTGATTGAAGTGGAAGGGAACTTTGATCAAGCATTAAAAACTGTACGAGAAGTGACTGAGGATTCGTCCATTGAACTTGTAAACTCTGTTAATCCATATCGATTGCAAGGTCAAAAAACAAGCGCATTTGAAATCTGTGATCAATTAGGTTCTGCCCCAGATGTGCTGGCTATTCCAGTAGGAAATGCAGGGAATATTTCTGCATACTGGTTAGGCTTTAAAGAATACCATCAAAGATTTCAAACCGGCTTACCTAAACTATTTGGCTTTCAAGCAGAAGGGGCAGCGCCAATTGTTCGAAATAAAGTCGTCGACAATCCTGAGACAATTGCGACAGCCATTCGCATCGGTAACCCTGCAAGTTGGTCAACAGCAACCCTTGCAGCGAGAGAGTCACTAGGGTTGATTGATATGGTGTCGGATGAAGAAATTATAGAAGCATACCAAGAACTGGCGAAAAACGAAGGTATTTTTGCTGAACCAGGATCATGTGCTTCGATCGCAGGAATTAAAAAGGCTGTTGCAAATGGTCAACTTTCTAAAGGATCAAAAGTGGTTGCTGTTTTAACTGGAAATGGGTTAAAAGATCCTATCACGGCTATGGATGTATCACCATCAGAGCGAGTGGTATTAGATCAAACAAATGAAGCGTTTAAAGCGTATCTGCATGGAAAAGAAATGGTGGTGTAACAATGTTAGCAATGACAATCCCAGCGAGTACAGCAAACTTAGGACCAGGCTTTGATTCAATTGGCATGGCGTTAGACCGCTATCTTCACGTAGATGTAGAGCGAAGCGACTCATGGTCCTTTCACTGTGATAGCCCTGGACTTGAAAACTTAGGACCGAACAATTTAATTTATCAAGCGGCAGCATTTACAGCAAACCATTTGGAGACGACGCTTTTTCCTTGTCGTGTTTCGATGAAAAATGATATCCCGCTCTCAAAGGGGTTTGGATCAAGTGCGGCAGCAATCGTTGCTGGAATTGAAATTGCCTGCTATTGTGCCGATCGTAACGTGTCTCAAAAAGAAAAAGTGCGAATTGGATCCCTTTTTGAAGGGCACCCAGATAATGTTGCCCCTTCAATATATGGTGGTTTGATTGTAGGGGCTCATCGAGATCATCGTACGGACATTATTCACGTTTCAGAGCCAAAAGTAGAGTTAGTCGCACTTATTCCGCCAGAAATTTTGGAAACGAAAAAAGCAAGAGGTATTTTACCAAAGCAGCTTCAATTCAAACAAGCTATCCAGACAAGCGCTGTTTCAAATGTTATGACAGCTGCTATACTAGCGGATAATTGGAGTCTTGCCGGTGAATTAATGATGGAAGACTTGTACCACCAACCGTACCGCAAACACCTTATCCCGCATTGGTCTGACGTCATGAACTTTGTAAATGAGCATCGCTTTTCTTATGGCGCTGCTTTAAGTGGCGCGGGTCCAACGGTATTGTGTTTTGTGGAGCAAGGTAGCGGCAAACGCTTCGCAAAAGAGATTCAACGTCGTTTTCCATATTATCAAGCTGAAGTTGTAAGACCAGCTACAGTTGGAACAGCACTATCCGTAGTGCAAGCATAGCTTTTGTAACAGTAGGCATACTACTGTGAAAAGGAGGCGAATGCTATGCTACAAGTAAATGAATTGAAAGATGGTCAGTCGGTTTTTGTTATTTATAGTAATCCCCACACACCCACTGTTGCAACAATACAGGAAGGATATATATCGGTTGACGCACTCGGAACGTCGGTTGTTGTATACGATTATTATCATACATTAGAAGAAGATGATGCGGTTTTTGCTTCTTATGAGGATGCAGAGCAAGTGTATAACCAATACATGATGTAGAGAGAAAAGGAGAAGGGTCTGAGCAACCCTTCTCCTTCTAAAGTATTAACGCTCTTTCTTTTCTTCCTCTTTTTCCTTTTCAAGCGCGTTGAGACTCATTTCTCGGTTACGCTTCTTTTCAATCAGCGCTCGCTTTTCGTCAGGATGCAATTCTGCAGCATGCTCAGTCTTATACCTTTCAGCCTCGTGCATTCGTTTCTTCGTGTCTTCAATAATGGATTGAATCTGTCTTGCGTTGTCGCTACGGTTATCGTCATTCGCCATCATGTTGTCACCCTCCTTTAGTAGAAGTGTTCTACAAAAGAAGAAAACTATGTACACAAAAAAGCAGTAAAGCCAATGCTTTACTGCTGAATAGACTGGTGATTAGAATACTTGCTCGATTTCAACTACCCCTGGTACTTCCTCTAAAAGGGCACGCTCAATCCCAGCTTTTAACGTAATTGTAGAGCTTGGGCAAGATCCGCAAGCACCTAGTAAGCGTACTTTTACGATCCCGTCTTCCACATCAACAAGTTCAACGTCTCCGCCATCACGTAGCAAAAACGGACGAAGCTTATCCAATACCTCTTGCACTTGCTCCATCATATCTGTGCTTGTTTCCATTAGGAATCACTCCTTTCATCATACTCTCATTATAATCGCCTAGATGAAAAAAATCCATGCATCTGCTCAATTATTTTAGATTCGTTCAGATGATAAGACGTGCATTAAGCGAACAATGGCCATTCTCCTTGTTTAACTAATGCATCGTTCTAATTAAAATGACTTCTGAAGGTGTTTCACAGGGTTTATTAGGAATGGAGAGAGAAGGAGAAGAAAGAAGGAAGCATCTTTTTTATAGCTTCTAGCACGGTTCTCATGTAAGCTAATAGGAAAGAGCATTGAAAGGATGAGGTGGGTGCAAAAAATTGAGTTTACGGTTTATGGAGCAGAGCAAAAGTGCGCTTCTTGTGTACATTTGCCAAGCGCATTAGAGACAAAAGATTGGTTAGAAGCAGCATTAACCCGGAAATTCCCTCACGAAAATTTATCTTTTCACTATGTCGATATAGAGTCCCCAAATACCGAACGAGAAAAAGAGCTAGCAGAAGCCATTTTAAATGAAGAGTATTTCTATCCATTATTGGTAGTAAACGGAGAAATTCTTGCGGAAGGAAATCCTAGTTTGAAAGTGGTTACACAACGAGTAGAAGCCATTCTTTCTGCCTCTTTCTACAAGTAAAAGCGTTAAAGGAACCTACTCCTTTAACGCTTTTTACTATCAGCCACTGTGGTACTTATACATCCAAAGCACTCCACTTTTTAAGATTCGCGCTACACGGCCTGTTAGTGGACGTTCGCCCATCATACCAAAACCATGTTTCTTTCCTAGTGAGCCCAAAACCCCTTTTAGCTTAATGCGAGGCATTTCTTCAGGAAGAGGTTCCTCTTTCCATTGATGTTTTAAGATGGTAACGATTTGTTCTGCTTGCCCTTCCGCAAGCTGTGCGCTTGGTGCGTGAGGTAAGCTCGCACAATCACCAACGACAAAGATATCCGGATGATTGGGGATAAAATGTTGTGGTGTTAAAATGATACGTCCAGATCGATCTTTTTCTACATCTAGATCGCGTACGACACGAACAGGCTGGACACCAGCAGTCCAAATGACTGCATCACTTTCAATTCGTTCATCATGATTGTAAAGTGCGCCGGGTTCTACTTTCGTAATGTTTGAATTGTTGCTGACATCAACTCCGTGCTCTACAAACCAATTTTGAACATATGCGCTTAATTTCTTAGGGAACTGACTCATAACAGATTCGCCGCGATCAAATAGTTTAATTGAAAGGTCAGGTCGACTTTCGCGTAGCTCACTTGCTAATTCAACGCCACTCAAGCCAGCACCTACAATGGAGACGACGCCTTCTGGTCTAACATTATTTAGCGCTTCATACGTGCGGCGAGTCGCACTCATCGTTTGGATGCTATACGTATATGTATCCGCACCAGGTACGCCGTGATATTTGTCTGTACAGCCTAAACCGATAACAAGTTTATCGAAGGCAAGGGTTTCACCGTTGTTCAACTGGATAGAGTGGTCTTCAGCGTGGATAGCAGTGACAGTTGCGTATTTAATTTGTAGACGAGCATCTTCTGGGAAGGTAACTCGTAAATGGTGATCTGATGCGGTTCCAGCTGCAAGTGCATAGTATTCAGTTTTTAGACAGTGATAAGGCATTTCATCAACGAGAATAATTTCCCAGTCTTTTGGTAAGTCATTTGGTAGCAGTCTTTGTAAGACGCGCATACCACCATAACCTGCTCCAAGTACAACGAGTTTCTTCATAAGTAGAGATCTCCTTTTAAGCGAAATTGCGTTAAAACTAGTTTCAATTAAGGACATCGCTCGATGAACAAGTCCTATTCTTGTGGATTCTTGATGGAAAGCACTCATCGTATAGGCAATATGGCTGTTAATAATATGAGCGTAATGCTCTCTCTCTGCTAACGAAAGTGTTTCGTAAGCTTTTTCTAACAGCTCAACCCAATATGTGTGCAAGCGCTTTTCATTTTCAATTACATGTTTCCAAGTTTGAATCGTTAGGCTAGGATGAATATCATAATCCTTTAGTAAATAAAGTAAGCTTGAACGAATTTGCGTTAAGATTGTTTCTGAAGAAAGGTTCTCTTGCTGTTGATTTAATAGCTCTAACAATTGTTTCTCAAATAGAGCGTGTAAAATGGATTCTTTTGTAGGGAAGTGGTTAAAGAATGTACCTTTCGCTACATGTGCTCCTTTTGTAATTTCTGCAACCGTTGTTTCTTCAAACCCTTTTTCATAAAATAAGGTATGTGCAGATTGAAGTATGGCAGATCGTGTTCGGTTTTTTTTCGATTGATTCATTTTTTAAAAACCGTTCAAAGAATACGGTTTGTTTTTTCACCTCGGTTACGAGTGATTGGAACTAAAAATGACTCTGGTCAGTTTTGATTATACCGATTGTGCTTTCATTCGACAACCCAAAATTTACACTTTCTTCTTTTACCAATACGTTTGATTCAGATTGACTTTACAGTAGTGACAAAGTAGCATAAAAAAGAGGTGAACGAAGTGAAGATGTTGATTGAGTGCTGCATGAACAATGTACATAATGGGACAGATGAAGTCATTAACTCCTTACTGTCACTTCCACACGTTGAAATAGTAGAATATGGCTGTTTAACACAGTGTGGAGTGTGTAACCAAGAGCATTTTCTGTTCATTAATGATACGTATGTTGCTGGTGAGACACCAGCTCAATTACTAGAAAAGATAAATAAGATATGTTTTACTTTAACATAACGTGTTTGAGTGAGTATTGAACAAGCAATAGAGGAGGAGAACTGTGCACCCTTTACCATTTAGTCACACTTGGCCATATGAAGTACAAGGTAAAGATATCTATATTGAAGAATGTCCTTTTTGTAAGCAAGAACATGTGTTAACGAACATGAAGCCAAAAGACGTAAAACGCGCAAAAGAACAGTTTAAAGTTCGTTTAAATATGCCTTGCTGTCATACGGTTATGACAATAATAGAGGCAGATGATGATTACTTCTGGGCAGACCAACCATTAAGAGGGTGAAACAAGATGAAATTTACAAAAATGCATGGTTTAGGGAATAGCTATGTGTATGTCAATATGTTTAATGAGAACTTACCCGAAAAGCAATTAAGTGAAACCGCTGTACGATTAGCAGATAAGAATAAAGGTATCGGAAGCGATGGGATGATTTTGATCTATCCATCGCAAACTGCAGCAGTCAAAATGAGAGTGTTTAACAATGATGGATCAGAAGCGAAGAACTGTGGCAACGGTTTGCGCTGTGTAGCAAAATATAGCTATGAGCATGGACTTGTAACAACAACTTCTTTTACAATTGAAACGTTAGGTGGAAATGTTGAAGCAACCGTTTCAGTTGACCATGAAAATTGTGTTCAATCTGTAACGGTTAATATGGGACAACCACGTTTGTTAGCAAAAGAAATTCCTATGAAAAACGAGCATAGTGAGGCAATGATCGTTAACGAAGCGATCCCTGTGTACCATCAAGACATTAGAGTAACCGCCGTCTCTATGGGGAATCCACATGCTGTTCAATTTATCGACTCAATTGAGAAGGCGCCAGTTAAAGAAATTGGCCCTTTAATTGAAAAACATGACCGGTTTCCTGAGTGGGTAAACGTCGAATGGGTTGAAGTTGTGAGCCCAAAGGAAATTCACTTCCGCGTGTGGGAGAGAGGTTCCGGTATAACACAGGCTTGTGGAACGGGTGCTTGCGCAGCAGTAGTAGCAGGTGTTTTGAATGGTCACTTAGAGAAAGAATCAGAGGTTACTGTGCACTTATTAGGTGGGGATTTACAGATCACGTGGAAAGATGATGGAGATGTGTGGATGAAAGGCCCTGCTGAATATATATGCAGTGGGGATGTGTGCTTGTAAAAAAAGCTTGGGGCGAATAAGCCCCAAGCTTTTTTGTTTAGTATTCTTTAATAATGTTGTAGAACGTATCTCGCTCAACCGGATTTTTTCCTGCACTCTTAATCATATGAATTAATTCTTTTCTCGTAATACCGGCAGACGTTAAGGCGCCGACAGAATGAGAAATCCGTTCTTCAATTAATGTACCATGGATATCGCTTGATCCAAATGTTAATGCCATTTGTGTAAGTTGAACGCCAATATTAATCCAGTAGGCTTTAATATGAGGGAAGTTATCAAGCATTAAGCGACTAACTGCAATGGTTCTCATATCGTCGTAAGCAGACGTTCGTCTATTTAACCCAGCTTTCACGTTTCTTGGCTGCATCGCTAGTGGAATAAATACCATAAACCCATTTGTACGGTCCTGTAGCTCACGTACTCGTTGCATATGAATCAAACGTTCTTCTTTTGATTCAACTGAGCCATAGAGCATCGTTGAATGCGTGCGTAAACCAAGGTTGTGCGCCGTTTCGTGTGCTTCAAGCCATTGGTCAGTAGAAGCTTTTTCAGGGCTCATAATGGCACGGTAGCGCTCCGTTAATATCTCAGCACCACCACCTGTAAGTGTTGATAGGCCAGCATCCATTAACGTTTGAATCACTTCTTTCATAGAAATGCCAGCGAGACGGGAGAAGAATTCAATCTCGGCGCCAGTATATGCTTTTACTGTTACCTGTGGATAATGTTTCTTCAATGTTTTAACGATATTGACGTAATAGTCAAAGCCGACTTCATTGTTGTGACCACCAACAATATGAAACTCTCGAATATTATCGTTCCAACGGTCAGAAACGTATTTTAACAACGCTTCTTCGTCCATTGTGTAGGCACCTTCTTCACCTGGCTTCCGTTTAAACCCGCAAAAGCCACAATTTGCCTCACATACATTTGTCGGATTAATATAGAGGTTTTCAATAAAATAAACGTTTTGACCATTCTTTCTTTCGTTTACAAGATTAGCTAATTGAGCAACACCCAGTAAATCTGGTGTTTCGTATAATGTTAGACCATCTTCTATGGATAAGCGTTCACCGTTCAAAACTTTCTCTTTTACGTTTTGAAGGTTTGTGTCTGTCAAAAGCACACTCATCTTCGGAATCCTCCTTTAAAACATCGCTTGATGCACATAACGAAGTCTTTTTGTTGATTTCACATTCTATTATACTACTACACTTTTAAGAAAGAAAGAAACGTGAAACAGACACAAGGAAGAAAATAAGTAGAATGACTTATTGAAACACGGTAGGTGTACGATGTAATATACAGGTTGGTGAATACTTATAAAATTGAGGTGTGAGGTAAAATGAACGTACGGAATGACCTATGTTTGGAAAGGCTGGAGCTGTTGCGCTATGAAATGCTGCAAGCGGCTAAGCGTCATGGTTTAAATCATCCTCTTGTATTGACATACAGCGAACAAATTGACGATATACATAATCGATTAATGCGTAAAGACCAATCACCCTTAGAGTAGAAAAACTTGAGTATAAAAACAAAAAGGTCTATACTATAGGAAAGAAAAAAGGGAGGCACGAACATGATTACTCTTACAGATGCAGCGGCAGCGCAAATTCTTTCCATGAAGAAAGAGGAAGGTGACGAGTCACTAAAGCTCCGAATCGGTGTACAAGGCGGAGGCTGTTCTGGTCTTTCCTATGGCATGGGCTTTGATGATGAGAAGACAGAGGACGATACAGCATTCCAAGTAAATGGAATTGACGTTATTGTTGACCAGGAAAGTGAACCAATTATTAAAGGACTAGTCATTGACTATAAACAAAATATGATGGGTGGCGGCTTTACGATTGATAATCCTAACGCGATCGCCAATTGTGGGTGTGGCTCTTCATTCAGAACCGCAACAAATGCCGGTACACCAGAAAACTGTTAAAACAAAGAACCGAAGCGTTTGCTTCGGTTCTTCTTATTTTTGTTCTGGTTCTAAGTAGTGATTGTAGCGTTTTTCTAAATACCGTTGTAGCCAGGATAGTAAAGAGCAAACAACCCAATAGATTAATGCTGCTACAATAATGACGGTTAAGTAATTGAATTCACGACCACCGATTATGCGTGCTTGATACATTAATTCTGGTAACGCAATCGTAGAGGCAATTGAAGTGGATTTAATGAGTGTTAAAAAGACGTTGCTTAACGGAGGTAACGCAATACGAATCGCTTGTGGCAAAATAACGTAGCGCATCGTCTGCCATTTATTTAACCCTAATACAGAGCCAGCTTCATGTTGCCCCAAAGGCACGGAAGAAAGTGCCGAACGGTTTACTTCCGCGATGTAGGCGGAAGTATTTAAACTGAAGGCGACGATAGCCGCAGCGACTGTGCTTAAACTAAACCCAAGTTCTGGTAGTGCAGCGTAAAGAAGAAAAAGTAGAACAAGGATCGGTACACCGCGATTAAAGGAAATGAAAAGCATACTTGGCCAGCGAAAATAAATATGCTTGGACATCCTACCTAAAGCTAGAAAAAAGCCAAGAACTAAAGCAATGATCATGCTTACAACCGCAACGAGCATAGTATATTGAAGCCCTTTTAAAATATAGGGGAACGATTCAATGGCAAGTGTCAGATCAAAAGAACTCATTCTTAAACACCCTTTATGTTATTCAAAATCAATATCAGGAAGCTGAGTGACATCATAGCCGTCAAAAAATTCTTCAGACAGCGATGCGGCTGTTCCATCTTCTAATAGTTGTGTAATGGCTTCATTTATCGCTTCAAGTAAAAGAGGCTCGTCTTTAGCAAGCATAATACCTTGCTCGCTTGGATCGTAAAAGAGTGTCGGATGTACTTGAACATCAATATCCGTTAAATGATTGACTGTAATGGATTGAAGGTAATAATCGTTTAGAATAACGTCTCCTTGACCATTTTCGACTGCTCTTAAATAGACGTCATTTGTGACATTATCAAAGAATTTTGGCGTTGCGCCGTATTCTTCTGCTTTTTGCATATAAGTCGTATTCATGGCTCCTAGCGCAATCTTTCCATCTAAGTCTTCTAACGTTTCAATGCCAGATAAATCTTCCTCTCGAACGATGGCACTTCCGAACGAGTATTTATATGGAGTAGAAAAATCAAAGTTTTGTTCCCGCTCCTCCGTTTTTGTCAGACTATTGGCAGCAATATGAACACGACCACTGTTTAAGGCCTGTGTCATTGTATCTACGCCAATTTCCTCAAATTCAACTTCAACATCAAGAATGGCAGCAATTTCCCTAACAAGTTCCACTTCATAACCAGTCAATTGATCGTCTTCCGAATGGTAAGAAGTAGGAAACAAAGTGCCAGCCGTAGCGACCGTCATCGTTCCAGATTCTTGAATGGCATTCCAAGCTGTGTTTCCAGATGCTATATTGTCTTCGTTTGATCCACAAGCGGCAAGGAAAACCGTCGCGATCAAAGAAGGAAAAATAAGTTTGTTAATCATCGTAATTCCCCCTAATTCTATGTACTTTGTAAGTATGCAACGAAAGTATAAAACAATCAAGTTGAAAACAGTTTCTTCTATTATAAAAGAAAGCACTTTTAACAGTTTTGTCGCAACCAATGCGACGAAATTGTATTTTCCTTTTCTTGAAGGGCAAGCTATTGATGGATAAAATGCAAGTAAAGTACTTACTTGAATAGGAGGAACGAATATGACCGAGAAAAAAAGCATCCGATCCCGTGTACAACGATTCGGAAGTAATTTAAGTAGCATGATCATGCCAAACATTGGCGCGTTTATTGCTTTTGGTACTATCACAGCTATTAATGCATTTTTCTTTATACAAATTTTAGATAACATGGTTGTACCAATGATCTACTACTTGCTACCACTACTAATTGCTTATACAGGTGGTAAGCTAGTCCATGATATGCGCGGGGGTGTAGTAGGGGCAACAGCAGTAATGGGTGTCATTGCCGCTGTACCAGACGCACCAATGTTTATTGGAGCAATGATTATGGGGCCACTTGGTGGTTATGCCATTAAAAAGTTTGACCAATTGGTTGATGGGAAGATTAGACAAGGGTTTGAAATGCTTGTTAACAACTTCTCGGCTGGATTAATTGGTGCTGCTTTAGCCGTAATAGGATCACTCCTTGTAGCACCAATTGTAAAAGGACTGACAAGTGCGCTAGGAGCAGGGGCAGATTTTCTTATCTCTACTGGCTTATTACCGCTTGTAAGTATTATTATTGAGCCAGCAAAAATCTTGTTCTTAAACAATGCCATCAATCATGGCGTGCTCGTACCTTTAGCAGCAACACAATTTGACACTCTCGGTAAATCAATCTTTTACTTATTAGAAGCTAACCCTGGTCCAGGTTTAGGTATTTTACTAGCGTTTATGATATTTGGTAAAGGTGTTGCTCGAGGCTCTGCATATGGAGCTGGTATCATTCATTTTATTGGTGGTATTCATGAAATTTACTTCCCTTATGTATTAATGAAACCATTAATGTTTCTTGCCGTTATCTTTGGTGGTGCATCTGGAGTATTTGTATTTAACCTCTTCCAAGTTGGTTTAGTTGCTCCAGCTTCACCAGGAAGTATTATTCCAATCATGGCTTTAACAGCACAGGGAGATTATCTAGGTGTTATTTTAGGGGTCTTAGTGGCGACGGTTGTTTCCTTTGTAATTGCTTCTCTTATCCTCCGCTTCGACAAAAAAGGCGAGGAAGACAATATTGAAGAAGCACAAGCAAAGATGCAAGATATGAAAGGTAAGAAATCTTCTGTTGTTTCAACAAGCGGTTCAAAAACAGGAAATGGGTACGAAAACGTTTCATCCATCATCTTCGCATGTGATGCTGGTATGGGTTCGAGTGCAATGGGTGCGTCCATTATGAAAGATCGCGTGAAGAAAGCAGGAATTGAAGGCGTGTCGGTTTCGAATACGTCCATTAGCAATATTCCAGACAGTGCCGATCTTGTGATTACCCATAAGGATCTTACCGAGCGTGCTAAGCAAAAGAATCCATCTGCTATACACGTATCTGTGGATAATTTTATGAATAGCCCACGCTATAATGAAATTATTGAAGATTTAAAAGGTGGTCAATCGATAGAGCAACCTGTTTCATCAGAAGCGACAAAAGAAGAAGTTGATAAAATTATCTTTGCGTGTGATGCCGGAATGGGGTCAAGTGCAATGGGTGCCTCTTTATTAAAAAATAAGTTTAAGAAGGCAAACATTGAGGGTATCCATATATCGAATACAGCAATTAATTCTATTCCGTCGGATGCTGACATTGTGATTACCCATAAAGACTTAACGGAGCGTGCAAAACAAAAACAGCCAAACGCTGAACACATTTCCGTGGAAAACTTCATGAACAGTCCGAAGTATGATGAGTTAATTGAACGCTTGAAATAAAAAATAGCATCCCTAACTCTAGGGGTGCTTCCTGCTGTAATTGGAGGTTTTTATTGTGTTCTTAACGGCGAGAGAGCGTATACTCATTAAAACGCTGCTGGATCATGAAATGGGATTGAGCATAAAAGAACTAGCGGAAATGGCCTCGGTTAGTCTCCGTACTGTTCAACGCGATTTAAAAGATGTAGAAAAGACGCTTAAAACGAATGAATTAACGCTACAGCGAAAACCGCGTGTTAGAGTTCTTGGCACAATCGAAGCGAAGCAGAAGCTTGCAACCAAATTAGCGGATAACAAACAAGAGCATTTAACGGCAGAAGAACGAGTGAGTCTACTGCTTGCTACCTTATTAGATGCGAAAGGGCCAGTAAAACTTTATGCCCTTGCAAAAGAGTTAGACGTCGCAGTAGCAACCGTTAGTTCTGACTTATATAAGGCGAGTGAGTGGCTTGAACGTTTTGGCATTGAACTTGTTCGAAAAAGAGGGTTTGGGGTTGAAGCAATTGGAACCGAAACGTCTATACGACGAGCGATGTCGGCTGTTCTTTCAGAGCATTTAACAGAAGAGACGTTTTATCATGCGGTTTTTTCTGAGGATTTACAACAAGAAGTAGCGAATCGTTTGCTTCATTTCGTTGATCTAGTGACAATACGAAACGTTCAGAAAACATTAGCTCAACTTCATGCTGAGGCTTTGGAGCGATTAACCGACCAGTCGTATATAGCCCTCGTCGTTCATATTACATTGGCAGTCGAGCGAATTCGCCAAGGTGAAAAGATTCAAATGGATGCTATGCAGCTAGAAGTGCTAGAACGGGAAAAAGATGTGTTGCCATTAGCGCAGAGCTTGGCAAAAGCGCTAGAGAAGACGTTTCATATTCATATTCCAAAAGAAGAAGTCGGCTATTTAGTCATGCATTTACGAGGGACGAGAACGTCTCAACCTTTTGAAGAAACGTTTATAAAAGGGAACCCTGAACTGTCTTATCGGGTAAAAGCGCTTATAAGAGAAATGGAAGAGGCATTGCGTATTTCTTTTAGCGATCCTTCCTTTTTTCAAGGACTACTTGCACACTTGCGACCTACGATTTATCGAGTTGAGCAACATATGAAAATACACAATCCGCTTCTCGACAAAATTAAAGCAGACTACGGTTCGCTATTCAATGTTACAAAAGAAAAAGCAGGAAAAGTGTTTTCGCCAATTGAACTACCAGATGAAGAAATTGGTTTTTTAACGTTACACTTTGGTGCGGTCATTACAAGAAATCGTAACCGTGGACCCATTCGTGCGCTTGTTGTATGTTCGAGTGGGATCGGATCAGCTCGAATGCTGTCTAGTCGGATTCGAGATGAATTTCCTGAAGTTCAATCGATTACGTTAGCCTCACTATTAGATTTAAATCAATATGATCCTCATTCTTTTGATTTATTTTTGTCTACTGTTCGTATTAATGAGCGAAAGCGTCAAGCAATCCATGTTAGTCCTGTTTTAACAGACAATGAAGTGAAGATGATTCAAACGTATCTAGATCGTCAAAATGAACAGCCACCAATGGTAACCGTTCCTTCAGTTAGAGAGCTGCAGACACCTATAACAATGAAGGACATTACAACAATGAGCTTGTTTATGGAACAAGTCCTTGATTCTGTGTTTCATTGTCGTATTGATACCGTAGAAAACGATCTAGATAATGTTGTTGAGGATCTTGAAAAAAAGGGTAAAGTAAAAAAACACGACCAGGTTCTTAGGGCTTTAAAAGAGCGGGAAGAACTTGGAGGGTTAGCAATTCCAAATGCGGGTATGGCTTTATATCATACACGTACAGAAGATATACTTGCGCCTGTTTTTGGGATACTAACATTAAGCCGATCTACTCCTGTGTTATCGATGGCAGGAGAAAAAGAAGACATTGCTAGGGTTATCTTAATGCTAGCTCCTCTTGATTTAACAGAGCAACAGCTTGCTTATATGAGTTACTTAAGTATCCTGTTGATTGAATCGGAGGAACAAACGAAAGTTTTTAAAGAAGAAACCATTTCAAGCATCCAATCGTTGCTTGAAGAAAAAAGTAAAACATTTTTAATGCGATTTATTAACGAAGGAGTCGATACATGATGAGTATTTTAAAAGAAGAAAACATCCGTTTACATGTGAACGTAAGCTCTAAAGAAGAAGCCATTCGTCAAGCAGGTGAAATTTTAGCTGAACAAGGTTACATTAGCGAAACGTACATTGATAAAATGTTTGAACGAGAAGAAGTAACGTCCACGTACATGGGCAATTTACTTGCTATACCACACGGTACAGAAGATGCACGAGATGAAGTACGTTCTTCTGGTTTATCCATTCAATTACTGGAGGAAGAAATGGATTGGAACGGAAACCCTGTACAGCTTGTAATCGGTATAGCTGGGAAAGGAGACGAGCATTTAGCTATTCTTTCACAGATTGCCATTGCTTGCTCTGAAGAAGAAAATGTTCGTGAACTACTTAAAGCGAAGTCCGAAAAAGACGTACTCGATTTTTTCTCTGAGGTTGCTGAATAATGAAGGCTGTTCATTTTGGGGCAGGAAACATTGGGAGAGGCTTTATTGGTGCTTTGTTAGCTGATGCAGGCTACCACGTACAATTCGTAGATGTGAACGATACCGTTATTCAAGCATTAAATGAGCGTGGAAACTACACAGTTCATGTTGTTGGAGAAGAGCATACGACGTTTACTGTGGACAATGTGTCCGGAATCAACAGTAAAGAAAACGAAGGTGCTGTAATAGAAGCGATTCAAGATGCTGATGTGATTACAACGGCTGTAGGACCGCATATTTTGCCAATGCTTGCGAGCACAATTGCCAAAGGGTTGCTTGCGCGTAAAGGGGTAAAGCCGGTTAATATTATTGCTTGTGAAAATGCAATACGCGCTACATCACAACTGAAAGAAGCGGTTATCGAAAAACTAAGTCAAAGTGAATGGGAAACGATCCAAGGATACACAGGCTTTGCAGATGCTGCCGTTGACCGTATCGTACCGAATGTGCAGTCTGAAGACCTTTTAGCTGTCACAGTGGAACCATTTTTTGAATGGGTTGTGGAGGAGCCGTCCTTAATAGGTGATACCGTAGCGCTAGGTGAAGCGAAACTAGTACAGGATTTAGCTCCTTTTATTGAGCGTAAACTGTTTACGGTCAATACTGGACATGCTGTAGCCTCTTATGCAGGCTTTCGAGCAGGGATTGAGACGATCAAAGAGGCGTTAGCGAGTGATTATATTAAACATCGTGTACGCGGAGCTTTAAATGAAACAAAAGCCATTCTAGTTGACGATCATGGATTTGATCCAGATGAACAGGAAGCTTATATTGATAAAATTATTACGCGATTTGAGAATCCTTATTTAGAGGATAAAGTTCAACGTGTTGGTCGAGGCCCTATCCGTAAATTAGGAGTAAAGGATCGCTTAGTAAAACCAGCAAAAGCATTAGCTGAAAAAGGCTTGCATCCTGAATCACTTGTGGAAACGATTGATGATGCCCTACATTTTTATGATGAAACAGATGAAGAAAGTATAAAGCTTAAACAGCTCATTGAAGAAAAAGGAAAAATCGGGGCGTTTACAAGTATTACTGGGATTGAAGAATCACACCCTCTTGTTGAATTACTACGGAAACGACATGAATAAAAAGAAAGAAAGCTCGCTACGTTAGTAGCGAGCTCCTTCTTATTCAAAAAGACTTGTTGAGTGACCAGGGAAGACGCGGGCTTTTGGATCGATATATACTTTTGCATTGTTTACAGCAGTTGGTGCTTCACCAAAGCCGGTAGCAATCAGTTTTACTTTTCCGTCATACGTACTCACATCACCAGCGGCGTAAACCCCTTCAATATTCGTTTCCATTTTGGAGTTCACTTTAATCGCATTTTTATGAATGTCTAATCCCCATTCTTTAATTGGTCCTAGACTAGAAACAAAGCCAAATGTGACAACAACATCGTCTACATGAATCGTCTCAGTTTCTTCACCTTTTACTTTTGTGAATGTAAGTGATTCAACGAGCTCACCGTTGCCATGAAGCTCTGTTGTTTCAAATGGTGTCAATAAACGCACCTTAGACTTCTTCAGCAATTCTACGCTATGTTCGTGAGCGCGAAACTCATCACGACGGTGAACGAGGGTTACTTCTTTTGCGATAGGCTCAAGCATTAATGCCCAGTCCACAGCAGAATCACCGCCGCCTATAACAACAACGCGTTTTCCGGTAAACGCACTTAAATCGCGAATGAAATAATGAATATTTTTATCTTCATATTGTTCAGCATCTGCTACTTTTAGTTTTCTTGGAGCAAAAGCACCAGCACCAGCTGTAATTAAAACAGCTTTTGTTGCATGAGATTGCTTATTTGTGGTTAATGTAAACGTATCATCATTTTCCTTTACCAATGTTTGAACAGCTTCCTCTAATGCAAGTGTAGGATTAAATTGCTGCGCTTGAGCAGTCAACTGATCAACTAGATCTTGCGCTTTTACATTTGGAAAACCAGCAACATCATAAATATATTTATCAGGATACAGTGCTGAAAGTTGACCACCTAATTGAGGCATACTTTCAACTACTTTTACTTTCATTTGACGCATACCTGCGTAGAAGGCTGCAAATAGTCCGGCTGGACCACCGCCGATAATCGTTAAATCATACAAATCTTCTCTTTCTTCCAATGTGTTACACCCCCGACTGAATTGAGATCCTTTCTCATTATACATGGAGGAAGAAACAAATACAAAGGGCAGGAATGAAAGATAATTTTTTTGTATAATGGAGTTGAATTTTGAAGAAAAAACGAATATTATTAGAGTGTTGGATTATATGACGATTCTATGAAATTCCTTTGTTGTGAATAAGAACGTGAAATTTCTCACAAACATTAACGCCATAAGAATTAAAATACTAAATTGGAAGTGATTTGAAGTGAACAAAGCAAAGATCGTTATCGCAGGTGCTGGATATGGTGGAATGAATACCGCTGTAGCGTTGTCAAAAAAATTAGGGCACAACGAAGCATCCATTACACTTGTTAATAAGCACGACTACCATTACCAAACAACGTGGTTACATGAACCAGCAGCGGGAACGATGGACCCAGATCGTACTCGAGTTAAGATTTCCGATGTCTTAAATACAAACAAAGTGAATTTCGTTCAAGATGAAGTGCTAGAAATTAAAACAGACGACAAAAAAGTGATGCTTAAAGATGGTGAGCTAGATTACGACTATTTAGTTGTATCGTTAGGTGCTGTATCAGAAACATTTGGCATCCCAGGTGTTCATGAACATGCATTCACAAAGTGGACGTTAAACGGCGCGCGTCAAGTAAAAGATCACATTGATGCCCAGTTTGCTAATTACAACAACACAGCTGATCCTCATGAGGGGATGTTAACATTCGTAGTAGCTGGCGCTGGCTTTACAGGTATTGAATTTATCGGTGAATTATCTGAGCGTATTCCAGAGCTATGTAAAAAATACGATGTACCACGTGAAAAAGTTCGTTTATTCGTAGTGGAAGCAGCTCCAAGCGCGCTTCCTGGATTCGACCCAGAGCTTGTTGAATACGGAATGAACTTGCTTGAAAGTCGTGGCGTTGAGTTCAAAATTAACACACCTATTAAAGAGGTTACGGCTTCAGGTGTTATTGTTGGAGAAGGCGAAGAGATTAAATCTGAGACAATCGTATGGGCGACAGGGGTTCGTGGGAATCCAGTTATTGATCAATCAGGTTTTGAAGCAAATCGTGGACGTATTAAAGTGGAGCCGGATTTACGTGCACCAGGCTTTGATGATGTGTTTGTTATCGGTGACTGTGCGCTGATTATTAATGAAGAAATAAACCGTCCTTATCCGCCGACAGCACAGATTGCGATGCAAATGGCTAAAACATGTGCAAATAACATCGTAACACTTAACAAAGGTGGTTCAAGTCTTGAGAGCTTTAAGCCAGACATTAAAGGGACTGTAGCTTCTCTTGGTGGAAAAGAAGCAATTGGTGTTGTTGGTTCGAAGAAAATTTACGGTGGAACAGCAAACTTCATGAAAAAAATGATTGATAACCGTGCCTTATTTATTCTTGGTGGACCGATGCTTACTCTTAAAAAAGGGAAGTTTCCTCTATAAAATGAATGTGAGGTTATAAAATAAACAGTAGGGCGAATGTGCCTTACTGTTTTTTCATGAGTGTAGATTCGTATTGACTTTCGGAAGCGCTTTTTCGTACACTGAGAGGGGAGGATGGATGATGGAAGGGTTACATATATTACAATTAATTGTATCGATTATATTGTTTTTTATTTTATTTGCCGGAATTGGCTTTCTATTAAATATGGTATTACGATTAACGTGGATCATGGCATTTGTTTACCCAATTGTTGTATTGCTCATTGTAAACAGAGCGCCTTATGGAACATTTATTCAACAGCCGGGGGCGGCATTTACGCAGCTATTTGACCGGTTAACGTCTTTATATGTTGCAGATATCATTGTGTTAACAAGTGGCTTTCTAGGTGCTATTGCCGCTGGAATTATTATGAAATTACTAAGAAAAGCAGGTTATCAGATGTTTTAAAACAGACTAACGCGTATGGTCTGTTTTTTTTTGCATAATGTTCTCTCTACTGGAAAAGCTGTAGTAGAGGAGTGTGACATTGAATATGTATAATAATTCAACGTTTAAATGGGCGTTTCGCTTATTTATGAGTGCTTTGTTTATAGGTGCAGTATTTATGACTATTTCTGTTTTTACTAATTTACCTTTTTCTAAACTGTACGTGCAAGATGTGGGAGAAAAGCCGTTTCATGAACATGATCGATCTATACCAGGGTTGACTGTTCCTACTTATACGTTAATGGAACAAGAATTAGAGACAAATGACTATCATCGAGTTCACGTTACAGCAACAGGTTATACAGCTGGTGAAGAATCGACTGGAAAAAATCCAGGAGACCCAGCATACGGCATTACGTATTCTGGATTGCCTGTTTTAAGAGATGCTTATTCAACAGTGGCAGCGGATCCGACGGTATTCCCTTTAGGAACGGTATTGTTTATTCCTGGATATGGGTATGGCGTTGTAGCTGATACAGGATCGGCCATAAAAGGAACAAAAATTGATTTATATTATGATTCAATTGAAGATGTGTTTAATGAGTGGGGGAAGAAAGATTTAGATGTGTTTGTGATAAAAGAAGGAACTGGGACTATTACGCAAGAGGAATTAAACCAATTAAATGAGCGGACGAGTATTCATGACTTCAAGCGTACACGAGAAACCTAAAAAAACAAGCTCACTTACAAGAGGTGAGCTTGTTTTTTTATATTGAGCCTAGAAGTGGATAAAGAACAAAGGCGAGAATCACTCCAAGTACTGCGCCAAAGAAAACTTCAATTGGCTGGTGCCCAAGTAGTTCTTTCAGTTTTTGTTCGTTTTCTTTTTTCGGCCATGTTTTTACTTCTTCTACAAGTCGATTAAAATCTAATACGAGTTGATTCAACACGGTTGCATGATAGCCAGCGTGTCTTCTTACTCCGGTGGCATCAAACATAACAATAACAGCAAAAATAGCTGAAATGGCAAAGAGAGAAGAGTCTAAACCATGTTCAATTGCGATAGCTGTTGAAACACCTGTTACTGCAGCGGAATGGGAACTCGGCATACCGCCTGTACTCGTTAGAAGCGATAAGTCTAGCTTACGGGTAGCAATAAAAGCGAGAGGAATTTTAATCGCTTGAGCTAACACGATCGCAATTAATGCTGTCCAAAGCGGGTAGTTCTGAAAGATTTCCATAATGTCTTCCTTTCGCTCTTCTCGTTAATGATAATGAGGATATTATATCATACCAAAACGGTGATTGCCCTGCAGTTCGATTTGTTTGAGACATTTTTTTTACATGCTATACTAGTTTTTAAAGAGAGGAGTTGTAAGGATGTTTAAGGAAAAAGCACAATGGAATGTAGGGCAATTAGACGAGGATGTGCTCGTATTAGCCGTTTGGAGTAAAGGTGAGTTTACACCAGGGGTTCAAGCAATTGATCGTGAAATGAATCATCAGTTAACCGAATTGTCAAAGCAGAAATCGTTTCCTGTAAAAAAAGGAGAATGTATAGACTTTTTTACTCTTGGGACGTTAGGGGTAAAAAAAATTTATGCGGTTTATTTAGGGGTTCAAGGAGAGCTACACAAAGACGAATTGCGTAATGCTCTTGGAAACGTTGGACTGAAACTAAAGAAAGAAAAAGTAGAACAAGTTGGATTTATCGTCGATAGCTTTTTACAAGGAAGTATATCATCTGACGAGGTTGCCTTTACGTTTGGAGAAGCTCTTGCTTTAAGTTCTTACGATAAAGTGACTTATAAAGAAAAAAGTAATGAAGTGAAGAAAAACCTTTCGGCCGTTAGTTTTTACGTAGACGAAGAAGGTTTCACAAAACAGGCAGAGCTTGGATATACATATGGGGAGGGCGCTAACACTGCTCGCCGATTAGTTAATATTCCTGGTAACTTATTAACGCCAACAGACCTTGCCTATGAAGCGAAAGTACTTGCTGAAAAACATGGATTCGACTATGATGTGCTCGAAGAAGATGAGATGGAATCTCTTGGCATGGGCGCGCTTCTCGCTGTTTCGCAAGGAAGTGATCAAAAAGCAAAAATGATCGTTATGCGCTATAACGGGAATAAAGAAAGTAAAGAAGTGACGGCACTCGTTGGAAAAGGATTAACCTTTGATGCGGGTGGGTATTCTCTTAAACCTGCTGCCAATATGCATACCATGAAAACAGATATGGGCGGAGCTGGAGCAGTTCTTGGTGCAATGGATATCATTGGTCAAACAAAGCCGAAGCAAAATGTTCTTTGTGTCATCCCTTCTAGTGAGAACCTAATAAATGGTTCGGCAATGAAGCCTGGCGATGTATTAAGAGCAATGAATGGGAAAACAATAGAAGTACGAAATACAGATGCAGAAGGTCGACTCATTCTCGCCGATGGTGTGGCATATGCTGTCCAACTTGGTGCGACACGTCTCATTGATGTTGCAACATTGACAGGAGCATGCGTGGTGGCTCTCGGACATGATACAACAGGAGCGGTAACAAATGATAATGAGCTAATGGAACGTGTAAGACGCGCTGGTGAAGAAACGGGTGAACCTGTATGGGCGTTCCCAAATAGCCAACCTTACAAGGATATGCTTAAGACAAGTGATGTAGCAGACTTGAATAATGCTCCTGGCCGAGCAGGTGGAAGCATTACAGCAGGCTTATTTATCGGAGAGTTTGTCGGTTCTACACCTTGGGTACATTTAGATGTTGCTGGAACAGCTTCTAAAGACAAAGGTTCGTCTCTTGGACCAGCTGGAGCAACAGGTATCATGGCGCGAACGCTTGCATGGTTCGTGGCTCATTCCTAAAAAGCGATTAACAAATCGTAAACAGATAAATAGATATTAATACTTGTACCGTAAGAAGCATATCGTTATAATGAAGGGTATTAATGAGTGGAACCTATTCAAGCAGAACGTTTCTGTAAGAGGAAGGGGAACAAAATGATTGATACTGCTTATGTGGAGATAAAGTGTGCACGTGAGCTTTATGCCGCAAATCGAAAATATCGAGTGTTTATTAATGATCACTTTGTAGGATCGTTAAAACGTAGGCAAAAAATGACGATTGAAGTACCGGCAGGAACCCATAAACTTTTCGCAACAAATGACGCTTCTTTTACGGAGACCGTTGAATTATCGATTCAAGAAGGCGATAAAGTCTCTTATCAGCTAAAAGGGTGTCGCGATAAATCACTATCTTTTACAAAAATCCTAGCAATATAAACTGTATAGAAAACCGAGAGGCTAAAAGCCTTTCGGTTTTTTTCGTCTTGACAAAAGTAAGGAAAGGGTGATAAGTTAGACAAATGTTTTAGTGATTTATCAGACTAAAGGATGATGGTTATGAATGCAGTTATTATTGCAGTAGTTTTAATGATTATACTCAGTTTGGCTCGGGTGCATGTTGTCCTAGCCATTACGCTTTCGGCTTTAATTGGAGGGCTTATAGGCGGATTAGGATTTTCAGATACGGTTGAAATTTATGGAAGTGGACTTGGCGGAAATGCTGAGATTGCCTTTAGCTATGTGCTACTTGGGGCATTCGCAATTGGATTATCTAGAACAGGTTTACCAGACTTTTTAGTTGATCGTTTGCAAATTTGGATGAAGCGTAAAGGGGATCGTGACCGTGATACGCTAACGAGAATGTTATTGTTTTTAATGCTGCTTGCAGTGGCGTGTATGTCCCAAAACGCTGTGCCAGTACACATCGCATTTATTCCTATATTAATTCCACCTATTTTACTTATTCTCAATCGGTTAGAAGTGGATCGACGGTTAATTGCTTGCATCTTAACCTTTGGTTTAACAGCGCCATATATGTTATTGCCTTATGGATTTGGGCAGATTTTTCATAAGACGATAGCAGATAATATGGAAGCAAGCGGACTTTCAATTAATATTGATTTAATTCCAGAGGCAATGCTTCTACCAACAATTAGTACATTCATTGGTTTACTGGTTGCTGTATTTATTACGTATCGTCAGCGCCGTATTTATAAAAATGTGCCGTTATCGGAAGAAAACAATGATGAAACAAAAACTTATAGTGTAACGTCATTATCATTAGCCGTTTTTGCTGTTGTTGTAACGGTCGTCGTTCAGAGCTTTTACCGCGATTCAATGATTCCAGCTGCTTTAGCAGGCTTACTCGTATTATTTGTTTCAGGTGCTGTTAAAGTGAAAAAAACCGATGAAGTGATGTCTGAAGGAATTAAAATGATGGGTTTTATTGGGTTTGTCATGCTAGCTGCTGCCGGCTTCGCAGCTGTTATTCGTGAAACCGGGCACGTGGAAAGTTTAGTTACAAATGTATCGGATATGATCGACGGGAACCAAGTCATTGCTGTTCTTCTTATGATGGTGGTAGGCTTAATCATTACGTTAGGAATTGGTTCTTCCTTTTCGACCATCCCCATTATTACGACGCTTTTTGTGCCTCTCGGTTTAGAGGTTGGATTGTCGACACTGGCCATTATTTCAATTATCGGATCAGCTGGAGCAATTGGCGATGCAGGTGCGCCTGCTTCCGACTCCACGTTAGGACCGACAGCAGGGTTAAATGCAGACGGGCAACATGACCATATATGGGATACTTGTGTGCCTACTTTTCTTCATTTAACGGTTCCTCTATTCTTCGTAGGCTGGATTGCAGCTTTAATTTTATAGAAAAACAAAACGCAGTCAGCGACTGCGTTTTGTTTTATTTTACAGCGTCTTTAAGCTGTTTACCTGCTTTAAAAGCAGGTGTTTTCGTTGCAGAGATATCAATTTCTTCACCTGTCTGTGGATTACGTCCTTTTCGAGCGGCACGTTCACGAACCTCAAAGTTTCCAAATCCAATCAGTTGAACGGTTTCGCCTTTTCCTAATGACTCAGCAATTAAATCGAACATACTGTTAACGGCAGTTGTTGCATCTTTTTTAGAAAGTTCTGCACGCTCCGCAAGTGAATTAATTAATTCTGTTTTATTCATAACGAACACTCCTTAAAACGTATAAGTTAATTACTGGTACCATCATGCCCAGCTGTCAAAAGTTTATACATTATCGGTCGTTTTTTTTCTTCATTTGATGGAGAGTGGCATTAATCTCTGCACCAATAATTAAAATAACGCCTGTTAAGAAGAACCAAAACATTAAAATGATCACACCAGCTAGTGGTCCGTATGTACTTTCAAAGTTGGTAAAATCATTTACATAAAGAGAAAAGAAAAACGAGATAAGCAACCACGCTATAGTAGCAACAACAGCTCCTGGGAAACCATCTTTTAATTGCAACTTCTTGTTCGGCGCAATACGGTAAAGCACCATAAGTGAAAATATCATGACAATAACAGCGACAACCCAACGAAGATTATTAAGGATAGCGATTAATTCAGATGGAACAGATAAAAAGTTCTCTAAGAAATCAAGAATAAGACTGCCAAATACAGGTAGTGCAAGGGTAATAATAATAACGATGACCATTGCGACTGTAAGAACAATAGCAGTTCCTCGTAGTCGCAAGAAATGACGCGTTTCCTCGATATTGTACGCGCGGTTAACAGAGCGAATAAAAGAATTAATGGCATTCGATGCAGACCAAAGCGTGCCAATGATGCCGATGGAAAACAAACCAACTTGTGGCTCACCAATGGTATTTAACACAATCTCACTGAAGGTAATGCCAATTTCACCAGGAAAGAAATCGGTAATCATCTCTGAAACTTGGTCATTGTCAATATCAAAAAAGGATACGCCTGCTAGCACAAAGATCATCAAAGGAAATATAGCGAGCAAGAAATAAAAGGACAGGGTTGCGGCTAAATCGGGAATCGGGTCTTTTTTAATTTGTTCTATTAATTGTTTGAAAAAAAGCTTGAAATTCATTCGTTCCTCCTAAAGAGGTAAACCCTCTTACTAAATTTAATTCGTTAAAATCCATCAAAGCTTCGACAGGACAGACTTCTATCCTTTATACTATAAACGAATACGAAAGGAGAGTGTAGCAAATGCCATCAGTAGAAAGCTTTGAGCTCGATCATACAATAGTAAAAGCGCCATACGTTCGACATTGCGGAACACACAAAATCGGAACGGATGGAGAAGTAAATAAGTTTGATATTCGTTTTTGTCAGCCAAACAAAGACGCGCTTAAACCTGACGTCATTCATACTTTGGAACATTTATTAGCTATTAACATTCGTCGTTTCTCTGAGGAGTATCATCATTTTGATGTGATTGATATTTCCCCAATGGGCTGCCAAACTGGTTACTATCTCATTATGAGTGGGACACCAACTGTAGCTGAAATTATTGATGTTCTCGAAAAGACTATGACTTATTCTCTTCAAACAGAACAAGTTCCTGCTGCAACAGAAAAAGAGTGCGGTCAGGCCATTCTACATGATTTAGAAGGAACAAAAGAAAGAATGCGGAAATGGCTTGCAGAAGATAAAGAAAAGTTAAAGCAAGTTTTTTAACTATCGTTCACCTAGTATTTAGCACATATTTGAAAAGCGCTACCGTTTGGGTTGCGCTTTTTTTCTATTTCTTTATCCAGGTTTCAATGGGTCGGACGTCCGCTTTTAATATGTGTTTAAAGTGATGCAAGGCGACATCCGTGTCTTTTTGTGTAAAGCTAGCAATGCCATCTTGGGGGATAACGAGCGAGTATTCAAGCGTGTACGCATCGTTCGCTGTAAATTGTACACACATATTTCCAACAATACCTGTTAAGACAAGGGTGTGTACCTCAAGATGTTCTAATAACAAGTGAAGTGGTGTGTTGAAAAAACCAGAGTACTTCGGCTTAATGACAGAATAATCGTTTTCGGTTGGTTCGAGGCGAGCAGCTATAGTGGCGCCCAACTCATGACTTGTTTTAATGTCGTAAACAAGTTGGTTAAAGTCGGATTGCCATTTACCGTAGTTGTCATTTACGTAAAGTATTGGACAACCTCGTGCTTTCATTGCATCTTTTAGTAAGGCGATCTTTTCAGCGGTCTCTTTTGTCTGTGGATAGATATCTTCTCCATGCTCAAAAGATAACGGATTGATCATATCTATAATAAGTAAGGCAGTCTGTTTATCCATTGTTGTGTACACTCCTAAAGGATCCCTTAATTTTAAACAAGAGATTGGGAAATTCCTATGTTATGATTAGGATAAACAAACAATGTATAATTACTCTTTAGGAGAAGGATTTGGCGAGGAGAGATGGCTATGTTTGATAAAAAATCAATTGAGATTTTGCAAATTATAGAAGCAAATGGTCGAATTGATTCAGAGAAAATCGCAAAGATGGTTGATTTGACTGAGAAAGAAGTCGATTCGTATATTGAAGAATTAGAAAACAATAACGTAATTTTAAGTTACTCGGCAGTTGTAAATTGGGCAAAGCTTCCTGTCCAAGAAGCAGTCACAGCGATGATTGATGTGAAAGTCGCACCTAAGCGAGGCGTCGGATTTGACGAAGTTGCTGAGCGAATTTATCGCTTTCCAGAAGTGAAGGCCCTTTATTTAATGTCAGGAGCATATGACCTATCAGTCGTTGTGGAAGGAAGGACAATGCAAGAAACGGCTCGTTTTGTTTCGGAGCGCTTGTCTACAATTGATTCGGTTTTATCAACAACGACGCACTTTCAGTTGAAAACCTACAAACATGATGGCGTCATCTTTAAAGAACCTGAAGAAGACCGTAGAATTGTGGTGACACCGTAATGAAACATACTGTTATTAAAAAAGAGCGCTTATCACAAAAAGTATCAAGTATTCAGCCGTCAGGCATTCGACGTTTTTTTGATTTGGCATCTAAGATGGACAATATAATTTCCCTAGGCGTTGGAGAACCTGACTTTGTAACGCCTTGGAATGTACGTGAAGCAAGCATCTCTTCTTTAGAAAGAGGGTTTACCGCTTATACAGCAAACGCTGGCTTACCAGAACTTCGACAGGCGATCTCGCTTTATATGGAACAGCGGTATCGCGTTCACTATAACCCGGAAGAAGAAATTCTTGTAACGGTTGGTGCAAGTGAAGCCATTGATATTGGGATGCGAGCCATTTTAGATCCTGGTGATGAAGTCATTATTGTGGAACCGACGTTTGTCTCTTATGCGCCGCTCGTAACCCTTGCTGGTGGAGTTCCTATCTCGGTTGGAACAAGTGCAGAAAATCATTTTGAAGTTAATCCTGCTGATATTGAAAAAGTGATCACTGAAAAAACGAAGGCCATTATGATTTGTTACCCGAATAACCCGACTGGCGCTTCCTTAAATAGAAGAAAGTTAGAACAAATAGCCGCAATCATTCAGAAGCATAACTTAATTGTATTTTCAGATGAAATTTACTCTGAACTATCATACGACGACGAGCATACATGCTTTTCAGAATTACCAGGTATGAAAGAGCAAACGATTGTGATCAATGGGTTTTCAAAAGCATTTGCAATGACAGGATGGAGACTTGGCTTTGTTCTTGCGCCTCCTGATCTCCTGCAAGCCATGCTCAAAATTCACCAATATAGCTTAATGTGCGCGCCGACGATGGCACAATACGGGGCGTTAGAGGCATTAGTAAACGGTATGGAAGATGTAGAAAAAATGAAGTTGTCCTATCAACAGCGACGAAACTATTTTGTGAAAACAGCAAATGAGATTGGTTTGCCATGTCATAAGCCAAGCGGTGCATTTTATGCATTTCCATCAATTAAACATACAGGCTTATCTTCTGAGGCGTTTGCGGAAAAACTACTTATAGAAGAACGAGTTGCTGTGGTGCCTGGTTCCGTATTTGGTGAAGGGGGCGAAGGGCATATTCGCTGTTCATACGCTACATCTCTAAAGAATTTAGAAGAGGCTCTTCATCGGGTCGGGCGGTTTTTGAAAAAGCATGACTGGCAAAAGGAAACGTAAAGCTTTTTATGAGAAAGGATCGTTATGTATGAGTACACTTCGACAACAGAATCCATTAATTCATTGTATGACTAACTTAGTTGTAACAAATTTCACTGCTAATGGACTTCTTGCTATTGGTGCTTCACCTGTGATGGCTTACGCAAAAGAAGAGACACATGAAATGGCAGAAGCGGCAGATGCGCTTCTGTTAAATATTGGAACTCCGTCTGAAACTGTTATTGAATCAATGATACATGCTGGTCAAGCAGCGAATAAAAAAGGAACACCTGTTATTCTTGATCCTGTTGGTGCAGGAGCGACATCGTTTCGCAATGAATTGGTGGCTCGGATTTTACAGCACGTTGATATCACCTTAATTAGGGGAAATGCAGGGGAAATAGCAGCAATTTTAGGAGAAGTAGGGACTGTAAAAGGGGTAGATGCCCAAATTAAAACAGACCCGGTTGTCCTAGCAAAACGTGCAGCAGAGGAATTAAATACCCTTATCGTTGTAACGGGTGAGCAAGATGTTGTGACGGATGGGTCCCGTACGGTCACGATAAAAAATGGACATGAGTGGCTAACACGTGTAGTCGGCACAGGATGTTTATTAGGTGGTGTCCTAGCGGCTTACTTAGCTATTAATAGGGACGACAAGATTAAAGCTGCAGCAGAAGGACTTGCTCATTATGGAGTCGCAGCAGAACGTGCCTTTGCAAAAGCAAGTGATCGAGGCGTTGCTTCTTTTCAGTTGGAATTTTTAGATGCATTGAGCACGTTATCAGAAGAAGAAGCAGAACCGTTTTACCGAATGGAATGGCTATAATAGAGGAGTTAAGTATGATTAAACAATTAACCATGGATTTACCAGAACAAATAGGAGCCAATTTAGTAAAGAAAGGAATTGAGGAACCGACACCTATACAGGATGTTGTCATTCCTCGAGCAATTCAAGGCGAAAGCTTAATGTTTCGATCACAAACTGGGTCGGGAAAAACGCTTGCTTATGTATTGCCATTGCTTTCTGCGATCGCTGCAAAGGAACAAACCATACAAGGAATCATTATCGCTCCATCTCAAGAACTTGCTGTCCAAATTGAAACGGTTATTAAAGAAGTCACAGCTAATACAGACATAACGTCAATGGCATTTATTGGTGGAGCGAATATCAACCGTCAAGTTGAAAAACTAAAGAAAAGCAAGCCGCATATTGCGGTTGGAACACCAGGAAGAGTAATGGAGCTCGTCCGTTTAAAGAAACTGAAACTAACTAATGTGCGTCTGTATGTGCTTGATGAAGTTGATCGACTAGTAGAAGAGCAAGAATCGTGGAAAGACGTCGAAGAGCTAGGGAAACGTCTTGGCTATAATGTGCAGGGATTGTTTGCATCGGCAACGATTCCAAAAGGTCTAGAGGATAGACTGAAGGTATTTTCTCCTCAAGTGGAAAAAGTTGAAGAGAATACGTCTACACTGCCAGAACAAATCGAACATGTGGCGCTCACTATTGAAGAGCGTGATCGAGTTGATACGGTTCGAAAAATCATTCATGCTGAGCAAATTACAAAAGGCATTGTGTTTGTGAATCAGTTAGAGCGATTAGTGGAAACAGTCGATAAGTTACGATACCGTAAGATAGAAGCTGTAGGGTTATCGTCTGAACAGACAAAAATAGAGCGAGAACAAGCGATCTCTCAGTTTAAAAATGGTTCAGCCACTATTCTAGTAGCAACAGATGTGGCGGCAAGAGGAATTGATGTTGAAAAAGTAACCCATATTATCCAGTTAAATGCAACTCGTTCTGTGGAAAGCTATCTTCATCGGGCTGGACGAACAGGAAGAGTAAACGAGGCAGGGAAAGTGATTTCTTTGTTTAATGAGCAAGAACAGTATTTAAAAGATAAATATGAAAAACGGTTAGCAATTACGATTACGAACGCAATTTTACAAAATGGGGCCTTGGTCACACAATAAACAATTGATCAGACTTTGCGCTATAGCGAAACCTATGGTAAAATTAAAAGGTTAAATCATTGTTTAGGAGTTGTGTTTAATGTCTAATTACGAAGAAGGTAGCATTATCGAAGGGAAAGTAACGGGAATCAAGCCGTTCGGTGCCTTTGTTGCGATCGATGAAAAAAAACAAGGACTTGTTCATATATCTGAAGTTGCTCACGGTTATGTGAAAGATATTGCAGATGTATTAACAGTAGGAGACGAAGTCAAAGTAAAAGTGATGTCAGTAGATCAAGAATCTGGAAAGATTTCTTTATCAATCCGTGCAACGCAAGAGGCGCCTGCTCGTCCACAAGCGAAGCCACGTGCTAATACGGGCGGTGGCGCGCGTAAACCTCAAGCGCCTCAACAGAAACAACAAGGCTTTAATACATTAGAAGACAAGTTAAAAGAATGGTTAAAGCAGTCTAACGAAATTCAAGCAGATCTGAATAAGCGCGCGAAGAAATAAAAAAAACAGCTAGTGAAAACTAGCTGTTTTTATCGTTGTGGCTCGACTTCGTGGTCTCTGCCTAATTCTTCTTTAGGCTTCAATAAAATGGAAATAGCGTAAAGGCCTGCTAATCCGACTAAAGCATAAATAAGTCGAGAAATGACTGATGCTTGACCATTGAAAATAAAAGCAACAAGGTCAAAACGGAAGAATCCAATTAGTCCCCAGTTGATGGCACCAATAATGGCTAATACTAAAGCTGTTTTTTGAATTCCGCTCATTCGATTTCACCTCCTAATGATTGTGCACAGTAATGATGTGCTCCTCTTAGAATGGGATAGAATGGGCGTGTTTATGTTAGGTGATGTCTGCCAATAATGAAGCATTGTCTTTGCGGAAATAATAAAAACGCGCTACGATAGATGTGGATAAATTAAAAAGGAGGCTCCTTAATGGACGCTTTTACATTTTATAACCCAACAAAATTAATTTTTGGACAAGGAAAGACAGAAAGCTTAGCAGATGAGCTTGTTGTCTATGATCGAAATGTGCTACTTGTTTATGGTGGTGGCAGCATAAAAAATAATGGCTTGTATGACAAAGTAAGACAGCAGTTGGAATATGCAGGTTGCAATGTGACAGAGCTTGCAGGTGTTGAACCAAACCCTCGTTTAACAACGGTGCAAAAAGGAATTGATTTGTGCAAAGAACACGCCATTGGCTTTATTCTAGCTGTAGGCGGTGGGAGTGTTATCGATGCAACAAAGGCAATTGCAGTAGGTGCTCGATATGATGGTGACATATGGGACATCATTACTAAAAAGGAACTTGCTGAAGATGCCCTGCCTTTCGGAACGATTTTAACATTAGCAGCTACCGGTTCAGAAATGAACTCTGGTTCTGTTATAACAAATTGGGAAACCCACCAAAAGATTGGCTGGGGTTGTATTTTTACGTTCCCGAACTTCTCTATTTTAGATCCGGAAAACACAGTGTCTGTTCCAAAAGATCAAACGGTATACGGTATCGTCGATATGATGACTCACGTTTTAGAAGCGTATTTTCACCCTGCAGAAAACACACCGTTACAAGATCGTATCTGTGAATCGATTCTTACAACTGTTATGGAGGCAGCGCCAGATTTACTGGACAACCTAGACGATGTTGATTTAAGAGAAACGATTCTTTACAGTGGTACAATGGCACTAAATGGGATTACGCAAATGGGGGCTCGCGGTGACTGGGGATCACATAACTTAGAGCATGCTGTTTCAGCGGTATCAGATATTCCACATGCTGGCGGTCTTGCTATTTTATTCCCTCACTGGATGAGACATAGTGTTGATGTAAACCCTGAAAGAGGCGCGCAACTAGCACAACGGGTATTTGGAGTCGACCGTTCTGGAAAAGAAGATCGAGATGCCGCTTTAGAAGGCATTGATAAACTTGCTTCATTCTGGACGGCTTTAGGTGCACCTACCGCTCTAAGTGATTACACTATTACAGAAGATCAGCTTGATGAAATTGCAGATATTGCAAGTGCGAACGGTATTTTCGGTAACTACCATAAAATAGGTCGCCCAGAAGCACTAGAAATTTTAAAGCAAGCACTTTAGTGAATGTCTGCAGAAAAGACAGTCCAAATGGGACTGTCTTTTTTCATTACGTTTTTCTCATTCTGTAACAAGCCTTTTCCGTGTATAATAAACGGGAAGGAGAGTGAAGGGTTTGGCAAAAACACGTGTAGGAATTATATTCGGTGGAAAATCAGCTGAGCATGAAGTATCGCTACAGTCGGCGAAAAACATCGTAGACGCCATTGATAAAGATCGTTTTGATGTAACACTCATTGGTATTGATAAACAAGGACAATGGCACTTAAATGAAGCCACGAACTTTTTATTAAATGAACACAATCCCGCTCTAATCGAGCTTAATAAATCAAATCAAGGTGTATCCTTTATGCCTGGGAAAGAGTCCAATCAACTTCAGCCAGTCGATCAAAATACGGCCCTTGGACAACTAGATGTAATTTTTCCAATCGTTCATGGAACACTTGGAGAAGACGGGTCCTTACAAGGCATGATGCGTTTGGCAAATTTACCGTTTGTTGGCTCAAATGTTTTAGGCTCGGCTGTAAGTATGGATAAAGACGTTGCAAAAAAGCTGCTTCAAATAGCTGGCTTAAACGTTGCAACAGGGGTTAGTTTTACTCGTGGTACAAAAGAGCAAATTAACTTTAAAACAATTGAAGAAAATCTTGGGATGCCTGTTTTTATTAAACCGGCCAATCAAGGTTCTTCAGTAGGTGTAAGTAAAGCATCGAATGAAAAAGAATTTAACGAGGCAATTGAATTTGCTTATTCCTATGATCACAAAATTTTAATTGAGGCGGCTGTTGTTGGTCGAGAAATTGAATGTGCTGTTTTAGGAAACGATCACCCAAAAGCAAGTGTTTGTGGTGAAATTTTACCTCAAGATGGTTTTTATTCATACGATGCAAAGTACATTAGCGAAGACGGTGCCAAATTAGCAATCCCAGCTGATTTAACCGGTGAAGTAAGTAAAACTATTCAAGACATCGCCATACGTGCGTACCAAGCACTAAATTGTGAAGGATTAGCAAGAGTGGATGTCTTTTTAACAAACCAAAACGAAGTGATTATTAACGAAATTAATACATTACCAGGATTTACAAAAATCAGTATGTATCCAAAGCTTTGGGAAGAAAGTGGTTTATCATACCAAGACTTAATTTCTACGTTAATTGACTTAGCCATTGAACGACACGAGCAAGACAAACTACTCAAGAGTTCTGTATTTGAGCGCTGATGACTTGTGTTTTTGGCCTCCTTTCGGTACATTTATGAAGTACCGAATAGAAGGAGGCTCTTTTTTATGGCACATATTCAATTTGATTACAGTAAGGCACTTTCCTTTTTCGGAGAGCATGAGATGAAGCAATTGCAAGACCAAGTGACAACTGCACATCAAGCCCTTCACGAAAAAACGGGAGCAGGGAATGACTTTTTGGGATGGATTGACTTACCGGTCGATTATGATAAAGAGGAATTTGCACGTATACAGTTAGCAGCAAAGAAAATTCGTCAAGATTCAGATGTGCTCATTGTTGCAGGAATCGGCGGTTCTTACTTAGGTGCACGAGCGGCAATTGAAGCATTAAACCATTCGTTTTTTAATGTTTTATCAAATGAACAACGAAATGCACCACAAGTCATTTTTGTTGGTCAAAATATTAGTTCCACCTATATTCGTGACTTATTCGACCTTCTTGAAGGCAAGGATGTTTCCGTTAATGTTATTTCTAAGTCAGGAACAACGACGGAGCCAGCCATTGCCTTTCGCATCTTCCGAGACTTCTTAGAAAAGAAATACGGAAAAGAAGAAGCGCGCACGCGTATCTATGCAACAACGGATAAAGAAAAAGGTGCGCTTAAGACACTGGCAAACGAAGAAGGCTACGAGTCATTTGTTATTCCTGATGATGTTGGCGGACGCTTCTCTGTTTTAACAGCAGTTGGCTTATTGCCTATTGCCGTGTCTGGTCTTGATATTGAGCAAATGATGAAAGGTGCTCAAGAAGCTAGAAATGCATATGCCTCACCGACATTAGAAGAAAATGAAGCGTATCAATACGCAGCTGTTCGTAATGTTCTTTACAATAAAGGAAAAACCATTGAACTAATGGTGAATTACGAGCCACAGCTACACTTTGTTTCCGAATGGTGGAAGCAATTATTCGGCGAAAGTGAAGGCAAAGATCAAAAAGGGATTTATCCTGCATCAGTAGACTTCTCGACAGATCTTCATTCAATGGGTCAATACGTACAAGATGGACGTAGAGACTTGTTTGAAACGGTCCTTCATGTGGAGCAAGTGGACAAGCATATTGAGATTGAAAAAGCAGATCAAGACTTGGATGGCTTAAACTATCTTGCTGGTGAAACGATGGATTTTGTGAACAAGCAAGCGTTTAAAGGCACAATGCTCGCTCATACAGATGGTGGAGTACCAAATTTAATCGTATCCATACCAAAACTTGATGAATATACGTTTGGTTATCTCGTGTACTTCTTTGAAAAAGCAGTCGCGGTAAGTGGCTATTTAATGGGAGTAAACCCATTTGATCAACCAGGCGTGGAAGCATATAAGAAAAATATGTTTGCACTACTTGGTAAGCCAGGTTTTGAAAAAGAAAAAGAAGAGCTCGAAAAACGTCTCTAGAAGGCGAAGTACGGATGAATTGTCATCCGTACTTTTTTTATGTATAAGTTCCAAGAAGCCTCACACACTAATAAATAAAAATGTTAGGGGCGGTAAGAATGATCGAGCTTTCATCAAAAATAGAAGGAAAAGTCGTAAAGGCAAAAGAATTAGAATCGCTGTTAACGCCGCTTGGCTACGATCTAGGTGGAAATTGGGATTATGATCATGGCTATTACGATTACAAGCTCTCCGAAGAGGGAGGATATACGTTTTTACGGTTACCATTTACTGCCGTAGAAGGGGAAGTGGGCTCAAGTGGCGCGGTCTTTAAATTAGGAAAACCCTATTTGTTAAATCATGTTTATCAAGATGGTAATACAGATGAAGGCATTGGTGGCTATGTTCCTCCAGCAGTAGACGGACTCATAAATCAATTTCAACGTCCCATTGATAAAGATGGAGAAGTGGACGAAAAGTACGTAAGCACCGCAAAAAATCTACTTGAAGAAGTCGAACAGACCTTTCATATCTAGTTATTAGTTGCAGTCCCTCTAGCTTCTTGCTAAAGTAAAAACAGAAGTTGGAGGGATCGCTATGGTAGATGCTATCGTCCTTGCATTGGCTGTTTTTTTTGGTTGGCTGATTTTGGATGTTGTTAAAACAAAGAAATTAACAGGAGAAGTCATCATTCAAGCAGGATTTGTCGGCGTAGTGGCAGGTGTATTATGGTACGGAATTGGGGTATTGTTAGGGTAATCTTTTTGTAGAAAAAGTGAATGAAACGTCTTGTCGTCTGAGTGACGCATATGCTATATTATGAGAGTGCAATTGAATGCAGACAATACATACTGTAATTTTATATGAATGAGGGGCCTTAGCTCAGCTGGGAGAGCGCTTCGCTGGCAGCGAAGAGGTCAGGGGTTCGAGCCCCCTAGGCTCCATGTTAAAAAAAGTACTTTCTTTAAAGAAAGTACTTTTTTTATGCACCTATGATATTCTTTCTGTTCTCTGCTATACTTAAATTGATAAAAATAAACATTCTAACGTCTTTTGTGAAAATAAATCACATGTTATTGATAAAAATAAACATAATTATGTTGACATATGTCGAAATATGTTTTAAATTAACAATGAAAGGTGTTATAAATGAACATGAAAGCGAAAGAAAGAAAAGCATTTATAAAACAATTTGTAGATGAACAAGGAAAAGTAGAAATAGACGAGCTTGCAGAGCAGCTTCAAGTGTCACAAATGACGATTCGGAGAGATTTAAGCCAGTTAGAGGCTGAAAATCAAGTCATTCGTACACCTGGTGGAGCAGTACCACAAAAAGCGTTAATTCGAGAAACACCTTATGCCAGAAAAGAAGTAGAACAACTGCAAGCAAAAAGAAAAATAGCACAAAGAGCAATTGCGCTAATTGCACCAAATTCAACCATTCTCTTGGATTCAGGTACGACGACACTTGAAGTAGCGCGATTAATTAAAGACCGAGCTGATTTAACGGTGGTGACAAATGACATTAAGATTGCGGCTGAACTCGTACACTCTTCCGTAACGTGCATTGTGACCGGCGGTGAAGTACAAGCAGATGTTGGCGCTCTTTACGGTAGTCAAGCGCAAGCGCTAATTGAATCCATCCACGTTGATTTGTTTTTACTTGGTGCTCACGCGGTACACGCAGCGTTAGGCGTTATGGCACCGACGCTAGAAAAAGCGAGAATGAAGCAATTAATGATTGAAGCGGCACGAGAGACGTGGTTGCTTTGTGATTCAAGTAAGTTTGAACAGAAGTCATTTGCACATGTGAGTGAACTTAATAAAGTAGAAGGCATTATTACAAATAAAGATCAATCGTTGAATGGACTTGAGCACTATCATGAAAATGTTATTCAAGTTGACTTAGTAGAGTAGAAGAAAGGGGTTCGAGCGACATGAAGGTTGGCGTAATCGCAGACGATTTAACTGGCGCTAATGCATCCGGTGTCAAGCTAGTAAAGCAAGGCTTTCAAGCGACGACGATTGTTCATAGTGCAAGCTTACCAGCTAATAGTTATTTCGATGCCGTGGTAATGGATACGGATAGTCGTTATATTGATCAACCAATTGCAAAACAACGTGTCAGTCGGGCAATGAATGAGTTGTTAGCATGGGGAGCAGATATTTTCACGAAGCGAATTGATAGTACATTCCGTGGAAACATTGGCATCGAGATTGATGAAATGCTCGCATTAATGCCAGAAGACGCCATCAGCGTCGTGATGCCGTCATTTCCGGAATCAGGAAGAACAATGGCAGGTGGGTATCTTTTATTAGATGGTGTGCCATTGCAAGAAACCTATGTGTCAAAAGATCCAATTGCTCCGATTACTGAATCCTTTATACCAGATTTACTTGCGGAACAAACGATTCATCAAGTTGGTTTTGTGCCCTTGAGTACAGTAATGAAAGCGGAATCAGACATTTGCAACAGCTTACAACAGGAAATAAACAAAGGTAAACGAGTGATGGTTGTTGATGCGATGACGACCGAGCAGGTTGAGAAAGTGGCTAACGCATTAACGTTATTGAAAAGAACCATTCTTTGTGCAGATCCGGGACCATTAACGGCGAATTACGCGCGGGCAATGGTTCAAAAAGAACAGCAAAATGGCACGATTCTTGTTTCTGTAGGGAGCGCAACAAGTTTAACTGGGGAGCAGTTGTCTTATTTAATCGACAAAACAGGATCAACCCCTGTTTATGTTGATCCAGAAAAGCTTGCGAGTTACACCGAGACATGGGATGAAGAAGTAGAACGTGCAACACATGCGGCGCTAGAGCAATCGAAGGTAGACCGAATTCTGATTGTAACAACTCATAAAAGCGGGCAGAAGCTTGTTCCTTTAAAAGAAAAGGCACTTGTAGAAGGAAAAAGTGCAGATGCCCTTGCCAAGCGTATTACCGATGGGTTAGCGACGATTAGTCGAAAACTGCTTACACAAGAGCAAATGTCATACGCAGGCTGTTTTACAAGTGGCGGAGATGTAACCGCTTCGGTTTGTGCTTTAGGACGGGCAAATGGCATTGCATTAAAGGATGAAGTGATGCCGTTAGCAGCATATGGCACCTTTGATGGGGGCTATTTCGACGGATTACCTGTTGTGACAAAAGGTGGATTAATTGGCGATAAGAAAGCCATTTATGAATGTGTAAAGTTTATTGATCAAGCGTCAACAAAAATAGGAGGATGATGAGAATGAAACCAGTTATTGCCATTACAATGGGAGACCCAGCAGGAATTGGACCAGAAATTACTCTAGGTTCTTTAAATAAAAAAGAGATTTATGATTTATGCACACCAGTTGTTATAGGGAATGCAAGAGTATTAGAAAACTTATTTTCAGTAAAAGAAGTTAATTTCACATTAAATAAGATTGAAAAGCCAAGAGAAGCAAAGGGTGAGTTTGGGACTGTCGATATCATTGATTTTCCTGATTTACCAGAATATGAGTTCGGTCAAGTAAATGCAGCGAATGGTGAGGCCGCTTTTCAATACATTAAGCACGCAGCTGAACTGTGTCAATCCAATGAAGCTCAAGCAATGGCAACAGCACCTATAAATAAAGAATCTTTAAAAGCAGCAAAGGTTCCTTACATTGGTCATACTGAAATGTTAGCCGGTATTGCCGACATTGATGATCCTTTAACGATGTTCGAAGTGCGCAACATGCGAATCTTTTTCTTAACTCGTCATTTATCTTTAAAAGATGCCATTGGACAAATGACAAAAGAGCGCGTACATGATTATCTTGTTCGTTGCGACGCTGCGCTGCAACAGTTGGGCGTAGAAAATCGTAAGTTTGCTGTAGCGGGATTGAACCCACATAGCGGAGAAAATGGACTTTTTGGTACGGAAGAAATGGATGAGATTAAACCTGGCATTGAGCTTGCGAAAGAGAGCGGGATTGATGCCGTTGGTCCGGTACCGGCTGACTCTGTATTCTTCCAAGCCTTAAATGGACGTTATGATGCAGTTCTTTCTCTTTATCATGATCAAGGGCATATTGCAGCAAAAATGACAGACTTCCACCGTACTATTTCCATCACAAACGGTCTACCGTTCCTTAGAACATCCGTTGATCATGGAACCGCTTTTGATATTGCTGGGCAAGGTATTGCAAGCTCTGTCTCTATGGAAGAATCCATTAAATTAGCTGCAAAATACGCGCCACATTTTGTAGGGAAATAAAAGAAGAGTTATCGTGAAGGGCTGTAACGAGCCCTTCACACAAATTAGTAACAATTAAAGCGCTTACGCGTATTGGAGGACAGAAAAATGGACGTATCTGGTACACAAATGATACTAGGTCTTGTCATTGCAATTATCGTTTTAATCTTTTTGGTTGTGAAAACAAAGGTTCACGTGTTTTTAGCACTAATTATTGCGGCATCGATCACTGGATTAGTTGGCGGTATGACACCAACTGCCGTTGTAGACGCCATCACACAAGGTTTTGGAAATACGTTAGGCTCCATCGCGATTGTCATCGGTTTCGGTGTTATGATGGGACGTATTTTAGAAGTTTCAGGAGCAGCTGAACGGTTAGCTTACACCGTCGTAAAGTGGCTAGGAAGACGAAAAGAAGAGTGGGCGATGGCTCTCACTGGCTATATTGTGTCTATCCCAATTTTTGTTGACTCGGCATTCATCATTTTAAGTCCACTTGCGAAAGCGTTATCAAAGAAAACAGGGCGCTCTATCGTAACGCTGGCTGTTGCATTAGCTGGTGGTGCGGTTGTTATCCACAGTGCGGTTCCCCCGACACCCGGTCCATTAGGCGTAGCTGGAATCTTTGATATTGATATTGGTTGGATGATTATTACAGGTATGCTGTTCGCCATTCCGATCGTTATTGCGATGGTACTCTATGCGAAATGGTTAGGAAAGCGAATTTACCAAATTCCAAGTGAAGATGGAATGGATTGGATTCGTCCTGAAAAGGAAGTGACAATTGAAGATTGGATTGAAGAAAAAGAGAATAAAGATTTACCGTCATTGTTACGATCAGCTTTACCCATTTTTGTACCGGTTTTCTTAATCTTTTTAAACACGACGACTGCCGCTATGGACGTAAGTGGTATGTGGGTTGAATATGTACAGTTCTTTGGATCACCTGTCATTGCAGTAGGAATTGGTGTATTACTAGCGATTTATGGACTATTTGGACACGTTCAGCGTTCAGAAGCACTCGATCGAATGGAGGAAGGGATTAAGCAAGCAGGTATTGTGTTACTTGTTACTGGTGCAGGTGGTGCATTAGGCTTCGTCCTTCGTTCAACGGGTGTTGGCGACCATATTGCAGAAATTGTCGTAAATACAGGAATTCCGGCGATTTTATTACCATTTGTTGTTGCTACACTAGTCCGCTTTATTCAAGGTAGCGGAACTGTTGCGATGATTACAGCTGCATCGATAACAGCCCCTATTCTAGCAGGGATGGATGTAAACATGATATTGGCAGCTCAAGCAGCTGCGCTAGGCTCACTGTTTTTCTCTTATTTTAATGATAGTCTTTTCTGGGTTGTGAACCGGACAATTGGCATAAAACAAGCAAAAGAACAAATTCTTGTTTGGTCGGTTCCAACAACAATTGCTTGGTTTGTTTCACTAATCATGCTTATCATTGCTGATTTCTTCTTTTAGAAGGAAAAGCTCGCATTCTTTTATGAATGCGAGCTTTTTTGTAGTTGAATAAATTCATTCAACTCTGGAATGATAACGGTACAGTCCACTAAAATGAGGTGAAAGAATTGCGATCTGTTACGATGTTTCAACTGTTTCCGTTAATATTGCTCTCAAGTGGATTAATGAATCACGTTATCATGATGCCAATTCTTTTACAGTTTGGTGAAAAAGATTCGTGGGTAGGTGTATTGGTTTCCATATTATTCTTAATTTTTTGGATACCCATTATCGTCTTTATAAGCAAAAAAACAAAGCAAGAACATATTATGGATTTCGTTAGTGCTCGTTCAACAAAAGTGAGCGCATTTCTTTTTGGTTTCTTACTGTTCCTCTATTTAACCGTGTTTAGTTATACAACTTTGTATTCAACCATCAGTTGGACAACCAGTACATACTTACTTTTAACACCGAATCCTGTTTTAGCCCTCCCCTATTTATTGCTTTGCGGAGTTGCTGCTTATTGTGGGATTCGAACGATAGCGTTTACTGCAGGAATTTTACTACCAATCGTTGTTTCATTCGGTTTTTTAGTAGGGATAGGGAATCTAAAAGAAAAGGATTATTCGCTCTTAGTCCCACTGTTTGAAAATGGCTATACTGAAACGTTTTTAAGTGCGTTCCTCGCAGCGTGTGGTTTTGCCGAACTAATTTTTCTTCTTTTCGTTCAACATCGTGCGCGCACAAAATTAAAAAAATCGCACTTATATATCGTTGCTTTCTTATTATTTGGTCTTGCGTTAGGCCCACTTGTAGGGGCAATTACGATTTTTGGAATTGAAGAAGCGCAGCGAATGAAGTATCCTGCTTTTTCACAGTGGAGAATTTTAGAGCTTGGAAAATATTTAACGAGGCTAGACTTTTTTTCAATTTTTCAATGGCTAGCCGGTGCTTTTACAAGACAAGCAGTTGCCTTGTATATTGCTGCCGATTTGTTAGGGAAGGAATCGCCTAAAGCTCGATTCATAACGATTGCGACACTATGTGTTTTACTATGGCTGACCATTTTCATCCCTTTAGATGAACCTGTTTTTTCCGTTTACTTGAGCCGTTTTTATATGCCATTTTCACTTTTGTTTGCAGTTATTGTCCTGATCTGGCTCTGGTTAGTAAGTTTTAAAAAGGTGAAAAAACCTAAAAAAAGGAGGAACCAAGATCATGTATCCTTCTAAACTTTCCTTTGATTCAATTAAACAAAAGCTAGCGATTAATGACGATATTGTTGTAGAACGAATTGTATTTCGTGAGCAGCCTCCCTATGAGGTTGAGGTGATTTACTGTCATTCTATTGTGGATGTTAAGGCATTGAACACTGAAACAATTCCTCTTATGTATAGGGTGTTTGAGCAAGCGGACACTGATTTTTTTCAACATGCTTCAGCCATTCATCATCTCCAAGCGAAAAAGGTTGCTGCAGATGCGAATGAAGAAGACGTCATACAACGAATTTTTTCAGGTTATATTCTTTTTTATGATCAGCAGGATAAACAGTTTATTGAAATTGAATTACCCCAATTTCCAAAAAGAAAACCAGAGGAATCAAACACAGAAATTTCTTTTCGAGGCCCACGAGATGGTTTTACCGAAGATGTTGAAGAGAACATTGCACTTGTTCGTAAGCGACTTCGTACTAGTTCCCTCGTTAACGAATCCTATATAGTTGGTAAAAGGGGACAAGTGCAACTATCCCTTCTTTATATGAAAGATATTGTGCGTGATGAGATACTAAATGAAGTAAGAAAACAAATTGAAGCAATTGATACTGATGCTGTTTTAAGTTTAGCTGAAGTAGAGGAACGATTAACGAACACAAAATTTACGTTTTTTCCGTTAACGGTCTATTCAAGTCGACCAGACTTTATTTCTTCCTGTTTGGACAATGGGCGCGTGGCTATATTGATCGATGGTTCTCCAGGTGGAATTATTGCACCTGTTAATTTAATGTTTTTATTGAAGACAGCCGAGGATTTACATAACTCATTCATTTCTGTTGGTTTTCAGCGGCTTTTACGAATGACTGGATTACTACTTGCGCTTTTTCTTCCGGGACTGTGGATTGCATTAAATACATTTCATGTTGATCAACTCCCTCTCCCTTTTTTAGCTACAATTTATGTCTCTCGATTAGGCTTACCTTTATCTTCTGTTTTGGAAATTTTTCTCATGATTGCTTTATTTGAATTATTTAGGGAAGCTGGGACCACGTTACCAAAATCTGTTGGTCAAACATTAGCTGTCGTTGGTGGTCTTATAATTGGAGATGCTGCCATTCGAGCAGGATTGACATCACCTACAATGTTGGTGGTTGTAGGATTAACCGTAGTATCTACGTTTGCAATAACGAGCCAAGTATTGTCAGGAACCGTATCACTCATTCGGATTTATGTTTTGATGTTGTCAGCCTTCTTAGGTATGTTTGGTTTTTGTATTGCTGTGATTTCAATCATTGTTTACTTAGCAAGTTTAGAGTCATTTGGTTTACCGTATTTATCGCCGTTATCGCCTTTCAACAAAAGAGATTTTATTTCCGGAGTCTTTGTAAAGCCGTGGAAGTGGCGGAAACGTAGGCCGGCCAATCTAAAAGCGGTTGACTCTACAAGGAGGAAATTTCGGTGAAAAGAATGATGATTGTCTTAACATTAGCAGCAATTGGTTTAAGTGGTTGCTGGGATTCATTCGATCTTCAAGATATCCAGTATGTAACAGCTCTAGGGATAGATTATGATTCAGAAGAAGATGAGTATATCATTTATGCACAATCCATTGATTTTAGCCATTTGTCAGTGAGTCAAGAAGGAATGAGTGAGGTAGATTCAGGCGCATGGGTAGCAGAAGCACGGGGGGAAACAATCCTGATGGCGCTCGAAAACTTCAGTTCCAAATCAAATCAAATGCTTCATTGGGGACATGTAAATGTATTGGTTTACAGCATGAAAGCACTAGAACATGAACCAATTATTGAGATTAATGAAGGATTGTATCGCTTTCATCAAGTCCGAACAACACCTTGGGTTTTTGGAACAGCTGAGAGCCTAGAGGAAATCTTGCTATTGACGAATATGTATGGCGATATTGTTCATACTGAGCTGTTTAACCCAGATACGGTCTATAAAGAGCGAGCGTTCATTGAACCCATTACGTTGCACCAGCTAATGCGAAACTATGCGGAGAAAGGGCGCATTGTTGTGTTACCGAGGGTAGGGATAAATAAAAAGGAATTAAAGGACAATAATAACAAGAAAAAGGATGCCATGTCGTCTGATGGAGCGATTTTATTAAAAGGCGATAGTGAGCCAAAGTTGTTTACCGATCTTCAGCTTGCGGGCTTGCGCTGGCTAAATAACCAGACTGAAAATAGCCCACTTCAAATTGAAGAAGACGGTAAAACCATTGCTGCATTGAATATTATTCGTCCTAAAAATCGTATTCATTCAGAAGTGATTAATGGAGAAGTCTTTTTTGATGTTCATATAGATGTACATGCTTCGCTTTTAGATTTTCCACCAGATGAAACCCTAGGCGCATCAAGAACAATAAAAGAGATTCTTCAATTGATGGAAAAGATGATTGAAAAACAGGTAAGAGACACCTATTTACTTGGACTGAATAATGAGAAGGATGTATATAGCTTAGAAAATCAATTCTATCGAAGTGACGTGAGAAGCTATAATCAGATGAAGCAGACGTTTGAATTAACGGAGGCGTCACTCCGAAACATTACCGTTAGAGCTGTCATTGAGCATACTGGAGAATATGAATTCTACCGTGACCGTGTTCCGAAATCAGAACAACAATAAATAAGAGTAGGCATTCGCCTACTCTTATTTATTTAAAAAGCTTTCAGTTAACGGAGGTACAACCTGTTTTTTTCGTGATACAACGCCAGGGAGTGACGCTATATGTTGAGTTAAGGAAGTGTTAAAGGCTTCTTCAAAAACAGCCGTTTTCTCTCCAATGACTAAAGCTGTGGAATTGTTTTCTAAGATGTCTGTAATAATTAATACATAGAGATCCAAGTTTTTTGCTTTAATCGTGCTGCTTATTTCCGTCTCAAGCTCTTGTTTTCTTGTTAAAATATCTTGAATGTCAACGGTATTCACTTGTGCAATTTCTACTGAATAATCATTCATTGAGAACTCTTTTGCATCAATTGTCAACAGTTCCTTTGATGTTTTGGTAGAAACATCCGCTCCTGCTTTTAACATATTTAAGCCATACGATGCAGCATCAATTTCAGCAATACGCTCTAGTTCTTTTGCAACTGCTACGTCTTCATCAGTGCACGTTGGCGATTTAAAAAGAAGGGAGTCAGAAATGATAGCAGAAAGCATCAGTCCAGCTATATGTTTCGGAATGGACAACCCTTTTTCTTGATAGATTTTGTAAATAATTGTTGCTGTGCAACCAACAGGTTCTGCACGATAATAAACAGGGTCTGCTGTTTCAAAATTAGCGATGCGGTGATGGTCTATTACTTCACGAACATGAACGGCATCAATGTCATCAACACTTTGTTGGCGCTCGTTATGATCGACTAAAATGACTTCTTTAGTCTCATTAGAAGCAGATTCAATGAAACGCGGTGCTTCTACTTGAAACGTTTCAAGTGCATAGGCCGTCTCACCACTTACATCCCCTAAGCGAACAGCTTCTACTTGAAAGCCTAATTGGGATTTAAGGTCTGCATATGCAATAGCAGAACAAATGGTGTCTGTGTCTGGATTCTTGTGACCGAAAATTAACAGGTTTGACATTGGTTAATGACTCCTTTTATCCATAAGTTATAATCTACCCTATCATATCATGTTCAAATAGGGTAGGTTAAGACATCCTTCTACGTTTACTGACAAAAATTCATATTTGTTCGTGATTTGCTTTGCATTACTATTTAAAAAGCGTATAATAGAAGAGATGTAAAAAGGACAAGGGTTGTTCAAGAATTAGCCATAACTTCTTGACAAGCAAACGACAGTTTTGTCAGCTTCTTTCTATGTTCAAGGTTTATGATAAAATGAAGGTATTCTTTTAACGAATCATACTAACAGATGGGGGGGAAGAGAGGATTGCGGTCAATAAAAATAGAAAAGAAAGCCTCTCTTGCTGCGCCTAAGCAGGCATTCTCACAAGTATTATCAGAAACATTAAAGACGGGGATTATAAAATCAAACTTATTAGCAATGATTGCTGGTCTAAGTCTAGCGCTTTATATAAGTGGGACAACACTCAATGAGCGCTTTACGGAAATACTATTTGCCGTCATTGGTTCAGCACTGGTTATAGGAGCTGCAGGAGCTTTTAATAACTTGTATGACAGAGATATTGACGCCATTATGGATCGAACGAAAAATAGACCGACCGTTACAGGTAGAATGCAGCCATTAAATGCGCTTCTTCTAGGAATTTCATTATCGCTAGTTGGTATTCTCTTGTTGCTGTTAGCGACGCCACTCGCTGCTTTGTTTGGCTTCTTAGGTCTGTTTTTGTATGTTGTTCCTTATACAATGTGGTCAAAGAGACGGACGATATACAATACGGAAATTGGGAGCATTGGTGGAGCCGTTCCGCCATTAATTGGTTGGGCTGCCATTTCTCCGGATTTATTTCACCCAGCTATTTTAGGGCTTTTTGTTGTCATGGTGATCTGGCAAATGCCGCATTTTTATGCGATTGCGATACGTAGACATGATGAGTATAAAGCGGCTAATGTACCGATGTTGCCGGTTGTAAAAGGGTTTAAACGTACGTACTTGCAAACAAACGTTTATTTAGTTGCTCTTATAGCTGCAAGTTTTTTATTTGTGTCAGTAAGTTGGGTAATTACCGTTGTTGCATTTCTTCTAGCATTAGCTTGGCTCATTGTAAGTATCGTTGGGCATAAGCGAATGGAACCAAAGAAATGGGCAACGTTTATGTTCGTTTTCTCATTAAATCATTTGGTTCTTTTATTTGCCGTCATCATCGGCTTCTCTATGCTAGCTCCATTGTTTTAATAAAAAGAGGTGCCTTGTATAATCGCAAGGCACCTTTTATTCAGTACATATCAAATGAATGCCTATGTTAGGGTGATTATTTATGGAAGAAACAAACTGGATTTTAATTGTTATCCCTGTTCTCATTGCGGCTTTTATGGGAGGGGCGGCTTTCATCATTCGAATGAAAGCTGCAAAGAGACCGACATCAGCAAGACGAATTATTATTCCACCTATAGCAATGTCTACGGGCGCACTCATGTTTCTATATGAACCAACTAGACCTCCATTGTTTTACGTTATTGAAGCAATGGTTGTTGGATTTTTGTTCTCCCTCATTTTGATTTACACGTCTAAATTCGAAATTCGTGACGGAGATATATATTTAAAGCGATCGAAGGCATTTGCTTATATTCTGGTTATTCTGCTACTTGTTCGAATTGTTTTTCGATTGGTTATCGGGCAGAACATTGATCCTGCCGAGCTGTCAGGTATGTTTTTCATTTTGGCCTTCTCCATGCTCTTACCATGGAGAATTGCGATGCTAAGACGTTACGCTAAACTTAAACAAAATTTGAATCAGTACACGACTTCGTAACATTCGCATTTTGCAAACAGAGACGGTATACTAATGACAGAGAAATAATGGAAAGGAGGGTGAACAAAAATGGACTTTTTTACTGAATACTACAGTATTTTCAGAGCAACACACGAAGGTTCTTGGGCATTTCTAATTGTTCTTTTTATCGTTGCCTTTGTTTTATATAGAAGTAGAAAATTGAAAGCAGCTACAATCTTACATATGATTACAAGACTATTCTATCTCTTTATGCTTGTATCTGGTATAGCTATGTTGGTTGCGCTTAACTTTAATCTCTTCTATGTTGTAAAAGGTCTCTTAGCTGTATTAGTGATTGGGTTTATGGAAATGGCGGCTGGGAAGGCAAAGCGGAACGAAAATAGTCTTGGTTCGCTGTTTATTGTTCTCGTGTTAGCACTAGTTGTTGTGTTAATGGGATTTGGCGTCATTAATTTCTAATTAATGACGTGAGATCATGAAGCGCTTTGAGTCGGACGTCCTTCTTTTTTTGATAAAGCTACTATTCATCATTCTATTCTAGTTGCTTAGTCAATGGTCCCATTCAGTTATGACGAAGCGAATCGTTTAGCTGTGATGGAGCTTAAAAAGAAGACGCTGCTCTTGCGCTTTTTTCGTTTGTTGATTCTAGTTAAAGAGACGTAAAAAGGAGAATAAGAATATGGCTGAAGTCGATTTATCCCTAATGCTCGTTTTATTCATTGGCTCGTTTATTCCATTAGTGGAATACATGATTGCAGTACCAGTAGGTGTCATTTTGATGGGAGAGCCTGTTGTCCCAGTAGTCATTATTTCCATTATCGGTAATAGCTTAGGTGTGGTTGCCATTGTTCTGTTAGGTGACAAAATTCGTTCACGCATGGTGAAGCGAGCAAAAGAAAAAGGAGAAGAAAAACCGAATAAACGGAAAGAGAAAACGCAGAAATACTTAGAGAAGTATGGTATGCCTGGAGTTGGTATTTTAGGATCTTTTTTATTAAGTAGCCATTTATCGGCTGCTACGGCTGTAGCGTTAGGTGTACCAAAAGGTCTGGCTATCTTTTGGACAGTAGTAGGGGTTGTGATTTGGGCAATTGTGTTTGGTATTGTTTCTGTTTATGCAAGTCACTGGTTTGAACCATTCTTTGGACCCCAAGCTGGAGGAAGAGTAGTGTAAATCACTCACTACTCCTTCACCCATATGGAGTAAATCCCTTTTATTTCTTCTTCACTTAACTCGAATAAGTGTCGATCATTTATTTTATAGATGCCTTGTTGTATCAGTTCGTCAATTAATTGATCGGTTTGGTTAAGTTGCTTTTCTATCATGTTGATCACTCCCAGTTTATTTATTCCACTATCTGTGGAAACTAAACGCGATTATGGAAATGATTTCAAAAGATCTTTACGTCTGAACCGCTTATGTTGTGTAGGGAACATAATGGTTTTAAGAGGAGAGTAGTATGAACCGTATTCAAAAAGCGCCGTTGCGCGTAAGTATGATATTTGTTATGGCTTTTTTCGTGGTTTTCTTGACTTACCGAACCACCATTGTAACAGCTTTTGATCGAGGCATTCTATCGTGGTTTGAACAAACTCGTACCGATGGTTTCCTTATGCTAATGGATGGCTTAGCGTTTGTTGGCTCAACGAAGATAGTCGCCATTTTAGGGATTGTGCTCATAATCTTTCTATTAGTCAGACGTTCTCCACTTAACGATGTCTATTTTTCGGCAGCGGTATTACTTACAACAGGTGTTTTAAATACTGCTGCGAAATACAGCTTTGCTCGGGTTAGACCAGAAGAATTTATGATTGTTGAACTTTCGACTTTTAGCTTTCCCAGCGGACATACAATGGGAGCTGCATCATTTTATAGCGTAGTAGCTTTTCTCATCTGGAAAAGAACCGACCGTCGATCTATTCGTTTTGCCATTAGTAGTTTCTCAATTGGCATGATTGTATTAATGGGTATATCAAGAGTATACTTAGGGGTGCATTTTCCGACAGACGTAATGGGTGGTCTCTTTCTCAGCGGCGCCATCCTATCGTTCTTTTATTGGTTTTACTATCAACGTAATGGCAGGAATTTGAATAGATGACAGTAGTTTACTCAAGGTTTCATAAGCTTTTAAAAAAGAAAAAAGAATATGGCTTTAAAAGACATAGCTTCATGTGAGCTATGTTTTTTTGTATGCACATGTAGCTGCCTTTCTAATTAATAATGATATTCTTTCTCATTTACTCTTGACTCTTCCGTATGAAATGGTAGAATGAGAATGTAATTGATAATGAGTATCACTATTAACGAGAGGGAGGCACTTGCATGGTTTAATCATGTAAAGAACAGCATGAAAATAAAGATTCTCTTGCCGATTCTCATTGTGTTATCGATTAGTTCACTTTTTATTGGTGCACACGACATTTCACCACTTGATCTTTTCCGTTTAACTGATGATGAAGTCCAAACTATATTAATAAACCGAATACCAAGACTTTTGAGCATTCTCATTGTTGGCGTTAGCTTAAGTGTCTGTGGATTGATTATGCAGCAACTAACGCAGAACAAATTTGTTTCGCCTACAACTGCAGGAACCATGGATTGGGCTCGCTTAGGTATTTTAGTAGCGATGCTTGTATTTACGCAGGCAAGCACAATGGAGCGTATGCTTGTTGCATTTATCTTTGCGTTAGGTGGCACGCTGTTATTCATGAAAATTTTAGAACGAATTCGTTTTAAGAATGTGATTTTTGTGCCATTGGTAGGCTTAATGCTTGGAAGTGTTGTGAATTCTATTACGACGTTCATCGCGTATCAAAACGACTTAATTCAAACCCTCTCATCTTGGATGCAAGGAAATTTTGCTCTAGTCATTCGGGGTAATTTTGAGTTGCTTTACATAGGAATTCCATTAATGTTTATTGCGTTCCTATTTGCAAATCGCTTCACGGTTGCCGGTTTAGGGAAAGATTTCGCAACAAACTTGGGAATGAATTATAACCGAATTATGAATATCGGATTATTAATTGTTGCGATGGTAACAGCTACTGTTGTTGTTACGATTGGGTCTGTTCCCTTTTTAGGATTGATTATACCGAATATTGTATCCATCATGTGTGGAGACAATCTAAAAAATAGTTTACCGCATACGGCGTTATTTGGAGCCATTTTTCTTCTAGCATGTGATATTTTAGGTCGAATCCTTATTTATCCATACGAAATACCAATTGGTTTAATGGTTGGCGTCATTGGGAGCGGAATTTTCCTTTATTTGCTCTTAAGGAGGCCAAAATATGCGAGCTAAATGGATTTATATTGGTTTCGGTGCTGGAGCAATTGTGTTGATTTTACTCTATTTATTTTCAGGGATTTCACCTGGTGTATGGGGCTATGCCCTTCCAAGACGAGCAAAAAGTGTGCTCGCTATTATAATCGTAGGCGCAGTGATTGCTTTTTCGACATTAGTCTTCCAAACTATTACGAACAATCGGATCTTAACACCGAGCATTATTGGACTTGATTCTCTCTATGTGCTCATACAAACCATTCTAGTGTTTGTATTTGGAACGGCAGGCATTGTGGCGGTGAGTCGCTACGTGAATTACGGGTTATCCATTGTTTTTATGGTATTATTTGCACTCTTACTTTACGTTATGCTTTTTAGACGTGAACAGCAAAATCTTTACTTTTTGTTACTAGTAGGTATTGTGTTCGGAACGTTATTTTCTAGTCTATCAACGTTTATGCAAGTAATCATTGATCCGAACGATTTTTTGACGATTCAAAACCGTATGTTTGCGAGTTTTAGCAACATTCACGTAGACCTGTTGTGGATATCCGCGCTACTAATTGCGTGTACGATTCTATACATATGGCCATATTTGAAATATTTGGATGCTATTTCATTAGGGAGAGACCAAGCGATTAATTTAGGTGTTCCTTATGATAAAGCGATCCGGAAATTTTTAATTATGATTGCGATTTTTGTAGCTATATCTACGGCGCTTGTTGGCCCGATTTTGTTCTTAGGGTTACTGGTCGTTAACGTGGCTAGAGAGATGTTGCCGACTTTTAGGCATACTCATATGGCAGCAGTAAGTGCACTCGTCAGCATCATCGCTTTAGTAGGAGGAACGTTATTAGTTGAACGAGTATTTTCTTATTCTGCACCACTTAGTGTATTCATTAACTTCGTCGGTGGTATTTACTTCATTTACTTATTATTAAGGGGGACGAAAACGACATGACAACAGCATTAATTGATCGCGAAATACGGATTGATCGGAAAACGTTACCAGTGGCTATACAAGTAAACGGAGTAAGTAAATATTATGACGGAAAAAAAGTGCTAGATAACGTCAGCGTTGACGTAAAAAAAGGCACCATTACTTCCTTTATCGGACCAAATGGTGCTGGTAAAAGTACCTTGATTTCACTCATTAGCCGTATTGCTAAAAAAGACAGTGGTGAAGTCTTAATTGATGGTAAAGAAATAGAATCTTATAAAAGCAAAGATCTTGCAAAAAAGATTTCGATTTTAAAACAAGCCAATCACATTAACATTCGATTGACGATCCGTGAATTAGTGAGCTTTGGCCGATTTCCATATTCACAAAACCGGTTAACAAAAGAAGACTGGGCATATGTTGAAGATGCGATTGATTTTATGTCGCTGCGAGATATTCAAGATAAATATTTAGACCAATTAAGCGGTGGACAGCGTCAGCGAGCATATGTTGCAATGGTTCTGGCACAAGATACGGAGTACATTATTCTTGATGAGCCTTTAAACAATTTAGACATGAAGCACTCTGTTTCAATTATGAAAACACTACGGCGCTTAGTTGACGAGCGAAACAAGACCATTCTTATTGTCGTTCATGACATTAATTTTGCCTCTTGTTACTCAGATAATATTGTTGCCATGAAAAATGGTGAGATTGTTGAGGAAGGTCATTGTCACGACATCATCAATTCAGATTCACTGCGCAATATTTACGATATGGAAATTGCCATACAAGAAGTGAACTGCAATAAAATTTGCGTGTACTTTAATTAAAAGCTTTAGTAATTGAAGGAGGTGAGTGGACCGAACGTATTTAGTACATATTACGATACGATGATAAGGATAAACCAACATATCTTAGGAGGATTATATAAATGAATACATCAAGTAAGTGGTTTGTTACAGCAGGAGCAGCACTATTTTTAGCAGCATGTGGGAATGGAGATAGCGAAGAGAACACAAATAACGCTTCTTCAGGTGAAGGAAACGAAACAGAAGAGCAACAAACTGTTGAAGTAGAGACAATGAATGGCGATATGGTAGAGGTTCCGGTTAATCCAGAAAAAGTCATTTCGTTCGACCACGGTGTGACAGATTCTATCAGAGCAATTGGCGGAGACATTTCTGGTATTCCAATGGGGAGTAATGTTCCTGAATATTTGCAAGAATTAGAAAGTGGTGATGTCGAGAACATTGGCTCTTTATTTGAGCCAGACTTTGAAAAGATTTACGAGATGGATCCTGACGTTATCTTTATTTCAGGACGTGCATCGGACAATTACGAAGAGTTAAGCGAAATTGCGCCAACTGTCTTTTTACAAGTAGATAATCAAAATTTCATGGAGACATTTGAAAGTAACATGAATGTTCTCGGCGAAATCTTTGATGCTTCTGAAGAAGTAGATAGCCAATTAGCCGAGATTAACAGCGTCATTGAAGAAGTTCAAGGTCGAGCAGCAGACAGTGAAGCTAATGCATTAATCGTCTCAATCGATGAGGGCTCTGCAAGTGCATATGGAATCGGCTCACGCTTTGGAATTATTCATGACGTGATGAATATTCCTGCAGCAGACGAAGATATTCCAGCTGAAGGTCATGGAAGCAATGTCTCAAACGAATACTTCTCCAAAACAAATCCTGATTACATCTTCGCTATTGACCGGGGTGCGTCAATTGGAAATTCCGCAACAGCTGATCAAGTATTAGGAAATGAAGAAGTTCAGCGTACAAACGCGTATCAAGACGACAATATTTATCAGTTAAATAGTGAAGTGTGGTATTTAAGTGGTAGTGGTCTAGAATCAGTCAAACTAATTGTTGACGAAATCAATGAAGCGTACGAACAATGAGAATCCTAAAAGAAGTGAGCACAGCTTATTGGCTGTTGCTTACTTTTTTTTGACGTGTACGTACAATTTGTGTATGCTTCCAAAGAGACGGACATAAAGGATAGAGTGAAAATGGAGTTTAACCAAATTATTAGCGTTATTGGCGTCAGTCTTATAATCATATTGACTATATGGATTTGGCAAAAAGCCTCCCATCGCAAGCAAACAGATGTTAAGAAAGTCACACTTCGGCAAATTGACCAGATGGATGGACACGCCTTTGAAGACTATATGGCTGTAGTCTATGCAGCGAGCGGATTCAGGACGTGGCAAACGAAAAAAAGCAGAGATTACGGTGCTGATTTAGTCCTAACAGATGATGAAAATGAAACTACGGTCATTCAATTAAAGCGCTATAGAGCAAATCTGGGCTTAAGTAGCGTACAAGAGATTTATGCAGCAAGAGCGTACTATCAAGCATCAAAAAGCGTTGTTCTGACAACGGCTGAAAGCGTAACAGACTCTTGTTGGCAATTAGCGGCGATGACGGACGTTCATTTTTTAGTACGTGACGATATCGAGGAAATGATTAAGCTTATTAAAAAAGACAAGTGGGAGGATGTGTACTGGCTACTAGCCACTCCGCATATCCCTGAAAAGAGCAATCGGAGCAACCAATTAGATAAGGTTGCCACCGATGGGAGAAAAATTCAGGTTGGTGATTATTTCCTTAAGTAAGTTAAAAGTACTGTTCGATTTTTTTGACGATGTCTTGAATACACGATTCATCGTTAATTAAGTCATAATCTTGAATATTAAGCTTCAACACAGGACAAGCAGTAAAAGAGGCAATCCAGTCTTGATAACGACCGTGCATTTCTTCCCAATAGGTTGTAGATGTTTGTTTCTCCATTTCTCTACCTCGACTTTGAATACGGTTGATGATGGCATCTAAATCACCGTCTATATAAATGAGAACATCTGGAGTAGGAAAATAAGGATTTAACACCATGGCTTCAAATAGGCTGGTATACGTTTCATAGTCGACTTTCGTCATCGTTCCTTTATCTGCATGCATTTTTGCGAAAATCCCCGTATCTTCATAGATAGAGCGATCTTGCACATAGCCCCCACCATCTTCTACCATTGCTTTCTGTTCTTTAAATCGTTCTGCTAAAAAATAAATTTGAAGATGAAAGCTCCACCGTTCAAAATCTGCATAAAATTTATCTAAGTATGGATTGTTGTCTACTTTTTCAAAAGATGTTTTGAATTGTAATGCGTGAGCAAGTTTTTTCGTCATTGTCGTTTTGCCAACACCTACAGTACCAGCGACTGTAATAATAGCGTTAGATGGAATATTAGTCATATTTATTCTCCTTTAGTGGGCCAAATGTAGACGTAATCTGATGAATGATTGAATAAAGGTCGTCTTGATTCATGACAAAATCAAGGTGAGTCGTATCAATGGTTAACACAGGAATGACGTCACTTATGGCTGTCATGGCTTGATCGTAGTCTTGCATTAAAGATTCAATATAAAACGGATCCATTTTTCGTTCAAACGAGCGATCTCTTTGTTTAATTCTGTGCATGATCGTATCGAAATCAGCTTTTAAATAGATAATCGCTCTTGGTTTAGGTAGCGGCTCGCTTACGATGTTGTATATACGTTTATATTGATCATACTTTTGTTCATCTAGCGTCTGATGAGCAAAAATGAGATTCTTACCTATATAATAATCGGATAAGACAGTTTGTCCTTTTTTAAGTATTTTTCCGATATCTTCTAATTGTTTCACTCGATTGCAGAGAAAAAACATTTCTGTTTGAAAGCTCCACGCATCCATATCATCATAAAATTTTTCTAAAAACGGATTTTCAGCTACAATCTCGTACAATCGCTCCGTTTGATAGTGCTCGGAAAGTTTTGTTACGAGTGTGGTTTTTCCTACGCCAATCACGCCTTCAACACAGATGAATGTCCCATCCATTTACCATCACTCCTTTCTTTTGTTCTAAACGACTTTGATAGTGTATCATTTTTTAAGATGCCTGAACACCGACCGTTATCGCTGTTTATGTTACACTGTATATATAAAATAGAGTGAGTAGGAGGGAGTCTGCGTTAGCAGCAAGTAGATGAGTCATTTTAATGAAACCATTAATCGAGTTGGAACGGATTCAATGAAATGGGATGGTGCCAAAGATAGATTTGGTCAAGAGGGTTTGTTGCCACTATGGGTAGCAGACATGGACTTTAAAGCACCTCAACCTGTTATTGATGCATTAAAAGAAAAAGTAGAACATGGGGTCTATGGATATACCGCAGCTTCTCCTGCTGTAAATCAATCCATTGTTAACTGGCTTTCGAACAGGTACAACTGGACCATTCAAGAATCTGACATTGTTCATGTGACGGGTGTTGTTCCAGCTATTAGCAATTTAATTCAAACATTCAGCGAAGAAGAAGACGATATTATTATTCAGACACCTGTATATTACCCATTTTATGATGTGATTGAAAAGAATAATCGCAACGTTGTTAAAAACCCTCTGCTTTTAAAAGATGGACTGTATAAAATGGATTTCGACGGTCTTGAATCAATGATAACAGAAAAAACAAAAATGTTGATTTTGTGTCACCCGCACAATCCTGGTGGTCGAGTGTGGTCGAAAGAGGAATTAAGTAAGCTTGCATCGATTTGTCTAAAGCATAATGTATACGTCATTTCTGATGAAATCCATGCAGACTTGTTGTTTGATGGTTATAGCCACACACCGTTTGCCTCTGTAAATGAAGCGTTTGAAAATCATGTGTTTACAGCATTAGCACCAACGAAAACGTTTAATTTGGCTGGTGTTCAAGGCGCGTATGTTGTGATAAAGGATCCAGCTCTTCGACTTAAGTATCGACAAGTGCTAGCAAATACCTTCATTGGCGCGAATATGTTTTCACAAGTTGCAACGAAAGCTGCCTATGATCATGGATTGCCATGGTTAGAGGAGTTAATGAGCTATATTCAAGAGAATTATTCATTGGTGGAAGATTACATCGGTACCCATATGCCAAAGATTCAATTAATGAAACCTCAAGGTACGTATTTGTTATGGATGAATTTTGAAATGCTTGGGTTAACGGCAGAAGAACGAAAAAAATGGCTACTTGAAGAGGCAAAAGTGGCATTAAATCATGGGCCCATTTTTGGTGAGGAAGGCAAACACTACGAGCGAATGAATCTTGCTACATCAAGGGAAACCTTGATGAAGGCACTTGATCAACTTCATAAAGCTTACAATCAAAAGCAGTTTTAAGCAGGAAAGCGTTCATTTTTAGCGAAATACATGAATGGACAAGCTTGCAGGACGAATGAGTGAAGAGGAGTCGGTTAGTAAAATGATAAACCCTTCTAATTATTTGCTTGACGAACTTGAAAAGGAATGTACAGATCAGCTGCAACGAGAGCTAGTGGAAAAAGAGCGTGAGTTGCTCGAATGGGTTGTGTCAAACCACTTTCAGCAAGTGTTTAAGGAAATAAAAAGCTCATAATGTAGAAAGAGGGGCGTTTTATGAAGACGTTCAAGCTATACGCAATGCAAGTAATTGATGGGCAGCAAGGGAAGGTAACACAAGAGCCCATTCCGCTTCATGAGGGACTCATTATTAATATGGAAAATGAGGAGCATACCTGGTTTATTGATGCGGTAATTTCTAAGGAGGATGCTCGTTTATTTGAACGAGAGCAGGAAGCGGAACGTCATATTCTCGTCAGCGTTGTCATTACGAGTAAAGACAATCATCCAGCTGTTATGATTACTTCTATTGAATCGATTACGGATTTAAAAGAAGGAAAGAGCATTATTTTGAAAGGAAAGATTGTTTCAGGTCGTGACGATGTTTTAGAAGACGTATTTGAGGATATTCTAGAAGAAGGTATTCAGCGTGAATCACTTTTATCAGAATATAAAAGTCGTGTTGAAAAGCTAGATGCATACTCTGACAAAACGATTGCAGAAGTATACGATCAACTGAAGAAAAGTGAAAAATATCATCTCCACTAATAGTAAGCCTGCTATCATTTTTTGATAGCAGGCTTTTTTATTTGTGAATACGTTGTTCCTGTTTGCTCATACTACATGTATCTCGTGCAAAAAAAGGGGTCTAAGAACAACGTGGAAAATTCAAAGAAAATGTGGGGATTATTATCATTGTCATCTGTACCCCTTGTCATGACATTAGGTAATTCGATGCTTATTCCTGTTCTCCCAAAAATAGGAAGCGAATTAGATGTAAGTTCTTTTATGGTAAGTCTTTTAATAACTGCTTATTCAGTAGTAGCAATTATTTTTATTCCTGTTGCAGGATATTTATCGGATCATATCGGGCGTAAACAAGTTATTATTCCAAGTTTAATCTTAGCTGGAATAGGAGGACTTGTTGCAGGGTTAGCTGCGTGGAAATTAGACCATTCTTATTGGATTATTTTTATTGGTCGATTGTTGCAGGGCATAGGTGCCGCTGGTGCAGCACCTATTGTTATGCCATTTGTTGGTGATTTGTTTAAAAAGAAACAAGAAGTGAGTGAAGGATTAGGAATAATTGAGACTTCTAATACGTTCGGAAAAGTGCTTAGTCCGATATTTGGAGCTTTATTAGCTTCAATTATTTGGTATTTACCGTTTTTTGCTTTTCCGGTCTTCTGTGCTATTTCTATTATCATGGTGTCTTACCTTATTGAAACACCTCCACAAAAAGAAAAACCTAAAAAATTTAAGCAATTTCTTAAATCAGTGAAGCAAATTTTTAAACGCGAAGGCCGTTGGTTATACACAGTCTTTATTACTGGTGGCATTCTTATGTACATTCTCTTTGGTATTCTCTTTTATTTATCTACTTTTTTAGAAGAAAGTCATCACATTCATGGCGTTAGAAAGGGAGTTATGCTTGCATTTCCTTTACTTGCGCTATGTTTAACTTCTTATGTAGCTGGAAAGGGAATTGGACAAGATCAGCTAAAAATGAAGTGGTTAACGGTTGGTGGGCTATCTCTTCTCACTCTAGCTGTGTTTGTCATTTCGTTTAATAAGGAGTTGTATATGATGTTGACAGCACTATTTGCAGCTGGTATTGGTATAGGTGCTACGCTACCAAGTTTAGATGCGTTTGTGACAGAAGGCATACCCGCAGAACAGCGAGGTTCTATTTCTTCTTTTTACAATAGTACACGGTTTATCGGTGTTGCGGCAGGTCCACCATTGTTTGCGATTTTTATGAAAGGCCATCATTTTCTAACATTTACAGGAAATGCGTTCGTGATCTTACTCACCATCTTACTTGTTTTATGGGGCATACGACCGCAAAAAAAAGGAAGGCAGACATGGTAGGATTAGAACTCAGTTGGGTTTTCCTCTATAATTTACGGTACATACTGTAAAAGTGGGAGGCTATCATGCGAACGTTTCAAGATAAAAATGGCTATACAGTCAACCTCGTACTTGGAGATGAATCGCCGTTTACATCGTCACCTAAACATGTGCTTATTATTGCGCGGCATCAAGGTTCTTGGGTTTTAACGGACCATAAAGCAAGAGGGTATGAATTTCCAGGTGGTAAAGTTGAAATGAATGAAGAGCTTGAGGCAGCGGTAAAGCGTGAACTATGGGAGGAAACAGGTGGATACGCTCAGTGGATTTCCTATATTGGTCAATATGAAGTTCAAGATCCACAAGAGGTCTTTTATAAATCAATCTATGCCGTTCAAATCAAACGGTTTGACGAAACGCCTTCTGGATTTGAAACAAATGGACGAAAGCTGATAGAAGAATTACCTATTGGAATGAAGGCAGATAAACGGTTTAGCCCCATTATGCAAGATGACGTAGTTCCACAAGCGGTTCAATACGCCATTTCAACCGGGTTATTTAACTAAAAAACGGTACTATACAAGCAAATAACGCCCTCATTGAAGGGCGCTAAATGCTATATTTCGTCATTTTTTTCTCAATGTATTCAACGAAGATATACATAAATGTGGCTAATATTGCGATAACAAGTAAACTCATGAATACAAGATTGAAGTTAAATACTTGGAAGCCATATATGATTAAATAGCCTAATCCTTGTTTTGAAACAAGGAATTCCCCGACAATGACGCCGACCCATGCAAGGCCAACATTCATTTTTAAAGTGGAAATAATGACCGGGATAGATGCAGGATAAACGACATTAAAAAAGATTTGTTTTTTTGAAGCAGAGAACGTTTGAAGCACTTTTATATAGTTTTCATCTACCTCTTTGAAAGCTGTATGAACGACCATTGTGGTAATAATAACAGAAACAAGCATTCCCATAGCGATAATGGAACCGATGTTAGGACCAATGCCAACAATTAAAATCGGTCCAATTGCTACTTTCGGCATAGAGTTAAGAATCACTAAAAAGGGATCAAGAATGGTCGATAATCGTTTTGACCACCAGAGTAAAGCAGCCAAACAGGTACCGACAATCGTTCCAAGTAAAAAGCCAACGATCGTTTCAAACATTGTTACAGACGCATGAATCCATAAAGTGCCAGCTGTTATGTGCTCATAAAGCAATGTAACAATGCGTGACGGCATACTGAATAATAAAGGATCAATCCATGCCAAGCGAGACGCAAGCTCCCATATTGCAATAAGAACGACAATGATCGTGATCTGGGTTATCCTCACAAAACGCTTTTCTTTTTTCTTTTCCAGAACAAATTGCTCATGTAATTTAGTTGGATTCAAACCGATCCAGCTCCTTCCATATTAATTGGAACTGGTCTTGAAAATCTTTATGCTGTCTACTTTCAAATGGCGTACATGCTCGAATTTCTTGAGGAATCGTAAAGACTTGAGCAACTTTACCTGGTCGAGGTGAAAAAAGAATGACACGATCGCTCATCGCAATGGCTTCACTAATATCATGAGTAACGAGAATAGCGGTTTTTTGTTCTGCTTTCAATGTGTGTGAAACTAAATCTTCTAGTTTTAACTTTGTTTGTTGATCTAATGCTGAAAAAGGCTCATCAAGAAGAATGAGAGAAGGGTCTGTTGCTAATGTACGAATTAAGGCAACACGTTGTCTCATCCCTCCAGATAAAGCTTTAGGAAGATCGAATTTCTTATCGGCCAGACCGAATCGCTCGAGCCATCGGAGTGCTTTCCGGTGAGAGACTTCATTATGGGTTCCTTGAATACGCTGCCCAAGGGTCATGTTTTTTTCGATTGTTAACCAAGGGAACAGATAGTCGTGTTGCAGCATATAGCCAATTGATTCCGTATTCTTTATATAAAGTGAACCACTGGTTTGTTCAAGTAAGCCAGCAATAATCGATAGCAGAGTTGTTTTTCCGCATCCGCTTGGGCCAATAAAGGAAACAAACTCTCCTTCTTTAATCGTTAGTGAGACATTTTCCAGGGCGGGAAAAGCGCCAGACTCGTTTACGTAGGTTAAGGAGACTGAATCAATTGATACATCCGACATGATTTTCCTCCTCTACTCCATTGACTTCGAAGCAATGGCTGTATTAACAAGTTCATCAAATGGAATATGAAGTGGGAGTTCGCCCGCTTCATCCATAATAGCAAGTAGTGTAGACCAGGCTTCCTCTGTCAATAAAGGATCCGTCGCATACGAACCCTGGTCTTTGTATCGCTCTACCGCGCTAGTGAGAATGTCTAGTTCTGTATCTTCAAAGTAGTCTTGAATAGACATGGCTATAGTGGAAGAATCTTCATTTTTTACATACTGTTGACCTTTGTAAATGGCACTGGCAAATCGTATGAGCGCTTCTTCATCTTTTTCAATCATGCTCTGTCTTGCCATAAATGACGTATAGGGAACACGACCAGATTCTGCGCCAAATGAAGCGACGACATGACCAAGACCTTCTTTCTCAAATGTAGAGGCCTGAGGTTCGAACAATTGTACGTAGTCACCTGTACCAGAAGCAAAGGCACTAGGAATGTTGCCAAAATCCACATTCTGCAAGAGTGTTAAGTCGGTTCGGGGATTTATATCATGTTGCTTTAAAACAAATTCCCCTACCATTTGTGGCATTCCACCTTTACGTTGACCTAAAAAAGTTGTTCCTTTTAGTTCGCTCCATTGAAACGAATCAACTTGGTCACGAGCAACGAGAAAAGTGCCGTCGGTTTGCGTTAATGCAGCGAAATTAATGGCTGGATCTGTTGCTTCTTGGCCAGCAACATAAATAGAGGTTTCAGACCCAACAAGTGCGATGTCGGCACCGCCAGATAACAAAGCTGTCATCGTTTTGTCGCCGCCCCACGTTGTCGTTAATTCGATGGAAAGGCCTTCTTCCTCGAAAAATCCTTCTGAGAGCGCAACATATAATGGCGCATAGAAGACAGAACGTGTGACTTCCGCGACTTCAAGCGTTTCTGTAGGGCCATCTGACTGACAGCCTACTACGAAGGCGAGTGAACAAGCGACAGATAGAAAAGCAAGCAATCGTTTCATCGTATCACTCCTTACATGTTATTGTTAGCATTAGAACAGAAAAAAGATTTTATTGTTACACTATGCGCTAAGTAGGAAAAGGGTGTATGCCTAAAAGGAGGGTTTTATGATCATTGAAAAAATAAGAGTACCCTCACCTAGTAGGAAAATCCATTTATTTGAAGTGACATATAAAAGCAGTGGTTTCAACGTGATCGGCTTAATGGCTGAACCCATCAATCAAACAGGACTACCTGGGTTACTCTACTTAAGAGGTGGCATTAAAACGGTTGGAATGGTAAGGTCACAGCGAATCATTCAGTGGGCGAGTGAGGGCTTTGTCGTGTTTGCTCCTTACTACCGAGGAAATCGTGGTGGTGAAGGACGTGAAGATTTTTGCGGGGATGATCGATTTGATGCCATCAATGGATTTGATTTACTTGAGCAACATCCTTCTGTTGCGTGTGAAAAGGGAATTCATGTTGTCGGCTTCTCTCGTGGTGGTATTATGGCGCTTTGGACAGGGTTATATCGGCCGCAAACGAAAACAGTGACGTCTTGGAATGGCATTACGGATATGGTCCTTACCTATGAAGAGCGGATTGATTTAAGGAAAATGATGAAGCGAGTAATCGGAGGAACGCCATGGAAGTATCCAGATCGGTATGAAGCAAGAACACCATTAAAACACCTTAGTTCTTTTTCACCAAAACTTTTACTAATACATGGAGAAAAAGACCAACATGTCTCGAGTGAGCACGTCTATCAACTGTTGGATTCCATTCCAGAAGCGAAACAACATCAAGTGGAAACATGGCTTTTTCCAGAGTATGAACACCATTTTCCTGCGACAGCACAGGCTACGATACTAAAAAAAGCGGCTAGTTGGATGCAAAAAAAGAGTAGATCGTAATCTACTCTTTTTACTGTTTAGGTACCGTTGGCCCTGCTTGTTGGATACTTGCTTTAGCAGAAGAAAAACGGACGAAATTATCTGCGAACTGGCTTGCTAAAGCGCTAGCTGTTTTATCATATGCAGCTTTATCAGCCCAAGCGTTTCGAGGATTTAATAGTTCATCTGGGACACCTGGGCAACGAGAGGGTAGGTGGAGTCCGAAAATGGGGTCTGTTTCCGTTTCAACCTGGTTGAGTTCTCCTTGAAGTGCAGCTTCAACCATTGCTCTAGTGTAGCGTAGCTTCATTCTGCTCCCTGTTCCATAACTTCCACCAGTCCAGCCAGTGTTTACTAAAAATACGTCAACATCGTTTGCTTCGATTTTTTCACCAAGCATGGATGCATATGTTTCAGGCTTCCTTGGTAAGAATGGTGCGCCAAAGCAAGTAGAGAATGTTGCCTCGGGTTGAGTGATGCCTCTTTCGGTTCCAGCTAATTTACTCGTGTACCCAGACAAAAAGTGATACATAGCTTGCTCTTTTGTTAGTTTGCTAATAGGAGGCAATACTCCAAACGCATCGGCGGTTAAGAAAATGATTGCAGTTGGACTTCCAGCAACACTAGGCTTTAATGCATTCGGTATGGCTTCAATGGGATAAGCCGCTCTCGTATTTTCTGTAAACTGTGCATCATCGTAATCAGGCTTTCCTTCACTTACTGCAACATTTTCGAGTACAGTACCAAACGAAATCGCATTCCAAATTTGTGGTTCTTGCTCCTGTGATAAATGTATGCATTTCGCGTAGCAGCCGCCTTCAATATTGAAAATGCCTGTTTCCGTCCATCCATGCTCATCATCACCAATAAGTGAACGGTGAGTTGAAGCAGATAGCGTTGTTTTACCTGTACCGGATAGACCAAAGAAAAGTGCTGTTTCTCCATTTTCATTCGTGTTAGCCGAGCAGTGCATTGGCAGCACATTTTCATCGGGCATTAAGTAATTCATCACGGAAAACATTGATTTCTTCATTTCGCCAGCGTACTCGGTTCCACCAATTAAAACAACGCGCTCTTCGAATGAAATGATGACAAATGCTTCTGAATTTGTTCCATCAATTGCTGGGTTTGCCTTAAAAGTTGGCGCACTCACAATGGTGAACGGCTCTTGATTGCTTTTTCCAGGTTGACCTTCACGAATAAATAGTTGACGTGCGAAAAGGTGGTGCCAAGCGAATTCATTAATATATGTGATTGGAAGTTGATAAGCAGGATCCGCACCTACAAATCCATTTGAAGCGTATCGAACATCTTTTTGCTGTAAATAGTATAACACTTTCTCGTAAAGCGCTTTAAATGTGTTTCGTGAGATGGGTTGATTCACTGAGCCCCAATCAATGGTAGAGCGAACACTTGGCTCATCGACAATAAATTTATCTTTCGGAGAGCGACCTGTATACGTACCCGTTTGAACTGATAACGCACCAGTGTTTGTAAGTTCACCTTCATGATTCATTAATGCTCGCTCTACTAAAGCTGGGACAGGTAGCTGATGAACTGTTTTAGGGCTAGAAAGCAACTGTTCTAATTGTGTTGATCCATTTACTATTTTCATAATCGGCTCCTTTAAGGTCAGTGTTCGTGGTATTAGTATAACACATTGTATTAAATAATCCATACTAAAGTGAAAGATGGTTGAAAGAAATGATACATATCTAATAAGGGCAAGTGCAGCAATAGGTATATCATCTAAAAAAAGAAATCCGCTCTACTGCCTTTTCCCTTTTAAAGTCAGGTAAACTATGTTATGCTAATGTCCGAAAACGAACAAAGCGCAGCCTATTGATTGATTTACTTTATTCCATTAAACGTCACTCGGTTCTTTTACATAGTGCGTTGAAAGCGACTATGGAATAGTGAAGAATGTTCATAGGTAAAGTTATACTGCTTTTTAAAACAGATAACATCACGCTTTTATCAAGAGAAGGTGGAGGGACAGGCCCTTTGAAACCCAGCAACCATCACTTCCGTGAAAAGGTGCTAACCTGCAGAACATCTTTGTTCTGGGAGATAAGAGGCGATCGATAGACAAGTCAGCTCTTTTCTCATGTAGAAAAGAGCTTTTTCTTTTTGTAAACATACGTGAACAATAAGATAAAAACGATACGGATAAGTTGCGATTATGTGTCCGGGGGCATAAGATGCCTTTAGCCTACTTACTAAAATCAGATCTGATTTGTTCGTTTTTAGTTTTTAGAATACTAGATGCTTCCGAGCGAGAGTTTGGAATAAGGGAGGACTTTATATGTCTGAAAAAAGAGGAAAGCACTTATTTACATCAGAGTCAGTTACGGAGGGGCACCCAGATAAAATTTGTGATCAAATTTCTGATGCGATCCTTGATGAAATTTTAAAGAGAGATCCGAATGCGCGTGTTGCGTGTGAGACTTCGGTAACAACGGGTATGGTTCTTGTTGCAGGTGAAATTACAACGAGCACGTATGTTGATATTCCAAGTGTAGTGCGTGAAACGATTAAAGGAATTGGCTATACGCGTGCAAAGTATGGTTTTGATGCTGAGACATGTGCGGTTATTACGTCAATTGACGAACAATCTGCTGATATTGCTCAAGGTGTTGACCAAGCTTTAGAAGCACGAGAAGGGCAAATGACGGATGAAGAAATTGAAGCAATTGGTGCAGGAGACCAAGGGTTGATGTTTGGTTTTGCATCAAACGAAACGAAGGAGCTTATGCCGCTTCCAATTTCACTCAGTCATAAATTAGCATTTCGTTTAAGTGAAGTGCGTAAAAACGAAACCCTTGATTATTTACGACCAGATGGTAAAACACAAGTAACCGTTGAATATGATGAAAACGATAAGGCTGTTCGTGTAGATACAATCGTTATTTCGACACAACATGCACCTGAGATTACACTGGAACAAATTCAAGCAGACATTAAAGAGCACGTTATTAAAGCCGTTGTTCCTGCTGAATTAATGGATGAGAAAACAAAATTCTTTATTAATCCAACGGGCCGATTCGTTATTGGTGGACCTCAAGGAGATGCTGGATTAACAGGAAGAAAGATTATTGTTGATACTTATGGCGGTTTTGCTCGTCATGGTGGCGGTGCGTTCTCAGGTAAAGACGCAACAAAAGTTGATCGCTCAGGAGCTTATGCTGCTCGTTATGTGGCGAAAAACCTTGTCGCTGCAGGTCTTGCGGAATCTTGTGAAGTACAGCTTGCGTATGCAATTGGTGTGGCACAGCCAGTTTCTATTTCCATTAATACATTCGGCACTGGTAAAGCCGATGAAGAAACGCTTGTGTCACTTGTAAGAAAACATTTTGATTTACGTCCTGCTGGCATTATTAAAATGCTTGATTTGCGCCGTCCGATTTACAAGCAAACAGCTGCTTATGGTCACTTTGGCCGCGAAGACGTGCAACTTCCTTGGGAAAGAACAGATAAAGCAGAAGTACTAAAAGCAGAAGCCTAAAATCAATAATGAAGCTCCTCAAACATTGTTTGGGGAGCTGTTTTTGTTCATGACCTATGTAAGGAGTTAGTGACAATCATCTACTTGTTTATAGTATTGACCTTTTTCTACATATTCTGTGCGAATTCGTTCCATATCTTTTCGGTCAGCTTCTGTCAACTCTCGTACGACTTTTGCTGGTCTTCCTAATGCAAGGGTGTTTGGGGGAATGGTTTTTCCTGGTGGTACTAAACTTCCAGCGCCAATAAACGCACCTTCACCAACTTCTGCGCCATCAAGAACAATAGAGCCCATGCCAATGAGCGCATGTTTACGAACGATCGCACTATGAAGGGTCACTTGATGACCAATTGTAACGTCATCTTCAATAAGAAGCGTTCGATTAGGACTTTGATGAAGCATGGATTGATCCTGAATGTTTACACGTTTGCCAATACGAGTAGGCGCCACATCGCCACGGATAACGGAATGAAACCAAATGCTTGAATACGCACCAATTTCAACATCTCCAGTAATAACCGCGTTACTTGCTACATAAGCCGTTGAATCAATAAACGGTTTTTTATCGTGATAAGGTAAAATCATCTAAACCTGTCCTTTCCTAAAAGGGATAAAATCAGCTATACTGATTTTATCGTACGTAAGATAGAATAGCTAGATAAGGAGGAAATGTCGTGCGTTATTTTGAAGTGCCAGAACCCCGAGGAGTAGCTGTCATTGTCCATGGTGCAGGTGAGCATAGTGGACGCTATCATTGGTTAATAGAAAAATGGAACTTACACGGCTTTGACTGCTTAATTGGTGATTTACCAGGTCAAGGAGAGTCGAGAGGAAAGCGAGGTCATATTGACTCGTTTAAACAATACATAAAAACAGTCGATCGCTGGTTAAAGCAGGCACGTTCAAAGCATTTGCCAATTGTCCTTGTTGGTCACAGTATGGGTGGGTTAATTGCCATTCGCACGTTAATCGAAAGGGATAATTCATTTATCGAGGCAGTTGTGCTATCTTCACCATGCTTGCAGTTAAAGATGCCTGTTTCTCCACCAAAGAAGGCAGCTGCGAAAGTATTGAATCATGTGGTGCCAACGTTTAGTTTGCAATCAGGTTTAAAACCTGAGCTTACGACTCGTAGTGAAGTCGTTCGGGAGGAATATACAAAGGATCCTTTACGTGTTACGAAAGTATCAGCGCGTTGGTATCACGAATTAACAAAAGCGATGCTTCAAACAAGGCGTTATCCGGAAAAGATGCCGAATATTCCTATCTTATTAATGGTTGCTGGTGAAGATCATGTTGTCGATAGCAGTGCAGCTTTCACGTGGTTTAATCATCTAGATCTTAGTCATAAAATGGTAAAAGAGTGGAGCGGTTTGTATCATGAGCTTTACAATGAACCGGAGAAAGAAGAGGTCTTTCGCTATACAATTGGTTTTGTGAACATGCTTATTCGATGACTTCCTTCCTCCTCTTTCCTTTGTTATAATGAAGGAAAGGAAGTGATACTATATGAGCAGATCAAAAGCAAAAAAGCAGCGAGAAAAACGCATCCGTGAAGGAAAGCGAAATCCAGCACTTAATCGAGGCGTTTATGCAATGGCTGACTTAGCGACGAGAAAAACAAAAACAAAACAAGAATATATGGAGCAACAAAGACAAAAAACCCGTCGCTTTGATGAAAGCGACGAGTTTTTTTTAGTTTGGACGAAGATCCCGTTGCACAACGTCTAATTTTCCGGTTTCTGGACTGATGACAAGTCCATGAACGCTTACATCTTTAGGTAACAAAGGGTGGTTCACAATTAAATCAATACTATGTTTTACGCTATCCGTAACGTCATCGAAGCCTGTTAAAAATGCGTCAACGTCTACACCTGCATAGCGCAAGGAATCAATATGATCCATTTGAATGCCACGATCTTTCGCTTTTTGCAGTACACCTTCTGAAGAAAGCCCCGTCATACCACAACCATAATGCCCGACTACATAAACCTCTTCTGCACCTAGCTCATAAATGGCAACGAGGATACTCCTCATAATACTACCAAAAGGATGAGAAATAACGGCTCCGGCATTTTTTACAATTTTTGCATCGCCGTTTCGTAAATCCATTGCAGAATGAAGGAGTTCTGTAAGCCTTGTATCCATGCACGTAAGAATAACCATTTTCTTTTGTGGAAATTTACCAACAGAAAATTGTTCATACTGCTTGTTTTCTACAAAAGATTGATTAAATGCAAGAATCGTATCTAGTTTACTCATGATTAAATGCTCCTTTTCATTTACGTTTTTCTATAACAACCACAAAAGGTGGATTGTTGCGTTGGTTTATGAATTGATACATAGCAACGTGCGCCTCTTCTTGCGGCAATGAACGTGTATAGTCTAGTACCGCATCCTTTTCTACTTTGCCTTCAGGATGACCGTGGTAAATAACGAGAATTATACGTCCTTCGTTCGTGAGCTGGCAATAGATTTGCTTAATCGCTTCAATGGTTGTATCTCCTGTAGTGGTAATACGTTTGTCTCCCTTAGGCAAATAGCCTAGATTAAAGACAGCTGCTTTTATGGCAGCGGACTTAAATGTAGACAAGTGACAAAGTTGTTCATGCCCCATCTGATGGAGTTCAACTCTATCAGCCACGTTCGCTTGGTCTAATCGTTCAGCAGTGGCCTGAACAGCGTCCGCTTGTATATCGCAACTAATGACCATGCCTGTTTCCCCTACAAGTGTAGCGAGGTAAAGCGTGTCGTAGCCGTTACCTGCAGTCGCATCAATGACCGTATCTCCAGCTTGTATCACCTCCTGTAAAAGTGTACGTGCAAACGGTAAGATCCCTTGTAATTTCATGGTGTAACTCCTTCGTAAAGCTTTCCTTGCCAACTATTACGCTTTTGAAACTCTGCTTCAATACCGTTCAGAACAGACCATTTATTCGTACTCCACATAGGACCTATGAGAATATCAGCTGGGCCATCACCTGTTAACCGATGGATCATCATTGTTGGTGGGAGCACTTCAAGTTGATCGACAACAATCTTTGTATAGCGCTCTTGATCCAGTAGGTCAACATAACCCTTTTCGAATTGTTTGACCATCGGCGTTTTTTTGAGAAGATGAAGCAAATGTATTTTAATTCCTTGTACATCGAGCTTGGCCACTTCTTTTGCTGTGTCTAGCATCATGTTCTCTGTTTCAAGGGGTAATCCATTAATAATATGAGCGCAAACGCGAATGCCGCGTGCTCGGAGCTTCGCAACGCCTTCTTTATAGCAGTCATAGTCATGAGCACGATTAATAAGCTGTGCCGTTCTTTCGTGAACCGTTTGCAGTCCTAACTCAACCCATAAATAGGTGCGTTCATGTAGTTCAGCTAAATAGTCAATGACTTCTTCTGGTAAGCAATCTGGTCTAGTGGCAATGGATAACCCCACGACGCCTTCTTGTTTTAAAATCGTTTCAAAATACGAACGTAGCGTTTCAACAGGGGCATATGTATTGGAATAGGCTTGAAAATAGCCAATGTATTTGTCTGTTTTCCATTTTCGCGCCATTTTCTCTCTTTGAGAATGGAATTGAGTGATTAAATCATCTTTTCGATCACCAGCAAAATCGCCGGAACCTCGTTGACTACAAAACGTACAGCCACCATAAGCAACACTGCCGTCACGATTTGGACAATCAAAACCGGCATCAAGGGAGATCTTCATTACCTTTGAGCCGAAATGATCTTTCAGATGATCATTCCACGTATAATAAGGTTTTGCGTTTTGGTTGTTGTTTAACCTATTGAACATGTGAACCACCATTGCCTTTTAAAGAATAAGATTAGTGTATCATCTCTTTCATTAGAAGTCTTCTCCTTCTTTTTAAAGAGCTAATACTATTGCTAAATGGGTTGATTTCTTCTAAACTGGTGAGGGTTTTGTAACGCTAAAGGAGGCAGGTTTATGCCTAAATCTATATGGATTTTAATTATTGCGACGGCAATTAATATTACAGGTGCGTCTTTTTTATGGCCTTTAAACGCTGTTATTATGACGCAAGTGCTCGGACAAACGTTAACGGCATCCGGCATCGTGTTAATGATTAATGCTGGTGCCGGGGTGTTAGGTAGTCTAATTGGTGGTAGACTTTTTGATAAATTAGGTGCGTATCGAACGATTTTAATAGGAGCATCGACATCCGCAAGTGCTTCCGTTTTACTTGCGTTCTTTTTTGAAACGTATACGCTATATGGCTTATTTTTAGCATGTATGGGTTTTGGATCTGGGATGATGGCGCCAGCTATGTATGCATTAGCCGGAAGTTTATGGCCAGATGGAGGAAGACGACCATTTAACGCCATCTATGTCGCTCAAAATGTCGGCGTTTCTCTAGGGACTGCATTAATTGGGATTGTCACACTTGTTCGTCTAACGGACGTGTTTATTGCCAATGCGGCAGTGCATGTGTTTATGCTTGGATTTATCGCCTATTTCTTTCGCCACTGGGGTGGACAACTTGGTCGGACTGCTGACTCTAGTCTTTCTATTTCTCATAAAGTTCCATTTAAGAGACAATACCGCTTGCATGCACTTATTATTGTCTGTGGTGCATTCTTTATTTCTTGGCTTGGTTATACACAGTGGCAAGCGAACGTGTCAGTTCATATTCAAGACCTAGGCATTGCACTTCCGCTTTACAGCGTACTGTGGACAATAAATGGCTTACTTATTGTCTTTGCTCAACCACTTATTGCCCTTGTTATTCGGAGGTTCCGCTTAAGTATTAAAGGGCAAATGACAGCAGGCATTATTATCTTTGCATTGTCGTATATCGTGTTAACTCAAGCAAGTGTGTTTTCCATGTTTTTAGTGGCGATGCTTATCTTAACGATCGGGGAAATGTTTGTTTGGCCAGCGGTACCAACAATTGCCAATCAGCTTTCACCGAAAGGAAGAGAAGGATCTTATCAAGGCATTGTCAACAGCATTTCAACTGGTGGAAGAATGATTGGACCTCTTCTAGGCGGCTTAATCGTTGACTTTTATTCAATCGAACTCTTATTTTTTATCATTAGTGGACTCTTGTTGCTATCATTACCACTCGTTCGGCTATATGATCGACCTTTGCAAAAAGAAGAGAAACTAAAGCAATCCGCTTCATGATAGGGAAAATAGGTATATGCCTGCTTGACATTGGGCATAACTTTGCATACAATGACGATAATAATCGATAATGATAACACAGCCATAAAGGAGTAGTAGTGAGCGCTTGGACAGAAGAGAACTGACGGTAGGTGCAAGTCAGTCAGATAGCGTAGCGAACTCGCCTTTTAGTGATTAAGAATGAACATAGAGTAGTTCTTAACGGAACACACCGTTATGTGTAAGTGATTAAGCAGCAAGTGCTTAATAAACTGGGTGGTACCGCGGGATATAACAGCTCTCGTCCCTTTGACAGGGATGGGGGCTTTTTGTGTTTTATCGACATGGAAAAAGGAGGAATCGCAATGTCATTTTCACATCAACAAATCGAAAAGAAATGGCGGACGTTTTGGCACGACCATAAAACGTTTAAAACGACAGAAGATCAGAATAAACCAAATTTTTATGCCCTTGACATGTTTCCATACCCATCAGGTTCAGGGCTGCATGTAGGACATCCAGAAGGGTACACGGCAACAGATATTTTGGCGCGTATGAAAAGAATGCAAGGGTATAACGTTTTACACCCAATGGGGTGGGATGCGTTTGGTCTGCCAGCAGAGCAATATGCGCTTGATACAGGAAATCATCCAGCGATTTTCACAAAAGAAAACATTGAAACTTTTAAGCGACAAATCCAAGAACTTGGGTTTTCCTATGATTGGGATCGTGAAATTAGCACGACAGATGCTGACTATTATAAGTGGACTCAGTGGATCTTTATTAAACTGTATGAAAAAGGCCTCGCTTATGTGGATGAAGTCGCTGTAAACTGGTGTCCGGCTCTTGGAACGGTACTAGCAAACGAAGAAATCGTTGATGGCGTAAGTGAACGTGGGGGGCACCCAGTTGAGCGACGTCCAATGAAGCAGTGGGTACTTCGTATTACGGAATATGCCGATCGCTTGCTTGAGGATTTAGAAGAACTTGATTGGCCTGAAAGTTTGAAAGACATGCAGCGCAACTGGATTGGTAAATCAGAAGGTGCAGAAGTGGCATTCAAGATTAAAGGTGAAGAAGTGCGTGTATTTACCACGCGACCTGATACGCTTTTTGGCGCAACATACATGGTTCTTGCACCGGAGCATAAACTTGTTGATCAGATTACAACGAGTGAGCAAAAGGATGCAGTAGAGACATACAAGAAACAAGTTTCACTGAAAAGTGACTTAGAACGTACGGATTTAGCAAAAGAAAAGACAGGCGCATTTACTGGTGCGTATGCGATTAATCCAGTTAATGGTGAAGAAATTCCTGTCTGGATTGCGGACTACGTGCTTATAAGCTATGGTACGGGTGCTGTTATGGCGGTTCCTGGTCATGATGAGCGTGATCATGAGTTTGCAACAACGTTTGACCTACCGATTAAAGAAGTGGTTGCTGGTGGAGACGTCTCGAAAGAAGCGTACACAGGTGATGGAGAGCATGTAAACTCTGATTTCTTAAACGGTATGAATAAAGCCGATGGGATTGCTAAGATGATAACTTGGCTTGAAGAAAAAGGAGCAGGGACGAAGAAAATTACGTACCGCCTACGCGATTGGCTATTTAGCAGACAGCGTTATTGGGGTGAGCCAATTCCTATTATCCATTGGGAAGATGGATCCATGTCGACGGTGGACGAAAGTGAGCTACCGCTCATGTTGCCAGAACTAGATGAAATTAAACCCTCAGGTACAGGAGAATCGCCGCTTGCAAATGCAACAGAGTGGTTAGAGGTAACCGATCCAAAAACAGGTATGAAAGGCCGTCGTGAGACAAACACGATGCCACAATGGGCTGGTAGCTGCTGGTATTACTTACGCTATATTGATCCTACTAATGAAGACGTGCTTGTTGATCCTGAGAAAGCAAAAGCGTGGCTACCAGTTGACATTTACATCGGTGGTGTGGAACATGCCGTCCTTCATCTTCTTTATGCACGATTTTGGCATAAATTTCTATATGATATTGGCGTTGTACCGACGAAAGAGCCATTCCAAAAACTCTTTAACCAAGGTATGATCCTGGGCGACAATAATGAGAAGATGAGTAAATCAAAAGGGAACGTCGTCAATCCTGACGATATTCTTGCTAGTCACGGTGCTGATACCCTTCGTTTGTATGAGATGTTTATGGGACCACTTGATGCGTCTGTTGCTTGGTCAACAAATGGACTTGATGGATCCAGACGTTTCTTAGAGCGTGTGTGGCGACTAATTGTAAACGAAGAAACAGGCAAATTAAACGAAAAAGTGCAAGAAGCCGACGCGACAGATGTGCTCATACGAACGTATCATCAAACGGTGAAAAAAGTAACCGAAGACTTTACTGAAATTCGTTTTAACACAGGCATTTCACAGCTAATGGTATTCGTTAATGAAGCAAACAAACAAGAGGTGTTGCCAAAAGAGATGGCAGAAGGATTTGTGAAGTTACTTTCACCAATCGCCCCTCATATCGCCGAAGAAATTTGGCAGAAGCTGGGGTATGATGAATCCATTGCTTATGCTGCATGGCCAACGTATGATGAGACACTTCTAGTCGAAAATGAGATTGAAGTCGTCGTCCAGATTAATGGCAAAGTCAAAGCGAAGTTAATTGTCGCGAAGACTGCATCAAAAGACGAACTAGAGGCAGCTGCGAAAGCAGATGATAAAGTGCAAGAAGCGATTGGAGACAAAACCATTCGTAAAATCATCGCTGTTCCTGGAAAGCTAGTAAATATTGTTGTAGGGTAATACAAAAACAGGATGCCAATTTGGCATCCTGTTTTTTAATCTTTCGTTTGAAGCGCAGCCCCAGCTCCTGCTGTGTAACCAGTAGAAAAGGCACACGTAATATTATATCCACCTGTATAGCCATGAATATCAAGAACTTCACCGCAAAAATAAAGCCCTTTTGTTTTGCGTGATTGCATCGTTTTTGGCTCAATTTCTTTTACGCTTACGCCACCACCTGTAACAAATGCTTTTTCAATGGAGAGGGTTCCGTTTGCTTTTAATGGAAACGCTGTTAGCGTCTGAGCCAGCTTGCGCAACGTATCGTGGGATGTATTGGCACATACTTCTTGCTCGTCAATGTGTAAGTCTTTATAGAGAAACGTCAATAAACGTTCAGGAGCAAACCCTTTTAACACCGTTTTTAACGCTTTTTTTGGTTCAGCTTTAACTAATTTCACCAATTGTTGGAAAAGATCTTCATGGGTAGAACCAGGAAATATTTGAATATGCATTGGAATCCATTGTGCCTCAAACTTTTTCAATGCTTTTACGACATATTGGCTACAACGCAGTGCTGCTGGACCTGAAATACCAAAATGTGTGAAAATCATGTCCCCTTCATGGGTTTTAATTTTCTTTCCGTTTGGTGCAGTCACCGTTAGTTCAATTTCTCGTAGGGACAACCCTTGTAAATCTTTATTTGTAATGAACGGTTGACCAATCGTAATGGGAACTTCCGTAGGGTAAAGCTCAGTTATCGTATGCCCTGCTTTTTTCGCCCACGGATAGCCACTTCCATTACTTCCAGTATGGGGAACGGACTTTCCGCCAGTAGCAATTATGATGGCTTTTGTGAAGATGGTGGTCTCATCTTTTAAAAGAATCTTATGAGGACTTTCGTCTTCAAAATGAATGTCCTTTACTTCTGTATTTGTGCGAATGTCGACTTTTAATGCTCGAATCCGATTCAATAATGTATCAACGACTGTTTGCGCTTTATCACTTACAGGAAACATTCGGCCACGATCTTCTTCTTTTAATTGAATGCCTAGGTCTTCAAAGAATGTAATAATATTTTCGTTATCAAAAACCGAAAAAGGACTATGCATAAATCGTCCATTTCCAGGGATATGTTCAATTAATTGCTTTCGTTCCATGCGGTTTGTGACATTACAACGTCCTCCACCTGATATAGCTAGCTTTCTTCCTAGTTTCGTACCTTTATCAAGTAAAAGCACCTTCGCTCCATTTTCAGCAGCCGCAACAGCTGCCATTAAGCCGGAAGGGCCTCCACCAATGATTACAACATCGTACATCTATTTTTCCACCTAACGTTTTAACGATCTCTTTCTATTGTACACATTCTATCGCAAAACAAAAGCACGAAAATGTTGCAGGAAAAAGAAGAAAAAGAGCGAACGTTTCTTTTAGTACGAAGAGAGGATGATAAATATGGCGTTAGAAACAAAACAGAAAGTAGAACACATTCACGAGCAAATGGTCATGTGGCGCAGACATCTACACGAGCATCCGGAATTATCGTTCGAAGAAGTAGAAACACCCTTATACATAGAAAAGCAGTTACGAAAATTAGGCATTACGGATATAACCACTGGTGTAGGTGGACGCGGTATTGTGGCGCGTATAAAAGGAGTCAAACCAGGAAAAACAATTGCGTTCCGTGCCGATTTTGATGCACTTCCTATTGATGAAGAAAACGATGTGTCGTACGCCTCGAAAGTACCTGGAAAGATGCATGCTTGTGGGCACGATGGACATACGGCTGCGTTACTCGGGTTTGCAGCGATCATGAAAGATCAAGTTGAACAATTAGCAGGTACGATAGTGCTCATTTTTCAACATGCGGAAGAGCTTCCTCCTGGTGGAGCGAAAGAAATGATCGCAGATGGCTGTTTAGACGATGTTGATGTTATCTTTGGTGCGCATGTATCAAGTCACTTACCTCTTGGAAAAGTAAGCTGTACCCCAGGAGCGGTTATGGCAGCGGTAGATAAATTTCGTATACATATACAAGGAAAAGGTGGGCATGGGGCGCAACCCCATACGACTCTCGATTCCATTGTTGTCGGTAGTCAGCTTGTGAACGAATTGCAGACAATTGTGAGTAGAAGAGTTGATCCAATGGCTCCAGCTGTTGTAACAGTAGGCGTCTTTCAAGCGGGCACAGCCTTTAATGTCATTGCAGATACAGCAACGATTGAAGGAACGGTTCGTACGTTTGATGCTGGGGTTCGCCAAAAGGTTGAAGACGAGCTTCGAGCAATTGTGAAAGGGAAAGAACAAAGTACTCACGTCACGACAGATGTTGACTATCTAAATGGTTATCCGACACTTGTTAATAGTGAAAAAGAAAGCGACATCGTTCGTCAGCTAGTAACAGATGTTTTAGGAGAAAATAGTGCTATGATGGCTCCACCTATTCTAGGAGGAGAGGATTTTGCGTATTATTTAACAAAAAAGCCAGGCGCTTTCTTTCATGTAGGTGCACGTACAGAGGAGGCGTACACCCAATTTCCTCATCATCATCCCCGCTTTGACTTTGATGAGCATGCATTAAACCATATAGCGTCTCTATTTTTAGCACTAACAAATCATTACTTGATTGAAAATGAAATCTAGCCTTACTGTAGAACAAGCTGCACCGCTTCCATACGATTGCTGGAATCAAACGGAGTCAGAACAAGGGACTCTGGCTTCCAAAATCGTTTTAAGGAAGAGGTGCATTTTTTGGTACAGTAATGCTTACTTGACACACATACATCCCACACATGACGATTATAGTTACTTTTAATAGGGTAGAAGAACAGAAGTCACATAGTAGAAGGAGTTATTCAATGAAGACTTTTACAATTCATACGGAAACACATAGTGCTATGATTGATATTACATCTGATGTTAAACAAGTAATTCAAGAAAATGGAATAAAAGAAGGGTTTGTTATTGTTCAATCCCTTCATACAACTGCGGGTATTACTGTAAATGAAAATGCTGATCCCGATGTTGTGACTGATTTTTTACGGCGTCTTGACGAAGTGTACCCTTGGGAGCATCAACAAGACCTACATATGGAAGGCAACACGGCGGCGCACTTAAAAACGTCAACAGTGGGTCCTTCTCAAACTATACTCGTATCAAATGGTAAACTTGTGTTAGGAACATGGCAAGGCATTTATTTCTGCGAGTTTGATGGACCTCGACGCAACCGATCATTTGTTGTGAAAGGAGTTCAAGCATGAAAACGATAGAAGCGAAACGAGTATGGAACGGCAAAGCGCGTTTAGGAGAAGGTCCTTTTTGGGATGATCAAGAGCAACGATTATTATGGGTTGATATTGAAGGCTATAAATTACATGCCTATGACCATAAACATGACACTACAGAGACGTTGCCTTTTGCACAACATGTCACTGCCGTTGTGAAAAAAGAGCAAGGTGGCTTATTACTGGCAATGAGGGATGGGCTTTACAGCTATTATCGGGATCGCTTAACCCCTCATATGAGGCTGAATGAAGAAACCGTTCGGTTTAACGATGCAAAATGTGATCCAAGCGGGCGTCTTTGGGCAGGGACAATGGCATTTGATGGGCAGTCCACGATCGGAAAATTAGTCGTTTTCGATGAAAATGAAGCGATTGAAGAAAAACGTGATGGCTTAACGATTTCTAATGGGATGGCGTGGGATGAGCAAAAGCATTTGTTTTACCATAATGAAACCGTGACGAGTGAGACAGCTGTTTTTAGCTACGACCCAGACGATACGAGAAAGATAACAAGAGTTGGCACTGTACCGATTCATTATGACGAATACGGTGGAGCACCAGACGGGATGACCATTGATAGTGAAGGGAAGCTGTGGGTTGCATTATGGGGAGCCGGTGCTGTGATTCGAGTTGACCCTGAAACAGGCAACGTATCAGAAAAAATAACCGTACCTGCTTCAAATACGACTTCCTGTGTGTTTGGTGGTACAAATTACCAAACCCTCTTTATCACAACTGCTTCAAAAGACGGAGAAGAGAAAAGTGGAAATTTATTCTGTGCAACCCTTGACTGTAAAGGAACGGCATCCATTTCTTATAAAGGAAAAAGAAGTGGTTTGTAATGAAACAATCCACTCGTTTGTTCCCAGCGAACAAACGAGTTTTTTCATTTGATAAAAGTGAATTCTTTTTGTCCGTTTGTTTAGATAAGGCAATCGATGACAAACTATGCTAAAATGCGAAAGAAGTCTTTTTTTGCTTGAACGGGGGAAGTCATGGCTGGGTCAAAATTAATGCAAGGAACAAAGGCGCTAACCCTTGCAACACTCATTTCTAAAATTATAGGATTTCTTTATATTATTCCTTTTGCACCTCTCGTTGGTGAACAAGGGCTTGCTCTCTACCAAATGGGCTATATGCCATATGGAATTATGATTGCGCTTGCTACAATGGGTGTGCCGGTAGCTTTGTCAAAGTATGTGTCAAAGTATCACGCTTTAGGTGATTACCATACTGCCCATCGTTTATTTAAATCAGGTATACCGCTCATGTTGTTAATGGGCTTTATTGCGTTTTGGATTTTATTTTTAGGAGCCCCGTTGTTGGCGAAGGTTGGTTATACACCGAGTAAAACGGAACAATACGTGTTTGATGACGTTGTGTTCGTCATTCGCATGGTTAGCTTCGCATTACTTGTCATTCCTGTTATGTCTCTGATTAGAGGCTATATGCAAGGATTTCAACAGATGGTGCCAACATCTGTCTCCCAAGTAATTGAGCAGATTATTCGAATCGTATTTATTTTAGCTGCCGCCTTTGTCATTATGAATCTGGGGAGCGGCAATATGCCCCTTGCTGTTGGATTTGCTACATTAGGTGCATTTATTGGTGCTTTTGGAGGGCTCGGCGTTCTCATTTGGTATTATCGCGGGCAGCGTGCCTATATTTTAAAAAAAGTGGAAGAAACACGGCAGCCAACTTCATCACGGCAGCCACTTCCTAAAATGTACAAAGAGCTTATTTCGTATGCGTTGCCGCTTTCTTTTGTTGGTTTATCGATTCCACTTTTTCAAATGATTGATGTGTATACGATTGAAGGTGCCATGCATCGTATAGGGGAAGGCGATCAAGCAAAAGATTATATAGGGATCTTGACGGGGATGGCTCATAAGATCGTTCTTATTCCGATGGCGCTCGCAACAGCGTTGTCGATCACACTCGTGCCAACGATCACAAGAGCATACACGTCTGGGGATCAAACTGTTTTACAAACCTATATTACTCAGACGTATCAAGTGATTTTATTTATTACCATTCCAGCATCATTTGGGATGTTTATCCTTGCAGAGCCGATTTACTACCTTTTATTCGGTGCCAACGAAAACTTCTTACTTGGTGTTGAAACGTTGCGCTATTATTCACCTGTAACCATTCTTTTTGCTGTATACGGTGTAACAGGAGCGGTCTTACAAGGAATGAATCGTCAAAAAAATGCCGTGTTAAGCCTTGTGATTGGCTTACTTTTAAAATTAGGATTCACCTATGTCTTTATTTTATGGTTTGGCGCTTATGGTGCCATTTGGACAACCTACATCGGATTTGGTGTCGCCTTAGCCCTTAACATTTATGCAATCGGAAGACATGCGAACTTTGATTATACGATTATTTTTAGAAGAACGATTCTCATTGCCGTTTTTACAGGAATGATGATGATGGCTGTAGGATTAATTTGGGAAGGCATGAAAATCTGGCTAGGAGATGTTAGCCGGATAGGTGTGGCGGTACCGTTATTTATTAGTGTTGGCGCAGGTGTCGTTGTTTACTTTTATTTAAGCATTCGCTCTCACTTAGCAGGGAAGGTATTAGGAGATCGATTTAAGTTAAGGTAGAGACGCTTTAAAGGTGTCTCTCTTTTTTCTCACAGCTTTCCCATAATGTAGATGATTTTCGACATTTGTTTCATCGTTAAGCCTCTTTTTCCTGCGGACAAGCTTTGGTATAATGAAGCCAGTTTTAAGAGAGAGTAAGGAGACTTGATCTACGTAACAAGTCAATTAGGAGGACGAATGAATTATTCCTTTCGTAAAGACAATGATTGGCTTTTAATTGGTGCAACGATTATTTTAGCATTATTTGGATTACTGATGGTATATAGCGCGAGTTATGTTGAGGGGTATTTACGGTTTGAAAACTCCTATTACTATGTCATAAGGCAAGGAATGTGGCTAGGTTTATCATCAGTAGCATTCATTGTGCTCATGCATTTTCAGTACCGGCATTTTCAGAAGATCACACCGTTGATTATCTTTATGTCGATTGTGTTATTAATCCTTGTTAAGCTCATTGGACTGGGAGAAGATGTTGGCTCTAGTCGTTGGATTCGAATTGGTCCAGTCGGATTACAGCCATCTGAATTTGTGAAATTAGGATTAATTATTTACTTAGCGCATGTGTATTCACGAAAACAAGCGTATATTGATGATTTTGTAAATGGTGTCATGCCACCGTTAATTATTGTCGGTGTCATGTTTGGTTTAATTATGCTACAGCCAGACCTCGGTACAGCTACGTCGATTATGCTGACAGCCATAATGTTAGTCGTCATTTCAGGTGCGAAATGGCGTCATTTGATCGGTCTAGTCATTGTAGGTGGGCTGGTTTTTGCAGCTTTGGCTGTATTTGAACCGTATCGTTTAAGGCGCTTAGTTTCATTTGCAGATCCGTTTGCAAATCCGGATGGAGCTGGATTTCAGCTTATTCACGGCTACTTAGCCATTTCAAATGGTGGTTTTACAGGTCTTGGATTAGGTGAGAGCATGCAGAAGTTGCGCAATCTTCCAGAAGGCCATACGGATTTTATTTTAACGATTATTTCTGAGGAGTTAGGCTTTCTTGGGATTGCCATTGTGTTTCTCTGCTACGGCATCATTCTATTTCGTGGTGTATCAATTGGAACCAAATGTAAAAATCCTTTTGGAAGTTTGTTAGCATTTGGAATCGTATTTTCTCTAGCCATCCAAATTATTTTTAACGTTGGTGCTGTTTCCGGTATGTTGCCGATTACAGGCGTTACGCTTCCGCTTGTTTCTTATGGTGGAACTTCCTTGCTCGTGACGTTAATGAGTGTTGCCATATTGGCTAACATCCATCAAAACAACGAACGGCTAAAACGAAAGCAGATGGATGAAGGAGAATCACTAAGTGCTTAATTGGAGTTTGGAGGCTTAAAATGGAACGAAAACAACATGGACTGGATTACACGCTTTTGTTCCTTGTTTTTTTGTTAATGTGTATTAGTCTACTTGCTATCTATAGTGGGGCAGGTCAGTATTTTAATGAAGATCCAACGTATTTTGTTGTGCGACAAGTAATTTGGTATGGAATTGGAGCCATTATAATCGCAGGTGTGATGTTGGTTGACTTTGATCATTTTAAATTTTTGACAATCCCTTTATACGGGTTTGGAATGATTATGCTATTAGCAGTCGAGTTTTTTGGAACTGAGCGAAATGGCGCACAACGATGGATCTTTGGTATTCAGCCATCTGAGTTTATGAAGATTTTTCTCATTCTTGCTTTAGCCCATTTGCTTTACCGTTTAACGAGTGAACGTAACGATTTTAGTGTGAAAGCAGATTTAATTCTTCTAGGTAAAGTATTAGCAGTCGGGTTGCCACCATTTTTACTTATTCTTAAGCAACCTGACTTAGGAACAGCTTTAGTCATTGGTGCAGTTATTGCAACGATGGTTTTAATGTCAGGCATCCGATGGAGAATTCTTTTTACCCTTGCTGGGCTAGGGGTTGGCTTTATTGCAGTAATGGTGTATTTGCATCAAGCACACTTTGAGTTTTTTAGTGAATATTTAATTGAACCCCATCAATTAGCAAGGATTTATGGTTGGCTAACGCCAGATGATGATACAAGTGGTATTGGCTATCAATTAAATCAAGCGATTCTAGGGATTGGATCTGGACAGCTGTTTGGAAGTGGATTTATGGAAGGACTTCAAACCCAAAGTGATGTGATTCCCGAAATTCATACCGATTTTATTTTTACGGTTATTGGTGAAGAGTTTGGCTTTTTAGGAGCCATGGTTTTACTTATCGTGTACTTCTTGCTTTTTTACCGTATGATCATGATTGCACTAACCTGCAATAATTTGTTTGGAACGTATCTTGTCTCAGGTGTGATCGGCTTACTTGTCTTTCAAGTGTTTCAAAACATTGCGATGACCATTGGTTTAATGCCCATTACTGGTTTAGCATTGCCGTTTATAAGTTACGGTGGGAGCGCCCTTTTAACGAATATGCTAGCGATTGGAATTGTATTAAACGTTCACTATCGCACGCGAGAATATATGTTTAAAAGTAAAGAAGCGTATAGCTGAAGACAGGTGATCCTCCTTCAGCTATTTTCATGAAAAAAGGGGTGTACGCATGCGAATCGACAAACTGTTGGCGAATGCAGGTTATGGCTCAAGAGCAGAAGTGAAAAAGCTCTTAAAACAAGGCGCTGTAGCGATTAATGAAGAGAAAGTAAAAGACCCGAAAACACAAGTTGATGGAGAGCACGATCTCATACAAGTAAAGGGTGTTGACGTTCATTACCGAGAGTTTGTTTACATCATGTTGAACAAGCCAAAACATGTCCTATCAGCAACTGAGGACCGAGTCCATCAAACGGTCGTAGATTTAGTAGCACGAGAGTATGGTCATTATGATCTTTTTCCCATCGGGCGTCTAGATCTTGATACAGAAGGACTATTGTTACTGACAAACGATGGTCAGTATTCCCATCAATTAATGGCGCCAAAAAAACATGTCGGTAAACTGTATCAGGCAGAAGTAAGAGGGTATGTAACAGAAGAAGATGTAGAGGCTTTTCATAAAGGGCTAGAGCTAAAAGACGGCTATACGACAAAACCAGCACATTTGGAAATTTTAAAGGCAGGAGACCATTCCCTCGTTCGTGTAGAGGTGTCAGAAGGGAAGTACCATCAAGTAAAGCGCATGTTCGAAGCAGTAGGAAAGCAAGTTCTTGAACTTGAAAGAGTGCGCATTGGAGCGCTGTGGTTGGACGAAGAACTTTCTCGTGGTGAATACCGTGAATTGTCGCTGGAAGAATGTCAATTAGCCAGCAGAAATCAAAAAAAAGACCACTAATGGTCTTTTTTATTATGAAACCTTTGTTTTTTTGCTCGTTGCTTTCCACTTACCTCGTGCTGAGCTAACGACAAGATTGTTATATTCAAGTACATTTAAGTCTCGCTGCACGGTTCGTTGAGTGATGCCGAACTCTTCAACTAATTCATTCGTCGTGACAGTTCCCTTCTGTTTGATGTACAGGTAGATGGACTTAATTCGAGTCAGCATACGATCAGTTGAAGTTTGCAAAAAACCACTCCTTCTTTATACATGAATTCAAATCCCTATACCCAATCCTATGCAAGTTGAAAACAATTTAGTAAAAAGTGTCGTCAAAAATTGCTAGGTAAGGTGAGGTGATGGTCTTGATTTTCGTGCATCGACTATATAAAAACCTACTCTTTATATAGACACTTATAGTTTACACCAAAACAATAAAAAGCGCAAAGAAGAAATCATGTAAATTGTTGGATGGAATTTCGTAAAGTAAGCAAAAACTATTGTCAAAGCCGAACGATTATTCTTTTATCGTGTGAATTGTAAAGATTATGTAAGGGAATAAAGAAGTTAAATTCCCTGTCTGTTAATTGTCAAACTGAAATAAGTCTGTTGATAAATAACGTTCTCCTGTGTCACAGGCAATGGCAACGACATGTTGATCTGTACGCATCGTCTTCGCTAATTCTAGTGCAGCAAAACATGCTGCTCCAGAAGAGGGGCCAACAAGGATACCTTCTAATCGTGCAAGATCTCTTGTCGTTTTATAGGCGTTTTCATCGTCGATTCGTCTGATTTTGTCATAAACTGTTTGGTTTAAAATGGGGGGGATAAAGCCAGGGCTCGTACCAACAAGTTTGTGAGGACCTGGTTTACCACCAGATAATACAGGCGAACCAGCGGGCTCAACAACGTGAATAATCGCTTTTGGATACAGTTCTTTTAATGTTTCACCGGTTCCCGTAATCGTCCCACCCGTTCCTGAAGCAGCAACAAAGCCATCTAGGTGAGCTCCAATTGAATCTAAGCTCTTCTTAATTTCATACGCTGTTGTTTTTCGATGAGCGTCAGGATTGGCTTCATTTTCAAATTGCATGGGCATATATGCTCCAGGGATTTCATTTACTAATTGTTTCGCTTTATCAATGGCACCTGGCATTTTTTTGTCACCGTCTGTTAAGACAACTTCTGCTCCATATGCTTTTAATAAGTTGATGCGTTCTTGACTCATTGTGTCTGGCATAACTAATATAGCTCTGTAGCCGCGAGCAGCAGCATTCATCGCAAGACCAATACCTGTATTTCCAGATGTTGGTTCAATAATGGTGGAACCTTCTTTTAGGAATCCATCTTTCTCAGCTTGTACGATCATGGAGTAAGCAGCACGATCTTTTACACTGCCACTTGGGTTAAACATCTCTAATTTTAAATAGACGGCCGCACCATTTGGATCTCCTAATTTGTTTAAACGAATTAATGGTGTTTCACCAATTAATTCAGCAACGTTATTTACAACTTTCATGTTTTCACCTCATTGAAATATCTTTCTCTACGCTTCACATTATAAAGGGAATGATTGCGACATGCGAATAATAATGACTATTTGATTACGCTTATAGTTTCCCACCTTAAATGGCCATTATGATTAAAACGTAGTAGGTGTTCGCAAAATTTAATGGTAAACAGCATTGAAACAACCCGTCGAAGGGGCTATAATAAAAAGGTCGTGTTAAAAATTATGTCCGTAATACGTTAAAAACATTATTGAATATAGAACGTTAATTTGCTTAGGGCTGTTCAGGAATAAAGGAGGTATTTGATGCGTCAGAGCAGCTTCATGTCTACCTATGATTTACGTGTAAGAAAAGTATATAATTGGCTTGGTTCAACTGAGCTTATGATAGAACTATATGGGTTGGAAGAGTGTGTTGGGTTTGGTGACACGTTTTTGGAAGCAAAAAAAAACCTATCTGAGAGTATCCAACGATGGGAACAAACATTTGGATTGGATAGTTTTCCAGCACCCATTAATCGACCACAACTAATTTTCATCGATGCTCCGATGGATAAAGCGGAATTTACGTTTATAAATCATGAATTACTTGCCTTGGAACAAGGTTAACGTGTTAAACGGCGCTCTCTATTAACGAGAGCGTTTTTTATTTGGTTAAAGGGGGAAAGAGTAACGGCAATCAGCAAAAAGGAGATGAAGTATGGACAAGCGATTAATGGTTATTACGGGTGGTGCAAATGGCATTGGGAAGGAAGTAGCAAAAGCATTTGCGCAAAATCGTTACAACGTCATAACGATGGACAAAGAAAAACAAGAATGGGAACATGACCAAGTTCGTGCGCTACAAGTAGATGTATCGGATCATGAGCAGCTTCAAACAGCTATAGACGAGATTCATCGTCAGTATGGCTCACCGTCTGTCTTAATTAACAATGCTGGTGTGTCTACTTTTAAAAATTTTTTCGAACTTACTCTTGAAGACTGGAACCAAGTGCTAAAGACCAATCTAACAAGTGCATTTTTGCTTTCACAAGGTTTCGCGAAAACTATGAAACAAAAGAAAGAGCCCTGTGCCATTATCAACATATCGTCGACTAGGGCTTTTATGTCTGAGGCTAATTCAGAAGCCTATGCAGCTTCTAAAGGTGGATTGACTGCCTTAACCCATGCAATGGCAATGTCCCTTCACGATACTCAAATTACTGTCAATGCCATTGCTCCAGGTTGGATTCACACAGGAGATATAAAGCAGCTAAGGGATATTGATCATATTCAACACCCCTCTAACCGTGTTGGAACACCAGGAGATATAGCGGAAGCTTGTTTGTTTTTAGCCAATCCAAACAATAACTTTATAAATGGTGAAACGCTTACCATTGATGGTGGCATGACTAAAAAAATGGTGTATGCACACGATGAATAGGTAGTAAAAAGAGCTTATCGTATTTTAGTCGATAAGCTCTTCTTATATTAGAAAACAATCGTTTTGTTTTGATGAACGATGCAACGGTCATCTAAATGCCACTGAACGGCTCTTGCAAGTGCAATTCGTTCAATATTTCGACCAACAATTTTTAAATCCTTGGCCGAGTGTCGATGATCAACACGCATAACGTCTTGCTCAATAATAGGCCCTTCGTCTAAATCGTCTGTTACATAATGAGCAGTAGCACCAATGAGCTTAACACCACGTTCAAAAGCTTTTGCATAAGGGTTAGCCCCAATAAATGCTGGTAGGAAAGAGTGGTGGATATTAATAATTTTCTCTGGAAATTGAGAAACAAAAGTGGACGTTAAAATCTGCATGTAACGAGCAAGAACAACGAGTTCAACTTGATGATCTTTTAACAATTGAATAGCTTGCTCTTCTGCTTCTTTTCTATTTTCTTTTGTGGCAGGGATATGGTAGAACGGTATGCCATAAGACTCCACTTCTTCTTGAGCGTCTTTGTGATTGCTAATAACAAGTGGAATATCTGCATACAATTCACCTGCTTTCCATTTCCATAAGATTTCTGATAAGCAATGATTTTCTTTAGAGACAAAAATAGCCATTTGTTTTTTTCGGCTTGCTTTTTCTACTTTATATGTGAAAGCATATTCTTGAGCGATTTGTTTTAACGCTTCTTGAATGGATTGATAGTTTGCTTTTGATTCTTCCCATTCAAATTCAACCCTCATAAAAAATCGCCCGTGTTCTGGATCTGTTGAGTACTGATCCGATTGAACGATATTTGCATGGTGATGAAATAAAGAAGTCGAAATGGCCGACACAATGCCTGGCTTATCTTGACATGTAACAAGTAAAATAGCTCGATTTTCCTGATGATGCACGATTTGTTCCTCCGTTCTAAACGCCTTCTTAACAAGTGTATCGTTTTATAACTCCCCTATTGAAGCAAACTTATTCAGCTGCTGTCAATCTAAAAGGGTATGTTTATACGTAAAGTCGGCTGTTTTTTTAAAATCTCACATTGACGATCGTTATACCTTTTTGGTACCATAAGACCTATCTATTGAATGCAAGTATGCATGAGGCCGCTTCAATTGTAACCATTTTTATAGCTTACATCATTAATGGCAGAGACTTTGCTGTGCTCTGCTTTTTTAATGGTTTTTTTTCCAGTCTTATTTAAGGTATACTAAACGAAGGCAGTAAGGAAGCGGAAGAAAAGAAAAGGAAATTGAGGGTGAACCTGGTGGAATTGTTTTTAGGAGAAGGCTGGGATGTCTTACCCGCTGGAGGCGCAACTGGTGAAGCATATGTTGCTAGACAAGGCGACTATCAATTATTCATAAAGCGAAATTCATCTCCTTTTCTTGCGGTTCTTTCTGCTGAAGGAATTGTCCCGAAATTATTGTGGACAAAGAGGTTGGAGAGCGGAGATGTTATTACCGCACAGCGCTGGATTCAAGGAAGAGAACTAAAAGCAAAGGAAATGAGACATGATCGTACAGCGAAACTGTTAGCTAATATTCATGAGTCTGCTGACTTGCTTGATATGTTTACACGGATGGGTAATAAACCGTTGATTCCGTCAGTTATGATTGAGAATATGCACTTACAAGTCTCACTTTATCGTCTTCATAATGAAATCGTCGATAGAGGGCTAAGCGAATTAGAAAGACTCCTTGGACAACTTGATGATACAAAATATGCCGTTTGTCATGGCGATATTAACCATAACAATTGGATGCGTGATGAACATGATAATCTATATTTAATTGATTGGGACGGTGCGACTGTTGCCGATCCTGCTCTTGATTTAGGGCTATTGCTTTACACGTATATCCCAGAGGGTGAATGGGAGGACTGGCTCCACTCATACGGAGAAGAGCTGACGGATTCGTTACAGTTACGAATGTATTGGTATATGATTGCACATTCAATATCAGAATTATTATGGCACCATAGTCGACAAAATGAAGAACAAGTACGTAGCTATGAAAAAAATTTGTCTTATTTAATCGATAGCTCATCTATAAAAAGATGAGCTATTTGTTTGAGAGAAATTGGCTTATTTCCTAGGAAATAAGCCAATTATAATTGTTCTATCCACATATTTACTGCTTGAGCATCTAGCGTGTCTGTATGATTCGCACTTGAAATTTGCGAAATGGTATCAGAAATACGCGAATCAAGTGTTGTTTCATCCGCAAGATTAGACAATAGATGCGTAAGCTGTTCGCGTTCGTTTTGAGTAAGAAAATGTTCAGATTGGTGGCTTCGTAATAAATCTTTTATTAATGAAAGTTTGTCGTTCGTTGATAAAGGCATACGATCCCTCCTATTTATAGCGTAAGTAAAAAAATGAAAAATATACATGTATTAGCGAAAAGGAGTTTGTTGCAATGCGTTTAAGACATAAGCCCTGGGCAAGGGAAGAACTAAGCAAGCGCCCTGCTATTGTGGTTCAAGATCCGACTACTCAAAAAGGAAAGTGGAGCAATTTGTTTAACAACGACCACCCGATTTACGTTGAAGTAGGGACTGGGAAAGGTCAGTTTTTGACAAAAATGGGGATGGCTCACCCTACTATTAATTTTATTGGTGTTGAGCGATACGAAAGTGTACTACTAACAGCAATGGAAAACGTAGAACAAGCAGGCATAACGAATGTGAAGTTATTAAGTGAAGATGTTGGTGATATAGAGGAATTTTTTGCTGAAAGTGAAGTGGAACGGGTATTTATAAACTTTACAGATCCTTGGCCGAAAACTCGTCATGCGAAAAGGCGTTTAACGCATCCCTATTATTTAGATAAGTATCGCCGTATGTTAACAGACAATGGTGAAATTCATTTTAAAACCGATAATCAAGGCTTGTTCGAATATTCTCTTCATAGCATGTCCAGCTACGGTATGTCATTCAAAAATGTAAGTCTTGACTTGCATAAAAGCGAAATGGAAGGCAATATGATGACAGAGTATGAAGAGAAATTCTCAACAAAAGGCGATCGGATTTACCGTTTAGAAGCAACTTATTAAAAAAACAAGCCTACGATAGGCTTGTTTTTTGTTTATTAAATTTGATCGAGCTTTAAAAGAACGCCACTTTCTACATCTGCAACAAACTCATATTGTACAGGTCCGTCGACAGTTGAGCTTGTGAGTCCGCCTCGATAAACGTGATACGTTAAGCCAAGGTGTTCGACTGTTTCAGATTGCATGTGAATCCAAGATCCATTGATGATATATTCTTGCTTTACTACAGCTTTCACTTTCTTAAGAACTTGTTCAGGCTTTAATTCTGTCGTTTGACAAGCTCTTGAGGCAAGTACACCCATTAACACACCTATACCGACGCCGATTGAAAAACGTTTCAAATTTAACCTCTCCTTGTAAATAAAGTGGGAACCAATTTGCACAGGAATAGTAGACAATCATTGCTATCCCCTAAAAGTAGAAAATAAAAACCAAACCATCTCTTATGTACGCAACATTACGATACCACATTTTTTGTAAGAAAAGTAACTTTTCTTTCATGAGCCTTTATAAGGATTTAAATCATTTGCTAGCTTATCAATATGAAGTTTTGTAAAATAGTAAAGATACTAGCTTGTAGGAGGTTCAAAATGAACGATAAAACAAAACAAATGTTTAAAGCATTAACGGAGCTTGTAGGTCCTCCAGGTTTTGAACATGATGTAAGGGCATACGTAAAACAAGAATTGTTAAAGCATACCGACGAAATTGTTCAAGATAAATTAGGCAGTACGTTTGGTGTATTAAGAGGAAATTCAGCTGGTCCAAAGGTAATGGTAGCAGGTCATATGGATGAAGTTGGATTTTTAGTGACATCGATAAACGAGAAGGGCTTAATTAAATTTCAAACATTAGGCGGTTGGTGGTCACAAGTTCTTCTTGCTCAACGAGTACAAATTATAACAGACAAAGGACCGATTGTCGGTGTTATAGGGTCAACACCACCTCATCTTCTTCAAGATGCACAGCGCTCAAAGCCAATGCCAATTGAAGAAATGTATATTGATATTGGTGCAGACGATCGAGATGATTGCGTGGCCTTAGGAATAAAACCAGGACAACCGATAGCCCTTGAATGTCCTTTCACATCAATGGCTAATCCGAAAAAAATTATGGCAAAAGCGTGGGATAACCGTTACGGTGTCGGACTCGCAATTGAATTATTAGAAGAATTAAAAGGTGAATCTCTTCCGAATACGTTATTCTCAGGTGCAACGGTACAAGAGGAAGTCGGGCTTAGAGGGGCAGCAACAGCAGCGCATTTAATTCAACCTGATCTAAGCTATGTGCTTGATGCAAGTCCTGCCAATGATGCAACTGGTGGGAAAGACGCATTTGGTCAGCTAGGAAAAGGGGCGTTAGTTAGAATTCACGACCGTACAATGATTACCCATAAAGGTATGCGTGATTTTGTTTTAGATACAGCTGAATCAAATAACATTCCATACCAATACTTTATATCACCAGGTGGAACAGATGCTGGTCGTATTCATACATCAGGTGACGGAGTTCCATCTGCTGTCATTGGGGTCTGCGCACGTTATATTCACACATCTTCATCCATCTTACATGTTGATGATTACGCTGCAGCAAAAGAGCTTCTAATTAAACTTGTTCGATCAACCGATCAATCAACATACGAAAGCTTGACGTCATACGAATGATTACGTTAGCGGTAGGCACAAAAAATCCTGCAAAAGTGTTTGCAGTCAAAGAAACGTTGCTTAAAGAACCAATTAAAATCGAGACTGTTTCGGCACCTTCGGGTGTTTCAGCCCAGCCATTTTCAAATGAAGAAACAAAATTAGGGGCGTTGAATCGAGCGCAATTTGCGAGAGAACAGGCCGACGCTGATACTGGAATTGGTCTGGAAGGCGGCGTTTATCTATACGAAGGTGTTTACTATTTATGTAATTGGGGAGTTATGGTGACGAAAGGTGGACACGTTTATGCCGCTTCAGGCTTAAGTCTCCCTTTACCGAAGGAGTATAATAAAGGGCTTGAAGCTGGAAAAGAATTGTCACATATTATAGGCAATGACATTGGCAAAAAAGACGGTGCAATTGGCTTATTAACAAACGGTCGCATCACCCGCAAACAAATGTTTGCTCACATTGTAGAGAGTTGCTATGGTATGTTTCAATTCAATCAGTAAAAAAAGCAATCGCTTTAAGCGATTGCTTTTTTTTATGGAAGATTAATTCTCGGCAAATACATAAGCTAAGGTTTCAATCGCTTGCTCAGGCGTTTCGATGACTACTTGGGCTTTATTCGCTAACTCTTTTAAAGCATGATGCAGTTTTTTAGGTCGGATTAAAATGACAGGAATGCCGGCTTCCATTGCTCTTGACGCATCCATAGCCGTGTTCCATTGCTTATATTCTTCTCCAAATAAAGCGACAACCACGTCTGATTTTTTTATAAGTAGTTGGGTGCGTAAGTTGTTAATGCTAGAAGCTGCTTCATCCGTCAGTATTTTTGAGGGCTGTTCTCCTAAAATCATTTCGCCGATCTTATCGCTTTTGTCATGGTTTTCCATTGGTCCTTTAAACTGTAATGGTAAGTTTTGCTTGTTTGCCAGTTCCTTTATCTCTTTTCGCCAGTTGGTATGAATTTCTCCAGCTAAATAAACAGTCAGTTCCATATAGATGCTCCTTTTTTCCCTTATTTCTCTATAGTAATGGATATCCTAAAAAAAGAAAATAAAACCTTTCTAAATGTCTTGTCACATGAAAAGACATATCGTATTCTAGATAAGGTATTGATTAACTATTGGAGTGTGAGCGATGCGAGCGTTTTTAACTAAAAAAGGTGTAAACCCATCTCTTCGTACCTATTTTATAAAAGCAATGGGGCAAATGACGTTTGGTTTGTTTGCGACATTAATTATTGGCATTATTATTCGAACGATCGGGGAGCAGTTTCAGCTTGAGCACGTGATTGAACTTGGACAATTCACAATGGATTTATATGGCGGGGCTATTGGTGCTGCTGTGGCATTAGCATTAGGTGCTCCAAACTTTGTTGTGCTTGCGACAGTTGTCTGTGGAGCAGCTGGTGCACTATTTGGAGGACCAGCAGGAAGTTTTGTTGCTGCTGTTGTAGGTGCTGAAATAGGGAAGCTTGTTGCAGGTGAAACAAAAATTGATATTCTGGTGACACCTATCGTAACAATTGTTACTGGCTATACAGTAGCATTCCTACTCGGTGCGCCAATACAATTTGTGATGCTTTCGATAGGTGAAACGATCACGTGGGCGACAACTCAATCTCCTCTTGTGATGAGCGGCATTGTCGCTGTGTTAATGGGATTGGCACTAACAGCACCGATTTCTAGTGCTGCAATAGCAATTATGCTTGATTTAACGGGAATGGCTGCTGCTGCTGCTGCCATTGGTTGTGCCGGTCAAATGGTCGGGTTTGCAGTAGCAAGCTACCGTGATAATCGTGTAAGTGGGTTATTGTCTATCGGTATTGGCACATCAATGCTTCTTATACCTCATATTATAAAAAATCCCAAAATACTTATTCCACCTACTATGGCGAGCCTTGTAGCCGCACCAATCGGAACAATTGGCTTTGGTTTAGTAAATAACGCTGCAGGAGCAGGAATGGGGACGAGTGGACTCGTTGGACCAATTATGACTTTTACAGAAATGGGGTTTAGCTGGTTGCTTTTCGCCCAAGTTGTAGTATGCTATGTAGTGATACCAGCTATCATTGCACTCCTTCTATCCGAATGGATGAGAGCGAAAGGCTGGATAAACGTAAATGACATGAATTTAATGCAAAATGAAAAATGAGGTGCTAAAAATGGAACATGTAGCAAGTGTTGAAGAATTTAATAAAATTAAAGAAACGGAAACGGCTGTATTTCTATTTTCTGCTGACTGGTGTCCAGACTGCCGAGTGATTGAACCATTTCTACCACGATTAGAAGTGGATTATCCGACGTTTACATTCTATTATGTTGATCGAGATAAACTATTGGATGTATGTATTGCTCATGATATTTTTGGTATTCCGAGCTTTCTTGCTTTTTCAGAAGGAAAAGAAGTAGCGAGATTTGTTTCAAAAGATCGTAAAACGGAAGAGGAAATTCAAACATTCTTAACAGAAGCGGAAACAAAAGTTGGCTAGGAAGGTGAAAACACCTCCTAGCTTTTTCGTTTGACCACATTCATGTTAAACTTAGAAAGAGAAGGAGGGTTAACGTTGAATCTTCAAACCTTTAGAAAACAAATTGAAAACAAACTGCAACGGGATGGCTGGACCATCCGTTATGATCATAAAGAGAGCACATTGCGAGTTGAGGATCCGTCTATTAATAAAGGTGTGACATTAGCGCTTAAACCATTACTAGCAAGGTGGGAGCGAAAAGAATATGATGCAATTGATGAAGCCATTCGGCATGTACGAGTTGGATTAGAATCAATGAAAGAGCAAATTTCGCTCGAAGGGAAAGAAAAACACATCTTCCCAGTTATTCGTGCGGCTTCATTTCCAGAAGAAACGAAGGACGGTAAAAAACTAGTCTTTGATGAGCACACGGCGGAAACAAGAATTTATTACGCGCTTGATTTAGGTGAAACATACACGCTACTTGATGAACAACTTATAGAAAACAGTCCAATAGGGTTAAAAGAATTAAAAGAAATTGCACTGTTTAACGTGCGATCACTTGATTGTCCGTTAAAACAGGACGAGGTTGCGGGAAATACGTTTTACTTTGTTAGTGCAAACGATGGTTATGATGCAAGTAGAGTGCTCGATCAATCATTTATTGAAAAGATGGAACAACAGGTTAAAGGGGAACTTGCTATGGCAATTCCTCATCAAGACTCTTTAATTATTGCAGATATTCAAAATCATACAGGTTATGATGTGTTAGGACAAATGGCCTTACAATTTTTTAGGACAGGCCGCATCCCGGTGACGGCATTGCCTTTCGCAGTTGAAAACGGTGAACTTGAACCTGTTTTTATTTTGGCGCAAAAAAAGCCTAAAGACCGATAGTACATTCGGGCATGATTAAGTATACTAGAAACGCTACATGTAATCGTAGCAAGAGGAGAAGAAAATGAACGCTTTTTATAACAAAAAAGGAATCGGTGATGTTTTATTACTTGTAAAAGAGCAAGTAGGCATCGACGATCGTTTCGTTGAGCAACATGGTGACTTCGTACAAATTAGTAAACGTGAATCTGGAGAAGTAGTGGGAATAAATGTGTTAAATGCTTCAAACTACGGAGTAATTAGCGGTGAAGGTGCGATTGACTTAACAGATGAGGTACAAGCACTTCTTAAAAAAGCTGCCAAGGATAATGGCCAAGTTATTAAACTTGACCTAGAGCAGAAGCCTTTATTTGTTGTGGGCTATGTCGAAGCCTGCGAACAACACGCAAACGCCGATAAGTTGTCTGTGTGCCGTGTAAACTTAGGGAACGAAACCGTACAAATCGTTTGTGGTGCTCCTAACGTAGAAGCAGGTCAAAAGGTCGTTGTTGCCAAAGTTGGTGCAGTTATGCCAAGTGGTATGGTTATTAAAGAAGCAAAATTGCGAGGGGAAGAGTCGCACGGAATGATTTGCTCTGCAAAAGAATTAGGCCTACAAGATGCCTCTTCAGAAAAAGGCATACTTGTTTTACCTGAGGATAGAGTTGTAGGGTCTGCATTTTTATAATGGTAAAGGGGGCTGGCTTTCTCCACGACTGCCAGCTTTTTTACATCAGGTGGTGAAGAGATGAGTATTTGGAACAAATGGGCACGTTTTTTTAAAGGGGATGATGAAGAAAGTGATTCAGCCCCTATAAATACGTCGAATGATGGCGAACGTAGTGAACAAACGCGTAGTAAAAATACCCAAGAGGAAGAATTAGAAGAAGCGCGCATGACGTTTTATTATGGGTATGCGTATCATAGTGACAAAGGTACTAAAGAGACATTAGATAAACCAGAGCAAAATAGTGGGAAGCGCTCAAAAAAAACGAGCCCGAATAATCGAGTGACGAACGTAGCAAATACAACATTCTTTCAGGGCAATTTTAAACCAACAGCTACGCCATCACCTGTACATGGACTTCCTAAAGACCCAATACGAGATAATAGTGATTACAATTGGTTATTGCGTAATACGCGACAGTCTCAACAGACATTTATGGAGCGTATGAATGAAAAGGATAATCATCAAAGTAAAGAGAATGATCAACAAGTCGTTCAGCAGTCTTTTCTTTCTGCATTAGAAGAGGATGAAGGCTATGTGGAACGTGTTGAAGACGGTGCGATCGTCATGGAGACGTCAGAGCAGTCGGTCGAGGAAGAAGAGTTAAGAGTTGAAGAGCTAGCTACATACGGTTCAGATAACAAAAAAGAATCAACTCGTCTTCATACAGAAGATCGAACCGCTTTGTCCAACCTGAAGTCGAGCAAACCTGCTGGAGCAAAGGATACAGCACTTAAACAAGCTGAAGCAGAGATTAGTGTACAAGAAGACGGAGAGCTCAAACAAGCTGAAGCTGTGCAAGAAGCAGAAATAGAAGTGAAACATACGAACTCTGTGGAACAAGAAGGCGGAGAAACGAACCAAGGTGAAGCAGAGATTAGTGTACAAGAAGATGGAGAGCTCAAACAAGCTGAAGCTGTGGAAGAAGCAGAAATAGAAGTGAAACATACGAACTCTGTGGAACAAGAAGGCGGAGAAACGAACCAAGCTGAAGCAGTGATTAGTGTACAAAAAGATGGAGAGCTCAAACAAGCTAATGAGGAAACTGCGGTACAGGAAGAGGAACTGAACCAAACTGATGGTGAAACTTTGGAACAAGCTGAAGTAGAGCTGAAAGAACAAGATCATCACTTGGTTACATCAGAACGTCAACAGCAGCGACAAGTGAAACAGGCACCCTCTAAAGGGAACGATTCTAAAGAACATAGAAAAGACATTCCGTTTAATGTGTTGATGTTGCCGACAGATCGCAGGAGAAAACAGGAGAATCAAGAGCAAAAAAGAACGAGTGCCTATGAACCGCCACCACTCAAATTGCTCTTATATCCAGAGCGAATGACTGATGATGATAGTGCTTGGCTTGATGAACAGGCTACTTTACTAGAGGAAACACTTCAAAGTTTTCATGTGGATGCGAAAGTGGTCAATCGTACTAAAGGACCAGCTGTGACTCGCTTTGAAATCCAACCTGCACGAGGCGTAAAAGTGAATAAAATTACGAATCTAACTGATGATATCAAGCTATCACTTGCTGCTAAAGATATACGAATTGAAGCGCCAATTCCAGGTAAGAACGCCATTGGCATTGAAGTGCCAAATCGAACTTCTAATCCAGTTATGTTAAGAGAAATTTTGCGAAGAGATGTATTCCGAAACCCATCTTCTCCTTTAACTGCAGCATTGGGGCTTGATATATCTGGTAATCCGGTTGTGACAGACCTCAATAAAATGCCTCATGGACTTGTGGCAGGAGCCACAGGGTCTGGGAAAAGTGTATGTATTAATTCGATTTTAATTAGCTTGCTGTACAAAGCTTCTCCAGAAGAATTAAAGCTTCTTTTAGTTGATCCGAAAATGGTTGAACTGGCTCCTTATCACGATATACCACATTTACTTGCGCCAGTTATTACAGATCCGAAGCAAGCTACAGCGTCATTAAAATGGGTTGTACAAGAAATGGAAAGAAGGTACGAGCTCTTTAGTCAAATGCGAGTTCGTGATATTGAGAAGTATAACGAACGTTATGAAAAGCTACCATACATTCTTGTCGTGATTGATGAGCTAGCTGATCTGATGATGGTATCACCGCAAGATGTTGAAGATGCCATTTGCCGTATCGCTCAAAAAGCACGAGCATGTGGGATTCATTTGCTTTTAGCTACGCAAAGACCTTCTGTTGATGTGATAACAGGATTAATTAAAGCGAACATTCCTACTCGAATCGCGTTTTCAGTCTCGTCTCAAACTGATTCAAGAACCATTTTGGATATGGGAGGCGCCGAACGCTTACTCGGTAAAGGCGATATGCTGTTTCATGAAAACGGTGCTTCAAAACCTGTACGAGTTCAAGGGACATTTGTATCAGACGACGAAATTGAAGCAGTCATCGATTATGTGAAAAAGCAAGGAACACCTAACTATGCATTTGAGAGTGAGACAATAGAAAAGGTTTTTGAACAAACTGAACAGGCAGACGAACTGTTTGAGGATGCTTGCTACTTTGTAGTTGAGCAAGGTACTGCTTCAGCATCGAGTATTCAGCGTCGATTTCGTGTAGGCTATAATCGAGCAGCAAGGCTTATCGATATGATGGAGCAAAGAGGCGTTATATCGGGTGCTATGGGAAGCAAGCCAAGAACGGTGCTTGCTACGGAGGAACAGTTAAAGGAATCAGATTTAGCTTGAACTTGAGAAATGCATAAAATTTATATATGATATGTATTGGAAAGTGATGGATTAGCATGATTGATCGGACCTTTTAAAGGTTACGGCATATACTAACAATTATTAGCGGAAATTTAGTGATTGGATCTGCACCTAGAGAAACCTAGGGCTTAGATTGGAGGCTTTATCATTGACAACATACCATTTTACCGGAATTAAAGGCTCTGGTATGAGTGCATTGGCACAAATATTAGATGATATGGAAGAAGACGTTCAAGGATCGGACATTACAGAAACGATCTTCACCCAGAAACCATTGGAACAAAAAGGGATTCCTTTACTCCCTTTTTCAGCAGACAATATTAAGGAACAGCAGCATGTGATTATGTCAGCAGCATATGGAGAAACACATGAAGAAATCGTTCGCGCGCGCGAGTTAGGCTTAAAAGTAGATGTCTATCCACAGTTTTTAGGAACATTTATCTCACAATTTACCAGTGTGGCTATTACAGGCTCTCATGGTAAAACATCGACTACTGGCTTACTTGCTCATGTATTAGGTTCAATAAAACCCACCTCTTACTTGATAGGTGATGGAACTGGTAAAGGTACGAGTAACTCTAACTACTTTGTTTTTGAAGCGTGTGAATATCGTCGTCATTTTCTAAATTACTCTCCTGATTACTGTATTATGACGAATATTGATTTTGACCACCCAGATTATTTTTCGAGTGTAACAGACGTGATTGATGCCTTTCAGGAAATGGCTAGTCAAGTAAAGAAAGCAATCATTGCTTGTGGGGATGATGAACATTTACAAGAGCTCAAAGCCAATGTACCTATTCTGTATTACGGGCTAAATGAAGACAATGATTTTCAAGCAAGAGAGATTAAAAGCACGGATGAGGGCACCGTATTTGATGTTTATATTCGTGGTGATCTTTATGGCACGTTTTTAATTCCTGGTTTTGGCGATCATAATGTGAAGAACGCCCTAGCGATTATTACGCTATGTCATTATGAAGGTCTTCAGTATGAGGATGTAGCCAAGCACTTAAAAACATTTGCAGGTGTAAAAAGACGGTTTAGTGAAAAAGTATTCGGCTCGCAAATTTTGATTGACGATTATGCGCATCACCCAACGGAAATTGCGGCAACGATTGAAGCGACGAAGAAAAAATATAAAAATCGAAAAGTAACAGCGATTTTTCAACCACATACTTTTACACGAACAAAAGCTTTTTTGCAAGAGTTTGCGGATGCACTTAGTCAAGCAGACACGGTTTATTTGTGTGATATTTTTGGGTCAGCGAGAGAGGATCAAGGTTCCCTTACGATCGAGCAGCTGCAACAGCTCATTAATGGAAGTCATCTAATGAATGAAGGGGATATTGACGGTTTGCAAGCTCATGAACATGAAGTACTTTTATTCATGGGAGCCGGTGATATACAAAAATATCAAAAAGCATATGAGATTAGTCAGAAAAAAAGCGGCTAATGCATAGTTTGTGTAAATTGAGGGTATAGAAAAGGTAACCGACAAAACCGGTTACCTTTTTTATTTTGCATTATTCAACTTGGGAAGCAAGTGAGTTGAATTCGTTTTATACGGTGTTTTTAACCTATAAATCGTGCAAGAAAGTATTGAAGAAAGAAGGAATTCAAGTGCACGTGTCGAATTACTTTTTCCAACCCCTAATTTGAATCTTTTGTTTTAAGATAGTAAAATTGGGTAAAGAACAAGAGGAGGGGGTATGCTAATTGGAGGCTTTGCTATACATAAGTGTATTCATTATTGCGATAGCAATTGCACTTTTTGTTATTTACGTAATCATAACGCTGAAATCAACAACAAAGACATTAGAACAAACTTCAGCAACGATTAAATCACTTGAAGTGCAGATGAAAGGTATCACAACAGAGTCAGAACAGCTATTAAAGAAAACAAATGCTTTAGCTGATGATGTTCAACGTAAGTCCGATTCACTTCAAGTATTATTCGACTCATCGAAAGATTTAGGGGAATCGTTAAAGTCGGTTAACCAATCGGTTAGACAAGTGACAACAAAAGTGAACGCGGAAACTAGTCGAAATGCTGAAACAGTTTCTCAAGCCATTCAATGGGGTCAGGCTGTTTTGGATTTCTATACAAAGTTTAAGCAACGCAAACAACAATTAGAACAAAAACATTCTAGGGAGGAACTTTAAAATGGGTGACATGAATACAAAAGACTTTTTAATTGGTACATTAGTAGGTGGAATTGTAGGAGCGACTACAGCTCTTTTTCTAGCGCCGAAGTCAGGGAAAGAACTTCGCAGCGATATTAGTGAGCAAGCATATAACGCGAAAGAAAAAACAGCTCAGTTAACAAACGATGTTTATGAAAAAGGAAACGAGTGGGCTGACATCGCTAAAGAAAAATCATCAAATTTAGCAAAAGTGGTAACTGATCAGTCACAACAAGTAGTGGATAAAGTGAAAGACTTAAGTGCAACAGCAAAAGAGGAAGCAGAGAACCAAGTGGAAGAAGCAAAAAGCTTAGCGAAAGATTTAAAAGAAGATGCTGAAGAAGCTGGTAAAAACATTTCTGAAACAGTTAAAAGTGAAGTGAAAGATGCTGAAAAAAAAGCAAAGCAAGCGGCTAAAAAGTAATCAATAGTGAGTGGGTTAAGCCCACTCTTTTTACCACCTGTATACTTTAGTGCATAAAAGCGTTTAAGTAATAAAGAAAAAAGTCGTGACTTTTTGCGAGCTCTTCGTTATAATAAACAGAATAAATAAAAGAACATTGGAGAGGTGGAGAGAAATGAGTCACGATCAGCTAGACGAATTAAGAGATCAATTAGATAAGGTCAATTTAGATTTACTTGAACAAATTAACAAGCGGGCTCGTCTTGTTAAAGAAATTGGTGAAGTAAAAAGACAGCAGGGTATAGCTCGATTTGATCCAGTACGTGAAAGAAAAATGCTTGATCACATTGCAGAGCACAATAGTGGTCCGTTTGAAACAGGAACCCTTCAGCATTTATTTAAGCAGATTTTTAAAGCAAGCCTAGAGCTTCAAGAGGAAGACAATAGTAAAGCACTTCTCGTTTCTCGAAAAAGACACCCTGAAAATACAACCGTTAATGTTAAAGGTGAAACGATTGGTGATGGCAAACAACGCTTTGTTTTTGGCCCGTGTGCAGTTGAGAGCTATGAGCAAGTCCTAGCCGTTGCAAAAGAAATGAAAAAACATGGTCAGCGTCTATTAAGAGGCGGAGCATTTAAACCAAGAACATCACCTTATGATTTCCAAGGGCTTGGTTTAGAAGGGCTGAAAATTTTAAAACGTGTTGCTGATGAGCTTGATATGGCCGTTGTCAGTGAGATCGTTACACCGAAAGATATCGAATTGGCTTTGGATTACGTAGATGTGATTCAAATTGGAGCTCGTAACATGCAAAACTTTGAGCTCTTAAAAACAGCTGGTTCTGTTAAAAAGCCAGTACTACTAAAACGCGGACTATCAGCGACGATAGAAGAATTTATTCATGCAGCAGAATATGTTGTGTCCAAAGGAAACGACCAATTGATGCTTTGTGAAAGAGGTATTCGTACGTACGAAAAAGCAACAAGAAATACGCTAGATATCTCTGCCGTTCCAATTTTAAAACAAGAAACGCATCTACCTGTAATGGTTGATGTTACGCATTCAACAGGAAGAAAAGACCTCTTGCTTCCTACTGCAAAAGCAGCACTTGCTATTGGTGCAGACGCAGTTATGGCTGAAGTACATCCAGATCCAGCAGTTGCGTTATCTGATTCTGCTCAACAAATGAACTTTGATGAGTTTAATTCATTTATGACTGCGTTAGAATCATCAGGGTTAATTAAACAAGCAGTGACACAATCTTAAATTATAATGATAAAAAGAAAAAAGGCGTTTTCGCGCTTTTTTTCTTTTTTATTTGTTCCTCTATTACTTACTACCTGGATTCTCTTACTCAAATCCTTTGTTTAAAGTTTACTAAAAACGGGCACATTATTAATGGTAGCGCTTCAACTGTTTTCCATAAAAAAGAAAACTGTTTTTCATTTATGAAAATGTTTGTGATAATGAGCTTTTATATTGCACTAAATCTTTGTATATCGTATTCTTATAGGAAATAAGTTTGAAAAACAGAGTTTAGTGAACTTAATAATACACATTTGATAAAACATAAAAAGGAGGATAACTGCTGAAGTTTAGCAGGTAAAACATATGAATACAACCATTTATGATGTAGCAAGAGAAGCAGGCGTATCTATGGCAACAGTATCAAGAGTTGTTAATGGAAACCCAAATGTAAAACCAACAACAAGAAAGAAAGTTCTTGAGGCAATCGAACGTTTAGGGTATCGACCTAATGCTGTAGCTCGAGGATTAGCGAGTAAACGAACAACAACAGTAGGTGTAATCATTCCAGATATTTCAAGTATTTTCTTTTCGGAATTAGCGCGTGGTATTGAAGATATCGCAACGATGTACAAATATAACATTATCTTATGTAACTCAGATCAAAATAAAGACAAAGAAATTCATTTAATCAACACATTACTTGAAAAGCAAGTGGATGGAATTGTGTTTATGGGTGGAGAAATTACTGAAGAGCACGCAGAGCAATTTAAACGCTCGCCAGTACCGATTGTTCTAGCTGCAACGTTAGATAGTGAAAAGTCGTTTCCATCTGTTAATATTGACTACACAAAAGCGGCAGAAGACGTTATTCAGTTTTTAATTGATAAAGGTCATGAACGAATCGGTATGTTAAGTGGATCATTAGAAGATCCCATCAACGGCTATCAAAAATTCGCTGGCTATCGAAACGCTTTAGAGAAGAATAACATTGAGTTTGATGAGGACTTAATCGTCATTGGTGATTACTCATACGATTCAGGTATTGAAGCAATGGATTCTTTTGTAGAAGTTGAGAAGAAGCCAACAGCCATTTTTGCTTCAAATGACGAAATGGCTCTCGGTGTTATTCACGGTATTCAAGACAAAGGGTTACACGTTCCTGAGGATTATGAAGTGGTTGGATTTGACAATACGCGCTTAGCAACAATGGTTCGTCCTACATTATCAACTGTTGTTCAGCCGTTATATGATATCGGTGCTGTATCCATGCGTCTGTTAACGAAACTAATGAATAAAGAAGACGTATCAGAGTCGACTGTCACATTACCTCACCGTATTGAAAGCAGAGACTCAACAAAATAAAGAAAAATGATTGGCTGTCTGCCAATCATTTTTTTTCTTGTTCGCGTCGGATATGATAAAGTGCTTTATCGACAGTAAGTCGGTTTTTTTCGGTTATTTCGGTTCTACGTGGAATAACAGGAAAGGCTGGATCTGACCAAGTAGAAGGAAGAATTTCCGCAGCTTCTTTTTGCCATTGTTGCAGCCAAGATTTAGGAATCCGTTCCTCAGCAAGGTGAAGCTGATCAGTCATCGCTAGCCAAATATAGGACCAAGCTCTTGGAACTACACGCCACTTATCGTAGCCTCCCCCGCCAATCGCAACCCAGCGACCTTCACAATATTCATGTGCCAATTCATGCACAATGGCAGGAATTTCACGAAACGATTGAATAGAGAGGTGAAGGTGAGACAATGGGTCATAATAATGCGCATCCGCTCCATTTTGCGTTAAGATGATATCCGGGCGGAAAAAGGTCACAGCCTCTTTAAGTGATTCCCTATAGGCGTGAAGAAAGGAGTCATCTTCTGTGAAGGCATCTAATGGAATATTAATAGAATAACCAAAGCCTTCCCCAGACCCTTTCTCTGTCACATGACCGGTTCCTGGAAATAAATAACGGCCAGTTTCATGAATACTTAATGTACAAACATCAGAATCTTCATAGAAAGCCCATTGAACACCATCTCCATGATGGGCATCTGTATCAACGTAAAGTACGCGAGCGCCATATTTGCGTCGCATGTATTCAATCGCAATCGATGAATCATTGTAGACACAAAAACCAGATGCTCGTCCTCTAAAACCGTGATGCAAGCCTCCTCCAAGATGAAATGCATGCGCATATCCATCTCGTAGCACTGCATCACAGGCAGCAATTGTCCCTCCAACTAAGTAGGAAGAAGCTTCATGCATATGAGGAAAGACAGGCGTGTCTTCTGTTCCTAATCCAAATGTTTGCGCTTTAACCGTATCAAGTGACCCTTGCCCACCTTCTTTAACAGCTTCTATAAAGTTAGGATCGTGAATGTAGGCTAATTGTTCATCTGTTGCTCGCTCTGGTGAAATGATCTGTACACCCTCTAATGCACCGATTGACTCTAATAAAGAGTGGGTCAGTTGGAGCCTAAGAGGATGAAATGGATGAGTATCACTAAACTTGTACGGATACGCATCTGCCCCATAAATAAAGGCAGAACGTTCTTTCGTCATTACCGTTCACCTCCAATGGATGGGAGGGATGGTCCGTATACGTCATAGCCACTGTCAGCAAGCTTCTGAATGACTTTTCTTGGGTCGATCGTTTGTACACGAAAAGAAAGCATATGATAGTTTACTTTTTGACTTGGGTACGCCACAGCACTGACAATGTTCACACCAGCTTGTTTGAAAATAGTCGCTACATCTGCGAGCATTCCAGGATAATTTTGCACACATACTTCAATGACAGACGTAGGGCGGTCTGCACCAAGAAGTGCTGTCAAGCTGTACAGAATATCTGACTCTGAAATAATGCCTATTATACGTCCATTAGCGGTTATTGGTAAACAGCCAATCCGATGTTGATAGAATAATTTAGCCGTTTCTTGTACATCGTCATCTTCGTGAGCCGTTAAAACAGGCGACGCCATTATGGATGAAATCGGTTTCAAAAACACAGACTCATCTGTTTTCTGAGTTAAAATCGACGGGCGCACATCGCGTATATCTCGATCGGAAATGATCCCAATAACATTGTCATCATGATCGATAATTGGAATATGACGAATCGATTTTTGCTCCATTAAATCAATAGCGTCTTGAATTGAATGAGTTGAAGTAAGTGTATAAACGTTTGTACGCATAATAAGATGTAATTTCATTTGTGTACACCCTGCTTTCTAAGCAGAACGTAGCCCCCTCTCGTTCGTTAATACATAAAGCGGTTAACAAAACGAAGCTGATCAAACTGTTCCATAGAAGCTTGATCAATATTCGCACCAATACGTGCCATCAAACAATTAGCAGGATGAGAGCTAATTTCTGGGTCATCTGTAGCGAACCAAATCAGTCCACCTGCATTCATCATCTTTTCCATTACTTTACGATATTCCCAAACATCAAGACCGCTTCCTTTTAAATCCCAGTGCCAATAGTATTCTGTTGTTATAATGATATAGTTTTCCATTGCAGGATCTTTCATTGATATCTGAAGTAGCTGTTTTCCTAATCCATTTGCTCGATACTCAGGTGCAATTTCAATCGCACCAAGTTCAATTAGATTTTCCATCTTTCCTTCTGACCAGCGCTCAAGTGGGTCGGGGTAAACGAAGGTGACGTAACCGACAATTTTCTGATCGTCACGAATGACATTAATTCTTCCTTCAGGAAGTTCAGCTATTTCGATTAGTGCTTTTTTTTGCGCTTCAGCAGGGCGAAAAGAAACGAGTGCTTCATGATAGTCTAATGCTTCAATTTCATTTGGTTGTAATGGGCCTTCTAAATAAAGCGTTTTCGACTGAAAAGAGAAAGGTTCTCTAACAAACTTTTTTGGATGGTCCATGGCTTCACCTCAATTAAACATTCTTCCCAACCAGTATACTACAGATCAAGTCTAACGTCTTTTCTTATCGTTAAAGGATTAGAAATTGACTAGCACTTCTGAAAGTTATTAAGATGAATCAATTGAAATCGAGACGTTTCTTGTATATAATAAACTCAATTAGAGAAGGAGAGGTGTGAAGCTATTATGAAAGCGCTTCCTGTTATTGATGGACAATATAACCTGAAAAATTATGAAGAAGCAAAAGAACAATTTAATTGGGATCAAGTAAAACAAGCATTCTCTTGGAATGAAACAGGAAAAATGAATATAGCCTATGAAGCCATTGACCGCCACGCTGAAAATGGGAAAGCGGATCAAATTGCGCTTTACTATAGTGACGCACGTCGAGATGAACGCTATACATTTAAAGAGTTAAAAGCATATTCCAACAAAGCAGCAAATGTGTTGAAAGAAGCGGGTGTAGAAAAAGGAGACCGTGTATTTATTTTTATGCCAAGATCTCCTGAACTTTATTTTGCGCTTCTTGGTGCAGTCAAATTAGGTGCGATTGTAGGCCCATTATTTGAAGCGTTTATGGAGGGAGCTGTTAAGGATCGCCTTGAAGACAGTGGCGCTAAAGTACTTGTAACAACGCCTACATTACTAGAGCGTGTGCCGTTTAACGATTTACCGCAGCTCGAAACGGTTCTTGTTGATGATAAAAAGTATGAAGATAACGGCGCGTTTCTTCAATTTAATAAACGGTTAGACGAAGCATCAGATGAATTAGAAGTAGAATGGGTGGATAAAGAAGATGGACTTATTCTTCATTACACATCTGGTTCAACAGGAAAACCAAAAGGTGTTTTACATGTTCACGAAGCAATGGTACAACACTACCATACGGCTAAAATCGTACTTGACTTAAAGGATGATGATATTTATTGGTGTACAGCGGATCCCGGTTGGGTAACAGGTACATCTTACGGAATTTTCGGTCCTTGGCTTGCTGGTGTGACGAATGTGGTACGTGGCGGACGTTTTTCTCCAGATGATTGGTATGAGACGATTCAACGTTATCATGTAACCGTTTGGTATAGTGCACCAACTGCATTTAGAATGCTTATGAGTGCAGGGGATGAGCTTGTGAAGAAATACGATCTTTCTTCATTACGCCATGTATTAAGTGTTGGTGAGCCTCTGAATCCTGAGGTTGTCCGTTGGGGGAAAAATGTCTTCGATCTTCGTATTCACGATACGTGGTGGATGACGGAAACAGGTGCTCAAATGATTTGTAACTATCCAGCAATGGAAATTCGTCCAGGTTCAATGGGGAAACCAATTCCAGGTGTTTACGCGGCCATTGTTGATGATCGAGGGAATGAACTACCTCCAAACCGGATGGGGAATTTAGCCATTAAAGCTGGCTGGCCGTCGATGATGCGTTCCATTTGGAATAACGAACCGAAGTTTAAGAGTTATTTTGAAGTAGCAGGCTGGTATATCTCTGGTGATTCAGCATATATGGATGAAGATGGTTATTTCTGGTTCCAAGGAAGAATTGACGATGTCATTATGACAGCAGGTGAACGTGTTGGTCCATTTGAAGTTGAAAGCAAACTTGTGGAACATCCAGCAGTTGCTGAAGCTGGAGTAATTGGTAAACCAGACCCCGTTCGTGGTGAAATCATTAAAGCATTCATAGCTTTACGTGATGGTTATGAAGTAACAGACGATTTAAAAGAAGAGATTCGTCAATTTGTGAAAAATGGTTTAGCTGCCCATGCGGCACCGCGGGAAATGGAGTTCCGTTCTTCTTTACCTAAGACGCGCAGTGGTAAAATTATGCGTCGTGTGTTAAAAGCATGGGAACTTGATTTACCGACTGGTGATCTATCGACAATGGAAGATTAATCAAAAAAACCATCCAACTAGTTGGATGGTTTTTGCTCGTTTATTCTTCTTCATCGTCGGCTGAATCTTCTTCTTCGTCTGTAGTTCCCTCGTCTGTATCATCATCATCTTCATTTTCATCTTCATTGTCTTCATCTTCGTTAGAACTATCGTTTTCTTCTTCGCCGTCGTCAGAAGAGCTGTCATCGTCTTCATCATCATCATCATTATCATTTTCACGTCGTTCGTCTCTTTCTCGTTTGCGTAATTCATCCAGCTGTTTTTGAACCGTGCTTTTTAATTCACTTTGGAAAGGGGACAAACCATCGATTCGAGACAATAGGTTGTTATTATAAAGATCCGTTGTGACTAAACCTTCTTCGTCACAAATGGCGTTTGAAGAACCACCTGTTAACCCACACACGCGACGTTCGGTTAACCCACTAGGACGCTGAAACTTTGTTCCTTCAGCCGTCATTAAGCTTGGTTTTACACTGTACGCTGCATTGGCAATGTTGGCCCAAATATTTTGCGTACGCTCACCAGTACCCATTCCATTGTAGCGTTCTAACAATGGTACTTGTTTGCTGCCTGTATAGCCATTCCAAACACCAAGAGAGACATAAGGGTTTGACGCAACAAACCATGAGTCAATATTCTCATTAGATGTACCTGTTTTACCTGCCCAGTCTGCGCTAAAGTTTAGCAAGCCTGGAACTCGACTAGCTGTTCCGCCACTAGTACTGACGACATCACGCATCATATCGACGAGTAAGTAATTTGATTGTGGGCTAATGTAGTCAAACTCTTTCTTTTCGTGTTCGTACACAATTTCTCCATCGTATGTTTCAATTTTCTCAATCATGTATGCTTCAGGTCGTTTACCATCGTTCGCAAAGGCAGAGTAGGCAGAGACAATTTGTTCTACGGTTGCCCCGCCACCGCCGATAGCAGCTGTTTCAACTGTTGACATATTGGTAACGCCTGAGGATTGAATTAAGTGCTGTTTTAATTCCTCTGGTACGTGCCACCATGCTTTAATGGCAGGTACGTTGCGGGAACGCTTTAAAGATTCACGAAGCGTAATATTCCCATCATGACTATTATCATAGTTGTTAATTGGTACTCCATCTACTCTACGATTAGTCGGCGTATCTGGAATGACAAGCCCTGGTTGGGTCACCCCTGCTTCCAAAGCACCGGCAAACGGTAGAATGGGTTTAATCGTTGAACCAGGTGAACGTAAACGAGTCGTATAATTTAACTGATTATCTAAATTTTCTTCCCGTCCGCCAACGAAACTAAGAATGGCTCCTGTGCGATTATCAATCAAAACGGCACCGACTTCTTCTGGGTCCCCATTGCCATTATTCGGACCGAAATAATAATCAGAATTGCTGGCAGCATCGTTCATTGCGCTATATAAGTCTTCATCAATGGTTGTAGTAATTTTATACCCGCCATTTTCAATTCGATTTTGTACAGTACCGCGCATTTCTTCTTCCTCTAAACTTTGGGCGCTGGCACTAAGCTGATCCCACCCTTCAAAGGACTCTTTCTCTACAGCAAGCAGTGCTTCTGTTGCCCGCTCAAGAATTTCAGATGTTAACCGCGGGTGTCTAGCCATTGGGTCCGGAGCATATTCGATAAAATCAGCGGCAAGGTCATAGTCAAGGGCTTCATCACGCTGCTCTTGGTCAATGTATCCACTCTCATACATCCGGTTAAGGACTGTGCGGAAGCGATTAAAGCCTGGACGTAAGCCATCTTCATCTTTCACATCTGCATCGCCTGTAAATGGTGTGTAGCCGAATGGACTTTGTGGCATACCAGCTAAATAAGCTGATTGGGCTAAATTTAACTCAGACGCAGCTACGCCAAAAATGCCCATTGAAGCCGCTTGAATACCTTCTACATTTCGACCTGAAGCATTTCGTCCAAATGGAACTACATTTAAGTAAGCTTCTAAAATTTCGTCTTTTGACATGAAGTGTTCTAGTCGCATGGCAAGCATAATTTCAGTTGCTTTCCGATCAAACGACACTTCGTTAGAAAGGACTTGTTGTTTAATCAATTGCTGAGTAAGCGTACTTCCACCAGTTTGCACCGACGAATTTGCGATTTCTTGCATCGTAGCGCGAAGCAGCGCTTTTGGAACAATGCCTTCGTGTTCGTAAAAATGTTCATCTTCCGTTGCAACAATAGCCCATTTCACTTCATCAGCTATGTCATCTAATGTCACAATGTCTCGCTCAACATCACTTCGTATTTTTCCTAAATAGACATCGTTAGCTAAATAGATCTCACTCGTTTCTGTTAGAGACCCTACGTGGGTGCGTAATTCTTCTTCTGAGTAAGGTTGCTCATCATGAACGAGAGATGCAAAATAACCGGCTGCTGTTCCACCAGCTAATAGAACGAGTAAAAACCCGACGATAAGTGCAACAAGTAGTAAATTCCAAAGTACTTGGTAGGTAATGCCTACCTTACGAAAAAAATGAATGTCGGCAAGCTTTTGATTCACTTGCTCAAAGGATTTTCTTACATGTAATAGAAAAGATTTCATTGTTTCCCCCCTATAAAGGTGAGTATACCATAAATGAGAATACGGGCATACACGTTCTGTTGACTTTAAAAACGAGGTATGATAAAACTAAGTTTATATTTAGTATACAAGCGTTGAAAAGCCGAAGTATGCCTATGATGTTGTAGTCAGTAGAGAGTTAGCGGGCGGTGAAAGCTAGCACATGTCATGAGCAGAATTACAGCTGGGAGCTTTCTTTGTGTTTACCACAAAGACGGGAAAACCGTTATCGTTAGAGTGGAAGGCTTATTCTGCCTTCAACAAGGGTGGTACCGCGACGAATGTTCGTCCCTTTTTGGGAGGAGCTTTTTTTTGTGTTCAAAAATAGAGGAGGAAGAGACATGTCAGAAGAAAATCAGTTAACCGCTGAGCAAATAAATCGAGTAAATGAGCAAGTTGAAACGCTAATGCGTGGGGTTGTAGAAATTGTGCCAGAAGAAGCATTTCGCAAAAAAATTGAAAAGAGTGTGCGCACAGGTAAGCCTCTTAACATTAAATTAGGCATGGATCCATCTGCGCCTGACGTGCATATTGGTCACACCGTTGTGCTTCAAAAGCTACGTCAGTTTCAAGAATATGGTCATCATATTCAATTGCTAATTGGTGATTTCACAGGTAAGATCGGAGATCCAACTGGAAAATCAGAAACACGTAAAGTGTTAACAGATGAGCAAGTAAAACAAAACGCACAAACCTATGTAGAGCAATACGGCAAAATCTTAGATATGGATAAAACGGAAATTCTTTATAATTCACACTGGTTATCAGAACTGAAGTTTGAAGATGTGTTAAATTTAGCTGGCCAAATGACAGTTGCTCGTATGCTAGAGCGAGAAGACTTTAATAAGCGTTATAAATCTGGTCAAGCGATTTCTGTACACGAGTTTTTCTACCCACTTATGCAAGGATATGATTCTGTGGCAATGGATACAGATATTGAAGTGGGTGGTACAGATCAAACGTTTAATCTTCTGATGGGCAGGCAGTTACAAGATGCGTACGGTAAAGAAAAGCAAGTCATGATGACACTTCCTCTGATTGAAGGGTTAGACGGTGTTCGCAAAATGTCAAAGTCATTGAACAACTATATTGGTATTGACGAAGCCCCAAATGAAATTTTTGGTAAATCGATGTCCATTCCAGATGAGTTAATGGCGAAATACTTTAAGCTTGCGACGGACGTTCCGATGGAAGAAGTAGAAGCCATTGAAGCAGGATTGAAAGATGGCTCCGTTCATCCTCGTGATGCGAAAATGCATCTCGGACGAAAGTTAGTTGAAATGTACCATGGCGAAGAAGCAGCAAAAGAAGCACAACATTATTTTGAGACAGTCTTTCAAAAACGAACGCTACCAACGGATTTACCTGTTGTAGATTGGAATGGTGACAAAGACGTATCCATTATTGATTTACTTGTTGAGTTGAAACTTCAAAACTCAAAAGGAGAAGCGCGTCGTATGATTCAAGGTGGCGGCGTCAAGATTAATGAAGAAAAGCAAGATGACATAAAGATGATCGTTTCAGTGGAAAACGATATGATTGTCCAAGTTGGAAAGCGGAAATTCGCGAAATTACGTCTAGTATAAGAATTAGCGGTGATGCATGCGAAAAAAAACGTCTACCTTTATCAGGCAGACGTTTTTTACGTGCTTATTAACGAGAATACCACTCAACGATAAGTGCTTCTGTGATTTCAGCAGGAAGTTCAGAACGCTCAGGAAGACGCGTGTACGTTCCTTCAAGCTTTTCTTCGTCAAATGATACATACGCTGGAGTGAAGTCATTTACTTCTAAAGACTCTTTCACTGCAGTTAGGTTGCGAGAACGCTCACGAAGAGAGATCGCTTGACCAGGCTTTACGCGGTAAGATGGGATATCTACACGAGAGCCATCTACCATTACGTGACCGTGGTTAACAAGTTGACGAGCTGCACGACGTGTGCGAGCAAGACCTAAACGGTAAACAAGATTGTCTAAACGAGACTCAAGAAGAATCATGAAGTTTTCGCCGTGGATACCAGACATTTTGCCAGCATCATTAAAGATACGAACGAATTGACGCTCATTAACGCCATACATATGACGAAGCTTCTGCTTTTCTTGAAGCTGAAGCGCATATTCAGAAAGTTTTTTACGTTGGTTTGGACCGTGTTGACCTGGAGCGTAAGGACGCTTCGCAAGCTCTTTTCCAGTGCCGCTTAGTGAAACACCAAGACGACGAGATAATTTCCAAGATGGACCTGTATAACGAGACATAAGTAGTCTCCTCCTTGTTATTTTGATTTGCAAAATAACAACCTGTCTGACAATCTCTGAATGTAAGTTATTCCATTTTCATGCACCTTCGCTTCGACAGCTAGAAGTTACACAGTGCACCTCATACCTTGCAGCCGCGAGGAATGGAATAAAACAAACAACAGCTTGTCTCGGCTGTCTTTCACACCGAATAATCATACTTAACATTTGTTTAAAAGTCAAGGTTTGCTTTCAAGTATGGCTCTATTGTTGCAACGAAACGCTCTAAGTAGAGTTGATCTTCCTCCGTAAAGCGATTTTTTAGTGGGCTATCAATATCCAACACGGCAATTACCTTTCCATCATGACACACTGGAACAACAAGTTCCGAATTTGATGCTGCATCACAGGCAATATGACCTGGGAAGGTGTGAACATCTGCAACCCTCATCGTTTTATTCTCAGAAACGGCTGTACCGCAAACCCCTTTACCAATAGCGATGCGAGTACAGGCAGGTAATCCTTGAAAAGGACCTAAAACGAGTTCAGTTTCGTTTACTATATAAAAACCGACCCAGTTTATATCCGTTAAAAATTGACCAAGCAAGGCACTCGCATTTGCATAATTTGCAAGCGTGCTTGGTTCATCCTCTAGTAGTGCTTTTGCTTGTTTTAAAAGCAATTCATATGCTTCTTGTTTATTGTTGGAATATGAGCTTGTTGAAAACATGACAGATTCTCCTTTTATGATACAATAATCGCCTTTTTATCACGGTATTTGTCTAAAAATATTTGGTCTATATTTGGATTCTTTAACAGGAGCTTGTAAGAGCAAGTCGAATACAGAAGTAAGGGAAAAGGTTTTGTGCAATCAACTCTTATCGGAGGGGATCCAAATGAGTGATCAAACAAAAGATTCTATTAAGCTTGCTGCGACGCGGCTCTTTTATACGAATGGTTATCATGGTACGTCCGTTCGAGATATTGCCAAAGAAGCTTCGGTTAATTCTGCTTTAATTTCGTATTACTTTGGTGGAAAACACGTATTATTTGAAACCTTACTCATTGAATTTTTTGAAGGCTACATTCATTCTATAGAAGAAGCCATGCGCACATCAGATGGCGACCTACAGCAAGTATTATCTCACTTATTTAAACGAGTCTTTACGTATCAACAATCTTGCCATTTACTTGCACGAATGGCGCATCGAGAAATGACAATGGACTCTACCCTCGTACGCGAAGTGATGAGTACGTACTTGAGAAAAGAGCAATTTCTTTTAGAGCAAGTTATTCAGGTCCACCTTAATGCGAAGCAAGTGAAAAGAGTACCAATAGATTTGACCGTTCTTCACTTACGAAATATGTTAACACTACCATTTTCATCTCCGCAATATTTAAAAGAACTCTTTTTAGTTGCGCCAGACGATCATCTGTTTATGAGACGATATGTGACCCATGCCGAGCAATGGATGAGATCGTTATTAGAGACAAGGGATGTTAAGCGACTTCATTTAGTTAGAAGTTAGGGAAGCAAAGCGTCATATCCACTTTTTAAACCAGCTACAGTGTGGGCATCAGATCCGTAAATAAGTGGGATGCCCATCTCTTTAGCCGTCTTCGCAATAAAAAGAGGAGGGTAGGTTTCTTGGCAGTCAGGCTTTATGATGCCTGCACCGTTATAGTCCAATTCAAGACCCTGCGCCCGAACTTCTTTTAGTATATGCATCCACTCTGTTTCAAAAGAATGACTAGCTGGGTACCGCAGTTGATATTTTCTACATAATGTCATATGCCCAATCCGTTTTGGTTTAAAAGAGCCTAGTGAAGCTTCGATGGACAATTGCACGGTTTTATAATAAAGATGATATAAAGCGTCTACGCCACCAATTTTTTCTGCAAGGGACCAGAAGCCATCAGCACTGTAGTCTAAGCAATGATAACCGTTAGTCGTTTGTAAGAAGTGCACCGATAACAGACTGTCTTCTAAATAGGGTCCGAGTTCGTTAAGGATAGCGGTCGTTTCCTTCTCAAAACCAACAATATAATCAACTTCCAAACCAGCGAGTATGCGCAACGATTTGGCGTAGTCGTTTTTTAACTGTTTTATTGTAGCAAAATAAGTAGGAACATCGTCCCAACGCATCGCACTGTCTTGGGCTGGGGTAGGGTCTTTAAAACCCTCAGGAAGGGGAGCGTGCTCTGTAAATGAAAGCTGAGTAATCCCTTGTTTAATGGCTTCTTCACAATAAGAAGCCATTGCGTCTGCCGATCCATGCGGACAATAAGGTGTGTGGACATGCCCATCTAGCATTTTTATCGAAAACCTCCTTCGTCTGTGTATAACAATTCAATCGGTTTTAGGTAGTGCGAAAATTGTCTTGAAGTGATCTGTTGAATCTGCACACAAACTGTCGCTTTCATGATATTATAATACGTATTAGAAAACGGATAAACTAGAAAATTAGCAGAGGATGAAAGAGCTTGTCGGAAGGGAGTCTCCAGTGGATATTATTATTGGTATCGTTGTCGTCTTACTAATTGTGATTGTAATTGGTACAGTTGCTGGAATGTTAATTAGGCGAACAATACATAAATCAGTCGATGAATTAGATAATCGAAAAAACCAAATACTTAATCGGAATATTTCAGAGGAAATTTCAAAAGTGAAAAAGCTGAAAATGTCTGGGGAAACAGAACAGAAATTTGAAAGCTGGCGAAAAGACTGGGACGAAATTCTTGAGTCTATTCTCCCTAGCATTGAAGAACAACTTATTGAGGTGGAAGAATTAGCCGGTAAATACCGAATTACAAAAGCGAAAGACCAGCTAAAATGGGTAGAAAATCGACTTCTGTCTGTTGAGCAGCAGCTTGATTTAATGGTAGAGGATATTGATAAGCTCGTTTCTGCAGAAGAAAAGAATCGCAGTGAAATTGCAGTAATAAAGGAGCTTTACCAAACGCTGTCTGCCGAATTATTAAAGAAACGAGGCTCGTTTGGTGAATCGATTAAAGCCCTTGATGAAGAGATGAGTCATGCTAAACAAGCATTACTAGCTTTTGAAGAATCGACACAAAATGGAAGCTACCTGCAAGCAAGAAAGCAGCTTCTGCAAATTAAAGACTCCCTTTATATTCTAAATGAGAAGATGGAACGCATCCCTCATCTTCTTATGCAAGTTCGTTCTACACTTCCTGGTGAATTATCAAATTTGCAATTAGGTATTAAAGAAATGGAAGAAGATGGTTATCACCTTGAGACATTTTCTTTTGGATCAAAAATCTCCATGCAAAAAGAAGAAATTGATGAGGCGTACATAGCATTAAAAGAATTAAATGTGGATGAAGCGGCAGCAGCGCTTGAATCGCTTCAAACAGAAATTGATGAAATGTATGAAACCCTTGAAAAGGAAGCGAATTATAAAAGCAAGCTGTTAGCGCAAGTTCCAGCTTTAAAAGCCCAAGTGGAAAAAGCCTATCAAAATATGAAACAGCTTATTGATGAAACAACGCAAGTGGAAAAAAGCTATATGATTGCAGCGGAAGAAATTCAGCTTCAACAAACATTGCAAAAAAACTTACGGAATGTGCAGAGCCAGCTAACGCTTATTATGGATGTGTTTGAAAATCGAAAACAATCGTTTTCTTCTATTTTTGAAATGACAGAAGAATGGCGAAAACAAATGGAAGAGCTTTCTAACGGGATTGAAGAAAGTATCGACCGTTTAAGAAGACTGCGAAAAGACGAAATACAGGCCCAAGAAACAGTTAGTCAGTTGCGAGAGCTAGTGCTTGAATCAAAGCGATTGCTTTATAAAAGTAATTTACCAGGTGTTCCTGTTACGTACTTAGAAGCATTAGATGAAGCGGAAGGAAAAATCAACAAAGCAATTGAAGGGCTTGAATCGTTTCCTCTCGAAATGACAGAAGTAGAAGCTCTCGTTCAAGATGCCGTAAGAGTCGTTGAAGAAAACAGTGCTGCCATTAAAGAAATGGTTGAAACCGCACAAATGGCAGAGCTTGCCATTCAATATAGTAATCGTTATCGAGGACAGGATGATACTGTTCGAAAAGAGCTTGACGAGGCAGAACAAGCTTTTCTAGAATACGATTACGAAAAAGCACTCTCCATTGTCCAACAAGCTGTTCAACGCTACGAACCAGATTTACTTAATAAAGTGACAAAACATCTTTCAGCTTAAACGAAGACACTTCAAGTGGCTTCGTTTTTTTTGTCTGCACAAACAACGTATCTATGCTAAGATTAGCTGTGATTATACAGCGTTTATAGGTTAAAGGAGTTTGTTACATGATTTATCTTGACAATAGTGCAACAACAAAACCTTATCCAGAGGTCTTAACATTATATACAACGATTTCTTCGCAGTACTTTGGAAACCCCTCATCGCTCCATTCAGTAGGAATGGAAGCGGAGCAGGTATTGAACCACGCAAGAAAGAAAATAGCCCACTTTCTTTCTTGTCAGAAAGAACAGCTACTCTTTACAAGTGGCGGTACAGAAGCCAATGTGTTAGCAATTAAAGGCATTGTGACAAAAGAAAAGAGTGCACATATGATTACGACAACTGTGGAGCACGCGTCTGTTTATGAAACGGTTCGACAACTAGAAGATGCAGGTCATGAAGTGACATATCTTCAAGGAGATGCTTTTGGGAGAGTAACGGTTGAGCAAGTGAAAGATGCCATTAAGAAGAACACGGTGCTTGTTAGCATCGGCCATGTGCAAGGTGAGTTAGGAACGATTCAACCCATTCAGGAACTAGCGGAGATGTTATCAGCTTATCCACGAATACAGTTCCACGTTGATGCTGTGCAAAGCTTGCTAAAAGTCCCGATTGGCTCACTTTCCAACATAGATTTAATGACGTTATCGTCTCATAAAATTCATGGTACAAATGGAACAGGGCTGTTGTATGCGAAAAACCCTTCTCTAGTGAAGCCTATCCTATATGGCGGTGGGCAAGAACAATCTCTTCGGCCCGGTTCAGAACACGTAGCAGGTATCGCTTGTTTCGCAAAAGCTCTTGAAATGGGAGCATCGGTTGCGAATAAAGAGCAAGAGCGTCTACTTTCTTTGCGAAAGCTAGTCATACACGAACTTGAGCAAATAAAAGGTGTGTTCATCAATTCGCCGGTTAGCAATAGTGCGCCACATATTTTAAATGTGTCCATTCCAGCGGTCAAAGCGGAAGTACTCGTGCAATCCCTTTCTCAAGAAAAAATATACGTTTCAACTCAATCAGCATGCTCAACAAAAACAGGTGTTCCAAGCCGAATTCTATTAGGTGCAGGGCATGATCGGCAGCGTGCGGAAACGGCAATACGAATCAGTTTGTCTTTTTTAACAACGGAAGAAGAGATGACCACGTGTATAAAGGCACTAAAGCGACTCGTTCCAAAACTTCAGGAGGTAACATAATGAATATCGATCATATTGTTGTGCGTTACGGAGAACTAGCATTAAAAGGGAAAAATCGGAGTCATTTTGAAAAGCTTCTCCTTGCCAACATTCGTAAAGTATTAAAGCCGTTTCCAGGTGTAACGGCAAAACGAATTCAAGGGAGAATTATTGTTCATTTACATGGTGCTGACGAAACACCCATTCAAGAAGCATTAAAAAATGTTTTCGGTATTTATTCCTTTAGTTTAGCCATGCAGGTGGAGAATGACGTCGACACGATTAAAGAAGGAGCCCTTTTTTTTATTGAAAAACTTCATCCGAATGTTAAAACGTTTAAAGTCTCAGCTAGGCGTGCGAACAAAGGATTTCCGGTTCAATCTCAACAACTTAACCATCTAATCGGTGGACATATCTTGCGCGCTCTAGACGGAGCCATAAAAGTAGATGTTCATCAACCTGAACTCGAACTATCCATTGATGTGCGTGATGCAGGTACGTATATTACTGGTGGGGCAATAGAAGCAGCAAAAGGACTTCCAGTTGGAGCGAGTGGAAAAGTGTTGCACATGTTATCTGGAGGAATCGATTCACCTGTTGCAGCACATATGTTAATGGGACGTGGCGCCCAAATTGAAATGCTTCATTTTCATAGTCCACCATATACGAATGAACGAGCAAAACAAAAGGTACTCGATTTAACAAAAGAATTAACGAAATACGGGACAAGCATTAAGGTGCACCTTGTTCCATTTACAGATATTCAAACACATATCCATAAAGAGGTTCCCTCTAATTATGAGATGACTATTATGCGTAGAATGATGTTACGAATTGCAGATGCGTTTGCTCAGAAGAACGGAATTTTAGCAATTTCAAATGGGGAAAGCCTTGGACAAGTGGCATCGCAAACGTTGCAGAGTATGAATACGATTAATGAAGTTACGACATTGCCTGTTATTCGTCCTTTAATTGCGATTGATAAAGAAACGACCATTGCTTATGCAAAGCGTATTGGTACGTATGAAACATCAATTCTGCCTTACGAAGATTGCTGTACCATCTTCTTACCAACAGACTCCAAGACAAAGCCGAAACGAGAAGGGGCCGCAAAATTTGAGCAATATGTGGAGATTGAAAAAAAATGTGAGGACGCCTTAAATAGGATTGAGACAGTTCATATCAACGCTTATGAAGGCAGTTCTTCAGTCGAAAATTTATTTTAAAAAATTTCCAGTGATTTTGTATGTATGTTATTTCCTCTTTCGCACATTCTAGAAGTACCGAAGGAGGTGAAACAACATGGCAAACACAAACAACTTAGTAGTACCTGGTGTACAACAAGCTCTTGACCAAATGAAATACGAAATCGCTAGCGAATTCGGAGTAAACCTTGGTCCTGATTCAACTGCTCGTGCTAACGGATCTGTAGGTGGTGAAATCACTAAACGTCTTGTAGCTCAAGCTGAACAACAAATGGGTGGATATCAAAAATAATTTCATATTCATGGCTAGGAGCAGGATTCCCTGCTCCTTTTTCATGTTCTCATTTGATGTCTAATGCTATACTTAGTACAAAAAGGAGGAGGAGAATGGGAACACTTCTTTATAATGCAGTCGTCTACACGATGGAAGTAGAAGGAGAGCAAGTAGAGGCACTTTACATAGAAAATGGAAAAATTATCGATTGTGGTACGTCAAAGCATTTAGTTGAAAAGTGGTCTAGGCACGCTTCAAGCACGAAAAATCTTAATGGCGCTTTTATTTATCCGGGCTTCGTAGATAGCCATCTTCATTTAATTGCTCACGGACAAAAGCTACTTCGAGTAGATTTATCGCAGTCTACTAAGGAAGATGCGTTAGCAAAATTAAAAGCGATATGTGTGCAAGAAGGGGAATGGATTGAAGCGTTAGGTTGGAACGAACATAATGATCCAAATCATGCGTTACTAACAGTGACCGATTTAAACAAGATTAGCGTAAAGCATCCTCTATTTGTTATGCGTATTTGTCGTCATGCAGCTATTGTGAATCAAACGGTTCTTGATTTAGCTGGAATTAACCGCCATACGCCAGATCCAGATGGTGGGAAGATTGAGCGAGATGAACATGGAAATCCGAATGGAATTTTGCATGATGCTGCAGTACACTACGTCCAAGCTTTAATGCCACCACTAGCAAAAGCTTCAATTAAAAAAGCGCTTCAGATGGCGATTGATGATTGCCATGCGAAAGGGTTAACAGGAGGTCATAGTGAAGATCTTCATTATTACAACGGTCTCGCTGAAACATTGGATATCTACCAAGAAGTTGTGAATGTGCAAAAGCCGTTCCGTGCTCATTTACTCATTCATCACGAAGAACTGTCTGCGTATGACGCATCGCCGTATACACAGCAACAAACCATAAGCCCTTATATAGAGCTGGGAGCGTTAAAGATTTTTGCAGATGGTGCTCTTGGTGGCAGAACAGCAGCATTAAGTGAGCCTTATGAAGATGATCCGAGTACATCTGGACTGTTAATTCATAACCAAACTGCTCTTCATGACTTGGTTTGCCAAGCTAGAAAACGACAGCTAGCAGTAGCTATTCACGTTATTGGCGATCAAGCCTTGGCATTATCGTTAACCGCAATTGAACAAAATGAAAAAAGTAAGAAGCGTGATCGACTTATTCATGTTCAAGTAGCTAGAGAAGATTTATTGCAACGCATGGCAAAATTGCCAATTGTTATTGACGTGCAGCCACATTTTGTTGTGTCTGATTTTCCTTGGGTAGAAGAGCGGCTTGGGGAAAAGCGAATGTCGTTTTCCTTTGCGTGGAAAACGCTGATAGAAGCTGGAATTCATTGTGCAGGAGGCTCTGACGCACCAATTGAACCCATCGAACCTTTAAAAGGGATGCATGCGGCCATTTATCGAAAGAACAATCAAGGTACTTATAACGTAAAAGAAGCATTAACTCCCTATGAAGCAGTAGCGCTATTCACAATAGGAAGCGCCTATGCCATTGAAAAAGAAGCAACAAGAGGAAAAATCAAGGTTGGCTATGACGCGGACCTGACAATACTTGATCGAGATCTTTTTAGAGGAGGAGAAGAAGCATTTATGAAAGCAAGTGTGTTGGAAACGATTGTAAATGGGTATACGGTTTATGAAAAAGGAGGAGTAACAGAATGAAAGCAAGAAGATGGATAGCATTAGGAATTGGAGCCTTTGTTCTATTGTTTACACTGATTACCACCATTTCAGTGGCATTTAATACATATTCAGCACCCGTTCTTGGAGGGGCTGACCAAACCATTGTAAGTGATGGCGATCCTAGTGGACAAATTGCATTACTTGAAGTGACTGGTCCTATTATTGATACAGGAGAACCAGGTTTATTTGATACAGGCGGTTACGATCACGCTGCTTTTTTAACAGATCTTGATACAGCAATGACAGACCGTGATGTACAAGGAATCATTTTGTCTGTCGACACACCTGGTGGCGGTATATTAGAATCTGCAGAAATTCACCGAGCCATCGTTGAAATGAAAGAACAAACAGATAAACCTGTATATGTAGCAATGGGCGGTATGGCCGCATCAGGAGGCTACTATATTGCCGCACCGACGGATCGGATATTTGCAACGCCCCAAACATTAACAGGCTCAATAGGTGTTATTATGAGCTCGTACAATGTATCTGAACTACTCGACAATATTGGTATTGAAGAGCAAGTATACAAGAGTGGTCCGTACAAAGATATTCTTTCTCCAACTAGAGAGCCACTTGAAGAGGAAGATGAAATTATTCAAGCGATTGTCGATGAATACTATGATGAATTTGTAGATGTGATTGCTCAAGGTCGCGATATGGCAGAAGATCGTGTACGTGAACTTGGGGATGGCCGTATTTATACAGGCAGACAGGCGTTGGAAGAAGGATTAGTCGATGAATTAGGCTCGTTAGAAGATGCCATTACTGCTATGCGTGAGGAATTAGGAAGTAATTATCAAGTCGTATCAAACGATGAATTTTTGAATTTCGGAAACTTATTAGGATTGACGTTGCAGCAATTGTTTGGGAATGATAGCCCGATAAAAATTGACTTTAATCAGCCAAAGCCATACTACATGTACAATCATGAATGAGGTGTGAATAAATGGAGTATACAACAGGATCAGTTCGATTAAAACGACACCTTAGACCAGCAGATGCCACCGAAATTATTGAAGAAGAGGCGCAACCCCATACCTATCGTTATGCTGGGTTTTGGATGCGATTTTGGGCATTTATAGTTGATTTATTAATAATTACAGGCTTAAACGGTGTGCTCGTTAGTACATGGGTTCCGCTCATTGCAGACGGAGACTCACGGTGGGCATTTTTTGCGACGGTCTTCTTACTACCGAGTGTTCTTTACGCTATTGTTTTCTTTCTTTACTTTGCGTTAATGACCCGCTATTTTCAACAAACGCTAGGAAAAATGATTTTTGGCATACGCGTCATATCATCTAATGGAGCAAAACTAACGTGGAGTCAATTGTTTTTTAGAGAAGGGGTAGGACGTTTCTTACAACATGCCCCTCTTTTAGGAAATATTAATGGGCTTGCTTACATTGTTGTTGCATGTACACCAAAGAAACAAGGAATACATGATTTATTTGCCGAAACGTATGTTGTCCATATTGATTAAACCAGCTAAATCATTAGCTGGTTTTTTTTTATTTAGTTGAGCATAGTAAAGGAAAGGAGGCGGTCTTATGCTTATTTGGATTGTACTACCACTAATCATTCTTTTAGTCATCTTACTGATTGTTTTATTTATACCAATTAAAATACATATCCGCTATGCTCATCACCAGCAGGATGATTTATTAACGTTGTACGTATACGTTATAGGACTGAAAGTCTATACGTTGGAAGTGCCTGTTATTCATGTGAATGCTTCAACGCAAACTGTTACAGTGGAAGAAGAAGAGGAATCGATCTTTAACGATAAGAAAAAGAAAAAAAAGTGGGGGATTGAAAGTCTTAAGAAATACATCAAAATGGCTAAACGATTAGCGGCACATTTTCCGAAACTAAAGCAATTGGCGTACCGCTTTTTAGGGAAAGTTACATGCAAACATGTGACGTGGAAAACAGAGTTCGGAACAGGGGACGCTGCGAAAACCGCGCAGCTAGCCGGACTGATCTGGACAATAAAATCAATGTGTTTAGGATGGGTACAGACGAAAGTGAATTGGAAGGGGGAAAAAAGACTGGAAGTAACGCCACATTTTCAAATGAAAGGATATCGAATGTTTCTATCGTGCATAGTCACCTTTACATTGTGGCACGCTATGACTACATTGCTGTTGTTAGTAATCAGTTACAAAAAAATTGAAAAGCGTTTTGAACCGGCTTCAGGTGGGGAACGTTATTTTACTCAATAAAGGAGCATACGTGAAATGGAACATCCTATTCAAGGCTTAATGAAGACTGCTATGGAAAACATTAAAGCAATGGCAGATGTCAACACCATTGTCGGTGATCCAGTCGAAACACCTGATGGCAGTATTATTATGCCTGTATCAAAAGTGGGTTTTGGCTTTGCCGCTGGAGGAAGTGAGTTTTATACAGAGCACTCACAAACTTATGCTGAACAAGGGCATCCTTTTGGCGGAGGAAGCGGAGGTGGCGTATCCATTACACCTATCGCTTTTCTTGTTGTGAATCATAAAGGAGTTAATATGGTTCATCTTGACAGTTCAACCCATCTGTACGAACGATTATTAGACTTAGCGCCTCAAGCGTTTGAAAAGATTCAACATCTCATGAGACATGATGGCCATGACCATCATGATAAACACCATGCTTCACATGACGATGATCATGAACCTTATGAAGATCCAATAGTATAACGAGTAAGAGCGTAAAGACTTCTATCTTTACGCTTTTTCTTACGTAGTGTTGTGCATCATTTTTGCAATACACAAGGAAGAGACGGTATGATAAGAAGATAAAGGAGTGGATTACATATGACACAAGTAACGTTTAAACAAAAGCCAGTTACATTAGTAGGTAAACAAGTACAAGTTGGTGACAAGGCACCTGATTTTCGTGTGCTAGCAAATGATTTAACAGAAGTTTCTTTAGCTGATTTTAAAGGGAAAATAAAGCTTATAAGTGTCATCCCATCTATTGATACAGGTGTATGTGATGCCCAAACGCGACGTTTCAATGAAGAAGCAGCGACTTTAGAAAACACAGTTGTGTTAACTATTAGTGTCGATTTACCTTTTGCGCAAAGAAGATGGTGTGCTGCAGAAGGAATTGATGAAGTGAAAACATTATCTGACCATAAAGAGGTTGCTTTTGGACAAGCCTATGGTGTATTAATTGAAGAGTTACGTCTACTAGCACGCTCGGTATTCGTTGTAAACGAAGAAGACGAAGTGATTTATGCGCAGTACGTTAACGAAGTGAGTGAGCACCCAGATTATGATGCAGCATTGAAAGCAATAAAAAATCGGTCATAATGATTAACGTGTCTTAAAAATGTTCATGTTAGAAAGGTGAACGTAAACGCACGTATACAGACAGAAGACGGAACTTCTGAATAACAAAGACCTCCGACATAGGGGCAACATCTGTGTGAGTAAAGTGAAACAAAAGAGCTGGAGTGATGGGGCGCATTCGACGATGATCAATTCAGGAGAACGGCAGCTTAGACACATAAGAGTGATCTATGTGAAAAAAGCTGAGGCGTTGTCCATGAACACTCACCGTCGGTAGCGCTTTTTCATTTGCTAAGTGTGAAAATGAGAACAAAAGGGTGAAGGTTGTATGGAACAAACCAATGTAACGGCGCTATACGAGTATTTAGACGAATCAGCAAAGGTATTAGAGCAAGTACTGGATGTGACCTATTTAGACGCCTTAGCAGAAGCTGGGGACAATTTATTTGAAAAAGCTATCATTCAAGAGCTTGCAAGTGAACGTAAAGAGCAGCTTCTTCAGTTAATGGAGCCAGTGAACTCCATCACGTTTACGAAAGAAGACGTTCGAAAAGCATTTCAACTTGCTGTGATGAAAGGAATGAAAGGGACTGTTCAGCCTAACCATTCCATGACCCCTGATGCTGTTAACTTGTTCATGAGCTATCTAGCAAATAAACTACAGGGTACAGATTCAACAGGAGATGTCCTCGATTTAGCAGTGGGATCTGGAAACTTGCTTTTCTCGATCTGTAACCATGCAGAAGGTCGAATTGGTCAGGCCTATGGTTTTGAAGTGGATGAGACGCTGCTTAAGAATGCTTTTGCAAGTGCTAATCTACAAAAGCATGAAATTCAGCTGTTTCACCAAGATAGTTTGCACGTCAACATGCCTGATGTTCATCTTGTTGTAGCGGATTTGCCTGTAGGTTATTATCCAAAAGATGATATCGCAACTAACTATGATCTAAAAGCTGAATCAGGCCATTCGTATATTCATCACTTAATGATTGAACAAGGTATTCGGGCGCTCCAGCCAGGCGGTTTTGGCTTGTTACTGGTGCCAAATTTTATTTTTGAAAGTGATCAAGCCGATAAGCTTCACGCTTTCCTAAAAGAGCATGCAGTTGTCTTAGGCTTATTGCAGTTACCAGCGTCAATGTTTTCCAATAAGCAACAGCAAAAAAGCATCTTAATGATTCAAAAGAAAGCGGAAAAAATGAAGAAGCCACAGCAAGCTCTTCTCGCAGAGTTACCATCGTTTTCAAACGTATCTGCTATGCAGGAAATGATGAGTAGTATTAATAAGTGGTTTAAGGAGCAACTTGGGCGCTAAGAGGGCTGGGTATCATGTGAGCATGGTACCCCTTTTTTTATAGAAAAACTATTCTAATTAACAGTAAATTTTAATTATTTACATGTATGCGCTTTACCAATTTTGTCTGCTTGAAATGACGAATAGAGAATGCTTAAATGGTAGAGATGGCTTTAGATTAAAGGAGTGCAGGAAAAATTATGGCTACGATTATGGCAATTAACGCAGGGAGCTCATCCCTTAAATTTCAATTACTCTCAATGCCTGAAGAGATAGTTATTACAAAAGGCCTTGTTGAGCGCATTGGATTGAGAGACTCTGTTTTTGCAATTGAGAAAAACGGAGAAAAGCACGAAACTACAGCAGATATTGCGGATCATTCCGAAGCTGTGAAGATGTTACTTGATAAACTAACAAGCTTAAATATTATTTCCTCTCTAGATGATATTGAGGGAATTGGTCACCGTGTTGTTCATGGCGGCGAGAAATTTAACGATTCGGTTCTCATAACGGACGATGTATTAGCAGGCATTGTAGAAGTGTCCGAATTGGCTCCACTTCACAACCCGGCAAATATTACAGGAATAAAAGCATTTAAAGAAGTGCTTCCAAATGTACCGGCCGTCGCAGTATTTGATACGGCTTTCCATCAAACGATGCCAGAACACGCATACTTGTACAGCCTTCCATATGAATACTATACAGAGCACGGTATTCGTAAATATGGATTCCACGGCACTTCTCACAAATATGTGTCTGAACGAGCTGCTGAAATGCTTGCTGAGCCAATTGAAAGCTTAAAAATGGTTTCTTGTCATTTAGGAAATGGAGCAAGTATAGCAGCAATTGATGGTGGTAAGTCAGTTGACACGTCTATGGGTTTTACACCTCTTGCAGGTGTGACAATGGGCACACGTTCTGGTGATATTGATCCAGCTCTTATCCCGTTCATCATGGATAAGACCAATCAAACGGTGACAGAAGTAATTTCCACGTTAAATAAGCAAAGTGGACTGCTTGGTCTTACAGGGTTTTCAAGTGATTTACGCGATATCGAAAGTGAAGAAGCAAAAGGCAACGAGCGTGCAAAGGTAGCTCTTGATGTCTTTACTTCAAGAATTCAGGATTATGTTGGTGCATATGCAACACGTATGGGCGGCATTGATGTTCTTATTTTCACAGCCGGTATTGGCGAAAATAGCACCGTTGTTCGAGAGCGCGTTCTAAAAGGCTTAGAATTTATGGGAATCGAAGTTGATTTATCTAAAAATAATGTACGCGGAAAAGAAACCTTCTTACAAACTGCGGATTCCAAAGTGAAAGTCTTGATTGTTCCTACGAATGAAGAAGTTATGATTGCCCGTGATACAGTTCGTTTAACGTAATAAAGAAAGAAGGCTGTCCCATTAGGTTGTTTCGCTAAACCTTATTGGGATTAGCTTTTTTTTATTCTTGAGAATGCTTGGAATGAGAAAAAAATAGTATAGATACAGGTTGAAAGCTAGAATGAGGGTAAGAACTTCTTTTGCCTTTTAAACGCTTCTCAGCTAAGATAATGGATGGAGGTGTTGATGATGGAATCTGGTTTTTATATGATTCGAGAGCGTGAAATTAAGCAGGCAGCAAACGGGTCGCTTTACGCAAATTTTACGTTGCAACAGCAACATAACCTCCTCTCGGCTCGGCTGTGGGATATAACAGATGACCAACAGCAGAAGTTTGTCCCAAAATCGGTTGTGAAGGTTGAAGGAGCCATTGAAACCTTTCGTTCGAAGCAAATGTTAACAATAAAGAAAATCCGATTGGCGACAGAGGATGATCAAATAAATCGAACTGAACTAATCTCGAAGCCGGGTTTATCCCGAGAAGATCTCTGGCATGAGTTACGGATGATGATGGATGAGATTGAGTCGCCTATTCTACAACAGCTTGTGAAAGAAATATACAGTAATCGTGGGATTCGTGAGAAATTGACTACCTATCCTGCTGGTAAAACCTATCATCATGCTTATTATGCAGGGCTACTAGAGCAAATTGTTGAACTTATGACGGCAGCACTGCAGCTCCTTCCTTTGTATAAGACGGTTAATCGAGACATTGTTTTAGCGGCTTGCTTATTAGGTGACATTGGAAAAATTCAAGCATTAAATGATCCACTTACCCCTGAATATACAGCTGTAGGTGAGCTGATTGGTCAAGTTGTATTAAGTGTCGAAATGATCAATCAAGCGGCACAACAGCAAAAGATTGATGGGTTTAATAAAGAGATTGTACAACTAAAACACACCATTCTTGGTCAGTATGATCAAACAGAAGAGACATCAGTAAAGCCAAAAACGGCGGAAGCTATTTTGTATTTTTATTTGAAACGGATGAATACAGAATTACGAGCACTAGAGCAAGTTAACGAAGCAGGATTTCCATATATTCCTTTATTTAAAAGGAAAATGTTTACCCACTTTGATGAGGAAGGAGAATGACAAGCGTGTCTAGTGTTGAGCAATGGTTAGCAGAAATTGATCAGTATGAAAAGCAGTTGTTCATTCAATCAAAGAAAAAGGGCTGGGATGATGGGAGGCAACCAATTGACGAAAAGTGGACACAGTACACGGATCCAATTGCCATTCAATTGTATCAGTGGATTCAATCTGACTTTTTACAACAGTCAACGTTTCAGTCAATGATACAGTTAGAACCAGATGATTCCATTGCTGTTCGAAATGAGAAGGAACACCTCTTACAAAAAGAATTAGCGCGAACTCGATTGCTTGCTCTCTTACAGGGGGGGATGAGTATCCACTCAAACATGGCTTTACTGACACACATTCCTCTTAGTCTGTATTTATCAAAGAAAGCACTTAATAAAGTCGGTCATTTTTATCAATTCACTCAAACAGGTGGGACTGCAGAAACCATTTTGTCACTGCGGCTGTTACTATACAGTTTTTTACCAAAGCATTTAAAGTATGAAGAGTGGCGCTCGTTAACAAATGATGGTATTGTGTGTGACCAAAATGAGCCTATGTATCTTGGGAAAGAAGACATGATATCAGAGGCCGTTATAAAGCAGCTATTAAAACAGATTATACGCATGTCACTGTATAAACAAGTTGGACCTAAACGTGTTCCGTTGAAACGTATCATTCTTGGTACATATCAAGCTTCAGTCTCCTATAAATCTATGCAATCGTTAACATTGGATGCACAATGCTTCTACAGAAAGCGTTGGCTTCATCGCTTTTCAGAGAACTAATAGTTAGAATTATACAGAAACGAATAGTTCGATAGAAGGGATTTAAAACTTAGAACAAAAAATCCCAAAAACCTCTTGTCAAAACAATCTATGACTGGTAAAGTAATGTATATTCATAAGTTGATTGTTTGGTTTTATACAACTGGGGAGCATACCCCCAGTTCATTTTTCACCTTTGATTGTATAAAAATAATATAATGAGAATTTTTATTCATAAAAACTGGAGGAGATTTTTGTGGCGAAAGAAAAAGTAGTACTTGCATATTCAGGTGGATTAGACACATCCGTAGCAGTGAAATGGTTAACCGATAAAGGGTATGATGTGATTGCCGTTGGCCTTGATGTAGGCGAAGGAAAAGACTTAGAATTTGTGAAGCAAAAAGCATTAACTGTTGGAGCCATTCAATCGTATACCATTGATGCGAAAAAAGAGTTTGCTGAGGAATTTGTTCTTCCAGCTCTTCAATCTCATGCACTCTATGAACAAAAATATCCGCTAGTATCTGCTCTTTCTCGCCCATTAATCTCGAAAAAGCTTGTAGAGGTTGCAGAACAAACAGGTGCTTCCGCAGTAGCCCATGGATGCACTGGAAAAGGGAATGATCAAGTCCGTTTTGAAGTATCCATTCAAGCACTTAATCCCGATCTAAAGGTCCTTGCACCTGTTCGTGACTGGGCATGGTCCCGTGATGAGGAAATTGAATATGCAAAAGCAAACAATATTCCAATTCCAATTGATTTAGATAACCCATATTCTGTTGATCAAAATTTATGGGGCAGAAGCAATGAGTGCGGTATTCTAGAAGATCCTTGGGCGACACCACCAGAAGGCGCCTATGAATTAACAGCGCCATTAGAGAAAACACCTGATACAGCCGATACAATTGAGATTCATTTTGAGAAAGGGGTACCAGTGGCTATTAATGGTCAAGCGATGCCATTAGATGAACTGATTCTTTCTTTAAATAACCTTGCTGGTAAGCATGGTGTTGGACGCATTGACCATGTAGAGAACCGTCTTGTTGGTATTAAATCGCGTGAAGTATATGAGTGTCCAGGTGCAATGACGCTAATTAAGGCCCATAAAGAGCTTGAAGACTTAACGTTGCCGAAGGAATTGGCACACTTTAAACCTGTTATTGAAAAGAAATTAACTGAATTAATTTATGAAGGTTTATGGTTCTCCAGCCTTCAGCCAGCTCTTCAAGCTTTCTTAAAAGAGTCACAGCAGCACGTAACAGGTATTGTACGCGTCAAGCTCTTTAAAGGGCATGCAATTGTAGAAGGAAGAAAATCACCGTATTCTCTTTACAATGAAAAATTAGCAACGTATACACCGGATGATGAGTTTGACCACAATGCAGCAGTTGGCTTTATTTCCTTATGGGGATTGCCAACGAAGGTACACAGCATGGTCACAAAAGCAAAAGAGGAGGTAACATCGTGAGTAAACTGTGGGGCGGAAGATTCACCAAATCAGCCGAAGAATGGGTCGATGAATTTGGCGCCTCCATTGGGTTTGATAAACAATTAGTATTTGAAGACATTCAAGGTAGCATCGCTCATGTGACGATGCTTGCCGCTTGTGAAATCGTGACGGAAGAAGAAAAGAATACAATTGTAGCTGGCTTACAAACGTTGAAGAAAAAAGCCGAAGAGGGAACGCTAGCATATGAAGTTGCTCAGGAAGACATTCATTTAAATATTGAAAAGCAACTAATTGATGAGATTGGTCCTGTGGGAGGCAAGCTACACACAGGACGTAGCCGTAACGATCAAGTGGCTACAGATATGCACCTGTACTTGTATAAAGAGACAAAGACAATTATGGAAGCGATTCGGGCTATGCAAGAATCACTTATTCATCAGGCTCAAGAGCATGTAGAAACCCTCATTCCTGGTTATACACACTTACAGCGTGCGCAACCAGTGTCATTTGCACATCATCTACTTGCATACTTTTGGATGCTTGAGCGTGACTACAGTCGTTTTCATGACAGTTTAAAACGAGTGAATGTGTCGCCTCTAGGTGCAGGTGCACTTGCAGGAACTACGTTTCCGATCGATCGTCATATGACAGCAGAGCTACTAGGGTTTGACGGTATTTATGAGAATAGTTTAGATGCGGTTAGTGACCGTGATTTTATTGTGGAATTTTTATCAGCTTCATCTACTCTCATGATGCACTTATCTCGCCTGTGTGAGGAAATGATTTTTTGGTCCTCTCAAGAATGCCAGTTTATTGAACTGGATGATGCGTTTGCGACAGGCTCTAGTATTATGCCGCAAAAGAAAAACCCTGATATGGCAGAGCTCATTCGCGGAAAAACCGGTCGTGTGTATGGTAATTTATTCTCCCTATTAACGACGTTAAAAGGGCTTCCTCTCGCATACAATAAAGACATGCAAGAAGATAAAGAGGGATTGTTTGACACCGTTGTAACTGTAAAAGGATCACTTCGCATTTTTTCAGGTATGATTGCGAGTATGTCGGTGAAAACAGAGCAAATGGAAGCGGCAGTAAGTCAAGATTTCTCCAATGCAACAGAATTAGCAGATTATTTAGCGACAAAAGGAATGCCGTTTCGTGAAGCTCATGAAGTAGTGGGGAAACTTGTTTTAAAAGCAATTCAAAAAAACGTGTACTTACTTGATCTATCAATGGATGATTTTACAGAGGCAAGTGCCTTATTTGATGAAGACATTTACGATGTCTTACAACCAAAGACTGTAGTGGCTCGTCGAAATAGTGCAGGTGGTACAGGCTTCGCTCAAGTTGAAACCGCCATACAAAAAGCGAAAGAAATCGTAAGTAAGGGTTAGCACAAGGGCTTGGATAGAAATCCAAGCCTTTTTGTTTTTCTCATAGTTTTCTTTTTTTAAGGCATTCTATAGAAAAAGGAGGTCGTAAAATGGACAAACACGAAGAACGAAAACAACAATCAGAAGAAACGCTTGTACATGATCAATTGATGGCATCTTATCAGCAAGGTACAGTAGAAGATCAAGGAAAAGCATTAAACCAAACGAAAGAGGATCATAAAGACGACGCTAAATAAGGTCATGTTTATTCGGACAACGGAAGGACAATTTTCCATTTAGAAAAGTACCTTGTGACGATCGCGCTTTCATCCTTTCAAGCGTGGTCGTCTTTTTTTTGCCTACTACCATAAAGGTAGTGTATCTTAAAAAGAGATAACTAACGATGTGGTGGTGAATGAGTTGCGACATGCAATGATAACGGCTGGAACAAAAGGACTAGGTTTAAAAGTAACTGAATCATTTCTGAAGTCAGGCTATCAAGTAACGGTTACGTATTTAAATGACCGCGAACGTGCACAAACGTTGCAAGACAAATGGGGAACAGAGCGCTTACAAATTATTCGAACAGACGTGACAAAGCGAGACGATTGCAAAGAACTTGTTACACGTGCTCAAGCATTTGCAGGTCGAATAGATGTATGTATTCATAATGCAGGCCCTTATGTATTTGAGAAGAAGAAGCTGGTGGATTATGAAGAAGCTGAGTGGAATGCTATGATTGATGGCAATTTAACGTCTTCTTTTCATCTAATGAAAGAAGTCGTTCCGATTATGAGAAAACAGCAATTTGGTCGAATCGTCTTTTATGGCTTCCAAGGTGCCAACAATGCACCTGGCTGGATTTACCGATCTGCTTATGCAGCTGCTAAAGTGGGGCTCGTTTCATTAATGAAGACCATTTCAATTGAGGAAGCGGAATACGGCATTACGGCGAATATGGTATGTCCAGGTAATATAATGGGAGAGATGAAGGAAGCTACGATTGAAGAAGCACGTCATCATAAGGATCAAAATACACCAATCGGGCGATCAGGCACAGGAGAAGATATTGCCCGAACCGTTATGTTTTTATGTGAAGATAACGCAGATATGGTCACAGGCACCGTAGTTGAAGTAACTGGCGGAGTCGATGTTATCCACCGATACAGATGAATAAATTTATCGAAAACCACACACGTTAAGAAAAAAGAGGTGCGATATGAAGCGTGTGATCGGTATGTTGTTACTTATGCTGCTTTGCTTTACTCAAATGTCAGAAAAAGCAGTGGCGGTATCTGGAAATGAATTGATGGATGCTTTTTCAGTTCGAATTACTGTTGTGGAAGAGGATGTGGAATATCAATGGGAATTTGATAATCCAAACCATTACGAGTACGAGAAAGGTACTAAAGTGATGAAAGGCGACCATGCCAAGGTTCAAGTACTAAAAATGACTGCTTTGCTTCAACTAGATCAAACGAAAACAGCTGACCAGTATAAACAGGTGTTAAAACCATATTACCCACAGATGTCTAGCTTTGAGATACGATGGATGGATTCTCAGAGTGAGCGCTATATATGGAGCTGGGAAAAGTAAAAACAAGGGGCGGTCCATAGCCCCTTGTTTTTTATACTAGTGCTCTCTTGGTGGGACGTTAATAAGTGCTTTAGGGAAAATGGTCAGTGTCTCGACGCCACTATCTGTGACAACGACATCATCTTCAATTCGAACACCTACTTCACCAGGGATATAAATACCTGGTTCAATTGTAAACGTCATGCCTTCTAGCAGTACATCGACATTGTTCTGACTCATAGAAGGGAATTCGTGTACATTAATACCGAGACCGTGACCTAAACGATGAGTAAAATAATCACCAAACCCAGCGTTTTCGATTACGGTTCGAGCAATCGTGTCTAATTCCCCAATGACAACATCTGGTTTAACCGCTGCAACCGCTGTTTCCTCTGCTTCTAAGACTGTATTGTAAACAAGCTGGTGCTTTTCAGGGACTTCGCCATATGCAACTGTACGTGTAATGTCGGAACAGTAGCCATTTACTACAACTCCTAAATCAAACAATACGAATTCGCCTTCTTTTAACGCGCGTGTCCCCGGTTTACCATGTGGAGAGGCGGCATGATCGCCAAACAAAACCGTTGTTTGAAACGCCATTTCCGAAATGCCTTGCTTTTTTAACTCGTATTCAATTTCAGCAATGACTTCTAATTCTGTAACTCCTGTATACAATGCTTTAATGCCAAACTCGACACCAGCATCAGCAAAAGCAGCCGCTTCTTGTAAAATTTCCAATTCATCATCAGATTTTACTAAACGCTGATTCATTAGAACGTGTTCGCAATTCGTAAAACGAATCGAATGGCCCAGCGATTCTAAAGCTTTCATACGGGCGAAAGTTAGTGTGCTTTCCTCCATTAAAATCGACGTAATAGTAGTTAGTTGGTTTTCCTGAAGTTTTTCTTTTATCAGTTGCCATACGTCTTCATGGTCGCTGTAAGGGAGAATGTCGCCTTGATAACCTGCTTGCCGAACAAGCTCTTGTTCCATTTTAGGAATAACAAATACATAAGAATCCTGTAAGATGAAAAGCGCCATTAATCGCTCATGGGGATTGGCAAGCAATCCAGTTAAATAAAATAAAGAGTCTTTGTTCGTAATAAAAGCAAAGTCCGCTTCTTCTTGTTTCGTATGCTGTTGTAGTAATTGCAGTCGCTCTAAGTTCATTCTTTACCTGCCCCCTCTTCTTTATTATTATAAAACATAAAAGTAGGAATGTTTAGGTTAATTCTAAACAGGCTAATAAAAAGAATGAATGAGTTTGAATTGGAGGGATAGAGAATGGAAGTCAGTTTTCATGGACATTCAGTTGTTAAAGTTAAAACAAGCGGGAAAACGATTTTAATTGATCCGTTCATTACAGGAAATAGCCAAACGGATCTGACGGCGCAAGACGAACATCCTGATGTCATTTTACTTACCCACGGTCATAATGACCATGTTGGGGACACTGTGGAAATAGCCAAACGCTCTGGTGCACTAGTGGTTGCCGTAGCAGAACTCGCTACTTATATGAGTTTTCAAGGTGTAGAATCTGTTCATCCTATGTCGATTGGTGGCTCGTACGAATTTGATTTTGGTACCGTGAAGTTTACACAGGCATTTCATGGTTCCTCGTATACAGAGGAGGAAAACCAAAGAATTGTGTATACAGGAATGCCAGGTGGAATTTTGTTTAAAGCAGAAGGCAAAACGATTTATCATATGGGTGACACCGCATTATTTAGTGATTTAAAAATGATTGGTGAACGAAATAATATTGACGTTGCCTTTGTACCAATGGGAGATAATTTCACAATGGGCCCTGAAGATGCAAAGACAGCTGTTGAATGGATAAACCCAAAAGTAGCGGTTCCAATTCATTTCAATACCTTCCCACCTATTAAGCAAGATGCTAAAGCTTTTGTGGAGCGATTGCCACACGGAAAAGGAAAATTTTTAGAAGCGGGTGAAACGATTCGCCTTTAAGACATATAGCTGAATGCAAGGACAGAATCCCTTGTATTCGGTCTTTTTTTAGTCATGTTCCACTTGTTTGTACATAAAGTAGTAGACAAGGAGGGATTCGATGAAACAACGTGGTGTGATTTGTTTGCTCCTCGCATGTATTATGGGGGCTTATGCTTTTGAACACTTACCATTCAAGGAAGCTGGTTTAAGCCAAGTTTTTGCTTATTCTTGGGTTGGCTTTTGTTTGCTTGTAGTCGTAGGAAATGGACTTGCTGTTTTAAAAGCCCAACGTTTGGAACAGAAGGAAAAACTTGCTGCTAAAGCGGCAAATCGAAAAAAGTTAAGACAGTACGGATAAGAAGTTGCTAGGGCACTACGTCAAGTCGTATACTAAATAGAAGTGAAATGGTGAAAGCGTGGTGCCAAAGTGACTAAACATGAGCAAATAATTGATTATATTACTCAGCTCCCAATTGGAGGAAAGATCTCCGTTCGTCAAATTGCTAAAGCAATGTCTGTAAGTGAGGGGACGGCTTATCGAGCAATTAAAGAAGCCGAATCACAGGGGCTTGTTTCAACGATTGAACGAGTAGGAACGATTCGAATTGAGAAAAAGAAAAAAGACAACATCGAGAAGCTAACCTTTGCAGAAGTCGTAAATATTGTTGATGGACAAGTTCTTGGAGGGAGATCTGGTTTACATAAAACGCTAAGTCGCTTTGTCATAGGAGCGATGAAAACAGAAGCTATGATGCGCTATGTAACGGCAGGAAACTTACTCATTGTTGGTAATCGTTATCAAGTGCATAAGATCGCCCTTGAAACAGGAGCGGCAGTGTTAATTACAGGAGGCTTTGATACGAGCTCAGATGTGATTAAGCTTGCAGATGAACTTGATTTGCCGGTTATTTCGACGTCTTACGATACATTTACAGTCGCTGCAATGATTAACCGAGCTATATACGACCAGTTAATTAAAAAAGAGATTGTCGTAGTTGATGATATTTTAATTCCGTTAGAAAAAACGTACTATTTAACGATAGGTGAATCGGTTCAGCACTGGCAAGAACTCAACGAACGAACAGGTCATAGTCGCTATCCAGTTGTGGACAATACGCTTAAAGTACAAGGGATGATTGCTGCAAAAGACGTATTTGATCAATTAAAACAACAGCCAATCGAAAAAGTGATGACGCAAAACCCTATTACTGTGAATGAAAAAACGTCAATTGCCGCTGTAGCCCATATTATGGTGTGGCAAGGCATTGAATTGCTACCTGTAACCGATGGACAAAAAAGGTTGCTTGGTGTTGTTAGTAGACAAGATGTTTTAAAGGCTATGCAAACAACACAACGTCAGCCGCACGTAGGAGAGACCTTAGAAGAAATTGTAACAAGCAGAATGGAGCAGGTGACAGAAAATAAACAAGAGCCTGTTTATCATATTGTTGTTAGCCCGCAAATGACTGATCAATTAGGAACGGTTTCTTATGGGGTAATGACAACGATTATGATTGAAGGGGCTAGACGTACATTACGTATGCACAAGCGTGGCGATATCGTTGTCGAAAATTTAACACTATACTTTTTAAAGCCCATTCAAATTGATACAGAAGTAAAAGTTATACCACGATTGCTAGAAGTGGGGAGAAAACACGGCAAATTTGATGTGGAGGTTTACCGAGAAGGAGAGATTGTTGGGAAAGCGTTATTAACAGCACAGTTGATCGAAGCTTAAAGAACTTCCCTAGTAGCCTAGGGAAGTTTAGTCAAGTTGAGCTGTATAATGTTTATGGGCGCGTGCCCCGTGAGTAGTGTTGGCAATACCAAACAGTAAAAAGATCCCGCCAATTACTATTTGAATGGCAGTGAAGTTTGACAAGAGTAGTAAAATAACACTAATAGCGATTAACGTCGCACCTAAGGCCAGTTGCGCTCGAGATTCTAAAATCTTCTTTTCTAAAGAATCTTTTAAACGAATCGCTTTAATTCGACTAAAAAGATATAAAAGAAAAGCAGCAATGGCTACAATAATAAGAATTTGATTCAACATACAGGTCCTCCTATATAGACAAGCTGTGTTTATTGTACAGCGTAAAAATAGAAAAGACTAGTTCTGATTGAAAGAGGTCATAGAATGTTTAACCATATTATTGAGAAAATCGAACAATTTGAAACGATCATTATTCATCGTCACGTGCGACCAGACCCTGATGCGTTAGGGTCACAACTTGGCTTAAAGGCTATGATTAAACAAAGCTTTCCGAATAAACATGTCTATGCTGTAGGCGAGGAAGAACCATCTCTTATGTTCTTAGGAAGAATGGATACAATTGATGACGACGTGTATGAGGGTGCATTGGTGATTGTTTGTGATACAGCAAACACAGACAGGATAAGCGACGATCGTTTCAATGATGGGAAAGTGCTAATTAAGCTAGATCATCATCCGAATGAAGAGCCTTATGGAGACATTGTGCTTGTGGATACCACGGTAAGTTCAACGTCGGAATTAATTGTTGCGCTACAAGAGCATTCGTCTGTGTTAACTCTGACTGAAGAAGCATCATTTTTACTTTATTCAGGAATTGTCGGAGACACAGGTCGTTTTCGATTCCGCAATACAACAGGAGAGACGTTAAGAAGAACTGCTTTATTGCTTGATCAAGGAGTGGATACTCAGAAATTATTTAATCAACTCTACAAGCGAGAATTACCGCTTGTCCGCTTAGAGGGATATATTCTGCAAAATTTTGAGTTGTTTGATGGGCGTGTTGGGGTAATGAAGCTTCCAAAAGCGACGTTACAATCATTTGATGTTACATCTAACGAATCTTCTTTGCTTGTAAATTGCTTCTCTGGTGTAGAAGATATTCAAATTTGGGTCTTTTTTGTAGAAGAGGAAGATCGTATCCGAGTAAGACTAAGATCGAAGGCCATTGTCATTAATGGGATTGCTAAAGAACACCATGGTGGTGGTCATCCTGTAGCCGCTGGAGCAACTGCGTATTCTTGGAAGGAAGTGGAAGAAATCATTCGGAAGCTAAGACAAGCAGTGCATGTTTAAGCATTGAAAGATTTAAGGGGTGCTCGCTTGTTCTTCATGAATGATTTCAACATCAATACGAAAGTCTGGTAAAGCGTACGTTCTCGTAATTTTTACAGTATAGTGGTTATCATTAATTTTGTAGACTTTATTCTCGACGGCGCTTTCCATGACTTCGGTTAAACTAGCAATGGTTTCAATACTTGTCCCTTGAAGGTGCTGTAGCTCTTTTAAAATTTGCTGCCTTAGTTCATATACGTTTAGTTGGCTCAAATGGTAGCGTTCAGCATTTAAAATGGTGACAGACACGGTTTGCACCAGAAGCTGTCGGGCATTTTCTTCATTTTGTAATGATAAATCATGAATGAATTGTGCGTTCTTTGCTTGTAATTCTTCAATAATGATGTCTTTTTTTCCAATTTCTCCATGAAGGCGGTCGTGTTTTTGTCCGTATTCGGCAATGAAAAAAGACCAGCCGATTAAGGCGCCTATCATGATGCCAGCGAAAAAACGCAGCCAGCCTCGGTGCTTCGAGTAATTGGGAATAAACATTAGACTGGATCACCTACAATCCACCTTAACAAGATAGAGCCAGATTGTGCACCGCAAAAAGCAACGAGCAGCATGGCAAGCGTTCGATAAATATCTTCATGTACACCGCTAAATAAGCCGCTTTCTATTTTCGTAATCGCATCAAAAGAACCACCAATGGCTGCGACAATTGCCCAGATTTTTAAGCTGTTCGATAAGCTGAAAATTTCACTAAGGACGGGTTTTCCGATTAGAAAGGCACCTATACCGCCAATTAATGCACCACCAATCATGACGCCGAAAGCGATGAAGAAGTTCATTACTAAATGGGCAAGCATTTCTTTTGTTAAAAGCATTGATTTCACCACCTCGTTTCTACGTATTAATTATATATAAGGACAAACCATTACGTTTATGACAACAAATAACGGAGATTCGATAGTAGAAGGTAAAGGAGAGTGATGGTGTTGAGCACCTTGCTTTCAAATATTTATAGTGAGCATAGTCTACTTCAGTCCGGCTTAACGATAAAAGCCTATGTACAGCAAGCTAAGCAATTAGGATATAAAAACCTTGCATTAACAGACAAGCATACATTAAGTGGCGTGTACGATTTCTTAAAAGAGTGTGAGAAAGTTGATATGAAACCATTGGTCGGGCTAGAATGCACAGTCCTTGTTAAAGACGTTCGACTTACCGTACGCTTGCTTGCTAAAAATAAGCAAGGTTATCAACAACTAGTTGAACTAAGCTCAGCGATGCGGATGAGCAAGGAGAACGGAATTTCATATGAAGTTTTTCAGCAACATACAACGGCGTGTATTGTTTTATTGTCGCGTCAGTCATTTACTCAAGCGAAGGACTGGCACAAAAGGTGGTTAGCACTTACTTCACATAGTGAAGGAAGATTAGAAATTCATGGTGCAAGTGATTATACACTTATCGAATTTGCGGAAGCGCATGGTATTGTATGCGTGGCAGCACCGCCTATTCGATTTTTGAAAGAGGAAAACTACGATTTCTATCGTTTGCTCACTGCAATTGGCGCAGGAACAACGGTGGATCATGTAGTGCTAGAAGAAGAATCGGAAAACGCGTACTTATTGTCGTTAACAGAACGGAAGAAACGGTTCTCAGAAGCACTTCTGCAGGAGACGGATGCGTTGGCTGACAAGATAGAGACGTTTACTCTTTTTCAAAAGCCGACTATCCCACGCTTTGACGGTTTAGAAGAAAAAGAGGCACATGAACAACTGCAGGAAAAAGCAATGAAAGGATTTCAGCAACGGTACCAGTCCAACCCTTCGGAAGAAGCAATGGAGCGATTGGAAAAAGAACTAAACGTAATTAAACAGCTTGGTTTTGCTTCGTACTTCTTAATTGTGGCTGATTTTATGAATTATGCTCATCGCTCTAATATTCTTACAGGGCCAGGAAGGGGTTCCTCTGCTAGCTCTATTGTTGCTTATGCATTGCGTATTACAGATGTTGATCCTCTTAAGCATGGTCTGCTCTTTGAACGTTTTTTAAATCCAGAGCGAATTTCGCTACCAGATATTGATATTGATTTTCCTGATTACCGTCGAGACGATGTGATTCAATACGTTCGAGAACGGTTTGGAAACGATCACGTCGCGCAAGTGTTGACGTTCGGTACGTTTGCAGGAAAAGCGTCCATTCGAGATGCAGGAAAAGCGTTTGGACTGAACAGTGGCTTCGTTGATCGTGTTGCAAAGGCGATGAATTCAGCGCTCACATTGGAAGAGGCTGAACAGCAAGGGCTATTTTCATCGTTTCAATCAACTGAGCTTGATACACTTCTTTTCTTTGCAAAGCAATTAGAAGGCATGCTCAGACATGAATCAACTCATGCTGCTGGAGTGATTATTAGCGATCGTCCCCTTAAAGAAAAAGTAGCTCTTCAGTATGGAAGCGATGAACGGGTCATTACACAAGCGGATATGGATAGTCTTGATGCGCTCGGGTACGTAAAATTTGATTTTCTTGGCTTGAAGAATTTGACATTGCTTGAACAGATGCTCCGTTTAATTGAAGGAGCAACAAATCAGAAACTCAATTTGCGCGATATTCCATTCGATGATGAGAAGACGTTTCGCTTATTACAACAAGGAGAATCAACGGGTATTTTCCAATTAGAATCAGACGGAATGAGACGTGTGTTAAAGCAGTTAAAGCCGTCCAGTTTTAATGATATTGTCGCAACGACTTCGTTGTATCGACCAGGTCCAATGACATTTATTAAAGACTATATTCAAAGCAAACATGAGCAGAAAAAAACATTTTCTCACCATGTGGAGATTAACCGCATTCTACAACCAACTTTCGGTGTCATCGTCTACCAGGAACAAATTATTCAATTGATACAAATTAGTGCTGGATATAGTCTTGCTGAGGCAGACATATTTCGACGAGCCATCAGTAAAAAACAGCGAGAGTTAATGAATAAGGATTCTTTTGTCGAGCGGTCGATAGCACGAGGTTATACGAAAGAGGAAGCAGAGACGTTATTTACATTAATTGAAAAATTTTCGAATTACGGATTTCCAAAGTCTCACGCAACGGCTTACAGTATGATCAGTTATTGGCTGGCTTATTTGCGTGTGCACTACCAAGAAGCGTTTTTTGCGGCACTCTGTTCAGCCAATTGGCAAGATCATCAGAAGCTTTACAACTATATTTATGAAGCTAGAAAAGCAGGCGTTGAGGTGCTTCCACCATCTATTCAAGATAGTCATGCTTTATTTACTGTGGAAAAAGCGTGCATTCGCTTTGGGCTACTTCCAATTACAACCGTAAATCGGCGCATCGTAGATCAAATTAAAGAAGCAAGAACGACACCGTTCCAAGATTTCTTTACCTTTGTTGCAAAGGTGTATTCTTCAACCATCACGCAACCAGTTCTAACTGCATTAATTAAAGCCGGTGCATGTGATCATTGGGGATATTCACGAGCGGTTTTATTGGCAAACGTAGATAAAGCAATTGCATTTGCTAAACAAATTGATGATTTTAAGCAGTCAGCAGGTAGTTTGTTTACGATTAATCCAGTTACACCTGCCTATATAGATATTGAACCATCAACAAAGATGGAAGAAATCGGGTGGGAGAGAGAAGTGCTTGGGTTTTACTTCTCTGGTCATCCAATTGAAAATGAAAAGGAGCGTCTCGCGCCTTTTCACCGCACGACACTTATCCAAGCGGAACCTTCAAGAAAAGGTATTCGAGTAGGGGTGTTAGTGAAAGCACTAAAAAAAATTACAACAAAAAAAGGGAAAGCAATGGCTTTTTTTATTGGAAGTGACGAGACGGAAGAATGTGAGTGTGTAGTTTTTCCTACTGTGTGGAAAGATGTGGAAACGGTCTTAACTGAGGGAAGCCTCGTGCTTTTACATGGAGTTGTAGAGGAAAGAGAAGGAAAAAAACAGTTCATTGTTCAAAAAGCGATTGATCTGAATCAACTGCCGTCAACTGAAAGTAAACAATTTCTACACGTTTATATTGAAAAAGAGCAAGATGTGCCGACGAAATTAAGTGATTTAAAATACATCTTAAGCCAAGATAGGGGGACAGCACCTGTCATCCTATATCGAAAAAAAAATCATACCAAAATAAAGCTTCCAGATAAATATGCTGTGCAGCCGTCAAAGCGAACGATCCAGCTTTTAAAACGGTTATTTGGTGAAGATAACGTCCGCATAGAAGAACGTGAGGATGAGCAAGAATAAAAGAAGTTTCCATCAACCTATTGGCAGATGGAACGAACGTGTTTATAATAGAAGGCGAACAATAGGTGGTCTGACCAGTCAGGTTTTATATAAAGGAGAGAGAATTGTGTCTACTACGAGAGAAGAAGCGCTTCACATGCATCGTGTTAATCAAGGAAAACTAGAGTCAAAAGCGAAAGTGCCCGTTAAAGATGCAAGGGATTTAAGCTTAGCTTATTCACCAGGAGTAGCGGAGCCATGTAAAGAAATCTTTGAAGATGTTGAATCGGTTTATGAATATACGATGAAAGGCAATATGGTTGCGGTTGTTAGTAACGGGACTGCTGTGCTTGGGCTAGGGAATATTGGTCCAGAAGCATCCTTACCTGTTATGGAAGGTAAAGCAGTTTTATTTAAATCGTTTGCTGGAGTAGACGCGTTTCCAATTTGTCTCCGTTCGAACGACGTGGATGAAATTGTTAATACCGTTAAAATGCTTGAGCCTACGTTTGGTGGAGTGAATTTAGAAGATATAGCTGCTCCAGACTGTTTTGTTATAGAAGAACGTTTAAAGAAAGAAACAAATATTCCTATTTTCCACGATGACCAGCACGGGACAGCTATTGTTACATTAGCTGGTTTAATCAACGCACTTAAACTAAGCGGCAAAAAGCTATCAGAAATTAAAGTAGTGGCAAATGGTGCCGGTGCTGCTGGTATTGCGATAATTAAATTAATGTTGCGGATGGGTGTTCGTGATATCGTTATGTGCGACACGAAGGGCGCCATTTATGAAGGTCGTCCTTATGGAATGAACGCTGTTAAAGAACAAGTTGCAAAGCGTACAAACCCTAATAGACAAGAAGGTCAACTGGCAGACGTTATGAAAGGCGCCGATGTCTTTATTGGTGTGTCTGTTGCTGGAGCCGTTACAAAAGAAATGGTTGAAAGCATGAACGTTGATCCCATTATCTTTGCTATGGCCAATCCAATTCCTGAAATTATGCCTGAGGATGCAAAAGCAGCAGGTGCATCTGTAATCGGAACAGGTCGTTCAGATTTTCCTAACCAAGTAAACAACGTACTTGCTTTCCCTGGTATTTTCAGAGGAGCATTAGATGTACGAGCTACGCATATAAATGAAGAAATGAAAGTTGCAGCCGTTTATGCCATTGCTAACTTAGTGGACGAGAAAGATTTAACGGCAGATTACGTCATTCCTGCACCGTTTGATCCACGTGTTGCTCCAGCTGTTGCAGCGGCAGTAGCGAAAAAAGCAATGGAAACAGGGGTTTCAAGAGTAAAGGTGGATCCTGAAGAGGTTGCGGAGAAAACGAGACAATTAACGATCATCGACTAAGGAGGCGCTATGGCTACGGACAAACGCTACATTGAAATTATTCGTGCCCTTAGCGAGATGATTCAGCAAGATGACTTAAAAAGTGGCGACAAGCTACCATCGGAAAGAGAATTGAGCGACCGACTCCAAGTTGGTCGCTCATCCATTCGTGAAGCTTTACGAGGCTTAGAGCTTCTTGACATCATTGAGACAAAAAGAGGCGAAGGGACTTTCATGAAAGCTCCCTCAAGCTATAGGCTAGTGGATCTGCTTTTATCTTTTATCTTAAAAGACGACCAAGCAAGGAAGGATTTAAGTGAGACGAGGCGAATTGTAGAGATAGAAGCGTTAAAGTTAGCTGTCTATCGAATTTCTGAAGACGAAGTACACCACTTAGACGAGCTTATTTCACATTCGAAAATGAAATGGAGTCATGGGGACTTTCCTGTAGAAGCAGATTACCAGTTCCATGAGACTATCGTTAAAGCATGTGGGAATGTTTTACTTTATAATATTTGGAAATCGTTAGTGGCGTTTAATAAAGAAGCAATTAAAGAATCTCTTGAACGTAAGGGAAGGCCACCTGAGTCGATTAAAGAACACGAGCTAGTTGTCGAAGCGATTAAGCATGGAGAAGTAGAGAAGGCGTTGGAAGCGATGAGTCATCACTTGAAAAACAGCCGTTTTTAAAGGATATAGCAAGGAGCGATCCCATGTTAAAGGATATGTTTTCTAAGAAAAAGAAACGATATGCAACGATTCCATCTGAGCGAGCAAAAATAGAAGTACCTGAAGGGCTAATGACAAAATGCCCATCATGTCGCACGATTATGTACACTAAAGACCTTAAAAAGAATTTAAGTGTGTGCCGAACATGTGGACATCATCACCGGATGGGCGCTTGGGAACGAATTGAAGCGTTAATAGACGAAGGAACGTTTCAGGAAATGGATGCCGATGTAATTGGTGGAAATCCATTAGCGTTTCCTGATTATGAGAAGAAACTTGAAGCAGACCGTAAGAAAACAGGCTTAAACGAAGCGTGTGTGTCAGGTGTTGGTGAATTAAACGGTCATTCAGTTGTTTTAGCTGTTATGGATCCTCATTTCCGAATGGCGAGTATGGGGGCAGCGGTCGGTGAAAAGCTGACAAGAGCAATTGAAAAAGCAATTGAAACGAAACATCCTCTAATTATCGTGGCTGCTTCTGGCGGTGCGCGTATGCAAGAGGGGATGATTAGTTTAATGCAAATGGCGAAGACAAGTGCTGCACTTGAAAAATTAGATCGCACCGGTGGCTTGTTTATTTCAGTAATGACACATCCGACTACAGGTGGTGTTTCCGCAAGTTTCGCATCGTTAGGTGATTACAATTTTGCAGAACCAAAAGCACTTGTCGGCTTTGCTGGTCGTCGCATTATTGAACAAACGATTCGAGAGGAACTTCCGGAAGACTTCCAGACTGCGGAATTTCTGTTAGAGCATGGGCAATTAGATCGAGTTATCCCACGACTAGAAATGAAAGATACGCTGACAACAGTGTTGGCAATTCACCAGTAGGTAGGGGGAGCAAACATGACTACTGAACGAAATTTTGAAAAACCTGTATTGGAGCTTCGAAATAAGATAGAAGAGCTTCGCAAATTTGCAAAAGAAAAAGATTTAGATTTAAGTTCTGAGATCCATAAAATGGAAGTTCGTTTACAAGAACTAGAGGAATCGGTCTACACGAACATACAGCCATGGGAACGGGTGCAAATTGCTCGAGATCATGAACGGCCAACGAGCCTTGATTATATTTCTCTTTTGTTTTCTGATTTTCTGGAACTTCACGGTGATCGACTTTTTGGCGATGATAAAGCGATTGTTGCTGGAATTGCGACGTTTGAAGATCAGCCTATTACGGTAATTGGTCACCAACGAGGAAAAGATACAAAAGAAAATATTATGCGCTACTTTGGTTCTCCTCATCCAGAAGGTTACCGAAAAGCATTACGCTTAATGAAGCAAGCAGAAAAATTTAATCGCCCAATCGTTTGCTTTATTGACACTAAAGGCGCTTATCCAGGTAAGTCGGCAGAAGAGCGTGGACAAAGCGAAGCCATTGCAAGAAACTTACTTATGATGGCTGGTTTAAACGTTCCAACTATTAGCATTGTCATAGGAGAAGGTGGAAGCGGTGGGGCACTTGCCCTCGGCGTTGCTGATCGAATTTATATGTTGGAGAACTCAACGTATTCGGTTATTTCACCAGAAGGCGCAGCTGCATTATTATGGAAAGATTCTACACAAGCGAAAAGAGCGGCAGAGACGATGAAAATTACTGCACCGGATTTATATGAGCTTGGTGTAATCGATTCAATTATTGAAGAACCTAAAGGCGGCGCGCAACGTAACATGGAGGAGCAGGCTGTTAGCATGAGACGTGTGTTACGTGATGCCTTGAATGACTTAAAAGCAAAGCCTGTAGAGACGCTTTTAGAGGAACGATATGAAAAGTATAAGAAAATGGGACAAATAGCTGATAAACGAGTTAAAGCAGAATCTAAATGATTTGGAAGTGCTTTCATTGATATGAAAGCATTTTTTGTAGTATGGAAACACTTGTGTTCAGGAAATCAAAGTGGTATCTTTACTTGCAGAGACTAGTTAAGACAAGCTTCGTCTGTCTTATTGTTCGTTAGGAGGAACATAATTGAAACGTATTGGTGTATTAACAAGTGGTGGCGATTCACCTGGTATGAATGCAGCGATTCGCGCAGTTGTTCGAAAAGCAATCTATCATGGAATTGAAGTGTATGGAATTTCTTATGGCTATCAAGGTTTAATTGAAGGCGATATTAAGAAAATGGAGCTCGGCTCTGTTGGGGACATTATCCACCGAGGCGGCACAATGTTATATACAGCACGATGTGAAGAATTCAAAACCCTTGAAGGACAAAAAAAGGGTATTGAACAACTTAAGAAACATGGAATCGAAGGACTTGTCGTCATTGGTGGAGATGGGTCTTATCGTGGCGCGCAAAAATTAAGCGAGCATGGTTTCCCAACAGTTGGTGTACCAGGGACGATTGACAACGATATACCTGGAACAGACTTTACAATTGGTTTTGATACAGCGCTAAACACCATTATTGATGCCATTGATAAAATCCGTGACACTGCTACATCTCATGAGCGTACGTACGTTATTGAAGTAATGGGTCGTCATGCAGGAGATCTTGCGCTTTGGGCAGGACTTGCTGATGGTGCTGAAACAATTGTTATTCCAGAGGAAGAGCATGATATGAACCTCATTCTTGCCAACATTAAACGTGGTGTTGAGCGTGGCAAAAAGCATAGTATTATTATTGTTGCTGAAGGTGTTGGATCAGGCTTTGATTTTGGTGAAAAAATTAGTGCTGAAATGAATGTGGAGACACGTGTAACGGTGCTAGGACATATTCAGCGGGGTGGATCACCAACTGGAGCTGATCGAGTGCTTGCTAGTCGTTTAGCTGCAAAAGCCGTTGACTTATTATTAGAAGGTAAAGCGGGCATGACTGTAGGAATACAACGTAATGAAATTGTTTGTCATTCCATTAATGATATTTTAGATCAACCACATAAAATTGACACAGATATGTACAAGCTTTCGCAAGAACTGTCGATTTAAGAAAATAGTAGGAGGAACAAAATGCGTAAAACAAAAATCGTATGTACAATAGGACCAGCAAGTGAATCGGTGGATCAACTGGTTTCATTAATAGACGCTGGTATGAACGTAGCCCGTCTAAATTTTTCCCACGGAGATTTCGAGGAACATGGAGCGCGTATTCGTAATATCCGCGAAGCATCCGAGAAGACTGGAAAAACCGTTGCGATCTTACTAGATACAAAGGGTCCTGAAATTCGTACGCAAACGGTTGTAGACGGTGCAATTGACCTTGTAAAAGGACAACAACTTATTGTATCGATGGAAGAAGTAGTCGGTTCAACAGAAAAGATTTCGATTACGTACCCAGGTCTTGTCAATGATTGTAGTGTAGGTAGTACGTTATTACTCGATGATGGTTTAATTGGCCTTGAGATTACAGATGTTCGTGATAACGAAATCGTTACAACAGTAAAAAACAGCGGTACATTGAAAAATAAAAAAGGTGTAAATGTGCCAAATGTTAGTGTCAACCTACCAGGTATGACAGATAAAGACGCGGCAGATATTCTGTTTGGTGTGGAGCAAAATGTTGATTTCATAGCGGCTTCATTCGTTCGTCGTGCATCTGATGTATTAGAAATTCGCGAATTACTTGAGAAAAACGGTGCAGCCGACATTGCGATTATCCCTAAAATTGAAAACCAAGAAGGTGTCGATAATATCGATGAAATTCTTGAAGTATCAGATGGATTAATGGTTGCTCGTGGCGACTTAGGCGTTGAAATTCCTGCTGAAGAAGTACCACTTGTACAAAAGCAGTTAATTAAGAAATGTAACGAACAAGCAAAGCCTGTTATTACGGCAACACAAATGCTTGATTCAATGCAAAGAAATCCACGCCCAACTCGTGCCGAAGCAAGTGACGTAGCTAACGCTATCTTTGACGGTACAGACGCGATTATGTTATCGGGTGAAACAGCAGCAGGGGATTACCCTGTAGAGTCTGTGCAAACGATGCACAATATTGCTAGCCGTACGGAGCAAGCTTTGAATTACGATCAACTGTTACGGAAGAAAAGTGAAGAATCAAAGCAAACGATCACAAGCGCCATCGGTCAGTCTGTAGCGCATACGGCGTCTAACCTAGATGCGACAGCTATTTTAACAGCAACAGAAAGTGGCTACACGGCACGCATGACTTCACGCTTCCGTCCTAAATCACCAATCTTGGCGATTACAAGCAATGAAAGAGCATTTCGGAAGATGGCGCTTGTATGGGGCGTAACACCGCTATTTGGTAAGCAAGCAAGCACGACAGATGAAATGCTTGACTTAACAGTTGAGGCGGCTATGGAATCAGGACATGTGGCTCAAGGAGACCTTGTTGTGATTACAGCTGGTGTGCCAGTAGGGGAAACGGGAACAACAAATCTTCTTAAAGTACATGTACTAGGAGAAGTGAAAGCAAAAGGTCAAGGCATTGGCCAGCGTTCTGGTTCAGGCAAAGTCGTTTTAGCTGAGAATGCAGCTGAAGCGAGTGCGAAAATGACGCAAGGCGCAGTCCTTGTTACAAAATCTACTGACAAAGATATGATTGACTCATTTGAGAAAGCGGCGGCTGTTATTACAGAGGAAGGCGGGTTAACGTCTCACGCTGCAGTTGTAGGCTTGAACTTAAGCACACCTGTTGTTGTAGGTGTTGATGATGCATTGGCTCTCTTTACCGATGGGGAAGAAGTAACGGTTGATGCAAAAACCGGGAATATTTACAGCGGCAAAGCGCGTGTACTATAATGTAGAAAAAGAAGAGCAACTGCTCTTCTTTTTCTTATAAATGAGGTGGTCATTTATGTTCAAACGGTTTCTTCTACCTGTTGCGATTGGAATTCCATTAATTGAGCTTTTGCTCATTGTTTTTTCCGTGCAATGGATTGGAGTTTGGTACACCATTCTTGCTATGCTTTCGACCAGCATTATCGGTTTTTTAGTTGCACGTCGTCAAGGCATGCAGGTCATACGTTTAGCTCAACTCCAAATGCAAAAGCAACAAGTTCCTAGTCAGGCAATGATTGATGGTGCTTGTATCTTTATTGGTGGTGCACTGTTAACGTTACCTGGTTTTTTTACAGATGTTGTCGGAGCGATGTTTTTAATACCGTGGACAAGAACCATTATAAAAGCGGGCATATTAAAAAGCATTCACTCTGGTATTGCAAACGGTAGGTTTGTTGTCATCAAAAGAAGATAGCATGTCGAAAAATGCTGGTTATAGCCGTATTTTTAAAATTATGGTATGATATGAAGTGCTTAGGTTGTCGCAAAACACTTTATATCTTACCTTCTTTCGGTTATGGTAGAGATAAATCTGTTTTGTCATTCGACTTCATTTAAGTTGCTTAACAAGTTTGGTTTATGGCTAGCCTACTAGACTATGAACCCGCTCTCGATTCAGTTTGAATCGTATTCTTTCATTGTTGAAGGAGATAGGAGAGTTCGCATCCTTTTGCGAAAACGCTTCACTTGGTATCGTTACGTCTTGTGAAGGATTTATTAGAGAAAAGGAGAGATATAGGTGACTACTACTCGTGGATTAGAAGGTATTGTAGCAACACAGTCAAGCGTAAGTTCAATTATTGACGATGAATTAACCTATCAAGGCTATGGCATTGATGAGTTAGCAGAAAATGCAAGCTTTGAAGAGGTTATTTATTTACTTTGGAATGGTGAACTTCCGACCAAAGAAGAATTGAAATCGTTTACAGAGAAGTTGGCTGCTGAAGCCGAAGTTCCTGAAGAAATTTTCACTCAAATGAAAGCCTATCCAATTAATGACGTACATCCAATGGCGGCGTTGCGCTCAGCTATTTCAGCGCTTGGCTTGTTTGACTTAGATGCAGAAAAGATGGACGAAGAAGAAAATTATAACAAAGCAGTTCGACTTCAAGCGAAAATTCCGACAATAGTGACAGGTTTTGAACGGATTCGTTCTGGAAAAGAGCCAATTCCACCGAACAAAGATCTATCGTTTGCTGCGAATTTTCTATACATGTTAAATGGTGTAACACCGGATGATTTATCTGTAGAGGCGTTTAATAAAGCACTTGTTTTGCACGCCGATCATGAATTGAATGCTTCAACTTTTACTGCACGTGTTTGTGTAGCAACACTGTCTGACGTTTATTCAGGAATAACAGCTGCTATTGGTGCATTAAAGGGACCTTTACACGGTGGAGCAAATGAAGCTGTCATGAACATGCTATTAGACATTAATGAGCCAGAAGAAGTAGAACCATACCTTAGAAAAGCATTAGACAACAAAGAAAAAATTATGGGTTTTGGACATCGTGTCTATAAAAATGGGGATCCTCGTGCAAAGCATTTGCGTGATATGTCCAAACAATTAACAAGTGTTGTAAATGAAACGAAATGGTACGATATGTCGATTCAAATTGAAGAGATGATTACAAAAGAAAAAGGTTTATTGCCAAACGTCGATTTTTATTCTGCAACGGTTTATCATAGTCTTGGAATTAAGCATGACTTGTTTACACCTATTTTTGCAGTTAGTCGCACATCAGGATGGCTTGCGCACATTTTAGAACAATATGCAAACAATCGTTTAATCCGACCAAGGGCAGAATATGTTGGTCCTGATAAACGCTCATATGTTTCCATTGAATCAAGATAGCAACTAGTTTAATGTAAAAATTGAACGGAGTCATCCGTTCTACATATTTGGATGGAGGGAATACACATGGCAGCAGAAAAAATTCAAACAACTAACGGAGTTCTAAATGTACCAAACGAACCAATTGTACCTTTTATTGAAGGAGACGGCACAGGTCCTGATATTTGGGCAGCAGCATCTCGCGTATTAGACGCAGCAGTAGAAAAAGCATACAGTGGAGAGCGCAAAATTCACTGGAAAGAAATCTTAGCTGGTGAAAAAGCGTACAACCAAACAGGTGAATGGCTTCCGGCGGAAACATTAGATGCTGTACGTGAATATTTAATTGCGATTAAAGGGCCTTTAACAACACCAATTGGTGGAGGAATTCGCTCGTTAAACGTTGCGCTTCGTCAAGAGCTTGATCTTTATACATGTTTACGTCCAGTTCGTTATTTCACTGGTGTTCCTTCGCCTGTAAAACGTCCAGAAGACACAAATATGGCAATTTTCCGTGAGAACACAGAAGATATTTATGCAGGAATTGAATTCCAAGAAGGTTCCGATGAAGTGAAAAAAGTCATTGCGTTCCTACAAGATGAAATGGGCATTAATAAAATTCGTTTTCCTGAAACATCTGGAATTGGTATTAAGCCAGTTTCAAAAGAAGGAACAGAACGAATTGTGCGTGCTTCTATTCAATACGCTTTGGATGAAGGTAGAAAGAGTGTAACGCTTGTTCATAAAGGAAACATCATGAAGTATACAGAAGGTTCATTTAAAAACTGGGGCTACGATTTAGCTGAGCGCGAGTTCGGAGATAAAGTCTTTACGTGGGCAACATACGATAAAATTGTTGAGGAAAAAGGAAGAGAAGCTGCCGATCAAGCACAAAGTGAAGCAGAAGCCGCTGGAAAAATTATTGTGAAAGATTCAATTGCAGACATCTTCTTGCAACAAATTTTAACACGTCCAAAAGAGTTTGATGTTGTTGTTACAATGAACTTAAACGGAGATTATATTTCCGACGCATTAGCAGCACAAGTTGGTGGAATTGGTATTGCTCCAGGAGCGAATATCAACTACGATACAGGGCATGCAATCTTTGAAGCTACTCACGGTACTGCTCCTAAGTACGCTGGATTAGATAAAGTAAATCCATCTTCTGTTCTATTGTCTGGTGAACTACTTCTCCGTCACCTTGGCTGGACAGAAGCAGCTGATATGATCATGTCGTCAATGGATAAAACCATTGAAAGTAAAGTCGTGACATATGATTTTGCACGTTTGATGGATGGTGCAACAGAAGTTTCTTGTTCTGGTTTTGCTGATGAACTAATCAAAAACCTCTAATCAACAAATGTGAATCATAATGGGAACGAGGAGATGTTAGCATGGCGATTAAACGTAGAAAAATTTCAATTATCGGTAGTGGCTTTACAGGTGCAACAACGGCTCTTATGGTTGCACAAAAAGAACTAGGCGACGTTGTTCTTGTTGATATTCCGGATATGGAAGGACCGACAAAAGGAAAAGCGTTAGATATGATGGAATCAACACCTGTACAAGGTGTTGATTCCCGAATTATTGGCACATCGAGTTATGAAGATACAAAAGACTCCGATGTTGTTGTCATCACAGCTGGAATTGCGCGTAAGCCAGGTATGAGTCGCGATGACCTAGTTTCCACTAACGCTAAAATTATGAAGTCTGTAACAAAAGAAATTGTCAAACATTCTCCAGATTGCTATATCATCGTGTTAACGAATCCAGCAGACGCGATGACGTATACGGTATTCAAAGAATCGGGATTACCGAAAAATCGGGTTATTGGTCAGTCGGGTGTATTGGATACAGCTCGATTTAGAACGTTTATTGCCGAGGAATTAAATCTATCTGTTGAAGATGTTACTGGATTTGTTCTTGGTGGTCACGGTGATGATATGGTTCCACTTATTCGCTATTCAGCAGCTGGCGGCGTGCCACTTTCAACATTAATCTCGCCTGAGCGTTTAGAGGAAATTGTTGAACGGACACGAAAAGGTGGCGGTGAAATTGTTGGACTACTTGGAAACGGTAGTGCCTACTATGCACCGGCAGCATCCCTAACGCAAATGGTTGAAGCGATTGTCAAAGATAAGAAAAGAGTGATTCCGACAATTGCTTATCTAGAAGGCGAGTATGGACATCACGACTTATATCTAGGGGTTCCTACTATTTTAGGTGGAGACGGTATTGAAAAAGTAATTGAGCTTGACTTGACAGATGAGGAACAAGACCAGTTAAATAAGTCTGCTGATTCTGTTCGTCATGTAATGGATGCTTTACCAACAGCATAAATAAAAATCCTCATGCGTTTACGCGTGAGGATTTTTCTATTATACTCCGGCACCAGAGACAGAGGCTTTTTTCAATTGAACTGGTTTGACATGTTTAATAAAGCGATGTTTATAGAGGCTGATGATTTTAGATGTAATAAGAATAGACAGAACGGAAAACAGTCCCGGGATAAGACCGACGACTAGGAAACTGAGGAGTACAACAAACGCATCAAAAAGAAAGTTTGTTTTGCCTGGGTCAATTCCAGCTTTCTTTTGCAGATACAAAGCAAGAATATTTGCCCCACCTAAAGAAGCTTGCTGATTAAATAAAAGCGTTAATCCTGTCCCAATGCTAACCCCACCTAGGACAGCTCCAAAAAACATTGGGACTGTAAAAGAAGGTAAAAACGTATCAACCGCTGTTAACAAGGATAAAAATGTAACCGATAGCATCGTCACAATTGTAAAGCTTAAGCCCATTCTTATAAAAGAAAATATGTAAAACGGTATGTTTACTAGGAAAAAGAGTAAGGAAAAAGGAAGGTTAACTAAATAGGATAAGGTTAAGGTCAAACCAGCTGTTCCGCCAGTAATAAGACCAGCGTGACGGAGCAATAAAACGCCAATCGAAACAATGAAACAACCTAATAAAATCGCAATGGCCTTTCGGAAAAAAATCATTCAATCACCTACACGTTATTGTTACTATAAGTTTATATAACAATGAAGGAGTTTTGTATAACAACTAGTAGGATCTTCTAAAATGTGGTTTAATAAATGAAGGGAAATGATAAATTATTTGTACAAAATGAAAAAAGGTGATTTTCTTAATGGATAAAATGGATTGCGATATCCTAAAGCTGCTTCAAGACAATGGCAGGATGACAATTAGTGAATTATCAAAGGAGCTGGCATTAAGCCGACCGAGTATGTCAGAACGTCTCGTACGTTTACAAGAAAAAGGTGTTATTGAAGGGTTTACAGCGCGGGTATCATTAAAAGAAATCGGCAAGGATATCTTGCTTTTAATACAAGTTAGCGGGTTGAAAGTGGCGCTATCGGATTTTGAAGAGGTTATAAAGGATGAAGCAGAAATTATCGAGTGCCATCGAGTAACTGGAGAAGTAAGCTACTTTTTAAAAGCCGCTGTGTCGGATGTGAATAGTATGCGTGCTCTTATTGATCGATTAATACCGTACGGAACCATTAATACATCAACCGTTTTAAATTCACCTGTACCTTACCGAACAATCCTTCCTGATATAAAGGAATAGCACATTCTTATATTTTTGCTATACTTAAGAGAGAATAGAGAGAAGATAGGATAAGACCGTTCAAACACAAGAAAAAGGAGTGCAACTACCTATATGGCAAAGCGCATTTTAGTAGTCGATGATGAACCATCCATTTCCACCTTACTCAAGTACAACTTAGAACAGGCTGGCTTTGAAGTGGAAACGAGGTTAGATGGACTAGCTGGGTTTGAGCGAGCAAAAGAAGTTCCTTTCGATTTAATCATACTTGATCTTATGTTACCAAGTATGGATGGAATGGATGTGTGTCGCAATTTAAGGCAGGAACATATTTTTGTACCAATTTTAATGCTAACGGCTAAAGATGATGAATTTGATAAAGTACTCGGTCTAGAATTAGGTGCCGATGACTATATGACTAAACCATTTTCACCTCGAGAAGTATCCGCAAGAGTCCGTGCCATTTTACGTCGGGTCGACCAGACACAGGCTACTAAAGAAGATGTAGCTGTAAAAGGGAAGGGACGCGTCATAAAAGACTTAACCATTTACCCAGACAATTATGAAGTATACGTAAAGCAGGATTTGCTAACCTTGACACCAAAAGAGTTTGAGCTACTCGTCTACTTGTCTGAGAATAAAGGCCGGGTGTTAACGAGAGACCAGCTTCTTAATGCTGTATGGAATTATGAATTTGTTGGTGATACACGAATAGTCGATGTACACATTAGCCACTTGAGAGAAAAGATCGAACCAAATCCGAAAAAGCCTGTGTACATTAAGACGATTCGTGGGCTGGGCTATAAGTTGGAAGAACCAATCTCAAATGACTAACGTAAAAAATCGGTTCGTTGTAAGCATTATGCTTGTTGTTACCTTTGTTTTGCTAGCACTCGGACTAACCATTGGTGCCTGGTCAAATGAGCAGTATTTAAATTTTATTGAAGAGCGAATGAAGAACGAAACAGCACTAGCAACATGGACCGTCACGGAAAATGGCTTTCCAGAGCAAGAGGAAGCACAGCGAATTGCGGCTAAAGCCGGTGAATTATTTGAAGGACGTTTAACGATTATTGATGACACAGGAACGGTTTTAGGAGACTCATGGGCTGAGCCAGAAGAAATGGAAAATCATCTTGATCGACCTGAAATTAAGCGCGCCCTTGCTGATAACGACGTTGAACTAAGGTATAGTGAGACAATCGGTGAGGACTTGCTTTATTATGCTTTACCTCTTTATGAAGATGAAATGCTTCTAGGTTATATTCGTGTAGGTTTATCAGTAGAATCACTTAACCAAATTAATCAAACCGTATGGTTCGTCATTGCAGCAAGCTTTTTCATTGCATTTTTCATTCTATTTATTCTTGTTACACGCATTACAAAGCAAATTATTAAACCGATTGATCATGCGACAGAGGCAGCGATTCGTTTAGCAGAAGGTGACTATAAAACACGGACGTTTGAAGATCAACATAAAGAACTGGGACGCTTAGGTCGCTCCATTAATATACTCGCATACAATCTAGAACAACTGTCAAGGCGTCATAAAGTACAGCAAGAACAAATGGCTGCTTTGATTGATCATATGGGGAGTGCGTTATTATTTATTAATGTTCGTGGCGATGTAGAGCTGGTAAATCGAACAACAGAACAACTGTTTTTCGTTAAAGCGCAGGAAATAACAGGTAAGCCTTACTATGAAATTATTCCAAGTGATAATCTTAGTAAATTTGTCCAGTCGGTCTATATGACTGAAACAAAACAACGAGGACAAATCGAATGGACAGATCATTTTGTCACGAAATTCTATGACGTCTACGGGGCTCCTGTTGTGACAGATTCCGGTCGTTTGCGTGGGGTAACGATTGTACTCCATGATATAACAGAGCAAAAGAAACTTGAACAAATTCGCAAAGATTTCGTCGCAAATGTCTCTCATGAATTAAAGACACCGGTAACGTCAATTAAAGGTTTTGCGGAAACGTTAATTGATGGTGCGCTTCAAGAGCCGGAATTGTCGAAGCAATTTACGGAGATTATTTGGAAAGAAAGTGATCGTCTACAAACGCTAATCATGGACTTACTTGAACTGTCTAAAATTGAAAATGCTCAGTTCTTACTCCATTTAGAAGAAGTCTCCTTAAAAGGGATTTCCGATGAAGTTGTCACATTGCTTTCAAGCAAAGCTGAAGAAAAGAAAATGACCATTCATGTAACAGAAACAGGTCAATCTACTATTGAGGGAGACGCACAACGCTTAAAACAAATTATTTTAAACCTTGTTACAAATGCGATTGCGTACACACCAGCGGATGGTACGGTTCACGTAAAGTTAATTGAAAAAGAAAATGATGTGGAGCTTCAAGTGAAAGATACAGGAATTGGCATTAGTGTGCCAGAAAGACTTCGTATTTTTGAACGTTTCTACCGAGTTGATCGAGCGAGGAGTCGAAATTCTGGAGGAACAGGCTTGGGTCTTGCGATTGTGAAACATTTGGCTGAAGCTCATCATGGAAAACTAGAAGTGGAAAGTGAAGAAGGAAAGGGATCGGTATTTAAAATTTTGTTTCCAAAGAGACAAGCTTAACAAGATCTTTACAGTTCGTTTATATCCACAACACATTTGTCGCCTACACTTAGGAAGAACGGTCTTATCCTGATCGATATTCCTCTGTCGGTCGACTTTGATGGCAAGAGCTATGTCTCTTGTCTTTTTTTGCGTACGCTCGTTCCCATCTGTTTTCTTTTTCAATTGCGAGTATGGTACAATACCGATACAAGTTATGCTAGGAAGGGAAGATCCCGATTGAAAAAATTAGTATTAATTGACGGAAATAGTATTGCCTACCGAGCCTTTTTCGCATTACCGCTTTTAAGCAATGAAAAAGGGGAATATACGAACGCAGTTTATGGTTTTACAACGATGCTTTTAAAAGTACTTGAGGAAGAAAAGCCCACTCATTTACTCGTAGCATTTGATGCAGGCAAATCGACATTTCGACATAAGACGTATGCTGAATATAAAGGGACGCGTCAAAAAACACCTTCAGAATTATCCGGTCAAATTCCTATGATTCATAAGCTTTTAGATGCTTTTTCTATAAAACGATATGAAGCAAAAGAGTACGAAGCAGATGATATTATTGGAACACAGGCTGTAGAAGCAGCAAAAGAAGGGTTTGAGGTTGTTGTCATTACGGGAGATAAAGATTTACTCCAACTTGTTGATGACCATATCGAAGTCGTGCTTACTCGAAAAGGAATAACCGAAGTTGATCGTTATAATGAAGCAAAAATAGAAGAGCGATACGGGCTAACACCCAAACAAATTATTGATTTAAAAGGACTTATGGGGGATACCTCTGATAATATCCCTGGTGTTCCTGGTGTTGGAGAGAAAACGGCTATTAAGCTGTTAACTCAATTCTCAGACGTGGAAACTGTACTTGACTCGATTAATGAGGTTTCAGGGAAAAAGCTTAAAGAGCGGTTAGAGGAAAATAAAGAACAAGCGATTTTAAGTAAACAACTTGCAACCATTATGACGGAAGTACCGTTAGAAACGGCTCTTAACGACTTAGCATATAACGGATTTGATTATCAAGCAGTTAAGGAATTGTTTAAAGCATATGCATTTAATTCTTTATTAAATCGGATTGGTGGCAATCAAGATCAAAAAGAAGAGGCATTGGAGAAAGTGCCATTTGAAGTGGTTTCGGAGATAAAGGAAGATCATCTTGTCAGTCCATCCGCTTTAGTGATTGAAATGCTCGGTGACAATTATCATCATGCTGATATTATCGGGGTTGGCTTAGCAAATAAAAATGGGAGCTACTTTATTCCGACAAAGGTTGCTGTAGAGTCAGATCTCTTTCAAACGTTTATGGCCGATCAGAAGAAAGAAAAGTATTTGTTTGATGCGAAACGAGCAGTTGTTGCGTTAGCATGGCAAGATATTGAATTACATGGTGTTGCTTTCGATTTACAAATGGCATCATATTTACTTGATCCGTCTCTTTCTTCCCATGAAATGAGCGATATTGCATCTCGAAAAGGATCAGTCCGTGTCTTAGAAGATGAAACCGTTTATGGAAAAGGGGCAAAGCAAGCAATTCCTGATGAGCAGCAGCTTGCTGCGCATTTATCTAGAAAAGCTTATGCGATGTATGTATTAAAAGACATATTGGCAAATGAGCTGAAGGAAAACGAACAATTTTCGCTTTTTGCAGAACTTGAAATGCCGTTATCTGTTATATTAGGACGAATGGAGAAAGAAGGCATCAAAGTCGACCGCTCGCAGCTTCAGAACATGGGTGACGATTTATCGACACGATTAGCAAATCTTGAAAAAGAGATTCATAAAGAAGCTGGTGAGACGTTTAACATTAATTCTCCGAAGCAATTAGGACAAGTATTATTTGAAACGTTAGAGCTTCCGCCAGTAAAGAAAACAAAAACAGGTTATTCTACAAGTGCAGATGTATTAGAGAAATTAGCAGGTTCGCACCCAATTATTGAACATATTTTACTCTATCGTCAGCTCGGAAAGCTGTATTCAACCTACATTGAAGGACTGTTAAAAGTAGCGGATGAGCAGTCAGGAAAAGTGCACACACGATTTAATCAAGCACTTACACAAACTGGACGGCTTTCTTCAACAGATCCCAACTTGCAAAATATTCCGATACGACTAGAAGAAGGAAGAAAAATCCGTAAAGCATTTGTACCGTCTCAAGAGGGTTGGGTGATGGTGTCTGCTGACTATTCACAAATTGAATTACGAGTACTTGCACACATATCAGGCGACGAAAGAATGAAAGAAGCATTTTTGAAGGATATGGATATCCATACAAAAACGGCTATGGACGTGTTTCATGTTGAAGAACATGAAGTGACGGACCAAATGAGGCGTAGCGCAAAAGCAGTAAACTTCGGTATTGTTTATGGAATTAGTGATTACGGTCTCTCGCAAAATTTAAACATCACTCGAAAAGAAGCAAAAGCATTTATAGATCGTTATTTGGCTAGCTACCCTGATGTAAAAGCATATATGGAAAATGTCGTAAAAGAAGCAAAGAAAACAGGTTATGTTCAAACGTTATTGGCGAGACGTCGGTATTTGCCTGAGTTAGCTAGTAGTAATTTTAATCAACGTAGTTTTGCCGAACGTACGGCAATGAATACGCCTATTCAAGGGACGGCTGCGGATATTATTAAGCAAGCGATGGTAAATATGAGTGACGAACTAGCGAGTTCTTCGTTGAAAGTCACGATGTTGTTACAGGTACACGATGAATTGATTTTTGAAGTTGCGCCAGAAGACGAACAGGCTTTGAAGGAACTTGTTACAAATGTAATGGAAAATGCATTATCATTAGATGTTCCCCTACAGGTAGACGTGTCAAGCGGTTCTTCTTGGTATGACGCAAAGTAAAAGGAGAGGAAGATCAGATGCCAGAGTTACCTGAAGTGGAAACGGTTAGAAGAACATTACTTGAACTCGTTAAAGGCAAAACGATTCATAACGTGACCATTCATTGGCCTAAAATGATTAAGGAACCAGACGATGCGTATGAGTTCATGCAACAAATTGCTGGTCAAACCATTTTGGACATAAGACGTAGAGGGAAGTTTCTTTTATTTGAACTAACTGATTTTGTGCTTATCTCACATTTAAGAATGGAAGGACGTTATGGGGTGTATACGCCTGAAGAATCTTCAGGTAAGCACACCCATGTCATTTTTCATTTAACAGATGGAACAGAACTTCGGTATGCAGATGTACGAAAGTTTGGAACGATGCACTTGTTTACGAAGGGTACAGAAGAGACCGTTTTGCCGCTTGCGCAACTAGGGGTGGAACCATTCTCTGAACAGTTTACGGTTGAACGATTAAATGATGCCTATAAACAATCGAAGCGCACGATTAAAACGGCGCTGTTAGACCAAAAAACGGTTGTTGGTCTAGGGAATATCTATGTGGATGAAGCGTTGTATCGAGCGCGTATTCAACCTGAGCGTCTAGCCTCATCAATTGGGGAAGAGGAGATGACGGTGTTGCATACAGCTATTGTAGAAACGTTACAGGAAGCGGTAGATGCTGGAGGAAGTTCTATTAAATCATATGTAAACGGTCAAGGTGAAATGGGGATGTTCCAACAAAGTCTGAACGTTTACGGTAGAAAAGGCGAACCATGTCATGAATGCGGGACGCTTATCACGAAGACAGTTGTAGGAGGACGAGGCACACATTATTGTCCTCAATGTCAGCATTAACACAAAATCAGTCCTCTCCATATACTAGTTCAATGATGAATTAGTAAGGAGGGGTTTTTTGTTATCCTTAATCATTTTAGCCATGGCCTTGAGTCTTGACAGCTTTGGTGTTGGATTAACATACGGAATGCGAAAAATTAAAATTCCGTGGCTTTCGCTTGCCTTCATTGGATTGTGTTCTGGATTTTCCATTCTGATTGCCATGAGTGTCGGAGCTACGATTGCGCAAGTGATTTCCATTTCTGCAGCTGAAACAATTGGTGCACTGATTCTAATTGCCATTGGAGCATGGGCACTAGTTGAAACGTATCGTCCACAAAAGGAACCTGTTCAGCGCTTGCAAAAACAAGATGTCGATTTTACCATAAAAATGTTTGGATACGTCATTCATATCCTGCGAGATCCAGCGAAAGCAGACATGGATTCATCGGGAACGGTAACAGGACGGGAAGCTCTCTTACTTGGCTTAGCGCTTTCACTAGATGCATTTGGAGCAGGGATTGCGGCGGCCTTAATGGGCTTCTCACCAATTGGTTTGGCACTAATGGTTGCTTTTCTTAGCGCTCTATTTGTATCATTAGGGATGGTAGGGGGATATCGACTCGCTCATGTGAAATGGGTAAAACGATTGTCTTTTCTTCCAGGCTTATTACTTATACTTATTGGGCTTTTGAAGCTGTAGTGGAGGGAAACCGTCTTGAAAATTGGTTTAACAGGTGGAATTGCAAGTGGAAAGTCTTTAGCTTCAACCTATCTTTACGAAAAAGGCCACCCTATTATTGATGCAGATAAAATTGCAAGACAGGTTGTTGAACCTGGTACACCAGCGCTTGAAGAAATTAGTAATACATTCGGTGTAAATGTGTTGCATGAGGATGGCCAGTTAAATCGAAAAGCGCTAGGGTCCATTGTGTTTACAAGTGAAGAAAAACGACAGCAGCTCAACAAAATTGTTCATCCAGCAGTAAGAAAACAAATGCTTAAAGAAGCAGAGGCTTTTGAACGAAAAGGGCATGCGCTTATCATCTTTGATATTCCACTTTTAGTAGAAAGTCACTTATTTCATTTAGTCGATCAAGTTTGGGTTGTTTATGTTGACGAACAAACGCAATTAGCTCGTTTAATGCAGCGAGATCAATCAACAAAAGAGGAAGCGTTACAGCGAATACGTGCACAAATTCCTTTAGAGCAAAAAGTACAGTATGCAGATCAAGTGATTAAAAATACGGGAACGAAGCAAGAAACATACAATCAGATTGATGCCATTTTACAAACAATCACAGCAACATAATTGTGAAAAACAAAAAGCTTTCATCATAAATGAAATGATGAAAGTTTTTTTTTCGTTATGATTCGCTCATGTATTGTGTTATCCCTTTTTACTCCTCATTTATCCTTTGGAAACAGTAAAAGAACCAAAAGTGATCCTTTAATCGGTTTTTTTTCGATTCAAGAAAAATAATAGCGCTATTTTGTTCATTTATGTTATACTATTTCATAGAATGATACTAAAAAATATAACACATTTCAGACCGAGAGGATGAAATCCTGATGAAAACGAACATAGCGATCAATGGTTTTGGAAGAATTGGAAGAATGGTATTCCGTAAAGCATTTTTGGAAGGTGATGTAACCATTAAAGCGATTAACGCCTCCTATCCAGCAGAGACGTTGGCGCATCTTATAAAATATGATACAGTTCATGGTCCTTTTATCGGTGAAGTATTTGCACAAGATGGAAAACTATTCGTAAATGGACAGGAAGTAATGTTACTTTCCGAGAGAGATCCTAAACAACTTCCTTGGAGAGAACTCAACGTTGATATTGTCATTGAAGCGACTGGAAAATTTAAAACAAGAGAAACAGCTGGTTACCACCTTGAAGCTGGGGCAAAGAAAGTCATCATTACAGCTCCTGCTAAAGGCGAAGATGTGACGATTGTGATGGGCGTAAACGAAAGCGATTACAAAGAAGAACATCAAATTTTATCAAACGCTTCTTGCACGACAAATTGCCTAGCTCCTGTAGTCAAAGTACTTGAAGAAACATATGGCATAGAGAGCGGTATGATGACAACGGTTCATTCCTATACGAATGACCAAAAAAATATTGATAACCCACATAAAGATTTGCGTCGTGCTCGTGCTTGTGGCCAGTCAATTATCCCGACTTCTACGGGTGCAGCGACAGCAATCTCAAAAGTATTACCCCAGTTAGAAGGAAAATTAACGGGTATGGCTTTACGTGTTCCGACACCAAACGTATCGCTTGTCGATCTTGTGGTGCAGTTGAAAACTGATGTCACTGTTGATGAAGTGAATCAAACCTTTGTACACGCAGCGAATCATTCGATGAAGGGAATCTTAGGTTTTACAAGTGAGCCTCTCGTCTCGATCGATTTTAATGGCGAAGAGCAGTCAGCAGTCATTGATGGGCAATCAACAACAGTGTTAAATCATCGTCAAGTAAAACTATTAGCTTGGTATGATAATGAATGGGGTTACTCTTGCCGAGTTGTTGACCTTATGAACTTTGTTGCTGAGCGAATGAAAAACAAGAAGGAAGAGTACTCTGCGTCCTAAGGTTGAATTACGCTGATTTCTTTAATTTTCAGTTGCAATAACGATTTAAAACAAGTATACTGAATCCCGTGAGTTCGTTTAACTACGGGATTCGTTTTTTCTTACAGCATGGGTTAGGACCTCTTTGGACTAACTTTCCCCCCTGTACGAATGCGATCCTACATGCAGATGCGTGCATGGCGAATAACGATTAAGGGGGATATCGATATGGATACAATGGGTCGTCATGTCATTTCCGAGCTTTGGGGTTGTGACACAGAGAAACTGAATAACATGGAATTTATTGAAAAAGTATTTGTGAATGCAGCGTTAAAAGCAGGAGCCGAAGTGAGAGAGGTTGCTTTTCATAAATTTGCACCACAAGGTGTAAGTGGAGTCGTGATTATTTCTGAATCACATCTAACCATTCACAGCTTTCCAGAGCATGGCTATGCTAGCATTGACGTGTATACATGTGGTCCAATTATTGATCCTAACGTAGCTGCATCCTTTATTGCAGAAGAGTTAGGCGCAAAAACGAGTGAAGTGGTTGAAATTCCTCGCGGTATGGGACCGATAAAAATGGATAAGAAAATGGAAATGAGCGAAACAGCTCGTTAATGAATAAAAAGTATCGCATACACAATGCGGTACTTTTTTTGCGTAGTTGTAGTTTAAAGAAAGTATGTGCATAAAACGCTTCTGTACCGCTTACAATCTTATGGTATGATAAGAAAAAAGGTGATAAGGGGAGTTGGATGCTTTGGGTGTTCGCGATACATTTAATCGAGTGTTTAGTACTAGAACAGAAACAGGGGAAGTGCATCCTAGTAAAGAGCTGCAAACACGTTACTATAAAACGTCAAAAGATAAAGCAATGAAAGCTGTAGAAGACGTATTAAAAAAACGTGGCTTCGTGATTAAGCGCAGTGAGGAAGAGCGTGGAGAGATTGTTGGACAGTCTACAAAAGGAAAAAAAGTGCTTATCGTTGTATCGGTTATAACGGTTAAGCCGTTCCGCACAGCAGTCGATTTCTCTTGCGCAACCGAAACAGCATTGCCAAGTGACTTCGGAAGCAGCCGTAAATTAACAGTTTCTCTATATAAGGAACTAGATGATACCCTTCCATACATAGGTTCAGCACTTGGGAGTGAATTATTATAATTGCTTGCCAGAACGTGTTTTTTTTACTATGATAGACTAAAATGAAGTGTATAGGTCACAAATGGAGATGATGAGATGCGCTGTCCCAAATGTCACCATAATGGTACACGGGTATTAGACTCTAGACCAAGCGATGAAAGTCGTTCAATTAAACGAAGACGCGAATGTGAACAGTGCATGCAGCGTTTCACAACCTTTGAAACGGTCGAAGAAACACCGTTACTGGTCATAAAGAAAGACGGAATGCGTGAAGAGTTCAGTAAAGAAAAAATGCTTAGAGGGCTTGTTCGTGCGTGCGAAAAACGTCCTGTTCCTATTGAGACCCTTGAAGACATCGTTCTAAACATTGAACGCCAATTGCGTGACGATGGGAAGAAAGAAGTCCAAAGTGAAGACGTAGGCGAACTCGTTATGGGGTATTTAGCAGAAGTCGATGACGTTGCCTATGTGCGATTTGCATCTGTTTATAGGCAGTTTAAAGATATTAATGTTTTTATTAAAGAACTAACGGATTTAATGAACAAAGGATAAAAGGAGCTAAAGCGAAGCTGCGCTTGAGCTCTTTTTTACGCTAGGAGGAGAATGATGTCTACACACTGGAAAGAAGTATTGCCAGTTGACTCATATAGGATTAGGCTAGCGGACTTTATTACCGAGATTGATACACATGTCCTCACATTGCTTTATCAACCGTTAATTGGCGCTAATGCTGTGGGGCTATACAAAAGCTTACTTGCTCAATTACCAAAAGACGTTTTCGAAGGGGATGTGCATACCCATCAGCATTTACGATTAATGGTTGGGTTAACGATGTCAGATTTGCTAGAAGCTCGAAAAAAGCTAGAAGCGATTGATTTAATGCGAACATATCAGCATAAATCACAGGATAAGCGATCGTTTATCTATGAGATTCAGCCGCCAATGAAACCAGTTCAGTTTTTCACTGATGACGTGCTTAGTGTCTTTTTATTTAATAAATTAGGCAAAAAAGGGTATCTTGCTATCAAGGAACGATTCAGTTTAAAGGAAATTGATCAAGATGCTTATGAAGAAGTGACGGTGTCGTTTTCTGATGTCTTTGCTTCGTTGCAGCATTCAGAAATGCAGTCTGCTTTAATGGATCGACAAGGCTCTACAACAGATGGTCGGCATAATATTCTCGGGAAAGACAAACAAGGGCTGTCGTTTCAGAACTTCGATAGTGAGCTAATGATACAATCCTTATCAAGTTATGTAGTGCCAAAAGATGTGCTAACGGATGAGTTACTAGAATTAGTGAAAAAATTAGCCTTTGTTTATCAAGTTGAACCATTAACAATGGCAAATTTAATTGAACGCGCCATTGTGAATGGAGAATTAGAGGGTAAGAATTTACGGAAAACGGTACAAACATGGTATAAGCTCGAAAGCAGTGCAGTAGCACCTGCTCTTGGACTAAAAACGCAACCAGAATCAAAACGGACGGTTCAAGAGGAGCCGAAGTCAGAGGAAGAGCGGGTTATTCGGTTTTATGAAGAAACAGCTCCTTTAACGTTACTTGAATTAAGACAAGAAGGGGCAGTTGTGTCACCTCCTGACATAAAAATTATTGAAGAGTTAATGGTGGATTATCTATTAAATCCTGGAGTCATTAATGTGTTGATTGATTATAATTTATTCCAGAATGATATGAAATTATCAAAACTATTTATGCAAAAAATTGCCGGCCATTGGAAGCGAAAAAAGATTGGAACGGTTCCGGAGGCTATCCAGCTCGTTAAAACAGATAAACAAAAGAAAAAAGAAGGACAAGCAAACCGTTCTGCTGGCAAACGGAATAAGCGACAGAGTGCGCTTCCTAAATGGCTAGTCCAAGAGAAGGATGAAGAAAAAAATCAGCAGCAATCATCTCAGCAACCTGCTGTGAAAACAAGCGAATCGAAAGGAAATACAGATACTCAAGAGCTTGCCCAATTGATGGCGGAACGGAACCGTCGTCGTGCGCAGAAGGGAGATCATTAAATGGATTCCATTCAAAAATCGTTTGCTGCCATTGATAAAGGCGGAAGACTTCAAAAACAAATCGCAGAACAAAAAAAACGAGTCGTGATGTCGAAACCAGTTCAATCATTTTTACGTGAAGCGAATGAAGTGACTGAAGACATGATCGATCGCGGTTTAAGCAAACTCTATGAATTTAAAAAGGAACGGGAGCATTGTGAAACCTGTCCAGGTTTGGAAAACTGTCCTAATATGATGCAAGGGTATCGTCCAAGTGTCTACGTGGAAAGAGGTAGTTTGGAGCTAACGTATTCTAAATGTCCACTTAAACTGGATGATGAAGAAAAAAAGCTTCAGCAAGGCTTGATCCAATCTTTTTATATTCCAAAAGATGTGTTAGAAGCAACTTTTGACCTTATAGAGCAGGATTCTGATCGAACAAAGGCAATAACGGAAGCGATTAAATTTGCTTCAACAGCACAGCCTGGAGAGAATGGTCACGGCTTATATTTACATGGGAAATTTGGTGTCGGTAAATCTTATTTATTAGGTGCAATCGCTAATGATTTAAAAGAAAGTCGTATTCAAAGCGCACTTATTTATACACCTGATTTCTTTCGCGAGATGAAGGCCGCCATTGGAGATGGAACCTTTCAAGAGAAATTAGAAGCGGTTCGTAAAGTACCGGTTCTTATGTTAGATGACATTGGAGCGGAAACAACAACAGCGTGGACAAGAGACGAAATCCTTGGTCCTATTATGCAGTATCGCATGTCAGAGCGATTGCCCACTGTTTTTACATCGAATTATGATTACGATGAGTTGGAAGTTCAGCTATCCTATTCGGATAAAGGTGGAACAGAAGAATTGAAAGCGAAACGGATCATGGAACGAATCAAGCACTTTACAACTCTTGTTGAAGTAAAAGGAAAAAATCGCCGAAGTTAGGAGGGGAGCGTCATCCCTTCCTTCTTTTTGTATAGAGCATTGAAGCCGATTGAATTGGAAGTTTAAGAATAACTATGATACGATTATAGAGACTACTAGACTATTTATTTGTGCTTGGGGGTACAAGAGATGAGCGTAGATGCGATTCTAGAAAGAGCCGTTAACGGCGAACGTATTTCCATGGAAGATGCTGTGGAACTTTATAAATGTGATGACTTAGATAAATTAGGACGAGCGGCAGACGCAATAATGAAGCAATGGCACCCTGAGCCAGTGACAACATTTGTAATTGGACGTAATGTCAATTATACAAACTTTTGTGATACGTATTGTTCGTTTTGCGCCTTTTATCGTCCGCCAAATCATAAAGACGGCTACGTTCTTGATGATGAAGTAATCTTTCAAAAAATAAAAGAAACAGAAGACGTTGGTGGAACAGAAATCTTAATGCAGGGTGGAACCAATCCCAATTTAAAACTCGATTATTATACAGACCTCTTAAAAGGAATCAAAAAAAGGTTTCCTAACATTTGGATGCATTCGTTCTCGCCAGCTGAAATATGGAAGATAGCAGAAGTAATGGATATGTCTGTTGAAGATGTATTGCGTGAACTTCATGAAGCAGGACTTGATTCAATGCCAGGCGGTGGCGCAGAAATTCTTACAGAGGAAACAAGAATGCGTGTTAGCCGTTTGAAAGTAACTGCCGATCAATGGTTAGAAGCCATGAAGGCATCAAAAAAAGTCGGTATGTTTGGATCAGCAACAATGGTTATCGGTTTTGGCGAGTCATTCGAGGAGCGGGCGCTTCATTTACAACGCGTTCGTGATGCTCAAGACGAAACAGGTTGCTTTACTGCGTTTATTTCATGGTTATTGCAGCCTGAAAACACAGGTTTACGACGTTTAGAAAAATTAACGCCTGAAGACTATTTAAAGAATGTGGCAATTTCTCGTATTTTCCTTGATAACATTGCTAATTTCCAGTCTTCTTGGGTAACAATGGGCCCTGAAGTTGGAAAGAAATCATTGCATTTTGGCTGTAATGACTTTGGAAGTACGATGATGGAAGAAAATGTTGTGTCTGCTGCGAACACAACACATAAGGTCAATTCCAACTTAACCCTAAAACTGATTCGCGAAGCTGGTAAGATTCCAGCTCAGCGAAATACAAAGTATGACATCCTTCACCGTTTTGAAGGCGATGAGACTGTTGATAAAGATTTTGTCATGCAAAATTAACGAATGTAAATGCTCTTGAGTGCTTGGCGCTCAAGGGCATTTATTTTTTATAATAGCCTCTGCATTCGGAAGGCATGTTTCTTCTCTTTAATACATACGTTAAAAGTAAAGTGTGAAGAAAGAAGAGTATGCGGGATGTTAGGGGGACTTGAGTTTGCTTGCAATTTATTTTGAAGACAAAGGCAATTATGATAGACTAGCTAAAAAAATAGCTAAATCCATTAAACAATTTCATGAACTCGGCATAAATGCCACAATGGAACAAAGAGAAGGGAATGAACTACGGTTTCTCCTTACCGATGAGACAGATCAATCAGATGACCCTTACTATAGTTTTTTAGCAGCGCTTTTAACAGAAGATGTCATTGAAACAAAGGAACACCTTTTGCTAAACCAGTTTGCCTATAATGAGTACAATTTAGTAGAAGAAGAACAAAAACAAGTGATCTCCATTGCGCAAGCGATGTTAAACGAAGATCGAGAAGACGTTGTTAGTAAAAGGCTGGCAAGCAGTCGATGTACAGCGCTCTATACAGCTTTTTTATACCAATTGAAGGCACAGGATTCACTTTTTTATGAACCGTTTCTAACATTCAGAATGAAAGCATACACGGAAATTGTGATGGATTGTTTAGAATTAGCGGTGGACGAATATTGGCTAGAACAAGAACATCAAACAACTCTTGATGTCATTCGTCAGACTGTTGGACAGCAAAAAACGAAGCGGCGTGTTATTTATCTAGTGCACGATGAGACGTTCCGTTTTTATGATGATGCATTTCGAGAACTAACAAAGGATGAATGTCACTTCTATATGGCTGAAAGAACAGGCGACCATACGGTTGCAGGGAAAATGGAGTACCTCATTCTTGCCCTCATTGAAATGTCCCCAGAATACATCTACTTGTTCACAAAACAGCCGGACCATCATACCATTTTACTCATTCAATCCATTTACCAAGAGCGGTTAAAAGTGTATCCATTCGAACGGTATGCGACAACAAGCAAGTAAGAAGACGAAAATAGACTTGCATTCTGCCTATGCGTCTATGTATAATGTGAAGAAGTAAAGCAAAAAGTGATGAGAAGGACAAGATGTTTCAAATGATGGCTTACTAGAGAATGGAGTCTAGGCTGGAAGCTCCTAAGTACGATTGAATCATTACCACCTTTGAACTGCTTCGGTGAAAACAAGTAATCGAAGCCGGCCCGCAACCGTTATGTGTATGTAGAGTATTGTATTAGGGTGGAACCACGAAACCACACTCGTCCCTTTTTAGAGGAACGAGTGTTTTTTTATTTGAAAAAAAGCGAAGAAGAAAGGATGAATACACATGGAGTTTGTATTTCCAGATGGAGCTAAAAAAGAATTTCCAAGTGGTACATCTACAGAAGCGATCGCAGCTTCAATTAGCCCAGGACTTAAGAAAAAAGCGTTAGCAGGAAAGTTGAATGGCGATTTGATCGACTTGAAGACACCACTACCAAACGATGGCACGATTGAAATCGTTACAGCATCTTCAGAAGAAGCACTGGAGATCATGCGTCATAGTACCGCCCATCTACTAGCTCAAGCAGTGAAACGTTTGTTCCCTAACGTGCAGCTCGGAGTTGGACCAGTTATTGAGGGGGGCTTCTATTATGACATTGATGCCGATGAGTCTATAACAGCTGAGGACTTACCAAAAATTGAAAAAGAAATGAAGAAGATTGTTGGTGAGAATTTAGAAATCATTCGTGAAGTTGTTAGTCGAGAAGAAGCCATTGCTCGCTTTAAAGAAATAAATGATCCGTATAAGCTTGAATTAATTGAAGCCATTCCAGAGGATGAAAAGGTTACGATTTATAAGCAAGGTGAGTTTTTTGATTTATGTCGAGGAATCCATGTCCCTTCAACGAACAAAATAAAAGAATTTAAACTGTTGTCAACAGCAGGTGCTTATTGGCGTGGTGACTCTAAAAATAAGATGTTACAACGGATTTATGGAACGGCCTTCTTTTCGAAAGAAGACTTAAAAGCTCACTTACAAATGCTTGAAGAAGCAAAAGAGCGTGACCACCGTAAATTAGGAAAAGAGCTCGGTATTTTCGCGTTATCCCAAAAAGTAGGACAAGGGTTGCCGCTTTGGTTGCCTAAAGGTGCGACAATTCGTCGTATTATTGAACGATACATTGTCGATAAAGAAGAGCGTCTTGGTTACCAGCATGTGTATACACCGATTCTAGGTTCATCTGAACTATACAAAACATCAGGTCACTGGGAGCATTACAGCGATGATATGTTTCCGCCGATGGAAATGGATAACGAAACCCTCGTGCTCCGTCCAATGAACTGTCCACACCATATGATGGTTTATAAACAAGATATGAGAAGCTATCGTCAGCTTCCTTTACGCATTGCTGAACTTGGAATGCAGCATCGTTATGAAATGTCAGGAGCGGTTTCAGGATTACAGCGTGTAAGAGGAATGACTCTAAATGATGCACATATTTTCTGTCGCCCTGACCAGATTAAAGATGAATTTGTTCGTGTTGTTCGTCTTGTTCAAGAAGTTTACAAAGATTTTGGTTTAGAAAATTATTCATTCCGGTTATCTTATCGTGATCCTGAAGATAAAGAAAAGTATTTTGATGACGATGAGATGTGGACTAAAGCCCAATCCATGTTAAAAGAAGCAATGGATGCTCTCGGTGCTACTTATTATGAGGCGATTGGTGAAGCGGCTTTTTATGGTCCGAAACTAGATGTTCAAGTGAAAACCGCACTTGGGAAAGAAGAAACGTTATCAACTGTTCAGCTTGATTTCTTGCTCCCTGAGCGTTTTGATTTAACATATGTAGGAGAAGATGGGAAGCAGCATCGTCCTGTTGTCGTTCACCGTGGAGTTGTTTCCACAATGGAACGATTTGTTGCCTTCTTACTCGAAGAATACAAAGGGGCTTTACCAACATGGTTAGCACCTGTACAAGTTCAACTCATTCCGGTTTCAAATGAAGTGCACTTAAACTATACGAAACAAGTACAAGAAGCATTGCAAGCCGTTGGTGTTCGCGTAGAAATTGATGACCGAGACGAAAAGCTCGGCTACAAGATTCGTGAGTCACAAATGCAAAAAATTCCTTACATGCTTGTTCTAGGTGATAAAGAACTAGAAGCAGACACTGTTAATATTCGTAAATATGGTGAAAGTCAATCTGAATCACAAGCGTTACAAACGTTTGTCGACATGATTAAAGCGGAGGCACGTAAGTAAAAATGAAGGCTGGCATTGAGATTTCTTAATGCCAGCCTTTTTACAATCTCTTAAATGAATTTTAATGGTCTGGCATCAATTTCCACTAGCTAAATGAAATGGTTTCGATGACGATGATTTGTGCGTCTTCTAGTGCAAGTGTTTCATGAAGTTCACCTCGTTCCCACTCAACAAAGTGAAAAGGCTTGACTAATTCAAGACTGAATTCATTACGTACTTCTAACAAGCCACTTACACAGTATAGTCGTTGGGACGTTGCCGCTCTATGCATGCCAATTTTGTTGCCTTTTTGCAGAGCCATTAGTTGAATGTGAGTAGCTTCTTTTGTAAGTGCAAGGGGGAAGGATAGTACATTTGATTGGTAGTGGGTAATGTGTTTTCCGGTAAGTTCGACAACGTTCATCGGTGGTCACCAGCCTTTTTTAAGATCTTTTGAACAAATGCTTTTTTCCCATCTGTATATGCCTTTGGATCTGTGGGGAATTGTTTCGCTAATGACAGTTTAAGCTGTTCGTATAAAAGCGCGACATCCTGATTGTTTCTCAAATAATCGCGAAATAAGAGAAGGGTGCTACAAGTAGTTGAGTCTCTTTCAACAATGTGCAAAACAATCGATTTGTTTGTGTACGTTTGATCGGTGAATTTAGCTAAAACAAAGCGGTCGTCAAGCTGAACATTTTTTAAGCGGTGAAAGTGATCGTTTTGAAGTGTCTCAAATGGAAATTGATGAAAAAGTGATAGAGTGTCGATGCCAATACAAATGTCAAGTATAGGCTTTGCTTTTAAACCAGGGATGGCTGTAGAACCAATGTGTTCAATCGTAGGAGTAAACGCATAAAGAATCGTACTTAATCGTTGCTTCTCCTTTTGGAAACCTTCTTTCCACAGCTCATTGTGTAGGGAAAGGGAAACGCGGTTTTGTTCAAGACCAAACATAGCATCACTCCATATAAACAGTATAGGTACGATGATACGTCTATTTCTAAGGAATGAATAGACTGTTTTTTCTTTTAGAAGTAACGTATACTAGAAGTAGAGAATAGGAGTGATTTAGGTTGCTTAACTATAAAATGAAAGATATCGGGTACACAATTGATTTACCGTACGGAAAGCTCGATATAAGTGGTGATGAATCTGCTGGATTTAGGCCATTCCAACTACTTGTCTCGTCTATTGCCGTCTGTAGCGGAGGCGTGTTTCGAACCATTTTGGATAAGAAGCGCATTTCGTACAAATCAATTAATCTAGAAGCCGACGTTGTTCGAAATGAAGCGAATGTAAATGAAGTGACGGAAGTCCATCTAACCTTCATCATTGAAGGCGCTCAAGCGAATTTCGAGAAATTGGAAAAAGCGTTGCAGTTAGCGACGAAAAATTGTCCAATTGTGCAGTCGGTGAACAAGAGTATAAACATTACAGAAACCATTAAAATGATATAGATAAATGCAAACGCCGGCTCCTTATAAGGGGACGGCGTTTTTTAACGGATCAATTCTCATTATGTTTAATCGAATACTATTCCCTAAAAAGTGATCATTTAAACAAAAAAATTCTAAAGTTTTTCTAAAGTCGCCCCTTTTTTTATGAAATGCTTGTATAATTAAGGAAATAAAAAGAAAAAAGGGGATCGTGTAATGGAGCAACGAAGTGAGCTACACCATATGGAGGAAGCTAATTATTATAAAAAACCAAATATTTTTTCATTTATTATAAGCCCTATAAAGCAATTTGATCGCATTCGTTATGAACCTAAAGCGCTCGGACCAATGTTTTTTATTTTAGCTATCGTGCTTATTGGCTTACTTATTCCTGTTTTAGCAGGACAAGGTGGTCTTGTTCCATCTCAAACGGGTGAATTTTATGGTGAGGATATGTACATGGACGACTATTACTATGAGCCCGATCCACTCTCAAGTATAAATATAGATTCATTTGTGACGAACGCGATTGTATGGCTTGCTGTTTTAGGAGTATTTGCTGCTGTTCCACCTCTTCTTTCGCTGCTTCTGTTTGCGTTTGCGAAAATGCACAATCGGGATACTACGTATGGGACTCTCTATTCCATGACGGTGTTTGCTACACTCGTCGTAGGTATAGGCTTTTTGTATGTCATGATTATGAACACGATCGCCGGAACATATGGCTATATGTACACAGCACCAACGGTGTTTGTCAATCAAGAGCATATTCTCTATCCCTTTTTAGCAAGTTTAGAAATATCGACGTTGCTCTTTATCATTTTAATTGTGATCGGTTTAATTCGAACTGCAGCATTTGAACGATTTGTTGCGATTGCAGTTGGTATAGGTATGTATGCAGTAGTATTTATTTTTCAAGTAGTAGGGGGAATGATGTAACATGAAATCTTGGAAAAAGGGGATCATTGCTAGTTTAGTTGTTGCATCTGTTGGTACATTTACGGTTTATGGTATGACAAAGGGAAAAGATTTGGCTGTAAGTAGTTATGAGGAAACGTTTGATTTAATTTCGCCTATGTATGAGGATTTGAGTACGGTCGTGATGGTGCCAGGATCACTTGAGCTAGTGAATCGACAAGTCGTGCAACCTTCTACTGAACAAGGTTCCTATCAAGTGCTTGTCGAGGTGGGTGATGAAGTAGAAGAAGGTACGCCAATCTTACAATACAGCACCACAGAAATTGATTTTGAAATTCAAGATCTTGAGTTACAGATTGAACAAGGACAAACGACGATCCGTAATTTAACTGCTTCAGAGGCGGAGATAACAAAACGGAAAAACGGACCTGACGTTAAACCGACCTATCTTGAAGATGAAGAAACAGGGGATCGGACGGAAATAGAACCTCTTGTAACGGTTGCTGAATTAGATGCTGAACTGGCAGAATTGGCAGATCAAAAAAAAGCGGAAAACTATGCCATTTCACGTCTGCAAAATCAATTAGAAACAGCGAAAAAGCAAAAAGGAGAGCTGACGTTAACGAGTACAATTAACGGAAGAGTGCTGAGCATCAACGATCAAGGTGGAAATACAGACGATTTAGGAAACTCGTTGCCTTTAATGGAAATCGCCGATACGACTCAATTTACAATTACAGGAAATGTGTCAGAGCGACAATCGTTGGATGTGGAGCTCGGTCATGTTGCGTCTATTTATTCCGATACAATTGAAGACGGATTTTGGTCTGGTGAAGTGATTGATGTATCCTATTTTCCAACAGAGGGTGATGATTGGTATGGAGATTCGTCTGGTTCGCAATACCCTGTAACGATTAAAATAACCGAGGGAGAAACGGAAAATTTACGTCCTGGTTATCAAGTGATGGCGGAAATTGTGACGAGTGAAGAGATGGGCCTGACGCTGGATATGGAGTTGGTTCAATATGATGAGGTGGGGAGCTTTGTCTTTGTTTATGAAGACGGCGTTGCCGTTCGTCGTGAAATAGAAATTGATTACGCGAATGATTACTCAGTGAAAATCATAGAGGGCCTAACAGAAGAAGATCTTGTGATTGCAGACTATATGCAAATGGTTACAGAAGGAATGACGATTACGGTAAGTGAATTCAATGAAGAAGAATTTTATGAAGAAGGATTTATTGAAGGCGAATTTGAAGAGGGCGAATTTGAAGAGGGCGAATTTGAAGAAGGTGATTTCGATGAAATGGATCAAGAAGATGAGACTGGAGAATTAGAGGAGCAAGAAGGAGATGATGAGTTGTGATTACGTTAAATCAAGTGACGAAATCATTTCGCTTAGGTCCTTCTTGGTCGCAAGTGCTCTCTCCAATTGATTTACAGATTGAGAAAGGGAGTTTTATGTCGATTATGGGTCCTTCCGGTTCTGGTAAATCAACGCTTATGAACATTTTAGGCTGTCTCGATAAACCAACTACAGGTCAGTATATACTCGATGGTGAAAAAATTGATCGACAGACACCGCGACAGCTTGCGCAAATTCGTAATAAAAAAATTGGCTTTGTGTTTCAACAGTTCCACTTACTCCCACGGCAATCTGCTTGGAAAAATGTTGAGCTACCATTAATTTATAGTGGAATGAAGAAAAAAGAACGTAAGGAAAGAGCGTTTGCTGCCCTTGCTAAAGTGGGCTTAGCGGACCGTGTTCACTACAAGCCCACCTCTCTTTCAGGTGGACAAAAACAGCGTGTCGCTATTGCCCGGGCAATAGTAAATTCACCATCCTTAATTCTTGCTGACGAGCCTACAGGAGCACTTGATACGAAAACAAGTGAAGCCATTATTCGCTTATTACGAGAGCTCAATCAAGCAGGTACGACGGTTGTTATTATTACCCACGAAAACGAGGTAGCTGCTCAGACGGATCGAGTTGTATACGTACGTGACGGTAAAATTAACGATGCCGCATCGTAACGTATTGGGGAGAGGACTGAAAACGTGAACATTATCGAGAATATAAAAATGGCCTTTAGTTCTATTGCTGCCCAAAAGATGCGCGCTATATTAACGACACTAGGAATCATTATTGGTGTTGCTGCTGTTATCATTGTTGTTGCTATCGGGCAAGGAGCAGAACAAAAGCTAAAAGAGCAAATGATTGGTGTCGAAAACATTCGCACCGTCTATTTTGAACCTTCAGAGGAAGATCAAGCACAGAACCCAAATATATGGTTTGGACAGCAATATACCGAACAAGACTTAGAAGATATTCAAGCATTACCAGATGTGCAGTCAGTTGTTGCTACAGCCTCTGACTACCGGACGTTAAGCGTTGGAGAAATGGAGAGCGAAGCCGATATTATTGGCACAAATATGCATTACTTTGATCTTTACCAATATGAAGCGATGGATGGTGAGTTGTTAACGCCCATTGATTTTTTAGCAGGTACGAGAAAAGTAGTCATTAGTTCATCATTAGCAGAAATGTTGTTTCCATATGAATCTCCTGTTGGCCAAACGATGAAAATTGGCGCTTACCCAATGGAAATTATTGGAGTGCTAGCTCCATCGGAAAGCATTCTTAGTTATGAATATGAACAAGTCATTATGCCATATGAAACGTGGAAACAAATTTTCTTCAGAGAAGGATACTCAGGTTTGAGTATTTCCGCAGCGTCTGTTGAACAAGCGGAATGGGCCGTTGCCGATGTCATGTATACGTTGAATACGAACCACGATACGATTGATGCGTATCAAAGCCATGATGTCAGCCAATATTTAGAAGCGGATGCTGGAATAACACAAATTTTAACGGTTATTATTGGTGGGATTGCAGGCATTTCTTTACTTGTTGGTGGGATTGGCGTTATGAATATAATGCTTGTCTCCGTTACAGAACGAACAAGGGAAATTGGTATTCGTAAATCAATGGGGGCGACAACAGGACAAATTATGCTACAATTTCTCGTTGAATCGGTCGTACTCACATTCTTAGGTGGACTAATGGGAATTTTGATTGGAAGCCTACTCGTCGTGTTAATTGGAAATGGGTTTGATTTAGACGTTGCACTTTCCATTCCTGTAATTACAATTGCTACAACGTTCTCTATTGTTGTTGGGGTCATTTTTGGTTTACTACCGGCTAATAAAGCTGCTAAATTGGATCCCGTTGATGCGTTGCGGTACGAATAAAGAGAACATACGTTGACAAGGGTGAAAAATAATGGTATATTAGCACTTGTGTTAGTCAAATAAAGCAAGAAGAAGCACCCGCTTCTCACCTGTTGACAATGGTTGTCAGGTTAGAAATCGTCAGTTTTTTATTTAATAAGCTGATTAAATGTGGGTGCCGTGTGTACCTGCATTTTTTTGCGTATCGACGTTTTATATTGCTTTAGCTGCATCACAAAAACCACTGGAGGTGGCTCATTATTAGCAAGGACATGTTGGTCAATGAAGGGATTCGAGCTCGAGAAGTACGTTTAATTGGCGCTAATGGCGATCAAATTGGCGTGAAATCAAAGCATGAAGCACTGGAAATGGCACAAAGAGTAAATCTTGACCTTGTCTGCGTGGCACCAAATGCGAAACCGCCTGTCTGCCGTATCATGGATTATGGAAAATATCGCTATGAGCAGCAGAAAAAAGATAAGGAAACACGTAAAAAGCAGAAAGTAATTACTGTTAAAGAAGTTCGTCTTAGTCCAACGATTGAAGACAACGATTTTAATACGAAATTACGAAATGCACGTAAATTCCTTGAAAAAGGCGATAAGGTAAAAGCTTCTATTCGTTTTCGCGGTCGTGCGATTACACACTCTCAAATCGGGCGTGATGTACTAGAGCGTCTTGCAAAAGAATGTGAAGATATTGCCACTATTGAATCTCGTCCAAAGATGGAAGGACGTAGCATGTTTCTCATTATGGCTCCAAAAGCGGAGAAATAATTTTAGTTTTTAGGATTAGTTAAAAGGAGGACGTTATTATGCCTAAGATGAAAACTCACCGTGGCGCTGCAAAGCGTTTCAAGAAAACTGGGACTGGCAAGCTAAAGCGTTCACACGCGTATACTAGCCACATGTTCCGTAACAAATCTCAGAAACAAAAGCGTAAATTACGTAAGTCTGCAATTGTTCATTCTGGAGACTTCAAACGTATTCGTCAAATGCTAACATACAAGAAAAAATAAACTGTTCGTTCAGATAGAAGGAGGGATTTGCGATGCCAAGAGTAAAAGGTGGATATGTCGCTCGTCGTCGTCGTAAAAAGGTTTTAAAACTAGCTAAAGGGTATTACGGTTCCAAACATACGTTATTCAAGTCCGCTCAAGGACAAGTAATGAAATCACTTCAGTATGCTTACCGTGACCGTCGTCAGAAAAAGCGTGATTTCCGTAAGCTTTGGATTACACGTATTAATGCAGCAGCGCGTATTAACGGTCTTTCTTACAGCCGTCTAATGCACGGATTAAAGCTTGCTGAAATTAATGTAAACCGTAAAATGCTTGCAGAACTTGCTGTAAATGACGAAAAAGCATTTGCTCAATTAGCTGACCAAGCGAAAGCTAGCTTAAATAACTAATATAAAGTACAGCCACCTGGCTGTACTTTTTTAAAGTATATAGGAGAAATAAATCAATGCTTGTTTATCTTAGTTTGCTTTCGGTTTTTACTTTTATTGTAATGGGTATGGATAAGCACAATGCCCGCCATCAAAAAAGTAGAATACCAGAAAAGAGTCTATTTTTATTAGCTATAGTTGGTGGTAGTGTTGGCTTACTAGCAGGTATGTATAGTTTTCGCCATAAGACAAGAAAGCCTTCATTTAAATATGGAATACCGGCACTTGTTGTTCTGCAATTAGCTGTAGGGTTGTTCATTTACACATCGTTGTAGCATACACATGGTAAAGAGGAGGCATGACGATGGACGGCTTACTAACAGACGCACTCGCCTATATTGAAGCTGCTGGCTGGTTGGCACCGGTATTATTTATAATTCTTCATATTTTACGTCCTGTGCTATTTCTACCTGTATTGCTTGTGACGCTAGCAGGTGGTTATGTATTTGGACTCTTTTACGGAATGATTTTTTCATATGTTGGCTTAATGGGAGTAAGTCTAACGTTTTATTGGCTCATTGAGCGATTTCCAAAAGTATATGACAAGCTAAAAATGGTGAAAGAAAAGCTTCTCGGATCAAAAACGAGTTTAACTATATGGCAGCTACTTTTATTGCGTATTATGCCGTTTGTTCACTTCCATGCGCTTTCGTTTTATGTAATGGAAGAGTCTAAGCATTATCGTGATTATGTGAAACAATCAGCGGTAATGAATATGTCACCAGCTATTGTTTACACAGCTTTCGGCGGCTTAATCCATGAGTTACCCTTACCAGGATTAGTCGTGTTTTGTTTATTCCTAGTTTTATTTATGTTTATTATTCGTCCTAAAAAGCCTACTGACACCTATCAGCCAAACGACATTGACGCCCCTTTACCTCAAAAGTAAGGGGGATTTTCTTTTTGGTATGAGGTAGACGACCACAATCGCAAATGATGTTATTTTTTGAAAATTAATAATTGACTTATTGATAGCGTTTTCATAAACTAAATATATTCTGATATGTTTAAGGAGGAAAATCGTTTTACTAATGAATTGAAACCCATAGAGGAGGAGTCGGCATGAGGAAAAATCAGGATTCGTACTATGAGAAAATTGAGAAGAGCCCGTCTTTTAAACGTCTGATGAAAGAGAAAAAAGGCTTTTTAATTCCATCCATCATCTTTTTTATGCTTTTTTACTTTTCGTTACCCGTACTTGCCGTTTATACAGATGTGTTAAATGGACGAGTTTTTGGCGATATTACGTGGGCTTGGGTGTTAGCTGTAGCACAATTTATCATGACCTGGACTTTGTGTACGCTTTACGTAAAAAAAGCGGCTAAATTCGATAAACTCGCTGAAGAGGTAATCGAAGAAAGTGAACAGAAAGAGAGGGCTAGTCTATGAATCCAGCCGTCATTACACTGTTTTTAGCAATCGTTGCATTAACCCTTGTTATTACGTATTTTGCTGCCAAGCGAACAAAAACAGCAAGTGAATTTTATACAGCAGGAGGCGGGCTTACAGGGTGGCAAAATGGTTTGGCGATTGCTGGAGATTATTTATCTGCGGCATCTTTTCTAGGGATAGCAGGTGCAATAGCCCTTTTTGGATTTGATGGTTTCTTTTATAGTATTGGTTACTTAGTCGCGTACCTCGTCGTAATGTTCATTGTCGCCGAGCCGTTGCGCAACCTAGGAAAATATACATTAGCTGATATGATTCATTCTCGATTCGATGCTCGGAAAGTTCGAGGTGTCGCCGCTGGAAGTACGATTACCATTGTCATTTTCTATATGATTGCGCAACTTGTAGGAGCCGGTGCACTTATACAACTTCTTTTCAATATTCCTTATACATGGGCTGTTTTACTAGTAGGCGTGATGATGACAACGTATGTACTTTTTGGAGGAATGACTGCGACGAGCTGGGTGCAAATCGTAAAAGCAGCATTGCTTATGATTGCTACAGTGTTAATCTCCATTATGGTGCTGTTTCAATTTAACTTTAATATTGCTGAAATGTTCTCAACGGTAAGTTCAATGGAAGGAGAAGGGTTTTTAAATCCAGGTGGCCAGGGAAGAGCTCCAATTGATTCCATTTCCTTAATGCTTGCATTAGTACTAGGTACAGCGGGGCTTCCACATATTCTTATGCGCTTCTTCACAGTAAGAGATGCGAAGACAGCAAGAAGCTCTGTTGTAACGGCAACGTGGATTGTTGGGATCTTCTATTTACTTACGATTTTCTTAGGCTTTGGTGCAGCTGCTTTTGTAGGTTCTGATGCTATAATGGAAGCAAATCCAGCTGGGAATATGGCAGCCCCTTTATTAGCTGAGGAGCTGGGTGGAGAACTATTCATGTCGTTTGTAGCAGCTGTTGCATTTGCGACGATTCTTGCTGTTGTTGCTGGTCTAGTTTTGTCAGGAGCATCTGCATTTGCCCATGATGTGTATGGACAAATCATTAAAAAGGGTCAAGCAACACCAAAACAAGAAGTGGTAGCAGCGCGACTAGCCTCTGTCACAGTAGCGATCTTGTCAATCATACTTGCCCTGTTTGCTCAAAATATGAACGTTGCTTTTTTAGTTGCACTAGCGTTCTGTGTGGCGGCAAGTGCGAATCTCCCAGTCATCGTATACACCATCTATTGGAAGCGTTTTAACACAACGGGGGCCATTACGGCTATGCTATCAGGTTTACTGTCTGCGTTGTTCTTAGTTGCCGTGAGTCCGAATGTCATAAGAGCTGATGGCACTGCGTTTATAGTCGGTGATCCGTTAATTGATTTAACGAATCCGGCAATTATTTCAGTTCCTATTGGCTTCTTAGGAGGCATTATTGGCACCTATTTATCTAAAGAACGAAATGAGCAGAAATATTCTGAAGTAAAGGTTCGAGCTAATATTGGCTTGAAAAAAGCCGAGTAATAACAAAACGCCAGCGTACTCAAGTAAGAGTATGCTGGCGTTGTCTTTGCTTACTTACGTAATAGGTTGATCGCTTGTCGATGACGATTTCATGAACGCTTTAACTGGTTTTGACCATTCTATTGAAGCTTTTGGATAGCGGATTCGAATTTCTTCTTCTAAAAAATGAAAGTCTTCATAGCGAAAGCCCTTTAAAGAATGCTGATCCATTTGCATGTGAATACGAGTAATGTCAAAGGAATCAGCTGTAGCCTCTAAATATTTTTCCCCTTCAAACATTAAGCCCTTATACGTTATAAAAAAATTTTTTCGGACATTATCCTCTTCATCAAGGAAATAAAATTCTCTTTTTTCCTGCGCTTTTGTCAGCTTCCTCTCAGGCTTTACTATATATTTAATGAGGCTATAAGCAATGACAATTATGGTTAAGATAATGAGAATGCGGAATAGAATAACAAGCATAGAGGACAGCTCCTTTCAAAATAGATCCCTTACTAGTCATACTACGTAAGAAGAAAAAGGAAGGTTTCATTAATAGTTATAAAGTTTCCCGAACAACTTGTCCACTAAACGTTTGTTGAAAAAAAGAAATTTCGTTATACTAACGGTATTGTGCAAAGAGGGAGTGCTAAATTTGGATCAACAATTACAAATGCTAAAAGATTTAACAGATGCAAATGGAATTTCTGGCTTTGAGAAAGAAGCTAGAGATGTAATGAAATCATACATCTCTCCATATGCGGATTCGATCGAGACCGATCATCTAGGAAGTTTGATTGCTAAGAAAGTGGGCAATGAAGCAGGTCCTAAAATTATGATTGCTGGCCATTTAGATGAGATTGGCTTTATGGTGACGACAATTGACGATAAAGGTTTCCTACGTTTTCAAACGATTGGTGGCTGGTGGGGGCAAGTGATGCTCGCACAACGAGTGACCATTATGACGAAAAAAGGAAATGTTGCAGGTGTCATCGGCTCTAAACCACCTCATGTTTTGTCACCAGAGGCTCGAAAAAAACCTGTTGATATAAAAGACATGTTTATAGACGTTGGGGCAAGCTCTAAAGAAGAAGCAGCTGAATTTGGAATTATGCCAGGAGATGCAGTTGTGCCAGTTTGTGAATTTACCGTTATGAAAAATGAAAAGCTATTAATGGCGAAGGCTTGGGATAACCGTATCGGGTGCGCAATCGCTATTGACGTCTTAAAACAGTTACAAGGTCAAGAGCACCCTAATGTTGTCTATGGTGTGGGTACCGTCCAAGAGGAAGTAGGATTACGAGGAGCAAAGACAAGCGCCCATGCTGTTCAACCAGATATTGGATTTGGTGTTGATGTAGGGATAGGAGCTGACACACCTGGAACAAAAGGCGAAGGTACCTTAGGGAAAGGTCCGCAAATCATCTTGTTTGATGCATCGATGATCCCTCATAAAGATCTTCGAGATCTTGTTATACAAACGGCAGATGAAAATAAAATACCGTATCAATATGATTCGATTGCAGGTGGAGGTACTGATTCTGGCTCTATTCATTTGACTGCAAATGGGGTACCGGCTCTTTCCATTACCGTTGCGACGCGATACATCCACACTCATGCAGGTATTTTACATCGAGATGACTATGAGAATACGGTCAAGCTATTAGTGGAAGTCATTAAAAAATTGGATGCAGACACAGTGAAACAGTTAACGTTTGGTTCATAAGTAAAAGGGGTTAGCAAATGGATCGATACGGAAAGTGGTCTTTTGTGTTAACAGTCATTTCTTCTGTTATGCTGAGCGTATTTGCGGTGTTTCTTATAACGGGTTTTGCAACAACTTATCCTTCATGGGTCACCAATGCGCTTGGTTCCATTGCACTACTCGTCTTATTTGCTAGTGTTGGCTTTAGTTTGGCCTCTCTTGGAAAAGGAGAAAAAGGGAAGTGGAAATTGGCGCCATGGGTTTTAATCGGTTTAAGCGTCGTCGTCTTATTTATTCTGATTAATGTCGTTTATATGAATTAAGGTTCGTTTAAACGATTACGAATTAAATCAATGCCATATAAGAAGATGCAAAGATGGAAGATAAATAAGAAAAAGCGAAATCCACGGAACCCATATGTTTCCATCGGATGTTGAAACATAAACGATATACCGTAACACAGTAGGATGAATGCGATTATGGAAAAGAACCATCGGATTAGCAAAGGTTACACCTCAAATAATAGACATGTACTATGTCTATGCGGGATAAAGGCAAGTAGTCTTAAAAGGTATATACAAAAAAAGCGAGCGGAATCGCTCGCTTTTTTTAGTTTAAGCCTTTGCTAATATCGGCGCAAAGTTGATCTTTTGTTGATTCATCTGCTTGCTGCCAGTACACTTCAAAGAGAACGCCAAGTCCAGGAAGCATCTTTTCTTCGCCGCTTTGAATAGCGTCTAGAATCGTTGCTTCAACATCCTCTTGGCTTGATCCTTGAATATTAGACATAATGGCACCACGTAAGTTAAATCCCATGCGATTACCCCCTAGGTTAAATGAATCCTCTATAGTATGGCTTCTAAAGGGTAGAAATTATGTATAAAACAAGCTATTCTTTTAGGAAGAACAGTAAAAAAGAGAGGGTAAACAGTTGAAGACAATTGAATCAACGAAAAATGAACGCGTAAAGGCATGGAAAAAGTTACACACGAGAAAAGGGAGAGAGCAGGCTGACTCATTCCTCATAGAAGGCGATCATCTAGTTGATGAGGCACTTGCAGCATCTGTTGCGATCGAGGCGATGATCACAACTCGTACCGACTATGAGACACCTTTCTCTGGTTCTGTATACTATGTCACACAAGCAGTTATGGATGAATTATCAATGACCGAAACGGCTCCAGGTATCATCGCCGTTTGTCAAAAAAAAGTTTGGAAACAACCGACGTCGTTAACCGGAACGTATGTGTTGCTTGATAGCGTTCAAGATCCAGGAAACGTTGGGACGATCATACGGACGGCTCTCGCACTACATGCGTCAGGCGTCATCTTAGGTAAAGGAACAGTGGATGTATATAATGATAAAGTCATTCGCTCGACCCAAGGTGCTTTATTTCACATGCCTGTTTACACAGGTGATCTTCATCAATGGATAGAGACTTTTAAAAAGGAAACTGTACCCGTCATAGGTACAGCTTTAACAAACGCTTCTCCTCTTAAGCGAGATCAAACCTACCCTTCCTTTGCACTACTCGTAGGGAATGAAGGAGAAGGTGTACAGCCCTCTTTACTTTCTCAAGCAACCGAAAATGTCTATATTCCAATCAGTCAGCGTTCGGAGTCGCTTAATGTAGGAATAGCAACTGGCATTTTGCTTTTTTCTTTACAAGGGTAGCCTTGCACATTAAGGGCAAGTTGATTATAATAGAAGACAATAAAATAACGAAAAAAGCAATGATAGAGAGTAGTACGTTCATGACCACCTTATAGGGAGAAGTTGTCTAGACTGGAAGCAACTTTAAGGAACGGCAGGACTGAATTCACTCTGGAGCTGTCCTCTTAAAAGAGGATACCGGTTAAGAGCCGTTATAGTGAATGAAGTCAACGTTTTTACGTATGTGAACTAAGGGTGGTACCGCGAGCTTTCGTCCCTTTCCAGGGGATGGAGGCTCTTTTTGTTGTTTTCTTGAATGCTAAGGGAGGCTATAAGATGCGAGAACAATTAGAAGGATTAAAACAAGAAGCGTTAGCTAAAGTGACAGCAGCTCAATCAGAGAAAGAATTACAAGACGTACGCGTCGCCTATTTAGGGAAAAAAGGTCCGATCACGGAAGTATTACGTGGGATGGGGAAGTTATCTGCTGAAGAGCGACCGGTTATTGGCGCATTGGCTAATGTCGTTCGTGATGAGATTAAAGCAGCAATTGACGAAAAAATGGAGAAGATGGCCGCTTCTGCTCTTGATCAGAAATTAAAGGCAGAAACGATTGACGTCACGCTACCTGGACGTAAACCGACACAAGGAACAACCCACCCACTAAATCAAGTCGTTCGTGAAATTGAAGAAATCTTTTTAGGAATGGGCTTTTCAGTTGGGGAAGGTCCTGAAATTGAAACAGACTATTACAATTTTGAAGCCTTAAACTTACCGAAAGATCACCCTGCTCGTGATATGCAAGACTCTTTCTATATAACAGAGGACACATTGCTTCGAACGCAGACATCGCCAGTTCAAGCACGAACAATGGAAGCTCATAAAGGGAAGGGGCCAGTTAAAGTAGTCGCTCCAGGAAAAGTATTTAGACGTGATGATGATGATGCGACTCATTCTCATCAATTTATGCAAGCAGAAGGGCTTTATGTAGACAAAGACGTTCGTATGAGTGATTTAAAAGGTGTACTTGAACTCTTTGCTAAACAGTTTTTTGGACAAGATCGCGAAATTCGTTTACGTCCAAGCTTCTTTCCTTTTACAGAACCATCAGTAGAAATTGACGTGTCATGTGGGATTTGCAAAGGACAAGGCTGTCGAGTGTGTAAGCAATCTGGCTGGATTGAAGTATTAGGCGCAGGCATGGTTCATCCCCGTGTACTCGAAATGAGTGGATTTGATCCAAATGAATACAGTGGATTTGCTTTTGGAATGGGTGTTGAGCGACTAGCGATGCTAAAGTATGACGTTGATGATATTCGCCAGTTTTATACAAATGATAACCGGTTTCTACAGCAGTTTCATACAAAGTGAGGGGGATAAAAAATAAATGTTAGTTTCATACGAATGGTTACAACACTACATTGAAATAGATGATATTACGCCAGAAGAAATTGCGGAGAAGATGACGCGAAGTGGAATCGAAATTGATTTTATTCATAATCGAAACAACGGCGCAACCAACATTGTGGTCGGTTATGTAAAAGCAATTGAGCAACATCCAGACGCAGATAAATTAAATGTCTGCCAAGTAGACATTGGGGAAGAGGAACCAGTTCAAATTGTTTGCGGTGCACCGAATGTTGACGCTGGTCAATATGTGGCTGTTGCTAAGGTTGGAGCGCGATTACCCGGTAATGTGAAGATTAAAAAGGCAAAATTAAGAGGCCAACTTTCTCAAGGGATGATTTGCTCTTTACAAGAGCTTGGCATTGAAGGAAAGCTTGTTCCTAAGCGCTATGCAGAAGGAATTTATGTTTTTCCCGAGGGTGCAGAAGTAGACCCTGGAGATGATGTGCTTGCGATAATGGCATTAAATGATCGAGTTCTTGAACTAGACTTAACTGCGAATCGATCAGATTGTATGCATATGATTGGTGTAGCCTATGAGTTAGCGGCTCTATATGATCGTCCAGTTAAGTTGCCAAAAGCAAAAGTAAGAGAAATTAAAGAAGCGGCTGAAGATTATATTAGCGTACAAGTTGATCATGCTGAAGAAACACCATTTTACCAAGCACTAGTAATAAAAAATGTTCAAGTTGGACCTTCACCTGCTTGGTTACAAAATCGCCTAATGGCAGCGGGAATACGCCCGATAAGCAATGTGGTAGACGTGACGAACTATGTGTTGCTTGAATATGGTCAGCCGTTACATGCGTTTGACTATCATGCCCTTGGAACAGGAAAAATTCACGTTCGACGCGCGTACAGCGATGAATCATTCACTACATTAGATGGGATTGAACGGACGTTAAGCCAAGAGCAACTCGTTATTACGAATGGAAAAGAGCCTGTTGCTTTAGCAGGGGTAATGGGCGGATTGGATTCCGAAGTGACAGATTCAACCACAACGATTGTTCTTGAAGCGGCATCGTTTGCACCTGGACTTGTTCGAAAGTCATCTAAACGAAACAATCTGAGAAGCGATTCAAGTGCTCGATTTGAAAAAGGTGTGAATGAGAGCAGAATTGGAGAAGCGGCGAGGAGAGCAGCTTACTTAATTCAAGACTTAGCTGGTGGTCAAGTATTAAGTGGCGATGTAACTGTCGATCATCGTGTGAAAAAAGAAACAACGATTTCTCTTAACTTGGATCAAATGAACCATCGTTTAGGAACGACTTTATCCATATCTGAAGTGGCTAGCATCATGGGGCGTCTCCAGCTTCCGTGCGAAAAAGTAGATCATGATCTCGTTGTCACCATCCCTGAGCGTCGAAAAGACCTTGTGATTAAACAAGACCTTTATGAAGAAGTCGCACGTATACACGGATATGATAACATTCCTTCTACGTTACCAATCGGCACAACCACTCAAGGAAAACGATCGCCGAAACAGCTCATTCGCACTCAAATTCGCAGTGTTCTTAGCGCTTCTGGGTTGGCAGATGTCATAAGCTACTCTTTAACAAGTCCTGCCAAAGCAGCACGTTTCGTTGACGATGTCTACCAGCCAATACGCATTGACAAGCCGATGAGTGAAGAACGAAGTGTGATGCGTACGAGCTTGCTGCCACATTTATATGATATCGCTGCTCATAACCGTAACCACCGTAATCAAGACCTTTTTATTTATGAACTAGGGTCCGTTTTCTTAACAACGGAAGAAACATTAACGACATTACCTAGAGAAGAAGAGCGTGTCGCTGGTTTTATTAGCGGCACTTACTTAAACCATATGTGGCAAGGCGAGAAGAAGCAAAGTGATTTCTTCTTGTTAAAAGGCATGGTTGAGCAACTATTTGCTTCACTCGGTTTAACAGATATCGTGAGTTTCAAGCAAGTAGAACAAGCTGATTTTCATCCTGGTCGTACCGCAACCGTTTTGTTAAAAGGTGAACCGATTGGAATAATTGGTCAAGTTCATCCAGCGTTACAGGATGAGTGGAACCTTGATGAGTCTTATGTGTTTGAATTGACAATAGAGTCGATTTTCACCCAAGCTAATCAGATGGTTCTGTACCAAGGTGTACCGAAATTCCCATCGATTGGACGAGATATTGCTCTTGTCGTGGATCAGCACATTCCTGTTGCCGACTTAACAACAGTGATTCAAGCAGCAGGCGGTAGCTTACTTAAACAAGTGAGTCTGTTTGATTTATATGAAGGTGATCACTTAGAGGACGGTAAAAAGTCAGTTGCTTTCTCGTTAACGTATCGCCATAATGAACGAACGTTAACAGATGAAGAGGTGCAAGAGCAGCATGAGCAAGTGTTACAAGCTTTAACAGATACGTACCAAGCGACATTACGTTCATAAAAAAAAACGTTTGCTAGTTTAAATTATGGAAGGAGTTTTTCCAATAAGTCACTTAAAGTGATGGATGGAAGAGCTCTTTTTTTAGGTTTCGCAAATAGTATCACGCTGTGCTTGCGCCAAAGGCTTTCCGGTTATGGCCAAAGCAACGGCGCATTCGTGGCAAGGAGGATTTATGTGAAAGAATGGAAAAACTGCGCCAGCTTTGGGTTTCAGCTATTTAGCAGTTTCCAATTTAAGTCTGACATGGTATGATGAAGATTAGTTTCAACTAATGCCTTAACGGTATGGAGGTTCTCTCGTGGAAAATGATGATAATAAAACGAGGACGACAGTCCGTATTCAAGGTCAAACGTACAATGTGGTAAGTGAAGAACAAGCTGCCCATGTCAAAACGGTTGCCAAATATATAGACGATAAAATGGACGAATTAAAAAAAAGAAATCCATATTTAGATACAACGAAATTGTCCGTACTCACTGCATTAAATATTGCGGATGACTATTTAAAATTAAAACGGGACATTGAAGGAGAGTAAGATGCTCAGTTTAATTATCCTTGTATTATTGCTCTTCGGCTTCTTTATTGGAAGGCGCCGAGGGTTTATTTTGCAACTCATTCACTTAGTAAGCTTTTTTGTAGCAATTTTTATTGCTTGGCGTTATTATGAGCCATTAGCAAATACGATACGACTATACATTCCATATCCGGACTTTTCAGGGGATGGAGCCATCGGTATGATTATCCAATCGTTCGATGCGGAAAGTGTGTATTATTCTGCCATCGCGTTTGCGATTCTCTTTTTTGTGACAAAAATCATTTTGCATATTATCGGATCGATGTTAGATTTTGTTTCTCATTTGCCTATATTAAAAACGGTAAACAGTCTTTTAGGCGGCATATTAGGGTTTTTAGAAATTTATCTATTACTATTTGTTCTCTTATTTGTTGCAACAGTTATTCCAGTAGGAAGCATACAAGGGGCGCTTCAATCATCGGTTGTAGCAGATTTAATGATTAATCATACACCTTATTTATCAGACTGGTTAAGTGAATTATGGGTAAGACCTTCATTTTAATGATTGCTCGCGCATAGCGAGCTTTTTTTTGTAAAGGAGTGTTAGAAGTTGGATAAAAAACAAGTGATTCAAACCCTTGAGGAAATTGCACGTTATTTAGAAATCAAAGGAGAAAACACCTTTAAAATTTCAGCTTATCGAAAAGCGGCACAAGCATTGGAGAAGGATGAACGGTCCTTGCAAGAGATTGATCGACCACAGCAACTTGCAGGAATTGGGAAAGCTACTTCAGAAGTCATACTAGAGTTAAAGGAGACAGGACAGTCAACCGTATTAAGTGAATTACAAGAAAGCTTACCTGCCAGCTTAATGGAACTTATCCAAATTCCAGGTTTAGGTGGCAAAAAAGTAGGGCGATTGTATCGAGAGCTAGGGATAGAGAGTAAAGAAGGATTGCTTGAAGCAGCCAAATTGAACACGATTCAAGCACTTGAAGGGTTTGGAGCCAAGTCTGAAGAGAAAATGATTCAAGCGATTGAGTCGTGGAGTGAACGTCCTGACAGACTCCCACTAGCGACTGTCCTGCCTATAGCTAAAAAGGTGGAAAGTCAGTTAAACGAATGGGCAGAAGTCATTCGGTTTTCGAGAGCTGGGAGCTTAAGACGGTTAAACGAAACTGTAAAAGACTTAGATTACATCATTGCTACCGATCAACCTGCCGTTGTGAAACAACGCCTTCTTGATTTACAGGATCGAACCGATATTATTTCAAAAGGGGATACGAAAGTTTCTTTGAACATAAAAGGAAACCCTCATTCTGTGTCTGTTGATTTTCGAATTGTGTCGGATGAAGCGTTCGCCACCGCTTTACACCACTTTACTGGCTCCAAAGACCATAATGTCCGTATGAGGCAGCTAGCAAAACAACAAGGTGAAAAAATAAATGAGTACGGCGTAGAGGTACTAGAAACCGGCGAAATTCTCACATTTCCTAATGAGACTGATTTTTTTCACCACTTTCATACTGCCTTTATTCCCCCGGAAGCACGAGAAGATGGCACAGAGATTGATGCACATCCAATTGGACAACAGTTTGTGCCCTATAAAGTGATGTCAGACTTACACATGCATACGACATGGAGTGATGGTGCCCAATCATTTGAAGAAATGGCCGAAGCCGCTAAAGAAAAAGGTTATCACCATATTGCCATTACCGATCACTCACACTATCTAAAAGTTGCAAATGGACTTACTGTCGAACGGTTAAAAGCACAGCATCAAGCGATTCGGGATTGGAATGAGCGACATACGGATTTTTCGATTTTTACTGGAATTGAAATGGACATATTACCAAACGGTAGCCTAGACTATGAAGATGACGTGCTAGCATCAATTGATTTTGTCATTGCATCCATTCACTCTTCTTTTTCACAGAGTAAAGCAGATATGATGAAACGGATGAAGCAAGCGATGTTTAATCCTCATGTCGACATGATTGCTCATCCCACCGGACGTTTAATTGGAAAGCGTGCAGGTTATCAAGTAGATGTGGAACAGCTTATTCAATGGTCAAAAGAAACAGGGACTGTATTAGAACTGAATGCAAATCCAAATCGTCTTGATTTAGAATTAATGTGGCTAAAGCGGGCGGTTGAAGTAGGTGCACCTCTTGCAATCAATTCAGATGCTCATCGAATAGACATGTTAGAAGATGTTGTTTATGGTTATGGACAAGCAACGAAAGCGAAGGTACCGCATGATACAATTATTAATACGTGGTCAACGGAAAAATTGATTGCATGGTTAAATACGAACAAGCAGGACAGGAGGCTTTACTAATGGAGCACGTACTCCGAGTGTTAGAATACGATAAAATGAAAGCGCAGCTGATTGGTTTTGTGGCATCAAGCTTAGGAAAGCAACGTGTACAAGCATTGAAGCCTTTAATCGATTTAGATGACGTTCAATTAGTACAAAATGAAACTGCTGAAATAAGTGATATTATTCGTCTAAAAGGCCATGTTCCATTAGGTGGAATTAGCGATATAAAAGCACACGTAAAGCGAGCGGCGATTGGAGGGGTTCTTTCTGCAAGTGAACTTACAGAAATTGCATCAACTCTTTACGGAAGTAAACAACTTAAGTATTTTTTTGAAGAGATCATTGATGAAGGAAATATTGATATTCCGCTGTTGCAAGAGCGAATAGAAGTCCTTGAACCGTTGTCACCACTTGAAAGGGAGATCAAAAGCTGTATTGACGATTATGGCACTGTATTAGATCAAGCGAGTCAAGCATTACGCACGATCCGTCATCAAATGCGTAGTTATGAATCGACAATTAAATCAAAACTCGAATCTCTCACAAGAGGGAGCGGTACGAGAAAGATGTTATCTGACGCCATTGTGACGATTCGTAGCGACCGGTATGTTGTTCCGGTTAAGCAAGAATATCGAGGGAGTTTTGGCGGGATTGTCCATGATCAATCTTCATCAGGAGCGACGCTGTTTATTGAACCTGCTTCAATCGTCACGTTAAATAATCAGTTAACAGAAGCGAAAGCGAAAGAAAGACGAGAGATCGAACGTATTTTAACAGAATTGTCATCAAAAGTAGCTGAAGAAGAAGCGCAATTATTAGTCAATGTAGAGACGCTAGCGGATATGGATTTTATTTCGGCGAAAGGCTATTATGCAAAGTCGATTAAAGGGGTAAAACCCATTTTAAACAATCAAGGGGTCATTGATTTAAAACAAGCGAGGCATCCTTTATTGCCAAGTGAAGACGTTGTCCCAAGTGATATTGCGATTGGAAATCAAGTCCGTTCTCTCGTCATAACAGGACCGAATACAGGTGGTAAAACGGTTACCCTTAAAACAATTGGCTTGCTAACGGTAATGGCGCAATCAGGACTCCATGTGCCTGCTGAAGAAGAAACCCAATTAGCTGTATTTGAGCATGTATTTGCAGATATTGGGGATGAGCAGTCTATTGAACAAAGCTTAAGTACCTTTTCATCCCATATGAAAAACATTGTTTCGATTTTAGAGAAAATGAATGCAAATAGCCTTGTGCTTTTTGATGAATTAGGAGCAGGCACAGATCCAACAGAAGGAGCAGCACTTGCCATTGCCATTCTTGATTTTGTTTATAAGAAAGGGGCTTTGGCGGCTGCGACAACGCATTATAGTGAATTAAAAGGGTATGCGTTTAACCGGGAAGGCGCTATTAACGCTAGCGTCGAATTTGATGTAGAAACCCTTCGACCGACTTACCGGTTACTCGTTGGTGTGCCTGGACGAAGCAATGCGTTTGCGATTTCGAGACGATTAGGACTTGGAGAAGGTATTATTGCGGATGCGAAACTACAGATTGATAGCGATTCGACACAAGTGGAAAATATGATTTCATCTTTAGAAGATAGCCGCAAATCGACTGAACAAGAATGGAGTCAAGCGCACCAAGTACGGCTTGAAGCAGACAAGCTTCGAACCGAGTTAGCGACAAAGCTCGATGAATTTGAAAGAATGAAAGAAAAAATGATAGAAGAAGCGGAAGCAAAAGCAGCAAAAGCAGTGGCTGATGCGAAAGAAGAGGCAGAAGTGATCATTTCCGAACTTAGAGATTTGCAAAAAGCCGGTTATGAGGTAAAAGAACATCAGCTTATTAACGCTCGAAAGCATCTGAATGAAGCGGTGCCAAAGCTCAATAAAAAGCAAAAACAAGTGAAGAAAACGGCAGAAAAAGCCAAACGTATTCCAAAATCTGGAGATGAAGTAAAAGTCATCAGTTTTAACCAAAAAGGTACGGTTGTAAAGAAGGTGACGGACAACGAGTATCAAGTTCAGCTTGGTATTATGAAAATGACAGTTGCGCTTGATGACATACAAGTGCTTGAACAAGCAAAAACTATAGAGCCACAAAAAGCGATTACAACTATTCGTGGTAGTGATGCTCATGTAAAGGCGGAGCTCGACCTACGTGGTGTCCGCTATGATGATGCGATGAATCGAATTGAAAAATATATTGATGATGCCCTCCTTGCTGGTTACCATCAAGTCTCCATCATTCATGGAAAAGGCACTGGTGCACTAAGAAAAGGTGTAAAGCAATTTGTTGCTAGTCATCCACGTATTAAATCTTCTCGTGATGGTGGAATGAATGAAGGTGGGCTTGGCAATACGGTAGTGGAATTGAAATAGGAGGCTATAGAGATGGAGCGCTTATTGTCAAATGAATGGATTCAAACAATCGCAAATTATAGTGTTACGATTTTAATGCTCATTGTTTTTCTTGCGATTTTTGAAACGGTCACGAAGTACAATAACTGGGAAGAGATTAAGCAAGGCAATGTTGCTGTTGCAATGGCAACTGGTGGCAAGATGTTTGGTGTGGCGAATATTTTCGCCAACGTCATTCATCAATCTGAATCGTTGCTTATGATGCTCATGTGGGGTAGCTTTGGCTTTGTACTTCTACTATTTAGCTATTTTATTTTTGAGTTTTTAACACCAGGTTTCAACGTCGATGAAGAAATAGGCAATGATAATCGTGCGGTCGGTCTAGTATCTCTCCTTCTGTCAATTGGATTGTCTTTCGTTATTTCAGCAGGAATAAAAGGGTAGGGGAAAGCCATGAAACTGTTAATTCGCATATTGTATATTTGCTGTGCTATTTTTGCGCTAGCAGGAATTCTATTCTTGTTCATTTATGCGTAACATGCTCAAAAGCGTAAGGAAACGGACATCGTCCGTTTCTTTTTTTGGTTAGCTAAGCTAAAAAGGACCGGTAGAGATCGGTTTCTTTCAACATAAGAAAAAGAGCACTTTTCGTAAATGCCTTCGACGCAAAGCATGCACAAAAGCGAGTAAAGGAGAGTGGAAGACTTCATAAAGATATTTTTTTGAAAAAATAAGAAAAAACAATTGGAAACTGTAAGCGATTACAATACAATGGAAATGAGGAGAATGCATTTCTATTGTGAGGAGCCTGAATGAGGAGGGGAACGATGGAGATCGTTGAAAAAAGATGGACGCAGCACTATCCGAAAACTGTGAAGGAATCCATGCATTATGATGAGCTTCCGTTGCAACATTTTTTCACTGAATCTGCCAAGGCGTATCCTGAACACGAGGCTGTTCATTTTTTAGGAAAATCAATCACATATGAGGATTTGCATAACCAAGCAGTTTCTTTTGCAAATCAGCTGATTAAATTGGGGGTGAAAAAAGGAGATCGAGTAGCGGTAATGTTACCAAACTCTCCACAATCAATCATCAGCTATTACGGCATTTTAATGACAGGTGGAATTGTTGTTCAAACAAACCCTCTTTACGTGGAACGAGAACTACAGCATCAACTATCTGATTCAGGAGCGAAACTCATTGTTTGTCTTGATTCAGTTTTACCTCGGGTACAAAAGGTAATGGAGCAAACGCCACTTGAACTGATTATTGTTACAAGTATTCCAGATTACTTACCATTTCCAAAAGGCATGCTTTTTCCACTTGTACAGAAAAAGCAAGGCATTCCAAAAGTGAAAGTGGAATACTCAGATCGGATATTACGGTTTACTAAACTTGTTAAAGAGGGTAGTCTCAAGCAGCCCGATGTTGAAGTGACTAGTACGGATGTGGCGTTATTGCAATATACTGGGGGTACTACCGGGCTAGCAAAAGGCGTTATCTTAACTCATTATAATCTTGTTGTGAATGCTCAGCAGTGTAATGCGTGGCTGTATAAAGCTGAACCGGCTAAAGAGCGTGTACTCGGTGTGATGCCATTTTTTCACGTGTATGGTATGACTACTGTTATGAATGTCGCCGTTTTGAAGGCGCAGACAATGGTTCTTTTACCACGATTTAATCCGAAAGATGTGCTAAAAACAATTGAAAAGCAGAAGATAACGCTATTTCCAGGTGCACCAACGATGTATATTGCGCTCTGTAAACAAGAAGATATTACGGAATATGATTTGACGTCAGTGAACGCATGTATTAGTGGAGCGGCCGCTCTTCCGCTAGAAGTACAGCAAAAGTTTGAAAAGCTGACAAACGGTCGAATTGTAGAAGGGTACGGATTAACGGAAACATCTCCAGTTGCATGCGCGAACCCTATATGGGATAAGCGAAAGCCAGGAAGTGTAGGTATTCCTTGGCCAGATACAGATGTTATGATTTTTTCGTTAGAACGTGACGGACCAGCAGAAATAGGAGAAATTGGTGAAGTGTTTATCAAAGGTCCTCAAGTGATGTCGGGCTATTGGAATCGACCAGAAGACACAAGTCAAACGTTTCATGGTGACTGGTTTAAAAGTGGTGACATGGGCAGAATGGATGAGGATGGCTACGTATATATAGTGGATCGAAAAAAAGAATTGATTATTGCAAGCGGGTACAATATTTATCCTCGAGAAATTGAAGAAGTATTCTATGAACATGAAGCGATTGTGCAAGCCGCTGTAATCGGTGTACCAGACGAATACCGTGGTGAAACGGTGAAGGCATTTGTTGTATTAAAAGAGGGTGCTTCCATTACGGAAGAGGAGTTAAAAAGCTATTGCGCAAAACGAATGGCAGCTTTCAAACTTCCTAAGTACTATGAATTTAGAGATGAACTGCCTGCTACATTAACAGGTAAAATATTGAAAAGAGTATTATTAGATGAAGAACGAACAAAGAGAGATACACACGAAAAAAAGCAAGCTTAGAACACAAGGTTTCTTTGCTATGCAGGCAAAGAAACCAGTTTCTTATTTGACAATCATCCTCTTATTTACTATAATAGTAATATGAATGAATACTCATTCATGATTGTGGCAAGGAGAGATTGTAGTGAGCAAACGTAAAGGTCAAAAATTCGATAAAATAATTGATGCAGCGGTATTAGTCATAGCTAAGCATGGGTTTCATCAAGCTCAAGTGTCAAAGATCGCAAAAGAAGCTGGTGTGGCAGATGGAACCATTTACTTATATTTTAAAAACAAAGAAGATATATTGATCTCCTTATTTCAAGAAAAAATGGGTTCTTTTGTTGAAACGAGCAAGTTGAAAATTAAACAAGAAAAAACCATTGAAGATAAATTAAAGGTGTTGATTTCGTCTCATTTTGCTCAATTGGAGAAAGATTATCACCTTGCTGTTGTCACTCAATTAGAGTTACGTCAGTCTAAAGTAGAATTGAGACAAAGAATAAATCAAGTTTTAAAAGGATATCTTCTCTTAATAGACGAAATAGTACAAGAGGGGAAAAAAATTGGTACCTTTCATGTCGAATTGGATCCTTTATTGGCGAGACAAATGATTTTTGGAACGCTTGATGAAGTCGTTTCAAACTGGGTTATGTCCGAAGGGAAATTTTCGTTAACAAACCAAACAAATACGGTTCAAGAAATGTTACTTCATGGCTTAACCGGTAAAGAGGAGAGGGGTTAGAGGAAATGGAGCATGTTAAGTGGAAGGTTGAAGATGGTGTAGCCATTGTTACACTAACTCGACCTCCAGCCAATGCGCTTTCACGTGGTGTAATGGCTGAGTTAAACGAGATTTTTGAAAACGTATACAAAGATCAGGAGATTAAAGCAGTGGTTCTTCATGGAGAGGGTCGCTTCTTCGCAGCTGGTGCTGATATTAAAGAATTTACAGAAGTAAAAGATGAACAGGAGTTTGCTCAATTAGGTCGGATTGGACAAGAAACGTTTACGAAAATTGAGCAATCCCCTAAACCAGTTATTGCTGCCATTCATGGTGCGGCTTTAGGTGGCGGTTTAGAGCTTGCGTTAGCCTGTCATATACGATTAGCTGCAAAAGGAACGAAGCTCGGGTTGCCTGAACTGAATTTAGGCCTAATTCCTGGATTTGGTGGAACACAGCGATTACCTAAACTCATTGGAAAAGCTAAAGCAACAGAGCTCATGCTTACAAGTGAACCAATTACAGCAGAAGAAGGCTACTTAGTTGGGCTAATTAATCATGTCTTACCTGAAGAAGACGTTCTTTCAGAAGCACGTTCAATGGCCAAGGTTATTGCAGGTAAGAGCCCTCTAACCGTTCAGAAAACCTTGGAATTAGTGGCATTTAGCGATAACAAGCTAGAAGCAGGGTTAGAGAAAGAGCGTGCCTCATTTGGAGAAGTGTTTAAACAAGAAGATCGGAACGAGGGTGTTCAAGCATTTTTAGAAAAGAGAAAGCCTGTATTTAAAGGGAATTAATAGAGGAGGGTTTATAGATGAATATTTTTGTTATTTTAAAGCGCACCTTTGACACAGAGGAAAAAATTACGATAACAAATGGAAAAGTCCAAGAAGATGGTGCAGAATTTATTATTAATCCTTATGATGAATACGCTGTAGAAGAAGCGCTCGTTCTTCGAGAAGCTCATGGTGGGGAAGTAACAGTTGTAACGGTAGGCGAAGAAGATGCGGAAAAACAACTTCGCACCGCATTAGCGATGGGGGCAGATAAAGCCGTGCTTCTTGACCGCGAAGAGGTTGAAGAGAGTGACCCCTATACCACAGCATCATTATTACACGCTTATTTTAAAGAGCAGGATTTCGATATTATACTAGCTGGAAATGTAGCCGTTGATGGTGGATCTGGCCAGGTTGGTCCAAGGCTTGCAGAACTATTAGATATTCCGCAAGTAACAACGATTACAAGTCTTTCCATTGATGGTCAAACCGCATCTATTGTTCGTGACGTGGAAGGAGACGAAGAAAAAGTAGAAGCGCAGCTGCCTTTGCTCGTAACGGCTCAACAAGGCTTAAACGAGCCACGCTACCCTTCTTTGCCGGGGATTATGAAAGCGAAGAAGAAGCCTCTAGAAACACTTGACCTTGATGATTTAGATGTGGATGAAGAGGATGTTGAAGCAAAAACGTCCGTTAGCGAAGTGTATTTACCACCTGAAAAACAAGCTGGTAAGAAATTAGAAGGCGAACCAAGCGAACAAGTGAAAGAACTTGTTTCATTATTACGATCAGAAGCGAAAGTGATATAAAAGGAGGCTTCATCATGAGTAGAAAAACACTTGTTCTTGCAGAGGCGAAAAATGGTGAGTTAAGAAACGTATCGTTTGAATCAATTGGAGCTGCACAACAAATTGCTGATGGAGGAGAGATCGTAGCAGTTTTAGCTGGCGATACGGTGAAGGATCTTGCGAAAACGTTGTTTGCATATGGAGCAGACCGTGTCATCGCAGTAGAGAATGAGGCACTTAAACACTACACGACCGATGGGTTTAAACAGGCATTTTTACAAGTGTTTGACAAAGAAAATCCAGATGCTGTGGTTCTTGGTCATACGTCTATAGGGAAAGACGTTTCTCCGCGACTCGCTGTGAAAATGGATGCGGCACTATTTTCAGACGTTGTTGCAATTGATGATCTGCACTTCACAAGACCGATATACTCTGGGAAGGCATTTGAAAAACGAACAACAGAAAGCGACAAAATGATTGTTACAATCCGTCCAAACAATATTTTGGCACTTGAAAAAGATGATACGAAAACAGGTGAAGTGGAAACACTAGCAGTTGATATTCGTGATTTACGCACAGTTGTAAAAGAAGTTGTAAAGAAAGCGACAGGCGGAGTGGATCTATCTGAAGCGAATGTCATTGTAGCAGGAGGACGAGGCGTTAAAAGTACTGACGGCTTTAAACCGTTAGAAGAATTAGCTGAGCTTCTTGGCGGTGCAATCGGGGCTTCTCGAGGTGCATGTGATGCTGAGTACTGTGATTATTCATTGCAGATTGGGCAAACAGGAAAAGTGGTAACACCTGATTTGTACTTTGCTATTGGTTTATCTGGAGCTATTCAACATTTGGCGGGTATGTCGAATTCAAAAGTCATTGTCGCTATTAATAAAGATCCGGAAGCACCCATTTTTGAGGTAGCTGACTACGGGATTGTTGGAGACTTGTTTGAAATAGTACCGCTTTTAACAGAAGAATTACGCAACGTATTGGTAACAAATTAAAGTTGTAAGCCATTTGCTTGAGCAAGTGGCTTTTCTTTTATAACTTTATCGTTTATCATAAATCAACAGTGGGCACTCTACATGATAGAGCAAATTATTTTCTTGCTTCAAATGGAAGTGTTATACTTAAAGCACGTTGTAATGGAAAGGGGATTTTTAAAAATGGCAATTGTAAACGCAACTGATCAAAACTTTACAGAAGAAACAAAAGACGGTGTTGTACTCGTTGATTTTTGGGCACCTTGGTGTGGACCTTGTAAGATGATTGCACCAGTTCTTGAAGAGTTAGATGGAGACCTTGGCGATAAAGCGAAAATCGTTAAAGTAGACGTTGACGAAAATCAAGAAACAGCTGGTAAATTTGGTGTGATGAGTATTCCAACTTTACTTGTTCTTAAAGACGGAGAAGTCGTTGACAAAGCTGTTGGCTTCCAACCAAAAGAAGCGCTAGCTGAACTTCTTAACAAACAAATGTAAGACGATCCGCCTTCTTTTAAAAGGGAGGCGGTTTTTTTACACATAGGAGGTCAATTTATGAATGATGCCATTCAAAATAAACTTCCGCTTCTTCCTGATAAACCTGGTTGTTATTTAATGAAAGATAGGCAAGGAACGATTATTTATGTAGGAAAAGCGAAAGTTCTCAAGAACCGTGTTCGCTCTTATTTTACTGGCAGCCACGATACCAAGACGCAGCGTTTAGTTACAGAAATTCATGATTTTGAATATATTGTCACCTCTACCAATATTGAAGCTTTAATTCTTGAATTGACATTAATTAAAAAGCATGATCCTAAATATAATGTGCTGTTAAAAGATGATAAAAGCTTTCCATATATAAAGATAACCAATGAAAAACATCCTCGCCTTGTCATTACGCGTCAAGTGAAAAAAGATGGCGGAAAGTACTTTGGACCGTATCCAAACGCAGGGGCTGCTTCTGACACAAAAAAGCTGTTAGATCGGTTGTATCCTCTACGAAAGTGCCGTAAGATGCCAGATAGCGTTTGTTTGTATTATCATATTGGTCAATGTTTAGCCCCGTGTGTGTATAACGTCACCGATAAACAAAACCAAGAAATGGTTCATGAAATTACTCGCTTTTTAAAGTATGGTCATACCGAAATAAAGGAAAGTCTTCAAGCGAAAATGACAGAAGCAGCAGAAAAGCTAGACTTTGAACGTGCCCAAGAACTAAGAGATACGTTGATTCAAATGGATAAAGTGATGGAAAAGCAAAAAATGTCCTTTTCAGATCAAACCGATCGAGATGTATTTGGGTTTTCATATGATAAGGGCTGGATGTGTGTACAAGTCTTTTTCGTGCGACAAGGGCGGTTAATTGAACGGGATGTCGCCATGTTTCCAATTTATCAAGAAGCATCTGAAGAGCTGCTCTCCTTCATTGCGCAGTTTTATTTAGAAAAAAACCATATTAAACCAAAAGAACTGTTTGTGTCTGAACATGTGGATGCAGAACTATTAACAGAGCTTTTGAACATAAAAGTCAGCCAACCAAAAAGAGGACAGAAGAAATCTCTCCTTGATCTAGCTGAAGAAAATGCAGCAATTGCATTAAAAGAGAAATTTTCGTTAATCGAGCGAGACGAAGAACGAACAATTAAAGCCGTTGAACGTCTAGGGAAAGCGATGAATATTTCAACACCTTACCGCATTGAAGCGTTTGATAATTCCAATATTCAAGGAGTAGATCCGGTCTCTGCGATGGTGACATTTATTGATGGGAAGCCGGCTCGAAAACATTATCGAAAGTATAAAATTAAGACAGTGGCAGGGCCCGATGATTATGGCTCCATGCGCGAAGTAGTGCGAAGACGTTATATACGGTTGCTTAAAGAAGAGGCGCCATTACCAGATTTAATTGTTATTGATGGGGGTACTGGTCAAATTACAGCAGCAAAAGAAGTCGTAGAGGATGAGTTAGGGCTGTCGATTCCTGTATGTGGTCTTGCAAAAGACGCGACTCACAAAACATCACAGCTCCTCATAGGTAGCCCACCTGAAGTAGTAACATTAAAGCGCGATAGCCATGAGTTCTATTTGCTACAGCGTATACAAGATGAAGTGCACCGATTTGCTATTACATTTCATCGCCAAACCCGTTCGAAGAGTTTTTTTCAATCTGCGCTTGACGACATCTCTGGTGTAGGCGAAAAACGTAAGCGAACGCTCTTAAAGGCGTTTGGCTCGATGAAGAAAATGCGCGAAGCGAGTATGGATCAATTGGCAGAGTATGTGCCAAGAAACGTAGCTAAGCAAATATATGAAAAACTGCAGTCAGAAAAGTAAACTGCAGTTTTTTCTAATTAAATGGCTACTGTGTCTTTATGGTCAAAATGAACGGTAAGGCGTATCGCTTTGCCTTTTTTTGTATAGGTCGCGGCGGTTGCAACGGCAAACTGGGTTTCAAGTGTTTCTGCTAGAAATCCTGCTTCTAATTGGTACGACCGTTCATCTTCTTTCGTCATCCATTCTCCGCTTAATTCATAGTACCACTCATTTTTCTTTTGTTTAACTAAGGAGAGGTCTCCCCAATACACTTGTTTAAAAAACGTATGTAGTTCTTCTATTTGTTCTAGCTTATACTTTCGTGCTAACGATTTTCCAACCCAATACAATAAGTGGTCATGCTCCTTGCCTAGAACAAGTTGAAGCACATCATTTCGGATTAATTCGTAGCCTTTTAATTGCTGGTTTGTTTCACTCATAACAGCACCCCATTGATTCAAAAAAATTGCTCCTTCTATAGTACAGTTCTTTGAATCATTTGTCAGCCTTTTTAAATGATCGATTGGACAGAAGATTCAAAACCCTTTTAAATCAATAAGAATTGAATCCGTTTTCTTGACTCAAAAAACCCCTAGGAGTAAAATGAAAGTGTTCTGTTTGTTTCATAGTTTTGTTGAATTTTTGTGAATAGGCAAGAAATGAAGCGGGAGGTACATGTATACGAAAGAGATAGAAATTGTCATTCATTTCTAAAAGGGGTAAGAAACTGGAAAACATTTGTGGAGGGAACGTGTATGCCGAGTAATTTAGAGTACTTTAATCGAAGACTGCATTCGTTATTAGGAGTTATTCCTATTGGTATCTTTTTAATTCAGCACTTTGTTATTAATCATTTTGCAACAAGAGGTCCAGAAGCTTTTAACCAAGCTGCACACTTTATGGAAAGCCTTCCATTTCGCTATGCACTTGAAATTTTTATTATCTTTTTACCAATTATGTTCCACGCAGTTTATGGCATTTTTATTGCTTTTAAAGGCAAAAGCAACACAAGCCGCTATGGATTTTTTAGAAACTGGATGTTCTTGTTACAACGTGTATCAGGCGTTTTCTTAGTGATCTTTATCGCTTGGCATGTCTGGGATACAAGAGTCCAAGCTATGTTTGGTCAAGAAGTAAATTACGAAATGATGGCAAATATCTTGCAAAACAATTGGATGTTTGCATTTTATATAGTGGGTATCGTGGCAGCAACCTTCCATTTTGCAAATGGATTATGGTCTTTCGCAGTATCGTGGGGAATTACCGTAACACCTAAGTCGCAAAAGATTATGACGTATGTATCGATCGTCGTTTTTATAGCACTTACATATGTAGGTGTTGCTTCAGCTCTAGCATTTGTGTAAATAAGACTTGCAACGTATAGGGAGTGGACGAAATGAGTAAAGGAAGAATAGCTGTAGTTGGCGGCGGTTTAGCTGGCTTGATGGCAGCCATAAAAATTGCTGAAAAAGGGGTTCCTGTTGATCTCTTTTCAATTGTACCAGTAAAACGTTCCCACTCTGTTTGTGCCCAAGGTGGTATTAATGGAGCGGTTAATACAAAAGGAGAAGGAGATTCTCCGGCACTACATTTTGATGATACGGTTTATGGAGGCGATTTCTTAGCAAACCAACCTCCAGTAAAAGCAATGGCAGACGCAGCACCGTCTATTATCCATTTGATGGACCGAATGGGCGTGATGTTTAATCGAACACCAGAGGGATTACTTGATTTCCGTCGTTTTGGTGGAACGCAGCATCACCGAACAGCCTTTGCTGGGGCAACAACTGGTCAGCAGTTACTTTATGCACTAGATGAACAAGTTCGACGTTATGAAGTACAAGGTCTCGTAACGAAATATGAAGGTTGGGAGTTTTTATCGGCCATTATTGATGACGGGGTTTGTCGCGGCTTAACGGCGCAAGAATTAAATTCTGCTGAAATTAGAAGTTTTCCAGCCGATGCAGTTATTATGGCAACAGGTGGACCAGGAATTATCTTCGGAAAATCTACGAATTCCATGATCAATACAGGCTATGCAGCAGCGAAGTTGTATGAGCAAGGTGTAGCGTATGCCAACGGTGAATTCATCCAAATTCATCCTACAGCGATTCCAGGAGACGACAAATTGCGTCTAATGAGTGAGTCAGCCCGTGGTGAGGGTGGACGAGTTTGGACTTATAAAGACGGAAAGCCTTGGTATTTCTTAGAAGAGAAATATCCAGCTTATGGAAACCTTGTTCCTCGTGATATTGCGACACGTGAGATCTTTCATGTATGTGTTGATGAAGGTCTTGGCATTAATGGGGAAAACATGGTTTATCTTGATCTTTCCCACAAGGATCCAAAAGAACTTGATATTAAACTAGGCGGCATCATTGAAATTTATGAAAAGTTCATGGGTGATGATCCTCGTAAAGTACCAATGAAAATTTTCCCTGCTGTTCACTATTCAATGGGTGGCATGTGGGTCGATTATGATCAAATGACAAATATTCCTGGACTATTCGCAGCTGGTGAGTGTGACTATTCTCAGCACGGAGCAAACCGTTTAGGTGCAAACTCATTGCTATCTGCTATTTACGGCGGTATGGTGGCAGGTCCAAAAGCGCTTGACTATATTAATGGATTAGATCAAGCAGCAGAAGACTTGTCCTCTTCTTTATTTGAAGGAGAAGTGAAAAAAGAACAAGATAAGTTTGAATCCATCCTAAAGATGGACGGTAAAGAAAATGCATACGTTCTTCATAAAGAGCTTGGTGAATGGATGACGGATAACGTAACCGTTGTTCGTTACAACGATAAGCTTTTAAAAACCGATGAAAAGATTCAAGAACTAATGGAGCGCTTTAAAAACATTAACATTAACGACACATCTCGCTGGTCGAACCAAGGGGCATCCTTTACGCGTCAATTAGAAGGAATGTTAAACCTTGCAAGGGTTATTACAATTGGTGCGTACAATCGTAATGAAAGTCGCGGGGCTCACTACAAACCAGACTTCCCTGAGCGTAACGATGAAGAGTTCTTAAAAACAACAAAAGCTTGGTATAATCCAGCAACAGGGGCTCCAGATTTTGAATATGAAGAAGTCGATACGTCACTTATTAAACCGCGTAAACGTGACTATACACAAAAAAGTAAAGGAGCTGCAGCGAAATGAGTGACATGATTACGATTATTATCTCAAGACAAGATGGTCCAGACGGTAGCGTATACGATGAAGAATTTAAACTTCCGTATCGGCCAAACCTTAACGTCATTTCTTGCTTGATGGAAATTCGACGTAACCCAGTTAACGCGAAAGGTGAGCGTACAACACCGGTAGCGTGGGATATGAACTGCTTAGAAGAAGTGTGTGGGGCATGTTCAATGGTCATTAACGGCAAACCACAGCAATCGTGTACAGCTTTAATTGATAAACTGGAACAGCCAATACGTTTAGAGCCAATGCGCACATTCCCGATCGTTCGTGATTTAATGGTAGACCGTAGCCGCATGTTTGACTCATTGAAGAAAGTAAAAGCGTGGATTCCGGTCGATGGTACGTATGATTTAGGTCCAGGGCCGAGAATGCCTGAGAAACGCCGTCAATGGGCATATGAACTCTCAAAATGTATGACATGTGGTGTTTGTTTAGAGTCTTGTCCGAATGTAAACTCAAAATCAGAGTTTATCGGTCCAGCCGCATTGTCACAAGTTCGTTTGTTTAATGCTCATCCAACTGGTGAAATGAATAAAGAAGAACGACTTGAAGCATTAATGGATGAAGGGGGACTGTTGAATTGTGGAAACTCACAAAACTGTGTGCAGTCTTGTCCAAAAGGAATTCCTTTGACAACATCCATTGCCTCGCTGAATCGTGCAACGGCGCTGCAATCCTTTAAAAATTTCTTTGGTAGTTATTAAAACTCGAAAAAGGCTGTCTTTTAGGCAGTCTTTTTTTTATCAAAAGGAGCGATACCTTTGCGGTTACCAGCATATATTGAAAATCTAGAAGACTGGAAAAAAGAATTTGATTTCTTTACAGACATCTCCGTTCGTTTTTCGGAAACAGATGCATTTGGACATGTGAATAACACCGTTGCTTTTATTTACTTTGAACAAGCGCGTTTAGCTTTTTTTGAAAGCAAAGGGTTAATGGAAGAATGGCTAAAAGGCAATGGATTAATGATTGTTACTGCAGACTTACAGTGTGATTATGTAGCACAAATGAAATATGGAGATCAGGTGAACGTTGGCGTGAAGATTCAGCAGCTAGGGACTTCGTCAATGGAACTTCATTATTTAGGCTTAGTAAATGATCAACCGACTTTGCTTGGCCGCGGTTCACTTGTCCAAATTGACGGAAAAACAGGGAAGGCATCTCCTTTTCAAGAATCCATTAAGCAAAAAATACGCATATAAAAAAAGCCCTTTGCAGGCTTTTTTTATATTTGAATTTCTCCAAGTCGAATAAGCTCAATTACTGCTTGAGAGCGCCCCTTTACTCCCAATTTCTGCATTGTGTTCGAAATGTGATTACGAACGGTTTTTTCGCTAATAAAAAGATGATTCGCTATTTCTTTTGTCGTTTGATCTTGGACAAGTAGTTCGAATACTTCGCGTTCCCTTTTTGTAAGCAAGGGTTTAGGTCCGAAGTCTGCTCCTTTCAATATGTTCACTCCTTCATGCCGGGCTAAGAGATGGCTATCGTAACCAGAAAGGCTTTAGTCAAAACAGTATATGTATAATGAATGGAAGATGTGAGCATTCATGAAAAAACTTCTAAAACAAGGTGTCGAAATACGCTTGTGAGCATTTGATGTCGGATTTAGTCTAAATACAAAGAAATAAGGATTCTTTTGTGTTGAAAGGGGAAATGGGGCATGCTATAATGACGATGTTTTAAACAAAGATCTAGCCTGAATGAGGTTTTAGATTTTTTAATGAAACATGATGTTAGTTATTGCTCATTCCGGGTATGGTTGAGAAAGATCAAAAAAATCGGACACAACTAAATTATTCTATAGAAAAGAGGAACTTATTATGCCAGAAAAAACGTTTAAAATTACAGCGGAAACAGGAATTCATGCTCGTCCAGCAACACAGCTTGTGAACAAAGCAGGTCAATTCTCTTCAGATATTACGTTAGAGTACAAAGGAAAGTCTGTAAACTTAAAATCCATTATGGGTGTTATGTCATTAGGTGTTGGACAAGGCGCTGATGTAACAATTAAAGCAGAAGGTTCGGACGCTGATGAAGCATTAGCAGCAATTGAAGAAGTTGTAAAAGAGGGATTAGGAGAATAATGAGTAACACACTAACAGGAATCGCTGCTTCTGCAGGAATCGCGATTGCTAAAGCTTTTGTTCATGAAGAACCTGACTTTACGGTTAAGCAAAAAGAAGCATCGAACAAAGAGAAAGAAGTAGAACGTTTAACGGAAGCGTTAGCACAATCTACGAAAGAACTAGAAGAAATTAAACAAAAGGCATTAAAAGAACTTGGCGAAGATAAAGCTGAGATTTTCTCTGCCCACTTACTTGTATTAAGTGACCCTGAATTAATTGATTCTGTAAAGGGAAAAATTAATGATGATGGAGATACAGCTGAATATGCATTAAACGAAGTAGCTAATATGTTTATTTCCATGTTCGAAAACATGGATAATGCATATATGCAAGAACGTGCTGCTGATATTCGTGATGTATCTCGTCGTGTATTAGGGCACTTAATGGGCATTCAAGTAGTATCATTAGCAGCAATCGCCGAAGATACTGTTATTATTGCACATGATTTAACGCCTTCTGATACAGCGCAATTAAACCCAGCTGTCATTAAAGGTTTTGCCACAGATATTGGTGGCCGTACATCACATTCTGCTATTATGTCTCGTTCTTTAGAGATTCCAGCAGTTGTTGGAACAAAACAAGCGACGAAAACGATTGCCAATGGCGATATGATTATCGTTGATGGTATTGATGGCGATGTTTTAATTAACCCATCAGAAGAGGAACTTACTACTTACAAGCAAAAACAACAACAGTTTGCTGAACAAAAAGCGGAATGGGCTAAGCTTGTTAATGAACAAACAGTCACAAAAGACGGTGTTCATGTTGAATTAGCAGCTAATATTGGAACTCCTCAAGACTTAGACGGTGTACTTGCAAATGGTGCAGAAGGCATTGGTCTTTATCGTACAGAATTTCTTTATATGGGAAGAACAGAGCTTCCTAGTGAAGAAGAACAGTTTGAAGCGTATAAAGAAGTGGTTGAACGAATGGAAGGCAAGCCTGTTGTGATCCGTACACTCGACATTGGTGGCGATAAGGAGCTTCCGTACCTTGATTTACCAGAAGAAATGAACCCGTTTTTAGGTTTCCGTGCGATTCGTCTTTGTTTAGAAAAACAAGATATGTTTCGTGACCAATTACGTGCGCTTTTAAGAGCTAGTGCATACGGAAATTTAAAAATTATGTTCCCAATGATTGCGACAATCGAAGAACTTCGTGAAGCAAAAGAAATTTTAGCTGATGAGAAAGAAAAGCTAAAAGCAGACGGTGTAACGGTTTCAGAGGAACTGGAAGTAGGAATCATGGTAGAAATCCCTTCCACTGCTGTAGCGGCACCACAATTTGCAAAAGAAGTTGATTTCTTTAGTATTGGAACTAATGACTTAATTCAGTACACAATGGCAGCGGATCGCATGAATGAACGTGTGTCCTATCTCTATCAACCGTATCACCCTGCTGTGCTAAGGCTAATTGATATGGTTATTAAGGCAGCCCATGCAGAAAACAAATGGGTAGGTATGTGTGGGGAGATGGCAGGAGATGAGATTGCCATTCCATTGTTACTTGGTCTTGGATTAGACGAATTTAGTATGAGTGCGACATCTGTTTTACCAGCGCGTAGTCAGCTAAGTAAGCTTTCTAAAGAAGAGTTAAGTACTTTTGCTCAAAACGCTTTGCTTGAGAGTACATCAGAAGCGGTGGAAACGTTAGTTAAAAAGCATTATCAATAAAAAGGCTGTTAAATTAGCTGATATAGGTCAAAAAGGATTGGGAGAATGATAACGCATTCTCTCAATTTTTTTAATTACGCGTGTTGTACAGTCTGGTTATTTAAAGGAATGTAGTGAAACTGCCTTTAAATTGTTGGAAGTACTGGTTGCGGTAATAGGAAATAGTTAGGTACAATGAGAATAAAAGAGGTACGGTTTGATTAATTGCGGAGGTGTTTTGGTTGGAAAAAACGTATGAGGTATCCTATCGCCAGTTTGAGGATATTGAAAAGTCTCTACGAAAAGTAGCAGATTTAGTGAGGCAAAAAGGAAGGGAGATTTTAACGCATTTTCCCATTACTCCGCCACAATTTGTCGCGCTCCAATGGCTCAATGAATATGGTGATATGACCATAGGTGAACTTTCTGATCGCATGCATCTCGCTTGTAGTACGACAACCGATTTAATCGATCGTATGGAAAAAAATGAGCTCGTGTCAAGAGTTAAAGATGAATCCGACCGTCGTGTCGTCCGAATACATTTAAAGACAAAAGGTCAAGAGATCATTTTAGAAGTGATAAAAAAGCGTCAGCATTATTTAGCTGAAATGCTCGAAGATTTTTCATGTGAACAAGTTAACATACTTGAAGAAAACTTGAGCATGCTGTTAGAAACAATGAAGACGAAACGAGAAATTCGGTCAGAATAGTGTAAGATCGTTTTATTGAGGAGAGAACTTTATGGATAAACCGATCGGGGTTATTGACTCGGGGTATGGCGGATTAACGGTTGCTACGGAACTAATGCGTCAATTGCCGAAGGAAGCTATTTACTATGTAGGCGATTCAAAACGTTGCCCTTACGGACCGAGATCCGTTGAAGAGGTACGGCGCTATACGTGGGAAATGATTGACCACTTATTGACATTTGAAGTGAAGATGATCGTCATTGCCTGTAATACAGCTACAGCTGTTGTGTTGCATGAAGCAAGGCAACAGTTAGACATTCCTGTAGTGGGTGTTATTCAACCAGGCGCTATTACCGCTATGAAAGTGACGAACAATCAACAGATAGCCGTGATTGGAACAACTGGAACAATAAAGAGTCAAGCGTACTCTCTAGCTCTTTCGTCCATAAGTGAAGACGTACAGGTAGAAAGTCTAGCTTGTCCATTATTTGTTCCACTCGTTGAACAGGGGATCATCGCTGGCGAAGAGGCGGAGTTAATCGTAAAAGAATCGTTAGAACCACTACAAAATGGGACGTATGACACGTTGATTTTAGGGTGCACACACTATCCACTGTTAAAGCCCATCATTGAACACAATCTACCTTCTCACGTTACAGTTATTTCTTCTGGAGAGGAAACGGCTAGAGAAGTGAGTAGTGTGCTGTTCCATCAATCGTTAAACCGAACAGCTGGTCAAACGCCACAGCACAGATTCTTTACTACAGGCGCAGCGAAGCCGTTTGAAGCGTTTGCTCGAGATCGGTTTAACTTGATATCGGCTCAAATCGAGTCCATTACACTCGACCACCGTTTAAAAGTAGAGCGATAGGGTATAAATAAGGAAAGATTTTGAGTGAAATGCTTTAAGTTTTTCGGAATCGAGTGTATGCTAGTACTATAATGAACTACAAAATTTGAAGTAAACAAGCTTCGGTTTTATACAAAGGAGTGTAACAAAGAATGGCTTTTGTAATTTTAAGTCCATGTATTGGTGAAAAAGCGGGAGAATGTGTTGATGTTTGTCCTGTAGATTGTATTGAAGAGGGAGAAGATCAATACTACATTAATCCGGATATTTGTATCGATTGTGGTGCTTGCCAAGGAGTTTGCCCGGTAGATGCGATTGTTGAGGAGTACGAAATGGCACCTGAAGACGAAAAATACTTAAAGAAAGCTGAAGCATTTTTCGGCGTTGAATAAATACATTCAATAGATGCTGTCCTGTAAGGTTGCTTACTAAACCTTGACGGGGCAGCTTTTTTTTGCAAGCTAGACATTTGGTGATATTTTTGTATAATATGGAGTGGAATAAAAGTAGCACAGATGTAAATTGAGGTAAGCCACCTGCAAATTGTATCTTGCAAATATAAGGAGATAGGTGAACATGGAAAAAGAATACCGTGTATTGTTGTACTATCATTACACAACCATTGAGGATCCGGAGCAATTCGCGATTGATCATTTAGCATTTTGTAAAAGTTTAGATTTAAAAGGCCGCATTCTTGTTGCGACGGAAGGGATCAACGGAACGGTGTCTGGCTTAAAAGAGCAAACCGATCAATACAAACAGGCGCTTGAGTCAAATCCACTCTTTGAAAGAATTGTGTTTAAAGAGGATTTTGAAGAAATGCATGTCTTTAAGAAAATGCATGTACGACCGCGCGAAGAACTTGTAACGTTGAGGTTGCATGAAGATGATGTTAATCCCCTTGAAGTGACAGGGAATTATCTATCTCCTGCTGAGTGGAAAGAAGCGATGCAGCAAGAGAATACAGTTGTTATTGATGCTCGAAATGACTATGAATATGATGTAGGTCATTTTAGAGGTGCCGTACGGCCAGATATAAAAACGTTTAGAGAGCTACCAGAATGGATTCGTGAAAACAAAGAGCAATTTGAAGACAAAAAGATTTTAACCTACTGTACGGGTGGCATTCGCTGTGAAAAATTCTCTGGGTGGTTAAAGCAAGAGGGCTTTGAAGATGTGTCTCAACTTCATGGTGGGATTGTGACATACGGAAAAGACCCAGAAGTCCAAGGAGAATTATGGGACGGACAGTGCTACGTTTTTGACGAACGTTTAACGGTCCCAATTAATCAAGTTGATCCGAAAGTAATTGGAAAAGATTATTTTGATGGACAGCCTTGCGAACGGTACGTGAATTGTGCAAATCCAGAATGTAATAAACAGATCCTTGCTTCTGAAGATAATGAGCATAAATATTTACGCGGCTGTACACCTGAATGCCGTGTGCATCCGAGAAATTTATATGTCAAGGAACAGCAGCTCTCGCCAGAACAGCATCAAGAGCGCTTAGACGTGCTAGGGGAAAAGCTCCCGGTACGTTCCTAGTCGCTTCTGAAAGATATGGTTAAAAAAAGCGCTCTTTTAAGAGCGTTTTTTTTATTTTCTTGAACAAGCTGGTCTAAACCGAACAGTAGGCTCGTATACATGGAAGTACAACCATTCTGGGAGGGAAAGCAATGCGGAAATTAGTTGGAATCAGTGCGCCACTTATTGTCACACTTACATTAGCAGTAGGGTGTTCAACTGGAGCGGATGAGCCTGTAAGTTTAGATGATCCGGAAATCACGTACACAAACGAAACGGAAGAAACGGATCCTTCCTTGAGTGAAGCAGATGAAGAAGATTCTGAAGAGGAATCGGATGCTGAGGAAAATAAGGATACAGACGAGAACAATGAAGCGGATGCTGAGCAAACGCCTGATCAAGATCCAGAAGCGCAAAACCTGCGTCAACTTTACTTATTCGATAGTAATGGTATGGTCGTACCGCAAACAATCGAACTTCCTAAAACAGATAGTACTATGAAGCAATCGTTAGAGTATCTTGTTGCAGATGGCCCGCTTCAAGATGTATTACCGAATGGGTTTAGAGCTGTCTTACCTGCAGGAACAACGGTAGATGTGAATCATTTAAAAGAAGATAAGATTGCTGTTGCTAATTTTTCGAATGAATTCGAGGAATACAATGTGGCAGATGAGAAGGGCATGTTTGAAGCGGTGACATGGACATTAACACAATTCGAAGATGTCGATGAAGTGAAAATCGAAGTGAACGGGGTAGAACTAGAGCAGTTACCGATGAGCGAAACGCCTATCGTTGGCAACTTTAGTCGAGAAGACGGTATAAATTTAGACTATAGCAATGTCGTTGACTTTACGAATAGTCAAGATGTAACCGTTTATTTCCTAGGGTCTCATGAAAATGAAACGTACTATGTTCCAGTTACGCGAAGAGTTGCAGATGCAGATAATGAAATTGTTACTGTAGTGAATGAGTTAATCGACGGTCCATCTTTACAAATGAGAACACTGCTTACAGAGATGAATGACGATATGATGTTGCTGAACGATCCTGAAATTAAAGATGGTGAGCTCGTTCTTGATTTTAATGAAGCCATTCAAACGATGGTTGGCGATCAAGCATATATTGAGCAGTCCATTATCGAATCTATTGCGCTATCGCTAACAGAACGAAACGATGTCGAAAAAATTTCAATTCTTGTCAATGGTAAAGAGAATGTCTTTTCTGAATCAGGTGAAGCAGTAGAGACGATTCAACGACCAGCACATATTAATAAAAATCCATTATAAGAATTGAGCACCTGTCCTTACAGGTGCTCTTTTTATTATGTTATACTATACGACGATAAAGAGAAAATCTTCTTGATAAGAAGAGGGGTAAAATACATGAGACATAATGGCAGAAATCATAATCAAATTCGACCAGTCGAGATTGTGCCGAATTTTACAAAGCACGCGGAAGGGTCAGTACTGATCACAGTTGGTGAGACAAAGGTGATTTGTACAGCGACGATCGAAAATAAAGTGCCGCCTTTTTTACGAGGACAAAAAAAAGGCTGGCTTACAGCTGAATATGCCATGTTACCAAGAGCGACTGAGCAACGAACGATCCGAGAAGCTGCTAAAGGAAAGCTTAGTGGACGAACAATGGAAATTCAGCGATTAATTGGAAGATGTTTGCGAGCAGTTGTGGATCTGGACAAGCTTGGTGAGAAAACAATCTGGATTGATTGTGATGTTATTCAAGCGGATGGTGGTACACGTACAGCGGCGATAACGGGTGCATTTGTTGCGATGGTACTTGCCTTACAAAAGACAGAAGGCGTCGAAAAGCGTTTCGTTAAAGATTATCTTGCTGCTGTGTCTGTTGGTATAGTAGAAGGCAAAGGGGCTTTGTGTGATTTAGATTACAGTGAAGATTCTACAGCGGATGTTGACATGAACGTTGTGCAAACAGGTGCTGGAGCATTCGTTGAGATACAAGGCAGTGGTGAGGAAGCGGTCTTTAGTAGAGTGCAATTAAATGAGTTGTTAGATCTCGCAGAAGCAGGCATTAAACAGCTTATAGAAGCACAGAAAGCCATAATAGGTGAGCTTACTTAGGGAAAAGAGGGGATCTAGCTATGAAAGAACTACTAATCGCAACGTCGAATAAAGGGAAAGTAGAAGATTTTAAAAAACTATTTCAGGGTATGTATGAAGTAAAGTCTCTTTTAGATTACCCCCACATTCCTGACATTATTGAGGATGGCCAAACATTTCAAGATAATGCGCAAAAGAAAGCGGAGATTCTTTCAACTGCGCTAAACGAAACGGTTGTTGCTGATGACTCTGGGTTGGTCATCGATGCTTTAAATGGAAGACCAGGGGTATTTTCAGCTCGTTATGCAGGCGAAGAGAAAAATGATCAAGCTAATATCGAAAAAGTACTTGAAGATCTAAGAGGAGTTGCTGAACAAGACCGAACAGCCCGATTTGTATGTACCATTGCCCTAGCTAGCCCGAATAAGGAAACCATTTTCTTTGAAGGACAGTGCGAAGGCTTTATTTCCCATGAACAAGTGGGAGAGCATGGATTTGGCTACGATCCTATTTTTTATGTTGGTCAAACCGCGAAAACGATGGCACAGTTGACTTTAGAGGAAAAAAATGAAATTAGCCATCGCGCAAGAGCCATTGAACAGCTAAAAGATTATTTGTTAGGAGAATAAACATGAAGATTCTTGTTTTAAGCGATACACATGGGTGGGAAGAAGAACTAGTCTCCTTTTTAAACCCTCTCAGAAGTCAAGTTGACCTCATTCTTCATGCCGGAGATTCCGAATTACCGGTTGATGCGGCTGTACTCATGGATGTTAAAACGGTAGCAGGAAATTGTGATGTATTCGCTGCTTTTCCCTCAGAAGAGACATTTGATTTAGTAGGACATCGCATTCAATTAACCCATGGGCATCATGAGGGTGTAAAGAGTTCCTTAGGAGAGCTTGTGCGTAAAGCGCAGGACAATGCAGCATCCATAGCGATCTATGGACATACCCACATTCCGAAAGTACAGAGATTCGATAACGTGATTACAATTAATCCTGGGAGCCTTCGATTACCTAAAGGTTCGTTTGAAGGATCGTACTGCCTTATTGAATTGTCCGAAGACACAGTGAGCGTTGATTACTACACAATTGACGGTAAAGCCATTGAAGAGTTACAAGCTCGTTTTACTTCCCGCTAAATACAGCTAGAAAAGCTTAACAAATTTCTTTATACTAGTTGACACTTTAGCTTTAATCGTGTATATTTATAAGCGTCGCAAATAGTTCTTGCGGCGCTGTTCATAAGCGTTACATAACAGAATGGCATGGTCATAGCCATGTCAAACTCATCTTTTTAAAAGCATCACATAGCAGATGTTTGATAAAAACCATGCGGGTGTAGTTTAGTGGTAAAACCTCAGCCTTCCAAGCTGATGATGTGGGTTCGATTCCCATCACCCGCTCCATTGTCCCAGTAGCTCAGCAGGATAGAGCAACGGCCTTCTAAGCCGTCGGTCGGGAGTTCGAATCTCTCCTGGGACGCTTATATAATACATAGTGAAACCCCTCTTACTTGAAAGAGGGGTTTTTTAGTATGAAAAGGGTAGGTAGTTGACGTGCGCTACTGTAACGTTTGCTTTAACTGTTTGCGCCATTGCTGAAAAGCCGGTAACGCTTCATAATAGCCTTTCATCGTAGAGTCGCCGCAATAGTGAATGACCCATGGACTTGGCTGGTGTGCTACACCTACATCAAATCCCTTTGCTGCATAAAGCAAAGATTGGGCAGTGTCATAAAAATGCCAACCTGTAATGGCTTCCTCTGACCAAGTTAGGTCATATTGTGCCGCCATTAAAAGGCCATCGTTTAAACGTATCGCGAACTTCGATGATTTTTCCCACTTTAACCTTTTAGTCACTTAGCCACCACATACCACGGAACGGCAATTCTCTAGTGCCAATGACACCAAATAAACCGAGGTTTTTATTATTCTGAAATATAAAAAGCAGGTCGTATAGAAAAGATTGGTTCAGAATAAAACTATCTTGATGTAAATACACTTTGTATTGTCCTACTGCTTGGTTGATACCAGAATGGTAACCAGCGGCCATACTGACAGCAACACGAACTGGTAATGCTCACCTTACGTCGATCGCTGTTTTGCATAAGCGACTAATTGGTCGATATCGCCAGATTGTAAAACAGGCGATAGTTGGATGACTTCATCCACTGGCCAATCCCACCATTTTATTTGTAAGAGCTGCTCTCGTTGTTCCTCTGTAAACCTGTATTTAATCGGTTTAGCCGGGTTGCCTGCTACAATGCAGTAGGGTGAAACGTCTTTGCTGACAACGGCATTGGCAGCGATAATGGCTCCATCACCGATCGTAATGCCTGATAAAAGGACCGCACCACTTGCCACCCAGACATCATTACCGACAATAATATCACCTTTACTCGTTGGGTGTTCAGTTGTTGTTGATATAGTAGGATAGAAAACGTTAAATGGGTAAGTGGTAATCCAGTCAACTTGATGGTCCGCACCTAAAAGAATGTGTACACCTGCCGCAAATGAACAATAATTTCCGATTTTTAATGTCACATTTGGAACTAAATGTACAATTTCAAGTGTTGATCCGTACGAGAATGCCCCAATCTCAAATCCTTGTAAGTTTGGATGATCTTTTAAAAACAGCATAGCATGCTCCTTTCAAAAAGCTTCTTACAATGTATTCCTCTGAGTAAAGAACTATGAAAAAGACAAAACAAAAAACGCCTACATTTATTGGGGGGAGGCGTTTTTAAGAGGTTGCGCTTGTTTATTAAACGCGTATAAAAATGTGTTAACATCTTCTTTTAGCTGATCTTCAGAAATGAAATAAACGGTCCATCCTTTTCGCTGTAACGAGCGAGTAGCTTTTTTTTCTTGGATGCTATCTTGTTTTTTCAAGAAAGCAATTCGGTAAGGTACCAATGCAACATGAACAAGAATGTTGCCTACAAAAAAATCTGGTGACGCATACAAGCCGTTTTCTCTTAGCGTTCGGCAAAGTAGTCGTTGAGACTCGTTTTTACATTCATTCCAATGATTTGTAACGAGAATGAGAGAAGGACGGTTTACAGGTTTAAACAGATTGACTAGAAAGGATAAAGGAGCAAATTTGCTTTTTCTCTTATTATGGTTTGCTTGCATCAAATCACCACCTTTTTTTACTATCCCCGTTTTTCAGAAATTTATAGCCTTTTTTAAAAAGATTTTTTTATAGGTTGAATCCTTAATCCCTTGATACTGTAAGCGTATTCAAATGACAGAAAGATTAAATTTCTTTTTAAAAAAAGGTTGACCTTAAAAATGAACACGCGTATAGTAAGTTTCAATAATAGTTAAACAAAAAACAGATGTATTTCTCAGGTGGATATTTTTGTTCACAAGAAATAACAGTTTAGTAAGGGGAGATTGATGTGAGAAGCGACATGATCAAGAAAGGAATTGATCGCGCACCTCATAGGAGTCTTCTTCGTGCAGCAGGTGTAAGTGAGGAAGATATGGATAAACCGTTCATCGGTGTTTGTAATTCATATATTGATATCATTCCTGGGCACATGCATCTAAATAAGTTTGCAGAAGTAGCGAAGCAAGCGATTATTGATGCCGGAGGGATTCCGTTTGAATTCAATACAATAGGTGTAGATGATGGAATCGCAATGGGGCATATTGGGATGAGGTATTCACTCCCAAGTCGAGAAATTATTTGCGACGCAGCGGAAACGGTAATTAACGCACATTGGTTTGATGGTGTTTTCTATATTCCAAATTGCGACAAAATAACGCCAGGCATGTTAATGGCATCGGTACGGACGAATGTCCCTTCCGTTTTTGTCTCTGGTGGCCCGATGGAGGCCGGAAGAACAAAGGATGGGCAAAGCTTATCTCTCGTTTCCGTATTTGAAGGCGTAGGCGCATTTGCGTCAGGAAAAATGACAAGAGAAGAATTACTTGAAATTGAACAACAAGCTTGTCCGACTTGTGGCTCTTGTTCTGGAATGTTTACCGCTAATTCCATGAACTCACTAATGGAAATGCTAGGTCTTGCGTTACCAGGAAATGGTACACTTGTTGCCACATCACAAGCGAGACATGATTTAATAAAAGATGCAGCAAAGCATCTCATGAATTTAATTGAAAAAGATATTCGACCACGAGATATTGTCACAGAAGAAACAATTGATGATGCATTCGCACTTGATATGGCAATGGGTGGCTCGACTAATACAGTGTTACACACATTAGCGATTGCAAATGAAGCAGAAATAGAATATGACTTAACTCGAATTAATGAAGTGGCGGAAAGAGTTCCGTATTTGTGCAAAATAAGTCCTGCTTCAGATTATTCAATGGATGATGTGCATAAGGCTGGTGGCGTCGCTTCGATAATTAAAGAATTAATTCACATGGGAGCTATTAAAGGAGATCGACTGACGATAACAGGGAAGTCTCTTTATGAAACAGTGGCTCATGCTGAAATTACGAATACCGATGTCATTCGAACAAAAGAAACGGCATATAGTCCTGTAGGTGGCTTATCGATTCTTTATGGTAATATCGCTCCTGATGGTGCTGTTATTAAAGTAGGAGCCGTTGATCCATCGATTCGAATTTTTGACGGCGAAGCCATTTGCTTCAACTCTCAAGAAGAAGCTCAAGAGCAAATTAACAAAGGGAAAGTACGTGAAGGCCACGTTGTCGTCATTCGTTACGAAGGCCCTAAAGGTGGACCGGGGATGCCGGAAATGCTTGCACCAACTTCAGCGATCCAAGGAAGAGGATTAGGTACAAAAGTCGCTTTAATGACAGATGGCCGTTTTTCAGGTGCTTCAAGAGGCATTTCAATTGGACACATCTCACCAGAAGCTGCTGAAGGTGGACCGATTGCCTTTGTAGAAGATGGAGACCGAATCACAATTAATTTAATTGATCGTACAATTGATTGGGATATTTCTGAAGAAGATTTAGCCCGAAGACGAGAAGGCTGGGTAGAGCCAGAACCGAAAGTGAAAAAAGGTTACCTCGCCCGCTATTCAAAGCTTGTGACATCCGCAAATACTGGCGGTATTATGAAAATTTAATAGCACAACACGTTGAGAAGGAAAGTAACATTTGACATTATCTACAGAGAGCCGTTGGTTGCTGGAAAACGGTGATAAAGTAAATGTGAAACTCACCTTTGAGTATGACTTTGAACATAAGTAGGAGTCGTCGGATGGTTTGAACCACCATTCGTTATCAAAAAAATGAGGCTAATAATGATATTAGTGAATAAGGGTGGTACCGCGAGAGACTTTCTCGCCCCTTGTATGGTAATCATACATGGGGTTTGAGGAAGTCTTTCTTTTTTTATATAAAAGAGGGAAGGGAGAGAGAATGCATGCTACATGCGAGTGAACAAGCGGAAGAACAGAACAAAGCAACCAAAGAAACGAATGAGCCTTGTACTGGAGCTGAGATTTTATTACGGTCCTTAGCAAAGGAACAAGTAGATGTAATATTTGGTTACCCAGGGGGGGCTATTCTTCCAACGTATGACGAAATTTATAAGCTCGGTATCAATCACATTTTAGCAAGACATGAACAAGGTGCGATTCATGCAGCGGAAGGGTATGCAAGGGTAACAGGGAAGCCTGGTGTATGTATTGTCACTTCAGGACCTGGAGCAACAAATGTAGTCACTGGAATTGCGGATGCAATGATTGACTCACTTCCTCTTGTTGTCATTACAGGTCAAGTTGGAACAAAAGTAATCGGAACAGATGCTTTTCAAGAAGCGGATATGCTCGGTATAACAATGCCAATTACAAAGCATAATTACCAAATCCGCTCCATTGAAGAATTGTCCCAAACGGTTAAAGAAGCGTTTCACATTGCTCAAAGTGGTCGACCGGGACCAGTACTTATTGACTTACCAAAAGATATATCGCAGCAAATGGGGGTTTTTACGTACGACAAGCCGGTTTACTTACCAGGGTATCAACCGAATGCAAGACCGAATAAGCAGCAAATTCGAAAGGTTCTGGAATCATTTCGAGAAGCGAAAAAACCAGTTCTACTTACTGGAGCTGGGGTACTTCACGCAAAAGCGTCTGAAGAGCTGACTTCTTTTGTGGAACAAACAAAAATTCCTCTTGTATCAACGTTGCTTGGATTAGGTTCTTACCCGGGAAATAATGAAAATCATCTTGGAATGGGAGGCATGCACGGCACCTATGCAGCAAACATGGCCTTGCATGAAGCAGACTTTCTTTTGAATATTGGTTCTCGCTTTGACGATCGTTTAACAGGTGTATTGGAACATTTTGCGCCAAATGCAAAAATTGCACATATTGATATCGATCCAGCTGAAATTGGAAAAAACATTCCTGCTGAAATTCCAGTGGTTGGCGATGCAAAAGCTGCTTTAACACTTTTATTAGAAGGGGATATTCGTCCACTTGAACAACATGATCAATGGCGAGAGCGAACACAGCGTTGGAAAAAGGAGTTTCCATTATGGTATAAACTCGACAAAGAAGTCATTAAACCACAAGAATTAATTGAACGACTTTATGAGCATACAGACGGTGAAGCTGTTGTCACGACAGATGTAGGACAGCATCAAATGTGGGCAGCCCAATATTTCTCCTTCAACAAACCGAATCGTTGGATTACAAGTGGGGGGCTTGGCACCATGGGATTTGGATTCCCTGCAGCAATTGGTGCACAAATTGCTGAGCCTGAACTTCCAGTTATCGCAATTACTGGTGATGCAGGATTTCAGATGACCTTGCAGGAGATGTCCATTTTACAAGAACTACAGCTGCCAGTGAAAATTGTCATTGTAAATAACGCTTCACTCGGAATGGTCCGGCAATGGCAGCAATTATTTCATGGTGAACGTTATTCACACTCGTTGTTTCCGGTTCAGCCGAACTTCTCTAAATTGGCAGAAGCTTATGATATTAAAGCTATTAAGGTTGAAAAACGGTCGAAGTTATCAGAAGCAATTAAAGAAACTTTTGATCATCAAGGTCCAGTATTGCTGGAAGTTTGTGTAGCAAAAGAAGAAAATGTCTATCCCATGATTTGTCCAGGTCAAGGCCATCACTGTATGGAAGGGGTTGAGCCATTGTGAAACGAACAATCACCGTCCTTGTTCAGAATCGTTCAGGCGTACTAAATCGAATTACTGGTTTATTTGCGAGACGCCAATACAATATTGATAGCATCACTGTAGGTGTCACTGACAATCCTACTGTTTCAAGAATGACGTTTGTTGTTGTAGCTGATGCAATGGAAAACGTTGAACAAGTGATGAAACAGCTCCATAAGCAAGTCGATGTTTTGAAGGTTAAAGATGTGACTGAAGAAGCAACAGTATCAAGAGAGCTAGCCTTAATTAAAATAGCCGCAACACCTGAACAACGGGCAGAAATCGGATCACTTGCTGAGACATTTCGAGCACAAATGATTGATGTAGGGAGAGATTCATTAACCCTTCAAGTAACGGGTCACACGGATAAGGTCGAAGCATTTATTGAATTGATTAAGTCCTATGGCATACAAGAAATCGCAAGAACTGGCGTTACAGCCATAAGCCGTAGCGTGAAAACACAACCGGACACGTCGCGTTTAACACTTATTTATTAAAAAAAGGGAGAGATTGACAATGGCAAAAGTTTATTACAATGGTGATGTAAGCGAAGGGTTTTTAAATGGGAAAACAGTAGCAATTATTGGATACGGATCTCAAGGTCATGCACATGCTTTAAATCTAAAGGAATCAGGCGTAGATGTAATTGTTGGCTTGCGTCAAGGGAAGTCTTGGGAGAAAGCAAAAGAAGACGGCTTTGATGTGTATCCCGTTCAAGAAGCAGCAGAAAAAGCAGAAGTAATCATGGTTCTTCTTCCAGATGAACAGCAACCGGAAGTGTATAAAGCTTCTATTGAAAGTGAACTTACACCTGGAAAAGCGTTAGTATTTGCACATGGCTTTAACATTCACTTTAATCAAATCGTTCCTCCAAGTGATGTAGACGTATTCCTTGTTGCACCAAAAGGACCAGGTCATCTCGTACGCCGTACATTCACAGAAGGTGCTGGTGTACCAGGGTTAATCGCAGTTTATCAGGATGCGACTGGTGAAGCGAAGGAAATTGCTCTTGCATACGCGAAACAAATCGGTGCTGCTCGTGCAGGTGTGTTGGAGACGACGTTTAAAGAAGAAACGGAAACAGATCTTTTCGGAGAGCAAGCTGTATTGTGTGGTGGAACATCCGCATTAGTAAAAGCTGGTTTCGAAACATTAGTTGAAGCAGGCTATCAGCCAGAAATTGCGTATTTTGAATGTCTACACGAGTTGAAACTAATTGTTGATTTAATGTATGAAGGTGGATTAGAGTACATGCGTTATTCCATTTCGGATACAGCTCAATGGGGAGATTTCCAAGCTGGACCGCGTATCGTAACAGACGAGACGAAAAAAGAAATGAAAGCGATCCTAGACGACATTCAAAAAGGAAAGTTTGCTAAAGGGTGGATTCTTGAAAACAAGTTAAATCGTCCAGAGTATAACGCTATTAATACAGCCGAAGCCAATCATCCATTGGAAGTAGTTGGTCGTGAACTTCGCGAAATGATGCCATTTGTTAAGCAATCAAAACAAAAAAAAGGAGCCGTTAACCATGGGGAAGGTTAAAATATTTGATACAACATTGCGTGATGGAGAACAATCTCCAGGAATAAACCTTAACCATAAAGAAAAGTTAGACATTGCATTCCAACTAGAGCGTTTAGGTGTAGATATCATTGAGGCTGGATTTCCAGCCTCCTCTCAAGGAGATTTCCAATCTGTAAAGGATATTGCAACCCAAATAAAAAACTCGTCTGTAACAGGGTTAGCGCGTTCAAAGCAAGAAGATATTGATGCATGTTGGGAAGCCTTAAAGCAAAGTGCTGAACCGCGTATTCATGTATTTTTAGCAACATCACCCATCCACATGCAATATAAATTAAAACTGACACCAGAACAGGTCGTTGAGCGTGCAGTCGAAAGTGTAAAGTATGCTGCAAAAAAATTCCCACACGTTCAATTCTCTGCAGAAGATGCAAGTCGTTCTGATTGGGCATTTTTAGCTAAAATTATTGAAGCGACAATTGATGCGGGGGCGTCTGTTATTAATCTACCTGACACAGTTGGGTACGGGATGCCAAAGGAAATATCCGAATTATTTGAATATATGACTAAAAACGTTCCAAATATCGACAGGGCTATATTGTCTACTCATAATCACGATGACCTTGGAATGGGTGTGGCAAATTCTCTTGCTGCTATTCAAGGAGGAGCAAGGCAGGTCGAGTGTACGATTAACGGCATCGGTGAACGAGCAGGAAACGCTTCCCTAGAAGAAATTGCCGTTGGGTTGCATATCCGTTCAGACTTCTATAAAACGGGTACGAATATACAGCTTAACGAATTGAAGCGAACAAGTGCATTAGTCAGTCGCTACACGTCTATGCCAATTCCAAAAAATAAAGCGGTTGTCGGCTCAAATGCATTTGCACATGAATCGGGTATTCATCAAGATGGAATGTTAAAACATAAAGAAACATATGAGATTATTACGCCAGAGCTTGTTGGCGCAACGTCATCAAATCCTTTAGGGAAGCATTCTGGAAGACATGCTTTCCAAGAGAAAATGAAAGAATTAGGTTTTAAAGGCTCTACCGAAGAACTCAATCAATTGTTTCAATCGTTTAAAACACTAGCGGATAAAAAGAAAACTGTTACAGAAGATGATCTTTACGCACTAATGATTGATCAAGGTGACGACGAACAAGTGCAGACGTACACCCTTCAAGCGTTACAAGTATCATACGGTACAAATCAAACGCCAACAGCGACTATAAAATTAATCAAATCTGGTGAAGAAGAAATGACAGAAGCAAGTACAGGGTCTGGGAGTGTAGAAGCCATTTATAATACACTAGCAAAGCTAACAGACTATGAATATCGTTTAACAGACTACCGTATTCAATCCATAACGGAAGGGGAAGATTCGTTAGCTGAAGTACACGTTAAACTGTCTAAAGAGGAGCAGTCCCAGTCTGGTCGAGGTGTCGCACATGACGTCTTAGAAGCATCGGCGAAAGCCTATTTGCACGCTGTAAACCGCATGTTAAATGAAAAAAAACGAAAAAAAGAACCATCAACAGTAGGGTAGGAGGATACAAATGAAGAAACAGATTGCAACATTAGCTGGTGATGGTATTGGCCCTGAAATTGTCGAGTCAGGTAAAGCGGTACTTCAAGTAATCGCGGACTTATATGGACACCAATTTGAATTCCAAGAGGGCTTAATAGGCGGAGCAGCCATTGATGCGACTGGCGTTCCGCTTCCGGAAGAAACAATTGAGCTTTGCCAATCCTCTGATGCTTGTTTACTGGGTGCGGTAGGAGGACCGAAATGGGACCAGCAACCACCACATCTCCGACCGGAAAAAGGATTACTTGCCATTCGCCAAGCATTAAATCTCTATGCAAATTTGCGGCCGGTGCAAGCGCTCGATGCCTTAATAGAAGAATCAACTTTAAAACCAGAAGTAGTAAGTGGCGTAGATGTGCTCATCGTTCGAGAGTTAACGGGTGGTATTTATTTCGGAGAGCCGAGAGAACGTCGTGCGATTGATAATGAAGAAGGGGTGGTTGATACACTTGTATACAAAAAAAGCGAAATCGAACGTATTTTGCATCGCGCTTTTCAATTTGCGGAGATTAGGGGAAAGCATGTAACATCAGTCGATAAAGCCAATGTTCTTGAGTCCAGCAGAATGTGGCGAGAATGTGCAAACGAAGTTGCCACTCATTATCCGTCGGTGACGCTAGAACATATGCTTGTGGATAATGCCGCTATGCAGCTTATACGAAATCCAAAGCAATTTGATGTTCTTGTAACAGAAAATCTATTCGGTGATATTTTAAGTGACGAAGCTTCAATGATTACTGGTTCACTTGGAATGCTCCCTTCCGCCAGTTTAAACGGAACGAGCTTTGGGTTGTATGAACCAGTACACGGATCAGCACCAGATATAGCTGGGTTAAACCAAGCGAATCCATTAGCGACCATTGCATCGACTGCGATGCTACTTCGGTATAGCTTCGGTATGTTAGAAGAAGCAGATTGTATTGAACAGGCGATTAATCAAGTGCTATTAAAAGGGTATCGTACAGCCGATTTAACGATGATCGATGCGATTTCAACTAAAGAAATGACGGCGGCAGTCATTAAGGAAATAAAAGTAGCAATTCACTCTTAGGAGGAGCATGTATGGGAAAAACAATTATCGAAAAAATATGGGAGAAACATACGATTGTTTCAGAATCTAACCAGCCGGATTTGCTATATGTTGATTTGCATATGGTCCATGAAGTGACGTCACCACAGGCATTTGAAGGATTAAGAATCGCAAATAGGAAGGTGCGTAGACCAGAGCGTACATTTGCAACAATGGATCATAACGTACCGACTTTTAACCGTTACGATATACAAGATCAAATTGCCCGTTTACAAATGGAGACATTAGCGGACAATTGCCGTGAATTTGGTATTGAAATTGCTGATCTGGAGCATCCAGATAACGGAATTGTTCATGTAATTGGACCAGAACTGGGTTTAACGCAACCTGGACATGTCATTGTTTGTGGAGATAGCCATACATCTACTCATGGAGCTTTCGGGGCATTGGCATTTGGAATTGGTACGAGTGAAGTCGAGCATGTATTGGCTACTCAAACAGTGTGGCAGTCAAGACCGAAAACATTACAAGTTCATATTACAGGAAGATTAGGTACTGGCATTGCTGCAAAGGATGTGATCCTTGCGATCATTTCAAAGTTTGGTGTAAATGTAGGCACTGGTTCCGTCATTGAATTCACTGGTGAAGCAATACGTGGGATGACGATGGAAGAGCGAATGACGATATGCAATATGTCTATTGAAGCGGGGGCAAAGGCAGGTTTAATTAGTCCTGATCTTGTCACATTTGACTATTTAAAAGGGAGAAGTCGTGTACCAGAAGATAAGGCGTTCGAAGAGATTGTTGAATACTGGTCGTCACTTGCAACGGATGCTGATGCAACTTACGATCGCACGGTTACGATTGATGCAAGTGAAATTGAGCCAATGGTGACGTGGGGAACAAATCCTGGTCAAGGTGCCCCAATTTCTTCTTTTGTTCCGGATCCACAGCATGCATCTTCAGAAAATGAAAAGCGTGCAATTGCACAAGCCCTTGCTTATATGGAGTTAGAGCCGAATACGCCTCTTACAGATATTTCAATCCAACATGTGTTTATTGGATCTTGCACGAACTCGCGCTTTAGTGACCTTGAGGCCGCCGCTCGAATCGTAAAAGGAAGATATGTACACCAAGATGTTACGGCAATTGTTGTGCCTGGGTCTGAAAAAGTAAAGCGTCGTGCTGAAGCAGAAGGCCTTGATCAGATTTTTAAAGACGCAGGTTTTGATTGGCGCAGCTCCGGCTGTAGTATGTGTCTTAGTATGAACCCGGATAGAGTACCAGAAGGAGAACGGTGTGCATCAACGTCAAATCGTAACTTTGAAGGACGACAAGGAAAAGGATCACGTACACATTTAGTGAGTCCAGCGATGGCAGCAGCGGCTGCGGTGAGCGGTCATTTTGTCGACGTGCGAACATTTGATGTAAGGAGCGATGTAAAATGAATCCGATCCGCATTCATAGAGGTAAGGCAGCGGTATTAGATCGCGTAAATGTTGATACCGACCAAATTATTCCGAAACAGTTTCTAAAAAGAATTGAACGAACGGGGTTTGGTCAATTTTTGTTCTATGATTGGCGTTACAAGGCAGAAGGAAAAGAAAATCCGGACTTTGAATTAAATCACCCCTCTGCTAAAGGAGCAAGTATTTTAATTAGCGGAGATAACTTTGGCTGTGGTTCGTCAAGGGAACACGCTCCTTGGGCGTTATATGATTACGGTTTTAAAGTAGTAATGGCTTCAAGCTTCGCTGATATTTTTTACAACAATTGTGTAAAGAATGGTCTATTACCTATACAACTATCAGATGAGGAAGTAAACAGATGGATGACACTGGTGAATCAAGGTAAGAGCCATATTACAGTTGATTTGCTCGAGCAAAAAGTTATCGCTGATCACATTGAGTCATCATTCGAAATTGATCCACATTGGAAAAATATGCTTATTAACGGATGGGATGAAATTGACTTAACGCTGAAGCTTGAAGACCGGATAACGACATTTGAAGCGTCTTACACAAATGGTTAACAGTCAAAGCCATTCAATATCAGCTAAAAACACGTAACGTTTTAAAAACTTCTATGATCCTAGCTCCTTAGTATATGACTAAGGGGCTTTCTTAAGGTTTTGAATGAAAGGGATTAGGGAACGAATAACGAATAAAAACATGGGAATCTTTTGTTAGAGAGTGAAGGCGTGTTAAAGTAGGCATATAGAGAAGGCAGGCGATAAAAATTGAAAGAGAAAAAGCAAGGGAAAAATAATATCATTTTATTTCCTGGCTTAGTGAAACGTTTGGTCGAAGAAGGGATGAATGAATTAAAGCAAAAGCATGCAGAAAAGGCGTACAAGCTTTTTGCAGAAGCTTCTTCTTATGATCAAGGGGATCCACAAGCGCGATTTGGGACTGTACTAAGCTTAATTGAATTAAATCGTCAGCAGGAAGCTGTCATGGAGACAGAAAAGCTATTAAATGAAGGAATTGGTAATTATTTTGAAATCCTGCAAGTGCATGTTTCATTACTTGTCCAACTATCTCGTTATGATCAAGTCGTTCACTTATTGGAAGCAGTTCTAAGCGAAGATAAAATTCCTGCAAAAGATGCAGAAACCTTCTATGAACTACTTCATTTCAGTCGACAAATGAGCGAATCAAATGAGTATAGTGAAGCATCAGTGTCAAAACAAAATCAAGAAGAAACAATGCTTGAATTAAAAGCTGGACTTCATGCAGCAAATGAACCAGCTAAATGGAATGCATTGCAAACTGTTCGTAAACTCGGTCTGACAGATTTAACTGATGAGATTAGAAGCTTTGTCCAAAATAAACAAACGAACCCGCTTATGCGCACATATGCGTTACAGTTGTTACATGAATGGGGAGACCGTAAACCATTACGATATGAACGTGATCATCAAGTGGTTGTTATCACCCCTAGTGAGCTTGAAGAGCCAGGAGAAAGACAGGTAGATCAGGCGATAAGAGAAGCTTTAGAAGACCAGCTTGAGCAAGAAGACCCAACTTTATTACATATGGCAAAACAACTACACCACACATACTTGCTTATGACATACCCATTTGAACTTAATCCAGAAAATCCAAAGGCTTGGGCTTGTGCGTTTCATCTAGTCGCTGCGGAACAACTCGGTCTCGAAACAGATGAGACGACAATGGTCCAATGTTATGAGTGTGAGCGATTCGATGTTCTCTCTGCTTCACATGAAATTGAAGCATTGGAACAAGACATTTTATTAGAGGCTCAAAACCAAAACGAGTGGTTTCATACATAGGCTTAGGCGCTTCAGCTATAGTAAAAACAACATAAATGAACCCGACTTATTTCATAAGAAGGAAGACATTGAAAGATTCATTCGATATGTTATAATGGAATGGTTGTCAAAAACGTGATAAAGTAGTGTAGAAATTACATGTTGGAGGGAAATATTATGTCTGCAAATTGGGAAAAGACAGAACAGAATACAGGCGTCTTAACGTTTGAAGTTGAAGCAGATAAAGTCAACGACGCTTTAGATAAAGCATTTAAAAAAGTTGTGCAAAAAGTAAACGTACCTGGTTTCCGTAAAGGGAAAATGCCAAGAGGTCTTTTTGAAAAGCAATTTGGAGTTGAATCACTTTATCAAGATGCAATCGACTTTATGTTACCAGAGGCTTACTCAAATGCCGTTGAAGAAACAGGAATTTTCCCTGTTGATCGCCCGGAAGTAGATATTGAATCAATTGGCAAAAACGAAAAAGCAGTATTTAAAGCAACTGTAACAGTTAAGCCAGAAGTGAAGCTTGGCGACTACAAAGGTTTAGAAGTTGAAGTGCCAAGTGCAGAAGTTACAGATGAAGATGTGCAAGAAGAAGTAACAAAACTTCAAGAGCGTCACGCTGAACTCGTTGTTGTTGAAGATGGAGAAATTCAAAACGGCGATACAGCTGTTATTGACTTCGCAGGCTATGCAGAGGGTGAAGCGTTTGAAGGCGGTACTGCTGAGAACTATTCACTTGAAATTGGCTCAAATTCGTTCATTCCAGGTTTTGAAGAACAATTAGTTGGTCTTAAAACAGGAGACGAAAAAGAAGTTGAAGTAACGTTCCCAGAAGAGTATCACGCAGAAAATCTAGCTGGAAAACCAGCGACGTTCAAAGTGAAAATTCATGATGTGAAACGTAAAGAACTTCCAGAGCTTGATGATGAATTTGCTAAAGATGCGAACGAAAATGTAGAATCATTGGATGAGCTTAAAGTGGAGTTACGTAAGACGCTTGAAGAGCAAAGAAAAACAGAATCAGAAAATGCTGTCCGTGATGCGTTACTTGAAAAAGCAGCAGATCAAGCTGACATCACTGTTCCTGATGCAATGGTCAATACTGAAGTAGATCGTATGCTTCAAGAATTTGGTCAACGTTTACAAGCACAAGGGATGAACTTGGATATGTATTTCCAATTCTCTGGTCAAACAGAAGAAGATATGCGTAACCAATTCAAAGAAGATGCTGAGAAGCGTGTTCGCGTTAACTTAACGCTTGAAGCTATTTCTGAAGTGGAAGACGTACAAGTTTCTGATGAAGAAGTAGAAGAAGAAATTACAAAAATGGCTGAGATGTACCAGCGTTCTGCTGATGAAATCAAAGCATTACTTTCTGCGCAAGGTGGACTTGACACAGTAAAAGGTGATTTAAAAATGCGCAAAGCGATTGACGTACTCGTTGATCACAGTAAAGAAGCAACAGCTTAATGTAAAAAGGTGCGGGCATAACACCCGTACCTTTTTCCCTTATACAGCGATACCCTAACATGAAAGTAGGCTTTTATTCATAAGTATAGTATGATTGCCTGCTAAGTTGAACAAAATGATAGTAGCTCAAAAAAAAGGGTTTTCACGGTGAAGCTTGAATTGTACTTTGAGAGGGAAGAGTAAGGGTAGTGATTGCTCTAACTCATACATAAAATGCATATTTCTAGTTTGTTGAATTAGTCTATGCTAAAATGATTTGACATTAAGCTTTTATGAGCAAATCATGGAAAAAAGAAATCCTGTAAGGGGTGAGGTTATGTTTAAATTTAACGAGGAGAAAGGACAGCTTAAGTGTTCTTTTTGCGGTAAAACTCAAGATCAAGTCAGAAAGCTTGTAGCTGGACCTGGAGTCTATATATGTGATGAGTGTATTGAGCTTTGCACGGAAATCGTTGAGGAAGAACTTGGGACTGAAGAAGAGGTTGAACTAGAGGAAATTCCGAAACCTAGTGAAATTTGTGTCATTCTTGATGATTATGTTATCGGCCAACGAGATGCGAAGAAATCTTTAGCCGTTGCCGTTTACAACCATTACAAGCGAATTAATTCAATGGCACGTTCCGAAGATGTTGAATTAGCAAAGAGTAATATAACGTTGATTGGACCAACAGGAAGCGGAAAAACCCTTCTTGCACAAACTCTTGCACGTATTTTAAATGTACCTTTTGCTATTGCAGACGCTACATCGTTAACGGAAGCTGGTTATGTTGGTGAAGATGTAGAAAACATCCTACTAAAACTCATTCAAGCGGCTGATTATGATGTAGAGAAAGCTGAAAAAGGTATCATCTATATTGATGAAATCGATAAAGTAGCTCGTAAGTCTGAAAATCCATCTATTACCCGTGACGTTTCAGGTGAAGGTGTTCAGCAGGCGTTACTAAAAATTCTTGAAGGTACAACTGCTAGCGTGCCACCACAAGGTGGGAGAAAGCATCCTCATCAAGAATTTATACAAATTGATACAACAAACGTCCTCTTTATTTGTGGTGGGGCTTTTGATGGAATCGAACAAATTATTAAAAGCCGTTTAGGGAAGAAGATTATTGGATTTGGCTCCGACGATTCAAAACAAGAAGAGCTAAAACCAGGTGAATACCTATCGAAAGTACTTCCTGAAGACCTTTTGAAATTTGGACTGATTCCAGAATTTATTGGTCGTCTTCCGATTATTTCAAGTCTTGCTCCGCTCGATACAGATGCGCTTGTTGAGATTTTAACGCAGCCTAAAAATGCGCTCGTAAAACAATACCAAAAACTGCTTGAGCTCGATGATGTTGAATTAGAGTTTACAGATGAAGCATTAAAAGAGATTGCCAAAAAAGCAATCGAACGTAAAACAGGTGCTCGCGGACTCCGTTCAATTATTGAAAGCATTATGCTTGATGTGATGTTCGATCTTCCATCTAGGGAAGATGCAGTGAAGTGTATTATTCATGAAGGCTGTATAACAGATGGTGCAGAACCGATTATTAAATCTGCAGACGGAACAGAGTTAACCCTTAATAAGCCAAAAGAAAGTGCATAAAGTAGAAACCACGTTGGTCCATGGCCAGCGTGGTTTTTTTGCATCGTGTTTAGAATTGGAAATAATGCGCTTGGCTGTTTTCGACTAACGACTTGTCTCAAGGTCATACTAACGACAACATAACAATTAGGAGGCAAGCAAATGGGGTTTACGACAATTGCATTATTTGTCCAATTATTTTTTGGGATTATTATTGGTGTTTATTTTTGGAACTTATTAAAAAACCAGCGCAGTCAAAAAACGTACATTGATCGAGAATCAAAAGTTGAACTAGATAAAATGAAAAAACTTCGCTCTATTCGATTATCTGAACCATTAGCTGAAAAAGTACGACCAAAATCGTTATCAGAAGTCGTTGGGCAAGAAGATGGTTTGAAAACATTACGTATGGCATTGTGTGGAGCCAATCCTCAACACGTCATTATTTATGGACCACCTGGTGTTGGAAAAACAGCAGCAGCACGTCTTGTGTTAGATGAAGCAAAACAAAGCAACCAATCTCCATTTCAATCAACAGCTGTATTTGTTGAGGTGGATGGTGCTACCTCGCGGTTTGATGAAAGGGGAATAGCGGACCCATTAATTGGCTCTGTACACGATCCCATTTATCAAGGGGCCGGCGCAATGGGACAAGCTGGTGTGCCGCAACCAAAACCAGGAGCGGTCACAAAGGCACATGGTGGAATTTTATTTATCGATGAGATTGGAGAACTACACACCATTCAACAGAATAAATTGTTAAAAGTGTTAGAGGATCGCAAAGTCTTCCTTGAAAGTGCGTACTATAGCTCAGAAAACGATCAAATTCCTACACATATACATGATATTTTTAAACGTGGCTTGCCGGCAGATTTTCGTTTAATTGCTGCGACAACAAGACAACCGGAAGAAATGCCGCCAGCGATTCGCTCCCGCTGTTTAGAAGTCTTTTTTCGCGGGTTAGACCCTAGTGAAATAGAAGAAATTGCGAAGCGAGCTGCGGAAAAAGCTGCGATGACGTTAACAGATGAGGCATCGAAAAAAATAGCTTCCTATGCAACGAACGGAAGAGAAACCGTAAATATGCTACAGATTGCTGTTGGTGCGGCTCGCGCTGACGGAAGGCAAGAAGTACAGCTTAAAGATATTGAATGGGTTGCCCATTCAAGTCAGATGGCACCACGTCCTGAGCGACAAATTCATGAGCAACCGGTTATTGGTTTAGTAAATGGGTTAGCAGTAACGGGACCAACAAGCGGTGCATTACTTGAAATTGAAGTGCTCGTGCACGAAAATGTGCAGCATGGTAAATTGACGATTACAGGTATTGCAGAAGAAGAACAATCTGGATCACAAGTTCGCTCTATTAAACGAAAAAGCATGGCTCGTTCATCTGTTGAAAATGTTATTTCTGTTTTAAAAAGAAAAGGTGTTCCTACAAATGACTATGATATTCATGTGAATTTTCCAGGAGGAACGCCAGTCGACGGACCATCAGCTGGAATTGCCATCGCAACTGGTATCTACTCTGGAATTAAACAAATTCCTGTTTCGAATGAAGTGGCGATGACAGGGGAGTTAAGTATTCATGCAAAAGTAAAGCCTATTGGTGGCGTTATTGCAAAAGTGAAAGCAGCTAAATTAGCTGGTGCAAAAACCGTTATTATTCCGAAAGAAAATGAACAAGCGATCTTAAGAGAAATCAAAGGAATTGACGTCATTGCGGTAACAACCCTCGACGAAGTCTTTCAACTTGCTTTAACCCAGGAGGAAAGCGCAGAAAATGTTATACCTGCCCAAACCTTCACTTCTGGAGGAGCTGTACCAATCTAAATAATGGACAACAAACCACTTCGTAAGCTAAAATGAGTAGATGGTTAACAAACCGGAAATGAATGATTGAAAGCGTCACTCTACTGAGAATGACGCTTTCTCCATTGTGTGTATCATCGTTTGTGTTTTTTAGCATAGAATTAAGATGATTAGACATAATGAATTTTTTATCAAGATAAAGGCGGAGGTGTCATGCGGATGGTTGACCAATATCAAGAACGCCGAGTTCCGCTCCTTCCTTTGCGTGGTGTATTAATCTTTCCAGGGGCAATTATGCACTTAGACGTAGGTCGTGAAAAATCGGTAAAAGCATTAGAAGAAGCCAAGCAAAACGATCAATATTTATTTTTAGCAACACAAAAACAAACAACAAAAGAAGATCCGACGGAAGAAGATTTATATAGAATTGGAACGTTTGCTAAAATTGTTCAATCAACTAAATTAGCCAATGGAACGGTGCGTGTTCAAGTAGAGGGATTACAACGAGCTTCCCTTACTCATTTTCATGACCATGGAGATGTTCTTGTTGCAGATATTCAATTATGTGAGCAAGATGGCAAAGCAGATACAGAAACAGAAGCATTAATGCGTACGCTACTTTCCATGTATGATCAGTTCTCCAAACAATCAAAACGCGCTTCACAAGAAACTCTCGCGAATTTGAAGGAAACAACAGCACCAGAGCAATTTGCTGATTTAATAGCAGCCAATCTAACGTTGAAGCTGTCTCAAAAGCAAACACTACTTGAGTTTATCGATGTAAAGGAACGGTTGCAAAAGCTTATTGAATTTCTTGGTAATGAACAAGAAGTGTTAGGCCTTGAAAAGAAAATTGGCCAACGTGTAAAAAAATCAATGGAAAAAACACAAAAAGAGTATTACTTACGCGAACAAATGAAAGCTATTCAAAAAGAATTAGGAGATCGTGAAGGTAAAACAGGTGAAATTGCTGAGTTGAAGGAAAAAATAGAAGCAGCGGAAATGCCTGAACATGTGTATGAAAAAGCAATGAAAGAGTTAAACCGCTATGAGAAAATGCCAGCCAATGCTGGAGAAAGCTCTATATTGCGAAACTACCTTGATTGGCTTATTCAATTACCGTGGACCAAACAAACAGAAGATCAGCTTGATGTGAAAAAAGCGAGTAAAATCTTGGATGAAGACCATTACGGGTTAGAGAAAGTGAAGGAGCGAGTACTTGAATATTTGGCTGTTAGAAAGCTAACAAATTCGATGAAAGGTCCTATTCTATGCCTTGCGGGACCTCCAGGAGTCGGAAAGACATCGCTAGCACGATCTATTGCTAGATCGTTAAATCGAAAATTTGTGCGAATGTCGTTAGGGGGCGTGCGTGACGAGGCAGAGATTCGAGGTCATCGTCGAACGTATGTTGGAGCCATGCCAGGGCGGCTCATTCAAGGGATGAAACGAGCAGAAACGATTAACCCGGTCTTTTTATTAGACGAAATTGATAAAATGGCAAATGATTTTAGAGGAGATCCAGCCTCCGCCTTACTTGAAGTGTTAGATCCAGAGCAAAACAATACGTTTAGCGATCATTACCTTGAAGAGGCGTATGATTTATCAAACGTCATGTTTATCACAACGGCAAATAATATTGGTACGATTCCAGGCCCTTTATTGGATCGAATGGAGATTATTTCTATACCTGGTTACACGGAGCTTGAAAAGAAACAAATTGCACGAAACTATTTACTTCCAAAGCAAATAAAAGAGCATGGTTTAACAAAAAGTCAGATGCCTGTAAAAGATGAGGCGTTAACGAAAATTATACGACACTACACCCGTGAAGCTGGGGTTAGAAACTTAGAGCGCCAGTTAGCCTCAACCTGTCGTAAAGCCGCTAAAATGGTCGTAATGGAAGATCGAAAGCGTGTGACAGTAACAGAAAAGCTAGTAGAAGATATGCTTGGAAAGCCAAGATTTCGCTACGGTATGGCTGAGCAAGAAGATCAGATTGGTGCAGCTACTGGCCTAGCGTACACTGCAGCAGGTGGTACGACGCTTTCTATTGAAGTTTCTGCTGTGAAAGGGAAAGGGAAATTAACCCTTACAGGCAAGTTAGGAGACGTCATGAAAGAGTCTGCACAAGCAGCGTTTAGCTATATTCGATCTCGGTCAGAAGCGCTCTCAATATCAACTGATTTTAACGATAAAACGGATATACACATTCATGTTCCAGAAGGGGCAACCCCTAAGGATGGTCCATCAGCAGGCATCACAATGGCGACAGCATTAATTTCTGCACTTACTGGTCGAAAAGTGAAGCGTGAAGTGGGCATGACAGGAGAAATTACATTAAGAGGTCGAGTATTACCAATTGGTGGTTTAAAAGAAAAAGCAATGAGTGCCCACCGTGCTGGGTTAACAACGATTATTATTCCAAAAGAGAATGAAAAAGATATTGACGATATTCCAGCTAGTGTTCGTGAAGAATTGACGATTGTATTAGTGGAACATCTTGATCAAGTCTTGAAAGTCGCATTAAATGAGAGTGAAGATAAAAAATGAAAGTAGTAAAAGCTGAACTAGAACATGTAGCTGTCAAACCTGAACAATATCCAGTTAATCGTTTACCGGAACTTGCTCTTGCAGGTCGTTCGAATGTGGGGAAATCGTCTTTTATTAACAAAATGCTCAATCGAAAAGGGCTAGCTAGAACATCTGGTCAACCTGGTAAAACGCAAACATTGAACTTTTATGAAATTAATGAAATGCTTTATTTTGTAGATGTTCCAGGATACGGCTATGCAAAAGTGTCGAAAACCGAACGAGCAGCCTGGGGAAAAATGATTGAAACGTATTTATCAGAGCGGGAAGAGCTTAAAGCGGTGTTGCAATTAATTGATGCACGCCATAAGCCTTCGGAAGACGATAAGCTTATGTACAATTGGATGAAGCATTTCGGAATTCCGGTCATTTTAGTCGCCACAAAAGCAGATAAAATTTCTAAATCAAAATGGCAAAAGCATTTAAGTATCATCAGTAAAGAGCTTGATCGTGATGACGCAGATCCTTTATTACTGTTTTCCTCTGAAACAGGGTATGGAAAAGAAGAAGCTTGGAAAACGATTCAATCCCACCTCCAATTAACGAAAAATAAGTAGTGCTTGCACTGCTTATTTTTTTCACTGTCTGGATTGTCTAGGATTGTTCACAAAAAAATTTTGAGTCCTTATTTAGACATGTTATAATTTAGGCATGATATAATGAGAATTGGATAAAGTAGAAGTAAGAGATTGGAAACGTAGCTTTAGGGGGCTTTTTAAATGCATACGATTGTCGTAGGAGTGAACTATAAGTCTGCCCCGGTGGAAATTCGCGAAAAGCTAGCTTTTGATGAAGAGCAGTTGCCGGCGGCTCTTGCCCAACTGCGCACTTCAAAAAGCATTATGGAGTGTGTGATTCTATCAACTTGCAATCGCACTGAGCTTTATGTTGTAGCAGATCAAATTCATACCGGAAGGCATTTTACAAAAACGTTTTTAGCAAACTGGTTTTCCATTAATAAGGATGAATTAACCGCTTATCTAACAATAAAAGAAAATGATCATGCAGTTGAACATTTGTTTCGAGTATCGTGTGGTCTAGATTCAATGGTTATTGGTGAAACGCAAATTCTTGGTCAAGCTAAGCAAGCGTTTCAGCTCGCTCAATCATTACAAGTAACAGGTACGGTCTTTAACCAGCTATTTAAGCAAGCGATTACCTTAGGTAAGCGTGCTCATAGTTCGACGGCCATTTCTTCTCAAGCCGTCTCAGTTAGTTATGCCGGCGTTGAACTTGGTAAAAAGATTTTTGGTAGTTTTGAAGGAAAGCGTGTCCTTATTGTCGGTGCAGGAGAGATGAGTGAGCTGACGGCAAAGCATATACATGCGAATGGAGCCGCTTCCATTGTTGTTATGAATCGAAGTGTTGCAAAAGCTGAGAATCTTGCTAATCAATTCAGTGGTGAAGCGGTCTCGTTTCATCATTTAGAAGAAGAATTGAAGCGTGCAGATGTGGTCATAAGCTCTACAGGAGCAAGAGAATTTGTATTAACAAAAGAAAATACGGAAAAAGCATTACGTTCCCGAGAGGAGCGGCCGTTATTCATTATTGATATTGCGGTTCCGCGTGATGTCGAGCCAACATTAAACGAATGGGAAAATGTTCACTTGTATGACATTGATCATTTGCAACATATCGTTGAATCGAACAAGCAAGAGCGAGAGCGCGAAGCAGAGAAAATTTCTTTAATGATTGAAGAAGAGATTGTGGAGTTCAATATGTGGGTAAACACACTAGGAGTCGTTCCCATCATCACAGCTTTACGTGGGAAAGCATTGCAAATTCAAGGTGACACGATGTCTAGTATTGAACGGAAATTACCTCATTTAACCGATCGTGAGTTAAAAGTTCTTCGTAAGCATACAAAAAGTATTGTGAATCAACTTCTTCGTGATCCGTTAACGAAGGTAAAAGAACTAGCAGCTGAGCCTGATGCTCAATTATCGCTACAGTTGTTCACGGACATTTTTGCGTTAGAAGAGACGTTAGAAGAACAGAAAGAACGGGAACGCCAAAATGATATAAAGGCACTATGGAAGCAAGAAAGTGAGTCCTATAGCGAGATTGAAGGCACTGTTGCTTTGCGCTCGTAAGCCGTCATTGTTGAATTTCCATATGAGCTGATAATGAGAGTGAAAAGCGCATCAGGCGACGACTCCAGTGGGAATGTTACTAGCTGAAGCTTTTGGGCTAGCGGACGTTTGCCACAAAAGCGTCAATGATTGCGCTTTTTTCCTTTTTAAAATGAAAGATGTACATAATGGTTTTATGATTTTAGGAGGAAGAGCATGAGAACAATTGTACTCGGTACGAGAAGAAGCAATTTAGCGATGACGCAAACAAGATGGGTCATTGAGCAATTTAAGAAATTAAATGTGCCGTACCAATTTGAAATAAAGGAAATTGTAACAAAAGGGGATCGAATACTAGACGTTACTCTTTCAAAAGTCGGCGGCAAAGGTCTTTTTGTAAAGGAAATTGAAGAGGCGTTGCGAACTGGGGAAATTGATATTGCCGTTCATTCAATGAAAGATGTGCCGTCAGAAATGTTGCCTGAATTTGTATTAGGAGCTATTACTGATCGAGAGGACCCAAGAGATGCCATTATTAGTGAAAACCATGTGCCGTTAAGTGAGCTGCCACCAGGGGCTATTATTGGAACAAGCAGCTTGCGTCGATCTGCGCAGATTTTGCATCGCTATCCGCATCTTACCGTTCAATGGATTCGAGGCAACGTTGAGACAAGGCTGCGAAAATTAAAGGAAGAATCGTTTTCTGCCATTGTACTTGCTGCTGCTGGACTAAATCGATTAGGATATGCCAAATCAGCTGTCACACATTATTTAGAGACGGATGAATGTATCCCTGCAATTGGCCAAGGTGCATTAGGCCTTGAAGGGCGTCAAGATGATACAGAGGTGAACCGTCTTTTACAATTATTGAATCATGAAGAAACAGCATCTGCGGTTCGAGCAGAGCGCGCTTTCCTTCATACGTTAAATGGCGGGTGTCAAGTTCCGATTGGTGGGTATGCTACAGTAGAAAATGACGGCACAATTACTTTAACAGGCTTAGTAGGCTCCCCAGATGGACAAGTTTTACTAAAAGAAACGGCATCAGGTAGTGATCCAGAAAAGCTAGGAACGGATTTGGCAAAGCAGTTGTCTGCACAAGGAGCGGAAGACATTTTAAATAAAGTGAGAGAGAGTCTAGAGTGATGCTCGCGCTGCGAAATAAGCACATCTTGCTAACGCGAGAGGAAAAGGATGCGAGGCAGTTCGCTGAATTGATTACAGCGTACGGCGGAACCCCTTATTTCTTACCTTTAATAAAAATCGTCTTTCGACCGGTAGGTGCTGAAGCTTCTAAAAAAGCGGCACGTGCTGATTGGCTTGTATTTACAAGTGTCAATGGTGTACGTTCGTTTTTTTCAGCCTATCAAGGTGGGCCATTAAAGGCAAAAATTGCAGCGGTTGGCATACAAACAGCTCAAGAAATAGAGCAGTACCACTATCATGTATCTGTCGTACCAAAGGTTCAAGATGGAGAAGCGTTGGCACGTATGTTACGAACGGTAGTAGGTGAAAGAGAGCGTGTACTAGTAGTGAGGGGTCAATTGGCGAGGCCAACCATTATTCATGCGTTAGAGGAGAAGAGCATTAAAGTTGAAGCTCTAACTACCTATGATACTATCATGCCTGAGGAAGTAATTGAGGAAGCAAAAGCTTTACCAAATCTCGTGTTTGATTATGTAACGTTAACGAGTCCATCTACGGCTACTCATTTACGAACGATCATGGAAACATGTCCCATTTTTTATCGAAAAATTGCTTGTATTGGCCCAAGAACCAATGCACGTGCAATTCAATTAGGGCTAACGCCTACGGTGACGGCAGATACTTATTCAACAGATGGTTTAGTAAAGGCCATGCTTATAGAGGAGGCACACAAACATGAACGTAACGTTTAAGCGACATAGACGCCTAAGAAAAACAGCAGCTATTCGGGCAATGGTGAAGGAAACGACGCTCTCAGCGAACGATTTTATTTACCCGCTGTTTGTAACTGAAGAAACGAATAAAAAGACAGAAGTTCCTTCAATGCCAGGAGTGTTTCAGTTTTCGTTAGATCGTTTAAATGACGAAGTGGCTGAAGTGCAAAAATTAGGGATTCGTGCCATTATCTTATTTGGCTTGCCCCATCATAAAGATGAAATTGGGTCAGAAGCATTTGCGAGTCATGGCATCATCCAAAAAGCAACGAAACAGATAAAAGAAGCATTTCCTGATATGCTTGTCATTGCAGATACTTGTTTATGCGAATTCACAGATCACGGACATTGTGGCATCATCCGTGAAGGAGATGTTGTGAATGATGAGAGTCTTAACCTTTTAGTAAAAACAGCGATTTCACAAGCAGAAGCTGGTGCTGATATTATTGCGCCATCAAATATGATGGACGGCTTTGTAGCAGCAATTCGTCAGGGCTTAGACGAGGCAGGCTATGTGGATGTCCCCATCATGTCTTATGCTGTGAAGTATGCTTCAGCGTTTTACGGTCCGTTTCGTGATGCGGCAAATAGTGCACCTGCTTTTGGGGACCGCAAAACGTATCAGATGGATCCTGCTAATCGAGAAGAAGCGGTGCGAGAAGCGACGTCTGATTTGGAAGAAGGAGCAGACTTCCTCATTGTCAAACCGGCTTTATCTTACTTAGACATTGTACGTGATGTAAAGGAAATGTCGGATGTCCCCATCGTGGCTTATAACGTTAGTGGAGAGTACGCGATGGTTAAGGCAGCAGCACAAAATGGTTGGGTGAACGAGAAAGCAATTGTGTTAGAAAAGCTTCTAAGTATGAAACGAGCTGGAGCATCGCTCATTCTAACCTATTTTGCAAAAGACGCTGCACAATGGCTGTATGAAGAGACACAAGGAGGTTACTAAAGATGGCTCACTACGAAAAATCAAAACAAGCGTTTGAACAAGCAAAGCCGCTGATGCCAGGTGGTGTAAACAGCCCTGTTCGTGCCTTTAAATCAGTTGGTATGAATCCGGTTTATATGAAACAAGGAAAAGGATCAAAAATCACAGACATTGATGGGAATCAATATATTGATTATGTACTATCTTGGGGACCGCTTATTCGAGGGCATGCAGATGAAGTTGTAGTGGAAGAATTAAAAAAAGCAACGGAACTTGGGACAAGCTTTGGTGCGCCTCATGAGTTAGAAACCAAGATGGCAGAACTAGTGATTGAACGTGTGCCATCAATCGAAGTAGTTCGTATGGTTAATTCTGGTACAGAAGCGACGATGAGCGCACTTCGATTAGCAAGAGGTTATACAGGGCGTAACAAAATATTAAAATTTGTTGGCTGTTATCACGGACATGGGGATTCGTTGCTAATAAAAGCAGGTTCTGGTGTTGCGACACTTGGCTTACCAGATAGCCCTGGTGTTCCTGAATCAGTAGCACAGAACACGTTAACCGTTCATTACAATGATGTTGATAGTGTAAAGTATGCATTTGAACAGTTTGGTGATGACCTTGCGGCAGTTATTGTAGAGCCGGTAGCTGGAAACATGGGTGTTGTTCGTCCAGAACCTGGGTTTTTAGAAACACTTAGAGAATTAACATCAGCCAATGGAACGGTGTTGATTTTTGATGAAGTCATGACAGGCTTTCGGGTTGGCTATGAATGTGCGCAGGGAGAACTTGGCGTTACACCTGATTTAACGTGTTTAGGAAAAGTGATTGGTGGAGGACTGCCTGTTGGTGCATTTGGTGGAAAACGAGAAATTATGGAACAAATTGCCCCTAGCGGACCTATCTATCAAGCTGGTACATTGTCCGGGAACCCACTTGCAATGACAGCAGGATATTATACCCTTTCTCAACTAACGAGAGAAGACTACGAAGTGTTTCGTAAACAAGGAGAACGTTTGGAGCAAGGTCTCTCAGAGGCTGCAAAAGCACATGGCATCCCCCATACAATTAACCGTGCAGGATCGATGATTGGTCTTTTCTTCACAAATGAGCATGTCACGAATTTTGATCAGGCGAAGACTGCTGATTTAGAGTTATTTGCACGTTATTTTAGAGGGATGTTAGAAGAAGGGGTTTCAATTGCTCCTTCACAATTTGAAGGGCTCTTCCTCTCAACGGCTCACACAGACGACGATATCGAAAAAACAATTGAAGCGGCAAATCGTGTATTTGCTACTCTTTCTCAAGCTGAATGATCGACTACAAGCCTTTTGCTAGTACGAAACTAGAAAGGCTTGTTTTTTTTCGTCTGTTGTACGCATAATCGACTAGCTTAGCTCATAGACGTAATAGTGTACGTGTACAACGGATGATGGTGAAGAAGGAGGAATTAAATTGTCTCAAGAACAGTCGTCAGCCTTAACATTTTCGATTGAAGATTCTGTTTGGCTTAATAAAGGGCAACAAATTGATGAAATTATTGGCATGTCCCTCACACCGGAAATTTCAGTCAAGCAAATGGACGATCATGTAACCATTCAAGGTGGTCTTCGTTTTATTGGCGAATACAAAATGGTAGAAGAAATACAGGAAGAGGTAGAAGAAGATGAAGACGCATCTTTTACTGCTTTAAGTGATTTTCGTCAATCAGGTGATATTCAGACAGAAACGGAAGCCGGAGCAGGCCAGATTGAACATGTTTTTCCAATTGATATTACGATCCCGATGACACGAATTCAGCATGTTGATGATATTTATGTAGAAGTATCGAGCTTTGATTACGATTTACCAGAGAAAAGCTGCATTCAATTAACAGCAGATGTGTCGATTAGTGGCGTGAAGTCAGACGAGCAACAGCGAGAAATTGAGTTGGTTGATTCTGAGTATAAGTACGAAGTTGTTGAAAATGAAACTGAATCAGAAGAGTATGAAAGCACAGAGGAAACGGCTTTTCAATTCGAAGCGTATCAGTCGGATGAAGCGGTTGAGGAAAGTCAATCATATGTGGAGCAAAGAACAGAAGAAAAACTAGAACAAGAACCAAGGCAAGAACCAGAACAAGAACTAGCTTATAACCATAGAAGTATGGAGCAAGACATTGTGGAGACGTTCACTCAATCCAATTGGGAAGAAGAGGTGGATGAAGATGATATCGCTACTGTCAGTGATCTAAATGATGAGGCCTCTCCTGCCTACCGTTATTTGACTGAAACGAGTGAAATGAACGAGCTTGAAGATCCAGTTGATGTAGTCGAAGAAGTGACTGAGGATGTAGGAAAGAATGAACGTGACAGCGCTTCGTACTTAACGAGCATGCTTCGAAATGAGGATGAACAGTTCTCCAGATGGAAGATGTGTATTATTCAAGAAGAAGAAACGCTACAGGTTATTGCCGATCGTTATGAACTTTCCACTAGTCAATTAACGCGTTATAACAACCTTGATAGTGAAAAAGTTGAAGAGGGGCAAATCATTTATATACCTTCGAAGGGTAAGTAGGTGGTGACCGATGATTGAGCGCATCAAAGAAGAGTATGGGTTTAAACAGGCGTCTTTAGAATCAAAACATAAACTAAACACAGAAAAAGGTATAAAGCAAATCTGCTATTGGGAAGATGAAGCTTGTTTAAAGTGGCATATGGAGTGGCGTGACAACTGTAGTGTCGCGCCTTATGTCATGATGAACCGGATGCTAAGAACCGTTGAAGGCGCTGCTTATATGGAAGAGGACAACCAATTCATTAGTTTGCATGATGAAGTACCAACTGGACAACGGGAAGATCAAGATGAGAAGCGGTGGGGAGAAATTCTAGGTTTGATGATTCAGGCCGGCCGGAAAGATCAATCGATGATCTCGCTGCCAAAAGAGCTATCGAGTGATTATCCTATTTTAGAACAAGCCACTCGTGAACAAAGGCTGTTTTTTCGGACTCTATTTCAGGAAGCGAATCATCGTTTAACGATGGCTAAGAAGATAGTTAAGTCTGACGAAATGACTGTACCTAAAATGGATTCGTTTACAGAACTAACAGGCTCATTCCGTGGACATATGCTAGTCGTACAAGGAAGTGTAAAAAAACCGGAGTACGGTTATCAGTCGTTTAAGGCATTTCTTAAATCGTGGTACGAGCGCAAAGATGAAGCGTCATTGCATGCATTGTTAAATGAATTGGATAAACAGGCAATGTTGACTGCCAACGAACGAAAAGCCATCATGGCTACAGTGCTTATTCCTGATGAATTGGATACGTTATTACGAGGGAGTGCGGCCTCCAATGGTCAAGCCTTTTCTGAATTAATTGATTACCTAAAAAGAGAGTGGGATAAAACGCAGTCATTTGCTTCGGCATTAGCAAAGTGGCTTGATGCAAAGAAGGTGACAACATGAACCCGTTTATTGAAGCATTGCTTTATTATTACGATTTAACAGCCGTAACGGTTGAACAACAAGGGAATATTTATCGTATTGAAACTGAACATGGAGCGTTTGCATTAAAACAATCATCAATGGATCCAGTTCAAGCAGAAGAATGTATTCATGCGATAAGGAAGCTTTCACGATTAAACTATCCATCATTCGTTCCGATTATTCCGACAAAATTCGGGGAATATTCGTTATTTGTATCCGGTAAGTCGTATTATCTAATGCCTTGGATCGAAACCCAGGATTACCAAGGAAGACAATCAATTGAAGAGATTATGGCTGATTCAATTGGAACCATTCATCGGATGACGGTTAAATCTCAAACTGCTTCAAAAGATGTTATTGATCAATCGTGTGAACGCCTACTGTCTAGGTGGGAAATGCACTCGCTAGAATTATCCCGTTTTGCAGATGAAGCAGAAGTAAAAGCGTATTTATCTCCATTTGAACTTTCATTTCTTACGCATTTTAAAATGTTTGAGCAATTAGCGGATGAGGCAACGACCTATTTGGAGAAATGGTACAAGACTACAATCGATAAAGGTAGTTACCGTAGTGTGTTAACTCATGGGCGCCTATCTCGACATCATCTGTTGCACGCAACAAATGGCCAGCCTTTATTGATTAACTTTGAGCGTGCCAGTTTAGATACACCAGCTCGCGATTTAGCGACTTTGTGTAGACACGGTTTTCCGCACTCATTGTGGGATGAAAATGAAGTACTGCGCTGGTTCGCTAGATATGAACAGCATTTGCCCCTCGTTACTGCTGAAAAATACTTAGTAAGTGCCTATCTCCTTTTTCCTGAGCCGATTTACTACACGATGATGGATTATCGAAAAGGTGGAAATGAGTTAGAGCTAACGCAAAAACTTGAAAAACGCATTTATGCACTGCGTAAAGTGCAGCGATTTGTTCCGAAGATTGTCCCTCAGGAAGAAGAGGAAGCAAGTAATCAGTCTTAAGCTGATGCTTGCTTTTTTTTAGGATTTTACACTTGATAAAAAGAAAAATATGGCATTAAATAAAGAGGTATACGCTTAGTTCGGGACAATTCGGGTATGCTTAAAGTAATGGCAGATAAAAGAGAGTAGGTGTATAAGATGGAGAAAAAAGGCACTGAAGCGCTTGAAGAAAAAAAGAAAAAGCTCACAAATGAAAAGCAAGCCTTATTTGAAGAAGCAATTGACTATATGGAAGCTGCTAGCTTTTCACAACGGAAACGAAATCAGATTCTTCACCAAATACTAGATGAGTGGTTGTACGCTGAAAAAAATGCGATTGATTTAGAGCTGAATCAAAAGAACATTTACACATACTGTGAGAAGCGAACAAAAAACGTTCCAAAAATGTCAACATCGTTAAAAATGGCTTTGTTACTAAGAGTTGGTTTGCTTATCCTAGTTGTCTATTTTGTTTTGCAGTTCATTATTCAAATAGCAGGCTTATTAGATTCAAATATTCAGGCATCTTCTTTTTCGTTTTTACCTATTATTCTTTTAGCGAGTGTAGGCTTGTTCGGCTTTTATCTATATGATAAAGCTTCGACAAAAGAAAAAGCCGTTATGTGGAAAGGGATTGGCATCGTAACGCAATTAACGGCATTTCTTCTCTTCTTTGCGAGCATGCGGTTGTGGGACGGCATTTTAACGATTCGGTTAACCCTCATCAATTCAACCGTTATTGCGGTTTTCATGGTTGTCTTCTTTCTTGTTGCAGGTAAATGGAAAAATCAGTTAGAAGAAAAAGAACTGGAAAAGGATCAAAATGATGTGATTCTTTTTTCTTGAAGGTGGCTTACACTACACAATACCGAAAAACAAGCAAATGAAAAAAACGATAATAAGGGTTAATAAAAATAAGTCTACAGCTGTTGGAAGAAGTAATGTACGAATAAGCTGAAACACTAAAATGGGCGGTAAGCATTGAATACAAATAAATTTAAAGCGCCCAAATTTTTTAGGTGGACCAGGTGGCGGACATGGTGGTGGAAAGCCTTGAAATCGCTTAGTCATAGCAACCTTCCTCCTTTGTATAATGATTACTGTATTGTATGCAAGCAGCCTAAAACTGTTGCAAAAGCAGTTCTGAATGTATAGACTATATAAAAATAACCAAAGCTAATATTGACGTACTTGTAAGCAAGCGATAAAATACGGATAGATCCTATATACAAGCTGTGATCAGGAGGAGTAAAGAAACTGCTTCTAGTAGAGAGGAAGGACCTTGGCTGAAAGTCTTTCTAGAGAGTAAGTACTTGAAAGTCGCCTGTAAGCTTTTCTGTTGAACCTTCTAGTAAACAGAAACGGTTTCGAGCCGTTAGTCGATTTGAGTTGCACAGACTAAGTCTGTGAACAAAGGTGGCACCGCGAACAATCCCTTCGTCCTTTGAGACGGAAGGGTTTTTTTGTATTTTTTTAAGCTAAAGGAGGCCTGCCCAATGACGGAGCAGCATACAATGCCAACAAAATATGATCCAAATGAAACAGAAAGGAAATGGTACGACTACTGGAAAAAAGGCGAGTTCTTTAAACCTACAGACGATCCATCTAAAGAACCGTACTCCATTGTCATTCCACCACCAAATGTTACCGGAAAGCTCCATCTTGGTCACGCATGGGATGCCACCTTGCAAGATATTCTTGCTCGAACAAAACGAATGCAAGGTTATGACACACTTTGGCTTCCGGGAATGGACCATGCAGGAATTGCAACTCAAGCTAAAGTGGAGGCGCGCCTAAAAGAACAAGGAATTTCAAAGCATGATCTTGGTCGTGAAGGCTTTGTTGAGAAGTCTTGGGAATGGAAAGAAGAATATGCCAATTTTATTCGAAAGCAATGGGCAAAGGTTGGTATTTCCGTAGATTATTCCCGAGAACGATTTACATTGGATTCAGGTTTATCGGATGCAGTTAATGAAGTGTTTGTATCACTTTACGAACAAGGTCTTATCTATCGTGGGGAATATATCATTAACTGGGACCCGCATACGAAAACAGCTCTTTCTGATATAGAAGTTATTCACCAAGATGTTCAAGGTGCTTTCTATCATATGGAGTACCCGTTAGTGGACGGAACAGGTTCTATTAAAATCGCAACGACAAGGCCGGAAACCATGCTTGGAGATACAGCAGTAGCTGTTCACCCAAAAGATGAACGGTACAGTCACCTAGTAGGTAAAAAGGTGAAGCTACCAATTATTGGTCGCGAAATTCCGATTGTAGCAGACGAGTACGTTGATCGTGATTTTGGTTCGGGAGCTGTTAAAATTACCCCAGCTCATGATCCGAATGACTTTGAAATTGGAAATCGTCACGATCTGCCGCGCATTCTCGTTATGAACGAAGATGGATCCATGAATGAAAATGCTGGCAAGTATCAAGGGCTCGATCGTTTTGATTGCCGTAAGCAGATTGTTAAAGACTTACAGGCGTCAGGTGTATTATTTGAAATTGAAGAGCACCTTCACTCTGTTGGTCATTCAGAGCGTAGCGGCGTTGTGGTCGAACCTTATTTATCAATGCAGTGGTTTGTGAAAATGCAGCCTCTTGCAGAAGAATCTCTCAAAATGCAGCAGCATGAAGACACGAAAGTAACGTTTGTGCCTGAACGTTTTGAAGGCACCTATACACGCTGGATGGAAAACATTCGCGACTGGTGTATTTCTAGACAACTTTGGTGGGGACACCGAATCCCAGCTTGGTATCATAAAGAGACGAATGAGCTTTATGTCGGGAAAGAAGCACCTCAAGATCCAGAAAACTGGGTACAAGATGAAGATGTATTAGATACGTGGTTTTCTTCAGCGCTATGGCCGTTTTCAACAATGGGCTGGCCAAATGAAGATGCCGAGGATTTAAAACGTTATTATCCAACCGATGTGCTTGTAACTGGCTACGATATTATTTATTTCTGGGTATCTCGTATGATTTTCCAAGGAAAAGCGTTTACGAACAAAAGACCGTTCAAAGATGTACTTATTCATGGACTCATTCGTGATGCTGAGGGTAAGAAAATGAGTAAATCCCTAGGAAACGGTGTGGATCCGCAAGAGGTAATTGATAAATACGGAGCCGATTCATTGCGCTTTTTCTTAGCAACGGGAAGTACTCCAGGGAATGACCTTCGTTTTTATTGGGAAAAAGTCGAGTCTACTTGGAATTTCGGTAACAAGATATGGAATGCTTCTCGATTTGCGTTAATGAATATGGATGGGCTAAACTACAACGAAATTGATATAACGAAAGAGAAAACGATAGCAGATAAGTGGATTTTAACACGTTTAGGTCAAACAGCAGAAACGGTTACGCGTTTGCTGGATAGTTACGAATTTGGAGAAGCCGGACGTACGCTTTATTCATTTATTTGGGATGACGTTTGTGACTGGTACATTGAAATGGCGAAACTAACTCTATACGGAGAAGATATAGAGGCAAAAGCGACGACTCGTTCCGTTCTTGCTTATGTGCTTGACCATACGATGCGCATGCTTCATCCATTTATGCCGTTTATTACTGAGGAAATTTGGCAGTACTTGCCTCATCAAGGAGAGTCTATTACAGTTGCAGAATGGCCGCTCTTTACGAGTGAATTCTATGATCCAAAGGCACTTCAGGATATGGAAACATTAAAAACACTCATTCGTTCTATTCGTAATACTCGCTCGGAGCTAAATGTACCAATGAGTAAACAAATTGAATTGTTTATTCGACCAGCAGATGATGAAACCAAAGCATGTTTAGAAACTGGCTCAGCCTACATCGAAAAGTTTGCAAATCCGAGTAAGCTCGTTATTGCAAATGATTTAGAAACGCCAGAAAAAGCAATGTCGCATGCTTTAACTGGGATGGAGATTTTTATGCCGTTAGCAGGACTTCTTGATTTAGACGCAGAAATTGCACGGTTGGAAAAAGAGAAAGAAAAATTAACAAAAGAAGTTGAGCGTATTGAAAAGAAGCTTAGCAACCAAGGATTTGTTGCAAAAGCACCTGCGCAAGTAGTAGAAGAAGAAAAGAAGAAAAAAGCAGATTATGAGTCAAAACGAACGATTGTTATTGAACGAATTGCAGAACTAAGCGCATAAAATGAAAGAGCTCAAGCGTAAAGAACGCCTGAGCTCCTTTTTTAAGGAGAGACGTGCAGTGAAAACGAGTGAAGAAGCAATTGCATGGATTCATTCCTTGCTGCCTTTTGGTATTAAGCCCGGCTTAAAGCGAATGGAATGGATGCTTGAGAAATTAAATCATCCGGAACAACAGATAAAAGCTGTTCATATTGGCGGAACAAATGGGAAAGGGTCCACTGTAAGTTTTTTAAGACATATACTAGAAGAAGAACAATTTCAAGTAGGAACATTTACGTCTCCCTACATAGAACGATTTGAAGAACGTATCTCAGTTAACGGCAATCCAATTTCTAGTGAAGATTTAGTGTGGGGAGCAAACAAAGTAAGACCTTTGGTTGAACAATTAGCGGATACGGACCTTGGTTCGCCAACAGAATTTGAAGTGATTACGACTATTATGTTCCTCTATTTTGCAGAGCGAGCAAAACCAGATATTTGTTTAATTGAAGTAGGTTTAGGTGGTCGGTTTGATTCGACCAATGTGATTCAACCGATCGTATCGATGATCACAATGATTGGACATGACCACATGCATATTCTTGGAAATACCCTGGAAGAGATTGCGTTTGAGAAAGCAGGGATTATTAAACCGAACACGCCAATTATTCTTGGTGACATTCAAAGTGATGTGCGAGCGGTCATTGAAGAGCAAGCGCATAAAAAGCAGGCAGCTATTTCAATTCTAAAGGATGATTTCACATACGAAACGATGGACACAAGTCGATTTACGTATCAAGGTAATTCGTACACGGTGTCAATGCTTGGAGAGCATCAGCATCATAATGCTGCGCTTGCATTAAAAGCAAGTGAAGAAATCGAGAAGCATTTAGACCGACCCATATCCGATTTTGCAAAAGGAGAAGGATTACGAAAAACAACATGGCCAGGTAGGATGGAGTGGTTAAGTAAGTATCCTGCATTATTAATTGATGGTGCACATAATCAAGAAGGCTTTCATGCACTTGCACAGACGTTAAGGCAACAATTTGCTTCCAAAAAAATTGCGTTATTTATCGGCGTGACAGAAGGGAAAGACGTTGCACCTTTAATAAAAGCGCTCCAATCTATGAACGTTTCGTATTACTGTTGTTCCTTTTCATTCTTTCGTGGGATGCCTGCAAAAGAATTGTTTCAACAAATTGAGCAAGTTGTACAAAAAGAAGAAGTGGTTGATTGGAAGACAAAAATAGTAGAGAAAATAGAAACAGCCGCTGCGGATGAAGTCATTATTGTAACTGGCTCTCTTTATTTTATTTCAGAGGCTCGTCATTTTCTGAAAAAGAAGGAAGTCGGAAACATTTAGTTAAGATAAACAAAGAGAATGCTGTCCTATTAAAGTGAAAAAACCTGATACGATTCATTATCGGTTTTTAGCACATGCTCTAAAGGACAGTGATCTTTTTTATAGTTGCAATAGCAAAAATTTTATTCCGCACATGAGTGGAAATCATTTTCTAAAATAGCAGGGAAAGAGACAAATGGTGTGGAATGAGTAAAGACACATAAAGTAGAAGGAGGAACATAGCGGTTGGCTGAATCTTTTGTAATCGGCATCTATATAAGCCTCGTAGGGATGGTTACAGGCTCGTACTTTCTTTCATTTCTGTCCCGTGGAACGTTCAAGCAAACGATGAAAGGGCGATCAAAGTGTGAACATTGTCAACAGACAATCCAAGCCATCGACTTGATTCCTGTTATCTCTTATTTGTTATTAAGGGGAAAATGTCGCTTTTGTCATCAGAAGATCCCTTTTTACTTTCCTCTTATTGAAGTCATAACAGGTGTCTTATTTTTTCTCTCTTGGTATTATGCTAATCACTTCGTAGACTATGTTATGTCGTTTTTACTCATTTCAATGTTAATCCTCCTTACACTTACAGATATTCGCTCCTTTCGCATACCAAATCGTATTTTACTCTTGTTTTCCATTCCGCTCCTTGCGCTACGATTCTTTGTTCATCCCATTACGTTTGATCTTTTTTCATTGGTCATTAGCCTTGTACTTTTGAGTACCTTACTTTATGCTTGTCAAAAAGAACAGCTCGGTGGTGGCGATGTTAAATTATTTCTTCTTTTTATGCTGTTGTTTGGTATTCAATCGACATTGCTCATTATTGCAGTGGCTTCCTCAATTGCCCTATTATTTGTGTTTATACATCCCTCGTTTAGACAGAAATATGAAGACAGTAAGCGAATGAAAATTCCGTTTGCACCATTTATTAGCATCGCCGCACTAATTGTCTATTTTTTACCTTATGTGGTCTAAATAAAGACAAGCCTCATATGTATAGAGGGAAAGGGGTGTTTACTTATGAGTGATCAAAAGCATTCGATGAATTTTAAGTTCCCGCAATCAATGAAAAAAAACAGTCGTCCTGCACCCAAAAGTGAAGACTCAGAACCGATTGAAGTGATTAGCTGGGATCGTTCAGTATTTCAAAAAAACCATTCAACGCCACAAGATAATGACGATTTACAACCAGAAGAAGATAAAGTTGTGGACTTCACTGAAAAATTAAATGTGAAAAAATCTGGAAATGAGCCTTTTTGGGATGATGGTGACCGCTCTAAAGGACCAAAGCTCCCTCCTAAAAATCGAAAAAATAAAATCCAGCTGTCCATTCCTTGGCCAATTGTTGGTGCTGTTATGTCTGCTATTGTTGTTGGACTAGGACTTGGTATTGTTGTCTTCCAATTCTTTTTAAACGATGACACGGCGTATGGCGAGGCTGTTATTCCTGCTCAAGCAACGGTCTATACAGATGTCTCCTTTCCAAGCTTACACGTGGACGTTGTTCAAGGAGCCGCATTCACAGATATGGAAACAGCTGAAAAAGTTGTATTAGAGACAAAAGAAAAAGGGCTGCCTGCCGTACTCATACCAGGTGAGGAAACGCAATATATGTTTTTAGGAGTAGCTAATGATCAAGCAAGGGGTACAGAACTAAGCGAGCATTACGGTGAACAGGGACAGGAGACATATGTGAAGACGTATACAGTAGAGGGTGGTGAAGTGTCAGTCGGTGGAGAAGATGCTGCAAATTGGTACACGAGCGCGAATGCAGTCTATCAGTTTTTGAATAACGTTTCTTCCCAATTCATTGTGGCAAACGAACGCGGTTCCATTAGCAAGGAGAATATAGCACAATTAAATCAGTCTGTTGAGCATTTGCGCGATTCTCGTGATAGAGCTTTTTCACAAATGAATGAGCAAGCTCGTGAAAAAAGTTTGCAGTATGCGGATACATTATTTTCGGCTGTAAAAGAACTGAATACCTATCATGAATCTAACGAAAACGATGCGCTTTATCACATACAACAACAGTTACTTCAGCTCATTGTCCAATATGAAGAAGTAGTAACATTTATTAATGAAGAATAGCCAGTGCCATTAAAAAGATGTCATTTGACATCTTTTTTCTTTCGTCTTCCGAAAGATTTCGATATACTTTACAAAAAAGGAGGTTTATCGAGTGAAAGAGTTAATGGCACAATCTTTATATCAATTAAGCACGGTAACGAATCCAGTTGTTTCTCCTGATGGAACAAAAGCAATCCTTGTCGTGACGAACTTAGATGAGCACGAGAATACTTATCAATCTCATTTATATGTAATAGACATAAAGACAGGTAAACAAACTAAATTAACCCAAGAAAAAGGTAAGCATGTGGCGCCTCAGTGGCTACCAAGTGGTGATGGCTATACATATCTATCCAATCGCGAAGGAAAAAACCAAGTATTCTTAAAGCAGGGCTTGGCCGATGCCAAGCAAGTAACGTATGAGGAACATGGGATTCTTTCTTATATGCTGGCCCCCGATGGAGCAACAGTCGCGTATTCAACGTTTTTTAAAGAGTCCGAAGAAAATGAACAAGCACGACAAAAACCAGAGCCGCTTGTTATTGATCAAATGAAATATAAGTCTGACCAGCGTGGTCTGCATGACGATCGAGTGATGCGCATTGGAAGCGTTGATTTAAGGACAGACAAACAACAGTGGCTAACTACTGATCAATATGATAGTCAGCTATTAGACTTTTCGGGAGACTCCCGTCACATTCTTTTTGCGAGTGATCGAGCGGAAAACCGTGATTTCTCATTTAGCGCACACGCCTACCTTATTAATATGGATACGAAGCAGGAGCGGCAAGTGACGAAAGAAGTTCAAGTGATTACTGGCGGAGCTGTGTCGCCAGATGGACAGACAATTGCTTTATTGAGCCATCAACGGGAATATGAGAATGCGACTCTTCCAAAGATAAACATTTATCGCACCGGTACTGTGGAAACACTAAATCTAACAGAAAATGTCGATCATTTTATTGGCGATATAGCAATTGGAGACTTTTTACAGCAAACAGGATCAAATCGATTGCGTTTCTCTAACGATGGTCAGTCGCTATATACGTTGGTTTCCAGCGAAGGGGCAGTAAACGTATGGAGATTCTCACTAAATGGTGATCAGCAAAAGCTGACTAACACGGATGCACATATAAACGGCTTTGATTTTTATCAAGATGAATTCATTGTAACCCATAGTTCTGTTGTGGAGCCAAGTGAATGTTATCATGTAAGCAATAAAGACAAGGCATTAAACCGTTTAACAACGTTTAATGAAGCATTTGAAGAAGAATTCCAAGTTAGTGTTCCTGAAAAAGTAAATGTTAGCCGGGAAGATGGTTCATTTGTAGAGGGCTGGTTAATGAAACCGACTTTTTACGAAGAAGGTCAAACGTATCCGTTGATTTTAGAAGTGCACGGTGGACCACATGCGATGTACGCGAATACGTATTTTCATGAATTTCAAATGTTGACGGCAAAAGGATACGGTGTGCTTTATACAAATCCGAGAGGAAGCCATGGTTATGGACAAGCCTTTGTTGATGCTGTTCGCGGCGATTACGGTGGAGGCGATTTTCAGGATCTTATGGACATTCTTGACGATGTCGTTAAAACAAATAGTTGGGTTGATGAGTCTAGGCTTGGTATGACTGGCGGAAGCTACGGTGGGTTTATGACGAATTGGGCGGTTGGTCATACCAATCGATTTAAAGCAGCTGTTACGCAACGTTCGATTTCAAACTGGATTAGCTTTTACGGCGTTAGTGACATAGGGTATTATTTTTCTGACTGGCAAATTAAAGCTGAGCTTGATGAGATGGAGACTCTTTGGCAACATTCTCCTATAAAATATGTTGCCAATGTGGAAACACCTTTGCTTATTTTGCACGGTGAGAATGACCTTCGATGTCCAATAGAGCAAGCAGAGCAACTATTTATCGCATTAAAACGATTAGGCAAACAAACACGGTTTATTCGTTTTCCTGAAGCGAATCATGAATTGTCCAGAAGTGGAAAACCGAGTCTCCGTGTGAAGCGATTAGAAGCTATTCTAGGTTGGTTCGAAGAGTATCTTTCGTAATAAGTCAACTTCTTTCATACTTAAATTTATATTACGGTATGTTGAGAAGATACGTAGCTAAATAGAATGTAGGATAGCAGAACTCTGTTAAATTTAACGAAACAGAAGAAGTATTATAGAGACGAAAAACCTTACATCATCAGGTTTTTCGTCTTCTTTTAAATTGTTGTTGTTTTTTCCTCTTTACTATTGGTAAACTACTTCTAACACCTGTACAATAAAAAGAAAAAGTAGAGGTGCTTTATGATCCATCCCCTTCTATTAGCTTCTAGTTCCCCAAGGCGAAGTGAACTCCTTAAACAATGCCACATTCCATTTTCTGTTTATGCAAGCGAGGTAGACGAATCACTAGATGGTAAACAATCAACCGAAGAAGCGGTCTGTATTCTTGCACGTCGAAAAGCCAGTGTTGTTGCGAAACAATTTCCGGATCACGTTGTGTTAGCTGCTGATACAATTGTGTCTCATAATGGCCACCATCTGGGAAAGCCACAATCAAAGCAAGAGGCACAAGAAATGTTACTTTCATTGTCGGATTCAACTCATAGTGTCTCTACCGGAGTTGCGCTTTTTCAGCGTGAAAAGTCCATTCTTTTCTCTCAAACAACCTACGTGACAATGACATCGATTCAAAATGAACTTCTGCAGCAATATTTAGAAACAGATGAATGGTGTGATAAAGCGGGTGGATATGGCATTCAAAGCTTAGGTGCCATGTTTGTTTCAGAGATAAAAGGTGATTATTACACAGTTGTTGGTTTACCAGTTGTTAAAACCATTCAAGCTCTCGCTACCTTTCGCATTTTCCCTAAAATCTCTAAATAAAGGAGCTACGTACGTGTCCATTATTATTCGCGATGTCCCTCTTCAAGAGCGTCCCCGAGAACGATTCCTCCGTGAGGGGGCGAAAGCCCTCTCAAATCAAGAAATCCTTGCCATTATGCTCCGTTCAGGTACAAAGCAATACTCGGCGTTGCAGGTTGCTGCTCAATTGCTTTCTACTTATAAAACATTAACTGCTTTAAGTGAATCATCACTTGAAGAAATGAGGCTCATTAAAGGGATAGGAGTAACAAAAGCAATTGAACTTGCAGCGGCAATGGAACTTGGTAAACGAATAAACCGAGAAGGAAAAGGACAAAAAAGAGTCATTGCTTCTCCAGATGATGCGGTTCAGATCGTTGCCGATGATCTAATCGGCATTCATCAAGAGCATTTTGTCGTACTTTATTTAAATACCAAAAATTATGTAATAAAACAAAAAACAGTCTTTATTGGAAGTTTAAATGCGAGCATCGTCCATCCACGAGAGGTATTTAAAGAGGCATTGCGTACGTCATCCGCTGCTGTTATTTGTCTTCACAATCATCCGAGTGGTGATCCTTCTCCTAGTCCAGAAGACATTAATGTAACGAAAAGACTGAATGAAGCTGGAAGAATACTTGGCATCTCACTTTTGGATCACATTATCATTGGTGATGAAACTCATTATGTGAGTTTAAAAGAACGTGGATTTATAAGTATGTAAAATTATCAATAACCATGGAATCACTTTTTTTTGCCTAGGGAACTTTAAGGCTATTTTTTTTGCTTACAATTCGATATAATAAAGGGTATGAGTTTGCGTTATAGTGATGTCGAAATGTAGCGAAAGCATGCACATCCATTATAAATAGAATGAAAAACCACGAACCTACGTGAATGCAAAGGGAGGAATCTGTCTATTTATTAGGTCGCTTGTACAGAAAGCGAAAGAGACAGTATACATACATGTTTGGAAATAGAGACATTGGAATTGATTTAGGGACAGCAAATACACTCGTTTACACAAAAGGAAAGGGAATTGTGCTTAGAGAGCCATCTGTTGTAGCACTACGTACAGACACGAACTCAATCCAAGCGGTGGGAAATGACGCAAAGAAAATGATTGGTCGTACGCCAGGGAATATTGTGGCGGTTCGACCAATGAAAGATGGTGTCATTGCTGACTTTGATACTACTGCAACAATGCTTAAGCATTTTATTCAACAAGCAATGAAAAATAGTTCGATGTTTAGCCGCAAACCAGCTGTCATGGTGTGCGTGCCGTCTGGTATTACAGCAGTTGAAAAACGAGCTGTAGAGGATGCAACAAAACAAGCAGGCGCAAAAGAAGCATACACGCTAGAAGAGCCTTTTGCGGCTGCAATTGGTGCAAACTTACCAGTTTGGGAACCAACCGGTAGTATGGTAGTTGATATTGGTGGTGGTACGACAGAAGTCGCCATTATTTCATTAGGCGGAATTGTAACAAGTCAATCCATTCGCGTAGCTGGCGATGAGATGGACGATGCCATTATTCAATATGTGAAAAAGACTTACAATCTAATGATTGGGGAACGTACAGCCGAAACATTAAAGCTTGAAATTGGTTCAGCAAGCGCTGACGACGAAGAAAGTCAGGATATGGATATTCGTGGTCGAGATCTTTTAACTGGACTTCCGAAGACGATTACGGTAACGTCAGGTGAAATATCCAATGCGCTTTCGGACACAGTGGAAACGATTATTGAAGCAGTTAAAGATACACTTGAGCAGTCACCACCTGAGTTAGCCGCCGACATAATGGATCGTGGTATTGTCTTAACAGGTGGAGGAGCATTACTGAAGAATTTGGACAAAGTGTTAAGTGAAGAAACAAATATGCCTGTTATTGTGGCTGAAGACCCACTTGATTGTGTAGCGATTGGCACAGGACGCGCACTGGAAAATATTCATTTATTCCGTACAAAAGCAGGTTCAGCTCGATCAAATTGGAAATAGAGGGATAGAGAATGCGATCTTTTTTCTCTAACAAGAAGCTCATTGTTTTATTAGTAAGTATTATCATTTTAATGGCGTTAATTGGCTACACGATGAGAGACGACCGGAATTTATCTCAACCAGAACAAATTATGCGTGATGCCATTGGTTGGGTTCAGAACTTAGTGTCTGCACCCGCGCATTTTATTGGTGGGATTTATGAAAATGTAAGTGAGATCATTCATGTATACGATGAGAATCAATTACTACGCACACGATTAGAGGAATACGCACAGTTATCTGTTCAAAAAGATTTGTTGGATGAAGAAAACGAACGTCTAAGAGGGATGTTAGATATTGACGAGACCCTTAGCGACTACTCTCGTATATCGGCTGTTGTGATTAATCGTTCACCTGATGCATGGGAGCAGTATATTGGCATTAATCGCGGTCAGAGAGATGAAGTGACAGGTGATATGGCTGTTATCGATTCACAAGGTGGATTGGTTGGGAAAGTGACTGACGCAAGTAAGTTTACTTCTTTTGTGCAGTTATTAAGTGATAATGACCCAACTAATTTAGTGTCAGCACAAGTGCTCGTTGAGGAAGAAGATGAGGATCCAGCTATGGGCTTTATTGAAGGGTACGATGTCGCAGAAGATTTATTGATTATGCGAAAAGTGGATATCGACGTGCCGATTAGCGAAGGGGAAACGGTAACAACATCTGGTTTAGGCGATGTTTACCCTTCAGGCTTATTAATCGGTGAAGTAGAGAGAGTGGAAGTAGATGAATTTGGCCTATCTCAGAATATCTATATTCATCCAACTGCTGATTTTTCAAAACTCGACTACGTCTTCGTTGTTCAAAGACATTTACCTAGCATGGATTCAGCCGAAGAGGACCTGGGTGATGAAGAGGGTGAGGGAGAATGAGTCGGACCTATTTTTCCATTGTACTCGTTTTTCTTTTCATTTTAGAAGGCTCTCTTCTTCCTTATATGCTGGCTAACTATACAGAAGCGACACAATATGTCGTTCCAAGGTTAGTTATAATGACCATTGTCTTAATTGGTTTATATTCAGGCAAGCAAGTTGCGCTTATTTATGGACTTGCTTTTGGTCTCCTTTATGATGTTGTATTTACGAATTATTTAGGGATCTATATGTTTGGATTTGCTTGTTTAGGCTATCTATCAGCAGTTCCGTTAAAAGCGGTAAAAGAATCGGCGCTTTGGGCAGTTTTACTTTGTACAATAGCTGTTTTTCTCTTTGAATATTTTCAATATGGTCTGTTTTATATTCTAAGTGTAACGACGATGACGGGTGGGGATTTCCTTCTCGACCGTTTGCTACCAACACTCGTTTTAAACAGTGCACTAGCCATATTATTAGTGTTACCGTTTAGAAAATTAGCGAACCATGTAAATGAGCAAGCAAGCTTTCGCAATCGTTAAAGCAGGAATTATGCATTAAACGTGGAATGTATTGTTACAATGGGAGTTAGTAGAGGTGAAATAGGGATGTCACAAGTGAAATCACTCGTTACAATAAAAGGAACAAAAGATGGTTTGATCTTTTTGTTAGATGATCGTTGTTCATTTGATCAGTTAATAGAAGATCTTCGTGAGAAATTATCATCTGATTACTATAAAAGCGAGAAGAATGATCCAATTGTTTACGTACAAATTGATTTAGGTAATCGATTATTAACTAAATCCGATCAGGAAACGATTGAATCCATTATTACATCGAATAGCCATTTGCGCGTCCATCACTATCATTCGAATGTTGTGACGGTTGAAAAGGCAAAAGCGATGCAAGAGGAAGTACAGACGGCAACCTTAACGAGAATGATTCGGTCTGGTCAAATCGTTAAAATGAAAGGAAATGTCCTTCTAATTGGTGATGTGAATCCGGGTGGCTGTTTAATGGCTACTGGCAATATCTACATTATGGGGGCGTTAAAAGGGAAGGCTCACGCCGGTTATAACGGTGATACGAGTGCCTTTATTTGTGCGAGCCATATGTCTCCAACAAGCTTACATATTCATGAACATATGCTTCATTTTGCTGATAAAACAATTGAAGATGCTGAGATGCAGGCGGTATTTATCGACAGTACGAGCGGTGAAATGACCTTGACAAAAGTGCAACGTTTATTTGATGTAGAGAGTAGAGGATTAAAAGAGGCCGAAGCGGTTTCTTAATTTGGATCGTACGAAAGAAAGGGGATATGAGCGTGGGCGATGCAATTGTAATTACAAGTGGTAAGGGCGGTGTAGGAAAGACAACTACATCTGCAAACATTGGAACTGCGCTTGCTCTAGAAGGAAAAAAAGTATGCTTAATTGATGCGGATATTGGCTTAAGGAATTTAGATGTTGTGATGGGTTTAGAAAATCGGATCATCTTTGACTTAGTTGATGTCGTGGAAGGTAACTGTGACTTGCACCAAGCATTGATTAAAGATAAACGTTTCGACGGGAATCTGTACTTACTTCCTGCAGCACAAACGAAAGATAAAACGGACATTTTACCAGAGCAAATGAAGCATCTTGTAGATGAATTAAAACAAGAATACGACTTTGTGATTATTGATTGTCCAGCTGGGATTGAGCATGGCTTTCGTAATGCGGTAGCCGGTGCAGATAAAGCGATTGTTGTTACCACGCCAGAAGTCTCGTCTGTAAGAGACGCGGATCGTATTATCGGTCTTCTTGAACAGGAGAACGTTGAACGTCCTCGTTTGGTAATTAATCGAATTCGAACGCACTTGGTGAAAAATGGTGAAATGCTCGATGTAGACGAAATTACGAAGATCCTTGCAATTGATTTAATTGGCATTGTGCTCGATGATGATCAAGTGATAAAGCATTCTAATAAAGGCGAACCGATTGCTTTACATTCAACGAGCAAAGCATCTATTGCTTATCGAAATATAGCACGTAGAATTCTTGGAGAAACGATTCCTTTAATGTCAATTGAAGAATCGACAACAATGTTTACAAAGATCAAACGTTTGTTTGGTGTTCGATAAGGAAAAGTAGAAACGGAGCTGAGTCCATTAAGGTCATGTATCAGACTTTAATGGGGTTAGCTTTTTTTTGTTTTTAGAGACTTCTAATTTGAAGATGGATCGAATTGATGAGCTTCTACAAAAAGAAAGGGCTTTTGCTTGCTACTACGTAATGGGACGATCGCTTTTTAAATCGGTTTAGGGCAATGCGTTAAACAAAAGAAAAAAGAGCGATTCACGCTCTTTGGTTGCCTTTCCGAGAAAGATAAGTAGGTCCTAGCACAATCGATTGCGCATCGTGCTGACATAAATCATAAACAGTTAATGCGGCAATAGAAGCTGCCGCCATCGCTTCTGTGTGAATCGGCAAAGGGTGCTTTGCTTTTGCCTCTACCTCTATAATTAAATCCCAGCTGCCTGAATTGACTTCCCAGTTAAACTGTATCGCTATGTACGTTAGTTCTTTTGGGTGGTTATTTGGCAGAAGCGTTGATGTGTTTTTAGCAGCCATGATCCCAGCAAAACGTGCGTTCTCTAAAATATGCTTATGCCGTAAATCGCCATTTTGAAAGTTTTCGTAGAGCTCTTTATCAATTTGAACGCTTGATTTTGCATAAGCATGCTGTTTTATTGCATTCATTGATGAAATATCAATAAAGCCACTAGAATCAACTTCTTGCCTTCGCCTCATCCTACCCCTCTTTTCTCGACAGATTGTTACCGTAATCATAATCGACAGAACCGGTCTACGTCAAGATTGTCATGATTGTTAACCGTTTATAAATTAAGTTGACAATAGGGCGTTCTTCAGCTAATGTATAAGAAAAAAGAGTGGGGTAAGTCGAATGGGGATTCGAGATTTAACAAAAATTTCAATGATGACAGCTGTAATGGCAGTGCTTGGAGCGATACCTCCAATTCCGTTACCGATATCGCCTGTGCCAATTACAGCACAGTCCATTGCGCCAATGATTATTGGTGGTCTACTTGGTGCAAAACGAGGATTTTTAGCCGTATTATTATTTGTTTTCCTTGTTGCATGCTCCCTTCCTTTGCTTGCTGGTGGAAGAGGTGGGGTTGGAGTACTTTTCGGTCCTTCTGGGGGGTACATCATTGGCTGGATGCTTGTCGCGCTAAGTGTAGGGTACGTTGTGTCAAGAATGAAAAAGAGAACGTTTTTTAACGTATTTTGTGTAAATCTTCTATTTGGATTAGGTTTACTATACATATGTGGTGCTGGCTATTTAGCGGCTACTACTGGTGTTTCAATAAAAGAAGCATTTGGAATGACACTAGCTTTTGTACCTGGAGATGTCTTAAAAGCCATTCTTGCGACTTTTATAACGCTTCGAGTACTACGAGCAGTTCCAGCCATTTAAGAGAAAAAGACCGGGGCCACGGTCTTTTTTTACATACGATGCTGTTCATAAACATCTTGTTTTGCAATGCGTGCGATATTCTCCAACTCTTTTTGTGCTAATGATTCGTCTGTAACAGCTTTTACATTTTGTCGAATTTGCTCTATACTGCTTGCCCCTGCTACGACACTTGCAACAGGTGAGTGTGATAAACAGTAGTGATAGGCAAGTCCATTTAATGAGTGGGTGTGCCCATAGTTTTGTTGAAGAACATCTCTTAATTGTGCTAGCTCTTTTGAAGAGTAGGATAAATAGCCATCTTTAGCTGCTTTCACCTGTTGCAATGCTCGATTTGTTAAGATGCCTTTTGCTAATGACCCTCTAGTAACAACGCTAATAGGTTTCTCCTCTAAATAAGGGAATAATTCTTCTGGACGACGATCAAGGATGCTGTACTGCATCATAATGGAGACGATTCCAGAGCGCTCCGCATATTCTTTAATGACATTTGGACGGATGGAAGAAAGACCATACTCGCGAATGTATCCTTCTTTTTTCAATTCTTCGAAAGCAGAGATCGTCTCGTCGATAGGGTCTTCAATGGTTCCACCGTGTAGCTGAAACAAATCAATATAGTCAATGTTCAAACGTGAAAGACTATTTTTAGCGGCCTCTTTTATATGAGACTTAGAAGGGTCCCATTCCCAGCCTTCTTTTCCTGGTGTAAACCGATTGCCAGCTTTTGTCGCAAGAATGACTTGGTCCCGCTTTCCTTTAATTGCTTCTCCTATAATCTTTTCATTTTGCCCATAATCATACAAATCCGCAGTATCCAAGTAATTAACGCCTAGATCAAGTGCTTCATCAATGATGGATTTAGCGGTTTCTATGTTTGTTCCAAGAGACATTCCACCTAATCCCATCTTGCTGATGTATAGGGACGATTGTCCAAGTTTCCTTTTTTCCATATTACCACTCCTTCTTGAGAATCTATTCCCTATTTATTTTAGTATTAATCTGAATAGATGAACAGGACAAGTCATACGATGAAAGAAAGTGTGTTTCGCACGTTAAGGAGGGCTTAAAGGTGGATCGACGAAAACAAATTGAAAAACAAATTGCTTCCATGCAGAAGCAAAAAGAAGACAACCCTAAACAAGTAGAGGACCGAATGCCATTTCAACGGTTAGAAGACAAGGAGCCAACCTCTTCTCGCTTTCATAAATTTGCGCTGCAAGCGATTCTATCAGGTTGTTTGTTCTTTGCAATCGGAATCGCCTATGATGCTAATCATAAGCAAGCGGAAAGTGTTCAAGCATTCGTCAATCATTCTTTTGAAGAACATTTTCAATTTGCGGCTGTTTCTTCTTATTTTGAAAGTGTATTTGGTTCACCATTGGAACTATTGCCTGATCAAAGGGCACAAGAAGGTAGTGATGACATTGTCAATTATGCATTACCTGCTTCAGGTAGTATTAAAGAAAGCTTCTCAGAAGATCGAAAGGGCATTCTACTTGAAACAGGTGTTGAAGAAGTTGTAAAGGCAGTGAAAGGCGGTCATGTCATTAATTTGTATGAAGATGAAGAGTCACTTGGGCAAGTGGTTGAGCTTCAGCATCAAGACGGAACTGTATCTGTTTATGGAATGCTAGATGATGTTCATGTACGCCCGTATGATATTTTATCAAAAGGATCGGCAATTGGTACGATCCTAGAAGCGGATGAAGAGCAGGCAGGATTGTTCTACTTCGCATTAAAAGAAAATGGTGAGTACATTGACCCTAGCACTGTGATGAACTTTGATTAATTTTCTAAAAAAAATACACATCCACCCGTTTTTTTGGGTCATTATTGCAATGGGTGTGTTAAGTGGGCGTTTTAAAGAAGTGCTCATGCTCTTATTCATCGTTTTTGTCCATGAAATGGGTCATGTATGGATGGCGCGGCGGTTTAATTGGGACGTTATTAAAATTGAACTACTGCCTTTCGGTGGAGCCGCTGTTTTAGAACCTAAAGGCATTCGACCTGCTAGAGAAGAGGCATGGATTGTCTGTTGGGGCCCCTTACAACATACTTGGATGATGGGGCTTTCCTATTTCCTTTTACACACGACAGACGTTTGGATGGTACAAGACCATCAACTATTTATCAGTCACAACATGGCCATTTTACTCTTTAATTTAATTCCCATTCATCCCCTTGACGGCGGGAGACTTGTCCATCTTCTGTACAGTGCTTTCCTGCCTTATAAACTGGCAATGAGAGCAACACGGTTAACGTCACTTATCCTGCTTTTCATTGGTTTCTTTGTTGTACTAATTTTTATGCTCAAGTTAAATCTTATCATGATTTTCTCTTTCTTGATCCTCACCTTGATTTTAGATTATCGCCAACGGAATTATCGATTTATACGTTTTTTAATGGCTAAATTAGACGATCAAACCTCAACAAAAAGGTCGAATCTTTATGTTGAGAAAGAAACGACGCTTAGAGTAGTGAGTGAGAAGATTAGAAAAAATCACTTACACACTGTTGTATTAGTAGAGAATCATGTTCGAACCACTTACTCATTAGCGGCAGTGTTAGACGTCTACTTTCAAAAAGGAGCGCACGTGACCATAGACGAATTGAATAAGAGATAACTAGACATGATTGTGTCTTCTTTTTGCATCCTTTACAATAAGAAGGTAGGAAAAAGGAGCAGTATACGAATGGCCAAAACAATAAGAATGAAAAAAACAGCATTGAAAAGAGAAGCGGTCGTTATTGACGATCATGAAAAAGTAGTAGAGTGGTATATCGAGAGCGAGTTTATTTCTAATCTAGTTGGATCTGTTTTTAAAGCGAAAGTCGAAAAAGTGATGCCAAACATGCAGGCTGCGTTTGTGTCAATCGGTGGCGAAAAGAACGGTTTTCTTCATCGAGACGAGTTGTTAGCTTTTCAAAGGGATGCTCGTCAAGGGAACGAGGAGCGGTCAATCAACCAATATGTAAAAGCGGGTACCGAGATTATCGTGCAAGTAACGAAAGAAAGCGATGGAACAAAGGGGCCTCGACTAACAGAAATAATTTCGCTACCAGGACATGCGCTTGTTTACTTACCAGAAGGGCACGGCGTATCCATATCAAAGAAGATTCGTGAAGAAGAGACGCGCCAATCTCTAGCTGAGCACGTTACTTCTTTTCTACAAGGCGAAGAGGGCGTTATTGTAAGAACGCAAGGTGAAAAAGCTACACTAGCCGATATTGAAGAGGAAATGCGTTTTCTAAGAGCACTATGGAAGAGAACACAGACAGATCAGTCACAAGTTCCGTCACAACTGTTCCAAGGTTCATCTTTAATTGAGCAATTGATAAAACGCCAGTCGAACGATGAGCTTCATGAATGGATTGTTGACGATTATGATGATTTTCAAATGTTGAAACAACTCCTACCTGCTTCACTGAAGGAAAGGGTTCGACTTACAGCAGGAAGTGAAGATGTTTTCTTATCTGTTTCAGGTCAGCTTCACAAAGCGCTACGACGCCATCTATGGTTGAAGAATGGTGGCTATTTAATCTTTGATGAAACAGAGGCGCTTACTGTTGTAGATGTAAACTCAGGAAAATACACTAAAAAAGCAACAAAACCCCAAATGGCCTTTGAAGTAAACCAGCAAGCAGCAGTGGAAATTTGTAGACAACTGCGCTTACGAAATTATAGCGGTATGATTTTAATCGATTTTATCGAAATGGAAAGCGAAAAAGCACAACGAGACATCTTGAAGCGAGTTGAAAAAGAGTTACTGCAGGACCATATTAAAACAAGTGTAAAGGGTTTTACGAAGCTAGGCATGCTAGAGCTGACACGCCGAAAAGCATCGTTACCGATGGCAGATATGTTGCAGGAAACTTGTCCAACTTGCCAAGGCAGTGGACGCATTCTTACGAATCATGGCTTTGCTTTTCAACTGGAAAATGAATTAGCCCAGCAACGAGGTGCTGAGTGCATGCTTATTCAAGCTCGTCCAGAGCTAGTTCATCTATTTCATGAAAACGATGAAGCTGTATTAAAGCGATTAGAGTATTGGTTGAATTCAAGTATTATTCTTCTAAGCACAAACCAACTGCCAGTAGAAAAGCCATATGATATTCTGTTTCAAGGTGACGAACAGGCTGCAAAAAAACGACTTAAAACCCTTACGAACAATGATTGACAGTGAATTCGAAACTGTGCTATGATGATGTGTGTTAGTGATTTGGTGGCACCCAATGAACTTACAACCGCGCGGATTAGGTGTTAAACGGATACGCTCCTGCCTAAAATGGCGAGTCTTATGTTATGAGGAGGTGCAGAAATGTACGCAATTATTGAAACTGGTGGTAAACAAATCAAAGTTCAAGAAGGTCAAGAGATCTACGTTGAAAAACTAGATGCTGAGGCTGGAGCAGAAGTAAGCTTTGATAAAGTCCTATTTGTAGGTGGCGATTCAGCAAAAGTCGGCGCTCCATTCGTAGAAGGTGCATCTGTTACGGGAACGGTTGAAAAACACGGACGTAATAAGAAAATCATCGTATACAAAATGAAAGCGAAGAAAAACTACCGTCGTAAGCAAGGTCATCGTCAACCGTATACAAAAGTTGTAATTGGTAAAATTAACGGCTAAGCCCGATGATACGTATTCAATTTCACCATGATCAAGAAGAGAATATTACCATGTTTACGATGAGCGGACATGCTGAAGCAGGTCCTCATGGACAAGATATTGTTTGTGCAGGTGCTTCTGCTGTTTCCATTGGAGCGATAAATGCTGTTCATTCGTTATGTGGTGTTGATCTTGTTGTTGATTTGGCTGGTTCAGAAGGTGGTTATTTACACTGTGAAGTTCCAGAAAATCTGGATACAAAAACATATGATCAAGTTCAATTGCTTTTGAAAGGGATGGAACTTTCTCTTCATTCAATGGAACAATCATATCGCTCATTTATGAGTATTGAAACCGACAGGAGGTGACGATATGTTAAGAATGGACCTTCAATTTTTCGCATCGAAAAAGGGAGTAGGTAGTACGAAAAACGGTCGTGATTCTCGTTCTAAACGCCTAGGCGCAAAGCGTGCTGATGGTCAAACGGTAACGGGAGGATCAATCCTTGTTCGTCAAAGAGGTACACGCGTTTACCCTGGAACAAACGTTGGTAAAGGTGGAGACGACACTCTTTTTGCGAAAGTAGACGGTGTTGTTAAATACGAGCGCGTTGGTCGTGATCGTAAACAAGTTAGTGTATATCCAGCATAAAACCTTGCATACGCAAGGTTTTTTTTGTTGAAAAAACAGCTGTGCGAAAATGATTAAAAAGTACTAGATAAGCTAGCAGCTTTTGGAATTCCGATGCGACTTAACACTAATTTTGTCGAAACACACTGTTAAAACAGGAAAAGATGAAGTAAACTAGAGTGGTGAATAAATAGGTAAAATTAGGAATTCGTCAAATCAAGGAGGAGTTAAAAAAGTGAAATCAACAGGTATTGTTAGAAAGTTAGATCAGTTAGGCCGAATTGTGATTCCCAAAGAGTTAAGAAGCATGTTAAATATTGAAATTAAAACACCTCTTGCTATTTTAATTGATGGAGATCAAATTGTACTTGAGAAATATCAGCCCTACAGTGCGTGCTTAATTACTGGGGAGAGTTCGGATGAAAATATTAAACTCGCAAATGGTAGTATTTGTTTGAGTAAAGAAGGCGCCGAACAACTCATTAAAGAACTACAAGAAAAAATGGAGGATTCCCACCGTTAGCCAAAAAGAAGGCAGCGGTTTTTTTGCGTCGAACTAGTATAGAGAAAGGGGAGGATAAAGTGAAACAAACAGTCATAAGGAACGGTAAAGTCTGGTCAGGTGTTAAGACAGAAGAAGAATCTGTTGAAATCTTACTAGAAGGACATCAAATCATTGATGTTGCAACGAAGGTTAATAGCAAAGAAGATTGCGTGATCATCGATGCAAATGGAGGCTGGGTTACACCTGGAATTATAGACGTTCATACTCATCTAGGTGTTTACGCACAAGATGTGGGAAAAGCGGGTCATGATTTTAACGAAATCACTAAACCGTGTACACCAGAAGTACGAGCTCTTGATGGGATTGACCCAAGTGATAGTGGCTTCTTTGATGCGCGAAAAGCGGGTGTGACAACCGTTCAGGTTCTTCCAGGGAGCGCGAATGTGATTGGTGGCGAAACGTGTGTAATCAAGACAACTGGTCGTTCTGTAGAAGAAATGATTGTTAGAGCACCATCAGCGATGAAAGCCGCTTTAGGAGAGAATCCGAAATCAGTTCACGGGGCAAAAGGAAAAATGCCTATAACGAGAATGGGGGTTGCTGCTGTTCTTCGTCAAGAACTAATGCATGCACAGGATTACTATAATCGAAAAGCTAAAGGTGAATTATTGACGAGGGATTTGGGGATGGAACAACTGTTGCCAGTTCTTAAGGGTGACATACCAATGCGCATTCATGCACATCGAGCAGATGATATTATGACAGCCATTCGGATAGCAAAAGAATTTTCGATTGAAATAACCATTGAGCATGTAACAGAAGGTCATCTCGTTGAAAAAGAACTGCTTGATAGTGGCTTTCGTTTTACGATTGGACCGACATTTTCTGCACGGTCTAAGCAAGAACTTGCTAATAAGAGCTGGGATACGGTGAAAGGTTTTGCAGACGCAGGTGTTCCGTTTACCATCACAACAGATCATCCAGTTATTCCAATTGAACATTTAGTAACGACTGCAGGGTATGCGCGAAAGCATGGGATTGATGAACATACACTTTTGAAAGCCATCACGGTGTATGCAGCAGAACATCTTCAGTTAGAACATCGAGTAGGAACCATTGAAAGCGGTAAAGATGCCGATATTGTGATTTGGAGTGGTCATCCATTAGCGATTGACACTGTAGTAGAACAGACGATTATAAATGGTGAAGCGGTCTATACTAGGTAATAAGACGAAAAAGAGGAAGTAGGTTTCTATGAAAAGCCGAGATCAACACCAGCTTCACACATTGCATCAAATGATATGGTGCGCAACAAGCGATGGAGAGCGTAAACGATGCATTACGAAGTTAGCGCTCTTACAAGCCCAATTAAAGACTAAAAGAGGCTAAGAAACAATGCTCAAAAAGGAATTAATACGAGACGCACAACGAGGAATGCAGCCTTTCCCTTGCGAGGGGTTTTTACATGGGGAAGGCAATGAAAAGGCGCGTGTTCTATTTGTTGGGGAAGCACCAGGACGAACGGAATTAGTGACTGGAAAACCTTTTTCGGGACGATCTGAACAAAGTTTTGAAGCGTACTTACAGTTAATCGGTCTAAGTCGTGAGGAGATTTATGTGACAAGTACTGTTCGTAGTAGGCCTTATAAAACAGATCGAAAAAGCAAAAACAAGCCGATACAAGAACGCGGAAATCGTACGCCAACAAAAAGGGAGATTGCCGCGCATGCAGTTCTTCTAGATGAAACGATTGCTTCTATTCAGCCTGAAGTCATTGTTACGTTGGGCAGAATAGCTTTGGAACGCTTAGCTGGTTCTCCGTTTAAGGTAAGCGAGCAACATGGAAAACCTTTTTGCACAAAACTGCTTTCCTATGGATTAGAGGGTACGTACATACGAGATAATAGGGCAATCATCTTTCCGACGTATCATCCTTCTTCTATTTTTTACCGACCGGCCATTAAAGAAACGATACTAGCTGACATGAAACGTTTAAAACAGCTCTTGACCATTTTGTAAGTTATCCATAACGGTCTTGATGCTGTTTTTTCATGTTTAAATAGTCTTTATCTTCTCGAACTATTTTCCACTTTTCTTCAAAATAACGTGCTGCTTTTGCCTTTTCTTCATCAATATCTCGTTTATTTAAATGACCATCTTGATCGTATTTTTTTCCACCTGGATAATTGGCATATCGTCTTGCCCTCGTATAGCCCATTTGCAGAAATTTTCTTGCCATGTCCATACCTACGAAATCTTCCTCCTTTTGATATTGGAGAAACTGTTCGTATATTTTCTCTGCAGAAGCCTTAGCGATATCAGGTGTTTTAAAGCGCCAATGAGGTAAAATTTCACTTTTATAGGGTTCAACCATTAAGACCCCTTGCTCGCCTCTGCCTACTAAATACTTTTCAGGGGATTTACGATGATTCGCATGTTTATCCATTTGTTTGTAGTAGCTCATCCTAACACCTCCATTCATACCATACCCGTATGACACAATCTGTAAGCAAAAAAAGCCCAGCGTATGGACTGGACTTAGTGCTTGATAATAGATGCTACATCAAACAGGGATGGAGAGAGCGGTACTTCTCGATTAGCGACAGATTCAGCAAGTGCATAGCCGATATATGGACCAGCAGTAAGACCTGTAGATCCAAGTCCATTTGCAATCCATACTGTTTTTTGGTTCGGTAGTCTTCCGAACAATGGCATATGGTGAGGGGCAACTGGACGGAAGCCGACTTTTGTATCAATGTATGTAGCTGCTTTTAAACCAGGAGCGACAGACAGTGCTTCATGAAGTATTGTATGAACGGCGTCAACGGTTATAGACGGTTCAAAGTTTGTATGATTTTCGTAAGTAGAACCTGCGATAATCTTTCCTCCTTCGAAAGCGAGAAGATATTGATTTCCAGGAGGAATAACAACTGGCCAACGAGATGTATCTGCATCAATTTGCATATGGACAATTTGTGCTTTTTGATCCCGAATATCGATTGTCATCGAGGTTGATTCGAAAAGCGGTTTTACCCAGGCACCATTCGTAATAATAAGTTCATCATAGTCGAGTTCGCCAGCACTTGTAACGACGGCAATTCGACCATCCTCATGCTCTTTTACAGATGCCTCATCGTGAAGAATTGAAGCACCGAGGGCTTGAGCAGCTTGCTGAATTGAGTTTGTTAACAGCTGACCATCTACACGACCTGCCCCTTCTACTAAGACACCGTAATACTCTGAGTGGAGAAGAGGGAAATGCTCCTGTAGCTCTTCCCCTTCAAGATAAGTGAGCAAACCAATTTCCGGTGCCTCCCGACGCTTCTCTGTTGCACGCTCAATAGTTTCTAAAACATTCTCTTTTTTTTCATGTATCCATAAGGCTCCAGTACGCTTAAATCCAGTCTCTTCTCCACCAAATGCTGTTAATGATTTCACAAACGATGGGTAATAAGCTGCGCTTCGTCTTACTAATTGGTACCATGCTTGATTTCTTCTTTTTGATAGCCACGGACAAACAATGCCGGCTGCAGCATTTGTAGCACGATGGGGATGACGGCTATCTATTAGAATGACGTCATAGCCTTGTTTTGCTAAATGAAAAGCTGTGGAACTTCCAACAATCCCACCACCAAGAATCACAATTCGCTTCATAAATAAAATGCCTCACTTCTGTTCAAACGATCATTAGAAAAGCGTAGCGAATTCAGTAGGAAATGTCAATTGTGCCCTTGACATCATTTTTAAGGCTACGCATAGTGTAAGTAATAAAGGAGGCTTGCAAATGATTCTAATTGGAATTACCTCATCTATTGTTGAAGAAGGAAGACTGAGTACAGCCATCGACAATATCTCGTCGATAAATGGTAAAACTGTACTTCCGGTTGTCTTACCAAACATTGAGCCTGACAAAGCATGGCACTACATAAAAACAGTAGACGGCGTGTTATTAACAGGAGGCGGGGACATTAACCCGATGTTATTTAATGAAGATCCACACCCGGATTTAGGCGATCTTACCCCCGAGCGGGATCATTTTGAATACGAACTAGCGAAAGCGGCTTTAGCTGAAGGAAAGCCAATATTGGGCATCTGTCGTGGCATGCAAATCTTAACTATTGCAGCCGGAGGCGATATGTATCAGGACTTACACACACAATATGAAGGAGAACTCGTGCAACATCGTCAACGAGCACCTAGGGAATATAGAAGTCACCAAATTCAACTAAAGGCATCGTCGAAATTAGAATCAATTGTTAACTGCACGACTATGTACGTGAATAGTTTTCACCATCAAGCTGTCCGCAATGTATCATTTCCTTTTCAAGCGGTTGCTTGGACGAATGACGGTGTAATTGAAGCAATTGAACATCAATCTCACCCTTTTCAAATTGGTGTTCAGTGGCACCCGGAAAATTTGACAGATGAGCAGTCGAAAAAATTGTTTCAAGCCTTTATTCATGCATGCACATCATAAGCAAAATGATGTGCGTTCTTTTATACTGAAGAAAAGGAGGTATCTAACGTGAATTTTAATGAATACAAGCAGTACGATGGTGTAGGGCTAAGCTCATTAGTAAAAGAACGAAAAGTAAAGCCGACTGAGGTGTTGCAAGCTTGCTTGGACGGAATTGCAACGAATCAACAGTTAAATGCCGTTCTTTCAACTCGAGAAGAAAAGGTCTTTAACGAACTGGAGACAGTAAACCACAATGAACCGTTTTATCACGTTCCTTTTTTATTGAAAAATTCATCGCAAGCGCTCGAAGGAGAAGAAATGAATGGAGGAAGTGGTTTGTTAAAAGGATCTATTGCGACAAAGACAAGCCACTACACCAAACGACTTCAAAAAGCCGGTTTTTGTATGATGGGCTACTCGAATTCTCCGGAATTTGGATTGAAGAATATTACTGAACCGAAATTATACGGTGCAACCAAAAATCCACTAAATGAATCCTATTCTCCAGGTGGGTCGAGCGGTGGAGCTGCAGCTGCTGTGGCAAGTGGAATCGTACCAATTGCAGGTGCCAGTGATGGTGGTGGTTCCATTCGCATTCCCGCTTCTTTTAGTGGCCTTGTTGGTTTAAAACCAACGAGAGGACGAACGCCAGTTGGACCAGGAGTCGGAAGGCAGTGGCAAGGAGCAGCAATTGACTTTGTACTCAGTCGCTCTGTTCGTGATAGTGCTCGCTCATTGGATGTCCTGCAAATTCATCAACCAGAAGCCGCTTTTCATACACCGCTTTTTGAAGAGGGATTTGAGCGATCTTTATCTAAACGACTCTCTCCATTACGAATTGCTTATTCGTACACTTCGCCAGTCGGGACGCCTGTTTCTAGCGAAGCAAAGCAAGCACTTATGGAAACGATTCAATATCTTGATTCTTTAGGTCATTACGTTGAAGAGGCGACGCCGGCAATTGATGGGCGCTCATTAATGGAGCAATATTATTTGATGAATGCAGGAGAGATGGCAAACGTACGGCAGCGACTAGAACAATCTTTAAATCGTCAATTACATGAAGAGGATTTCGAGACAGAGTCTTTTGTATTAGCGGAAGCTGGAAAAAATGTTCGAGCCGCTGATTATGCCAATAGCTTAACAACTTGGGATCAGCATGCGGCAATTGCCATGGAATTCCACGAAACCTATGATCTTTATTTTACGCCTAGTGCCGCTTCCATCGCACCAAAGATTGGTGAATTGACCCCCTCTGCTGCTGATGAAAGAAAGATGAAAGAGCAAATTCAGCAGCTGGCTGCAAAAGAGCAACTAGCGTTTGTATATGAAATGTTTTTACCAAGTTTGACGTACACACCGTTTACACAACTGGCTAATTTAACAGGTCAACCGGCCATCAGTTTGCCAGTTTACAAAACAAAAGCAGGAATGCCGATTGGCGTTCAAGCGATGGCAGCAAAAGGGAACGAATCGTTATTATTTCGTTTAGCTTTAACCCTTGAGCAAAGTGAACGTTGGCAAGGTTGAGTTCGTCTTGCTTGAATGGATGAGATGCTTTTTACTATACTACTATATGATAGAAAAAAGGAGTTGGACATGATGTATCGTAAAGTTGACGATTTTATTCAAGAGTGGAAACAGGAGTCTCAGTTAACACTAGCAGTATTAAATGCCCTATCAGACGAGAAGTTAGGACAAGCCATTGAAGAGGGGCATAATACATTGGGTTGGCTAGGCTGGCATTTGACTACTTCGCCTGTCTTTTTTGTTGGGCAACTCGGTCTTAATCTGGATGTGGACCTTTCCGACAAACAGCCTAGTAGTGCAAGTGTAATGAAAGATTCTTATGAACGTGTCAGCCAAGCGTTGTTACACGCTGTGGAGCAGGTGAATTCAGATGCATTTATGGAGGAACAACTTCAAGCATTAGGAGCAACCTTGACAAAAGGAGCGATGTTGCGTTTACTGATAAATCACCAAGCCCATCATCGTGGTCAAATGACAGTCCTACTTCGTCAAGCAGGTTTAACAGTTCCTGGTCTATACGGACCGACGAAAGAACAATCAAGATAAACAAAATGGATGAAAGCACATGGAGGAGTTAAGCGCCATGTGCTTTTTTGTGCTGGAAGAGTCAAGATACGTAGCCTGAATGTGCAAATGTTTGTAAATGCCACCTTCATGCTTTTTACAAAAGCTTTACATGAGCCATAAATGAACTTAATACTTTACAACTATACTTGGGCTTGTAAGAACGATACCGCTCAACAAATAGGGGGAAATAAAACAGATGAAGAAGCTAAACCTTGGAGCCGTTTTCGCAGCCTTTCTATTAACAGCAGCTGCATGTGGGTCAGACGATGGAGCAAATACAGGAGGAGACAATGCATCAACCGGTGGAGCTGATGAGAATACCAACAGCGAAGAAGTATCAGGGAGCATTCTCGTAGCTGGCTCTAGTGCAATGGAACCGCTCGTGGCGGCAGCAAGTGAAGTCTTCATGGAAGAGAATTTAGAAGCGAGTATTTCTGTACAAGCTGGAGGTTCTGGTCAAGGTCTTTCTTCCATTGCAAGTGGACAGGTCGAGATTGGAAATTCTGACGTATTTGCAGAAGAGAAAGATGATATTGATGCTTCCAACTTGGTTGATCACCGAATTGCAGTTGTTGGAATGGGACCAGCCGCTCACCCTGAAGTAGGAGTAGACGATCTTTCAACAGAAGAAATGATTGATATTTTTACAGGAGAAGTAACAAATTGGAGTGAAATTGGTGGTGCTGATCAAGACATCGTTCTTGTAAATCGTCCAGATTCTTCAGGAACGAGAGATACATTTGTAAAATACGGCTTAGAAGGAAATGAACCTTCTTCAGATGCCATTACTGAAGACTCATCAAGTACCGTTCGTCAAATTATTAGCGAGACACCAGGAGCGATTGGATACCTTGCATTTTCTTATTATGATGATCAAGGTTCTGTGCTTCCATTGTCGGTAGATGGAGTCGAACAAACAGACGAAAATGTTATGTCTGGGGACTTCCCAATTTGGGCATATATGCACTCTTATACAAATGGGGAACCGGAAGGGTTAACAAAAGCGTTTATCGACTTCTTATTCAGTGAAACGGTTCAAGATGGCGTCATTCCAGAAATGGGTTATATTCCAGAAACCGGTATGCAAGTGGAAAGAGATGCCGAAGGAAACGAAACAGCAAAATAAAGATAAATAAAAGAGACTTTGCTTCCACAAGTCGAGTCTCTTTTTCAAACATTGATTTTCATTGAGGAGAAGATCAAGGAGGAAGAAGTTCATGCCAGCTACCCAATCTGTAGCAGACCGTTTGCTAGACAAGAAAAAAACGATAAAAAAAGAACGCACTGGAAAACTTGTTGTTTATACATGTGCGGCCATTATTATTTTAACAACATTAGCCATTACGCTTTTTCTCGTTTTGCGTGGGATACAAGCATTTGTAGCTGATGGAGTTAGCCCTATACAATTTCTAACAAGTTTAGAATGGAACCCATCAAGAAGTGCAGAGCAAGGTGGACCGGTATACGGCGCTCTACCATTTATTGTGGGCTCATTTGCCGTCACCATTTTAGCTGCGCTTGTAGCTGCACCTTTAGGAATTGGTGCCGCTATCTATATGACAGAAATTGCACCAAGCTGGGGGCGAAAAATTCTTCAACCAGCAGTAGAGTTATTAGTTGGTATTCCTTCTGTTGTATACGGGTTTATCGGTTTAACTCTCATTGTTCCATTTATCCGAGAAAATGTTGGTGGCCAAGGATTTGGTCTTTTAGCCGGAATGATCGTGTTATCCATCATGATTTTACCAACTGTTACAAGCATAGCAACAGACGCTCTTCGGTCCATACCAAATGGGATGAGAGAATCGTCATTGGCACTCGGTGCGACGAGATGGCAGACGATTCGGCGTGTGATTGTACCAGCAGCAACACCTATGTTATTAACCGCTGTAGTGCTAGGGATGGCTCGAGCATTTGGTGAAGCCCTTGCAGTACAAATGGTTATCGGAAACTCTCGCACAATTGCTGAGTCTTTACTTGATCCAACCGCAACATTAACGACGATTATTACATTAAACATGGGGCATACGGTACCAGGTAGTACAGAAAACAATGTGCTTTGGTCGCTCGGATTAATTTTGCTTGTTATGTCTTATTTGTTCATTATCATCGTTCGTTTCTTGTCATCTAGGAGGCGTTTTTCATGAATAAACGATGGACAGATCGATTAGCAACGTCAGTATTTACGATGATTGCACTTGTGATCGTTGCCGTATTAGCCGGTTTAATTAGTTATATAGTAGTACGTGGTTTTAGCCAGCTTGATTTAGACTTTTTAACAAGCCCACCTAGCTCTTTCCGAGAAGGTGGAGGAATTGGACCACAGTTATTTAATTCATTTTACATTTTAGTATTAACCATGTTATTCACTGTACCGCTCGGTTTAGGCGGCGGCATCTATATGGCTGAATACGCTAAACCAGGGAAAGTGACAGATTTTATACGTACTTGTATTGAAGTGCTGGCGTCATTGCCTTCCATTGTTGTTGGCTTGTTTGGTTTACTTGTCTTTGTTCAACTAACAGGGTGGAGCTACTCTATATTAGGTGGAGCTCTTGCATTAACAGTATTTAATCTACCAGTAATGGTTCGTGTTGTGGAAGATTCTATTACGAGCGTACCAAGAGAGCAAAAAGAAGCAAGTTTGGCATTAGGAATTACGCATTGGGATACCATTCGAACCATTATTTTACCAGCAGCGTTTCCCGGCATCTTGACAGGAGTGATTTTATCTGCAGGTCGTGTGTTTGGTGAAGCAGCAGCCTTACTTTTCACGTCAGGTGTGACAACACCAAGGCTAGATTGGGCGAACTTCAACCCGTTCTCAGAAACATCACCTCTTAATGTGTTTCGACCAGCAGAGACTCTTGCAGTACACATTTGGAAAGTGAATACACAAGGGCTTGTTCCTGATGCAAGAGATATTGCCGATGGCGCGGCTCTCGTTCTTATCATTGCGGTTCTCTTATTTAACTTATTAGCTCGATTACTAGGGCGCTACGTACACAAAAAATTAACGTCTGCAAAATAGGAGGAATTTGATGTCGACGCTGACCGTTCAAAAAGAAGTGGAACAAACAGAAATGATGACTGCACCAACGTTACTAAAAGCAGAAGATATTAATATCTATTATGGTGAAAACCATGCTGTGAAAAACTTAAATTTAGCTGTTCATCGGAATGAAATCCTGGCGTTAATAGGTCCTTCAGGCTGTGGAAAATCGACGTTCTTGCGAAGTATTAATCGAATGAACGACTTAATTCCATCGGCAAGAGTAACTGGGAACATGATGTATGAGGAAGTGAACTTATTAAGTGACGACGTCAACGTTGTAGCGTTGCGGAAGGAAATCGGAATGGTATTTCAAAAAGCGAATCCATTCCCAAAGTCCATTTACGATAACTTGACTCATGGCTTACGGTTTCACGGTGTGCCGAAAAAGCAGTGGAAAGACATTGTTGAGGAATCTCTTACAAAAGCTGCGCTATGGGATGAAGTAAAAGATCGCTTGCATGATTCAGCACTTGAACTCTCAGGTGGACAGCAACAGCGCTTATGTATTGCCAGAACGTTAGCATTAAAGCCTGAGGTTATTTTACTCGATGAGCCTGCATCAGCACTCGACCCAATTGCTACTGCTAAAGTAGAAGAATTAATGATTGAACTCAAAAAACAATATACAGTTGTTGTCGTGACACACAATATGCAGCAAGCTTCACGAGTGTCTGATCGAACGGCGTTTTTCTATAATGGTGAACTAATCGAAACGAATCCAACAGAAAAGTTGTTTAGTAACCCTGATCATAAACAAACAGAGGCTTATATTTCTGGTCGATTTGGGTAAGGAGGAGACATTTGCTATGGTGGAGACATTAGAGGAAATAAAATCAGTCTACAGCGTGAGAGATTTTAATTTATGGTACGGCCAAAACCATGCTTTGAAAAATATTAATCTCGATTTACATGAAAAAGAAGTGACAGCCATTATTGGTCCTTCAGGGTGTGGTAAATCAACATTTATTAAAACATTGAACTTAATGTCACGTTTAAATCCAACAATTCGAATGTCAGGGGAATTAAATTATCGGCAGGATAATCTTCTGCATTCTTCAATGGATCTAGCAGAATTACGAAAGCATGTCGGCATGGTGTTTCAAAAGCCTAATCCATTTCCAAAATCCATTTACGAAAACGTAGCCTACGGGCCCAGAGTGCATGGTGTTCGGAAGAAAAAAGAGCTTGATGAACGTGTTGAATTAAGCTTAAAAGGTGCCTTTTTATGGGATGAAGTAAAAGATCGATTAAACAAAAACGCAATGGGGTTGTCTGGAGGGCAGCAACAGCGTCTATGTATTGCACGAGCTCTTGCGACGAAACCTGAAGTCCTGTTAATGGATGAGCCGACGAGTGCATTAGATCCGCTTTCAACAACAAAAATTGAAGAACTTATTTCCAATTTAAAAGGGACCTATACGGTTGTCATTGTCACACATAACATGCAGCAAGCCGCTCGCATCTCGGACAAAACCGCCTTTTTCTATATGGGTGAACTGATTGAAATGGACGATACACGTAAGATCTTCTCAAATCCGGAACATAAGCGGACAGAAGCTTATATTTCAGGTCAATTTGGATAAGGAGCGAACCAAATGTTACGAAGCATGTTTGTTCAACAGCTTGAGGAAACTGTATCGCATATTCAAGAATTAGGTGAACGTACGCTCATACAGCTAGACGAAGCCATTCAATCGTTTGAGCATCGTGATACGACAAAAGTAGAAGCGATTATCGCAAATGATAAAAAGATCAATAAGCGAGAGCTAGAATTAAACGAACAAGTTTTTGATATTATTGCTAGACAACAACCAGTTGCAGGTGATTTACGCAAGCTGATCGTTGTGATGAAAATTAGCGGTGATTTAGAACGCGTAGCGGATTTAGCAGTCGATATGGCTAAAGTGTCAAGACGACTTTCAGATGTCGACGAGGCAACGTTAACTGAGTTAACGACTTTAGCAAAGGATGCCCGGGCAATGGTTGCAAAAGCGCTAATCGCTTATAAAGAAAAAGATGTCATTGCTGCACAGCAATTGGCGAAAGAAGATGACCTTATTGATGAGCAGTTCGGGAAATTTATTAAACGCTTATTTAGACAAGATGTGAACGAACAAAATGTGGAAGGAACGACTCAGTTAGCTTTTATCGCTCGTTATGTAGAGCGTATTGCTGACTATGCAACGAATTTATCAGAATGGATTATTTATGAAGCGAATGGTCACCATTTTGATTTAAACTAACGAGGGTTCTTTGCTCTCGTTTTTTTGTTTTATGCTATACTGAGTAGGTATTCTTATTCTACAGCTGAAGGAGGGCATTGCGTGATTCCTGCCCAAACCTTTTTACCGTATTTGTCGTTTCATAATCACGTTTGGCCACTGTTCTTTATCGGGGCTGCTATCTGGCTATTGCTAACTTGGAGAGACATTCGAACTGGGCGTACATTAGTCGCTCTGTTTGTTCGTGTTACGCAAATTCTTTTGCTTTTAACGGGTAGTGTTAGTCTATATATGTATCAATTTATGCCTTATTATGCCGTAAAAGGTGCCATTGCCTTGCTGATGTTTTTCTTTTTTGAAACGAGCAGAATGGCTTTAAAGCGTCAAGACTATGCAGGTTTTTCCATACATATGAGTATTGTTGTGTTTGCTAGTTTAACAGTATGGTTACTTGGCGTAAATGGACGGTGATGGTAATAGTTTATGGGTACGTGATTAGTTGCACTTAACGTTTTGTCTCACATAATAGGTAATAAGAGAGTCTCTCGCTGAAATAAACAATACTATAAACTTCTAACCAAACCAATCCGATAAAGAGTACGAGGGTAAATCTCCTCGTATTCTTTTTTTAAGGTGGAGAATCCATTGAGTCAAAACCGTTATGTGTCCATGTTTATTGATGAAAGTCTTGAACACCTTTCACTTATAAATGAGCATTTACCAAAATTAGCACAAGAAGAACATCAAGGGAAAACCCTTGATGATATTTTCCGATCAGCACACACAATAAAAGGGATGGCTGCTTCGATGAACTTTACCGTTATGGCAGAGCTCACCCATCAATTTGAGAATGTTCTTGATGATTTACGATCGGAAAAAGTACGCTTAACTGATCACTATGTCGATTTTTTTTACGCCATCGTTGATTTTTTAGATAGCTCAATTGAATCTGTTGCCGAACAAGGTATCGAGCTCTCACACACACCAGAGCTTAAACAGCAATTAGATGCGATTAACCAAGGTTCAGGTCAACAAACATCTACGAGTCAAGAGATGGATGAACATACGTTGCGTATTATTGAACAGGCCGTTCAAGAAGGGATCTCGGTTAAGACGATTACCGTTAGTGTTGATGAACAAGCGATGCTAAAAGGTGTGCGTGCATACATGGTCATCAGTGAAATCAGTAAGCTAGGTGAAATTCTGTACACAAACCCTTACACAGAGGCGCTTGAAGAAGGATTATTTGAAAAGACCTTTCAAGTAGTTGCAGCTACAGGTGTAGAAACTAATGAAATTGTTCAATCGGTTGGATCGCTAACAGAAATCACTCATGTAGACGTTAAAGATTTTACGATACAGCAACAGACACCCACAGCCGTTCCTGAGCAACGTAAGCAAGAAGCCAGAGAAGAAAAAACGCAAAAATCAATCCGTGTTCAGTTAGGTAAGCTTGATGAGCTTATGTATTTATTTGAGGAGCTTGTTGTCGAAAAGAGCCGTTTAGAAGAGTTATCCAAAAAAGTGGACGATGTAGACTTGACGACAACAACTGAAAAAATTAATCGAAGCATAAGCCACCTTCAATCGGTTATGTTATCCATTCGAATGATGTCACTCGACACGATTTTTTCGCGGTTTCCAAAAATGGTCCGCAAAATCGCTAAAGAGGTAAAGAAAGACATCGATTTTGTTATTGAGGGTGGAGAAACAGAAATTGATAAAGCGTTAATTGATGAATTAAGCGACCCGCTCTTGCATTTGTTACGAAACTCCATTGACCATGGAATTGAACAAAAAGAACAGCGCTTAGCACAACAAAAAAAGGAAAAAGGTACAATAACGCTAAGGGCATTTTACAAGGGTAGTCGAGTAGCGATTGAGATTGAAGATGATGGAGGCGGTATCAACCGCGAGAAAGTATTGCAAAAAGCTCTTAAGTTAAATCTCCTTTCTGAAGAAGAAGCTATGCAGCGAGCGGATGAAGACATTTATCAATTACTGTTTCAATCAGGATTTAGTACGGCCGAAGCAGTGACTGACTTGTCAGGTCGAGGCGTTGGCTTGGACGTTGTAAAAACAAATTTAGGAAAAATCGGCGGTACCATTGATGTTTATTCAACAGCAGGGAAAGGATCTACTTTTTCGATTTCCTTACCTCTTACTGTGTCGATTATGGAAGCCTTACTCGTTCAAGTAGACAACCGGCCATATGCTATTCCAGTATCAGCTGTTTTGGAAACAGCAACAGTCAGACAAGAGGCGATTCAGTATTCGCAAGATCAAGCCATGATACACGTTCGAGGACAGTTTATTCCGCTTTATTCTCTTCAAGCATTTGTTGGTGCACAAGATCCTTTAGAGGAAGAGGAATGGTCCGTTGTGGTTTTATATCAAAAAGACAAGCTCGTCGCTCTTCGTGTAGACGATTTTATTGGTCATAGTGAAATTGTCCTTAAAACTCTCGGTCATTTATTGAAGACAACAAAAGGATTATTAGGGGCAACGATTCTTGGCGATGGAAATATTGCTATGGTTGTAGACACTTCTTTATTTTTCACGAATCAATGGAGGGCTTATCATGAGCAATAATCTAGAGAAAATCATTGTTTTTACTAGTGGACAGCAGCAATACGGGCTACCACTTAGCCAGCTCCTATCCATTGAAAGGCTCAAAACCATCGCGACTGTTCCAAATACGCCGACGGTTATTGAAGGAGTCATACTTGTAAGAGGCGAACTTATTGCAGTAGTCGATATGAAGAACGTATTCGAGCAGGAAAAGACAGAAGGTACTATACATACACGATTACTTGTGTGTAAATGGGAAGATAAAAACGTAGCCCTATTGGTGGAAGAAGCAAGCGATATTGTTCAAGTAGAAGAAGGGGCTTTTCAAGATCTACAGGAACAAAGTATGGATCGTTCGTTTTCAAAGCAGCTCGTGCAAATGGGCGATCGTTTTGTAACGATTATCGATTTACAAGCTTTTCTAGCGTTTTTGGAAACAGAATGTCTAGCCTCCTAAACGATAAACAAAACAGCTCATGGAACTCTTTCCATGAGCTGTTTTTTGCTGTAAGCAAGTTTTTACTACATAACGTTTTTAATTGCCGTCTCATTCGTTGGCGCAAGATGTAAGTCATGCCACATCATGTAGCAAAGCACTGTCCATAGCTTTCGACTGTAGTCTGCTTTTCCTTGACGATGGTCTTCAAGCATTCTTAGCAAATAGTCTTTATTAAAGTATTCGTCAGCTCCGCTCGTTTTTATCGTTTGCTCAGCCCAACTGTACAGCTCGTCTTTTAACCAAACACGAATTGGAACTGGGAAGCCTAATTTTTTTCGAGATACAATGGACTCAGGAACAATTTCCTTCATAGCTTCGCGCAAAACAAATTTTGTCGTTTTATTGGCAAGCTTAAAGTCGGTTTGAAGTGCACGCGCAAATTCAAACACTTCTTTATCAAGAAATGGTACGCGTAATTCGAGAGAATGAGCCATTGTCATACGGTCTGCTTTAACAAGTATGTCGCTTGCAAGCCATGTATGCATATCAACGTACTGCATTTTCGTAGAATCATCATAGTCACGCACAGCATCATAAAGTGGGCGTGTAACATTTGTGTAAGGATGAGATGAATTGTAAGAGTGAAATAACTCTCTTTTTTCCTCTTCATTAAAGATAAAGGCATTTCCGACATAACGCTCTTCTATCGGCGTTGTTCCTCTTAACAAGAATCCTCGTCCTTTAACAGCAGATGGCAGACGGTGTGCAAGACGATTTAATGCAGGGTGAAGGCTCTTAGGAACTTTATCAAAGAATTTTAAGTCTAAAGGCTCACGATAAATTCGGTAGCCACCAAATAGCTCATCTGCCCCTTCACCGGATAAAACTACTTTTACATGTTTACTTGCTTCTTTTGCCACAAAATAGAGAGGGACTGCTGCTGGATCAGCAACTGGCTCGTCCATGTGCCACATGATCTTCGGAAGTTCATGTAAAAATTCTTCGGGTGTAATAATCTTAGAAATATTGCGGACACCTAATTTGTCAGCGGAGTCTTGAGCAATATCAATTTCACTATAGCCTTGTGTTTCAAAACCAACTGTGAATGTTAATAAGTCAGGGTGCTGCTCTTTTGCCATCGCAACGATCGCTGTAGAGTCAATGCCACTAGAAAGAAACGAACCGACTGGTACATCCGAGCGCATATGTTTTTCGACAGAATTTATTAGTACTTCTTTTGTTTCTGTCACTAATGATTCAAGAGACTGGTTGCGAGATTGTTGATAAAAAGAGCGATCACTGTAGCTTGTTACTTCAATTGATAAATTCTGATCGATGGTTAAACAATGTCCAGGCAACAATTTCTCAACCGTTGTTGTTAATGTATTTGGCTCTGGTACATATTGAAAAGTAGCATAGTGTTGCAACGATTCCGTATTCACTTCAATTTCTTGAATGTATGGCATCAATGATTTTTGCTCTGAGCCAAAGTGAATTCGACCATTATCACGCATATAGTAAAATGGCTTAATACCAAATCGATCACGACCACAGAAAAGCGTTTTTTCTTCAGTGTCCCAAATCGCAAACGCGAACATACCGCGCAATTTTTTAATCATGTCTTTTCCTTCATGGGCAAAAAGAGCAATTAACACTTCTGTGTCGGAATGAGTATGAAAGGTAACACCTTGTTCCTGTAATGCTTCACGAAGCTCAATATAGTTATAAATTTCACCATTAAAGACCATCTGGTAGCGGCCATCTTCGTAAGAAAATGGTTGAGAGCCATTCTCTAAGTCAATAATGCTAAGACGTTTAAAGCCAAGGCGAACAAAGCCATCTTTATATTCACCAGTTTGATCTGGTCCACGATGATGAATAACTTCTAAGGCTTCATTCCAGGTTTGGTCGCTTGCATGATTAGTTTCATTATGTTTGTGTAACAGTTCTCCTATAAAACCACACATTAGTGAGGCACCTCCGCATAAATTGGATATAAATTTTCCTATCATCAATAAAAAATGGGCCGGAACATCCATAGCCCTAAGGTTTATGACCATACTATTAAGGGTAAATAATACGTAAATCAAACGATATCATCATAACAGATGGAGGGAGAATAATGAAAGAGCCATTTGCCATTGATAAGAATGTCCTAAAGCAGTTGCAAATCATTAATAGTTTAGAAGTTCGTACTGATTTGACGGTTCAATCACTTTATGCACGTGCTGTTCTTGCTTATTCTAGTTACTACTTTAAAGATCAATACTTAAGAAAACAAATTGATCTTGCTTTGGAAAACCGTGATAAAGAACAATTCCACATTCTTTCTTCAGAGCTCTCCTCTCACATCGAGCGTCATAAATACGGTAAAACCATTTCAGAAAATGGCTACAATTTATTTCTGACTTTTCATTAACAATCAGACCAATACATTTGGTCTGATTCTTTTCATTTTAATATCGGATATACTGTATAAATTAGGTAAGATTACCTTCTTTATTATACACCTAGTTGTAGGTATACGAATATATAAAAATATAATGGAAAAAATTGATTTTTTCAATGGCTTATGCAAATCTTAATAAAGGATTGTATCAAAAGATAGGAGCTTTTCACTTATGGAAAATGAAAAAGTGTATTGTAATACTGAGTTTGATCCATTAAAAGAAGTTCTCGTGTGCGAGCCGGAATTTATGACGATTAAAGAACCGATTAACGAAACACAGCGAAAGTATATGAATGAAAATATTGACCAAGCGCTCGCTTGCAAGCAGCATCAGACACTTGTGGATACGATGAGAGAAGAGGGAATTGATGTAAAAGTATTGCCTCCGAATGAAGCATTTCCTGAACAAATCTTTATGCGTGATAGTGGTTTTACAATTGGGAATAAACTTTACGTCGGTCGGATGGAAAGTGCGGTTAGGCAAGGGGAAGAAAAGAAATTAAAATCCTTTCTACAATCTATTGGACGCCCATTCTATTCACTACATGAAGGAACGATTGAAGGTGGTGACGTTATTGTCACAAAAGATGTTGTTTTTGTAGGAGCGAGCGGTCGTACGTCGCAAAATAGTATTGACACGTTAAAAGCAAATCACGAAGAAAAACAATTTGAATGGATTCCATTTGATCATAAATTTCTTCATCTTGACTGCGTGTTTCAGCCAGTATCTGATCATGAAGCGTTACTTTACCCTGATGCCATTGAACCGTCGTTTTTAAAAAAGATAACGGATCGGTATGATTGTATTGAGGTTTCGAAAGAAGAGCAATTTTATCTGAGTGTCAATGTTTTATCAATTGGAAAAAAACGAGTGATTGCCTTGCCACAAAACAAGAAAACAAATGAAGCGTTACGAGCTAGAGGGTACACCATTATTGAAATCGATTTTTCAGAAATTATTAAATCAGGTGGTTCCTTTCGTTGTGTGACGCTACCTGTATTGCGGAAGGGCTAAACGCATAGGTTTGTTCATTCTGGTTACATTACAACCAGATGCTAAAAAAGGGCGGATGGAAATGGACCTGCAAAATGAACAAACCGAGTTTGAAGAGCGCTTGGAGACGATCAGGCTTGGTGGTGGAAAGGACAAACAACAAGCACAATATCAACGTGGAAAGTTGTTAGCACGGGAACGAATTGATCAACTTCTTGATAAAAACAGTTTCTCTGAACTTTTCCGATTTGCTACTGGCAAAGAACGTTTTCCTGGCGATGGTGTTATTACCGGAATTGGTAAAATCAATGGTCAGCATGTCTGTTTATATGCCCAAGATTTTACCATAGCTGGAGGGACATTAGGCGCCATGCATGCAAAGAAAATCTGTTCATTAATGGATTTTGCATACGAAAAACAGATGCCAATCATTGGCTTAATCGATTCAGGTGGTGCACGGATTCAAGAAGGCATTGAAGCACTTCATGGTTATGGAGAGATTTTTAAGCGAAATGTACACTATTCTGGAAAAGTCCCTCAGCTTTCGATTATGCTTGGCCCATGTGCAGGCGGTGCTGCATACTCTCCAGCATTAAGCGACGTCATTTTTATGGTAAAACGAATAAGCCAAATGTTTATTACAGGACCAAAGGTGTTGCAAGCAATAAGTGGAGAAACGATGACGAGTGAAGAGTTAGGTGGTACGGATGTACACGGAACAAAAAGCGGGCTAGCTCATTTTGTTGCTGAAACGGAACAGGAAGCATTTGACCAAGTGCGCACATTTTTATCCTATTTACAAGAGACGAATACAAGAATTGGACATGATGACAAATTACAAGAGATTGAGGCTTGCCTACCGAAAAGTGACTGCGATGTTTACAATGTAAAAGACGTCATTACTTGTTTAGCGGACGAGCAGCAATTATTCGAACTTTCAAAAGGCTATGCGAAAAACATGGTTACCGCTTTTATTCGTTTAAATGGTGAAACAGTTGGAGTAGTAGCGAATAATCCGGTACATTTAGCGGGATGCATAGATATTAATGCGAGTGATAAAGGCGCAAGGTTTGTTCGTTTCTGTCATTGTTTTTCAATTCCTATTCTCGTCTTAGAGGACGTTAGTGGATTTATACCCGGAAAGGACCAAGAATGTAAAGGGTTGTTGCGCCACGGTGCTAAGCTTATTTATGCCTTTGCAGAGGCAACGGTTCCAAAGATTACTGTGATTCTTCGAAAAGCGTATGGAGGAGCCTTTGTCGCGTTAAATAGCAAAGGGATTGGAGCAGATTTTGTCGCGGCTTGGCCACAGGCTTCTATTGCGGTAATGGGTCATCAAAGCTCAAAAACCATTTTGGCTGAAGCGAAAACGAATCGGTCTGATTCTCCTTATGAAGCAGCAGAACAAGGCTATATTGATGATGTGATTCGCCCTCGAGACACACGGATGTATTTAATTAATCGTTTTGCTTGTTTACATCATAAACGTACAGAAATTAAAAGGCATAGCGGTAATATGCCTATGTAACGACAAGATGAATAGATTTAACAGTTTCTATCCTTTTTCGTTTGTTAATGACCGCTCTTATGGTACGATAAAAAATGACTTAACAACATCATTGTACGAGAAAGAGAGTCGTTTTAAATGGTTATTTTATCAGAAGGATGGTTTCAATTTGTCATTATTGGGATTAGCATTGTTCTACTTGCGGTAACGCTTGTCATTGTTCATCGTAGTATTCAGAAAAAAGGTGTGTATACAAAAGCAAGAGAACGGACAAGCTCTTTTCTAGTCTTTCTAATGGCCTTAACGCTTTATTTTATTATGTCTGTGTTTACACCTGCTGCGTACGGTGGGGATGTATTAATTGCTAGTGATCAAGAAAAACATGTGGAAAGTGAACAAGTGCGCTATATCCATCTTTCCTCGGTTTTTCGCGTACATGCCATTGATACTAGAGACTACACGCGAGACATACAAGGAAGAACAATCGGTTTTCGTATCCAATCTTTTCAGCCTCTTTATGAAATAGCTGAAAATGATGAAGCCTATGTGCGCTCAGACGGCACGATTAACGTATCCGACTATATTGATGGTGTTGTGTTATCTGCCTTCGAGCAGTTACAAGCAGAAGAAGTGACGTTAACGCAAGTGCGTGAGTCATTCCCGCATATTGAGATGTCAATTGAATAAGAAAAAAATAGGAGGCTACGATGAGTAAAGTAGAAGATGGTGTTATCCAATTATCAACAGCAGAATTAAAAGATGAATTAACAAACAAACAACCAAATCAGGAACCGATCGTCATTGATGTAAGAGAAGTGACGGAATACGAAGACGGGCATATTCCAGGTGTTCCGTTAATTCCGATGAACGAGATGCCCACAATGCTTCCAAAGATGGATGAGGCAAAAAGTTATATCCTAGTATGTCGTAGTGGGAGAAGAAGTCAACATACAGCTAAATATATGAAAGAACAAGGGTTTCTAAATGTCCGTAATTATGAAGGCGGCATGTTAGAGTGGGATGGTGAGCAAACATTCGGTCAAGAATGGATTGTAAAAGAATCTGCCGAACTCTATGAAAAATAAGTAAAAAATAAGGGACTCTGTTGGAAGAGTTCCTTATTAGGTTTATGAACCACCCTACTTGGGAACATATTATAAGAGACGAAAGCTGATTATGTTAGAGAGGGGTTTTTCATAATGGACGCAAAAAAAACTGTTGTTGCAGTAGCATCAGCCGCTGTGGCAGGAGCATTAACCGTTTACTTAGTGGATGGTGACAAACGAGCTGAGTTAAAAGAGAAAGGGACAGACTTTCTTAACAAAGTAACAGGTAAAACAAAAGAAGAAAAAATCAAAGCGTTCCAATTAGGCAATCCAAGGCCTTTTTCAGAAGATAGTAAAATGGTGGATGAGGGTTCTTTGTACAGCGTTCAGCGTTACAATGAGCGATATCAATAATGAATGTAAAGGCTGCCTAACAAGGTAGCTTTTTTGAGCGTAGGAGTGAAAAAATGATTATACAAGAAGACATGATACATACTGTGCCAATGCTAGTTGTAGAGGAAGAAGGTTCCGATGAGAAACCAACGTTGTTTTTTTATCACGGTGTAACGAGTGCCAAAGAACACAATTTACACATTGCCTATACGATTGCCAAACAAGGGTTTCGAGTTATTTTGCCAGACGCGCTCTATCATGGAACCCGAGGAGAAGGTACACATGATCCTTACCACCATTTCTGGACAGTTGTTCAACAATCGATTACAGAATTCCCTGATTTAGTAGAAGGCGTTGTTGAGCGTTACGCTGTACAAGAAGATGAACTCTATATTGGCGGAACCTCAATGGGGGCGATTACGTCGTATGGTCTATTAGCGCGATACGAGTGGATTAAAAAGGCATGCTTATTTATGGGTGCACCGCAATATGAGGAATTTTCAAAACTCATGTTTGAAGTAGCTGCTCAGCGAGGTACACATCTAACAGAAGAGCAAAAGAAACATGTCTTGGACCAAGTTAGAATCGATGATCTTTCAAAAGATGTCAGTGTTTTAAAGGGGCGCCAGCTTTACATTTGGCACGGAACTGAGGATGAGACGGTTCCGTATTCATTTGCAGAAAGCTTTCTAAAACAGCTAAAAGACGCTCCTGATGTGAACAATGCAAACATTACGTTTTTTGCTGAAAAAGGAGCCGACCATAAGATTACGCGAAAGGCGATTCTTGATGCATCTGCTTGGTTCGAGAAACAAAGCACGAATCAGGACAAGGTGACCCTCTCGTATGAATCGTGAAATCGGTAAAATTTTTATTGTTGTCATTGGCTCATTTCTGTTAGCCAGTTCTTTAAACTTCTTTTTTATACCAGCGGATGTTTTTGCGAGTGGTTTTACAGGTGTTGCACAGCTTTTATCGTATATCGTGCCACTATCAACAGGGATATTATTGCTGTTACTAAACATACCCGTTGCTATTCTAGGTTGGTTAAAGGTTGGGAAAAGCTTTACCATTTATAGCTTTGCAAGTGTTGTTTTAACAACCATTTTCTTGGAAGTGTTGCCTGTCTATGCGTTTTCTGAAGACATCATGCTTAATGCCGTTTTCGGAGGTGTTATCGCTGCAGCAGGTGCAGGATTATTACTTAAATGGGGCGCTTCTTCTGGCGGACTTGATATTATCGTACTCGTGTTAGCCCGTATTTCCGACCGTCCTGTTGGAAGCTTTTTCTTTATTTTAAATTCGATCATAGTCATTGCTTCAGGTGTCATGCTCGATCCAGAAAAAGCGTTATTTACCCTTATTTCCATTTATGTGACATCACGCTTTATTGATGCCATCCATACAAGGTATGTAAAGCTAACAGCTATGATCGTGACGAAAAATGCGGACGTGTTAAATAAAGCCATTCATCAGCGGCTTACACGGGGAATTACTCGTATACCTGCAAAAGGCGGCTATACATTTGAAGAAAAAGAAATGCTCGTTATCGTGTTAACACGATACGAATTGTATGAGTTGAAAAATATTGTGGAGGAAGTTGATCCGGGAGCATTTACCAATATTGTAGAAACGGCTAGTATCTTTGGTTTGTTCCGGAAAGATTAATAGGAGGGATTGCGATGAAGACGTGGAATGTATTAGTAGGTATATCACTTGCCTTTACGTTAGCCGCATGTGGAGGACAGGCTGATGAAGAAGAAAATCAAGATATACCTGCCGGAGGAGATTCAACGATGAGTGGTGAGTGGTTATTTACAGTTGATCATCAACTTTCAGACGACATGCTCTATGTGGAAATGTATATTGAAAACGATTCAGAGGAAGCCCAGACACTAACGTTTCCTTCGCAACAGCTGTATGAAATTACCCTTGTAAACGCACAAGAAGAAGAAGTGTTCCGTTATTCAAATGAGCATATGTTTGCACAAAGTGTAACCGAAAAGACATATGAACCAGGCGAAACACAAGATTTAAGAGAAGAGATTCCCACAGAGGATATACCAGCCGGTTCCTATATGATGACTGTAGAGCTAATGGTTGACGACAGTACTGTAGAATCACTAAGTGATCCAGGTACGTTTACAAAGTCAATAGAAGTTGAAATAAGTGAATCAGAATAAAGAAAAAGGTAGTGCACAGATGAAGTGCCTACCTTTTTCCTTTTGCCTTTTGTTGAATGGCTTCTTTGAGCGCCTTCCATTCAGGTGAGCCTGCAGGTGTTTGCGGGAGAGTTTCTTCTTTAGCCCCTTGCTCTCTGTTTTTTGCTTTCCAATACATTTCAAATTCTTCTCTCACAGTCATACCACCTTTTTAAGAAGATAACCGTAGCAACGCTAGTAATTCATCATCACTAAGTTCTGTTACTTGTGAAGAAGATGCTAAAATACCGTCGGCTAAATGTTGTTTACCTACTATCATCCGATCTATTTTTTCTTCGATTGTACCCTCTGTTAACAATTTGTAGACATGCACATCATCGGTTTGACCAATACGATATGCTCGATCAGTTGCTTGGTTTTCAACTGCAGGGTTCCACCAACGATCATAGTGGATCACATTTGTAGCTTTTGTTAAATTTAAGCCAACGCCGCCTGCTTTTAAAGATAGAACAAAGAAAGAAGGCTGTTGACTTTCTTGGAATGTTTGAACGGCTTCAAGTCGCTGTTTTTTTGTTAATCCCCCATGAAGAAAAGAAGTAGATGCATCGTATGTTTCTTCTAGATACGTACGAATCAGCTTACCCATCTCTTTATATTGTGTGAAGATAAGGGTGCTTTCACCACGTTCATAGATGTCTTGTATCAATGATTGAAAGGCTTGCCATTTACCAGAAGTATGTTCATCTAAGGACGATTTTAGAAACTGAGCTGGATGATTGCAAACTTGCTTTAGCCGGGTGATTGTTCGCAATATAAGCGCTCGACGTTCCATTGTTGAAACGGTATGAATTTGATCTTCAATATCGTTTACAATCGCTTGGTATAAGCTAATTTGTTCAATAGAAAGAGGAACGTGTGTTAATCGTTCATGCTTGGCTGGCAAGTTTAATTCTGCTTCTGTTGTTTCTTTCGTACGTCTAAGTAAAAATGGCTGGATAACCGTTCTTAGTTGGTGCTGACGAACTTCGTCTCGATCTTTTTCAATCGGTTTAATATAGTTTGAATAAAACTGTTTGTACGTTCCAAGTAGAGAAGGGTTTAGTAAATCCATCAATGACCAAAGTTCCGTTAAGCGATTCTCAATAGGTGTTCCCGTTAAAGCAATTCGATGAGTCGCGTTCAGTTTACGAATCGCTTTACGCTGTTTTGTTTCTTTATTTTTAATATGCTGCGCTTCATCAAGGATAAGGCCATTCCAATAATGAGCGTGAAGCATGCTCTCATCACGTAATGCAAGTGTGTAAGACGTAATAATAAGATCGTACTCATAGAGTCGCTTATCTTGTTCTAGAAGACGGTCATTTCCATGATGAATAAACACATTTAAATCTGGAGCAAACTTTTGACATTCCGCTTCCCAGTTATAAAGTAACGAGGTGGGACAAATAAGAAGAAATGGCTCCTTTTTTTCCTCTTGCTGTTCGAGAACATATAGAATATACGTGATCGTCTGAATGGATTTTCCAAGCCCCATGTCATCTGCAAGACAGCCACCAAAGCCAATTTGTCTTAAATGAACCAGCCAACTGAACCCTTGCTGTTGATAGGTGCGCAAATCTCCTTCTAATGTAGAAGGAATAGAGACAATGCTAGGCTCATTTCGATATAAATGAGGCAGCTTTTCCTGTATTTTTTGCGACCATTCAATGGATACATCAATGTCTTCTAGCTCATCAAACTCTTCTTGCTGATCGAGTCGCCATGCATCTAAGTACGTATACTGATGTTGTAGTTTATCAAGGAACTGCTTTAGTCGTTCGGCAAGGTTTGGATCCCAAACGAGCCATTGGTTATTAATATTCAGGAGCGATTTTTGCTCATTGACATAGGCTTCAAAATCGGCTTGGCTCATTTCTTCAGAACCGATCATAATAGAATAATCAAATCGCGATAAACTTTGCCAATTTAATAGTGGATCGACGCTATTATACGTCTCTTGTTGCAAATCTTTGAGCTTCACTTGAATAGATGGTGTTTGTTTTAATTGATTAGGAACAATTAATGTAATGCCCACTTGCTCAAACTGTTCATGCTGCATAAAGAGTTCATACGCTTCATCACTGCTAACATGAACAGTAGGTGAAGATAAATTTAAGCCCGAGAGTACTGTAAACGCATCTTGTACATAGGTTAAATCTTTTTTTAACTGCGGAATTGGATTCGTTAACCATGGGTGTTCTCCCGTTAACAACTGCTGCACCGGTACAAGTTGTTCTTGATTCGTTCGATCAATTAAAGCAAGAGACAAGGTCCAGTTTTGATTGTCTTGAGGTTCATTTAACACAATTGCCGTTTTAAATGGTTCTTCCTGTTTCAGTCCGAGTTGGTGCTGAAACGAATGCGTGTGCCAGTGCTTCATCATCGGTGTTATTTCTCTATTCTTTAATGATTTCAAGAATGGCTGAATCGGTTCATCTACGGATTGTTGCCATTGATCGTAAACAGGAGCAACGTCTTCTTCAAGTACAATGCTGCGAATTGCGGCATCAATAATCGCTTCCATAATGGCTTTTCGTGCTAAATCATAATCGTCATCTTCTTGTTGAGCAAATTGTTGCCCCTCTTGAGTTGCTGCTATAGAAAAAGTCGATTTTGGCATGGCGTTCATCCAGTTTGTATACCAGCTATCCTTCACCTTTAGTATCCACTGACCATGTTGATTTGGTTCAAAAAAACCTTCTTCAATAAGCCTGTACACATCATCCAAAAAACGAAGCCATACGTGAAAATCATCCGCTAATTGAAAATCATGTTTCCAAGTACGGAATAATGGATAAAACTGAACAAATTCTTGTAGCGACAGCTCAATGCCTTCTATAGGAAAAAAATGCGTCTTCCATGAATCAGCCGATTGATAAATAATGGTCGAGCCCACATAAGATTGGAACTCACGTGAAGCGAGAGGAACATGAATGATGGCTCTTGATAACGTCAAGAATGTGCCATAAAATGAAATCGGATCGGTTTGAAAGAGTCGGAGCTTTAATTCAAAAGGAGAATAGAGAAAAGGGTAAATAAACCCGCTTCTTCCTTGAGTTGTTTGTCCTTTTGATTCAGCCCAAATGAAAAAGGACTGATCCACCCAGCCACTATGAATCCATATTGATGTTTGGTTCACGACGTTTCAACTCCTCAATAAACGCACGATACGATTGATATCGTTTCAGTAAAGTTTGCTTAAATTGCTTGTACCGATTTGGTTCATTTAACCGCTTATAAATAAAGGCGAGCTTGTCAACATATTCAGCTGCTTCAACATAATATTTTCGTGAGCGTTTTTCTGCTAGACGAATAATAAACTGGTGATACACAGGAAGTGAAAGTGCAGGTCGCGCTTCAGCAAGTCGTTGCAACAGCAGCTGTTTCTGCTCATGTAACTCTAATGGGTTGGTTTCATGCAAAAGGAAATAGCGCTGAATTCGTTCAAAGTCTTCCTTTTCAAGTAGCATTTGTATATAAACGAGTTTATTGGCCTCATTAAAAAGCCGTTCCTCTAGATGTGGCAATAAATAATCGAGCACTAACTCCTTTTGTTTAGCCGAATAATGACTCATTAGCGTCTTAAAGCGTTTAAAAGAAGGGGCTTTTAACCACCGATCCCATGTTTCATACTGAATTGACGATGAGTCATGTAAGGAAGTTGACTGATCATAATACTCTTGTAGCGTGCCAAGTTTGTCGGATTTGTTTGGAAAGAAGGTATCAAACCAACGCAGCACTTGCTCATATCGTTCACGCTGTGTTAATAATGCGATATGTGCCTCGGCTTCACTTGCTGTTAATGGGCTTGCTTGCTTCATTAAAGTGATTGCTTGAGATTCTTTACCGATGTATAAATAGAAGTAGCTAATCGCAATGCAAAAGCTGCGTGAAGCATCTTTCATATCTTGTCCAATAAAGTAATGATCCAGTTTGTCAATTTGATCCGCTGAGAAAGTCTTCATATATGCGGAAAAAAGTCGAGCATAAGGGGCGTCATCATCTTGCATAGCCTGTACCACATACGTTCCTAACATTTTTGCAAAGCGTGCTTTTAGTTTCTTTGATTTAGAAAAGTAAGCTGTATATAAATAATGAGCGACTGTATCAAAAAAAGGATTAAGCCTCCGTTCAAGGGAAGACCATTGTCCGTCTTGTTGAGCTTGTTCATAGACAAAATCAATGATGACAAAGAATCCTTGTAACTGTTCGTCTTCTTTATATGATTGTAATTCTGATTTCACCTCTAGCCCAAATGTCTCAATCTGATTAGGGGAGAGGTATCGAGATGATTTTAGCTTTCGGTTCATTCCTTTTAGAAACGGTTCCATTTCAGTACGCAACCGGCGATAGGTGTTCGTCAATTTTTCACCTCATGATAAAACAGTATCTCTCTATTTTACCTGTTTTAGCGATGAAAAAAAAGCCTAGCCAATGATTTGCTGTAAATGGTGTAAACTCAAAAAAAAAGCACATGATGTGCTAAGGGTAAAATGCATTAAAGTTTAAGAAGTTTTTCTACTTGTGAGCGACGGTTTACTAATTTTTTCAGACGGTGCTTGTGTTCAGCGATGGCTTCTTCGTTGCTTTCTTCCATTGCTTCAAACAGCTCCATTAAAATATAATTGATTTCTAAATTCATTACATTAATCATTGTTTTTGGACCAAGGGATTTTCCGTTCTCTTTATATTGAATCATCGGTACATTTTTATTCGCCATACCTTGCTCACTCCCTTCAATTTCAACTGTAGAGGCAATATCGCCATGTTCGTATGTTGTTACATACTGTGGTCCTTCCGTCATTCTTTTCACGACGCCTGTTCCTTTTTCAGATTGTAAGAGTTCTTCAATCACATCAGAAAGAATGGAATCATAAACATATAGCTTTTTTGCTTTTAGGGTTAGAAACTGATCATTGCGAATGAAAGGAAGTTCATGAACCAAGTCTTCCAACTCAATAATGAGATAGATAAAGCTTGAATCATAGCGCCAGTAAAGAGCATATTCATGTGCCATCATTTTTTTAATAAACTGATGCAGTGTGCGCTTTGTGATTTTGATTGAAAGTTCTTGAAATTCTGTCGGCCAAGGAATTGCAGACATGTTCTTACACTCCTTTTGCAGAAGGCACTAAATAAGAGATTGCTTTAGTCTATGTAAAATCGTAAAAAAAAAGAAGCTATACGCCTAGTTCTCAAGAAAATAGGCGCATAGCTTATTGTTAAAAACGGAAAGAGTATCGTTTTGAAACGACGTCATAAAAGCCAAGTGAATTGTATAATGCTTTTGTCGCTTCATTATGTAATCCTGTTTCCAATTCAATTCCTTTTATTTTTCGATTCTCTGCCCAGTAAATAATGCGGAGCAACAGTTTTTTGGCAATACCTTGGTTCCGATACGCTTCGTCTACATAAATTTCATTTAACCAAATGTATTGACCGCCTTTTTGGAAACTTGTCATTGTGTTAAAGAAGGCAAAGGCAACTGCATTTCCTTCATAGCGTGCAATAAAGAAATACGTTTGAGAATGGGGAAGTAGGGCTTCGTTTAATAGCGTTTCAATTTGCGTAATGGCTTGTTTCCCCGCAATGTTATGCAGTTGTTTTTCAAAGAGAGAGGTTAGCTCTCTTTTTGTTTCAGCCGTTGTATCCGCTGAAAGTTCAACAATGTCAATCATGATTGTCCCCTCCCAGAAATAGTTACCTCAGTTGAAGTGCTTGTTCAATGTATTTCGCAATCCCATCTTTTTCATTTGTGTCAGTAATCGCGTGGGCAATCTCCTTAAGTTCAGGGATGGCGTTACCCATGGCAACACCTTGTCCAGCAAATTGAATCATTTCTAAATCATTTTCTTCATCCCCAAAAGCGATAATATGTTCAGTTGACACATTATAGTGGTTAGCCAATTCTTGTAAAGCAGTAGCCTTGGTGACATGGTTAGGGGCTATTTCTAACACCGGCACTTGCCCTTTCCACCAACGTTGCAAAGTTGTCTCGCTCTTGGTACCTTCTAATGCAGCCCGTAGCTCCAACGTTTTATCTACAAGGGGCTCAACTAGAATTGCTGTTGGTGGAGCAGTGAGTAAGTCGTCTACTGTTCCAGATGCAATGGGCTCAATACCTTCTGTTAGGAAGTTAGCGAAGAACCCTTCATTTTTAGCCATATAAAAAGCATCATCAATTTCAACCATCATGTTCTCAATGCCAACTTGCTGACACGTTTTAATAAGATGACGGCTCGTTTCCAAATCAATTGTGGCCTTTGTTTTAGGATAATGTTGATCCAGTGGGTGGTGAACGCTTGCTCCATTAAAATTAATAATGGGTGTTGTTAAATTAAGTTCTTGATAATAACGTTTACTTGCGCGATACGGCCGTCCTGTTGCGATAGCAACGAGGTGTCCAGCCTTTTTAGCGCTTAATAAGGCTGTTTTTGTACGTGTTGAAATAGTCTGGTTCCCTGGTAGTAGCGTGCCGTCTAAGTCTAGTGCGATTAAATGTCTTGGTAACATACGTTCTCCTTTAATTTAAATTAGTAACAAAAAATACACGGATGCACATATGGAATAAGACCTCGATGTGCTATGATAGGTACGTATAAGAAGTTCCTGCTTGGAAGGAGGACGCAGATGGAAACGTTTGCTTCAAGCTTAGGATTCCGTGCATTATGGACACCGGAATTGCTTGTATCCATTGTGATAGTTGCCATTTTTTATTGTTGGTTGATCCGAAAAACAAAAACAGGCTCTGTTAAAAAGAGTTTCTTTTTTATGAGCGGCTTGCTAGCGCTTTATTTAGGCTGGGGGAGTCCACTTTATGTATTTGGTCACGTCATGATGACGATTCATATGTTACAAATGGTCTTCGCCTATTTTGTTGCGGTGCCTTTGCTAATACTCGGTATTCCAACAAAATGGTACGAAACTTTTCTCAAAAGCAAATGGGCATTTCGACCGTTACGTTACATATGGAATCCCGTTGCTGCGCTACTTCTGTTTAATGGTCTTTTTTCATTTTATCATGTTCCGCTCATGTTTGACACGCTCATGCAAGCACCATTTTTACATAGCCTCTATCAATGGGTATTGCTTCTTACAGCAGCTTTAATGTGGTGGTTTATTCTAGCGCCTGTACCAAGTTCGTACAAGCTTCGAGAATTACGACGCATTTTTTATATTTTTGCTAATGGGTTATTAATTACGCCAGCTTGTGCACTGATTATATTCGCACCTAATGCAATGTATGCTGTATATACGGATCCACTCATTTGGGCAAATGTGATGGCGTATTGTTTACCCGGTGGAACAGGTCCAGAAGCGTTATTAACAGCGTTCGGTAGTCCTGAATCATTGCAATTTTTGGATGCACGAACAGATCAACAATTGGCCGGTGTTCTAATGAAAGTATTCCAAGAAATAGTGTATGGCATTTCAATTGGTTACGTCTTTAAACAATGGTTAAAGAAAGAAAAGCTTCAAGACGGTGAATTAACTATTAGCGATATTCCTCGATCCTAAAGACGAAGGGTGGTTATGATGAAAACGATTATAAGTATAATAACCTTATTTTTATTATCTGGATGCGGTTGGATGTATGGGATGGGCCAATCATCTGAATTCGATTTAACAGAAGCTGCTATTCATGTACCAGAATTTACGTTTACCAATCAGGATGAGCAAGCATTTGGATCGGATGATGTAGCAGGAGAGCATTGGCTTGCTAATTTCGCATTTACAAACTGTACAACTGTATGCTTGACTATGATGCCAAATATGAATCAATTGCAACAAGATTTAGCTTCAGAGGGCTATCCTCTTCAGTTTATTACCTTCACAGCTGATCCGATTTTAGACACACCTGAGCAACTAAGGCAATATGCGGAAAACATCGGTGTTGGTTCTAGAAGTTGGGATTTTCTTACAGGGTATGACATCGACGAACTTGAAACATTTTCAAATGAAGCCTTTCGTGTACCTTATGCGTATGGTGATACACCAGAAGATATTATCCATTCCACAAGTTTCTTTTTAGTCAATAAAGAGGGACAGGTTGTAAGGAAGTACAATGGACTTGAAATGAACCAAGCTGACATTCTAGAAGATATTATTAGATATGTATCAGAAAATGAGTAATGCAAGTCGTTTCTCAGCGTTTTTAATGGAAGAGCATGATCGTCAATCGCACTAGAGCGGTTACCGATCGTGCTTTTTTTATTTTGCTTAAACGATTTAATCTCAATAAGAAGGAAATACGAGAGGTGGTTCCTGAGTAAGTAATGAAAGTGTTTAGAGCATTACAGTTTAAATCAATTCTGTTTACCACTTATGAAAAAAGAGTATAAATAAAATAAAAATACAGTTGAATTTATTTTTATTCATATTTATAATAGGTAAATATCAAAAGAAAATGATTCGGGAGTGAGACGATGAATGTTGGTATTATCGGTGCTAGTGGATACGGAGGGGTGGAGTTAATCCGTTTTTTGAACCAGCATCCAAAAATAAATTCCATTAATCTTTATACATCTAGTGAAGAAGGAGTACTGTTAACCAATCACTATCCTCATTTACGTAATGGCGATACATATAAGCTTCGGCCACTAGTCGAATCAGAGCTGAGTGGTCAAGTAGACACGGTCTTTTTAGCGACACCACCAGGAGTGTCAAGCAAGTGGAGTCAATGGCTACTAGATCAAGGCATTCGGGTCATTGATTTGTCGGGGGACTTGCGGTTACATTCACAATCAATCTATGAAACTTGGTACAAACGAGAAGCTGCATCTGCTTCATTGATAAAACAAGCGTCTTATGGATTGAGTGAATGGAATAAAGAGACAATCCAAACGGCACAGCTCATTGCGAACCCCGGGTGTTTTCCAACTGCAATATTGCTAGCGCTGGGACCTGTACTACAAGCAGAATTGATTGATCCAACATCCATTATCATTGATGCAAAGACAGGCACATCTGGAGCAGGGAAGAGCCCAACACAAATGACGCATTTCAGTGAAATGAATGAGAATTTTAAGATTTACGGCGTTGCTTCCCATAAGCATACACCTGAAATTGAACAAGAGCTGACATCATTTACAAACGAAGAAGTGAAAGTAAGCTTCCAGCCACACCTTGTTCCGATGGTGCGAGGCATTATGGCGACCATTTATGCATCAGGAATAGAAGGTGTCACTAATAAGAAGCTCTACGATTGTCTGAAACAAGCATATGAGCAACATTCATTTATTCGTATTCGTGACATTGGCGATTTTCCTCAGACCAAACATGTGTATGGGAGTAATTATTGTGATATTGGTGTCGCTTATGATGAGCGTACGAACCGGGTTATCCTTGTTTCCGTCATTGATAATCTTGTCAAAGGCGCTGCAGGGCAAGCCATTCAAAATATGAATTTAATGAATGAATGGGATGAGCATACAGGTTTAACGATGCTTCCTATTTATCCGTAATGGAGGTAAAGCCGTGATTTTAAATGAGCAACAACATGAACAGATAAACATAATAAAAAACGGCTGTATTGACGATGTGCAAGGGTTTCATACAGCTGGCACTCATTGCGGGTTAAAACGAGAAAAACCTGATCTTGGACTCATTTATTGTTCGAACGTAGCAGAGGCAGCTGGTGTATTTACGACAAATCAAATCCAAGCAGCGCCGCTTCGTCTTACGAAATCTCTTATTGAAACTACAGGTACGTTACAAGCAGTCGTTGTAAATAGCGGCAATGCCAACGCTTGTACGGGTAAACAAGGGATGATTGATGCCGAGGAAATGCAAAAATGTGTAGCAGAGAAATTAAATCTCAATGAAACCGATGTGGCTGTTTCTTCGACAGGTGTGATTGGCGAACCGTTGCCAATGAAGAAAGTAAGAACAGGAATCAAAACGTTATCATTAACAGAAAGCCAAGCAAGCTTTGCGGAAGCCATTCTAACAACAGATACGACAACAAAAGAAATTTGTGTAGAATTTGTTATCGATGAGCAGGCAGTTCGTATTGCTGGGGTTGCAAAAGGTTCGGGGATGATACATCCAAATATGGCGACGATGCTTAGTTTTTTAGTTACAGACGCAACGATTCAAGGCAACGAGCTACAACAATTATTAAAAGACGTAACAAATAAAACATTCAATCGAATAACCGTAGACGGTGACTCCTCTACAAATGATATGGTTCTTGCCTTGGCGTCTAACAAGGTGCAGCATAATCAGCTTAACCAAGACCATCCACAATGGGCTGTTTTTCAAGAAGCATTTCAGCTTTGTGCAACAGAGCTTGCTAAAATGATTGCTCGAGATGGAGAAGGTGCGACAAAGCTTATTGAGGTACAGGTAGTTGGTGCAAAATCCAATGACGAAGCAGGAATAATAGCGAAAACAATAGTAGGTTCCGATTTAGTGAAGACAGCAGTATTTGGGAAAGATGGCAATTGGGGTAGGATTATTTGTGCAATTGGTTATAGTGGTTGCACGATTTCTCCGGATCTAATTGATATTGCTATTGGTCCATATGCAACGCTAAAGGAAAGCGAACCATGCGGAACGAACGATAAAGCGATAACGACTTATATGACAGATGAAGAAACGATCGTTATTTCAGTTAATCTCCATGTAGGTACAGGAGTAGGGAAAGCATGGGGCTGTGATTTATCCTATGACTATGTTCGTATCAATGCAGGGTATCGTACTTAGGAGGTCATCATACGTGAGCAAACGAACGGTTATAAAAATTGGTGGAAGCATGCTAGCTGAACTTAGTGAAGATTTTTACAATGGTCTAATTGAGCGTCAGCGCTCAGGTGAGGAACTTATTATCGTTCACGGTGGTGGGCCAGCTATTAATGACCAATTGCAGAAAGCCAACATTGAAGTCGAATTTGAACAAGGGTTACGAAAGACAACTGCACCGGTGCTAACGATTGTAAAGGATGTCTTGTTTCATCAGGTGAACCAATCCATTGTTAATCAACTTCAAGCTCTAGGAATGAACGCGATTTCGTTAAACGGGTATGATCACCGTTTCATTCATGCAACTTTAATGGATGAACAACGATTAGGCTTAGTTGGTGATGTGAAGATGGTTCATACAGAAGTGTTAGAAACGGCACTTCGTGAACAAATGGTTCCGGTTGTTTCTCCGTTAGGCTTAACGGCATGTGGCAAGCAAGTAAATATTAATGCAGATACAGTTGCTTCATCCGTGGCAAAAGCTTTAGCTGCAGAAGAGTTTATTGTTGTGACTGATGTAGATGGTGTTTATATTAAAGCCGAGAAACAAGCTAAACTAAATGAAATAGACATTAAGAAATTTATTGAACAAGGGGACATTACAGGCGGAATGATTCCTAAAGTGACAGGTGCACTGGATAGTCTTTCTGAACATTTGCAGCGAGTGCGTATTGTAAGTGGAAAAGAGCGATTAACTGTAGAAAGTGGCACGGTTATTGAGAAAGGAACGCTTGTCCCATAAAGAATGGAGTCGATTATGAGCTATTTATTTCCTACTTATAAAAAGAAAGATATCCAGTTAACCCAAGGTAAGGGAGCGTTTTTATACAGTCAAGACGGCAAACGATACCTTGATTTTATGTCTGGCATCGCCGTTACGAATTTAGGGCATAATCACCCAAGTATCGTGCAAGCATTGCACAAACAGGCAGATTTATTATGGCATGGCTCCAACTTATTCCATTATGAAGTTCAAGAACAAGCAGCAAAACAGCTTGTTGAAAAAAGTAGTTGTGATGCGGTGTTTTTCTGCAATAGCGGTGCAGAAGCAAATGAAGCAGCAATCAAGCTTGCTAGAAAAGCTACTGGCAAGTCACATATTATATCGATGAAGCAATCGTTCCATGGAAGAACGCTAGGTTCTATGGCCGCCACAGGTCAAGCCGCTATTCATGAAGGATACGGTCCTTTACTATCTTCCTTTACCTATGTTGATTTTAACGATACCGATGCACTCGAATTAGCCGTGCAAGAGGATACAGCCGCCATTATGATTGAAGTTGTTCAAGGAGAAGGTGGCGTACATGTGATCAACGAAGCGTATGTGGAAGCCATCAACACCCTTAAAGAAAAACACAATCTTTTGCTAATCATTGATGAAATCCAAACAGGAATCGGTCGAACAGGTACGTTTTTTGCTTATGAACACTATCGGTTGGATCCGGATATTGTGACGGTCGCTAAAGGACTAGGAAACGGGTTCCCAGTCGGCGCCATGTTAGGAAAGAAACCATTAATTGAATCGTTTCAAGCAGGCTCACACGGCTCAACGTTCGGTGGAAATCCGTTAGGAATGGCTATTGTAAAAGCTGTTTTAGACATTTATGAACCTGCGTTCTTGACAACGATCCGCACGCATGCAGACGAATGGGTAAAAGAATTAAAAAAAGAGCTATCCACATGTTCTATTGTGAAAGACATCCGTGGCAGTGGCTTCCTTATTGGACTTGAAACGACAGTGGAAGCACAGCAAGTTATTCATAGGTGTGAAGAAAGAGGATTGTTATTATTGCCTGCAGGTGCTCATGTAACTAGATTATTACCGCCACTTACAATAACGAAACAAGAGTGGAAAGAAGCTCAACTAATACTAAAGACTGTTTTAACAGACATTGAACAAAACGGATAAACGGGCATTTTTTTTACACATAAATGTATTTTTATCCGATAAAAAGAATATTTATTCTTTACGAGGTGATAGAGTGTGAAAGGGTACGTTTTATTAGAGAGTGGAGAGCAATTTGAAGGTTTGTGGCACGGGAAGGAACCTGTTAACGGAGAAATTGTCTTCTTTACAGGAATGACGGGTTATCAAGAAGTAGTTAGTGACCCTTCATTTAAAGGACAAATTGTTGTCTTTACGTATCCAATGATTGGAAACTATGGCGTAAATGAAAGGGATTTTGAAAGCGAAGGTCCGAAAGTAGAGGGCGTCATTTTAGCTGAAGTAGAGGAAAATCCTTCCCATTATAGTCAAGTAGAGAGCTTTTGTATGTACTTAGAAAAACATGGCATTCCATATATGACGCAAGTAGATACAAGAGCAATCGTCAAACGTATTCGTAAACATGGAGATATGAAAGCAACAATGACAACAGACGCTAGTCAGTCAGTTAAAGAAAACGAAGGACTTGAACACAAAGATGTTGTCCCATTTGTCAGTACGAAAGATCAAAAGATCTTCAACGAGGAAGGAACAAAACACATTGTTCTTATCGATTACGGTTATAAACAGTCTATTGCCATTGAACTTGTCGCAAAAGGAATGAAAGTAACCGTAGTGCCTTATGAGACAAAAAAAGAAGCCATTGATGCTTTAAAACCAGATGGACTGATCTTCTCAAATGGTCCCGGAAACCCCAAAAAACTAGAATCCTGTTTAACGACTATCTATGAACTGGCAACTACGTATCCATCATTAGGGATTTGCCTAGGTCATCAGCTTTTAGCTTTAGCGTTTGGCGGTGAAACAGAAAAACTAACGTTCGGTCACCGAGGAGCAAATCAACCCGTTTTGGACTATCAAACGAACCGAGTCTATATGACAAGTCAAAATCATAGTTACGTTGTAAACGAGGCATCCATTCAAAAGACTGATTTTGACGTTCGCTATGTTAATGTGAACGATAAAAGCGTTGAGGGGCTTATGCACAAGCATTTACCAATCATGACAGTACAATTTCACCCAGAAGCAAGCCCCGGACCAATGGATTCAAACGCCATTTTTGATGAGTTTATTCAAACTGTGGCGCTAAAGGAGAGAGATCATCTATATGCATAACCATTCCATAAAAAGCGTGTTAGTCATCGGATCAGGACCCATTGTGATTGGTCAGGCAGCAGAATTTGATTATGCGGGGACACAAGGATGTCTTGCATTAAAAGAAGAAGGCATTCGCGTAATTTTACTAAACCCTAACCCAGCAACCGTTATGACAGATGAGCACTGTGCTGATGTTGTTTATTTTGAACGATTGACGGCTGCGACAGTAGAAAATATTATAAAAAAAGAAAAACCAGATGGTCTATTGGCTACGCTTGGTGGTCAAACAGGATTAAATTTAGCGTTAAAACTTCATGATGAAGGAACCCTTGAGAAATATGGCGTGAGCTTGTTGGGCACACCCATTGAGTCAATAAAAAAAGGGGAGGATCGAGAACGATTCCGTGATTTAATGAATGAATTACAAGAACCTGTCCCTGAAAGTGACATTATCCACACGGTTGAAGAAGCCGTTGCTTTTTCTGAGAAAATTGATTTTCCTATTATTGTTAGACCTGCCTATACCCTTGGTGGTTCCGGGGGCGGAATTGCCCAGAATGTGAATCAGTTGCGTACAATTGTGGCCAATGGAATTAGACAGAGCCCGATTAATCAATGCTTGATTGAAAAAAGCATTGCAGGGTTTAAAGAAATTGAGTATGAAGTGATGCGTGATTCGAACGATACGTGTATTACGATTTGTAATATGGAAAACATTGACCCAGTTGGCATTCACACAGGAGATTCAATTGTTGTAGCACCATCACAAACGTTGACTGACCGGGATTATCAAATGCTTCGTTCGGCTTCAACAAAAATCATTCGCGCGCTAGGCATTATCGGTGGTTGTAATATTCAATTTGCGCTTGATCCGCATAGTGATCAATATTACTTAATTGAAGTGAATCCTCGGGTTTCACGTTCTTCGGCACTTGCATCAAAGGCAACAGGATATCCCATTGCCCGTATTGCTGCCAAGTTAGCGGTTGGTTATCACTTACACGAACTGTTAAATCCTGTTACAGGTCACACGTACGCAAGCTTTGAACCAGCCTTGGATTATTGCATTGTAAAATTTCCACGCTGGCCATTTGATAAATTTTATCAAGCTGATCGAACCCTCGGGACACAAATGAAAGCTACAGGTGAAGTGATGGCAATTGAGCGGTCTTTTGGTGCTGCGCTGCAAAAGGCCATTCGGTCACTGGAGATTGGTATTGAAGATTTAGCAAGAGGCGAGTTTGATAAAGACGAGACGTCCTACCTTTGGACGTTAATGAGTCAAGCTGATGATCGTCGCCTCTTTATTCTGTTTGAACTTCTTCGCCGTGGAATAAATGTTGAAGAGCTTCATCAAGAAACGAAAATAGATCGCTTTTTCTTGCAACGTTTTGCAAGCCTAATTGAAGTAGAGAACGATTTGAAGGCCGGTTCTTTACAATCTGTAACGAAAAGCCAAATGGAAGACTACAAAAAAGCAGGTTTTTCCGATCAAAACGTAGCCAATCTATGGGGAGTCACTGAAGTGGAAGTAAGAGACACGCGTCTAGAAATGGGAATCAAACCTGTTTATAAGATGGTTGATACATGTGCTGGAGAATTTGAAGCACAAACACCTTACTTTTATTCAAGCTACTTTGGCGAAAATGAAAGTCTTCCTTCACCCAACAAAAAAATTATCATTATTGGTTCAGGCCCTATTCGAATTGGTCAGGGGATTGAATTTGATTATTGTTCCGTTCATGGCGCAAAGACGATTCGTGAGCTTGGTTATGAAGCCATTATCATTAATAACAACCCAGAGACTGTTAGCACAGACTACATGACCGCAGACCGCCTTTACTTTGAACCTCTCGCTCTTGAAGATGTAGTGGCTATTGTAAATCATGAACATGTTGAAGGCGTTGTTGTAACGCTAGGTGGTCAGACTGGCATAAAACTGACAAAGGAGCTTGAACAAGCAGGAATTCATGTATTTGGTGTTTCTTCCGCTTGTGTAGATGAGCTGGAAGAACGTGATGCTTTTTATACATTACTTTCAACAATTGGCGTGGAACCGATTCCTGGTGTGGCCGTTTCATCGATAGAGGAAGCGTTCGATTATTGTGATGAAGCAACATTTCCAATATTAGTGCGACCTTCGTTTGTTATTGGAGGTCAAGGGATGGCCATATTACAAACGAAAGAACAAGTGGAAGATTATTTAAAGGATCATCCGTATAAAGGGTTATTTCCACTCCTTATGGATACGTATGTACAAGGTGTTGAAATAGATGTGGATGTGTTAACAGATGGAGAAGAGATTTATGTCGCTGGTATGTTTGAACATGTGGAACAAGCAGGCGTTCACTCTGGCGATAGTTTGGCTATTACGCCACCTTATCGTGTAAGCAATGCGATTCAGAATCGTTTAGAAATCATCGCCAAAAAACTAGCCGATGCGATGGCCTTCAAGGGCATTTTTAACATTCAATTTGTTGTGCAAGGAGAGGACATTTATGTTATTGAAGTAAATCCTCGTGCTTCTCGTACAGTGCCACTCCTCGCAAAGCTAACAGGTGAACCATTTGTTGCTTATGCAACAAGATTAATGCTAGGGGAAACCATTGATCAGCTTCCTATAAGAAAACAGAAGCCGTCCTTCTTTGCGGCTAAAGCACCTGTATTCTCATACGGGAAATTGTCTGGTCTTGATCCAAAATTAGGAGCAGAAATGAAATCAACGGGAGAATTATTAATGATCGGTGAAACGCCAGAAGAGGCTCTAGCGAAAGTAAGTGCACCATTTGAGACGTTGCCATCATTGTTTGAAGATCATCTGAACAAATCCGTTTTCTTACAGGTAGAAGCTGGCATAGAAGAATACGTCTCACCTTTACTGCAAGAAGCTGGCTTTACCATTGAAACGGACCAATTTGAAAAGTGGATTGAAACAACTGGCGCGAAGGCGCTAATTGACCTAACACTACCAGGGCAACCAGGCAATGAAAGGTATCGCCATCAAGCGCTTGCACAGCAATTGTCGGTCTTTACAGAACAAGCTACCGTTGCTGCCAGTCTTTATTATTATGATCATCCGTCCTTCCGATTAAAGTCAATAGCGGAGTGGCGAGACCCATTAAATGTGAAAAAGGAGTCGACACTATGCAAAGCACTGCCATCAATTTAACCGGAAAACATATGTTAACCTTGCTTGACTATACCGTCGAGGAAATTGATTATTTGTTAATGAAAGCAAGTGAATTAAAACAAGCGACTCAAAAGGGAGAGTTAAACGAACTTTTACGCGGGAAATCACTCGGTATGATTTTTGAGAACGCGTCAACAAGAACTCGAGTGTCGTTTGAGGTAGGGATGACACAATTAGGTGGGCATGCATTATTTTTAAGCCCGAAAGACTTACAAATTGGTCGAGGAGAGCCAATAAAAGATACGGCAAATGTACTATCTCGTTATGTTGACGCCATCATGATTCGAACGAACTCACATCAAACTGTAGAGGAATTTGCAACCCATGCAACGGTTCCTGTTATTAACGCTTTAACAGACGCCTATCACCCTTGTCAAGCGCTTGCTGATGCTCTGACGATTAAAGAGAAAAAAGGGGCTTTGAAAGGCCTCACCCTTGTATATGTTGGTGATGGAAACAATGTAGCTCACTCTTTAATGGCTGTGGGTGCCAAAACAGGGATGAATGTTACGATTTCAAGCCCTGATGGTTACGAAGTTGATAGCGAAATTTTCGTTCGAGCGAAGGAACAAGCAAAGGAGACCGGTGCGATCATTAAGGTGGAGCAGGATCCACTCGTCGCGGCTAAAGGAGCTGACATCATCTATACAGACGTATGGACGAGTATGGGTTATGAAAACGAGCAAAGCAAACATAGTCAAGACTTGAAACCCTATCAAGTAAATGAAGGCTTAATGGCTGAAGCTGATTCGAAGGCGATATTTATGCATTGTCTTCCTGCACATCGAGATGAAGAAGTGACAAGCGGAGTCATTGATAGTGCACAATCTGTTGTATACGATCAAGCAGAAAATCGACTTCATGTTCAAAAAGCTATTTTGGCCTCTGTAATTTCACATAATGGATGCTAGTGTAGGGAATCCTTTTTGTTAAAGGTGGTGGAGAAATGGGCCAAAACAAACAATTTACTGCTGGACAAAAAGCGCCTAATAATGGAATTTACGTCGAAATTGGTGAAACCGGAAGTATGGTTACTCGTCCAAAATCGGTTCATTTGCAAGCTGGAGATGTTTTTCCAGAATTAACAAATGATGATCGAAAATGGACGCAAAAACGTAAGCCATAACCATCTCACATGACCAAGCTGTACACCCTTTCAATAGGTGTGTATAGCTTTTTTTTATGGATTGATGAATTTCTTTTCTAATTTGCTTTCACTTTTTGCTGGAAAAACATAAGCTATTACGAATCTATATCGTTCAGGAGAGATGGACACTATGCCTGTTTATGTCCGCTACATTGACTTAAATGGCTGTAAAAATAGCTATTGTATTCCGGAGAAGCCTAACGGCTATGCCATATTTATGTTACTTGATTATCAAACCCTCCATTCAGGTCATGCTGAGCACTTTATTGATCCATTTGTAAAAAAAGGGTATACCGTATTTTCTTCAGGGCTCTTAATTGCTGAATGGGGTTCAAAAAAAGCGGTAAAGCATGCTGAACATTTAATTCAGCTTTTATTGCGTCAAGAAACCATTAACGAAAAAATATTCTTATGTGCGGAAGGAACAGGGGCGCTTATAGCGCAGCAGTTATGTTGCTCAGATGACATTCATATACGAGCTGCAGCCTTTATTAATCCACTCTTGTCCTTAGAAGACTGTTTTCTTCATTACCAAGATGACGAGGTCACGTTAAAACGATTTAAAAAAGAAATGAGTAGACAATATGGGTTAAAGCATTGTGATAGAAAGATAGTAGCAAATTTGGATAAAAAACTATTTACAGCCTACCATTTACCAGTCCAGTCGTTTTTACAGAATGTGAAAAGAGACAGCGCAGAAGAGTCAACGAAAGTGAATTTATCTAGAACTCGCACGTTGGCGAACGAGCTAAGTGGCTTTTATCAAACCTTTATCTCAGCAACGTAATGGTGCTCTGACGAAGGAAAGGAGTTAGTAAAATGAATCAACTAACGGTTATTGGTGGTTTGGGTTTTATTGGGAGTCATGTGTGCGCGAAATTTCTTGATGAAGGTTGGGAAGTGGTCGCTGTTGACCACATGGTAGAAAAGACACAGGAAAAACAAATGATTGAAATGAGTATGGGGAGGAATGCACACTTTACGTTTATCCATAAAAACGTAAACGAGTTTAGACCGTTAAGCGAGAATGCTACTTATGTGTACGTCGCAGATAATGAAAAGAAAGAAGAAGTACTCGCATTTGCTTCTGGCTTACATCAGCATGATCGTCTGCTTTATCTATCAACAACAAGAAAAGGGGAAACGCGCACCACAATGGAAGAAGAGATAAAGGCATTGGCATCTTCCACACCATTCTCTCTTATTATTTTGCGTAGTCCACAAGCGTACGGATTACACAGCAATCTATCGTTTTCGTATATTGATGAACAAATAAATCAAGGCAATCGGGATTTGCTTTACATTAACGATTTAGTGGATTATGTGTATGCTGCTATTGAAAAAGAGAATGGGACGTATTCGGTAATTGGAAGTGACGAAGAAAATGAGGACTTTCTCCCTTTTTCGCCAAAATGGTCTCTTGATGAGGGGCGCAGAGCATACAAGGAGGCAGAAAAAAAGTGGATCCGACAAAATGACTTAAAATAACTGGTTTTCCAGCAGCTGTTCGTACTTGCGTTCGTAGGACAAAACCTTTACTCTTAAACTAGGTAAATAAGGACAATGGTTGGGAGGAGGCGGAACGTTTAATGGAGCAGTCATGGGAAGTGTTAGTAGACGCCTTGCTTGATGGAGATGAAGATCGTGCTTGGAATTGTGTCCGTCGCCTTTCTGATGCTGGGTATGATAGTATTTGGATATATGAAAAATTATTAACGAAAGCAATGGTTCATACTGGATGGCTATGGGAACAGAATCGAATTACAATTGCTGATGAGCACTTAGCTACGTCAACGTGCGATTTTGTATTGACACGCTATCACTATTATATACGAAAATGGCGAGCGCCTAAAAACGGTAAAAGCGTCATGTTTCTATGTTTAGATCAAGAGCAACATGATCTAGGCATCAAAATGTGCGCCTGTTTATTGGAAGAGCTTGGCTGGACGACACGTCTATTAGGAGCAAGTGTCCCCCTCGAGCAAGCGGAGATGATGGCGAAGAAATGGCAGCCCGATGCCATTGCCATTTCAGTGTCTATTCCCTATCACGCCCGTAGTTTGAATTTGTATGTTGATACGTTAGAAAAATTACCCCATAAACCAACGATTGTAATTGGTGGACGACTTGTCTCAATGTACGACTTAAGTCCGCTCTGTAATAATCAGACCGTATTAATTGGAAACTTAACAGAACTAGCTAAATGGCAGGAAAGACAATTAGGGGTGAGTGCGGATGTCCGCAATTAATCGTTTACCAGTTCCCTATTTTGAGTTAGACGAAACGTATCGAATTTTGAATCGATCCACTGTAGCTAAACAAGCGTTTAAACTAGCTGATTCGTTTATCGATCTTTTAGATATAGGAAGTGTGGATAAAGTAACCCGCTTTCTTTCTAAACAAGAAAACGGGAAGATCGAATTAAATATGGATACAATAGAAGCTCCTTATGTACTGCATACATTGTTTGCAAATTGGGACGAAGAGCGTTTCCATATTATTTGTATTAAACAAGATGGAAACTTAACAGAGCTGATTGAAAAGGTTCAAAAGCAAAGCAGACGCTTGGCACAGACAGACTTTGAACTGCTTGAGAAAAAAGAAGAGCTTGAAGAATCTTTAAGTATGATTAAACAACTTTCAGCTCCGTTTATTGCCATATCAGCTGAGCTTGCATTTGTACCGTTTTTTGGTGACTTAGATGAACATTTAATTAAGCAAAATCAGGGAGTCATCTCAAAAAATGTGTATCAAGCCGATTATGACTATCTTTTCTTCGACTTTAGTGGTGTTGGTAACATCACTAACCTAGGGATGAGAGAGTTGCTACGTTTAGTCCAAGCTCTACAAATCATGGGAATTGAAACACGAGTTATCGGTTTAAGACCAGAACATGCACAGCTATTACACGGAAATGATATTCAGAAACGAACTCAATTTAACGGTAGTTTAGCTGAAATGATTCGTAAGCATATGTAAAAAAACCAGCCATTTGGCTGGTTTTTTTATTCAACGGTTTTCTTATAAAACGAGTTTTCATAAAACTGTAGGTTAGGGTATTTTTCCTGCGCTGTCCGCATTTGAAATTCATTTTCAAATAAAGCAACGATACGATCTTCACGATCTGTAACTAAATTTCGCTGTTTTTCTTTAAATACGCTCAACTCTTTTTCATCACCATCAATCCAACGTGCAAAAGAAAATGGCTGACGGCTCATTTGAATATCTACATGATATTCGCTTTTCAATCGATGTTCGAGCACTTCAAACTGAAGAACGCCAACAACGCCAACAATTTGTTGTTCAACGTATTTATTATACGTACGAAAGAGCTGGATAGCCCCTTCTTCTGTCAGCTGCTGTAGCCCTTTTTCATACGATTTATGCTTAAGCGCTTCTTTTACTGTGATAGCTGAAAAATGCTCAGGTGAAAAGTGTGGCATCTCGCTAAATTCAAATGAATCGCCTTCAACCAATGTGTCGCCAATCCGGAAATGCCCTGGGTCAAATAAGCCAATAATATCACCCGCATACGCCTCGTCTACAATGCTCCGACTTTGCGCCAAAAATTGTGTAGGCTGTGCAAGTTTCAATGGTTTATTCGTTCGGACATGCTTAACAGACATGCCTCGCTTAAATGTACCTGACGTTATCCGTAAAAACGCTACCCGATCACGGTGTTTGGCATTCATATTCGCTTGTACTTTAAATATAAAGCCAGAGAATTGTTCGCGTTCCATCGGATCGATCGTTCCAATAGAACTATCGCGCGGGCTAGGCGCAGGTGATAAGCTTAAGAAGTGTTCAAGAAAAGTCTGTACTCCAAAACTAGAAATAGCGGATCCGAAGAAAATAGGTGTGAGCTCGCCATTGTTAATTCGCTCTAAATCGTACTCATCACCAGCTACGTCAAGAAGCTCTAACTCTTCACGAAATTGCTGTACAAGCCCTTCGTCTTTAACAACTTCGTCAATTTTCGGATCATCTGGACCAGTGACGCTAATAATATCAATATCCTTCGGGTTGTTTGGGTTGTAGAGTTCTAAACGTTTATTTACACGATCGTAAACGGCTTTGAATGACTGGCCCATCCCAATTGGCCATCCCATTGGAAAAGATCGAATTCCTAGCAGATTTTCAAGTTCTTCCATTAGTTCAAACGGGTCTCTACCTTGTCGGTCCAATTTATTAATAAACGTAAAAATGGGGATACCGCGAAGCTTACACACTTTAAACAATTTCTTTGTTTGGGCTTCTACTCCTTTAGCGGCATCAATTAACATGGTTGCTGAATCAGCAGCAGTTAAAGTCCGATACGTATCTTCTGAAAAGTCTTCGTGTCCTGGTGTATCCAAAATATTGACATGGTAGCCGTTGTACAAAAATTCAAGTACAGAGCTTGTTACAGATATCCCACGTTGCTTTTCTATTTCCATCCAATCACTTGTTGCATGTTTCGCGTTCTTTCTTCCTTTTACAGTTCCAGCTTCACGAATCGCACCACCAAAAAGCAATAGTTTTTCCGTAAGCGTTGTTTTTCCTGCATCTGGGTGAGAAATAATCGCAAATGTGCGTCTTGAATTAATTTTATCTGTTAATGTTCCGTTCATGTTCATCCTCATTTCCAAACGTCGATTTACCTATTATAACAAGTTTTTCTTTCCGTTTCACTTTCCTTTTTTAGATTGGGGCAATTCACTTGCGAATCAAAATACAATCAGTTACGTTAAGAAAGATAAAAAGGAGGCTGTACAGATGACTGAACAAGAAAAAAACATGGCATTTATGCAGATTGCAATGAAATATGTGCCAGAGGCTAAAGAATTGTTAGAAGGAAAAGGGATTGAACTAGGATTTGACGATTTGCAGCCCATGTTAGCATTGTTTACCAAAGTGATGAATGAAGCGTATGAGTTAGGGCAGAAAGATAGCGAAGAAGCATGACACAGCCATTGCAGCGCTTTATGAAGCCGGTTCAGGAAGGGATTTCATACATAAAGAAAGGTGAGTATGATAAAGGACTAGAGACGATGGCGCCATTTATTGGCATGTTAGAGCAAGCGGATCACTTACCAATTCAAATCTTCTATTATTATGCAGTCGCTCAATTTAAAACAGGTCAAATCGAACCTTTTATGTCTTCGTATGAAAAAATAAAACAGCAAACGGCTGCAAATGAAGCGGAAGAGAAGATGAAAACAGATTTGGATAAATGGTTTGAGGCGCTGTTAAAAGGGCTAAATGACGTTTAAAAAAGGGTTCCATTCTAATTGAATAGAATTAGTACTAGACAGTTTCTTAAATTGTTTGCTAATATTAGTATCAGGTACTAATTTCTGTTCGATATGGAAGGGGAATATCCATGGCTAAAGCAGGCTTACTCGGTATGGGACGCTTTGTTCCTGAAAAAGTAGTTACAAATAAAGATTTTGAATCCTTTTTAGAAACGTCAGATGAATGGATTCGTACAAGAACCGGTATTGAAGAACGACGTTTTGCTGAAGACGTAGAAACGTCAGAAATGGCTTATCAATCAGCAAGAAAAGCCCTTGAATCGGCAGAAGTAAAGGCAGAAGAGATTGATTTAATTTTAGTTGCAACTGTTACACCTGACATGCCGTTTCCAAGTGTATCGTCGATTGTACAAAATCGCTTAGGGGCGACAAAAGCAGCAGCAATGGATATTAGTGCTGCTTGCGCTGGTTTTATATACGGAATTGCTACAGCACAACAGTTTATTGAAACAGGTGCTTATCAACATGTTCTTGTTATAGGCGTGGAGAAGTTAACAAAAGTAACTGATATGAACGATCGAAATACAGCCGTTCTATTTGGTGATGGAGCAGGTGCGTGTGTCGTAGGACCAGTCTCAGAAGATCGTGGTATCCTAGCATTTGACCTAGGTTCAGATGGATCTGGCGGCATGCATATTAATAAGAAAAATGAATTTATTGAAATGAATGGTCGCGAAGTATTTAAGTTTGCTGTTCGTCAAATGGGAGATTCATCCATTCGAGCACTAACGAAAGCTGGCTTAACAAAGGAAGATGTTGATTTCCTTGTTCCTCACCAAGCGAATATTCGAATTATGGAAGCATCTCGTGAACGATTAGAATTACCGAAAGAAAAAATGTCAGTCACCGTAAATAAATTTGGAAATACCTCATCCGCATCCATTCCAATGGCTATGGTAGAGGAACTTGAGGCTGGGAAAATTAAAGACGGTGATGTACTAGTGCTAGTAGGCTTTGGAGCAGGTCTTGTATGGGGTTCTGTTGCTTTGCGCTGGGGACGTTAATGAAAAGTTAGATTATTAAACGTAAATAAAGGAGCGAACTATAGTGGAGAAACGACGAGTAGTTGTTACAGGTATTGGTGCTGTTACACCATTGGGACTAAATGCAGCAAGCTCTTGGGAAGCCGCTATTGCTGGCAAGTCAGGGATTGGTTATTTAACAAGGATTGATGCGGAGTCTTATCCAATGAAAGTAGCTGCCGAAATTAATGACTTCGATCCAGCGGATTTTATTGATAAAAAAGAAGCAAGACGCATGGACCGCTTTACACAATTTGCCGTGGCCTCGGCAAAACAGGCACTTGCCGACTCGGGACTAGAAATAAACGATGATAATGCTGCACGTGTCGGTGTATGGATTGGTTCCGGTATAGGTGGAATGGAAACGTATGAAACACAGTTTCGGACATTACTTGAAAAAGGTCCAAGACGGGTAAGTCCATTTTTTGTGCCAATGATGATTCCTGACATGGCAAGTGGTCAAGTCTCCATTTTTACTGGGGCAAAAGGACCTAACTCTTGCTCTGTAACAGCATGTGCTTCTGGCGCAAACTCAATTGGTGATGCGTTTAAAACAATCCAGCGTGGCGATGCAGATGCTATGATTGCTGGTGGAAGTGAAGCACCTATTACAAACATGGCAGTAGCCGGATTCTCATCTGCAAAGGCCATTACAACGTCTGATAATCCGGAGAAAGCGTCACGACCGTTTGATGTAAATCGAAGTGGTTTTGTCATGGGTGAAGGTGCGGGAATTCTTATTTTAGAAAGCTTAGAGTCTGCGAAAGCCCGTGGAGCGAAAATCTATGCTGAGATCGTTGGTTACGGCTCTACTGGTGATGCACATCATATGACGGCGCCAGCACCAGATGGTGAGGGTGGAGCTCGTGCAATGGCAGCTGCAATTGCAGATGCTGGTTTAAAGAATGAGCAAATTAGCTACATTAATGCACATGGAACAAGTACGGATTTAAACGATCCTTATGAAACAAACGCGATTAAAACGGTGTTAGGTGACTATGCGTATAAAGTAGCTGTTAGCTCGACAAAATCGATGACAGGTCACTTGCTTGGTGCTGCAGGTGCAGTAGAAGCAATCTTTTCTGTTAAAGCAATAGAAGAAGGGATTGTCCCACCGACAATTAACTTAGAGGAACCAGACCCAGCGTGTGATTTAGATTATGTACCAAATGAAGCACGCAAAATGAATGTAGAAGCTGTATTAAGCAACTCATTAGGGTTTGGAGGGCATAACACATCCCTCGTCTTTAAACGCTTTGAAGAGTAGTAATAAAAACAAGCATGAGAATTAGCTCTCATGCTTGTTTTTTTTGCTTACCCATGCTAGCGCATCTGCTTTCGTTTTTATTTCTCCAGTTAACTGTCGTTTTTCAATGTCTAAAAGCCATGTTGAGAAGAGTGGACTCGGCTTAAACCCTAGTGCAATTAAATCTCTTCCAGTAACGAGAGGTGTTAGCATCTCTCGTGCATTCCGATACTGTGACAGCATCGAATTCTCTTTATTTGGTAGGGTAATAAAAAAGAAAATGGCGGCGTCCTTTACTGAAAAAAGTGAGCCATGTAAGTTGTCGAGAGAGGTTTCGTCTTGATAGTCTTCAATAAGTTGGATATCGGTTAAAAGCTTTTTAGTTAACTTGGTTAATGCGAATGCGTGCAGGGACTCTAACGAATGTTGCTCGTAAGCAATGGCGGCAATAGCCAAAAAAATGGATTCGTTAACACCTTCACGAAACAAGTGTTGAATGTGTTTATACGCATTTTCACTCATGTTTGCACCAAAGAAGATTTTCCAAACGTGATATTCATTAAGTGCTTTAAACAACCAAGGAAGCTGATCTTCTCTATGACTGAGCTCCAACTCATGATAAAGACGTTGCTTGCTAATAGTCTGGATAGCATGTCCCATTATCTTTGCCTGTTTTTTTGTTTCGTCGCCTAATTGGAAGCCTAGTCTTTTTGCAAAGCGAAGTGCTCGAAACAAGCGTGTCGGGTCTTCAATAAAACTTAATGGATGCAAAATGGAAACGGTTTTTGCTTGAATCTGTTGACGACCTTGAAACGGATCCAATATTTCACCAAAGCAGGACGCGTTAAGCGAAACGGCAATCGCATTTATTGCAAAGTCACGGCGAGCTAAATCATCCTTTATGCTAGCTGCTTGAACGTCTGGCAGAGCACCGGGTGTGCGATAGTGTTCCCTTCTTGCTGTTACAAGATCAATGGAAACGCTATGAATGATCCACGTGGCAGTCAAGAAATGATCGTGTTGTTGTACCTCTCCTCCAAATTGATTGGCGAGGGTACGTGCAAACGAAATCGCATCTCCTTCTACAACCAAATCAATATCCTTTGAAAGACGGTTTAAAATAAAATCACGCACAATACCGCCAACGATGTATACTTGCACATCTTGTGCATCAGCAAGCTCTCCAATTTTCCGCAAAAAGGTAAAGCGTTTCTCCCCGAAGTAGCGAGTGAGTTCGCTATCGCTGTAATGAGGCGGATGTTCAAATGGACTCGTAATGATCGAACTGCGAGTAATGATTCCTTCTAATGTTCCATCGCTCTGGCAAATGGGGATGCGACCAATTTCGTTTTCCATCATTACTTTTTTTCCTTGTTCAATTGAATCGGTTGCCTTTAATGTAAGAACTTTTTTAGACATGATTGATGCTACTAATTCAGTGCCTTGGTTTAAATCAATCGCCTTTTTAAGCTTTGCTGCTGTTAGCATTCCTATAACCTGCTTCCTATCATTCACAACAGGAAATCCCTTATACGGTAAGTGGTTACTTTCATGAAATACTTCCGCTACAGTAGAGGAAGCAAAAAAAGTTTGAACTGGCCAGTGCATAATAGAACGGATAGGGGTTTTAACTTGGATGCACGCTGTGAGCAAATGGCGTACGGTTGCATAGGCTTTAGCGAGTGGCTCGTTTCGACAAATGGCAGAAGCTGCATAATCATGCCCATTTCCACCTAACTGTTGCGCAAGAATTTGAATGGGAATGTCTGCACTCGTAGCGCGTGCAATCATATACGTGTGATGGTGCAGTTGGCAAAGAACAATGGTTGCATCTGGTGCATACAGGCTGTGAATTTCTTCTACTACCGTTGCGATATCGGCGATATACTGATCGGCTATACAAGTTGAAAAAACAATTCGTTTTTCTGCAATCGTCTGAATATCGACCGCATTAAAAAGTGTCTTGAACAAAGGGTGTTCGCCGGCATGTGCTTGTAAAAACTCCCGTATAACCGTTAAATCCATACCATTTTCATGTAAAAAGACCGCCGCTTTCATGTCGGCAATCGTAACAGTATCATTTGTAAGTCGATTTGTATCGCTATATAAGCCTAAGCCGAATAACGTAGCTTCTATAGGGGATACGGCGATTCCTTGATGAATAATTGGTTGGAGTAATAATGTAATATTTGCACCAGTAGCTTCTGATTGGTGGTGGTCAATATAAGAACGCTCGATTTCATTATTAACTAAAAAAGAGGCAACGCCCGCTCGCTCATCTGTGGAGCAATCGACATACGTAATAGCACTGACGTTACTCCAGTCAATCTGTTTATACGTGTACCAATCAAAGGAATCGCTGTAAAAATGTAAAAATTGTTTTACTCGCTCTCCTAGACTAGGTGGGAGCGCTAAAACGGCTTTAGGATCGAATTTATGCGCAGCTACTAACGAGGCGAGCCCGTCAAAATCAAGATTAGTATGGCTAACAATGAGCCTCATGTCACCACTCCTTTCATGCCCTAGGCGATTCACTTATCATATTAGTATAACAAAAAAACAGCGGTTTTAGCCGCTGTTCTTATCGGTAGGAGTCGATAACAAAGCCATCCTGAACAAAGGGTGTCAGCTTCGATGTTTCGTTAAACCCGTGAATGTGAGTTGCGAGAACTTTGATGTCATGCTGTTGATCATTGTGAAACGGGCTTGTCGATAATGAGTGAATGAACGGTTTGATTTTATGATAAAGAGTGTTAAAAATGTAGTGATTTTGCAAAAGATGAAGGGATTCATTCGGCAACGAATAGGCTCGTTTCGAAGGATTTTGCGCTTCTTTCTTATAAAAAGCGAAGCCATAACTGTAAATGTCGTTTTCAGAAACGGATCTTGCTGTTCGTAACGTAGGACTTGTTTTTGAGATACGTTTAATGGTTTCAACCCCTTGTGGTTCAAAACGGCTACTAAGAGCACCAGCCACCATTCGATCATAACGTGTAATCGTCTTCAATGTAATCACCTCTTTCGTTTATCCATACCCATATCTATGAAAAAAACACATTGCTTTTGCAGACAATGTGTTTTTTTCACTATTTATTTTGCAAAGACGTGGTTACCAATAACAATTGTTTGCTCTCTTGTAGCCACCCAACCACTTGTTGCGGTAGCAGGATTATAAAAATACAGGGACTGTTGACCTAACCCTCGATAAGCAATGGCTTCATTGACAGCTCGACGTGATTCTTCATCGGCATCGTTATGAATGGCACCATCTAATACAGGAGAAAAAGCATAGTGACCTGATGGTGTTACTTGATGAATCACATCATACATTGTATCAGGATAATCTTGGTGGTCGAGTCGATTGAGTAAAACAGTAGCTACCGCGACTTTTCCTTCATAGGATTCTCCTTTTGCTTCAGCATAAACGAGTTTCGCCATCCATTCACGATCGGAAGCTGTGATGGCTGTCGGAATGGTTAAGGTAGTTCCAGCTTCAAGCTGATTCGTTTGTAACTGATTAATTCGTTGGATAGAAGCTTGTGATACGCCATAACGTTCGCTAATTGTATACAGTGATTCTCCAGCTTGTACCGGATGCTTAATCGTTTTACCATCTATTGAAGTAGATGAAAACAAACTGATACCAAAAAAAGCAACGAATGAAAGAGTTATTTTTTTTAACATAACATGATTCACTCCTAGAATGTTTAGTAAAAAACGCACGATCTAACTTTAACAAAAAAAGAAGCCGTTGCACCTAGGAATGTTTTCCAATTAGTGAAGAGTATGATCGCAGTGGGTCTGTACCAAATATGACAAGTATGTAACAGATAAAACAAAGATTACAGCTTCATAACATTATCGACGCAATTTCCAGTTAAAAAAAGAAAAGTTGACAGCAAAAAAGACCTGTATTATCGAGCCAAAACCACTATTACAATTCATTTCAACATGGATACACATGAACATTTTTCCATCGTCTCAAAAAAAAAGCTATGCTAGGATTGCCATGTGCTCAAGTAATTGGGCAACGCAACTTGATCTATTTTAGGAGGATACTGGAATGAAGAAACTTGCGATTGCAACATTCGTAGCAACACTAGCTCTAGGATTGAACCACGTTGATCGTGCAGAGGCGTCAACAGGTCATCAATATAACACTGCACCAATACAATGGAGTGGCGATTGTTTTTCCTCAGCTCCATCATATGGTGATATAAATTGGTCTACTGGCGATTGGCAACAGCCTGAAGTAGAAGAAGAGGCACCAGAGTCAGAAACTGAAGTAGTAGAAGAAGAGTCAGATGCTAGTGAAGAGGTTGCTGAAGCAAGCGACGTTAGCGAAGAAGAGCAGCAAATGGTTGATCTTGTTAACTCAGCACGCGCTGAAAGCGGCTTAGCTCCGCTTGAAATTGATCAAGAGTTAACAGAAGTAGCTCGTGTGAAAGCTCAAGATATGATTGACAACAACTATTTTGCTCATGAATCTCCTACTTATGGTTCTCCTTTTCAAATGATGGACCACTTTGGTATTACATACCAGACAGCTGGTGAAAATTTGGCAGGAAATCAAACGGTTGAGCAAGCTCATACTGCTTTAATGAACTCTCAAGGTCATAGAGAAAATATTTTAAGTAGTAGCTATTCAGAAGTAGGAATCGGCATTGTTGATGGCGGTCCTTATGGAAAAATGTTCGTTCAATTATTTAAAGGGTAATGACAAAAACACCTTATTCCGTTTTAACGGAATAAGGTGTTTTTTATTTTCGAAGTTGAATGTGTTCAACCCGATGTTGCTTTCCTTTTGTTAAGATTAAGTCTGCGCGCAATCGTGTCGGCTTAATATTCTTCTCAAGATTTACACCGTTAATTGAGTGCCAAATCGATTTAGCCATTTCTGTTGCCTCTGCATCATTTAAGTTTTTGTAGCGATGAAAGTAAGAGCTTGGATCTTGAAAGGCAGTATTTCTTAGTAAGTGAAATCGTTCCACATACCAGGAAATAATGTCTTCCTCATCAGCATCAACATAAATACTGTAATCAAAAAAGTCAGATACGAATAGAGGCGGCATCCGTTTTCCTTTGCGGTTTACTTGCAAAACGTTAATCCCTTCAACAATGACAACATCAGGTTGAACGATTTTCTGTGTTTGAGCTGCTTCAATATTATATGTTAGGTGGGAATAGACAGGCGCTTCAACTTCATTTACCCCAGATTTAAGTTCAGTTAGGAATGAGATCAGGCGACGAATATCATAACTTTCCGGAAACCCTTTTCGTTTCATTAAACCTCTTTCTTCTAGAACCTCATTTGGATATAAAAAGCCATCGGTTGTCACAAGCGAGACAGTTGGTTGATTCGGCCACCTTTTTGCAAGTGCTTGAATTAAACGAGCCGTGGTGCTCTTTCCAACAGAGACGCTTCCAGCGATGCCGATAATAAAGGGAACCCGTTTTCGGCTCCTTTGTAAAAATTCATTCATATCTTGATGTAGTTTTACATTATGATACATTCGTTTGTAAAGTAATTCAGATAATGGCATATACACATCGTTTACTTCAGAAGCGGAAATCGTCTCATAAATTCCTTCTATCTCTTTTCGCTCTTGTTCCGTTAAATTTGAACGCAATCCTTTATTCAATGTGGCCCACTCTTTTCGAGTTAGCCGTGTAAAAGCATCTAGTGTTTTTGTCAGCTCATCCGTTGTCATATGGATCTCCTTTACGGCCAATTCTTAACATGTGTATGAGAAGCGTAGCATGGTCAGATCGGATAATCAAGATCGGAGTCTTTCTTGCATAGTGTAAATGAAAGCGTATGTTTTATACAGAAGTTTGTCCATTGGAGACGTAAGAAAGCATAAGGAGGAGAAGATGGCTGTTATTCGCACAAATAAATGGGGTGAAATGTTTTTAAAGCATGTTCGTGCTCAGAAGGACAGTGAATTAACGTATCAACGTTTATTTGCTCAACCGTTGCAGCCGCTTTTTCAGTTTGGAACGGATACGGAGCTGGCCATGTATTTGGAGAAAGTAGGTTTATTTACAATAAAAGATACAGATGCACTTTCTCTGTTTATTACTAAAAACTATTGGTCCGTTTTACAAGAAAAGTTTTTACAGCTAAAAGAGGCCTGGAATGGGCCAAATGTACCTGTATATCTTTTACTTGCCAACGAGCAATTAAAGAAAAGACAGACCGATGTGAAAGGTATGATGGGTCTCAGTTTTCAAAATGGCATTGTTTTAATTGTTCCGGAAACCATTGAAGCAAACGATCTTTTTGCCCTTTTAATTCATGAATATCACCATGTTTGCAGGCTGTCTCATACAAAAGAGAATGAAGAAACCATTACGTTATTGGAATCGATGGTAATGGAGGGATTGGCAGAGCTAGCTGTGAAGGAATGGTTAGGAGAAGCGTATTTAGCACCGTGGACTTCTTTATATGACAAGACATGGAACGATAAATGGGCGGTCATCTTTATTCATAAAAAGCTCCAATTAAAGGGCAGGAGAAGGTATAAGGATCATTTATATGGAAATGCCAAAAAGCACATACCCCCTATGCTTGGCTACTACTTTGGCTATCAATTATGTCAACAGGCTGCCTCTCATTTAAAAGAAGAAACGATTGGGCTTCTTACAACACCTGCAGAAAAAATCTATCGCTATGGATCTATAGAAAATGGGTTTAAGAACGATAAGCCATGACCATACTGTGATCAAGAACAAACTAGCGAGGAGGAAAAAGTATGGTGATGATGCGTGATGTTTGGGTTAACTGGTTTGAAGGTGAAGAAAACGGCTATAATGTGTGCGAGTTCCATGAGTGGCGAAGTGTAGATCGTGTTGAAGTGTTGGATCAAGTAAAACTAATCCGTGGAAGCAGCGATCTTTTTTCCTATATTGAAAATCAGTTGCTGGATTTACCACAGAACCTGTTAGATGCTGTGCATCAAAAGAGCTATTTAAGAAAGAACATGTCTCGTATTCAGTTAGACTACTGTTTTATCATAACAGATGGCACAAGAATTTTAGCGGTTGATACGATGGGATATAAAACACCGATACGAAAGAGCCGGTTAACGCCAAGGCAGGAACAGCTCGTCTACGATGCACTGAACGATCAAGAAGTTCAATATTTTGAATTATTGGCTCCTTTGCCTGACAAAGACTATCACTTATTGTCATTGAGCCCAAATGATTTACAAGGCTTAACAAGAAGTGAGCGTCAATTAAAACAATTATTGTTTATGGTATTGGATCAACTCTATACCACTGCTTCTGATGCTGAGCTGATTTATTGGTGTACGGAATGGGATCCAAATGCCTATGAACAATTGAAAAATAAGGCACGGGAAGATGTTTGGGCCTACTTATTAGATGGTGTAGGCGCAGGTTGGTCTACTGAACACTATCAGTTGTGCAAGGGGATGGTTAAGGGCCATACGTTTTTTGAAAAACTGTGGGAGCTTGAGCACCCTGAACGAGTAAAGTAAATCTTTTCTAAAGCGTTTTATTTACATCAAATCGGCTTTCTCTTATAATAATAATAAGTAAGAAGGAGGGGAAGTCGGTTGGATACAAACGATATGGCCTATTTAGTCATGCAAATCTTTTCAGTTGTTTTATTAGTCGGTACACTCGGATTGTCATTTTTTGTTGGAAAAGTATTGAAAAAGCAAAACGGCTATTAAACAAAAAAGAAGGGTTCCATAGTCGGAAGCCTTTTTTTCATCATGTTAAAAATGGATAGATAAAAGGATGTGGTGACTTGAAAAATACGCTTTTAGAAGCTATGGATGTCTTTAAAGATGTATTTTTTTATGGCCATCAAATAATTGAAGAAGAACTTTCGCATGAATTCAGGGAGCTTTCTCCTGAACAGCTTGCTGTACTAATTATAATTGATTTAACAGGACCATTAACATCAAAAGAGATTGCAGAATACCAACGGACACATAAAAGCGCAGTATCCAATCGATTGAAAAAATTACAACAAAAAAAGTTAATTCAATTTAAAGAGAGTGACAAAGATAGTCGCTTAAAATATGTTCATTTCTCAGAAGAGGGAAAAGCGAAAATGAAGGCGTACCAAGAAGAGGTACATACTTACTTTACCGCTTTGTTTTCAGATTTTGAGGCACAAGAAGTGGCTCAGTTTTATCAATTAATGAATAAAATTAGGGACAGATTGCGCCAATATAGCTCAGTGAAAATTAGCGAACACAAGCAATCGCTTGATAAATAGATCGATCGACACAGAACGCTTTCAATTAGAGAAGGCGTTTTATTTGTGTTCCAACTATAAAAAACCCCCCACATGATTCATGAGGGGGCAATGACTTATCTTCTTTTTCGTCCAAGGCCCATTGCGTTTTCCGCTTTTTTCAAGGTCTTGTTAGCTAGCTTGGCGGCTTTATCGGCGCCGGCATCAAGAATATCATCCAATTCACTAGAGTTGATTAACTCGTAATAGCGTTTTTGCACGGGTTCTAGCGTGTGAATAACGGCTTCAGCAAGATCCGATTTAAACGGACCGTAGCCGGAGTCACGATAACGCTCTTCAAGTGATGCAATACTTTCGTCTGTACATAATGAAAAGATTGAGAGCAGGTTTGAAACAGCAGGTTTATTTTCTGGATCGAAGCGAATCGTTCCATCTGAATCGGTAACAGCACTCTTTATTTTCTTTTCAATGGTTTTAGGTTCGTCTAGTAAAGAAATATAGCTTTTTGGTTGAGGGTTCGATTTACTCATCTTCTTAGTCGGGTCATTCAATGACATAATACGGGCACCGACTTTAGGAATTTGAACTTCTGGAATTGTAAATACATCGCCATATTTGTTATTAAAGCGTTCTGCTAAGTTGCGAGCAAGCTCTAGATGTTGCTTTTGATCTTCTCCAACAGGAACAATTGTCGTTTGATAAAGCAAAATGTCTGCAGCCATTAAAGGTGGATATGTAAGTAGTGCAGACGAAACCCCCTCTTTTCCTGCTGATTTGTCTTTAAACTGGGTCATTCGTTCAAGTTCACCAATGTAGGATAAACATTGCATCATCCAGCCAAGCTGAGCATGGGCAGGTACTTCTGATTGGATGAATAACGTCGCTTTCGTGGGATCAATCCCTGATGCGAGATAAAGGGCCGCAAGACTTCGTATTTGCTGTCTTAACTTTAACCGCTCTTGTGGGACTGTAATGGCATGTTGGTCTACAATACAAAAATAACTATCATAATCATGTTGCATAGAAGAAAAGTGCTTTAATGCACCTAAATAATTTCCGAGGGTTAAGATACCGCTCGGCTGAATTCCTGAAAATACTGTTTGCATAACGTTCACTCCTGTTCGTCTACTCCTAAATTATCCTAATTCAGTTTATCTATAATTGCAAATGGACCTATTCTGTTTATCTCAGGTTTGTGAAGGGTGTCCATTAACGATGCTGACTCTTTTTCTTTCGCAAAATAAAAAGACCGATGTTTAGTGCAAGTAATAGCGAAAACCAAAATAAAGAAAAAGGTATATCTTGAAAAAAGAAAACAAATAGTAAGAAAGCAAGAACAGCGACGAACTGATACACATGTAATAGGGTCATAAAAAAGCTCCTTAAGAGAAAGAGGGATAAAATGAAGCAAGGAAAATGGCTCGGCGTACTTTGGCTAATAGGGCTTCTACTCGTGACATCTACAGCTGAAGCTCGGGAAGAAGGGCCTCACATGAATCAAGTATTGGCACCCTTTAGTGGCTCAACACTAAATGGAAAAACAATCCATTATGAGATTGGTGCATATGATAAAACGGTAATTCATTTTTTTGCGACTTGGTGCTATCCCTGTCAAGAAGAAATGCCTGCTATTGTTAGCTTAAGTGAACAATTAAACCAGCAACCAAAGAGTCAATTTATCCCCATAAATTTAACTAGCTCGGAAAATAGCGTAAAAGCGTTAACCCCATTTTTACAACAATATGAGGCAACATTTGATCCACTCTTAGATAATGACGGATCTTTGCAAAAGGGGTTTCAAATTTTTGGCATACCCACAACGATTGTGATTAATGCCGATGGAACGATTATTCAACGGATAAACGGTCCTATTAATAAAGAAGAGTTTTTATCCATTAGCGAACAATCGTAAAGCTTACTCATTCAAAAGCGCATCAATTTGAACATCAAGGTCTTGAAGAAGGCTACGGGCGCGTTCCATTGTAATTGAACGATAATGGTGATCGCCTCCTGGTTCTTCATCGAGCGTATCCGCTTGAGCAACAATTTGTTGAAGCGGTGTTAAAGATAACTGACTTGGAGGTAAATGTGAATCGGTGTGAAGAAGAATAGCAATGGCAATTTCTTTTGCTTTTTTTGGATGTTCACCAAGTCGAATTAATAGTTTATGGGCACGTTCAGCACCTTTTATGGGATGAATGTCATACGCTTTATAAAGTGAATAGTCCCATTTTCCATTTTTATACCATGTGTAATGGCCGATATCATGCAAGAATGCCGCCTTAGTAGCTAAATCAACGTCAACTTTATGATTAATGGCTAAGGCGTACGCGTGATAAGCCACACGAATTGCATGAGCCATACCTGAACGATTAATGTATTTTTGTGTAATATGATGGTCAAAGACTTGAGTTAATGTAACATCTCTCATCTTTTCACTCCTTCCAAGCAATATGCAGTTTTAATTACCTATGCTATAATGGTTTAAAGCGTTTGTAAAGGAGAGGTTTAGTTGGCGGAGACGCATATTTTTACAAAACGAGAAGAAATTGCAAATGCCATTACACATGGTGTTGGTACACTGCTGAGTATCGCTGCCCTAACGTTGCTCATTGTCTATTCGAGCTTGTATGGTACTGCTTGGCATGTTGTGACATTTACCATTTATGGGGCAAGTATGTTGCTCCTATATATTTCCTCAACAATGGTTCATAGCTTTCCACCTGGTAAAGCAAAAGATGTGTTTGAAATAATGGATCATGCAGCCATTTACGTGTTTATTGCAGGGACGTATACGCCTATTGCACTTATTCTAGTAGGTGGCGGCTTAGGATGGACGTTATTTGGAATTGCTTGGGGATTTGCCATTGGTGGCGTGATCTTTAAGATCTTTTTCGTGAAAAAATTCTTGTTCATATCAACAATGATTTACTTATTAATGGGATGGCTTGCATTGCTTGCAATAGGGCCGATTTTTCATTCACTTTCAACTACGGGTATTTGGTATTTACTCATTGGTGGTATCTTTTACTCAGTTGGTACGATTTTTTATATGTGGAGAGGATTTCCCTATCATCATGCGGTATGGCATTTGTTTGTTATAGCCGGCTCGGTTTTCCATTTCTTTTTAATCCTCCATCATGTGTTACCAGTAGGTTTGTAATGAAGTAATAAAAAAACGAAGCGCCATTGACGTATGTGCCATGTCAAATGCGCTTTTTTCTTTTGAGCAAAAGGGCAAGTGGCTGCGACGAATAAAAAGAATTTATTCAAATCGAGAAAAATTGCAAGAAGGTTTACCGATTTCCAATTAGTTGAAAAAAGCGTGTTGGGAAAAAAGGAAGGTTCTTGAAAAAAATTAGATTTTTTTCTGCCTTTTTGATGGCATAAATGAACCAAGGACGTTATACTTTATGTCGAGGAGGCTCGTAATTTGTATATTACGTTAGAGCAGTTATCCACATATTTAGGACTTACTGAATCGTACATAAAAGAACAGCTTCTTTTAGGAAACATTAAAGGTGTTTACGACGGGAATCGATGGCTTTTTAACAAAGAACAATTTGTTCAGCATAAAGATCGGCTAGAACAAAAACGAAAACAGCTTTTAAAAGAGCAGCTAGAGTTAGAAGAAGATTGGGATGCTAAAGACGAAGATTAGCGATTAAAAATAAGGAGTGTAGGTATGAATAACTTTTTAAAACGAACATGTTATACCATCGGTGCAGGGGCACTAGGATCTGCGTTGTTATTAATGGCAACATCAGAAGCAAAGGCAGATTCTGGTGTGGCATTGATGCATTCACAAAAAGTAACAAGCGACAGCAAAGCATTTGAAATCCCTTCGTCATCTGCTCGATTTGTCTATCAATCTGGCTATCAATTTGACTATCCTGAGGACGGTGTAAGAGGGATCTTTTTAACAGCTCACTCTGCAGGCGGCTCCAGGTTAAATACACTTGTTGACTTTGTAAATGAGACAGACATTAATTCAATGGTCATCGATATTAAGGATGATACTGGAAACATTACGTACATGCCTGAAGAGGATTCACCATTTTACGATATTGCCAAAAACTATATTGATGATCCAGCGGCAATGATGTCAGTATTAGAAGAGAATGATATTTATCCTATTGCGCGTATTGTTGTGTTTAAAGACTCGGTACTTGCTGACTTAAGGCCAGAGCTTTCTTTTAGAGAAAGCAATGGTCAATTATGGAAAAACCGAAATAATGATGCATTTGTAAATCCATTCTTAGAAGAAGTGTGGGATTACAATGTAGAAGTCGCAAAAGAAGCTGCGAAAATGGGCTTTAAAGACATTCAATTTGATTATGTTCGCTTCCCAGAAGGTTTCTTAAGTCGTTCAGACAGCTTAGAGTATGGTTTAGGAAACTATGATGACGGTAATGGGGCTACCGTTGAAAGCCGAATTGATGCAGTTGCAGATTTTGTTGGCTATGCACGAGAAGAATTACAGCCATTTGGTGTAGATGTATCTGTTGATATCTTCGGTGCTGCAGCTCGTGGCTTTGAAGAAAATGTTGGACAAGATTTCGTGAAAATCTCTAGAAATGTTGACGTTATTTCGTCAATGCCGTATCCGAGTCACTGGGGACCATTTTCCATTGGAGATATTGATAAGCCTGATTTGTATCCATATGAAGTTATGGACGAGTATTCTCAGTTAGAAAACGATGTGTTAGCTGAATTAGGTGATGAAAAACCTGTTCAAAGACCTTGGTTGCAAGATTTTACAGCCAGTTATTTAGGGTCTGGGAACTATATAAACTATGGTGTAAATGAAGTTGAAGCACAAATTAAAGCACTTCATGACAATGATATTCATGAATTTTTACTTTGGAATGCAAGTAACACGTATACAGAAGGCGTTAATTACGTGAATCCTTAAACAAAACAAAGAGGTTGTTTAACTAGGTGTAAACCTAGTTGAACAACTTTTTTTTAGGAACCGCTTATTCATAAGATGGTCTCGTCAGGAAATACTACTAGAGAGTAGGTTTGTAAATAATGAAATGACGGTATAGTAAATAAAAAGGAGGAAATGTGTAATGAAAACTTGGTATGATAAACTTGCAGAGTATTTCCCTATTGAGGAAATGAAATCGGAAGAGCATATGAAGCTTTTGTTAAAGGAAAAAAGCGATATTTATCACAAAGACGAGAGTGATCAACATGTACTAATGTATGTGGAAACAGACGAGTTTGTATTTGTTGATTATCTGTTTGTTTCAAGCAATGCGAGAGGGGAAGGTTTAGGGAAAAAATTGTTGGACCAATTGAAAAATAAGAAGAAGCCGATTATACTAGAAGTAGAGCCCATTGATTACGAAGACACAGATACAAAAAAAAGACAGCGGTTCTATAAGCGAGAAGGCTTTACTCATGCTAAATCAATCGGCTATCGTCGGCGTTCTCTAGCGACGAATGAAGTCAATGAATTAGAGATTCTTTTTTGGTCACCAGAGAACGATGATGAGAATACAATTTATGAACAAATGAAGCACACGTACGAAACGATTCATACGTATAAAGATAAACATTTATATGGAGAATCCTATGAGCCAGTAAATAAAGTATTAACGTATGAGGAAGAAAGCAAACCTTTGAAACCTTCTTGAAAAGGTGGTGTTTGTGTGCAAAAGAAAAAGAAGCAAAAAAATAAAAAGAAACGTCGGATTTGGGAAGATTTATTGCGGAAGCGTTTTGGCAAGTTTCGGAAACGTCGTCTACATGACCATCCGTATCCTCAATCAAAAAAATGTAGTGCTTAACGATAGATAGGCAAGCAACGCTCTCTAGAATGACATCTGTCATAATTGGAGAGCGTTGTTCTGTATCTGTCTTTTTTAGGTTAGATCGTAATGTATGTGAAAAATCCCTTTGTAATCATTAAAAGCAACAAATGAGGAAAAGAAAACAGGTTTAAATAAAAACAATTCGGGGTAACTATACAAATAGTTGTAGTCTTTCACATACTTTTTGTTTAATCTTTGTATAAGTTTTACGGTTCAACACTATACAACTATTAGACAAAATTGTATAATAAGAATGTGATTAAGTGAACGAATGCAAATAGAAGTCCATTTGATAATGATGTAAAGGAGAGATTCAATAAGATGGTCACACTACTAACATCCCCTAGTTGTACATCTTGTAGAAAAGCAAAAGCATGGTTAGAAGAGCATGATATTCCATTTGAAGAGCGGAATATTTTTGCAGCACCACTCTCTGTAGAAGAAGTAAAACATGTCGTTCGTATGACGGAAGATGGTACAGATGAGATCATTTCAACTCGCTCTAAAGTATTCCAAGAGCTTGATGTTGAATTGGAATCTTTGCCGCTACAAAAATTATTTACCATTATTAGTGATAATCCAGGATTATTACGTAGACCGATTATATTTGACGAAAAGCGCCTTCAAGTAGGTTACAATGATGCGGAAATTCGTCGCTTCTTGCCACGAAAAGTTCGTACGTTCCAACTTCAAGAAGCACAACGTCTTGTGAATTAATGACCTTCTGTTGGATACAGAAGGTTTTTTCTTGACTTTTTTCTTTCAATAAGAGAAAATTATTAATCAATAATCTCGCCGAAAGCATGCAGATTCATTTCATTTTTTTCTGATCTATCATACAATAGAAATAGAGGATCTGCTCACTTCTTGAGTGTGACAACCATAATCCGTTAGGAGGGGGAGCGAGAATGGAGATTGAACGCGTAAACGATACAACAATTCGATTTTTTATTACCTATAAAGATATTGAGGAACGTGGTTTCGAGCGTGAAGAGATCTGGTATAATCGTGAACGAGGAGAAGAACTCTTTTATGACATGATGAATGAAGCAAGTGATCGTGATGATTTTGAGCTTGATGGGCCTCTATGGATTCAAGTCCATGCACACGATAAAGGCTTAGAAATTCTCGTGACACGTGGCCAAATCTCTGATGGAAATATGAAGCTTGAGATTCCTGTTAAAGAAGAAGATGTTGAGGAAGAAAACACGGAGCTAGACGAATTAAATAAGCAAGTGGACTCACAGTACGACCAACTTGAGATTATTATTGGTTTCAGAGAATTCGAAGATGTTATTTCTCTGAGTCAATCCGTTCAGCCTGAGTTTTTGACAAATAGCTTGTATCATTACGAAGGTCGTTACTATTTGCATATCCACTTTAATAACGATCATTATACAGAAGATGAACAAGATAACTTATTAAGTCGTATGTTAGAGTTTGGATATGAATCAGAATTGACGATCCATAGGCTAAAAGAGTATGGAAAAGAAATTGCTGTTACAAATGCATTAAGTGTTATTAAGCAAGCGTTTTAATAAGGAGCGTCCGTTGACGTTCCTTTTTTTCGTGATGGAAGAAGGATTAATGAGACGATAGCGAGAATGTGTCTTATTAAGAAAGAAAGGAGAGATGGTTTGTACACTGCGAAAAATCAAAACGACGCGCAAGTCCACATTCACAATTCGCAATCAAAACAATACTGGTTAAAAAAAAGACGAGAAGAGACGTTCTTTTGTCAAAGTTGTAAGCAAGAAGTTGTCGTACGACTAGGAAAGAAACGTCGTTGGCACTTTGCTCATCGCAAATTAACTGCGTGCAAAGGGAGCTCAACGAACGAATCGCTACTTCACCAACAAGGAAAGGAACTACTCCACGCTTTCTTCTTACACACCTTCCCAAAAACGTCACTGGAACATTACTTACCCCAAACAAAACAACGACCAGATATTCACATCCAAGCTGGCAATACAAGTATTGCGATTGAATATCAGTGTTCTGCTATAAGTGCTGAAGATATGATTTCGCGTAACGATGCCTACCGTTCATTAAATATTGTGCCTGTATGGGTACTCGGTGCACAGCGATTAAAGCGAAAACGAGCTGCTCAATTTCTTCTTCATGAATTTGAATTTTACGCCATCTATCTATACAACCACCGTCGATACCTCTATTATTTTGACCCCCTATGTAACTTGTTTTGCTTTTTATCAAATTTGTTTAGTCTTCATGGCAACGTCGTGCTTGCTAGTTGTGATTATATCAAATTGAATCAATTAACGCCGCAGCGCTTATTCTCACCTCCTTGGCGATCCGCGATCTCTTTAAACGATGAATATGTACGATACCGTAAAAAAGCAGCTACACAAATGATGCTTCAATATCCCTTCCTCCTTCCTTATTACCAACAAATGCGTTTAGATCGAATACCTCCGTTGATTGGATGGTCATTACCAGCTCAACTATATGTGACAGCTCCCCCTCATGTATGGCAAACCTTTTTCGTTTTTGATATTTTAGAACAGTTTCCCCTTCATAAACCGTTCTCCTATACAACTATAAACCAACGATTGACTGCCCTAGTTCAACGATTTCAATGGGGGCTGCGAGCCCAATGTACCTACAGTAGTGTTGTTCCCAAATTAGTCACACAATACATGGATCTTCTCATTTCCTTCCGTTATTTGGAAAAATCAGCTGTTTCGTCCCTCGTATATAAACGAGTCTATTCGGCAAAAGAAACGATTGAAAGTGAAACGGTTCTTGTGCAAAAATGGTCAGAAGTAAATAAAAAGCAAGAGGCGTATTTGTCGTGATGGTACCATCTATTATGGAACAGTCGTGCTATTGTTCAAAATACTTGTTATAATGAAAAAACATATAGAAGGAGGTAGGCGGAATGGCAGAAGAAACAGTGTTAAAACGAGAAGAAATTCCGAAAGAGTCAACTTGGGATTTGGAGTCCATTTATAGTACACCTGAAGAATGGGAACACGCTTGTATGCAGTTGCGTGAAAAAGTTGAGGATTTCCAAAAGTATAAAGGGAAAGTGGTCTCTTCAGCAAACATGTTGTTTCAAGTTTTAGAAGGGTATTATGATTTGGAGGTAGAGGCTACAAAGATCTTGGTTTATGCTCGTCATAGTAGTGATGTAGACACGACCAACTCTGTTTTACAAGAGCGCAGTGAAAAAGGATCACAGCTCTATGTAAATTTTAATGATAAGACCGCCTTTTTGCAACCAGAGATCTTGCAAATGAATGAGTCGAACTTAGCCCACTTTTTACAATCGTATGAGCCGTTACAAAAGTACAAGCAATATGTTGCTTTCATGCATCATCGAAAAGACCATATTTTATCGGAGAAGGAAGAAGCGTTATTATCCCGTTTGCAAGAACCGTTTGCAGCATCTAGAAAAACCTATTCATTGCTAACAAATGCTGATATTACGTTTAAGACGGTTAAAGACGAAAAGGGAGAAGACATTACTGTAACGCCTGGAAGATTTATAACGCTTATGGCGCAACCGGATCGTTTTGTCCGAAAGCGAGTATATGAGTCTTACTATGCTACTTATGAGCAATTTAGCCATACAATCGCGTCAATTTTAAGTGGAGAGGTAAAAGCAAAGCAGTTTGAAGCAACGATGAGAGGCTATGATTCAGCAAGAGCAGCAGCCCTTGATGAAAATTACATCTCAGAACGTGTGTATGACCAGCTAGTTGAAACGGTTGGAAAGAGTTTGCCGCTTTTACACCGCTATATGCGCCTTAGAAAACGCTTGTTAAAACTTGAACATTTACATATGTACGATCTATACACGCCCATTGTACAAGATGTTCAACTGCCTTTTACCTATGAGGAAGCGAAAGAAACGATGCTCTCATCCCTTGCGCCTCTTGGAGAAGAGTATGTATCCATTGTTCAAAAAGGTCTAAATGAACGTTGGGTCGATTTGTATGAAAATAAAGGGAAAGATAGTGGTGCCTATAGTGGAGGGAGCTACGGAACGAAACCGTTCATTTTAATGAATTGGCAGGACACGCATACGAGTTTGTCGACTCTCACACATGAATTTGGGCATAGTGTTCATAGCTATTACACGAGAGAAAATCAGCCTCCTGTGTATGGACGCTACACCATTTTTCTGGCTGAAGTAGCATCAACCTTAAATGAGCTGTTGTTACACGATTATTTAATAAAAAAAGAAACAAATAAACAAAAGAAGATTTACTTACTAAATCAATTATTAGATGGGATGAGAACAACTGTTTTTCGTCAAACAATGTTTGCAGAATTTGAGCATTTCCTTCATAGTCAAAATGAAAAAGGTCAGGCGATTACAAAAGACGTACTAGCAAAAGCTTATAAAGAGTTAAATGAAAAGTATTATGGGCCAGATGTGATTACAGATGACGCCATCGCCTATGAGTGGGCACGAATACCTCATTTCTTTATGAACTACTACGTGTATCAGTATGCAACCGGTTATAGTGCTGCTGTCGCTTTATCAGATGCCATTCATGAAGAAGGAAAGCCTGCAGCTGACCGATTCATCACGTTTTTACAATCAGGTATGACAGATTTTCCTATTGAGCTTCTGAAAGAAGCGGGTGTTGATATGACAGCAAAAGAACCTGTACAAGTGACGATGAAGCGCTTTGAAGAAACATTAGATGAGCTTGAGAGAATGCTTGCTGAATAATAGTTAACCCCGAGATCGATAGCCTTTAAACCGGTTTTTCTTTTGATTCGGTCGAAAGAGAAAGTAGCTGGCACCAAATAATAACGGTGTTGCAATCCAAATGGGAAATAAATGCAACAAACTCATCAAGTAAAGGCCAAATGCAACAAACAATAGCACTAAACGAAGGAAAAACATGCTTTTTTTCATTGGTTAAACGCTCCTTTGTTAAACGAGATAGCGAAGGATCATAAAGAAAAACTTGCATTCTACTTTCATTATACGTTAAGATAGATTTTGCATGTCACATTCTCTTTGCAATATAAAAAAGCTACGTATCTAGTCAAAGATACGTAGCTTTTCTTATGCAATCCATTTCCAAAAAGTGCCATATTTAAACGGGACCGCTTCTACTTTTTGCTGGAGCATTAACGATTTTAATGAACGCTCTACTTCTTCAGGCGATTTATCAAGAACAGTAGCAATTTCTGAGGTTGCTAAAAATCCATAATGACAAAGGAACGCCTCCAAGTTTGGATGGGATGCGCGCTCAGGAGTAAAACCTAACATGTCTTCCAATAGCTGTACGTAAATGTGATAAGGGTAATGACCAGAAATTTTTATACCGGCTTCTTCAGAGTTGCCGTTAAAAAACACGAGACTCGGTACAGACTCAACATCCATTTCTGATGTTGTCTGAATATCACATTGCAACGCTTTTGTAGCAGTCGCAGAATGCAGGTCATCTAAAAAGACATCTACATCTAGTCCAGCTTCTCTAGAACATTGCTTTAAAATGGCTTCATCTGTCACGTTACATTTTCGGAGAAACAACGCTTCCCGTAGTTTTCTTAAGAAACGTAAACCAGCACGAGGTCCTTGAAGTTCGGCTGCTTTAACCGCAATGTACGCGTTATATGGATTGATATCCATTTTGTTTAGTTCAACTTTACCTGCACAACACATCGTAGGATCAAGTTGTGTTTCTTGTTTGCTTTTCTTTTTTAAAGAGCGGTTAAAAGCGTTCCAATACGATAATTTCCCTGCTAAAAGAATTCGTACTTTAAAGTAATGACCATATTCAATCTGAAACTTTTTTATAATCGGCTCAATGGTCCAACAATCATGGCAAAGTGGATCAATGAAGAAATAAATTTCAATCGGCTTTTTTAGTGGCAATTGCTCACGTGAGTCGGAGATGCCACAAATACCCATTTCTTGATTACACTCTTCGAAAGAATGACGTTTAAGGTTCATGGTACAACTCCTTTCTTTTACCTTGGTGCTGATGCGTGATTTACCATATGATGAGCGGTAAGTGTAAGTCGCTGCATCATAAATTCACGAATATCACCTGATAAATGCACGTCGTCCATCGCTTTTTCCATACAGGCAAGCCAAGCATCCGCTTGAACAGGGCTAATGACAAATGGCATGTGACGAGCCCTCAGTCGTGGATGACCGTACTCCTCTGTATATGCTTGTGGACCACCAAAAAATTGCGTTAAGAATTTTTTTTGCTTATCTTTTGTTTCTGTTAAATCGTCAGGAAATAAATGAGTTAAATCACTATGGTTTTTTACGTAGCCATAGAAAGCTTCAACGAGAGAATCAAGTGTCGCTTCTCCACCGATTAAAGCATAAGGGCTAGTTTTGTTTTGGTCAGGCACGGTTACCCTCGCTCCTTTTACATCAATACCATAGTTCTATTGTAGCAACGTTTACGACGTTGGGCAAATCATGTGTTTTAGAACGAGTAAAAAGGGTAATCATATTGTCTATTTTTGGAGATCCCTGTACAATAGAAGAAAATGTACGTGAAAAGCAGGTGAACTAGGTTGACTATTCATTTTTGGCCACTAGCACAAGGGTATGATAGCGTGAGCACTAGCACTGCTCAAACAGTGCCCTTGAATCAAACTGATTTTAGCACGTTTTTGGCAACGGCGATGCAACAAACATCTTCTGCGCAATCTTCTTCTTTATCGTTACCTTTTTTATTGCCCTTATTTAATCAGCAGTTAGAGCAGGTGCCTGCAGGAAGTGGTGCCTCTTCATCGATAAATGGGGCTTCTTTATCTAAAAATGTCGATGCAAACGCTCAAGCCTATATGCCTTTAATTGAACGGATTTCGAATGAATATCAAGTGGATCCGAAGCTGACGATGGCTATAATAAAGCATGAGTCAAATTTTAATGAAAAAGCGGTAAGTTCTGCTGGGGCGAGCGGGTTAATGCAGCTTATGCCCGGAACTGCAAGAGGGCTTGGCGTGACATCGATATTTGATCCGGAACAAAATATCCGAGGCGGCGTACGTTACATAAAAGATATGCTCAATCGTTACGATGGTAATGTATCTCTAGCGCTAGCCGCCTATAATGCAGGTCCAGGTAACGTTGATAAATACAACGGAATACCGCCATTTAAAGAAACTCAAGCGTATGTACCGAAAGTAATGAGTACTTATCAGCAAGCCTAACAAAAAGGAACCAAACGTTTCGTGCGCTTGGTTCCTTTTGTTACTTGCGAATTAGTTACTATCGGTAAAGTGAGGAGAGGTGGAAAAGAAGCGAGCGACTTTGTTGGCAGCAGGTTTACACGTTATCTGCTGTTGATGTAACAGCTCTGTCAGCACTTCAACTGCTTGGATCATCGAGGTACCTTCATACTCAATCTCATAATCTTCTCGATGGTTGTATTCACTGTGATCGAGACAAAGTAACCCGTCTTTATATGGATACGTAATTCGGTGTGTAGTCAACTGTCCGTATGGATAAAAAACGCACGTATTTGGAAGAAGGGATTCTATGGCTATTTTTACAGCCCCTTCAGGCAATGTTCCTGAAAGGAATAAAGCTTGATCGGTTTCTTCTAGTTTTTGATGGGTTTCCACCATACCTTCGTCTGTTTGTTGCTTTAACGTTAAGACAGCTTTTCCTGCCTTCGTTCGTATGCGTAATGCGGCCGTTTTATCCTTTAAATGAAATGCTTGTGTATCAAAATATTCGTTTCGCTGAGTAAGTGGTTGTTTCTTACCGAGGACGTGTTGTAATTGCTCGTATTCTTCTTTTGTCAGAAGAGATTTCGCTTCATATTCCATTTCTGTTGTCATTAATCGTCTCACCCTTCGTTCGCTTATACTCATCATGTGTGTTTTGGCTCTCATTTATGATAAGATATAATCGGAAAAAGAGGCAAGTTGGAGGGGTCAGATGGAATACTTACACGTACAATCAATTGAAGTAGGAAACGAGGTAACAACGGTCTATTTAAATCAGGAGGTTAGCGAGCGTAGTGCGAATGACTTAAAGGACGGCGAGCGGATCTTAGTGGACTCTGATCAATTTGCATTTTTGTATATTATTGAAGATCATAAAGGCTTCCGTGGCATACGGTTCGATGAACAAGTTTGGCCCGAGTTGAAAAAAGGTTATGAAAGCGAAACAACCTTCTATTTAAAATTGAACGAAAGTACTCGTTTGACATTAGCGCAATTTAATGATGAAATGACGTTTTTGTTAGAAAATATACAAGGGAATGGAAACTACGGAGAAGCATTTGAACTGGCTGTGAAGTCTGTGTTTGAATAGCGAAAAAGCAGGTGATGAAAAATGGATTGGGATTCTTTCTTAACTCCTTATAAGCAAGCGGTAGACGAGTTAAAAGTGAAATTAAAGGGAATTCGTGAGCAATATCAAAAAACATCTCTCCATACACCGATTGAATTTGTTACTGGTCGAGTAAAACCAATATCTAGTATTTTAAATAAAGCAGAACGCAAGCAAATCCCTCTTGATCGTTTAGGGGAAATGCAAGATATTGGTGGTGTTCGGATTGTCACCCAATTTGTAGAAGATATTGATAAAGTTATTGATTTAATTCGATCTCGAACGGATTTCGTGATTGTTTCTGAGCGTGATTATATAAAAGAAAAGAAACCGAGTGGCTATCGGTCCTATCATATGATGCTCCAATATCCTGTTCATACGATTAAGGGTAGAGAAAATGTCATTGTCGAATTGCAAATTCGAACGATGTCAATGAACTTTTGGGCAACGATTGAGCATTCATTACGTTATAAGTACAGTGGAGAGATCCCTGATGATATTAACATGCGGTTGCAACGAGCGTCTGAAGCTGCATTTTGGCTAGATGAGGAAATGTCCATTATTCGGGATGAAGTTCAAGAGGCGCAGCGGATTATTACCGCGAAACAACGCCAAAATAGAGGATAGGCAGGAGGCTAATGGCGTGAAGTTCTCAGTTGCTTCGAGAGGGGATAACCTTTCGAATGATTTATGTGAGTCAATGAAAGAAAAGTTGCTTAAGGCGGATTTAATTCTCGATCATGAAGAACCAGACATTGTCATTACTGTAGGTGGAGATGGCACGTTACTTGAAGCATTTCATTTATATGCACACCGGTTAGAAGAAACGGCTTTTGTAGGTATACATACGGGGCACCTTGGTTTTTATGCAGATTGGGTACCAGAAGAAGCGGATCACTTAGTCACACATATCATTAAAACGCCCTATCAAATTGTTGAGTATCCTTTATTAGAAGTGGTGATACGGTATCGAGATGGACGAGCCTCAAGGCGCTACTTAGCGTTGAATGAGTCAACGATTAAAAGTTCAGAAGGATCTCTAGTATGTAATGTCGAAATAAAAGGTGAGGTCTTTGAAACGTTTAGAGGAGACGGGCTTTGTATGTCAACTCCGTCAGGAAGCACAGCTTATAACAAAGCATTAGGTGGGGCTATTTTGCATCCATCCTTAGCATCGATTCAGCTTTCTGAGATGGCTTCGATTAATAATCGAGTTTATCGTACGTTGGGTTCGCCACTTGTGTTGCCTCAACATCATACGTGTTTATTGAAATTATTAAATGATGTATCCGTTCAAGTAACGATTGATCATTTCAATGTGCCAAATTATGAGGAAAATGTTGATACCGTTCAATGTCGAGTAGCGGAAGAAAAAGTTCGTTTTGCACGTTTTCGTCCGTTTCCGTTTTGGAAGCGTGTGAAGGAGTCGTTTATCAGTGAATAAAAAGGAGCTAAAATGGCGCGTTAGGAAAAGTGAGGCAAATCTCTCACTGCGCGCTTTTTTACGTGAAGAAAAACAGCTCTCCAAGCGTTTGCTGTCTGCGATAAAGTTTCAAGGTGGCGAAATCTTTCTAAACGATGTGCCTGTTACTGTTAGAGCATATGTGAAAGAAGGAGATCACGTACGAGTTTGTCTACCTAATGAGCAGGTGAGTTCATCTTTAAAGCCACAAAACATAGCACTCACCATTCATTATGAAGACACAGACCTTCTCGTCGTGGAAAAGCCAGCCATGATGGCAACCATTCCTTCCCACGATCATCCTGATCATACGCTAGCCAATGCAGTGTTGAACTATTACCAAAAACAAGATATTGCGGCAACGTTTCATGCGGTTAACAGACTAGATCGGGGAACGAGTGGATTAATAATGATTGCCAAACATCGTCATGCGCACGATCTACTTTCTAAAGCGCAGCAACAAGGTGAATTGAAACGTTATTATTCAGCAGTAGTCACGGGTGTACCGAAATTAAAGGGAACGATAAACGCACCAATCGGTCGCAAAGCTTCAAGCATTATTGAAAGAGAAGTACGGGCTGACGGCAAGCCAGCTCTTACATATTACAGACGAATTGCCTCTAATCAGAAAGAAAGTCTTCTTCAACTTGAATTGCAAACAGGGAGAACGCATCAAATTCGCGTTCACCTTCAATCGATCGGTTTTCCTCTTTTAGGAGATGGCTTATACGGAGGCGATCAACGATGTTTTTCCCATCAAGCATTGCATTGTTACCAGCTAACATTCACACAACCGCTAACTGGAGAAAGGTATGTAATCAAAAGCCCACTGCCTAAAGCTTGGAAACGGGTTTGTGCCGATATGGCGATAGAAGATACGAATCAAGATTTTTTCCCTTCTAAGCTAGTTGACTGATTAATAATGTGATAAACTATTAGTACCTGATAATAAAAATTGGAGGCTTAACAGATGAAATCAATTGATTTAACTGGACGTACATATGTAGTAATGGGTGTAGCGAACAAGCGAAGCATTGCATGGGCAATTGCACGATCACTAGACGAAGCCGGTGCAAAACTCGTTTTTACATACGCAGGAGAACGATTAGAAAAAAATGTAAAAACATTAGCTGAATCTCTTGAAGGAGAGCATCTCGTTCTTCCTTGTGACATTTCGAGTGACGAAGAAATTGATGCAACGTTTAACGACATTAAAGAACAAGTTGGAACCATTTCTGGTGTTGCGCACTGTATTGCTTTCGCCAATAAAGAGGAATTAGAAGGCGAGTATTTAAACGTTACCCGTGATGGCTACCTTTTAGCTCAAAATATTAGTGCCTATTCACTAACAGCTGTCTGTAAAGCAGCACGTCCGCTTATGACAGAAGGTGGAAGCGTGATGACGTTAACGTACTTAGGTGGCGAACGCGTTGTGAAAAACTACAATGTGATGGGCGTAGCGAAAGCAGCACTTGATGCAAGTGTAAAATATTTAGCAAATGATTTAGGAAAAGATGGTATTCGTGTTAATGCCATTTCAGCTGGACCGATTCGTACCCTTGCTGCAAAAGGAATTGGCGGCTTTAATGATGTTCTAAAAGAGATTGAAGAAAAAGCACCATTACGTAAAACGACGACACAAGAAGAGGTTGGCGACACAGCCCTCTTTCTTGCTAGCGATTTATCTCGTGGAATTACAGGTGAAATCATTCATGTAGATGGCGGTTATAGCACGCTATCTCTTGTATAATCTTTAATGCGACCGAAGTAATCGGTCGCTTTTTTGTTTTATGCAAACCCTATCTTCATATCTCCTTTCATATACTCATATATATAAAGGAGAGGAGGCGTCGGCAATGACGTGGTTTGAATGGTTGATTTTATTATTAGCAACAGCAAGAATGACAAGGCTCTTTGTCACCGACGATATTATGGAATGGTTTCGCAATTCTTTTATTCAGTTGAAAGAAGAAGATGGAACCTTGTATGCATACCCGAAAGGGAAAGGTTTACGTAAGTTTATTGGCTCATTACTGTCGTGTTATTGGTGTACAAGTGTGTGGGTAGCAGTATTCTTTTTTATTGGCTTTTGGTGCCTGCCAAGCTTCTTTTTTCCGATTTTTCTTTGTCTCAGCATTGCGTATGGAGCCGCTATTATTGAGTCCGTCTCAAGAAGGATTTAACAAATGTACACCCTTCTTATGCACCATAACGGTGGCGGGGGCGTTAGTCAGTATATCCAAACACGATTAGATGATATGACAATTTAATGCGTTGCAACTGCGCGCCAGTTCCGACTTGTATGGAGCAATGCTAAAAAGGAAACCTACTCATCCATTTATCCGCTTATCAATCGATTAAAAAATCTCTCCATTAAAAAAATAGAGCTTCATCATTTATGGGGCTTTCCATTTGGTGACGTTGAGATGCTGTTGCAAGTGCTTGGTTGTCCGTATACGGTATGTCTTCATGATTTTTTTGGGGTTTGTCCAAATGTTTTTTTTATTAATAATAACCGTCGCTATTGTGGAATGGAAAAAGATAGTACAGTTTGCGAAGGTTGCATAACAGAAACAGCAACTAGATCTATATTGGTAAAAGCAGGAGGTCCTTCTTTTACGGTCGATGAATGGAGAAATCGCTACCACTCGCTTTATAAAAAAGCATCTGCCATTGTTGCCCCTAGTGTCTCGACAAAAGAGATGTACCTAACCTATTTCCCTGATTTACAAATTACTGTTATTCCCCACTCCTTGCCCCATTGAAACAAAAACAAATTCGAAAGCATGACCAACAGAACCATAAGCAACTTCGTCTTGGCTTTCTGGGCAACCTCTTTTTACATAAGGGAGAGGATGTTGTGGCTCAACTGCTAGATCACCTTGATCAAGCCCCTCTTCCGTTAGCACTCTATTCCTATGGGGATCTCGCATCATCATTAAAGCAGAGAAGAAGAATCATTGAGCGTGGTCCTTATAATGGAGAAAATTTAGAAGCACTGTTAATCGAAGATCAAATTGATTTGATTTGTATCCCGTCCGTCGTTCCAGAAACCTTTTCTTACACCACACACGAAGCAATTAAGTTAGGTTATCCTGTTCTTGTTTTCAATTTAGGTGCACAAGCAGAAGCTGTTAAAACCATTGGGAGAGGATGGGTCGTGGAAGAGGTCTCAGGAGCAGCTCTTTATGAACAGCTCAAAAAAAGATGCTTAACAAAAGAAGAGCTTCACTCTTACGAGTAGTAAGAGTGAAGCTCTTTATAAAGTTGCTGAGCCCGATGGTAAAACGTATGCTCTGCAACTTTTTGGGCTTGAAAGGGCGTACTGAGTACGAATATCGTCGTTTTCTAATAATTTCTGAAGTTGGGTTCGCAAATTCTCTGAATTCGTAAATGTGGCAATGTCCGTTGGTGAAAAAAAATCTCGAATTCCACTTCGGTATTCACTAAGTTGACATGTTGCTGTAGCGGCAATTTCAAACGTACGATTGTTTATACTTCTAGCTTCAATGTCTTTGTTTCCAGTTCGATAACTATTTAAGACAACGCGCGATTGGCGATAGAGCCTGCCTACCTTTTCAGGTGATAACCAGGTGGCGATGTGGTCGGCTTTAGATGGAAGGTCATCCTTCTGCCAAGGTCCAACAACGGCCACCTTTAACGAAAAGTGCTGGTCAATTTGCTTTAACCAAGTCATTCGACTTTCATATGGGTAGCCAACAAACGTAAGATCATAGTGTGGAACACCGTTGTTCTTTGCAGGATAAAACGATTGATCATCGTAACCAAGGGGTACATAAGTGACAGAAATGGGTGTAGAATGATTGTTGTAAAATGCAGCGGACGCAGATTCGACAGACCATGCTACTGTAGCGAATGTAAGCACATCGAGCGAAGATGAAGTGTAATAAGGCTCTTCCGTTAACCAAACTGCTAATGGAGGAAGCTGATTTGCATGAAAAAGGTCTTTGTCTTTAGCTGAAAAAAAATAACCATTAAATGTTACGATCCAATCGACCTGGTTTTGTCGACAAAACCGGACCAGTGTTTGACCGTTACAGGCAGTATAAGATTGGGTGTAGACAGTAGCAAATACCGTTAATCCTTTTTTTAATGCGTTTTCAAAAAAAGGATAGACCCCACCAAAAGGAGATGTAAGGAATAAAAGATTCATGACACGGTTAAGGCAATCGTATTTAAAGACGCTTTTCCTTCAGTTAAATCCGCTCCATATACAAACCCTGTAATTTGTAAAGAAAGGGAAGTGTTTTTTTTAACTGCTGGAATCACCACTTCAAAGTCGGAAAAGGTTATAGATGATCGTGGTGGGATTTCGTCAATAGGAGGTGATAGCCAGAATTGTCCTGTTTGTTTTGCGTGCTTATCGGCTTGTTCCTCAACAAATTTCCACGTATCTGTTACGCCTTCTCGAGATACGGAATAGTGCTGCAGATTGTTCTTTGAACGTTCGATCCTTCCTGATAAATTGGCGAGTTCGGGTTTATTGAAACTTAAACAAATTACTGGATTAACTAAAGGAGATGCTCCTCGGTTTTCAATGATCATATGTCCTTTAATGACGAAGGGCTCCTCTTCATTTGTTTCAAAGGGGGCCATAATTGCATACGTGAAAAACGAGTCTACTTGAATGTCATTGTCCCCTAATGAAGGGGGATCCTCTACTTTTGGTGAGGAGATCGCTTCCGAAACAGCCGGATCATTCGCTAATTCCTCTAAACGAAGTGTTAATTCTTCAATCACCGCATCTTGGTCATGAATTCGTTTACGTTGATCTGTTAATAGTCGATCTTGTTTTACTACCTCTGAACGATAGTGAAGAATTTTTTGATTAAGTTGAATGATTTTTTTATCTAACGTATTCATTCGTTTTTCCGTCAATTAAACCGCCTCACTTTTTTAATTTCCCTTGCTACAGTCTATGAGACAGTTTCGAAAATAAGAAGAAAAAGCTGTGCATCTGTCCATTTGGAACGTAAGAACAGAAAAAAAGCCGCACTATTCGAGTGCGACCTACGCTTGTTTAGTTAACAGGCGATTTCTTTCCGAACCCTTTGCCAGGGAATACAACCGGGCACTGAGGTGGGAATTTGTTCTCGCTGCAAATGACATCAGATACTGGGAACTCATGTCTTGGCTTACAGTAAGCTGCTTCAATTTCTAAGCGAACATCAGCAAATACGTGAACATCTAAGCAGAACGAGAATGAAATATCGAGTTGGGAGAAGTTGGCATCACAAACTACTTCCGCGTCGCACTGACCTGCAGAAATAAATGCATCTACAGATGTGCCCTCAGGAGCACAAAGATAAAACGTTTGAATCGTTGCGAAATCAATTGGATCTGAGGTACAGATTAGGTTCCCAAGCTCATCTAGAATATCAACCTCGATTAATCCTTTCGCTAATACTTTTACTTTTTCTAAGCATACTTCTTCACCGTTCGGTAACGTAACTTCAACTTCTGTACGGCCGAATGGGTTTGTTACTTCGTTTGTTAGAAGTGAATTTTCTAACACACGGCAAACCGTTTGGTAGTTCGGGAATGCCTGTAGTAAAGCGCATAGTGAGCCTGGTCCCGGTGTTGGACCTGTGCAATCAGGGAAGAGCGTTGAAAGTTCAGGCTCTCTAAAGCTAAGTGTTGGTAAATCAACTTGACGTGTCACCCAATCAAAGACCTTCGGGACACTAATGCAAACATTGTGTTTTTCATGATCGTGACTCATGGAGGGACCTCCTTTTAATTTTAACCGTTAGTAGGCAGTTGTTAAAAATAACAAAGCAACTAAAGGCGTTCGGACTACTGTATAGTATGACTGTTGTCTAAATATGTGCGCTTATTTTTAAACCTTAAACAAACTTTCTTTTCTTTGCATAGAATAGAAGGCGTTCATTTTTCTAGATAAGGAGAGATTATAATGCAATATAAAAAGAATCCACATGGGTATTTCGTGACACAAAGACCAGTCGCTAAGCCAGCAGCAGATAAGAAACACAACACTGGCTGTTGTGGTAAGAAAAGACCTTAATGAGAAAAACCGTTTGTTTCTATTCTATAGAGATAAACGGTTTTTTGTTTCTCTCGGCTCTCCAGTTCTCTAAAATCGTTTCTTTATGAAAAGCATTTTTCGCTAAAAAAGGGCTTTACTGAACGTTTTGTTTTTGAGGTGAATAGTGTAGATCATTAGGCAAATGTACCAGAAAGATAAATAAGAGAGGTTTGTGTGACATGAAGAAACAGAATATAGCCATTGTTGGCTTAGGATACGTTGGGCTGCCTTTAGCCATTGAATGTAGTCGTAGAGGGCACCGTGTCATTGGCATTGATCAAGATCAAGGGAAGGTACATGACTTACATCGACACCGCTCGTATATAAACGAAGTGGACGATAAAGCGATTGAGGCGTTGATGAACGAATCGTTCACAGTAACAGACCAGTGTGAAGAAGCAAAACAAGCGACGGTTATTATTTTGTGTGTCCCTACACCATTAGCTAGTACCGGGACTCCCAATTTATGCTATGTGCAAACCGCTTTAAAACAATTAGCACCACACTTGCAACAAGGTCAGCTTCTTATATTGGAAAGTTCTACGTTTCCAGGAACAACAGAAGAAATCGTTGTGCCTCTTATTGAAAGAGAAGGATTTCTTATCGGAAAAACGTTTTTTGTTGGCTATTCACCAGAACGAATCGACCCAGGGAATAAGCAATTCCATTTAACCGATGTTCCAAAAGTAATAAGTGGCATGACTTCGGAATGTTTACAGAGAGTGAAAGATGTTTATGAAACCATATTTAAAGAGCTCGTGCCTGTCAGTTCAACAAGAGTGGCAGAAGCGGTGAAGATGTTTGAAAACACCCAGCGTTTTATTAATCTATCGTTTGTGAATGAAATGGCGCGTGCCTGTTACGAATTAGAGATTAACGTTGAAGAAGTCTTACTCGCTGCTGAAACGAAGCCATATGGATCTTCAGCATATCGTCCTGGACCAGGTGTAGGGGGGCACTGTATACCAGTTGATCCTCTTTATTTTAAATGGAAGGTTAATCAAGTTGGAGCGACAACACGGTTTATTGATCTAGCTAAAGCGGTTAATGATGAGCAGCCGGATTATATTGTCAAGCGAATACGGTCCCTCATTCATTCGGTGGAAGAGGCTGCCATTTTATTAATTGGGCTTTCTTACAAAAAGAATACTAGGGATACGAGAGAGTCTAAATCGATAGGAGTGGCGGAGCGACTCATTCAAGCAGGCTTTACTATTGCTTACCACGATCCTTTTGTACCGGTTTACACCTTGTGCGATCAAGCGTATCAATCTATTACGATCGCAGAAGATACGTTGGCTGTCTTTGATCTTGTTGTTTTACTGACCGATCATGATGATCTTGATTATGACAAGGTTGTACAGCACAGTAAATGCATTTTTGATACAAAACAATGTTTGAGCGTCGAAGGTCCGCATATTCACAAGTTATAGGAGGAGCGTATGAACATATTGGTGACAGGGGGACTGGGGTTTATTGGTTCTCACTTAACAGAAAAGCTACTTCAGGAAGGGCACACGGTATGCGTCATGGATCAAGTGGAAGATACACGTCTAGTGGAAGAATTCGTTCGCTCAAAACGGTTCTTTTTTATTAAAAGTCGGGTAGAAGATGCTGATGTATCCGAGCGCTGGATTAACTGGGCTGATGTCGTGTTTCATTTAGCTGCTTCACTTAGTGTTCGCCGTTGTGTAGAGGAACCAGATGAAATTATTGCAGGAAACTTAATCCCTGCGCAAGTCGTGTTGAAGAAAGCAGTCAACTCCAAGACGAAAGTCGTTTTTGCATCCACTTCTGAAGTATACGGAAAAAGTGAGAACTTGCCCTATAAAGAAGATGGTGATCGGTTAGTGGGAGCAACGAGTACCCATCGCTGGTGCTATGCGACAGTTAAAGCGTTAGAAGAGCACATGTTTTTGGCCGCTGCAAAGAAAGGATTGCCGGTGACAATTTTACGCTATTTTAATGCGTATGGACCGAGGGCAAAGTCGGGTTTGTATGGAGGGGTCATTCCAATTTTCATTTCAGCTGCTTTACGAAATGAGCCCCTTTCTGTTCATGGCGATGGTAAGCAAACAAGGTGCTTCACGTATGTGAAAGATACAGTGGAAGCGACGAGTCGAACAGTTGGCCATCATTGCAATGGTGAAGTGATTAATATTGGGTCTTCCACGGAAATATCCATTTTACAACTTGCACAGTCGATTATTCAGCTCACAAATAGCCAATCAGATATCCAGTTTATACCATATAAACAGGTTTATAAGAGTGGCTTTGAAGATATGAGGAAGCGCGTACCTTGTACGGAAAAGATGGAAAAGATACTTCACTATCAGGCATCTGTTTCCTTAACAGATGGGCTAAAAGACACTATTCGGTATTATCGCTTATTTCTTTGATCTAGTTTTCATATTTCGAGCGAACCAACTAGTTTGACTTGAATCTTCTTGCGTATCTTGTTGCTTCGGTAAACTGGCTTTACTAGAAAAGAAGACGGATTCATCTGGTGAATGAGGATGCTGCTGTTCATCCTGTTTCTTTTCAACTTTAGGTGCGGGTTCAACACTTTCCGTTTGTTGGCTTGTTTTAGGCGACTTGTTATCCGATGCCTGTTCTTTTAATCGCGCGCACTCTTCAAGAAGGTCTTGATTTTCTGCAAGCAATTCATCAATCATGTTGTAGTGATAATCATTTTTATAACGCTCTAGTTCTTTATTTAAGCGGACAATTTCTGATTCTGCATGGATGAGACGTTGATGAAGCTGTACGGGTGTTAGCCGTGAAGTGGATTGTGTCATTTTACTCAGTCCTCTCAGCTGGCATTTCTATCATCTTATGAACGAAAGAGGCGATTCATGATGCAAAAAAGAGAAAGGAAGGCGGCAAATGCAATATTTCCAGCGCAAAAATCAAAACCGTGTTAAGAAAGAGCACCCCCTGCAAAAACAGCCAGTCCAGCGGAATCATGCCTATCGATTAGCTGTTATTGTGCCGGCTATGAATGAAGAAGATACGCTGGGCGCAGTGCTGGATGAAATCAATCGGCTCATGCCTGATGAATTGATTGTTGTTGTAAATGGCTCGAAGGACCAGACAGCCGCTGTTGCCAGTGAAAAAGGTGCTAAAGTCATTCAATTTCATTACCCGCTAGGAAATGATGTAGGTCGTGCTATCGGTGCAGAAGCAGCAAATGCAGATATTTATTTGTTTACAGACGCCGATATTGTTATACAGGCAGAGCAATACATCCCTTTTATAGTAGCCATTGAAAACGGAGAAGATTTAAGTTTAAACTCTATTGATTGGATTACCCATTTTGATAAAGCAGATACGATTTCAGCTGGACGCTATTTTTTAAATCACATCCAGGGTCGAAAAGACCTTCGAGCAGAAAATCTCTTAACCATTCCACATACAATGAGCCATCACTTAATTCAAGAAATCGGCGTTTCTGCATTGGTAAATCCGATGCTTGCCAACAGTATGGCTTTACAGAAAACAAAGAACGTAACAGTCCCTTTTACAATTGATGTCTTAAAAATGAATAAACCTCGAAAGAATCATGTAGCAAAAGGAAGCGGTCAGCTTTCTACTGCGATGCAGCGTATGCAAGGTGATATGTTAGAAGCCCTTCATTACGTAATTCATCACGGTAATCGTGATCTCGTAGAAATACAAGTAGTGTGGGATGAGCAAGAGCTTGAACAATGCAGAGAGGCGTGGTGCAAAGATCAGCCGAAAAAACCTGTGTCTTTTGGCGTCTATATTGATGATCATTACGACACTTCACTTGTAACAACGATTGCTCAATTACAGCACAATGAAACGGTAGAAGTGATTCCAGTTGTTTCAGGAGAATGCTCTGTACTATGCTGGCAACTAGAGCAAATGAAACAACCTTACCTCCGCCTTCAACAAATTGAAAAAATGGGGCCTGCTTTTAAAGTTGGTCAGCGGTTTTCGCGAGGAGATTATTGTCTCTTTCATCACGGCTGTATACCATTAACCGTTTACCATATCGCTCAGTTTGTTGAACAAGCGATGATTCACCCAGATGCACTTATTTACAATAACCAAGAGCAGTTGTTTACTTCACTCGAAGACATGTCAGTGTTTTTTTCTGGCCAGCAGTTAGTAACCATGTTAAATCTTACAGCAAGTGCGCATCTATCAAGCCTGCTTCTACCGCCGTTTCTTTTGCCGCAAATGAAGGCACAACAAGTTGGTATACCTGAAAGATTGCAGATTGACCTTTTACTTGAAGACGTATCAATGTTTGCTGGGCCAGAGGTAAATGTGCAGCCATTTCTTCATATGTTTGAGGATGAACTTATACGTGAGTTGCTTCTCGGCTTTCGTTATCTATTTACAAAAAAACCGTTCGAGGTGGCTTTAGTGATGAGGGAAGGAGACGAGAGCTACTCCAAAATGTAGCAATCGAAGAATCTAGACTTAAGGTAGACAGTAGAAAGCTATCTTTATCCTATGTGTATACAGGCACATCCCAGCATGCTGACACATAAAATGGGCTGTGGAGGTGTTTCGGATGATTGAAATCAGTTTATGCTTAATTGTGAAAAACGAAGAAGCCGTGTTAGAGCGCTGCTTGTCCAGCGTGAAAGAGGTAGTAGATGAGATTATTATTCTAGATACAGGTTCTACTGATCGGACAAAAGAGATTGCTACTTCGTTTACAGATAAAGTGTATGACTTTACTTGGGTAAATCACTTCGCTAAAGCACGAAACAAAGCGTTCTCTTATGCAACGAAACCGTATGTCATGTGGCTAGATGCGGATGATATTTTAAAGGAAGAGGACCGTCAAAAGCTTAAATTACTAAAGTCTACCCTGGAAGAAAAGGTTGATGCTGTATCAATGGATTATCATTTAGCTTTTGATGGGAATGGAGGGGTGACATCGAGTATCAGACGATTTCGAATCGTAAAGAAAGAACGTGGCTTTGTCTGGCACGGAGCGGTTCACGAATATTTAGAAGTATACGGAGAATTGCATCATAGTGATATTGCTGTAACCCACTTATCGGCTGATGATGGCCACGATTTAACACGCAACCTTGATATTTATGAAGGGATGAAAGCGTCAGGGGAAGCGTTTACTCCAAGAGACTTGCTTTATTACGCGAATGAGTTAACAGATCATCGTCGGTTTGAAGATGCTGTTGAGTATTATTTGAAATTCATTAAAACGGATAAAGGTTGGTCAGAAGACCTCATTCGTTCTTGTAACAAATTAGCTGATTGCTATATAAACCTAGGCTTGCCGAAAGTAGCAAAAGATTGGACATTTCGAGCATTAGAATACGGAAAACCAAAACCAGAAACGTGCTGCCGTATTGGTCACTCCTTTATGGAGAAGCAAGCATTTTCAGAGGCGGTATTCTGGTATGAAATGGCGATACGTAATAAAGAAGAAAATGCTTACTTCCAAAATGTCGCATGCGAAACATGGATTCCAAATCTTCAACTAGCGGTATGTTACGACAAGCTTGGGTTTACAGAAAAAGCAAACGAGCACAATGAACAGGCAGCAACGTTTCTTCCGGATGATAGCCGAATTGAATACAACCGTTCTTATTTTAAAGAACAACTACAACTTCTTAAACAAAACGACTGATTGGTAGGTTTTGATTAAGTCTGACAATCCACTTAACTCTAAATCGAACTTTTTGCCTAATAAACTAACTTCATGAAAAAATGTACTTATTTTAGCATCGACAGGAATGTGTGTGGAAAATTGTTGGCGAATAGAGAATTGGTCAGTTGGAAACAGCGTATACAATGTTTGTGGTGTGAAAAAGCGTAAATGTGTGCGGTCTAGTATACCGGCATCACGATAATCAAAACGGCCAGTTAAAAGTGGAATTAGTGCTTCAGCATGAGCAATATTTGGGATACTCGCAATAATAGCTCCGTCTTTTTTTAGAAACTTGCTATATTCTTGAATCGTTTTCCAAGGGTCTTTTAAATGTTCTAAAACGTCAGCGAATAAAAGAACGTCAAAGGATTCTGTTTCCAGTGGAGGGATCGTTTCATCAATGTTGATGGTATAGACGGACTCATAATAGCTACGAGCAATCTGTGCCATCTTTTCATTTCCTTCTATGCCAACCAGCTTACATTGCTGCCGATTTAGTAACTGTAGACCAGTTGCACCTGCGCCGCATCCAATATCTAAAATACGTTTTGCATCTTGAGGCACGACTTGAACAAGCTCTGGTCTTCCGTGCATAAAATAAGAGAGATCGGTGCCCCATTTATTTACATAGCGTGCGTAATTTTCTGCGTAAGTTTGATTGAAATTAATTTCTGGGCTACCGGTGAACGTAGCATGACCGTGATGATGCACATGAGCATCAAGGGCAATCGCTAATCGAGAACCAGATTGAACGGCTCGTAAGCAAAAATCATCATCTTCAAAGGAGCCAATGGCAAACCGTTCATCAAATCCACCGATTTGATCAAAAACAGCTTTACGAACGAGTAAACAAAAGCCGACGAGACGCATGACGTATTTCTTTTGTTTGTCGTATACATCGCGTCTTTTCTTAGCGTACTCATCAATGTCATCAAGAGAATGGTATGGATCTTGAATAAGCTGTTCTCCGCTAACGTAATTACTAACCGGTCCAACTAAATCAATATGCTGGTCCGAGTCTAATGTTTGTTGCATACGAGTGAGCCACTGTGGGGTAACAATTGTATCGTTGTTTAAAAAGAGCAGCTCATCTCCTTTTGCTAGATCGGCTCCCTGGTTACATGCGCCTGCAAATCCTTTATTATGGTCGTTGGCAATAAAAGTAATACGTTCTTCTTTTTCCAATTCGCTTTTGGTTTCGTCAGTGGATCCATTGTCAATTACGATTACTTCAATCATTGACTGATCAGTATGCTTAAACAAACTATCTAAGCATAGCTTCGTTAAAGACCACTGATTGTACGTTAACATAATAATGCTTGTTAGTCGCTTCATTGTCATTTCCTACCTTTCATTTTTTTCTCCTTTATCAATCTATGAGCAGGGAAGGTTGTACTAGTCCAAAGGAAAAAACCGCTCACGACCGTGAGCGGTTTTTTAATACAGGAAGCAAGAAGCGAGACGCGAAGCTTCTATTCTCAAAATAATAAAGAGGAGAAGAAAGGTACAAGCGTGATTTTGCTCGTGTCATCGCTACATACAACAAGCGTCGCTCTTCTTGTAGAGGGGCTTCGTCTCCTTCTTTTAAAGCGTCTAAGGCATAATCATGTGGAAGAGACCGATCCACACAGCCAATAATATAGACATGCTCAAACTCTAGCCCTTTTGCACGATGAATGGTTAATAACTGTACACCTGAAGAATGGGGACGGTACTTATGTTCTTTTATTTTTACCGTCATACAGTCAATATAATGGAGAAAGGAAGCAACAGTATCATGTTGCCTGGCTAATGCTTTTAATTGTCTAAACGAATCGCTTCCTTTGTCCAGCTGATTTCCTTCTTGAGCTTGTTTCTTTAGTGTATCTTTAAAACCGATATCTTGTTCAATACTTTCAAGCGCTTGAATAGGAGTGAGTGTCGTTAATTTTCTACATAACTCTGGTAGCTGTTGCAACTTTTTTTTCTGAAACGGTTGTGTTCCGGTTAAAAATGGGAATGCTTCAAGTAATGTACAAGCTCGTTTTTGCTTGATAGCGATTAATTCTTGTTGTTTATCTTGCTTTAAGAATAAAGCTTGTAAAGCATAAGGAGCGGCTTCATCATGATCCTCATAAAGAGAAAGCCTTAAAAAAGCAAGTGCTTTCTGAACGATTGGCTTATCATAAAACGTCCCAGCTGTTTGATCTAATTGAAAGGGAATGTCGGCATCAATGAGACGCTCTGTTAGCGCACGTACCCCGGCGCTAGTTCGAAAAAGAACGGCAATTTGCTCGATAGATTGACCGGTTGCCAATGTAGAAGCAATTTCCTCAACAATAATTGATGCTTCCTCTTCCTCATTGTAGGGATAAAAAATTGTTGGTGTATTGTCCATTTTTGTTACTTGAGCTCGTAAGGTTTTCGATAATCGTTGCTGGTTTTTTTGTATAACCGTGTTGGCTGTCCCAATAATTTCATGGGTTGAACGGTAATTATCTTCAAGCGTCACAACCGTTGCCGATGGATAATATGATTGAAACGACTGAATAAAGGACGGATCACTCCCACGAAAGGCATAGATGGATTGATCATCATCACCGACTACGCAAAGGTTATTGTTCTTTTGAGAGAGCAAACGCACAATTTCAAATTGAAGTAAATTAATATCTTGAAATTCATCAACAGATAAGTAAGAAAATCGTTCTTGGTATTTTTCAAGTAAAGCTGAGTTCTCTTTTAAGAGCTCTAAACAACCTAATAAGATATCGTCGAAATCATAATAGTGCTGAAACTGCTTTTGTTGTTCATATTCTTGGTAAATCGTTTTTACTTTTTCCTCAAAAGCGGTTTTGGCTTGTACCTGTTCAGGGGGGATCATATGATTCTTCCAATAACTTATTTGCGTAACCGCTGAATCGTATGCAAATTCATTTTCATCAAGTCCAAGGGTCATACCTATTTGTTTAACAAGGTAATGAGGGGATTGAATTAATCGTGAGTGGTGCCATTGCTCGCTCTGATGGTGTTTAAGCATTTGTAAAAACAAGCTATGAAATGTCCGAATGAGTATTTTTTCGCCAATTTCCCTCGTAATACCAGGATAAAGTAGCATGCGTTCCTTCATTTCCTGTGCTGCTTTCGATGTAAAGGTAACGAGCGCGATGCGATTAATCGGAATGTCAAGCTCTGTGATCATATACGCAGCTCTTGCTGTTATGACACGTGTCTTTCCGCTACCAGCTCCTGCAAGAATAAGCAAAGGACCGTCTGTTTTTTTTATGCTGCGCCATTGATCATCATTAAACGACAGCGATGCATCTTCAAGAGTGCGGCGGTAAGAATCGTCTGGGCGGTCGGAGCGTTTTGGTTCCTGAAAACGATGTCGGACAACTAATGGTTCTGGCTCTTTCCAATCCGTTTCATTTGTTGGTTCCTTTTCAATTTGGCTATTCGTTGGTAAGCGAAAGCCGGAAAACTCTCTTGGTTGTGTCCGCGCTTTTTGAACAGTCATGGTTGAACTGGTCTCTGTATAACAAGCCTCATTTACTGGATCAGGGTGAATAAAGCTCGGTTTTTTGTGAATGGATAGTGCCATGCGTAAAGGAGCTTTACAGTGAATGCAAGTCAGTTTACCTTGCTTACTAGCTAAGTACAGTTTATTCCACTCAGATCGTTCAAGTGTGTGTATGTTAACGGTTTGATTAAAATATCGTGCTGTTTGCATGAGCGCTCCTTTCAAGCTTTTATCGTACCAATGAAAAGGGTAGACTTCAATATAAAGATAAAGGAGGGTGTAGGGATGAATAAGAAACAAGGCTGTTGTGAACTGTGTGAGCGTGAAAATGTCACCACAACAGTTCACCATTTACTACCAAAGGATGAAGGAGGGACGTTTGCAGAAACGGCGAATCTTTGTATCCCTTGCCACAAACAGATTCATGCGCTGTATACAAATAAAGAACTTGCTTCACGCTTAACAACCATTCTTGATTTAAAACAAGATGATAAACTAAGAAAGTTTCTAAAATGGATTCGAAAACAACCACCAGAAACCATTCCAAAAACAAAAACAGCAAGAAATCGAAAAAAAAGAAGGTGAAGCAGGGATTGAAGAAAGAACCGTAGAATAAATAGGTCAACGAAACAGAAAGGAGTAGTGGATGCATATACAGACAAACACGTTTATTAGTGATACGCTACTTATACAGGCATTAAAAGTAGGAGCGACAGATGTTCACCTTAGTCCTAGCAACGACGGCTATTGCGTCTATTATCGGATAACAGGCGTAATGACCTTTGTTCAGCGTATTAGTATTGAAGAATCTAAAAAGCTTTCGAATCATTTTAAATACGTTGTTGGAATGGACATTAGTGAACGAAGGCACTCACAAAGTAAGGCACTTGAATACAAGTGGAATGAAACGCCCATTGCAATGAGAATCTCTACCCTCCCTACAACCCCTTTAGAAAGTATCGCCATTCGAATTTTGAACAGCGCAAGCCTCCAACCATTACAAACTCTTTCTCCTTTCAAGAAAGACAAACATCATTTTAATCAGCTGTTAAATGCGACACCAGGACTAGTCCTAGTAACCGGTTCAACAGGTTCAGGGAAAACGACAACCATCTATTCCATCATAAAGCAACTTGTTGAAAAACAACGCTATCGAATTATTTCCGTAGAAGACCCTATTGAACATCGGATTGAAGGCATGACCCAAGTTGAAATTCAAACAAGGGGTGGTCTTTCTTTTAAACATGCGTTAAGGGCCATTTTAAGGCATGACCCAGACATTATCGTGATTGGTGAGATTCGAGATCAAGCAACCGCAGCTATAGCTGTCCAAGCTGCCAATACTGGTCATGTTGTTATTGCTAGCCTTCATGTGACAAATTCATTTTCAACGTTAGAAAGATTAAGGGATTTAGGGATAGAAAGTAGCCTTTCGTGTATTCAAGCTATTCTTTATCAAAAGCTCGTTACACAAAAAGAGGGAGGCAATCGTATGGCTATATTTGACTGGCTACTAGGGAAAGAGTTAAAGGAAGCGATGGATGGAGTGCAGCTGCAAGCTCCGTTTCTACCTGTCACAAAAAAGGCATGGGCAATAGGTATGATCGATGACGAGACTTGCATGCGTTTAAGTCAGACGAGGTAGTCCATGATAAAAAAACGTAAACGTATGACAAAGTTAATGAAGATCTCCTTTATTATGAAATTAGGAGAACTATTGCAGAGTGGGTATAGTACAGAACAGGCTTTATCTTTTTTATCTGTTCAATCAACAAAAGAAACGCAACGTATCATTCAACTTATGGAGCACAAGTTAACAAAAGGAGAGGCTCTTTCCTCCAGCTTATTGGATATGGAGTTGCCACTTGATGTTCAATCGTATATTTTCTTTTATGAAGAGCAGGGAAAGGTCGCAGAGGGACTAATGGAAGCAAGCAAGCTTTATCAAAAAAGGTTACAAACGAGCCTGCAGCTTCAGAAATTAGTACGCTATCCCCTTGTTTTACTGTTTGGTGCTATCGTCGCCCTCGTTTTATTAAATCTCTATATCGTGCCTCATTTCCAATCACTGTTTGTAACAATGAATCAAACACCCCCACGCTTTATTAAGTATTTCTTTGCCTTCCTAACAAACCTTCCAATTATTTTAGCTAGCTTCCTTCTTTTCGCCATAATGATGTACGCTGTGTTTAGAAAATATGTGCAAAAGCAAACGCCACATGAAAAGGTACGTTTGCTAATGAAATGGAAGCCAACTAACACAATGATAAGACAAGTAATTACATTTTATTTCTCATTGCAATTAGGGAAACTATTACAGACAGGGATGTCGATTCATGAAGCGATTTTCATTTTTGAGAAACAATCTTACATGCCATTTTTCAAAGATGAAGCGAATCAAATAAATCAATCCTTAAAGGACGGCTACAGCCTTGCCGTTTATTTAGAAACACAGCCATATTATATGGAGGAGTTACGCATTATCGTTGAAAATGGAAGTCGCACGGGTAAGTTAGCATCTGATTTACAGTTCTTTAGTAGTTGGATACTGGAAGAACTTGATCAAAAAATCGAACGAGGTTTGCAGGCTGTACAGCCGCTATTATTTCTTTTCATTGGTAGTTTTATTTTCTTTTTATTTTTGATTATCATGCTGCCAATGTATGAAATGTTTAATCTCATGTAGGCAAAACTTGCATGAGATTTCTTTAATAGGTAAAATAAAGAGACGAAAGAGATTCCAATAAAAATTTTAAAAAAGCCTTGTGCTTATGATTTTTATATGCTATATTATTAAATGTCGCTAAGGTAATCACTTACGACTTACATACGTCATGATTTATGGGGCCTTAGCTCAGCTGGGAGAGCGCCTGCTTTGCACGCAGGAGGTCAGCGGTTCGATCCCGCTAGGCTCCACTTTATACGGAGGAATACCCAAGTCCGGCTGAAGGGATCGGTCTTGAAAACCGACAGGGGTGTCAAAGCCCGCGGGGGTTCGAATCCCTCTTCCTCCGCCATATTTAATTCCTTTGTGAATAAGCAATGTCCAAATGCAATATAACGACGCGGGGTGGAGCAGTCTGGTAGCTCGTCGGGCTCATAACCCGAAGGTCGGTGGTTCAAATCCGCCCCCCGCAACCAACTTTGGGCTATAGCCAAGCGGTAAGGCAACGGATTTTGATTCCGTCATTCCCTGGTTCGATCCCAGGTAGCCCAGCCATTTATATGCGGAAGTAGTTCAGTGGTAGAACACCACCTTGCCAAGGTGGGGGTCGCGAGTTCGAATCTCGTCTTCCGCTCTTTTATGAAAATTATTTTTACCATGCGGGTGTAGTTTAGTGGTAAAACCTCAGCCTTCCAAGCTGATGATGTGAGTTCGATTCTCATCACCCGCTTTTTTATTTTGTTAATAAAAGGGGCCTGTAGCTCAGCTGGTTAGAGCGCACGCCTGATAAGCGTGAGGTCGGTGGTTCGAGTCCACTCAGGCCCATCCCTTATAGATTACGGAGAAGTACCCAAGTGGCTGAAGGGGCGCCCCTGCTAAGGGTGTAGGTCGTGTAAGCGGCGCGAGGGTTCAAATCCCTCCTTCTCCGCCATTAATGCGCGGGTGTGGCGGAATTGGCAGACGCGCTAGACTTAGGATCTAGTGTCTTTATGACGTGGGGGTTCAAGTCCCTTCACCCGCATACAAAAGAAAGACAACGACATTTAAATGTCGTTGTCTTTTTTTGAGGTTTTGGGACTCGGTACTTCATCAAAGCCACCTGGATGAAAAGGATGACATTTTAATAACCGTTTAATCGTTAAGTAGCTTCCTTTAATTGCACCATGCTGTTCAATAGCTGTTAGCCCATATTGAGAACAGGTAGGATAAAATCGACATCTAGGTGGCAATGCAACGGAGATATAGTTTCGATAAAATCGAATTAAACTTAATAAAATAAATTTCACGTAGAAAATCCTTTCATGCGAGCTCTCTCTTAGTATAACAAATAAATGAACGAGAAAAAGTTAAAAAGTTTGCAGGAATATGGAAGGTTTTGTCTAATTAAGTTCTAAGCTTAAAAGAAAGGAGGAAATGGATTTATACTTACGATAATGATGAGGTGATCTATGAAAAAAACAAGTAAGAGAGACGAAGGGTTTACATTAATTGAAATGCTTGTCGTCTTAATGATTATTTCTGTGTTGCTTTTGATTGCCCTGCCGAATATGAGTAAAAACACAGACATGGCCGGTGGAAAGAGCTGTGACGCCACGAAAAAGCTTGTCCAAACCCAAGTGGGCGCTTATGAAGTGGAACACGGAAAATTACCCGATTCTCTAGATGTATTAGTAGCTGAAAAGTATGTAGATCACATTACATGTGCATCCGGCAAAAAACTAGTATTAAATGGAAGACAAGTTGTTATTGAAAACGAATGAAGGTTTTACGCTTATCGAATTACTTTTTACTCTTCTCCTGCTTTCACTGTTTCTATTCCTCCCTATACTCTATTTCCAATCACAAGACAAAACCGTTCAAAAACAAACCATCGAGCAATTTAAAAATGATCTAGTGCATGCACAACATTTAGCAATGACAGAAGGGAAAGTGGCTACGGTACTTTTTGAAGACAATACCCTCATTTTATTTGTCGATCAAAAAGAAAAACGTCGTGTTGTTTACCCGACAAGTATAGAAATTGAACCTGTTACCATACAGTTAGAGGATGTAGCGTTTTTAGCGAATGGACATCCACGCAAGTCTGGTTCTTGGGATGTACGTACGGAACATTACCACACTCGATTTACGATTCAAATTGGAAAGGGGCGTATTGTTTATCGGCAACAATAAAGGGTTTATCTTAATAGATGCAATGGCTGCACTATTGCTTGTAAGTATTATGGGACTTACACTGTTGCCAACTTGTTTATGGATAATGGAGAAGCGACAAACCATTGTCGAAGAATTAACCCTCTTGTATGAGCTAGAAGAGAGACGATTGCTTTTACCACTGAATGAAGGGTGGCGTCCAACGACTTCAGATACTTCCATTGTAGAAAGCTGTGCGATAAGCTACGTGAAAAAACAAGAATTGCTATGTGTCTATGCGTTGGCACAACCATGAAGGGTTTACGTACGTAGAACAGTTAATTGGTTTAAGTATTGTTAGCTTTATCGTTCTTCTTTTAACCAATCTTTTTTTGTTCGTTCAAACGGATGTGAACCATAGCAATGTTGATGTTATTCGTTTTTTGAATCATGTTAATCAAGACGTAAAAGAAGCGGAAACAATAAGGTGGCATAATGAAGCTTTAGAAATCGTTATTGATGGTGCAGTCATTTCGTATGAGTTAAGGATGGAATCAAGAATACAGCGCTTTAAAGATAAAAAAGGCCTAGTAATCGTATTAGATGATGTCTCCACGTTTCATTGCTCTCCGCCATCATCTGATCGCCAGTTGTATGGGCAGCTCCATTGTTCCATTACACTAGAAACGGGTCAACACTATAAAAGACTGTTTGTTTCGACGAAAGAGTGGGTGCATGCGTATCAAACAATCAGATGAAGGGATGGTCTTTTTGCCAACCCTCTTTTTTTTGCTTCTGTTAACACTGTATCTTTTATGGCAAGTGGATCATTATCAGCGTGAACAAGCTTATTTGCAGGACCAAAAAGATCTTATGCAACTTGAGAATTTACTCCATATAGGAGTTCAAAAAGTAGTGACAGACAACGAACATGCTTTTTTCATACAGCTTCCAATTGGTGACGTTTTAGGAGAACGTTTGGATAAGAGTGAAAGGGCGTATAAGCTGAAAGCAACACTGCGCAACGGCAAAGAACGAGTTGCTACCTTTATGTTGGATTCAGTAGATGAGATGCGTGATGAGATGGAAAAGGATTAGCATATGATCAAATGATCTTGGGAAGACTAAAGGGTGAGGTGAGAATATGTCTTTTCAAGATTTATTAAAATTTGCGACCCAAGAAGCAGTGAAAAAAATTGATCAACCTAAATCTGAGCGAACTGAAAAACGTGAACAAAAGAAGATGGAGCGAGAACCTCTTTCTCATTGGGCATTCGGTATAGCTCCATTTGCTCTTTCGGTCTTTAAAAGACAGCTAAGACGTAAGTAAGCATTTACAAAAAATCATATTCTCGTATATAATGGGTAGGACAGCCGTCTAAGAAGAGGAGGGGTAGACATGATGGATCGCATGTATCGAGGCCTAGGGTTTTGGACAGGAATTTTTGCAGTTTTATTTTACATTGGCAATATGTATAATATGTCTCTCCTGTTTTTTGCGCAAACGTTTATTTTAATTGCGCTTGGCTACCTGAAGCTGTCTGAACGTGTATATGTGTATATTTTTGCAGGCTATTGTACGGTGTTTTTTGTAGGTTTTACATACTACGCTCTCTTTATCAATGTACCGAGCTTTGGGCACTAATATATACATACAGTAAACCGCCGCTTAACGTAAGTAAGCAGCGGTTTCTTTTAATAACCTGAGAGAAACGGATTATGATCCATTTCTTGTCCAATGGTGGTAAGCGGACCATGTCCGGATGCAACAACAGTGCCCTCAGGTAAAGGTAGTATCTTATTATGAATGCTAGCTAATAATAAAGCGTGATCGCCTCCACGGAGGTCTGTTCGGCCGATACTGTGTTGGAATAAAACATCTCCTGAAAATAAAACAGCTTCTTTTTGATAATAAAAGGAGACGCTTCCAGGTGAGTGTCCAGGTGTATGGAAGACAGAAAAGGTAAAGGAACCGATCGTTAATGACTTGTCTTCTGTAAGCAAAATATCTGCGGGCTTAGCGGTTGTGATGGGACGTCCCGTCAGGCGAGAGGAACCATTCAAGTCAGGGTCTTCTAACCAGCGGCGTTCTTTCGTATGTAAGTATACGGGTATGGAATAAGTATCTCGAACGGCATCGACAGCGCCAATGTGGTCAAAGTGTGCATGTGTAAGTAAAATAGCAAGTGGAGTAAGCTGTTCTCTTTTCAACCAATTAATAAGTGCTTCAGCATCCCCGCCTGGGTCAAAAATGACGGCTTCTTTCGCATCGTTATACAGTACGTACGCATTAGTTTGAATAGGACCTAATGGAATTTGTTTAAACATATGAAACCTCCTTTACTTGTGAAGTAAAGTGTATCATAGCGCTACTTATTAGAAAAGAAGAGCGCTCGACAAACGTAATGAAAACGAGTACAATAAAATCAAATACATACTGGAGGAAAAGCTCATGGTTTTTGCAGGTTTAGCATTATTAGTAGCAATTTTTTCTGTTGCAGGTGCCATCGTCAGTTTAAAGCGAAAAAACTTTTTCGCTGTAGGCTTTAGTGGCGTATCTGTACTTGTTTTTGGATTCTTTTCAATCGCAACAATCTATTCTTATATTGTTCGTGGTGGAGGAGTTCCTTTAGAATAGGACGAAAACAAAACCCAAGCTGTTCAAGCAGCTTGGGTTTTGTTATTGTTGGAACAATTGTTGATGCAGGTAAAAAATGCCCCCATTGACAATCGAAACGTTAATATGAGGTTCGTAGCGTTCGCGCAGCGCCTCTTTTTCAGCAAAGTAACTGTCTGGCTTATCATCAATACCTTCATAAAAGGACTCTAATAACGCTTCGTCATAAGCCCAACGCTTATTAGCAGATAAAGCCCACTCCGTTGGTTCGTTTTCAATATAGGTTTTCATCACTTTTTGAAGCCGAGTGATGCCAGACTCTATCCTAATAAGAGGAGAAAGGGTAAAGCAGTAATCAGGAATTTTTGGCGTCAATGTAAGTTGCTGCACTTTATCAAAAAATTGAGGAACAATTTGTCCGTGAATTAAATTCAGTCCTAGTGAAAGGAGAATGTCCTTTTTTCGATCGCACTGAAACGAAATATTGGCATTAATTGAAAGCCAAGGGTGTAAAGGATGTGAGCCTGCACTAACGTTTGATTTTGTTTCATACATACGTATAAAAGAGCCGAGTTCATTGGCTGATTCAAAGATTTGCGATAAACGAGGAGAACCGAAATGAATAACTTCTCCCTGCAGATCTTCTGGACAGCGATTTTGGTCTGTAATGAGAGTGATGGTCATCGGATTAGGTTCAGAACCGATTTTCTCTTGGTAATGCCAATAAAAAGGACGGTTCATAAGCGCTTTATCGAGTTTGATTGACAGTTTAACCGTTAAATGAGCTGGAGATTCTTCTACTAGAGTACTGTCATGAGTAAGGAAATAGCGCTTTAAATAGCTGTGAATATCAAGCTGATTCATGATCCTCTTTCTCCTCGTTTTCTGACTTCAGTTCTTCTTGAGCTTCATTAATCACCGCAGCAAGATGATCGAATTTAATTTTCATTTCACCGTCTGAAGAAGAATGTTCGAATATGTTGTTGACATGTTCATCTAAATCAGGCAGTTCGATTTTGGCAAGAATGTCATCTAGTTGACCGATGACAGATTCAAATAAATGTATTTTATCGTACAGCAAGTCTAATATTTTCTGTTCAATGGTATCTTGAACAGCGAAATTATAGATTTGCACATCATGTTGCTGACCTAAGCGGTGTAAACGTCCTATTCGTTGTTCAATACGCATCGGATTCCACGGAAGATCGTAGTTAATAATGTGGTGACAAAATTGCAAGTTAATCCCTTCACCACCTGCTTCTGTTGCAATTAATACTTGAGCATGGTTTTTAAAGAGCTCACGCATCCAATCTTTTTTTCCACGTTTAAATCCGCCTCGGAAAGGTACCGATGTAATGTGATGCTGTTTAAAAAACCACTGTAAATAAAGTTGCGTCGCACGGTACTCAGTAAAAATGATCACTTTATCATCAATTGATTTAATAAGCTCCAACGCTTTTTCTGCTTTCGCATGGCCTTCAATCGTAGCCGCCTCGTTTAGAAGATTGATTGCATAGCTAGGATCGCTTTCGTTTTCTTGGGCTTTTTCAATCGTATTTTTTAGTGTCATAAACACTGCTTCTCGACTTGAGCACAACTCTCGCTTTAAGGTTAGCAAAGTGAAGTGGTTAATTGCCCCTTTACTTTGTTCTAGCTTTTCATAGAACTGACGCTCACTTGTACTAAAATGAATAGGGATCGTTTGGACAACGCGCTTTGTCCATTCAATACCTGTATCTTCACGTCTGTTTCGTACCATTACTTTTTGAACGAGGGAACGCAGCTGTTCATCATTTTTAGCTGAGCGTTTGTCAGAGCGAAAGGCTTTATCAAAACTTTCAATGTTCCCCAGATGTCCAGGCTTAAGCAAGGATACAAGATTAAAAATTTCCTCAAGCTTGTTTTGAACAGGGGTTGCTGTTAAAAGCAAACAGTACTTCTTCTTTAGCAATCGGATAAATTCATAGTTTTTTGTTTTAGGATTTTTTAATTTATGTGCTTCATCAATAATAACCATATCATACGGTTGATCTAAGACAATGTCACGATGTGGTGCCCGTTTCGCGGTGTCAATGGAGGCAACGACCACATCGCACTGTTCCCACACATATGCTTTTTTTTGTGGGATAGCTGGAATAAAGAACTTTGAATTGAGCTCGTTTGCCCACTGAGAAACGAGGGAAGCGGGTACTAAAATAAGGGCTTTTTTCACTAGACCACGAATCATGTACTCCTTTAAAATAAGGCCTGCTTCAATGGTCTTACCTAGTCCTACTTCGTCAGCAAGAATCGCTTTTCCGTGCATCTCTTCAATAACGGTTTCTGCCGCTTCAATTTGATGTTGATAAGGCTGAAGCTGCGGAAGGTATCGTGGCGCAACAAGGCCGCTAAATTCTGGTATTTGTAAATGTTGTTGCGCTTCAAAAGCAAGTTTATAGGTTTCAAAGTCTGACCAAGGACCATCATGATCCATTTTTTCTAAAAACCGAACATTCCAGTCTTTATCGAAATTAATGTTAATATCCAACGGGTTCACATCCTTTATATTAAGAAAAAATATGCTGAAATTAAGAAAAATCTGTTGCTTATTTATTTGTCCGTTGGTAGGATTAGAAGTGTTAACAGACTCTTTTTAGTATGTACGAATTCCAGCTTTTTAAACGGTAAATGAATTGAATAAAGCGGATGATAGTAAAGGGAGAGACTATGTGATTCATTAGCATAGCGCCGAAGGAGCAAACAAATGTGAATCTCTCAGGCAAAGAAGACTTTTACTGGACGCATCTCTGGAGAGAGCTTGATGAGCAAGCCACCTACGAAGACAATTCAGAATAGATAAATCTGAATGAAACTTTCTGGTTCAAAGGACAGAGCAGACACAGATGTGTTTGCTCTGTCCTTTTTTATCGGTCAAGAACTTAGAGGAGGGTACATATGACGTTACAACGAACACCTTTATTTGAAGAATATCAAAATCTTGCGAAAACAGTTGATTTCGGTGGATGGGAAATGCCCGTTTCGTTTAGTGGAATTAAAGCAGAGCACGTTGCGGTTCGCGAAGCAGCTGGACTATTTGATGTATCACATATGGGTGAATTAGAAGTAGAGGGACCAGATGCACTAGCTAATTTACAAAGACTTTTGACAAATGATCTTTCAAAAATGGAAGATGGTCAGGCCCAGTATCATGCAATGTGCACAGAAAACGGTGGGACAGTGGATGATTTAATTGTTTATCGTCGCTCAGAACATGCGTATTTACTTGTTCTAAATGCTGCCAATATTGAATCGGATATTGCTTGGATTCAAGAGCACATTCAAGGCAATGTACGTTTGAACAATGTGTCGAAAGAAACGGCGCTACTTGCTGTACAAGGACCTAAAGCAATGTACATTTTACAAACACTTACGGAGACGACTATAGGGAGCATCAAACCATTTCGTTTCAAAGAAGGTGTATCCCTTGGGACTGTACCGACGTTTCTTTCAAGAACAGGTTATACAGGAGAAGATGGTTTTGAACTGTATGTATCCAGTAATGATGCGCCAGCGCTTTGGAACAACATTTTAAAAGCAGGAGAACCGTATGGCTTGCTTCCATGTGGATTAGGAGCCAGAGATACGTTGCGATTTGAAGCAAAATTGGCACTATACGGTCAAGAACTTAATCGTGAAATTTCCCCTATTGAGGCTGGCATCGGCTTTGCAGTTAAAGTAGATAAAGCGACTTCGTTTATTGGTCAAGATGCATTAAAAGCACAAAAAACGGAAGGCCCAGCTCGAAAGCTAGTCGGAATTGAAATGATTGGAAGAGGCATTCCTAGACATGGATACGAGGTGTATAAAGATGATAAGAAGGTAGGGGTTGTAACGTCTGGCACTCAATCACCGACTCTAGGGAAAAATGTTGGACTCGTATTAATGGATGCCAGCTTTTCCGCATTAGATACAGAAGTTACCGTTCATATTCGAGGTAAAAACATTGCAGCCAAAGTAGTGAAAACGCCATTTTATAAACGTGGTGTTTAAGATAATAGGAGGAATTTTGAATGGAAGCACATCGTTATCTACCAATGACTGAAGAAGATAAACAAGAGATGCTACAGGCAATTGGTGTTCAATCAATTGAAGATTTGTTATCAGATATACCAGAGGATACACGCTTTAATCGGACATTAGCAATTGAACGGGCGTTAAAAGAGCCAGAGTTGCTTTCGTTTTTTCAGCAACTTGCTAGAGAGAATACATCCATTAAAGAATTTCCATCGTACTTAGGTGCCGGTGTTTATGAACATTATATTCCTTCTATCGTTGATCACGTCATTTCTCGATCTGAATTTTATACAGCGTATACGCCTTATCAACCAGAAATTTCACAAGGTGAGCTACAAGCGATCTTTGAATTTCAAACGATGATTTGTGAGTTAACGGGAATGGATTTAGCCAATTCATCTATGTATGATGGACCAACCGCTTTAGCAGAAGCGGCAATGCTCTCAGCAGGGCATACGAAAAAGAAAACGATTCTAGTATCAAAGTCGGTTCATCCAGAAGCAAGAGACGTACTGCGAACAAACGCATATGGACAAAATTTAGAAGTAAAAGAAATTGATACAAAAGACGGTGTAACGGATGTAGAAGCTTTGAAGCAGCTTCATGATCATGATGTGGCCTGTGTCATTGTTCAACATCCGAATTTCTTTGGAAGTTTAGAGCCGTTAGCCGATATTGAGGAAATCACTCATTCAACAAAAGCGCAATTTGTTGTTTCAAGTAATCCGCTTGCACTCGGTTTATTAAAGCCCCCTGGTGAATTCGGGGCAGATATTGTTATTGGCGATGCTCAACCATTCGGTATACCGACGCAATTTGGCGGTCCGCATTGTGGGTATTTTGCAACAACAAAAAAATTAATGCGTAAAGTGCCAGGACGTCTTGTTGGTCAAACGGTTGATGAAAATGGCCATCGAGGCTTTGTGTTAACGTTGCAAGCCCGTGAGCAGCACATCCGTCGTGACAAAGCAACGTCAAATATTTGTTCTAATCAAGCATTAAACGCGTTAGCTGCCTCTGTAGCTATGACAGCTATTGGGAAAAAAGGCGTAAAAGAAATGGCCACACAAAATGTACAAAAAACAAACTATTTAAAGAAACAGCTCCAGCAACAAGGCGTCGCTATTCAAGCTTATGGAGCAACGTTTAATGAATTTGTAGTCGAACTGAATCAATCGGTTGAACTTGTAAACAAAGAGCTTTTCAAAAGAGGGATTATTGGCGGATTTAATTTGGCTGAAGTCGATGATACTCGTGAAAATCAAATGCTCATTTGTGTGACAGAGCTACGTTCAAAAGAAGAGTTGGATCACTTTGCAAAAGAACTGGGGGCGTTCGCATGACAGTACAAAACGGAGGAATGGCACTAATCTTTGAAGAAAGCAAAGAAGGGCGACTCGGACATAGTTTACCAGAACTCGACATTATTGAAGAAGATATGAGTTCTCTTATTCCGGAAGCGTTTTTGCGTGAGCGAGAACCTGAGTTACCTCAAGTATCAGAACTACAAATTATGCGGCACTATACTGCTTTATCGAGACGAAATCACGGTGTAGACTCAGGATTCTACCCGCTAGGCTCGTGTACAATGAAATACAATCCGAAAGTGAATGAAGATGTCGCAAGAATATCTGGACTAAGCAACGTACACCCTTACCAGCCAGCATATCAAGTTCAAGGTTCTCTTAAGATGTTGTATCAGCTTCAAACGTCACTAGCAGAAATTACAGGTATGGATGAAGTCACTCTTCAGCCAGCAGCCGGTGCTCATGGTGAGTGGACAGGACTAATGATGATTCGTGCGTATCATGAGGCGAACGGAGACTTTAAACGGACGAAAGTCATTGTGCCTGACTCTGCTCATGGTACAAACCCGGCATCAGCAACAGTAGCAGGATTTGATTCGGTAACAGTCAGAACAAATGAGTTTGGTCTTGTTGATTTGGATCATTTACGTGAAGTTGTTAATGAAGAAACGGCAGCGTTAATGCTAACAAACCCGAATACTCTCGGATTGTTTGAAGCAGATATCGTTGAAATGGCGGCAATCATTCATGAAGCAGGTGGGAAGCTTTATTATGATGGTGCGAATTCAAATGCGATTTTAGGAATTACTCGTCCAGGAGATATGGGTTTTGATGTCGTTCACTTAAATTTGCATAAAACATTTACTGGTCCTCACGGAGGCGGTGGACCAGGTTCAGGTCCTGTTGGTGTGAAAAAAGATTTGTTGCCGTTTTTACCAAAACCGGTTCTAGTGAAAAAAGCAGATCAATATGAATTCGATTATCATCGTCCCCAGTCTATTGGTCGTGTGAAGCCTTACTACGGAAACTACGGCATTAATTTACGGGCATATACCTATATTCGCACAATGGGAGCAGAAGGATTAAGGCTCGTATCTGAATACGCCGTTTTAAACGCAAACTATATGATGAGACGATTAGCACCTTTTTATGATTTACCGTATACACAGCACTGTAAACATGAGTTTGTGCTATCTGGAAGACGACAAAAGAAACTGGGTGTTCGTACGCTTGATATAGCAAAACGATTGCTTGATTTTGGCTACCATCCACCAACCATTTACTTTCCGTTAAATGTTGAAGAATGCATGATGATTGAGCCAACAGAGACAGAATCAAAAGAAACCCTTGATGCATTTATAGACGCAATGATTCAAATTGCTGAGGAAACAGAAAAAACACCTGAAGTGGTTCAGGAAGCACCACACCACACCGTTGTGAGCCGACTTGATGAAACGTTGGCAGCTAGAAAACCGATTTTAAAATATGAACGGCATGGAGAAACGGTGCATTCGTAGTTAGAAACAAAGAAAAGCAGCTGTGCACAACAGCTGCTTTTCGTTTATTTTTTCTTTTTTACTTTACCTGTCCATTTTCGGAAGCCGCCTTTTAGATGAGAAATATCTTCGGCTCCTCGTTTCTTTTTAATAAGTTTTGCTGCTTGTTTGCTTCGAGCCCCTGATTGACAGTAAATATACACAGGTTGATCTTTGCGAATTTCGTTTTGTCGCTGACGAAGCTGAGACATTGGAATATTTCGTGCGCCTAAAATGTGGCCGCCGTCGAATTCACGGGTCTCACGAACATCTATAAGTTGCGCTTTTCGGTAGCCTTTAATAAACTCATCTTGAGATAGTGTTTTTAAATAGTTTGGTGTACGTAACCGGACAACGATAAATGTAAGTAATGCAACTGTAAGCACAATAAGAATAATAGTCTGTAATTCCATAATTCTAGCGAACTCCCCTTCAATGTTTCATCTTTCTTTATTATATCGATAGGGCGTAGGTTTTTCAATCGTAAGTATGGCAAAACGAAAACAACAACAAGAAGGAAGCGATTTAGTTGACTGAAATTTGGAGATTTATTTATTCCGGAAACAAAACACCCTCTTACAATATGGCTTTAGATGAAGCGTTATTAAATTGGCATAGTAGCGGTGCCATTCCCCCAACCATTCGGTTTTATGGTTGGAATCCCGCGACGCTATCCATTGGCTACTTTCAACAGTTAGAAAAAGAAATCAATATGGAAAAAGTAAAAGAAAAAGAGTTAGGTTTTGTACGTCGTCCCACAGGAGGGAGAGGTGTACTTCATGAGCATGAATTAACGTATAGTGTTATCGTTTCAGAGCAGCATCCCGCTATGCCTGCATCTGTAACAGAAGCGTATCGTGTCATTTCTACCGGTCTACTTGAAGGGTTTAAAGAGTTAGGGCTCTCTGCTTACTTTGCTGTTCCTGAAAGTAAGCAAGAAAAGGAAGCGTTAAAAAACCCTCGTTCTTCTGTTTGTTTTGATGCACCGTCTTGGTATGAACTTGTTGTAGAAGGTAGAAAAATTGCTGGAAGCGCTCAAACGAGACAAAAAGGGGTCATTTTACAGCATGGCTCAATCGTATTCGATTTTGACGTCGACAAGCTGTTCGATTTGTTTCATTATCGCTCGAACCGATTGCGAGAACGAATGCAGCAGCAATTTTTAAAAAAAGCTGTAGCCATTAATGAGTTAAGGGAAAAGCCTGTTTCTATGCAAGAAGCTGTTCATGCATTTAAAAGCGGATTTGAAAAAGGACTAGGGATTATCCTTGAACCTTATACGTTAACAGCGGAGGAAGAAAAGGAAGTCCAGCAGCTTGCAAAAGATCGGTATGAAAACGACGAGTGGAATTATAAGAGATGAAAACCTTGAAGAGGAAAAATTGTTTGTGCTACTATAGACGATACGGTTAAAAGGAGTTTGCTGGAGGGACGTGTTTTTTTGCAATATGAATATGAACGTGCGGCATTTATTCATGCCTTTATTCGTACAAAACAAACGCTATTAAAGCAACAGCTTGAAGGTGTGCACGAAGATGAAAAAGAAATAAAAGAAACCTTTTGGGATAATGTAACAATGAATTTTTCCAATACGGAGGATGCTGAAGAAACAATCTCTAGTATCCGTCAGCAAGCAGAGCTTTTACATGAGCGAGAGCGTAGCAGCGATGTTATGAAAAAGCAAATGAAGACGCTACGTAGACTCGCTAACGCCCCTTATTTCGGACGGATTGATTTAAAAGAAGAAGGACAGAAGCAAGAAGATCCTATTTATATTGGGTTAGCCTCATTAATGAACGAGTCGGAAGAAGAGTTTCTTATCTATGATTGGCGAGCGCCAATTTCAAGTGTGTATTATGACGCAGAGATTGGACCAGTTTCCTACAATGCGCCTGCTGGTAAGATAGAGGCTGACTTAGTTGGGAAGCGGCAATATGTGTTTCGCAGAGGTCAGCTGAAAGCGATGTTTGATACCTCTCTTGCGATTGGAGATGAACGATTAAAGGATGCGCTAAGTGATCAAGCGTCCACTTCCATGAAAACCATTGTATCTACCATTCAAAAAGAGCAGAATAAAGCGATACGAAATGAAAAAAACCGCTTTTTAATTGTGCAAGGAGTAGCTGGTAGCGGTAAAACGTCTGTTGCAATGCAGCGAGCCGCCTATCTATTATTTCGACACCGAGAGCAGCTGGATGCGCAGCAGTTGATATTGTTTTCTCCAAATGAGTTGTTTTCAAACTATGTTTCGACTGTGCTTCCGGAATTAGGTGAAGAAAATATGACTCAGCAAACTTTAAAAGGTTACTTATATAAACGGTTAGGGAAAAAATTTGAAGTCGAGAATCATTTTGAACAGTTGGAGTTTATGCTCTCAAATGAGACAACAGAGCGTTATCGTACACGGAAACGTAGTATTGAATTAAAATCGAGCCCTTTATTCAAACACTATTTGGACGATTATTTGGCTGAACTTGAAATTGACGGTGTTTTGTTTAAAGACCTACGCTTTAAAGGCAGTACGATTGTGAAAAAAACAGATATTCAAACGTACTTTTACTGCTTAGACCATTCCATTACGCTTCAAAACCGCTTAAAACTTACGGCTGAGTGGCTGTTAAAGGAGCTTGCTAAGCAAGAAGGTAAAGAGCGCTCCAGTGATTGGGTGGAACAAGAACGAGAGCTTGCCGATAAAGAGACATTAATGCAGACTTACCATCAAGTAGACGGGAAGCAATTAAATAGCGATACATTTGATCTTGAAGAGCAACAAGAAAAATTGCTGGCAAAACGGATTGCTAAAGCAGCATTTAAGCCATTACAGCGACTTGTGCGGTCGTTTTCGTTTTTAGATAGTGATGCAATGTACGAACAATTTCTACTTTCGGATCGTCATAAGAAGATTGATGGGTTTTCAGAAGTAGCTTTGTTTACCGTCCACGAGCTTGGCGAAGGACGAATGCCCTATGAAGACGCCACACCTTATTTATACTTGTTGGATCAATTAAAAGGGTTGCAAGTAGACCGATCAATTAAACATGTGTTTATTGATGAAGCTCAAGATTATTCGTCGTTTCAATTAATGTATTTGCAGATGTTATATCCGCGTGCCCGTTTTACAATCGTTGGGGATTATTCGCAATCCTTAAACCATCAGTTCGGTACGGCTGCAGAATTATTAGCTGGAATAGGTCTTCCTAAAGAATCCACGTACATTGAATTTAAAAAGAGTTATCGATCGACAAAACCGATTATGTCGTTTAGCCGTGAACTATTGCCAGAGCCGAAGAAAGTGGAGCCATTTGATCGAGACGGAAAACAGCCGACCATTGTTCAGGCGGCCAATCAAGTAACCGTCATTAAGCCTATGGTAGAGTTCATTGAAGCGTCACAAGACGAAGGGTATCAAACCATTGCAATCTTAACAAAAACAGCTGAAGAAGCGAAAAAAGCCCATGCGACGTTAAGTGAATGGCTAACGATTCAGCTTGTTACAGAGGATCATCATGAATACGATACGGGGATTGTAGTGCTACCAATTTATTTAGCAAAAGGAATAGAATTTGATTCCGTTCTTGTTTTTAATGCGTCGGACCAGCAGTTTCATACGGAGCAAGAACGGTTTCATTTGTACACAGCATGTACACGAGCGATGCATGAGCTTGCGCTGTTTTCTGTAGGAGCGCCGTCTCGTTTCTTGCAGGAAATTGATGAGTCTGCCTACAAAAAACAAACGCTATCCTAAACGGATGCGTTTGTTTTCTTTTGTACATGTTCTTTTAATGCTTGCTGAAGCTTTTTCGTTACAGTACCAACAGAAATAGTCGCTTCAATATCACCTTTAAACGTATGAACAGGCACGATCTCTAGTGAAGTGCTGGTAATAAATGCTTCGTCTGCGTGCAGGAGTACTTCTTTAGGGAATGGTTCCTCAATAACCCCAATTTTGAGTTCTTTTGCAATCGCTAAAATCTCTTGCCGTGTAATCCCGTTCAATATGAGGTTGTTAGCTGGATGGGTATAAAGAGTCTCATTATTAACTAAAAATAAATTGGAAGATGATCCTTCCGTTACACCTGATTCACGATAGAGAATGGCTTCCTCACAATCATGATCAAACGCTTTTCGTTTAGCCATAACATTTCCAAGTAAATTCAATGACTTAATATCACATCGAAGCCAGCGTACATCCTCTGTTACATAAGCAGCGACACCTTGTTCTTGCTTAGTGTCCACACTTTTTCCTTTTACTTCAAAGCCAAGGATAACCGGCTTTTCTTCTTTCGTATACAAATGATTGCGGTCACTAGCACCTCGGGTAATTTGCACATAAATCGAGCCGTTTTCCGTTTTTAATGTTTCTTTGTAATCGTGTAGCAGTGTTTTAAATGCTTCAAATGAATGAGGAATTTCTAACTCAATTTTTTTTGCACTTTCATAAAGTCGAGTTAAATGTTCATCAAGGGTGAAGTATTGGCCGTTATAAACGCGAATGACTTCATAGACGCCATCCCCAAAATGATAGCCACGATCTTTATAAGAAATTGCCACGTCATTTTCATCAAGAATTGAATCGTTATAGAGAACGTATGTCATTAAGATGCCCTCGCTTTTTTTATCGTATTTACCTTATTATTTTCCGTAATCCTTAACAATTTGTCAATAACGTTCAAAAACCTTTGTATGAAATTTTGATTTTTAAGCACGATAGTAGTATCAAAGTAGGAAAGGAAGTTGAGCGTGAGACCCTTTTATCCTCAGCTAGTATATATTGAGCCACGTGCTCTTGACTATCCGTTAGGAAAACAGCTATATGAAAAGTTTAAAAAAGAGGGCGTTGAAATTAGAGAAACAACCTCTCACAACCAAGTGCGGAATATTCCAGGAAAGAATGATAATCAAAAATACCGAAATGCTAAATCTACACTCGTTATTGGTGTTCGTAAGACGTTAAAATTTGATACATCAAAGCCTTCAGCAGAATATGCGATTCCTTTAGCGACTGGCTGTATGGGTCACTGTCATTACTGTTATTTGCAGACGACTCTTGGAGATAAGCCATATATTCGCACATATGTAAATTTAGAAGATATTTATGAATCTGCTGATCGATACATTAAAGAACGAGCCCCAGAAGCAACTCGATTTGAAGCGGCTTGTACATCTGATATTGTTGGCATCGATCATTTAACCCACTCTTTAAAGAAGACAATTGAGTTTATGGGTGAGCGCGATCACGCTCGTTTACGGTTTGTTACAAAATATCATCATGTTGACCATTTACTTGATGCCAAGCATAACGGGAATACTCGTTTCCGTTTTAGCGTTAATGCGGCACATGTCATTAAATACTTCGAGCCGGGGACATCTACTTTTTTAGAACGAATAGAAGCAGCAGGAAAAGTAGCGAAAGCGGATTATCCATTAGGGTTTATCGTTGCGCCAATTATTTGGCATGAAGGTTGGGAAGAAGGCTATCTCGAATTGTTTGAGCGACTAGAAGCGATTTTACCTGCTTATGCCAAAAAAGACCTCACGTTTGAAATGATTCAGCACCGGTTTACAAAAACGGCAAAGCGAATTATTCAAAAACGCTATCCGAAATCAAAGCTTGAAATGGAAGAGGAAGAACGCAAATACAAGTGGGGACGCTACGGTAGAGGGAAATATGTCTACCAAGATGAACAAGCCGGTGAGCTGCGTAATACGTTAACTGACTATATTGATCGCTTTTTCCCACAAGCGAAAATTGAATACTTCACTTAATCTCCTTGGTTCTTCCTCCCATTTTATAGTAAGATAAGAGTGAATGGATTTATGTCCGCTTTGGATTGGGGGGATTCTATGCCAACACCGAGCATGGAAGATTATTTAGAACGTATTTATATGTTGATTGAAGAAAAAGGCTATGCCCGTGTATCTGATATTGCAGAAGCACTTGAAGTCCACCCTTCTTCGGTAACGAAAATGGTACAAAAGCTAGACAAAAGCGATTATCTTGTTTATGAACGATATAGAGGTTTGATGCTAACAGCAAAAGGAAATAAAATTGGAAAGCGGTTAGTCTACAGACATGAACTGTTGGAAGATTTCATGAAAATTATTGGTGTGAATGAAGATCATATCTATCAAGATGTTGAAGGGATTGAGCATCATATTAGCTGGGATGCGATCGATCGAATCGGTGATTTAGTTCAGTACTTTCAAGAAAAAGAAAGTAGACTGGAAACATTAAGGGATATTCAGAAACGAAACGATCAAGCTGATTAATAGGGTTTTTAAGGGAGATGCAAGGGTTAACAATGCCTTGCATCTTTTTTGTTTTCATTGCTTTTTGGTTGATAAGAAATGAGTCAACCCCTTTTGCTCATACAGTTAAAGTAAAAGGGGGGATCGTATTGAAGGTCGATGCTGTCTTTGCTGGTGGTGGGGTGAAAGCTTTTGCCTTTGTTGGAGCCATTGATGAAGCGGAAAGGAGAGGGCTTTTATTTGAACGCATTGCAGGTACAAGTGCCGGTTCAATTGTGGCGGCATTTCTAATGGCCGGTTATTCAAGTAAAGACATTTTCACGATGTTAAATTCTCTTGATGTAGCAACATTTCGAGATGAACGTCTTGCGGTTATGCCTTTTAAAATTACGAAATGGTTAAACCTCTATTTCCGAATGGGTCTCTATAAAGGGGATAAATTAGAAGAGTGGATTAAAGAACAATTAGAACAAAAAGGAGTCAGAACGTTTAGTGACTTAGCCCCGAGTTCGTTACGAGTCGTTGTATCAGATGTCACAAGAGGTCAAATGGTGGTCATTCCAGATGATTTACCGAAGTACGGATTAGACCCAAACCGATTTAGTGTGGCGACTGCTGTACGAATGAGTTGTAGCATTCCTTATTTTTTTGAACCGGTTAAATTAAAAAATCAAGCTGTTGGGAACAAGCCTTCCTATATTGTGGATGGCGGTTTATTAAGTAATTTTCCGATGTGGGTTTTCAAAGATGGTGTGCGAGGTGGTTATAAAAGGCCAGTCATTGGATTTCAATTATCCCCTAAAGAAGGGGAACGTCCTATTAATCAAGTGCACAATGCTTTTGATTTGTATAAAGCGATTTTTGAGACAATGACGCATGCACATGACGCACGTTACATAAGTCAGGATCATGCGCGCAATATTGTATTTATACCGGTTGAACATATTAAAGCAACTGATTTTGATTTAACTGATGAAGAAAAACAGAAGATGATTAGATTAGGTAAGGAGAAAACGGCACAATTTTTAACAAGTTGGAGCGGATAAAAAAGAAGAAAAAACCATAGTTACGCTTTTTTCTTCTTTTTCGTATTCTTTCCTTCGATAACCGTTAAATGAGGAGAAGATCGACGCTTTGGAACTTTTTTTAACTGTTTTTGATTTAATTCTCTTTGCTTAACAGAAGGAGAGAATGGTTTTTTTGTTTGAGGCTTTACGGTGCTTGTTCGCTGTGCTTTTCGTATTTGTGATCGGTTCGGTCCTTTTGATGTTCGGCCTTTAAACGGAACGCCATATCGCTTGGATAAGTAAAACCGGTAACCGAGATAAATCATACCAGCAAAAAGAGCCATACCCCCAATGGCGCTTAAAAAGTAAGGAATGTTTGAAAGAATTTGGATAAAAGCCAGTATACAAATAATCGGCACTAAAATCATAAAGAGTTTCTTCATAACAATCCCCTTCCTAAATGGACATGAACAATCGATCACGTTCTTCTACTTACAGTATAAAGTGAATGACACAACGCAATCAAGTGCATGATACATTTCTATTTCGACAGTTTTTTTAAAAATAAGAGGTATCCTGTTAAAAAAAGTCATGTTTTTGTTTTTTTAAGGACATCCTACTAGTGGAGGTGTTGATCGTATGAATAAAATGGATCAAGAAATCATTGACACGAAACAAATGGGATTTCCAATGAAAGTCGTTCTTATTGGTTTTTTTGGCGGTTTAATTTGGTCGTTTATAGGCTATAGTAGCTACTATTTTCATTTAACAGAAGTTGGTCCGTCCTTTGTCTTACTGCCGTGGGCTTTAGGAGACTGGAAGCTAGGTCACACTGGTCAACTCGTTGGCATTGCTGTCATTGCCATTCTCTCAATAGGCATCGCCTTTTTCTATAAGTGGACGTTACAAAAAGTGAATAGCATGTGGCCAGGTGTAGGATTTGGTGTTTTGCTTTGGGTCATTGTATTTTATATACTTAACCCGTTTATTGTTGATCTCAAACCTGTTCAAAGCTATTCATTAAACACGATTGTGACAACACTTTGTCTCTTTATTTTGTATGGATTATTCATCGGCTATTCCATTTCTTATGAGTATGCTGAACAAAATGAACCGATGTCAAAGGAAGATTCATTTAAAGCTGAATGAAGTTGTGCTACAATTCTCTTATTAACCATTTAGAAATGAGGGAGTCGCATGACTATTATTCAGTCTTTGCAAAAGAAATTACGGGACCATGACGTGGATGGGTTTTTAATCATGAGTCCGATTAATCGTCGTTACGTTACTGGATTTACAGGTACAGCAGGTGCAGTGCTCCTTACTGAAACGGATGCACGATTCATCACTGACTTTCGTTATGTGGAACAAGCGGAAGAACAAGTTCATGGTTTTCAAATTGTGAAACAAGCTGGGACGCTCATGAACGAAATTGCTGTTCAATCAAGTTCTTTAGGCATTAAGAAATTAGGATTTGAAAAAACAAAACTTACATATGCAGAATATGAACAATTGGAGCAAACGTTAACAGGTGCAACCCTCGTTGCAATCAATCAAATGGTGGAACCGCTCCGCCTTATCAAAACGCCAGAAGAGATACAAACGATGAAAAAAGCCGCTGATATTGCCGAAAAAGCGTACGCGCACATTCAAACGTTTATTAAACCAGGGATCAAAGAAATTGACGTTTCAAATGAACTAGAGTTTTTTATGCGCAAACAAGGTGCTGTCTCGTCGTCTTTTGATATTATCGTCGCTTCAGGTGTACGATCTGCTTTACCACATGGTGTTGCCTCTGAAAAAACCATTGAAAGTGGCGAGCTAGTTACGTTAGATTTTGGCGCTTATTATGAAGGGTATTGCTCTGATATTACACGTACACTCGCCGTTGGTAACATCTCCGATGAGTTGAAAACGATTTACGAAACGGTTCGTGTGGCACAGCAACTTGGGATTGATGGCATAAAACCAGGGATGACTGGCAAAGAAGCAGATGCGCTAACGCGTGATTATATTAAAGAAAAAGGATACGGGGACTATTTCGGACATTCTACAGGTCATGGTTTAGGAATGGAAGTACATGAAGCGCCTGGTTTATCAATGGCATCAGATGTGCCGTTACAGCCAGGCATGGTCGTAACGGTAGAACCGGGTATTTATATTCCTGGTGTTGGCGGAACACGAATTGAAGATGATATTTTAATTACGGAAACGGGAAATGAACGATTAAATTATTCCTCAAAAGAACTTATTATCCTTTAAAAAAGGAATCGGAAAAGGCGGAGACACACTCGTGAAGCTGTGGTATAGTAACTATTGGGAATAAGAGTGTTTAATTGGAGGATATAGAATGATATCAGTTAATGATTTTAAAACAGGTTTAACGATTGAAGTAGATAATGGTATCTGGCAAGTGATGGAGTTTCAACACGTAAAACCAGGTAAAGGAGCTGCATTTGTACGGTCAAAATTGCGTAACTTGCGTACTGGTGCTGTCCAAGAACGGACGTTTCGCGCTGGAGAAAAAGTAGCGAAAGCGCACATTGAAAATCGCCGTATGCAGTACTTGTATGAAAGTGGCGATATGCATACGTTTATGGATAATGAAACGTATGAGCAGCTAGAGCTTCCAACAAAGCAAATTGAACATGAACTGAAGTTTTTGAAAGAAAACATGGAAGTACATGTTATTACATTTGCAAGTGAAACTTTAGGCGTAGAAGTACCGAACACGGTGACGTTAGAAGTGACTGAAACAGAACCGGGAATTAAAGGCGATACAGCTTCAGGTGGCACAAAGCCGGCTACAGTGGAAACGGGTTTAACTGTTCAAGTGCCTTTCTTTGTTAACCAAGGAGATAAGCTTATTATTGATACGAGAAACTCTTCTTATGTATCAAGAGCGTAGTAGGGTTAAAGTTGAAATAGAAAAGCCGTCGCAATCTTAACGATTGCGGCGGCTTTTATTTTTCTAATTCATATGCAGTAATTAATGACTCTTTTAAATAGCTTGCGATTTCATCTGCTGTTAACGAGTCTGTAGTCATTTGTGAATGATTTAGTGCATAGGCTTGTTGTCTTGATGTGTAAAGGTCTTCTAATTCTTCTACTGATTTTCCTTCTAAAATGGGACGGTTACCGGTGAGCATATGAATGCGATCTTTCCAAGAATCAAAACGAATGTCCAAAAAGATAACCAGGCAATGTTTTAAACAGTAGTTGCGAATTGCTTCTTGTGTAAACGCACCACCGCCTAGAGAGATGACTTTCATTCTTGAAGCGCTAGCATGAAGCACGTGTTCTTTTTCTATTTCGCGAAAATATGGTTCTCCATGTTTCCGGAATAAATCGGGAATAGACATCCCTTGCGCATGCTCAATTTCTGCATCAATATCAATAAAATCTCGATAAAGCTTTTGGGCAAGTAAACGTCCAACCGTTGTCTTCCCTACACCCATAAATCCAACGAGAACGATGTTTCTTTCAATTAAAGGCAAATTATTCACTAGTCAACACTCACTTTTATGCATTATGTCCCAGTATAGCAAGAAATAAAGGATGGTGCCGAATAATTTAATCAAAACGGTGTTGCACTATCCCTTTGAATGACGTAAACTAGTAGTATCTTAATCCCGATTAAATTAATAAGAATAAGGGGTGTTTAAATGAATGTTTCCGTTATTAACGGTCAATCTAAAAAAGCAGACGGTTTAACAGCTTATTTACAAATGACTTATCCCTTTATCAATGCTTATTCCCTTGAAACGATGTCAGTTCATGATCTTAATCAAAACCGAGCGACACATTTAGTGTTTATTATTCCGGCTAAAAAAACGCCTTATCTCCATTTGAAACGCTTATTCCGTGGTCTTAAGAGCGATCACCAGCCATCAATCACGATTATTACAACAGAAGGAACAGACGCTCACCACGCTATTATTCAAATGTTGGTAAGAGATCATGTTCGCTCCTGTACCCATATTCAACTACCTGAACATCTTGTTCATCTGAGGACGGACGGCCAAGTGATTCAGCAACGAAAATTACTGAAGCGTTTGCTCCCGCTTCAGCAAGTGTTGTATGCAGATTTAGATAACAAAACGGTTTCCTAACAAAGGAGATCGTTTTTTTTGTTGTGTAGGTTGGTTCTTAACTTGTCTACTTTTACATAACGTAATACAAAACGTGCAAAGCGTTCTATGTCTAGAAAATCCAAGTAAGAGAGGTAGAAGCTAATGCAGTCAATTTTGAACTTGCTGCCTCAACACGTGGAGGCTTATGTTACACAAGCGATGAAAACGAACAAAAGTATAGAAGAGATCCGCTTACGTATTAATCAGACGGTGGAATGCTTGTTTTCGAATAAGACGTTATTTTCTTCCACTTTCTTTACAGAAGAAGATGCAAATATGTTTCTAAATCAACTTAGTGCGTACTCGCTATACGCATTTGAAGAGGAGCTTCAAAAGGGTTATATCACTATTGAAGGCGGGCACCGGGTAGGGTTAGCTGGAAAAACGATTTTGGATAATGGAAAAGTAAAAACGATTCGTCCTATTCGTTCTTTTAATATTCGAGTTGCAAAACAAAAGCTAGGTGTATCAAATAAGCTTGTGGCTGAGCTTTATGACGGAAAAAACGGTTGGCGCAATACATTAATTATTGGCGCCCCACAAACAGGAAAAACAACATTATTACGTGATCTAGCCAGAAATGTTAGTACAGGAACAGCAACCATTCCGGCGAGTAAAGTAGCGGTTGTGGATGAACGTTCAGAAATAGCTGGTTGTATGAATGGTACACCCCAACACGACTTAGGTTCACGAACAGATGTATTAGATGGTTGCCCAAAGGCAGAAGGTATGATGATGATGATTCGCTCCATGTCTCCGCAAGTGATGATCGTCGACGAAATTGGAAGAGAAGAAGATGCTCAAGCCATTCTTGAAGCGAGACATGCTGGAGTTGTCATCATGGCAACTGCTCATGGGTACTCATTTGAAGAGATAGCGAAACGGCCAATCTTTAAACAACTTCTTAAAGAGCAAGCGTTTGATCGTGTTATTGAAGTTGGACGAACACCATATCCAGGTGCCGTTAGCAAAATACGCATTCCTTCATTGGTTTATCAACGATGAGATGGCTAGGAGCGCTTCTTATTGTTTGCTGTACGACAGCTTACGGATTTTATCAGGCACGACTTCTTAAAGAACGTCCGCAGCATATCCGGCAGTTGCGGTCAGCACTACAATCTCTTGAAGCAGAGATCGTATATGGACAAACACCTTTAGCAAAGGCATCCATTAATATTTCCAAGCAACTAAATGGCCCTGTTGCCGCGTTATTTGCATCTTTTTCACTAAAGCTAACCGAACGAAAAGCTACTGCCAATGAAGCATGGGAAGCGGCCATTGAGGAGACATGGAAATCCCTATCTTTGAAAGAAAAAGAAAAGGAAGTCTTGCTTCAATTTGGTGCGACTATCGGGACAATGGATAGAAACCATCAGCAAAAGCAGTTGAAATTAACGCAAACTCATTTAGAAAGAGATGAAGAAGAAGCAAGAGGTCTTCAAGCAAGGTATGAAAAAATGTACAAAACATTAGGCGTGTTAGCAGGTTTATTAATTATCATTCTAATGATGTAGTGCAAGTGAAAAGGAGGAACAGTAACGTGGCCTATGATGTAAATACCATTTTTCAAATAGCAGGGATCGGCATTATTGTAGCGATGTTGCATACAGTTCTTAAACAAATGGGGAAAGAAGACTGGGCCCATTGGGTGACGTTAATTGGTTTTGTTGTTGTTCTCTATATGGTTGCAACCATTGTAGATGATTTGTTTCAAAAAATAAGAAGCGTTTTCTTATTCCAAGCTTAGAAGTGGAGGGGATCGGCGATTGAAATTATACAAATTGTTGGTTTGGGTCTTATCGCCACGTTCTTAGCTTTAATTGTGAAAGAGCAAAAGCCTGTTTTTGCATTTTTGCTAACGCTGTTTGTCGGCTCACTCATTTTCCTATTTTTACTCGACGAGATAGCCAGTGTTATTCAATTAATTAATGATTTAGCTGTACAAGCAAATATTCACACAGTTTATTTACAAACGATTTTAAAAATAATTGGGATTGCCTATATAGCAGAATTTGGTGCTCAAATTTCACGGGATGCTGGTCAAGCGGCTATAGCGAGTAAAATTGAATTAGCAGGGAAAATTTTTATTCTTGTCCTCGCGATTCCAATCATTAAAGCAGTGATTGAAATGATTCTCGCTTTACTCCCATCGTAAGGAGGACAAGCATAAATGAAAGGTAAACTGGTTTTTGTTGCCACCATGCTTATGCTCTTTATCACCTTTAACGTTGAAAGGGTTTCTGCGGAAGAAGAGGACCCAACACAAGCCCTTCATGACTTAGTAGAGGAACAGATTGATATTCTGAAAATGGATGAGATACAAGTTTTCTGGAATGAAATCGTTGATGAATACGGCGGTTTTTTGCCAGAGAGTCAGAAAGGTTCTCTAACTGATTTTTTAACTGGTGAGAAAACGTTTGATGTTAAAGAATGGTTTATCGGCTTCATTAAATATTTGCTTCATGAACTTGTTTTAAATGGGAAATTGCTTGGTATGATCTTGCTTTTAACCATCTTTTCATACATTTTACAGTCGTTTCAAAGTGCGTTTGAGCAGCACACGGTAAGTAAAACAGCGTATGCGGTTACGCTCCTTGTACTGTGTATGATTGCAATGAATGGCTTTCATAGTGCGATGACTTATGCCATTGAAGCGATTGACGCTATGATTCACTTTTCAATAGCGCTCTTGCCAATGTTGCTCGCATTAATGGCTTCTCTCGGTGGGCTATCGAGTTCAGCACTTTTTCATCCGGTTATCATATTTTTAGTGCATACGAGTGGTATCTTAGTCAAAACATTCGTATTGCCAATGTTGTTTATCTCTGCTGTTCTTGGAATCGTGAGTACGTTTACAGACGATTACAAAGTGACGCGCTTATCGAATCTCTTTCGAGTGCTATCGCTAGGCTTGCTCGGCGTATTTATGACGGTCTTTCTAGGCGCTGTGTCTGTTCAAGGCACAACAGCAGCAGCTGCAGATGGTCTCACACTCCGAGCCGCAAAATTTATTGCAGGCAACTTCATCCCGGTTGTTGGACGGATGTTTACAGACGCAACGGACACGGTTATGAGCGCATCCTTATTACTGAAAAATACAATCGGCATGAGCGGTTTAATTATGCTGCTGGCGATTTGTGCGTTTCCAGCTTTAAAGGTTCTTTCCATTGCATTGATTTTCCAACTTTCCGCTGCCGTGCTACAACCTCTTGGAAATGGCGCAATTATTGATTGCTTAGCCATCATTGGCAAAGCTGTTTTGTATATATTTGCTGCAATGGCGTTAATCGGCTTTATGTTTTTCTTAGCAATCACGATTATGGTTGCTGCAAGCAATATTGCCTTCATGATGCGATGAAAGGGGAAGAGCATGACGTATATAAACGAATGGATAACATCGATCGTTATCATTATTCTTCTAGCGGTTGTATTGGAAATGGCTTTACCGAACACCAAATTAAAGAACTACGTAAAAATCACAATGAGTTTACTTTTACTCCTTTTTTTGCTCCAACCAGTTCTGAACATATTCTACGAAGATCCAGATGAATGGCTAAATGAAGTCATACAGCAAACGACTTCAGAGGAAATAAATGTAGAAGAAGAAATAAATTCGCAAAAAAAAGATATAGAACGGTTCTTTGATGCATATACATCTGAACAAGTGGCTGTCCAATTAAAAGACCAAGCAAATGGAGACTTGAAAAAAGAAGAAGACCTCATGGTCACGGACCTTTCCATCATTCAAGATAACAACGGAGAATTCACACAGATTGAAGTAGTTGTTGTTCCTTATCAAGAAGAAGAACGTACAAGCACATCTCGGACAGATGAGGTAGAGCCAGTTTCAATTATGATTGGCGAAACCGAATCTAAGGAAGATGCGGTTTCTTATGAGGAGCAAGATGTGATTTCGATGTTAGCGGACATTTGGGGAGTGCCGAGTTCAGTCATAACGCTAAAAGAGGAAGGGGGATGGGTGAATTGAATAATGAAGCAAAAGATACAGACTGGTTTAAGAAATGGTTACCGAAGCAGCCGGATAAAAAAAAACGGAACATTTCGCCCAGGTATCTGTTGCTCTTAGGCGGTATTGGCGTACTCTTCATGCTTTTAGGTCAACTGTATCAACCAGCTCAAGAGGATCTCCCTGCTGTAGCCCCAGAAGAAGAGGACGCAACACCAGTATTTGCAAAAGAAGCTGAGAGGAACTCGATGGAAGATTATGAAATGCGCTACGAAAACGAGTTAAGAGATCTATTAACGGAAATTGTTGGAGTGAATGCAGTATCCGTAACCGTTAATTTAGCGGAATCTGAACGACATGTGTATGAAAAGAATGTGCGCATAGGTAAACAAACAACTTCAGAAACCGATCGAGAAGGTGGGACACGCCAAGTAGAAGATGTTCAAGAAGAAGAGTCTGTTGTCATTATCCGTAATGGCGATAAAGAAGAGCCTTTAGTGAGCTCAACAGAAAAACCCTCCGTTGCGGGCGTTCTTGTTGTGGCGGAAGGAGTGGAAAACATTCAAGTAAAAGCATTTGTTGTAGAAGCGGTTACACGCTTATTGGATGTCGCCCCCCATCGCGTATCGGTATTACCTAGAAAAATCGAGGAGGAATAAAAATGGTCTTGAAAAAACAAACAGTATGGCTACTAACAATGTTATCTCTAATGCTCGTATTAGGAACGTACTATGTGTTAAATGATTCTGGTGAGGAAGCAACGTCAAATAATCTACTAGAAGAAGCTGAACAAGTACTGGACGGGCTGAACGAAGAAGATGCAAATGAGGAGTTGTTAAGCCAAGTATCTGGCAGCGATACGATGACTGAGGCTCGTTTAAAGCGTGAAGAAGTTCGATTAAAAGAAGCAGAAGAGGTTAGTCGTGAAGCTGCAAGTTCAGAAACAACAGCAGAAGAAAAAGTTGCTGCGAATGATCGTGCGCTTGAAGTACTAGCTGTGACAGATGTGGAAGAGCAATTAGAGGAATTAATTAAGGAAATTGGCTACTCAGATGCACTTGTTCAAACGGGAGATAATAAAATTGAGATACTGGTTCAAGCAGACGCGCTTTCAAAAACTGAAGCGCTAGCCATTATGTCACTTGCTCGTGAAGAGTTAAGTTTGACGGATCAAGACCAAGTTTATGTAAAGCACGGAGAATAATAGAAACAGAGGGCTTGAAGCAATTCAAGTCCTCTTTTTAGATTCAGAATGCAATCCATCCTCACCCATGGTATAATACAGCAATGTAGAATGAAACAAGGAGAGATTGTAATGGATTGGTCCGAATTAACAGAAGGGGCAAAGGCTGTCCTTGAGCAAACCAGAAACATTAAAAACGATCATATACAAATCGTTGAATTCGAAGTAGGCTTTTCTGAAGAAGTCCAAGATGAGGATGGCGACTCGTTTCGTGTCTCCATTCAAGAAGAAGACTATACAAACTTAAAGCAGTACACTCAAGAAAATGAATACGGTGATAAGTTTCACATGGCGAGAAATAAAAACGTCGTCAAAATTATTTTGTTAGAAAATGGGAAAATCCCTGATAACTTGTCTGAGTTTCCTGTGTTTCGCCAATATAAAACAGAGGTATCGAACCCAACAGAACCAGCTGAGTAAAGAGGGGAAACCCTCTTTCCTCTTTGTTTACAAAGATAAGCATACATAGAGGATTCTAGAGTTTTATCGAGAAGTCTATAAAGTAGACGAAGTTTCTAAGAAGAATTGTCAATCATAAGGAGTTGTTTTATTGTGTTAAAAGTAGAAGAAATTAAAACCTTAATAGATGCATTACATCAATCTTCCGTAAATGAGCTTGAGTTAGAACAAGAGAATGTGAAACTATCATTGAAAAAGCAAGTAGCGACCCAAGTGAGTGAACAAACTGTACAAGCTGTTGCACCAGCTACAACAACGAATCAAGCACCTACACAAGTACAAGAGGCTCCAAAAACAGAGCCAGCTGCTGAACCGGTTCAGGAAAACAAAAACCTTATTACGGTTACCTCTCCAATGGTGGGAACGTTTTACGCAGCTCCTTCACCGGACGCAGATCCATACGTACAAGAAGGCGATACAGTTGATGAAGATACGGTTGTTTGTATCGTAGAAGCGATGAAATTAATGAATCCAATTGTATCTGAAGCAAAAGGGAAAATCGTCGAGATTGTTGCTGAAAATGGAGAACTAGTAGAATACGGGCAGCCGTTAATGGTTGTTGAACGTCAATAGCTAGGGGCGAGGACAAGTTATGATAAAACGAGTATTGATTGCAAATAGAGGAGAAATAGCGGTACGTATTATTCGAGCCTGTAAAGAGCTCGGAATTGAAACAGTTGCAGTGTTTTCTGAAGCCGATGCGGATGCATTGCACGTCCAATTAGCGGATGAAGCTTTTTGTATCGGACCAACCGCGTCAACAAAAAGCTACTTGAACTTCACGAACTTAATGAGCGTTGCGACATTAACTGAAACAGATGCGATTCATCCCGGTTACGGCTTTTTATCCGAGAATGCCAATTTTGCAGAGATATGTGGGGATTGCAACATTACATTTATCGGTCCGAGTCCGTCAGCCATTAGTAAAATGGGGACAAAAGATGTAGCAAGAGAGACGATGAAAGCTGCTGGAGTTCCAGTAGTGCCTGGTTCAGAAGGAATCATTGAGTCGTTTGAGGATGCCCAACAAGTTGTTGAAAAAATTGGCTATCCAGTCATTATTAAAGCAACGGCTGGCGGAGGCGGAAAAGGTATCCGCGTTGCGCGTGATGAAAAAGAGTTGAAATCGGGAATCTCCGTAACCCAGCAAGAGGCAGCCACGGCTTTCGGTAATCCGGGTGTTTATCTAGAAAAGTATATAGAAGATTTTCGACATGTAGAAATACAAGTATTAGCTGATAATTTCGGGAATACCATTCACTTAGGTGAACGTGATTGCTCGATCCAAAGAAGACTTCAGAAGTTAGTAGAGGAAACCCCATCTCCAGCCATTACCCCTGAAAAACGTGCAGAAATGGGAGCGGCAGCTGTTGCTGCTGCAAAAGCTGTTGAGTATTCAGGAGCTGGAACGGTTGAATTTATATTTGATCACCATACAGGCAGTTATTATTTCATGGAAATGAACACCCGTATTCAAGTAGAGCACCCTGTGACAGAAATGGTGACGGGAATTGACTTGGTGAAAGAACAAATTCGAATTGCCAACAACGAAAAACTTCGTGTTAAACAAGAAGATATTACGTTTAAAGGTTGGTCAATTGAATGTCGTATTAACGCTGAAAATCCGCTTAAAAACTTCATGCCTTCACCTGGAACGATTCAAGAGTATCTTGCTCCTGGTGGCTTTGGTGTAAGAGTCGATTCGGCAGCTTATCCTGGTTATCGAATTAGCCCATTTTATGACTCTATGATTGCTAAAGTCATTACCCACGGTGAAACAAGAGACGAAGCGATTGCGAAGATGAAGCGAGCGCTTGAAGAATTTGAAATTGATGGCGTTGATACGACGATTCCATTTCATTTACATTTGTTTAATCATGAAAAGTTTGTTTCTGGAGATTTCAATACGAAATTTATTGAAGACTATGAAGTCATACCTACTAAACAATCGTAAAGGAGTCGTGCATAATGGAAGATCATCAATTACTTGAGTTAGAAGAAGAAAAAAACGGTTTAGGAAAAGTTGAAATTTCACCAGAAGTAATTGAAGTTATTGCTGGAATCGCTACACAAGAAATTGAAGGTGTGGCAGCACTTCGAGGTAATTTCGCTGCTGATGTAGCAGAACGATTAGGCCGCAAAAATCACGGCAAAGGTGTTAAAGTTGATTTAACAGAACAAGGAATTATCGTTGATGTCTCTATTGTTATTTCATACGGAGCATCGGTTCCAGAAGTGGCAAAGTTGATTCAGTTAAATATTCAACAAGCCCTTGAAACGATGACTGCCATTCAATTAACAGAAATAAATGTTCATGTTGTGGGCGTCTATTTTGATACACCAAACGCACCCACGGAAGAAGAAGTTGAATAAAAGTAAGACGATGATATGGAGAAGAGAATCGACCATGGTCGATTCTCTTTCTTTGCGTTTTTACCTAGACAAGATTTTACGTTATAATGAACAGGATTAAGAATAAAGGAGCTTACTATGAATAGACGTGTGGCAAGACTTCGAGCCGTCCAAGTTCTTTATCAGCTTAGTTTAGTGTCAACACTAACGGTTGATCAAGCAATCGAGAACACGCTCACTGAGGAAGAGGAATCAAACGAATTCTTTCTAGATTTAGTAAAAGGAACGTTAACATATAAAGAACAGCTTGATCACTTTATTAGTCAGAACTTAAAAGGCTATACCATTGATCGACTCGGTCATGTTGACCGTTCAATCGTACGAATGGCTTTATATGAAATGCTCTATATAGAGGATATTGAAAAAAACATTTCATTAAATGAAGCGATTGAGCTTGCCAAAGCATTTGGTGGACAAGAATCAGGACGCTTTATGAATGGCGTACTATCAGGCGCATATGAAACAGCCTTAAAAGATCAATAACGTGTAGGGAGAAGTGAAAGCGGAAGGAGGGCTATAATGGAAGCATGGTCCGTTAGTGAAGCGACTCGTTACATCAAGCGGTTAATTGAGAACGATACACAATTAATGGAAGTGTGGATTCGTGGCGAGCTTTCGAACGTAAAGCGTCATTCTAGAGGACATCTTTACTTTACCGTTAAAGATGCGAATGCGAGAATGCAATCGGTCATGTTCGCTGGCTACAATCAACATTTGCGCTTTATTCCTGAAAACGGAATGAACGTGCTCATAAGGGGCGAGGTTAATGTGTACGAACCTTATGGACAGTATCAATTTTATGCTAAAGAAATGCAACCAGATGGAATAGGAAGCTTGCATGTTGCCTTTGAGCGCTTGAAAAAACAACTGGAACATGAGGGCTTGTTTGCTGATGAGCGTAAAAAGCCTTTACCGGTTTATCCGAAGCATATTGCTGTTATTACTTCACAAACAGGTGCAGTCATACGTGATATTATGACGACGTTAAAACGGAGAATGCCTAACATTCGCGTGACGCTTTTTCCAGTTGCAGTTCAAGGCCATTTAGCAATTGATTCAATTGAACGGGCATTACTTCAAGCAAATCAAGCAGCTCTTTTTGACGTCATTATTGTAGGAAGAGGCGGAGGATCAATGGAAGAGTTGTGGGCGTTTAACGAAGAGCGCGTTGTTAGAGCCATTGGATCATCGTCTATACCGGTTATTTCCGCAGTGGGGCATGAAACAGATTTTACCATTAGTGATTTCGTAGCCGATTTACGGGCGCCTACACCTACAGCAGCAGCAGAGTTTGCTGTGCCTGATGTTCGTGAACAATTACGGCAAGTAAATCATTACAAACAGCGGTTGGTAAGAGCCATGGTGCAAATGGCTGAAAAGAAACGGGCGCAACTCCAATATGCTAAGCGTTCCTATGCGTTTCGTTACCCAAGGCAGCTCGTTGAGCAAAAGGAACAGCAGTTAGACCAAGCGGTTGAGCGAATGAATCGAGAAATGCAGCGATTTACAAAAGAAAAACGAGCTTCTTATACATCCATACAACACCGCTTTTTGCGTCATCATCCAGAAGCAGCGGCTGCATTAAAGAAAAAAGAGTTAAACGTATTGGATCATAGATTAGGTCAAGCGTTAAAAAATCAAGTGACGGTTAAGCGAAACCAGCTGACGTCTCTTCTCGCTCAACTTGAACTGCTAAGTCCGTTAAAAATCATGAACCGTGGTTATTCTCTCATTTATAGTGAGAATGAAGACAAGCTCGTGAAATCTGTAGATGAGCTAGAAGAAAACCTTGAAGTTCGCCTTCTTTTTAAAGATGGACGGGCAACAGGCGTGATTAAAGAAATCATACACGAAGGAGTTGACCAAGGTGGAGAAACAGAAGAATGATATTCCGTTTGAAGAAGCAATGAAACAACTAGAGGAAATTGTTGAAGGGCTTGAACAAGGGGATGTTGCATTGGAGAAAGCCATTGACCTTTATAAAAAAGGCATTAGCTTATCAAAAACGTGTCATGATAAATTAGTTTCAATTGAAGAGCAGCTTGACCAAATTATGACCGAAGATGGTGAAATCTTAGAGCTGAACGTTCAGAAGGAGGAACAAGAGTGAGCACCACATTTGAATTGTTCCTTCACGAAACCAAGCAATTAATTGAACGAGAATTACCGGAATACGTTCGTACCATAGATGCAGAAAGCCGTTTAAAAGACGCGATGCTTTACTCGTTAGAGGCTGGTGGAAAACGAGTTCGACCAGTACTGTTGATGGCCGTCTTAGATGCATACAAGCTCCCGATAAAAGATGGTCTTGAAGTAGCTTGTGCGCTAGAAATGGTTCACACCTATTCGCTGATTCATGACGATTTACCAGCAATGGATGACGATGATCTTCGACGTGGAAAACCAACCAATCATAAAGTGTTTGGCGAAGCGACAGCGATATTAGCAGGAGATGCTCTCTTAACACACAGTTTTTATCTTCTCTCAAAAATTTCCCATTTCAAGGCTGAAACCAAGCTACAGCTTATTTCCCTTTTTAGTGAAGCAGCTGGTGCAAAAGGGATGGTGGGTGGACAGCTTGCCGATATGTTTGCAGAGGGGAAAAATCTCGATGTAAATGAACTCGCATCTATTCACAATCGTAAAACAGGTGAGCTTCTCGCTTTCGCTGTTGAAGCAGGCGCAGTTATTGCTGGAACCACACCAGATGTCCAAAGGAAATTAAGTGCCTTTGGAAAAGAAATCGGATTGTTGTTCCAAATTAAAGACGATATCCTGGATCTTGAAGGCAACGTAGAAGCGATTGGAAAACCAGTCGGTAGCGATGTACATAATGATAAAAGTACGTATCCTGGCATATTGGGGCTGGACGGAGCAAAGGCAATGCTAGCCAGTCATTACGACCAAGCACTACAGTCATTAAATGAACTTGGGTTACGAAACACACTGCTTGAAGATATGGCAACGTATATTGTTAATCGGGATCGTTAAGAAACCAGCATCGTTTGGCTGGTTTTTTTTATGAGAATGGTGTATGGTTCACAATACAGGGTATTACTGTTCTAGATAGGCTTGTTTTTGTTATACTAGACGTACATCATCTTAACGAGATAAAGATAAAAAATGAAGAGTAAATGGAGGTTTCGTTTATGAACCTTGAAGAAATACAAGATCCCAGCTTTCTTAAACATTATACGAATAAACAACTTGAACAGTTAGCAACAGATATTCGCCAGTTTTTAATTGAAAAACTATCTGTAAATGGTGGTCATATTGGGCCAAATTTAGGTGTTGTCGAATTGACCCTCGTACTTCACCAATTGTTTGATTCACCGAGGGATAAGTTTTTGTGGGATGTAGGGCACCAAGCGTATGTCCATAAAATACTAACTGGACGAGCAGATCAGTTTGATACAATGCGTCAATATAAAGGACTCTGCGGCTTCCCTAAGCGAAATGAAAGCGAACACGATGTATGGGAAACAGGTCATAGCTCTACTTCCCTATCTGGCGCAATGGGCATGGCGACAGCAAGAGATCTAAAAGGTACGGACGAAAGTGTGGTTGCCATCATTGGGGATGGTGCACTTACCGGTGGAATGGCGTTAGAAGCGTTGAACCATATCGGACATGAACAAAAGAACTTAATTGTTATTTTAAACGACAATGAGATGTCGATTGCACCAAATGTTGGTGCGTTGCATCATATTCTAGGAAAGCTCCGTACAGCTGGAAAGTATCAGCGAGCGAAGGACGATTTAGAATGGTTAGTAAGAAAAATTCCTGCATTTGGTGGAAAGCTTGCTGATACAGCGGAACGTCTAAAGGATAGCCTTAAATATATGGTTGTATCAGGAATCTTTTTTGAAGAGATGGGCTTTACGTATTTGGGTCCAGTGGATGGTCATGATTTAGACGATTTAAAAAACAACTTAAATTATGCGAAGAAGGTAAGTGGACCGGTACTTGTTCATGTTGTCACGAAAAAAGGAAAAGGCTACAAGCCAGCAGAAGAAGACGCAACAGGCGCTTGGCATGGAACAGGCCCATATAAAATCGAAAACGGGGAAATGGTTAAAAAATCTGGGCCACCAAGTTACCCTAGTGTTTTTGCAAATACGTTAAAAACCATTGCTCGTGAAGATGAGCGTGTCGTTGCTGTTACGCCAGCAATGCCAGGTGGATCAAAACTTGATTTGTTTGCAAAAGAATTTCCAGAAAGAATGATTGATGTTGGAATCGCTGAGCAGCATGCAGCAACAATGTCTGCTGGTCTTGCTACCCAAGGCATGAAGCCAGTATTTGCCGTATATTCAACGTTCTTGCAACGAGGGTACGATCAAGTTGTTCATGATATTTGTCGTCAAAATCTTAATGTACTTATAGCCATCGACCGAGCGGGTCTTGTTGGAGCGGATGGAGAAACCCACCAAGGTGTATTCGATATTTCTTTCTTAAGAGCGTTACCAAATATGGTTATTTTGAATCCTAGAAACGAAAATGAACTTCAACATATGCTTTATACAGCGATAAAATACGATGATGGCCCAATTGCCGTTCGATACCCTAGAGGAAATGGGACGGGCGTAAAGATGGACGCACAATTAAAGCAGCTACCAATTGGCAAATGGGAAGTATTAAATGAAGGAACAGACGCGGTCATTCTTACATTTGGAACAATGATTCCAGTGGCTGAGAAAGCAATTGAAAACATGACAGCACAAGGGTATAATGTTCGACTTGTTAATGCGAATTCGGTTAAACCACTTGATGAAGACATGCTTCGCAAAATTGCTGAAGAAGAGTTACCTATTTTAACGGTAGAAGAAGCGATTCTTCAAGGTGGCTTCGGAAGTGCTGTAATGGAATTTTACAATGATCAGGGTCTACAAGCGTCTATAAAACGACTTGGTGTACCAGATTGGTTTATCGAGCACGGAAGTGTAAAGGAATTGTACGAGGAAATTGGCTTAACACCTGAGCGAATAGCGGATGTTCTTCTTTCTGAACTACCACTAAAAAAGAAAAGAGCCTAACGACAAATGGGAAAAAAAGAAAGGCTCGACGTTGTATTAGTTGAGCGAGGACTAATTGACACAAGAGAAAAAGCAAAGCGAAGTATTATGGCTGGACTCGTCTACAGTGAGCATGAGCGCTTGGATAAACCGGGTTTAAAAGTAGACAGAGACGTTCCTTTACGCATTAAAGGAGATACGCTTAAATACGTTAGTCGCGGAGGGTTAAAATTAGAAAAAGCAATTGACGTCTTTGAGTTAGAGCTAGCAGACAAAGTAGGTCTAGATATTGGCTCATCAACGGGAGGGTTTACAGACTGTGCACTTCAAAACCATGCAAAAGCGATGTATGCTGTTGATGTTGGGTACAATCAATTAGCCTGGAAAATTAGACAAGATGAGCGTGTGACAGTCATGGAGCGAATGAACTTTCGTTACGCGACAAAAGACGACTTTGCCAAAGCACAACCAGAATTTGCTTCAATAGACGTATCATTTATTTCTTTGAGGTTGATTTTACCACCATTGTACACGATTCTTGCTAATAATGGCGATGTTATTGCGCTAGTCAAGCCTCAATTTGAAGCAGGAAGAGAACATGTTGGAAAAAAAGGCATTGTACGTGATCCCCTCGTGCATAAGCATGTGATTCGTTCCGTTCTAACAGTGGCTCATGAGCTTGGCTTTAGCTCTCTGGCGCTAGACTACTCACCAATTACAGGTGGAGACGGCAACATCGAATTTTTACTTCATCTGAAAAAACAAGTGGAACAGGTGGAATTGACTGCTGAAACAATTGAACACATTGTAGAAGCGGCGCAAGCCCTTCGAAAGTAAATAACGAAAGATACCCTCTTTTATACTAGCGATGAATTGGACACGATGATGATCTTTTTCTTGCTTGCAGAAGAGGGTTTCTTTACAGCTTGATCAACTGTTCTTTTCTGAATTCTTTCTCATAACAAGCAAAGCATAGATAATAGAAGAGGCTAACCGTAATGAATTTGTTAAAAGGTAAGGTGATGGCATGACTAAAGGACAACGCCATATAAAAATTAGAGAAATTATAACAAACAAAGAAATTGAGACACAGGATGATTTAGTTGATCAACTAAGAAGTGATGGCTACAACGTTACGCAAGCGACTGTGTCAAGAGATATTAAAGAACTGCACTTAGTGAAGGTTCCTATGCAGGACGGACGCTATAAATATAGCTTACCTGCTGATCAAAAGTTCAACCCGCAGCAAAAACTTAAGCGGATATTAACCGATAGCTTTATAAGCATTGATCAGTCTGGAAACTTAGTCGTTATGAAAGCAATGCCTGGTAACGCCAATGCGATTGCTGTTCTCATTGATAATCTAGACTGGCCAGAATTGATGGGAACGATATGTGGCGATGATACTATTCTCATTATTTGTCGAACCGAGAAAAATGGCGAAACCGTCACAGAACGATTTTTAAATATGCTTTAAAGAGGTGGGCAGTCTACTATGCTAATGGAATTAACCGTTAAAAATTTTGCCATCATCTCTTCCCTTACCGTTCCATTTGAGAAAGGATTAACCGTCCTCACAGGAGAGACTGGTGCTGGAAAATCGATTATTATTGATGCTATTGGCTTACTTTTAGGAGGAAGAGGCTCAGCTGAGTTTGTTCGCCACGGTGAGAAGAAAGCAGAGATTGAAGGCTTGTTTGTCATGGAAGAGGGGCATCAAATAGAAGCTAAGTTGGAATCCTTAGGCATTGATGTTGAAGATGATATGCTCATTATGAGACGGGAAATTACTCATACAGGTAAAAGCATTTGCCGCATAAATGGAAAGCTCATGACGATCGGAACACTACGCGAAATTGGACAAGCTCTTGTTGATATTCACGGTCAGCATGAGCACCAATCCCTAATGAGAGCGGACGAGCATTTAGGATTATTAGATCAGTTTGGCGGGAATGATATAAAAAAAGCGCTTCACGAATACCGAAAGCTTTTCAATAAGCTTCAAACAACAGTAAAGCGCATTAATGAACTTGACCAAAATGCTCAGGAAATTGCACAAAAGACTGATTTGTATACGTATCAACTAGGAGAAATCGCTAAGACGAATGCACAAATTGGAGAAGATGAACAGCTCCAAAAAAATCGTAATAAGCTTGCTAATAGTGAAAAATTGTACGAAGCGCTTACAAGAAGTTATGAGCATCTTTATGGAGAAGATAAGGGCCTTGATTATTTAAGTGGCATGCTAAGCCATTTGGAAACAGCCGCTAGTATTGATACAGACTTACAGCCACTATTCGAACAAGTGTCATCAAGCTATTACCTCATTGAAGAAGCGTCTTACTCTATTCGTGAAGCATTAGATCAGGTTGATTTTAACCCAACTATACTAGAGGATGTTGAAAATCGACTCGCAGAGATTGAAAAAGTGAAGCGTAAATATGGGGAATCCATAGCAGAAGTGTTAGCATATGCAGAAGCAATCGAGCAAGAGCTAGAAGAAATGGAGAATAAAGATATCCATTTAGAAGAGCTACAAAACACACGAAACGCTATTATTGAAGATTTAACAATTGAAAGTGAAGCGTTAACAGATATTCGTAAACGGTTAGCGAAGAACCTTGAAGCTTCACTGATGATGGAGTTAAGCCAGCTGTATATGGAAAAAGCGTCATTCAAAGTGCAGCTTGAAACAGGGGAAACCTTCTATAAAAATGGTCAAGATCAAGCAGAGTTTTTAATTTCTACAAATGAAGGGGAACCATTAAAGTCACTTGTGAAAGTTGCTTCAGGTGGAGAAATTTCACGTATTATGCTCGCGCTTAAAACCATTTTCTCTGCTTCTCAGCAAATTACATCTGTTATTTTTGATGAAGTGGATACAGGCGTGAGTGGTCGAGTGGCGCAAGCGATTGCCGAAAAAATGTACCGAATATCAGAGGGATCACAAGTTTTATGTATTACGCACCTTCCTCAAGTAGCAGCTATGGCCGATCATCATTTATTTATTCGGAAAGAAACAATTGAAGGACGAGTGAAAACCGACGTTATTCAATTAAATGATGATGAAAAAACAAATGAACTGGCAAGAATGTTATCTGGGTTTGAAGTGACAGAGATTACGAAGGAAAATGCTAAAGAATTGCTTGAACTGGCAACGCACAAAAAAGGATAATTGGAAAAGCGACCTTGATTAGGTGGCTTTTTTCTTTTATTTACAGTTATATTTCGTCCGTGTGAAGGCAACATTAATAGTACAGCCAGCATGGAGGTGTAGGTTGGGAGTGAGGAGTGAAAAGGTTGCTAAAAGAGGGTGTACGGTATGTTATTGGGGTCTTGTTTTTAGTTTGTCTACTTTTTTTAGGGTTTAATCCACAATTTAAACAATTTATAGACATTCCAACATCCATCGTTCTATTTGAAGGAAGCGAGACGGCAATTGAAGCAAACGGCTTTGCAATTGAGGGGAATTCGCATCTAGAAGTAGAGCACATGGAAAGTGAGACGATTCTTCAAGGAATAAAAACAGGTCACACAAACGTGACTCTGCAAAATGGAAATTGGCCAGCAAAAAAAATTGACGTTTCCATTTTACCAAAAATAAAAGTGGTACCAGGCGGTCAATCAATCGGTGTTAAGTTAAACACAGAAGGCGTTCTAGTTGTTGGTCATCATAAAATAGACACTAAATCAGGACAGAAATCCCCAGGGGAATTTGCTGGAATTGAAGTCGGTGATATGATAACGAACATAAACGGAGAAAAAATGCATACCATGAGCGAAGTGTCTAAACATGTTCAGCATGCAGGAGAAGCAAACAAAGAATTAAAAGTGAAAGTATTACGAGGCGAGAAAGAAATTACCACGGTATTGAAGCCAGAGAAAGCAAAAGGGGATCATTTGTATCGTCTCGGCTTATATATTCGTGACTCAGCTGCGGGTGTGGGCACTATGACTTTTTATGAACCGGAGAGTAAACGATATGGTGCCCTTGGCCATGTTATATCCGATATTGATACCAAGAAGCCAGTTTCAGTATTAAATGGCCAGTTATTACGATCATCAGTTACATCCATTTCCCGTGGAATAAATGGGGAGCCTGGTGAAAAGCTTGCTAGCATATCAAAAGATCGTGAAATATTAGGGACCATTCAAAAAAACAGCGCATTAGGCATTTATGGAACGTTAAATGAGACGGTTCAATTGAAGAATAACGTCTATGACCAACCATTGCCGATTTCTACGGCCTCAGAAGTGAAGGAAGGTCCAGCGAAAATATTAACGGTTTTAGATGGAGAAGAAGTGGAGCAATTTGATATTGAGATTGTTTCAAGTACGCCACAAGAAAGCCCAGCAACCAAAGGAATGGTTATAAAGGTGACAGACAAACGACTGTTAGAAAAAACAGGTGGCATTGTACAAGGAATGAGCGGTAGTCCTATTATTCAAGGGGATAAGATTGTTGGAGCAGTCACTCATGTATTTGTCAACGATCCTACTTCTGGATACGGATGCCATATTAGCTGGATGCTTGAGGAATCGGGTATTCATACAGGATTAGTAAAACACCAAGCGCAAGCGAGTTAATTCTCTGCTTTGCTTGGTGTTTTTGTTATCCTCATTTTTATGTGACGAAATCACCGTGAAGAAATCCTCAAGAATCGTCACATCCCCTTTAAGGATATGGTATATTAAAAAGAAAGTACGATTGAAAATCTGTCGAAAAGAAGAAGATTTACAAGAAAAACGTAGGATTTCCTATAATTAAAATCTAAATGATTTATTTAAAAGGATTGTCTGCATCTTTGTCGAATCGGTTACATACAACAAAAGGAACTGGGGGAAAACATAATGAGTCAGATTAACGTTTGTATCGCTGATGATAACAGAGAATTAGTGCATTTATTAAGTGAATACGTAGGTGCGCAACCAGATATGGAAGTAGCTGGAACAGCTTTTAATGGGCAGGAATGCTTAAGCTTGGTTGAAGAAAAAGAACCAGATGTATTACTGTTAGATATTATTATGCCACACTTAGATGGGTTAGCTGTATTAGAACGGCTTAGTCAAAAAAGCAACAGACCTCAAATTGTCATGTTAACGGCTTTTGGCCAAGAAGATGTGACGAAGCGAGCAGTAGACTTTGGAGCAGCTTACTATGTGCTTAAGCCATTTGATATGGAAGCATTAATGGATAAAATTCGAGAAATTGCTGGCAAACAACAAGTGCGTATACCGAAAACAACATCAATGTCGTTTGCTTCAGCACCTAGGAAAGAAAGCAAGCAAATTAATTTAGATGCGAGCATCACAAGCATTATTCATGAAATTGGCGTCCCTGCACATATTAAAGGATATATGTATTTAAGAGAAGCCATTACGATGGTGTATAAAGATATTGAGCTTCTTGGCTCAATTACGAAAGTACTTTACCCAGATATTGCAAAAAAGTTTAATACAACGGCTAGTCGAGTGGAAAGAGCTATTCGTCATGCCATTGAAGTGGCTTGGAGCAGAGGGAATATTGATTCAATTTCGAATTTGTTTGGCTATACGGTTAGTCATACAAAAGCAAAACCTACAAATTCAGAATTTATCGCTATGGTTGCAGATAAACTCCGAATTGAGCATAAAGTAAGCTAGCGTTTGGCTTACACACAAGGCGTGGAATGATTCATTCATTTTCACGCTTTTTTGTATGGATTCAATTCTTCTTCAAATACTAAGAAAAAGGAAAGGGAGAGGATTGAAATGATGGTAAATAATAAAGCATGTTGTTTTTCTCGTTTTAAAAAAGCAGCGAGTCAGTTAATAGAAGGTGGAAGCGAGTGATCGTCTCATGATTTCTTCATTATTTTTATCACTTCCTTTTATTGCGGTTGCTCTGATGTACGGCTTTAAAGATTTACAATGGAGTAAAAAAAATCCTCAAGATACGTTCATCCCTTTTAGTCTTGGGACCTTTCTTTTATATGGCTATATAGCGCTTAGTTCGTTAGTAATGGGGACTCATTTGTATTTTTCATATTTAGCTATTGCCTACATCTTTTTAACATGGGCTGTTGGCTTTTATCTCGATTTAAGTCAGTTAAAAAGACACCAGAAAAAAACAAAGCAAACCATCAATCAAACAGGTATGATTTGTTGTTACGTTGTGATACTTGTCTTTTTTTCCTATCTATTGTCAATGGGTAACATAAAAGTGTTTAGTGTTAACACTGCTTGCTTTATTCTATTCCCTCTTGCTAGCTATATGGCGAATAAAATACCGTTTAGGTTAACAATTTACTATTTAACGTTACTGTTGATTGGTTGTTTTTTTATGACACTACCAACATTTATTGACATTTTGTATGTTACAACGATCTTTTACATCATCATTGTATTAGAGGTAGAAGGTCAAGCAATTTACGGCATCAATGGTTCTCTTATTCTTGGCGCATCCCTTGCGTTGTGGACAGTTACAGTGCCAGGAACATCAGGGCAATTGTTATTCCTCTCACTAGCTAGTATCAGTATCGTTTTATTCCTGATTTGGCCAATGTTACAAGGAGCGTATAGTCAATGGACTAAAAAAATAGGTTCAACAGAATAAAACAACAGCTGAAAGGATACATCTCTCACAGCTGTTGTTCGTTTTTCTTTAAAAACGTTTCTGACACTTTACCACGTTTTTTGTCTCTATGGAAAATAAAACCTGCCATTAATCCTAACCCGATAAGGAAGAAAAATAAGCCAGCAAAAAATTGAATCCATAAGTTTGGATAAGGGAAAAGCTCAACGAGGAAAAACGCATCTCGCATTAACTTAATTCCATAACCAGCGCCAACTATTGGGATGAGAATTAGTAATAAAGCAAACACTCTGCCCATAGAACATCCTTTCTTGTTCGTATTTCACATCTATTGTAGACCAAAAAAACCATTATGGACAAGTTTAATCTTGCATAAGATCATTAATTGTACGATACTAAAATAAATGGCAGTAGCATTTATGACCAACTACTAAAAATATCAGAGGTGCGAGAATGAATAAGATTCTGTTTATTGATGATGGTCCTGATGCATTTGCCTTATTACGATGTTTAACGCATCTGCCTATGTTTACTGTTGCGGCCATACATAGCAAAACAGCTAAAATAAATGCTTTTGCAGCAGAGCACAATATTGATTTAATGGATGAACAGTCTTTTAATCAACATGATTTTACGATCATTCAAAGGTATACAAAGATCGGCACTACGGCAGAAACTAATGTTTGGTCTTATGAAGAAACGTGGGGAGTCATTAGTGCTGAATTCTCGAAACAATCCCTAATGCAAAAAGCAATTGATTCTATTGATGACGGTGTTATTATTGTCAAAGCAGACTACACAGTGATGTATTTGAACGATGCAGCAGCAGAAATGGCTGATGTGAACAGGCATGAAAGTGTTGGTCAGGCAATTCAATCTCTACTGCCAACAAGTGGTTTGCCACGTGTAATTGAACGTCAGCAACCAGAATACAATCAGCTTCAAACGTTTGCAAACGGGACGAAAATAGTGACGACTCGTATGCCGTTAAGTACAAAAGGTACGATTAGAGGTGCGATTGCTGTTTTTAAAGATGTAACAGAAGCAAGGCAAATGGCAGAGCAAATCACGGATCTTAATCGAATGAGAGAAATGCTGGAAGCGATCATTAATTCTTCTAATGATGCAATTTCGGTTGTTGATGAGTTTGGTGTCGGTCTTCTTATAAATCCAGCATATAAGAAAATTACTGGTTTAACGGAAGAGCAAGTTATTGGTAAACCAGCGACAACAGATATCTCAGAAGGCGAAAGCATTCATATGCAAGTGTTGCAAACCCAGCGACCTGTACGAGGGGCACGATTAAAGTTAGGCCCAGCCAAACGAGACGTCATTGTCAATGTTGCGCCTATTATTGTGGACAAGAAATTAAAAGGAAGTATTGGCGTTATCCATGATGTATCTGAATTAAACTCCCTTATGGGCGAGTTAAAGCAAGCAAAGAAGAAAATTGCCAGCCTAGAAGCAAATTATACGTTTCAAGATATTTTAGGCCAATCTAATGGTATTCAGCACGCCATCGCCCAAGGAAAATTAGGAGCGAACACTGATTTACCTATATTGCTTTTAGGTGAAACAGGAACGGGAAAAGAATTATTCGCACATGCAATCCATTATGAAAGCGAACGTCGGCATCAACCGTTTGTGCGCGTAAACTGTGCGGCGTTGACAGAAACACTTCTCGAAAGTGAGCTTTTTGGCTATGAACAGGGTGCGTTTTCTGGTGCTTTACGAACAGGGAAAAAAGGGTTATTTGAAGAGGCTGGAGAAGGAAGTATCTTTCTTGACGAAGTAGGCGAAATGTCCTTACAGACACAAGCAAAATTATTGCGCGTTCTTCAAGAAAGTGAAGTGGTCCGAGTTGGGGGAACAAAACCAATTAAGATTAAAGCCCGAGTCATTGCAGCTACAAATGTGAACTTGCAGTTGTTTATGTCAACAAAACGGTTTAGAGAAGATCTTTATTATCGTTTAAATACATTGCCGATTTACATTCCTCCATTGAGGGAAAGAATAGAAGATATTCCAATACTTGCTTTGCGCCTTATTGAAAAAATAAATGAAGACTATGGACGTAATATTAGAAACTTATCGGATTATGCATTGGCTCAACTTCAACAGTACGCGTGGCCAGGCAATATTCGTGAGTTAGAAAATGTATTGGCAAGAGAAATGATATACAAAAACTTAGGTGAAACTGAAATCGATTTTGTTGCACATGCAGATATAAGTGTGCTAAAACCAGGAAGTGCGCCTAAGGTGGATCGTGCCAAACCAGAAAAGCTAGAGGATTTTTTAGCAGAGCAAGAGCGTGGATTTCTTTTAGAGACGTTAGCCCATGTTCATTATGTTAAAACAGAAGCTGCAAAACGCCTCGGTATTTCTGTTCGATCGCTTTATTATAAACTAGAGAAATATGGAATTGAATGATTTTGCATGCAAAATATTTCAGGGGAGTGCAAGATTTTGCAGGCGGAAGGTTACATTAGCCTATTTCCTTAAGATTAGCAGTTGGCATTGTTTTTGCATGTATACAGTTGTGAACATGTGAAGACGAGCCAGAAATTCTTATAGGGGGACTTAAAAATGAAATTATTTACAAAGATGGAAGAGAAAGATTATGAACAGCTTGTTATTTGTCAAGATCAAACGTCAGGTTTAAAAGCGATTATCGCGATCCATGATACTACATTGGGACCAGCGCTTGGCGGTACAAGAATGTGGAATTATCAATCAGAGGAGGATGCCTTTGAAGATGTTCTACGTCTTTCAAGGGGCATGACTTATAAAAATGCGGCAGCTGGGTTAAACCTTGGCGGAGGTAAAGCCGTTATCATTGGCGATGCTCGTACAGATAAAAATCCGGAAATGTTTCGAGCGTTTGGTCGTTATATTCAAGGGTTAAACGGGCGCTACATTACTGCAGAAGACGTAGGCACAACGGTTGAAGATATGGATATTATTCATGATGAGACGGATTATGTTACAGGTATTTCCCCTGCTTTTGGTGCTTCAGGGAATCCTTCACCAGTAACAGCTTACGGTGTTTATGTTGGAATGAAAGCTGCGGCTAAAGCGGGTCTTGGTTCGGAAGATTTAGCAGGTAAAACAATCGCAGTCCAAGGTGTCGGTAATGTTGCCTATCACTTATGTAAATACTTACATGAAGAAGGCGCTCAACTTATTGTTACGGACATTTACAAACCGTCTGTTGAACGAGCTGTTTCTGAATTTGGGGCAAAAGCAGTAGACCCTGATGATATTTACGAGCAAGACTGTGATATTTTCGCGCCATGTGCATTAGGCGGAGTAATCAATGATGAAACGCTAAGCAAGTTAACGGCTAAAGTAATTGCAGGCGCGGCTAACAACCAATTAAAAGAAGAACGTCATGGTCAAATTTTACAAGATATGGGCATCGCCTATGCACCTGACTATGTTATTAATGCAGGTGGCGTTATTAATGTAGCGGATGAATTAAATGGGTACAACCGAGATCGAGCGTTTAAAAAAGTAGAAGGCATTTATGATAATGTTTCTCGTGTTTTTGAAATTGCTCGTACAAAGCAGATACCTACTTCACAGGCTGCGGATAAAATGGCAGAAGAACGAATTGAACGGATGCGTTATGCAAGAGGAACGTTTTTGCAAAATGAGCACCACATTCTTTCTCGTAAAAAGTAATGGAGGCGGACTATCATGGCAGAGAATTATGATCTCGTAATAGTGGGTGGCGGTACTGGTGGCTATGCTGCCGCCATCCGTGCTTCACAATCAGGATTAAAGACAGCGCTAGTAGAAGAGCAACTTCTAGGGGGAACTTGTTTACATAAGGGTTGTATTCCGAGTAAAGCATTGCTTAGAAGTGCAGAAGTGTTTCGGTTAGCAAAAGAAGCTAGCCACTATGGTGTGTCTGTTGGCGAGCCTGAGCTAGACTTCCCACAAGTACAAGAGCGAAAGCAGAGTATTGTTGATCGTTTAGCTAATGGTGTAAAAGGGTTAATGAAAAAAGGGAAAATTGATGTATATAAAGGAAAAGGAACATTGTTAGGACCGTCTATTTTTTCACCAACCCCAGGAACTGTGTCTGTCGACCTAGGCGATGGAGAAAATGAAATGTTAATAGGCTCAAATGTCATTCTAGCAACAGGTTCTTCTCCAAGAGCGTTAGCGAATACGCCGTTTAATGGGGAAACTGTTATTAGCTCAGAAGAGGCGCTTCAGTTTAACGCATTGCCTTCTTCTATCGTTATTATAGGTGGAGGCGTTATTGGAGTGGAGTGGGCATCCATGCTCGTTGACTTTGGTGTAAAAGTAACAGTTGTCGAAGCAGGAAGTCGTATTTTACCAACAGCCGATGGTGATATTTCCAAGGAAATGATGAAGCAGCTTCAAAAAAGAGGCGTCGCCATTTATACGAATGCGACAATCGATGAATCATCAATTGCTGTGGAGGAGCACGCTGTTAAGGTGAATGTACAAACAGAAGAGGGTTCAATTCAATTTCACGTTGACAAGTTAATGGTATCTATTGGGAGAACGGCGAATGTTCGAGGCATTGGCTTAGAGAACACAGAAATTGATTTAGAAAGCGGTTACATAAAAGTGAATGAATTCGGTCAAACGAAAGAATCGCATATTTATGCAATTGGTGACTGTATCGGCGGCTTGCAGCTTGCTCACGTTGCAACACACGAAGGGTTAATAGCAGTAGCTCACATGACGCGTGAAAAGGTGGAGCCTCTGAACAAAGCAATAGTCCCATCTTGTATTTATAGTTTTCCGGAGGCCGCACAAGTAGGCTTGACAGAAGAGGAAGCAAAAGCGCAAAATCATTCAGTGAAAGTAGGCACCTTTCCATTTGCCGCAGTTGGCAAAGCGCTTGTTCAAGGAGAAGAAGAGGGTTTTGTGAAAGTCATCTCAGATGAAAAAACAAATGATGTTTTAGGAGTTCATATAATTGGCTCACATGCAACGGATTTAATTAGTGAAGCGGCTCTTGCAAAATACGTTGATGCTGCTCACATTGAATTAGGTGAGATGATCCACCCGCATCCGACGATGTCTGAAGCAATAGGTGAGGCAGCCCTATTAATTGATAAACGTGCTATTCACATGTAATGGGAGGGATATTTGAATGACAAAAAACAAACATGAACAATTAGGGTTAACGGATGAACAAGCAGTTGATATGTATCGCACTATGCTACTCGCTAGACGAATTGATGAGCGCATGTGGTTGTTAAACCGAGCTGGAAAAATTCCTTTCGTCATCTCCTGTCAAGGACAAGAAGCGGCGCAAGTAGGCGCGGCCTTTGCACTTGATCGAGATAAAGACTATGTGCTCCCTTATTATCGAGATATGGGGGTTGTGCTAACCTTTGGTATGACTGCGAAAGATTTAATGCTGTCAGGCTTCGCGAAAGAAGAGGACCCAAATTCAGGTGGACGTCAAATGCCTGGTCATTTTGGACAGAAAACTAACCGAATTGTAACGGGTTCTTCCCCTGTAACGACACAAGTGCCACATGCCGTTGGCGTAGCGTTAGGCGGTCGTCTAGAAAAGAAAGATTTTGTTGCGTTTACCACATTTGGAGAAGGCTCATCTAACCAAGGAGACTTCCATGAAGGAGCGAACTTTGCAGGCGTACACAAGCTCCCTGTTATATTTATGTGTGAGAACAATAAATACGCGATTAGTGTTCCAATTGAAAAGCAGCTTGCTTGTGAAAAAGTGTCGGATCGGGCAATTGGTTATGGAATGCCAGGAGTAACTGTAGATGGAAATGATCCGCTTGCTGTTTATGAAGCTGTAAAGGAAGCAGCTGATCGTGCAAGAGCTGGGGCAGGTCCATCTTTAATTGAAACGGTCTCTTATCGTCTTACTCCCCATTCAAGTGACGATGATGATCGCGCCTATCGCTCAAGAGAAGAAGTGGCAGAAGCAAAAGAAAAAGATCCCCTTCACACGTATGCAGCTTATTTACAAACAGCTGGTTTGTTAACTGATAAGGTGCTTGACGAAATGGAAGCAGAGGTAAAGCAGCTTGTAAATGAAGCAACGGAATATGCGGAAGCAGCAACTTATGCAGATCCGAGCACCATGTATTTGCATGTTTATAGTGAGGAGGGGAACTAATGGCAGTATTATCATATATTGAAGCTGTGACGAAGGCTTTACATGAAGAAATGGAGCGGGATCAGCGCGTCTTTGTTTTAGGTGAAGACGTTGGTAAAAGAGGCGGTGTGTTTCGTGCAACAGCTGGCTTGTACGAACAATTCGGTGAGGAGAGAGTAATTGATACACCTTTAGCAGAATCGGCGATTGCAGGCGTAGGAATTGGAGCGGCTATGTATGGGATGCGTCCTGTGGCAGAGATGCAGTTTGCTGACTTTATTATGCCAGCTGTAAATCAAATTGTGTCTGAAGCAGCGAAAATTCGTTATCGCACAAATAACGACTGGACGTGTCCGATCACCATTCGTGCTCCTTACGGCGGTGGTATCCACGGAGCCCTGTATCACTCACAAAGCGTCGAAGCGATGTTTGCTAATACACCGGGGTTAAAAATTGTGATGCCCTCAACACCTTATGATGTAAAAGGCCTTCTTAAAGCCGCGATTCGTTCTGATGATCCAGTGCTTTTCTTTGAACACAAGCGAGCGTATCGATTAATTAAAGGCGAAGTGCCGGATGAGGATTACACGCTTCCTATTGGCAAGGCAGATGTAAAACGCGAAGGGGATGATGTGACGGTCATTACCTATGGTCTTGCTGTCCATTTCGCTTTACAAGCAGCGGAGCGCTTAGAAAAAGAAGGCATTCAAACGCATATTCTTGACCTAAGAACCGTTTATCCACTTGATCGAGATGGTATTATTGAAGCGGCGAAAAAAACAGGAAAAGTCTTGTTAATTACAGAAGATAACAAAGAAGGTAGCATTATTAGTGAAGTAAGTGCAATTATTGCGGAGCATTGTTTATTTGATCTTGATGCACCAATTAAGCGTCTTGCTGGACCTGATGTTCCGGCAATGCCTTATGCGCCTACATTAGAAAAAGAATTTATGATTAATCCTGATAAAGTCGAAAAAGCCATCCGCGATTTGGCGGAGTTTTAGAAGGAGGAATATGATGGCAACGAACATGACGATGCCTCAGCTAGGCGAAAGTGTAACAGAAGGAACGATAAGCAAATGGCTAGTAGCACCTGGTGATAAAGTAACTAAATACGAGCCGATAGCTGAAGTCATGACAGATAAAGTAAGCGCCGAAATTCCTTCTTCCTATACAGGTACGATACAAGCGTTACTTGTTAAAGAAGAAGATACGGTGTCCGTTGGAACGGCGATTTGTTCGATTGAAGAAGAGGGAAGCAGCCAAGAAGCGAAGCCTTCTGAAACGCCGAAACAAGTCGATGTTGAACCGAAAGTAGAGGCAAATGAAGAAAGCACTACAGACCAGCGTCAACGGTATTCACCTGCTGTTTTACGCTTATCACAAGATTATGGAATTAATTTAGCCAATGTAACCGGTTCTGGAAAAGGTGGCCGCATTACGAGAAAAGATGTAGAAGCTTACCGTGTACAAGGTGGAGTGGAAAAACCTCAGCAATCAGTAGAGGACGAAGTGTCTGTGGAACAATCTGTCACAAAATCGAATGATACCCAATCGGTTAGCCTTGCATCTGGTGAGGATGAGCGCATTCCTGTTTCAGGTGTCCGTAAAGCAATCGCAACAAATATGGTGAAAAGTAAAACAGAGGCGCCTCATGCTTGGACGATGATTGAAGTGGACGTGACGAATCTTGTCAAAGTCCGACAAGGGTTAAAGGACTCCTTTAAAGAAAAAGAAGGCTTCAGCTTAACGTACTTGCCATTCTTTATGAAAGCTTGTGTCGAAGCGCTAAAAGAATTCCCGGAAGTTAATGCTCAATGGGCGGGCGATGCGATTATCCGTAAAAAAGACATTCACCTTTCGATGGCAGTAGCGACTGAAGATGCTTTGTTTGTTCCTGTTATTAAACATGCAGACGAATTAACTGTAAAAGGATTAGCGAAGCGTACAAATGATCTTGCTAAAAAAGTCCGAACAGGTCAGTTAAAAAGCGATGATATGACAGGTGGTACATTTACTATTAACAATACGGGATCATTTGGCTCCATTCTGTCACAACCGATTATTAATACCCCACAAGCAGCTATACTTTCTGTGGAGTCGATTGTAAAACGACCTGTTGTTTTGGATACGGAAGCAGGAGAGGTCATTGCCATTCGTCACATGGTGAACCTGTGCCTTTCTCTTGATCACCGTGTTCTTGACGGACTAATTTGCGGGAAGTTTTTACAAGCTATTAAAACAAAGCTTGAAGCCATTAATGAAACGACATCTGTTTATTAACCGAAGTTTTTAAACTTGTACATTCGATTCGTTTCCCCTAAAATAATAGGGAGGAGGGTGATTTCATGCAACAATTTAATTTTTTCATGAATGATGTCGTACAAGATGCAAGAAATGATATGATACAAGCTGGCTATACGCAGCTTCAAACTGTTGAAGACGTTGATCAGGCGCTTACTGAAAAGGGCACGACGCTCGTAATGGTTAACTCAGTATGTGGTTGTGCTGGTGGGATTGCTCGTCCGGCGGCGGCATATATGAAAAACTATGAAGCAACACCAGATCGCTTTGTGACCGTATTTGCTGGTCAAGATAAGGAAGCAACGGCCAAAGCGAGAGAGTACTTCAAAGGATATGGTCCTTCATCTCCATCATTTGCACTTTTAAAAGATGGAGAAATTAAAATGATGGTGGAACGCCACGAAATTGAAGGTCACGAACCAATACAAGTTGTACAAAAGCTTGAACAAGCATTTGATGAATACTGTAAATAAAAATGAAAAGCTTATTTTAAGAGGTTGAAGATCCTCTTGAAATAAGCTTTTTTATGTATACGTTCGATGGGAATCAATTCGACATACAGTCGCACGCTAATCGGTCCTATGGTATAATAACGGAGAATAAAGGAGGTCAAAAACATGCAAGCGCAATACGATAAAATCCAACATTATTTAAATATGGAAGAAGATATTACCTTTAAAGAGTTTCAGCAGTTTTATAAAGAAGTAGTAGATGAACTAAGCACGATTCATCAAGGAATGGATGAAGAAACGCTATGGAAAGCGTTATTTGTTGTTGAAAACATTATTTCGAATGCTGATGGTCGCGCAAGTGATGCCTCCAATCAAGAAGCGAAGAAATACAAGAAAATGTCTCAACGTTTACAGCTTTATGCGAAAAACTTTGGTGTTCGTTTAGGACAAGCTGGTTATAAAGAAGAAGACATTAACGAGCGCTTTAAAGTTATGTTTGCTGAAGGTGAAAGCAACCAACAGTCAACGTAATGATATGTGGAGGGAGATCTTTTTATTGACAACTCCCTCTTATTCAAGTATATTTATACGTGTCGTTGGCGCCTATGGTGAAAGGGGATATCACACGAGATTCCGGTTCTCGCGTTGTGGGTTCGAATCCTGCTAGGCGCGTCTAAATCCCTTCATACCAACGGTTACAGCCGTTTATGTCGGTCATATAACGCAAGACCAAGCGGAAATAGAACGTCTTCTCTTCGAAAGAGGGAGGCGTATTTTTGTGCGTAAAAATAAGTTAGAGTCGTTTGAGTATCGGTCATTGAGTAATTATGAAAGCCTACGCGAGGTGTCTTTTGACGATGCTTTTGAGGCGTTTTGCATGGATAGAATCTGGCACACCTAAAAAGGGGAGGTTGTCTTTATTTTGTGTCACTTTAAGAGGTAAAGAGCACCTGTTTTTGGTCCTATGTTGTACTATAGATAGGCATAAATAAGCTATCATAAGATTAATAGCTAATATACTTTATACTGCTAACGCTCGCTGTTAGTTCATTAAAGTTTCTAAACTATGATTCGCGACTATATTTTAGTGGGATTAGTTCACCAATTTTAGTTTTTTGTAACTTGCCATCTATATCTAAAACAACAAAACAATCTGGTGAATAATCGGAGATGAGTTCCCTACACATCCCACACGGACTAACGACTCTTAACTCTCTATTTTTTTCATCAGAATAAGGATGCCTAACGGCAACAATTGTATCAAAGAATTTTTCTCCGTTTGAAACGGCATTTCCAATCGCGATAGCTTCAGCACATACTGTAATCCGTCCAATATATGCTTCTATATGTACCGCAGAAACAATAGTACCTGACTTTGTTTTTAAAGCCGCTCCTATATGATGCCTATCATCTTCGTAGAGCTGAGTAATTTTACGCTTAGCTTCATCAATTAAGTTAAAATCATTTTCTGTTAAAGGATAAGTTTTCATAAGTTCCCCTCATTTTTTCTTATTTGTTTACTTACATAGATTTAAAATATGTCTATTTACAGTATCTTTATATTCTAACTTAAGAAGTGTTCATTATGAATAATATAAATATTATTAAATCTTAACCAAAAATCGTTGTCGATTACTCCGAGTAATGACGTTCATTAACCTTTGTAAACTGCCGATAATTACATACTGTAACTAAGAAAAAGAGCAATCGGCCGATTGCTCTTTTTTCTGTAGACAGAACGTCTAAAGCCTATAATAATCCCACAAGAGAAAGGCCATGCTTAATTCCGCCTTCATTCACGTGCTTCGTAATGTAGCGTGCTTGTGCTTGCACCTCTTGTGGCGCATTGCCCATTGCAACCCCGTGTTCAACATAAGAAAGCATCTCAAGGTCATTTAGTTGATCGCCAAATGCATATACATGTTTTAAATCAATTCCTGCATGGGCAATAAATTTAGAAATACCGAGGGCTTTTGAGCCGTTGGCAGGCAGTACGTCTACGGAAAGGGGATGCCAGCGTACAAATTTAAACTCAGGAAACCGTTCGCGATACTGTTCCTCTTCAGTAGGTTTACAGAAGAGAAGTGCTTGGTGCAAGTTGGTTTGCTCGTAATAATTTGGATTATACGAAGGTAAATCTAATTTTAATGAATGGATACTTTCAAGAATATGTGGGTGTTCAGCATGATTCGCTGTGTACGTTTCTGCTGACATAAAGATGAGCGGATGATTAACCGAAGTAGCATAGCGCTCAAAACGGCTAAACGTTGTCGGATTTAATGTGTCTTGATAAATAATCTCACCTTTATAAACAACGTATTGCCCATTAAAACAAATATAAGAATCAATCTGTAATTCTTCTCTTAGCTCTTTGAAAAAATAAGGAGCTCGTCCAGTTGCAATCGCGACATGGTGTCCATCGGCTTGCAGCTGTTTAATCGATTCTTTTGTAGATACAGGTAATTCTTTGTTGTCATCTAAAAGAGTCCCATCAATATCAAAAAAAATCGTTGCCTTCTCCATATTTACACTCCCAATTATATAGATTTTATCTCTCTAATTTAAGACATTCACCAACAAAACATATCGTATTGAACGCAACGTGTCAATGATAGAGTTCGTTGCTTTTACAATCAATAGTTGATCTTGTATACTAAAAGAAAGTGGGGTGACACGGTTGAGTGAGCAGCAAATGGAACAAAAAACACACCGACATCATGATGACAAAACGTCGTTGACCAATCGACTTAAACGAATAGAAGGACAAGTACGCGGGATTCAAAAAATGGTGGAAGAAGATCGATATTGTGTAGATGTGCTCATCCAATTATCTGCAATTCAAGCAGCGTTGCGGAAAGTGAGTATGACAATGCTAGAAGATCATTCAAGACATTGTGTAGCAGATGCTGTGAAAAATGGAAATGGTGATGAAGCTATCTCAGAATTAATAGACGTGATTAGTCGTTTTTCAAAGTAAATCTTAAAGGAGCTGTCCAACATGGAACAGAAAGTAAAGGTAAGCGGAATGTCTTGTCAGCACTGTGTTCAAGCAATTGAATCAGCTGTTGGAGGGTTAATGGGTGTAGAAAAAGTTCAGGTGTCGTTAGAAGAGCAAGAAGTGGTTGTACAATATGATCGCGACGTTGTAACTTTATCCAAGGTAAAACAAGAAATTGAAGATCAAGGATACGAGATTGAAAAGGAATAAAACGTGCGCGAGATCGCGCACGTTTTTTTACCGTAGGGATGACTCAAATTCTTCAGCCAGGATGGAGAAAATTAGTTGATCAACAAATTTATCTCCTTTTTTTAGCGCACCTCTTAAACGACCTTCATGCATAAAGCCTAGCTTATGTAGTGCATGGATGGAACGGTCATTTTCAGGTTCAATGCGCGCTTCAATACGATGTATGCGACGTCGCTGGAAACCGTCTTCAATAATTTCCCATAGAGCTTCCGACGCGTATCCTTTTCCCCAGTAGTGTTTACCTAATTCATAACTAATCGTAGCGCTTTGATGTTCTGGTTGAAAGCTTTCAAAACCACATGTACCAATAATGGTGTGGGTGTCTTTTAAGATAATTGCATATCGCGAGGACTGCCCAGCTTTAATTTGGCTTTTTAATAATTGAATTAATTGCTGCGCTTCCTCTTCCGTTGTTAATCGTTCAATTTTCATGTACCTTGTGACACGGATGTCAGACCAAATGGGTAAGAGCGATGCTGCGTCTTCTAGCGTTAACTCACGTAACATTAGTCGAGGGGTACTAAAACTTTCGGATTCCAACAGCGTTCACCATCTCTCTATCATAATACTCGTATTTTAGCATGAAAACGACACAATTGCACAATAATTGCGCTAGTAAAAGTACGAAAAAACGATTGACGGTTTAAAGATTATTTGCTAAGATGTATCTTGTTGGTCATACATAAAAATATGCGCTGTTAGCTCAGTGGGAGAGCACTTGCTTGACAGGCAAGGGGTCACAAGTTCAAATCTTGTACAGCGCATCGTAAAACACCGCTCATCTAAGCGGTGTTTTTTTTCGTTTGGCACCGATCCTTGATTCCCCAATGTTTTTCTCATTTTAGACTAGGGTATAGTAAAGAAAGTGCAAATAATGAAAGGATGAGTCAATAATGAATGTACTAATCATAGGAGCAAACGGACAAATTGGTCGGCATATCGTCCAAAAGTTAGAAAAGCATACAGATCATACGCCGATTGCAATGGTTCGAAAAACGGAACAAAAAGAAAATTATGAAGACTTAGGAATACATGCTGTAATCGGTAACCTTGAGGGGACCGTAGAGGAGTTAGTTTCAATAATGGACAATGTTGACACGGTTGTTTTTACAGCTGGCTCTGGAGGTCACACAGGGGCAGACAAGACGATGATGATTGACTTTGATGGAGCCATCAAGTCAATGGAAGCGGCGAAACAAGCAAATGTTAACCGTTTTATGATTGTTAGTGCAATTGGCGTACATGATCGCAATAACTGGATGTCGAAAGCCCCATACTATAGTGCGGCTAAACATTATGCAGACGAGTGGCTAAGAAGAAGTGGTCTAAACTATACAATTATCCGCCCAGGTGGCCTAACAAATGATGAAGGAACGGGTAAAGTGAAAATAAACGTGGAATTGGATCGTGGAGACATCCCACGTGAAGATGTTGCCAATGTGATAATCGCGTGCCTTGAAGATGAGCGTACGATAAATCAATCGTTTGACTTAACAAGCGGACATGAAACCATTGAAGAAGCGTTAACAAATCTTTAACAGGCCAAAAAGCGCAACGAATGAACCGTTCGTTGCGCTTTTTCTATTAAAGAGAGTGTTTGTTGTTCGGTATAGGCGCTTTTTCAGCTGTTAATTGAAATAAGCCTGCTTCTTTTGCCGATCGAATCGCTATGTAAACAAATGGACCGAGAATTAAACCAATAACATTAAAGAAAACAAAACCGAAGTACATCGATAATACAGTTGGTAAAGCATTTAAACCAATTGAATCACCTAATACTTTTGGTTCAATAATTCGACGGATAATGAGTAGAACGAGTGCAAGGACAATAAGCTGAATTCCTTGAGCCGTGTTTCCGAGAATCATTGCTACTAACCCCCAAGGTACGAGTATAAGAGCAGGTCCAACATAAAGGGGAATAATATCGACAACCCAGATTAGAATTGACATAATAAGCGCAGGTCCAGGAGCGATAAACAGTAAACTGATGTAGCAAACAATAAAAACGCCTACACTTAATATAAACTGAGCTTTCCAATAACCTAAAAACACTTTCCCCATTCGTTGAAAAACAAATCGGAGCTTTTGTGATGTTTCATCTTTAAATAAATTAAAGGTGTTATTTAATAGACGTGGTAGATCAAGACTGAATAAAAACAATGTAATTACATAAATCAACGCAACAAAGAGTAAATTAGGTATTGATTGCAACCACGAAGCAACAGTCGTGATAACAGTTGCTGTAAACCCGAGAACGGCATCGACCATTGTAGTAGACAGTCGCTCTAATTCAGCAATAATCGCTGTTCCTTGAGGAATACTTTCTAATGTATTTTGAAATCCTTCAATCATTTCATCTGCAAACTGCTGTACTTCAAATGCATATTGAGGAACTTGTAATGACCAACCATAAATCGATTCCACTAGATACCTAATTGAAACATACAGTACCAAACCTGAAATAAGTAAAAACGAAAGGAAGACAATCGTTACAGGTAGAAGTCGACGCTCACTGTTTAATTTTCGTTTTAAGAATTTGACAAATGGTTCAAAAATCATTGCCGTCAATAAAGCTAAAAGAATAGGCATAAACGCCGAGAAATTAAAGTAAACGAAAAGCACCGCTGCGACAATCAGAATAACCATGAAGAGCTTCTTTAAAACGGTGCGATTAAGCATAATTTAAGACAACCTCCTTTAATACAACACAACACGTGATTTTAATGTAGCCAAGCATAAACATTTGTAAAGGGGCTATCTGTAGTCATCAAATTAAATGTGTTGAAAAACAATTTCTTATTACTATTATAGCTGAAAGTGTTCAATCTCAAAACGAAAACTTCTTGATTTTAAACATTTTTTCCTTGTTCTTTCAATCGTGTGTAGTCGGGTTAAAAAAGGAACAAGTTAGGTACTGCTTGTGAATGCGTAAACACACGTTTTCACACCTATATGACCAGAATGTATTTTTAGTAAGAAACACGAATGATCTTAAATCGAAGAAGTCGACAAATACAGTCGCTTCGCAACAAAAAAAAGAAGCCACATCAGTGACTTCTCCACTTCAATTAGTTCTTTTTCTTACGAGATACAACAAAACCAATTAAACCGCCAATAAACAGAATGGCTAGGATAATGGAAATCCATAGAACGGCAGAACCAGATTCTGCTGTTTCTGTTTCAGACTGATCTTGCTCGACATCTGTTTCTTGCTCTGTTGCTTCATCTGTAGATTCTTCTTCAGTTATGTCTTCTTCTACAGCTGACTCCTCTTCACCTTCTTCTTCAACATTAACAACAAAAGTGAACTCACCATCGATGTGGTGGGTATCGTCACCAATATTTTCCCAATAAACAACGTACTCCCCATTTTGAAGTGGTTCGCTAAAAGAGGCAATAATCGCATTTGACTCCACGTCAACGGAATCAGGTTCTACTTCTTCACCTGATGTATTGTTTGTAACCGTCATATTTCCACTAGCAATACCTGAATCAAACGTGACGGTTATTTCGTCTAAAGGCGCCGTTACTTCTTCATTTTCTTCAGGTGAAGATGACTCTTGATGTGAATGAGCTTGAGCCAAATTAGGTAGTGCTAACATAAGTGTAAGTAAAAGTAAAAAACTTGTAAAACTACGTTTCATTTGTAACCCTCCAATTCATGTTCTCTTGTATTGTAACAATAAATTGTGTGTTTTTGATGAAGTCTTTATCTGTCTACAAAATTGTCACGATTATTAGTATAGACAGCTTCTGTTAAACAAAATCATGGGCAATCAAATAATTGCTTAGATCCTGTTGCATACTAACGAAAAAAGTGGAGGAATAAACGAGGATGCTTATTCGTAAAGTAGATGTTTTTATTGTTATGATCGCTTTAATAGGGTTGCTAACGATGCGTGTTATTCCGCTTCAGTCAAAGCCTGTTGCCTATGTTAACAATCGACCGACATTTTACACAATTAACCAAAAATCCAAAATGGGTCGTTTATTTCGCATTCTTTTACAATAGCCTAAACATTTTCTCCATGCTAGAATACGGGTAGATCGATTGTAAGAGGAGTTGGACCATGAGCACGATTTGGGATTCAATTGTTAGCTTTTTTGTGGAATTTCCATGGATTAGGTTACTGATTGCTATTGGGATTTTTAGTTTGTTTCTTGTATTTCGAAAGATTTTTATTACGTATCTCTTTAAAGTAATTTTAGGGCTCTCACGTAAAACGCATGCAACACTTCTTACTCAACTGTTGCTTTCTTATGAGAAACCACTTCGTTTTCTCTTTGTCATTATTGGTGCTCGAGTAGCACTTGTTTATTACGGCGTCAATTTTTCCGATATTGAAGCCCTACAAAATTTGTTTAATGCAAGTTTAATCATTCTTGGTGGCTGGGGATTATACAACTACGTTTCTACTCACGGTACGTTTATGGCTTATACAAAGAATAAGCTTCAATTAAGCGACGACCATATGCTGCTGCCGTTTATTTCAAATATTCTTCGTTTTGTCGTCATCGCTCTTACGTTTGTAACCGTACTTTCTAGCTTTGACGTTGATGTCAATGGTTTTGTTGCTGGTCTTGGTTTAGGTGGATTAGCGTTTGCATTAGCGGCTCAGGAAACGGTTGCTAATTTTTTTGGAGGGATCGTCATTATTACGGAAAAGCCGTTTAAAAAAGGCGACTGGATATCATCTGCTTCAGTAGAAGGTACGGTAGAAGATATTACATTTAGAAGTACAAAAATCCGAACGTTTGCAGATGCTGTTGTGGTTGTACCAAATAAAACGTTATCAAATGAAGCGATAACGAACTGGTCCGAGATGAATATGCGAAGAGTCAATTATTCAATTGGTGTTGGTCAAGAAACCACTCGATCGGATTTAGAGCATTCTGTCCAAGAAATTCGAAAGCTTGTCATTAGTCATCCAGGTGTTGTAACAGATACAGTGATGATCTATTTTGACGAATTTGGTGAATCGAGCTACAACATTTTTATTTACTATTTCACAAAAACCGTGGCTTGGTCGGAATGGCATGAAGTTAAAGAAGAGATTAATTATGAAATTCTGGATATTTTATCGAAAGAAGGTGTGTCTGTACTAAAACCTATTGTTGTATTTGACGCCCACGAACATGAACAGTATCAGTTGGAAAAAGCAGAAAGTTAACGAACCTTGCATAGCTGTGCAAGGTTTTTGCTTGCTTACTTCCTAAATCATCGTTCCTTCGTTATAATAATGAAAGCGTTAACGATTGAAGGGGGTATGTGTATGGTAGTTGGGTTAGAGACGAAATACGTTCGTCTAAAAGATGTAATGCCTGGATCTTTGTTAGGCAAAGAGATTTTTTCCCTGGATGGACAAATCCTTTTAAGAAAAGGGGTTTCTTTAACGGCCATTCATTTAAAACGGTTAAAGCAATTTGGTATTGATACGTTGCCGTTGTTAGTCCCACTATCACAACATAATGCTGATGAGACAGTCTGCTGCGCGCATACTCGCCTATATATGTCCAATCAACAGCTACTTGTTGAAGAAAAATCACTTATCTGGAACAATAAGCTGAAAGAGATTTTCACACTAGTGTTACAACAAACTGAAGTGCAAGAATCATTAACAATGCTTAATAGGATGGACGAAGGCTTGTATCAGCATTCTTTAACGGTTGCTTTTCTCTCTACAGCGATAGGGATGGAAAATGGGTTTAATGAGCAGCAATTAAAGCGGGTAGTGCGAGCAGCCTTGCTTCACGATATTGGTAAAGTCGTTTCGGAGAAATTTAATGAAGAAAATCAAGTATTAGGGGATGATCATACTTGGCGAGGGTACAACTATTTGCAAACGCAAAGAAACCTAGACCCTTTAGCTTCTATTGTTGCTCTTAGTCATCATGAATCTCTTGATGGAAGCGGCTATCCAAGGGGGATAAAAGCGAACTTCCTTCATGAAATAACACAAACGATCGCTGTTGCAAATGTGTTTGATCGATTAACAAATCAGCGAAAAAAGAAACCATTAATGAGTTTTGCAAAAGCATTAGAATTTATGCTAGCATTTGCCCCTAAGCGATACAGTTCGTTCAGTTTAAGTGCATTTATGATGTGTGTGACGTTTTTTCCAACTGGAAGTCAGGTGCGTTTGTCGAACGGAAACTATGGTGTCGTCGTTTCTCAAAATAAGGGGTTGCCTCACCGTCCAATTGTGACGATGATTCCGCAAGAAGACAGCGCTGGCCGAAGCAATCAAACTGTTAAAAAAGTTGATTTAGCAAAAGATTATACGTTGTTTATATATTAGTTTATTTTTTTGTAAGAAGAAAGGTTGACCTTTGTGACACTATTTTTTCAAGTCGTTTTACCTGTTTTTTGCATTTTTGGAGCAGGATTTCTACTCCAGCGAGCGTTTATGCTTGATATACGTTCCATATCAAGTGTTGCTATTTACATATTAACACCATGCCTCGTCTTCCGTACATTTTATACATCTCCTCTTAATATGGACTATTTTTATATGGTTTTATTTTCGATTATGTTAATGTTTATATTAATTATTCTTGCAAAAATATATGCAAAAACGAGATCATTATCGATCGAAGACGAGAGCGGAATGATCTTATCGACAGCCTTTATGAATGTTGGAAACTATGGAACACCTATTATTTTATTTGCATACGGTGAGACTGCTTTTGAACTTGCCATTTCCTTTATGGTCTTGCAATCCATCATAATGAATAGTTTCGGTGTCTACTATGCAGCGAGAGGGAAAGCGACCATTACGGTTGCACTTAAAGCAATTCTAAAAATGCCTGCGACGTATGCGACGGTTATCGCTCTTAGTTTAAATGTTTTTTCAATTCCTTTTCCTGCCCAACTGTTTGCATCCATTGATTTAGTCGCTGAAGCAGCGATTCCAGTTGTGATGCTTATTCTTGGGATGCAGCTTGCCATGATTGAGTGGAAGCAATTTGATTGGGAAAAAATTGGTGTTGGTGTGTTTCTCCGCATGATGATTTCGCCAGTAGTAGCGTATGGAATTACGTTATTTTTACCAATAGATGAGATGCTTCGAAATGTATTTATTGTCTCATCAGCAATGCCAAGTGCAGCGACGATTGTTATGTACGCGGTTCGATTTGATGCAAGACCTAAGTTAGTGTCAACGATTACGCTCATTACAACCTTATTTAGTTTGTTCTCCATTACATTTATTCTATGGATCTTAAGCTAGTCCATTGCATTTTTTCGAAACACACTTTATCATAATGAACAGTGATATAAGGAGGCTATACAGATGAACATGATGGATGCAAACGAAATTATTCAATTTATTTCAAAAGCAGAGAAGAAAACACCTGTAAAAATACATATTAAGGGACAGCTTGAGAAGCTATCATTTGCTGAAGAAGTACAAACGTTCTTTAATGGCACGACTGGGGTTATTTTTGGAGATTGGGCTGTTATTGAGCCAGTTTTAAAAGAGAACGAGGCTAGTATTGAAGATTATGTTGTTGAAAATGATCGACGCTATTCAGCCATCCCGCTACTTGACTTAAAAGGAATAGAAGCACGTATTGAACCAGGTGCAATTATTCGCGACCAAGTAGAAATTGGTAAAGGTGCTGTCATTATGATGGGCGCCAGTATTAATATTGGTTCCGTTATTGGAGAAGGAACAATGATTGATATGAACGCTGTACTTGGCGGACGTGCAACAGTAGGAAAGAACTGTCATATCGGTGCAGGCTCTGTCTTAGCTGGTGTCATTGAACCACCATCTGCTTCACCGGTTGTTGTGGAAGATGGTGTAGTGGTTGGTGCGAATGCAGTCATTCTTGAAGGGGTACGTGTTGGAGAGGGTGCTGTTGTTGCAGCAGGAGCGATTGTTACAGAAGATGTTCCAGCTAACACAGTAGTTGCTGGTACACCAGCAAAAGTGATTAAGCAAATCGACGAAAAAACAAAAGGAAAAACAGAAATTAAGCAAGAGCTTCGTCGTTTAAATGAAGATTAATTTGATAATCCAGCTTTGCCTTTAAGGCAAAGCTGTTTTCATAAAAAGGAGTCTTTATCATGGATTGGCTAAAAAGAGATGAACAAGCATTAATGAGCACGTATCGCCGACTTCCTCTTGTTATTAGTGAGGGGAAAGGAAGCTTTTTAATTGATGAAGAAGGCCGTCAGTACTTGGATTTTATAACAGGTTTAGCGGTCAATGTAGTAGGTCATTCACATCCTGCTATTTTAAAAACACTTCAAACCCAAGGAAGTAAGTTTCTACATATCTCAAATTTATACGTAAATAAACCTGCTGTCGAGCTCGCTGAAAAATTGTCGGAGCGGACAATCGGTGGAAAGGTGTTTTTTGCGAATTCTGGCGCAGAGGCGACCGAGGCGGTTATCAAACTTATTCATAAATGGAGCAAGCAGCATGATTTCTCTAGAAAGGGCGTTGTTGTTTTAAAACGGAGCTTTCATGGACGGACCCTCGGTGCTATGAAGTTAACGAGGCAAGAAGGTGTCTATCAAGATTTTCCGTTACATGACCTACCTGTGTATGAAGTAGAGCCTGAAGATGCAAAAGGGTTGGAAGACATTCTTATTCAAAAGAAGCCAGCTGCTGTCGTAATGGAGCCAGTGTTAGGATCAGGTGGCGTTGTTCCATTGTCACATGAGTATGTGCAAACTGTATCACAATTGTGCGCAACCCATCATGTTCTTTTTTGTATGGATGAAATTCAAACAGGAATGGGACGAACTGGAACGCTATTTGCTTATATGCAGGCTAATGTTCAGCCGGACGTTATTTTATTTGCAAAAGGGATTGGTGGAGGTCTTCCATTAGGCGGAATGATCGTAAGCCCACGCCTGACTCACTTATTTGCGCCAGGGGATCACGGAACAACCTTTGCGCCGTCTCCTTTAAGCTGTGCGTTAGGATTAACCGTTTTAGACTTGCTTGAGGAGGGACTGCTTCATACTAGTCGTATGAGAGCGGAGCAGTTACAAAAAGGGTTATCAGACGTACAAGCACAATTCCCACATATTTTGGACCGTTTCCGAGGACGGGGAATGATGATGGGGCTACCAACTAAAGGAACACCGAAGCAAGCAGCGTTTATTCAACGACGTATGATCGAAAAAGGTGTGCTTGTTGACCTAACACAGGGAACGATTATACGCTTATTACCACCTCTGGTCGTAACAAGTGAAGAAGTTGATTTGTTTATTGCACATTTTACGAGCGTGTTGCAAGAGGTGGAGCAGGAGCTGAACGTATGAATGATGAAGCACTTATCCAACTAAGACGTAAATTCCATCAAATTCCCGAGCTTGGGTTTGAAGAATACAAAACGCAAGCTTTAATTTTAGACACAGTCGGTGCGTTAAACCAAGAACGGTTAACTGTAACGACGTGGCGAACTGGCGTTATTGTAAAGGTTGACGGGAAATCCCCTTACACCATCGCTTATCGAGCAGATATGGATGGTTTACCAGTTCAAGAAGAAACGAACCTTTCCTATCGTTCACTACATGAAGGCGCCATGCATGCTTGTGGTCATGATCTTCACATGACAATTGCTCTAGGGATGCTCAATTATTTTAGTGAAAATGAACCGCCAACTTCACTGTTGTTTGTATTTCAACCAGCTGAGGAAGGCCCGGGTGGAGCAAAACCAATGCTTGAATCCGGAGTATTAGATAAGTGGAAGCCGGAAGAAATGTACGCTCTTCATATTGATCCTAATTTGCCTGTTGGAACGATTTCAACGAAGCCGGGTTTGCTATTTGCCAATACATCTGAGCTCTTTATTGACTTTAAAGGAACAGGCGGTCATGCCGCTTATCCTCATACAGCAAATGACATGGTTGTAGCGGCTGCTCATTTTGTGACGCAATTGCAATCAATCGTTTCGAGAAATGTTGATCCACTTGATTCTGCTGTTGTTACGATTGGCGTAATAAAAGGTGGAACCAAGCAAAATGTTATTGCTAGTGGGGCGCGAGTGGAAGGAACCATTCGAACATTATCAATGGATGCTATGAAGAAAGTAAAACAACGGATTGAAGCGCTCACTCATGGTATCGAAGTTGGCTTTTCTTGCGAAGCGACCATTGACTATGGCTCGAATTATTGTGAAGTGAACAATGATACAGTTCTTACACAAGCTTTTATCGCTTTTAGTGAAGCCCAGTCCGCCGTTCAGTTTGTACATGCGAAAGAAGCAATGACTGGAGAGGATTTTGGTTATTTTCTTAAAGCCTATCCAGGACTCATGTTTTGGTTAGGGGTCGACAGCTCGTTTGGTCTTCATGATGCAAGGTTGAACCCCCAAGAAGAAGCGATCACATTAGCCGTTGAACATATGTGTTCGTTTTTAAACCAAAAACAAGGATGAATAGTTTCCTTACGATCGTTGCAAACTAGGTTTCGTAACGATTGATAAAAGGAGGTATTCATATGGCTAAAATCGCGATTCAAACAGGATTAACGGATATTGAAAACGAGCTTCAGTCACGAGGACATGACGTTGTTCATATGCAACAGACTACGGAGACAAACGATTGCGACTGTTGTATTGTTTCAGGTCGAGACGCAGATGTGGCAGGGATGAGCCCTCAAGGGCAAACAAGTATTGTGTCAGCAGATGGTCTAACTGCTCAAGAAGTAGGCGAGCGGGTAGAACAAGTGTTATCGAATCAAAACAAATAGAAAAAAGAGTCTACCGAATGGATTTCGGCAGACTCTTTTTTAAGCGTCTTCTTCTGTTTCAAAATAAGCACGGATGACTTTACGTAATTCACGTTCAACAGCCCATTGTTGCATATTTTCTGTTTTAGCAATGACGCGTATAACAGTAGCAGAAAGATCATTTGTTTCAACGCCAATTACTTCAGGCTTTGTTACTAAAGCAGGGTGGTCAAAAGACTGGATTGCTGCTTGTACTTTTTTAATAGAAGTATCGGTTTGCTCTCCTGATGGAATTGTTAAGTCAACGAGGGCACGCATATTCCCGCGTGAATGGTTGTCTACATTAGTAATGTTGCGATTTGGCAAATAATGAAGCGTCCCGTCAAAACCTCGAATCATTGTCGTGCGAAACCCGAGCTCTTCTACAATTCCATCAACACCACCTGCCGTAACATAGTCCCCAACTTCTAGCTGTCTTTCTAATAGCAAGAAGAAACCAGTTACAACGTCGCTCACTAACCCTTGAGCACCGAAGCCAATTGCTAAACCAACAACACCGGCTGCAGCAAGAACTGGCCCTAAGTTAAACCCGAGGGTATCAAGTATATTGAAGGCGATAATGAAGAATAGCACGTATGAAAATACATTTAAAAGCAACTTCTCAAGTGTTTGTAACCGTGCTTTTGACACTTGCTTCGATTGTTTTTTATTAAATACTTTTTTAATGATGTTTTTACCAACTGATCGAACAATAAAATAAATAATAATGGCAAAAAGAACTTGCCATAATGTTTGCGTGATTGGGTGATAAAGCCAATCGTTAAGATTTTCAAACATATGTTCATCCCTTTCCTTTTTTGTTGCAAAAAGAGCGTATCATATTTGGACAAATTTCTCAAAAAGTGATTGGAAAATAGCAATGTTACTGGATTTAAAAAAAGCTTATCCCATTAAAGCTAAAGAAACAACTTTAATAGGACAGCTTGTCATTACACTTCCATAATAATCGGTAGGATCATTGGCTTTCTTTTTGTTCTTTCGTATAGAAATGGTCCTAGTAAGTCTGAAATTTCATTTTTGATTTCTGACCACTGGTTTGTTTTTCGTTCCATTACTTGATGCAAGTGAGCAGTAAGTAATTTTTGCGCTTCATGAATCAAGTCCCCAGACTCTCGCATATAAACGAAGCCTCTAGATATTAAGTCAGGACCCGCAGTCACTTTATATTCCTTCATATCCAAACTAACGACTACAATAACGAGACCTTCTTCTGATAAAATACGGCGGTCACGTAAAACAATATTTCCAATATCGCCGATACCATTCCCATCAACATAAACAGAACCAGAAGGGATTTTACCAACAACGCCAGCTTCATTTGGGTGAAGCGCTAAAACATCGCCATTGTCCATAATAAAGCAATTATCAGCTGAAACACCACATGCTTGCGCCAGCTTATTATGGGTTTTTAACATCCGGTATTCACCGTGAATAGGTAAGAAATATTGTGGCTTCATTAAGCGAAGCATTAACTTTTGTTCTTCTTGTCCGCCGTGACCAGACGTATGAATATCATTAAGTGGTCCATGAATAACATTTGCACCAGCGCGATAAAGTTGATTAATAATTTTACCGACAGAAAGTGTATTTCCAGGGATCGGAGAGCTTGAAAAGACAACCGTGTCACCAGGGATAATCTGAATTTGACGATGAGTACCGAATGCTATACGAGATAAAGCAGCCATTGGTTCTCCTTGGCTACCCGTACATAAAATGGTGACTTGATTATCAGGAAGCTTATTTAATTGAGAGTGCTCAATAAATGTTCCTTTTGGCGCAACGATATGTCCTAGCTCTTGTCCAATCGCTATAGCCGAATCCATGGAACGACCAAACACGCAGACTTTACGGTTATTGGCAACTGCTGCTTCAATAACTTGCTGTAAGCGATGAATATTGGAAGCAAAAGTGGCAAAAATGACTCGACCGTCGACTTTACGGAAAATATTGTTGATGCTGTCACCAACTTTTCGTTCAGACATGGTGAAGTCTGGAATTTCACTGTTCGTGCTATCAGACAATAGGCATAGGACGCCTTCTTCGCCAATTTTAGCCATCTTTGTTAAGTTGGCTGGTTCTCCTACAGGTGTAAAGTCAAACTTAAAGTCACCAGTATGAACAACATTCCCAGGAGGAGTTTTCACCACTATTCCATAGGATTCAGGAATACTATGGGTTGTCCGGAAGAACGAGACAGCGGTTTTTGTGAATTTCACAACTTGATCTTCCGTTATCGGATGAAGCTTTGCATTGCGAAGTAAACCATGCTCTTCAAGCTTTCCTTTTAACAATCCAAGTGCAAGCTTCCCACCATACACGTCAATATTTAACTCCCTTAATAAATAAGGGATACCACCAATATGATCTTCGTGACCGTGAGTAATAAATAAGCCTTTAATCTTATCTTTGTTTTTTACCAGGTACGTGTAGTCTGGAATTACATAATCGATGCCAAGTAAATCATCTTCTGGAAACATAATTCCTGCATCAATAAGGATGATTTCATCTTGGAACTGAACACCGTATGTATTTTTTCCAATCTCACCCATACCTCCAAGAGCGAAAACTGCGGTTTGATTGTTCTTTACTTGTTTCATTTATGCATTCACAACCTTATAACCGTCACGTTGCTGTTCATATTCTAGAAACGAACCCGTGAGCGGTGTAATATATTCGATATTGTAAGGGTGTTCGATTAACTTAGCACGAACATCACTAACGCTTTCAGCCTCAATATATAAGGAATTTGTGCGCTCTCTTACAGGCGCCTGTGTATGATTTTCTTGGAAAAACACTTTAAAGATCATGAATGAACCTCTCCTTTAATACCATTGTTTATCTATTATATCGGAAATCACGCTTTTTAGAAATGCCAAAAAGCCAACCCGTATAAATAATACCGGATGGCTTCAAGTCTTTCCACAATTAAGTTGAATTACACATCAAGAAATAAAGACTTTGGCAAAAGATCTTTGCACCGTTTCAAGAGTTTTTCACGCCACTTCTTTAACAAAAGAAAAACCCCCTCTCTCATTGTTTTGTTCATAGTGTGTATCAACAAACAAAATAAACACGAGGGGGTTACTGGAAATTAAAGAGCAAAGCCAGGAAGCGGCTGCTTAAATTTATCTTCAAGCCCTTCAATTCGATCATAGAACATGACCCCATCTAAGTGATCAAGCTCATGTTGAAACACGATAGCAATATAGCCACGTAATCGTAATGTGACCTCTTCATTATTGTGATCGATTCCTTTTACGGTTAATCGAGCATGTCTTGGAACAACCCCTTCTACTTCACGGTCAACAGAAAGGCACCCTTCACCACTATCTAATTGATTTTGTTCAACAGAATGGCTAACTACTTTAGGGTTGGCGATTCCAAGGCTATAGAGCTTGTCGTTTTCGTCTGTCGCATGGACAGCAAATAATCGTTTTGAAATACCGATTTGTGGAGCCGCAAGGCCAACACCAGGTCGTAAATCGTACGTTTCGGCGGTTTCCGGGTCTTGACTATTTTTTAAAAACTCAAGCATGGAAAGTAATGTCTCTTTATCTTCATGACTTAATGGGGTTTCTACAGGCTCTGCCACTTTCCTTAACACAGGATGTCCCTCACGAACCACGTCTTTCATTGTGATCATATGGATTTCACTCCTTTACTTATCTTTCAATAGTTTAAGGATAAATAATCCGATGTGCAAGCAGAAAAAAGCGACACGAACATCTCGCGTCGCTTTTTCGTTTATTTTTTTGGACCGTGGCCAGGACCTTGGTAATCACAGTCAGGACCTTCTTCTACGCCACCTGAGAACCAAGAAGCACCAACAATAATTAGAAGGATGAAAAGAACAACGATTAACGCAAATCCTTTTCCACCGCCTCCACCACAATGTTGTCCGTATCCATACCCATAGCCATAAGGCTCACAGCATTGGTCATACCCATAGTTATATCCGTACTTTTCTCCATAACTCATTTGAAATTCCTCCTTTAATAACCACCGCACTAGGCGATTTATATCCACATCCTATGCAAGAAAGAAAAAAATGTTTGGATAAATGCCTATATCTTTTTTTATAATAGTAAAAGCTTGCCAAATGATCGATTGTTAGATATTGTGAGAGAAGAGAAAAAAGAGTTGAGAAAGCTCGAAGGAGGAGAGGTTTTTGTCGAAAAGGTTTATAGCGACCGTGGCGTTTTCAAGCTTGTTTTTAGTAGCTTGTGGACAAACAGCAACCGAGTCGATTCATAGTTCATTAGAAGAGGCCGCTGAAATAGAAAATGAAGGATTTGATGAGCAACAGCAACCGATGATGGATGCGGAAGAACATGAAGCTGAGCTCTATTCTCAAATTGTTGATTTGGACATGGATGCTTACGATGAAATTGTTCGCTTAGCAGATGAAGCCATTGCATCTGTAGGAGAGAGACGAGAATTACTTTCTAATGAACAAGAGAGCATTGAAGAAGGATACAATGTGTTTGAAAATGCTGTAGCTGATTTTTCGGAGCTTGAAGATGAAAACTTAGTTGACTTAGCGAACGACGTACAAGAAGCGATGGATAATCGTTATGCCAGTTATCAAGACCTACATACTATTTACGAAGAATCGTTAGACTTGGATGAACAATTATATGAAATGTTAAAAGACGAAGAGTTAGACGCAGAAACATTAACAGCTCATATTGAAGAAACGAATCAAAAATACGAAGAGCGTCGTGAAGCAACAGAGCAGTTTAATGAATATACAACAGCTTATAATGATGCAAAGCGAGCTTTTTATGAAGCATCTGATTTAGAAGTACGGTTTGAATAAGTGTAGGTAAGTGTTTGTGCACCCCCTCTCATGCACACTGTCAAAAGTGGAAATGAGGGAGGGTGTTTTTAGTACGGCATAGGCGTTTCTAACTAATTTAAAATGATGGCGTTTTCATACGGTGAAGTTCTAAAGGGAGGGGAAATGAGTAAAGTTCAAACTGTATTAGTCCAGATTTAATGTATACTATAACACATTAAACATGAAGCGTTTCCAAAGATTGTTAGTAAATAACGTTAGTAATATGTAAGCAAAAGGATTGACGATCATTGTGCTCTTCATGTAGACTTACAATCAGTAAGAAGTTGTACTACTAGTAATTACAATTCATTGTAACAGATGACCGCGTGCTTAGTGCTAAAATAGTTGTCTGGTTTAACAACGACTTATTGCGGTTATGTATTCATTAGGATTGGGCATGCTAACAGTGCATTTTTCGAATGAAAAACGTATACAAGCAAGACTTCACATACCGCTTTTAACTATTGAAAGGATTGGTGAACAAATTGAGTACAAAGACAATTGATCAAGTTGAAGAACAATTTGAGACCTTCCAGATTCTTAACGAAGAAGGAGAAGTCGTAAATGAATCAGAAATGCCTGATTTAAGCGACGAACAACTACAAGAAATTATGCGACGTATGGTTTATACGCGTATTTGGGATCAGCGTGCGATTTCCCTTAACAGACAAGGACGCTTAGGTTTCTATGCGCCGACAGCTGGACAAGAGGCATCTCAACTTGGTTCACACTTTGCTTTAGAGCAAGAAGATTGGATCTTACCAGGTTATCGTGACATTCCACAAATTGTATTCCATGGTTTACCTTTACACCAAGCGTTTCTATGGTCTCGTGGACATTTTGGTGGAAGCCAATTCCCTGATGGATTAAACATTGTTGTTCCTCAAATTATCATTGGCGCACAAATTATCCAAACAGCTGGTGTAGCTCTTGGACTTAAGCGTAAAAAGAAAGAAAACATTGCGATTACGTATACAGGTGATGGTGGAGCTTCTCAAGGTGATTTCTATGAAGGAATTAACTTTGCTGGTGCGTACAATGCACCTGCAGTATTCATCGTTCAAAACAACCGTTTTGCTATCTCTGTACCAGTTGAAAAGCAATCAGCGGCGAAAACGATTGCTCAAAAGGCTGTGGCAGCTGGAATTGAAGGCATTCAAGTTGACGGAATGGACGTATTGGCTGTTTATAAAGCAACCCTTGATGCGCGTAAACGTGCTCTAGCTGGCGAAGGTCCTACACTTATTGAAACACTTACGTACCGTTATGGTGCACATACAATGGCTGGTGATGATCCAACTCGCTACCGTACATCTGAAGAGGATGATGAATGGGCGAAAAAAGATCCACTTATTCGTTTCCGTAAATTCCTTGAAGGCAAAAAGCTTTGGAGCGAAGAGAAAGAAAACGAAGTTGTTGAACAAGCGAAAGAGGACATCAAGCAAGCAATTAAAGATGCAGATAAAACACCTAAGCAAAACGTTACAGACTTGCTAGGCTTTATGTTTGAAAACCCTCCAGTAAACATTCGTGAACAATTGGAAGAGTATACGGCAAAGGAGTCGAAGTAACCCATGGGTAATTGGACAATGGCACAAGCGATTACGGATGCCATGCGTAATGAGCTTAACAAAAATGAAGATGTACTCGTTTTTGGTGAAGATGTCGGTCAAAACGGCGGCGTTTTCCGTGTAACAGAAGGTTTACAAAAAGAATTTGGTGAAGATCGTGTGTTTGATACACCATTAGCAGAGTCTGGTATTGGTGGACTAGCAATTGGTCTTGCACTTACTGGACACCGTCCGGTTATGGAAATTCAATTCTTTGGATTCGTATTCGAAGTATTTGATTCTATTGCTGGTCAAATGTCTCGTTGGCGCTACCGTTCAGGTAACAAGCAAACAATGCCAGTTACTGTACGTTCACCATTTGGTGGAGGCGTAAAAACACCTGAAATGCACGCTGATTCTTTAGAAGGATTAATGGCGCAAACTCCAGGTCTTAAAGTGGTTATTCCTTCTAATCCATACGATGCAAAAGGGTTATTAATCTCAGCGATTCGTGATAACGATCCTGTTGTATTCCTTGAGCACATGAAATTGTATCGTTCGTTCCGTCAAGATGTACCGGAAGAAGAATACACGATTGAGCTTGGAAAAGCAGATATTAAGCGTGAAGGAAAAGATATTACCATCATCGCTTATGGAGCAATGGTACAAGCTTCAATGAAAGCAGCAGAGGAACTTGCTGAAGAAGGCGTTGAAGCAGAAGTAATTGACTTAATGACAGTTAGCCCGTTTGATGTGGAAACCGTCATTGCGTCTGTTGAAAAAACGAATCGTGCAATTGTTGTACAAGAAGCACAAAAACAAGCGGGAATCGCTTCTCAAATTGTTGCTGAAATTACAGAGCGTGCGATCCTTTCTTTAGAAGCACCTGTTCTTCGTGTAACATCACCTGATACGGTTTATCCATTCGCAGCGGTTGAAGATGCTTGGTTACCAAACCCAGCCATTATCGTAGAAAAAGCAAAAGAAGTAATAAACTTCTAAGAAAAATTTCAAGAAAGAAACGAAGCTAGTCGAAAACTAGGTCGTTCTTTCTTTTATAGAGATTAAATTCGAGTTATAATGAAGGAGGCGCTTAGCCGTGGCTTATAAATATAAACTGCCAGAAGTGGGCGAAGGAATCCATGAAGGCGAAATTGTAAAATGGTTTGTCAAAGAAGGCGACGAAGTTAAAGAGGATGATATTCTTCTTGAAGTGCAAAACGACAAATCTGTAGTGGAACTGCCATCGCCAGTTGATGGTAAAGTACTTGAGGTAAAAGTAGACGAAGGTACAACAAGCTATGTTGGAGACGTTATTTTAGTTATTGATGACGGTTCTGAAGATGATGGCGAGGAAGAAAACGGAAGCGATGAGTCTGCTAAAGAAGAAAAATCAGAAACTGCGTCTGCTGAGAAAACAGAAGAAAAAGCTTCTGAATCAGCTGATACAGAATCAAGCGACGGTGCTCGTGTTATTGCAATGCCATCGGTTCGTAAGTACGCACGTGAGAAAGGTGTTACCATTTCAAGCGTTAAAGGTTCAGGAAAAAATGGACGTGTTGTGAAAGAAGACATTGACGCATTCTTATCTGGTGATCAAAGTGAAGAGACAACTTCATCAGCGGATCAAAGTGAAGAAAAAGAAGCGAAAACAACAACATCTGCACCAGCAGCTTCTAGCGAACAACGAGAAGAGCGTGTACCGCTTAAAGGAATCCGTAAAGCAATTGCAAAAGCAATGGTGAAGTCGAAGCAGACAGCGCCTCACGTAACGCATCTTGATGAAATTGATGTAACAGCACTTGTTGCTCACCGTAAGCAGTACAAGCAAGTTGCAGCTGATCAAGGTACGAAATTAACGTATCTTCCTTACGTTGTAAAAGCATTAACGTCAGCGATTCGTAAGTATCCTGCATTAAATGCATCCATCGATGATGAAGCAGGCGAAATTGTTTACAAAAAGTACTTTAACATCGGAATTGCAGCAGACACAGAGCAAGGTTTAGTCGTTCCAGTTGTTAAAGACGCAGACCGTAAATCAATCTTCCAATTGGCAGATGAAATTAATGAGCTAGCAGTAAAAGCCCGTGATGGAAAGCTTTCAAGTGCGGAAATGCAAGGTGGATCAGCAACAATTTCAAACCTTGGTTCTGCAAGTGGACAATGGTTCACACCAGTAATTAACCACCCAGAAGTAATGATTCTTGGGATTGGTCGAATTGAAGAGAAGCCAGTCGTAAAAGATGGCGAAATTGTTGTGGGTACAATGTTATCACTATCAATTAGCTACGATCACCGTTTAATTGATGGTGTAACGGCACAAAGCGCTTTAAATCAAATTAAGCGATTGCTTAATGACCCACAATTACTATTGATGGAGGGGTAAGACATGGTTGTAGGAGATTTCGCACAAGAAGTAGATACGCTCGTAATTGGTTCTGGTCCAGGAGGCTACGTTGCAGCTATTCGCGCAGCGCAACTTGGACAGAAAGTAACTATTGTAGAAAAAGATAGCATGGGTGGCGCTTGTTTAAACGTTGGATGTATTCCTTCAAAAGCATTAATTCAAGCAGGTCATCGTGCACACCAAGCAAAATCTTCTGAAGACATGGGAATTGTTGCTGAAAATGTAACAGTTAACTTCGACAAAGTCCAAGAGTGGAAAGGTTCTGTTGTTAAGAAATTAACAGGAGGCGTTGAAGGACTTTTAAAAGGAAATAAAGTGGAAATTATTCGTGGGGAAGCATATTTCTCTGGAGAAGATTCCGTTAAAATTATGGACGAAAAGAACTCAAGCACATACAAGTTCAAGAACTGTATTATCGCGACAGGTTCACGTCCAATTGAAATTCCATCATTTAAGTACACAGATCGTGTGATCAATTCAACAGGTGCTCTTGCACTAAAAGAAGTACCAAAGAAAATGGTTGTTATTGGTGGCGGTTATATCGGTATTGAGCTAACAGGTGCATATGCTAACCTTGGTACTGAAATCACTGTACTTGAAGGATCGAAACAAATTTTGCCTGGTTTCGAGAAACAAATGGCGAAACTTGTTGAAAAGAAATTAAAAGCTAATCATGTAACATTCCACACTGAAGCAATGGCTAAAGGTGTGGAAGAAACAAATAAAGGTGTTAAAGTAACAGCAGAAGTAAAAGGTGAAGAAACGGTTATTGAAGCGGATTATGTACTTGTTACAGTTGGTCGTACACCTAATACAGACGAACTGGGCCTTGAAGGTATTGGCGTTGAAATGACTGATCGTGGACTTGTTAAGATTGATAAGCAATGTCGTACAAATGTGAAAAACATTTATGCGATCGGTGATATTGTTCCTGGTCCAGCGCTTGCACATAAAGCATCTTATGAAGCGAAAATTGCTGCAGAAGCGATTAGTGGCGAAGCGTCTGAAATTGATTACCTTGCTATTCCAGCGGTATGTTTCTCTGAGCCAGAGCTTGCAACAGTTGGTTATACAGAAGCGGAAGCAAAAGAAGCTGGTTACGATGCAAAAGCGTCGAAATTCCCATTTGCAGCAAATGGACGTGCTCTGTCTCTTAATGACACAGATGGCTTCATGAAGCTTGTTACGCGTAAAGAAGATGGCTTAGTAATCGGTGCTCAAATTGCTGGCCCGAATGCTTCAGATATGATTGCTGAAGTAGGTCTTGCGATTGAAGCTGGTATGACTGCAGAAGATATTGCTCTTACCATTCATGCTCACCCTTCTCTTGGAGAGATTACGATGGAAACAGCGGAAGTAGCGCTTGGAACACCGATTCACACAATGTAATAAAAAGTTGCCCCTTATGTGATTTCTTATCATATAAGGGGTTTTTTACGCGTAAATAAAATAATGTAAGAAATCCTATCAAAAAAGGATTGGCAAATGTTTATTTTGTGCTATAATTATCAAAAAATTAGCAAATTAAATTAACGGAGGTAAAGATGGGAAAGCCGTTACTAGAGCTGAAGAATGTTAAAACCTATTTTCAAGTAAACAAGCATCGTCTCGTTAAAGCTGTAGATGACGTTAGTTTCCACATTGACCAGAATGAAGTTGTCGCCTTAGTAGGAGAATCGGGTAGTGGAAAAAGTATGACGTCCATGTCTATTATGGGTTTAGTCGATACACCAGGAAAAGTGACTGGCACTATTACGTTAAACGGAACTGACTTAAATACATTGTCTGCCAAAAAACTAGACAAGTTCCGCGGGAAAGACATTGCGATGATTTTCCAAGAACCAATGACATCTTTAAACCCTGTGTTTTCAGTAGGAAATCAGATTATTGAGACAATCAGGAAGCATACGAATGTATCGAAAAATCAGGCGAGAGAGCGTGCAATCGAGCTATTAAAGCTTGTTGGTTTTAGTAGAGCAGAAGAAAGCTTAACTGAATTCCCACATCAACTTTCTGGAGGGATGAGACAGCGTGTCATGATTGCCATGGCTATGTCTTGTAATCCGAAGCTTTTAATTGCAGACGAGCCTACAACTGCTTTAGATGTAACCATTCAACAGCAAATCTTAGACCTAATGATTAAAGTGAAAAATGAGTTTCAATCTTCTATTTTATTAATTACTCATGATCTAGGAGTCGTAGCGGAAACAGCTGACCGGGTACTTGTGATGTATGGGGGGCAAATTGTGGAAGAGGCTCCTGCTTATGAATTGTTTACAAACCCAAGTCACCCGTATACTCAAGGTTTGTTAAAAAGTATGCCGAATTTAGAGGATGATAAGGAACGTCTAGAGGCGATAAGAGGAATGGTACCACCAGCGCACCAATTCCCTTCTGGCTGTCGATTCGCATCAAGATGCGATTATGCAACCGATGTTTGTGCCGACGTATTGCCGGAATTAGTTAAGACTGAGGGGGCGCGTAAAGTTCGATGTCTTATGTATAAAGAAGGCTCTTTAACACCTAACGAGCAACGTCTTCAAGAGAGAGAGGTTCATTCATGAAGGATGTACTAATAGAAGCGAAAGACATACAGATGTACTTTCCGATTAAACAAGGTGTCATAAAACGTACCGTTGGACATATAAAGGCAGTAGATGGAATTTCTTTAAAAATATATGAAGGTGAATCTCTCGGTATTGTTGGAGAGTCAGGTTCAGGAAAATCAACATTAGGAAGAATCCTTTTACAGCTTCAAAACCAAACTCACGGTGATGTTTTTTACAAAGGAGAGAAAATTTCTGGTATCTCAAATCGAAAATTAAGACCGTTTCGTCGAGATATGCAAATGGTGTTCCAAGATCCATACGCTTCGCTAAACCCAAGAATGAGCATAGGTGAATTAATAGAAGAACCTCTTTTGGTTCATAAAACAGTAACGACGAAAGCGGAGCGAAAGAAAAGAGCAGAAGAATTACTGGAAACTGTTGGACTTCCAAAGCAGTCATACGATAAATACCCACATGAATTTTCAGGGGGACAAAGGCAACGTATTGGAATTGCAAGAGCGTTAAGTACAAAACCTAGCCTCATTATAGGGGATGAACCTGTTTCTGCTTTAGATGTATCCATTCAATCACAAGTATTAAATTTAATGAAAGACTTACAAGATGAATTTAAGCTTACATACATATTTATCGCCCATGATTTAAGTGTCGTAAAGCATATTAGTACTAGAGTGGCCGTTATGTATTTAGGTCGTATTGTTGAAGTGGCCACGAAAAAAGATCTGTATGAGGGGAAGTTGCATCCGTACACTGAGGCATTAATTTCAGCTGTACCTTCCACTGACGTCACGCAAAAGAAGGAAAAAATTACGTTGACAGGTGAACTGCCAAGTCCTGCAAACCCGCCAGTAGGCTGTGCGTTTCATACGAGATGTCCGCACGTACATGATCGATGCAAACAAGAAAGACCTGATTTAGTTGAGTACAAGCCAGAACACTTTGTTGCTTGTCACTTATATACAGAAAAAAGCGAATAAATTGAACTTTTTAGAGGGGGTGAGGCTTCTACATATGAACGTCTTACCAGAATGTGAATGAAAAAATTAGGGGGAAGATGAATGAAAAAGAAGCCGTTTTACACATTTTTAGCAACAGCCGTTTTTGCCACTGCGCTCGTCGCTTGTAATGGTGGAGATACAGATACAAGTACAGATGATGAGGGTAGCGAAGGCGGAGAGACAGGGGAAGTTGAAGGTGGAAATGTAAACTTAGCCATGTTTTCACCACCTGACAACTTATTTAACCCGATTTTTTATACGTCCTTATACGATGCTCATATATTAGACATTACCCATGAAAGCCTTGTACAGCAAAATGAAGAATTTGAATTTATTCCAGAGCTAGCAGAAGACTGGGAATTTAACGATGACAATACAGAATTAACCTATTACTTGCGTGAAGATGTGAAATGGCATGATGGAGAAGATTTTACTGCGGATGATGTGGTGTTTACCTTTACCGCTATGGCTGATCCTGATTATGCCGGAGCTGGTGGAATTAGACAAAACTATGTCAATACACTTACTGGCTATGAGGAGTATGTAAACGGTGAAGCGGATACGTTTGCTGGAGTAGAAAAAGTCGATGAATACACGGTTAAGTTTATTTTTGATACGCCTAGTGTAAAAGCATTAGCGGACACAGCTATGGCGATTCTTCCAGAGCATGTGTTTGCAGATGTGGAAGTTGGGGATATGGCTTCTCATAGCGCCTCTATTAACCCAGGTGAAATTATTGGAACAGGTCCATTTCAATTAACAGAGGCTTTAGAGAATGAGCAGTATGTATTAACAGCGAATGAAGATTATTATTTAGGTGCTCCTAAACTTGAATCGATTACATGGAATATTGTTTCAGCATCTGTAGCAGCTGGAATGCTTGAACAAGGAGAACTTGATTATGTTCCACGAGACTTCCCGGCAGCCGATGTTGCGACAATCGAAGGAAACGATTCATTAACAATTGAAGAACAACCACAACTCGGTTACCAGTATCTTGGATTTAAGGTGAACCATGGGCCAAATGATCAATTAACGGACCGTGATAGTTGGGAGCCAAATGAAAAGCTTCAAGATGTTGAGTTTAGACAAGCGATTGTGCATGCGATTGATCGTCAGTCCTTTGTTGATGGATTTTTACGTGGACATGGTGAAGTGCTAGATGCGCCGTTCCCTGAAGCATCATGGGCGTATAACCCAGATGCTGTTGAAGGGCTAGCATATGACCCAGAATTAGCAGAACAAAAACTTGCTGATGCTGGCTACGAAGATGTAGACGGTGATGGTTTTGTAGAAGATCCAGATGGGAATGATCTTGTCATTAATGTGGATTACCCAGTTGGAAACCCAGTTCGGGAACAGGTAGCGCCTGTCATCAAGGAACAATTAGAAGCAGTTGGTATTCAAGTAAACTTAAATACACCACGTGAGGCGCCAGCGCATTTTGATCTCATTGAGCAAAATGATAATGATTTAGATTTATTTTTAGCAGGCTGGTCTCTATCATCAGGTGACCCAGATCCGTGGCCAATCAATGGTGGTACGGCAGGTTATAACTATTCTCGTTTCTATGATGAAGCACAAGAAGAGCTACTAGAAGAAGCGGTTGATCCTGAATTAGCATTTGATAATCAAGAATTTAGACGAGAAAAATATGGAGAGTGGGCTCAGCTCTATATCGATAACGCATATACAGTACCACTTTACGCTGAAAGTGAAATCCATGTTTTTAACAACCGTGTCCAAGGCCTAACCATTAAGCCGTTCACGTTTAAAGACGATACTCATGAATGGTATCTTTCAGAATAACGTTATGGAGTGAAGCAGCTTTACTAAGCTGCTTCAACTTTCTTTCATTTTGGTTTAAAAAAGAGGTGGCCTACGTGCTCAAATTTATTTTAAGGCGCATTATACAATTTATCCCAATGGTTTTTTTCCTTACTGTCATTGTTTTCTTGTTTGCCTATTTGGCGCCTGGAGATGCTTTGAGTGGAGAAGCAATTGATCCAAATACACCACGAGAAGTTATTGAGGAACGGCGAGCTGCATTAGGATTAAATGATCCGATACATATTCAATACTGGAATTGGCTCAGAAGAGCGGCAACGGGTGATTTAGGTATGTCAACCCATTTTACAGGACGCTCTGTTAGCGAATTAATTTCACAGCGTTTGGGGAATACGTTTTATTTAGGAGCATTTGCTTTATTTGTAACGTTAATCGTTTCAGTTCCAATCGGAATTTACTCAGCAAGAAAAAAATACTCTGTATTAGATTACGCAGCGACTTCATTTGCGTTTGTAGGGTTAGCAACGCCAAACTTTTTCGCAGGGTTATTAGCTATCTATGTATTTTCGTTTGGGCTTGGGTGGTTTCCAACACAAGGATCGATTGGCTCTCCGGGTTTAACAGGTTTTGAAGCCTTTATTAGTCGAATTCAACATCTTGTTTTACCTGGTGTCACACTCGGTCTTTCAAGTACGGCGATCTTTATGCGCTACATGAGATCGGAAATGCTTGATATAAAGGGCAGTGATTTTATTCGGACGGCACGTGCAAAGGGAATTGGAGCAAATTCTGTTTTGTACAAGCATACGTTACGCAATGCGATGATCCCGATTGTGACTTTGCTCGGAATGGAAATTGGCATGCTGTTAAGTGGTGCGTTTATTGTTGAAACGGTATTTAATTATCCTGGAATAGGGACACTGTTCTTGTCTGGTATGTCTAATCGAGATTATCCTGTTATTATGGCAGTGAATTTACTCATTGGGTTATCTGTTTTAGTAGGAAATTTATTGGCGGATATTTTTTATGCGGTCATTGATCCGCGTATTCGACTTGATTGAGGTGAGTGAAGAATGGAACCGAGATTAAACGAAACACCTGATATTGCCCCTACACTGCCGAATTTAACTGAGGAAAAAAGTGTAAGTCCGACGAGGCTTGCCTTCCGCCGTTTCCGAAAAAATAAATTAGCAATCGTAGGAATTGTGTTTTTAAGTATCATGATTGTCATCGCTATTTTTGCTGATGTGATCGCCACTCATGACCCAACTGCTTCACAATTAACAAAAATTGAAGCGAGAGCGGACAGTGAGAATTGGTTGGGGACAGATGGGTCAGGTCGGGATAATTTTTCTAGACTTGTTTATGGAGCAAGAATCTCTCTTACCGTTGGATTTTTTGCGATGTTGTTTACGGTTCTTATTGGGGGAACGCTAGGATCGATCGCCGGTTATTATGGGGGAAAAGTAGATTCTCTTATTATGCGCATGACGGATATTGTTTTAATCTTCCCGTTCATTTTATTGTTTATGACGATTGTGGCTATTCTTGAGCGAACGACGGTTCCGATCTTTATAATGGTCATCGCTATTACCTCTTGGCCGCAAATTTGTCGGATCCTTCGAGGGACGTTTATGTCAATCCGTGAAAAAGAATACGTGTTAAGTGCGAGAAGCATTGGTTGTTCGGATGCTCGAATTATTCGAAAACATTTTCTTCCAAATGCTGTTGGCCCAATTATTGTGAGTGCCACCATTATTATGGCCACAATGATTGTAGCGGAATCTGCTTTAAGTTTTATTGGGTTTGGCATACCACAACCAACACCAACGTGGGGGAATATGTTAACGGAAGCACAGAGCGTTCGATTGTTGCGTAATAATCCGGAAGCGTGGCTACCACCGGGATTATGCATCTTGTTCACCGTATTGGCTATTAATTTCATCGGTGATGGCTTACGGGACGCGTTTGACTCAAAAGCATAAGCTAAAGGGGTAAAAAGATAAGTGATGGGACTTATCTTTTTACTTTGTTACGGCATCGGTAATAGCGAAAACAAGCTGTTCAAGATCTTGTTTACCAGATATCCGTAATAGCTCCTTTTCCCCTTTATAGATGAGTAAGCTTGGAAAGTTTTCTATATTGTAATAAGAAATGGAGCGCGTATCCGTAGAATCTTTAAAAATAAATTCTTGAAAAGAAAAGCCTTCTTTCTCTTGTGAATACTGAATAGCACGATAATAATTACGCTCATTAGAAAGCTGATTTGTATCCGAGAATAAAATGAGGGTTATTTCGTCATGGGCAATCGAATGGGATTTTCCACTCGTTAAAAAAGAAGTCGATGTCAGAATAATTAAAAGGATGATGGCGCTAAACGAGATAGCAAATAAGAGGTGATGTGTCTTCATTCTCCCAGACTCCTTTATCAATCATTTCCATTTTTACTCTTTACCCAACAACTGTAGGAAAAAAACGTCAAATTATCTGGCTCGTTACGATTTAGATAAGGAAGAGAAAAGAGCGGGAGTTTATGTTATACGATGCCTAAAAGCAATGATGCATACATAGAAAAAGCCGTCTTAAAAGATCAAGAATATGATCTTTTAAGACGGCTCGTTTTCCGAAACTAGTCTTTCTTTTTCTTGCTCGATTCCATCTCGTCATTGTTCTTTTGAAGACGACGACGTTCTTTTTTTAATAGTTGCTGTTCACGTTTAACACGCTCGCGATCGTTACGCAGTGCAAGACGTTCTTGGCGTAATCGTTCTCGGTTAACATTCAACGTTTCTTTTTCATTTCGTAGTTCCTTAAATAGCGAAACAATCATGAGGATGATAATAATCGCAAATGGAAACGCCCCGATAATGGATGCGGTTTGTAGCGCATCTAAACCTTCTTCACTTGTCACGAGGAGTACGCCAGCTGTACCAGCAATAATCAGACCCCAAATTAATTTTACCGCATTTGGAGGATTTAAATTACCACCGGTTGTTTGCATACCTAGTACAACAGTTGCTGAGTCCGCTGATGTTATAAAAAAGGATGCAATTAATAGAACGGTAATTAATGCAACAAAGAAGGTGAGTGGAAATTGTTCAAGTAAAGCAAATAAAGCCATTTCCGTGCCGCCTGCGTCCATTTGCTCATAAAGGCCGCCACCGCGATTTTCAAAGTAGATACTTGAACCACCGAATACGCTAAACCAAAATGCCCCAAAAAGTGAAGGCAATGCAATAACGCCAATGACGAATTCGCGGATGGTTCTTCCGCGGGAGACCCGCGCAATAAACGCCCCGACAAATGGTGACCAAGAAATCCACCAAGCCCAGTAGAATAATGTCCAGTCTTGTACCCAAGAAGACTCTGGATCATAAACATCCATACTAAAGCTCATACCAAAGAAGTTTTGTACATAGCTTCCGATACCTTGTGTGAACACACCCATAATATAGCTAGTGGGTCCAAGTAGAAGTACAAAAGCCATCAGTAAAATGGCAAGACGTACATTCAGATTACTTAAGATTCGAATCCCTTTATCAATTCCAGTCATAGCCGATATTGAGAAGAGGATGGTTACAATGACAATCACGACAATTTGAAATAAATTGTAGTTGATATTTTCTAGAGATGGGAATAAATAAATAAGACCTGCTGTAATTTGTGCAGCTCCGAATCCTAAGGATGTAGCTGTTCCAAAGATCGTTGCAAAAACAACAAAAACGTCAATCGTTTTCCCGATTGGACCAGTAACACGGTGTCCAATTAGGGGGCGAAAGGTTGAACTAAAGAGTGCTGGTTCATCTTTTCGATATTGGAAATAAGCAAGGGTTAACGCGACAACAGCATAGATGGCCCAAGGGTGGATGCCCCAGTGAAAAATGGAATAGCGCATCGCTTCAGCTGCGGCTTGCTGTGTAGCTGGATCAGCAGAGGCAGGTGTGAAATAGTGAGATAATGGCTCTGCGGACCCCCAAAAGACAAGTCCAATTCCCATACCAGCAGTAAATAGAAATGCGAACCAAGTTAAATATGTATATTCTGGTTTCTCATCAGGTTTCCCTAAGCGGATACTGCCGAATGGGCTTACGATTAGGTAAATACCGACAGCTACATAGAACGTTGCTGAAAGTAAATAAAACCATCCAAGCTCAGTTGATATAAATCCTTGAATACTTTCGGTTACACTTAACATATTTTCTGGAAAAACAACACCCCAAAAAATGAATGCAAGTGCAACAATGACTGAAATATAAAATACGGACGTTGTTTGCTTCATAGTGATTGTCTACCTTTCCAAAGAAATTTCATTTTTAAGCAAGACAAAATCATAGCATACATTTTTTTAATGTGCCAGTAGCCTTGATTGTAACAACAATTATTAGTACCCTGTCACAGCTAGTCATAAACGCCTTTTTAGTATAAGAGAAGAAAATTATTTTATGCATTTGACGATTTGATGAAAATTTATCTTTCCCCTTTTTATGCTGTCGAAATAAGGAAGAAAATGTTACGATGGGACAAGATATTGTTGAGAGGGGTCCATGATATGAAGAAGTGGCTTTTGGTACCTGCTGTAAGTTTAATCGCACTTTCGGCTTGCGGTTCAAATGAGGAAGGCTCGACTGAAAATACCAATGCAGATGAGAATGAACAAGTAGAAGACAATGAAACAGTTGATGAAGTGCAAGAGGATGAAGAAGAAAACGAGGCTTTAGAAGAGCCTGAGAGTGAAGACGTTGAGGTTGTTTATGAGATTAATCCAACTATGTGGACAGTTGAACCGATGGAAGGAACTGAAGCAGACCCGGAAGTTGTCTTATTAACAATAGATGATGCACCAGACAAGCATGGAGTTGAAATGGCGGAAACGTTAAAAGAGTTAGATGCTCCAGCGATCTTTTTTGTAAACGGGCATTTTATTAATACAGACGAAAAAGCAGAGCAATTAGTGCAAATTCATGAGATGGGCTTTGAAATTGGGAATCATACGATGTCCCATCCTAATTTAGGTGAGATTTCAGAAGAGCAGCAAAGAGAAGAAATTGTTGGCTTAAATGATCGGATAGAAGAAATCATTGGAGAACGTCCAAGATTTTTTCGAGCACCATTTGGGGTGAATACCGATTATACAAAAGAGCTCGTTGAAGAAGAAGGCATGACGTTAATGAACTGGACGTATGGATATGATTGGGATAGTAACTATATGACTGCGGAATCGATTGCAGATATTATGGTGAATGCGCCAGAGCTAGGCAATGGTGGAAATCTATTAATGCATGACCGTGAGTGGACAAATGATGGTCTTGAAGAGATTGTGAACGGTTTACGTGATAAAGGGTATGGACTTGTTGATCCAGATCAATTGAAATGAAAAGAAAAGCTCCCACTACTCATGTAGTGGGAGCTTTTTAATAAAAAGAATAGATAAAAGCTAAATGATTGCTAGCGAATACATAAAAAAATTACAAACGGATTAAACAGTATGTCCTGATCAAAATAATGCCTAAAGGTTAAGTGTATGCGATTAAATCTATAAATATGTCAACATTTAAAAATAATTATGTCACACTAATTACCCCTTGACGACTATAATAATACATACTATTATAGAAATACGAAAACGTAAGCGATTACAAATTACGAGGAGGATGTATGGTGGGAACATTTATTTGTCAAGTTTGCAGTCAGGCGTTGGGACACTTTGAGGGAGAGAAAGTGAGCCGTCTTTATTCTGTATCAAACTGTACGCACTGTGAATCCAAAACCGCAAAAGCTTCTTCTCAAAAATAAATAACAAAACAACGTAGCGCTTGCGCTACGTTGTTTTTTATTGAATAGCAGACTGTTCCTTAATAACCTTTAGAAAAGCAAGCGTTTGATCTTCCGGGCCTTGTACAGGTAAGCCTGCTTCCATATTTTCTTTTACGTACTCCAGATTTTCTTGCGTGATTAATTCTCCTGGACTAAGGATTGGAATCCCAGGTGGATAAACCATAATAAATTCCGCAATGATGCGCCCGGCTGATTGATCAAATGAAACAAATTCCGTTTGTGAATAAAATGCATCACGGGGTGAAATGGCGAGAGTTGGAATATCCGGAACTTTTACAGACAAGGAAATGGATTGTTTGTCTGTCTGTTGAAAAGACGCAGCAAGTTCGGTCATAGCTTTTATTAATAGATCAATTTTTGATTGATCATCGCCTAGCGTGATAATGCAGAGAATATTGTATAAATCGGACAGTTCTACTTCAATACCGTAACGGTCCCGTAACCACACTTCCGCTTCGTAGCCACTAATCGAGAGTTCATTTAAAGAAATGAACAGCTTAGTAGGATCATGGGCAAACGTAGCGGAGGACGTTAAACACTCTTCGCCAATGCAATGAAGTCCATTTATTTCATTTAATTGTTTACGAGCAGAATGAGCTAAAGCAATGACTCGTTTAAGTTCTTTTTCGCCTTCTATTGCTAGATGCTTACGGGCAGCATCTAGTGAGGCAAGTAAGATATAAGATGTGGACGTGGTCGTTAACATGCTCATAATGGCAGTGGTATGATCAACTGAGACAAGTCCAGATTTTACATTTAAAACGGAGCTCTGTGTCAGAGACCCTCCAAGCTTATGAACACTCGTTGCTGCCATGTCAGCGCCTGCTTCCATAGCACTGATAGGTAGTTGTTTGGAAAAATGAGTATGAACCCCATGTGCTTCGTCAACAAGAACTGGGATAGCAGCGGCATGAGCAATAGCTACAATTTCTTTTAAATCACATGTAAAACCATAATAGGTTGGATTTATAACGAGAACGGCTTTAGCGTCCGGGTGGGCTTCAATCGCCCGTTGAATGGATTCAGTCGTAACACCGTGAGCAATGCCATGAGTTCGATCGATTACTGGGTGAACGAAAATCGGAAGCGCTCCAGAAAAAATAATGGCAGACATAATGGATTTATGAACGTTACGGGGAACAATAATTTTGTCTCCTGGTTTGCATACGCTCATAATCATCGTCATAATCGCACCGCTTGTGCCTTGAACAGAAAAAAAGGTATAATCTGCACCGAAAGCATGAGCAGCGAGTTGCTGAGCTTCATGGATAAAGCCATGTGGATGATGAAGGTCATCAAGAGGTGCTATATTAATTAAATCAATTGACAACGCATTGTCACCTATAAATTCCCGATAGGAAGGGTCCATTCCCTGACCTTTTTTATGACCTGGAATGTGAAATGGCGTTGGGTTTTTACTTGCATATTGTTTAAGCCCTGTGAATAATGGCGTTTTTTGTTGATCAAGTTCCATGAAACGAACACCTCATTTCTTATGCACGTATGCGTTTCTGATTTACGCAAACAAGAAGAGTATAGCAAATGAATCCAGATTTGCCTATTGAAAAATTGAAAGGGTGAGAAAGAATGAATATTCCAATTCGTTATGAATGGAGTCAGGAAGAAATTGTTGTAGTAGCGGAGTTTTTTGATCTCATTGCACAAACCCAAGAAAAGGGCGTAGATGCTCGTGTGCTCCAAAGTGCTTACCAAGCTTTTAAACGTGTCGTCCCGTCAAAAGCAGAAGAGAAACAGCTGTTTAAAGAAATAGATGAGCAATTAGGCTTATCTTGCTATAAGGTGGTAAAGCAGGCAAATGAGCAAGATGGGACCGTTCGAACTTGACCAACTTAGCTGGTTAACAGCATCTGTGCATGTACTTAATATGTAGTGCTTATTCGTTTCGCTAGAAGAAAAGACATCGGCTACTAAGCCGATGTCTTTTAAACGTGTCATCCTGACAAAACAAAGCGAAAGGGATCATTGAAGCGCTGTGTACGACAGCTTGTAGAGAGGAAGCAGTGTTTGTACTGTACTTTTCAGTTCATTCATAAGTGCTTCTCCATCTTGTACAAGGGGGTCAGTAGCAGAGAAGTGACGGCCGACAAGCCACTCTGCTTTTTTTACGTCTCGAAAACGCTCAAGTGAGGCGGTAAGGTCAAGAGTTTGAAATGGTTCAGCCTGTTTCTTTGTATGGTCAAGAGACACCATATAAGAATTGGGAACCGTCTCCTTAATGTCGTGTTCATTTTCAAGAAAGAGTTTTGCAATGTCTTGTTTACCTGGTAGTTCATAAATGTAAGCAAGCCAAACAAAGAGGTGATCGTCAAATAAACCTACTTGAAAATGAGGGTGCTTTTTGTAACCACGTTTATTTGCTGCAACCGCGAGCCAAGTGTCTTTTGGTGGATTTGTTGTCCGTCTTGCATGTTGAGCGATGTGCAAATGCATATCTTGATTAAGTAACGTTTCGATATACAAACGAAGTTCTTCACCGATAAGCTGAAATTTTGGCTGGATCGAAGAACGAATCGCTTCCATACGGGGTTCTAGCCCCTCTATTGTAAATGTTTTAAAATCTTCAGTAGAAAAACCGACTTTTGTCATGAGAAAGGCTCCTTTTATCATCTTTACCGTAAGCTTAGCGAATTTTTTCTGAAAGATCAATTGTTAGTGATTTTAAGAAATTACTAGTCGATACAGCCATTTTATGTTATAATATCTGAAAATTAAAAACATGTACCTTATGTACAAAAGGAGAGTCGCAGATGAAACAAGTTCTTCCGTCCTTTCATTCATTTGAACCTGAAAATCGTTTGTCCGTCTTGCGCCTTGAAATCGATTACCAATTAATGACATTGTATGATGCACTAGTGGCGGAAGATAGTGACAAGATTAATGATAGTAAAGCGTTATTAGATGAATATAGACAAGAATGGCTGAGTCTAGAAAAATAGCAAAGAAAAAGTACAACACTGTACTTTTTCTTTTTTTGAAGGTGCAGAACTTTGTATTCAAATTTGTTTGTGCGATAATAGAGAGGAATGAAGCATGCAGGAGGTCGAGATGCAACCAACGTGGAAAGAAATTGAACAGCAAGCAAAAGAGTGGGTCGTGGAAGCAGGAGAGTCCATTAAAGAAGCATTAGAAGGATCTTTTCAAATTAATACAAAATCAAATCCTGATGATCTTGTAACAGATGTTGATAAATCGACAGAAGCATTTCTATATAACCAAATTAAACGTACATTTCCTAACCACCGTTTCCTAGGGGAAGAAGGGGTAAGTGAAGCCATTGAGGATTTAAAAGGAATCGTCTGGATTGTTGATCCCATTGACGGGACGATGAATTTTGTCCATCAGAAGCAAAACTTTGCCATTTCAATTGGCATATATGAAAACGGTATTGGCAAGATTGGAATCGTTTACGATGTCATGAAAGGTGAGTTATTTCACGCAATCGATAAAGAGGGTTTGTTTGTAGATGGGGTAAAATTGACTAAACAAACAGAGAGACCACTTCATGAGGCAATACTTGGCGTAAATTCAAACTGGCTTCTTGAAGATCGAGCATATCAACCGGAATTAGTGAGGATTGCTCAAAAATGTCGCGGTACAAGGTCCTACGGTTCAGCTGCCCTTGAAATGGCGTATGTTGCAGTTGATCGCATGGACGCTTACATAAGCTTTAATTTATCACCGTGGGATTATGCAGGTGGAGCGGTGCTGTTAAAAGAAGCAGGCTGTAAAGCGACTCGATTTAATAATGAAGAACTTTCGTTTCTAGAGAAAGGTACGGTAATCGCTGCAAAGAAACAATTGCATGAAACATTAGTTCAGCAGTTGCAGGAGGGATCGGAATGAAGGTAGGGTTTATTGGACTCGGTACGATGGGGCTACCGATGGCTAGACACCTCGTTGAAGCAGGGTATGAAACGTATGTTGTAAGTCGAAGTAGAGGTCCGATTGAAACAGCCGTTGCTTTTGGAGCGTTTGAAAAAGAAACCCCCAAATCATTAATAGAAACAGTTGACGTTGTTATGACTTGTTTACCAACACCTGATTCAATTAAAGACGTATATGATGGGGAAACAGGTTTGCTTGCCGGGGCTTCGAGAGGGAAAGTCATCATTGATCATTCCACTGTTAATCCTGCTACGAATGAGTGGTGCTATCAAGAAAGCGCAAAGAATGGAACAGCTTTTGTGGATGCGCCAATTAGTGGAGGTCCAATGGGGGCAGAAGCTGGTACATTAACGATTATGTGTGGGTGTGATGAAGAAGTTTTTCCGGCAGTACAACCTGTTCTTGAAGCATTTGGTGAGTATATCATTCGGGTTGGTCAAATCGGAAGTGGAACAACGGTAAAGCTATTAAACAATATGTTAATTGGTGTACATCAGTCGGCTTTAGCAGAATGTTATGTAATGGCCGAAAAGGCAGGAGTAGACCCTGCTATTGCGTATGACGTCATCAAGCGAAGTGCTGGATTTTCAAAAAGTATGGATTGGGCCGTTGATGCAATTCTTGATCGAAACTTTGATGCCAGATTCTCGATTAATTTGTTAGATAAAGATATTAAGCTTGCTTTAGGATTAGCAGAAGAGCTTAATATGCCTCTTGATGTTGTGAAAGTAGGAGCGCAAAAAGTAGCTCATGCCAAAGAAAAATACGGGCATCAAGATGTGAGTGCAATTATTCGTCCTTTGGAAGAGGCAACGAATAGTATTGTAAAAAGACGAACAAAGGAGAACCATTAATGGCTCTCCTTTTTACATTTTAATTTTGGCTATTCACGTTTTTTTTTCTTAATCCAAATCCTAGTCCCATGGAGACAACGATTCCAACGATTGAGACAACAGCAATTAGAAGACTACGTTCTGCAACAGCGACGCCAATCCCCATAATACACAATACCGTTATAATGGATAGTGTTAGGAATATCACATTTTCTTTATTCAAAATCGTCTTACCCCCTCTATTCACTATTAAATAGTGTACCGCTTTCTTGCTTCGAGGGAAAGGGTTACGTGTGACAAAATGGGAAACATTTTTTGGTGAAATACTGTTTTTGAAATAAAATAGGAACTGAAACAACTTTATGCTATACTTAGACAGTTGAACATCTCTATGGAGGAAATAAAGGAGAGAATAGAATGAATGTACGTGAAGATATAAGAAATATTGCGATTATCGCTCACGTTGACCACGGAAAAACAACCTTGGTTGACGAATTGTTAAAACAATCTGGAACATTCCAGCAGCACGAAACAGTGCAAGAGCGCGCGATGGATTCAAATGCTTTGGAAAAAGAGCGAGGCATTACCATTTTAGCAAAGAATACCGCGATCAACTACGCGGATAAGCGCATAAATATCATGGATACACCTGGTCACGCTGATTTTGGTGGTGAAGTAGAGCGTATCATGAAAATGGTTGACGGTGTATTGCTCGTCGTTGATGCGTATGAGGGCTGTATGCCTCAAACGCGCTTTGTTCTGAAAAAAGCGCTTGAGCAAAAGTTAACGCCTATTGTTGTTGTAAACAAAATTGACCGTCCGGCAGCAAGAGCAGCCGAGGTAGTTGATGAAGTGGTTGACTTATTTATTGATTTAGGTGCAGATGAAGATCAGCTTGATTTTCCAGTTGTATATGCATCAGCTATTAATGGAACGTCTTCTTTAACGCCTGATAAACAAGAAGACTCAATGAAAGATTTGTTTAATACTATTATTGAATCGATTCCTGCACCTGTTGATAATAGCGATGAGCCACTTCAATTCCAAATTACGTTACTAGATTACAACGACTATGTTGGTCGTATCGGAATTGGACGAATCTTTAGAGGAACGATGAAAGTCGGCGAGCAAGTTGCGTTGATGAAACTCGATGGTTCGGTTAAACACTTCCGTGTAACGAAATTATTTGGTTTCCTTGGTTTAAAGCGTGTTGAAATTGAAGAAGCAAAAGCAGGCGATCTTATCGCTGTCTCAGGAATGGAAGAAATTAATGTTGGTGAAACGGTTTGTCCGATTGATCATCAAGATGCTCTTCCTACCCTTAGAATTGATGAACCAACATTGCAAATGACCTTTTTAGTAAATAACTCACCTTTTGCTGGAAGAGAAGGGAAATTCGTGACGAGCCGTAAGCTAGAAGAACGTCTGAAATCTGAATTAGAGACGGATGTGAGCCTACGTGTGGAAGACACAGATTCACCAGATGTATGGGTAGTTTCTGGTCGTGGCGAACTTCACTTATCCATCCTTATTGAAAATATGCGTCGTGAAGGTTACGAGCTTCAAGTGTCTAAACCAGAAGTCATTATTCGTGACATTGATGGGGTTCGAAGTGAGCCTGTTGAACGTGTACAAATTGATGTACCAGAAGAGTATCAAGGTGCGGTTATGCAATCAATTGGTGAGCGTAAAGGTGAACTTGTTAACATGACAAACACTGGAACGGGACAAGTTCGATTGGACTTCTTAGTTCCTGCTCGTGGATTAATCGGTTATACAACTGAATTCTTAACACAAACACGTGGCTACGGCATTATTAACCACTCTTTTGATTCGTACCAACCAATGGTTGCGGGTCACGTTGGTGGTCGTCGTCAAGGTGTGCTTGTGTCAATGGAAACAGGGAAAGCAACCCAATACGGTATTATGGGTGTTGAAGATCGTGGAACGATTTTCCTTGATGCCGGTACAGAAATTTACGAAGGTATGATTGTTGGTGAGCATACCCGTGAAAATGATTTGACTGTTAATATTACAAAAATGAAGCAACAAACAAACGTTCGTTCGGCAACGAAAGATCAGACCGTTACAATGAAACGTCCAAGAATATTAACCCTTGAAGAAGCATTGGAATATTTAAATGACGATGAGTATTGTGAAATGACACCTGAATCGATTCGCTTACGGAAGAAAATTTTGGTTAAATCAGAGCGTGAAAGAGAAGAAAAACGTCGTAAGCTAGCTTCGAAATCTTAAGATGAACGAAGGGGGCCAGGATTATGCGAAACGGTGAAGAGATGGTACCTGTTGAAAACCTATCTTGGCTTATGCAGGCTACTTATGAGCAACCGTGGATTGGCTTTGTCGCATTTATCGCTACGACGTTGCTCACAGTTCTCGTTTTCAATTTAGGGTTTGCACGAAAATTACCTGTTCTCAAAATGATTGTTGTCTATGTGATGCTGATCATTGGAAGCTTTGGATTATGGTTTCTGGAATTTGTGTTTGGGGCGCCGATTATGGCCGTTTTAGCTATTTCAGCACTCGTGCTAGGGATTTATCGATTTCGGTTGTTTATGCACCGAAAAGAAAAAGCAAGATCGGAAGAAAATGGAGGGAGCGTTGGTTAAGGCCAATCGCTCTCTTCTTTTTGTGTATGTGGAACGGAGAAACTGCCAGTCGCTTTACGTTCATCTGTACGTTTTGCAATTCGTTGTTGACAGCTGCTACACATGTACGTGTGAATTGGTCGGTTTCGTAGTTTCTTGGCGATAACGCTATAGTCATCAATATCTTCAATACAGTCGCATATAACGCATTGTACTTTCATTTTGTCGTCTTAAAGACGTACACCTCACTTTACCCATATGGTATATCTAGTGTATCGAATAATAGAGCAAAAAGAAACTCCTATAATAATCAATAATCCTTCGTCTAAGTTGTGCGCTTTTTTCATACGATTAAGAAGAGAGGAAGCTTGCTTCTACTGAAAGGCAAATTCTTAACGCACTTACTTAGGAGGCGTTTTTTTGACTAATGCCAAGAAAATGTATGTTCTTGATACAAATGTATTGTTACAAGATCCTTATTCGATCTATCAGTTTCAGCCGCACGAAGTTATTATTCCAGCAATTGTTCTTGAAGAAGTCGATTCTAAAAAGAAAAATATGGATGAAGTGGGCCGGAATGCACGAATGATTGCTCGTATTATTGACCAATTAAGAGAAGGCGGAAAGCTTCATAAAGGAGTGCAGCTACACGAAGGAGGTACCGTTCGGGTTGAACTAAATCATCGTTCCTTTCAACATTTAAAGCATGTCTTTGCGGATATGACAAATGATAACCGTATTATTGCGGTTGCGCTTAATTTGCAAAATGAAGAAAAGGAAAAAGCGAACGGACGAGATGTCGTGCTTGTAAGTAAAGATGCTCTTGTACGGGTAAAAGCGGATTCTTTTGATTTGCTGACGGAAGATTTTCTGAATGATCGAGTTATTGAAAGTGACGAAGGCTATAGCGGCTATAAGGATTGCTATACAAATCAAGAAGTCATTACTGCTTTTTATAAAAACGGTGAAATTGCAGTGGATGAATTGGAGGTAGATCATCTCTACCCAAATCAGTTTGTCATTTTAAAGGATTATTCTCAAGCTTCGAGTTCCGCGATTGGTAGAGTCGATTTACTTGGTAAGAAAATCAAACCGTTAATCGGTGAGTATGAACATATATGGGGGATAAAGCCACGAAATGCACAGCAAAAAATGGCCTTTGAACTCTTGCTTCGGAATGACTTACCGCTTGTCACGTTAGTAGGAAAAGCGGGTACAGGTAAAACGTTGCTGTCACTGGCAGCCGGGCTATTACAAACGGAAGACTTACATCTTTATAAAAAACTAGTTGTTGCAAGACCTATTGTACCCCTTGGTAAAGATATCGGCTATTTACCAGGAGAAAAAGAAGAGAAGTTAAAACCATGGATGCAACCAATTTACGACAATCTGGAGTTTTTGTTTGATACGAAAAAGCCTGGAGAGCTTGATCGAATCCTTGCTGGCCTTGGTTCCATCCAAGTGGAAGCATTAACGTATATTAGAGGGAGAAGCATACCCGATCAATATATCATTATTGATGAAGCGCAGAATCTAACAAAACATGAGGTGAAAACAATACTGACTCGTGTCGGTGAACGAAGCAAGGTTGTATTAATGGGAGATCCTCAGCAAATTGATCATCCGTATCTTGATGAATATACAAATGGGTTAACGTACGCAGTGGAAACGTTTAAAAATGAAGCGCTGAGCGGCCATATTAAGTTAATAAAAGGGGAACGCTCAGCGCTTGCGCAGCTTGCAGCCGATTTACTTTAAACGAATGACAGCTGCTTTACTCGTTTAATCGCTGTCTGACTTACACCGTCAGCTACATAAAGGTGTACAGGTCCATCTTTATGTAGAGGCTTGCCATTATCAGAGAATGCAGCAATTAAATAATCGGCTTTCTCTATTGGAAGTGTCACGTGTTGATTTTCCGTTGTTTCAACGATAATGGATTGAACATCCTCGTAGGGAGCGGCATTACGGATGAACGAGCGTAAAGGCATTCCGAAAGAACCGTTTATTAGCTCTTGGCGGTTATATTTAATACGGTTCGAATCTCGATTCGGATTAGGCGGCTCGGATCCTTCAAGCATTTCTTTATCAAATTGTTGAGAGATCTTTTGCGTATAATGAATTAAATCATTCTCTTGTTCTAGTTGCATATCTGATTCAAAGAACGTTGTTAAATCAATCTTTCGTTCGTCAAAAATCCAAACGGTAGGATCAATTGTAAGTGGCTTCTTTACTTTACCAGAAATGAAAAATACAAATTCTTGCATGAAATCCCTCCAAAACTATGTACGATAGAGAAAAGTATACGCCTTCATTTAACATTTGTCACGATTGGAAACTTATCTGTACAATGAAAATGATTGCAATTTCCGTCAAATATCTATACTATGGGAAGTAGGATATGAACTCAGACGAGGAGGGGATAATTTGACGTTACATGCTGTGACAAGCCAAAGTGAAAAAGCATATAGTTTACTTCAAGAGGATGCGGAAAAAATCCGTCAGCTAATTGAGGTTCAGCTTGAAAACTTGACAATGCCGCAATGCCCCCTCTACGAAGAGGTTTTAGATACAAGAATGTTTGGTTTATCAAGAGAAATTGATTTTGCCATTCGACTTGGGCTTGTTGAAGAAGAAAAAGGGAAGGGAATCTTGAGTGAGTTAGAACGAAAACTAGCTTTACTTCATGATTCTTCTCTAAAGTAACATAAAACCGGGACGCACATGCGCCCGGTTTTTCTGAAATCAATTTTGTGCATATTAGTTGCGAAATTTAGAGAAATCAGTCAAAGTTAAGAGAAAAAACGGAGAGAGGGAATAGCGAGATGAATGGATTACATACAATTAAGAAAGTTCTTGTAGCAAACCGTGGAGAAATCGCCATTCGAATTTTTCGGGCATGCTCAGAATTAAACATTCGCACGGTTGCCATTTATTCGAAAGAAGATACAGGAGCTTTTCATCGCTACAAAGCAGATGAAGCGTATTTAGTTGGTAAAGGAAAAAAACCAATTGATGCATACTTAGATATTGAAGATATTATTGCGACAGCGAAAGCAAATGATGTCGATGCCATTCATCCAGGCTATGGCTTTTTGTCAGAGAATATTGAATTCGCCAGACGTTGTAAAGAAGAAGGCATTTTATTCGTGGGTCCAGAGCTTGAACATTTAGAGATGTTTGGTGACAAGATCCAAGCCAGAGAACAAGCTCTTAAAGCTGGCTTACCTGTTATTCCTGGTAGCGATGGACCGGTTAATGATTTAAATGAAGTGAAAGCTTTTGCAGCAGAACATGGCTATCCGTTTATTATTAAAGCCTCTTTAGGAGGCGGTGGACGAGGAATGAGGATTGTTCGCGCTGAAGAAGAATTAAAAGAAGCATATGATCGGGCTAAATCAGAAGCGAAATCTGCTTTCGGGAACGACGAAGTATATGTAGAGAAGTTTGTCGAGCGCCCTAAACATATTGAAGTTCAAATTTTAGCGGACAAGCATGGCAATATTGTTCATTTACATGAAAGAGATTGTTCAGTACAACGCCGACATCAAAAAGTAGTGGAGATCGCACCGAGTGTGTCGTTAACGGATGAAGTACGAAATAATATTTGCCAAGCGGCGGTTCAGCTGATGGAAAATATACAGTATGTGAATGCTGGAACGGTAGAATTCCTTGTGACAGATGATGGAGCGTTTTACTTCATTGAAGTAAATCCTCGTGTACAAGTTGAGCATACCATTACGGAAATGGTAACTGGAATTGATATTGTACAATCTCAACTGAAGATAACAGCAGGTTACAAATTGCATGAAAAAGAGATAAACATTCCGGCTCAGAAAGATATTCATCTCTTCGGATATGCGATACAGTCACGTGTGACAACAGAAGACCCAGCTAATGGCTTTATGCCAGATACAGGGCGGATTAATGCGTATCGTTCTAGTGGTGGTTTTGGTGTACGTCTAGATGCAGGAAATGGCTTCCAAGGTGCGGTCATTAGTCCTCACTATGATTCCCTACTTGTAAAAGTGTCTACGTGGGCATTGACGTTTGAAGATGCGGCATTAAAAATGGTGCGTAATCTTCGTGAATTTCGTATCCGAGGTATTAAAACGAATATTGCCTTTTTAGAGAATGTTGTGACCCATAAGAAGTTTTTAAATGGGGAATATAATACAGGCTTTATTGATCAAACGCCAGAATTATTTGTGTTTCCAAAGGTCAAAGACCGAGGAACGAAAATGCTATCTTTTATTGGAGAAACAGTTGTGAACGGGTATCCGGGCTTACAAAAAGGAGAGAAGCCGCTCTTTGATGCGCCAGTCTTGCCTGCCTATAATCGTCTAGAAGAAGTGAAGCCAGGAACGAAACAACTATTGGATGAAAAAGGGCCTGAAGGGTTGATTAAGTGGGTTAATGAACAGAAAGACGTTCTATTAACGGATACAACATTCCGAGATGCACATCAATCTTTACTTGCTACTCGGGTGCGAACACATGACTTGAAAAAAGTTGCGGAGCCAACAGCCCATCTATTGCCTGATTTATTTTCACTTGAAATGTGGGGCGGTGCCACTTTTGATGTAGCGATGCGCTTCTTACACGAAAATCCTTGGGAGCGGCTGCTCGTTTTACGGGAAAAAGCACCAAACATTTTATTCCAGATGTTGCTACGTGCTTCTAATGCAGTTGGGTACACTAGCTATCCAGATAATGTTGTTTATGATTTTGTTCAAAAGTCAGCTGAAGCAGGAATTGACGTATTTCGAATCTTTGATAGCTTGAACTGGGTTGAAGCAATGAAGCCAGCTATTGAAGCAGTTCGTGAAAGTGGTAAAGTCGCAGAAGTAGCCGTTTGCTACACAGGAGATATTTTAGACAAAAATAAAACAAAATACGATTTACCTTACTACAAAAAGATGGCGAAAGAACTAGAAGCATCTGGTGCCCATATTTTAGCGATTAAAGATATGGCAGGATTGTTAAAACCAGAAGCAGCGTATCAGCTTGTCAGTGAGTTAAAAGGGACCATTGATATTCCCATTCATTTGCATATGCACGATACAAGCGGCAACGGTGTGTTTTCTTATGCACGCGCTGTAGAAGCTGGTGTTGACATTGTTGACGTTGCTGTTAGTTCAATGGCTGGATTGACGTCACAACCAAGTGCAAACAGCCTGTATTATGCGCTCGCGGGAACCGATCGTCAGCCGAAAATGAATATTGAGACATATGAGAAGCTTGATCAGTTCTGGTATGATACACGGAAGTTTTATAGTGGGTTTGAAAGCGGCATGAATGCACCACATACAGAAGTGTACGAACACGAAATGCCTGGTGGTCAATACAGTAACTTACAGCAGCAAGCAAAAGCGGTTGGTTTGTATGAGAAATGGAATGAAGTGAAGAAAATGTACCGCACAGTCAATGACATGTTCGGAGACATTGTGAAAGTAACACCTTCTTCTAAGGTTGTAGGAGACATGGCGCTTTATATGGTACAAAATGAGTTGACGGAAGAAGATCTTTATGAAAAAGGGTCAAGCTTAGATTTTCCTGATTCAGTAGTTGAGTTCTTCCAAGGGCAGCTTGGTAAACCATATCAAGGTTTTCCACAGGAACTTCAACGTATTATACTAAAAGGGAAAACCCCAATTGAAGGTCGTCCTGGTGCAGCCCTTGAGCCTGTTGATTTTAAAGAAGTTGGCGAGCAACTATTTAAAGAGCTTGATCGTCAAGTGACAAGTCATGATGTTCTGTCTTATTTACTGTATCCAAAAGTGTTCAAAGAATATGAAGAGTTTAGTGAACGCTTTGGTGACGTATCTGTTCTTGATACACCAACATTCTTTTACGGGTTGCATCTCGGAGAAGAGGTAGAGATTGAAATCGAACAAGGGAAAACGTTAATTGTAAAATTAATCTCCATTTCTGACCCACAGCGAGATGGTACAAGAATTGTTTATTTTGAATTAAATGGTCAGCCTCGTGAAGTGAACATTTTAGATTTAGATATTAAGTCAGATGCAGTATTACGGCCAAAGGCTGAGAAAAACAATTTAAATCATATTGGTGCATCGATGCCTGGCACCGTTGTAAAAGCACTCGTTTCTGAAGGTGATGAAGTGAAAAAAGGTGATCACCTTATGATTACCGAAGCGATGAAAATGGAAACAACGGTTCAAGCTGCAAAAAATGGAGTTGTGACTAAAATTCATGCAAGAGACGGAGAAGCCATTTCCACTGGTGATCTATTAATCGAAATAGAGTAATCATACCATGAAAAAAAGCCGCCCAAGGGCGGCTTTTTAGTTCTGCTTGTGTCGATTGACAAGCATGACCATGTAACAAAGTACGGTGAAGAGGAGGGAAATTAAAAGCGCATGGAAAATGCCAATCGTTAAGGTGGAATTTTGAGTAAATACAACGGCAATTCCAGAAGCGGCTTGTCCAGCAACGAGAATAATCGTGAGTACGGAACAAAAAACTAAAACGGATTGTTTTTTATAAGCTTTTAATGTCCAAATAAATAAGATAAGAAGTAAAGTGACAAGAATCAATGCGGCTGCTCGGTGTAGCAGTTGTACAGCAATCGCATCGTGAAACACAGTTGGGATTAATTCACCATTACACAATGGAAAACCAGAACAAGCAAGGGTTGCATCTCGATGCTTTACGTAAGCCCCAGTATAAATAGCTAAATAGGAATAAATCGTTGTACCAATCACAAACCACTTGTATGACTTTGAAACAATTGGTACATAATGTCTTTTAGGATTGCTGTCTTCAAATGCAAGTCTTGTTAATAATACGACGGATGCAAAAGAGAGAGCTGAAAAACCAAAGTGTAATGCCATAATGAGGTCTGATTGACCGAATACAACGGCGCCTGCTCCAAGTAATCCTTGAAAAATGATCATAAAAACAGAAATAATCGCTAAAAATTTCGTTTCCGATAAATGCTTTAATGTTCGCCATGACCAGATGGCCATGATAATGACGAGCATCCCTACAATACCTGCGATTAAGCGATGAGAGAATTCGATAACCGTTTCTGGTGGTGGATCAAGTGGGATAACTTGACCAAAACAGAGCGGCCACGTTTGACCACATCCCTCGCCTGAGCCCGTATTTGTAACTACTGCTCCTTGAATGAGAACAAGGAGAACACCTAGTGAGGTGAATACGCCAAATCTTTTTAGTCCTTTATGCAATCGTTTCACCATTCCTTCTATAAACTTGTTAAAAAGTATGATAAAGTTAGTATTGGGTCTTATAATGTACTTTCTCCATGATAAGAAAACGTACAGGGTAAAGTCAATTTTTCAGCTGCGAACAATTTTTGAAGATTGTAAATGTGAAAATCATGTGAACAAAAGGAATTTGATGAAACCGCCCACATTTTCGGTTATAATCGATAATGTGGGAGAATGTAAGAATATGTGTGAGCAATGATCCTCATATTCCGTCAAGCTTAAGAAGGGTTGTATCCGTTTTCGAGTTTCATAGACGGACTAGCCATTTTATCATTCACGCCGCTGTTTGAGAAGACCAAGACAACTACATAGAAAGAGAGGGAATCGAACATGTTAAAAAACCTACTGTGGCGCTTAACACCTGCAGCTCTAGTGCTTGTTTTTTTATCAGGCTGTCTTGGTGAAGAGAACTTGACTGCGCTTGATCCAAAGGGAGAAGCGGCACAATGGATCTATGACAACATGATCTTGTCATTAGTTATTATGACACTTGTATCAGTGATTGTGTTTGCCATATTCTTCATTATCGTCGTGAAGTTCCGCCGCAAAGAAGGCGATGATGAACTACCGAAGCAAGTTCACGGAAATACAGCAATGGAAATTACATGGACTGTTATTCCTGTACTATTGCTTATTATTTTATTTATTCCAACCGTAACAGGAACGTTTGAATTCCATGTTGATGCTGATCCAGCTGAACATGAAGATGCAGTATACATAAACGTGACTGGCCACCAGTACTGGTGGCAGTTTGATTACGAGGAAGGCTTTACAGCAGGTCAAGAAGTGTATATTCCTGTTGGAGAGCGTGTGGTATTTGAGCTTAATGCAGAAGATGTTATTCACTCTTTTTGGGTTCCTGCGTTAGGTGGTAAAATTGACAACATCCCTGGTGTATCAAATGCTTTATGGCTACAAGCTGAAGAACCAGGTGTCTATTTAGGGAAATGTGCAGAATTATGCGGACCTTCCCATGCGCTGATGGATTTCAAAGTCATTGCCCTTGAGCGTGATGAATACGACCAATGGGTAGATGATATGCTTGCTGTTGAAGCGGAAGAAACTGCTGCAAATGCTGAAGCGGGTTATGAAGTATTCCAAGAAAATGCATGTATTAATTGTCATGCAATCGGTGGAGAAGGTATGGCAACTGGCCCAACTTTGACAAACTTCGGTGACCGTCAAAAATTTGCAGGTGTATACGACATCGATGATGATGAAGAACTTGCGAATTGGATTCGAAATCCTGAAGAGTTAAAGCAAGGCAACAACATGCCACCACATGATATTAGTGATGATGACATGGAAGATTTAATTGCGTACTTACGTTCATTACAAGTACGTCCAGCAGATGCGGATTATTAAAAGGAAGATTGGGTAAAGGAGGGTCTTGATTGGCTAGTTATAAAAAAGAAAAAGGCGTCGTTTGGGACTGGCTAACAACGGTTGACCATAAAAAGCTCGGCATCATGTACTTAATTGCCGGGACGCTTTTCTTCTTAAAAGCCGGTTTGATGGCTGTTTTTATGCGAATTCAGCTTATCATGCCTGAAAATAGCTTTTTAACCGGGCAAACGTTTAACGAATTTATTACGATGCACGGAACGATCATGTTGTTCCTCGCAGCCACCCCGCTCTTATTTGCATTTATGAACTTTGTGATTCCGCTTCAAATCGGTGCTCGAGATGTTGCGTTTCCATTCGTCAATGCGTTAGGGTTCTGGATATTCTTATCAGGTGGTTTATTACTATCAACAAGCTGGTTTTTTGGTGGAGGCCCAGATGCAGGATGGACTGCTTATGTTCCTTTATCATTAAATGAAGAACAGCTTGGTCTTGATTTTTATGTACTTGGTTTACAGGTTTCTGGTATCGGTACATTGATTTCAGCCATTAACTTTTTAGTGACAATCATTAATATGCGTGCGCCAGGAATGACGATGATGCGCTTACCACTTTTTGTGTGGACATCGTTTGTCACATCGACACTCATTCTCTTTGCATTTACGCCACTTGCGGCAGGACTTGCGCTTCTTATGCTAGAGCGGATTTTTGATGCCCAGTTCTTTAACCCGGCAGCAGGAGGAAACGTTGTCATTTGGCAACATATTTTCTGGATTTTTGGTCACCCTGAAGTGTACATTCTTGTTTTACCGGCATTTGGAATTATATCAGAGGTTATTCCGGCATTCTCAAGAAAGCGTCTATTCGGTTATACTGCAATGGTTTTCGCAACAATGATTATTGCCTTTCTTGGATTCATGGTATGGGCTCACCATATGTTTACAGTAGGAATTGGCCCAGTAGCCAACTCAATCTTTGCGATTGCAACAATGACGATTGCTGTACCAACAGGAATTAAGATCTTTAACTGGCTCTTCACGATGTGGGGCGGTAAAATTACGTTTAATACGGCAATGTTATTTGCTTCTTCGTTCGTTCCAACGTTCGTTCTTGGAGGCGTAACAGGGGTTATGCTAGCAATGGCACCTGTTGATTACTTGTACCATGATACGTACTTTGTTGTAGCGCATTTCCACTACATTATTGTCGGTGGAATCGTGTTAGCGCTGTTTGCCGGTTTATTTTACTGGTATCCGAAAATGTTTAACCATAAGTTAAATGAAAAATTAGGAGTCGTGTTCTTTATTCTTTTCACGATTGGTTTCCATTTAACATTCTTTGTTCAACACTTCCTTGGTTTAATGGGAATGCCTCGCCGAGTTTATACATATTTAGGCGGTCAAGGTCTTGATGAATTCAACATGATTAGTACAATTGGAACATTCTTTATGTCTGCTGCAGTGATTGTACTTGTCATTAATATTGTTTACTCAGCTATTAAAGGTGAGCGCGTTATTGGGATTAATGATCCATGGGATGCACGTACGTTAGAATGGGCAACACCAACACCTGTCCCAGAGTATAACTTTGCTCAAACGCCACAAATCCGTTCACTTGATCCATTGTTTTACGAAAAAGTACACGGGGACGGCACAATGAAACCGGCTGAACCAGTCGATGATATTCATATGCCGAATGGCTCTATTCTGCCTGTTATCATTTCAATCGGTTTATATTTCCTAGGCTTTGGTTTGATTATGCTAGAAATGGCTGAGCCGATTGTGAGTCCATGGATTGTTGTTGCTCTTGGTGGCTTGTTAACATTCGGTGGTATGGCAATGCGTTCATTGAAAGATGATCATGGCTATCATATTCCAAAGAGCGTTGTTAAAGCGGATCTTAAAAAGCTAGGAGGTGGCAAATAATATGGCTGGTGCAGTCGATACATCAAAAGGCTTACCGTCTCATCCGGAGCGAGCTACCCTTGAAGGGAAAAATAAATTTCTAGGCTTTTGGTTCTTTCTTGGTGGAGAAACCATCATGTTTGCCACTTTTTTTGGAACGTACTTAGGATTACGTAACGGTGTTGGAAGCGGACCAGCTTCTGATGAACTCTTTACGTTACCGCTTGTCTTTATTATGACAATGATTCTTTTAACAAGTTCAATGACAAGTGTAATGGCAATGTTTGCGATGAAGAAAAACCAGTTCAAAAAAATGATGACATGGATGATTATTACAGTCCTTCTTGGTTTGGTGTTCTTAGGTCTAGAGATCTATGAGTTCCAGCACTATGTACATGATTATGAATTTGGCTTTACTACAAGTGCTTTCTCATCTGCCTTCTATACACTTGTTGGACTACACGGGGCTCACGTATTATTTGGTCTTTGCTGGATCACGTTGCTTATTATCCGAAATTGGGGCAAAGGGATTACGTTGACAAATGCTCCTAAGTTTTATGTGGCAAGTCTTTACTGGCACTTTATCGACGTCGTGTGGGTATTCATCTTTACCGTCGTTTACTTAATGGGAGCAGGAGGTTATTAATATGGCTGATGACCACTTAAGCAAACCGTTTGAAAAGAGTTCACTTACGGAAGCTGAAAAACGTGAGATGAAGCGAGATATTAAGAAACAATTTGTCGTGTTTATCTTACTATTATTCTTAACAGTTCTCGCGTTTGTCGCTGTAGGTGCAGACTTAATCCCAAATAATTTTGCAGTGCCATTCATTTTAATTCTTGCGATCGTTCAATTGCTTTTACAGCTACTGTTTTTTATGCATATGAAAGATAAAGATCATGCTTGGGCAACTGTCTTTATGATCACTGGTATATTTGTCACTATGCCGACCATTGTTGCATTAATGCTGCTAATCGGTGTTGTAAAATACTAGAGAGAAAATGATGTACTGTTAAAGGAAAGCGGGTATGGATGTTACGCCATACTCGTTTTTCTTTTTGGCTCTATACAAGTACGTTTAAATGTGACAGTTTGATAAGACAAATTGTCTTATGTTTAATGTTCACTAGATTGTAAATACTAGAGCTAGTGTGGGATGGGTTTCATATGTAGTATACTACTAGTATAAACAGATGAACGTTTAAGGAGTGACAAGGATGGACAACGGTTTTAACAAACCAATAAAAAAACGAAATTACAAGCCTGCTATTATTATTATTTCTGTCGTGCTTATTGGTGCGATTGGCATTCTAGCAGGATTACCGGGTGTAGAGGGATTTGATGCTTTTGATGTCACTATTCTTCCGCTTATGAATGCCATCTTTAATACATTTACGTTTCTTTTTTTAGTATGTGCATTCATTGCGATTATAAAAGGGAAGGTACGCATCCATAAACGGTTTATTTATGCCGCTTTTGTCACAACCACTTTCTTTCTCTTTACCTATGTAGCGCATCACTTTTTAGCAGAATCAACGGCATTTGGTGATGATGGCTTCTTGAAGTATTTTTATTATTTCATTTTAATTACACATATTGTGTTAGCAGCTGTCATTGTGCCGCTTGCATTGACAAGTGTTGCAAGAGCATGGAATGGCGAAAATGCGCGCCATAAAAAGATTGCACGATGGACAATGCCCATTTGGCTTTACGTAAGCTTTACAGGTGTATTAGTTTACATCTTGATTTCACCTTACTATTAAAGGTTCCTCTTTTTTTAGGATTTTTGTATACTAATGAAGGACAGGCGAACAGGAAGGGTTTGTTGTGCGGACACTTATTCGAACGCTTCCATTGTTCCTTCTATTTATTGTATTAGCGGCATGTGGATACAATGAACCGGAACAGTTGGAAGAAGTTACCGATGAAGAAGTGATTGAAAAGCTATCCACTTTTGTGCATGATTATAAAGCGGAGATGCTGCTTGCCATTAACGAAAATCAAACAGAGCGTCTAGAAAATGATTTTTTGATACCGAATACATCTTTCTATCATGCACTTCATCGATTAAAGGATGATTTACAAAAAAGCAATGCACAAAAGGAGCTCATTTCGCTAGATGTTCACGATGTATGGTATGACCCAGAAGAAGGCGATTACTTTGTCGAAGCACATGAGCATGTACGTGTGGTGACTGGAGATGCGGTGGAAGATATAGAGCGGGAGGTTCGCTTTCATACAGTTGAAGGTTCAGACGGTACATACCGACTTTACACCATTATTAACGTCAATGAAGAAAGAGATTAAAACGAAGGAAGTCGATTCTATTAATAAAAGAGCCGTCACAAGGGACAGCTCTTTTTATAGTTCGTTTTCAATTCGTTGCGCTAATAGTTCTAGCTTTTTCTTCGATTTCTCTACAATTGCATCTGGGTATGTTTCCCCTTCGTATTCAACACCATGTGGATAATAATGCTTTCCTAGAATAGGAGTCATAATTTGAACGATAGTGGATTGAGCAGGAATATCGCCTTTTACGGCATAAACGGGAACTCGCAAGTAAAATGTGCCTTCGTGATGCACCATTTTGTAGTCAAACATAGCGCGCTCGTAATCCCATTGATCGGCGTGGACGAAGCCAACTGATTCTGCTGAGTCATGTACAAGTGTAAATTTAATTTGATGATTTTCTAGTCCTGTTTCGGTGAATTTCAAAAGTATTCCTCCTTAACTGCTGTTTCACACTTCTTAATCATAGTATGAAACGCTTTCTTATGCAACGTTTAAACAGACTTTTTCAGAAGGTCTGTTCAAACAGTGAAAGGTTTAGTTGAATAAGGTGAATGCATAGCTAGCATAGGAACATACGATAGAATAGGAGGGAGCAGTGGATATGAATAAGCGTCTTAGTCTTTTAATGGTTTTAACGGTTATGTTGGTGATCCTGATTTATTACTACAGGCAAATTCCTCCAGAGCCGGTAGCTGGTCAGTTTCTTACAACAAAGCAACCGTCCTTGCATATGGACTACGCGGCGCGGGTAACACCTGCTTTACTAACGGATGATGAAGTCGTGAAGGAAACAGATCTTCCATTTGATCAGCACATTGGTTTGCTAATGGGAGCTAGTGAGGAAGAGGTTCTAGAGTGGTTAGGGGAACCGGGCCGCATTGATCCATCTGCATTTGGCTACGATACGTGGGTGTATAATACGATTAACGATGGGTATCTAACTGTTGGTGTTGAAGATGGGAACGTGACAACGGTTGTAGCAAATGGTGCGCCGATACAGCGCTTTTTAGGCGAACAGCAACATAGCTATGAAGCGTTAAACCGAATGTTTTTGTTTGAAGATCGAATACCTTTAGAAATGGACCAAGGTTTGTTTACGTTTCAATTATCTGAGCAGGATATGGAGATGCGTCCTTTAGCGCAGATTGGTGACTATTGGATACAGTTCTATATGGATGTACATACGAACCAGCTATCAAGCGTTCGTCTCCTATCAAATGAAGTTCTTTTAAGCCAACAACCTTATTCATTCGGGTATACGAATGAGCTCCCGGAAAAACAAGCATTAAACCCTTCTGAGCTTGCAGCGATAGATAAAGCGAATGAAAAACAAATTTTTGAGCTCACAAACGCAATTCGCTCAAGCTTTGAATTGGAGCCGTTTGCTTGGTCTGACGAAGTAGCAAAAGTTGCGTATGATCATAGCAAAGATATGTATACAGATGATTATTTCGATCATGTATCGCCCACATTTGGTACATTGTCTGACCGCTTTCTAGCAGGGAGCGTTCCGTTTACTGATGCAGGTGAAAATATCGCCTATAACTATGTAGACGGAATAGCAGCGGTAGAAGGATGGTTAAACAGCGACAGCCATCGAATTGTACTGCTTCACGACAAATTTACCCATCTCGGTGTCGGTGTACACCACGCGTATTACACACAGAACTTTTTGTTTGAAGGTTAAGGAAAAAACGTCTCAGCGTTAGCTAAGACGTTTTTCTTACTGCATCGTAAGGAATAAAATGCATGTGTATTATTTTCTCGGGATCACATAAAACGTCCCGGTTGCTTTTGCAATTAGTTTCTTTTCATTATTATAAGCGTTTCCTTCTACAATAATTAATTGTTTACCGGAATGAACGACTGTTGCAAAGCATTCAAGGTATTCCCCAACACCAGGTCGCATATAATGGATATTTAATTGAGACGTTACGGCAGTTAAATCATCCGGTAACGCTTCCATTGCAGCTCCACCCATTGTAGAGTCAAGTAGCGTTGCTGTCATACCGCCATGAACAATCGATAGAGGGTTATGAATTAATGGTGTGATGGGAACACGAATGGAGAATGTATCCTTTGAAGGAATCGATGCTTCTGCTTGTGTTATACCCGATAAATAAGTTAATTGTTGTTTTCGTTGTTTGGCGATAAAGCCATCAACAACTTGTTCAAAAACGTTTTTTTCCTCTGTAGATGCTTCGTTCAAAAATGCTTGGATTTTTTCTTCTACTGTCACTATTTTCACCTTTTCACTTCATTAGATTACGCACACGTCTTAGTTTATCAAATCTCATGATTAAATAGCAAAAAAACATGAACATTGGACCAGACTGTTGTATACACTAATCATACAGAAGTCTAAATAAGGGGATGAAACAGATGACGAATCCGACCAATCTGCATCCTTCAGTTCGGCAGTTTAAAGTATTTGTGAAAAACCATCCCGGTTTAGTAACCGAAGTGAAGGATGGCAAGCGTACGTTGCAAGACATCTATGAAGAATGGTCGATATTAGGAGAAGAACATGAGCAATGGCAGCCATTCTTGTATACGGAAGAGGTTCAGCAAGAGCAGGTAGTGGAAAGTCAACAAGAAGAACAAGAAACTGCTGAAACAAACCAATCTACAAACGATACAAGTGAAGAGGCAAGTTCGGTAGGTACAGGAGAATTCATCGGCCAACTAATGGGATTGGTAAAAAAGATGAATGTGCAAGATTTGCAATCGCATTTAACGCAATTTAGCTCTGTGCTTGGGAATGTACAGAATCTAATGCAAACGTTCCAAAAACCTCAGGAACCTACTCGTCGTTCAGAAAGTGACTCCCCGTTTTCGTTTCGACGGGATTAAGGAGTTGTTATGAGAGCAGACATTCGAGCAAAAATGATGCAAGACCAAAAGATACGTGAGTTTATGCGTTATCATCCAGAGTGGTATCGCCATTTATCTCGAAATCCAGAGCGTTTAGCAGAAATGGAGAAAGAGTCCAATTATTTTTATGGAAAAACATTTCCTCAACGGGTAGAAAGAATGCAAAATAACGTCAGTATGATGGTGATGTTAATGGAAATGATAAAAATGGGTCAAAATACCGTGTCTGAAACTGTGCAGTCTGTAACGAGTTAACTCGTTACAGACTTTTTATGTGATCAAAAATGAAATCCTCTACACGGATGCCTTGTGCGAGAAAGCCTTGGTTGCCAAACAATGTATTGAATTCAAGAATATAATACTGTCCATTTCGTTCAATGACATCAAAACCGACGTGATCAAGAGAAAGGCGGCTGGCCACATCCTCTACAAGTGTAATCGCTGCTTGCGGAATGTCTGTAAAAGTCATGACGCCACCTTGTGCTACATTGTTCTTAAAACCACTGCTTTCTCGCCAATAGCTGTTCACAACTTTATTGCCGATTAAACAGAGACGTAAATCTCGGTGTGATTCGATGTATTCCTGCACATAAAGAACGTCGTGGTTAGTAGCATATGAATGGAAATCCGCTTCATTTTGAATAAGGAATACGCCTCTTCCCATCGAAGAGCGGGTTGTTTTTGCCACGAATGGAAACGGAAATGTCTCTAGAACGTCTTGTATGGTTTTCGGGGTTGAACCTAGAATAAGTGTATACGGCACATGATTAGGACAAACCGTCCACATCGCCCTTGTCATTTCAATTTTGTTGTAGCCGAGATGAATGCTCTCGATGCTTGGAAAAATCTTTTTTTTCAGCCCATAAACAAGACTATTCACTTGCCAATTTTCTGGGAAAAGACAAAGGTCAGCTTGCTCGATGCGGCTTTGTTCTTTAAACATATTTTCTGGCTTCACATAGTCGATGCCAGGCATCCCTATCGTGCGGAAAGGGTTGAAAGTAATGAGATTCATGTAAGCGTCCTCCAGTATGTGTCGAAAGAATTATAGGGAAGTTGATCGTTCTTGTCAATTAGAAAAAAACCTTTCGATTTACTAAATACCCATGATACAATAAAGTGGAGGAGGTGCAGCCGTGATTGCAACATTAGATACGGTAGAACTATTAAATGCTTCTGATGAACTGGCTTCTATTATTCTTCAATCAGAACTGTTCTCCCAGTATATTGAAGCGCGTGATCGCCTTAATCAAGATAAAGAAGCACAATATAAGATTGAACGGTTTACAACCTTGAAAGTGTCTCATGAGGAAGTACAGCGGTTTGGTAAGTATCATCCTGACTTTAAGACAGTTTCAGCGGATATACGAGTTGCCAAAAGAGAGCTTGATCGGGACGAATCTATCGTTCAATTTAAAAAAGCAGAGACCGAGCTTGAAGACTTACTAAATGAATTAAGTGGTGTCTTAGCGTCTACGGTTTCGCCATCTATAAAAGTACCAACCGGAAATCCATTCTTTGACTCGATGTCTTGTAGTGGTGGCTGTGGTTCTGGTGGTGGATGTAGTTGCGGATAACGCAGCTACATTCTTTTTGCATAAAAAAAGAAAATTGTGGTAAAATAAGGCTGGATGAACTTTTAAAAGAGGGGTATGGAAAATGATAAGTCCAAGTCGTCAAGGGATTGTTGTTTGGCTTACATCACTGAAGTATGCAAGGCAGTTACGGCGCTTTGGCCATGTTCAATATGTATCAAAAAAAATGAAATATGTTGTGTTTTACTGCGATCTAGAAAAAGTAGATGACATTATAAATAAACTACAATCGTTTCATTTTGTAACCGATGTGAAGCCGTCAATGCGTCCATTTGTAAATACAGAGTTTGAAGATGCTAAACCAGATAAAGCAAAAGAATACGATTATAAGCTAGGCATTTAAACCAGACGATCGTCTGGTTTATTTTTTAAGCCATCGGTGGAATGACCCGTTGAGAACGAAGCAGGCCGATTAGGTAGCGCGTGTACTGGTCTTCATCATAGAAAAGATCCAAAGACTTAACGGCAATTGTATGTAACGTATGACCTTCTTGATTTGCAAAGTCTTGAAATTGGTGTACTCTTTTACTATCAGGTTTAAAGCCCTCTAGACAAAGGTAGATCGGCATAAACGTTGAAGGATGCTTAGCCGGTTTTAAAACGATGCCAAGTGAATGCCGTCCATCTAATGTTTGTAACTGGAAACAAGCAATCAAACGAGATTGATTGGTCATAGCAAGTTCCATCAATTCAAAAAAATCAGCGTAACCATTGCCTAATTTTATGACGCGTTGGTTCATTTGCTTTTCCTACTTCCTTCTGAAAGAATCGATTGCATCATATCATGACTTTTGCTGTGTGTCGACAAAAAAAGGCATTCTTCACAAGGAAGAATGCCTTGCCATGATCTCACATGGCAATGGGAGAGGAGAAACCGGAGGAAGATCTTATGGGGAAATGTAAGTCTTCTCCGCGGTTGTCGCAACACGTACTGTGTTGCTAGACTTAGTATGTACGCTAGCTGCGTGCTTTATACATGTATTCATTAATTCATAGGGTAAGGTGAGAATATGAGAGTGATTTCTGGGCAACAAGGTGGGCTAAGACTGAAGCCTGTTCCAGGGAAACAGACAAGACCGACAACAGATAAAGTAAAAGAGTCGATCTTTAATATGATTGGTCCGTATTTTGATGGCGGTCAAGTACTTGATTTGTTTGCAGGGAGCGGTGCTTTAGGAATTGAAGCGTTGAGCCGAGGTATGGATCGGTGTATTTTTATTGAAGCCCAACATCCAGCTATTCAAACAATACGTCAAAATTTAAGCCATGCGAAACTAAGTGAACGAGCGTCTGTTTTTAAAAATGATAGTTTAAGGGGCCTCCAAGTATTAATAGGCAAGGGGGAAACGTTCCAATTACTGCTTATCGATCCGCCATATGCAAAGGCCGAGCTGTACATAAAAGAAGCGCTAGCAAAGATTGATGAAAGTTCCGTACTCGAAGAAGGTGGGCTAATTGTGTGCGAAACAGCTTCCTCAAGTGAACTAGCCTCCTTTTCATCACTTCAAATCATTCGAACGGAGCAATACGGAGAGACAAAAATAACGATTTATGAAAGGGTGAGTGGACATGAGACGAGCTGTTAGTTCAGGTAGTTTCGATCCGGTGACAAATGGGCATGTTGATTTATTTGAACGAGCTGCTAATCAGTTTGACGAATTAATCGTTGTTGTTTCTGTTAATAATAAAAAGAGTCCACTTTTCTCATTAGAAGAGCGAGTCGCTCTTTTAAAACAAGCGACGGCGCACATTCCAAATATCGTTGTTGAACCATTTACAGGTTTACTAGTTGAGTATGCGAAGACGAATGGTGCTTCTGCTATTATACGAGGATTACGTTCTAGTACGGATTATGATTATGAAGAAAATATTGCAGCTATGAACAAAACGCTTGTTCCGGAAGTCGATACACTTTTTTTTATGACTAAGCCGCAATATAGCTTCGTAAGCTCAAGCATCGTTAAAGAAGCCGCGAGTTATGGTAGCGACGTATCGAGCCTCGTACCAGAACCAGTCGCACAAGCCTTGAAAAAAGTGTATGCCGTTAACGGCTAAACGAATCTTTTCTTTATATGCATGGTTTTTAGTAAAATAAACAAACAGAGAAAGCTAAACGTGATGTAGGGTGAGATCTCAAGGAAAAAGTGCCAACCTTGTTCGATAGATGCCGGAATACGAACGCCGCCACTACTCACTTCATCTGTAAGTGGCTCGTAGAAAAGATAGTACAGTGGAATAACGAGGCAAGCCGCCGTTAGCCCTTGGAGAAAGCGAGCCAATAGAAACGGACGAAAGCGAATATCTGATTCGGCTAAGATGCTTGCTACTTGCGCTTGAATCGAAAAACCACCAAATCCAAGAATAAAGGAAACAACGATGAGTTGTGATAAGAAGCTCGCTTCAGTTGTTTGACTAATCATTTGAGCGCCAATGGTGATTTCAAATAAGCCAGAAATAAACGGGTACGCCAATTCTGGTGAAAGTCCAATTAAGGCAAAACACGTACTAACACTAACAGCTATAAGCGAAAGAATACCAAGAAGACTTAGTAGCTGATTTAATACAGAAAATAAAATAATAAACCCGCCTATTAAAAGTAAGGTCTCAATGGAAGAGCGAACGGCATCGCCGATTAATTTGCCAAACGTGCGGCCGTCATTTAATCGCTCTTGGTGCATGGCGGAAAAAGCGTCAATGATCTTTAGTGGTGATTGCCCACGGCTGAGGTGCATTTCTTCCGAGTTTTTGCCGTGAAAACGAAAGAGGAAACCAACGACGATGTTGCCAATATAATGGGCGAGTGCCAAAATCATTCCTAAAGCAGGATTATGAAAAAAACCGACAGCAATGGCGCCGAAAATAAATAATGGATTAGATGAGTTGGTAAACCCGGCTAAACGCTCTCCTTCAATCTGTGAAATCTTCCCTAGTTTTCGCATTTGAACGGCTAGTTTTGCACCAGCTGGGTTTCCGCTAGCAAGACCCATTGCCCATACAAACCCACCGATACCTGGAACTTTAAAAAGAGGACGCATAAGTGGCTCAAGAAGCACGCCTAAGAAAGCGACAACTCCAAATCCGATTAAAAGCTCAGAGACGATAAAAAAGGGAAGTAAAGAAGGAAAGACAACGTTCCACCACATATCCAATCCTCTCGTTGATGCTTCTAGCGCTTCTTTTGGGAAAAACACGAGAGATAAAGCGAGAACTATCGTTGCTATTGCAAATAATGCTGATTTTAGTTGAGATGAATTTCGCGCATCAAGCATGCATTCAGGACTCCTTTATAGTAACTAGCAGATAAAAGCATGTCCTTTTAAATATACGCATAACACGTAGGTTTAGACCATAAGATTAAAACGTATATCCGTGTTCGTTTACAAGTGAAGGAGGAGCATTTTTGAAAGCAAAACGCCCTAAAATTGGACTTGCTTTAGGCTCTGGTGGAGCACGGGGATTTGCGCATATTGGCGTCCTTCGTGCGTTGGAAGATGCAGGGATTGAAGTGGACTACTTGGCAGGAAGCAGTATGGGGGCTCTTGTTGCTACTATGTATGGGGTCGGTCATTCAATTGAACATATGGAACGGTTTGCAAGGCTATTTAAAAATAAGTTTTATTTAGATTTTACCGTATCACGCCAAGGGTTAATCGCCGGCGATCGAATTGAAAGTCTCGTGCGGCTTTTAGCAAAAAAGATGCATTTTCATCAACTACATAAAGAAGTCCGCGTTGTCGCCACGGATTTGTTAACAGGGAATAGAGTGGTGATTGATACTGGAGATGTAGCAAGAGCGATTCGCGCGAGTATGTCCATTCCAGGCATTTTCGTTCCAGTAAAATGGGGAGATCAACTTCTTGTAGATGGAGGCGTCGTAGAAAGGGTACCTGTATCAGTAGTCCGTGAAATGGGAGCCGATATTGTCCTTGGTGTTGATGTATCTTTTTTTCGTTCACATTTACAATCTCCTTCTATTCATGAAATTGTCATGCAAACAATGGACATAATGGGTAGAGAGTTAGCTAGTAAGCAAAAGGAACAGGGAGATGTTATGGTTCGTCCAATTATTAAACACTCATCACCTCTTGATTTTTCAGAAACCGAACGATTAATTGAACAAGGTGAACGAGCATGTCGAGCGCTCATACCCGACATCTTAGAAAGAATGAAACAGTGGAGGTAAAGAATGGAACAAAAACGAAAGTCGTTTCCATGGATTAAGTGGGTCGTTTTAATTATTGTATTCTTTTTGATTGTTCGTTTTGAGCTTCCTTACTATTATAGTCAGCCGGGAATGGCAGAATCAGTGGAAGAGATGGTGACAGTTGAAGGTGGGATAAAAGACGATGAAGGCACGTTTATGTTAACGACAGTTCGGAGTGCGAAAGCGACTCCGGCGTTACTATTCTGGTCTTTGTTTAGCGAGTTTCGATCGTTAAATCCAGCTCCTTCCGGAATGACGGATGAAGAATACAATCAGAGACAGCAATTGTTAATGGCCAATTCACAGGACGATGCAAAAATTGCTGCATTCCGTGCATCGAATAAGGGCGATGTACAGATTGACTATACTGGTGTCTATGTCGTCGGCACAACAGAGGGGATGTCGGCAGCTGATCAACTAGAACCAGGTGACATTATTACTCATGTCGATGGAGAAGAAGTAGGAACAAGTGAAGCGCTCATTGACTTATTAGCTGCTTATTCTGATGGTGATATTGTTACGATGACATTTGAACGTGATGATGAAACACTAGTGAAAAATTTAGCTTTTTCGACTTTTCCTGATGAGCTAAACTTAGGTGATGAACGTGTGGGAGTCGGTGTCTCTGTGGAGACTGTTCGGACAGCGACGTTCACACCAGAAGTCGAGATCACTGCTGGAGCCATTGGTGGCCCGTCAGCGGGTTTAATTTTCGCGCTAGAAATCTATAGTCAGCTAGAGGAAATTGATCTAACAAGTGGGTTACACATTGCTGGAACTGGTACGATTAATGAGGACGGAGAAGTCGGTGCAATTGGGGGCGCTAATCAAAAAGTGGTTGCTTCTGAACGCGCAGGTGCTGACTATTTCTTAGTACCAAGAAGTGGTCATAACTATGAGGATGCACTAGCAGCAGCTGAATCGATCAATACCGATATGGAAATTGTTCCAATCGAAACGTTTGAAGAGGCGATAGCCTTTCTTGAAACGTTACAGAATGAATAAAACAAACAGCTAGCATCCTTATGCTAGCTGTTTTTTAGGAAAAGAGGTGTGGCTTGAAACTCTTGTTTCATCGCCTCGGAATGAAGAGCACCTGGTTTCGTTAACCAATAACAGGCTGTTGCTCGCTGATCTAATGAAGCTAATGCTCCATAATGTCTCAGTTCTGCTTCTCGTGTCACCACCGGAAGGGAGAAAGCCTTCTTGTATTGATTCAAATAACTTTTTCCTGTTTCGCTCATACCTAACAAGCGAATATAATCATTTTCCCTATTACTCCGAACAGTAGCCATTTCTTCTTTCGTCGTGTTCGTCAATAAATGAACAAATAAGCGTTGAAGCCTCGTTTTCGTATACCGTTTTGTTTTTAATCGCGTTAGCCAATCTGAAAAGGAAGTAGCTTGCAAGCCTGTTTCAATTAATCGATATTCTAACCCTTCCTCACACTCTGCAATTTGTTCCAGCTCCGCAGGTGTTCGCGTGAGGATTTGATACTTTAAGTAAGAATAGTAGTTCTCCCAAAAGTGGACGTGTCCGTGAGTTTGTTTATAGTAGTCGAGTAACCTTGCTGTTGATGCAGGAAGGACGTGATCAACCTCTTTTTTATGTAATAATGCCTTACGTATGCTCGTTGCGCTAGCGATGGTTCCTTCTCCCATATCCTCATCATGGTAGTTAGCCGCAATACGTAAGGTTGTTAATGGTTCCATGGGAGACGCTTGAGCATCAATTTGTTGAACATAATGGTAGCCTAAAATATTATTTGGCTCACTTAAAGGTAGCTGCGTACGAGCCTCGTGAAGAAAAGCAAAGGCTTCAGCGCTCGCTCTCGGGTAAGCATAGCCTTTTTTTAGAAACGCTTTTATTTGTTGCTGATAATCATGATCGTTTTTCTTCATAAAAGCGTTAAGTTGAAGAAATCGGTCAATGTCACCTTCCTCACTGCCGAAATGAAGGGTCGCACATTGTAGTGCGGTTAATAGGCGAACCGCCCCTTCTGCAAAATATGGAGCAGTCTGAACGGCATAGCCATAAGGAAGTTCAACGACAATGTCAACCCCAGCTTGAAGCGCCATTTCTGCACGGACTCGTTTTGAAACGAGAGCAGGTTCTCCTCTCTGTAAAAACGAGCCACTCATAACGGCAATCACTACATCCGCTTCAGAGTCCTCTTTTGCTTTGATGACATGATGGAGATGACCGTTATGAAACGGGTTGTATTCAACGACAAGACCAACAGCTTTCATGACATTCCTCCTTTTTTGCATAGAAAACATTCACATGATACACTACATAGTAGGCGTGTTTGGCTACATTATACAAGAATAATGGCTCGGAATAAACGGCTTTTACTGTAAAGAAATAAGGTTGACATTCCAGTCGTTGAGACTTATAATAATTTTTGTTGCCTATGAGGTGAGGATACATGAAATGGACCGTTCAAGCTCTTCAACAAGCGCGATATGAATCGCTTCATTTTGATGAAAATGTACTGTTGGAAGATCAACTAAAAGAACACCAGGATGTTCGTGCCGCAAGTCTTGTTTCCTTAAAAGGGATAGCAACCGCAAATAGAAATGTGTTTACATTTCAGTTTGTCGTAAAGGGGCATTTGGTTTTACCTTGTTCCCGAACGTTAGCGGACGTCGAATGGCCATATGAAATAAAGGGTCAAGCTCACTATGTACCAGAAGGTGAAATGCCACCTTCTCATTTAAATGAAGAAGATGTCTTTACGTATTCTGGTGATGTGATTGATTTATCTCATATGATACAAGAGCGTATTCTTGTAGAAATTCCTATGCAAGTGTTCGCTGATAAACCAACCGAAACACCGGCTCCTTCTTCTGGGAAGGATTGGGAATTGGTTTCAGACGAGAAGAACAGTGACCAAATTGACCCAAGACTTGCTGACTTGGCGAAATTCTTCGATGAAAAATAATCGCTTTTCTTCGATTTAATTTTAAGGAGGTGTAACAAACATGGCAGTTCCATTTAGAAGAACATCTAAAACGAGAAAAAATAAGCGTCGTACACATCTTAAATTAGAAGTACCAGGTATGGTAGAATGCCCAGATTGCGGAGAGTATAAACTATCTCACCGTGTCTGCAAAGCGTGTGGTTCTTACAAAGGTGAAAAAGTAGCTTCAAAATAAAAAGAAAGCCATTCCGATGGCTTTCTTTTTTTTTGTATAAGCAGGAGTAGACTTGGAGATGATGTTTTAATAGAAACGTCTATTTTGCTAAATGGAAGCATACACTTTATTACGGTTTAAGAGGATTAGGAAAGGGAGGGGCTAAACATGACGGCAAATCGTCAAGATGCCTGGTCGCATGAAGATGATTTACTTTTAGCTGACACTGTTTTGCGTCATATTAGAGAAGGAAGTACGCAGCTAGCAGCGTTTGAAGAAGTAGCAGAAGCGCTCTCACGTACAAGTGCGGCTTGTGGGTTTAGATGGAATTCAACCATTCGAAAAAAATACACAGCTGAAGTCAATATGGCAAAGAAAAAACGAACGGTGCTAAAGAAGGAAAAGGCCAAATCGGAGTCTAGCTTCGTGCTACAGCAAGAAGAGGAAAAACCAGCCGAAACACTCCAACAAGCGCAACAAGATACATCTGATCAAACGTTAGACTTAGAGGCGGTTATTGATTACCTACAATCAATGAAAGACAAGCAAGAAGCTGTTTATGAAGCGAGTGTATTAAAAGCAGAAAATGAAAAGTTAAAAGAGCAACTAGAAAGAGTAGAAAAGGAGAAGAGCGTTATTACACAAGATTACCGCTCTCTGCTTGAAATTATGGATCGTGCTCGAAAGCTGACCAATCATACGTTACTTGAAAAATCATTATAAAACAGCCACGTGCATACACGCGGCTGTTTTTTCTTATTCCTGTGATTGTTTTTCTTTCGGCTTCTTTTGCTCATAGACGCCTGAAGGAAACCATACGTAAGGGCTCTCGCCTCTGTCACGTTCTTCTCTGTACGTAATAGGTTCAAATCCTAGCTTTGACCAAAAATCACCTGTACTTTGGCGGGCATTTGTCTTAACTGGAATTTCAAAGCTTTTAGCAAAATCAACAAGTGCTCTTCCGTATCCTTTACCACGGTATGGCTCTAATACTTCTAACTTCCATAATTCTAAATAATCTTGCGGAGGATCAAAATACTGATCAAAGTCTCCATCAATTTGATAGAGGCTCATACGAGCAACAAGCTTTTTGCCATAGTAAATACCATAAAAAGGAGACTCGCTATCATTTTCGACGATGCTCTGATTAAGATCGTCTTTCATTGATAGCTCAGCTGCACCATAGTCACGAAAATTCGTAAACTCTTCTAACGTCTTATAATTAATTAGCAATCGTTCTACTTTAATCATTGTGTATAATCCTCCTGCTCCACTGATGATTTCATCTACTATTTTACTATAAATCGAATGAAAGCGCATTAAAAAATACCGTGATGAGCTGATTTTACAAACCTTTAAGAACACGTATAATAGACGTTATTGAATGTACTGGTGGTGTGAACGATGAAGGTGGCCGTTATCGGAGCTGGTGCAGTAGGATTATTCGTCGCTGCATCTTTAAAAAAACAAGGAGAGGAAGTATCTCTCTATCTTAAGAATCTACAAGATCAATCGTTATTTGAAAACGATGGTATTCATCTTAATAAACGGAATCAAGAGACGATCATAAACGACGTACAAATAAACCCGACTCATACAACCGATTTTGATGGTGTCATCGTATGTGTGAAGTCGTATCAAGTAGAACAGGTTTTAAATGATTACCAACACGTAGGGCATCGACAAACAAAATGGGTATTTCTTCAAAATGGAATGGGGCATTTAAAGTGGATTGAGAAGATGACTCAACCGACTTATGTCGGTGTTGTAGAGTATGGTCTGTTAAAAGAAAGAGGAACAAGCAATCGAGTGTCTGTTAAAGGGGAAGGAAGGATAAAAATTGCTCCTTTTCGTGGAACATCCTCTATAGGAAAAGCCGAGTGGGAGTCAGTTTTCAATCAGGATGTATGGACTGTTTTGTGGAGAGAAGACTATCAGGAAATGCTTGAATCAAAGTTAATCCTTAACGCATGTATAAATCCATTAACCGCTTTATTACATGCGAGAAACGGAGAGCTCTTAAAGAATAAGCACTATAACCAAGCGATGCGCTCCTGTTTTGCGGAAATAATGGAGGCGCTAGGGCGGCACGATCAGGAAGAGAAATGGAAGGAAGTTGAACGCGTCTGTAACGATACAAAAGAGAATCAATCGTCCATGTTAACCGACCTTATTCATAATCGCCCGCTTGAATTAGACGCCATTGTTGGCTACATTTTAAAAAGAGGGGAAGCACGTGGCATTCCGATGCCGACTCTTCAGCTCGTTTATACGATGCTGGAAGGGAAACAAAAGAGTACGAATAAAAATTCTTGAAGCAACTTATTTGGTTGTACTTGTTGTTTTTGCTATGATGGAAAGCGGATATGGAAAATGCATGGTGAGGAGAATTTAAGCGATGAAAATGGAGGAGCTTAGTAAGGAGACGTTAAAAGGCTTTGCTGCCGATTACGAAAAGGATCAAGAGCCAATCAAAGACTTTTTTTCTTACATGCCATCGGATACGCAGTGGCTACAAAAACGATGTCAAGATTTACGTGAACGTCGTTTTTCTCATAAACAAGAGCTCGTTACGTATGTGGAAAATCGGACAAAAGGATTACGCAATCGAAAAAAACTAGAGGAAAATTTACATAAACTAAAACAAGATGATGCACTTGTTGTCGTCGGTGGACAGCAGGCAGGGCTATTTACGGGTCCTTTATACAGTGTATATAAAGCTATGTCGATCATTATGCTTGCCAAAACGTATGAAAGAGAATTACAACGACCTGTTGTCCCGCTGTTTTGGATTGCAGGAGAAGACCATGATCTGGATGAAGTGCGGACAATCTATAAAAAAGAGGAAAACAAGTGGAAAAAACGTTTGCTTACAGACGAAGTGGACGGAACATCAGCATCAAAAAAGCATTTGCCGCAAAGTGAATTGCAAGCTTTTACAAAGGAACTATTTTCATCTTTACCAGAAACTTCCTATACAGCTGAATTAAAAGCAAAGGTAGAGGCATGTGCAACTGAATCAAAGACATACGTTGATTTCTTTATGGGTGTGATGCATGATTTGTTTGCTGAGGAAGGATTGCTTTATCTAGATAGCGACGACGATCTCTTAAGAGAAATAGAAAAACCATTTTTCAAATCGCTTATTTTACAAGTGGAGGAGCTGCAGGCTGCCCAAGTAGAGGGAGAGGCGCGCTTTGCCAAACAAGGATACGGGAAACCGATAGGAACGGATCCAGAAAATGCGCATCTTTTTTATACAGTGGATGGGAAGCGGTACCGTTTAAATTATAGCGACGGTGTGTTCTATATGGCAGATCACCCATTCACATTTACTAAGGATGAGTTAATAGAGGAGTTAGAAAAGCATCCTAGTAGGTTTAGCAATAACGTTGTCACTCGCCCGTTAATGCAGGAATGGTTGTTACCGACTGTTGCGTTTGTGGCAGGCCCAGGCGAATTAGCCTATTGGGGAACGCTAAAAGAGAGCTTCTCTTTATTTCATTTCCAGGTAACACCTGTTATTCAACGTATGTCGGCAACCATTGTTCCACGTCAAGTTGAAAAGCACTTGATTGAACGAGGCGAAGATCCAGGTTCGTATATAGAAGGAAACGGTGAAATCTTAAAGCAGCAATGGCTTGATAATCAGCACTCATTTGAAGTTAAAAAGCACATTGAGCGGGCGAAAGAGCAGATGGAGCACGCTCACCAGCCGTTGCGAGAGCTTGCCAAAGAAATGAATGAGACGCTTTATGACATTAGTTTAAAAAACAAAGCGTTTATCCATGATCAATTAACACGTCTTGAGACGTTCATGACAAAAGAGATTAAGCGAAGATATGAAACAGAATTAAAAAAGTATGATGAAGCGATTTGCTGGTTACGACCACAATCGAGTCCCCAAGAACGAATTTTAAACCCAATCGTTCTTCTAAACTTAACAGGTAGCGACACGATTCAACGATTACTAAATGAATTAGAGCAGCAACCACGTCGTCATCTTTTGATTTACATCTAATGCTGTCTGCCTTTGTCAATAAAAAAATCTACGGAAAATCCTGCAGGAATGCAGGATTTTTTTTTATTCTGTGGAAATGAGAAGATCAGAGTGGTACAAAGTGGGGGTTTGTGGTAAGTTTAGGGTACAAAGTGGTGGGAGGTTGGCAGAGTATGTTTTTAGGCGAGTATCGGCATTCTATAGATGATAAAGGCCGCATGATCGTTCCTGCCAAATTTAGAGAGCCACTTGGTCCTTCATTTGTTGTAACGAGAGGCTTAGATCACTGTTTGTTTGTGTATCCGAAGTCTGAGTGGGACAAGCTTGAAGGGCAATTAAAAGAACTCCCATTTACAAAAAAAGATGCCCGTGCATTTACACGATTCTTTTTTTCAGGAGCAGCAGAATGTGAATTGGATAAACAAGGAAGAATAAATGTCCCAAATCACTTAAGAGAATATGCTAAATTAGAAAAAGAGTGTGTAGTCATTGGTGTATCGAGTCGTGTTGAAGTATGGAGTAAGACTCTTTGGGAAGAGTATGTATCAGATTCTGAAGACTCTTTCGCTGAAATTGCAGAAAACCTCGTTGACTTTGACTTATAGCTTTAACGTAAATTGAAAAAAGGAATTAGGTGCAAGATGTTTCTACATACAACCGTATTAAAAGAAGAATCAGTCCAACAATTGAATATAAAGAAAGACGGCATTTATGTTGATTGTACATTAGGTGGAGCAGGTCATTCAAAGCGAATTGCAGAGCAACTTGAAACAGGTCATTTATACGCATTTGACCAAGACGAAGTGGCTTTAAATCACGCAAAAGAAGTATTGAAGGATCATCTACATAACGTAACGTTTATTCGAAGTAATTTTCGCTATTTAAAAGAAGAATTAGCTGCCCATGGAGTAACGAAAGTGGATGGCGTGTTGTTTGACTTAGGCGTGTCATCGCCTCAGCTAGATGAGGCGGAAAGAGGGTTTAGTTATCATCAGGATGCGCCACTTGATATGAGAATGGATCAGCGTGCTGCATTAACGGCAAAAGAAGTGGTAAACGAATGGTCGTTTCAAAAGCTGCTTTCAATAATTTCGAGGTATGGAGAAGAGAAGTTTGCCAAACAAATAGCCCGAAAAATTGAAAGTGAACGAGTAAAGAAACCGATTGAAACAACAGCGGAGTTAGTCGAAATTATAAAAGACGTCATTCCTGCACCAGCTCGTCGTGCCGGCGGTCATCCAGCTAAGCGTACGTTTCAAGCGATTCGGATTGCTGTTAATGATGAACTGGGCGCATTTGAAGATGGGTTGCTAGATGCATTAGAGCTGTTAAATGAACGTGGGCGACTCGCCGTTATCACCTTTCATTCTTTAGAGGACCGTTTGTGCAAACAAGTATTTAAAGAAAAAACAACCATTCCAGATCTTCCGAAAGGGTTGCCAATTATACCAGATGATAAAAAAGCCCCTTTCGCCTTAGTTACAAGAAAGCCAATCGTTGCTTCAGACAACGAACTAGAAGAAAACAATCGCTCGCGTTCAGCTAAGCTACGCGTTATAGAAAAATTGTAGGCTTCATTAAAAGGAGGATAAAGTATGTTAGCTAGACAATCGTATACACAGCCGCAAGAACGGCCGATGCAAAAAGAAAAACAAGTGATTCGTTACCGAGCAAGGATTACATTAGGAGAAAAAGTCATTGCGACATTTCTAGCTATCGTACTTTTTGCTGTGCTCTGCCTCATTGTACATAATTATTCCAGCCTTTATGGATTGAGTACATCTGTGCAAACCGAACAAATTAAAGTGAACGAGATCACTGTTGAAAATGACGGGCTTAAAACCATTCTAGCAGAAGAAAGTGCGCCAGAGAACGTTATGCGTCGAGCGAAAGAACAAGGGATGAACTAGTTCACTATGAACTAGTTTTTTCTTTAGAAGCGAAAAGGAGGGAATGAAGTGGAAATTAAACGCGCCGTGACAAATAAGCGAGCTGTCGTCTTGCTATTTCTTTTCTTAGCTGTCTTTGTTGTTTTAGTTGGACGAATTGCCTACATACAAATAACGAAAGAGGTCAAAGGAAATGATCTTGTCGCTATGGCAGAAGAACGCTACTCACGATCAGAAATATTACCTAGTGAAAGAGGAAGCATTTCGGATCGTCATGGGAGTGTGCTAGCTGAAGATATTCCTGCTTACCATGTTCTGGCCGTGCTTTCTGAAAATCAAGGTAAAGGCAACTATATAGAAGATATTGAACGAACAGCTGAACAACTTGCGCCGATGATCCAACTAGAAGTAGAAGAATTAACGAGTATGCTCACAGATGGAAAAAATGAAGGTCGCTATCAAATCGAATTAGGGCCTACTTCTCGCTATCTATCGTTTGAAACGAAAGAGTCGATTCAAGATTTGAAGCTGCCGGGCATCCAGCTTGAAGAAGCAACACGCCGTTATTATCCGAACCAAACGTTTGCATCGCATGTCATTGGTCAAAAAAGCATTAACGAAGACGTTGGAAGTATCGGTTTAGAAGGTCGCCTTGACGAGTTTTTAGCTTCAACGGATGGCTCAATCGAATATAGTCGTTTAGGGCGTTTAAATTCTCCAGCTGAAAATATTACGCTTCCATCAGATGGTGCTTCTGTGCAATTAACCTTAGATACACGAATTCAAGCATCTATGGAGCAAGCGATGTCGCAAGTTGAATTAGAGTTTAGTCCTGAAAAGATGACGGCTATTGCCGCTGATGCAAAAACAGGTGAAATCTTGGCAATGTCGAATCGACCAAGTTTTAATCCAAATCAACACGGACAAATTGAAAACTATTTAAATTATGCAGTTGCAGATGCAGTGGAACCTGGTTCAACGTTGAAAATGTTTACAGTGGCAGCCGCCATTGAAGAAGGCTATTTTCAAGACGATAAGCACTTTCAATCAGGTGAATATGAAATTGATTTGCATAGTAATCCTGTTAGAGATGTGAATCCAGAAGGTTGGGGAGAAATTTCTTATGAAGAGGGTGTTCATCGTTCTTCAAATGTATTGATGTCCAAACTCGTGTTAGAAGACCTAGGAATCGAGCCTTTTTATCAGTATCTAGAAGATTTTGGTTTCTCTAAGCTTACAGGGATTGATTTAAGTCAAGAGAGTACCGGTCGACTTGAAAAAGGTAGACGCTCAGATGCAGCAAGAACGGCCTTTGGTCAGACGTCGACCATGACCCCTGTTCAGCTTGTGCAAGCGGCTACCGCCATCGCAAACGGTGGAAAGATGATGAAGCCGTATATCGTACAAGAAATCGTCGATGATGAAGGGGAAATCCTTCAAGAAGGTGCCAGTGAAGTGGTTGGTGAGCCCATCTCAGCAGAAACAGCAGCCCATGTTCGAGATCTACTGCGCGGTGTCGTGACAGAAGAATATGGTACAGGACGTAAATACGATATTCAGGGTGTAGATGTTCTCGGAAAAACCGGGACGGCGCAAATAGCTGAGAAAGGCGGTTATTTAAATGGCCATGGGCAATATTTATACTCCTTTTTAGGCATGGCGCCTTATGAGGATCCTGAGATTGTTGTTTATGTATCAGTAACGAAGCCAAATTTAACAACTGAGCAATCAGGAAATGATCCGGTGTCTATGATATTTAATGCAGTAATGCAAAGCAGTATGGCGTATTTGGATTTAGAACCAAATGAAGAGGAATTGCTGGAGGAGGCAGAGGACAGTGGCTTTGACATGGCAGATGTCGTAGGTGAACGAACAACCTATGCAACCGAGCTTTTAGAGGATAAAGAAGTGATTGTTGTCGGTGAAGGTGATCGCATTGCCTATCAAGAACCAGCAGAAGGTGTGCGTGTACTGAACGATGAGCCTATTCTATTAATTACAGATGGGGAAAGCCGAGCGTTACCTGATATGCGTGGTTGGTCACGACGAGATGTATTAAAAATGACCAATATCCTCGACTTAGAGCTTGATTATTCAGGCAATGGCTATGTGGTCCAACAAAGCCCCGTAGCTGGAACACCCATTTCGGAAGGGGAAACACTGCAAGTCCACTTGGAATCGACAGTCCCAGAAGATGGAGATGAAACGGATAGTACAGAAGAAGAACAAGAACAAGAAACGGAGACAGAAGGCGACTCTTAAGAATAAATAAAGAAAACAAAGAAGGCTTAACGATCGTTAAGCCTTCTTTGTTTTGTGTTGCATCTAAATGGAGCCTCTCCCTAGCTTGTTCTAAATGGTTGTCTCTGTTCATAGGGTTAACCATAGGACAGGATGCTGATTAAACGAAAGTGGGGGAGAGCCGTGCGCGTTTCAAATGTAACAGTCAGAAAACGGCTGCTATTGCTATTTGCTGTAGGAATTGTCGTGTTTACAGTCATTGGAGCACGTTTAGGGTATGTTCAGTTCGGACAAGGTTTGTGGCTTACAGAAAAAGCAGAAGATTCTTGGGGACGAGATATCCCGTTTGAACCTAAGCGAGGCGATATACTAGACCGGAATGGCGTCGAGTTAGCAACGAATATTAGTACACCTTCTATTATTGTTTTCCCAAGGCAAATAAAAGATCCAGCAGATGCAGCAGAAAGATTAGCATCTGTGTTAAAAGCGAATAAGAACGAGGTATACGAAGATTTAACAAAAAAAGAAAGTAAAGTGTACATTCGCCCAGAAGGTCAGAAAATGGACCAACAAACGGCGCAAGAGGTGCGAAGTTTAAATATAGAAGGCATTTATATAGCAGAGGACTCCAAGCGTCACTATCCCTTTGGTAGTTATCTATCTCATGTACTTGGATTTGCAGGGATCGATAATCAAGGTCTAACAGGTTTAGAATTTGTCTACGATGAAAAGTTAAAAGGAACAGAAGGGTATGTGTCGTTTTATTCTACTGCCAAAAATACGAAAATGCCGAATTTGGCTGATGAATATACAGCTCCAATTAATGGCTTAAATTTAAAATTAACTATTGATAGTCGTGTTCAAACGATTGTGGAACGGGAATTAGATATTGCAGAAGCCAAGTATAATCCAGATGGAGCGATTGCAATCGCGATGAATCCGAAAAATGGTGAAATTCTAGCAATGAGCAGCCGACCGCACTTTAACCCTGAAAACTATCGGGATGTTCCAGCTGAAATATACAATCAAAACAAGCCTGTCTGGATGCAGTATGAACCTGGTTCGACTTTTAAATTAATTACCCTTGCAGCTGCTTTAGAAGAAGATGTCGTTGATTTAGACAATGATCATTTCTATGACCCTGGCTACATAGATGTAGCTGGTACAAAGCTCCACTGTTGGAAACGAGGTGGACACGGCTCACAAACCTTTTTAGAGGTTGTGCAAAATTCATGCAACCCTGGGTTTGTTGAACTCGGTCAACGCTTAGGTACTGATCGGTTGTTTGATTATATTGAAGACTTTGGGTTCGGTCAAAAAACCGGTGTTGATTTACAAGGTGAAGCGAAAGGCATTTTGTTTAATCGTGAACGTGTTGGCCCGTTAGAGCAAGCAACAACGGCCTTTGGTCAAGGGGTTGCAGTCACGCCTATTCAACAAGTAGCGGCAGTCGCCGCAGCGGTCAATGGTGGCTATTTGTACGAACCTTATATTGCAAAAGAGTGGGTAGACGATGTAACTGGTGAAGTGGTTGAACGAAGCAATCCAGTGATGAAACGCCAAGTCGTTTCACCTGAAACATCTGAAAAAGTTCGCTATGCGATGGAAAACGTAGTCGCTAAAGGTTCAGGTGGGAAAGCATTTGTCGACGGTTACCGAGTTGGCGGAAAGACAGGAACTGCGCAAAAAGCAAAAGACGGTCGCTATTTAGAGAACAACTATATCCTGTCTTTTCTTGGTGTAGCGCCAATGGATGACCCAGAAATTATTGTGTATGTGGCAATTGATAACGCGAAAGGAGCCGTTCAATACGGGGGGCAAGTTTCCGCTCCTATTGCAGGGAAAATTATTGGGGATAGCTTAGAAGCGATGGGTGTTGAGAAAAGGAAAGATCAAATTGAAAAAGAGCTTAAATGGGATGAAGAAGGGTTAGTAGACGTTCCTAATTTATTAGGACGAACGAAGAGAGACATTTATGAGTCTCATTATGAATTGCGCCTCTCGGCCTCTGGTGAAGGGGAGGTTGTCGCTCGGCAAGCGCCTGAACCAGGTACGAGGGTTCCAAAAGATTCAACAATCCGTGTATATATGGGTGACAAAACGAATGAGAACGACTAAAATAGGAGACGTGTGTTTTATTACTCATTCATCTTTTAAACAAATAGACGTGGATAAGATTGATTGTTGAACGTTGGAGGCAATAAAAATGAAATTAAGCGAATTGCTTCATGGTATAAGAGGCATGAATACGTTACATGCAACGGAAGCGAAAGTTGACATTCATCATATTGAGATGGATTCAAGAGAAGTCCGTCCAGGCACATTGTTTTTCTGCATTAATGGCTATACTGTGGATGGTCATGATTTTGCGCAAAGTGCGTATGAAAAAGGGGCGGTTGCTGTTGTTTCAGAACGCCCGTTAGATTTACCCATTCCAGTTTTTGTGGTACGTGATACAAAGCGAACAATGGCGCAACTGTCAAATCGCTTCTACGATCATCCGACTAAAAAATTGCAACTTATTGGTGTAACAGGTACGAACGGAAAAACATCGGTTACGCATATTCTAGAACAATTGTTTAAGGGGCAAAATCGTACAACTGGGTTAATTGGGACGATGTATACAAAAATAGACGACGTGTATATTGAGACAAAAAACACGACGCCTGAATCACTCGTCTTACAGCAACGGTTTCAAGAGATGGTTGACAAACAGGTTGATACGGCACTGATGGAAGTGTCATCTCACGCTCTTCACTTAGGTCGAGTACGTGGGTGTGACTTTGATATTGCGATCTTTACAAACTTGTCACCAGACCACATTGATTACCATCAATCAATGGATCACTATATGTATGCAAAGAGTTTACTGTTTTCACAACTTGGGAACACTTATGAAGGAAAAACGGCCATCTTTAATGGCGATGATCAAGTGGCAGATCAATTGATTCAAATGACGACAGCCGATATTATAACGTACGGCATTAAAAAACAAGCCGACGTAATGGCGTCTAACATTCGGGCTGCTGCAACTGGAACCGCATTTACCTTGACCGTATTTGGTGAGTCGATCGAAGTCAAAACACGCTTGATCGGACTATTTAACGTATACAACGTACTAGCCGCTGTATCAGCTGCGTATGTATCGAATCTCTCACTTTCAGCCATTCAACAAGGGTTGGAAAACATCGAGGGTATAGCTGGAAGATTTGAGGCGATAGACTCTGGTCAGGATTTTGCTGTTATTGTAGACTATGCTCATACACCAGATAGCTTAGAGAATGTGTTGAAAACCGTACAAGACTTTGCGAATAACGAGATACGAGTAGTGGTTGGTTGTGGTGGAGACCGGGATAAAACAAAGCGCCCTATTATGGGAGAAATTGCTGTGAAATACGCGGACGAAACCATTTTCACTTCAGACAATCCGAGAACGGAAGATCCGAATACGATCTTGCAAGAGATGACGGCTGGATTAGATCAAGATCAATATCGCTTAATTGTAGATCGTTCAGAAGCGATTCATTACGCGATGAAACAAGCAAAAACAAATGACATTATTGTTATAGCTGGTAAAGGTCATGAAACGTATCAAGAGGTTGGTCGAGAACGTACGCATTTTGACGATCGTGAAGTGGCAAGGGCTGCGCTAAAGGAGCGGATAAAATGATTGAAGCAAGATTAGTTGAATCTGTTGCGAATCGCACAAGGTTACAGGATGGGCCGGTTTCGTTTCATAGTGTAACAACCGACTCGCGTAACGATTCAAAAACAGCTTTATTCGTTCCGCTTAGTGGTGAACGTTTTAACGGACACCACTACCTCGAATCCGCGATTGAGTCTGGAGCAATAGCGGCGATTTGGCAAGAGAACGAGCCTGTGCCAATGTCCATACCTGCATCGTTTCAGCTTTATTTCGTGGATGACCCGTTACATGCTTTACAGGAATTGGCTCAGCGCTATCGTGATGAAGTCAATCCATATGTGATTGGTATCACAGGTTCAAACGGAAAAACAACAACAAAAGACATCGTGTTCCAGCTTCTTGGTGGGGAACCATTCGTCCATCGGACTGCAGGGAACTTAAATAATCATATTGGTGTGCCATTAACGTTGCTTTCAATGCCTAAAGAATGTAAATTTGCCGTTGTGGAGATGGGGATGAATCACGCTGGGGAAATCTCTCTTCTCTCAAAGCTTGCAAAGCCAGATTTAGCCATTGTGACGAATATCGGCGAAGCCCATATCGAGCATTTAGGTTCTAGACAGGGAATTGCCAACGCAAAAATGGAAATGTTAGATGGGTTAAAACAAGGAGGCTTCCTTGTCTTAGATGGCGATGAACCTTTATTAGATCGATTTCAACAAGAGCAAACCGTTTCAATTGGGTTTAATAAACAAAATAAGGAAGCGATCGCAACGTTTCAGCCTAAAGCAGATGGCTTTACTTTTTCCTTTTTAAACGAACAGAATTGGTATTTGCCTCTATTAGGAGAGCACAATGTGAAGAATGCTGCTTATGCCATATGGATTGCTCGACAAGTAGGCTTAGCAACGGAAACAATTAAAGAACGACTAGCACACGTTACGATTACAGGCATGCGCCTTGAGAAAGTAGCAGGACCAAATGGGTCAACGTTCATTAATGATGCGTATAACGCAAACCCTAGTTCAATGAAAGCGGCAATTGAAACGATTAAAACGTTACCTGAATTCAAGAGACGAATCATTGTGTTAGGTGATATTTATGAACTTGGACCAGATGAACAAGCGCTCCACAGAAGTGTGGCAAGTGCGATTGATACACCGATTACCAATATTGTTTGTGTCGGTGAAAAAGGGTATTGGATTTATGATGAAGTAAAACAACAAAACGGGTCAATTGCTATTGAACATGTTGAGAAAGTAGCAGATGTAGCTGAGAAAATTCGACCCCTTTTGAAACATGACACCGTTGTATTGCTAAAGGCATCACGTCGTCTTGCTTTGGAGCAAGTGTTATCGGCTGTCAAAGGAGGCGCTTAGAAAATGGAAGAATGGACGTTACTTATTGTCCTATCCCTATCCTTTTTATTCGCGGTCATTCTTTGCCCTCTTTTTATTCCGTTTTTACGGCGGTTAAAGTTTGGTCAAAGCATTCGTGAAGAAGGACCAAAATCACATCAAAAGAAAAGCGGTACACCGACAATGGGCGGAATTGTCATTGTCTTATCGATTTTAGTGACATCCCTTTTAATTGGTTTTGTCTTTTTTGAATTTACACCAGAGTTATTATTACTTATGCTCGTAACAATCGGCTACGGAGTCGTTGGCTTTTTTGATGACTATTTAAAAGTCGCACGAAAGCATAATCTCGGGCTGACATCGAAACAGAAATTAGTTGGACAACTGATTATCGCGGGCTTATTTTATGTAGGGTTACTATACATTGAATTAGATACGATAGTGTCCATTCCTGGAACAGACATTGGTCTTGATATTGGATGGTTTTATGCTGTACTTGTTGTTGTCATGCTGCTTGCTGGAAGTAATGCAGTAAACTTAACAGACGGTTTAGATGGCTTATTGTCCGGGACTGGCGCGATTGCTTTTGCAGCTTTTGCGATATTGGCTTGGAGCACAGGCTTTATTGATGCAGCTTTATTTTCAACGGCAATTACTGGGGCTCTCCTCGGGTTTCTCGTATTTAATGCCCATCCAGCAAAAGTATTTATGGGAGATACAGGTTCGCTAGCATTAGGAGGAGCCATTGCAGGTATTGCTATTTTGACCAAGATGGAGTTAATGCTCATCATTATTGGTGGCGTGTTTGTGATTGAAACCTTATCCGTTATTATTCAAGTTATTTCGTTTAAGACAACGGGGAAGCGTGTTTTCAAGATGAGTCCGCTTCATCACCATTATGAATTGGTTGGATGGTCAGAGTGGCGTGTAGTAGTCACATTCTGGCTACTAGGCGTTGTCTTTGCCATTATGGGTATTTACATTGGAGTGTGGTTAACATGAAGCCTTTCCCACATGTAAATAAAAAGCAAGTGCTTGTGCTCGGCTTAGCGAAAAGCGGCATGGCTGCAGCATTAGCACTTCATAAGCTAGGAGCTATCGTGACAGTAAACGATGGAAAACCTAGAGCTGAGAGCAAGGAAGTGGATGCGCTAGAGGAAAAAGGGATTGAAGTTGTTTGTGGCGGTCATCCACTTCATTTACTTGATACAACCAGTTTAATTATAAAAAATCCTGGTATTCCTTATTCCAACCTTTTAATCGCGGAAGCCATGAATCGAAATATCCCTATTTGGACGGAAGTCGAACTTGCCTATCGCATCGCAGAAGCAGATATTGTTGCGATTACCGGTTCAAACGGGAAAACAACAACGACGACGCTTGTTCATGCGATGCTTGAGCATAGTGAAAAAGCGCCTTTAATTGCTGGTAATATAGGGACTGTTGCAACAAGTGTAGCCCTAGAAGCAACAAATGAGAATGTCATGGTGCTTGAATTGTCGAGTTTTCAATTAATGGGCACGGAGCAATTTAAACCCAAAGTGGCGGTCTGGCTGAATTTGTTTGATGCTCATTTGGACTACCATGGGTCAAAGGACTTGTACATAGAAGCGAAAGCGAAAGTGTACGAGAACATGACGATAGAAGACCACCTTGTTTATTCGGCGGATGATCCTATCGTCGCGAAGCATGTACAACAATCAAAGGCGACCCTTGTTCCTTTTTCAACGAAAGTCGAGTTGCCAACAGGTGCCTACTTAAAAGATAATGCGATTTACTTTCGAGAAGAACGCATTTGCCCAATCGATGAAATTGTTTTACCAGGAGCTCATAATGTTGAAAATATGCTTGCTTCTGTTGCAGCAGCTAAACTAGCTGGTGGTACAACTGCTCAAATAAAAACCGTGCTAACGACGTTTACGGGTGTGAAACATCGACTTCAATTTGTTGGTGAAGTACATGGCCGTAAAGTGTATAACGATTCAAAAGCGACGAATATTTTGGCGACACAAGCTGCTTTAGCTTCTTTTAATCAAGATGTTGTTTTGCTCGCAGGTGGTTTGGATCGTGGCAACGAGTTTGATGAGCTGATCCCAAGTTTAACTCACGTAAAAACGCTAGTCGTTTTTGGTGAAACAAAAATGAAGCTAACGGCTTTAGGAAACGAATTAGGGATTAAAGTCGTACAGGCTATTGATGTACAAGATGCAGCTAAAAAAGCCTTTGAACATTCAAAGATAGGGGACATTGTCTTACTTTCACCAGCATGTGCAAGCTGGGATCAGTATTCGACGTTTGAAGAACGAGGCGATGCGTTTCTAGCTGCGGTGACGCAACTAACTAACAGTCATTAAGTAAACCTAGTAAAGCTCTTTTCAATGCAGACGTCTTGTCTCTTGGAAGGAGTTTTTTTATTCGTTACAGCCCCCTTATTAACCATATAACAAGAGAAAAGAAGGCTTTGATTACTGATATAAGTCCTCATTTTCAAGCACGTACAAATGTTTTGGACATGTTTTCCTGTTCTCATTCATATAGTGAGGTAGTAGGGTACTTGCTGGGGGTGAACAATGAATAAAGAAAGACAGGCGCCCGATTATATCTTAATTGTTGCAACGATTGTCTTGCTTAGCGTTGGCTTAATTATGGTATACAGTGCAAGTGAAGCATGGGCAACCTATCGTTTTAATGACTCGTTGTTTTTTGCTAAAAGACAATTATTCTTTGGGAGTGTAGGCGTCCTCTTGATGTTTCTTATATCTCGAGTTGATTACTGGACGTGGCGTACGTATTCAAAGCTGCTATTGATCATTTGTTTTATTTTGCTTGTGCTCGTACTCATTCCTGGTGTTGGACTTGTAAGAGGTGGCGCGAGAAGTTGGTTAGGGATCGGCGCATTTTCAATTCAACCATCAGAATTTATGAAAATCGCTATGATTATTTTTCTTGCAAACTTTTTAGCAATGAATCAAAAGCGGATTGTTTTGTTTAAAAAAGGATTACTCCCTGCACTCGCTTTTGTAATGGTTGCCTTTGGGATGATTATGCTCCAGCCAGATTTAGGAACTGGTACTGTTATGGTAGGGACATGCGTCGCTATGATTTTTATTGCAGGAGCAAGGGTCAAGCATTTTATGGGCCTGTTTTTAATTGGCGTAGCAGGATTTGTCGTGTTAATCATTAGCGCTCCATACCGTATTAAACGGATTACTTCTTTTCTAGACCCGTGGGCAGATCCAATGGAAAGTGGCTTTCAGATTATTCAGTCCCTATTAGCCATTGGTCCTGGAGGGTTACTTGGTATGGGATTAGGCGAAAGTAGGCAAAAATATTTTTATTTGCCAGAGCCGCAAACGGATTTTATTTTTGCTATTCTAGCTGAGGAACTAGGGTTTTTAGGCGGTCTATTTGTGTTGCTTTTATTTGGTATTATTTTCTGGCGTGGCGTAAGAATCGCTTTAGGAGCTCCAGATTTATTTGGTAGTTTCTTAGCTGCAGGTATTGTGACGATGATCGTTATTCAAGTGATGATAAACATCGGCGTTGTTACTGGATTAATGCCCGTTACCGGCATTACGTTACCGCTTTTAAGCTACGGTGGTTCGTCATTGACACTCATGTTGATGTCCATTGGTCTATTAATTAATATAAGTAGGCATAATCGTTAAAGGCTCACGTAAACAATTGTTTAAAACGTGTCGATACATGTAGAGAGTTCATTTTTTTGAACTCTCTATTTATTATTCATAGAATTGTAAAGGAAATATATGATAAAATGCAGAAAACAAGAGTAAAACAGGTTTTAAAAAAATTAAATAGGGAATAGAAGCAAGTCTGGGATTAAAAAAGTATTTGCTTGTATTCACTCATCAGCTGAATGAAGTAGTTGGAGGAATGAATGTGAGTCATGATGAGAAAGTCATTTCTGTAAACGAGAGAATTCCGACTCTACAGGAAAAGCGACGGCGCAAAGCAAACAAGCGTTTATTAAGTATAGTCGTATTGTTCTTTGTCTTAATTATGGTACTTGTGTACTTCCAAAGTCCATTGAGTGAAGTGAAATCAATACAAGTAAGTGGTAATCAACTGTTAACAGATGAAGAGATTCTCGAAGCAAGTGGTTTACGTGAAGGCATGAATATTTGGAATATCGATCGAAATACACGAATTGAGCAAACTGCACAATTAAAAGAAGTAGAGTCAATTGAGATTAACCGTCTCTTGCCATCTTCTCTTTCTATACAAGTAAAGGAGTATCCGCGAGTTGCATATGTGTACAGTGATGATGGGTATTTGCCCCTTTTAAAAAACGGACAAATCTTAGACACCGTTCATGATAGTCAACTTGTTGGAGACGCACCAATATTAGTAGACTTTACTGAAGAGTCGTTGAGAGAGACAATCGGCGAACAATTAATGCAAACAGCACCAGAAATCGTTAGTCGAATCTCAGAAATTATGTATACGCCGACTGAGGATGCACCGGAGGAATTAACACTATACATGACAGATGGAATGGAAGTACGTACGGATTTATCTTCATTTGCAGAGTATATGCAGCCTTATCCACAAGTGCATGCACAAATTGATAGGGCACAGGAAGGCGTCCTCTATATGAAAATGAGTCCCTATTTTAGGGAAAATGATACGGCTCAGGAGTAGGAGTTTTGATGGATTTTTCTACTCTTGTTTCCTTGTGTTTCTGCTGTTTTTACGGTTAAAAGCTTTCGTGACCAGCTTCATTTCTCTATGTAACACATTCTTAATAAAGGATTGCTAGAGGTTTTGCCTTTTCACCTGTAAGAACATGGTGTAGACTAAAGAGCAAGAGCCTTAAAACATACATAATGCTACGAGAATTAAAGGATTCTATTAACACTTGTCGAATACTGCTTGTGTGATAAAAAAATGAAACTATTAAAGTTGAACACCATGATTGTGCAGATGAGGAGGTGCCATTGGTGAGTAATGAAACGTATGTAAGTTTAGACATTGGAACTTCTTCAGTAAAAGTCGTTGTTTCGGAAATTGCTGGAGGGTCAATTAACATTTTAGGTGTCGGTAGTGTTCCTTCTGAAGGAATAAAGAAAGGAGCCGTCGTCGATATAGATGAGACGGTTAAGTCAATTAAGCGGGCAGTTGAGCAAGCGGAACGCATGGTTGGCATACAAATTGAACATGTTGTGGTTGGAGTAAATGGCAGTCATATTGAATTAACTCCTTGCCATGGGGTCGTCGCTGTCTCTAGTCCAGATCGAGAAATTAACGTAGAGGATGTTCGTAGAGTCATCGATGCATCCCAAGTCATGTCAATTCCTCCTGAAAGGGAAGTGATTGATGTGATTCCAAAACAATTTATCGTGGATGGGCTTGATGAGATTACAGACCCTCGTGGAATGATTGGCGTTCGTCTTGAAATGGAAGGAACGTTAATTACAGGTTCGAAAACCGTCTTACATAATTTGTTAAGGTGTGTGGAGCGTGCTGGTCTATCAATAGCTGAGATTAGTTTAAATTCCTTAGCGACAGGATCTGTAGCTGTTTCAAAAGATGAAAAAAGTCTGGGTGTTTGTGTGCTTGAGATTGGAGGCGGTTCAACAACCGTATCCGTTTTTGAACAAGGTTCACTTGTTGCGTTATCTGTATTACCGATCGGCGGCGATCATATTACAAACGATTTAGCCGTAGGTTTAAAGCTCACAACAGAAGAGGCAGAACGTGTAAAATGCAAACATGGACATGCCTTTGTACCAGAAGCATCAACAGAAGAACAGATTACCATCCAAAAAATCGGGTCAAATGAAAGACATACGATCACACAACAAGAATTAGCAGGCATTATTGAACCAAGAGTAGAAGAAATTATTGAACTATGTGCAAAAGAATTGGTTCGGTTAGGATTTAAGCAGTTCCCAAGTGGCTTTGTATTGACTGGTGGAGCTGTGATGATGCCAGGCGTTCTTGAATTAACGAAAGACATGCTTGAAGGAAATGTTCGAGTCGCCATCCCGAATTATATCGGGGTGCGTGAGCCGCGCTATACAGTAAGTATTGGGTTAATTCATTTTGCACACAAAAATGGACGTGTGCAAGGCAAGGAAATTGCAGCAGCTTTTTCCCAGTCAGAAGTCAATCAAGAAGAAACAAACGCAGCTTCAACTTCGAAAAGAAGCAAGCGTAAAGAAGTAGAGCAACCGCAAGAAGAGAAAAAAGAGTCCAAGATGAAGTCTTGGTTTAAGACATTTTTTGATTAATGAAGAGAAGCTGACTGCCAGTATGGTTAGGGGGACAACGAAATGTTTGATTTTGAAATGGACATGGAACAATTAGCACAAATAAAAGTCATTGGATGTGGTGGCGGCGGTTCGAACGCTGTTAATCGAATGATTGAAAACGGCCTACAAGGCGTAGAATTTATCGCTGTGAATACGGACGCACAAGCATTGCACCTTTCAAAAGCTGAAAAGAAACTACAGCTAGGTGGAAAGCTTACGAGAGGTCTAGGTGCAGGGGCAAACCCTGATATCGGTAAGAAAGCGGCTGAAGAAAGCCGTGAACAGTTAGAAGAAGTTCTTGATGGCGCAGATATGGTATTTATTACAGCTGGAATGGGTGGAGGCACTGGAACAGGTGCAGCTCCTGTTATCGCCGAAGTTGCAAAGGAAATTGGTGCACTAACGGTAGGTGTTGTGACACGACCATTTACGTTTGAAGGACGTAAGCGTCAAAATCAAGCGTTATCTGGTATCGTCGCATTAAAAGAAAAAGTTGACACGTTAATCGTTATACCAAACGATCGTCTACTAGAAATTGTTGATAAGAACACTCCAATGCTTGAAGCGTTCCGTGAAGCGGATAACGTCCTTCGACAAGGGGTACAAGGAATTTCTGACTTGATTGCGACACCTGGATTAATTAACCTTGACTTTGCTGATGTCAAAACGGTTATGAGTGAAAAGGGCTCTGCTTTAATGGGTATTGGTGTTGCTACTGGTGAAAACCGTGCTGCAGAGGCAGCAAAAAAAGCGATCTCCAGTCCATTGCTTGAAACATCAGTCGATGGTGCTCAAGGCGTGTTAATGAACATTACAGGTGGAACGAACTTAAGCCTTTACGAAGTGCATGAAGCGGCAGAAATTGTGTCTGAAGCTTGTGACGAAGAGGTTAATATGATCTTTGGCTCTGTTATTAATGAGAATCTAAAGGATGAGATTGTCGTAACGGTTATTGCGACAGGCTTTGAAGAAGCAGAAAGAAAGCCACAATCACGTCCATCGACTCAAAAGCCAACGTCGTCAAAGCCAGCTGAATCAAAATCAGTAGAATCAAAGCAAAAAGCCAATTCAGAGGAACAAACAGATACACTTGATATTCCAACATTCCTCCGAAATAGAAGAAATCGCTAAACGCGTGCATTGGAAAAGATCTGCTACCTATATGGTAGTGGATCTTTTTTTGTTTTCCTTTTTTAAAGGTGAAAAGAGAAAGGACAACGTTTGTCAAAAGCTTTCAAAATAACAGGCTTGTCTTTGCCATGAAGTGACAGACTTCCTTCTTTCTATCTACTATACTAAGTTTTATGAATACAGGAGGAACGATCATGATTGTATATCTAGACTTAATCTGGCTACTGAATCTAGGCATTGATTTTCTCCTTATTAGTGGTACTGCATTATTGTTAAAAAGAAAGAAAAACTATGTTCGTATAGGCATGGCATCACTCGTTGCGTCCATTGTTGTTTTCTTTATGTTTACGCCGTACGTGACGTTTTTTATGAACCCGATTGTAAAGTTTTTTTATTCTTGTATGATTGTATTCATTGCTTTTGGATACATACGCTTTACTTATTTTGTTCAAAATCTAGCAGGCTTCTTTTTCCTAACTTTTGTTACTGGTGGCGGGCTTTTTGCCATGCATTACTTTTTTCAAAGTGAATTAGATTTAACGAGTCATCTGCCAGGGTTTGGTGGAAGTACAATCAGCTGGACTTTCGTTCTGATTGGTTTTCCTCTCGTTTATTGGTTTAGCAAACAACAAGTTGATACATTCAAGATAAAGAAAGTGCAAGCAAACGATCTAGCAACAGTGGAAATTGTTATTGATGACTTTAGATTTGAAACGAGGGGGCTAGTCGACACTGGAAATCAATTAAAAGATCCGTTAACAAGAACACCCGTCATGATTATGGAAGCAGATCTTCTGCATCCGTTGCTTGGTAAACAACAAACAGATGACATGCTAACAATGTCAACGAAAGAGAATCATCCCTTTATGCATCGAATTCGATTAGTACCGTTTAAGGCTGTTGGTCAAAAACAACCATACTTAACAGCTTTTAAACCTGATCAAGTAACGATCTATTACGACGGTGAACAATTCGTAACAAAGCGTGTGCTGTTAGGGCTGTATGGGGAAGCATTGTCGCCTGAAGGGCATTATCAAACAATTATTCATCCACAGCTTGTTATATCACAAGTGAGCTAAGGAGGACGCGATGATAAAAATGAAATGGAGATTGTTCATCTATCGCCTATTAAGAAAGTTTGGCTTAAAGGAAGATGAAATTTATTATATTGGTGGCAGTGAAGCCTTACCACCACCGTTATCAAAAGAAGAAGAAGCAGAGCTCCTACTAAAGCTTCCGAGTGGTGATGAAGCTGTACGTTCGATATTAATTGAACGTAATCTCCGCTTAGTCGTATACATCGCTAGAAAATTTGAAAACACTGGAATCAATATAGAAGACTTGATTAGCATTGGAACCATCGGGTTAATTAAAGCCGTTAATACATTCAATCCTGAAAAGAAAATTAAGCTAGCCACGTATGCGTCTCGCTGTATTGAAAATGAAATACTTATGTATTTGCGCCGAAACAACAAGACACGCTCAGAAGTGTCTTTTGATGAACCCTTAAACATTGATTGGGATGGAAATGAACTATTGCTCTCTGATGTATTGGGAACAGAAGAGGACATTATTACGAAGGGAATAGAAGAAAGAGTCGATCGTCGATTGCTCGTCAAAGCCCTTCATACCTTATCTGATCGAGAAAAACAAATAATGGAACTCCGCTTCGGCTTAACAGGAACGGAAGAGAAAACTCAAAAAGATGTCGCGGATATGCTTGGTATTTCGCAATCCTATATATCCCGATTGGAGAAACGAATCATTAAACGGCTACAAAAAGAATTTAATAAAATGGTGTAGCGTAAAAAAAATAATTTCTAATTTTTAGCAGGGTCGTGACAAGGATAGTGTCTATTTTTAACAAATTTCCACATCAACAGAGTGCATAAATTTTTTTCCCAGGGAGATACTTTTTTTGACATCATCTTCCGTTTAGGGGGTAGAGAATTTGGCTCGAAATAAAGTAGAAATCTGTGGAGTAGATACATCAAAACTGCCGGTTTTAAAAAATATGGAGATGCGAGAATTATTTTCACAGCTCCAGTCTGGTTATGAGCCAGCAAGGGATACGTTAATAAATGGAAATCTTCGTTTAGTCCTTAGTGTCATCCAGCGCTTTAATAACCGTGGCGAGAATGTGGATGACTTATTTCAAGTCGGTTGTATTGGTTTAATGAAATCAATTGACAACTTTGACTTAAGTCAAAATGTTAAGTTTTCTACGTATGCAGTGCCAATGATTATTGGTGAGATACGCCGGTACTTAAGGGATAACAATCCTATTCGTGTGTCACGTTCATTAAGAGATATTGCTTATAAAGCATTACAAGTTCGGGATCAGATGATGGCAGAAAAGAAACGCGAAAATGAACCAACTGTTCAAGAAATTGCGGCAGTATTAGATGTACCGAAAGAGGATATTGTCTTTGCGCTTGACGCGATTCAAGATCCAGTATCGTTATTTGAACCGATTTACAATGATGGGGGAGATCCAATCTTTGTTATGGATCAAATTAGCGATGAACGAAACAAGGATGTTAATTGGGTAGAAGAAATTGCACTAAAGGAAGCGATGATTCGTTTAAATGATCGAGAAAAAGTGATTTTGAATATGCGTTTCTTTCAAGGAAAAACACAAATGGAAGTTGCGGATGAAATCGGTATCTCTCAAGCGCAAGTATCAAGGCTTGAAAAAGGTGCTATTCATCAGATGAATAAACATATTGAATCATGAGGAAAGTCGCTGTGTGGAACAGCGGCTTTTTTGTTCATAAATCGGTTACGGATAAGCATATAGTTACTAGTGAGGAGGAGGGGGTACAGTGATTAAAATATCTGAGCTATCAACTAAAGACATTGTTAATATGGAAAATGGAAAGCGACTTGGACATTTAAATGATTTAGACATTAATTTAGAAACAGGAAGAATTGAAGCGATTATTATCTCAAACCAAGGAAAAATGATGACGTTCTTAGGAAATCGTGATGCAGGAGAAACCGTTATCCCTTGGAAAAATATAGTGAAGATTGGCTCTGACGTCATCCTAGTCGAGCTGCCAGAACGATACAAGCAATCTGTCACAACAGCTGAACATGTAATGGAAAGAAAAGATCCCTATTCGTAAACATTTATTCTAGAGATCCATTATGGTAAAATAAAGCGAGGAATACAAAAAGGAGCATGCAGAGGATGAAAGCAAACTGGCAGCGGTTGTCTGAACGAGTTGAATATGAAGAACAATTTAATGCATTAGACGAGAAGTTGTTTGCTGGTTTCACGACTCGAAATGGCGGCGTTAGCGAATTTCCTTATAAAACGTTAAACATGGGGTTTCATGTAGGGGACACGGTTGATGCTGTTGTGCAAAATCGTGAACGCGTTGCCAAGGATGTAGGTTTTTCTCTTGATCATTGGGTTGGATCTGAACAAGTACATGCTTCAGTCATTCAAGAAGTGACGAAGTCTGATCGAGGTCGAGGTGCACGGTCTCTTCGTACTGCGATAAAGGAGACAGATGGACTTTATACAAGAGAAACGGATATATTGCTAACGAGTTTGTATGCTGATTGTGTCCCGCTTTATTTTTATTCACCTAAGAATCAGATCATTGGTTTATGCCACGCCGGTTGGAAAGGTACGGTCGATCAAATTGGACCCAAAATGGTCAGTGAATGGGTAGAGAAACACGGTGTACAAGTGAGTGATATCCATATTCTCATTGGGCCATGTATTTCACAACAACAATATGAAGTGGATCGCACCGTCATAGATCGAGTAAATGAACAGCTGCCTATGAAACATAAAGGCATCTATACACCTACTCGAGCAGATCATTTTCAGCTCCATTTACCTGCCTTAAATCGCTATTTGCTTGAACAGGCAGGGATTCTGTCTGCCCATATTATTGAATCAGATCGTTGTACGTTTAGCGACGATGCCTTCTTTTCTCATCGACAAGATCAAGGGAAAACAGGTAGAATGATGAGTATGATTGGAATGAAGAAGGTGGTTGAACGATGAATCCAACGATTGAACAACAATATGTTGCGTTAAAAGAGCGTATGGAGCGAGCTGCGTTGAGAGCAGGAAGAGGAGTAGACGATGTTCATATTATTGCTGTGACGAAATATGTCTCAGTCCAAACAGCCAATGAAGCGATTGAAGCAGGCGTCACTCATATTGGTGAGAATCGCTTAGAAGGCTTGCTTGAAAAAAAAGCAGCTATTGGTAATCGCGTAACATGGCACTTTATTGGGTCGCTACAGTCGCGTAAGGTGAAAGAGGTCATCGGGAACATCGGAGTGCTTCACTCTCTTGATCGGTTAAGTCTTGCAAAAGAAGTGCAAAAGCGTTTGGTCGAACAAGATGGAACACTTGATTGTTTCGTACAAGTAAATGTATCGGGAGAAGCGTCAAAAAATGGACTAGCTCCAGACGAAGTCGATTCGTTTATAATGGCGTTGGCTGAGTATGACCGCATTCGAGTGATTGGATTAATGACAATGGCACCGTATACGGAACATGCAGAAGAAACGCGTCTGCATTTTAAAGCCCTAAAACAACTGCAACAGCGTATTGCTGATAAAGAATATGTACACGCTCCTTGCACAGAGCTATCAATGGGCATGTCAAATGACTTTGAAGTGGCAGTAGAAGAAGGTGCAACGTATATTCGCATTGGAACCATTCTAGTAGGTAATGAGCAAGTGTCCGAATAAGGAGGATGGAAATGGGCTTTAAGTCAAAGTTTAAAACATACTTTAATTTAGATGACCATGTCGAAGAAGTCGAACGCTATGTCGATGAGCCGGAAAAAGAGGAGCGGACGATGCCAAATCGTTTTCAAAGTAATGAATCAAAAGAAAAAGACACGCAAACAAATATCGTTAGTTTAAAAAGCGTCCAGCAACATGCGAAGATGACTCTCATTGAACCGCGTTCTTATGATGAAAGTCAAGACATTGCGGACCAATTAAAAAATCGGAAAACAGTCGTTATTAATTTACAAAGAATGGAACACGACCAAGCATTACGGGTAGTAGATTTTTTAAGTGGAACCGTATATGCTATTGGAGGAGACATCCAAAAAGTCGGGGCAAGCATTTTTATTTGTGCGCCGGATAATGTGGAAATATCAGGATCGATTAGTGATATTGCCAATCAATTGTGATTGATAAGGTAGGTGAGAACAGCAAGATGGAATTGTTTGTTAACTTTATATTTAATCTTATACGCTACTTAGCTCTAGGTTACTTTTTTGCCATTTTGATCTATATCGTGATGTCTTGGGTAGGGGGAAGAGATTCCGCTTTCGGTGAATTCCTTGGTAGCATTGTGGAGCCGTACATAGGAATTTTCAGAAATATCATCCCGCCCATTGGCATGATTGATCTATCCCCAATTGTGGCTATTTTTCTTCTGAATCTAGCCGTAAGAGGATTAGGACCAGTTCAGCAATGGATAATGGGCTTATTATAAGGAGCCGTGTCTATGTACGAACACTTTCGACCAGAAGAGCGTCCTTTTATTGATCAAGTAAACGACCTAGTGGAGTCCGTCACCTTGTATCATCAAGAACGGCTGACGGATTTTCTTGATCCCAGGCAACAAGACATCATGTCTTCACTAATTGGTAAACATACTGATTGTGAGCTACTTTTTAATGGTGGCTCACCAGGTTGTGAGCGAAAAAGGGCGATCATAAGACCGAGCTATTTAAAAGGTGAGAAACCAAAATGGGAGCTGACTTTTTTAAAAGCAACGTTTTCCTCTAAATTTGTTACGCTCTCGCACCGAGATGTGCTTGGCGCGCTTATGAATAGCGGCTTAAAGCGTGAAAAGTTTGGTGACATTATCGTTCAAGAAGATTCGTTTACGTTTGCAACGGCTGTCGATACAGCAGTGTACGTGCGTGCGACTCTTGACCAAGTTGGTAAAACATCAATAACACTTGAAGAAGCAGACACAATTGATGTTGAAGAAGAGCGCTGGCAAACGGATCATGTGCTTGTATCATCATGGCGCTTAGATACTGTACTCGCTGCAGTGTATCATCTCTCTCGTTCGAAAAGTGTCGAAGCGATTACAAAGGGATACGTAAAAGTCAATTGGAAGCCAGTTGATCAGTCTTCGTACAGTTTGTCTGTTGGCGATTATCTCTCATTAAGAGGGTATGGTCGTGCAAAAGTGTTAGAAGAAAATGGACAAACGAAGAAAGATAAGGTACGTTTAACAGTAGGAAGAAAGAAGTAATTCTGATTTTTAGGCGAAATTTGTAGTTTTAAGAAGGTATTTTTCGGGGAATGTCGAATGAAGAAAAGAATGAGGATTTCATGGAGGTGGGACGGTTGCCATTAACACCGTTAGATATTCATAATAAGGAATTTACACGCTCGTTTCGTGGTTATGATGAAGATGAGGTAAACGAATTTTTAGATCAAATTATTAAAGATTATGAAGCTGTTCTCCGAGAAAAGAAAGAATTGTTTGAGCAAGTGAATACGCAAGACGAAAAACTAGCTCATTTTCACAATATCGAGGAAACGTTAAATAAATCCATTATGGTGGCGCAAGAAGCTGCAGATGACTTACGTTCAAACGCGCAAAAAGAAGCGCAATTAATTGTTAAGGAATCAGAAAAGAACGCAAATCGTATTGTGAATGAAGCACTAAGCAAATCAAGAAAAGTAATGATGGAAATGGAAGAGCTAAAAAAGCAAGCTTCTGTTTACAAAATGCGTTTTAAAATGTTAATCGAAGCACAAATGGAAATGCTTCAAACCGATGATTGGGAGCAATTTGCCGGAAGCGACGATGAGTTCAATGAAGAAGAATTGTTGAAGGAATTTGAAGAGCAAGAAAGCAAATCGTAACGGTACATAAAACGAAAGTAACGTTAAGAAGCAGAAGACGTTAGTGATAAAACTTATCACTGGCGTTTTCTGCTTTTTGTGATGGATTTATTTGCCGCTCAACCATTCCGAAAAACAGGTCATCCTATGAAAAAAGGAGTGATAGTAAGTGGATACATCGTGGTTTAAAGAACAATTACAAGGGAGAAGGAAAGAGCTTCTACAGCATCAATCTTCTCATGATCGTACAGAACGACAAGATGAACTTTCAAATTATGACAATCATCCTGCAGATAACGCAACGGAGTTGTTTGAACGGGAAAAAGATGAGGCTCTATTTAATCACGCTGAAAAAGCGTTACACGATATTGAAGATGCACTTGAAAAAATCGATAATGGCACATATGGCATATGCGAAAAAACAGGAGCGGCTATACCAGAAGAGCGCTTGAGAGCCTATCCTGAAGCAAGGACCGTAGCTTCCACTAAACAAAATGGAATTCCTTCTGATCGACCAGTTGAAGAAGACGTTTTAGGTGGGTTTGAAGCTTATAATAACGATCACGATGAACGGGAAACAGAATTTGATGGAGAGGATGCCTATCAACAAGTAGCACGTTTTAACGATACTTCAGTTGAATATGAGGAGGAAACTGGCGATACAGATTTGTACGGAGCGAACGGCGTTGAGTCTTTTGAAGGGTTTCTTTCAACAGGAATTGACGGCTATCATGGACCGGATAGTGTCCATGTTGAACAAAATGAGCACTATCAAGCCTATCGTCAACGAAATCAATAAGGAACAGACACAACGCTTTTTGAAGCCTCCCTATTCGGTGAGGCTTCATTCTATTAGGAGTGAAAGCGTTAAATGAGCCAAGTCGTGCATGGAATCGACAAAGACTTTTTTCTTTTTTTATGCTACACTAAGCCTATTACGTAGTGGAGGATACTGAATGGCTTACATAATTGCGATTATTATTATTGGATTCGATCAGTTGACGAAATGGCTTGTCGTTGAAAACATGATGCTTGGTGAACGAATCACCGTTATGGAAAATATCTTTTATATTTTCTCTCATCGAAATTCAGGGGCGGCATTCGGCATTTTACAAGGACAAATGTGGCTGTTTTACATTATTACCGTTGTAATGGTCGGCGTGATTATTTATCTTATCCAAACGGAAGCAAAAAAGCATACATTATTAAAATGGGCGCTGGGGCTTATTTTAGGTGGTGCCATTGGTAATTTTATTGACCGTCTTTTCCGCCAAGAGGTTGTTGATTTCATTGATACATTCGGAAACTTCCCGATCTTTAATATTGCCGATTCTGCTTTAACAGTTGGTGTCGGGTTATTTTTAATCAATTTACTACTTGAATCTAGGCGTGAAAAGAAGGAGAGCAAGAACTAACATGAAACAATGGATTGTAGATGAAACGCAACAAAACGAACGAATTGATAAAGTCATTGTATTGCTACACGGAGACACATCAAGAACCCATGTTCAAAAATGGATTCAAGATGGACATGTGAAAGTAAACAATCAGCTTGTAAAAGCCAATTACAAAGTCCAAGAAGAAGACACAATTGAGCTTGAAGAACCTGAAGTTCAGTCAACGGAAATTAAAGCAGAGAATATCCCCCTTGACGTTGTGTATGAGGATCAGGACGTGATCGTTGTAAATAAACCAAGGGGAATGGTGGTTCATCCAGCACCTGGTCATTATACGGGAACGCTCGTACATGCACTTCTGTATCACTGTCATGATCTATCAGGCATCAATGGTGAAGCTCGTCCGGGAATTGTGCATCGCATTGATAAAGATACGTCTGGTCTTATTGTGGCGGCAAAAAATGATCATGCTCATGAACATTTATCTCAACAACTAATGAATAAAACAACGATCCGTCATTATAAAGCAATTGTACATGGTGTGCTTTCTCATAAAAAAGGAACCATTGATGCACCAATTGGAAGAGATCAAAAGGATCGGCAAAAAATGGCTGTTACCGATAAGAACAGCAAACCGGCAGTAACCCATTTTACCCTTGAAGAGACGTTCCAAGCATATTCATACGTAACGTGTGAACTCGAAACAGGGCGGACTCACCAAATTCGTGTTCATTTCCATTATATTGAACACCCGCTTGCTGGAGATCCAAAATACGGATATAAAAAGACGTTACCAATTGAAGGCCAAGCATTACACGCTGAAACACTTGGCTTTGTTCATCCACGCACAGGCGAAGATTGTCTGTTTACGGCTCCATTGCCTTCAGATATGGTTGAACTACTGGAAGATTTGCGAAAACAAGATTGACAAAAAGAAACAAATGATGCATACTACGTAAGAAGAAAAAATGTCCTTTAAGCATAGTCCTGTGAGGCTAGCAAGGAGTCGGTGAATTTGGATGTGTCTGTCTAAATCCCTAGCTGCTCCTTTAAGGACGGCTAGGGATTTTTTCGTGAGGAGGGTACTGAATGGCAAGAATGATTATTGATGAAGATGCAATGCGCCGGGCCATTACAAGAATGTCACATGAAGTGATTGAACGTAACAAAGGCGTGGAGAATTGTGTGTTAGTCGGAATAAAAACACGAGGCATTTATCTTGCCAATCGATTGGCTCAGCGAATTAAAGAAATTGAAGGTCAAGATGTGCCTGTCGGTGAAGTTGATATTACGCTATATCGAGATGATTTAACACCGAAAACAAGCGACCACGAACCAATTTTACAAGGAACGGATATTCCAGTTGATATTAATGGTCGTACGGTCATTCTTGTGGATGATGTTCTCTATACAGGGCGCACGGTTCGTTCTGCTCTTGATGCGTTAATTGATTTAGGGAGACCGTCACTCATCCAACTAGCTGTATTAATTGATCGAGGTCACCGAGAATTGCCCATTCGTCCTGATTATGTTGGGAAAAACGTACCAACGTCAAAGCAAGAGCGGATATCTGCTAAATTAAAAGAAGTCGATGAAATAGATGAAGTAACAATTGTATAGTTCCTCTTTAAAGATGGTCCTGTGAGGCTGGCAAGAGGAAAAAGAACGCAAAGTAATTGATTTGTGCTTCTTTCTTGCCGCCTCCTAGACACTAGGAGGCTTTTTCTATGGAGTACGAGGGAAAAAAGGAGAAACGACATGAACGATAAAAACATGCGACTAGGGATTCAAGAAGTACCAAGAGCAGATCAATGGCTTCTGTTTAGCTTACAACATTTATGCGCCATGTTTGGTGCAACGGTATTAGTACCATTTTTAATTGATATGAGCCCTGCCACGGCGCTTCTATCAAGTGGACTTGGAACACTCGCTTTCTTACTCATTACAAAAGGGCAAGTACCTGCATACTTAGGTTCATCTTTTGCCTTCATCGCTCCGATCCTATCGGCACAAGCGATCGGTGGAACAGAAGGAGCGATGATCGGTAGTTTCTTTGCAGGATTAATTTACGGGATTGTTGCTTTAGTTATTAAAGCTGCTGGAACAGGCTGGATAAAGAAAGTCTTACCACCGATTGTTGTAGGCCCGGTCATTATGGTCATCGGGTTAAGCTTAGCAACAACTGCAGTTGGTAACGCTATGTACTTACCAGGTACAGATGAATACAGCTTAATTCATATTACAACAGCAGGCATTACCCTCGCGGTAGCGGTTATTGCAACGATGTACTTCAAAGGGTTTCTCAATTTAATTCCTATTTTACTCGGCTTAATCGCTGGTTATCTGTTTGCTTTAAGTCAGGGGTTAATTGATTTAGCGCCAATACGAGAAGCGAACTGGTTTGCGGTACCGGAATTAATCATTCCTTTCTATACGTATGAACCTTCAATAAATTGGGCAATCGTAGCCATTATGGCGCCAGTCGCCCTCGTAACACTAGCAGAGCATACAGGACAGCTTATGGTTCTAAGCAAAATATCCGGTAAAGACTTTCTGCAAAAACCAGGCATGCATCGTACGGTTATGGGAGATGGATTTGCTACGATTATTGCCGCAAGCATCGGTGGACCACCGAATACAACATATGGTGAAAATGTCGGCGTCATTGCTATAACACGCGTATTTAGTGTGTTTGTCATCGGAGGAGCAGCGGTGTTAGCCATTGCCTTTGCCTTTATCGGTAAAGTGGCAGCACTCATTAGTTCCATTCCTGAAGCTGTTATGGGGGGGATTTCTATAATGCTGTTCGGAATCATTGCCTCAGCAGGAATTCGAATGCTCGTTGACAATCAGCTAGACATGGGTGAAAAAAGAAACATGGTCGTTGCCTCCATTATTCTTGTAGTTGGAATTGGAGGGGCAACCGTTCAATTCTCAGACACGTTTGAATTAGCAGGGATGTCGTTAGCAACAATTATTGGTTTACTCTTACATGCCATTTTGCCAAACAAAAAAGTAAGCTATGGAACACAACCACTGTTTAAAGAACAAGAAGGGATAAAGAGCGAATAAAAGGAGGCTGACAAGAATGGCGGTTCAATTATACGGCTCTCATAATGAGAGCCTCTATACAATGTCTCAATTGCAAATTGATGAGGTGTATGAACTTCTTCACCAAGCTGAACAATTTAGTACGGGGGGAACATGGCACCCTAAAAAACAAACATTTGTCGCTAACTTGTTTTTCGAGCCTAGCACAAGAACTCGATTTAGTTTTGAAGTTGCTGAACGGAAGTTAGGATTTGACATTTTGCAATTTGATAGTAAGTCTTCCAGTACCCAAAAAGGAGAGACGCTATACGATACGGTTCGGACATTACAATCGATCGGAGCGAGTGCCGTCGTAATCCGCCATTCGAAGGATGAATTTTATGAAGAGTTAAAAGACATAGACATTCCAATTATCAATGCAGGAGATGGTTGTGGGAATCATCCTACACAATCACTTCTCGATTTGTTAACGATTAAGCAAGAGTTCGGTCAGTTTGACGGCCTAAACGTTACGATTGTTGGAGATTTACATCATAGTAGAGTCGCACGATCAAATGCAGAGATTTTAAGCCGGCTAGGGGCAATGGTGACAATAGCGGGACCAACAGAATGGATGGGAGACTTTCAGACCCATTACCGTTATGTCACGATGGATGAAGCGGTAAAAGGCTCAGATGTCATGATGTTGTTAAGAGTTCAACATGAACGCCATGGAAGCGAAGGTTCTTTTTCTAAGGAAGCGTACCACGGGCAATATGGGTTAACAATTGACAGGGAAAGAAAAATGAAGCGGGATAGTATTATTATGCACCCGGCACCTGTTAATCGCGGTGTGGAAATTGATGGTCAACTCGTTGAATGTGAACGCTCAAGAATTTATAAACAAAGTGCAAACGGCGTTGCTATAAGAATGGCTGTATTAAAAAGAGCATTTGATCGTTAATCAAGTGAAGCAAATAAGGGAGATGATGAGAGATGACAACAAAAATTAGTGGCGGTTTTATTATCAATCAAGCTGGAGAAAAGGAACAAAAAGATGTTTATGTAAAAGATGGCTTTTTTGTAGAAGAAACAACAGACGTCACAGAAGAAGTGGATGCAAGTCAATGTCTCATTAGCCCAGGATTTGTTGATGTTCACATCCACTTACGAGAGCCTGGTGGAGAGAAAAAAGAAACCATCGAAACGGGGACAAAAGCAGCAGCTCGTGGTGGATTTACAACGGTTGCAGCTATGCCGAATACACGACCTGTACCAGATACAAAAGGTACAATGGTGGATCTTGTTAACCGTATAAATGAAAAAGCGTTTGTGCGCGTTCTTCCATATGCGTCTATTACTACAAGGCAATTAGGTCAAGAATTAACCGACTTTGCTGCGTTAAAAGAAGCTGGTGCGTTCGCTTTTACAGACGACGGTGTCGGTATTCAAGAAGCAGGAATGATGCTCCAAGCGATGAAAGAAGCAGCTAAGCTTAATATGGCAGTTGTTGCCCATTGTGAAGATAACTCTCTCATTAATAGCGGTTCGGTACATGAAGGGTCGTATTCAAGAAGAGAGGGCTTGAATGGTATTCCTTCGGTATGTGAATCGATACATATCGCTAGAGATGTGTTACTAGCAGAGGCAGCGGATTGTCACTACCATGTTTGTCATGTTTCTACGAAAGAATCTGTGCGAACGATTCGAGATGCAAAAAAAGCCGGCATACGCGTTACAGCAGAAGTAACACCCCATCATCTCTTACTATGCGAAGATGATATTGAAGGACAAGATACGAATTTTAAAATGAATCCGCCACTGCGTTCAAAGGAAGACCAACAAGCCTTAATAAATGGACTGCTGGACGGCACGATTGATTTTATCGCTACGGATCATGCGCCACATACAGAAGAAGAAAAACAAGCGAGTATGGATCGAGCGCCATTTGGAATTGTTGGGCTTGAAACAGCTTTCTCACTTTTATATACCCATTTTGTTAAGACCGGTAAGTTCACGTTAGCTCAGCTACTTAATTGGTTAACGGTAAAACCAGCAGCAACGTTTAACCTTCCTTATGGCACGCTTGCGGTGGGGACACCTGCGGATTTTACATTAATCGATCTACAAGCGAAAGAAACGATTAATCCTGAAACCTTCTTTAGTAAAGGAAAGAATACGCCATTTGCACATTGGGAAGTGACGGGTGTACCTCAAGCAACCTATGTAGCTGGAAAAGCGGTTTTCACAAAGGAGCGGATCATCAATGGATAAACAACTAATTTTAGAAGATGGAACAGTATTGATCGGTGAAGGGTTCGGAGCTGATGTCGAGATAAGTGGGGAAGTAGTATTTAATACAGGAATGACAGGCTATCAAGAAATTCTTTCGGACCCATCTTACTGTGGACAAATGGTGATGCTTACGTATCCACTCATTGGTAACTACGGAATTAATCGGGATGACTTTGAATCATTAGATCCAGCCATTGCTGCGCTCATTGTAAGAGAAGTTGAACATGAACCAAGTCATTATCGAGAGCAAGAATCTCTTCACGATTTACTCGTAGCCAAAAACATACCTGGATTAGCTGGCATTGATACTCGGATGCTTACACGGAAAATCCGTGCCCACGGAACATTAAAAGGCTACATTTGCTCTTTATCCGTTCAGGTGGAAGACGTTGTAAAAACGTTGCAGGAATCGCCATTGCAGACAACGCAAGTGTCACAAGTATCTGTTAATACGGCTTATCATGTACCTGGTAAAGGGAAGCGGGTTGCGTTAATTGATTGTGGAATGAAGCACGGCATTTTACAATCGCTCATTGAACGCCACTGCGATGTCGTTGTGGTACCTTATCATACATCTGCTCAAGAAATTAAACGTCTAGGTGTAGATGGCGTCCTCGTTTCAAACGGACCAGGGAATCCAGAAGATGTTCCAGAAACCATTCAAACGGTTGCGTCACTAATTGGGGAGGTTCCTCTCTTCGGCATATGCTTAGGGCATCAACTACTTGCTTTAGCGTGTGGAGCCACAACGAGTAAATTACGATTTGGCCATCGTGGGTCTAATCACCCTGTAAGAGAGATAGAGACAGGGCGAATCGATATAACAGCTCAAAATCATGGCTATACAGTTGATTTAGATTCCCTTGAAGGAACCGAGCTTATGTTAACGCATGAAGCAGTCAATGATGGGACAGTTGAAGGCTTGAAACATCGCCGAGCAGATGCATTTAGCGTTCAGTACCACCCGGAAGCAAACCCGGGACCGCACGATGCAAATGATTTGTTCGATCGATTTATTGGGATGATGAATACAGCGAAAACGAACGTACTTGTTTAATTGAGATAGGGGAGAGTGTTGATATGCCAAAGCGTACAGATTTAAAAAAGATTCTTGTGATTGGTTCAGGTCCGATTGTCATTGGTCAAGCGGCGGAATTTGATTATGCAGGCACTCAAGCGTGTCAAGCTTTAAAAGAAGAAGGATATGAAGTCATTCTAATCAATTCCAATCCAGCTACGATCATGACAGACACTACGATGGCAGATCAGGTTTACATTGAACCGTTAACGTTAGAATTTGTGACGAGAATTATCCGCAAAGAGCGTCCGGATGGTCTTCTACCAACGTTAGGAGGACAAACCGGCCTTAATATGGCATTAGAGCTAAAAAACGCAGGTGTACTGGAACAATACGACATTGAACTGCTTGGCACAAAGCTTAGTGCAATTGAACAAGCGGAAGATCGTGAACAATTCCGAGCACTAATGAATTTACTCGGTGAGCCTGTACCTGAAAGTGAAATCGTTCATACATTAGCGGAGGCGGAAAAATTTGTAGCGCACATTGGTTTCCCTGTGATTATTCGACCTGCCTACACCCTAGGGGGTACAGGTGGCGGAATTGCTTACAATGAAGAAGATTTACAAGAAATTGTTGCGAGTGGTTTAAAGTATAGTCCAGTAACTCAGTGTCTTGTAGAAAAAAGCATAGCTGGTTTTAAAGAAGTGGAATATGAGGTAATGCGTGACGCTCAAGACGAGGCAATCGTTGTTTGTAATATGGAAAACTTTGACCCAGTCGGCGTACACACAGGCGATTCAATCGTCTTTGCTCCAAGCCAAACACTATCAGACCGAGATTATCAAATGTTACGTAACTCTTCTCTCTCGATTATTCGAGCCCTTGGAATTGAAGGTGGATGTAATGTGCAATTTGCCCTCGATGCCCACAGTGACCAGTACTATATTATCGAAGTAAATCCACGGGTTAGTCGTTCTTCGGCTCTTGCTTCAAAAGCGACAGGCTATCCGATTGCTAAAATTGCCGCTAAAATCGCGGTTGGCTATCATCTTGATGAACTAAAAAATCCTGTTACAGAAACAACGTACGCCAGTTTTGAACCTGCCCTTGACTATGTTGTGTCAAAAATTCCGCGCTGGCCTTTTGACAAGTTCGAAAGTGCTAATCGAACGTTAGGGACGCAAATGAAGGCAACCGGTGAAGTGATGGCGATTGGACGATCTCTTGAAGAATCACTTTTAAAAGCGGTTCGCTCTTTGGAGGCAGGCTACGATCATTTAATCGATTCAACGTTAGAAGAACAAACAGCAGATGCATTACTTCAAAAAGTGTCAAAAGCCGACGACGAGCGCTTGTTTGCCATCGGAGCACTCCTTCGAAAAGGCATATCCATAGACGTCATTCATGAAACGACTAAAATTGATCGATTGTTCTTAAGAAAGCTAGCCCGAATTGTCGCCTTGGAAGAGCAATTAGAGGAAGCACGAACCAATGAGAATGTGTTAAGGAAAATAAAGCGAGCAGGATTCTCAGATTCGTTTATTGCTTCGGTTTGGAAAGCAGAAGAACAAGCTGTCTACGAGTTAAGGGAGGCAGCAGGGATTAAGCCTGTTTATAAAATGGTGGATACATGTGCGGCAGAATTTGCTTCGCCTACGCCATATTTTTACAGCACTTACGAACGTGAAAACGAGTCGATTGTGACGGAACAAGAAAGCATTTTGGTATTAGGTTCAGGGCCTATCCGTATCGGTCAAGGTATTGAATTTGATTACGCAACGGTGCATACAGTATGGGCCATAAAAGAAGCGGGCTATGAAGCAATCATTATGAACAACAACCCAGAAACGGTGTCAACTGACTTTTCAACTTCAGATAAGCTTTATTTTGAACCATTGACGATTGAAGATGTCATGAACGTCATTCAGTTAGAGCAGCCAAAAGGAGTTATTGTTCAATTCGGTGGTCAAACAGCGATTAATCTTGCTGCTGATTTGGCAGCAAGAGGGGTGACGATTATTGGCACTCAGCTAGACGATATGGATCGTGCCGAAAATCGAGATAAATTTGAACAAACGCTTATGCAGCTAGACATTCCTCAACCACTTGGTAAAACGGCAACATCGGTGGAAGGTGCAGTAACCATTGCAACCAATATAGGCTACCCTGTACTCGTTCGACCTTCTTATGTGCTCGGTGGTCGGGCAATGGAAATTGTTTACCATGAAGAGGAATTACTGCGCTACATGAAGTCAGCTGTTAAAGTGAATCCGAAACACCCGGTTTTAATTGATCGCTATTTAACAGGGAAAGAACTTGAAGTTGATGCCATATCGGATGGAGAAGATGTCTATATCCCAGGGATTATGGAGCACATTGAAAGAGCAGGCGTCCACTCAGGGGATTCAATCGCTGTATATCCTCCGCAAACTGTACCTGATCACTTAAAAGAACGACTCATTGAGCGGACAACAAAAATTGCTCGTGGGCTAAACATTATTGGTCTACTGAACATTCAGTTTGTATGGCATCAGGATGATGTGTATGTATTAGAGGTAAATCCACGTTCTAGCCGTACGGTTCCTTTTCTAAGTAAAATTACCGGCGTACCAATGGCAAATATTGCAACACGTGTCATGTTAGGAGAGACATTGGCTTCATTAGGATATGGTACAGGCTATCATCCTGAAGCAAAGGAAGTATCAGTGAAAGTACCAGTCTTCTCATTTGCGAAATTACGTCGTGTCGACATTACTCTTGGTCCAGAGATGAAGTCAACTGGAGAAGTGATGGGACGTGATCGTACACTCGAAAAGGCGCTTTATAAAGGTCTTGTTGCATCAGGAATGAATATTCCGACGCATGGTTCTGTGTTGTTCACTATTGCAGATAAAGATAAAGAAGAGTCCATTGAGATTGCTAGACGATTTCATGAAATCGGCTTTAGCATTATGGCAACTTCAGGAACTGCAGAAAAGCTTAATCAAGTAGGGATTCCTGCTCGAATTGTCAATAAGATTAATGAAGGAAAGCCACATTTGCTTGACCTTATTCGTCAAGGTGAGGCGCAGTTTGTTATTAATACGCTAACAAGAGGCAAGCAACCCGCAAGAGATGGCTTTAGAATTCGACGTGAATCAGTTGAAAATGGTGTTGTCTGTCTAACATCCATTGATACAGCAGCTGCGCTACTTAGCGTACTGGAGTCTATCACCTTTGCTGCAGAGAGTATGCCGCAACCTGTATAACACGAGTGAGTCACTGCCTAAGGCATGTGACTCTTTCCATGAATTCATGAAGGAGTGAACAAGATGAGAGATCGCTACGGCAAGCTAACGGTTGTTAGCCAAACACAGGTGGCAAAAGATAGTTATGAACTTGTACTTGAAGGGTCAACTGTTGGGCAGATGAAGGAGCCAGGTCAATTTCTTCATGTTCGAGTTGACGAAACAGAAGACTTGCTTTTACGGCGACCGATCAGTATTGCGAATGTCGATCTCGCCAAACAACAAGTGACCATGATCTATCGCGCTGGCGGCGCTGGAACGAAACGACTAGCAACCTATGAAACTGGCAAATCATTAAATGTTATGGGACCACTTGGACAAGGTTTTCCTGTGGACGAAGCGAATGCAGGAGATGTTGCGCTACTCGTTGGTGGAGGTATTGGTGTACCACCTTTGTATTATCTAGCTAAACAGCTTGTCGCAAAAGGTGTGACGGTTAAAAGCGTCCTCGGATTTGCCTCTAAACAAGACGTTTTTTATGAAGAGGCTTTTCGAGAACTCGGCGATGTTTACGTCACTACGGTAGACGGGTCTCATGGAATGAAGGGTTTTGTAACAAACGCCATTGACGACAAACAGTTAGTATCTGACGTGCTCTATTCATGTGGACCAACGCCAATGTTAAAAGTATTATCAGAGCGGTATCGAGGGAAACGAGCATTTATTTCACTAGAAGAACGAATGGGTTGTGGAATTGGGGCTTGTTTTGCTTGTGTGTGTGCTGTTGAAAAGGGTGAAGCATACGAATACAGAAAAATTTGTACGGATGGACCTGTTTTTCCAGTAGGGGAGGTAGTGCTGTAAAATGGATCGTTTACGAGTAGATTTACCAGGGCTAAAAATGAAAAATCCGGTTATGCCTGCGTCTGGTTGCTTCGGGTTTGGTAAGGAATATGCGCAATTTTTCAATTTAAATGAGCTAGGAGCCATTGCCATTAAAGCCACAACACCAGAGCCACGGTTTGGGAACCCCACTCCTCGAGTGGCAGAAACAAAAGCAGGGATGCTAAATGCCATTGGCTTACAAAACCCGGGTTTAGCTGGCGTGATTGAAAAAGAATTACCACGCTTTAACGACTATGATGTGCCGATACTTGCAAATATAGCCGGTTCTACAATGACCGATTATATTGAAGTAGCAGCACGGCTTTCTACAGAAAAAAATGTTCATGCCCTTGAGCTGAATATTTCGTGTCCGAATGTGAAGCAAGGGGGGATCGCATTTGGTACTGTGCCTGAAACGGCTGCTGAATTAACGAGAGAAGTAAAAGCTGTCTCTCAAGTGCCTGTCTATGTAAAATTGTCTCCGAACGTGAGCGATATTGTCGCCATGGCAAAAGCGGTTGAACACGCAGGTGCAGATGGTCTGTCCATGATTAACACCCTTTTAGGTATGCGAATAGATGTTAAGACTCGACAGCCGATTTTAGCCAATACGTATGGTGGTTTGTCAGGACCAGCCATTAAACCAGTAGCTCTCCGTATGATTCATCAAGTAAGTCAGCAAGTAGACATTCCAATTATTGGTATGGGGGGCATTCAATCGGCCCAAGATGTGATTGAGTTTTTACTAGCCGGGGCAAGCTGTGTGGCGGTAGGAACAGCGAATTTCGTCGATCCATACACATGTCCAACGATCATTGACGAACTGCCACAATGGTTAGATGAACTGGAAATGAATACAGTGACAGAGATTATAGGAGGGAGCTGGAAACGATGCAAAACCCACTCTTTATCGCACTAGACTTTAATCATAGAGGGAAACGACGCCAATTCTTAGATCATTTTCAAGGTGAGCGAATCGACGTAAAAGTTGGGATGGAACTGTTTTATCGAGAAGGGCTAAAAGTGATTGAGGAATTAAAAGACGCTGGTCACGAAATCTTTCTTGATTTAAAACTTCATGACATTCCAAATACCGTAGAGCGAACGATGCGTGTGTTAGCCGAAATGGAAATTTCAATGGTGAACGTGCATGCTGCTGGAGGTCAAGTGATGATGGAAGCGGCCATTGAAGGTTTAGAGGCGGGTACTAGACCAGGAAAAGAACGACCGAAACTGATTGCAGTGACACAGCTAACAAGCACGAATGAAGAAATGCTTAAGCAGCAGTTGCATATTGAAGGTTCCCTTGAAAGCGTTGTGTGTTCATACGCAAAGCTTGCCAAAGAGGCTGGTTTAGATGGAGTCGTTTGTTCTGCAAAAGAAGTTCCTTTGATCCAAAAAGGCTGTGGGACTGATTTTCTAACTGTCACACCAGGTATTCGTCGAGAAACTGATCATCATGGTGATCAAATTCGAGTTGTCACACCGGCAGAAGCAAGAGCCCTTGGAAGTTGGGGGATTGTTGTCGGGAGAAGTTTAACAACAGCGGATGATCCGCTACATGTATACAAAGAAATGAATGCAGACTGGAAGGGAGTGGCTCTACGATGAGTCAAAAAATTGCCAATCACTTATTAGATATCAAAGCGGTAACACTATCGCCAAATGAACCATTTACATGGAGCTCAGGGATGAAATCGCCCATTTATTGCGACAATCGTTTGACACTTTCCTATCCTAATGTGCGTAAAGACATTGCTAGAGGGTTAGCACAATTAATAATGAAATATGCTCCAGATGCTGAAGTCATTGCAGGAACCGCTACAGCGGGCATTCCACACGCTGCTTGGGTGGCTGACGAACTCAACTTACCAATGATCTACGTAAGAGGAAGTGCAAAAGGGCATGGAAAGAAAAATAAAATTGAAGGACATTTAGCTGCCGCTAGCAAAGTAGTTATGATTGAAGACTTAATTTCTACAGGTGGAAGCTCAATTGCCGCTGCTGAAGCAGTGCGAGAAAGTGGAGGGGACGTTTGCTTTGTTGCAGCAATCTTTTCGTACCAATTGCAAGCAGCAGAAGTACAGTTTCAAGAAGCGAACCTTCCTTACCATGTGTTAAGTGAATACGAAACGCTGATTGAACAGGCAAAACAAAGAGGGCTTATTTCGGAACAAGAGCAACGCAAGCTCGAGGTATGGCGTGAGAATCCTCAAAACGAAGAGTGGCTTGTGGTGCAATGATAAAGTAAAGGCGGTGTAGCTCTGTGCGGAAAATGGAAGGAAGCGAATTTGATCCATTGGTTCAGTTTTTTGATGACATGGTTTCTACAAGATGGCTTTCAACAATTCACGAACAGCTAAAAGCGTTCTCAGGTACGTGGCAAGACAAAGCGGTTTTAGATGTAGGGTGCGGAACGGGTCGTCTTCTTCTTAGAGGCGCTCATGAAGCGAAGTCGTTAACTGGCATAGATATTTCCAGGGAAATGGTTAGGAAAGCAAATGAATTGTTTAAAGAGGCTCATATGGAGGATAAAGCGAAAGCAATTGTAGGCGATGCTATGAATTTACCTTTAAGTGGCACTACTTATGATCTTGTATTTTCAACGTGTGCGCTATTTTTACTACCTTCTATCGAGACAGGGCTTCATGAGCTAAGAAAAGCAACGACTCCTGGTGGCAATCTTTTTTTATTAAATCCTGCTCCTCATATGTCAGTCGCAGCGGCAAGCACATATGCGAGCACTCATCAATTTTCGGAAAAGGAAACCGCCTTTCTTATAAAATGGGCAACGGTATCGGAGCGGCGCCATCGCAAAAGTGAACACCAGTTAACACAATTGTTAAAAGGAGCTGGTTATTTCACCATCGAGCATGAACCGGTGCTTGACGGGCTTGGCCTGTTGACAAAAGCTTGTTAAAGGCTAGCCAAATGAATAAAAAAGAGCGCAAACGACAAATAGGTAGCAGTCGTTTGCGCTTTTATGATTTTTATTGTGCATGCCTTAGATGAGCTAGTATTACAGCTTCAATTGTTTCACGATGTCTTCATCTGGTGTGACGAAAAGGGTTGTTTGGTTATCGTATGTGACGTAACCTGGCTTAGCACCACTTGGTTTTTTTACGTGCCGAACTTTCGTGTAGTCAACTGGTACCGAGCTTGAATCTCGAGCTTTAGAGAAAAAAGCAGCGATAAGGGCAGCTTCTTTTAGCGTCGTCTCATCAGGGTCCATGTCCCGAACGACAACATGTGAACCTGGAATCTCTTTTGTATGCAGCCAAATCTCGTTTTGACGAGCCAGTCGATTCGTAAGATAGTCATTCTGACGGTTATTTTTGCCGACGAGAAGCTCAATTCCAGTTGATGACTGATAACGTTCAAGGGTTGGGTTAGTTGCTTGCTTCTTTTTCTTTTTCCCTTGTTGCTGACGCTTTTTAATATACCCTTCTTGCATTAATTCTTCACGAATTTCCTCAACATCTCGTGGAGAAGCAGAGTCCATTTGTTGAATAAGGGATTCTAAATACGCTAATTCTTGTTCTGTTTTTACTAGCTGATCAACAACTTCTAATCGAGCGGTTTTGGCTTTCTGGTATTTTTTAAAATACCATTGGGCATTTTCAGATGGTGTTTTCTGTAGATCAAGCTCAATAGTGATTGTTCCGCCAGCTTCATCGTAATAATCAACCACGTCAATTTCAGTCATTCCACGCTTAATAGCATGAATATTCGCTGTGAGCAGTTCACCTATTTTTTGAAACTGAGTCGCTTCTTCCGCTTGGGTTAATGTTTGCTCAAGCTTCTTCAGTTTACGAATATTTTTTTGGTATTCGTTTTTCAACAGTCGCTCTAAATCGTGAGCTTGTTGTTTAACCCGATCTCGCTCTGCTTTTCCGTAGTAATACGCATCAAGTAGCTCGCTTGCGGTTGGAAACACTCGCTCTTCTCCTTCTATATGGTGAAGGGAAAGATACGAAAACGTTTCTTTTGGTCCTTTTCGCAAGGTGAATGTGTACTGATGATTTTGGATTTGTTCCATAAGCGCAACAAATGAATTCGGTACCGTTTGTTGGTTTGCAAATCCCGCCCGATGAACGATTTCTTTAGCGAGTAATGGTGATACGCCTGCAAATGCAGAGACAAGCTGCTTGTCCATTTTCCCCGCATTGAAATCAAGTTGTTTTATAACATCGGTTGCCTTCGCTTGAAACGGATTTTCTTTTTCTTGAGCAGGAGGTGCTTTGTACACTTGACCTGGTCCAACTGTTCGATAGCTGCTTTGGTCAAAGCGAACGTGCTTTATACTATCTAAAATGGTTTCTGTGTGAGGATTAACAAGAATAATATTGCTATGTCGTCCCATGATTTCAAAGAGTAGTATGCGTTCTGTTTGATCGCCAAGTTCATCTTTATTTGCAACAGACATTCGGATCACTCGGTCAAAGCCGTCCTGAGTAATCGAGCGAATAAATCCGCCTTCAAGATGCTTACGTAGCAGCATGCAAAACATTGGTGGTTCACTTGGGTTATCATATTTTTCAGTTGTTACATGAAGCCGTGCGAATTGAGCATTGGCTGAAGCGAGCAACGAATGATTTTTTCCTTGTGCTCGAATTGTCATTATTAATTCCGTTTTAAATGGTTGGTGAATTTTTGATATTCGCCCACCTATTAAGTGTTGAAGCTCATACGTGATAGCTCTTGTCATCATGCCATCATAAGACATGTGATCACCTCTTTACTTTCTACAACTCGTTTCCTTGATAAAGTATAGCATGTTTTTCGAACTTGCTGAATAAGATGGCTTGTAAGTATAGCATGTACAGTTTATGAGGACAAAGGGTGGATGTAGATGTGTGAGGTGTATTCATGAAATGGTATAACATGAAGCCTGAAGAAGTGGAACATAAAACCAATGCAAGCTTGTCAGACGGGTTGACGGATAAGAATGTGAAAAAGCGAATTGGTACGTTTGGTTTGAACAAGCTTAAAGAGGCAGAGAAGGCGTCTGCTTTAGCAACTTTTTTAGCGCAGTTTAAAGACTTTATGGTTCTCGTATTACTCGCCGCTACACTAATATCTGGATTAATAGGCGAAATGCTGGACGCTGTGACGATTATGGGTATCGTCTTCCTTAATGCAATTCTAGGTTTTGTGCAAGAGCGAAAAGCAGAAAAGTCATTAGATGCCTTGAAAGAACTGTCGGCACCACAAATGAATGTTTTGCGAAATCGTGAATGGGTCAAAGTACTTTCCAGTGACATTGTACCTGGAGACTATGTGAAAATTAGTGCTGGAGATCGCGTTGGAGCTGACCTTCGATTGATGTCTGTGTCCGGTTTACGGATTGATGAAGCCTCTCTAACAGGTGAATCGGTTCCAACACATAAACATGAGCATGCCATTGAGCATAAAGACGTTTCACTAGGTGATCAAGAGAATATGGCTTTCATGGGCACCATGGTCACCCAAGGTAGTGGGACAGGAATTGTGGTTGCTACGGGAATGAAAACGGAGATGGGTAAAATTGCCCACCTTCTTCAAGGAACAACCAATGTTGTTACGCCATTGCAACGACGTCTTGAGCAACTTGGGAAGACGTTAATCGCTGTTGCATTGCTATTGACAGCTCTTGTTGTGGGCATTGGTGTAATTCAAGGACACGATGTACAGACGATGTTTATTTCAGGGGTGTCGTTGGCTGTCGCCGCTATTCCGGAAGGGTTACCTGCTATTGTAACGGTTGCATTAGCCCTTGGGGTACAGCGAATGATCAAGCGTCGAGGCATCGTTCGAAAGCTTCCAGCTGTTGAGACATTAGGATGTGCCTCTGTCATTTGTTCAGACAAAACTGGTACACTTACGCAAAATAAAATGACGGTTAAAGAGCTATGGACAGCTAGTGAGTACGTCACTGTTACCGGAAATGGCTTTGAAACAGAAGGCCAGTTTAAAGAACAAGAATCGATTGTTGTACCGAATAAAAAACCAAATTTAAGTCGTCTATTAACCTATGGCGTACTTTGCAATAACGCTGCTCTTGTAGAGAAGGAAGTGCGTGAAAAACGCAAAAAAAAGACAACACTTGTATTGGACGGGGATCCGACAGAGGGAGCACTCCTTATATCTGCTTTAAAAGCAGGTTATTCTCAAGCTGGTTTGGAAGAGCAATTTAAGCGAATTCAAGAGTTTCCGTTTGATTCGGGGAGAAAGATGATGACGGTTATTGTAAAGGATAAACAAGGGCAATCTTTTGTTATTACAAAAGGTGCACCAGACGTGGTCCTAGCTCACTGCGAGCGCATTCGCAAAGGAACGTTAGATGAATTGTTAACAGGGGCAACGCGACAGCAAGTGAATGACGTTGTTGAGGGTATGGCAAGTAAGGCGTTACGAACCATTGCTATTGCGTACCGTCCCCTAAAGGTAGGTGAAACGTGCCGAACGACGACAGAAGCAGAGTCGAATTTAACGCTTATTGGTATTCAAGGTATGATGGATCCTCCGCGAGAAGAAGCAAAGCAAGCGATTCAAGAGTGTCGTGAAGCGGGTATTAAAACGATTATGATTACAGGAGATCATAAAATTACAGCAGCAGCGATCGCAAAGGAATTAACCATTTTACCAGAAGGTGGTCTCGTTATAGATGGGAAGACGCTTGATACCCTCTCTGTTGAAGATCTTGAAGATAGGGTAGATGATATTTACGTTTATGCCAGAGTGTCACCAGAGCATAAATTAAAGATCGTTCAAGCTCTTCAAAAGCGTGACCATATCGTAGCGATGACAGGCGATGGCGTAAACGATGCGCCAGCTATAAAAGCGGCGAATATTGGAATTGCGATGGGGATTACAGGTACAGATGTTGCAAAAGAGGCGTCTGAATTAGTATTAGCCGATGATAATTTCTTAACGATTAAAGAAGCGATTAAGGAAGGGCGCAATATTTACGAAAATATTCGCAAATTTATTCGCTACATGCTAGCTTCCAATGTCGGCGAAATTTTAGTGATGTTATTTGCTATGATATTGGGAATGCCACTCCCACTAGTAGCGATACAAATACTATGGATTAATCTCGTAACAGATGGACTGCCAGCGATTGCATTAGGGATGGATCAGGCTGAAGGTGATGTTATGAAACGGAAGCCGAGAAAACAAAATGAAAGTGTCTTTGCGCGTGGTCTCGGTTGGAAAATTATTAGTCGGGGCATTATGATCGGTGTTGTGACAATCGTTGCTTTTGCACTTACGTACAACAATAACCCTGAACAACTCATTTTAGCGCAAACTGTTGCCTTTTTAACACTCGTTATGGCACAGTTAATTCATGTGTTTGATTGTCGCAGTGAATATTCCATTTACCACAGAAATTTATTTGAAAACAAATACTTAGTAGGAGCTGTATTCATCTCAGTTTTGCTTATGATTGCCGTCATCTATGTACCTCAGCTTCAACCCATTTTCCATACTGTTCCTCTTGGTTTACAAGAGTGGCTACTCGTTATGGGGATGGCTGCCATTCCAACTGTTGTTCTTGGTGGTTTTCAATTGTTTAAAAAGCAAGACGTTCGTACAGCTCAATAAATAAGTTGAAGAGGTTGCCCCAAAAGGTTTTCATGTAACTCTTTTGGTAGGCAGCCTTCTTCGTGATCTTTACGGCACTTGCGAAATAAGGTAAAATTAGTTCTTACATGAATCTTGTACGAGTTTCTCGGATATTTACCCGTATAACAATAGAGAGATTTGGTATAATGAGTGATAGAATAGCAGCTCGTTTACTTTTATGGAGGATTGAAGAATGACCATTAAATTAATCAACATTGGCTTCGGCAATATTGTCTCCGCAAATCGAATTATTTCGATTGTCAGTCCAGAATCGGCACCAATTAAGCGCATTATGCAGGAAGCTCGAGAACGGAATATGTTAATTGACGCGACATACGGAAGAAGAACTCGGGCTGTCATTGTGACAGATTCTGACCATGTAATCTTAAGTGCGGTTCAACCGGAGACTGTTGCCCAACGATTACATACGAAAGACGAAGAAGCTGACGAGGCTTAAAAGCGGGAGGTAAACCATTTTGATGAAGCGAGAAAAGGGGCTATTAATCGTTCTATCAGGTCCAGCTGGTGTTGGAAAAGGGACGGTTTGTGGTGCTCTTCGGAAACAAGATACAGCGATTGAATACTCTGTTTCTGCGACAACGAGAAAGCCAAGAGCTGGGGAAGAACATGGAGTCAACTATTTCTTCAAATCGAGAGAAGAATTTAAAGAAATGATTCAAAATGACGCGTTACTCGAATGGGCGGAATATGTAGGGAATTTTTATGGAACGCCTATTGATTATGTTAGAGAAACAATTAATGCAGGTAGAGACATTATTTTAGAAATTGAAGTTCAAGGAGCACAAAAAGTTCGTAAAGCATTCCCAGAGGGTGTTTTTATTTTCTTAGCTCCACCAAGTTTAAAAGAACTACGCGATCGTATCGTTGGTCGAGGTACAGAAACAGAAGATATTATTAATGAACGGATGCATGTTGCTAAAGAAGAAATTGATTTAATGCGCATGTATGACTATGTTGTAGAAAATGATGAAGTGGAGCTTGCTGTCGAGCGCATTAAAGCGATTGTGACAGCTGAACACTGTCGCCGTGAACGATTAAAATACCAAGAATTAGTTGAGGTGAAGAAATAATGCTTTATCCATCCATTGATAGCCTATTAGAAAAACTTGATTCAAAATATTCGCTTGTGACCGTATCTTCAAGACGTGCACGAGAAATGAAAGAAGTAGCTAGTCGAGTCCCCCTTGCAACCCAACCGAAATCGTATAAATTTGTTGGATTAGCGTTAGAAGAAATTGTGCAAGATCGTTTAACCCATCGCGTTCCGTCACAAGACGAAACGGACAATAAAGAGTAAATAGTAAGCTGTCTTCGTAGACTAAAAAGCACTTCTTTTGTAAAGTAAGTGATTAGTAGAGGAGACAGCTTTTTTTATGCGAGGTGGCCAAAGTGTTAAAAAACAAAACAATCGTTATTGGAGTAAGTGGAGGAATTGCTGCTTTTAAAAGCGCAGCATTAGTGAGCAAACTAACACAAGCTGGGGCTAACGTCTATGTTGTGATGACCGAGTCTGCAAAACAGTTTATTGCTCCAACGACATTCCAAGCTCTGTCTAGAAATGAAGTCTATACGGATACATTTTATGAGCCTGATTCAACAAAGATTGCACATATTGATATTGCAGATCAAGCCGATCTTGTCCTTGTTGCACCTGCTAGTGCAAATACAGTGGCAAAGGTAGCAAATGGAATCGCTGATAATATGTTAACGACGATGCTATTAGCAACAAAAGCACCTGTCGTTTTTGCTCCAGCTATGAACGTTAATATGTATGATCATCCAGCCACGCAAAGAAATTTGCAGCAATTAAAAGCGTATGGCTTTCAAGTAATTGAACCGAATGCAGGATATTTAGCTTGTGGATGGGTCGGCAAAGGTCGAATGGCTGAGCCGGAAGATTTACTAGAGCTCGTTCAACTAATGTGTTTAGATCAAACCGTATTTACCGGAAAGCGCGTATTAATTACAGCAGGTCCAACTCGGGAAAAAATCGACCCTGTTCGGTATTTGTCGAACTATTCTTCTGGCAAAACAGGCTACGCGCTTGCGACAGAAGCGAGAAATCGCGGAGCTCACGTGACGCTTGTATCAGGACCAACAGGGTTAAAGCCTCCTAGTGGTGTAGAGGTTGTATCGATACAATCAGCTGAAGACCTCTATGAGGAAGTGACAAAGCGATTTAATGATGTTGATATTGTTGTGAAGTCTGCTGCAGTGGCAGATTATGCTCCTGAAATAGTCGGAAATCAAAAGCGTAAAAAGCAAACGAATCAATGGTCTTTACCGCTAAAGAAAACCCGCGATACGTTGAAGCGACTAGGTGAGTTAAAGCAGAGCCAAGTGCTTGTGGGGTTTGCAGCTGAATCTCAAGACGTCGAATTCTACGCAAAAGACAAGCTTGAACGAAAAAACCTAGACCTCATTGTTGCAAATAATATTACAACGGAAGGCGCAGGGTTTGATCACGATACAAATATCGTGACTGTTTATGCAAAAGACCATTATGAGAAACGTTATCCACTTGCATCAAAGAAAGATGTGGCTCTTCATATTTTTGATGAAATTGAAGCCTATATGAAAAGAAGCGGCGCCTTGTGATTGCGCGCATTATCGTAGACGTACCTACTGCACAGACAGATCGACTCTTTGATTATAAGATTCCAAGCGAATGGGAGACGCTTGTTCAGCCAGGTATTCGGGTCGTCGTACCATTTGGACCGCGGAAAATTCAAGGTTTTGTGATTGAGCGAACCGAAACAAGTGACGTCAAGAATATGAAAGCTATTATTGAAGTACTTGATCCTGTACCGGTTTTAAGCGAAGAATTGTTAGCCCTTGGCAAATGGTTAGCAAAGGCAACGATTTGCTTTCAAGTTACTGCCTTTCAAGCGATGTTACCGGCGGCATTAAAGACAAAAGTTTCTAAGATCATTCAAATGAGGGTCGAAAGAACAGAGCTGCCCGAGCAGATACGTACCCTATTTGGCAATGGAAATCATTTGAATTGGGATGAACTAAAAAAAGGGGAACCTAGCGATCTTCTCACAATGAAAAAGGCTCTTGAAGCAGGCCTTGTTGAAATTGAATATGCAACAAAGGCTCATACAAAAATGAAAACAGAACGGTTTGTTACAGTTAGTGATGTACCCGAATCAGAGCTAGAATCCTTACAGCGAAAAGCAAAGAAACAGTATGAACTGATTCAATTCTTAAAAGGGAAGCAGCGACCTTTACCGTCACAGCAAGCTATAGCTGAAACGAAATCGAGTCGTGCAACCCTAAAAGCTTTACTTGATAAAGGGTTTGTTCAGGAATGGGCACAAGAAGTGTACCGAGATCCGACAAGCAATGATACATTTACAAGGTCCGAGCCGCTTGTATTAACACCAAAGCAACAAGAGGCACTCCAAGTTATTTCTCGTCCCATTGAGGAAGACCGGTATGAAACGGTGCTACTACACGGTGTTACAGGAAGCGGTAAAACGGAAATCTATTTACAAGCCATTGCTAAAGTACTTCAAAAAGGCCAAGAAGCCATCATGCTTGTTCCGGAAATCTCTCTTACCCCACAAATGGTGAATCGCTTTAAAGCTCGATTCGGCAATTTAGTAGCTATTATGCACTCTGGTTTATCCAATGGAGAAAAATACGACGAGTGGCGAAAGATCCACCGAAAAGAAGTTAGTGTTGTTGTAGGTGCTCGTTCTGCTGTATTTGCACCATTTACAAACCTCGGTTTACTTATTATTGATGAAGAGCATGAATCAAGTTACAAACAAGAAGAAGCACCACGTTACCACACAAGAGATGTTGCGAAATACCGTGGAGCGAACCATCGAGCGCCAGTCTTATTGGGAAGTGCGACCCCATCAGTTGAATCGTTTGCTCGTGCAAAGAAAGGCAACTATACGTTGGTTTCATTGCAAGAACGAGTAAATGCGCGGCCGATGCCTGAAGTAGAAATTGTGGACATGCGTGAGGAGCTTCGCAATGGCAATCGTTCAATGTTCTCTAGAGCGTTGCTTCAAGGGCTTAGGGAGCGGTTGGATCGAAAAGAGCAAACGGTGCTATTTTTAAATCGTCGTGGTTATTCAACATTTGTTATGTGTAGAGATTGTGGGTATGTGGCAACATGTGATTATTGTGATATCTCTTACACCTACCATCGTAAAGGGCATTCATTAAAATGCCATTACTGTGGCGACGAGAAACCAATGCCAACGACGTGCACGGAGTGTGGAAGCGAGCACATTCGATTCTTCGGCTCAGGCACGCAAAAAGTGGAAGAAGAGCTGTATAAATATTTTCCAGAAGCGAACGTTATTCGAATGGATGTCGACACAACTAGAAAGAAAGGCTCTCATAAGACATTACTCGATGCTTTTGGACAAGGCAAAGGTGATATTTTACTTGGTACCCAAATGATTGCAAAAGGGCTTGATTTTCCAAACATTACGTTAGTCGGCGTCCTCGCTGCAGATTCTATGCTGCATATTCCTGATTTTCGAAGCGCAGAGCGGACGTTTCAAGTGCTAGAACAAGTTGCAGGACGAGCGGGACGAGCAGAATTAACAGGAGAAGTGATTGTTCAATCATACACGCCAGAACATTACAGCATTCAGCTTGTTAAGCAACATGATTATGAGCAATTTTTCGCAAGTGAAATGAGAATTCGTAAGCAAGGTGGCTATCCACCATATTATTATATGGCTCTTCTCACCATTTCCGATCAAGACCTGGCAACAGTAATAAAAACGTCCGGAAAAATAGCGGATTACTTAAAGCGTACCTTAAGCGAAGAAACGGTTATTCTTGGTCCTGTTGTCTCGCCTATTGCCCGTATCAAAGATAGATATCGCTATCAATGCGTGATAAAATATAAGCATGAGCCGAAATTATATGAGACGTTAGAAACCGTATTGCATCACTACCAACGGGATACAACAACGAAACGGTTATCGATTAGTATGGATGTCCATCCGTACTTTTTTATGTAAGGACAGGAGTGAAGAACGTGAACATTATCTTTATGGGGACACCGGATTTTTCAGTCCCGATCTTAAAAACATTACTTGAGCATTACACGGTTATAGCTGTCATTACACAGCCTGATCGACCAGTTGGACGAAAGCGTGTGCTTACGCCCAGCCCTGTAAAAGTAGAGGCAGAAAAGCATGGCATTCAGGTCTTACAGCCAGAAAGAATTCGTGAAGACTATTCAGACATTATAGCCTTAAAGCCGGATCTCATTGTTACAGCTGCTTACGGCCAAATCGTTCCGCGAGCGCTACTTGATGCACCTGTGCTCGGCTGTATTAATGTTCATGCTTCGTTACTTCCAAAATATCGAGGTGGTGCGCCTATACACCAAGCGATTATTGATGGAGAAAAGGAAACAGGTATTTCCATTATGTATATGGAAGAAAAACTGGATGCTGGTGATGTGCTTTCAAAAAAAGCCATTCCAATTCATGATCAAGACGATGTAGGCACGATGCACACAAAGCTTAGTCAGCTAGGCGCTGAATTGCTTATTCCGACAATAGAAGACTTACGTGCAAAACGAGCAAATCCTGTTCCTCAAGTGCATGAAGAAGCAACATTTGCACCAAACATTCGTCGTGAACAAGAAGAGTTACAGTGGGAAAAAACTGCACAGCAGCTAGCCAATCAAGTTCGAGGCATGCGACCATGGCCAGGTGCGTTTACGTGGATGGATGGAAAACGTATAAAAGTGTGGGTTGCTGTGGCGACAAATGAACGAACGTCAGAACAGCCTGGTGTTATTATTCGGACAGCAAAAGAGGGAGTCTATGTGGCAAGTGGAGAAGGAACAGTTTTGTGTTTACAAAACGTTCAGCTTGCAGGAAAGAAAGCGGTCGATGCTAGCTTAATTGCACATCAATTTACTATTTCAAATCATTTAGGAGTACAGCATGACGAAAGATAAAGCAACCGTACGAGAAGTCGCAATGGATGCGTTAGTTAAAATTGAAAAGAACCAAGCCTATAGCCATTTACTCGTTAATCATACGTTAAAAGAAGCTGGACTAAGTCATCAAGATACAGGTCTTTTAACAGAACTTGTTTATGGAACAGTTGCACGGCGGTTAACACTTGATTATTACTTATCACCATTTTTAAACAAAAGCAAGAAGAAACGAGAGCTGTGGGTCGATGTGTTGCTGCGTCTTTCTGTTTACCAAATGGTTTATTTGGATCGTATTCCGGATCGGGCGATCGTTCACGAAGCAGTGACCATTGCCAATAAACGGGGACATAAAGGAATAAGTGGACTAGTAAATGGTGTGCTCCGCTCCATTCAACGTGAGGGCTTCCCAACGTTTAGCACTATAGAGGATGAAGTGACTCGCTTAGCTATTGAGACAAGTCATCCTGAATGGCTGTTAAAAAAATGGATAGAACAGTATAGCTATGATGATGCAAGAGCGATGGCATTAATAAACAACGAACCACCTGAAACGAGTCTTCGGGTGAACCGTATGAAAACGACCGTTGAACAAGTCATCAGCAAGTTAGAAGAGGAAGGAGTGGAAGTCGTTCCTTCAGAGCTACTTCCTGATCTCGCTATTATCGTGAAGAAAGGCAATCCATTCTCAACAGTAGCTTATCAGCATGGCTATTTTACAGCTCAAGACGAAGCTTCTATGCTTGTAGGACTACTAGTGGGCGCTGAGGAAAATATGGATGTACTAGATACATGTGCTGCTCCTGGAGGAAAATCAACTCATTTAGCAGAATCATTGAACGGAACAGGAAGTGTGACGTCTTTTGATTTACATAAGCAAAAGATTAAATTAATCAATGAACAAGTGGCGCGTTTGCAGCTACCAAATGTAACGGCAGACACGCAAGACGCTAAGACATTAACAGATCGAATAGAACACGCTTATGACCGAGTCCTTGTTGATGCACCTTGCACCGGATTCGGTGTGATTCGCCGGAAGCCGGACATTCGATGGTCAAAAACCGAAGAAGATACAAATCGCATCACACATACACAACAGCTTATTTTAGCGAATGCGAGCCAATTTGTGCAGCCTACTGGTACGCTCGTGTATAGTACGTGCACCGTAGATCATGAAGAGAATGATCGTGTTGTTGAGGCGTTTCTTTCAACGCATCCTTTTGTTGTTGATGAAGCAGCATTTGAGCGCTTACCAAAGCAAGTAAGAGACAATGGTCGTTTTGGTCAATACGGCTTAACCATTCTTCCGCAAGACTTTCAAACAGATGGATTTTTTATGGTTGCGTTAAAGCACGCCTAGTCTTCGTGACAAGAATAAGCCATTCAAAAATTGAGGTGATGGATTTGATAGAGAGCACGACATTTTTAACTGATATTGGAAAAGTTCGCTCGAATAATGAGGATAATGGTGCGGTTTTATCTTCTTCAACAGGAACACTAGCATTTGTTGCTGATGGTATGGGAGGGCACTCAGCTGGTGACGTGGCAAGTGCTATAGCCCTTCGGATTATGAAGAAAAACTGGGATGAACTACCGCTTTCCTTGTCTGCAGTAGAAGCAGAAGCTTTTCTACAAGAAACCTTTGTTGAAATGAACCAAGCAATCTTTACGCATGCTAAGGAAAATAAAGATTGTGAGGGGATGGGGACGACAGCTGTTGCTGCTTTTTGCACTGAAGACTATATCGCCATCGCTCATGTTGGCGATAGTCGCTTGTATTTGTTAACAGAAGAAGGATTAAAGCAGCAAACGATGGATCATTCCCTTGTCGCCGAACTTGTGAAAAACGGACAATTGTCTCATGAGGAAGCAGAAGATCATCCGCGAAAAAATATCGTTTTAAGAGCCCTTGGCACAGAACCTGTCGTAAAAGTTGATACAGAAACCATTGCCGCCGACTCTGTTCGCTTGTTAATGATTTGTTCCGATGGTCTTTCTGATAAAGTAAAAGATACTGAACTAGCTACAGAATTAAACCGTGAGGATGAGCTGTCCCAAATTGCTAAGTCTCTAATAGCACGGGCAAATGACCGTGGAGGCGAAGATAATATTTCTGTTGCGTTAGTACGATTTACGGAGGAGCTTGAGTAACATGATTGGAGAACGAATTGGCGACCGCTACGTCGTATTGGACAGCATCGGCGGAGGCGGGATGGCGAATGTCTATTTAGCACTGGATGTTATTTTAGATCGTCATGTCGCAGTAAAAGTACTTCAGCCTCAATTCTCAAAAGACGAACAGTTTATTAAGCGTTTTAGAAGAGAAGCGCAAGCAGCGACAAGTTTGAACAATCCTCACATTGTCAATATATTTGACGTTGGAGAAGAAGAAGATCTTTATTATATTGTCATGGAATATGTCAAGGGCCGTACGCTAAAAGAAGTCATTCAAGAAGATGGCCCTTTAGATATTGCCACGGCTCTTGACTATTTTAAACAAATCTTGCATGGAGTAGGACACGCCCATGCCATGCAAATTGTCCATCGTGATATGAAACCGCAAAATATCCTTATTAGCGAAGATGGCGAAGCAAAAGTAACCGATTTTGGGATTGCTCGTGCGATGACCTCAACGACTATTACCCACACAAATTCAGTCATGGGATCGGTCCATTATTTATCTCCAGAACAAGCTCGTGGCGGTCATGTGACGTACCGGTCTGACTTATACTCGCTAGGCATTGTTCTGTTTGAAATGGTAACAGGGAGAATTCCGTTTTCTGGAGATACTGCGGTATCTATTGCGATTAAGCACTTGCAAAATGAAATTCCGTCGGCTAGAGAACTAGTATCGAGTATTCCGCAAAGTGTGGAAGACATTATTAAAAAAGCAACGATGAAAGACCCGAACCAACGGTTTAATTCTGCTGAAGACGTGATCTGGGCTTGTGATATGGCGTTAGATCCAAATCAATCGTTGCAGTTGCATACACAACTAGAAGACGATGATGAAGAAAAAACAAAGGAACTACCGATTGTAGCAGGCTTTACAAATAATGAAGATCAAGACAAAACGATCGAGATTCCTGTTCAAAAACAAGACGATGTCCCGGTAGAGACAGCGAAACAGGAAGATCAAAAAAAGGAAGCAGAACAAACAAAAAAGCCAGCGAAAAAGAAAAAGAAATGGCTTTGGATTAGCATCATTGGTATTGGTGTGATAATAGGGGCATTTATCCTAGCGCTAACGTTGTGGAGTGAAGTGTTTTTTGTAGAAGAAACAACCATTCCTGATGTGGAAGGAATGGAAGAGAACGAAGCAATTGAGGAAATTGAAAGCCAACGGCTTATTGCAAATGTTGAGCCAATCTCAACAGATGAATATGAACCGGGACAAGTAGCCAATCAATCTCCTCGAGCTGGGCGTACGGTAAAAGAAGGATCGGAAGTCACTTTATATGTCGTAGCATCGAGAGAAGAAGTAACGTTAGATGACTACTCTGGTTATACGTTTACACAAGCGGAGCGTTTGCTTGAGCAGCTTGGTTTTGAAGTGGAAGAGCAGTCTAGAGAAGATAATAGTGCCCAAGAAGGAACCGTCATTTCACAAAGCCCATCAAATGGTTCAAGCGTTGTTCCAGCCGATACGACGGTGGTACTCACTGTTGCTGTTCCAGAAACCATTCAGCTAGATGACCTCGTCAATCAAACCGAAGAAGATGTTCGAGCGTATTTTAATGCAGAGGGCTTGCGTGGTACGTTTGAGCGTGAGCATGATGAGGATATACCAGCAGGACGTGTTATTCGTCAATCACCTGAGCCTTTAACAACAATGGAACAAGGCGACCGTGTTGAGATTGTGTTATCCCGAGGGCCTGAACCAAGCGAACCAGACGAAACTCCAGAAGTCCCTCAACAACCTGAAGGGGAAGTAGAGGACCCAGTCGCCGCTGACCCTGTAGAAGACCCTACAGAAGAAGAAGAGCCAAGCTCGGTTTATCGAATTACACAAACGGTTGTGGTTTCAGAAGAACATCAATCAGAGGAACGGAGCTTTGCTGTACGAATCGTTGCAACAGATGCCAATTCCCAAGGTGATGAGCGGGTTGTTGTAGAAGAGACGATTACGACGTCAACGGATTTTACGATTGATTTACGAGTTAGTCCAAGCTACCCAGGCTCGTATGAAGTATTTATTGATGACGAGTTTAATCGAGAATCGGATGTGTATGAATATGAAGAATAAAGGCGCGAATTTCGCGCCTTTTTAAGGAGGAGTTGCATGCCAAGTGGATTGATTATGAAGGCATTGGCAGGCTATTATTACGTGTATGACAAAGGAACGATCATACAGTGTCGAGCAAGAGGCGTCTTTCGTAAACAAAAGCGATCGCCGCTTGTTGGCGATCATGTAGAATATCAAGCAGAAAATGTAACAGATGGGTATATTATGGATATTCAAGAACGTAGCAATGAACTTGTGCGACCACCTATTGCAAATGTTGACCAAGCGTTTTTACTTTTTTCCGTTAAAGAACCTGATTTTTCAGCAGCACTTCTTGACCGCTTTCTCGTTCATATAGAGAGACAAGAGATCTTGCCAATCATTATCGTAACAAAAATGGATTTACTTACAAATGAGGAGAAGAGGGACATTCAGTCATTTGTCTCCCTTTATGAAAAAATCGGCTATCAAGTACGGTATATTTCCTCAAAAGCGGAGCTAGACTTTAGTGTGTTAACACCACTTATTAAAGACAATGTAACGGTTATTGCTGGTCAGTCAGGAGTCGGGAAATCTTCTTTTCTCAACTTATTAAAACCAGGGATGAATTTAGAGACGAATGAGATTTCCAGTCATTTAGGACGTGGAAAACATACGACTCGACATGTGGAATTAATTGAAATCGAGCAAGGTTTAATAGCGGATACTCCTGGGTTTAGCTCATTAGACTTTGAGCAAATGGAGCAAGAAGAGTTACGTTTTTATTTTCCGGAGTTTGTTGAACGAATGGACGAGTGTAAATTTCGCGGCTGTTTACATGATAAAGAGCCAGGCTGTGGTGTTAAGAGAGGGCTGGAAGAAGGAGAGATTCAGCAATCGAGATACGACAACTACCTTCAATTTTTAGAAGAAGTAAAAAGTCAGAAAAGGAGATATTAACGATGATAAAAATAGCCCCATCCATTTTAGCTAGTGACTTCTCAAGAATGGGTGAGAATGTAAAAGAAATAGAACATGCAGGAGCTGATTGGATTCATATTGATGTAATGGATGGCCAATTTGTGCCACCTATTACGTTTGGCCATCAAATGGTGGAAGCGATCCGACCGTTAACAAGCCTGCCGCTTGATGTTCATTTGATGGTTCAAGCGCCTGAAAATCAAATTGAGTATTTTGCTAAAGCGGGAGCAGATTGTATAAGCGTTCACGTTGAAGCGACAAATCATTTACATAAAACGATTCACTCTATTAAACAGGCAGGACTTAAAGCAGGTGTTGTTTTAAATCCAGGCACGTATGCGGACGTCGTTATTCCTGTTATTCAAGATGTTGACTTTGTACTTCAGATGACGGTGAATCCTGGATTTGGCGGGCAGTCGTTTATCCCAACGACGTTAAACAATATAAAGCGTCTGCGCGCTTTAATTGATGAATACCAACTACCAGTCGATATACAAGTGGACGGTGGTATCAATGTGGAAACGGCGAAAGCGTGCGTAGAAGCAGGTGCGACCATTTTAGTAGCAGGGTCATCTATTTTTCAAGCCGATCACTATGAGAAAGCGATTGCAGAAATTCGAGGATAAAGTAGGTCTGATTTCCTTTTCTCCCGCATACGCTAGAGTAACGACGGGTGGACACGTTCGGTGATAGAAAAAGTTCTATGCATTGGTAAAGAGCTAGCGAGACGATGGTCTCTAGCAAGTGCATCAGAACTTCATCTATTCGTAATGTGTACTCGAACGACATTTTTAGAGCAAGGGCCGGCTCAAATGCTCTTTAGGAGGAGGATCTATGAAATTCTATACGATCAAGCTACCGAAGTTTTTGGGAGGGTTTGTTAGAGTTATGCTTGGCTCGTTTAAAAAAGACTAATCAAAAAAAACGCCTTTGCAACTGCAAGGCGTTTTTTTTGATTAAACACGTTCTACTTTTCCGGATTTAAGTGCACGAGCAGAAACGTATACACGTTTAGGTTTTCCATCTACCATGATACGAACTTTCTGTACGTTTGCACCCCAACGGCGCTTTGTTTTATTCATTGCATGAGAGCGCTTGTTTCCAGAACGCGCTTTACGACCAGTAATATAACATTCACGAGCCATGTCAGTGGCACCTCCTTAAAAACAGTCTCGTTTTTCATCACGATGACTTAGTCACCCAAGTATCTTAGCATAGCCATCAGCAGAAAGCAATAAGCAAAGACAAGTAAATCTCCTTGACTAAAAAATGACTTTTAAAATGGTAGGTGATATAGTAAGATATTGATACGTATGCACACTGTATTTTATTGAAGGAGGCAAACCATGACTATTGAATTGAAAACTCAGTTTGGCACAATCGATGTGTCTCAAGATGTCGTTGCAACTATTGCAGGAGGTGCCGCAATCGATTGTTACGGAATTGTCGGAATGGCTTCACAAAAACAATTTAAAGATGGATTAAGTGACCTACTTGGTAGAGAAAATTTCAGACGTGGTGTTATTACGAGAGAAAACGGAGATGAACTTCATATAGATATGTACATTATCGTCAGTTATGGTACAAAAATATCTGAGGTTGCGCATAACGTCCAATCAAAAGTAAAATATCATTTGGAAAAAATGCTCGGTCTTGATGTAGAATCAGTTAATATTTTTGTACAAGGGGTTCGTGTCACGAATCCATAGGAGTAAAGGGGGAAGACAAGGTGACAAGGAAACTGAAAGGTCAAGAGCTTGCGCACATGTTTATAGAAGGGGCAAATGAGCTCGGGAAAAAAGCGGAGGTTGTGGATTCGCTTAACGTATTTCCTGTACCCGATGGAGACACTGGTACGAATATGAACTTAACCATTACCTCAGGGGTAAAGGAAGTGCGTCAAGCATCACTTGATGAAGCGAGTAAAGTGGCAGCTGCATTTGCAAAGGGCTTGTTAATGGGCGCAAGAGGAAATTCAGGTGTCATTCTATCGCAACTCTTTCGCGGGTTTTCAAAAGAACTTGAGGGAAAAAAGGAATTAACAACTGAACAATTCGCTGACGCAATGGAAGCAGGCGTTAAGACAGCGTATAAAGCAGTTATGAAGCCTGTTGAAGGAACCATTTTAACCGTTGCAAAAGAGATGGCGAAGCACGCTGTTAAAATAGCGAAAAAAGAAACAGCGTTTGAACCGTTTTTAACATCGGTTATAAAAGAAGGTGAACGATCCCTTGCGCGTACGCCAGATTTGCTTCCTGTTTTAAAAGAAGTAGGTGTGGTTGACTCTGGTGGACAAGGTTTATTATATATTTATGTCGGGTTTCTACAAGCGCTTACAGGAGGAGAATCCCTTCAGATTTTACAAGAGCCAAAGATGGACGAATTCATTCGAGCCGAGCACCACCATAACGGTCATGGAGACATGGATCCGAGTGACATTGAATTTGGTTATTGTACAGAAGTAATGGTGAAGTTTGACGCTGAGCAATTAGCCCAAAACCCATATGATGAAGATCAGTTTCGTTCAAAGCTAAGTGAGTATGGAGATTCATTATTAGTTGTATCTGATGATGACCTATTAAAAATACACATTCATGCAGAGTACCCTGGGCAAGTGGTTACAGAAGCGCAAGCATTTGGTTCACTTGTTCAAGTGAAAGTTGAAAATATGCGCGAACAGCAGTCCAATTTGTCTGATTCTCATGCTATGAAAAAATCAGAGAAAGCCTCTAAACCGAAAGAACAAGCAGAATTTGCTATGGTAGCTGTTTCCGTCGGTGCTGGTATTGAAAAGATTTTTAAAGGTTTAGGAGTAAATGAGGTTGTTGCAGGCGGTCAAACGATGAACCCAAGTACAGAAGACATTGTATCAGCCATCAAGGAAGTTCACGCTAAACATGTCATTATCTTGCCTAACAATAGCAACATTGTCATGTCTGCTGAACAAGCGGCAGAAGTGGCCGATGTTCATTGTGTCGTTGTGCCAACAAAAACGGTTCCTCAAGGGTTAGCTGCTTTACTTGCGTTTAATCCAAGTCGTGAAATTGAAGAAAATGCAGCGGCAATGGAAGCAGCTATGAAGGATGTTAAGACTGGTGAAGTGACCTATGCTGTTCGTGATACGGAAATGGATGGTCAATCCATTAAAAAAGGCGATTTTATGGGCATTTTTAATAAGAAAATCGTTGCAAATGGTCAAGATGTAGTAAAAACAGCAAAGAATCTCCTTAGTGAAATGGTCGACGACGATTCTGAAGTCGTTACGATTATTACTGGGGAAGGTTCAAGTAAAGAAGTAACAGAACAACTAGAAGCTTATCTTCAAACGCATGCAGAGGATGTAGAGATTGATGTCGTTGAAGGTGGACAGCCTCTATATTCTTATATCTTTTCTGTTGAATAATGAATGAGGAGGAACGTTCAATGGCGAAAGTGAAAGTTGTGACTGACTCAACAGCGGATATTCCAAACGCTCTTGTTGACGAACTAAATATTTCGGTGATTCCGTTAAATGTCCATTTTGGTGATGAGCAATTTGAAGACGGCGTGACCCTTCAGCCTCGTGATTTTTATAAGCGTTTAAAAGAAACAGACGTCATGCCGAAAACATCACAGCCGTCACCACAGCAATTTGAAGATTTGTATCGCTCCATTGCAGAAGATGACACAGCGGCTATTTTGTCTATTCATCTATCGGCTCAATTAAGTGGGACGGTGCAAGCCGCGTTAATTGCTAAGGATGCTCTAGCAAATGAACTAACGATCCACGTATGCAACTCTAAGCGTGCTTCATATGCCATTGGTATTATCGTTGTAGAGGTTGCCAGATTGGCAGCTCAAGGCGCTGACCTTGCAACGTGTCAAGCCCGTTTAGAGCAAATGCTGAACGATACCAATGTTTATTTTATGGTGGATACGCTTGAATTTCTTCAAAAGAATGGACGAATTGGGAAGGCGTCTGCATTGTTAGGCTCGCTTTTAAAAATGAAGCCAATTCTGTCACTAAACGAAGATGGCGAAGTGTATCCGCATGAGAAAGTGCGGGGACAGAAAAAAGCAGTATCTCGTATGATGGGATTGCTGCAAGAGCAATTTGGAAACGAGTCTGTTCAAGTAGGAATATCACATGCAGTTAATGAAGAGCTTGCGCAAAAATTAGCGGAGGAAATTAAACAAGCTTTTACCGTTGATTCGCTGGTCATAACAGAGATCGGTGCGGTTATTGGTGCGCATGTCGGGCCAGGAACGGTTTCCTTATCAATGACAAAAGTAGATTCTAAGTAACAAAAAGGTTGCCAACTGTCATTGATGGCAACCTTTTTGGTTCTTTGTTGGAGGCGAAACGATGAAGTATAGAACGGTATTTGATATTATAGGTCCAGTTATGATTGGTCCGTCCAGTTCACATACAGCAGGCGCTGCGCGTATCGGAAAAGTAGCACGAACGCTGTTTGGTCAATTGCCGGATCATGCCGACTTACATTTTTATGGCTCATTTGCGAAAACGTATAAAGGTCATGGAACCGACGTTGCTGTTATTGGGGGATTGCTTGATTATGAAACGGATGATGAACGAATCCGCCAAGCGTACGAAGAAGCCGAAAAAGCCAAGTTGACGATTTCTATTTTTGAAGAAGGTGCTATTGATCACCATCCAAATACAGTTCGAATCAAACTATATAAAGGAAAAGAGACGTTTGAACTTGTAGGTGTGTCCATTGGTGGAGGGAAAATTGAAATTATTGAATTGAACGGCTTTGTTCTTCGGTTATCAGGGAATCATCCTGCCATTCTCGTTGTTCATCAAGATCGGTACGGTGTTATTGCTGCTGTTAGTAATTTATTAGCAAAACATCAGCTAAATATCGGGCATATGGAAGTGTCTCGGAAGGAAAAAGGTGAGCAAGCGCTCATGGTTATAGAAGTAGATCAAAATGTGGACGAATCCATATTGGAACCATTAGAGAACTTACCTCATATTACCCATGTGACAAAAATACACGACTAAGGAGGGATAAGGATGTTTCGAAATGTGTCAGAACTGCTAGCATTAACGGAAGAAAAACAGTGCTCAATTTCAGAAGTAATGATTCATCAAGAGATGGATGTTACAGGTAAATCCCGTGAAGAAATCCTAAATAAAATGCGCATCAACTTAGCCACGATGGAAGCGGCTGTTAAACGAGGGATCGAAGAAGATGTCGTTTCTGTTTCCGGTTTAACAGGCGGCGATGGTAAAAAACTCGCTGCATACATTCGTAAAGGAAACATGATTGGTGGAGAAACAACCCTGCTAGCAGTAGCGAATGCCATGGCGACAAATGAAGTCAATGCTGCCATGGGGACAATTTGTGCGACGCCAACTGCTGGGTCTGCCGGCGTGGTTCCAGGTGTGCTATTTGGTGTAGAAGCAAAATTAAATCCGTCTGAAGAAGAAAAACTTGCTTTTCTCTTTACGAGCGGAGCTCTTGGGTTTGTTGTCGCGAATAATGCATCTATTTCAGGAGCAGCTGGAGGCTGTCAAGCGGAAGTAGGTTCCGCAACAGGAATGGCGGCAGCTGCTTTAGTAGAACTTGCAGGTGGTACACCAAAGCAATCTGCTCATGCGATGGCAATTGCACTAAAAAATATGCTCGGTCTTGTATGTGATCCTGTTGCCGGACTTGTTGAAGTACCCTGTGTTAAGCGAAATGCCGCAGGTGCTTCTCTAGCGATTACGGCTGCAGATATGGCTCTTGCTGGAATTGAAAGTAGAATTCCATGTGATGAAGTGATTGAAGCAATGTACCGAATTGGTCAGACGATGCCAGAATCATTGCGAGAAACAGGTGAAGGTGGACTTGCTGCGACACCTACTGGACGTCGATTGGAGGCAGCTGTTTTTGGAAAGACAGCTGAGCGTACAAAGTGAATCTGTCTCAGTTACGTGTAGATACAGTAAAAGGCATTGGCGAGGAAAGCGCTAAGGCGTTAGGAGGTCTTGGGATCAATACCGTCCAAGACCTTTTAGAGTTTTTTCCATTTCGCTATGAAGATTATTCCCTTAAATCTCCAGGAGACGTGGCTCACGAAGACCGAGTGACGATGATAGGAACCATTCAAAATGAGCCTTCTATCCGCTATTTCGGTAAGAAGAAAAATCGATTAAGCTTTCGAATGGTTGTTGATGGTGTGCTCGTTCAGGTAATTTTTTTCAATCGAGCCTTCTTAAAAACAAAAATTAAACTTGGCAGTACAGTGACGGTAACAGGGAAATGGGATGCCCATCGACTAACAATTACCGGAAGTGAACTGAAGTTTGGTGAAATCGAGCGGCAAGGCAATGTTGAGCCTGTTTACCATGCAACAAGCACCATTTCAAGTAAACAGCTGCAACGCTGGATAAAAGTGGCGCTAGAGATGTATGCCAACCAGATTGTAGAACCTCTTCCTGCAACAATAAGAGAACGGTATAAACTATTAAATAAAACAGAAACCATACGTCATCTCCATAATCCACTTCATCCGGATTTGGTTAAACAAGCGAGAAGACGCTACGTTTATGAAGAGTTGCTTTACTTCCAGCTTCGAATGCGAGTATTTAAGCAGCAAAATCGTGAATTGCAATCAGGTAGGCAGCTGATTGTAGGGCGGAATCAACTAGATTCGTTTTTTGCCCAATTGCCATTCACATTAACAGGTGCACAAAACCGAGCAGTTGACGATATTTTAGCAGATATCTCTTCTCCTTATCGAATGAACCGGCTGCTTCAAGGGGATGTGGGTTCTGGAAAAACAGCTGTTGCAGCTGCCTGTATGTACGCGGTTGTAAAAGCAGGAGCTCAAAGCGCTCTAATGGCACCAACAGAAATCTTAGCAGAACAGCATGCAAAATCGTTAGCCGATTGGTTTGAACCTCTAGGTTTATCTGTTGCGCTCTTAGCTGGCTCTGTGAAGGGGAAGAAGCGGACAGTGCTACTTGAGAAAATTGCTGCAGGAGAAGTAGACATTGTCGTAGGAACACATGCATTAATTCAAGAGGACGTTTTTTTTCAAAACCTTGGTTTCGTTATCACCGATGAACAACATCGTTTCGGCGTCGAGCAAAGACGAGTGTTACGAAATAAAGGGGAAAGTCCGGACGTATTGTTTATGACTGCGACACCCATACCAAGAACATTGGCCATTTCGGTGTTTGGTGATATGGATGTATCGGTGCTTAATGAGTTGCCAGCAGGGCGTAAACCGATTGAGACGTATTGGGTGACCCACGATTTGTTTGAGCGAGTGCTTGGATTTATTGAAAAAGAGGTGAAGGCCGGACATCAAGCGTACGTCATTAGTCCGCTTATTGAAGAGTCAGAAAAACTTGACGTACAAAATGCCATTGATCTTTATACGATGCTTACAAACCATTATCAAGGGGACATTCAGGTCGGATTAATGCATGGACGTTTATCAGCTGCGGAAAAAGAGGACGTAATGAATGCCTTTGCGAAAAATGACACACAGCTCCTTGTGTCTACAACGGTTGTTGAAGTTGGTGTAAACGTTCCGAATGCAACCGTCATGGTGATCTATGATGCGGATCGTTTCGGTTTAGCGCAATTGCACCAGTTACGGGGTAGAGTAGGGCGTGGAGACGCGCAATCGACATGTATATTAGTAGCAAAGCCTAAATCAGAAGTCGGTAAGGAACGGATGCGCATCATGACTGAAACAACCGATGGTTTCGTACTATCTGAACGTGATTTGGAATTACGTGGACCAGGTGATTTCTTTGGCTCAAAACAAAGTGGCTTGCCAGATTTCAAGCTTGCGGATGTTGTCCATGATTATCGAACGCTAGAAACCGCTCGACAAGATGCCGATGTCATTATTTCGTCAAATGTTCTTGAGAATGATGAAGAGTATGCGCATTTAGCCCTCTATTTAAAAGAAATTGGCGCATATGAAGGAGAAAAAATTGATTAACCCTTGAAGGTTTGATCAAAGAACTTTATACTAGTCTTAGTACCTAGTCATAAAACGAATGGTAGATAAACGGATGGAGAAGCAAACGATGCGATTAAAGAAAAAAGAACGACAACTACAATTAAGCAAATTGTTAAACGAAAATCCATTTATGACAGATGAAGCACTGTCTGAGCATTTTTCCGTTAGTATACAGACCATTCGTTTAGACCGGATGGAAAAGAATATACCTGAACTAAGAGAACGGATTAAAGACGTAGCTTATCAGCACCGAGATACGGTTATCTCGCTTTCACCTGATGAAGTCATTGGAGAAATTATTGATCTTGTCCTTGAAAAACAAGCGATTTCTATGTTTGAAGTAAACGAAGAGCATGTATTTGCTCGCAACGGAATTGCTCGTGGTCATCATTTATTTGCACAAGCGAATTCTCTCGCAGTTGCTTTAATGGACAATGAGCTGGTTTTGACGGCGAAGGCAGATATTCACTTTAAACGACCTGTACATCTTGGAGAGCGTGTCATTGCAAAGGCTGAAGTTGTTGACACCCATGGGGATCGAACAAAAGTGACGGTTACAAGTAAAGTGAATCAAGAAATTGTATTTGACGGTGACTTTGTCATGTTTAAGCAACATGACACAGAAGAAGAGGGCGGTTGATCATGAAAATTGCAATTGACGCAATGGGCGGCGATCATGCGCCACATGCACAAGTAGAAGCGGCGGTTCGTGCTGTAAAAGAGTTTACGGATCTTCAAATTACATTAATCGGTGATGAAACGAAGATGAAGCCGTTGCTGGCTGATTCTGACAACAGAATAGCGATGGTTCATACTGTGGAATCTATTCTAGATACAGATAAGCCTACAACGGCCGTTAGACGAAAAAAAGATGCCTCAATGGTGCTAGCTGTAAATGAAGTGAAATCTCAAAATGCAGATGCGTGCATTTCTTCTGGGAATACAGGCGCACTTATGACGGCAGGCTTGCTTTACGTTGGACGACAGAAAGGAATTGATCGACCAGCTTTGTCACCAATGTTGCCGACAAAGGACGGGAATGGGTTCTTATTGCTTGATGTTGGAGCCAATATGGATGCAAAAGCAGAACATCTTCTTCAGTATGCAGTAATTGGTGATGCGTATATGCAAAAAATCCATCAAGTAAAAAAACCAAGAATTGGCTTATTAAATGTAGGCACGGAGGCAGGAAAAGGAACAGAGCTAACAAAAGAAGCCTACCGTTTATTAGAGGAGAGCACATTGCATTTTGTCGGGAACGTGGAAGCAAGAGACTTGCTCGACGGTGTCTGCGATGTTGTCGTTTGTGACGGCTTTTCCGGTAATCTTGTTTTAAAAACAATAGAAGGAACAGCTAAAATGCTGTTTTCTATGTTGAAAACCGAGCTCACTAGTTCGATTTCAGCGAAGCTAGCGGCAGGAATGCTTAAACCGAAGCTCACTGGCTTAAAAAAGAAAATGGATTACTCGGAGTACGGTGGTGCAGGTTTATTTGGCTTAAAAGCACCGGTAATTAAAGCACATGGTTCTTCAGATGCAAATGCATTCTTTCATGCTATTCGTCAGGCAAAAGAGATGGTAGACCAAGACGTAGTCGCTGTCATTGAAGCCAATTTATTATTAAATAGGAGGCAGGAAAATGAGTAAAGTGGCGTTTTTGTTTCCTGGTCAAGGTTCCCAAAAAGTCGGAATGGGTACAGATTATTTCGCGACAAATGAGAAAGCGTCAGCCGTTGTAAAAGAAGCGGATACGGCTTTAGGCTTTTCAATTAGTGAGTTAATGAAAGAAGGACCAGAAGATACGTTAAAGCAAACAGCATATGCACAGCCTGCGCTTGTGACAATGAGTACGGCCTTGTTGCAATTATTTAAAAAGGAAGGCATTCAGCCAGACTATGTTGCTGGTCATAGTTTAGGCGAATATTCAGCTCTTGTAGCAAGTGAAGCGTTGCCCTTTGCAGAGGCGGTCAGTCTTGTACATAAGCGGGGCACTTTGATGGAACAAGCGGTACCAAATGGTCAAGGAGCTATGGTTGCCGTTCTAGGACTGGATCAAGAGACTCTTCAGTCTATATGTGAGGAAGTGACGTCAGCGGGTAACGTTGTGAACGTTGCAAATTTAAACTGTCCAGGTCAAATAGTCTTATCTGGTACAGCGACAGGCATTGAGCAAGCAAGCGCTTTGGCAAAAGAAAAAGGAGCCAGACGAGCGTTGCCTCTTGCTGTTAGTGGACCATTTCATTCTGCTCTAATGAAGCCAGCCTCAGAACAATTCGAAAGTGAATTACATAGTGCAACGATTACAATGCCAATGGTTCCAGTTATTGCGAACGTAACGGCAGATGAGGTACACGCTCCTGAAGTGATTCGAGCGCTTTTAGCAGAACAGCTTTATTCACCTGTTCGATTTGAAGAAAGTGTCAACCGTATGATTGAGTTAGGTGTGGATACATTTATTGAAATTGGTCCAGGCAACGTGTTGACGGGTCTTGTGAAAAAAATCAACCGCCAAGTACAAGCCCATGCTGTTCAGGATCAAGCTTCCTTCGACAAAGTATTGGGGATATTGAAAGGGGAATAGTCATGTTTACTGGAAAAACAGCGATTGTTACCGGTGCATCAAGAGGGATCGGTAGAGCGATAGCGCTCGAATTGGCGAAAAACGGCGCCAATATCATTGTAAATTATGCAGGAAATCAAGCGAAAGCTGAAGAAGTTGTTAGTGAGATTAAAGCAATTGGTCAAGAGGCAGTCGCGATACAAACAAACGTTGCCAATGAAGATGAAGTAAAGACCATGATAAAAGAAACGGTTGATCGTTTTGGTTCTGTTGACATTCTAGTGAATAACGCTGGTATAACAAAAGACAATTTAGTGATGCGGATGAAAGAATCAGATTGGGACGATGTGCTAGATATAAATTTAAAAGGTGTATTTCTTTGTGCAAAGGGCGTTAGTCGCCAAATGATGAAACAGCGCTCTGGGCGTATTATTAATGTCGCATCTGTTGTTGGTGTGCTTGGAAACCCTGGCCAAGCCAATTACGTTGCAGCTAAAGCTGGAGTTATTGGCTTGACAAAAACACTAGCGAAAGAGTTTGCATCTAGAAATATTTTAGTAAATGCCGTTGCGCCAGGCTTTATTACGACGGATATGACCGATGAGTTAAGTGGCGACTCAAAAGAGGCGTTACTTGGTCAAATTCCGTTAGGTACGTTAGGGGAACCAGACGATGTTGCTCGTGTTGTTCGCTTTTTAGCGAGTGAAGATGCCAAGTACATGACTGGACAAACCCTTCACGTAGATGGTGGAATGGCAATGCCGTAAAAGGCTACTTGACACGTACGGCTTGTGTCAGTACAATTTTACTTTGCCAGTACTTTTGAAAGGAGGTGACTAGTGTGGCTGACGTAATGGAGCGCGTAACGAAAATCGTCGTTGACCGTTTAGGTGTAGAAGAATCAGAAGTAACGCTTGAGGCATCTTTTAAAGACGATCTTAAAGCTGACTCACTTGATGTGGTGGAGCTTGTAATGGAGCTTGAAGATGAGTTCGACATGGAAATTGCTGATGAAGACGCAGAAAAAATTGCAACGGTTAAGGATGTTGTCGATTACATAAATAACAACGCATAACCGATTGAAAAGAGCCCTTTCAGCGAACCTGTTAGGGCTCTTTAACACATCTTTACATATAAAGAACAGCAAGAATCTGTTAAAATGATGACAGGAGAAAGAAATAAGAAGAACGAACTCTTTTTACTTTTTGAGCTCCAGCATCTGGAGGTAAGTGTATGGTACAACCATCTAAATTTCAAAGAAAACCAAGGTCAAATGATCGAAAACGAACACAGCGCCGTTTAGAACTGACAGAAGCTCAGAAACGTCAGTTTGATGATTTACTCGTGCGAACGTCATTAACATTTGAAAATCGCAAACTGTTGATTCAAGCATTTACTCATTCCTCCTATGTGAATGAGCAACGTATATTCTCATCATCAGATAATGAACGGCTGGAGTTTCTTGGCGACGCTGTACTAGAACTTGCTGTTTCACAGTATTTATTTAAAACATATAAATCAATGAGTGAAGGAGATATGACGAAGCTGCGTGCTTCGATTGTTTGTGAACCGTCTCTCGCCATGTTTGCAGAAGAGCTGCACTTTGGTCAGCTCGTGTTGCTTGGAAAAGGAGAAGAAGTTACTGGTGGTAGAACGAGGCCGGCGCTACTCGCTGACGTATTTGAAGCGTTTATCGGAGCCTTGTATCTAGATCAAGGGCTAGATGCCGTTTTCTTATTTCTGTCACGATTTATGTACCCGAAAATAAAAGAAGGTGCCTTCACCCATAAAATGGATTTCAAGAGCCAGCTTCAAGAGTTTGTACAGCGAGATAATCGGGGGCAGATTAAATACCAAATCGTCCAAGAACGTGGACCAGCTCATGATCGTGAGTTTGTATCGAATGTCCGATTAAATGATGAGACGATCGGAAGTGGTACAGGTCGCTCAAAAAAAGAAGCGGAACAGTTAGCGGCAAAGCAAGCGTTAGATGCGCTCAATTGGAAAAAAAGCTAGAGAAAAGAAGCGGCACGGCTCCTTTTTTCTAGCTTTCTTTTATTCTTCTTCCCGAAGTTGTCCAAGCTCTTGAACAATTTCATCTAGTTCGCTGATGGAAAAAGATGGTTGTCTCATGACGTGCGTATGTAAGGCAAGTAGATCTTGGTGTTTACGATCATTAACAGCGTCTGCTTTAATGACGCTAGCATTTACAATGTTTAACTTCTTTTTCATATCATTCAGTAAAGCCTCGACTTCATCTATAGACAGAGATTGACTCATAGAATTGTCCTCCTTAGTAAGAATAAACTTACGATACCATGTTTTCTCTATAAACAAAACTACGAATTGGTTTTCTGGATTACGAGAGGTTCTTTATGTGATAAAATAGGGTGGTTCATTGTGAATCAAACAAGTTAGTATTGAGTAAGAAAGCAGGGAAGTTTATGTTCCTTAAACGGATAGAAGTCAAAGGATTTAAATCTTTTGGCGAGCCTATACAAGTTGATTTTGACCAAGGTGTAACGGCCGTTGTCGGACCAAACGGAAGTGGAAAAAGTAATATTTCCGATGGGATTCGCTGGGTATTAGGCGAGCAAAGCGCACGATCGCTGCGTGGAGCGAAAATGGAAGATGTTATTTTTGCAGGGAGCGACACACGAAAAGCAGTGAATGTGGCGGAAGTATCTCTTATATTAGATAACGAAGACGAGCATTTAGCAATTGATTATAGTGAAGTGCGAGTGACTCGCAGACTATATCGGTCTGGAGATAGTGAATATTTATTAAATGGAACAATCTGTCGCTTAAAAGATGTCACCGATTTATTTCTTGACTCTGGGTTAGGACGAGAAGCCTATTCCATTATCGGTCAAGGGAAGATTGAAGAAATATTAAGTAGTAAAGCAGAGCAGCGACGGTTGATTTTTGAAGAAGCTGCAGGTGTATTAAAGTATAAAACCCGGAAGCAAACAGCAGAAAAGCGGTTAAATCAAACCGAAGAAAATTTGCATCGTGTAAACGATATTTTAAATGAATTAGAAGATCAGGTTGAGCCTCTTCGGGAACAGGCGGCATTAGCAAAAGAATTTACACGCCTTAAAGAAGAGCAAGAAAACCTTGATATAGCCGTCACAACGGAAGAAATTTCTCATTTACATACAGAGTGGGAGAGTCAAACAGCAGAACTAAAAAAACTAAAAGCTATGATTGGAGAACAACGCCAACAGCTTGCAATAAACGAAGACGAATTAGATTCGATTCGACAAAAACAACGCTTGAGCCGAGAGAAAAGTTCGACCATTCAGCAACGCTACCTTCAAGTTAGTGAAGAACTTGAAAAGAATGAAGGCCGTAAAGGCATTTTAGAAGAGAAACAACGAAGCAAACAAAAGGATGAACAACAGAGCAAGCAGTTACTCATTCAAAAAAAAGCTGAACAAGAACAGTTGGCTAAAAAGAAAGACGATCTTGAAAAAACTTACCAATCGTTAAAGGATAAGAGTAAAGAAATTGATTCTGCCTACCAAAAGATTGAACAATCCCTTTCTCAATCAAAAGAAACCATTGCTGCAGATATTGAAGACGCAAAAGGGGATTATATTGAATGGTTAAATGAACAGGCCTCCTTACGAAATGAACGCCGCTATTTAAAGGAACAAGTGGAGCAAAGACAGCGTTTCTCAACTAAAAGTGAAAGCGAATTGGCGACGGTAAAACAGTTTCTTGAATTAGGCGAACAAGGGTTATCTCTTGAGAAAAACGAGCTGGAGTCAACAAAACAGCAGCTAGATGAACAAAAAAATGCGTTACGCACGCTTCTAGCATCAGAAGAAGAAGCAAAGGAAGCGTTATTTAAAAAAGAAACAAAGCTCTACGAAGCGTACAAATTGATGCAAAAAGTAGATGGACGAAGAGAAGCGTTGCAAGAAATGGAAGACGACTTTTCTGGATTTTTCCACGGTGTAAAAGAAGTCTTAAAACAGAGAGAGCACCTAACAGGTGTTATTGGTGCTGTCGCAGAATTAATTCATGTACCACAAAAAGTTGAAAAAGCGATTGACATTGCTTTAGGTGGACAAGCGCAGCACGTCATAGTTGAGACGGACCAAGCCGCTCGTGCCGCGATTGGCTATTTAAAAGAAAAGCGTGCTGGCCGAGCCACATTCCTTCCTGTTAGCACGATTAAGCCACGTACAATGCCTGAGGCAGTAGCCAATGGTTTAAAAGGTCAACCGGGATTTGTTCGTTTGGCATCTGAAGCTGTTCATGTTGATGATTCCTATCGTCCCATCGTTGAATCTTTGCTCGGCACAACCATTATTGTAGAAGAGTTAACGTCTGCAAACCGTATCGCTAAGCAATTGGGCCACCGTTATCGAATCGTCACATTGGATGGAGATGTGGTGAATCCTGGTGGTTCGATGACAGGTGGAAGTGTTAAACAAAATCAATCTTCTTTGTTGAGTCGAAAACGTGAAAAAGAAGAACTGGATGGAAAGAAAAAACAGCTCGATCAGGCGATTGAATCCCTTGAAAAACAAGTAACAGATTTAAAAACAGCTCGTGTTGAAAAACAACAGAACATTCAACAGCTGCAAAAAGAAGAACTAGCCTTAACAACGGAGTACGAACGAGTACGAGAACGCTACCAGAACAAAGAGCTAGAAATGACTCAATCGAAGCGAGAGTATGAGCGTCTAGAACGATTGAAAGCAAGTGAAAAGCAAGAAGGCGATGCAACGAAACATCGTCTGAAGGAAATTGAGGTAGGCGAACAGCGAGCTGCTGCCGAAGCAGAAAAATTAGAAAAGCGTATTGAAGAGCTCCAGCTTCAGCTTGATCATGAACAACTGGCAAAAGAAAAAGGTCAAGCGGAATTAACGGAATTAAAGGTAGCACGTGCTGAAATCAGACAACAATTAACGTATCACCAGACACAATTAGCAGAGACGACTAAACAGTTTGATGAAGTGAAGCGGGTTCTAGCAATAGAAACAGAAAATTATCAACTTCTGCATTCTACTTCAGGGGAACAGACGATGACGAAAGAATCGTTAACAACCTTAATTGCTGATGCAAACGCTGAAAAAGAGATACTCTCTCAGCAACTTCATTCACTACAAGAAGAAGAGCGACTCTATAACGAACAGTATGAACGATTAGGGTTAGAAAATAAGCGAAATCAAGAAGAACTTGAAACCGTCTTATCGAAAAGCCAGGCATTAGAAGTCCGTGTGAACCGACTCGATGTCGATTTAGATTATCGCTTAAATCGTTTGCGAGAAGAGTATGAGCTGTCTTATGAAGGTGCAAAACAACAGTATCCGTTAGCAGAACCATTGGACGATTCTAGAAAACAATTAGCTTTACTAAGGCGCTCCATTGAAGAGCTCGGAGTTATTAATTTAGGTGCGATTGATGAGTATGATCGAATTAATGGACGCTATCAATTTTTAACGGCTCAAAAAACAGATCTTCTTGATGCGCGTCAATCTCTTGACCAAGCAATTGACGAAATGGATGAGGAAATGAGCAAGCGGTTTATGGCCACTTTTGTAAGTATTCGTACGCATTTCCAAGAAGTGTTCGTGAAATTATTTGGTGGCGGGGACGCAGACTTGGTTTTAACAGACCCAAGTGCACCGTTAACAACGGGGATCGATATTGTTGCACGACCTCCTGGGAAGAAAAAGCAGCAGCTCGGCTTGCTTTCAGGTGGAGAGCGGGCATTAACCGCAATTGCTTTGTTGTTTGCAATCTTGCAAGTTCGTCCAGTTCCATTCTGTGTTCTTGACGAAGTAGAAGCAGCTTTAGACGAAGCGAATGTCAGCCGTTTTGCTCAGTATTTACGGGAGTTTTCGACTCGAACTCAATTTATCGTCGTCACGCACCGTAAGGGCACAATGGAAGGCGCGGATGTATTATATGGGGTAACGATGGAAGAATCAGGCGTTTCGAGAATCGTCTCTGTTCGACTAGAGGAATCAAAACAATTACTAGAGAGTTAGGTGAGCCAATGAGTTTCTTTAAAAAATTAAAAGAGAAAATGACACAACAAACCACCGATGTAACAGATAAGTTTAAGACAGGGCTTGAAAAAACAAGAACAAATTTTTCAGGAAAAATGAATGAGCTCGTTGCTCGCTATCGTAAAGTGGATGAAGATTTTTTTGAAGAGCTTGAAGAACTTCTCATTAGTGCTGATGTCGGTGTATCCAATGTGATGGAATTGGTTGACGAGCTTAAAGAGGAAGTAAAGCTTCGCAACATTAAAGATACCGCTGATATCCAGCCGGTTATCTCGGAGAAGTTAGCTGGATTGCTTGAAAAAGATGGCGATGATACGACCTTAAACATACAGGAGCAAGAATTAACGGTTATTCTTGTTGTTGGCGTAAATGGTGTCGGTAAAACGACGTCTATTGGAAAGCTTGCTCACTACTTGAAAACGCAAGGGAAATCTGTTGTTCTTGCAGCAGGAGATACGTTTCGTGCTGGTGCGATTGAGCAGCTTGACGTATGGGGGGAACGAGTGGGTGTTCCTGTTATAAAACAGCAAGCAGGCTCTGATCCAGCGGCGGTGATGTATGATGCTGTAGCAGCGGCAAAGTCTCGTAAAGCGGACGTACTTATTTGTGATACGGCGGGACGATTGCAAAATAAAGTAAACTTAATGAATGAGTTAGCAAAAGTAAAGCGAGTTATTGAGCGAGAAGTACCTGGCGCTCCTCACGAAGTATTGCTCGCACTTGATGCCACTACAGGGCAAAATGCCTTAGCGCAGGCGAAAGCATTTGGACAAGCAACAGATGTTACCGGGCTAGTATTAACGAAGCTTGATGGAACAGCAAAAGGTGGAATTGTTATTGCGGTAAGACAAGAGCTTGATATACCTGTGAAGTTTATTGGTTTAGGAGAGCAAAAAGATGATCTACAACCGTTTAACGCAGAGCAATTTGTATATGGTTTATTTAAAGATATGATTGAAACAAAAGAGGCATAAAAAATGTTGTTAAGATAAAATCTTGACAGTAGAAGCTTGATGTAGTAACATGTTTAAACGTAAAGGGAATTGACTTAACAAGGAGATTTGACCATGCTCGATAAAACGTTACGCATGAACTACTTGTTTGATTTTTATCAGCCCTTATTAACGGAGAAACAGCAAAACTATATGACCCGTTACTATTTAGATGACTATTCGCTTGGTGAAATTGCGGATGAATACGAAGTAAGTCGCCAAGCGGTCTACGATAACATTCGACGAACAGAAACAATGCTTGAAGATTACGAAGCAAAGCTTGGTCTGCTAGAGAAGTTTGAAGCCCGTCGCTCTATTTTTGCTCAGTTGCGAGATTATGCAAAAAAAGACGATCGTGGCCAACTGTTGAATGAACTGACGGATCAATTAGAGAAACTTGATTAGGACGTAGGAGGCGATTTGATTGGCTTTTGAAGGACTCGCCGCACGCCTGCAAGATACGTTAACCAAAATCCGCGGAAAAGGGAAAGTAAGTGAACAAGACGTTAAAGATATGATGCGTGAAGTTCGCCTCGCCCTTCTTGAAGCAGATGTTAACTTCAAAGTCGTGAAGCAGTTTATTGCGAGTGTAAAAGAAAAGGCGCTAGGACAAGAGGTCATGAAAAGTCTGACGCCAGGTCAACAAGTGATAAAAGTCGTTAATGAAGAGTTAACAGCGCTAATGGGCTCTGAACAAAGTAAGATTGCTGTAGCGCCTAAGGCACCAACGATTGTCATGATGGTTGGCTTGCAAGGGGCTGGTAAAACAACAACCACTGCAAAGCTTGCGAATCATTTGCGTAAAAACCATAATCGAAAGCCTCTCTTAGTGGCCTGTGATATTTATCGTCCAGCTGCCATTAAACAGCTCGAAACCCTTGGTAAACAGCTTGATATGCCTGTGTTTTCTCTAGGCGATCAAGTAAGTCCAGTTGAAATTGCAAAACAAGCGGTTCAAAAGGCGAAAGAAGAGCATCATGATTATGTTATCCTTGATACGGCAGGTCGTCTACACATTGATGAAACGTTAATGAAAGAGCTCACCGATATTAAGGAAATGGTTAAGCCAGATGAAATCTTGCTTGTCGTTGACTCGATGACCGGTCAAGATGCTGTGAACGTTGCAGAAAGTTTTAACGAACAGCTTGATGTCACCGGGGCAGTGTTAACAAAGCTCGATGGCGATACTCGTGGTGGGGCTGCCATTTCAATTAAAGCTGTGACAAACACACCGATTAAGTTTGCTGGTATGGGTGAAAAGATTGATCAGCTTGAGCCGTTTCATCCTGAACGTATGGCGTCTCGAATTCTTGGGATGGGTGATGTACTCTCTTTAATTGAAAAGGCGCAAACAAATGTAGATGAAGAGAAAGCAAAAGAGCTTGAAAAGAAATTGCGGACGATGGATTTTACATTTGATGATTTTCTAGAGCAACTCGAGCAAGTTAAAAGCATGGGTCCTTTAGAAGATTTACTTGGCATGATGCCTGGAATGAACAAAAAAGGTATGAAAGACTTAAAGGTTGATGAACATCAGCTCGTTCGAGTGGAAGCGATTGTGAAGTCAATGACGCCTCTCGAAAAACGTGATCCCGCTGTCATAAACGGAAGTCGTCGGAAGCGAATTGCAAAAGGAAGCGGTACAACCATTCAAGATGTGAATCGTTTGCTAAAGCAGTTTGAAGATATGAAGAAGATGATGAAGCAAATGACAGGGATGCAGGCAGGTAAAGGAAAGAAACGCGGCAAAGGTCTTGGTGGGTTTAAACTCCCATTTTAAATCTTAATGATTTAAAAAAACCTTGTCCGAACGTATCATTAATGATATGATTAAAAATTGTGTTTAATATTATTTGGAGGTGTACAGCTAATGGCTGTTAAAATTCGATTAAAACGTATGGGATCTAAAAAAGCCCCATTTTACCGTGTAGTAGTTGCAGATTCTCGTTTCCCACGTGATGGACGATTCATTGAAGAGATTGGAACATACAACCCAATCGCTCAACCAGCACAAGTGAACATTAAAGAGGACAAAGCACTTGAGTGGATGTTAAAAGGTGCAAAACCTTCTGATACCGTTCGTAACTTGTTCTCAAATGCGGGTCTTATGGAGAAGCTTCACAACGAAAAGAACGCAAAATAATCACTCCCGAGGAGGATCAAATGGATGAAAGCTTTGGTTGAACATATTGCGAAATCATTAGTGGATTACCCTGATGCTGTGCAAGTCGAAGAAGCCCATGAGGAAAGAACAACCGTCTTGCGTCTTTCTGTACATCCAGATGATATGGGAAAAGTGATTGGAAAGCAAGGAAGAACAGCGAAGGCGATTCGTTCAGTGCTTTATGCTGCGAACAAACAACATGAGCGTGTGCGACTCGATATTGCTGACTGAAAAGGGAGAGGGAAACCTCACCCTTTTTTTGCATAGGAGGAATGTGTGATGAAATGCATTCGAAAAGCGTCTGTTAAGCATGTATTAACGTCGACGAAACGAGCTGAACTGTCCCGATCATTTGAAGAAGAAAAGGTGCAGCTAGATCGTGAGATAAAACAACTAGAATTTCAATATCATCATGCGCAAAAGAAAACATCCTCGCAAATGGGTCCTTCATTAAAAGAAAAATTCGATCATGAAATTAACAGGCGTCAAGAAAAACAACAATCGATTCAGTTTAAATTGGACCAGCTTAATCATTTGGCAGAAGGAAGTGAGTTGTTCTTTGAAATGGCAGACGTGCTCATTGATGTCGAAATTGGTGCAAAGTGGGTTTCTGCTGAAAATGAGCTTACGATTGTTATTAAAGATGGTGTTGTTCATGAGATTAGAGAAAGTGAGAACAGAGACACATGACAAACTGGTTTAATGTAGGAAGATTAGTAAACACACATGGCGTTCGTGGAGAAGTGCGTGTGCTATCGAATACAGATTTTGGTGAAGAGCGGTTTGCAGTTGGTTCCCAGTTGAAGATTGCATCTTCACCGGATGAACGAGGCACTATGATTAGCGTAAAAAGCCATCGTAAACATAAAAATTTTGACTTATTAACATTCGAAGGCTATACGAACATAAATGAAGTGGAAGTGTTTAAAGGAAACTATTTATACGTTTCTGAACAACAATTAAGCGAGCTTGGAGAACACGAGTTTTATTACCATGAAATTATTGGTTGTCAAGCTGTTGATGAAGACGGTCATTCTTTAGGGGTCATTAAAGATATTATTGAAACAGGCGCTAATGACGTCTGGGTTGTAGAACGAAAAGGCAAGAAAGACTTATTGCTTCCTTACATTGAAGACGTCATTAAAGAAGTGAACATAGACGAAGGCACAGTCAAGGTGCACCTACTTGAAGGACTGGATGATGCATGAAAATAGATATTTTAACACTATTTCCAGAAATGTTTACAGGTGTGTTTGGGTCATCTATATTAAAACAAGCTCAGGAAAAAGGACTCGTTACGTTTCAAGCAATTGATTTTCGCGAATTTACAACGAATAAACATCGAAAAGTGGACGATTATCCATATGGCGGTGGTGCAGGCATGGTGCTAACCCCTCAACCAATTTTTGATGCAGTAGATCATGTGACTGAACAAGGCGGGAAAAAGCCAAGAATTGTACTCCTATGTCCTCAAGGGGAACGTTTTACACAAGCAAAAGCAGAAGAATTTTCTCAAGAGGACCATATCGTCTTCCTTTGTGGACATTATGAAGGTTTTGATGAGCGGGTGCGAGAGTCACTTGTTACAGATGAAATTTCAATTGGTGATTTTGTTCTTACTGGTGGTGAACTCGCAGCAATGGTTCTTGCTGACAGTATTACACGTCTTCTTCCAGGTGTGCTTGGTAATGAAGATTCTGCGGTAACCGATTCTTATTCTACTGGGCTGTTAGAACACCCTCATTATACAAGGCCAGCTACATTTCGAGGTCTAACCGTTCCGGATGTTTTGCGCTCTGGCCATCATGAAAATATTGAGAAGTGGCGAAGAGAAGAATCGTTGCGCCGAACGTTCAAGCGACGTCCGGATTTATTAAATGGGTATGCACTAACAAAAGAAGAGGCAGCATTTATTGAACAGTTAAAGAGCGAAACGAAACAATAAAACAAAGGAGTAATAGAATGGAAATCGGCCAAATTCTTCAACAAACCATTAAAGACATTGTGAAAACGTACGATTGCGATGTGCAGGTGGAAATTGAGCAGCCAGCACAGCTTGCTCATGGTGACTACGCAACGAATATTGCGATGAAACTTGCGCGGGTTGCGAAGAAAAATCCATATGATATTGCGCTTGATCTAAAAGAGAAGCTTGTAGAAACAAAGTTGCCGGTTAAACAAATAGATGTTGTTCGACCGGGGTTTATTAACTTCTTTATAGCTTGGGATAAGGTCGCTTTCTTTGCATCAACGGACAAACAGGTGGATAAACAAAAAGTTGTCATTGAGCATACATCCATTAATCCAAATAAATCAGCACATATTGGCCATTTACGAAACGCATGTATCGGTGATACGCTAGCACGAATGATGAAACAGGATCATCATGAAGTGGAAACGCATAACTACATCGATGACCTCGGTAACCAGCTGGCAGATACCCTTACGGCACTTCTTCATACGGAGTCTGATAAACCGGCAACCCGCTTTGGTGACTATTGTTGGGATGTTTATTCGTCTTTAAATCAGATGTACGATAAAGGTGAGTTATCTACAGATAAGCGTGATAATGTATTACATAAGCTTGAAGAAGGTAATAACAGTATCTCTTGGCTTGGTTACGCAGTTGCAGATAAGTTGTCTGCCGAGCACGTCGAAGAAATGGGACAGTTTGATATTACTTACGATTTGTTAGTGTGGGAGCGAGACATCATTGCGAATGGATTCTGGGATCGGGCATTTGAAAAATTAAAAACAACTGAGGTGTTTTTTAAACAAGAACACGGTCCTCAAGCTGGCTGCTGGGTCATTCGCACGAATGATAAGCAAGAGGCAAATGAAGAGTCTGCTGAACATCAAGCAGACAAAGTATTGATCCGGTCTAATGGTGTGTTAACGTATACGGCAAAAGATATTGCTTACCACATGTGGAAATTTGGTTTACTAGAAAATGACTTTTTGTACAAGCAAAAAACAGAGACTCTTTGGACAACCAGTGCAGTAGGGCAACCACAACCGTTTGGGCGAGGAAACGCAGTCATTAATGTCATTGATTATCGTCAAGAATATCCTCAGAAAGTTGTGAAGCAAGCCCTTCACGCTGCTGGCTACGAGACGGAAGCTGCTCAATTAAAGCACGTTTCCTACGGCGTCGTATCCCTTAGTAAAAATACGGTATCTAAGCTTGGTTTAGAAACGGTAGAAGGGAAAGAAGTGTATGCGATGTCTGGTCGTAAAGGAATTGGCATCAAAATCAGTGAGTTAATTGTGGAAATGAAAGAAGCCATACGCGTGCAAAGCCCAGAGGCAAATGAGCAAACGATTCAAGCACTGACATTTGCCGCAATTCGTTACAATATGTTGCGCTATAACACAACATCGGATATTATTTTTGATTTAGACGAGGCTACACAAGTAACAGGTAACACAGGAATCTATTTAATTTACACGTATGCACGGGCAAATAGCATTTTGCAAAAAGCTCAAGCAGCCGACTTAACTTCAACAGAAGGGTCATTTGCCGAAGCGGAAGACGCTGAACGAGCGATTCTCAAACATGTGTCTGGCTGGAATGGTACATTTGAACGCTCGATTAGTGAATTAGAGCCGAATTTGCTTTGTACATTTGCATTTGAATTAGCAAGTTTATACAATCGTTTCTATGCGCTTTGTCCTGTTATTAAAGCGACACCTGACGAGCAAAAGAGACGGTTAAAACTAACAGAGCTCGTCAAGCAGCAATTAGAAGTTGTCTTTTCAATTTTAGGGCTACCAAAGCTTGAAAGAATTTAATTGGTTGGTTGTCTAAGGCAATGGTTTATGCTATGATAATAGTTGTGACTAATGAGCATTCATTAGCGAGATTACGATATTCCGCTGCTTAAGTAAGCAAGAATGTCTGTAGGGAAGGAGGGAACGATACGATGAGCAACCTTATTAAAGAAATCACTACAGAGCAGTTGCGTACTGATCATCCTGATTTTCGTCCAGGGGATACTCTTTCAATTCACGTAAAAGTTGTTGAGGGTACTCGTGAGCGTATTCAGTTATTTGAAGGTGTTGTCATTAAGCGTCGTGGATCTGGTATCAGCGAAACGTTTATTGCACGCAAAATCTCTTACGGTGTAGGTGTTGAACGTACATTCCCATTACATTCACCAAAGATCGAAAAGATCGAAGTGAAGCGTCAAGGACGCGTACGTCGTGCGAAACTTTATTACCTACGTAGCCTACGTGGTAAAAAAGCACGTATTAAAGAAATCCGTCGTTAATGTACCATCTGTGGTTGTAGTCTATATGACCACTAAAGAAGAGGCGTTCCTCGATATGAGGGGCGCTTCTTTTTGCGTCCAATGAGACGTCTATTTTCTCAGGGAAACGTACGACATGAAGAAATAAAGGGACTGTCTGCTACGCTTATAAAAGGAAAAACCCTTTTCAATATTCGATGCCTGACGGATTAAAACATGGTATGATAGAAGGAAGGGAGGGCACGAGATGAAAAGTCGCGCAAATCTTGTAGAGTGGGCAAAGATCCTCAGCATTGCTTTAATTACAACTGTTCTCGTCCGCATGTTTTTGTTGGCGCCGATTGTGGTAGACGGTCACTCGATGCAGCCAACGCTTGATTCTGGTGACAAAATGATTGTGAATCAAATTGAATATGCATTTTCAAAACCAGAGCGGTTTGATATCATTGTGTTTCATGCCCCTGAAGGAAAAAATTATATTAAACGAGTAATTGGCGTACCAGGTGATGAGTTAGTTTATCGAGAGGATACTTTGTTCATTAACGGAGAGGCTGTAGAAGAACCCTATCTTGAAGGCTTAAAGAAAAGCGTCCAACAAGGTCAACTGTTAACAGGTGATTTTACGTTGGAAGAGATTACAGGTAATACCATCATTCCAGAAGAATCGTATTTTGTTATGGGAGATAATCGACGCTTAAGTAAAGATAGCCGTGCCATCGGACTCGTTTCAAAAGAAGATGTCATTGGAAAAGCAAATGTCATCTTTTACCCTTTTGAAAATATATCAATTGTAGAATAGTAAGTAGGTGTAGAAATGAAAACCATTCAATGGTATCCAGGGCATATGGCGAAAGCACGACGAGAGATCAATGAGAAACTGTCGATGATCGACGTTGTCATTGAGCTCTTAGACGCACGAATTCCAGTGTCTTCGCAAAACCCTGTCATTGATGAGCTTGTCCAGCATAAGCCTCGTCTTATTTTATTAAATAAAACAGATTTAGCAGATCCGAAACAAACAGAACAGTGGAAGCATTTTTTTGAACGGCAAGGTCATGCAGTCGTTGAAGTAAACTCCCAAACCGGTCAAGGAGTCAAAAAGATTGTACCAGCGTGCCAAGCACTAGCAAAAGATTTATATAGAAAATGGGAATCAAAAGGAATGAAGCCTAGGGCGCTTCGAGCGGTCATTCTGGGTATTCCTAATGTTGGAAAGTCGACGTTTATCAATCGCCTCGTCAATAAACGGCAAGCAAAAGTAGGCGATCGACCTGGAATTACGAAGCAACAGCAATGGATTAAAGTAGGCACAAGTTTAGATCTACTTGATACCCCAGGAATATTATGGCCGAAATTTGAAGACCAAGAAGTTGGTTTTCGTTTAGCTGCGACTGGCGCTATTAAAGATGAATTGCTTGATTATGGGGACGTGGCGGCGTTCGTTCTGCGCTATTGTCTCGACGTTTATCCTGAACTCATAAAAAAGCGCTATCAGCTTGACGATGATATAGATGGTGAAGATATGGGTAGTCTGTTTGATGAGATTGGTCGTAAACGAGGTTGTATGTTGCGCGGAGGGCTTGTTGATTACGATCGTACGGCAGAACTACTATTAAGAGAGCTTAGAAGCGGCACGATTGGACGAATAACGTTAGAGCGTGTGCCAACGCCTGAATAAGTGAACCGTATAGACCGAGAATGGCGTTATCGCATTCTCGGTTTTGTGCGTAAGAAACGATTAAGTGTACAGTTCGAACAGTAGGCGAATAGCCATTAACAAGATCGTGCAGATAAGAACGATACGAATCCATTTTGTTTGTTTTCCTAAAACGATACGGCTACCTAATAGCGCTCCGGCCATATTACCAGAAGCGAGAACAACCCCTACGAGCCAGTTGACTTGTCCATTAGCTGCATAAATGACAAGAGAGAGTGACACAGATACACCAGCAACAATGATTTTTATAAGCGTTGCTTCAGCGAATGATCTTTTATACAGTAAGATAGCGAGAATCATAATATAAAAGCCGACACCGACTTGAATGAAGCCACTATAAAATCCAATTCCAATCGTTAGTGCACCACCTAAAAACGACATGAAGGGCGTTAGTGTAACAGAGCGATTTACAGCTTTGAGGGGATTCCAAATTAAAAATAAAATGGATGTGACCATAGTAAGAGCCAAAATAAAAACGAATGTACGGTCACTAATCGACAAAGCCGAAAAAGCACCGAAAATAGCGCCAACAGCCGAAGTTAAATAGATCGTTGCATTTTTTCTTAGTTGAAGCGATTGCTTTCGTTTAAAGGTAATAATGGACGTGATGCTTTGAGCGACGATCGCCACTCGGTTTGTTGCGTTTGCTTCTGTTGCAGGTAACCCAATAAAAAGTAGTAATGGTAATGTTAATAAAGAACCTCCTGCTGAAACGGTGTTAATGACTCCGGCTATAAAGCCGATAACAATAAGAATAATGACTTCTGATAATGCCATACATATAAACTCCTACTCTATAAATCATGCATTCCTACTATATCATAGATGAAAAGAAAAAAAGGAGAAGAAGAACGTGATTTCAATAACAACCATAAAAAGCCAATTGGCGAACAACGAATTAACGACCGAACAAGTGAATGGACTAAGAGAAGATCATCGAAAAGGTGTACAGGCACTACTGAAACGATACGATGCGGCCCAAATGAGAATGGCTTCTATTGAGCAAATGCATCAAGAAATGAGCATGTATGAGCTTGAATTACGTCAACAAGGGTACCAAGCCATTTGCGGTGTAGATGAAGTAGGGAGAGGACCATTGGCTGGACCCGTTACAGCTGCTGCAGTGATTTTACCAACAGACTTTAAGTTACTCGGTTTAACGGATTCAAAGAAATTATCGAAAGAAAATCGTGAGCAGTATGCAGCATACATAAAAGAGCACGCGGTGGATTATCAAATTGTAAGCATGTCTGCTAAAGAGATTGATGAAACAAATATCTTGATTGCAACAAAACGAGCGATGGTGCAAGCGATTCAACAATTACGTGTTGGAGCAGATTATTTATTACTTGATGCGATTGAGCTTCCAATAGACACTTCCCAACGTTCCCTCATTAAGGGTGATTCAAAAAGTATATCCATTGCAGCGGGTTCGGTACTCGCTAAAGTATGGCGCGATGACTACATGGAACAACTAGCCCACGTTTATCCAGAGTATGGATTTGAGCAACATGCTGGTTACGGGACGAAACAGCATCTAGACGCATTAGAAATGTACGGCATGACAAGGGAACATCGTCGTACGTTTAGACCTGTGCTTGAGCGGGGAAAGTCGCGTATTCACCCGAAGGATCAATAGATGGCAATCGTGTGGAAAACAAATCAACTCGTTTTTGGAACAATCGTTGCCCTTTACCCACAAAAAAAGAGAGCGAGAATTCGCATTCAGAATCAACAGCTCATTGCCTATATGGATGCAGAGTTAGTAGTAGGAAAAAGCTATTGGTTTCAACTAACAAAGCCTGCCCCAGCTCTGACGCTGCGTCTTCTTCAAACAAAGCCAACGATAGCCGCTGTAGCAGCATATTTCTGTATAAACGAGTGGTTATTAAACGTGTATTACACTAGCCAAAGTCCCATTAGTCATAGCCTTATTCGCGACCTATTCACCTTAAAAAAACAGTTGAACATGACCTCAACCAGCTTTAAAACGATTGTTAATCAATGTGTGAAGGAGTGGAATTTATCTCTAACAGATGAACACGTTTTATGGATTCATACGATCCAACAGCAAGCGTTAACACCGGAAACGATTGCTCAACAACTAAATCAATTCCCAGAGTGTGCAGACATGATAAAGGGTGGTGCGCTCCGTACTCAACCATCATTAACGACTGTTCAAGCCGCCTATACGTGTTTGAAAAACCATCATTGGGATACGTCGTCAGATCACTTTAAAAAGAGTATGTTTGCATACGTCGCTTTAAAGCAAAAGCAAATGACTCAAAAAATGTCATTGGACTTTCGAATTTAGTTCAACGTACATAAAAGCCTTCATTTTGACCATATTAAAAAGAAAAATGGAGGCGTGTGTATGTCGAACAAACGGAATCATGAAGAAGAATTTTCAGGGGAATTTGGCCAAATGTTTCCTCAGGTTCAGCAAGAGCAGCAGGCAAAGGGATTTAAGGAATTGTTTGAAAAAGGTGACAAAGACAAGAAAAAAACCGAAAAAAAGAAAAATAATAAAGAAAAGAAATGAAATTGTCGGAATGATAGCGTTTACCCCTCCACAAGCATGAAAAAAAATGCTAAAATAAAAAAGGATTTCGTCTTAGTAACGAAAATTCTCGTACACGAGAGTCGAGTGTATGATATAACAGGAGGCTGGAGAGAGAATGAATATCCATGAGTATCAGGGTAAAGAAATTCTTCGTTCTTACGGAGTTGCCGTTCCAAACGGTAAAGTAGCATTCTCTGTTGACGAAGCAGTAGAAGCGGCAAAGGAACTTGGTTCTTCTGTGTCTGTCGTAAAAGCGCAAATTCATGCAGGCGGACGTGGAAAAGCAGGTGGCGTTAAAGTCGCAAAAAATTTGGATGACGTTCGTACATATGCGGATGAGATTCTTGGTAAAACACTTGTTACACACCAAACTGGGCCAGCAGGTAAAGAAGTAAAGCGCTTACTCGTTGAAGAAGGTTGCGACATCAAAAATGAGTACTATATTGGACTCGTAGTCGACCGTGCAACATCAAGCGTTGTCCTTATGGCATCTGAAGAAGGTGGAACAGAGATTGAAGAGGTAGCGGAAGCAACACCTGAAAAAATCTTTAAAGAAGTGATTGATCCAGCTGTCGGCTTACAAGGATTTCAAGCAAGACGTGTTGCATTTAACATAAACATACCGAAAGAGCTTGTTGGTCAAGCGGTTAAATTTATGATGGGTCTATACAAAGTGTTTGTTGATAAAGACGCATCCATTGCTGAAATTAACCCTCTAGTTACAACAGGAGATGGCAAAGTAATGGCGCTTGATGCGAAATTCAATTTTGATTCCAATGCGCTTTATCGTCATAAAGATATTGTCGAATTACGTGATTTAGAAGAAGAAGATGTAAAAGAGATTGAAGCTTCTAAACATGACTTAAATTATATTGCATTAGATGGAAATATCGGCTGCATGGTTAATGGAGCTGGTCTCGCTATGGCTACAATGGATATCATCAAGCATTACAATGGTGATCCCGCGAACTTCCTTGACGTTGGGGGCGGTGCGACAGCGGAAAAAGTAACTGAAGCATTTAAGCTCATTTTATCAGATGAAAATGTAAAAGGTATTTTTGTGAACATTTTCGGAGGAATTATGAAATGTGACATTATCGCTGAAGGCGTCATTACAGCTACGAAAGAAGTTGGACTTGAGATTCCATTAGTTGTTCGTTTAGAAGGTACGAACGTGGAGCTTGGAAAACAACTATTAAAAGAGTCAGGCTTAAATATTACAGCTGCTGATTCAATGGCCGATGGCGCACAAAAAATTGTAGCTTTAGTGAAATAGAAGGGTGGAGCTAGACAAATGAGCATCTTAATTAATAAAGATACGAAAGTGATTGTTCAAGGTATTACTGGCGCTACTGGTTTGTTTCATACGAAGCAAGCGCTTGAGTATGGTACGAATGTAGTTGGTGGTGTTACTCCTGGTAAAGGCGGCACTGAAATTGAAGGAGTTCCGGTTTTTAATACAGTTGAAGAAGCGGTAAAAGCGACTGGTGCGAACGCAACCGTTATTTACGTACCACCTGCATTTGCAGCGGATGCCATTATGGAAGCAACAGATGCTGAGCTTGATCTAGCAATCTGTATTACAGAAGGTATTCCAGTGCTTGATATGGTCAATGTAAAGCGCTATATGAAAGGGAAGAAAACGAGATTAATTGGTCCAAACTGTCCTGGTGTCATTACGCCAGATGAATGTAAAATTGGTATTATGCCAGGCTATATTCATAAAAAAGGCCATATTGGTGTTGTGTCTCGTTCAGGAACACTTACGTATGAAGCGGTTCACCAACTTTCAACAGCTGGTATTGGTCAGTCTTCTGCTGTTGGTATTGGTGGAGATCCGGTAAACGGAACGGACTTTATTGATGTGTTATCACTCTTCAACGATGACCCTGATACGTATGCGGTTATTATGATTGGTGAAATTGGTGGAACAGCTGAAGAAGAAGCGGCTGAATGGGTGAAAGCAAATATGACGAAACCTGTTGTTGGCTTTATTGGTGGCCAAACGGCTCCTCCAGGAAAACGTATGGGCCATGCTGGTGCGATTATCTCTGGCGGTAAAGGAACAGCGGAAGAAAAGATTAAAACAATGGAAGCGTGTGGAATTCGCGTTGCCGCAACTCCATCTGTTATGGGTGAAACACTCATTGAATCTTTGAAAGCAAATGACATTTACGACAAAAGTGTTACCCATTAAAAGGGTAAGAAACTCCTTGCAGACATGCAAGGAGTTTTCTCTAAATTTCTAGAAAGGACTGAGTGCCATCGATCATCGCTGTGCTCGCATCGTTCATGTACATGCCATTCTTTATTCCCAAACAAACGTATGGAAGCGTTTAGTAGCATGGGATCCGACCATTCAAAACATTTACAACGCCTCGGTAAATGAAATAAAGAAAAATCTTTTAATAAGCGAGTTAGCTGCTACAAAGCTCGTGCAATGGCTTAACCGATCTGATCCCTTCGAGTACCTCACTATGTTGCATCATCACAATATCTATCCACTTACAATTAATGATCCACATTATCCTTCTCTTCTCGCACACATTTATGATCCTCCTATTTTGTTATACTGTAAAGGGAATCTACAGCTATTAACGATGAAAAAAGTGGCCGTTGTTGGTTCTCGTACTCCAACGCTTTACGGTAAACAAGTAGTCAAAAAACTGTCGACTGTCTTAGTAGAAACAAATAGTGCGATTGTAAGTGGTCTTGCTAGAGGAGTAGATACAGAAGCTCACCTAAGTGCCATTAAGACAGGCGGCTGTACCATTGCAGTTACCGCTGCAGGTTTTTCCCATCCCTACCCACCTGAAAATCAAACATTTTTACAAAATACCTCTGCACAATCATTGCTCGTTGTAAGTGAATACCCTCCCCACGTGAAGCCACAAAAATGGCACTTTCCAACACGAAACCGAATCATTAGTGGCTTGTCCTATGCCACTATTATTATAGAAGCAAAGCGAAAAAGCGGTTCCCTTATTACAGCTGATCTAGCTCTGGAACAAGGTCGAGAAGTATTTGCGGTGCCGGGTTCTATTTTTGCGCCAGAATCAGAAGGAACGAACTGGCTAATTAGTCAGGGGGCTTACTGTCTATACAATGAAAATGCTTTATTTGAATACATGCCAAACTTTATGTCGAATTCCATCGAACGAAAGCGATTTTCCTAATTAAGTGAAGTTCGGTTTGACAAACGGGGAAAGTCTGTTTAATAATGAGGAAGATTTAATTCATAAATAGAGAAACTAAGATGAGGGAGCTGCTTTACATGTCCGATTATTTAGTAATCGTGGAATCTCCCGCTAAAGCCAAAACCATTGGTAAGTATTTAGGTAAGAAGTATGTCGTTAAAGCTTCTATGGGTCACGTGAGAGATTTGCCTAAAAGCCAAATGGGCGTTAGTGTAGAAGAAAATTATGAGCCTCGGTATATTACAATACGTGGTAAAGGACCAGTGTTAAAAGAATTAAAGACTGCAGCAAAAAAAGCGAAGCGCATTTATCTTGCGGCTGACCCGGATCGTGAAGGGGAAGCAATTGCGTGGCATTTAGCCCATAGTCTTAATATTGATGAGCACTCAGACTGTCGTGTTGTTTTTAATGAGATTACGAAAAATGCTATTAAAGATGCTTTTAAACAGCCGAGACCGATTAATATGGATCTCGTTGATGCACAACAAGCAAGACGTATTCTTGACCGACTAGTGGGTTATAACATTTCACCGTTATTATGGAAGAAAGTAAAAAAAGGACTAAGCGCAGGACGTGTTCAATCTGTCGCTGTCAAATTAATAACAGACCGAGAAAAAGAAATTCAATCTTTTGTGCCAGAAGAGTATTGGAGTATTCAAGGACAATTTTCTTATGGGCAAGAACAATTTGAAGCCCGATTCCACAGTATAAACGGAAACAAAGAGACACTTTCTACCGAAGAAGACGTTAATCATGTTCTCGGCACATTGAGTGGAGCCAATTTTCGTATCGCTGAAGTGAAAAAACGTGAGCGCAAACGAAATCCTGTTGCACCGTTTACAACCTCTTCCTTACAGCAAGAAGCTGCTCGTAAGCTGAATTTTAGAGCAAAGAAAACCATGCTTATTGCCCAGCAGCTTTATGAAGGGATTGATTTAGGAAAGCAAGGAACGGTTGGTCTCATTACCTATATGCGAACAGACTCTACAAGAATTTCTGATACTGCAAAACAAGAGACGTTTGAGTACATTCAGAAAAATTATGGCGAAGAGTATACGAAAAAAGAAGTGCAAAAGCAAAAGCAAGATAAGAAAACCCAGGATGCGCACGAAGCGATTCGCCCAACGTCTGTGATGTATGAGCCTAAGCAAATGAAGGAATATTTGTCTCGAGATCAGTTACGCTTATATCGCTTAGTATGGGAACGCCTTGTTGCAAGTGAAATGGCACCTGCTGTAATGGATACAATGACCGTAGATTTAGAAAATAATGGTGTTATTTTTCGTGCAAACGGCTCAAAGCTAAAATTTCCAGGTTTCATGAAAGTGTATATTGAAGGAAATGACGATAACAAAAAAGAAGAAGATCGTCTTCTTCCTGACTTGCAAGAAAGTGAAATCGTTGAAAAACAAGAGCTTAATCCAAATCAACACTTTACCCAGCCACCTCCGCGTTATACGGAAGCACGACTCGTAAAAACGTTAGAAGAACTTGGTATTGGACGCCCATCAACGTATGCACCTACCCTTGATACCATCCAGCGTCGAGGCTACGTTGCACTTGATGAAAAGCGCTTTGTACCAACGGAGTTAGGGGAAATTGTATTAGATTTAATCGTTGAGTTTTTCCCAGAGATTTTGGATGTTGAATTTACGGCGAAAATGGAAGAAGATCTGGATAGTATTGAAGACGGACGAGATAATTGGATTGAGATTATCGATCAATTTTATAAAAGCTTTGAGAAGCGACTCGAAGTAGCAGAAGAAGAAATGGAAGAAGTTGAAATTAAAGACGAGCCAGCAGGGGAAGATTGCGAGAAGTGTGGCCATGAAATGGTTTATAAAATGGGGCGCTATGGTAAATTTATGGCTTGTTCTAATTTTCCTGATTGCCGAAACACGAAAGCCATTGTAAAAGACATCGGTGTAAAATGTCCGACATGTAAGGAAGGCAATATTGTCGAACGAAAAAGTAAAAAACGCCGCATTTTTTATGGGTGTGATCGCTATCCAGAGTGTGAATTTGTGTCATGGGATAAGCCAATTGCCCGTCCTTGTCCGAAGTGTGAAAACCTTTTAGTTGAAAAGAAATCGAAAAAAGGTGTATTCGTCGCATGTACTTCATGTGATTATGAGGAAGAAAAACAGTAAAATGTCGAAATTCATCGTTTTATAGTAGCTATTAGTTGAAATTAATGACTAAAGAGACTATGATATGAGTACGATCACAAAAGAAGCCTTCACTCTGCCGAAGAGTGGAGGCGTTTCTATGAACGAATGCCGGTTCATCTATACAGGCACAGCCGAAGAGAGAAGATGGAAAATAGAACGTACATACTGTAAAGAACGTTCACTAGTTATTGAATTAAAGGGGAATGAACATGACAGAGCGAAAAGAAATACACGTAGTTGGCGCTGGTCTGGCAGGGAGTGAAGCGGCGTGGCAAATTGCTCAACGTGGTGGTAAAGTAAGGTTGTACGAAATGAGACCTGTAAAGCAAACGCCTGCGCATCATACCGATAAATTCGCAGAGCTCGTATGTAGCAATTCGTTAAGAGGGAATTCGCTTGCAAATGCCGTCGGTGTTTTAAAAGAAGAAATGCGTCAATTGGATTCAGTTATTATTAAAGCTGCTGATGAAGCTGCTGTTCCTGCTGGTGGAGCGCTAGCTGTTGATCGTCATGATTTTGCAGCGAAAGTAACAAACTATGTCAAGGAGCACCCAAATGTAACCGTTGTTAATGAAGAGTTAACAACAATTCCAGATGGACCAACTATCATTGCAACTGGCCCTTTAACATCTAAAGCATTATCTGAGCAACTACAATCCCTAACAGGGGAAGAATCACTTTATTTCTATGATGCGGCTGCACCTATTATCGATGCTGAAACAATTGACCGAGACAAAGTGTATTTAAAAAGCCGTTATGATAAAGGTGAAGCTGCTTACTTGAATTGTCCAATGACCGAAGAAGAGTTTGACCGATTTTATGAAGCGCTTATTGCGGCAGAAACCGTACCGTTAAAAGAGTTCGAAAAAGAAATTTTCTTTGAAGGTTGTATGCCGATTGAAGTAATGGCTGGAAGAGGAAGGAAAACGATGCTCTTTGGTCCATTAAAGCCAGTAGGTTTAGATGATCCGAAAACAGGGAAGCGACCTTATGCAGTCGTTCAACTAAGACAAGATAATACATCTGGTACTCTTTATAATATGGTTGGATTTCAAACTCATTTGAAGTGGGGACCGCAAAAAGAAGTCATTCGAATGATTCCAGGTCTAGAAAATGCAGATATTGTTCGCTATGGCGTGATGCATCGTAATACATTTTTGAATTCGCCAAAGCTGTTGCGTCCGACTTATCAAACTCATATGCGTGACGATTTGTTCTTCGCTGGTCAAATTACAGGTGTTGAAGGGTATGTAGAATCAGCTGCTGCAGGTTTAACGGCTGGTATTAATGCGTACAAGCAAAGTGTTGGCGAAAAACTAGTTCCTTTCCCGGAGGAAACGATGATTGGTAGTATGGCTGCGTACATTACAACAGCGAACCCGGACAACTTTCAACCGATGAATGCGAACTTTGGTCTTGTTCCACCGATGAATGTTCGGATAAAAGACAAAAAAGAACGTTACGAAGCGTTAGCTCAACGAGCATTAGGGTCAATTCAGAATTTTATGAAAGATATGTGACTTTTGTTGCCTCTTGATCTGCAAATGTGTTAAAATTTATAAGTTCTAAGAAGGAGGACAAAGTGGTGGAGTCCAAGGAAGCGCAATGGCTGAGTTGGTTTGTTCGATATTTAGAAGTAGAAAAAAATTGTTCTGCATGGACAGTTACTCACTATTCGAAAGATATTGAACAGTTATTTACCTATTTGTCTACACATACGACTAAACATCTAGAAGAACTTGTTCATCAAGATGTTCGTTATTTCGTTAGTCACCTTGTTGATGAAGGCTATTCAAAACGTACGATTGCCCGCAAACTATCATCGTTGCGTAGCTTCGGGAAATTTTTAGAAAGAGAAGAATTTCTTACGATCAATCCTTTTTTACATGCGTATTCTCCTAAACAGGATAAGAAGCTACCTCGCTTCTTATACGAAGAGGAAATGGATCATTGGTTAGGGTTGCTACCAACAAATACTCCTTATGATAGGCGTGATAAAGCAATTATCGAATTGCTCTATGCTACGGGCATTCGCGTGTCAGAATGTAGTTTGTTACACCTTGAACAAGTTCATTGGCAAAGCGGAACGGTTCGAGTGTTCGGGAAAGGCCGGCGTGAGCGCTATGTTCCTTTTGGAAAAAAAGCTGAAGCGGCTTTGCATGATTATTTACAAGAAGCGAGACCGAAATTGTTAAAAGAAGGCGTGCAATCAACCGCGTTGTTTCTTAATAATAGAGGGAACCAATTAAGTGATCGAAGCATTCGGAAGATTGTGGAAAAAAAGATTCAACAAACAGCTGTACAAAAAAAAATAAGTCCCCATGCGATTCGGCATTCCTTTGCTACACACTTGTTAAATGGCGGGGCGGACTTACGAACCGTACAAGAGTTGTTGGGTCATCAGTCGTTAAAAACCACACAAATATACACGCATGTAAGTAAAGAGCGTTTGTATACAGTCTATAAAAATGCTCATCCGAGAGCCTAGTGCGAAAAAAGGAGCGCTTAACAATGGAATCTTTTCACGCAACAACGATTTTTGCTGTTTCTCATAAAGGGCAATTTGCGATGTCTGGCGATGGTCAAGTGACGCTTGGGAATGCTGTTGTTATGAAGCATACTGCCCGAAAAGTGAGAAAACTTTTTAAGGGCAACGTGATTGCAGGTTTTGCTGGTTCTGTTGCAGACGCATTTACATTGTTTGAAAAGTTTGAAGCAAAGCTTGAAGAGTACAACGGTAATTTGCAGCGTGCTTCTGTAGAGCTTGCAAAAGAATGGCGAAGTGATCGAGTTCTTAGAAAGCTTGAAGCAATGCTAATCGTAATGGATAAAAGCGATCTTCTGCTAGTTTCTGGAACTGGAGAAGTGATTCAACCAGATGATGGTATTCTAGCAATTGGTTCCGGTGGAAACTATGCTTTAAGTGCGGGACGGGCTTTAAAGACGTTTGCTCCGCAACTATCGGCAAAAGAAATTGCAGAAGCAGCATTAAAGACAGCGGCGGAAATTTGTGTGTATACCAATGATCAAATTATTGTTGAAGAGCTTTAAATCTTAATCATGACAAAGGAGTGCGCGCAGTAGATGACTAGTTCACTAACACCGAGTCAAATTGTGGAACGGCTGAATCAATATATTGTAGGTCAACAAGGCGCTAAGCGTTCTGTTGCTATTGCTTTAAGGAATCGCTATCGTCGGACTCTTTTAGATCAAGATATGAGAGATGAGATTACACCGAAAAACATCTTAATGATTGGTCCTACAGGAGTTGGAAAAACAGAAATTGCTAGGAGACTGGCAAAGCTTGTTGGTGCACCCTTCATTAAAGTTGAAGCGACAAAGTTTACTGAAGTTGGTTATGTAGGACGAGATGTCGAATCCATGGTACGTGACTTAGTTGAGTCTAGCGTCCGGCTTGTTAAAGAAGAGCGAGTTGGCCTCGTTCGTGAACAAGCAAAAGAATTAGCTGATAAGAAGTTAATCAATCTTCTTGTTCCATCTTTGAAGAAAGAAAACAATTATAAAAATCCGTTTGAGATGCTGTTTCAATCTCCAGGGGATGAAGAAGATGAAGATGAGAGCAAGAAGGAAGAAGAAGATGTAAATCGTGCAAACTTGAAAAAGAAAATGTACGATAAACTTGTAAATGGCGAACTAGAAGATCGAGTCGTAACCATTGAAGTTTCTGAACAATCGCAAGGCTTCATGGATTTGTTTCAAGGTGGAGCTGGCATGGAGCAAATGGGCATGAATATGCAAGAAATGCTCGGGAATATGGTTCCAAAGAAAAAGAAAAAAAGACGTATGTCTGTTGCTGATGCGCGGGTCGTTTTAACAGAAGAGGAAGCGCAAAAGCTAATTGATATGGATGATGTGACGCAAGAAGCCATTAAACGTGCCGAACAAGTAGGCATGATATTCATAGATGAGATCGATAAAGTAGCGGGAAAGAATGATCAAGGGGCAAATGTATCACGAGAAGGTGTACAGCGTGACATTTTACCAATTGTAGAAGGGTCAACAGTTGTGACTAAATATGGAGCTGTGAAAACAGACCACATTTTGTTTATTGCAGCAGGGGCATTTCATATGGCTAAACCGTCAGACCTCATTCCTGAACTACAAGGTCGGTTCCCGATACGGGTCGAGCTCGGAAGCTTATCAGTTGATGACTTTGTCCGGATATTAGTTGAACCGGATAATGCGTTAACAAAGCAATATCAAGCTCTTTTGCAAACGGAAGGTATAGAAATTCATTTTTCAGACAAAGCTGTTCATAAGATTGCGACGATTGCAAGTCAAGTAAATCAAGAAACAGAAAACATTGGCGCAAGAAGATTGCACACGCTTTTAGAAAAATTGCTAGAAGATCTATCGTTTGAAGCACCGAACATCAACATGGAGCAACTGGAGATTACAGAGCAGTACGTTGAAGAAAAACTCGGAACAATTGCAAAGAATCAAGATTTAAGTCAATTCATATTATAGACATTTAAGGAGAGAATCGTAATGGATTTATTAACAAGAACAAGGAAAATTAACGAAATGCTACAAAAGACAAGTGGTCAGCACGTAAACTTTAGAGAGATGGCGATCACATTGCGAGAAGCAATTGGATCAAATGTCTTTGTTGTAAGTAGAAGAGGAAAGCTTCTTGGATTTTCAATTGAAGAAGAAATTGAAAATGATCGCATGAAAAAAATGTTAGATGATCGTCAATTTCCAGAAGAGTATACAGAAGGTCTTTTCAAAATTGAAGAAACTTCTGCAAATATTGAAGTGGACAGTGAATACACAGCGTTCCCTGTTGAAAATCGCGACATTTTTAAAAATGGCTTAACAACGATTGTACCAATTAAAGGTGGCGGCCAACGTCTAGGTTCTCTTATTCTTTCAAGATTAGAAAATCATTTCAGTGACGATGATTTAATTTTAGCTGAGTACGGTGCTACAGTAGTAGGTATGGAAATCCTTCATGAAAAGACGCAAGAAATTGAAGAGGAAGCAAGAAGTAAAGCGGTTGTACAAATGGCTATTAGTTCATTGTCTTACAGTGAGCTTGAAGCGGTTGAGCATATTTTTGAAGAGCTTGATGGCAGAGAAGGCTTACTTGTAGCAAGCAAGATTGCTGACCGTGTTGGTATTACACGTTCTGTAATCGTAAATGCGCTTCGTAAGTTAGAAAGTGCTGGTGTTATTGAATCACGTTCTTTAGGTATGAAAGGAACGTATATTAAAGTATTAAATGATAAGTTCTTAGTTGAATTAGATCGTTTAAAAGAAAACTAAATCGTTAAAGTTGAAGTGCTACAATCGTATGATTGTAGCACTTTTTTTGATGCGAGTAGAAGAGGCTGGAAAATAAGACCTATTTCCATTCGGATAGTACAATTTCCATTATTTTAGCAGAGTTAGAAAATTTTATATAGGTTTTTAGATGTGTACATTCATTTATTTATAGGCATTTAGTTTTATTAAAACTTTTTATGTTTAGTTCTTTTTGCTCAAAATCAAAAAAAAACTAAAAGTGCTTAGACAAAAGATAAAATAACTAGTAAAATTTTATCATATGTAAAGCAACTGGAAAAATATGCTTATTTTAAAAGTTGTAGGTCTTTTTTAACGTGATTGGAGGGTATGATGTTTACGACACAATCGATTTCGGTTTTAGAAGAAGCGCTTCACTTTGCGGCTAATCAGCAGAAAGTCATCTCGTCTAATATCGCTAATGTTGATACGCCAGATTACAAAGAGAAGTCAGTTTCATTTCAAAATGTCCTACAAACGGCTCAGTCAAATTCTAATGAGTTTCAAGCGAAACAAACAAACGAACGACACTTGGCCTTTCCACTGCCACACTCTCATTCACTGGGATTACAAGAGCGAGTGCAACAGTATAATCACAATGGCAATAGTGTTGATATTGATAAACAGATGAGTAAGATGGCTGAAAATCAACTTTACCATCAGGCGCTTGTAGATCGGATATCTAGTAATTTCCAATCATTAGAAACTGCTATTAAAGGAAGTAGATAGGAGGCAACAAGATGTTCGATAGTATGAATGTATCAAGTTCTGCTTTAACGATGCAGCGTTTAAGAATGGACGTGGCATCAAGTAACATTGCCAATGCAGATACGACGAGAGCAGAACTCGTTAATGGGGAGTGGCAACCATACCAACGAAAAATGGTTGTACAACAATCCCAATCGTTTTCAAGTCATTTAAATCGAGCTAAAGAACAATTGAATGAAGGGGTAGTGGCAACGGGCATTGTTAATGACCAAACGCCTTCAAGTCTTATTTATGATCCTACTCATCCAGATGCGAACGATTTAGGATATGTGGCAAAACCGAATGTTGATATTGCCCGTGAGATGGTGGATATGACAAGTGCTACTCGCTCTTATGAGGCGAATGTCACGGCTCTCCAAGCAAGTAAAAATATGCTGATGAAGTCATTAGAAATCGGGAGGTAAGCTAATTCCATGCACATCCATTCCATGCAATCCCCTTTCCAATTAGGAATCGATCAAGGAACGACTACTAAGCAAAGCGTGTCTACGAATCAATCGTTTCAACAAGTACTGACAGATGCTTTATCAAAAGTAAATGAAGCACAATTGCAATCTTCCGCTGCCACTCAAGCGATGGCGAGAAAAGAGCCGATTGACCTTCATGAAGTAATGATTGCGGCAAATAAAGCATCGGTTGCTTTACAAGGTACGTTGGAAGTAAGGAATAAAGTAATAGAAGCCTATCAAGAAATGATGCGCATGCAAGTATAATGAAACTCTATGTGGAGGCGTCATGAACGAAAAAGTAACGAACATAGCAAATAAGGCAAAGCTTCAATGGAATGAGCGAACAAAAATACAGAAAGTGTTACTTGTGGCAAGTGTATTCGTCCTAATGCTACTTATTGCCGCGCTTATTGCGCTCAGCTTTCGTACAAATTATGCACCTTTATACAGCAATTTATCGCTAGCAGAGGCTGGTCAAATTCAAGAAGTACTTGAAAGCAGAGGGGTTACAACGGAAGTAGCAAATGATGGTACAACCATCCTCGTTCCGGAGCGAGAAGTGGACCGTTTAAAAGTTGATTTAGCAGCCGAAGGATTACCGCAAAGCGGAAGCATTGATTATAGTTTCTTTCAAGAGCAAATGGGATTTGGGATGACGGATAATGAATTCACCGTCATTGAACGCTCTCTCATGCAGACAGAGTTAGCAGGGTTAATAAGCAGCATATCAGGTGTACAAAATGCCAATGTTGTTATTACGTTGGCGGAAGACAGCGTTTGGTTAAATTCAGGTCAAGAATCAGCTACAGCCGCTGTTGTATTGGATTTAGCTCCGGGTACAACCCTCGATCAAACTCAAGTAAAAGCACTCTATCACTTAATAGCAAGAAGCGTACCGAATCTACCAGTAGAAAATATCGTTTTATCTGATTCAAATTTTATGAGTTATACATATCAAGAAGAAGATTCATCATACGCAGCTGGTTCCTTTGAATCTCAAAGAGAAATTAAACAACAAATTGAAGCAGATTTAGAGCAAACCATTATGCAACTTCTTCATGCCGTTGTTGGACCAAATAATGCCATTGTCTCTGTCACAACAGATATTGATTTTACCCAGGAACAGCGAACGGAAGACTTAGTTGAGCCTATTAATGAAGAGGACATGGAAGGGTTAGCGGTTAGTGCAGAACGTATTACCGAATTTTATGAAGGTACAGGAGCTGGTGAAGGTGGCGTAGCTGGTACTGGTGATGAAATTCCAAATTACACTGGAACGGTTGCTGGAGGAGACAGTGAGTCAGAACGTACTGAAGAACGCATTAATTATGAATTTAACCGAATCCATAAAGAAATTATTGAAAGCCCCTATCGGATTCGAGATGTAAGCATACAGGCTATGGTTAATCCGCCAGAAGGAATGATGCAGCTTCCGGCTCAGCAAATGGACAATCTATCAGCAATGCTCAATACAATTGTTGAGACAACGATCCCAGCAACGGTAGAAGAGGCTCCAGCAGCAACGAATCGAGTCTCCATCTCGTCTGTTCCGTTCGCTGAATCGGCCCAAATCGAAAATGAGCAACCTGCACAAGGCATTCCGATGTGGATGATCATTGCAGCTGTAGCGTTACTTCTGTTTATCGTCTTGCTTATTGTTCTTTTAATTCGGACTCGTAAACAAGCAGATACAATAGCGATAGAAGATCAGAGCACCCATTTAGATATAGAAGAAGATGAGCCCATCCGCTTTACTGAAAAAGAAGAGAAAGAAGAGAAAAAGCAACTGAAAGAGTTGAATCAATTAGCGAATCAAAACCCAGAAGAATTTTCTAAATTACTTAGAACGTGGTTGTCTGAGGATTAGTAAAGGAGTGTGATCGCTTGGCTATCGTACAATTAACTGGGAAACAAAAAGCGGCAGTATTGTTAATTTCGCTTGGCCCAGATTCAGCTGCACAAGTATACAAGCATTTATCGGAAGAAGAAATTGAATTGTTGTCACTTGAAATATCTGCAGTTCGAAAAATTGATAAAGAGACGCAAGCGAATGTGCTAGATGAATTTAAAGCCATTGTTGATGCGAGAGAATATTTGTCGCAAGGGGGCATTGGTTATGCCCGATCTGTTTTAGAAAAAGCGTTAGGTGAAGAAGAAGCTGCTTCTGTTATTGACCGTTTGGCAGCAACCATTCAAGTCCGTCCGTTTGATTTTGCAAGAAAACTGGATCCATCGCAAATCTTGAATTTTATACAGCATGAGCATCCTCAAACAATTGCTGTTGTCCTATCGTATATTCCATCAAAGCAAGCTGGTCAAATTATTTCATCTTTACCCGAAATGATTCAAACCGATGTAGCGCGAAGAATTGCCATGATGGATCGCTCTTCACCAGAAGTGATCTCGCAAGTAGAGAAAGTATTAGAAGAAAAATTATCACAAACGATTACCCAAGACTATACAGAGGCTGGCGGGATCGAAGCCGTTGTAGAGGTGTTAAACGGAGTCGACCGATCCACAGAACGAACGATCCTTGATGGATTGTATATCCAAGATCCAGAGCTAGCAGAAGAAATTAAGAAACGAATGTTTGTGTTCGAGGATATTGTCACTCTTGAAAAGAGAGCTATTCAGCGTGTTATTCGAGACGTACAAAACGATGATTTACAGTTGGCCTTAAAAGTAGCGAGTGATGATGTGAAAGAATCGATCTTTTCAAATATGTCACAGCGTATGGCTGAGGCGTTTAGAGATGAAATGGAATATATGGGTCCAGTTCGTTTACGAGATGTAGAAGAAGCCCAGTCTAGAATTGTTGCGAAAATTCGTGACCTTGAAGATATGGGTGAAATCGTTTTAGCGCGAACGAATGGAGAGGACATCCTTGTCTAACGTTATTCGTGTAAGCACAGAGTTGTCTAAAAAACGAGCCATTGGTATCCAGCAAATAGAACAGAACCTTCCATCTGAAATTGAATCTAAGTCTGACATAGAAGTAGTTAAGACGTTGGACGATGACAGCAAGCAACTTGTCGCTCAAGCGAACCGAGAAGCTGAGGCTATTCTAATGGAAGCAAGAGCACGCGCTCAACAGATTGATGTAGAACTAGCGGAACGAGCAACCCAATTGGAACAACAATGGGAAGAACGTAAGCTACAAGCACAATCAGAAGGATATGAAACCGGTTTTAACGCCGGCGAATCTCAGGCGCTGTCGATTTATGAAGGGAAGTTAACAGAAGCACGTCATTTATTGGAGCAAGCTCAAGACGAAGTGGAGCAATCGATTGAAAGAAATGAACCGTTTTTAATTGAGCTGGCTCTTTCCATCGTAAGGCGTGTGTTAAAAAGTGAGTTAGAACATGAGAATACGCTTGCTACAATGCTCGCCCAAATTTTGCAAGAAGTGAAAGATATGGAATTAATTAAAGTGTATGTACACCCTTCATGGTATAAAAAGCTTGTTGATTCGAAAGCAGAGCTTCAGCAACAGCTACCAGCATGCCAAGATTTTAGAATTATTCCAGACGCTCAAAGGAATGAAACAGAATGTGTCATTGTTACGAATGCAGGGCGGCTTGATGCTTCTTTAGATACACAGCTACTTGAATTAAAACAACAACTAATGCGCGTGATAGGAAAAGACTATGTGGAAACAACTAATTGATCAAGTCGAGGCGAGCACACTTTATAAATGGTACGGACAAGTGAAGAAAGTGACGGGACTAACGATTGAATCGTCAGGACCTCGATCGTTTATCGGAGAGCTCTGTTATATATGGACAGGTCAAGATAAAAAAAAGAAGATTCGTGCAGAAGTTGTTGGCTTTGACCACGACCGTGTATTGCTCATGCCTCTTGATCGCATCGATCATATAGAATTAGGTAGCTTAGTGGAAACAACAAAACAATCCTTAATGATTCCAGTGGGACCTGCATTGATTGGGAAATTAGTAGACGGTGTCGGTACACCATTTGACCTCGCTGATGGGCACATAGATTCTTTTGATAGGTTTTATCCAGCTGACAGTGAGCCGCCTCCACCAATGACTCGACCTCGAATTAGTGAAACAATGAGCGTTGGGGTGAAAGCTATTGATAGTATGCTCACGATGGGGAAAGGGCAACGCGTTGGAATTTTTGCTGGAAGTGGCGTCGGTAAAAGTACGTTGATGTCAATGATTGCAAAACAGTCGGATGCAGATGTGAACGTTATTGCTCTTATCGGTGAGAGGGGCAGGGAAGTAAGGGATTTTATTGAAAGAGATCTTGGCCCAGAAGGATTACAGAAATCTGTACTGATTGTCGTAACCTCTGATCAACCCCCTTTACAGCGAGTAAAAGGGGCTTTAACCGCAACCGCTATCGCAGAATATTTCCGTGATCAAGGTCTGGCGGTTAACTTAATGATGGACTCTGTTACACGTTTTGCTATGGCCCATCGAGAAATCGGACTAGCGATTGGTGAGCCCCCAACTTCCAAAGGGTATCCACCATCTGTGTTTGCAAAGTTACCGCAATTATTAGAGCGAGCAGGTACGAGTGAAAAAGGGACCATTACCGCATTTTACACTGTCTTAGTTGACGGGGATGACATGAATGAGCCAATTGCAGATGCTGTCCGTGGTATTTTAGATGGGCATTTTATTCTTGATCGAGGTTTGGCAAACAAAGGACAGTTTCCAGCAATTCATTTGTTGAAAAGTGTTAGTCGTTTAATGAGTGAATTAGTAAGCGACGATCATGCTCAAGCCGCAAAAGAAATGAGACGCTGGCTTGCTGATTATGAAGAAACAGAAGATTTAATACAGCTTGGTGCCTATAAGCAGGGTGCGTCGCCGGCAATCGACCGTGCGATTGAAGCGATGCCGCAGCTGTTGCAGTTTTTGTCACAGCGCTCTGGCGAATGTTATGATTTCTCGTCTACATTCGCCGAAATGATGCACTTAGTGAAAGGAGTAAAGAAAGAATAATGACATTTTCATTTTCTCTTCAACAAGTAATGGATGTGAAGAAACATGATCAAATCCAAGCAAAAAAACAAGTCGACTTGGCACGAGCTTCTTTCGAACGTACGGCAACGTCTTTATATGAACGATTGAAAGAGAAAGAAACGCTTGAGAAATCAGTTCATTCAAATCAAGCTGTAGGAATGAAAGTGAGTGAGTGTGTACAAATGTCGCTTTATCTTTCACAGCTAGAGAAGGCTATTATGAAAATTAAAGAAGAAACAGATCAAGCACGAGTGGAAATGCAGAGACAAGAAGAACGGTATCAATTTACTGCGCGTTCACACAAGCAATTTGAACGGTTAAAAGAAAGACAAGCACAGCAATACGAGCAGGATGAACGGAAACGTGAACAACAGCAAATGGATGAAATAAGTGTAAATCAGTTTAATCGGGCTTTAATTGGATGAAGAAAGACAAGCGGAAACAATCAAAAATGCTTCTCGTCTCTATATTTGTACCGTTCATTCTGCTGCTCATTGTTGGCTATATTTATATAGGTCCATTATTTGGCTTACCAAGCGCAGGATCTCTGTTCCAGGAAAATCGTTCTGATGTGGATCAGGCAGTTGAAGAAACGATAGCAGAGTTGGAACAAGAAATCATACAATTACAAACACAGCTTCGTGAAACAGAAAATGAATTAGCGGTAATGAGTAGTACTTCGCAAGCGTCAGAAGAAGAAACTAGTGTACAGGAAACAGCTACCGTTCCGGAGCAAGTGAATGTGAATACCGAACAGGAGAACCGACTCCGTTCTGTTGTAAATACCTATAAAGAAATGTCATCTAAGCGGGCAGCAGCGATTATCGATGAACTCCCCTTTGAGGAAGCGTTCGCACATGTACAAGCAATGGATGAATCACTAAGAGCTTCAATCATAGGACGTTTACCGGCTGAAAAAGGAGCTGAATTAATAGAACGATTAGCGAATGAGGGTGTCTAAGAAAATGACGCACCAAGCAAATACAGTAATGGAAGGTCGCTCAACCATTGTTGGCTCTACTCTTACGAAAAGAGGCTCTCCAAAGTCTATGGAAACGACTTTATTTTCAACTACAATGGATTTATTCAAGGAACAAGTTTCATGGCAAATGGAAAGGAATCATAAGGAAGAGCAACTAGACGGTGAGCTGATAGTCGCACACGACAATCAATCGCAAACGCCATTACAGGGGAATCATGAAGTGGCAAGTATGCTGTATCTTACAGAAATAATGCCCCAATTAGAGCAAGACGTACCTATAAAAGAAGATAAGCTTGTAGATGAATCGCACATAGTAAATAAGCAAACTTTTTATTCAGCAGAAGTGAGCGAAACGTCCAATCAAATAGGGGAAACAAAGCAAGTCAAAGCATCCGATTTATCTGAAATTCCAATGCCACAGTCGACTCAAAAGCTTCATACTTCTTTGAGAATAGACGATGGGCAGTATGAAGACACGGAGACGCGGCCGGTCATGATTCAATCGGTAGAAGGAACAAGGACTTCTTATGACGGACAACGTAGTGAATCAGTGTTGCTAAATAAAGCGGATGCATCCATGCCGTTTATTGAAAGTGAAGCAACACCATTTGATGGAGCCGTCCCTCGATTGAATGGACGAGTAGTGAATGAGGAAAGGCCTCAAGTTTCTGCTGACATGATCGTACAGGAAGAAGAGTTGCCTTTAAAGCAAGAAAATATAAAGCAACAAGAGATAGAGCCGCAAGACATAGAGCAAGCTTCGTTAAAAAAAGGAACGACAGATGTTGTGAAAATGAGAACGTTAGACGAGAAGCTCTTGCATTCAAATGATGGTCAAGTGGAAGAGGCAAGTGCAGATGATCTCGACCTCCTCAATATGGAGAAGCATGGCTTAACAGAAGAGCATGCGCAAAAAGAGTTATCGCAATCGGGAACGACTCGTCAGCAACATACACATACGGTGACAATCTCTTCAGAACCGACCAAACAAGATGATCGTATGCACGCGGGGGAACGATACGTAGTTGACAAGCAGCCGGTAGGCAAGGTGGTAGCGGAGCCTGTAAAACCACAAGAGTCAAATGACTCGCTATTAACCCGCCAACTTCTGAGAATTATTCGTGCAGCTAAAACAACCTATACAGCTGAGCGACACCAGCAGGTGCTCGTTAAGCTTCACCCTGAGTCTCTTGGAAGAGTAACCATTCAATTTATGCAGCAAGGCCAAGGATTCGTAGTGAAAATTATCGCTGAGCGCCAGACGGCGAAAGAAGCATTAGATCGCTCTCTTAATCAACTTCGTCAGCTTAGTTCCTTACAGGATACAAAAGTCGAAGTGGTGAAGATGGAAGATGATTGGTCTGAGCAAGAAAAGCAGCAAGGGCGTCAAGAGGAAAATGACCAGATGAGAAAACAACGATTGCTAGAGGCGGCTCAAAAGAAAAAAACAACTGATTTTCAAGACTGGATGTCCACTATATTAAGTAGGGGAGTGAATGAGTATGACGCAAATTGATCCAAGTCTAATGCTTTCCTCACAAAAGCAACAAGCGAAGTCACAATCGAATCCTTTAGGTCAAGAAGCTTTTTTAAAACTATTAATCACTCAACTACAGCATCAAGACCCAACAAATCCTATGGAAGATCGAGAATATATTGCGCAATTGGCAACCTTTTCTCAGCTAGAGCAGTTAACTCAGCTAAATGCAACGATGCAATATATGTATTTAGATCAGAAAAGTCAGCAGCTTATGAGTTTAAGTGAATTAATCGGTAAACATGTGACCTGGAAAAATGAAGATAAGGAAGGCAGTGGAGAGGTAACCGCTGTAAAGTATGATAAAAACGGAGAACTAATCGTCGAAATTAATCGTGATGAATGGATTAAAGCAGGTCATTTATTACAAATTACACAGGCTACACAAACAGAAAAGGAGCGATAAGCATGATTCGATCAATGTATTCAGGCATTTCAGGCATGAAAGGGTTTCAAACAAAGTTAGATGTCATCGGAAATAATATCGCCAATGTTAATACGCACGGTTTTAAAAAAGGGCGCGTCATGTTCCAAGATCTAATGAGTCAACAAATGCAATCAGCTCTTGCCCCAGGTGCGAATCAAGGCGGTGTAAATCCGCAGCAAGTAGGTACAGGTTCGACTGTAGGAGCGATTGATACGGTTCATGGCGAGGGTCCTGCGCAATACACGGGTCGTAGCTTAGATTTAATGATGAACGGTGCTGGTTTTTTCGCAGTCCAATCAAATGGAGAAACATACTACACAAGGGCTGGAAACTTCTATATTGATTCAAACAATAACATTGTCAACAGTTCTGGAGCGTATTTACTCAATCAAGCTGGCGAACGAATTGAGGTACCAGAGGATGCAACAGAAGTGACGATTGATTCTGAAGGAACGATAAACTTTGTTGGCTCCGATGCGCCAGGGACAACGTTACAAGTTGCGACTTTTGCAAATCCTGATGGATTAACAAAGGTAGGCGGCAATTTATTTTCAGCAACGGCAGCTTCTGGAGCACCAAACATAACTGATACTAATGGAGCTGGAGAAGTTCAAAGTGGATTTTTAGAAATGTCCAATGTAGATTTAACCGATGAATTTACAGAAATGATCGTGGCACAACGAGGGTTTCAGGCTAATTCCCGAGTGATCACTACATCTGATGAAATATTACAAGAAATTGTTAACTTAAAGAGATAGGAGATAACTATGATTTCGGTTACGCGATTAAACGGGCGTTCCATGCTCTTAAATCTATTATTAATCGAGCAAATTGAAGCGCACCCTGATACGACGATTACACTCGTGAGCGGCAAGAAAATCGTTGTTGCTGATTCAATAGAAACGGTAGGTAAGAACATCAATCAAGCCATGAGAGAGATTGGGCTCGTTGGTTCCTATAAGCAGCAAAGAGTGGATGAAGAATGAGTAAACGTATTATAGGTGTTTTCCTCAGTATTGTTATGGGTGCTGCTCTTCTGGTAGGAGGGCTGTATCTTTTAGGGATAGGTCCATTTCATAATGACACAGAGCAAGCAAATGCTTCTATTGAGAACATTAATAAACGCTCATTTGACACAGAAGAAATTACGACCAATTTAAAAAGCGGTGAATTTATCCGTGCCCAGTTTCGTATTCAGCTTGATGATGCAACCACATTAACGGAACTTGAAGAGCGGGATTTTCAAGTCAAGCATGTGGTCCTGTTAGCATTAGCTGAAACATCAGCAGAAGATTTGTTAGGTGCAGAAGGCATCCAAGAGCTAGAAGAAGAAATGAAGGCGCAATTAAACCAACACCTCGATTCTGGGAGTGTGGAAGCGGTATATACTACGACTAAAGTTGTTCAGTAAAGAAGAGGTGAGCTTATGGCAGATGTATTGTCACAAGGGGAGATTGACGAACTTCTTTCAGCATTAACAACCGGTGAAAAGAGTGCAGAGGACTTATTAAAGGTTGAAGCGGAAAAAAAGGTGCGAACGTACGATTTTAAACGCGCCCTTCGTTTTTCTAAAGACCAGATGAGAAACTTGTCACGCATTCATGAAAACTACGCACGCATTTTAACAACTTATTTTTCTGCAAGGCTCCGTTCACTTGTTCAGATTCAAGTTGCGTCAGTGGAGCAAGTGCCATACGAAGAATATGTTCGTTCCATACCGTCGATGACGTTTTTAAATGTAGTTGAACCAAGACCGTTGAGTGGTCGATTTTTGCTTGAAACAAACCCCAATGTTGCTTATGCGATGTTTGATCGTGTGCTTGGTGGTAGAGGAACAAGCATTAACAAAATTGATAATTTAACGGATATTGAGAAGAACATCCTTTCCGGACTGTTTGATTCAATGGTTCGAAGTTTTGCAGAAGCGTGGTCATCTGTCGTTCAACTTGAACCGGTTTCAGAAGTAACAGAAGTTAACCCACACTTTTTGCAGATGGTTTCGCCGAATGAAACGGTTGTTGTCATTTCACTAGCGACGAGTATTGCAGAGACGTCTGGGTTAATGACAATCTGTTTACCACATGTTGTCTTAGAAGACGTATTACCTAAGTTGACTAATCATCATTGGTTCCAAGAGCAAAGACGTTCCATTTCGCCTGAAGAAGAAGAAATGATGAACCGACAGCTGAAAAAAACCACAATTGATGTCGCTGTAGAATTAGGAAGGTCTACTATTACAATTGAAGAGTTTTTAAAACTAAGCATCGATGATGTTATAACGCTAGACCAAGAACTATCATCACCTTTACATATGAATGTCGGTGGCGCATTAAAATTTAAGGGCCAACCAGGCTTACAACGAGACAGGATGGCTATTCAGGTGACAGATATTGTAGGAGGAACGGAAGATGAATGATAGACCTCTTTCTCAAGACGAAATTAACGCATTATTACAAGGGTTAAAAGAAGATGACTCATCTGCCCCCGAGAAAAATGACGAAGAGCATGAGCTTGAAACAGTGGAAATCACTGATATTCTCACACCGATGGAGCAAGACACCATTGGTGAAATAGGAAATATTTCTTTTGGGAGCTCAGCGACAGCACTATCCACTTTGTTAAATCAAAAAGTGGAAATAACAACGCCTACTGTTAAGTCAATTGATCAATCCACATTACATGATTTGTTCCCTCATCCTCATGTCGTTGTTCATGTTGATTATACAGAGGGCTTTGAAGGCTCTAATTTATTCGTTATTACGACCAAAGATGCTGCCATTATAGCAGACTTAATGTTAGGTGGTACTGGCGAGCAACCAGATGAAACGTTAACAGATATGCACTTAAGTGCTGTCCAAGAAGCGATGAATCAAATGATGGGGTCTGCTTCAACATCAATGTCAACATTATTTAATAGGAGAGTCGATATTTCCCCTCCTCGGGTGCAAATTGTCGACTTTAATTCACAAAAAAAACCGGAGTATGTGCCAGAAGGCGATCATCTTATCGGTATTTCATTTTCGTTGAAGTTAGGTGATTTAATTGACTCACAATTATTACAGATTATTAACGTGCCATTTGGAAAAAGTTATGCGCAAGCCTTGCTCGGAGAAACAAATGAAGTTGAAGCAACGCATGTAGAAAAAGAGGAACCGGTTGAAGAACCTACATTCTTTAAACAAGAAGAGGAACCGAATCGCGTTAAACAACCAACTCCAACTATGGCGAAAGAGCATCTTGTAGAAAAAGCGGTCTTTTCTAATTTTGAAAAACCAAACTTACCAGATAGCGAGATGAAAAATTTAGATATGCTCTTAGAAATACCTTTAGAAGTAAAGGTGGAACTAGGTAGAACGAAAAAAACGATACAAGAAATTTTAACGATTTCACAAGGATCTATTATTGAGCTGGATAAATTAGCTGGTGAACCTGTCGATGTTCGCGTAAACGATCGACTTATTGCTAAGGGAGAAGTAGTCGTAATTGATGAGAATTTCGGCGTTAGAATAACAGATATCGTTAGTAAAAAAGAACGAATTAATCACTTGAATTAGTTGAGAAAAAGGGAGAAAACAACGATGGCGAAACAAATTTTAATTGTAGATGATGCAGCTTTTATGAGAATGATGTTAAAAGATATTTTAGAAAAAAATGGGTATACCGTTGTGGCAGAAGCGAACGATGGAAACGAAGCACTTGAGAAATACAAAGAAACAGCTCCAGATTTAGTAACCATGGATATTACAATGCCTGACAAAGATGGGATAAGCGCACTAAAGGAAATTAAAGAGTATGATCCCAATGCTAATGTCATTATGTGCTCGGCAATGGGACAACAAGCAATGGTTATTGATGCAATCCAAGCAGGGGCAAAAGACTTTATTGTCAAACCTTTCCAAGCCGATCGGGTCATTGATGCCATTTCTAAAGCAATCGGTTAAGGGGTTACTTTTCGTAGTGGTCGTGCTTTGCTTTGCCCTTGTAGAGCACGAGCACGCCTTAGCGAAAGATTGCAGTGTACAAGAAGCAATGGAGTCAGAAGCATGTGCTTCTTCTGATGCCGAGGTAGAGGAAACGGCAGTAGCAACCGAATCTCCATGGGTTAGTGGATTAAAAATGATTGGTGCGCTGCTTGTTGTGATTTTTTTACTTGTAACGCTATTGAAGTTTATAAACAAACGCTCACGTTCTTTTCAAGAAGCAAAAGGACTGTCGTTGCTTTCTGGTGTCTCATTAGGTGGCAACCGATCGGTACAACTGGTGCGTGTTGGAGAAAAGCTACTTGTCATTGGTGTAAGTGATCAAGTTCAGTTATTGGATACGATAGACGATCCAGATGAAATGGAAGCCATCCTCAAAAAGCATCAACCTGAAGGGGAACAAGGTGGACTAACGCAAGTTTTACCTTGGTTAAAGACGGCAGATAACCAACGACAATCGCCTTCAACGTTTCAAGACATCTTGACTTCTCGTTTAAATCTAGAGAATCAAGGGTTGAAAAAGAAAGTAAGAATGCATGATGAAGGTCCGAAGTCTCTATGATGGATTTGTTTATTCTTTCGTTTTTAAATGTCGACTTAACAAATGAAGGCACCATTGCAACTACGCTACAAATTGTTTTACTCATAACCATCTTGTCGATTGCACCAGGGATATTAATTTTAATGACTTGCTTTACGAGGATTATTATCGTACTTTCTTTTGTCCGGCAAGGGTTAGCAACACAAACGACACCACCCAATCAAGTATTAATCGGACTTGCTCTTTTTATGACATTTTTTATTATGGCACCAGTGATCCAAGATGTGTATGAATCAGCTTATATTCCGCTAACAGAGGGTGAGCTTACAGGAGAAGAGGCACTCGATGCGGCGATTGTGCCAATAAAGCAATTTATGGCGCAACACACAAGAGAAAAGGATCTTGCTTTGTTTATGGGCTACGGCGGCTATGAGCAACCTGAGACTTTAGAAGATGTGCCGATTACAGCGCTTATCCCAGCGTTTGCAATAAGCGAATTAAAAACAGCCTTTCAAATTGGATTTCTAATATTTATTCCATTTCTTGTCATCGATATGATTGTCGCAAGTATTTTAATGTCAATGGGGATGATGATGTTACCGCCAGTTATGATCGCATTACCTTTTAAAATTTTGTTATTTGTTCTCGTTGATGGCTGGTATCTCATTGTACAGAGTCTGCTCATTAGCTATCAATAGGAAGGAGCGTGTTGTATGAATCTTGAAACGGTAACGAACCTAGCTCAAAGCGGTGTATGGACGGTTTTGCTTGTCGCCGGACCACTTTTACTTATTGCGTTAGCTTTAGGTCTTTTCGTGAGTATCTTTCAAGCAACGACACAAATCCAAGAACAAACACTTGCTTTCATCCCGAAAATCGTTGGGGTTTTAGTTGGGTTGGTTATTCTTGGGCCATGGATGCTATCACAGCTAACGGAAATGACCTATAGCATCTATAGCAACTTATTTAGGTATATTGGCTAAATGGACGTATTTATTCAATTGTATCCGACGTTTTTACTTGTTTTCGTTCGGATTGCTTCTTTCTTTCTTGTGCTCCCGCTATACAACTATCGGACGATTCCACTACCTTTTAAAGTCGGTATTGCTAGTATCGTTGCGCTGCTTCTTGTTATGTCAGTTGATTTTCCGACAGTCTCAATAGATGCAACGTACGCCATTTTACTTATAAAAGAAGCACTCGTGGGTCTTTTAACTGGATTAGTCGCGATGATGCTTTTGTATGCTGTGCAAATTGCTGGGGGATTAATTGATTTTCATATGGGCTTTATGCTTGCAAACGTTGTTGATCCACAAACTGGTGCGCAAAGTCCACTTACTGGTAGCTACTTATATGTATTCGCCCTACTATACTTACTAATTATTGACGGTCATCATTTATTGTTGGATGGTGCTGTGTATAGCTTTGAGTTTGTACCAATTGATCAATTGTTTCTCCCATTAGCACAAGGGGCAATAGTCGAGCAGGTCGCGATGTTAATGGGCTTTCTATTTGCCTTTGGCGTTTCGATGGCGTTTCCAGTAGTTGGTTCCTTATTTTTAGTTGATATTGCGCTAGGGATTGTCTCTAGAACGGTTCCACAAATGAATGTATTTGTTGTTGGTATGCCAATTAAACTAATGGCTGGTCTTATTATTCTCTTTATTTATATCGGCGTTTTCTTTATGAGTATGAACTATTTGTTTAAAGAAATGATTCTTGCCATGCGGGAGTTGTTAGAAGGGTTCGGTGGATCAGGGTGAACAGTAGACTTGTGATGGATTTACAATGGTTTGCTGATGAAAAAACCGAAAAAGCAACACCGAAAAAGCGGCAAGATTCTAGAAAAAAAGGACAAATTCCAAAGAGTCAGGATGTCAATACAGCGCTTATGCTCTTTGTAGCGTTTATTATCTTATGGCTGTTTGCGGGACCAGCTATTTTTAGTGGCTTACAAGGAATGATGCTCGATAGTCTTTCTCGCTTCCTTCATGTTGATGTGACTGAGCCAAACATTGCTAGCTTGTTTCAGAAGTTAACGTGGAATATGGCCATACTTGTGTTGCCTCTCATGGTTATTACGGTTCTTGCTGGTGCTTTTGGGAGCTTTCTACAAGTAGGATCGCTTTTTACAACAGATCCATTAAAGCTAAAGCTTGAAAAGCTTGACCCTATAAAAGGGGCAAAGCGAATCTTTTCTGCGAGAGCGTTAGTAGAGCTAGCGAAATCGATTTTAAAAATAGTTTTTGTTGGGGCAGCAGTGGTTATTGTCTTGTATATCAACATTGAGGATGTTTTACTGTTGTCGCAAAAAAATATAGAAGTGAGTGCTGTTACTGTAGGAGAACTAGCGCTAATGATGGGGATTGTCGCTGCTATTCTTTTGCTCATCTTAGCCATACCCGATTACCTTTATCAACGGTACGATCATGAAAAGCAAATACGAATGTCGAAAAAAGACATTCGTGATGAGCACAAAACAAGTGAAGGTGATCCAAAAATTCGGGCAAGACGAAAGCAGAAGCAATTGGAAATGTCGATGGCACGATTGGCACAAGATGTTCCAAAAGCAGACGTCATTATTACGAACCCGACTCATTTTGCAGTTGCTCTTAAATACGATCAAGAGAAAGCGGATGCTCCTTATGTTCTTGCTAAAGGAATGGACTATGCTGCAGAAAGAATAAAAAAAATTGCCCGCGAACATCACGTACCAATGGTTGAAAATGTATGGCTTGCACGGACGATGTATGCCAACTTACAAGTGAATGACCAAGTCAACGAAGAGATGTTTGAAGCGGTAGCTGAAGTTTTGGCCTATGTGTACCAACTAAATGGCAATACATAAAGATGAAGGAGGGGAACAATGAAAGCGAAAGATTTAAGTGTACTTGCTGGTGTGATTCTAATCATTGTGATGCTCATCATACCACTCCCTCCATTTTTGTTAGACGTGTTAATTATTTTTAATATCTCTTTATCGCTACTCATTTTACTTGTGGCACTGAATACAAAAAATGCGCTTCAATTTTCTGTGTTTCCAACAATGCTTCTTCTTGTAACATTGTTTCGTTTAGGGTTAAGTGTTTCAACAACCCGTTCCATTTTAGGGGAAGCACATGCTGGAAACGTGATTGATACGTTTGGAAGCTTCGTTATTGGTGGGAATGCGGTTGTAGGGTTTGTTGTGTTCTTGATTCTCATTATTATTCAGTTCCTTGTTATTACAAAAGGGGCTGAACGAGTGTCAGAAGTCGGTGCCCGATTTACCCTTGATGCAATGCCAGGAAAGCAAATGAGTATTGATGCCGATTTGAATGCCGGGTTAATTTCCGATCGTGAAGCAAAAGCCCGCCGTGAAAAAATTGAAAATGAAGCAGATTTTTATGGCTCAATGGACGGAGCGAGTAAATTTGTAAAGGGCGATGCTATTGCTAGCATTATAATCGTCATTATTAATATGGTTTTTGGTCTTGTTATTGGCATGATGCAAATGGGAATGGATCTATCTACTGCTGCGAGCACGTATACATTACTTACTGTTGGAGACGGTCTTGTTACACAAATCCCGGCATTACTCATTTCTACTGCAACAGGTGTTATTGTCACAAAAGCTGCTTCTGAGGGGAGCTTAGGAAATGACTTAACAAAGCAACTTTTTGCTTACCCAAAACTATTGTACGTTACCGCTACGACGATTTTCCTTTTAGGAGTTACAACGCCTATTACAAAAGTCGTGACGTTTTCTGTTGCTGGACTGCTTGCATTTGCTGGTTACCGTTTATCAAAAACTCGAGCAGTTGAAGAGGAAATGGAACATCAGCTACAAGAAGAAACAGCAGATGTACCAGAGCCAACAGGACCTGAATCTGTTTTGTCGTTAATGAAAATGGATCCAATCGAATTCGAATTTGGCTATGGCTTAATTCCCCTTGCGGATGCGAATCAAGGAGGCGATTTGCTTGATCGAGTCGTTATGATTCGTAAACAAATGGCACTTGAACTTGGAACAATGATTCCCGTTATTCGCATTCGAGACAACCTATCGTTGGAGCCTAACGCGTATACAATAAAAATTAAAGGTGATGTGGTGGCAAAGGGAGAGGTCCTTCTTGATCATTATATGGCGATGAGTACAGGTATTGATGACGAGCGTATTACAGGCATTCCAACGGTCGAGCCTGCTTTTGGTTTAGAAGCCATGTGGGTAACAGAAGATGTAAAAGAAGAAGCGGAACTGTCAGGCTATACGGTTGTTGATCCGCCAACGGTTATCTCGACTCATTTAACCGAGTTGTTAAAAACCTATGCGCACGAACTTCTAGGAAGAGAAGAAACCAAAGCCTTGATAGACCATGTGAAAGAAACGTACCCAACCCTAGTTGAAGAGGTAACCCCAACACCTTTATCTATTGGAGATGTACAGAAAGTATTGAAGAATCTTTTAAGAGAACAATTATCCATTCGTAATTTACCAATGATTTTCGAGACCCTTGCGGATTACGGTTCACGAACAAAAGATATGGACGTGGTGACCGAGTATGTTCGTCAAGCGCTTTCTCGGCAGATTTCGGAGCAGTTAACAGACGAGCAGAATAAACTAGCCGTTATTACACTGGCTAGTGAAGTTGAGAAGCGTATTGCTGATGCAGTTGGACAAAATGAAAACGGGCATTTTTTAGCGTTAGCACCGGCTGACTCGCAAACGATTCTGCAGCAAACCGCATCAGAAACAACGAAACTAGCAGAAATGGGACAACAGGCAGTCATTTTATGCTCACCAGCTGTTCGAATGTATATGCGACATTTAATTGAACGTTATCTTCCTCAAGTACCCGTCATTTCATACAACGAACTAGACGCTAATGTTGAAGTACAAAGCGTAGGGGTGGTGAGATTGCAGTGATCATAAAAAAAATCAAAGCACCTACGTACGAGCAAGCCTATGAGCTGATGCGCCAGAGCATTGGTTCAAAAGCCGTTATTTTGCACTCTCGCTATGTAAAGGAAGGTGGTTGGCTCGGTTTTTTCAAAAAAGAAGTTTGTCAACTAACGATTGGCATTGAAGAACAGAAGCAACGAACCCACCTCCATGAAAGTACCATTGTAAAAGAAGTGCAGAGCGTCAAACCATATATTGATCGTTTAGAAGTTACGCCAACCGTAAAAAAAGGATTGGCCCTCACAGCAAAAATGATAGAAGATCGCGGTGTCATAGGAGTAGAAACAATTTATAACCAAATGCTACAGGCTGTTTTAAAACCGCAAACGGCGGTAATCGGAGAAAAGCGAATATGTTGTGTCTTGGGACCAACTGGTGTAGGAAAGACAACGACCGTCGCGAAGCTCGCTGCTCACGCTCGTTATGATCAAGGAAAATCAATCGCTTTTATTACGTTAGACACGTTCCGAATTGCGGCCGTCGAGCAACTAAAGAAGTATAGCGAGATTTTAGACTGTCCGTGCCATGTTGCATACGATGCTTCTGAATTAACATCCCTTTGCAATAACGTAACCGCTGATAGGATCTTTATTGATACACCAGGAGATAATTACTTGCAGTCACAGCTCGCTGATCCACTTGTTCAATTTCTAACAACAAGGAGCGACGTAGAATGCCATGTCGCGTTAAGTTTAACGATGAAATCAAGCGATCTTGAGCAACTGTTAAAGCCGTTTTCAAGTGTCACAATCGATAGTTTCATCTTAACGAAAAAAGATGAAACACGAACGATGTCGCTACTAACAGAGCTACTTTACAAACGAAAAGAGCCGATTTCCTGTGTAACAACAGGACAACATGTACCAAATGATTTGTGTTATCCGACTGCCGAGCAGTTAATCGGATGGCTACGCTTGGAGGGGGAACACAATGGATCAAGCGTATGATCTACGACAACGATCAGTTGAGCATGCACTAAAAAAAAGAAAGTCCTTACATCTTTATATACAGCATAAAGAAGAAGCCTTTATTATTGAGCAATTGATTCAATCATTGAGTGATTATGGGTATGAATCGTTTTGCGTCGCCACACCAGAGGCGAAGGCACGGTTCAGACCGAAATTTCAAGATCAGCTATTGCATCCAGATGTTCTACAACAATCTTCGTCTTTGCGAATTGACGTATGTCTTTTCATCCAGGTAGAAGGAGAAGAGGTGCTTCGTTCAGCCGATATTCCGGCTATTTTGTTTTTATCAGCAAATGAAGAGCGTCTCCTCGATGCTTATCAATTATTGAAAAATCATACACCTCCCCGCGCCTATATCATCGGAGCTGAAGAGGATTCGAACGAACGAAATCAACAAGCGCGATTAAATTTACGCAAAACGGCAAGTCGTTTTCTGGAGATTGATGTAGTGGATCTCGGATTAGTAAATCAAGCAAGCGCCGGTTTTACGGATGCGGTCTATGAGGCAATTGGGTTATTAATAAAAGATTGGTTAATGGCAAAATGATGATTGAACGAGATCAAGTGGATCATCGGAATGGCCCCTCTGTGATTGTTGCCATCGGCAGCTCAACTGGTGGCCCAAATGCTTTGCAAAAGCTGTTTGAACAGCTGCCAAATCAATTGCCGTATCCGATTGTTATTGCCCAACATATGCCAGGGCATTTTACCGCTTTATTAGCTAAGCGTTTAAATGAACAGTTTTCATTTCAAATAAAGGAAGCGCAACATGATGAACCTGTACAAACTGGTGTTGTTTATATAGCGCCTGGAGGATGGCAAACTACGCTTATTCAGAGAGGAAATCGTGCTTTTTTCCAGATAACAGAACCGAATCAGAATGATTTGTATCATCCATCAATTAATACATTGTTTGCTTCGACTACATTTTTTAACAAAAAAATCTTGATTATTTTAACCGGCATGGGTAGAGATGGTTCGGCTTCCTTACAACCAGTAAAACAATCAGGTGGCTGCACCATTTTAGCAGAAGCAGAAGAAAGTGCCATTATTTCGGGTATGCCTCATGCAGCAGTCAAGACCGGGCAAGTAGACTGGGAATTGACTCATATTGATATTGGAAAATGGTTACACGAAAGGGGAGCCTCACTGTGACAATGGAAAAAGATCTGTTAAAGGAAGTTGCTAACATTAGCACTGGCTTTGCGGCAACGGCTTTATCAACTCTTTTACAGCGCCAAGTAGCGATGAATGTGCCGGAAATTGCCCTTCATGCAATGGAAGATTTACCGCGGTTGAGTGCTTACCACCAAGAGGTGTGTGCTACGGTACATGCACCAATCGCTGGTGATGTGGAAGGGACAATGTTTTTCTTAACAAGTATGGATACAGCGGTGCGCCTAGTAAAAATGGTCTTACCTAATGTAGAAAGTGATCTTGATGTACACACGTACCCGCTTGCTTCTTCGGCGTTCCAAGAGATTGGCAATATTGTCATAGGCTCTTATGTGACAGCGATTGGTTCTCTAACGTCATTAACGCTTTATCCACTTGTAACGGAGTTAACCATCGATATCGGAAGTGCGGTTCTGGCAGAGGCGACCTATCAACTTGTTGAAGTAGATCAGTTTTTTCTAATGGAAACGTCCATGAAAGTAAAAAACGAAGAAGAAGGAATGGAAGGATTTTTGCTTTTTATACCAAATGAGAGGGCTGTCGCAGTACTAAAAAGAGCCCTTGAAAGAGATCGTACATGAATGAGCAACGTGAAACAATCTCAATTGGTGAATGGAAAGTATTAAGTCGTTCAGGAACACTGCGAACATGTGGGTTAGGCTCTTGTGTTTGTGTTGTTCTCTATGATGATACTTATGTACACGCCGGTATGGTTCATATTATGCTTCCAGATTCAAACCAAGCTAGAAAAACAGCATTTAATCCTTGGCGCTATGCGGATACAGCGTTGACACTTTTACACAGGGAGTTAGTCAATCAAGGTGCTAGCAACTTACAAGCAAAGATAGCAGGAGGAGCGCAAATGTTCCGTCATGCGATGCGACAAGAATACATGCAAATCGGAAAGCGAAATGTAGAAGCTGTAACGCTATGGCTTGAAGATGCCCATATTCCAGTGGTAGCAAAAGATGTAGGTGGAGCGTGTGGGAGAACCGTAGAATTTACACTACCTACGTTCACCATGCACGTGCGTACAGCGAGCAAAACGATTAAACAGATATAGAAGGAGAGGAAGAGAATGAAATCAGAAGCTGAGCTTTGGGCATTGTGGCACGAATCAAAATCAAGTGAAGCGATTGAAGCATTAATTCACTATTATTTACCTCTCGTTCAATTTCATGTTCAGCGTGTATCAAAAACATTGCCAGCAACGGTGACAAAAGATGAGTTAAAAAGTCATGCTTTAGAAGGCTTATTTGATGCCATCCAGCGATTTGACCCAAGTCGGGATTTGAAATTTGATACATATGCGTCGTTTCGCATTCGTGGTGCCATGATTGATGGTCTTCGAAAAGAAGACCGCTTGCCACGGACGGTTCGAGAAAAGATCAAACGAATGGACCAAATTGTTGAGCAACTTGAGCAAGTTCAAGGTCGATCCGTTCATGAAAAGGAAATTGCTGCTGAAATGAAGTTATCAGCAAAAGAAGTTTCATCGATTAGATATGATCAATTTACGAGTATGAATATTTCGTTTGACGAGCTAGTGTCATCAACAGGTGATGGTGTCTATCAAACACAGGTAAAAGACGAACAAATAGAACAACCCGGTGAACGTCTTATTCAAACAGATACAAAGAATGAACTGATTGAGCGGTTAAAGGCGTTGAACGAAAACGAGCAGCTCGTCATTCAACTCAGTTATTTCGAAGAATTATCGTTAACGGACATTGGAAGAGTGTTAAATCTATCTACGTCAAGAATTTCACAGATTCACGCAAAAGCGATCAAAAAACTAAAGCAGGGGTTTGTGGAACGAGCGTTCGTTCGTTAGAAGGAGGGATCTAATGGGGATATGGATCAGCTTACTTATACTCGCTGTCTTTGGATTAGGTCTCAAGATTGCAAAGCTTCAGCATCAGGTAAATCAACGTTTAACAAAAGAAGAGTTAGAAGAAGCGCTTGCTCTTTTTTTACACGATATCAAGAAGGATAATGAAATTGTCATCGATGCATTTCATCAGCAGCTCAATCGAACGAACGAAAAGCAGTCTACTAGTGTTGATGTTAAAACCGATACGACCCGTTCTACTGAAAAACAACCTGAATTAAACCGTGATCAAGTAGTCGATCGGATTCGAACCTATCAACGCAATGGCCATCATGCTGCTGATATTGCCAAAACGTTAAAGATTGGAATACGAGAAGTCGAGCTTATTCAACATGTAAATAAGCAAAACCAAAATAATTAGCGCCGTCACCTTGCTTATCAACAGCAAATATGATACGATAATTGACGGTGTTAAATACACACGCAGAAGGATTTTGGCGAAGGTGCTCTTATCATAGATAAGTGTGTCGTCAAGAAATGAATGCTGCGGAGGATAAAAAAAACCATAAGGAGGTGTTTGGTGTGGCAGTTATCTCCATGAAACAATTACTAGAAGCTGGTGTTCACTTCGGTCATCAGACTCGTCGTTGGAACCCAAAAATGGATCGCTACATCTTCACAGAAAGAAACGGTATTTATATTATTGACCTTCAAAAAACGGTCAAGAAAGTCGAGAGTGCGTACAATTTTGTTCGTGATCTTGCAGCTGACGGAGGAAAAATTCTTTTCGTTGGTACAAAGAAACAAGCACAGGATTCAGTTCGTGACGAAGCGATTCGTTCTGGAATGTACTACATTAACCAACGTTGGTTAGGTGGAACATTAACAAACTTCGAAACGATTCAAAAGCGTATTACACGTCTAAAGAATCTTGAAAAAATGCAGGAAGACGGTACATTTGATGTTCTTCCTAAAAAAGAAGTTATCCTTCTTAAAAAAGAAATGGATCGTCTAGAGAAATTCTTAGGCGGTATTAAAGACATGAATAGCATTCCTGACGCTTTATTCGTTATTGACCCACGTAAAGAGCGTATTGCAATTGCGGAAGCACACAAGCTAAATATTCCAATCGTTGCGATTGTAGACACAAACTGCGATCCAGATGAAGTGGATTACGTGATTCCAGGTAATGATGACGCGATTCGCGCCGTTAAATTACTAACTGGAAAAATGGCTGATGCTGTAATCGAAGCAACTGCTGGTGAAGAAGAAGTAGTCTTAGAAGATACAAATTCTGAAGACGTTGAGGAAACGACGACAGCATAAATGTTGGACTCCAAAAAGGGTGGTGAAGGGAGATTAACCCTTTCCCGCCTTTTTTTTGTGAAAAAGATTTGTAAATAGGAGGAATTTAAATGGCAGTTACAGCGAGTATGGTAAAAGAACTTCGTGAAAAAACAGGCGCTGGCATGATGGATTGTAAGAAAGCGCTTGTTGAAGTTGATGGAGATATGGACAAAGCAATTGATTTTCTACGCGAAAAGGGTATTGCAAAAGCTGAGAAGAAAGCAGACCGTGTTGCAGCAGAGGGTCTTGCGTCAGTTGTAACAAGTGGAAACAAAGCGGTTATCGTTGAAGTGAACTCTGAGACAGATTTCGTTGCGAAAAACGAAAACTTCCAAGGTCTTGTTAAAGAATTGGCTGAGCACATTTTAGCTGAAAACCCAGCAACAGTTGAAGAGGCGTTAGAGCAAAACTTTAAAGGTGGAGACGATACCGTTCTCTCTCACATTAATTCTTCGATTGCAAAAATTGGTGAAAAACTTTCTCTACGCCGTTTCACGGTTGTTGAAAAAGAAGACAGTGATGTATTTGGCTCATACCTACACATGGGTGGCCGTATCGGAGTTCTTACGTTAATTGGTACTTCAAATGATGAAGAACTTGCGAAAGACATTGCGATGCACGTTGCTGCAATTAACCCAACCTATGTTTCTCGCGATGAAGTAACGGGTGATGTTGTTGATCGTGAGCGCGAAGTACTTAAGCAACAAGCGCTTAACGAAGGCAAACCTGAAAACATCGTTGAAAAAATGGTTGAAGGTCGCTTAAGCAAATTCTTTGAACAAGTATGTCTACTTGACCAGCCTTTCGTAAAAGATGGCGATCAAAAAGTTGGTAAGTATGTAAAAGGAAAAAATGCTACTGTGAAAGCATTCGTTCGTTACGAAGTAGGCGAAGGTATTGAAAAGCGTGAAGATAACTTTGCTGAAGAAGTTATGTCTCAAGTGAAAAAATAACAACCTAGTAAAGGGACACAACATTCGTTCGTGTCCCTTTTTTACAAGAACAGATAAGGAACAAAGCAAATTCGGAGGTCACAATGAACAAATACAATCGTGTCGTTTTAAAGCTTAGTGGAGAAGCATTAGCTGGAGAACAAGGGTATGGAATTGATCCGACAATCATTAAATCTATTGCTACGCAAATTAGAGAGATTGTTGAACTAGAAGTAGAGGTAGCCGTCGTTGTTGGTGCCGGTAATATTTGGCGCGGAATGGCTGGTAGTGCTCAAGGAATGGATCGTGCCACTGCAGATTATATGGGCATGCTGGCGACAGTTATGAATTCCCTTGCTCTTCAAGATAGCCTTGAATCGATTGGTGTTGAATCACGAGTGCAAACATCAATTGAAATGAGACAAGTGGCAGAGCCTTATATTCGTAGAAAAGCGATTCGTCATCTTGAGAAGAAGCGTGTTGTTATTTTTGCAGCTGGAACAGGGAACCCATACTTTTCAACTGATACTACTTCTGCGCTACGTGCGGCGGAAATCGAGGCAGAAGTCATCTTAATGGCGAAAAATAATGTAGATGGCGTTTATAATGCGGACCCTCGTACGAATGAGGATGCAACAAAATATGACACGATTACGTATATGGATGTTTTAAAAGAAGGGCTTCAAGTAATGGATTCAACTGCTTCATCCTTATGTATGGACAACGACATTCCACTTGTCGTATTCTCTATAATGGAAGAAGGCAACATTAAACGCGCCGTTTTAGGTGAAAAAATTGGTACAGTGGTCAGGGGGAAATAATTGTTATGTCAAAACAAATTCAAGATGATACTAAAGGAAGAATGGATAAAGCCATTGAGTCTTTAAATCGTGAACTAGCGAAACTTCGTGCTGGACGTGCAAATCCAGCTCTTTTAGACCGTGTTACAGTAGAGTATTATGGAGCAGAAACACCGTTAAATCAACTTGCTTCTATTACGGTACCGGAAGCGCGTTTACTTTTAATTACGCCTTTTGATAAATCAGCCATTAGTAATATTGAAAAAGCGATTATGAAGGCTGATCTTGGCTTGACACCATCAAGTGATGGACAAGTAATACGTATTATTATTCCAGCACTAACAGAAGAGCGTCGGAAAGAATTAAGTAAAATTGTGTCAAGAACAGCTGAAGATTCGAAAGTAGCTGTTCGTAATATTCGTCGTGATGCGAATGATGACTTGAAAAAGCTTCAAAAAGACGGCGAGATGACAGAGGACGAGCTACGTGGAGAGACGGACAACATTCAAAAGTTAACAGACTCTTATATTAGTAAGATTGATACACGTGCTAAAGAAAAAGAAGAGGAAATTATGGAAGTCTGATCAATTTACGTGTATGATAAAGAAAAGTAGGAGACCCTCTTTAATAGGGGGTTTTTTACACTTTTAAGCATCGTGAAGGGCGAACCGCTAGTGAGACGGAGGGCGAAGAATGCTCGAGAAATTTTCTAAATGGAAGCAAGCTTTTCATACAGAAGAGGAAAAGCAATATGATAGAAACCTTGATTTAAGTCGGATTCCAAAGCATGTCGCCATTATTATGGATGGCAATGGCAGATGGGCATCCAACCGAGGCCTCCCTCGCATTGCTGGTCATCGTGAAGGGATGAAAAATGTAAACAAAATTGTCCGAGCGGCAAATGCGTTACAGGTGGAAGCACTTACCCTTTATGCGTTTTCAACAGAGAATTGGATGCGCCCGAAAGCGGAGGTTGATTTTTTATTAAGTTTACCGGAACGCTACCTTAAAAGCGAACTCCCGACTCTTATTAAAGAAAATGTACAAGTCCGAATTATGGGAACGAAAGAAGAGTTGCCGGTTCATACAATTCGAGCTGTGGATGAAGCAATTGAAAAGACAAAGCATAATACCGGGTTAATTCTAAACTTTGCCCTTAATTATGGCAGTCGATTTGAGATGGCGGAAGCAATGAAACAAATTGCGTTTAAAGTAGAATCAGGTGAGCTTCGAGCAGAAGACATTAATGAAGATGTGATTGGTGCGCATTTAATGAGTTGTCAGCTAAAGGATCCAGACTTATTGATTCGCACGAGTGGTGAAATCAGATTAAGTAATTTTATGCTGTGGCAGCTTGCTTATAGTGAATTCTGGTTCACACCTGTACTTTGGCCCGATTTTAATGAGAATCATTTCCGTGAAGCCATTGCGACCTATCAAAATCGTGGTAGACGTTACGGAGGATTATAGGAAGGGCGACAGTAATGAAAACACGAATTGTAACAGGATTAGCGATTGGGGTTGTCATTTTAGCATTTGTTTTTCTAGGTGGCTGGTGGTTTTCCATTTTTGTAACCTTAATGGCAACGATCGCGATGATGGAATTACTTAAAATGAAAAAAATTCAAGCCTTATCGTTAAGAGGAATAGCCGGGCTTATATCAATGTGGCTGCTATTAATTCCAACGAACTGGTTTGATCAATTTATTCCGATAGAAAATACAAAAATAGAATTGTTTATTTTTCTCATCCTTATTTTGTTAATGCTGACGGTGTTAACAAAGAATAAACTAACCTTTGATGAGGTTGGATTTATGATACTATCAAGCGTTTATGTTGGGTTTGGTTTTCACTTCTTGATAGAGGCTCGAAATGTAACCGAAGTTGGTCTGTGGCTCGTTTTATTTGTCATTGTCTTAATTTGGACAACCGACTCTGGTGCCTATTTTGTTGGGAAAGCGATGGGAAAACATAAGCTTTGGCCAGAAATTAGTCCGAATAAGACGATTGAAGGCTCTCTCGGTGGGATTGTTTTAGCTGTTATCGTCGGAAGTTTGTTCTTTTTCCTTACGCCGGCATTTACTTCATACATAACCGCAGTCTTTATTATGCTTGCCACTGCCGTTTTTGGGCAAATTGGTGATTTAGTAGAGTCAGCGTTAAAACGCCATTATGCCGTGAAAGATTCAGGAAATGTATTACCTGGACATGGTGGTATATTGGATCGGTTTGATAGCTTAATCTTTGTCATGCCGCTCTTGCATCTTTTGCAATTAATATAAAAGATGAAGTAGTTCGCTTGCGAGATGGGGAGGAGAAACGATGAAAAAAATTAGTTTATTAGGCTCAACAGGTTCAATTGGTACACAGACATTAGATGTTATTCGGGAACATCCTCAAGCATTTTCCTTAGTAGCATTGTCCTGTGGTGTAAATATCGAGCTGGCTCGAAACCAAATTAAAGAATTTAAACCGAACCTCGTTTCGGTGGCAAAAGAAGAGGATGCTAAAACGCTTCAAAGGGAATTTGGCAAAGAAGTGGAATTCTATTATGGCGACTCTGGTTTAGTAGAAGTTGCAAAGTCGTCTGATGCCGATGTTGTGGTTACCGCTATTACAGGATCTGTCGGCTTGCTGCCAACGCTGGCTGCCATTGAAGCAGGCAAACCTGTTGCCATTGCAAACAAAGAAACCCTTGTAACAGCAGGGCATCTAGTAATGGAAGCAGCGAAAAAACAAGCTGTTCCACTTATTCCTGTCGATAGCGAGCACTCTGCTATTTTTCAAGCTTTAAATGGAGAACCTCATAAAGCAATTGATCGGTTAATTTTAACTGCATCAGGAGGAAGTTTCCGAGATAAAGCTCGACATGAGCTCCAAGATGTCACTGTGGAACAGGCTCTATCCCATCCAAACTGGTCAATGGGAGCAAAGATTACGATTGATTCTGCTACAATGATGAATAAAGGCTTGGAAGTGATTGAAGCAAATTGGTTATTTAACATGGACTATGACCATATTGATGTAGTAATCCATAAAGAGAGTATTATTCATTCAATGGTAGAGTTTCATGACCGGAGTGTGATCGCTCAATTAGGAACACCAGATATGCGTGTACCCATTCAGTATGCGTTGACGTACCCTGATCGTTATGCACGACCTGAAGGAGAGCGATTGAATCTTGCCGAAATCGGTAAACTTCATTTTAAGGATCTTGATTTTGAACGTTATCGCTGTATGAAATTTGCTTATGAAGCAGGCAAAAGTGGAGGCACTATGCCAACCGTTTTAAATGCAGCAAATGAAGTGGCAGTGGCTAAGTTTTTAAAAGGTGAACTTACATTTTTACAGATTGAAGACGTGATTGAACAAGCATTACATACACACACAAAGCAAGCAAATCCTTCACTTGAAGAAATTCTTGCTGTTGATCAAGCAGTTCGTGCACGTGTAATGAACAACTAACAGGAAGGCGGTATGGCTGTTGAATACGTTACTAGCTTTTATTGCCATATTCAGTGTGCTTGTATTTGTACACGAATGGGGTCATTTATTTTTTGCGAAGAGGGCAGGCATTCTTTGCTACGAATTTGCAATCGGAATGGGGCCGAAGCTGTTTGCTTTTGAAAGAAACGACACCATTTATACAGTGCGTCTACTACCGATTGGTGGCTACGTTCGCATGGCTGGTGAAGAGCCAGAGCAAACGGTTATTCGACCAGGTTATGAAGTTGGACTCGTATTTGATGACCAGCAGCGTGTAACCGAAATTATTGTCAACAATAAATCAAAGCACCCCGAAGCTCATGTTGTACAGGTTGAACGAATTGATCTTGTTCACGATCTTTATATTGAAACCATTGATGAGGATTCAGGTGAGCTTGTACGCTATCCCATTCACGAAAAAGCAATGATTGTCCAAGATGAAGTTGCGCAAATGAATGCACCATGGCATCGTCAGTTTGGTTCAAAATCATTAGGGGCTCGTGCAATGGCGATTTTCGCTGGACCGCTAATGAACTTTATTTTAGCGTATGTTATTTTGCTAGGATTGTTTTCCATTGCGGGCTTTTCGACAAATCAAATTGACCCAATAGAAGGATCGCCGGCAGAACAAGCAGGTTTGCAAGCTGGAGATTTAATCGTCGCTGTAGATGGCAATGCAACAGAACGTTGGCAAGATATGCAGCAAGCTATTGGTGAAAGACCAAACCAAGATGTGGCGATTACGTTTGAACGTGAAGGTGCACAGCAAGAAGTAACGCTGACAACTGGCTCAAACTATGTGTCAGAAATTGACGAAGAAATCGGTGTGATTGGCGTAGCTCCATTAAGAGAATCTGGATTCGTTGCAGCTGTTGGTGAATCGGCAACTACATTTGTGGATTTTGCCACATCTATTTTTAGTACATTAGGTTTGATTCTTACTGGTGAGTTTTCACTTGATTATATTTCTGGTCCTGTTGGGATTTATAATATAACGGATTCTGCTGTGGCGGCAGGAACGTACCAGGTATTCTTTTTTGCGGCACTGCTAAGTGTCAACCTTGGTGTAATTAATTTGTTCCCAATTCCTGCTTTGGACGGCGGACGATTAATGTTTCTGGCGTACGAAGCTATACGAGGTAAACCTGTCTCGCCAGAAAAAGAAGGTGCTATTCAATTTATTGGCTTTGCTTTAGTGATGTTATTGATGATCGTGGTGACGTGGAACGATATAAGCAAGCTATTCTCTTAAGTTAGATGAAGTGAGTAAAGGAAGTGACGCAATGAGACAGTCAACTTATTTAGTACCAACGATGCGTGATGTGCCCGCTGACGCTGAAGCGATAAGTCACCAACTTATGCTTCGGGCAGGAATGATGCGCCAACTTGCATCGGGAGTATATGCCTATCTTCCATTAGCGAAAAGAGCGATGACGAAGATTGAAGCGATTATTCGTGAAGAATTAGATGGAATTGGCGCGCAAGAATTAACATTGCCAGCTTTACACCCAGCTGAGCTCTGGCAAGAATCTGGTCGGTGGGAAGATATGGGCGATGAATTGATTCGTTTAAAAGATCGTCACAATCGTGATTTTGCCCTCGGTGCAACCCATGAGGAAGTGATTACAACCATTATTAAAGATGGCATTACGTCATATAAAAAGCTTCCATTAAATGTCTATCAAATCCAAACGAAATTCAGGGATGAGCGCCGTCCGCGCTTCGGTTTATTGCGTGGGCGTGAATTTATTATGAAAGACGCGTATTCGTTTCATGACACAGAAGAAAGTTTAAATGAAACCTATTGGGCTATGCACGAAGCGTATTCTCGCATTTTTTCACGTGTAGGGCTAACATTCCGCCCGGTTATTGCTGATTCTGGTACGATGGGTGGTAAGGACACCCATGAATTTATGGCACTCGCTTCGGTTGGTGAAGACACCATTGCTTATTCAGACGGCTCGGACTATGCAGCGAACCTTGAAATGGCTTCAAGCCTTGCACCAGAGCCGCCTCAAGCACAGGAATATGGCTTGCTTGAAAAGAAAGCGACTCCTGGAGCGAAAACGGTCAATGATGCGGCAGCTGTCTTAGGTATCGACCCTGATCATATTTTAAAAGCGTTAGTGGTATTCATCGATGGCAAAGGTTCGCTTTTACTGCTTCGCGGAAATGATGAGTTAAATGAAGTAAAAGCTCTTCATGAGCTAGGTGCTAAAGAACTGCGTATGGCAACAGAGGAAGAAGTTGTTGAGTTATTTGGGGCGACACCAGGCTCTATTGGCCCCATCAATGTGACCACTGTACCAATTTATGCAGATCACCGTATTCATGGAATGGAAACCATTGCTTGTGGTGCGAATGACACCGGCTACCATTATATCAATGTCGGACCGGGTAAAGATTATCAAGCCACAGCTTATAAAGATTTACGTACAGTAAAAGAAGGAGATCCATCTCCTGATGGACAAGGCACCCTTCAATTTGCAGAAGGCATTGAAGTAGGTCAAGTATTCAAACTTGGTCGCAAGTATTCTGAATCATTACAAGCGAAGTACCTTGACCAAAACGGCAAAGCGCAGACGTTTCTAATGGGCTGCTATGGAATTGGTGTTTCAAGAACCATTGCGGCAGTGATTGAACAGCATCACGATGAGAATGGTATCGTTTGGCCTACATCCATTGCGCCGTTTCTCGTTCACCTACTAGCCCTTAATGTGAAAAATGAAGAGCAGCAAGCATTAGCGGAAGCGATTTATGCAGACTTAAAACAGGCGGGAATCGATGTATTATTTGATGATCGTGGTGAGCGAGCTGGTGTGAAATTTAAAGATGCTGATCTGATTGGCCTTCCTATACGAATCGCAGTTGGTAAACGTGCAGGTGAAGGAATTGTTGAAGTAAAAGTAAGAAAAACAGGCGAACAGCTTGAGCTAACAAAAGAAGATCTAGTACAATGGGTAAAGGAATTTGCCAATTGACAGAAGTGGACTGGCCAATCGGTCAGTCCATTTCCTTGCACGGGGGAGTGATTTTTAGTGAACAATGAGATGGGATCAAGAGAAGAACGCCTTCGTTTATTACTCGAACAATTACAAGTCCCGACAGATGGACATACCTATTTCGAAAACGGCTATATAAAAAAATTGGCGATCACGCGAGAGACGAAATCGTGGCATTTTTATATTCATTTGCAAACGGTACTTCCAGCTGATTTAGCTCAACTGTTTAAATCGAAATTAGAAGTAACGTTTAAAGAAATTGCTAAAGCAACTTGTACATTTACGTACGATCATAACGAGATGACAGTAGACGCTTGGAACAACTACTGGCCAATCATTATGAGTGAGTTTTCGCTATTGTCACCACCTCTTGCATCTGCACTACAAAAGCAAACGCCAGATATGAGCAAAGGCACACTGGCACTTGTTGCACAAAATGATGCAGAGGGTCAAGCAATGAAGCGGAAGCTCGTTGAACCGTTCAAACAAATTTGTACTCGTTATGGTTTGCCGACGATTCCATTGCACATATCGGTAGAAGAATCAAAAGAAGCGTATGATGAATTTGTACGAAAGCGCCAAGAAGAAGATCATTCTAAAGTCGTGGAAGCAATGCTTGAGAAAAAACGTCAAGAGGAAGAGATGACGAAACAAGTTTCGGCTGCGAATTTATCAATGGGCTATCCAATTAAAGATGACCCTATTCCTCTTGAAGCGATTGTGGATGAAGAGCGAAGAATTACGGTTCAAGGATATGTGTTTGCTGCAGAGACCCGAGAGCTAAGAAGTGGTCGAACGCTGTTAACGTTTAAAATTACAGATTACACCGATTCGATATTAGTAAAAATGTTTTCACGTGATAAAGAAGATATTCCGATTTTACAAGCAGTGAAAAAAGGCATGTGGATGAAGGTCCGTGGAGGTATCCAAAACGATACATTCGTTCGCGATCTTGTGATGATTGCGAATGATTTTAATCAAATAACGCCTAAATCTCGTATTGATACAGCAGAAGAAAAGCGAGTCGAACTGCATACTCATTCAACGATGAGCCAAATGGATGGAATGGCATCGGTTGGTCAATATGTGGAACAAGCAGCGAAATGGGGACATAGTGCGGTAGCGATTACGGATCATGGTGTTGTACAAGCCTTTCCTGAAGCCTATAACGCTAGTAAAAAGCACGGAATAAAAGTTATTTTTGGAATGGAAGCCAATATTGTTGATGACGGCGTACCTATTGCCTACAATTCAGATCATCGTAAGCTATTGGATGAAGAATATGTTGTATTCGACGTAGAGACAACAGGTTTGTCTGCTGTATACAATACGGTTATTGAGCTGGCGGCAGTCAAAATTAAAAATGGAGAAATTGTTGATACATTTGAATCGTTTGCTGACCCTAAAGAGCCACTATCGTCAACGATCATTGACTTAACAGGGATAACTGATGACATGCTTCAAGGCGCTCCTGACCCGTTAGACGTACTTAAGCAATTCAAAGAATTTGCAGGAAACGGAACGATTGTTGCCCATAATGCGAGCTTTGATATCGGCTTCTTAAATGTGGGATATAAGAAGATGGGCTTTACAGAAGTGAAAAATCCAGTCATTGATACATTGGAACTGGGTCGTTTTCTTTACCCTGAATTAAAAAATCATCGGTTAAATACATTATGTAAGAAATTCGATATTGAATTAGTCAGCCATCACCGAGCTATATACGATACTCAAGCAACAGCCTATTTATTATGGAAAATGGTAAAAGATGCAGCGGAAAAAGAGATTATGTTTCATGATGAACTGAATAATCATATGGGGCAAGGCAATTTTCATCGACAGCGCCCTTTTCACGCAACCATTCATGTAACGTCTCAAGAAGGATTAAAAAATCTTTACCGACTTGTCACGATGTCTCACGTCAATTATTATTTCCGTACACCAAGAATTCCGCGTTCTGAATTAAGCAAGCATCGAGAAGGTTTGTTTATCGGATCAGCATGTGATAAAGGCGAAGTATTTGAAGGAATGATGCAGAAATCAGCCGACGAAGTTGAAAACATCGCACGATTCTATGATTTCCTAGAGATTCAACCACCGGGTAATTACCGCCACCTTATTGAACGAGAACTGATTAAAGATGAACAGGCTCTTCAAGAAATTATCGGTAAAATTATTTCGTTGGGAGAACAGCTCAACATACCTGTTGTAGCAACGGGCAACGTTCATTACGTTAATGAAAATGACGCAATCTATCGTAAAATTTTAATTGCTTCTCAAGGTGGAGCGAACCCATTAAATCGTCAAGCACTTCCACTTGTTCATTTCCGGACAACAGATGAAATGATGGCTGAGTTTGCATTTCTTGGAGAAGAAAAAGCTCACGACCTCGTTGTGACAAATTCGAATCGTATTGCAAACGAAGTTGGAGAGGTTCACCCTATTCCGGACGAATTATACGCACCAAAAATTGAAGGTGCAGATGATGAAATGCGCGAAATGAGCTATGGAAGAGCAAGAGCTATATACGGAAATCCGCTTCCTGAAATTGTTGAGGCACGACTAGAAAAAGAACTTAACAGTATTATTGGACACGGCTTCGCAGTTATTTATTTAATTTCACAGAAGCTTGTTAAAAAATCACTTGATGATGGCTATCTGGTAGGTTCCCGTGGTTCCGTTGGTTCTTCATTTGTCGCAACCATGACGGAAATTACTGAAGTCAACCCTCTACCGCCACACTATGTTTGCCCGAACTGCCAGCACTCGCATTTTTTCGATGATGGTTCTGTTGCGTCTGGGTATGATTTGCCAGATGCAAACTGTCCTGAATGCGGATCGGCTTATCAAAAAGATGGTCAAGATATCCCGTTTGAAACGTTTCTAGGCTTCAAAGGAGATAAAGTACCCGATATTGATTTGAACTTTTCTGGTGAGTATCAGCCGAGAGCCCATGCGTATACGAAAGACTTGTTTGGTGAGGAATATGTCTATCGAGCTGGAACAATCGGTACGGTTGCCGAAAAGACGGCGTACGGTTTTGTGAAAGGCTATCAAGGTGATCACGATTTGTTAATGAGAGGAGCAGAAATTGACCGGCTCGTTTCAGGTTGTACCGGTGTTAAACGAACGACTGGACAACATCCAGGCGGAATTATCGTTGTGCCGGATTATAAAGACATTCACGATTTTTCACCTATACAATATCCAGCAGACGACAAAAACTCAGAGTGGAAAACCACTCATTTTGATTTCCATTCAATTCACGACAATCTTCTGAAACTCGATATTCTTGGACACGATGATCCAACGGCAATTCGAATGCTTCAAGATTTAAGTGGTATTGATCCAAAGACGATTCCAACGGATGACCCAGACGTTATGAAAATATTTGCCTCTCCAGACATTTTAGGCGTAACAGAAGAGCAGATTATGTGTAAGACGGGAACTTTAGGCATTCCTGAATTTGGAACACGTTTCGTTCGTCAAATGCTCGAAGAAACAAAGCCGAGCACATTCTCTGAACTTCTGCAAATTTCTGGGTTATCCCACGGTACGGATGTATGGCTCGGTAACGCGAATGAATTGATTTATAATGGTACGTGTGAATTGAAAGACGTTATTGGGTGTCGTGATGATATTATGGTCTATTTAATATACAAAGGGCTAGAGTCGTCATTGGCATTTAAAATTATGGAATTTGTTCGTAAAGGAAAAGGACTTCAGCCTGAATGGGTTGAAGAAATGAAAAAGCATGACGTGCCAGATTGGTACATTGATTCCTGTACGAAAATAAAATATATGTTCCCTAAAGCCCATGCAGCGGCATACGTATTAATGGCCGTACGAATTGCATATTTCAAAGTGCATCATCCTATCCTTTATTATGCTACGTATTTTACGGTACGAGCAGATGATTTTGAGATGGACGTGATGATAAAAGGATCAAGTTCGATTCGTGCTAAAATCGATGAAATTAATGCAAAAGGCTTAGACGCTGCGCCAAAAGAGAAAGCTGTCCTAACAGTACTTGAACTTTCTCTTGAGATGTGTGAACGCGGCTTTGGTTTCCAAAAAGTCGATCTTTATAAATCGTCAGCAACCGAATTCATTGTGGATGGCGATACGTTACTTCCGCCGTTTAATTCATTAAACGGAGTTGGTACAAACGCGGCGCTTAATATTGTGAAAGCAAGAGAAAATGGTCACTTTTTGTCAAAAGAGGATCTACAGCAACGAGCGAAGTTGACAAAAACAGTTGTCGAGAATTTATCTGATCACGGATGTTTACACGATCTTCCTGAATCAAATCAGCTATCACTATTTTAAGAAAGAGAACAAGCCTTGCGCGAGGCTCTATCCTGTGATAAAATCGTTTATGGTAATAGTTAGCATACGGAATGATGAAAGAGTGGGGCAACCCACTCTTTTTGTTCGCAACTCGCTAGGCGCATGAAAAGTTGGATATGCCTGATGACGTATGCTGGTTATAGGCATACGTTTTTTTATTATGTGATAAAAGGAGGGACAGATGTTTGAGTAAAATTGTCTCTAGTAAAGTGGAACAATTGGTCCTTCCAATTGTAGACGACTTACAGCTTGAATTAGTAGAAGTAGAATACAAAAAAGAAGGGCCGAACTGGTTTTTACGCGTTTATATTGATTCAGATAAAGGCGTTGATCTAGATGACTGCGAAAAGGTCAGCGAAAAGCTTAGTGAACAGCTAGACGAAGCGGATCCTATTAAAGAAGCTTATTTTCTTGAAGTATCTTCACCAGGGGCAGAGCGTCCATTAAAGAAAAAAGCAGACGTGGAGAAAGCGGTTGGAAAAGGCGTTTACATCACAACATACGAACCTTTAAATGGCGAAAAAACGTTTGAAGGTACGCTGAAAGCTTTTGAAGATGATCAGCTTACAGTTGATACAAAAGTGAAAACACGTACTGTGACGTATACTATTCCATACGATAAAATTGCGAATATCCGTTTATCGATTCTGTTCTAGGTTAAGAAAACGAAGGAGGTGCTTTCCATGAATAGCGAATTTATGGAAGCTTTAACAACCCTTGAAGCTGACAAAGGGATAAAAAAGGAAGTCATCATAGAAGCGATTGAAGCAGCACTTATTTCTGGTTATAAACGGAATTTCGGGCAAGCACAAAACGTTCGCGTTGATGTGAACCGTACGAACGGAAGCATCCGCGTGTTTGCACGTAAAGTCGTTGTCGAAGAAGTGTTTGATAAAAGACTAGAAATTTCAGAGGAAGAAGCACAAGGGATTAATCAAAACTTTGAAGTAGACGACGTTGTCGAAATCGAAGTCACGCCGAAAGACTTTGGCCGAATTGCAGCCCAAACGGCAAAGCAAGTTGTAACGCAGCGTGTGCGTGAAGCAGAGCGTGGCATTATTTATTCAGACTTTATTGATCGTGAAGAAGACATTATGAATGGAATTGTGCAAAGGCAAGATCACCGCTTTATTTATGTTGATCTCGGTAAAGTAGAAGCACTATTACCATTAACAGAACAAATGCCAAACGAAGTATACCGCCATAATGATCGTATTAAGGCTTATATTACGAAAGTCGAAAAAACAACAAAAGGACCACAAATTTTAATTTCCCGTACTCATCCTGGTTTATTAAAGCGATTATTTGAACTAGAAGTACCGGAAATTTACGACGGAACCGTTGAAATTAAATCCGTATCACGAGAAGCTGGTGATCGTTCAAAGATTGCTGTTCATTCTGAAAACCCTGAAGTCGATTCTGTTGGTGCATGTGTTGGACAAAGAGGCCAACGTGTTCAAACCATTGTGGACGAACTTAAAGGTGAAAAAATTGATATTGTTGAATGGTCTGAAGATCCAGTTGTTTACATCGCAAACGCTCTAAGCCCAGCGAAAGTTATGCGTGTGAATGTAAACGAAGAGGAGAAAATGACTCAAGTCATCGTACCTGATTATCAGCTTTCTCTAGCAATCGGAAAACGTGGTCAAAATGCGCGTTTAGCAGCCAAATTAACCGGTTGGAAAATCGATATCAAAAACGAAACAGAAGCTAGAGAGTTAGGACTACTTGACGCTGAGGAAACCCTAGATGAAGATCTTCTTGAACAAGAGCTAGATTAATCGAATAAGGCGGGGGTCAAGATGAAGCAACGAAAAATACCGCTTAGAAAATGTATCGTCACAAACGAAATGAAGCCTAAAGGTGAACTGATTCGAATTGTCCGAACACCTGAAGGAACTGTAGAGCTAGACCCGACTGGTAAAAAGAACGGTCGAGGAGCCTACTTATCACACGATGAAGATGTATTTGAGCTGGCGAAAAAAAGAAATAGTTTGACACGACACTTACAAGTGAACGTAACGGCTGAAGTGTATGATCAGCTTTTAACTGACTTAAAGAAGGTTAAAAAGAAATGAACCCTAACCAACACTATTTATCATTACTCGGGCTTTGTATGCGTGCAGGGGAGCTTGTAACAGGAGAAGAATTAACGTTAGAAGCAGTCCGCAAAAAGAATGTAGCGCTTGTATTACTAGCTAGTGATGCAAGTGAAAATACAGCAAAAAAAGTGCGAGATAAATGTAGCTATTATCATGTTCCCCTTTTTGCCGTTAGTGATCGTTACGAACTCGGTTCTGCAATAGGGAAAGAAGCACGTGTTGTAATAGGCATACGAAGTAAAGGGTTTGCTAAGAAAATTGCTGCATTACTGAACCAATAATGGAGGTATGTATATGTCAAAAATGCGAATTCATGAATACGCAAAAGCAAATAATGTTCAAAGCAAACAATTAATCGAAAAGCTAAAAGCGATGGGTGAAACTGTGTCAAACCATATGTCGACTGTGGAAGAGGAGACATTAAAGAAAGCCAACCTACAAGTACAGGCTTCTGGAGGAAATGGAGATCAAAAAAGTATGAACAAAAAAACAGATGATCGACCGAACGATAAGAAACCAGCAGGCCAAGAACAACGAGGCGCGCAAAAGCAAGGCAATGCGACTCAAGGTGGAAACCGTGGTCCAAATAACCGCACTCAAGGGAATCGTCCTGGTGGTGGCGGAAACCGCACTCAAGGAAGACCTGGAAATAACAACCGACGCAATCAAGGTCGTGGGAAGAAGCGTGGCGGACCACAAAACCGTCCAAATCACCAACAAATGCCTTTACCTGAAAAAATTATGATTTCAGGTAGCTTAAGCGTAAGTGAACTTGCAGCGAAACTCCACCGTGAAGCATCTGAATTGATTAAAAAACTAATGAAGCTTGGTGTAATGGCGACGATTAATCAAGAACTCGATAAAGATACAATCGAGCTACTTGCTGCTGACTACGGCGTAGCAGTGGAAGAAGAAGTATTTGTGGATGAGCTTGATATTGAGCTTTATGATAGCGAAGATAAAGAAGAAGAATTGCAAGAGCGCCCGCCAGTCGTAACGATTATGGGTCACGTCGACCACGGGAAAACAACGTTGCTTGACTCTATTCGTAACACAAAAGTAACAGCAGGTGAGGCTGGCGGTATTACGCAGCACATCGGAGCGTATCAAATTGAGCAAAACAATAAAAAGATTACGTTCTTAGATACACCTGGACACGCTGCATTTACGACGATGCGTGCACGTGGTGCGCAAGTAACGGATATCGCTATTATTGTTGTAGCAGCTGATGACGGTGTCATGCCTCAAACAAAAGAAGCGATTAGCCATGCGAAAGCGGCAGAAGTGCCAATTATTATCGCTGTCAACAAAATGGATAAAGAAACTGCCAATCCAGACCGTGTTATGCAAGAATTAACAGAGTATGAACTTGTTCCTGAAGCGTGGGGCGGGGATACTATTTTTGTTAACGTATCCGCATTGAATGGAGACGGCATTGACGAGCTGATTGAAATGATTCTACTTGTTTCTGAGGTAGAAGAGCTAAAAGCAAATCCTGATAAGCTTGCTACAGGTACTGTTGTAGAAGCACAGCTTGACAAAGGTCGTGGCCCTGTTGCAACACTTCTTGTTCAAAGTGGTACGTTAAACGTTGGAGATGCGGTTGTTGTGGGTAGCACATTCGGTCGTGTCCGAGCATTGGTAAATGATCTTGGTCGCCGTGTGAAAACGGTTGGTCCGTCTGCACCAGTTGAAATAACGGGCTTAAATGAAGTTCCACAAGCAGGCGATCGTTTCCAAGCCTTTAAAGACGAGAAGAAAGCGCGCCAAGTTGGTGAAGGCTTAATGGCTCGTTACCGTGAGCAAAACTTGTCTGAAACATCCAAAGTTAGCTTAGATGATCTCTTTAATCAAATCCAGCAAGGGGATATTAAAGATATTAACGTCATTATTAAAGCGGATGTTCAAGGTTCGGTTGAAGCAATGAAAGGATCACTGGAAAAAATTGATGTCGCTGGTGTAAAAGTAAATATTATTCACACAGGTGCTGGCGCCATTACAGAGTCCGATATTATTTTAGCTTCTGCATCAAATGCTATTGTCATTGGATTTAATGTTCGTCCAGATGTGAATGCGAAGCGTGTAGCTGAAGCTGAAAATGTAGATATTCGTCTACACCGTGTTATCTATAACGCAATAGATGAAATTGAGCAAGCGATGAAAGGCGCACTTGATCCTGAGTTTGAAGAAAAAGTCATTGGTCAGGTAGAGGTTCGTACAACGTTCAAAGTATCGAAAATCGGTACAATTGCAGGTTCGTACGTAACCGAAGGAAAAATCACGCGTAACTCAGCTGTTCGCTTAATCCGTGACGGAATTGTTGTCTATGAAGGTGAACTGAACGCATTAAAACGTTTTAAAGATGATGCGAAAGAGGTTGCTGCAGGGTACGAGTGTGGTATTACTCTTGAGAAGTTTAACGACATTAAAGAAGGCGATATTATTGAAGCCTATGTGATGGAAGAAGTTAAGCGCTAATGCACGTTGCGGTTGTCCGTTGTGAATGCTTTATCTTTATGGCGCAGTCTTTAAAGGATAAACGATCTGTTGTTAAAAGCATTGTAACGAGAATGCGGCAACGATTAAATGTTAGTGTAGCTGAAACTGACCACCAAAATGTATGGCAGCGAGCAGAGCTAACTATCGCTGCAGTCGGTTCATCTAGACAAAGCGTCGAAACCGAACTACAAAAAGCGCTCGATCTTCTTGATCGACATGGTGAGGCAGAGCGTACTTTAACCGACTGGGAATGGGTTTAATCTGTCCTAAAAAAGGGCACTCCATGAGAGTAGATCGAACCAAATGGGTTCGATGAATAGTCAGATAGATAGAGGTGAAAGTCATGGCGAACAATCGTGCTGAACGAGTTGGCGAACAAATGAAGAAAGAACTTAGCGACATTCTTCTACGTGAAATTAAAGATCCACGGGTAAAATTTGTGACCATTACAGGTGTGGATGTAACCGGAGATCTTCAACAAGCAACGGCGTTTATTACCGTTCTTGGGAACGAAGAAGAACAAAAAGCGACTCTCGCTGGTTTAGAAAAGGCAAAAGGATTCATTCGTTCCGAGATCGGAAAAAGAATTCGTCTTCGAAAAACCCCGGAGCTAAGTTTCTCAATTGATGAGTCAATTCAATACGGTAATCGAATTGAGTCGCTTTTACGAGAAGTGAAAAGCGAAAACGAAAGTCAGTAAAAAAAGTGAGGGTGGCAAACATTGCTATCCTCATTTTTTACATAACGTTAAGTGAAAGGAATCGTTTTGATGGATGCAGGAATAGTAGCTTTGTATAAACCAAGAGGGATGACGTCCCACGACTGTGTAAATCGTATTCGTCGGTTGTACAAAACAAAGAAAGTTGGACACACTGGGACTCTTGACCCAGAAGTTGATGGCGTGCTGCCAATTTGTATTGGCAAAGCGACGAAAGTGGCTGAGTATATGTCTGACTTCGATAAGACCTATACTGGCGATGTCACATTAGGATTTACGACGACTACTGAGGATGCTTATGGAGAAGTAGTAGAACGGCTTCCTGTTCTTCAATCTGTCTCTAGTGACCAGATTGAAGCAGTTCTCGCGCAATTTCGAGGTGCTATCATGCAGACACCTCCTTACTATTCAGCTGTTAAAGTGAATGGGAAAAGATTGTATGAATATGCAAGGAAAGGTATTGAAGTAGACAGACCAACGCGGCAAGTGAACATTCATCAATTAACTTTAACCAATGTAGAAGAAGCGAAAGAAGACACGCAACGTTTTTCTTTTGATGTGCGCTGCAGCAAAGGCACCTATGTCCGAACGTTAGCAGTGGATATAGGTGCTGCCCTGGGTTTCCCCTCTCATATGTCTTCTCTTACTAGGACGGCTTCTGGCTCATTTGAGCTGGCCAACACCATTACATTTGATACGTTGGAGGAGCTGTCGCTAGAAGAACGGTACGAGAAACTGTATCCGTTTGATCATGCATTGACAAATTTTCCGAAAAGAACGGCTGACCGAGCTCTCGAACAACGAATAAAAAATGGTGCTGTCTTAGCGAACGAAGACCAAATTTTTGGAGACACGCGCTTTTTATTTTATAATGAGGATGGAGAATGTCTTGCGCTTTATCAACCTCACCCGACAAAAGAAGGCTTGATGAAGCCAGAAAAGCTTTTCTCTCAGGCAGCAGGACTTTAGGAGGGTCATGGAATGAAGCTTATAAAAATTGATTTAGATCATATGGACAAACAGGAGTGGACGAAAGAAGCCGCTCGTACTGTTTTGGCGATTGGTTATTTTGATGGTGTCCATAAAGGGCACCAAACCGTTATAAAAAAAGCAATAGATGAAGCAAGCGCAAGAGGGATTGAAGCAGCGGTGATGACGTTCTTCCCCCATCCTAAAGAGGTTCTTGGTAAACCAGAAGTACCTATGCGCTATTTAACCCCTTTTGATTCAAAGATTGAACGTTTAAAAGCGCTTGGTGTTGACCGGATTTATGCGGTGCGTTTCACGCCATCATTTTCTAAGTTAACACCACAACAATTTGTCGATGACTTTATTGTGTCCCTTCATGTTGAGCATGTCGTTGCAGGGTTTGATTTTACATACGGTGTAAAAGGTGCAGGAACGATGGAGCAGCTTGGCGACTATGCGAAAGAGCGCTTCACGTATAGTATTATTGACAAAGTAACCGATGAAGACGAAAAGATTTCATCGACACGCATTCGCCAAGAATTAGAGGAAGGTGATGTTCAAAGAGCATCGTTTCTTCTTGGCTATCCGTACAAAGTAAAAGGCGAGGTTATCCATGGAGATGCGAGAGGGCGTTTACTCGGTTTCCCGACTGCAAACGTAAGTGCTGCTGAGCGCTATCATATACCGAAAACGGGTGTATATGTTGTTGCTTTCTATGTAAAGGGAAACAAGTATACGGGGATGGCTAATGTTGGCTACAAACCAACTTTTGTAGACAATTTACCAGAACCAAGTGTGGAAGTAAACCTCTTTCATTTTGCCGAGGACATATACGGAGAAATTGTTGAAGTTGAGTTCCTTAAGTGGATTCGAGCAGAACAAAAGTTTAACGGTATTGATGAAATCAAAGCTCAGCTCACCCGTGATCAAGAAACGAGTTTACGATGGCTTGAGGAGAACATACACTAAGACACTTGCATTTTAACAAGCAACCGTCTATAATAACTAATGTTCACTGAAGTTTTCAGAGGACAGCCCGCTTCTTGGCAAAACGATTCACCAACGTTTGCTCGGAAACTAGGGTTACATTACAAGGAGGTGGCTCTAATGGCTTTAACACAAGAGCGTAAAAATGAACTAATTGCAGACTTCAAAACACACGACACGGACACTGGTTCTCCAGAAGTTCAAGTGGCGATTTTAACAGAGCAAATTAATTCATTAAACGATCATTTACGTACACACAAGAAAGATCACCACTCACGTCGCGGTCTTTTGAAAATGGTTGGACAACGTCGTAATTTGTTAACGTATTTGCGTAAAAAAGATGTTACGCGTTACCGTAACTTAGTTGACAAACTTGGCTTACGTCGATAAGGTTTGTAAAAGCGGGGGATGTTCTCCCGCTTTTTTCTTCATGTGAAAAACAATGGAATCTAAAAAACATTGAAACAGCTGTAATTCGCTCTTTTAAACTTACGCTGTTTCGGTCATAATAAAGAATGAGAATTTTTTTAGATGTACGAGAGGAGTACACATACATGGATCAAGAACGTCACGAGTTTACAATCAACTGGGCTGGACGTACATTCAGCGTTGAAGTTGGTCAACTCGCAAAACAAGCAAATGGTGCAGTTCTTGTCCGTTATGGTGAGACTGCGGTTTTATCGACAGCAACAGCGTCGAAGGAACCTAAAGATCTACCATTCTTTCCACTAACGGTCAATTATGAAGAACGTTTATATGCAGCAGGAAAAATACCAGGAGGGTTTATTAAACGTGAAGGGCGTCCAAGTGAACAAGCGATTTTAACAAGTCGTTTAATTGATCGTCCGATTCGTCCATTATTCCCTGATGGGTTTCGAAATGAAGTACAAGTCATTAGCATCGTCATGAGTTCTGATCAAAGCGCATCGTCAGAAATGGCTGCAATGATTGGTTCTTCTCTAGCTTTGTCTGTTTCAGATATTCCTTTTGGTGGCCCAATTGCTGGGGTAACGGTAGGTCGTATTAATGGCGAATTTATTATGAACCCTACTCCTGCTCAATTGGCAGAGAGTGATATTGAACTAATTGTTGCTGGTACAAAAGAAGCCATCAATATGGTTGAAGCAGGTGCGAAAGAAGTACCTGAAGAAGTGATGTTAGAAGCAATTCTAGCTGGTCATGAAAATATTAAAGAAATGATTGCGTTCCAAGAAAAAATTGTGGAAGCATGCGGAAAAGAAAAAAGCGAGCTGAAATTAAAAACATTTGATGCTGAGCTGGAAAATGCCCTTAGAGAAACCGTAGAGGCACAAATTAAAGAAGCTGTTCGTGTGGAAGAAAAGCACGCTCGTCAAGATGCGATTGATGCTGTCATCAAAGCACAAGTAGAGCGTTATGAAGAAGACGAAACAGTTGAAGTAAGTGAAGTCAAAGGCATTTTACAAATGTTTGTAAAAGAAGAAGTTCGTCGTCTTATTACCGTTGATAAGGTTCGTCCTGATGGCCGTGGTGTAGACGAAATTCGCCCACTTGATTCACAGATTCATATGCTGCCACGTACACATGGTTCAGGCTTGTTTACACGTGGACAAACTCAAGCGTTAAGTATTTGTACTTTAGGTGCACTAGGAGATGTTCAGATTTTGGACGGCCTTGGCATTGAAGAAACGAAGCGATTTATGCACCATTATAATTTCCCTCAATTTAGCGTTGGTGAAACAGGTCCCATTCGTGCTCCAGGACGTCGTGAAATTGGTCACGGTGCGTTAGGTGAACGAGCGCTTGAGCAAGTTATTCCTTCGGAGCAAGAGTTTCCTTACACGATCCGTCTTGTATCAGAAGTGCTTGAATCAAACGGTTCAACGTCTCAAGCAAGTATTTGTGCGAGTACCCTTGCAATGATGGATGCAGGTGTTCCAATTAAAGCCCCAGTAGCAGGTATTGCAATGGGTCTCGTGAAGCAAGGCGACCATATGACTGTACTGACAGATATCCAAGGGATGGAAGATGCCTTAGGTGACATGGACTTTAAAGTAGCAGGAACAGCGACAGGTATTACTGCGTTGCAAATGGATATTAAAATTTCTGGTATAAACCGAGAAGTACTTGAACAAGCCCTTGATCAAGCAAAACAAGGACGCTTGAAAATTCTTGATAATATGTTGACGGCTATTCAAGAACCGCGTAAAGAACTTTCGGACTATGCGCCGAAAATTTTAACATTAGCCATTAACCCTGATAAGATTCGTGATGTCATTGGACCAAGCGGTAAAGTCATTAACAAGATTATCGAAGAAACAAATGTAAAGATTGACATCGAACAAGATGGCACGGTTTATATTTCTTCCCTTGACTCTGAGATGAACCGAAAAGCAAAACAAATCATTGAAGACCTTGTACGTGAAGTTGAAGTTGGAAAAACGTACACAGGTAAAGTAAAGCGAATTGAAAAATTCGGTGCGTTCCTTGAAATTTTCAAAGGCAAAGATGGTTTACTACACATTTCACAAATTGCGGAAGAACGAGTAAACAAGGTTGAGGACATCTTAAAATTAGGTGATGAGCTTGACGTTCGTGTAACGGAGATTGATAATCAAGGTCGTGTTAACTTGTCTCGCAAAGTTCTTTTAAAGGAACAGCGTGAAAAAGAAGAGAAAGAAAATCAAACGCAAGAAGAACAATCTAACGAACAAGAGCAGTCGTAATAGATGGACTAGGAAAATTCCTAGTCTTTTTTGTTTGTTCATTCTAGTTGCCCTTCATAAGACATAGACATGCTAAGAGAAGCTTTTTATGGTTAGGGAGGGGAATAAATGAAGCACAAAGTTATACATGTTATCCTTTGTTCTACGGTAGTTTTACTAGCTCTTGTTGCAATCCAGAACCCGTTTTCAAATCAATATGTGGAAACGGTTAAATTAAACGCGTCTATGATGGTTGAAGCTGTTGAAGATCCACTCTACGAAGCCATTCTTGAACACGCTAATAAAGTGAATATTCCGGCGATAAATGCGAAAATGGATCGGGTTTGGAAGGCGATGCCTGGATACAATGGACTAGAGGTTGACGTTGAAAAATCCTATGATAAGATGAAAGAATCTGGCACATTTAACCAGTCGATGCTTATTTTTAAAGATGCTAAGCCAGAGGTCCATTTAAGTGATTTAGACCCTGCACCAATTTATCGAGGAGTATCAGAGAAACCAATGACTGCCATGCTCATTAATGTAGCTTGGGGAAATGAGTATATCCCTGATATGCTTCGAACACTTCGTCAGCACCAAGTCCACGCAACGTTCTTTTTAGATGGCTCGTGGGTAAAGAAAAATCCCCAATTAGCCATGATGATTAAAGAAGAGGGACACGAAATTGGGAGTCACGCTTATTCCCACCCGCAAATGAGTAAACTAAGTGTAGAAAAAATAGACGAAGAGTTAGAAAAAACAACAGATGTAATTAAAGCGACAGTAGACGAAACACCTAAGTGGTTTGCCCCGCCCAGTGGTGATTACAATCAGCTTGTTGTTGATCGTGCCCATGCTCACGGTATGAATACGATTATGTGGACGGTTGATACGATTGATTGGAAGAAGCCTGAGGTTCATTCAATGGTCAATCGAGTTGTTCCGAAAATGGAAGCTGGATCAATGTTACTCATGCATCCAACTGAGTCATCATCACAAGGGCTCGACGCGATGATAAAGGGGATAAAAGAGAAGAATTTACTGGTAGGGACGGTTTCTGAACTGATGAGCGAAAACCGTTTGCCACGAAACATGGAAGTAGACATCAATGGGGGTTCAAGTAGTGATTAATAAAAGAGAGCTAAGTAACGGTGTACGAATTATGGCTGAAAAAAACAATACAGTCCGTTCAGTAGCGATTGGCATATGGGTTAAAACAGGTTCTCGTAATGAAGAAAATGAACAGAATGGGATTTCTCACTTTATTGAGCACATGTTGTTTAAAGGAACAAAAACGAGATCGCCACAAGAAATAGCGGAAGCTTTTGACCGAATAGGCGGACAAGTAAACGCCTTTACAGCAAAAGAATATACGTGTTATTACGCCAAAGTGCTAGATGAGCATGCCCACATTGCTGTAGATGTATTACAAGATATGTTTTTTCACTCTGTGTTCGATGAGCAAGAAATAGAACGTGAAAAAAATGTCGTGTTAGAAGAAATACGGATGGTAGAAGATACGCCAGATGATCTTGTGCATGAATTGTTGAGTGAAGCATCATTTGGTCAGTCAACTTTAGCCAATCCGATTCTTGGAACAGAAGAAACGCTTGCAAGCTTTACAAGAGAGCAAATTTTATCGTATATGGACAATTATTATGTAGGTGAGCGTGTTGTGATCTCGGTAGCCGGTCATTACCATGAAGACTTGCTAGCGCAATTAGAAGATACGTTTTCAGCTGTCCCTTCTGCTAAAAAGCAACATCAGCCCCGGGAAGCCATGTTTATTCCTGTACAAAAGCATTTGCAAAAAGAAACAGAACAAGCTCACCTTTGCTTAGCCTATCCTGGTCTTGAAGTTGGCTCCGCTCAAATGTTTAATTTAATTTTATTAAATAACGCTTTAGGTGGAAGTATGTCGAGTCGTTTGTTTCAAGAAATAAGGGAAGAGCGCGGGTTATGTTACTCTGTGTTCTCCTATCACTCTGCCTATGAAAACATCGGCTCGGTAACCGTATATGCAGGTACGCAAATGAATCAGCTACAAGCTTTATCTGAATCAATGAACAACGTATTAGCGCAGATGCAAGCAGAGGGTCTAACAAAAAAAGAATTAGAGAATGGAAAAGAACAGCTAAAAGGCAGTATTATGCTAGGGCTAGAAAGTACAAGTAGCCGTATGAGTCGTAATGGGAAAAACGAGCTACTCTTAAAGAAGCACCAAAGTTTAGATGAACTATTAAATCGAATTAACGATATTTCTTTAGAAGATGTGAACGAATTAGCTCATATACTTTTTAAAGATGCACCTGCTTTATCCATTGTGTCACCAAGCGAAACAATGCCAGATACAATCTTTACGAGATAGTCTAGAATAGCGACAAGCCTCATACGATGAAGAAAGAGGTGATCGTGATGCGATTAAGCGAAATTGCGAATAAAGAAATTATCGATTTCGAAAAAGGGGAACGGCTTGGCATTTTAGGTCAAACAGATGTATTGTTAGATGAGCAATCAGGTGATATTCATGCTTTTGTTGTTCCGGTCTCCAAATGGTATCAATTCAATCGTAAAGATAAAGAAGTGACGGTTTACTGGCAGCAAATTAAAAAGATAGGCCAAGACATGATTATTATTGACACACAATCGTTAAGAAATTAAATACCTTATCCACAACGTTTCGCTTAAAGCGTTGTTGGCAAGCTAGAAGTCTGTCATTTGTGACAGGCTTTTTTCTGTTTGCACGGAATTGTTTTTCTAGACATATGGTAAAGAAGTACGGGTAAATCGTGACGGGTAATTGAACGAGTAGGAGGGCCAATCATGCTTACAGGAATTCATGTTGTAATGATCGGTGGCGATGCAAGGCAGATTGAAATTGTTCGGAAACTATCAACATTAGATGCGCGTGTTTCCCTTGTTGGTTTCGAACAAATAGAGGCAGGCTTTATCGGCGTTAGTAAGGAAGAATTGGATGATATTGATTGGAAGACAGTTGAAGCGATCTTGTTACCAGTAGGAGGCATTGGCAATGACGGCTTTATTAATAGCGTGTTCTCCTCCAATAAAATTAAGCTAGAGGCTAAGCATGTAAAGCAAACATCGGAGTCATGCACGATTTATACAGGAATTACGTCTAATCGGTTAGAGAAAATGGCGAGCCAAGCAAAACGAGATGTTGTGGTACTCATGAACAGAGATGATGTGGCGATTTACAATTCCATTCCCACAGCGGAAGGTGCCGTTATGTTTGTTATTCAGCATACCGATTCAACCATTCATGGTGCCAATGTCGCTGTCTTAGGTCTCGGGCGAATTGGGATGACCATTGCTTCTACGTTCAAAAAACTAGGTGCAACCGTTTCTGTAGGTGATAAAGAGTCAGCGTCACTTGCTAGAGCTTTTCAACTGGGGATGAAGCCGTTCCATTTAGATGACATTAAACAGGCGTTAAAACAAGCGGACGTGGTTATCAATACGGTACCAGCAAAAATTGTGACCTCGAGCGTATTAACTGAAATGATGCAGCATGCGTTTCTATTAGATTTAGCGTCAAAACCAGGTGGCATTGATCATGATTATGCTCAAAAGCGTGGGTTGAAATCTATGATTGTTCCAGGCTTACCAGGTATGGTTGCACCAAAAACAGCTGGAAAAATCCTTGCCAATGTTTTAAGTGATTTATTGCTTGAACAAACACGCGCCCAATAAGAAGGAGAAGGAGTTTAGAACATGTTAAAAGGTAAACATATCGGATTTGGTTTAACAGGCTCCCACTGCACATATGAAGCTGTGTATCCTCAAATTGAAAAACTCGTCCAGTTAGGAGCAAAAGTATCCCCTTTTTTAACATATACAGTTGAGCATACAGATACGAAATTTGGTGATAGTGAAGATTGGATGAAACGGTTAAAAAGCATTACACAAGAACCATTTGTCAACTCCATGGTAAAGGCGGAGCCGTTTGGACCGAAAACACCGTTAGACTTGATGATTATTGCACCTATTACAGGTAATTCAATCTCAAAATTTGCAAATGCTATGACCGATAGTCCTGTTTTAATGGGTGCCAAATCTACACTACGTAATGGTAAGCCGGTATTATTAGGAATTTCGACTAATGATGGTCTTGGTTTAAATGGAGTGAACATCATGAGGCTGATGGCAACGAAAAATATTTTCTTTATCCCTTATGGTCAGGACGACTATAAAAAGAAGCCCAATTCGCTCGTAGCAGACATGAATCAGCTTGTCCCAGCGGCAGAAGCGGCGCTTTCTTATACTCAACTTCAGCCCGTTCTGACGACGTAACCACAAAAATAGGCGCAGGACAGTTGCGTCTTGCTCCTAAATCCCGTAAAGTTTAATAGAGGACAAAGATAAAGAAGATCCACTGCTGAACTTTAGGGAGGAAGAATACCATGACGAACAAATCCTATCAATTAGCCGTTGTCGGTGCTACAGGTGCGGTTGGGCAACAAATGTTAAAAACACTGGAAGAGCGCGATTTTCCAATTTCCACTCTTAAACTATTATCTTCAAAACGATCAGCTGGTAAGACGATTACGTTTCGCGGTCAGCCATATACAGTTGAGGAAGCAACACCAGAATCATTTGAAGGGATCGATATTGCACTTTTTTCTGCTGGCGGTTCTGTTTCAAAAGCGTTAATTCCAGAAGCGGTAAAACGCGGTGTTGTTTGTGTGGATAATACAAGTGCGTTTCGTATGGATAAAGATGTACCACTTGTCGTTCCAGAAGTTAACGAACAAGATTTACAAGCGCACCAAGGAGTTATTGCAAATCCAAACTGTTCAACCATTCAAATGGTTGTTGCCCTTGAACCTATTCGCCAAGCGTATGGTTTAAATAAGGTAGTCGTTTCAACATACCAAGCTGTTTCAGGTGCTGGTCTTGAAGCGGTAGAAGAGATGGAAGCCCAAACAAAAGCGGTACTTGCAGGAGAAGAAGCCTCTGCATCGGTATTGCCAGTTTCAGGTGATAAGAATCATTATCAAATTGCCTTTAATGCTATTCCACAAATTGATTTGTTTCAAGAGAATGGATTTACCTTTGAAGAAATGAAAATGATAAATGAAACAAAGAAAATTATGCATTTACCTTCTCTTGAGGTAGCAGCGACGTGTGTGCGATTGCCAATTGAAACAGGTCACTCAGAGTCTGTTTATTTCGAAACAGAGAAAAGTGGTGCCTCCGCAACAGAAGTAAAAGCACTATTAAGCGACGCTCCTGGTGTAACGTTGCAAGATGATCCGACTAATCAAGTCTATCCAATGGTCACAACAGCGGTAGGAAAGCCGGATGTATTTGTTGGCCGTATTCGCAAAGACTTAGATCGCGATAACGGTTTTCATGCATGGATCGTATCTGACAATCTATTAAAAGGTGCTGCATGGAATTCTGTTCAAATTGCGGAAAGTCTTATTAAACTGAATCTGATTAAAAAGCAGGCATAAGCAATGAAGATAATTGTACAAAAATTCGGTGGCACATCAGTGAAATCAAAAGAATCAAGAGATCTTGCAATTAAACACGTTCAAAATGCAGTAAATGAGGGCTACAAAGTCGTTGTCGTAGTATCAGCAATGGGACGAAGCGGTGACCCTTATGCGACGGATACATTGCTTTCATTAGTTCATAAAGCGCACATTTCCAAGCGTGAGCAAGATATGCTCGTTTCGTGTGGCGAAACGATTTCTGCGGTTGTGTTTTCAGAGCAACTAAACGCTCACGGAGTTCAGGCAGAAGCAATGACGGGCGCAAAGGCTGGTTTTGTAACAAATGAAGAGTTCCAAAATGCAAAAATAAGAGAAATGAAATGTGACCACTTATTAAAAACATTAGAGTCGTCTGACGTTGTGGTGGTAACAGGTTTTCAAGGCCAGTCTAAGAGTGGTGAAACGACGACACTTGGCCGTGGAGGTAGTGATACATCAGCGACGGCAATAGGTGCTGCAGTCCAAGCCGATTACGTTGATATTTTTACCGATGTAGAAGGGGTTATGACAGCTGACCCTCGTATCGTTAAAGACGCCCGGGCGCTTGAGTCAATGTCATACAATGAAATTTGTAATATGGCGTATCAAGGCGCAAAAGTAATACATCCACGGGCGGTGGAAATTGCGATGCAGGCGAAAATTCCGATTCGAGTTCGGTCTACGTATTCTGATTCAGAAGGAACGTTAGTTAATTCAGGGGTTTTAAATCATGGAATGGACATTCATGAGCGAATGATTACAGGTATTGCTCATGTGTCTAATGTAACGCAAATTAAAGTCTCCGCTAAAGAGGGACAATTTGATTTACAAGAGAACGTGTTTAAATCAATGGCGAAAGCTGGAATTAGTGTTGATTTTATAAATATAAGTCCTAGTGGAGTTATGTATACGGTTTTAGACGAAGCGGCTGATGATGCTTTACGAATTTTAACAGAGTTAGGCTACAAGCCACAGCTTCAGCGAGGATGCGCAAAAGTATCAGCTGTTGGAGCAGGAATGACGGGTGTGCCTGGCGTTGCTGCGCGTATTGTCTCAGCTTTAAGCGGAGAAAATATTCAAATCTTACAATCCGCTGACTCGCACACGACCATCTGGGTTCTCGTAAAAAATGAAGACATGAGCAAAGCAGTAAATGCTCTTCACAAAATGTTTCAGCTTAATGAAGTCATCACGTAATTCCGTTAGCGCGTAAATGGAGGGATTGCAAGTGAAACCTACAGGGAAGTACGGACCGCTCTGGACGGCCATGGTAACACCGTTTCATGAGAATGGATCAATCGATTTTAAAGCTTGTGAATCATTAATGGATCATTTAATAGCCACCGGTACAGATGTGCTTGTGGTTGCAGGTACGACTGGTGAGTCGCCGTTTTTAACGCAAGAAGCATGTGAGCAGCTATTTCGTTTTTGTGTTAAGTATGTAAATGGTAGAGTGCCAATCGTTGCTGGTACAGGAACTAATTCCACAAAATCAACAGTTGAACGATCGCTTATGGCTGAGGAAGCAGGTGTAGATGCGATTATGCTTGTAACACCTTACTATAATAAGCCGTCACAAGATGGGTTATATGCTCATTTTCAACATGTCGCTTCGAAAACCTCGCTACCGATTATGCTTTACAATGTTCCAGGCCGCACAGGGTGTAATTTAGAAGCTGAAACAGCGATTCGGTTATCTGCCATTGAATCAATCGTTGCTATTAAAGAAGCGAGTGGGAATTTGGATCAAATAGCGGCTATCATTGAAGGAACGCCAGACTCATTTGCAGTATATAGCGGTGATGATGGGTTAACATTACCCGTCTTAGCGATTGGTGGAGACGGGATTGTGTCTGTTGCTTCCCACGTGCTCGGACAGGAAATGAAACAAATGGTTAACGCATTTCTTGCAGGAAATAAAAAAGATGCCGCAAAGGCTCATAGACAATTACTGCCAGCGATGAAAACCATGTTTTTAGCACCAAATCCTACCTGTGTAAAGTACGCTTTAAATCAGATAGGTGTACACGTTGGTGATGTACAGCTGCCGTTAATTCCACTAAATGCTCTCGAGAAGAAGCAAGTGGATCACGTATTGGCTTCCTTATCAACTGTAAAAAAATAAAACGAACTTTAATGTGAGGCATGTAGAGCAAACAATTTCTTGTTGTTCTGCATGTCTTTTTTTTGTATAGTTACACGGGGTTTAGTTGCAAGAATGTTTCTTTGTCGGAAAAAGAAACAATTTGAAAGGGATCGATATTTTTTGTCGGAGAATCGGTGTTCGAGGAATGGCTCTTGTTTTTAACTAGAAAATTAAGGTATACTAGTTTTCAAGTGATGCGTTCGGGTAAGGTGAGAAGATCACCATCTATTCTTTTTTTCATTGTTAACTGCGACTGTACGAAAGACTGTGTGTCTATCTTTTGAAGCTTCTGTAGTATGAATATTGCCATTCATTTCAGGGACATTAGGCAAATGCTAAGGAGCGGTTCAAAAGATTTATAGCGCTGTGCTTTCTAGATGTTTCTTTAACAGTGACCTAATAATGAACCTAGTATACGCGTGATTACGTTCTGATTAACAAATGAAATAGAGAATATAACCAATTATTTAGGAGGATAAATCATTGTCTAAGCAAGAAATAGAAAACGGAAAAGTCCGAGTGTTTGCCCTCGGAGGCGTAGGAGAAATTGGAAAAAATATGTATGGAATTGAAGTCGATGAAGACATCATTGTTGTCGATGCTGGATTAATGTTCCCTGACGACGACATGCTCGGTGTTGATATCGTCATTCCAGACGTTTCGTACTTAGTAGAAAACGAAGAGCGAGTAAAAGGAATTATTCTAACACATGGCCATGAAGACCATATTGGTGGATTGTCTTATGTGTTAAAGAAAATAAATGTACCTGTTTATGGAACAAAATTAACTCTTGGCTTAGTTGAAGAAAAGCTTAAAGAAGCAGGGATTTTGAAAGAAACGACCCTTCGCTTAATTGATTCTAATTCAAGAGTGAAATTAGGGAAAACGCCTGTATCATTTTTCCGTACAAGCCATAGTATCCCTGATTGTGTCGGGGTATGTGTTGAAACAACTCAAGGTGCAGTGGTTCACACTGGAGATTTTAAGTTTGACCAAACGCCGGTTGATGGGAAACATGCTGAAATTGGTAAAATGGCGGCAATTGGACAAAAAGGTGTACTCTGCTTACTTTCAGATTCAACGAACGCAGAACGGCCAGGAACGACGAAATCCGAAGCGGAAGTCGGTATAGGTATTAAAGATGTATTTGCACGAACATCAGGACGTTTGATTGTTACCTCTTTCGCTTCAAATGTGCACCGCTTACAGCAAGTGATACAAGCGACAGCTGCTGCGAACCGCAAATTGTCCATTGTTGGAAAGAGTATGGTTCGTGTCATTACCATTGCTTCTAAGTTAGGTTACTTAAAAATGCCTAAGGATTTGGTCATCGATATTGATGAAGTCAATCGATATAAGCCAGAGCAAGTTGTTATTTTAACAACGGGTAGTCAAGGTGAACCAATGTCTGCTTTGACACGGATGGCAAGAGGCGCTCACCGCCACATTACCATAACAGATAATGACACGGTCATTATTGCAGCATCTGCTATTCCAGGAAATGAAAAAAGCGTTTCGTCTGTTATCGATCAACTTCATCGCATTGGTGCTGATGTTGTTTATGGTTCGCAGGCTGTACACGCTTCAGGTCATGGTTCTCAAGAAGAATTAAAGCTAATGCTCAATTTAATGAAGCCGAAATATTTCTTGCCTATTCACGGAGAGATTCGCATGCAGCACGCTCACCGAGACTTAGGAATAAACGTCGGTATAAAGCCGGAGCGTATTTATATTGTGGAAAAAGGTGAAGTTGTCGAGTTTTCAAACAATCAAGCTCGCCGCGCAGGAAAAGTTCCTTCGGGACATGTGCTCATTGATGGTCTTGGTGTTGGCGACGTTGGTAATATTGTTTTAAGAGATCGACGCTTGCTTTCAAAAGATGGTATTCTCGTTGTTGTTGTCACGTTAAATAAAAAGACGAGTACGATTGTGTCTGGTCCAAATATCATTTCTCGTGGTTTTGTTTATGTGCGTGAATCGGAAGCGTTGCTTGAGCAGTCTAACGAACTCGTGTCGTCTATTCTACAAAAGTGCGTGACGGAAAATGTGAGCGAATGGTCTAGTTTAAAGAGTAACATTCGCGAAGGGCTAAGCCGCTTTTTGTTTGAAAAAACAAAGCGCCGTCCGATGATCTTACCAATTATTATGGAAGTATAATAAAAGGAAACCATTATGATGCGAATCATAATGGTTTTTTTCAGTTGCGCCTACACATATTCCAATGAAAGCAGACCATACTAGTCGTAAGACTAAAAGGAGCGTGGAATCATGGCAGACGAACAGCAACCAGCACCAGATACGGCAAAACCAAAAGAGGAAAAAGGTTCATTGGTGGAGAAAATACAAGCGTTAGGTCAGACTGGTGTGCCGGATATGGGGCTAACAAATATCCATTGTATGACTGTCATTGGTCAAATTGAAGGCCATATGCAGCTACCACCGCAAAATAAAACGACAAAGTATGAGCATATGATTCCTCAATTAGTAGCAGTTGAACAAAACCCCAAAATTGAAGGATTGCTCATCATTTTAAACACTGTTGGTGGTGATGTGGAAGCGGGGCTTGCCCTTTCAGAAATGATCGCTTCTCTTTCAAAGCCTACAGTTACTCTCGTTCTTGGTGGTGGTCATTCAATAGGTGTGCCAATCGCCACAGCCGCAAACTATTCGTATATTGCCGAAACAGCGACAATGACGATACACCCAGTTCGCTTAACAGGTCTCGTCATTGGGGTTCCGCAGACATTTGAATATTTAGATAAAATGCAAGATCGCGTGATTAATTTTGTGACAAACCACTCTTCAATAACGGAAGAGAAATTTAAAGAATTAATGTTCTCCAAAGGAAATTTAACAAGAGATATTGGTACGAATGTCATTGGAACCGATGCGGTTGAATATGGATTGATTAATGAAGTTGGTGGGATTGGGCAAGCAATAAAGAAGTTGAACGAGCTCATAGATGAACAAAAGTCATCAGAGGTCGTACAATGATTTTATACACAACGGTTCCATTAGAACAACTTTATCCCACAGATCAAAGTGATTTTCAGAAGCAATTAACCATACCGTGTGAAGCAGGCTCGTTAATGGTGGAGCAACAAGGGGATGGTGACTATCGCATCATTCGTTTGCTTTCAAGTGACCCACACGCTTACTTAAATCCTGCCTATGAGCCTGGTACAATTTTATCCAGTACGTTACGCTATTAAAATACAGATATGTTATACTGATAAGGATGAAACAAGCAGTCTATAAGTTAGACTGCTTGTTCGAGTATGACTTAGAAGGTGACAGAATGGCAAAGCGAAAGAAACGAAAAAAAACACAATGGAAATCTCAATTAACGTTCGAACTAATTGGATTAGGTCTGCTCGTCATCGCACTTGTAACACTCGCTCGTTTAGGAAGTGTAGGAGAAGCATTTGTACGATTGTTTCGCCTGTTCCTAGGGGAGTGGTTTATTTTACTTGCTATCGGTTTTTTCATAACAGCCCTTTACATTATGATTAAAAGGAAGAAGCCAGCCATTTGGAATCGACAATTGAGTGGCATGTATACAGTTGTACTCGCTCTAGCGATTATTGCGCACGTTAGCTTATTTCGACAGCTTACTATTGAAGGCACGCTTGAAAATGGTTCAGTTATTCAAAGCACATGGGCGTTGTTTTGGCAGGAGCTTACAACCGGACAAACAGAAGACTTAGGTGGCGGTATGCTCGGAGCGATTGGCTATGCAGTAAGCCATTTTTTGTTTGATAATGCTGGAACGTATTTGTTATGTCTGATGCTCATTGTGGTCGGGGCCATTTTAATTTCTGGGCGTTCCTTAAGCGATATGCTAGGTAAGTGGTATCGTCGGAGCTATTTATTTGTAACAGATTTTGTGAAATCAACTTGGTCTGACTTTACTCAATGGAGAAATGAAGCGAAAGAAAAAATGGATGATGAAAGACGTAGTAAACAAGCGCGTACGAAGAAAAAAGAGGAGCCTCTACCAGAAGAAGAAACACGAGAAAAAGATCGTTGGGATAGCAAGCAGGAACCTGAAATTGTTGATTTCTCACAAAGAGAGCAGCCTAAAGAAGAGACGATAGCTGATCAACGTCAGCAGTCTGCTCAAGAGGTGTCGAACGACAAAGAGAAAGACTCTAAAGAAATGGAGTTACTTTCAACGGAACTGGTAAATGAAGATGTGACAAATGAGTCTTATTTATTGCCGGATCTTGATTTATTACATACGCCAGTTAAGCCTGATCAGCTTACAGAAAAGCAACAATTAACATCGAATGCGCGGAAGCTTGAAAAAACGTTAGAAAGTTTCGGAGTGAAAGTTCGAGTGACAAAAGTTCACTTAGGCCCAGCTGTTACGAAATATGAAGTTAATCCAAGTGTCGGAGTGAAAGTAAGCAAAATTGTTAATTTAGCAGACGACTTAGCATTAGCACTAGCAGCAAAAGATATTCGTATTGAAGCTCCAATACCAGGAAAATCTGCTGTTGGAATTGAAGTGCCAAACCAAGAAGTGGCGATTGTATCGCTAAAAGAAGTATTAAGTGGCTCGACAGATAGACAGCATGAAGTCCTTTCAGTTGGCCTAGGCCGAGATATTTCAGGTGAACCGGTTTTGGCACCGTTAAATAAGATGCCGCATCTCCTTGTTGCTGGTGCAACTGGAAGTGGAAAAAGTGTATGCATCAATGGCATTATTACTAGTATATTAATGAAAGCAAAACCTCATGAAGTCAAAATGATGATGATAGACCCTAAAATGGTTGAACTGAATGTATACAATGGCATTCCTCACTTGTTAACACCCGTTGTTACGGAACCAAAGAAGGCATCTCAAGCACTAAAAAAAGTCGTTGCGGAAATGGAGCGACGTTATGATTTGTTTTCACATTCAGGAACGCGTAATATGGAAGGCTACAATGACTATATTAAGCGTCAAAATGAACTACATGATGCGAAACAACCGACATTGCCCTATATTGTCGTCATTGTTGATGAACTTGCTGACTTAATGATGGTTGCATCTGGGGACGTTGAAGACTCAATCGCAAGACTCGCTCAGATGGCTAGGGCAGCAGGTATTCACATGATCATTGCTACGCAACGTCCGTCTGTTGATGTCATTACAGGAGTAATAAAAGCAAATATACCTTCAAGAATTGCGTTCGGCGTTTCCTCGCAAACCGATTCTCGAACGATTTTGGATGGTGGAGGAGCGGAGAAGCTTCTTGGTCGAGGAGATATGTTGTACTTGCCGATGGGAGCAACAAAGCCAACAAGAATTCAAGGTGCGTTTCTTTCTGACGAAGAAGTAGAGAAAATTGTTTCATACGTTGTTTCGCAACAAAAAGCCCAGTATGTAGAAGAAATGGAACCAACGGTAGTTGAATCAAAAGAAAGTGCGCCAGAGGATGATCTTTATAACGATGCGGTGGACCTTGTTATTGAAGTCGGCACGGCATCGGTTTCTATGCTTCAGCGACGTTTCCGTATTGGGTATACGAGGGCTGCACGAATAGTTGATGAAATGGAAGCAAGAGGCGTTGTTGGACCATATGAGGGTAGTAAGCCGCGAGAAGTACTTATAGGGAATAGATCCGATGAAGAGGCGACATCCTAAAAGTAGAACGATTAACGGAAGGAAGATGAAAATTGACGGATTTACAAGTGAAATCGACGGAACAAAATGGGTTACATCTTCATTTAGGTGCCACAGATAAGTTTAAAACAATTAGCATCATGTTAATGGTAAATGCGCCACTTCAAGAAGAAACGGTGACGGCAAGAGCGCTAATTCCTCATGTTCTTCAAGGTGGAACAAAAGATCACCCAAATCGTAAGCGATTAAAACAAAAGCTAGAAGAGATGTATGGTGCCACTTTAACGGCAGATGTGCAAAAAAAAGGCGAAGCCCAAGTCATTACGTTTCGAATGGATGTAGCCTCAGAGCAGTACTTGAAGGATTCCGTTTCGTTAGTTGAAGAGGCTTTAACGCTTTTACATCAACTCGTTTACCAGCCTGTTTTGGAGGATGGCGTGTTTGTTACCCAAACAGTGGAACAAGAAAAACGGTCGTTAAAGCAGCGAATTGCTTCGATTTATGATGATAAAATGCGCTATGCCAATGTCCGCATCACAGAAGAAATGTTCCAACATGAAGCCTATCGATTGCCGCCGTATGGAAGAGAAAAGGACTTGGACCAATTAAATTCGCAAACCTTATACGACGCGTATCAGTCAATGCTTGAACAAGATCGATTTGACTTGTATGTTATTGGCTCATTTCAAGAAGAAGAAGTGAAACAAACTGTAAGCCGAGTGTTTACTGAGCAGCATAAAGCGGTAAATACGGTTAAGCCTACAAAAGCAGACAAAGAGATCGAACAGGTTCACATCGTTCATGATGAACAGCAAGTGAAGCAAGGTAAGCTTCATTTAGGTTATAGAACCCACACTACCTTTTCGGATGATGACTATGAAGCAGCTCGAGTTGGAAATGCATTATTTGGAGGATTTCCTTCTTCCAAACTGTTTATAAATGTTCGTGAGAAAGAAAGTCTGGCCTATTATGCAGCTTCGCAAATTGAGAGCCATAAAGGTGTATTAATGGTGATGTCAGGTATTGAATTTGACAAGTATGATCGTGCAGTTGAAATCATTCAGGAACAAGAAAAAGCAATGAAAAAGGGTGATTTCTCAAAAGCTGAAGTAGAGCAAGCAAAAGGCATGCTTCTTAATCAAGCGTTAGAAGCCTTAGATGCGCCGAGAGGAATTGCAGAACTATCTTATCATGAAATTGTCGCGAACCATCGTAAGTCCATTCAAGAGCGTATAGAGAACATTAAAACCGTTACGAAAGAGGATGTCGTGCGAGCTGTTTCCAAATGGGAGCTAGATACGATCTACTTTTTAAAAGGACAGGGGGAAAAAGCATGAAGCCGATTGAATACAAGCAATTGGAAGAAACCTTATACCATGAGCAATTAGACAATGGATTAGATGTCTATATTTTGCCGAAAAAAGGATTTCATAAAACGTTTGCGACGTTTACAACAAAATATGGCTCCATTGACAATCATTTTAAGCCAATTGGTAAAGACAAGCCGGTTCGCGTCCCTGACGGTATTGCTCACTTTCTTGAGCATAAAATGTTCGAAAGCGAAGAAGGGGATGTCTTTCATACGTTTGGCAAACAAGGAGCTTCTGCCAATGCCTTTACGAGCTTTACTCGCACCGCTTATTTGTTTTCAAGTACAACCAATGTTAATGAAAATTTAACAACGTTAATGGATTTTGTACAACACCCGTACTTTACGGATCAAACGGTCGAAAAAGAAAAAGGCATTATTGAACAAGAAATTACGATGTATGATGATAATCCTGATTGGCGTGCTTATTTTGGAACGATTGAAAACATGTATAAACATCACCCTGTTAAAATAGATATTGCTGGTACTGTGCCTTCAATTAATGAAATAACAAAAGAAGATCTTTATACGTGCTATCACACATTTTACCACCCAAACAATATGTTACTATTCATTGTTGGTTCAGTGGAGCCGGAAGAAATGATGACTCTTATTCGTGAAAACCAAGCAAATAAATCGTTTCCAGAGCCAGAGAGCATTGACCGTACATTTCCAGACGAGCCGCTGGAAGTGGATAAGCCGACAAATGTTATACACATGCCTGTGCAAACACCAAAAGTATTTATTGGCTATAAAGAAGCAAATGCAAGCCGTCAAGGCCAAGAGTTGCTTCGCTACGAATTGTCACTCAATGTACTCCTAGATTTAATGTTTGGACCAAGTTCAGAAGCCTACGAGCACATGTATAAAAACGGTGTTGCAGATGACTCGTTTTCGTTTGATTTTACTGCTGAAAAGGGATTTGGATTTTCCATTATCGGTGGTGAAAGTCAACAACCGGAGCAGCTTATTACGGTAGTAGAAGAGACGATTGCATCATTTAAAGCAGGTTCACTGAATGAAGATGATACAGCACGTGTGATTAAAAAGAAAATTGGTGGATTCCTTAAAGCGTTAAACTCGCCAGAATACATTGCAAATGAATTTACTCGTTACCGTTTTAATGATATGGATTTGTTCGCTGTATTGCCAACTCTAGAAGAGCTTACAGTAAACGATCTAGAAACTGTATTACATGCTCATTTTTCTGATCAAGCAAAAACGACACTTATTGTTAAGGATGATCAATCTGGGTCATGAGAAGTGTCTTAGTGACAGGAGCGACAGGGGCGATCGGGCAAGCCGTCTGTCGCTCTTTTCAATTCGAAGCAAGTACCATCTATGTTCATTTTTTTCGTAATGAGAAGAAAGCAAGAGATTTGTGTGCATCATTGCAATGTGATGCCATTCCAGTCTATGCTAATTTGGGGAAAATCGATGGTGTTGCCACTCTTATGGAGCAACTACCGAATATCCCGGATATCGTCGTATACTGTGCCGGCAATTCCCAGCCTCAGCTCTTACAAGATATTAGTGCACAACAACTAGAGGAAACCATGACATTGCATTTAACGAGTGCGATTAAACTGACTCAAGCAGTGATGCCACAAATGATTCACCATCAGAAAGGCGTTATTACACTTATTACTTCTATCTGGGGACTGGAAGGTGCTAGTATGGAGAGTGTCTATGCAGCCGCAAAAAGCGGTGTGCATGGCTTTATGAAAAGCATTGCAAAAGAAGTCGGTCGAAGTAAGGTACGTATAAACGCGGTAGCGCCAGGGGCCATTAACAGTGACATGTTATCCATCTATAGTGAACAAGAACTAGCCGAACTGGCAGACGACATTCCAGCTGGCCGGTTAGGACGTCCGGAAGAGGTAGCGCATGCGGTATTATTTCTAAGCCAGGAAAGGTCATCGTATATTAATGGACAAGTACTTTCAGTGAATGGGGCTTGGCATTGTTAACATGTATATTTCTGTTTGACGAAGGCATACTAGGTGTGAATCTTTTTTAAAACTTAGAGGAGGGATTCACATGTCTGTATTAGATAGCTGGGATCATTGGAAAGAATTTTTAGGTGATCGTCTTGATCAAGCGCAACACGAAGGAATGAATGAAAATATCGTGAGCGACGTTGCTTACCAGGTTGGTGAGTATTTAGCTGAACAAGTAGAACCTAAAAACGAGCAAGAGCGTGTTCTTGCTGAACTTTGGAAAGTGGCTGATGAAAAAGAACAACATGCTATTGCAAATATGATGGTGAAATTAGTCGGCCACAGATAAGTTAAACTGCTTGTTCGTATACACGAACAAGCAGTTTTTCTTTTTGTAGTTTTGTGGTTTCTAAAGGAAAATGCTTTTCTTTTAAAAGTGAATCCTATATCATAGAGCCAAGAAGATTAGCTTTATTTGTCAATTTATTAGAGAAAGGGAGTGGCACGGTGAAAGAATGGTATTTTGAGTACCAGCTACATGAAAACCGGCCAGGGATACTTGGAGATATATCTTCTCTTCTTGGTATGCTTTCTATAAACATTGTGACGATTAATGGGGTTGACGATACGCGTCGAGGCATGTTACTTCGCAGTACTGACGATGACAATGTCAAGCGATTTAAAGCAATCTTACATACAATTGGCAGTGTGACTGTAACAAAATTTCGTGAACCGAGGGTGCGAGATCGACTAGCGATTCGACATGGTCGCTATATTGAGCGAAACGTAACAGAAAAAAAGACGTTTCGATTTATTCGTCGTGAATTAGGCTTACTCGTTGATTTCATGGCAGAAATGATGAAAAGAGATGAGCACTATTTAATTGGTATTCGCGGTATGCCCCGAGTAGGGAAGACAGAGTCGGTTGTAGCAGCGAGCGTTTGTGCGAATAAACGATGGTCGTTTATTTCTTCCACATTGCTTCGCCAAACTGTGCGCAGCCAGCTCGCTGAAGATGAAATGGATGGCGATAACATTTTTATTATTGATGGCATCGTTTCAACCATGCGAGCAACAGAAAAACATCGTATACTAGTTGATGATATTATGCGTCTACCAGCGGTAAAGGTTGTAGAGCATCCGGATATTTTTATTCGAGAGACAGAGTATGAGCTAGAAGACTTTGACTGTATTATTGAACTACGTAACGATGATAATGAAGAGATTACGTACGATGTGGTTGAATCGGGTTTTTCTTCATTCGATATTAGCTAACGTTACTAGGTAGGTGTAAAGATGTCAGAGCTAGGGAATTATTTAAAAGAAAATCGCGAAGAAAAACAACTTTCACTTGATGATCTTCAGCAACGAACAAAGATCCAAAAGCGCTATTTAGTGGCAATTGAAGAAGGGAATTTTGATACGCTTCCAGGAATTTTCTATGCAAGGGCGTTTGTGAAGACGTATGCAGAAGCCGTTGGCTTAAATGCAGAGGAAGTATTAACGACGTATAAGAATGAACTTCCTAGCCCGCAAAGCGAAAGCGTTGATTTACCATCTCGAGCGGAGCGAGTAAAGCCTCCAAAACAAAAAGCACCAGCAAAAAGCGGAAATCGATCTCTTGGAACGATTCTAGTTCCGATCTTAATTGTCATTGTTCTTGCGCTCATTGTTTATTTCGTTTGGACTGCAGGAGATAGCTCGAATACAGATAATACAGCAGAAGAACCACAAGAAGGTTCTTCTTATGATGGGCCAACTGCCGACGAAGATGAAGCCGATAATGATGAAGGCGACGTGACGGATGAAGATGAAGCTCAAGGTGATGAAGAAGCGAATAGTGATACGGAAGATAATGGGGCTGACCCAGAACTCGTTTTAGAAAATGAAGACGCGACGACAAAAACGTATACATTAACGAATGCGGATTCATTTGATTCGCTATTAATTGAAATGAATGATGAAGGTACGTATGTTGAATTACGTGAAAATGAAGGCTCGGGTACGGTAGAGCAAAACTATCCACCGTTCAACGAAGACTTTGAACCTGATGTAACAGATTTAGAATCTCTGTACGTTCGAATTGGGTTCGGTGCAGAAGTGGATACGTTTACTGTGAATGGGTTAGAAATTGATCTTTTAGATACATCGAGTGTCCAAGTAATTGAAGTGTTGCTTGAATCTGAAAATGAATAAACGTGATTTCCGTCTACAGGCGGAAATCATTTTTTTGAGTTCGTTTTTTTTCAGTACGGACGTGACTGTGGTACAATAAATAAGGATTCGCTTATCGTAGTTGGAAAGAAGGGAAGAAATTGAATTTACCTAACAAAATAACAATCGCACGGATTTGCTTAATTCCGCTATTCATGCTGTTCTTGCTTGTTGATTTACCATTTGGTGAGCTAGAAATGTTTAATGATACGATTGCTGTATCGCTACTCATTGCAGCGCTTATTTTTGTCATTGCTGCTGGAACGGATTGGCTTGACGGCTATTACGCGCGTAAATTAAATCTGATAACAAGCTTTGGTAAGTTTATTGATCCACTTGCAGATAAATTGCTCGTAACGGCTGCATTAATTGGGCTGGTGGAGATTCAACTTATTCCAGCTTGGATTGCGATTGTTATTATTAGTAGAGAATTTATTGTGACTGGCATTCGGTTGGTGGCAGCGGCTGAGGGTGATGTCATCGCGGCAAGTAACCTAGGGAAATGGAAGACTTTAACGCAAATGGTTGCTATTATCGCGACACTCTTACATAACATTCCTTTCTCAGCGATTTCGTTTCCGTTCGCTGATTTAATGCTCTATGTTGCAGCCATATTGACGATTTGGTCTGGCGTTGATTATTTTGTTAAAAACAAACATATTATTCTAAAGTCAGTATAGGGGTTGATCCTATGAACGCGGAAATCATTGCTGTTGGTTCAGAGTTGTTGCTTGGCCAAATTGCCAACACAAATGGGCAATACATTTCGAAACAACTTGCAAGTGTTGGTGTTGACGTTTATTCACATACAGTGGTTGGTGATAATGCGGATCGACTGTATAAGACGATCAGTGAAGGGTTTGCTCGTGCGGATTTGCTTATTTTAACGGGTGGGTTAGGCCCGACTAAAGATGATTTAACAAAAGATACGGTTGCAAAGTTTTGTGAACGCGAGCTTGTGTATGACCAAAATGCTCTTGATCATATTGAAGCATATTTTAAGCGACACAATCGGACGATGACACCAAATAATAAAAAGCAAGCATACGTTATAGAAGGTGCTCATGTTCTTGCTAATCGTCATGGTATGGCACCAGGAATGGTTGTTCAACTAGCTGATGAAAAAAGAATCGTTTTATTACCAGGACCGCCAAGTGAAATGAAACCTATGTTTGAAAAAGAGTTTTTACCTGTCTTATTAGGAACAAACGATCAAGCGTCTATTACGTCGCGCGTGCTTCATTTTTTTGGTATCGGTGAATCCCAACTTGAAACGGATCTAGAAGATCTTATTGAGAATCAGCAAAACCCTACAATTGCACCACTTGCAAGTGACGGTGAAGTGAAGTTAAGGTTGACGGTGAAGCATACCGACAAAAATGAAATTAAGCGATTACTTGATGAAACAGAGTCTTTGATTACAGATCGAGTAGGAGATTATCTGTACGGCTACGATGAGACAACGCTCGTTAAAGAAGTTTCTCGTTACTTACATGAACAAGGTCTTACTGTTGCCAGTGCGGAAAGCCTTACAGGCGGATTATTTGCCAGTGAACTCGTTGCCTTACCAGGCGCATCATCGATCTTAACAGGAAGTATTACGGCTTATACAGAAGAAGCTAAAATCGCGTTACTCGGTGTATCTCCACAAACCCTCCAAGATTACGGGGCAGTGAGTGAAGCATGTGCAGCAGAAATGGCTCAAGGAATTCAAAAAAAACTACGAACCGATGTAGCCATCTCTTTTACCGGAGTAGCAGGACCAGAAAAACAAGGGAACCTAGAGCCAGGAACGGTTGTAATTGGCATTGCCTTCCCACAACAACCTGTACGAACCATTCCACTTTCGTTATCTGGTGGGAGAAACGCCGTACGAATGCGTGCGGTTAAGTATGGATTTTTCTATTTGTTGGACGAATTAAAAAGGAGAAATGGTAGTAAATGACATTTTTTTCAGACTTCGAGATTTCAGACCAAGTAAAACAAGCAATTAAGGAGATGGGGTTTGAAGAGCCATCTCCTATCCAAGAAAAAGCCATCCCGGCTATTCTTACCGGAGGCGACGTCATTGGCCAGGCTCAAACAGGAACTGGTAAAACAGCGGCTTTTGGTATTCCTGTTGTGGACAAAGTGACAAGTGATCGAGCGATTCAAGCACTTATTTTAACACCGACACGTGAGCTTGCTATTCAAGTAGCTGGTGAACTACAAAAATTGTCTATGCACAAAGCAATTCGCACGCTACCGATTTATGGTGGGCAGTCAATAGGTCATCAAATTAAAGCGTTAAAACAAGGTGTACAAATTGTGATCGGTACACCAGGTCGAATGCTTGATCACTTGCGTCGTGGCACATTAAAGCTTCAATCGGTTCATACAGTCGTGCTTGATGAAGCGGATGAAATGCTTGACATGGGGTTTGTTGAAGACATTGAAGCGATTTTAAAAGAAGTGAATGATGTAAGGCAAACGCTTCTTTTCTCAGCAACAATGCCACCAGCAATTCGTAAGCTATCACGAAATTATATGAACAATCCTGCTACTGTAACGATTAATAAAGGAGAAGTAACCGCCCCTTCTATCAATCAAGTGTATTATAAAGTGCTGGAGCGTAATAAAATCGATTCCCTTTGTCGAATCATTGACAGCGATGATGTTGATCTTGGTATTTTATTCTGCCGTACAAAAAAAGGGGTCGCCGAATTAACAGAAGCACTTCAGGCAAGAGGTTATTTAGCAGACGGTTTACATGGAGATCTTACACAGTCTCAGCGTGATGTTGTGATGAAAAAATTCCGCGATTCTTCCATTGAATTTTTAATCGCAACAGATGTAGCAGCTCGCGGAATTGATGTAGAAAATGTGAGTCACGTTATTAACTTCGATATTCCACAAGATCCAGAGAGTTATGTTCACCGCATTGGTCGTACAGGTCGTGCAGGCCGGACGGGTGCAGCAATTACGCTTGTGACGCCAAGGGAAATGAAGCACTTACGTTCAATTGAAAAAGAAATAAAAATGTACATCCCGTCTCAAGAAGTACCAACCATTGAAGATGTGGTTGAAAAACAACAAACATCATGGAAAAATTTGATTAAAGAAACAATCGAATCAGGTGGGAAAGAGATGGAATTATTCCGTCCGCTCGCTGATCAAATGTTAGAAGAAGAAGTCGACGCAAAAGAAATCATTTCTGCATTACTAAAACTGAAATTCTCGACCGAAACAGCAAGTGAGGATGCGGGCTATAGCTTTGGTGAAACAGGTGGAGCAAAAGGAATGGTTCGTTTCTTTATTAACGTCGGCCGTAACGTCAATTTAACACCGAAAATTCTTGGTGAGGAAATTAGTCGCTTAATTGGTATTCCAGTGAAAACGATTGGACGTATTGATATCTTTGATAACTTCTCGTTCGTCGATGTACCTGAAGAGAGCGCACCATTTGCATATGAAGGTCTGCGCTATTCGAGAATCAACGGTGCTAGAGTCAATTTAGAGCCGGCGAAGCCTCGTCCTAAGCGTGAGCGTCGTCCTCATGCTGCAGGTCGCCGTTCATAAGAAGAAAGATCGGGTTGTGCCCCCGATCTTTTTCTATTGAAAAAAACCGAATAAATGTTCGTAAAACCTATTGGCAAACGATGAAAAAAGAGGTATGATAGAACAAGAACAATAGCTAACGATGAAACAAGACAGATAACGTTATATGTCTCAACAATACATGAAGATGATTTAAAGGAGATGGAAGAATGAGTGATCGGAAACAAGCGTTAGATATGGCCTTACGCCAGATCGAAAAGCAGTTTGGTAAAGGTTCTGTCATGAAATTAGGAGAGAGAGCGGAGCAACGAATCTCAACCGTTTCAAGTGGTGCACTAGCTTTAGATATTGCTTTAGGTGTTGGTGGCTATCCAAAAGGTAGAGTTATTGAAGTTTACGGACCAGAGTCTTCTGGTAAAACGACAGTTGCTCTTCACGCTATTGCTGAAGTACAACGTCAAGGTGGTCAAGCTGCATTTATTGATGCAGAGCACGCTTTAGACCCTGTTTATGCTGGTAAACTTGGTGTAAATGTAGACGAATTGCTTCTGTCTCAACCTGACACAGGCGAACAAGCATTAGAAATCGCTGAGGCGCTTGTACGAAGTGGCGCTCTGGATATGATTGTTATTGATAGTGTCGCTGCTCTTGTTCCGAAAGCAGAGATTGAAGGCGAAATGGGAGATTCTCACGTCGGCTTGCAGGCTCGTTTGATGTCGCAAGCGTTAAGAAAACTATCTGGCGCAATTAACAAATCGAAAACCGTAGCGGTCTTTATCAATCAAATTCGTGAAAAAGTCGGCGTGATGTTCGGAAACCCCGAAACAACTCCAGGTGGACGTGCGCTTAAGTTCTATTCTTCTGTTCGTTTAGAAGTGCGACGGGCTGAGGCACTGAAACAAGGAAACGATATTGTCGGAAACCGTACCAAAATTAAAGTAGTGAAAAACAAAGTAGCGCCTCCATTCCGCCTTGCTGAAGTGGATATTATGTATGGCGAAGGAATTTCAAGAGAAGGATCCATTCTTGATATTGCTACGGATTTAGAGATTGTGGATAAGAGTGGTGCGTGGTATTCTTACAACGGTGATCGCTTAGGTCAAGGTCGTGAGAACTCGAAACAATTCCTAAAAGAAAACGTGGAGATTACAGCTGAAATCGAACGGAAAATTCGTGATGAGCACAATCTTGATGGAGAAGTAAAAGTAGAAGAAGCTGATAAAGAATCTTTTGAAGATGTTCCTCTAGATTTAAAATAGTAATAGCCAAAAGACTTTCCTGTTTTTTAAAAGGAAAGTCTTTTATCATAATGGTACCCTTTAAAGAAAGAAATAGTTTAACAACGAAAGGAACGAAGGATATAGTATGATATCATTCCTTTACTTTACTGATACGCATATACGTGGTACGACCCCGAAAAATCGTTTAGACTCGTTTCCTGATACTATTAAAGATAAAATTGATCAAGTAATGGCTTTGGCTAACGAGCATCAGGTGGATTTTTTACTCCATGGTGGAGATGTGTTCGACCGACCTGATTTGTCGCCGAGCACAGTTGGGCAGTTTGCGCAGTTATTTAGAAAGGCGAAAGCACCTATTTATGCGATAGCTGGCAATCACGACACATTTGGGCATAATCCTTTAACTGTAACACGGACGATGCTAGGGCTTCTTGATGCTTTTGGCATTATGACTCTTATTCACCCAGATCAACCAGTTTTAGTAGAAAAAGAGGGTGTTCGGGTTCAGCTATCTGGGCAACCTTACCACTATGACCTTGATCAACGGGACCCAAAGCTTGATTATTACCCTGTTAATGAAACTGATGCTACATACATGATTCACCTTGTTCATAGTATGCTCGTTGAAAGAGCGCTACCAGAAGGGGTGCCCCACACATTAATTGACCATATTTGGGGAACAACCGCAGACGTCATTTTCACTGGTCATTTTCATAGTGGTTTTGGCATTAAGGAAAAAGACGGTACATTAATTTGCAACCCAGGTGCACTAGCACGAATAAACAACCATTGGACAGAAATAGAGCGGATGCCGACTGTCATCCTTGGTGAAGTAGACGAATCTGGAATTAGGTTGAAAGAGATACAGTTGAAAGCACAAAAAGGTGAAGCTGTTTTAGATCGATCTTACGTAGAAAAAGCGAGCCATCAAGAGGAAAAGCTCCATGCCTTCGTACAGCAAGTGAAAGAAAAAGCGAATTTTGAAACGCTACAAATGGGTGAAATCATTCGTGAAATCGCAGCCATGTCCAATGTGGAAGAAAAAGTAAGAGAAGAGGCGTTGAGGCGAATGACGCTTATAGAAGAGCGATGGGAGCGTGATGAAACTGAGTAAAATGGTTTCCGTCCGGCTTGAGAATTTTCAATCTCATTTAGATACAATGGTTTCTTTATCCAAAGGTTTAAACGTTGTTGTCGGACAATCAGATAGTGGTAAAACAGCGGTGTTAAGAGGGGTTCGCTGGGCACTTTTTAATCAACCACGAGGGACAGATTTTTTAAAAGTCGGGGCGGACTTTGTACGGGTGACAATTGAATTTGAAAACGGTCATACACTTGTGCGTGAACGGACGTCATCGAAGAACCGCTATATCATTAAAAAAAAGGGTCAAGATGATCTCGTATTGGAAGGTTTCGGTTCGTCGGTACCAGAGGAAGTCTTAAACGCTCATCAAATGCGACCGTTTCGAATTGATGCCGATCATGAGTGGCAGCTGCAAATTGCTCAACAATTAGAAGGACCGTTTTTACTGGAACAAACCGGTTCAATACGAGCGAAAACCATTGGTAGAATGAGTGGAGCTCATTATTTAGATATGGCAATTCGTGATACATCAAAAGACGTTTCACAGCTAACACAAAGGGTGAAGTGGAAAGAACAAGAATTAGAAGCAGCAGCGAAAGAACTGGAACCATTCAAGCCTCTTGATCAAGCAAAGCAGCAATTAGACGAAGGTTTTCGTTTACTTGAACGAGTAAAGGAACATGCACAAAAGGTTCAAGTACTAAAACGTTTAAGTGAACAGTTTAAGCAATTGAATGGTCAAAAAAGTCAACTGGATCAAACCATTTCTAAGGTAAAAGATCTAAATACATGGGAGTTGCTATTTTTAAAATTACAGCAATTAACAGCAAAGCGCTATCAGCTTTCTTCTGTCCAAAGTGAGTGGCAACGTATTTCAAAGGACCTTTCAACCTGTCAGACATGGCTTACGAAAACGGAGTCGATTGACGAGGTTGACCAGCTGGCGAAAGCATTAGCAAATAAGGTGACCCAGACGCTCCATTTACAGCGGCTTAAGAAGAATAAGGAAAACGTGACAGAGAATATAGCGGCATTGAAAGCCCACTTAGAGCGAACACACTTTTTACAATCGTTTAATGAGGAACACGTAACGGATTTACGCAAGAAAGTAATGAAGACCCAACAGTTACGAGAACGTTTAGAATGGCTGCAAAAAACGACTGACGAAGAGAATGAGTTATTAAAGCGAAAGCAGCTTGCACATACGGTGTTACAAGCGTATCCGCTAGCGGAAAGTGTTTCGCAAACATTTGAACGCACGCAAGTGCTTTCACGTTACCAAGAAAAGATTACGCTTTTAAAGAAGCGTTTAGAAGAAGGGGCTGCGTTTGTAGCGCATTCCAAACAACAAGAACAAGAACAAGTTGCACGTTATACGGAGGCATTAAGCGCGTTAAATCTTTGTCCAACATGTGGACAACCAATAAAGCAGAAGGAGGAGTCAAAATGAAACAAGTTGAGCAAGATTTAGATAAAATGAAGCAAGCCATTGATAAAGCAAAAGATCTGCGTTATCGAGCAGAAGCAAAATTAGAAGAATTAGAGAATCAAAAGAAGCGCTTGCTTGAAGAACTAGAAGAGTTAGGTGTTCAGCCAGAAGACTTAGACGAAGAGATTGTAAAGTTAGAGGCAGAGATTGAGCAATCAATGGAACGGGCATGGTCACTTATCCCGAAAGAATTGATCGCTCGTGACTAATCAAAATCAAGAATCAATTGTTGCCCTTGAGCGTGCTTTAAGAGAGAAGAACGATCAGTGGACGCGCTTAGATGAGAAGCGAAACGTTATTAATGAGAAAATTCAACAAGCAACAGTGGCTTTAAAGGAATATGAAGAAACCCTTGACACCTATGAAAAAGCGAGAGTGCTGTTACAGCAATCGGCAGAGTATGCACGAAAGCAAGCGAAGCAGCAAATGGAAACATTAGTAACGAACGCACTGCAATATGTATTTGGGCCAATGATCGCTTTTGAAATTGAACTTGAAGAACATGGTAACAGAGCGGTAGCAGAAATGTTTGTTGTTTCTAACTACGATGGTATGAAAATAAAAACGAAGCCGCAGGATGCTAGAGGCGGTGGGGTCGTAGACATTGTTACTCTTGCACTACGTGTCGCATTAATGGAAACGACTCAACCGAGGCAATCAGGTCCATTGCTCTTAGATGAACCGGGAAAACATGTATCAGGAGAGTATACGCATTATTTATATGAGTTCTTAAAATCTCTTGCGACAATGTTTGATCGACAGATACTGATGATTACGCACAATCATCATTTAACGGAATCAGGAGATAAAGCATTTATCGTAACAATACGGGATGGAATCAGCCAAGTAGAAGAAGCGACGAGCCCTTGACATTAAAAGATGTGAAGCGTAAAATAATGGATGATACACAATGTATCACGGTTGAATTTTTATGAATATATTCATTATTGATTAACAAATGTGAAACATTTAAACCAACAATTGGATAGCAAGGGAGGTGTAACGATGCCAAGCATTGAATTAAATCTCTTGGTTCTAAGCCTCATTGTACTTGCTTTCTCTGTAGTTTTTGCAGTTGTTGGATATCTTGTTCGAAAATCAATCGCTGAACGGAAAATTTCAAGTGCGGAGCAAGCAGCAAAGCAAATCATTGATGATGCGACGCGTGAAGCAGAAACGAACAAAAAAGAAGCGATTCTCGAAGTAAAAGACGAGGTTCACAAGCTAAGAAGTGATGCAGAACGCGACGTACGTGAGCGAAGAAATGAGATTCAGAAACAAGAGCATCGTTTGGTTCAAAAAGAAGAGATTCTAGATCGGAAAAGTGAAACTCTCGATAAGAAAGAAGAGTCATTAGAAAAACGAGAGGAATCTCTCGCCAAAAAACAACGACAAGTTGAAGAGATGGAAAGTAAAATGAGCCAGCTGCTGCTGGACCAAAAACAAGAATTAGAGCGGGTGTCTGGCTTAAGCCGAGAAGAAGCACGAATGATTATACGCCAAGAAGTTGAGCAAGAAGTAGCTCAAGAGTCAGCAATTCTCATTAAAGAAAAGTTAGCTGAAGCAAAAGAAACGGCGGACAAGCGATCGAAAGAAATTCTTTCTCTCGCTATTCAACGTTGCTCAGCGGATCATGTTGCCGAAACAACGGTTTCAGTAGTGAATCTGCCGAACGACGAAATGAAAGGCCGCATTATCGGACGCGAAGGTCGTAACATTCGAGCCTTAGAGACGTTGACAGGTATTGATTTAATTATTGATGACACACCGGAAGCGGTTATTCTTTCTGGCTTTGATCCAATTCGTCGTGAAATTGCGCGGTCTGCGTTAGAGAAACTTGTGCAAGACGGTCGAATTCATCCAGCTCGAATTGAAGAAATGGTCGATAAATCAAGAAGAGAAGTCGATGAAACGATACGCGAATATGGTGAACAAACAACATTTGAAGTAGGCGTTCATGGTCTTCATCCTGATTTGATAAAGATTTTAGGTCGACTTCGTTTCCGCACAAGCTATGGTCAAAATGTCTTAAAACATTCAATGGAAGTCGCTCATTTGACAGGCTTAATGGCTGCCGAACTTGGTGAGGATGTTAAACTAGCGAAGCGTGCAGGTTTATTGCACGACATTGGAAAAGCAATTGATCATGAAGTGGAAGGAAGCCATGTTGAAATTGGTGTTGAGCTTGCGACGAAATACAAGGAGCATCCGGTTGTGATCAACTCGATTGCTTCACATCACGGCGATGTAGAAGCGACATCCATTATTTCCACTCTTGTTGCAGCAGCAGATGCATTATCAGCTGCTCGACCTGGTGCTAGACGTGAAACCCTCGAAACATACATTCGAAGATTAGAGAAGCTAGAAGAGATCTCTGAATCATTTGATGGTGTTGAAAAGACGTTTGCGATTCAAGCCGGTCGAGAGGTACGCATTATGGTAAGACCGGATGTGGTGGATGACGCACTAGCTCACAGTCTTGCTAGAGATATTACGAAGAAGATTGAGCAAGAGCTAGATTATCCAGGACATATACGTGTTACTGTCATTCGTGAAACTCGTGCAGTTGAATATGCTAAATAAAGTGGCGAAAGCCACTTTATTTTTTTGTAAATCAAAAGGAAAGTAGGGGTTTTTTGAAGATTTTATTTATTGGTGATGTTGTTGGTTCTCCTGGTAGAGAAATGATCACTGAACATATAAAAGGGTTAAAGCAAGAATATAAGCCGACGGTGACAATTATAAATGGCGAAAATGCGGCTCATGGAAAAGGGATTACCGAAAAAATTTACAAAGGTTTTTTAGCTGAAGGTGCGCAGGCTGTGACACTTGGAAATCATTCTTGGGATAAGAAAGAGATTTTTTCGTTTATCGAAGATGCAACGGCTCTTGTTCGACCAGCCAATTATCCTGAAGGGACACCAGGAGTTGGCTATCGAATCATTCAAATTAATCAAGTAAAGTTAGCTGTGATTAATTTAATTGGACGAACGTTTATGAACCCAGTTGATTGTCCGTTTAAAAAAGTTGATGACATTTTAGCAGAAATGAATGGTGAAGCAGATGTCATTTTCGTAGACTTTCATGCTGAAACAACGAGCGAAAAACAAGCGATGGGCTGGTATTTAGATGGTCGGGTGAGTGCAGTAATTGGCACACACACACATGTGCAAACGGCTGATGAGCGAATTCTTCCTCAAGGGACAGCGTATTTATCAGATGTTGGTATGACAGGTCCTCTTGATGGAATTTTAGGAATGGATCGTCATGCTGTGCTGCATAAATTTCTAACAAGTATGCCTGTTCGATTTGAAGTAGCAGAAGGAAAAAGACAGTTAAATGCATGCATCATTACAATAAACGATAAGACGATGAACGCAACGAGCATTAAGAGAATTACTCGAACGGACGAGCAAACCATTTATTAAGGCATATCTGTCCCTCTAAGCAAATATAGATGTAATAAGGCAGATAGCCTGTTAGACATCATCTATTCGATTTTGAATTGATCGAACTGTTATTTGCTTAAGGAGGGGTAGAAATGGAAGTGTTAAAAGTATCAGCAAAATCGACACCAAATTCAGTAGCAGGAGCTTTGGCAGGCGTTATTCGTGAGAGAGGTGCCGCAGAGATTCAAGCGATTGGTGCAGGCGCACTCAATCAGTCCATAAAAGCAGTTGCCATTGCGAGAGGATTTGTCGCCCCGAGTGGAATTGATCTCGTTTGTATTCCGGCATTTACGGATATAGAGATTGAAGGGGAAGAGCGAACGGCTATTAAGCTAATTATTGAACCGCGTTAAAAATAGAGAAGGTGTCCATGACACCTTCTCTATTTTTTTTTACGATAATCTTGTTTGGTTGCCGGTTTGAATGGTAACCGCAGAATCAAGAGACGTTCTTGGTGTATACCCATTGCTTGAAAAGGTACGCACAAATGTAAAGTTTAACCGTGTTACTTGAGGAAGTAAATGAGCCGTGGTAGTTGCGCCAGGACGTCGCATTTGATTCAAATGATAAATGATTTCTTCAGACGTGCGAATGGCAATTCCATGACCATAGTATAAATTATCATTAAGCTTAATAACATTTTCTCCCCGCCATACTGAGTGCTGAGGTGCAAAATCAGGATTATCAAAGTAAAGACAGTCACCAATTACGTAGTCTGTTCCTGCTCGTGTTTCTAACTGCAAATCTTCATCATGTTCCCAAGAATATAAATAGAGTTGCTGAAACAATTGGTCAAAGGATTGTTGATCAATGGAGTCTTTCACTGCTTTATAAAAAATAATAATAATGGCCGTTGCGCACTCAAAGCCATACAGCTGCCCATTTTGAAAAATATCCTCGATGGCATCAGATGGACGAACATAAGGATTTAATTGAAAAGCACCATTAGGCATTCGTCTCCAAAAGCGTGGATTACAAGTTGAGCGCATAAACGATTCAAAACGAGCCCCGCTTTGCAACAAACTAATAGAAGCGTGAATCGTGTGTTTTCGTAACGCTAGTTCGAAGCTCAACTCTTGTAAAGATGCGTAGTTGTAGGAAACGCTTTGACTAGCCAAACTTTGAATGATAGCTGTTTCGATTTGGGATAAAGCTGGTAATGAAGATGTATTTAACGGTTTATCTTGAATGGTTATCATCGTAGATCCCTCCAATGATGTGTGCACGATTACTATTAATCAATGATCAAGTGACAGAAATTATGCGCATGAAGCTCGAATGAAGAGGAAAAGAACGGTTGTCATTGTGTTCTACCGCTTTGCCACGTATAATATGGAGGGAATGGATTGTTGGCACGAAAGGAGAGCAATAGAAATGTCTGATCAAAAGAAGGCGAAAGATTACAGCCATTACTTTGATTTTAGTGATGCACGGATTATATCAGAAGATGATGAAAAAAAGGTAGTCAAAATAAAAGGTAGAGATATTACAATTTATGACCAACCGAACTATCGCTCTGGTCGCAAACGCAAGCGTGAAGAAGTTCAAGTGATTCGACCAGATCATATTGTTCCAGCGGAGTTGGCCAATCTCGGAAAGGGAAAAAAATTCCTGATTCGTACATATGGTTGCCAAATGAACGTACACGATTCAGAGAATATGTCAGGGATGCTAGTAGAAATGGGCTTCGAAGAAACAACCGAAACGACTGAAGCGGATGTTATTCTTCTTAACACATGTGCCATTCGTGAAAACGCAGAAAACAAAGTGTTTGGAGAGATTGGTCATTTAAAGCCTTTAAAATTAGAGAAACCCGAGCTCATTATTGGTGTTTGTGGCTGTATGTCACAAGAAGAATCGGTTGTTAGCCGCATTCTACAGAAACATCAGCACATTGATTTGATTTTTGGTACGCATAACATTCACCGCTTGCCTACTCTTTTACAAGGAGCCATTTTTGGAAAAGAAATGGTCGTTGAAGTATGGTCAAAAGAGGGCGATGTTGTGGAAAATATGCCACGAAAACGTCAAAATAAAACGCAAGCTTGGGTAAACATCATGTACGGTTGCGATAAATTCTGTACGTACTGTATTGTGCCTTATACACGAGGAAAAGAACGAAGTCGTTTGCCAGAGGATATTATAAATGAAGTTCGTGACTTAGCTCGTCAGGGGTACAAAGAAGTAACATTACTAGGGCAAAACGTTAACGCTTACGGTAAAGATCTTCCTGGTGATTACGGTGGTCTTGGAGAACTAATGGATGCAATTCATAAAATCGACATACCTCGTGTTCGGTTTACGACAAGTCATCCAAGAGACTTTGATGATCATTTAATTGAGGTTTTGGCTCAAGGTGGAAACTTAGTTGAACATATTCATTTACCTGTTCAACATGGAAATACTGAGATTTTAAAACTGATGGGAAGAAAGTACTCACGAGAGCAATACGTGACCCTCGCAAGCAAAATTAAAGAAGCCATTCCTAATGCTTCGTTTACAACGGATTTAATTGTTGGTTTCCCAAATGAAACTGAGGAACAATTCGAAGACATGTTATCACTTGTTGAAGAGATGCAGTTTGATGCAGCTTTTACGTATATTTATTCTCCTCGTGAAGGCACGCCTGCTGCACGAATGGAAGATAATGTACCGATGGAAACAAAAAAGAAACGTCTGGCACGTTTGAATGCTCTTGTAAACAGCATATCTGAGAAGCGCAACTTAGATTATCAAGATAAAGTAGTCGAAGTTCTTGTTGAAGGTGAAAGTAAGAAAAACCCTGATGTATTAGCTGGAAGAACGCGAACAAATCGATTAGTAAACTTTGTCGGTCCTAAGTCCGTTATTGGTGAGATTGTCTATATTCAAGTGACAGAGGCTAAAACATGGTCTCTTAATGGAAAAATGATTGAAACAGCGGAGGTGCGTGTGTAATGAGCACACTGTATACACGAAAAGACATTCGGGAAAAAGCAAAAGAACTGGCAACGATGCTTGCGCAAACAGAAGAGGTTGATTTCTTTAAACGAGCAGAAAAGAAAATCAATGAACATTTGCGTGTTCAAGAGATGATCGCTGAGATTAAAAAGCACCAAAAGGAAGCTGTTAATTTACGCCATTACGGTAAACTAGAAGCAATGAAAGAAGTAGAAGCAAAAATAGATGAACTTCATAATCAAATTGATGACATTCCGCTGGTTCAAGAATTTAAACGTAGTCAAATTGAAGTGAATGAGCTACTACAAGTTATAACCAATACCGTTTCAAAACGTGTAACAGATGAAATTATTCGTTCCATGGATGGAGACGTCATGCGCGGTACAACGACGAAAAGTCCCTTTCATCGTTGCTAACCTAGAAACACCCTAATTATTTCGTTAGGGTGTTTTTTCATGGTCTAAACAAGTCATCGTGCACATAGCTTAATAGAGAAGCGTGTATCTAAAGCCCGCGGAGCGGATAAAGAGTGCTGGCTGCTTAGGCTTTAGGTGAATTGTGAATGGAGGGAACAGGATGGCAGATCCAAGAAGTTCATCAAGTTATCGTGAAATTATTACGAAAGCGGTCTGTGGAAAAGGACGGAAATTTTCAGAAGCTACTCATCATATTCGACCGACAGAACGTCCGTCAAGTATTTTAGGGTGTTGGATCATTAATCATACCTATAGTGCAAAGAAACGCGGAGACAACATTGAAGTAAGCGGAACGTACGATATTAATGTCTGGTATTCATACGGAAATAATACAAAAACAGAGGTAGCCACTCAAACCGTTTCTTACACCGACATTGTTCCTTTATCGATGAAAGATGAGAATGTCATTTCTGAAGAACTTGACGTTGTTGCAAAAGCTGTACAACAACCAAACACGTTAGAGGCAGTCATTAGTGAAAATGGCCATTCCGTTGATGTTCAAGTAGAACGAGAGTTTGTAGTAGAATGTATCGGGGAAACAAAAGTAGCTGTTGCAGTCAACCCTGAAGGAGTGATTGAAGAGTATCCACTAGATGCTTTAGGCAGAGACCTATCCGATGATGATTATGAGCAAATTGATCCGAATTTTTTACAAGAAGAAGTCGATAAATCCTAAGCCAAGCTGAATGATACAGCTGGCTTTTTTTTTCTTGAATGAAGGGACAGCCTTTACTATGATATAATGACGTAAGATTTTAGGATTAACGGAGGCACGTTTAGAATGACGCCAATGATGAAGCAATATTTAGAGATAAAAGAACACTATCAAGATGCGATTCTATTTTTTAGATTAGGTGACTTCTATGAAATGTTCTATGAAGACGCACAGACGGCAGCGAAAGAATTAGAAATTACGCTAACAGGTAGAGGGCAAGGGGAAGATCGAATTCCAATGTGTGGTGTTCCACATCATTCAGCTGAAAATTATATGACACAGTTAATTGATAAAGGCTATAAAGTGGCCATTTGTGAGCAAGTAGAAGACCCTAAAATGGTAAAGGGAGTCGTTAAACGCGAAGTGACGAAATTATTGACTCCCGGAACACTCATGAACAGCAAGCTTCTTTCAGAAAGAGAAAACAATTTTCTTGTTGCCATTGCTGTTGCTGACGGTGCGTACGGAGTAGCTCGATGTGATTTATCGACTGGCGAAAGTGATGTCACACTTATTAACGGCACTATGGATGATCTACTAGAAGAGATTACTACAAGTCGCTCCAAGGAAGTTGTAGCGCCTATTGAAGTGGAAGAGCAGTTACATGCCTCCTTCGCCCATAATCGCTCCATTTTAATTTCTTATCGGCAGCATGAAGAGCCGCTAGAAGAATATCAGCATTTAGTTACGAACATTAAACATCCTGTATTACAGAAAGCATACTATCGATTACTTCATTACTTAGTAGAGACGCAGAAGCAATCGTTACATCATCTTCAACAAGCTACATTCCTATCAACAGATGATTATTTGAAATTGGATATTCACGCAAAACGAAATTTAGAACTAGTGGAGACATTACGAGAGAAGAAAAAGCAAGGCTCGCTCCTGTCAGTTATTGATCAAACGGTTACGTCGATGGGCGGGCGCTTAATGCGACAATGGATGGATCGACCACTTGTACGACCTAGAGCAATTAAAGAGCGCCAAGAGGTTGTTGAGCAGTTTTATCATGCTTTTTTTGAACGAGAAGCGTTACGGGATTTATTAAAAGAAGTGTACGATATAGAGCGTTTAGCTGCTCGTATTGCGTACGGGAGTGTAAATGCGAGAGAACTTGTACAGCTAAAGCGATCGTTAAAAAAGCTACCTGATATCAAAGCCCAGTTAGACGGTTTAGCGATTAATAAAAATTGGCTACAGTCGATTGAAACGTACGGAACCCTTGTTCAATTATTAACGAGCAGTATCGTGGACGACCCACCTATTTCGCTAACGGATGGCGGCATTCTTGTTGATGGCTATAATGAAGAGCTTGATCGGTATCGTGATGCCAGTAAAAATGGAAAACAGTGGATTGCACAACTGGAACAGCAAGAACGAGAATTTACAGGCATCCGTTCATTAAAAGTCGGTTATAACAAAGTCTTTGGTTATTATATTGAAGTGTCACGAGCGAATACGCACCTACTACCAGAAGGAAGATATGAGCGTAAGCAAACGTTAACAAACGCAGAACGCTATATTACACCTGAGCTCAAAGAGAAAGAAGCATTAATAGTAGAGGCGGAAGAATCACTCACAGAACTAGAGTATCAATTGTTTATCGATATTCGTACAGTTGTGCAAGAATATGTGCCTTCTTTGCAAAAACTCGCTACAGAAATAAGCGAAATGGACGTTCTCGCAAGCTTTGCGATGGTAGCCGAAAAACAGCAGTATGTAAAGCCAACTGTAACAGAAACACGTCAAATTAATATCATTCAAGGTCGACACCCTGTGGTAGAAACGGTTATTCAGCGGGGAACATATGTTGAAAACGATATTGATTTAACAGATGAACGAGATATGTTACTTATTACTGGACCGAATATGGGTGGTAAATCTACTTATATGCGACAGCTTGCACTTAGCGCTATCTTAACTCAAATCGGAAGTTTTGTGCCTGCTAAGCAAGCAACAATGCCGATTTTTGATCGAATCTTTACGAGAATTGGTGCTGCTGATGACTTAGCGAGTGGCCAAAGTACATTTATGGTCGAAATGATGGAAACAAAGGATGCCTTAACAAAGGCGACGGAAAATAGCCTTATTATACTAGACGAAATTGGTCGTGGAACATCAACTTATGACGGGATGGCTTTAGCACAGGCTATTATTGAGTATATCCACGAATCTATTGGTGCAAAGACGTTGTTCTCCACCCATTATCATGAATTGACGGAACTGGCAAAGTCAATTCCAACATTACGAAACGTCCATGTGTCTGCTACTGAAGAAGACGGTACAGTCGTGTTCTTGCACCAAATTATTGAAGGTGCCGCCGATCGTAGCTATGGTGTGTATGTTGCAGAGCTGGCTGGCTTACCTGAGTCTGTAACAAAACGAGCAAATGAATTGTTGGCGACGTTTGAAGCAAAACCAACAAAGGCTACACAAGAGCATACAGTCGTTCACGAAGAAGTTGCTTCCACTCACGAAGATGTGGAGCAATTAAGTTTGTTTCAAGTAAAAGAAGAGAAAAAGAATGGGAAAACAAAAAAAGAACAAAGCGTTTTAAAGGCGCTACAGGAATTAGATCTTTTGCACGTCACGCCTTTTGAAGCAATGAAAAAGGTGAACGATTGGCAAATGCAGTTAAGAAAGAAATGAGGTGTGTGCAGTGAAAGTCATTCGCCAGTTACATGATTCTTTGTCCAACAAAATAGCCGCTGGGGAAGTGGTTGAACGTCCTGCCTCAATTGTGAAAGAATTAATTGAAAATGCTATTGATGCTGATGCAACAGACATTTTAGTTGAAATAGTAGAGGGCGGTATGGAATCGATTCGTATTGTTGACAATGGACATGGGATAGCATCGGATCAAGTGGAAACGGCATTTTTACGCCATGCCACCTCAAAAATCCAAAACGATCGCGACTTGTTTTCTATTCGTACGTTAGGGTTTCGAGGAGAGGCTTTACCAAGTATTGCGTCGGTATCGACGTTAACTGTGCAAACGAGTACGGGGACGCAAGGAGTAGAATTGACTCTTCATGGTGGTGAATTGATTGATCGGCAGCCTTCCAGTGCAAAAAAAGGGACAAGCATCGTCATCAAAGATTTATTTTATAATACACCGGCGCGGTTAAAGTACTTAAAAACAAAATTGACTGAATCTGGTCATGTTAGTGATGTAGTCAATCGAATGGCGTTGGCGTATCCTGCTATTTCTTTTCACTACACGAGTGATGGGAAAACGGTTTTAAATACAACCGGGAACGGTCGACTCTTACAGGTCATTGCAGAAGTGTATGGTCGTCAAACCGCTTCAATGATGGTGCCGATTGAAGGACAGTCTCTTGATTATACGGTGTCTGGTTATGTGGCTAAGCCAGAACTAACCCGAGCGAGCCGACAATACATGTCTATCTTTATTAATGGTCGTTACATTCGTAACTACAAGTTGGCACAAGCCATTCAACAAGGCTTTCATACGTTGTTGCCGATTGGCCGTTATCCACTAGCGGTAGTGAAAATTGAAATGGACCCAACATTAATTGATGTGAACGTACACCCATCAAAGCTTGAAGTGCGACTTAGTAAAGAAGAGGCTCTTGGCGAAGTGATGACAACTGCAATCAAAGAAGTCTTTGCACAGGAAACATTAATTCCACAATCACCTAAGCCGGTTGTTGAGAAACAAACGTCGCAACAACTAGCGTTTTCATTGCGCTACCAAGATCGAGCAGTAGAATCAGAGGAGACAGATGTAGCGGTTCATGAAGAAACATATGCCTACAAAAAGAAACCGTTGAGTGACCTTGCACCGCTGAAAACGACTTCCAAGACTGAGGAACCGTTTTCGATGCAAGAACAGCAATACAACAGTCAAAAGGATGTTGAAGCTGAAATGGAGCAACTGGTTGAAACAGCGCCAACGGTTCAATCTGAACTCAAACAAGAAAAATCTGAAGAAGTGATCGTTTCAACCATTCCTCCTTTGTACCCAGTTGGACAAATGCATGGAACTTATATCGTTGCGCAAAACGATAACGGTATGTACTTAATTGATCAACATGCGGCACAGGAACGGATTAAATATGAGTATTTCCGCAAAAAACTAAGTGAGCCTACGTCAACGTTACAAGATTTACTCGTTCCGCTAACACTAGAATTTACCGCTCGAGAAGCAGCCATGATTCAAGAATCAAAAGAGAAATTAGAAATGGTAGGGTTAACCCTTGAACCATTTGGTCACCATACGTATGTTGTGCGGTCACATCCAATATGGTTTCCAAGAGGAGAAGAAGAGTCGTCTATTCGCGAAATCATAGACCAGTTGCTTGGGACTAAACGAATTGACTTGTACCGGTTGCGAGAAGAAGCGGCCATTTTAATGAGTTGTAAAGCGGCCATTAAAGCGAATCGGCACTTGCGACATGATGAGATGTTTGAACTGCTAGAAACGTTAAGGCGGTGTGAAGAGCCTTATACATGTCCCCATGGTCGTCCTATTCTGATCCACTTCTCCACCTATGAATTAGAAAAAATGTTTAAACGTGTAATGTAGAGGGGCAAACAAACGTGATTGTAACAACAGCAAGAAAACAAGTGGAACGCTTAAAAGAGGAAGCGATGTCTTATATAACGCCACTTAACGGTACGTTTATTGATCGAAATGATCGCTCCATCGAAGATTTCTATTTAGCGTTTGGTGATCAGCCACTGTTAGTTGTTGCGAAAGACAAACTAATTTTGCATAAGCAGCAAGGGGCAGAGCCGTTTTATTATCACCCGAATGTTGCTTTTCTACGCTATAAGCAGTGGCGAAGATCAGGCTATGATCCTTTTCTAGCCGCAACGGAGTTAGGGCCAGGAGACACGTTTATTGACGCTACACTCGGTATGGGGGCAGACGCTACGATGGCACAATTGGCTGTCGGCCAAAAGGGACAGGTTATTGGTTTAGAAGCAAATGCCTATGTAGCATTTATTGTCAGTCACGGACTTGCAAATTGGCGTGAAGGTGATGACCTTTTTATTGATGCTTTAAGGCGGATAAACGTAACTAAAACAGATAGTCTCTCTTTTTTAAAGAAAAGCGAATCAAAAAGTGTCGATGTCGTTTACTTTGATCCGATGTTCGATGTTCGGTTACATTCCCCTGGTATTGCAGGGCTAAAGCAATTTGCGTCTTATCAATCGTTAACAGCCACTATGGTCGAAGAAGCAAAACGAGTCGCGCGAAAAAAAGTCGTTTTAAAAAATCACACAAAAAGTGATTTGTTTGCAACGCTCGGGTTTTCAGTAGAAAAACGAGCAAATGCATCGTTTCAATATGGTGTAATCAAGCAATGAATGAAACAGTGGAAGGAAGTATGTTGTTGAAAAAAGATCCATTAATTGCAGTTGTTGGACCAACCGCAGTCGGAAAAACCGAACTAAGTATACGTCTAGCAGAAACGTTACAAGGCGAAATAATTAATGCTGATTCGATGCAAGTGTATCAAGGTATGACGATTGGAACGGCGAAGCCAACTGATGCAGAGAGAGCACGTGTACCTCACCATTTAATTGATATGCTGCACCCAACGGAGCCATGGACAGTTTCGAGCTTTCAAGACCGTGCACTAGCAGCAATTTCGAATGTAAAGGCCCGAGGTAAAATGCCCATCATGGTTGGAGGCACAGGGTTGTACGTCCAAGCTATTACCCACCATTTATCGTTTTCTAAAGCAGAAAGCGATCCAGCTTATAGGCAAGAGCTGGAAATGTTTGCTCAAAAACAGGGGGGATCAGCTCTGTTTCAATTGCTTGTAGAGAAGGATCCAAAAGCAGCAGAATCCATTCATCCTCATAACGAACGACGTGTCATCCGTGCCTTGGAAGTCCTTCATACTACAGGGCATCGTTTTTCTGAACGGGAAGAAGAACAATCGGTGCCTCGGTTCCATAGTGCGCTAATTGGTCTAACAATGGATAGAGAGCTTCTGTATAGTCGCATAAATCAACGTGTAGACCGTATGATGGAACTGGGGCTTGTTGAAGAAGTAGAGGCTTTGTATAAAGCAGGCATTGAAGGACCGGCGATCCAAGCCATTGGTTATAAAGAACTGTATGCTTACTTTAATCGAGAGCAATCATTGTCACAAGCTATTGACCAAATCAAAACTCGTTCGCGCCAGTATGCAAAAAGACAACTAACGTGGTTTAAAAATAAAAGTGAAGCAGAATGGTTTGATGTTACTTCCCAGACGATTGAAGAAATTTTACCGAAAGTCGTCGATTTTTCTTGCAGGAAATTTAAAAATGGACTCGAATAATTAAGTAGAAACACATAGAGAGAGAGGGGCTATCGTTATGAAGTCAACGGTGAACATTCAAGATCAATTTTTAAATCAACTAAGAAAGGAATCGATTCCAGTCACGATGTTTTTATTAAATGGGTTTCAACTTCGTGGCACAATAAAGGGATTTGACAACTTCACGGTCATTATTGAGACAGAAGGAAAGCAGCAGCTTGTATATAAGCATGCAATTTCAACATTTGCACCGCAAAAAAACGTCCAGTTGAAAAGCGAAACGGACGTATAAAAGTAGAAAAAGATCTCTTGAACAACTGTTCAGAGATCTTTTTTATCTAGTTGTGAGTAAAAGCGCTTTTTCTTTTGTCGTTAATCGCGAGACGGTCAGTACATAACGGCGAAGAGACAACGGACTTTTTAATCCAAGTTTATGCTGTAGCTGATGATCATGCCCAGAATAGAGTAACGATCGTAGTAAGTAGGAATTACGAAAATGTTGTGCGGAAATGCCTTTCCGTAAATGTGCACGTGCAACTTCTGTACGAATCATTTTTTGAAGAGCAATAGCAGTTAATGCTTTTGGGCGATCGTGTTCATAAGACCAATGATAGGTTCGTCTTGTAAAATCAAACGCGACGAAGAATGAATCATCTGTGTGCATACGAGGTCGAACAGGTTCTGGAATGCTACTCCAATAAACATAAAGTTGTTTAGCGTGGTCGTCCTCTAATACTAGAGTCCGTTTAGAGGCATCTGAACCAACAATAATCGTCTGTTGAATAAAAGATGTATCCCTCATTGTAAGCGCACATGCTTCGCCTAGCGTAATGCCATAGTTCGTTAGCAATAGCAAAATCGTATAATTCCGTTCTGTTAATTGCGGTCGAGCGGCTCGTTGGTTTTCGGTTAACCCTCTTTCAGAATGGCTTGTTTTGAGCAAAATTGTTGTTTCTTTTTGACTAATCCACTCATTTCTTGTTAAGGGCTCAAGGTTCAACAAAGGTGGTTCATGATGGAGCAATGGATGATCTTGTAAGGAGCCTTCTTCCAGTAAAAACAGTGTAAAACGACGAAGTACAGAAGAGATTCGGCGGATTGTCCGCACTTTATACTGACGTGACATCATTAAGTGATGGTAAAACGCTTCAACCTCATCTGTTGTTAATGTTTTAAAGGGCTTTTCTTCTAACCATTGAAAGAAGTCAAGCAAATCATAGTCATAGCGACGAATCGTTCCCTGCTTTCTTCCTTTTAGAGCGAGCTGATCTAAAAACACGTTTTTCCACGACAATACGTCCATCCAACTCCCCCTTTTCTTAAATTTTAACAAAAACCGTGTAAATGTCTATGGGAAGGATTAGAGGCATGGTTTTTCTACCATAGCCATAAGATAAAGAAGAGGAAGCATCGTTTGGGTGTTTATCACGCATTGTCTTCTTACACGTATAGTAGTAGGAGTGATGAGGTTTCGAGGGAGGTCTTACTAACCATGTCAAATCACCAAATGAAAAATAATGCGCGGATAAATGTCGTGTTAAATAAATCTCCTGAAAAGCGTGCGAGCACAGATTGGTTTGTGTCTGTTGAAGAAAAAGAAAAGCATGAAGTTCTCGTTCGGTTTGAACATAAACTTGCAAACTATATCGGCTTAAAAGAGATAAAGGCGCTTGTAAAAGAACTGTACGCATGGATTTATATTAGTGAACGACGGAAGGAAGTCGGCTTAAAATCACCAAAACAAGTATTGCACATGATTTTCAAAGGCAATCCTGGCACTGGCAAGACAACGGTTGCTCGGCTTATTGCCTCTTTTTTACATGAAATGAATGTTCTCTCAAAAGGGCACTTTATCGAAATGGAGCGGGCTGATCTTGTTGGTGAGTATATTGGGCATACTGCGCAGAAAACAAGGGATGTCTTAAAGCAAGCCCAAGGAGGCGTTCTGTTCATTGATGAAGCGTACTCTCTTTCAAGAGGTGGGGAAAAAGACTTTGGAAAAGAAGCCATTGATACACTCGTTCGCGGAATGGAGAATCATGCAAATGAATTTGTGCTCATTTTAGCGGGTTATTCAAAAGAAATGGATTTTTTTCTGTCTTTGAATCCGGGCTTACCGTCTCGTTTTCCGATTTCAATTACGTTCCCGAATTACTCGGTAGAAGAACTGATAGAGATGCTTATTGGAATGGCGAAAGATCGAGATTATATGATTGAAAAAGATGCATTGAATCGCTGTCGTGAGCATCTAAAGCATGTTTTAGTAGAGGAAACGTATGCTTTTAGCAACGGACGTTATATAAGAAATATGGTGGAAGAAGCGATTCGACTTCAAGCGGTTCGGGTGTTAAAAGAAGATAAGTTTACAAAATCAGAGCTTGAGACATTACGAAAAGAAGATTTCACATTCAAGAAATAAGATGCGTGTCATGGCGCCATTTTATTTCTTTCTTTTTTATGACGTGATAAGCTTAAGAGGATTGAATTTAATTAGGAGAGAAACAACGTATGAAATCATTATTTTCAAAAGAAGTCAGCGTGCTTGTACAACGCGCAGAAGACAAAATAAAACCAATTCATGAACAAGTGGATGCAGTCGCTCTATTTAACCAGAATCGAGTGATGGAAAGTTTTGCGACCCATCAAGTCGCCGATTTTCATTTCACTCCTTCAACAGGTTATGGGTATGATGATGCGGGGCGAGAGACGTTAGAAGCAATTTATGCAGATGTGTTTGGAGGAGAAGCGAGCTTAGTCCGCCATCAGCTTGTGTCTGGTACACACGCCATAGCTGTAGCGCTTTTTGGTCTATTACGTCCTGGAGATGAATTGCTATACATTAGCGGAACGCCTTATGATACCCTCGAGGAAATTGTCGGTATTCGAGGAAATGGTAAGGGCTCGCTGCGTGATTATTCAATTGGCTACAACAAAGTTGATCTTATGAACGGTAAAATGGACAAGCAAGGTATTCGAAACGCGATTCATGAACAGACGAAAGTAATAGGAATTCAGCGTTCACGAGGGTATGGAGATCGTCCCTCCTTTACGATTGCTGAACTAGCAGATATTATCGCTTATGTAAAATCGATAAAAGAGGATGTCATTGTATTCGTTGATAATTGTTATGGAGAGTTTGTTGAAACAAAAGAGCCTTGTCACGTTGGTGCTGATTTAATGGCAGGTTCGTTAATTAAAAATCCAGGTGGTGGCATCGCTAAATCTGGTGGGTATATTGTTGGGAAGCGGGATTTTGTAGAGTTAGCCTCCTATCGTTTAGCTGCACCGGGTATTGGTGCTGAAGGAGGGGCAACACTTGGGACACTAACAGACATGTATCAAGGCTTCTTTTTAGCCCCACACGTGGTCGCTCAAAGCGTAAAAGGTGCTCATTTCACAGCTGCTTTATTAGAAGAAGTAGGAATGAAGACGTCACCGCGTTGGAGTGAAACACGCACTGATTTAATTCAAGCGGTCTATTTTGACACAGCTGAACAAATGGTTGCCTTTTGTCAATCCATTCAACACACTTCCCCAGTAAATGCCCACGTTACACCAACGCCGAGCTATATGCCAGGTTATGAAGATGATGTCATTATGGCGGCAGGCACATTCGTGCAAGGTGCAAGTATTGAATTAACTGCTGACGGCCCATTGCGTGCGCCATTTACTGCGTATGTTCAAGGTGGCCTAACGTATGAACATGTGAAGCTTGCTGTAACGAAAGCAGTAGAAAAGACGTTTAGGAACCGTGGGGAAAAGGAAGACAACGAATAAGGACTTTTCTTGACGAACAAAAAAGCCTTTAGTACGATACGTACATAGCTTATCGTTTAAAAGTCATGTAAAAAGGCGTTTACGTCCTTTTCTACATATAAAAACAGAGTGAGAGGAGCAAATGCGTTGCCAAATTATTCAAGAGAAGATATTGTTCGCATTGCACAAGACGAAAATGTACGCTTTATTCGTCTACAGTTTACAGACTTATTAGGAACAATTAAAAACGTAGAAATTCCAGTGGATCAGCTTTCAAAAGCGCTGGATAACAAGATGATGTTTGACGGATCTTCCATCGAGGGTTTTGTACGAATTGAAGAATCAGATATGTACCTTTATCCGGATTTAGATACGTGGGTCATCTTCCCATGGACACCTGAAAAAGGGAAAGTAGCACGATTAATTTGTGATATTTATCAACCAGGTAAACCAGGCGAAGAGCCAACACCATTTGATGGAGATCCTCGCGGGATTTTAAAGCGCGTGTTAAAACAAGCAGAAGAATTAGGTTTTACAGGGTTTAACATTGGTCCAGAGCCGGAATTTTTCTTATTCAAGAATGATGAAAAAGGCGAGCCAACCCTTGAGTTAAACGATAAAGGTGGATATTTTGACCTTGCACCAACTGACCTTGGTGAGAACTGTCGTCGTGATATCGTTTTAGAGCTAGAAGATATGGGCTTTGACATTGAAGCATCTCACCATGAAGTTGCACCTGGTCAGCACGAAATTGATTTTAAATACGCTGATGCGATTACCGCATGTGACAACATTCAGACGTTTAAGCTTGTTGTTAAAACCATCGCTCGTAAGCATGGTCTTCATGCAACGTTTATGCCAAAACCATTGTTTGGTGTAAATGGCTCTGGTATGCATTTAAACATGTCGCTCTTTACAAAAGAGGGTAACGCATTTTATGACGAGAAAACAGAAAGTCAGTTAAGCAAAACAGCCATGCAGTTCTTAAGTGGTATTTTAGAGCATGCTGAAGGCTTTACAGCTATTACGAATCCAATTGTTAACTCGTACAAGCGTTTAGTACCAGGCTACGAAGCACCTGTTTATATTGCTTGGTCGATGCGTAATCGTTCACCACTTATCCGTATCCCGTCTTCACGTGGTGTATCAACACGTATTGAAGTACGTAGTCCAGACCCATCTGCTAACCCGTATTTAGCAATGGCTGTTATGTTAGCATCTGGTTTAGATGGTATCAAGCGTAAAATGACGCCTCCAGAAGCAACGGATCGAAACATTTATGTCATGAGCAAGGAAGAGCGTGTAGAAGAAGGCATTAAAGCTTTACCGGCTTCACTAGCTGAAGCGCTTGAAAGTTTAGTGAAAGACGACACACTTGTTCAAGCATTAGGAGAGCATGCAGTTGAACACTTTATTGAAGCAAAAGAAATTGAGTGGGATATGTTCCGCACCCAAGTCCATCCGTGGGAAAGAGAACAATTCATGCAGAATTACTAAAAGACGAAGCCCTCGACACATTATGTGTTGAGGTTTTTTTGTTTTGGTGTCATTTATCGAAGCGTGGGAAAGGCTTTGTTTCGATTTTCTAACTACGGTGAATGCAGACATCTAATAGATTCGTAAATCATTCAATCGTTTTATGTGCTGCTAGTTTTTTTCAGGATCAGTTTTTGGTACTTAAGGGCCCAATCAAAAAATGTGTTGAAACATAAACTACTTAGAAAGAATGGATTTATGGGGATACAACTGAAGGATAAGATGAACGAAAAGTATAGAAGAAATAATGTTCTAAAGTGTGAAAAACCATTCTTAAATACGAATTTACTGGAAGGGGAAGTCAACATGAATAATCACCAACACTTAGTGGAGGTAGTAGTAGGCCGTATTTTAGACAAGTATAATGTGAATGTTTCTAAAGATCTATCTTTAACGGATCAAGCAAAAGTAAAGAGTACCGTCGTAGATATTCAAACAGAAGTCAATAAGTTTTTGCAGAATATAGACATGGATACTGTAGGGAAACCAATGAAAACTTCTTTTGATTCTAGTAATTTAGAGAAGAGCCTATTAAGAAAGAAACTGACCGATTCTGCAAATTCTCCAGAAAAAGAAGATTCTTACGAGGTTAATAATGGGATGTCAGCTGATTCAAACGATTTTTATGAGAGACCAGCTGTGATTACTAGGAAGCACAATCCAAATTCATTTGTTAACCGAAGAAGATTTTAAAACAGGTAAAAGCCCTTAATTAATCTGCCCAAGCAAAAAATATATTACGACATAAAGTAAAGTAGACTATGAAGGAAGGGGTATTAGAAATGAGTGAAGAAAGTCATATTGAAGTTGAAGAAAAAGAGTGTAAGAAATGTGAGGATCACGAATCTCATTGGAGAAATAACAAGCGTTGGTCGGCTTTAGATCCAGAAGCATGTCATCCAATGGATAATAATGGAGGTTCACCTACTCAAGGTGCTTCACAAGTTAACAAGACATTGCAATTGTCAGAAGAGTTTATCCTAATTAAAGATTCTTGTGATGTAACAGTAAATTCTACTGATACGAAAGCAGCTCTTTCATTACAAGCATCTTTACAAACCGCTATTGCGTTAGTCATCAGTATTTCCATTGCAGACAGCGAAAAAGCTGATAAGATCACTCAAGAACTTCTGCAAAGTTCTAAAATCAAACAGTTAAACTATCAAAAAACTGTTGTTGAAAACTCTAAAAATGTTGATGTTACTACAACTGATACACAAATTGCCGTTAACATTCAACTTTTGCTTCAAATCCTTTTAGCTTTGCTTGTAAGATTAGATATCTTGTAATCGTTTTAAAAGAGGGAGAGTTGTTCGCCCTCTTTATACATAGGAAAAGCATCTAATGGAATAGATACTGTATGAAGCTAATAGATTTACAAGTTATTAGAATGTTTGAATAGAGGTGTCTATTAGCTATGCCTCTAACTGTTAGACACGATAAAATATGCGTTTAGGTTTATTCTTCAGTGATGCTCGTTATTTGAAACCACTCTGAAAGGAAACATAGCAAATAGGTGGTTTATCTCCAGATCTCTCAATAGAAAGATTTATTCTTGTTGAGAAGTCATTTTTTGGTACCTAAGAGTTCTGGCTAGAAATGGTACAACCGAATTTAATTGACTTCGATCATACGTTCCCCTATAATGGATGGTACGAGGAAAAATGAAAGAGGCGGGTTTGTTATGGCAAATCACAATTTTAAGCTGCCTGAGCCATATCGGGATACGTCACGAAAAATCATTCACATTGATATGGATGCTTTTTTTTCATCTGTAGAAGAACGGGATAATCCTTCTTTAAAAGGAAAGCCTGTTATTATTGCAAAACACCCAAGAAAAACAGGAGGTAAAGGCATTGTCTCCACGGCGAACTATGAAGCAAGAAAGTACGGAATTCATTCAGCCATGAGTGCATATGAAGCGTACAAGCGTTGCCCGGAAGGAATTTTCATATCTGGTAACTATAAAGCGTACCAGGAGGCGTCTTTGAAAGTTCGTGAAGTTATGCTTGCATACACAGACCTAGTAGAACCGATGTCAATTGATGAAGCGTATTTAGATGTGACAACAAATCGTTTGGGAGAAGTAAGCGCAAGCAAGTTAGCTCGGCATATTCAACGTGAGATCTGGGAGAAGACTGGACTGACGAGTTCAGCAGGTGTTTCCTATAATAAATTTCTCGCTAAAATCGCTTCCGATTTAAAGAAACCGGCTGGTTTAACCGTTATTCCACCTGATCGAGCAGAAGCGTTTATAAAAGAACTGCCGGTAGAAAAATTTCCTGGAATTGGACCGAAAACAGCGGCGAAAATGCATAGCTTGCATATCTATACCGGAAATGACTTGTATCAGTTAACTCAACTCGATCTCGTTCATCATTTTGGCAAAGCGGGTCTTTCTTATTATAAGCGTGCAAGGGGAATTGATCATAATCGGTTAAAAGTCCACCGGGATCGTAAATCCGTCGGGAAAGAACATACGTATTCTCAACCCCTCGTGACAGATGAAGACGTTTTGCGAAAGTTACGGGTGCTTGCTGAAGAAGTGCAATCCTCTCTTGAGCGTGTGAAAAAACAAGGAAAAACCATTGTTATTAAAATTCGCTATCGTTCATTTGATACGATTACACGACGTATTAGCTTGCCTGATTATGTTCACAAATGGGATGATCTGTACAGGTATGCCCAAGAACTGTGGCTAGCTTATGGAACGGTGGATCGTCAAGTACGGTTGCTTGGTTTAAGTGTAACAAACCTTGTTGAAATCCGTTATCAAACCTTATCTTTGTTTTAAAATGACTATCTAATGTGACATGTATTGCTGTTGCAGTAGTGGAATAACGTTGACTACAGGTAAAACAAAATAATTCCAACAATAATTAATAAGATAAATAGTACGAGAATGGTAATGAGTAACACCATTTCATCTGAAAGATCCATTCCATTCGCCTCCTATGTAGTGGTTATCAATAGATTATGTTTTTTTTCAAGAAGTGTGAAAAAAGAATCAAGAGGAAGGAAAGTAGCTGTTTTAATCCTTTTTTTACGGATTTAGCGCGTAAAAGAGGTTTGACGGCTGTTTTTTTTTCGCATATATTTAGAGTTGCGAAATAATAAGGAGCATCCTTATGTAACGAAGGTGATCGGTATAAAAGCAGAAAAGCGTAATTTACTTATTATGTGGTTTGCCAACCTATTTGTTGGCGCAAGCATGACGATGGTCATTCCTTTTTTATCCTTGTACATTGAATCGTTCGGACAGTATTCAGGAGAAGATGTGCAAAGATGGTCGGGTTTCGTGTTTGGCGTTTCTTTTTTAGTAGCGTTTCTTGTCGCACCAATATGGGGTAGAATTGGCGATCGTTATGGACGAAAGAAAGTTTTAATTGGAACAGGATTTGGCATTGCTATTTCTGTCTTTTTAATGGGCTATGTTAATTCTGTTGAAGCGTTATTTGTTTTGCGCGCCTTTATGGGTTTAGCAACAGGGTTTATTCCTGCTTCTATGGCGTTGATTGCTGCTCAAAGTAGCAAACGCACAGCAGGAGAAACGCTTGGAACGTTACAAACAGGAACTGTATCAGGAGGTTTACTAGGACCATTATTTGGTGGGCTAATTGCAGACACCGTTGGAATGGAGCTGACCTTTATTTTGACGGCTTCTATCTTAACGTTTGCTTCTTTTCTAGTTGTCTTTGGTGTCAAAGAAGTCATTTATGAAGAAAAAGGAGAAAAGAAGAAGCGGTATTCCGCGAAAGAAGTCATTCAGTTTATCGTGCGGTCTCCGATCCTTCTGATGGTGATGGTCGTTGCGCTCATTATTCAAATGGCACTGTTTAGCATTCAACCGCTACTCGCTTTATTTGTCAATGATTTGACGAGTTCAACAGAAAATATGGCGTTTTTAGCGGGAGTGGCTTTTTCGATTACAGGCCTCGGTAATTTACTGTCAACAAGAAAATGGGGTCAACTAGGTGATCGCATTGGGCATGAAAAAGTCATGCTTTTACTTTTAATTTTGTCAGGATTGTTCTTTATCCCTCAAGGTTTTGTCGATTCTTTATGGCAGTTAATTGTGTTACGGTTTATTTTCGGATTGGCAGTCGGGGGCTTAATTCCTTGTACGACCGCATTTATTCGTCAAGCGTGTCCAATTTCCATGCAAGGAGAAGTGCTCGGCTATAATCAAAGCTTTCGTTTTTTAGGGAATGTGCTAGGTCCTGTGTCTGGGGGATTACTCGCAGCAAGTTTCGGTATATCCTATGTCTTTATCAGCGCAGGCGTGCTGTTTTTACTAACAGCTGCTGTACTGAAATGGTTGTTGTCGCAGGAACAAAAGAAAGAAGAACAGGAAACGGTAAATGAACAGTAAAAAAGCACTGGGAGCCCCCAGTGCTTTTCTTAATGGATGGTGCGAAATACGCCAATGACTTTTCCTAGTATTGTACAGTTGTCCAAAATGATTGGGTCCATTGTTGAATTTTCTGGTTGTAAACGAATGTAGTTTTTCTCACGGAAAAATCGTTTAACAGTCGCTTCGTGTTCGTCAGTCATCGCTACTATAATGTCCCCGTTATCTGCTGTTTGCGTTTGTTTCACATACACTTGATCGCCATCCAATATACCAGCCTCAATCATGCTTTCCCCTTGGATAACAAGCGCATACACTTGTTCGTGACCAGCCATATGGTCTGGAAGTGGAATATAGTCCTCCACATTTTCAATTGCTGTAATAGGGCTACCAGCCGTTACTTTACCAACAACAGGAATGTAGCGGGTTTTTTCACGTATAATAACCGCTTCGTCAGCTGTTTCTTCGAGGGAAAGAACTTCAATCGCTCTTGGCTTTGTTGGATCTCGACGAATGTAGCCTTTCTTTTCAAGTCGTGCAAGGTGGCCGTGCACAGTAGAGCTTGATGCTAATCCAACTGCCTCTCCAATTTCACGAACGGAAGGTGGATACCCTTTCTTTTTCACTTCATCTTTAATAAATAATAGTATTTCTTCTTGTCTAGTAGATAGTTTTGACACTCCTCATCACCCGCTTTATCTATGTATTCGTACCCTTACTGTAGCACATCGAACATACGAACGCAAACATAAGTTCTAAAAAAAGGGGTTGACACGAACAAAAGTTCGAGCTATTCTCATGTAAGAACAAATATTCTTACGAACGGGTGATCTTATAGTGAAGAATAATCAAGAAAAAGGTATTATTGTTGCAGGGATTATAACGGTTTTATTTATGTTTAGTAGTTTGCTATCCTTTGATATAGATAGAGAGAATAGAGAACAAGGTGAAGACCAACATAATCAACTAGAGAGTCCTGAAGTGTTGTATGATTATGAGCGGTATTCGCTCGAATAAGAGGGGGAGCAGCATGAAAGGAAAGAAAGCCATTTTATATTGCCGTGTGAGCACAGAAAAGGATCAACAGCAGTCTTCTCTAGCACGACAAGAAGAAGAGCTTTATGAAATGGCTCAGCAACACCAGTTAGAGGTAAACGACTGTTTGCACGATGTAGCAAGTGGCTATGATTTGGATCGAGACCAACTTCTTCTTATTTTAGATCAAGCAAAAAAGGGGTCTTTTTCTCATTTATTAGTAACAGATGATACGAGAATTGGCAGGGGAAGAGCGAAGACGGCTATTTTATATCAATTAAAAAAGTATGGTATCTCAGTTTACACTTGCCACGATCAAGGTGTCATGCATCTGTCTGAAGCAGATGAGATGGTGTTTGAGATTGTCGCCATTGTTGAAGAGTACCAGCGTAAGCTACATAATCTGAAAATTAAGCGGGGCATGAAGGCGGCTGTTAAAAATGGCTATCGTCCAGAACGGAACTTGAGTGGTAGTGGTGCTGGTGGCCGAAGCAAAAAAGATCTTCCAATAGAAGAAATCATTCGTCTACGAGATAAAAAATTAACGTTTCATGAGATTGCATTAACCTTAAATGGGTTAGGGTACGATTGCTCGAAAGCGACTGTACACCGGCGATTTCAGAAGCATATACAAGCTGAAACCGATCATTTGAACTAAGGCAATGAAGATGCTATGATGGCAATAAAAGGACAGGTGATTTTCATTGTTACCAAAAACGAAGCTAAACCGTATAAATGAGCTTTCCCAATTAGCGAAAACAACAGGATTGACGAAAGCCCAAAAAGAAGAACAACAGGCATTGCGTAAAGAGTATTTAAGTACATTTCGTTCAGCCTTTAAAAACCAGCTTCATTCTGTGAAAGTAGTCGACGAAAAGGGTAGTGACGTAACGCCACAAAAGCTAAAAGACAGTAAAGCTAAAAAGCAAACTCGACTTCATTAATGTACAAGCTTCTGTCAGGCTTGTACATTTTTTTTATTTTGTTTATGATGGAGACGTAAGAAGAATGAAAGGGTGTTACATATGAATAAAAATATTGAAGAATTAGCGGTAAATACGATTCGAACACTTTCTATTGATAGTATTGAGAAAGCCAATTCTGGTCACCCAGGTATGCCGATGGGCGCAGCACCTATGGCGTTGGATTTGTGGGCAAACCACATGAACCACAATCCAGCTAATCCGAACTGGACAAACCGCGATCGTTTCGTTTTATCAGCTGGACACGGTTCTATGCTTTTATATAGCCTTTTACATTTAACAGGTTATGATGTAACACTAGATGATTTAAAATCTTTCCGTCAATTAGGAAGCCGTACACCGGGTCACCCTGAATACGGTCATACACCTGGTGTAGAAGCAACGACGGGTCCACTCGGTCAAGGAATTGCTATGGCTGTAGGGATGGCAATGGCAGAGCGTCACTTAGCGGCAACGTATAACACGGCAAACCACGAGATTGTCGACCACTATACGTATGCCATTTGTGGCGATGGGGATTTAATGGAAGGGGTATCAGCAGAAGCGGCGTCACTAGCTGGTCACTTAAAGTTAAATCGTCTTGTTGTGTTATACGATTCAAACGATATCTCTCTTGATGGAGATCTACATGAATCATTTTCTGAAAGTGTGGAAGATCGCTTCAAGGCCTATGGTTGGAATGTGATATACGTAGAAGATGGAATGGATTTAGCAGAGATTAACAAAGCGATTAAAGAAGCAAAAACATCTGATCGTCCAACACTAATTGAAGTGAAAACAGTTATCGGGTTTGGTTCACCAAACAAATCAGCGAAATCAGCTTCTCACGGTTCTCCATTAGGATCAGATGAAGTAGCGCTTACAAAAGAAGCGTACAAATGGACATATGAGGAAGACTTCCATATTCCTGAAGAAGTAAGTGAATACTTTACGTCTGTAAAAGAGCAAGGACAAAAGCATGAAGATGAGTGGAATGAATTGTTCGCTGCTTATAAAGCAGAAAACCCGGAGCTTGCCGCACAATATGAGCGTGCTTTTGCAGGAGACTTACCAGAAGGATTTGATCAAGCATTACCGACTTATGAAGCAGGGAAAAGCTTGGCTACACGTGCTTCTTCAGGGGAAGCGTTAAATGCTTTAGCAGCACATGTTCCAGAATTATTTGGTGGTTCTGCTGATTTAGCTGGTTCAAATAAAACCACGCTAACGAACGAGAGCAATTTTGGTAGAGACAACTATGCTGGACGAAACATTTGGTTCGGTGTTCGTGAGTTTGCAATGGGTTGTGCATTGAATGGAATGGCGCTACACGGTGGTTTAAAAGTATTCGGTGGTACATTCTTTGTTTTCTCAGATTATGTACGTCCAGCCATTCGTCTGTCCGCTTTGATGGGCGTTCCAGTAACGTATGTATTAACTCACGATAGCATCGCTGTTGGTGAAGATGGTCCAACCCACGAGCCGGTTGAACAGTTAGCGGCTTTACGTGCAATGCCAGGTTTATCTGTTGTTCGTCCTGGAGATGGGAATGAAACCGCAGCAGCATGGAAACTTGCGCTAGAGTCCCAGAAAGAGCCAACGGTACTCGTATTAAGCCGTCAAAATGTTGATACACAAGAAGAAACAACAACGAAAGCATATGAAGGTGTGAAAAAAGGTGGATACGTACTTTCAGAAGCCAAAGGTGAACCAGATGCCATTTTATTGGCAACAGGGTCTGAAGTCCAACTTGCGATGAAAGCGAAAGCAGCACTTGCACAAGAGAAAATTGATGTTTCTGTTGTAAGTATGCCAAGCTGGGATCGTTTTGAAGCACAGCCGAAAGAATATAAAGATGCAGTGATTCCAAAACACGTTAAAGCACGTCTTGCTATTGAGATGGGTGCTTCTCTAGGATGGGCAAAGTACATTGGTGATGAAGGCGATACACTCACTATTGATACATTTGGCGCTTCTGGTGCTGGCGATGAAATCATTGCCGAGTATGGTTTTACTGTTGAAAATGTAGTGAGCAAAGTAAAAGCACTACTTTCATAAGAATGCAGCCTATGATTGACTACTTCAGTGAATCATAGGCTTTTTTTAAAAGAAAAAACAGAGACAACCAGAATAGGTGCTTTTCATACGGTATTCGACAAAACTAGTGAGGTTCTTTCACGACAAATAGACAGCATCTTTTTGAAAAATGGGTATAATGAAAATAGATTCGAAATTTTCATTCTGCTGAAGGGGAGAAGAGATGAGATACTATGAATTATTCAATGTCACAGAAGATGTAGCATCCTCTTATCTTGGTAAAGAAATGAAATTATTTCAGTTATTCGAAGAACGGGAACAAGCTCGAAAGCATACCCAGCCGATTTATGATCGGCAAATCAACTATATAACAACATCCATGCCAGAAGAAGAAATTAAACAAATCTTTTTATCTCGCTATAAAGAAGAAGACGCAAATCGCTTTGTTGCAGCTTCTGATGAAAATCCAAAAAATCATTGCGCGCTTATGCTGGATGCAAAGAAAATTTGTCTTCAAGCAGAAGGGGATTTACAGGCAGAGACCGATGTATTTGATCTATTGCGGGAAGTAAATGGCTTCTTTTTCGCAGTAAATGTAAATGACCGACGATTTGGGTGGTTGAAACCATATGAAAAACAAAGCGTGCTCTAAGCATGCTTTGTTAAGTGCTTTAAAATCAATGCCTGCTCGTGTATAATAGATAAGGTTCAATAGAAGTAGAGCGTGTGAGAAGGAGGTTTAACATTGATCTGGCATATTATAGGGTATACCGTTGCGGTTCTGGCAGGTATAGCAATTGGCTTTTTTATTGCTCGGAAAACCATGATGTCTTACTTGAAAAAGAACCCACCGATTAATGAGCAAATGTTACGGGTGATGATGCAACAAATGGGACAAAACCCATCGCAAAAGAAAATCACCCAAATGATGAAGGCTATGCAAAAGCAACAGGGGAAGTAAGAACTCCTCTGATAATCATGAAAACGAAAGAAATCACTTTATCGTAAGGACCGTTGCGTCGTAGGTAAAGTGATTTTTGTTGTCTATAAACATATTCACGAACTGATGCTAGGTTGTTTTGTAATGACGATAAACGTTCTGTACATCATTTAACGTAATGTGGTATCTTTTTTGAAGTAGGCTATTGGTTATAAAGGGAGCGTACATACGAGCGGGCATTAAAAGGGCAATGCGGGTTCAATAGAAGAATAGACATTATTTATTCATTTTTTCGAAAAATAATTAGACAACGAGAGTAATGGGGGAAGGCTATGCGTGTTTTTTTAGATTTAAGCTGGTTTTTTAAGAAACATTGGAAAGCATATTTATTTGGGACGCTTGTTTTAGCACTCGTTTCATTTTTGTCGCTTATTCCTCCAAGGGTTATTGGTGAAGTAGTCGATTTAATTGACACAGATACGCTTACACAATCGCAATTATTCCGATACGTTGGGTTTATTATGGGCATCGGTCTGTTGTTATACATTCTTCGCTTCTTATGGCGAGTACTCATCTTTGGTGCGGCTTTTAAGTTGGCAAGACAAATCCGAAATGATCTTTATCGTCATTTTACTAACATGCCAAAGTCATTTTATCATAAGCGAACTACTGGAAATTTAATGGCGATTTCCACAAATGATGTTCGAGCTGTTCAAGCAACAGCTGGAGAAGGGGTGCTAACGATTGTTGATGCCCTGTTACTAGGAGGAATGGTGGTTGCGACGATGGCGTTGACCCTTAATTGGCAACTAACGCTGATTACATTAGTGCCACTTCCATTAATGGCCATTTTAACGAGCTATTATGGATCACTTTTACATAAACGCTTTGGCAGTGCACAAGCAGCATTTAGTGTTTTAAATGATACGGTTCAAGAAAATATTAGTGGAATGAAAGTAACAAAAGCATTCGGACAAGAAGAAGAAGAAAATCGCCGCTTTCGTCAGCAATCAGCAATGGTTGTGGAACAGAATGTAAAAGTAGCAAAAGTCGATGCGTTGTTTGATCCGACCATTAGCGCAGTCATTGGAACATGTTATTTACTGGCAATTGGTTTTGGAGCAGGTTTTGTCGTATCGGGTGATATGACCATTGGAGAACTAACGTCATTTGTCGTTTATCTTGGCTTGTTGATTTGGCCAATGCTTGCGTTAGGAATGTTTTTTAACGTCATTGAACGAGGAAGAGCGTCTTACGATCGAATTCGTGAAGTATTGCGAGAAGAGTCGGAGCTTAAAGAAGTCGATCATGCAGTTGAAGCACCGATTGTAGGCGATTTAGATGTTGCTATTGATACGTTTTGTTATTCTGATGATGGACCGCCAGTGTTAAGAAATGTACACTTCTCCTTGAAGAAAGGTGAAACACTTGGCATTGTTGGTAAAACCGGTAGTGGTAAAACAACCTTACTCTCGCTTTTACAGCGGGAGATGGATGTTACGAAGGGGACTATACGTCTAGATTCCGTGCCCATTGACCAGTTTAAACGAGAACGTGTGAAAGCGGCATTTGGCATTGTACCACAAGAACACTTTCTTTTCTCGGCGACAATAGGAGAGAATGTTGCATTTGCAAAGCCTGATGCCTCGATACAAGAAATTATTCGAGCCTGCCAGCTTGCAAGTATTCACGATGACATACGCCGTTTTCCGAATGGGTACGACACAGTTGTTGGAGAACGAGGTGTAACGCTCTCAGGTGGTCAAAAACAGCGAATCTCTATTGCTCGTGCGATACTGAGCAATCCTGCCATACTCATTTTAGATGACTCCTTATCTGCTGTAGATGCGAAAACAGAAGAGCAAATTTTAGGAGCCCTTCGAGAAACAAAAACCGAGCAAACACTTATTATGAGTGCTCACCGATTAAGTGCTGTTAGCCATGCTTCACTCATTTTAGTGATGGAAGAGGGGACTATAGCTCAAGCAGGGACTCATGCAGAATTGATGGCCGAAGGTGGATGGTACAAAGAGATGTATGAGCGTCAGCAGCTTGAGACGATAGTGGAGCAGGGAGGTTCATAATGAAACATACCGATGAGATATTAACTGGAAAAGAGCAACGCGCGATTTTTATACGCTTGCTCGGCTATGCCAAGATTCATTTTAAGAAACTACTGCTTGCTTTCTTTATTATGCTCATAGCTGCAGGAGCGGAATTAGTGCAACCTATTTTGATAGCACGCTTTATTGATGACTATTTAACGCCTCAAGAATTTCCGACAGACGTTCTTGTGATGCTTGCGTCATTTTATATTGGTTTACTGGTTATTGCGGTTATCTGCCAATATGTCCAAAGTATCTTATTTCAAAAGATTGCTTTGCGAATTGTGCAAGCGTTACGTGTTGATGTTTTTAAAAATGTTCAAAAGCTTGGGTTATCGTTTTTTGATCGAATGCCTGGAGGCGGCCTTGTTTCGAGGATTACGAACGACACCGAGTCCATTAAAGAGCTTTATGTCAGTGTGCTAGCGGTATTTGTTCAAAATGGAATGTTTATGATCGGAACATTCGTTGCTATGTTTTACTTAAATGCAACCCTGGCCCTTTATTGTTTAATCTTTTTACCTTTACTTTTAGTTGTCATTCGTTTATATCGGTCTATAAGTTCTCGCTTTTATGAGCATGTTAGCGCAAAAGTGAGTGAAATTAATGCGAAAATGAGTGAGTCCGTTCAAGGTATGGCGATTATTCAAGTGTTCCGCCAAGAAAAGCGAATGCGCAAAGAGTTTGGACGAACGAATGAGGAGCATTATCAAGCTGGAATGAAAGCGATGAAAGCAGATGCCCTTTTACTGCGTCCCATTGTCGATATTCTTAGTTTAATTGCTATTTCAATTGTGCTTATTTATTTTGGCTTTCAATCATTTATTGGTCCGGTTGAGCTTGGTGTGCTGTATGCATTTATTAATTATCTTGATCGCTTTTTCGAACCAGTTAATCAAATTATGCAACGCTTATCCATTTTTCAACAAGCCATTGTGTCAGCAGGACGTGTTTTTCGCTTAATGGATCAGCGTGAGTACGCACCGACAAAAACGGGAACAGAAACGCCCACAATTGAAAAAGGAACGATTGAGTTTAACAATGTTACTTTTTCTTATGATGGTTCTACCCAAGTGTTAACTAATATTTCGTTCAAAGCGGAAAAAGGGCAGACTGTTGCATTAGTCGGTCATACTGGAAGTGGGAAAAGCTCAATTATTAACCTTTTAATGCGATTTTATCCACTCATGGAGGGCTCCATAACAATTGATGGCAAACCTTTACAAGCTTTTAGTGAAGAAGAGTTCCGATCGAAAGTGGGACTTGTGTTGCAAGATTCCTTTTTGTATAGCGGAACAGTCGCTAGCAATGTCACCTTAGGCAGAGATGGATACGAGCGAGGGGAAATAGAGGCGGCATGCGCTTTTGTTGGTGCAGATACGTTTATCCAGGATCTTGAACACGGTTATGACGCAAAAGTAACTGAGCGTGGCGCAACGTTTTCAAGTGGAGAAAAACAGCTGCTTTCTTTTGCGCGAACGATGCTAGCTGACCCGGCTATTTTAGTGCTTGATGAAGCAACAGCAAGTGTTGATACGGAAACAGAGGAATCGATTCAGCAAGCGTTAGAAAAAATGCAGCAAAATCGAACGACGATTGCGATCGCACACCGCCTATCAACGATTAAACATGCGGACCAAATTCTTGTGCTGCACCAAGGAGAGATTGTTGAACGAGGCAATCATGAACAACTATTAAAACGCCAAGGCTTGTATCATAAAATGTATTTACTACAGGCAAGAGAAAACGTGACAGCATAGAAGAAAAAAGGCGCATGTCTATGCGCCTTTTTTAGCTGGATTGTTTTCGTTCAACGGCCTCTTGGAGCTCTCTTTTGCTTCTGGCTTTTGATTGGCGGTCAAGTAAATGTTCATAGGGTGTTAAATCAATATCTTTTTGTTTTAATTTCTTAATTAAAAAACGGTGATCTTTTTTAGGTGTTGCTAAAATATATCCACGAATAATCGTATCTAATGTAAGAGTAGTTGCCTGTTCATTTAAGGCGATCTCACTAATTTTACCGGCGATTTTCTCTTTAGCCACGTCACGAAAGAGTTCAGGTACTGGTTCTACAAGTTCATTTAACAATTGTCTCTGTTCATCTTTCCATAGAGGTAAAGCCTTGTTTATGTAGTATTCTTGCCAGTCTAAGATTGATTTTCCGTCTTCTTTTGGCATTCGCTTAAGGAATTTTCTAAACATGAAGAACCCACCGATAAACATTAGCCCGAGCAAGATAAAGGTCCATAAGACAATCACGTTCATAAACCAGTCACTCATCGTCACCCCTCCTTTTCGCTTGTTCTTTGCTGTTACTTTAGCATAAAATGGGGTGTGTTGCTATGGAGGGGGAGAAAAACGTGTCTCAAATTGTTCTTTTTGCGACGCATATGTTTACATCAATCGTGTTATTTTTATGTATTCCGTTGCCGTTTTTGTATTATGCGGCGAGACTGGATGACGGGGAACGCTTCAAGGCGAGGCTGATAAAGAGTTACCGTGTCATTCTTATTATTGCCCATGTAGGGTTACTGCTTTTAATCGCTACAGGTATCCCGCTGTTGTTCGACTGGGCATCGTGGTGGACATGGGGAGTCATTATCGTAACGCTAATCATTGGAGCTAGCTTAGGAATAACTAGTAAGTGTCTGCGCTTAATAAACAATGGTGACTTGGACTATGAGCAACCATTTCGAAAGGCGAGTCTTCTTTTGGCTATTAGCATCGGAGCGATGTTTTTGTTGAAATATAGCCGTTATTTTATGTAAAGAAAAAAAGGACTGCGATGCAGTCCTTTTTTTAGAACCAGCTTGCTCCGACAATTACTAAAAGAATAAAAAGAACAACAATTAAAGCAAAACCGCCGCCTGTTCCGAATCCACCGCTCATTGTGTAACCTCCTTTTTATCAAGGTATGATTACAGTCTATGCAGCGGCTCTAAAAAGGTTTGGGCGAGTTAGCCTTCTCCGTTCGTTTGGCTTACATGGTTTGCTTTTTTTGTTTTATGAGAACCGCTTTGTTTCTGTGGTTGGTTGCTGTCTGGATGCTGTGGCTGGTTGCGTCGAGCTTTCGAATTTCCCTTCATTTTCCTCACCTCGCTTTTCTTTTTTTAGTATGTGAAACGTTTTTTTTCTTATCCTTTTTAAAAAATGTCGAAAAAAGATTTAAACTTTCGTCAACTTTTGCTATTCTAATGAAGGGCAATTATATCGCTTACATTAAAAGCGCTTACTCAAGTGCGTTCCTTAGACAAGAAAGGAACAATGCGATATGATGAAGTTGATAAGGAGGGTCTTAGATGTCAAAAAACTTAGATGTGTTTAAAGCGCGGTCTTCTTTTGAGTCAAACGGAAAAACGTATCATTACTATGCATTAGATGCGTTAGAGAAAGCAGGTTATGGGAACGTTAATAGGCTACCATATTCTGTGAAGGTATTATTAGAATCAGTGTTACGTCAGTATGATGATTATGTGATTAAAAAAGAGCATGTTGAAAATTTAGCAAAGTGGGGAACACCTGAACAAAAAGAAATTGATGTTCCTTTCAAACCTTCTCGTGTTATTCTACAAGATTTCACAGGGGTACCAGCTGTAGTTGATTTAGCAGCGTTAAGAAAAGCGATGGCTGATCTTGGCGGTGACCCAGATCAAATTAACCCTGAAATCCCTGTTGATCTTGTCATTGACCACTCTGTACAAGTAGATAAATTCGGTACAGATGATTCATTGCTTTATAACATGAATCGTGAGTTTGAACGAAATGGCGAGCGATACGAATTTTTAAGCTGGGCAAAGAAAGCGTTTGATAATTATAATGCGGTTCCTCCAGCAACAGGTATCGTACACCAAGTAAACTTGGAGTACATAGCAAACGTCGTTCATGCAGTTGAGAAAGATGGCGAATGGTTAACGTTCCCTGATTCACTTGTAGGAACAGATTCTCATACAACGATGATTAACGGTCTTGGCGTTCTAGGATGGGGCGTTGGTGGTATTGAAGCGGAAGCAGGAATGCTCGGACAACCATCTTACTTCCCAGTACCAGAAGTCATTGGCTTGAAATTCACGGGTTCTTTACCAAGTGGAACAACAGCTACAGACGTAGCGTTGAAAGTAACCCAAGTCCTTCGTCAAAAGAACGTTGTTGGAAAATTCGTTGAGTATTTCGGACCAGGCTTAGCAGATATGCCACTTGCTGATCGTGCAACGATTTCAAACATGGCTCCTGAGTATGGCGCAACATGCGGATTCTTCCCAGTTGATGAAGAAGCTATGAACTATATGCGTTTAACAGGGCGTTCTGAAGAACAAATTGATTTGGTTCGTGCTTACTGTCAAGCGAACGGACTATGGTATGTTCCTGGTGAAACACCAGATCCAACGTATACAGATGTTGTTGAAGTCGATTTATCGCAAATTCATGCAAATCTTTCTGGACCAAAACGACCGCAAGATTTAATTGAACTACCAAAAATGCAAAAATCCTTCCAAGATGCTGTTGTTGCACCTCAAGGGAATCAAGGTCTTGGCCTTGACCAGTCAGAATTTAATAAAACGGTTGATGTAACGTACAAAGATGGTCGTACAACTACAATGAAAACGGGCGCTGTAGCCATCGCTGCTATTACAAGCTGTACAAATACATCAAATCCATATGTACTTGTGGCAGCAGGTCTTGTTGCGAAAAAAGCAAGTGAATTAGGCCTTCAAGTACCTGAATACGTGAAAACATCACTTGCACCAGGTTCAAAAGTTGTTACAGGCTATTTAAATGATTCTGGCTTAATGCCTTACTTGGAGGATCTTGGATTCCATCTTGTTGGGTATGGCTGCACAACATGTATCGGAAACTCTGGACCACTAGAGGATGAAATTGAAGAAGCGATTTCGAGTAACGACTTAACTGTTACGTCTGTACTATCTGGTAACCGTAACTTTGAAGGACGTATTCATCCCCTTGTGAAAGCAAACTACTTAGCATCACCACCACTTGTAGTAGCCTATGCACTAGCAGGGACCGTTAACGTTGATTTATTAAACGATCCAATTTCTACAGATAAAGACGGTAAGCCTGTTTACTTTAAAGATATTTGGCCATCAACAGAAGAAGTGCGTACAATTGTTGATCAAACGGTTACTCCTGAGTTATTCCGTCGTGAATACCAAGATGTCTTTACAAGTAACGAGCGATGGAATCAAATTAATACAACTGATGACGCCCTGTACAAGTGGGATGACGAGTCAACATATATTGCAAATCCACCATTCTTTGAAGGATTAGCAAAAGATCCAGAAGCTGTGAAGCCGCTTTCTGATCTACGCGTAATTGGTAAGTTTGGCGATTCTGTTACGACAGATCACATTTCTCCTGCTGGAGCGATTGGTAAGAACACACCAGCCGGTAAGTTCTTAATGGAAAAAGGTGTAGAGCCGAGAGATTTCAACTCATATGGTTCTCGTCGTGGTAATCATGACGTCATGATGAGAGGAACGTTTGCGAATATCCGTATTCGTAACCAAATCGCTCCAGGAACAGAAGGTGGATTTACAACATTCTGGCCAACAGAAGAAGTGATGTCCATCTATGATGCGGCAATGAAGTATAAAGAGAATGGAACAGGTCTTGTTGTTCTCGCTGGTCAAGATTACGGGATGGGATCTTCTCGTGACTGGGCTGCAAAAGGAACAAATTTACTAGGCATTAAAACGGTTATCGCTGAAAGTTATGAGCGTATTCACCGTTCAAACCTTGTATTAATGGGTGTTTTACCTCTTCAATTCAAAGCCGGTGAAAATGCAGAATCTCTTGGTTTAACAGGCAGAGAAAGCATTTCAGTTGCAATTGATGATACAGTAAAACCGCGTGATTACGTTACGGTAACTGCTGTAGCTGAAGATGGCACAAAAACTGAATTTGAAGCGCTCGTTCGTTTTGATAGTGATGTTGATGTTGATTACTATCGTCACGGTGGAATTCTGCAAATGGTTCTTCGTGATAAGCTTCAACCAGCTTAAACAAGTTAGAAGAACTTGCTTGATCGTCTCAAGCAAGTTTTTTCTTTTGGCTAAATAGTTTAGGGGTCTAAATTGTTTTTGCTTGATTTTTAACCGTTGAATTGTGTAAGGTGTGTATAGATAAAAGACATGACATGATGGAGGAACCAACGTGACAAATTTTTCAATTCGCAGGCCCGTGTTTACCATTGTCGGAATGATTTTCTTTATTATAATGGGGATTGTTTCACTTACACGGTTGCCGTTGCAGCTGCTACCAGAGATTAACCCGCCTGTTGCAGCAATTGCTACAAGCTATCCGAACGTAAATCCTCAAGAAGTTCAGGATCAAGTAACCATTCCAATTGAAAATCGAATGGCAAGTATTTCAGGTTTACAAAACATGACGTCAAATTCTCAAGAAGGATCTTCCATTGTCTTACTTGAATTTGATTGGAGTTCGTCCATTGAAGATGTAGAATTAGACATTATTAATGCTCTTAGGCAAATTGATTTACCTGACGGTGCTGGAGAACCAAGCTTTTTAAAGTTTGATCCGTCCATGTTTCCAATGATGCAGCTAGCAGTCACGTCCAATGACGAGATTGAAGCGTTTCAAGATGATGTGCTTGATTTAGAGCAAGAAATTCTTCAAGTTCCTGGAGTTGCTAGTGTAAACGAGTCAGGTACTATTAGTGAAATCGTTTCGATTGAACTCGACCAGGAAGATATGATTGATGCAGGTGTCACGCAGGATACAGTTGTGAATGCCTTACAAGCAAACCAAATTACCATGCCTGGTGGCACTGTTGAGCAAGAAGACTTCAGTTTAACTACAAGAATTATTCATGAACTAACCAGTATTGAAGACATTGAAGAATTGGTGGTTGGTGTAAATCCAGAAACTGGTGATGACATTACGCTAACGAGTATTGCAAATGTTGAAATCAGTTCAGAAGAGTTAGAAACGTTAACTCGAGCTAATCAAGAACCGGCTATTAGCTTATCAATTATGCAGGAGTCAAGTGCGAATACAACACAAACATCTAATGATGTAAACGAACGTTTAAGTGAACTGCAAGACGATGCTGATTACGAAGACTTAGATGTTGTTGTGCTCTATGATGAAGGTGACTTTATTAATTCAGCAATCCAAAGTGTTGCTACTGCATTAATTATTGGTGGCGTACTCGCTATGGTTGTGTTGTTCTTCTTCTTACGGAACCTTAAAACGCCTCTTATAATTGGTTTGGCGATACCATTCTCAGTTATTGTTACATTTGCCTTTATGTATTTCTTAGATATTGGCTTAAACATTATGACATTAGGTGGGCTCGCTCTTGGTATTGGTTTAGTTGTCGATAATGCGATTGTTGTTATTGAAAACATTTATCGTCATTTGGCAAAAGGAAAAGATCCGAAGCAAGCAGCTTCTGATGGGACAAAAGAAGTAATGGCTGCGATCTTTGCATCAACGTTAACGACTATTTCTGTTTTTCTTCCAATTGTCTTTATTAGTGGGATTGTTGGAAACTTGTTTAGAGAATTGGCGTTAACCGTTTCATTTAGTTTATTATCATCCTTTATTGTTGCGATTACCGTTGTACCAATGATTGCAAGCCGTGTACTAAAACCATCTCAAGCAAATGATGAGGTGAAAAGACGCGAATCCAGAACGATGCGTGGATTAGAAAAAATGACCCATTGGTCTCTAGGCCACCGAAAAACGGTTATTGCTAGTACGTTTGGGTTGCTTCTTATCGGTGGAGTTGGTTTAAGTACGGTTGGACTAGAATTAATTCCAGAAAGCGACCAAGGCTCGTTTACTGTCGACGTTGAAATGGAAACAGGAACAAGTTTGACCCGAACGACAGAAGCAGTTGAGGCAATTGAAAATGTACTCGCCGATTATCAAGAAGTAAATGATTATGTAAGTGTAATCGGTTCAAGTGATCAGCCTGGTCAATCTGGAGGATCGCATACTGCTCAAATTACAGTGGCGATGATTCCATTAGAAGATCGCTCCGTCTCTACAGCAGAATTTATAGAAACAATTGAACGAGATCTCGAGCGCGCTGATGACGATGCTGACATTCGAGCCTTTACACAGACAGCAGCGTTAAGTGGAGAAGCAAATACGGTTCCATTTACTGTAACCCATTCTGATCGTAGCGCATTATACGACACGGTCTACGAACTTGAAGAAGAGTTAATGGACTCGTCTCTCGTTCGAGAAGTGCAGCTGAGTATTGAAGATCAAGTGCCAGAAATTGTCGTTGATGTGAATGCGGAAGATGCTCGAGCAGTAGGGCTAACACCAGCTGAAATTGCGGGCCAAGTTAATAGTGCTACACGCGGTGAAACGGCGATGCTCATCCAGCTGACAAGTGATGAGACATCACAAACATATGAAGTGCATGTTGGTCTCTCGCCAGAATACACGGAAACGATAAATGAACTTGAGAATTTACAAATTGTCTCTCAAGAAGGAACAACCATTTCGTTAAATGAAGTAGCAGAGGTAACAGAAGGTGAATCACCGGCTTCCATCCAACGAGCGGATCAAACAGAAGCAGTCGAGGTAACGGTTGGTTACACAACAGAAGCAAACCTAAGTGACGTCTCAACGTTAATTGAAGACTCAATTGCTGAAATTGAATTTCCTGAAGGTGCTAGCTACTCCTTTGGAGGCGAACAAGAAATTCTTGAAGATGCCATTGGAAGTATGATTTTAGCCCTTGTTCTTGCAATCATTTTCATTTATTTGATAATGGCTGCGCAATTTGAGTCGTTTAAACTACCGTTTATCATGTTAATGACTGTTCCTCTTGTCTTAATCGGTGTTACCCTTGCTTTAACACTTACGCAAACAGCGATAGGTGTAACAACGTTTATTGGGATTATCATTTTAGTGGGTGTTGTAACGAATAACGGAATTGTCATGCTTGATTTTGTCAATCAGCAGAAGCAAAAAGGGATGTCGACGTATAACGCTTTAGTTGAATCTGTTCAGCTACGAACACGACCAATTGTAATGACCTCCTTGACCGCTATTTTAGGAATGGTGCCAATTGCGTTTGGCTATGGCGAAGGGGCAGAATTACAACAGCCAATGGCGATTGCAGTTATTGGTGGGTTAATAAGTAGTACGGCACTAACGTTAATCTTTATTCCGGTTCTTTACAGTTTGTTTGACAAAGAAACCCGTTCTAAAAACCGCACACCACGAATGGTAACAATCGATGGAGAGTATTACGAAGTCGATGAAAACAATCGAGTTGTTAAAGCATTGCCTGAAGGTGAAGGGCAAAATGACTCAAACGAAACAAGTGAACGCGAGCAACAAAACGCGGAATCTAAAAATGAATTAAGTCGAGACGATATCGTTGAATTACTTGATTCCATTGTTTCAAGAACAAAAAAAGACGACGATAAAAAATAACGATTGTGTACGAATGAAATCGACTTCCCGTGTAGTGAACAAAAGGACATGCTCACTGCTGACGGGGAGTCTTTTTATGTACAAAAGGGTCTTATAAATGTTGATTGTGTGTTTGAGCGCAAATCCATTCAAGCAATTGCTTTTCTTTATCTATAAGTGGTCTTTGAAGTGTTTCTTCTATCTCTAAAGACAGTTGTTCTAAGTCAATCACATGATTCACCCCTTTCATTACATGCTATGTGCAAAATTTGTTGAATATTCATCTTTTTACATCGAAAGAAGGTTTAAAACGTTTCTAAAGGTGTAATACTGTATATAAAAACGAGGTGATTGAGAATGAGAAGAGTTGGAAGATTACCGTTTGATCAGCTAGTAAAGCAGAACAAAGAACGATTAATTCAAGATCAGGCTGAAGTAAATCGTTTGGAAGAACGATTTGAACAAAAGCATGCATTGCCAAAATAAACTAATGTAAAAAATCCTCTTCTGTGAAAGACTAGATACAAGGGGGGATGTTTTGTGAGTGAAAAAAACCGATTTGCCCAATTTACTCCAGACCATTTAGGAACACAGCCGCGAAAGTCTAACCGAAATAATGGAAAGAAAGTCGCGACGAAATCAAATCGTCAGCCAGATTATATTCCTCCTAAAGGATAAAACCGTCGAGATCTCGACGGTTTTTTGTCGATTTAGTAAAAAGTAACTAGAATAGCCCTCTGCCTGTTAAAATAAAAGTGGAATCGTTTAATAGGGGAGAATAATATGACTGAAATGATCTTAAATGCGCTTATGTATACAAGCCTTGCATTGTTGGCAGGGTTATTACTTATTCAAATGGTGCCAAAAGGGAGAGGTGTGGAAGGGAAGCTTCACCCATGGTTTTTACTTAGCGTTATACTTGCTATTCCGCTTCTACAGTTTGGAAACGTCCTCGTACTTGGTTCAACATATGCGACGTTTTTTGATACGTCGCTTTTAGACGGGACACTGACGGCGATGGGAGAACATATTTTAGGAACTAGTTTTTTACTCGTTCTTCTGTTTTCAAGCGCACAGTTGGTGTTATTCGTTTTAACTAAAAAATGGAATCGATACGTTGTTATAAGTTTGCAGCTACTTTTTTTTCTAGGCATTATTGTAGCAGTGAGTTTATCCAGTCATAGTGCGTCTTTAACAGAAGGGTATGTAACAGGGGCATTATCGAACGGGATTCATTTATTGGCGATGTCACTCTGGGCGGGTCCGTTATTTATCGTCAGCCTATATGGGGCACGGTTAGAAGACGGTCAGAAATTTCATCAATGGTTTTCCGCACTTGCCGTGTTTAGTTTGCTGCTCGTATCAACGAGTGGGTTTGTCATGATGGGAGAAATCGCACCTGAATATGTGAATAGTTGGATGCTGACATATGGTCAGCTGTTACTCATTAAGAACATCCTCATTTTCCCACTTTTACTTTTCGGGTTTCGTCACCTTGTTACCCTTAGTGGAAAAGGAGTTTCATTATCTATGCGTGAACGCCAACGCTCGTTTCGTGCCGAATCTCTTTTTGTTTTAGCTGTTTTTATTGTTACAGCGTGGTTAACGGAAACGGAACCACCTCATAATGTGTTACGAACTCTGCAAAACGAACCATTTAATCCTGTAATGCAATTTTTCTTAAATGAACCACTGATTGAGAATCAACTAATTGCATTTTCGCCTTCCCTTTGGTCAGGCTTATTGCTAGGTTTTTCCGTAATAGTCTTTTTCCTTGGTCTCTTTGTTGCTTGGAGATGGAGACAAACAACGTATAGTGTAGGAGCAGCGATCTTATTTGTGAGCGCATTTTATCTAGGTTTAATGACTAGTACAGCTCCAGGTGAAATCCCTGTTAATTTAACTGTCCATGATTCTGTAGAAGAGGCAATTGCAGTCAACCGAGAAGGGGCTGAACTTACGATTTTAACAACGTGGCCAATAGATGAAGATTCATTTGCCGTTATTTTTCAAGAAAATGAACGCCACCTTGTTGCGGAACGATTAAAAAAGGAGCCTGACGGGTATCGGAAATATTTAGATGCTGAAGTGGAGCTAGAGAATGGCTTTCTAACAGGTGGTGAACAATTTATGGATACCTTCATGTTCATAGAAAATGAATGGGTGGATGTTGAAACGATTAGTACGTACGTGACCCTTGGCTATGTCACAGAAGATATTGAACGAGTACGTATCCAATTTTCAAATGAATCGGTTGAAGTTCCTGTTGATGATCACGTATTCTTTTATGTACAGAGCATGAATGGGACATTGGAAGAGCCTCATCAGTACGAATTACTTGATGAAGATGGACAAAAGGTTCGGGTGATAGAAAAACGCCAATTCGTACATGAAGGGCATGTCCATTAGGAGGAATGACATGGCGACAACAAATGAGAAATTAGCAGAAGAAGCACAACTTTGGCGAAAACGACTAGAAAATATAGAGGATGAAAACAACCGAAATGAACTAGCTAAACTTGTTTCGTTGCGGTTTGAACGTAAGCAAGAAATGGATTTATTTACAGAGAAATGGAAACAGGAATTAGAGGATGATGGCTCCTTTAACAAGTTTTTAGACGAGCTGACGCAAAAACAGCTGCTCGTTTCTTGGGCTCAAGACGAAAGGATTCGTCGTTCATGGCCCCAGCTTAGAGAAACAGATCAAGCCCGAGTGAAAAAACAAAAAGTGGAGCAGGTCAATACGCGAAGTCAAGACTGGATTGCTCAAGTAGAAGGGAAGGAAGCCTCTCTTGCAAAAAAACATGGCAAGATGCTATTAAACAATATAAAAGAGTTAAATGACAGTAGTCAGCAATTGTTAGCGAGTTTTCAAGGAAATTATTATTCAAAAAGTCAGTTTGCCCAATTAAAGAAGCAACTTGATAGTGTGAATGAGCTACAAGACAAAGTGAACAAAGAGATGGATGAAGCTCTAGGAGAGAAGCAGACATCAGCATTGGCTCAGCTGGAAGAAATGATTGGTTTGACTGATGTGAAAAGTCGAGTCAAAAAGCTTTATGCTTTTTTGAAATACCAAAAGAATCGGGAAGAAATAGGTCTGTCTTCCAACGATCTGTTAAACCTGAATATGGTTGTAACAGGGAATCCAGGTACTGGTAAAACGTCCATTGCACGTTTACTCGCTTCGATTTACTACGAATTAGGAATGCTTGAAAAACCGACCGTGTATGAAGTGGACCGTGCTTCTCTTGTTGCAGGCTACGTAGGTCAAACAGAAGAGCAAACGATGGCAGCTATTGAGCGAGCGGTAGGTGGTGTGTTATTTATCGATGAGGCATACAGCTTAAAACGTGAGGGTCAGTCAGGAAACGATTATGGTCAAGCCGTTATTGATACACTTGTATCAGCTATGACCAGCGAAACGTATGCAGGAAAATTTGCTGTTATTTTAGCAGGCTATCCGCAAGAGATGCGAGGGTTTATTCGTGCTAACCCTGGTCTAGCAAGTCGATTTCCTGAGCAAAATCATATTGATTTGCCGAATTATACGGAATCAGAACTCTTACAAATTGCTGAAAAAAAAGCGCTTGATGTTGATTTTGTGTTCACAAATGCTGCTCTACAAAAAGTGAAAGCAGAAATAGAGCGATTGGAAATCGATCAGTCGTTTGGGAATGCACGTGTTGTTGAAGATATAGTCAAAAAAGCAATATTTGAAAAAGGATCTCAAGGTTATCATACAACAGAGCGAGACTTTGTTTTAATCGAGGAGCAACATGTGCAAACAAAGCAACCCTCGAAAACAGGACAAGCGCTACAAAAGCTTAATCAACTCGTTGGTCTTGAACAGGTAAAAGCAGAGTTGAATAAATTGACTTCTTTCGCAAAAGTAAAAGAATCGCGTAGGCGCATGAATTTACCTGTACCGCCGATGCCGCTCCATACTGTATTTAGTGGACCGCCAGGAACAGGTAAAACAACTGTTGCCACTCTTTATGCGGAAGCTTTAAATGAGATTGGGTTATTAAAACGGGGTCATCTTGTTACGGTTTCTAGAAGTGATTTAGTAGGAGGATATGTTGGTCAAACAGCCATTAAAACAAGTCAAGTTATTCAAGATGCATTAGGTGGAGTTCTCTTTATTGATGAAGCCTATGCACTTGCTCAAGGCGGAGAGAATGATTTTGGCAAGGAAGCGATTACGATGTTAACCCAAGCGATGACAGAACATGAGGAAAACCTCGTCCTTATATTTGCTGGCTATCAAAATGAAATTCAAACGTTACTGAACAGTAACCCTGGTTTGCGCTCACGTATTCGAAAAGAAATCGAATTTCGTCCATATACATCGAGCCAATTGGCAGACATGTTAAAGCAAAAGTTAACTGCATATGGATATACTTGGTCAGACGAAGCGTTCGACGCAATAGAAAATCATTTATCAAAAACAACGATCTCAGGGAATGGTCGCTATATTGACTGGTTTTTCGAGGAGATCATTCAAGCGCATGCCTTGCGAACGACAGAGGAGACAGATATAGCGCTTACCATTGAATTAAAAGATGTTACGCAGTTTATGGATTCAACGAAAGTGAATGATGACCCTGAAAAGTCACTTTCTTAAAAGCACACTTGCTTCTTTTTTAAGAGGTCATTATGCTATACTATGAGTGAATACCAAGTGTTAGGACAAGGTATAAAAAGCGACGAAAGTGAGAAAGGTGAGGATAGGCAGTGCCACATTTGGTTAGCAAAATTATCACGCCCCAATACGCGGATACCGACATGATGGGTGTTGTTTATCACGCAAACTACATTAAGTTTTTTGAACTAGGAAGAACCACTTTTATACAAGAAGCTGGCTATAGTTATGTTGAAATGGAGCGAGCTGGGTATTACGCACCTGTATATGATGTTTATGCAACGTATAAAAAGCCTCTCGTCTATGGAGATGAAGCAACTATTACAACGTGGCTATCCCTAAATGATGGCGTTAAAACGATTTACCAATATGAAATTAAAAATCAGCATGATGATGTATGTGTGACGGGTTATACAACCCACGTTATTGTGAAAAAGGATACTTTTAAGCCAGTTCCGTTTAAGCGAGCATTCCCTGAATGGTATGAAACGTATAACCGTCTAATGGAGGAGCGTTAATGGCGTTTGGAATTAACCGACGTGATTTGACAAAGTGGAAACAGGAAGCTAGAAATGGTAAAATTGCTTTTATCACGCACTATTGGTACGATGCGCGTTTTCCAAATGCGAACACTGTAACAAAAGTGGCTTGTGAAGATCGAGAGAAACTAATTCATTGGGGAAAGCAATATGGCTTAAAGAAAGAGTGGATTCATCAGCGAGATGAACTTTCCCACTTTGATTTATTAGGGGAGACGCAAGAAGCCATTTTGCAGAGCGAAGGGTTATTAACACAGCTTTCTCAATTCAACAAACGGATGGAGTGTGCACAAATGGACGTTAACCAAGATCGTATTCGAAAAGACTTATTCTCAAAAGAGACCATTGATCCAACAGAAGAGATTCGAAAACGAGTTGAATTCCTTAAATCATACGCAATCAAAACGGGAACAAAAGGCTATGTGCTTGGCATATCTGGAGGTCAAGACTCGACTCTTGCAGCAAAACTTGCGCAACTAGCTGTAACGGAACTACGAGAAGAGGAACAAGACGAAAGCTATCAATTTTATGCAGTTCGCTTGCCTTATGGAGAGCAGCATGATGAAGATGATGCCCAGCTTGCTCTTTCTTATATTGAAGCAGATCAAGTTCTAACAGTGAATATAAAAGGTGCTGTTGAAGCATCGGTTGAAGCTTTTCAAGCAGCGACACAGTCTCAATTATCAACATTCTTAAAGGGAAATACAAAAGCTCGAGAACGAATGAAAGTGCAGTTTGACCTAGCGGCTCATTACCGTGCTCTTGTTATTGGAACGGATCACGCAGCAGAGGCTGTAACGGGCTTCTTTACTAAATTTGGTGATGGTGCGTGTGATGTTGCACCTCTGTTTGGTTTAACGAAGCGCCAAGGAAAGCAGTTACTTGAAACATTAGCAGCACCAGAATCGCTTTATACGAAAGTCCCGACGGCTGACTTGGAAGATGACAAGCCTGGTTTACCAGATGAAGAAGCATTAGGCATTTCATATGAGCAAATTGATGATTACTTGGAAGGAAAGCAAGTAGACCAAGAGATCGCTCAAAAAATAGAGTCACGCTATGCTATGACAGAACATAAACGACAAACACCAGTCACGATCTATGATCATTGGTGGGAGTAATAAGTCTTATTTACTCTTTTACTAAACATATGTATGATTAACCAGTTCCGAGCATAGGGTAGAGAAAGAAATTTGTACATATGTTAAGGAGAGGGAACGTAATGAAAGGCAAAATCCTTGTATTATTAAGCTTACTTGCATGCTTACTCATCATTTTAGTCGTAACGTTAGGTGTGACGAACGATTCAACTGAACCAACGGCATCCGATCATCAGGATGAATCGGAAACGCAGGGATTAAATGGAGTGTACGTTACACTTAATGGTGTTAGTGTTTCGGAACATAGCGATACAGAGCAACTAGTGAAAGTAGATTTAACAGCAGAGAACACGAGAGAATCTAGTATTAGCTTCCTGCCGATCAATCTTACGTTAGTCGATGAAGAGCATTATGCATATAGTCATGCTGAGCGTATTGAAACAAAAGGAATTATTGGTGGACAATTAGAAAGCGGGCGCTCTGTTTCCGGAGAAATTGCATTTATCGTTCCAAAGAATACAGCGCTTGAGTTTGTTTACAGTGATCACTTTCGTGGTGGACAACTAGTGTTTCCACTGGAACTCGAGTAAAGCAAGTACGACTAGGCAAGATTGAAATAGGAGGCAAAGCAAAAAAGCGCACATGCGCTTTTTTGCTTGTTTTTCTTTTTTAACAAGCGCATTTGTTGAAATTAGAAAATTCTTACGGTAAGATTAATGAAAAATCGAAATGATGGGTTCGTTTAGGAGAGACGTTTTATGCCAATTAAAATTCCTGATCACTTACCAGCAAAGGAGAAGTTGTTAAAAGAAAATATCTTTGTGATGGATGAATCACGTGCCTATCAACAAGATATTCGACCTCTGAAGATATGTATTTTAAACTTAATGCCGACGAAGCAAGAGACGGAGACACAATTGATTCGCCTGCTTGGAAATACGCCACTACAAATAGATGTATCCCTTTTACATCCAAGTAGTCACCAGCCAAAAAATACGTCAAAAGAACATTTACAACAATTTTATAAAACGATTAGTGAAATTAAATCGCTAAAATTTGATGGCATGATTATTACGGGTGCACCTGTAGAGACTTTGCCTTTCGATGATGTCCACTACTGGGACGAGATGAAGTCAATCTTAGATTGGACGACGACAAATGTGACATCAACCCTTCACATTTGTTGGGGAGCACAAGCAGCTCTTTACCATCATTACCAAATTCGGAAGCGTCCATTAAATACAAAACTGTTTGGCATTTATAATCATACGGTGAACGTCCCAAACGTTAATTTACTTCGTGGTTTTGACGATTATTTTCTTGCTCCTCATTCTCGTCATACGACGATCCACCGACAAGATATAGAGGAAATATCAGAATTGGAAGTGCTAAGCTCATCGGATGAAGCCGGTGTTTATATCGCTTCTTCGAAAGATGGAAAACGTATTTTTGTAATGGGACATGCTGAATATGATGCACATACGTTGAAGAAAGAATACGAACGAGACATCAAGCAAGGTGGGGCATGTCAAATGCCAATTAATTACTTTCCAAATGAAAACCCTGAAGCGTTACCACCTCTTCAGTGGAGAGCGCATTCGAACTTGCTATTTTCAAATTGGTTAAATTATTATGTATACCAAGAAACACCTTACCATTTAGACGAATCTTAACGTTTTGATTTACCAATTCTCGTACATCCTAAGCGTACGGGAGTGATCAACATGTCAAAACGTAAACCAGATCAAGCGTCTTATTTGCACATTCATGAAGCGAGCATCTATTATGAATGGTTTAAAAGCATAAAGCCAAAAAAAGGAACCTTGTTACTGATTCACGGAATTTTCGCTTCAGTCACATGTTTTTACCGTGTTATTCCAGCCTTGCGTGAAGAGTATGATCTTATTTGCTGTGACTTGCCAGGCTTCGGTCGCAGTTCGAAAGGAAATGGATCCGTTTATTCATTTTCCGCTTATGCGGATCAGCTTGGGGAATTAATGACCCAACTACATGTAGATTCGTTTCACGTACTCGGGCATTCGATGGGTGGTCAAATTGCCCTTTACCTCGCTTACCGTCAGCCCGACAGAGTGATAAGTATTTCGTTACTTGCGAGTTCTGGCTATTTAAAGCCGGTAAAGAAACCATTTCAAGTTGCTACATATTTTCCTTTGATAGAAAAAAGTTTAAACTGGGTCATGCACTATCGGAAACCTCAAGTGCGACTCTTTTTGCAAGACGCTGTTTACAATAAACGGTGCTTATCCGCGGATATGATTGCCAATTATGAAGGGCCGCTTTCAGATCCATTATTTATAAATGGTTTAATCCAATTAACTCGGCAGCGGGAAGGGGATTTGTCGCAAGCGCAGCTTCATCAGATTCACCAACCAGTGCTCATTCTTTCGGGGATGGAAGATCCACTTATCTCCATTGAAACAAGCTATGCCCTTCATCGTGATCTTCATAATAGCCGTATACATGTTATTAAGCAATGCGGTCATTTACTTTTAGAAGAAAAGCCAAAGCAAGTGAATAAGAGAGTTAAGCACTTCTTACTCTCCGTTCATCATTAAAAACACTTACTTTCATAAAAAGGAGGCGATCTTGTGGACCCTCTTGATATTATGATGAATAAAGACCATGTGGTTCCTTATTTCTTACCTATCATTAGTGCAGACACACAGAAAATTATTGGTTACGAAGTGGAGGCATACTGGGTTGAAAACGATAAACCGATGAACGTAACTTGGTTTTTCGATGATCATGACATTCCAAGAGAGTATCGAATTGAAATGGAAGATCACTTGCAAGCCAGAGCATTTGATACACTGGAAGCGCAATTCCATACAGAAGAGCCTTTGACATTATTCTTTCATTACAATAGCAAACTATTAGAAGTTGATAATGGAGAAACGTTACTAGCGCGATTAACGAAAATGAAAGATAAGGGAATGTCTTTACACCAAATCGTTGTGATTATTGGGTTTGATCGCTCTTTAGAAGAACTAATTGATGTAAAGCATACGATTATGTACATTCAAAGCTTAGGCATCCAAATTGCCCTTGATGCTGAAGATACCACCACCTCACAGTTAGAATTTATTAGTCAGATTCGTCCCAACGTCATCCGTGTAAGCTGTGGCTTTTTACAAGAAAATGCCTTGCCTAGTATGTATAGTGATATTCACCATTCGCTTTCATCATTGGCACGGAAAATTGGTTCAACGCTATTATTTAATGGGATTACGTCTTTCGCCCAACTTAATTATGCATGGCGAAATGGGGGACGTTACTACCAAGGCAGCTATTTGCAAAAAGCGGTTCCCTCTAATCCTAACGAGCCAATAGAGCAAGTTCAACTCATGAAAGACATGAATCATTTTATAGCATTCGAGCGAAAGAAAGTAGAAGCACAGTTGACATTATCAAATGAACTTACGTCGTCGTTAAAACAAGTGTTAAAAGGAATACCTCAAAACGAGTCTCTTGATGGAATGGTATTAACCATTGCAAACGCGTTAACGAATTACACATTCCGTGTTTATATTTGTAATGAAAACGGGTATCAAGAGTCAAGTAACGGTGAAAAAGACGAATGTGGCAATTGGTATTTACGGACGGAGAGCAAGGCGAAGAATTGGAGCTGGAGGCCATATTTTCTTGAAAACATTGTCCGAATGAATGTAGAGAAGAAAGGTATTTTATCGGATCTCTATACAGATATTGATAAAGACGAGCAGATTCGGACTTACTCATACCCATTGTCCGACGCGCTCTACATCTTTATTGACATTCCGTATCGTTATTTATTTGACCAAAACGACTTATTATGAGGTGAGAGAATGGAGATTAACCTAACCGATAAAGCAGCGGCGCACTTAAAAGAGAAGCAATTTTCTACAGTTCGAGTGGTGGCTCGAGACACATATGAATGCAGTACGATGATTGAATTTTACTTACAAGAGGGAGTCGAACAGAAAGGAGATCAGAAGAAAGAAATAGAGGGAATAACATTTCTTTATGATGCCAAGGCTGAAGAAGAGATTGGGCAGACCATTAAAATCGATTTTGTTCACGCTCAAGGATTAAAGTTACTCGCGCCAAGAGGCACACTTGCTTATGCTCAGAAAGTAAAACCTCAGGAAAAGCGCTAAACATCATTAGCTATAGAGGCAGGGAACTCCCTACCTCTATGGTTTAAAAAAGCGACCGACTTTGGACACGATCGGTGTCACCTGTTGAAAGGTTTTAACAAACTGATCAACAGAAGACGCGGTTCTGGAAATATCAAATCGTCCCTCTGAATTCGTGAATGGTGCTGACCACGCACTTCTTTTTTTCGGTTGCTGTCCTTGCCATTGTGAAGGATGAACTTGCTGTACACCATTGTATCTCGGCTGATGTTGAGGTGGTCTACCTCTTCTTACCTGATCGTGTGGTGGGTGCATCATGGTGTGGGGATGTCGTCTTTGTTGGAACATTATTTCTCCTCCTTTTTAATCAATCGAAATAGGTTTTTCATTCTTTTTAATCGTGATTGTAAGTTGACCGTTTGCATAGTGAGCATGGATATCGGCTTCGCTAAAGGAAAATGGTACTGGAACACTCCGCTCACGAATGGAAACAGATTGCTGCTCAGACAGCGTATGCCCTTTTTCATCCAAGGTCGCCACTTGTTCTTTCTCTTCAATTGTAATCATAAGTGATTGGTAATGGCTGCGCAGATGAATGGCGTTTTTTTCAATGCCAGGCAAATCAGCAATAATGGTGTATGCTTTAACTGATTCTTCTACTCTTACTGGAATAATCCTTTGCGTAAAGGGTCGTGGTAAATGGTTTAACGTTTGTTGGAAAAATTGATCAATAGAGCCTAATAAATTCGGTTGCTGTCGGTCTTTTGAAAACAAGTTTTTCATGTATAACCCTCCTAAAAGGCTAGCAACGAGTTCAGATGGTTTATCATATGTGTAAGAAAGGGAAAGGTGATACGATGAATGTAGTCGATACTCATTGTGATGCGCTATTGAAGCTTTGGAAACGCCCGTCTCTTTCATTTGTAAATGGGGAATTGGACACAAGCTTGACACGATTGAAAGCTGGACGGGTTAAAGTGCAATTTTTTGCGATATGGGTTCCGGATGAAGTGTCAGAAGAAAATAAATTTTCTGTTGTTCAACAGCAAATCAACCATTTCTATGAGCGGGTCTTAATTGAACCTCGAATGGTTCACCTTCGTTCTTTAAGAGACATTGACCTTTTAAAAGAAGGAGAGATTGGAGCTGTTCTTGCCCTTGAAGGAATGGACGCAGTTGGTCACGATATAGGAAAATTGCATTGGCTCTATGAACAAGGTGTCATTTCCATTGGACTCACTTGGAACGGGGTAAATGCGTGTGCCGATGGAATTGGTGAAAGAAGAGGAGCTGGACTAACCCGTTATGGAGAAGAAGTTGTTGCATTAAACAATCGTTATCAAGTAATAAATGATGTATCACATTTAAGTATCCAGGCATTTTGGGATGTTGTCGATCTCTCTCTCCTGACAATGGCAAGCCATTCGAATAGCTATGCTTGCTGTCCACACGATCGCAATTTGCGTAATGAACAACTAACCGCACTCATTCAAAAAGATGCTTTTATTGGGTTAGTGTTTTTTCCAAAGTTTGTAAAGGATGAAAAGGGTGCAACGATCAAAGACTTACTAACTCACATTGATCACATTGGTAGTTTAGGTGGTATCGCCCATATTGGCTTTGGCTCGGATTTTGATGGCATTCATTTTCATGTAAAAGGGCTCGAAAATGCAAGCAAGTATCCTGCGTTGCTAGAACAATTAAGCCGCTACTATAGTGATCACGATTTAAACGGCTTTTTTTATCGGAATTTCTATCAGAAAGTTGTCGATAAAATTGACCCTCTTACATTTGATTTACAAAAATAATGGAAAGCGTGAGCATGAGCTAAACACTTTCAGCCTAGTAACCGATATAAAACAGAGATGACTATATGAGTACGGAGGCTGAATACCGTGGCACAACCAATTTTTACAACCCAAGAAAATGTCTATGATCAAGAAATTCTTGTCTTTCTTTTAAATAACCAATGGTATGGGTTAAATGTATTAAAGGTGAAAGAAATTATTCGACCGATGACCATCCATATGTCTCCAAATCAAAACACGATGGTCGAGGGTATTATCCGTTTACGTGATCAAGCTGTTCCTGTGTTAAATACGTATCAGCTCCTTCAAATAGAGGAGGAGTCGGCTAATTATTTCATTATCATTGAGCACGGAGACAAAACATTCGCGTTAAAAGCAACAGATGTATCAAAAATTGAGCGAATTCAGTCAAAGGATATGCATATTCCGGATGCCCTATCACAAGAGAAAGATGCATTTGTTTCGAGCGTCGTAACATTTGATGAAGAGCATATTTTGTATCTTTTCGATGTGGAGCGCGTCATTCATGTTATTCATCCTACGCATTTTGAAGAAGACTTTATTGAAGAGTTTCGCTTGGAACGATCTCGTTTTTCATTACTCCTTATTGAAGATTCACCGACAATGCAATTAATTATCACTGAAGCACTTCGTGATGCTGGTTATGAGCAAATAACCATTTTTGCAAATGGAGAAGACGCGTGGCACTTCGTTGAGGAACAAGCAGAAACTGTTGATTTATGTATAACTGATATTGATGTTCCGCTTTTGAATGGATTTGATTTCACAAAAAAAGTACGCAGTTTGCCATTAGAACTACCGATTATTTCGTTTTCTTCTTTACATGCCCATGTGATGTTGGAAAAAGGAAAGCAAGTAGGCATTAATGAGCATGTTCAAAAGCCAGATATTAAGCAATTGCTACACACGCTGGATACATACTTAGTTAAACAATAAAAAGACTTATCATCATGCGGTAGCTCGTATGATCGATAAGTCTTTTTATTGTGATGGAAGAGTAGGCTCAGAACTAGACATCTTTTGACGTCTGTTTTTTGTAGTCTTCTACTTGTTTTTTTGTAATTAATTTTAGTTTTGAAAATAAATAAACATAAGCGGTTGTGTTTTGTTTAAGCATCTTTTTGTCTCCTTTTTTTGCATACTATGCACAAGCATAATAAAAGTTGCACTAGGGAAAAAATAATGGTTTAAAGACACAATTGAACAAGATATTTGTATGGTCTTCATATTTACTGGTAAAATGAGAACTACAAAAAGGAGTGGGTGAAATCATGAATGTAGAAGTAACAAAACCAGCAATCAATTGGTTTAAGGAAGAATTTGGAGAAGAGACATCGCTAATTCCCATTCGCTTGTACGGGCGCTATGGTGGCTGTGGCTCATTACAGAGTGGCTTTTCACTTGGTATGAGTCAAACAGAACCTATGGAGCCAATGTTGCAAAAAGAAGTTGATGGCTTTTTGTTTTTTGTTGAGGAACAAGATCTATGGTATTTTAATGACCACTCAGTAAAAATAAAATATAGTAGAAAACATGATGAAATTGAGTTTGTTTACGATGAGGCGTAAAGCAAGCGTTTAAAGGAGTAGCTTAAATGAGATTTGGTTATGCGTGTTTGAACCTAACCCTTGAAACTAAAATGCGAACATGTCGTTTGCAAACAATGAGAAATGAAGGCATGGGTAAAATTAAAGAATTAACGATGCACAATTTGGATTTAGTTCAAGAGATGGTCAAATGGAATGAAGCAAATCACATTTCTTTTTTTCGCTTATCAAGTGAAATTATTCCGTTTGCAACACATCCTGAAATGGACTGGGTTTGGGATGAAGATGAGGACGTTTTGCAGCGATTAGAGGAAATCAAAACACTAGGGAAGAAAGGCAATATGCGTTTTTCCATGCACCCAGGGCAATTCACTGTACTGAATTCACCAAAGAAGCAAGTCGTAACAAATGCAGTGAATGATTTACTCTACCATGAGCGTTTCCTAAGCCTTGTTGGGGGAACCGATATCATTATTCATACTGGCGGTGCATATGGGGATAAGGAAAAAGCAAAAACAACATTTGCGAACACCTTTAACCAATTGCCTGCTGCCGTGCAAATGAAGATTCGACTGGAAAACGATGATAAGACGTATCACACAAGAGACGTACTCGACATTCACGAACAGTGTGGGGTCACCGTCGTGTTTGATATTCACCATGAGAGGTGCTTTCATACGAAAGAAGCTGACCTAAAGAATCTGTTTAAGGAAGTGTGTAAAACGTGGTCAATGAAGCCTAAGATTCACATTAGTTCTGGTCGCTCAGGCGAGGCAGACCCGAGACACACAGATTATATTCGGAGAGAGGATTTTGATTTACTTCTCCGTGTACTTGACGGTACCGATGTTGATGTCATGATTGAAGCAAAAGCGAAAGAAAAAGCGCTGCTCTCATTAAGAGAAAGCATTACGGAGGGAAACGAAACATGAAACAAGAGAGAGCAACATTTGCAGGCGGTTGTTTTTGGTGTATGGTTCAACCGTTTGATGAATTACCAGGCATACACTCCATTTTATCAGGGTATATGGGAGGGACCATTGATAACCCGACGTACGACCAAGTGAAAACAGGACAAACTGGGCACTTTGAGGTCGTTCAAATTACCTTCGATTCTGAGAAGTTTTCGTATGACCAATTATTGGAATTATACTGGCCGCAAATTGACCCGACAGATGATGGTGGTCAATTTCATGATCGGGGTAGTCAGTATCGAACGGCCATTTTTTATGAAAATGAGGACCAACGGATAAGAGCCGAGTCAACAAAGCAGAAGCTTCAAGAAAGTAATCGTTTCAAAAAGCCAATTGTCACAGAGATTTTACCAGCATCCACGTTTTATGTTGCCGAAGACGAGCACCAAGATTTTTACAAGAAGCAACCGAAACACTATAAACAAGATCGTGAAGAGAGTGGGAGAGATACGTTTATTCATTCTCACTGGAAGTAAGGATCAAGTGGATTTTGCTTCTTTACGGGCGAGGAGACTGTAAAAATCATGACTCGAAACCAAAAAGTCGTCGTGAGCATCGGATGGCTAACGCTAGTTGTCGTTGTTTTGTTACTTGTTGTAATGATTATTGCACAGACTTGGCGTTATACGGAAGCAGGTAAGGTTCCATTAAAGACCGGCGTCATTTTACATGCCGTTAATGAACAACTTCTCCCAGAGGGACTGTCAACGCCGTCTTTTTTTGTGAATCCTGTTGCGCCAACAATTAAAAGGGTTGACCATATACTTGAAACAAGTGATGGTGAACATATTGCAATGCGCTTGTATACACCAACACAACCAGGCCCTCATCCTGTTATTCTTTACTTTCATGGAGGCGCATTTATGGAAGGGTATGGAAATATTGATACCCATGATAACATTCTTCGTGCTTTAGCAAATCGCACGAACGCCATCATCGTTGCTCCTAACTACCGTTTAGCACCGAACTATTCGTTCCCTACCGCTATAAATGATAGTTTTGATGCCCTTGAGTGGGTATACGAAGAAGCGGTGGAGCTAGAGGTTGATAGGGAGAAAGTGGCGGTTGCAGGTGATAGTGCTGGCGGAAATATTGCTGCTGCTGTGGTTATGAAAGCAAATGAAGCAGGCTATTCTTTGACTAGTGGTGCGTTTTTATATCCATTAACAACATTTGAAGATGTTTCTTTTCCTTCAAGAGATTCGTATTCAAGTGGGTATTATTTTCTATCTCGGTCGGTGATGGAACGAGCTCGTGATGCTTATACACCGAATGAAGAAGATTGGATAAATCCATATGTTTCACCACTATTAAGTGAAGAGTTAAGTGAATTTCCAGAATCTCTAGTTATAACAGCGGAGTTTGACCCGTTAAGAGACGAAGGAGAAGCATTTGCAGAACAACTTTATCATGCGGGGAATCTTGTTGAGGCGGTCCGTTTTAACGGAACGATGCATGGTTTTCTTTCGTTTTATGAAGTGATGGGTAGAGCGGACTATGCATTGTCGTATGTAGCACGCTTTTTAAATAATTCATTTGAAGGAAATGAAACGACTCAAAAACAACCATTTTATGTAAAAAAAGAAGATAAAGGTGATAGCTTTCAAGATGAAGTGGAGGCCTATGGAATGAGTATGTATCTTCTTTGGCAGAAAATGGTTCGATTAGCTCAATAATTACTTATGGAAAAACAGACTTTGGCATGTGCCGAAGTCTGTTTTCATTATGAGAGGGGGCTATTTTTGGCGAAAGCAATAAAGGTTTCTTCCGCTTCATTCAAGCCACATGCCCCACATTGTATACGGATTATTGGCCCGTTATAATGCATATGGATAGGTGTAAGCTGCTCTTCCTTATAGGTTTCAAGTATTTCACCATTACGAGGGTCAAGTTTAACTGGTATTGCGTCTTGGCTAATTTGATGAAACCGCGTACGATTTGTTTTGCACTTGGGACATAAATAAGCATCTGTCATCAAAAGCACCTCCTTGTGTTTACTATTCACCAATTAAGGGTATTTCATGATTGCGCTAACAAGAAAGTCTTGGCAAAGATGTGTCTGCTTCGTAACTTTTTTTTGTCTAATTTATGATAATTTCTGTTCACAAGCAGTTATTTTCCCCATTCTTGATTGGAAAGTGGTAGGATGGAAGCATCAAAGTTGCACGTTCATTGTTTCACATAGTTAGCGCGCAATGATTTTATTATGCCAAAAGAAAGGTGATTTTATTGGGTATGCCATCCTCTATTTTTAAATGGATTTCGCTTGCGATGGTCGCTGTCTTTCTAAGTGGCTGTGGAAGTTTAACGGTACTTGATCCACAAGGGCCAGTCGCAAAGCAGCAAAGTAGCTTAATCTGGCTATCAATTTGGTTTATGATCTTTATTGTTTTAGTTGTATTTGTTCTATTAACGATCATGTTAGTGAAATACCGTGATCGCGGAAATAACGACAACTATGATCCTTCAATTGAAGGAAGTCACAAACTTGAATTTATCTGGACCATTATTCCAATTGTTATTGTAACAATTTTATCGATTCCGACTGTCATTACCATTTATAGCTTGGAAGAAGCCCCTGAAATAGAAGAGGTTGATGCACAGCAAGAGCCGCTTGTCATCCATGCAACAAGCGCGAACTGGAAGTGGATTTTCAGCTATCCAGAAGAAGGAATTGAAACCATTAATTATATTAATATTCCAGTTGATAGACCCGTTCTGTTTAAACTGACGTCAGCTGATTCAATGGCATCGTTTTGGGTTCCACAGCTCGGTGGTCAGAAGTATAGCATGTCAGGGATGGAGACCGAATTATTCTTGGCAGCAACAGAAGTTGGTCAATATGAAGGTCGAAACGCAAACTTTACTGGTGAAGGGTTTGCCGAGCAGCGTTTCACGGTAAATGCACAGACAGATGAAGCTTTTAATGAGTGGGTTGAAGACACTCAAGAAAACGCACCTTCTTTATCAGAAGATGAATACGTACACTTGATGGTTCCAGGTCATGCAGAAGAAATGACATTCTCTTCAACACATCTTGAATTTGTCAATCATGCTTATGATGCGACATACTCATTAGAAAAACGAGCAGAGCTTGGTTATGAAGCGCATAGCCCCCATTCTAGAGAGGGGAAAGCATTTGATTTGCCAATCTTATCTCAGCCAATTAACACAGATAAAACGTATGAAGTGGAGTTGGATGATGAATAAGATGAATCAAGCGCAAGAGAGGGGATATACCGTTGAGGTGGGATGAATTTATTGTAACGGGCGACCCGTTTATCCTAGCTGCGCAAATCTCTATCGCGCTTACTAGTATAATCGCTGTAGTTGCCCTCACATATTTTAAAAAGTGGAAGATGTTGTGGACAGATTGGATCACAACTGTTGACCATAAAAAAATTGGGATTATGTACATCGCCTGTGCGCTATTAATGCTTTTCAGAGGTGGCGTCGATGCCATGATGATGCGTACCCAATTAGCAGCACCAGAATTAGATTTCTTAAGTTCACAGCACTATAATGAAATTTTTACGACACACGGCACCATTATGATCATTTTTATGGCGATGCCATTTTTGATTGGCTTAATGAACGTCGTTGTTCCTTTACAAATCGGTGCTAGAGATTTAGCCTTTCCATTTTTAAACAATTTAAGTTTCTGGACATTCTTTTTCGGGATGGCACTTTTCAATATTTCTTTTGTTATCGGCGGTTCACCGTCAGCAGGGTGGACATCTTATTTTCCACTCGCGTCAAACGACTTTAGCCCAGGTGTAGGGCAAAATTATTACGCACTAGGTATTCAGCTGTCAGGTATTGGTACCCTTGCAACAGGGATTAACTTTATTGTTACGATTTTACGTATGCGTACAAAAGGCATGTCGTTGATGAAAATGCCAATGTTCACGTGGACAGTCTTTATTACATCGTTAATCATTGTTCTTGCATTCCCGGTTTTAACGGTTGCCTTAGCAATGATGACATTTGATTTATTATTCGGTACTCACTTCTTCACGCTTCAAGGTGAAGGATTAGATATGCTCTGGGCGAACTTGTTCTGGATTTGGGGTCACCCTGAAGTATATATTGTTGCATTACCAGCATTCGGTATTTTCTCAGAAATTATTTCAACCTTTGCCCGTAAAAAACTGTTTGGCTACAATGCAATGGTTGCATCCATTGTCGTCATCTCTGGTCTGAGCTTCCTTGTATGGGTTCACCACTTCTTTACAATGGGGAATAGTGCGGCTGTTAACTCATTCTTCTCCATTACAACGATGGCAATCTCTGTACCAACAGGTGTAAAAATCTTTAACTGGCTCTTTACACTACACAAAGGGAAAATACGTTTTACGACACCAATGCTTTGGTCATTAGGATTCATTCCGAACTTTGTTATTGGTGGTGTGACAGGTGTTATGCTTGCGATGGCAGCGGCTGACTATCAGTATCATAATACGTACTTCCTAGTATCACATTTCCACTATGTATTAATTGCTGCAACGGTGTTTGCTTGTTTTGCAGGGTTAATTTACTGGTATCCTAAAATGTTCGGTCATCGTATGAACGAACGTATTGGAAAATGGGTATTTTGGATCTTTATGATTGGGTTTAACGTTTGTTTCTTCCCGCAGTATTTCTTAGGTTTAGATGGAATGCCACGTCGAATTTACACGTATCTAGAAGGAGACGGTTGGTTCTCATTAAACTTAATTTCAACACTAGGTGCTTTTATGATGGCAGCAGCCTTCGCACTATTCGTGTATAACATTTATTACAGCTGGCGCTATGAAAAACGTGATACAACAGGAGATCCTTGGGATGGACGTACACTTGAGTGGGCAACATCGTCTGCCATTCCTCCGCATTACAACTTTGCGCATCAGCCAGAAGTAGTGGAGCGAGATGCATTTTGGGATATGAAAGAAAAAGGTATTGATTTAAACGCATCAACAGACTATCAAAAAATTCATATGCCGAATCATACATGGCTTGGTCCTGTAATGGCATTCTTTATGTTTGCTGCTTCATTTGCCTTAGTCTTTAGCTGGTGGATTCCTGCTATCCTAAGTGGTGTAGCGATCTTCGTTTGTATGATTATTCGTTCGTTTGATTACAACGATGGCTATTATGTGAGTGTTGAAGAGATTGAAGAAACTGAAAGAAAAGCGAAGGAGGCGTAACCGATGGCAGCAAATGAATCAATTGACCCGAATCAGCCGCTCGAATATCAATCGGCTGAAGGTAAAAACAATATACTCGGTTTTTGGATTTTCATCGGCGCTGAATTTGCTTTATTTTCAACGCTATTCGCTTCTTATTTCGTACTCGTTGACCGTAATGCATCAGCCATTACCTCAGCTGAGTTATTTGACTTAAACCTTGTATTAGCGATGACGTTCCTACTTTTAACAAGCTCATTTACAGCAGGAATTGCGATTCATGAAATGCGAGCTGGTCGTGTGAATCGAATGCTCATTTGGGTTGGTTTAACCCTCTTACTAGGACTTGGGTTTCTAGGATTTGAAATTTATGAGTTTGTACACTATGCGCATGAAGGTGCGACTTTATCTGCTAGTGCTCACTGGTCAACATTTTTCGTCCTTTTAGGTACACATGGACTCCACGTTGCAGTGGGTGTTGGTTGGATGACAGTGCTCGCGATTCAAATTAAGATGCGTGGTCTAACAAAACGAACAACGTCGAAGTTCTTTATTGCAAGCTTGTACTGGCATTTTCTAGATGTTATCTGGATCATCATCTTTACTGGCGTATACTTGCTCGGAATGGAGTGGATGTAATTGGCGAATCAAAATGAATCAACTTCCAATCATCACGGGTTTCCATGGCAGCACGTTGTAGGCTTTGCGCTATCGATTGTTTTAACGCTACTAGCCGTATGGGTGATGTCACAAACGAACCTTGCGTGGAGCGTGCGAGTGATTATTATCTTTGCCTTTGCTTTTATTCAAATGGGCGTTCAGCTCTTTATGTTTATGCACATTGGCGAAGGAAAGGATGGCAAATGGCAAATTGGTCACACAGTCTTTGCCATTGCGATTGCGGTTATTATTGTAATCGGTTCGTATTTTGTCTTAATGACAGGCCATTTGTAAAAAGAAAAAGCGGGACTCCTTATAGGAGACCCGCTTTTTTAGTTGTATTTATTCAGATGTACCTGTTAGCTGCTTTGTTTTACTCATAAGCAAAGGCGATGCGTATAAAATAAACGCAGCGATATGGGCAATAACAACATTAACGAGCACGGCAACGACAAACGTTGATTCAGTAATGTGGAATAAGAAGCCTTCGAATAAAAAGGCAATGGCTAACAACCACATGATTAGAATAAATGGAATGCTGCTGATCGCAATCTTTCTATGCTCTAGCCATAAAAATAACGGAGTGGCGCTTGCGACAAACATATAAGCAAAAAACATATCCATTGGTGTCACTCCTTCTATAGGATAGTTGTATGAAACGTATCATTATATTGTGTCTGATTTGTGTCTTTTTACTATACTATCACAAAATAGTCACAATTGGAAGCGCTTTAGAATTTATTTTTCAATGTTTTTCTTTTGGAAAATCGGGAATAAGGCGTTTGAGGTGAGTATGTGTGAATAGGTATGGTTTAATAGTAGAAGGGCGTGTTCAAGGTGTAGGCTTTCGCGCTTTTGTTGAGCAAATTGGACGGCATCACAATATGACCGGAACCGTGCAAAATTTGGCGAACGGAAACGTTCGGGTTGAAGTTCAAGGTGAGAAAAAGGCGTTTGCCATGTTTATGTCTGATTTAAAACAAGGAAATCATTTTTCCCATATTACAGATATACGGTCTAAAGAAATAGATGTGAAAAAAGATGAACGTCGCTTTCGAGTTGTTTATTAAAGAGAGAGGAAAGCGTGTAAATGGCAAAAAGAAAGCTAAATAAAGAAGATATTTTTGCGGCAACCGACGCTTTGCTAACGGAATCAGGCTATGAAGGATTTCATTTTAAGCCATTAGCTTTGTTATTAGATGTAGGCAGAAGTACAATTTATGAATACTATCCGAATAAGGAAGAATTATTAGTGGCATATATGTCTCATATTATGGAAGCGTTTGTTCAGGATCAAAAGCATATTTCTCCAACAGAGACGGTTTTTGTTCAATTAGAAAAACTTATTTACCTGTTCATGAAGCATGATCGAATTTTACTTGCCATTGATTTAACACCGCATATTGAGAAGAAAGCGAACGAGCGTGTTAAAGTGGTTTTAAAACAATTATGGACCCATCATCATCAAGTATTTGATTACATTCGCAAGTTGGTCACTGCAGGGATTGAATCAGGAGAAATACGTCAGGATGTACCTGCTCATCTTGTAGAAACGTTAATTTTCCAATCGATCTCATTGAATAAAGCACGAAAAACAGAATCAAAAGAAGCGTGGGCTTCGGCAATTAGCGAACTGATTGTTAAAGGCATTCGCTCAACTTAGCGTGAACATGAAAAAGAGTAAAGACACGTCTGCGTCCTTACTCTTTTTCGAGCAATTAAATAGCCCACTCACCATTGCGAAATACGGCTTCTTTCGTACCATCTTGATGAATGCCATCAATGTTCATCTCTGCTGATCCCATCATAAAATCGACATGAGTGATACTTTGATTAATTCCGGCATCTTGTAACTCTTGCTCGTTCATATCTTTGCCACCTTCGATATTAAACGCATAAGCACTGCCTAAAGCTAAGTGATTAGAAGCATTTTCATCGAATAACGTATTGTAGAAAATGAGATTCGTATTTGAGATAGGAGAACGGTGAGGAACGAGCGCTACCTCACCAATAGCTCGAGAGCCTTCGTCTGTCTCTAACAAGCGCTTTAGTGTCTCTTCGCCTTCTTCTGCAGAAAAATCAACGACTTTACCATCCTTAAAAGTTAGTGAGAAATTGGTAATTAATGTTCCGCCGTAATTGAGTGGCTTTGTACTTCCCACTGTCCCATTCACGCCATCTTTTTGAGCGGCAGTAAAGACTTCTTCTGTGGGCATGTTGGCCACAAAATCAACGCCAGCTTTACTTGTTGATCCACCAGAAGCCCAAATATGTGTTGCTGGTAATTCAATTGTAAGATCTGTCTTATCAGACGTGTAATGGAGAGCATGAAAACGCTTTTCATTTAAAATCACCATTTTTTCATCTAATAGAGCAAGATGATCCTGCCAAGCCGCTATTGGGTCTTGTTCATGAATACGAGTCGCCGCAAAGATAGCCTCCCAAAGTGCATCGATTGCTTCTTCCCCTTGTTTATCCGGAAACACTTTTTCAGCCCATTTTTCAGATGGAACGGCTACAATGGACCAGCTTACTTTATCAGATTGGATGTATCGTCTAAAGGTACTATTGGCCTGACCAGAAGCTTTATTTGCTGCTGCAATACGCTCAGGATTAATTCCTTTTAGCAAGTCAGGATCTAATCCAGCAATGCTTAAAAACGCTGCATTATGCTCAGCTTCTTTCACTAGAACATCAGCTTGCCATTGTGGAAACTCTGAGAATGCTTCTTCAGGTGCATGTTGATATTTAATTTTCGTCAGTTCCTCATCATTCCATTCAACGCGAACATGCTTTGCGCCTGCCTCATACGCTTTTTTTGCAACAACTCGCACAAATGCCGCCGCATGCATCGGTGTACGTATGTATAACGTTTGGTCTTTTTGAATGTTAATGCCGACTCGAACAGCTAGATCTGCATATTTCTCTATTTTTGCGTTAAAGCTCATTGTTTCACCTCATTGTCAAATTCGTGACGATCTATATGTAGGATAACGGAGAAAATGATGTTTTGCAAACAAATCAGCAGCCTGAAATGGTACAATAAACATTCAGCTAAAAAAGAAAGAGGTTCGCGAACTCCCTCTATAAAAAACTAAGCAAGTGCAGGAGTGATCGAATGCTCGTTCTCAAGAAAAGGAGAAATGAAGCATGAGGAAAGAAAAAGCCATTGTCGTGTTTAGTGGTGGACAAGATAGTACTACTTGTCTTTTTTGGGCACTCGAACAGTTTGACGATGTATCGGTACTCATTTTTGACTATGGACAACGGCATAAAAGCGAAATTAGTGTCGCAAAAACGATTGCAGCAGAAGCTGGTGTGAAAGCAAAAGTGATTGATTTACAATTACTTTCTCAGTTAAATGCAAATGCATTAACAAATCCGGAGATGGCGATTGAAGAAGGACAAGATGGTGACTTGCCAAACACATTTGTACCAGGAAGAAACCACTTATTTCTGTCTTTTGCAGCAGTAGTGGCGAAAGATCTTGGCGCAAAACATATCATTACAGGCGTATGTGAAACGGATTTCAGTGGCTATCCAGATTGCCGTGATATGTTTGTTAAATCGTTAAACGTTACGTTAAACCTAGCAATGGATGAGCAATTTGTTATTCACACGCCTTTAATGTGGCTAAATAAAGAAGAGACATGGGCGATGGCAGATAGGTTAGGAAAACTTAGCTATATCCGTGAAAAGACATTAACTTGCTATGAAGGTGTGATTGGAGATGGATGTGGAACGTGTCCAGCTTGTAAATTAAGAATGAATGGTCTTCAAGCTTATTTACAAAAAGGGGAGGCGTCTGTATGATCCAACAAATCTATCCAACTACACCCCATTTATATGCATTTGAATTAAACAAGGATATGCAGCTGGCAACGGCTCATTTTATTGATTATGAGGACGCAGGGAAATGTCAGCGAGTTCATGGTCATACGTATACGATCAATATTACAATTGCAGGCGATCATTTAACGGATACGGGGTTTCTTGTAGATTTTAAACAATTAAAGCAACTTATTCATGATCGATTTGATCATCAGCTTTTAAATGAAGATCCGTTATTTTATGACGTGCCGCCCTCAACAGAGAATGTGGCTAAAACCGTTTATGAGTTAATTGAAGCATCACTAAAAACAATGACAAACGCGCCAACGTGTATACAAGTATTTGTACGTGAGACGCCAACGAGCTATGTTGTTTATCGGCCGAAAGAAGTGCACCATGAGTAGTGTCATTCCCGTACTTGAAGTATTTGGCCCTACGATACAAGGAGAGGGAGCAGTGATTGGTCAAAAGACAATGTTTGTTCGAACTGGTGGTTGCGACTATCGGTGCTCTTGGTGTGATTCAGCGTTTACATGGGATGGTACAGGAAAAAGTGAAGCATTAACGGCTGAAGCCATTGTGGAGCGTTTGGATACACTCGCCCCAGCATCTTACGGTCATGTCACAATTTCTGGTGGAAACCCGTTGCTTCATAAGGGGATTGGCCGACTTGTTACTCTTTTGCAAGCAAGAGGTATTCAAACGGCGGTCGAAACTCAAGGAACGTTCTGGCAAGATTGGCTGAAGCAGATCGATGCCGTTACAATCAGCCCTAAACCCCCAAGTTCTGGAATGAAAACGAACTGGGAGTCTTTAAACCAATGCTTAACCCAATTAGAAACAAGTCAAGTAAGTATAAAAGTGGTCGTTTTTAATCAAACCGACTATCAATATGCTAAAGAAGTTCATCAACGTTTTCCAGCGTATGACTTTTATTTACAAGTTGGAAATGAAGATCCAACAACTGCTAATCAGCAGAAGCTTATGCATGATCTATTGCAACAGTATGAACAGTTAATTGACTGGACGATGAATGATGAAGAAATGAATCGTGTTCGAGTGTTGCCACAGCTACATACGTTGCTGTGGGGGAATAAGCGAGGCGTTTAGGAGGAAGAAAGCAGAGATGGCAGGAAGAAATGAAGAAACCTTAACCGATGTAACGCTACTAGGAAATCAAGGGACAAAATATGCGTTTACGTATAATCCTAGTGTACTAGAAACGTTTGACAATCAACATCCTAATCGTGATTATTTTGTTAAATTTAATTGTCCTGAGTTTACGACATTATGTCCAAAAACCCATCAACCAGATTTTGCAACGATTTACATTAGCTATATCCCTGACGTGAAGATGGTTGAAAGTAAGTCACTTAAACTTTATTTATTCAGTTTTCGTAACCATGGTGACTTTCATGAAGATTCCGTTAACACGATTATGAACGACTTAATTGCATTAATGAATCCACGTTATATCGAAGTATGGGGAAAATTTACGCCGAGAGGCGGCATCTCGATTGACCCCTATTGCAATTATGGGAAAAAAGGAACGAAATTTGAGGAAATGGCGAATTACCGGATGATGAACCACGATCTTTACCCAGAGACGATTACAAATCGATGAGTACAAAAAGCCAAAGCCTATAAGGTTTTGGCTTTTATTGGAGAAATGGGGCTTCGGTCTGAAGCAAGCGTTTTATCGCGGATACAAGTTTAAGCTATAAAAATAAGGACTTGATAAAAAAAGTCCTAAATAAAGGTTTAGATGTAGAGATATCGGGAATATTGTCTAAGAGTGTCGATGGTTTTAAGATAAGGACGTGAATGTATGGAAGAAACAAACAAGCAAATTATACATACTTACCGCACGCTGTTAAAAGAATTTACAGAGAAGTTGAGACGAAATTTAACAAGAGGTGAAAAAGAAATCTTGCAGACTCTAGCTAGAGACACCAAGCCCTCTTCTTTCTAACTCTTCTTTTAAGATGTCCACAAAATCACGATTTAAGTTTCTCTTTTCAGCGAGCTCGCAAGCCTCGATTAATAATTGATCATTTAATTGTTGTAACATATTTCTAATCCCCCGCTCATAAACATTTTTACGTTATACGTTCTCTTTCCCCCTTTGTTTAATTTAAAACCTTTTTTCAGAAAATAATTTAGTTGAACAAACGTTTTACTGAAAATAGAAAAATAACAAACAGTAGAGTAGCTTGTGTTACGCGTAGATAGGATGTTTCGACTTTTTGAAGTTGTATTCTTTTTTACTGAAGGTTTTAACGCATCCATCCAGCTTTGCACTACCATGCACATTTCTTACAACCGTATCCGGACGATTTTTCATCACTATAGAAAATGAGTTTTAGGTACTTATTTTTTTTATCGTACAAAACGGCCACTACTATTAGACATTTTATAGAGAAAGAAGTATTTTCACTCATTACAAGAGGCGTTGCTCGTTCTTGAATGAGCGTGCTATGCTAGAGTTACTTCTAAAAAGATCAACGAGTAAGTAGAGGAAAGGACAGTGTTATCATATGGTGCATCGCTTTTTTCTTGAATGCAGCTGGAATGGCGGTAGAAATAGTACAGGGGTCATAAAAACTGGTGCATTAGAATCTACGATATCAATTCCAAGCGAGATGAATGGACCGGGGGAAGGAACAAACCCCGATGAGATGTTGTTAGGCGCAGCAGCGACATGCTTCGTTATTACTTATGCGGCTATGTTAGAAAGAGCCAATATTGAAAAAGAATCATTAACGCTTTCATCTGAAGCAAGAGTCGATGTAACAAAAAATGTGTTTACGTTTAAAGAAATCCTTCATCGGCCAACCGTTATCTTGAAAAAGCAGAGTGACCAAGAGCGAGCGAAGAAGTTTGCGTATCAGGCAGAGAAATCATGTATGATTTCAAAAGCATTGGCGGGAAATGTAAAGGTGGTGGTGGAGCCAGTTGTTCAAGTATCGAATTAAAAACGGTGTTCTTGTTAGTGGTGTTTTAGCCGTTTTAGTTGTAACTGCGTGTGACTCTACTGACGATTTAATAGGTCATAATCAAAAGCAAGACGGCTATATCCCATCATCCCCAATTGAATTTGTTGAAGAGGATCCTGCTGTTGCACAATAAAAAGCAGTCCAACCAAGTCTTTTATGACGAAGGTCGGACTGCTTTTTTCATTCGTTTAATGCGCTTTATCTGCCTCTTGTTTACCGTAAAGTTGTATAGGATCATAATTTTCTTTGTAGGTTTCAAAATAATGCATCACTTCCTCTACATATGCATCACTTCGATTGTAAGAAAACAACGCGTCTTCGTAATCGCCATCTACTGCACCGTGTTCTGAAAGAAAACGGGCCGCGGCATAAGCAGAATCGTACAAATTAAATGGATCGGCTTCTCCGTTACCAGTAGCGTCTGTACCATAGCCGTTGTGCTCTTCAATTAGTCCAATGTCTGTGATGTCTACATCGTCAGCTACGTTGCCAATATCATCTACTCCTGGATAAGTCCAACCAATCCAGGTTCTAGGCATAAATTGAAAATGACCTAGGGCACCAACAGGGCTTTCCATTGGTTCCATTGTAGAAAATATCGTCTCTACTCGATGAACAGCTGCAAGAAGCTCCCAAGGAATACTATAGGTGTCTGCAGCTTCATGATAGACAGGAATATAGTCTTCTGGAATTTGATTTTCCGAAATGATTGCCTTGTAAAGACCTTGTCGAAAACGATCATTTTGTTCAAAGAGGAGAACAGCTACACCAACAAGGACAACAATAAGAACGAGAATGGAATAGAGCCATTTTTTCATTGTCTAACCTCTTCCACTGAAAAAGTACTTGTCCATCTTAACACGATTAAAAGCGTTGGAACAATGGCTATCGTTTTGATTTATAAAAATAAGGGAATATGCATGAAAGTAAATGAGGTGAGAGCATGAAAACACAAGTATTGATAGTTGGTGGGGGTGTCGCTGGTCTTACAGCAGCACTAAAGTTAGCAAAGCACGGCATAAACGTAATCGTAGTGGAAAAAAGCCCTCATCTCGGTCATGCGTATAAAGGTGAGCTCATCCAACCCAAGACGATACAATTGTTTGAGCGTGCAGGTATTTATGAGTCATTTTCAAGTGCTTGGACGACATTTTCTACGATTGAAACGTCTGAACTCGATGTGCACTTAAAGCCGATGTTGCGCTCATCAATGGATTACAAACAGTTGCCACCGCCTTACCAGTACGCAGCTATGCTGCCCCATAGTGAGATAAAGCGATTATTACTTAAGGAAGTGAAACAGTATAAAGCCTTTACTCTTCTTCAGCCTGCAACGTTTGAGCAACTGGAAGAGAATAAAGCCATCATCAAACAAGGAAAACAGAAAACGACTATTGCGTTTGAGTATATTATAGGCGCAGAAGGCGTTAACTCACGGGTGCGAGAACAAGCTGGAATTGAACGTAAAAGGCACGTATACGAGCACGATTTTTTAACGGTATCCTTCCCTGCTCCTAGCGGATTAAAGCATGGGCATTTAATTGCAACGAAAGATCGTTTTTTAGGCTTATTTCCATTACCGAATGGGTATGTTCGAACGGTTTACCTCATTCGAAAAGGAGAATATAAAACGTGGCGAAAGGGCCCGTTGCAAGTGTTCTATGATCATTATGTGTCACTATTTCCAGCGTTAGATGGGTATGTCCAAAACATTAAAGAATGGAAAGCCATTCAACTTATGGTCCCGATTCGTCAACATGCCAATCACTATGTGAAAGACAATATTGCTTTGATTGGTGATGCAGCTCACAGCGTCCATCCAATGGCAGGTGAGGGCATGAACTTGGCTATACAAGGTGCTGATTGTCTTGGCGAATTGTTGATTGACTTGTATGAAAGACGGAAGGGGAATGCGTTTTTAAACCAGTATGAATCTGTCCATAAAAAAAGAGTTAAGGCGATTATGAACCTCTCTCATTTAGGTGGACTAGCCTATGGGAAAGAGGGAAAAGCATGGCAAAGAAGTCGAACCTTTGCGCTAAAACAACTTTTAAATAATGAAACATTATTAACAAAATACATGTTTAACATTTCGGGACTCGGTTTTTGGCCGTTTTCAGTTAAAGATAGTGTGACATTAGTAAAGCGTAGTAAAACGACAAAGGTTTTAAACGAGATGGAGCAGTACCAATATGATGTAGAGGACGACTACCCTTGGAAACATCAAATGAGGTGAAAGAAGTGGCAGATAATCATTTAAGAAGAATGTGGCATGCGCGAAAATGGATGAAGCAAACCGAACCTTTTCTTATGACTTGGCACGCCCATTTAGGCTACAGCTTAAACTTATTTCAACATTTTAAAAAGCCTGAGACAGTTGAAAACGTAGCAAACGAGTACGAATTAGATGAAGTGTTGCTCAGCCGTTGGGTGGAAGTAGGTATAGCTGTCGGCCATTTGAAGAAAAAAAGCAAGAAAAAGGTACAAAGTAAACGTGAAATGGTCATGTACCTTACGAAAGAAAGTGAACGGTCGGTTGGAATCTTACTAGAGGAAATGTTTGAACTCCATATTCCAACGTTACTAAACTATAAAAAAGGGCTTGTACGGCAAGAAAAAACCACGTCAACACCTGTTGCAAGCATGGTAGCAGAAACGTCAAAACTTCTGGAAGCCGTAACGCTACCGCGAGTCGCATCTCGGTTAAAGAAACAAAAAAGCAAGGCAGTTTTGGACGTAGGGTGTGGCTTAGGTGGCTATATGATGACGTTGGCGGAACAGTTTCCAAACATTCAGTTTCACGGTGTTGAAATTGATCAAGACGTTTGCCGACGAGCGAATGAGGCGAATTCATTCCAAAACGTCAGCATTGATCAAGGAGACTTTAAAGAAATGCGTTTTCGAAAAGGGTACCACACTGTTATGTTTAATAATATTTTGTATTATTTTACGGTTGTAGAAAGGCTTGCTCTTATTAAAAAAGCAACGGATGTATTGAAAAAAAAGGGAGAAATCATACTTATCACGCCACTCGCAGATGGAAAGCATGGCAAACGCTTTGCCAGTGCGTTTAATAGCTTTATGACTGCTCATAATGAGATGCACCCGTTGCCAACAAGAAAAGAATTAGCCTATATGGCAAAACAAGCAAACGTAAAAATTGTCGAAGAGCGGGCGTTAATTAAAGAAGGTGGTTGGTATTTGATTCGACTAAAGAAGAAGTAAGTTCAGTAACCATCGTTTGAAAAGCATGTTGGTCAACAAAGTCTTCTGCTTTCCACTCTTGCTTCACCCATTGTAGAAGAGCGTGTGTTGATTCAAACACCGCTCCACTTGTGTCAAACGTACGTATGGCATATCGATTGGATTCGTCATCATTAATTACATAACAAGGAACTGTGCTATGAACGGATTGAAGCTCGAATTCGTACATGTTATCACCTCGATAGTAGTATCAACAAATAGGTCGTGATTATGTTTTGTTTTGCCAACTAGTTAGGGCATTTTCATACACACCCTCTTTTCTACAAAAAAGTGAGTGGAATGACTCGTTTTATTTCAATTTACTTTAAAGAGCGGCATACTATTTTGGGAACGGATTTACTTAGCATTTTTAAGGAAAGAGCGAGGTTTTGTTTCTTATTCCTTTATTTTGTTAGAAAAAGAAAGCGCTTTTTGGCGAAATTGCAAGAATCATCGTTAAAAAGGCTAGATTTTATTGCGCAAAAGCGCTAAAATTTAGGTGACCGTTTTTAACTGGAGCGATGAAACAATACAATGCGAATGTTTTGAGTAAACCAGTAGGAAATGGTACTATATTTCTGTAAGCGCTTGAAAATAGACGTTTGCGCTTTTGTGATGCAAACTATTGTCTTAGGAGGTCTATCACACATGTCCAGCAAGGAAAACAGCCCGGAAAAACCTTGGCAAGGATTTTATGGTCCGAACCTCGGAGTTGTAATAGAGCTGTATGAGCAATATACGGAAGACCCAAATTCCGTAGATGAAGAAACAAGAGCACATTTTGAAAAATGGGGTCCACCTTCTTTAGAAGAGTCCGTTAGTTTATCTAAAGATCGTGTGAATCAAGAAATTGGCTCGGACATGATAAACGCTGTTGTCGGTGCTGTGAAGCTGGCAGATTTTATTCGAGCCAAAGGTCACTTAGCATCTGACATTCAACCAATATGGAAAACTCATAAAAATGATGACCTTATTAGTTATGAACGCTTTAATGTTACTGAAGAACAACTTAAGAATGTACCGGTGGATTATATCTGTCCACAAGCCCCAACTCATGTCAAAAACGGATTGCAAGCAATAGAACATTTACGCAATGTCTATTCCAAAACAATGGCATTTGAGTTTGGTCATGTACAAGACGAAACAGAACGAAATTGGTTAAGAGACAAGGTTGAATCAGGAACGTTTGCAGATGCTTTGTCGACAGAGGAGAAGCGTGGTTTACTGGAGCGATTAACATCGGTGGAAGGCTTTGAGAAATTTATTCACCGTACGTTTGTAGGGCAAAAGCGCTTTTCCATTGAAGGTGTAGACTCATTAGTGCCTATGCTAGATATGGCGATTAATGAAGTACGAAAAGAAAAAACCGATCATGTGATGATTGGTATGGCGCACCGTGGTCGCTTAAATGTGCTTGCGCACACATTAGGGAAGCCTTTTAAAGCGATCTTTGCTGAATTTTTGCAAGCGCCAAACAAATTAATTGCGCCATCTGAAGGGCTTGGCGAAACCTATTCGGGTTGGACAGGCGATGTAAAATACCATTTAGGTGCTGATCGCCAAATTGTAGATGATGAGCGTTCTGAAACAATCGTATCACTAGCGAATAACCCGAGTCACCTAGAGTTTGTCTCTCCGATTGTGGAAGGGTATGCTCGAGCAGCTCAAGAGGATCGAAGTAAACGTGGTGAACCGACACAAGATTCACGTCGTGCATACTCCATCCTGATACACGGAGATGCAGCTTTTCCTGGTCAAGGAATTGTAACCGAAACGTTAAATTTAAGTCGTTTAAATGGGTATCAAGTTGGCGGTTCCCTCCACATTATTGCGAACAACAATATAGGTTATACGACAGAAGCATACGATTCTCGCTCCACTACATACGCAAGTGATCCTGCAAAAGGTTTTGAAATTCCGATTCTCCACGTTAATGCAGATGATCCCGAAGCGTGTGTGAAAGCAATCCAGTTCGCTGTTGAATACCGTAGGAAATTTAAGAAAGATTTTCTAGTCGATTTAATTGGTTATCGTCGCTTCGGTCACAATGAAGGAGATGAACCAGCGGTCACACAACCGGAACTGTATACCATGATTCGTAAACATCCAACAGCAAGAGCATTATATGCTGAACAGCTACAAGCAGAAAATGTGTTAACGAAAGACGAAGTAAAAAAACTCGATACGGATATGTATGATTATTTACTTGAAGAATACAACAAAGTCAATGCTGATAAAGCTGAGCGAAACTATGAGTTAAGCCCACCTGATTTTATTGTGGACGGGTTACCAAAAGTAAAAACGAATGTAGAAAAAGATAAACTTCAATCTTTCAATGAACAGCTACTTGATTGGCCAGAACGTTTTAATCCAAATGAAAAACTAAAGAAAATACTGCAAAGACGTGCGAATGCATTTGATGGTGACGGGAGTGTTGACTGGGGATTAGCGGAAGTATTAGCTTTTGCGTCTATCATTCACGACGGTACACCAATTCGTTTAAGCGGTCAAGACACAGAGCGAGGCACGTTTGCGCATCGTCATCTTGTCTTACATGATCGTGAAACAAACGAAACGCACACGCCTCTTCAAGCGTTTGAAGATGCAAATGCGTCCTTTGCGGTTTACAATAGTCCGTTGTCAGAGCAAGCATGTGTAGGTTTTGAATACGGTTACAATGTCTTTTCAAAAGAAACATTAGTATTATGGGAAGCCCAGTTTGGTGATTTTGTGAACGGCGCACAAGTCATGTTTGACCAATGGGTATCTGCTGGACGAGCAAAATGGGGTCAGAAATCTGGATTAGTTGTTCTCTTGCCACACGGGTATGAAGGAGCAGGACCTGAGCATTCAAGTGGGCGTGTAGAACGTTTCCTTAACTCGGCAGCTGAAAACAACTGGACGATTGCTAACTGCACATCGGCAGCCCAATATTTCCACATTTTGCGACGCCAAGCAAAAATATTGCAGAAGAATACAGTTCGCCCTCTTATTATCATGACGCCAAAAAGCTTGTTGCGAAATCAAAACATTGCTTCGACAACAGCCGAATTTGCGGAAGGCGAGTTTAAGCCGATTTTAGAAGAGCCTATTTTAGGAAAAGATCGTCAAGCAGTGAAACGAATTATCTTAACAAGTGGGAAATTAGCGATTGAGCTGCAAGACCACATTAAAAAGAATGATGAGGACTGGAGCTGGCTTCATATTATTCGGGTGGAGGAACTTTATCCGTTCCCGCGTAGAGCCATTCGTGAACTATTAAAAGAGTTTCCTAATTTAGAAGAAGTGAAATGGGTGCAAGAGGAACCGAAAAATATGGGAGCGTGGTCCTTTATGGAGCCGCGAATTCTAGAAATTCTACCGAAAGATGTTCCATTAAGCTATATCGGCCGGACATTCCGTTCAAGCCCAGCGGAAGGCGTATCAAACGCTCATAAAGTGGAACAAAAACGAATCATCACGGAATCGTTGACGCGCAAAAACTAAGGAGGCATTTTACATTGACTGAGATTAAAGTACCAGAGCTAGGTGAATCCATTACTGAAGGAACGATTTCTCAATGGTTAAAAGAAGTAGGCGATTATGTTGAACAAGGTGAATTTATCGCTGAACTTGAGACGGATAAAGTAAATGCTGAAATTCCAGTAGAAACTTCTGGCGTTATAAAAGAATTTAAACGCGAGCCAGGTGATACGGTAGAAATTGGTGAAGTTATTGCCATTATTGACGAAAGTGGTCAAGCTGGAGGCGCTTCGTCAACTACTGAAAGCACAAAGGAAGAGCAGCCGGTAGCAGAAAAACAAGCAGAGACGAAATCACAAGATCCTGCCAAGCAAGAGGAAGAAACACAATCAACTAATCGTCCTTTGGCATCACCTGCTGCACGGAAGCTAGCCCGTGAAAAAGGAATTTCCCTTGATGCTATTACACCAACGGATCCTACAGGTAAAATCCGTAGACAAGACGTTGAAGCACACCAAGACAAACCAGCGCAATCAAAAGCAGTGTCTCCGCAAAAGCCTGCACCAACGCAATCAGCCGATGATCCGACAAAGCCGACTGAGCGTGAAAAAATGTCTCGTCGTCGTCAAACGATTGCTAAACGTTTAGTAGAAGTACAGCAAACGTCTGCGATGTTAACAACATTTAACGAAGTAGATATGACAGCTGTTATGGATTTACGTAAACGTCGTAAAGATGCGTTTTTAGACAAAAATGGTGTTAAATTAGGTTTTATGAGCTTTTTCACAAAAGCTGTTGTTGGTGCTTTAAAAGAATTTCCATTGCTTAACGCGGAAATTCAAGGAGATGAGCTCCTTATTAAAAAATACTATGATATCGGTATTGCCGTTTCAACTGATACAGGATTAGTCGTTCCAGTATTAAGAGATGCAGATCGATTAGGTTTTGCAGGAATTGAGCGTGGCATTGGTGATTTAGGTAAGAAAGCTCGTGATAATAAACTGCAGCTAAACGATATGCAGGGTGGTACATTTACGATTACAAACGGTGGTGTCTTTGGATCACTTTGGTCAACGCCAATTTTAAATGCTCCTCAAGTTGGGATTTTAGGTATGCACAAGATTCAAATGAGACCGGTAGCAATTGATAATGAGCGTTTTGAAAACCGCCCAATGATGTATCTTGCGCTTTCATACGACCATCGAATTGTTGATGGAAAAGAAGCAGTTAGTTTCTTAGTAAAAGTAAAAGATATGATTGAAGATCCAGAACAACTGTTATTAGAAGGGTAATGGAAAGAAGGCTAGCATGCTAGCCTTCTTTCTTGTACAATAAACGAGGTAGAGGAGGAATGAAGTCATGATACACCAGCAGTGGACTGAAACAGCGACACTTCGGATGTTGACTTGTGTTCATACAGATGCAAAGAAATATGTTGTAAATGAAGTATTAACAGTTGGAAAGCAGTATGAATTAAAAAACGAAACCGATGAGTTTTATTTTGTCATTGACAATACTGGCAAAATGGCTGGTTTCTATAAAGAGTATTTTGAAGGCTAGCAGTAAGAAAACAGGATGGGGATCTCCATCCTGTTTTTTAATGTTCGCGGAAGAAAGAGAGTGCAAGCTCATCAGGGACTTCAGCGACAGACTCGTATGAATAAACCGGTTTATGGGATTTGTCAATTAAGACTGAATAAACCCCTTCATAGAAATCGTCACACTGAAGAAAATGTTTCGCAAGGGTTTTGTCGGTTTCAAACGTTTCCTCAAGTGAAGACGCTTTTGATTGCTTCAAATGCGCAAGCGTTATTTTTAACGACAACGGTGATTTACTATTTAATAATGTGTACGTATCTTGAGCGAAGCGACTAGAATCATGATGGAGCGATGTTAAAATCTCTTCAATGGTTTTAAAAGAAAAATGTTTGTGAATGTTATCCTTATTCATCATAAGCTCACTTTGTGTTGGCTCTTTAATAAACGATTGCAAAAATAAATGCACGCTTTGTGAAGTGACTTCGTCGTAGTCGTCCCAGTGATGGGCTACGAGTTCTTGTTTACACGTTTCTAATGTATCACTTTCTATATAATAGTCTGCACAACCAATTGAAATAGCGTCAGAAGCAGTTAACACAGACCCTGTTAGTGCAGCATATCTTCCAGTATAATCTGGTGTTTGGCTAAGAAAGTAACAAGCACCAACATCAGGAAAGAAGCTAATATTGACTTCAGGCATTGCCCATTTTGTGCGCTCTGTTACAATACGGTGACTTGCTCCATAAGACAAGCCAACACCGCCTCCCATTACAATGCCATCCATAAGGACAACAATAGGTTTAGGGTAGTTCGCTACGTAGAGATCCAGTTCATATTCAAGATTAAAAAAGGCTGTCGCTTGATCTAATGCTTGTTTATTGTTCTTTGCTTGATAGAGGGCTTTAATGTCACCACCAGCACAAAAAGCTTTTGTACCTGTGCTTTCTAGAAGAATGACACGTACGCTGGCATCTGATTCCCACTGCTTCAGTTGTGTATAGAGCGCTGAAATCATGTCAAATGTTAGCGAATGTAGTGCTTTTTCTCTAGAGAGTGTCGCAATCCCAACTCCGTTTTTCTTTTTTGAAAACATGATCTGTTCAGTCATTTTTATCTATCCACCCCACATGAATGAAATCGTTTACTCTCTTATTTTGACCTATCTGAATAAGAAAAGCAACGAAATCGAACGAATAAACCATTTTTTGCAAATGGAACCGATGGAAGCGTCATATGCCTTGCATTTTTATTTTACCGATGCTATGATCAAAACGAGTCAGAGATGGGCAGATTTTTTGGCAGGGAAGCTGATTGATTTCTGAGAGTAATAGCCTATCTCCCAGTTTGATTTAATAAGTAACTGTAATGACATGATTAAAAAAACATGCTTAAATGAACCTTATGTCAACGTTTAAGCGATTAGAGTGCATGATAGGAATAAAAACAACTTCATATTTTAACTTCGGGGCAGGGTGAAATTCCCTACCGGCGGTGATAAGGCTTAGCCTTTTAGTCCGTGACCCGTATTTTTATACGGTGGATCTGGTGCAACTCCAGAGCCGACAGTGAAAGTCTGGATGGGAGAAGTTTAACGAATACAGTCGAATCGACGTTTATTTGTGTATGGAATTTTCTTTATTCCTAGGCAAATAGTGCCGTTTTATTTAGTGAACCCCCGAAGTGTAGCCTTTGGGGGTTTTTTGTATTGGAGGAGGGGTTGGATGTTTACCGGTATTATTGAAGAAAAAGGAACCATTACAGAAATAAACAAGCAAGATCAGGGAATGAAATTGAGTATTAGAGGGTTGAAGGTTCTTGAAGATGTATCCCTCGGAGATAGTATTGCTGTAAATGGCGTATGTCTTACCGTAACAGCATTCACTGATCAGACATTTTCGGTTGACGTTATGCCAGAGACGTTTCAAGCGACGACGTTAAGTCAATTACGTATATCGGCAACGGTTAATCTAGAGCGTGCCATGTCGCCACTATCACGGTTTGGGGGTCACATCGTTTCTGGGCATATTGATGGGAAAGGAACCGTTGTTCATCGGAAACAAGTGGATAACGCAGTTTACTTTGATATTCAAGCACCGAAAAGCATTTTAAAATACATCGTTCAAAAAGGTTCAGTTGCAGTTGATGGAACGAGCTTAACGGTATTTGGTATGAAAGACAGTCATTTTACGATTTCCATTATTCCTCACACACTTGATGAAACTATTATGGGGACGTTAGCAATTGGCAGTGAAGTGAATATTGAATGTGATTTGATTGGAAAATATGTTGAGCGATTATTGACTGTATCTGACGAATCTGCTCCGAAGCAAAATCTAGCTGAACTGCTACAACATAATGGGTATATGTAGGGAGGAAAATGTCCATGTTTCATAAAATTGAAGAGGCGATTGAGACGTTAAAAGCAGGCGGTATTATTATCGTCTGTGATGACGAGGATCGTGAAAATGAAGGTGACTTTGTTGCTCTTGGGGAATATACCACTGCTGAAACAATAAATTTTATGGCAACGTACGGGCGTGGACTCATTTGCACGCCAATCTCAAAAGAAAAAGCACAGCGTCTGCAATTAGAACAAATGGTCAGCCAAAATACAGACTCTCATGGCACTGCTTTTACTGTCAGCATTGATCATGTAACAACAACGACAGGGATTTCTGCACAAGAGCGTGCGTATACGGTACAAGCTCTTGTCAATCGAGAAGCCACAGCTGCTCATTTTAAACGACCTGGTCACATCTTTCCGCTTGTTGCAAAAGACGGAGGTGTCTTAAGACGAGCAGGACACACGGAAGCGGCAGTTGATTTTGCAAGGTTAAGCGGTTCTGAGCCAGTTGGAGTCATTTGTGAAATTATGAATGAAGATGGCACAATGGCACGTGTTCCTCAGCTTAAAGACATTGCTCGAGAACATAAACTTCCACTCGTAACGATTAAAGATTTAATTGCGTATCGCCGTAAACAAGAGTCGGTCATTCAGCGAGAAGCAGATCTTGCTTTACCGACTGAATTTGGAACCTTTCGAGCAGTTGCTTATACAAACACGTTAGATAATAAAGAAAGCATTGCGCTTGTAAAAGGCGATTTTTCGAACGAAGAACCGGTGTTAGTACGTGTCCATTCAGAATGTTTAACAGGGGATGTCTTTGGTTCAAAGCGTTGTGACTGCGGTCCGCAGCTTCACGCGGCTCTTAAACAAATTGAAGAGGCAGGAAAAGGCATTCTTTTGTACATGAGACAAGAGGGACGTGGTATTGGACTAATTAATAAACTAAAAGCTTATGAACTGCAAGAAAAAGGGTTTGATACCGTTGAAGCAAACGAAAAACTAGGGTTTCCAGCTGATTTGAGAGATTATGGCGTGGGAGCACAAATTTTAAAGGATTTAGGCGTTAAGCAATTAAAGTTATTAACTAATAATCCGCGGAAAATTGCAGGTTTGCAAGGTTACGATCTGACGATTGTAGAGCGAGTGCCGCTTCAGTTAGCAGGTTTTGCTGAAAATGAACGCTATTTAAAAACAAAAAAAGATAAATTAGGGCATATGCTTCATTTATAGGAGGAATAAACAAATGGGAAATGTATTTGAAGGACATTTAGTAGCAACGGACTTGAAAATTGGGATTGTAGTAGGACGTTTTAATGAATTTATTACAAGTAAATTATTAAGTGGTGCACAAGATGCGTTCATCCGACACGGGGCACAGGGGAGCGATGTGGATGTTGCATGGGTTCCTGGAGCTTTTGAAATACCGTTTGCGGCAAAGCAGATGGCCGATTCAGGAAAGTACGATGCAATTGTCACACTAGGGACGGTTATTCGGGGCTCAACACCTCATTTTGACTATGTATGTGGAGAAGTATCAAAAGGTGTGGCTCAATTAAATATGACGAGTGGTATTCCGGTAATATTCGGTGTTCTCACAACCGATTCCATTGAACAAGCAGTGGAACGAGCGGGCACAAAGGCAGGAAACAAAGGTTGGGAAGCGGCTACTGCAGCCATTGAAATGGCAAATTTGGCAAAGCAATTTTCTAAATAAGATTCTTCACAAATACTCTTTTCAGTTCATCTGAGAAGAGTATTTTCCATTAAATGGATTGCGAAAATTGTCATATTCTCGTTCTCATTAAAGATAATCCTAAGCTACAATAAAGAATGGTCAACTAAGAGAAAGTAGGGGAGAACGATTTACAAAGAAACATTAAATGAACTTATCACATTAGCATTAAAGAAAAGAGCGTTGCTGGCACATAGTAAACTAGCGTTTTTCTTATCGGCTATGCTTGCAGGGGGCTATGTTGCAGTAGCAGTCGTTTTAGTCTATATCATTGGAGATCCTATTGTTCAAAGCTTTCCTGCTTTAACACCGCTCGTAATGGGTTTTGCTTTTGGAATTGCGCTTTTGCTCGTCATTTATGCAGGCTCTGACTTATTTACAGGCAGCGTTCTCTATTACACTGTATCAACGCTACAAAAAAAGACAACGTTAAAAGATACGTTTCAAAATTGGTTATGGACGTATGGTGGCAATCTTGTGGGTGCATTGTTTATAGCCTGGCTTGTCTATATGACCGGTATTTTTTCTGGAATGACTGAAGGGCATTATTTACTTTATGTGACAGAGAAAAAAATGACGACAGATACGCTTGAATTGTTTTTTAGAGGCATTTTTTGTAACTGGCTCGTTTGTTTAGCAATTTGGACACCAATGCGCTTGAAGAACGAGATGGCGAAGCTATTTGTTGTGTTTATGATTATTTTTGCATTTTTTGCATCTGGATATGAACATAGTGTCGCGAACATGGGCTTATTTCATTTAGCACTCCTTCACAACCCAGGTGTTGAAGCGATTTCTATGTCAGGTTATGTCGCTAATCTTGTTCCTGTCACGTTAGGAAACATTGTTGGTGGTAGTGTTTTTGTAGGGATGGCTTATTATTATATTTCTAAAAAAAGTGAGTCCACTAGTGAACTAAAATAAATAGATAGGAAGAGAACCTAGTTTGGTTTCTTCCTTTTTTCCTTTTCATCGAAAGGGTAACGGTGTTTATGAACGAGCTGTTCATATGTAAGAGTAGAGGGTTTTTTTGCTCGTTTTGCTTGCTGGATAATCGTTATCAATGCGGGGTCCTGTATAGGTAACTCATAATCAGTAAAGGCTGTTTGACCAACAGAATGATAGCGTTCGTGCATATCTTGCTGCACTTGTTTTTCATTCATTCCTAAGTCTTCAAGTTGGAAACAGCGCTCCTTTAAGCGGTTTTCAACCCGATTATAGAGAATTCTTGCGCCTTTTTCGTTTCCTCGTCGTTCATGGTAAAGAGCTACCGCAATTTGTATGAGGATAACCCATGGAGATAAGCGTTCTGGATCGGCTTGTTTTTTCCATTCCAACTCTAAAACTTCGTGGCATTCAAAATAATCACGATCAACATGAAAATAGGTAAGAAATGCTATATAATGAGGTGGATACACAAACATTCGACTCCTTTCGAGTTTATTCTTGAAAAGGTTCTAATAATTGATTATGGTATACTTAACATAAAATGATTGGTGAGAAAAGAAATGACGATTTATAACGTAAAGACACCATTATTTGAAGGGCCACTTGATCTATTGCTGCATCTCATCTCACAGGCTGAGGTGGATATTTATGATATTCCAGTTGCAACCATTACAGATCAGTATTTAGACTTTATCCACACGATGCAAGAGCTTGAGTTAGACATTGCTAGTGAATACCTCGTAATGGCGGCGACATTGTTACAAATCAAAAGTCAAATGCTTCTTCCAAAGCCAGAAGAACTATTTGATGAGAGCGAACAATGGTTAGAAGAAGATCCTAGAGACGAGCTCGTTGAGCAGCTTATCGAATATAAGACATATAAAGAAGCAGCAAAACATCTAAAAGATCAAGAAGAAGTACGCCATTCTCTACATACTAGAAAACCAGAAGAGTTAGACCACTTTTTAACCGATGAAGAGGAGAGACAGCTGCAAATTCAGAATGTTACTCTTGTTGATATGCTCGGAGCGTTTCAAAAGATGCTTCAACGAAATGCCTGGAATCGACCTAAAACGAAAGTGGTACATACAGAAGAACAATCTGTTGAACAGCGAATAGTTGAACTGCTCGATAAACTAGATGAGACATATGGTCCAACTCGATTTTCTGATTTAGTTGAACCGGACGATCGTTCATCAATGATTGTATCCTTTTTAGCTATTCTAGAGTTAATTAAAACATCTACGATCTATTGTGTTCAAGATCAAAGTTTTGATGAGATTACGATTTTTTTACGGGACGGAGACAAGCATGAACGCTGAATTATTGGCAAAAATGGAAGGTCTTTTGTTTGTTGTTGGAGACGAAGGAATTTCTTTAGCAGAATTAAAAAGCCTTATAGAATCAGAAGAAGAAGACATTCTTGCTTGTTTAGAACAACTTAAGCAAGACATGAAACAATCTAACCGTGGCATTCGGTTAGCAAGACTGGGAAATCGTTATCGATTGACTACAAAAGTAGAGCATGCTGATTTGTATAAAAAATTAGCAGCATCACCTATTCAAGGGGGCTTATCACGGGCAGCCCTTGAAACATTGGCGATTATCGCTTATAAGCAACCAATTACAAGAATCGAGATTGATGATATTCGAGGTGTTAAATCCGATAAAGCGATTCAATCCCTCATATCAAAATTACTTATTGAAGAACAAGGTCGTGTATCCGGTACGGGTCGAGCCATTCTTTTTGGGACGACTCGTTATTTCCTTGATCATTTTAATTTAGAGTCATTAGAAGATTTACCAAGTCTAGCGGAACTAGACTTAACAAGTGATCGTGTAGAAGAAGATGCAGACCTCTTTTTTGAACAGCTCCATCAGTTTGAAGAGGAATAAATGTTGTTAAAGATGAGTCTCTTTTAAAGAGACTCATCTTTTTTATGGGAAAGGATAGGCGGCTATCACGAGAACGAGCTTTTTCGCATATCGTTTTAATGAAAAGGTAGGTGAAGGCATTTGGAGACACATTTACAAGCTGTTCGACAGTGGTGTGATCATTTAGAACACCTTTGGGGAGAGCAGCAGCAGGAGTTAGTGAATCGAACGAATCAGGAACTGCTTGAACAGTTCTATCATGCGCGAGCACAGCTACATGAAGCCATAGCAGGAAATGACCCGTATGTCGATCAAGTAGCTGCTGTTGTATATGAAGTCTGGCAAAAGATGAATGACCAACGTTCTGTTACGCCTCGTCTTCGTTCAGGAAATCATGTATTACCACCATTGCCATATCCTTATAATGGATTAGAGCCCTATATCGATGAGGAAACAATGCGTCTGCATCATCAAATTCATCACAAAAGCTATGTAGATGGCTTAAATAAAGCTGAATTGGAACTAGTCAAAGCAAGGGATAACGATCAATACGAGTTAATTAAACATTGGGAGAGAGAGCTTGCTTTCAATGGTGCGGGCCATTACTTGCATACATTGTTTTGGGAAGTGATGATGCCAAATGGCGGTGGAAAGCCAGCTGGCGCACTGTTAGAGGCAATAAAGGCTTCATTTGGATCATTTGAGAAGATGCAAAAACACTTTACGGCAGCTGCGGCTAAAGTCGAGGGGAGCGGCTGGGCAATGCTAGTATGGGCACCTCGTGGCCAACAGCTAGAGATTCTACAGGCTGAAAAGCACCAGCAATTATCTCAGCAAGATCAAATTCCGCTTCTTGTGCTTGATGTTTGGGAACATGCTTACTATTTAAAGCATCAAAATAAACGAGAAGCGTATATAAGCGATTGGTGGAAGGTCGTCAATTGGAAAGCCGTTGAGGAGAGATATAGGAAAGCAACTGAACTAAAATGGAAAAAAGCTTAATAGAAGAAGCCCTCCAACGTCTCTAAGACAACGTTGGAGGGCTTTTAACTGTATTAGTAGGGGGTTTTACAACTATAAAATGGGCGAGAGCAAACGAGAAATGGACTCCTTAAAACGAACACGCTTACCTCTAGCTTCATACAGTTCCGTTGTAACGAGTGTGGACACTTTTACGTCTTCAGCGAAATCGTGAATGAGCTGTCTAGCAATAGAAGAATCGTATATAAAGGCATTCACTTCAAAATTTAGTTTGAAACTGCGTTGATCAATATTCGCTGTTCCAACAGAGCTGACCCGTTCGTCTACAACAAGCACCTTGTTATGAATAAAACCATTTTCATAAATATAAATTTTTGCACCTACTTTTAACATTTCACCAATGTGTGACGTCGTGGCCCAATAAACAAACATGTGATCCGGCTTGTTCGGGATCATAATCTTGACTTCGATTCCAGTTTGGGCTGCCACTTGAAGGGCATCAAGTAGCGTCTTATCAGGAATAAAGTAGGGTGTTTGAATGATGATCGATTTCTTAGCATCCATAATCATTTTTAAATACCCATTTTTAATTTGTTCAAACTCAGAATCAGGTCCACTTGATACAATTTGCATCGCCGATTTACCGTTGGGAGGGATATCAGGAAAATAGCGACTGTGGTAGGAAATATGATATTCCTTTGCTGCTTGATTCCAATCTAATATAAATCTTGTTTGAATCGCTGCAAGAGCAGGCCCTTCAATTCTTAAGTGGGTGTCGCGCCAGTAACCAAATTTTTTCTTCTTCCCTAAATATTCGTCACCGACATTAAACCCACCTACATACCCACAAACACCATCAATATTAACAAGCTTGCGGTGGTTCCGAAAATTTAAGCGCAAGTTTACTATTGTAAATTTTGAAGGGAAGAAGACCCCAACTTCTCCACCAGCTTCGCGAAACGCTTTTAAGTATTTTTTTCGCATGGATCGAGATCCTAGATCGTCATACAAAAGCCTTACTCTTACGCCTTCTTTCGCTTTTTCTGTAAGCGCATCAATAATCTCCTTACCGATGCCATCGTAACGAAAAATATAGTATTGAATGTGAATAAACGTTTTAGCGTTACGAATATCGGTAAGCAGCTGATTGAATTTCTTTTCTCCATCTGTAAAGATGTCGATATGATTTTCTTTTGTTAAAATAGCATCATTGTTCATTAAATGCATATAGATGAGGTCACGATTTTCATCGACTGTATTACTTCTAAAACGAAAATTTGCATCAAGCACGTCTTTTTTTTGTTGCTCGATTAGATGATCGAGACCAACTTTTTTAATCCCTTCCCATTGGAAAATTTTTCTTCTCGTCAACGTTTGACCGAGTAGAATGTAAATGATAAAGCCAGCAAGAGGGATAAAGAATAAAATAAGTAACCAAGCCCATGTTGCTTGCGCGTCTTTTCGTTCAATAAAGATCAGAATGACCGCAAATAAAATATTGACCACAAGAAGTGCTGCAAATAAATATGTTGGCATCGCAAATTCAATAACCATAGTATCAACCTTCTACTTTCTCTGTGTATCTAAAAACGGCCTGATCGAAAGATGGCCCAAATAATCCAAAGGAACATAAGGGACGTAATCGTTAAACCAACTTCTATTGCGGGAATTTGTAGCAGAATGGTTGGTTCAGCTGTTAGCGATCCTCCAATAATAACACCCGTCATAATAATACTAAAAGACAATAGGACAACCGAAAAAGCAAGTTTATTGCTAATACGGTCAACTTTTTTTATTAAATCTTTTATCTCTCCAATTGAAATGGAGACTTTTAATTTCCCATCTCGAATTTCTTTTAATGTCTGGCTTAGGTCTTTTGGCAGAAGACGAATGGTTTCAAGGCTGTCCTGTGACTCCTTTTGCATTTTACGTGCAAATCGTCTTGGATCGTAACGCTCCTTAATTAACATTCTCCCGAATGGTTCAACAATATCGATAATCGCAATGGATGGAGCAATATGTGAAACAATCGATTCAACAGCTAAAAGCGCTTTTCCTAGCATCGTCAAGTCTGGAGGAATTAAACAATCATGCTGGTTAGCGACGGTAAATAAGTCTTGAACCGCTTCACCGATAGATATTTCTGCCATCGGAACATCGTAGTACTTTAAGCGAAGATAGTCTAAGTCGTCATGGAGCCGTGCTTGATCGACTCCTTCATGAACAATATCCATCGCAAATAAAGCTTTCATGACTCGATCTGTATGTCTGCTCTTTAACCCTTGAACGAGTAAAGCGAGACTATGACGCATTTCATCGGATAAGCGACCAACCATTCCAAAATCGATTAAGATAATATCATTGTTCTTGGTGACAAAGATGTTACCTGGATGAGGATCGCCGTGAAAAAATCCATGAGCAAAAATCTGCTCAAACATACCGGTTGCAAATCGCTCTGCAACGAGTTCCTGGTCATAGCCTTTTTCATATGTAGCTTCAGTTATTTTCGTTCCTTCAACCTTTGACATGGTGAGCACTTTCATAGATGAATAAGCAGAATAAATAACAGGAAAATACATGTTTGGTTGATTTTTGGATTGTCGTTTTAAACGCTCGGCATTTTGTGCTTCGTTTTTATAATTAATCTCCTCTTTTAAAGCACTCGCAAATTCGTGAAATAAGTCAATGAGTCGAAATTTTTTCACCCACGTAACCCGTTCCTCTGCTAGTAGGAGCAAATCCTCTAAGATAGCCAAGTCTGTTTCAATAATTCGTTGTATATGCGGACGTCGAATTTTGACAACGACACTTTCCCCTGTTGGTAGTTCCGCTTCATGTACTTGACCAATGGATGCTGCTGCTAAAGGTTCTTTATTAAAGGAGCGAAACAATTGTTCAATAGGGGTGTCCAACTCTTGCTCAAGAATCTCTTTTGCTTCTTCATAAGGAAAGCTTGGCACGTTATCTTGCAACGCTTCTAATTCATTTAACACGTGCTGAGGGAAAAGATCAGCACGTGTACTCGCGAGTTGACCAAGCTTAATAAAGGTAGGCCCAAGCTCCTCTAACAATAAACGAATTCGCTTTGCTACAGAGAGGTCAGTGTCTTTCTTTTTCTTAGAACGTTTAGGTTTGCGTCTTTCAAGCAACCCCATGTCTCGGACAATTTGACCAAAGCCATAGTGATAAAGAGCTGTAATAATATCTTGATACCTTGATAGATACCGCATTCTTTTTTTAAGCATTGGTACGGTCCTCTCTTGCTATTTAATCATCATTTGACTGTGCTTGATCTTGTTGCGCCAATGTTTTCTCAAGAATAGCGACTCTCGCTTTCAACGCATCCACTTCTGCTTGAGTAGGAATATCCATGGAAACAAGATACTGTTTTACCCGTTCGGTAATCATTGATTCCACTTCTTTTTGTGCTTTTTTTCCTTTTTCCATTAAATCGTCAACAAGCTGATTGGATTCTGAACGTTTTACCTCTCCTCGTTGAACAAGTTCGTTAACCGTTCTTTCGATTTGCTCTTTACTAGCAGAAGCCGCTCCAACTCCTAAAGAATACACATTATTTAATACATCTCTCATTGCCATCGTCGTTTCCTCCTTATTTCTGTCATCTTATTTCTATTGTATACAAAGAAAGGAGATGAACACAATTATATTCTCGTTACTACCCTTTATACGACGTTTTCAATCAAAAGTTTCAATCAATTATGGCGTATAGTTCTGCATGAAAAGTGGCTGATCGTCAAGCCACTCGGCATAAAAAATCATTTTATGAGAAGGAAAGCCTCTTTTGTGAATTTGTTCATGTAACCAGCCTTCTGTTTTTTTGATTTTTTTTAGTCCTTCATAAATAATTTCTCCGTCCATAATGAGAGGAACAGGTAAGCTTTGGTCAACACCTTCAACCGCCATATCTTGATTTGATGGTGAACGAAAAGCATGTTTGAGCTGAATATTGACCGTTCCATTTGTTTCCAAGATACCATATTGGACTTCTCGGATCGAAAAAACGCCTTTTTCCCTTAATAAGTGCTGAAGCTGATTTAAGTCTAGTTTATTTTTGCGCAGCTCATCAAATTGAATCCGACCCTTAGCGATAATAATAGAAGGAGACCCCTCAAGCAGACCTCTTGTAAATCGAAACTTTTGCGTAATCATTTCAATGGAATAGATGAGGGACCCCCAAATAAAAATCGCGTAAAGCACATAGACAAGGTGGATGTCGTCATCATAAATGGCGTTTCCTAATAGCTCGCCAATGACCAGTGCGGAAATGAAATCAAACGGTGTTAGCTGAGTAATTTGATTTTTACCGAGAACTTTAGATAACACTAATAGTGCGAAAAAACCTACAATCAGTTCGGTTGTTAATGATATATAGCTTTGCATGATGCTCTCACCCTATGTTAGTAACATCCTTTCTACTGTTAGTGTCTTACCTAGTCTGGCTGCTATTCCATGAAACAATTGTCAATAATTTCATGTGTAAATAAATGTAACTGATACACCCTAATAAGCGAAAAGCTTGAATACTTGGAGGTGATGACATGTTTAAAAAAACACTAGCCATTATACTTGTTACGCTACTTACAGCTTGTACAGCTTATGAAGATGAGCAAGGTAAAGCATTTATGCTGCAGTCTTCTGCTGGTAAAGAACAAGCAGAATCTGATCGTGTAAAGAAAGAATTGCTGAAAATGGACGAAGTTGTAAGTGTGCGAGGCATTCAACACGAAGAAGATATGATTATGGCACTTCACATAAAACAGAAGGATCGTTTCCATTTGAAAAAAGTACGTAAAAAAGCATTTGATTCTGTTAAAGCACTCTATCCGAATGCGACTATCCATATTTCAACAGATAAAAAAATTTATAAGGAATTAGCTAAAGCAGAGGAAGCGATTAAAACCGATCATTTAGCGAAATCAGAAGTAAAAAAACAGTTAAAACGGATCGAAGAACATTTAAAAGAGTAAGGAGGGAAATGAGTGGCTAAGAAAAAGCAATCACCAGAGCAAGAACAGTATCAAAAGGTAGCAAAAAAATACGAGAAAAAAAGGCCCGTATTAAAGAACTGTATCATCGCATTTTTCGTTGGCGGTGCCGTTTGTGTCATTGGGCAGTGTTTACAAGTATTTTATTACACATTCTTTGATTTTACAGAAAAAAGCGCTAGTAATCCGACTGTTGCCACATTAATTTTTATTGCGACTTTGATTACCGGTCTTGGATTTTACGATCGTATTGCCCAAGTTGCAGGTGCTGGAACCGCTGTGCCTGTTACAGGGTTTGCCAATTCGGTTGCGTCCGCAGCCATTGAGCATCGAACAGAAGGTTATGTTCTCGGCGTTGGTGGCAACATGTTTAAGTTAGCTGGTTCCGTTATTGTTTTTGGAACGGTAGCTGCATTCGTTATTTCATTAATAAAAACCCTTCTTATTAATGCGGGGGTGATCTAATGTTAGTTGGAAAACAAAGTTGGCGATTTGATAACCAGCCTGTCATTATTTCTACTGGAACGGTTGGTGGTCCATTCGAGGGGAACGGCGCTATTCCAGAGGCATTTGATTTGGTACATGATGAACTGTGGATTGGCGAAAAATCATTTGAAAAAGCGCAGACGATTCTTGTAGAAGGCGCTGTTACAACAGCATTAAAGAAAGCATCTGTTAAAAAAGAAGATGTAAATTTTCTATTAGCCGGGGATTTAGTGAATCAATTAACCCCGTCTAGCTTTGCAGGTCGATCATTAGCCATTCCTTATTTAGGTATGTTTGGAGCTTGTTCCACCTCGATGGAAGGGCTTGCGCTAGGCTCATTTCTAATTAATGGAAGTGGTGCTCATCATGTCGTAAGTGTCGCATCGAGCCATAATGCAGCAACGGAAAAACAATTTCGTTACCCAACTGAATACGGGGGTCAAAAACCACCAACAGCTCAATGGACAGCAACGGCTGCAGGTGCAGCGCTTGTGGCTAAAACAGGTGATGGTCCACGAGTGACTGGGGCGACGATGGGAAAAGTGATTGATATGGGTATCTCTGATCCATTTAATATGGGTGGAGCAATGGCGCCTGCAGCAGCCGACACGATTGAGACTCATTTCAAAGAGTTCCACCGGGGTCCAGATGATTATGATCTTATTGTCACAGGTGATTTAGGTCAAATCGGACTGCCGATTTGCCGGGACTTGCTCAAACAAAAAGGCTATGAATTAGGGCACGATCGCTTTCAAGATTGTGGGTTAATGCTCTACAAAGAGGATCAGCCTGTATTAGCCGGGGCAAGTGGGCCAGGTTGTTCTGCAGTTGTGACGTATGGACATTTACTAAATAAAGTGAAGTCAGGAGAGATCCGCCGCTTGCTCGTCGTTGCTACCGGCGCACTTTTATCACCACTATCGTTCCAGCAAAAAGAAACCATTCCATGTATTGCTCATGCTGTTGTTATTGAATCACCAAAAGGAGGCGCATTATGATTTTTTTGTGGGCGTTTCTTGTTGGAGGAGTTATTTGTGTCATTGGTCAGTTGTTAATGGATGTCGTCAAATTAACGCCAGCTCATACTATGTCCACTTTAGTTGTTAGTGGAGCTGTTCTAGCAGGTTTTGGTCTATATGAACCGTTAGTTGATTTTGCAGGAGCAGGAGCAACTGTGCCGATCACAAGTTTTGGTAATTCCCTTGTTCAAGGTGCAATGGAAGAGGCGAATCAAGTTGGTTTAATTGGTATTATCACAGGTATTTTTGAAATAACGAGTGCCGGTATTTCGGCGGCAATCATTTTCGGTTTTATTGCTGCTCTAATTTTTAAACCAAAAGGATGAAAAAATAGACATAGGCTAGTTCAAATGGGTTAACTGTTTGGACTAGCTTTTTAATGTTTTTGTCGAAGAAAAGCTCGATAAAGCTTAACCAGTACGTTCTAAACCGCAAGTCGCTTTTTCATTCAGTAAGTTTATTCTACTAAGCGCCTAAATATATTGTAATCCTTTTAACTATTTAAAACCGCTACAAAACCATTAATAAATCTGAATTTTTTAAGTACGAGTTATTAAGTTAAGCTATGAAATGAAAAATTATAAAAGTTAAGGGTGTGTTTACAATGGCAAGAAGTGAATGTATTCTTGAAAAAACAGAAGAAACCAAATCCGCAAGGATTACCTACAAGACATACAAAAAACTAAGTGAAATAAAGTTTAAATTAGACAACAGGAAAAACTTTTTAGAAATTACAGAAGAAGCTGTTTTAGAGTATTATGAAAAATATGGGTTTAAAAAAATGTAACAAGCACTTTGATAAGTGCGTGTTTTTATGTACATGTACCAATAAAAATAGAGGTAGTTTGTGTATTTTTATATTTGTGTAAGTGTATATTAAAGTCTGCAATGGCGGTATTTATAAAGTTTATTGAAATGTCGAAATATTTTTGTGTTATTTTATCAGAAAATAGTTATAATCAATTTATTCTGACATAGGAGGAAAATTATTGAAAAAGTTATTATCATCACTTATCTTAATGTTGTCGTTGATTTTTTTTATTGGTGGCTCTCAGGTTGCGTTTGCAAACGAGGGGGTTGACGAGGAAATTGGTGTACAAGCAGTACCATCAGGACTTAAATATCCTGGAACGAATGTAACTGTTAAAGCAGGAGACGTACTTTATTCTTCAAAAGGAAAAAATACTAACCTTGTTGGACACATAGGAATTGTAGATGATAATGGATCAGTCGTTCATATGATGACTGGTGGAATGAAGAGACAGTCGGTAGCAAACTTTGCGAAAGAATTTACATTTAGCGTATATACCCCTAGATCAACTACTGTTGGCAAAGATGCAGGTAAACAAGCACGTACTATGTACAATAACTATGTAAGTTCGGCAACTTATACTTTAGCCACAGGACTACATGGAGCGAGAACAAAACAATACTGTACAAAAACTGTATGGCAAGCTTATTATTATGGAGCTAATAGAAATTTAGGAGGACATCCTTTAACTAAAGTAAGTCTTCCACCATGGCAGATTGTTGATACGGCATATTTAACACATGCCGTTAGTGGTGTTAAGAATTAAAAACAAAGAGAAGACCTAATTAAAGGTCTTCTCTGCTTGAATATTCGTATTTAAAGAGTCCCACTAGTAGACTAAAGATAACATATGTCGGTACTAAATAAATGACTGTCGCGAAAATCAACTCGTAGATGTCTAAGTTAAAAGAAAAGATTACGACAAGAATTAATAATATTGCAGTGATAGATGGGACTGAAAAGCTTTTTGAAAGAGAGAACCATCTGTTTACTAGTAAGGAAATAGATATGATAAGAAAAATACTTAGGATATAGATTAATGCCATCCATACTATTGTTTCCCAGTTAAGTGTTGCACTTCTTCCTATATTGCCCATCACACTGTACCATGAGAATAGAAAACCAATAAGTACGGCACCATTTATTAGAGCTAATATTTTTTTTCCTAAATACATATAGATGAATGGACTTATAAACATAAGAAAAATAGTCAAAACTGAAAAAGTTTCTTCCAATACTATTGCCCTCCTTGACATGACTTTTTATAGTACAGTTTCCTTCATTATATAGCAGACAAAATCAATAATCTATTTAATTTAGTTTTAAAAACTATATTGTTTAAAAAAATTTAGAAATCTAAAAAAGAGAGTGTGTTGTGGTGAACATGCCGTTGCTCGATACACGAAATGACAACAATCGCAAGACCGCCAATCAAAATTAACGATAATACGAAGAAGTTTTCAGGTTCTACAGCGAAATAACAGATAGCTAATAAGACCAGAAAGATTAAGTAACCGATAAGGTGCATTTTTCTATGTTGTTGTTTTGTCAATTGATTCCCTCAGCTTTCTACCAGTGATTGTACAGTCTCTCTGCTTTTGTTTGTCTTGCTGATAGAAGATTTTTACGGGCAGAGTCTTTATAAAAATTGATTTTCATTTGCTTGCTGCCATCGGTATCTTGCGTCTGTGTCGGCACGTGTACCGATTGAGCGTTTAAAATACCCTACCTTTATATTATATTGAATACAAACAGTAGCAAATCCTGCGGCTAATGGACCTGCTTTTGGAATAAATGAAGTTATTGCCACAGCTACTGCTTGTAATGTAACTTTTCCGTTAACAGCTACGGTTATATTTTGCCAACCGCTCCAAACCCATCTACCCGTCTGCGCTTGAATTCCTACTTCAGGAGCCGCCCCACTTTTACTATATATGGCTGGTGGGACATATACATCACTGGTTACAAAATTATCATGAATTTGTTTTCCGAGTTCATTTACTGCCCTCTAATTCAGTAATTTCTTGTTTGGTTAAATGATCACTTGTTACAGATATATGCGTTGAATTTTTTTCTCAAACAAATTCTTGATAACCTTGATCTGTGGGAATGCGATTAATAACGTGTGTATCTGTTTCTTGTGTAATCATTTCGTATGTTGTACCTTCAGATTCAAAAACAACTGGGTCATAAACCCCATCTTCTTTCGGTTCTTGTAGTTCCACTTCTTCTAAGCCTTCTTCTTCCAATTCAAAAGGTTGTTCCTCTGAATCATTGTTTACAGCCGCTTTTTCTTGTGCAGATGCAAGGTGAGGTGAAATGGAACTAAAAACGAGAGAAAGCGATAAAACCGAAAGCAATAATTTCGTCTTTTTTATTGAAGATAATAACTCCCTATATTAAGTTTTATTGCCAAATTTCGGCTTATTAACAATAGCAAAGGGAGTAAAAAATAGGAATAGATATATTTCGACATTCAGAATGTTTAAACTTATTAAAGCGCTTAATAATATAAAGAGATGCTTAACGAACATCGTCTGGTTTTGCTCCTTCGCATCGAAGGTTGATTGAATAAACCGTGTAAAAAATTACACGGTCTATCTGATTAGATGATGATTAACAAACAAAAAGCGAAACCTAGACCGAAAACGACTACAAAACTCATACAACGAACAAAAATCTTCATAAAGAACTTTGCTAAATCAGGTTGAATGTACATTTTTGTTACTTCTTCCTTTATTTGATAAACGATTTAAAAGTGACCTAGTGGTTTAGGATGATTTTTGACCGGACAACGACCTCAAAGTATGTATACAGTACTCGCAGAAAAGTAAGCTATTTCTTGAAATTTGAATCCAGTTTTGAACAGATTCGTAGCAGGGTCATGCCTTTTTTTCGTTTGACTATAATATAGGACTTAGAGGACGCAAGTCCGGTTTGAAATATGTAAGATTGTGGCTTGTTCTTACAACACTTATTGTGGTGAACATAAGTAGAAAGATGCTAGTCATAAATAAGGCTTGGCCGCATAAATTTCTATATAAACTGTGCGGGAGTTGAGCGGACTCATGATAAAAAAAGGAACGGTATGTTTACTTATTTGGTGCTTTTTACTTTACTTACCGATAGACAGTATGTATGGAAAAGAGCAAGTGTCATTTCCTATATCTGGACAGGCTGCAATCTTAATGGAGCAAGAGTCAGGACGTGTCCTTTATGGTAAAAATGAACACCAGTCATTAAAAATAGCTAGTATCACAAAAATCATGACGGCGATTTTGGCGATTGAATCAGGCAAATTAGATGAGACTGTTCTTGTTTCAAAGCATGCAGAAGGGACAGAAGGATCTTCTCTCTATTTAGTTTCAGGAGAAAAAATGAAGCTAGAGGATTTAGTTTACGGGTTAATGATGAGAAGTGGAAATGATGCAGCAATTGCGATTGCTGAGCACGTTGGTGGCAGTGTAGATGGATTTGTTTATTTAATGAATGAAAAAGCAAAAGAAATTGGCATGTCTAATACGTTATTTCGTAATCCCCATGGATTAGATACGCACGACGACCATTTGTCTAGCGCATATGATATGGCCATATTAACCCAGTATGCAATGACAAATGAAACGTTTCAAACGATTTCATCTACAAAAAAATACCGCTCTCAAGGTGAACATGTACGTGTATTTCATAATAAGAATCGATTGTTAACAGAGAAATATGATTATTCTACAGGAGGAAAAACAGGTTATACGAAGCTTGCAAAACGTACTCTTGTTTCTACAGCCAGTAAAGACGGACTGAACTTAATTACGGTTACTCTCAACGATCCAAACGATTGGGACGATCACATGAACTTATTTAACTGGGGTTTTACGCAATTTAAGCTACACACTTTAATCGAAGCTGGGCCGCTTAATGTAAGGGCAGATGCATTTTATGAAGATCATCTCACTGTAAAACATCCACTGGTTTACCCGTTAAGTGAAAATGAAAAAACGACGATAAAGCCTAAACTTGAACTAAAAGCTCCTCCTAAAGAAGGGTTTACAAATGAAGAACTTCAACATCCTGTAGGGAAAATGAAGTTTGTGGCGAATGGAGAAGAACTAGAAAGTACCCCTCTTTATTATGAAGAAGGGGAGAAAGAAGAAAAGCGTTCGTTTTGGCAAACCATTCGACAACTGTTTACGGTTGTTATTGGAGCTGGTTCTACGTGATTAACTATATTTGGGCAGGAATGTTACTCATTGGCTTAGTGTATGCAGCGATAAATGGAACGATGAGCGAAGTAACCGAAGGGGTTTTTACAGGTGCAAAAGAAGCGGTTGCGATTTGTATCGGATTAATAAGCGTCCTAACTTTCTGGCTAGGATTAATGAAAGTAGCCGAAACAGCAGGTATTTTAAAGCAATTAGCCAAACTCGTCCATCCGCTTGCCCGAAGAGTCTTTCCAGAAGTACCAAAGGATCATCCAGCAATGGGCTACATTTTGTCCAACTTAACTGCTAATGTATTTGGATTAGGGAATGCAGCTACACCGATGGGGATAAAAGCGATGGAAGAATTGAAACGATTGAACGGAGGGAAGGACGAAGCGAGTCGTTCAATGATTACGCTCTTGGCTCTTAATACGGCATGTTTAACTCTTGTTCCTACGACCGTCATCTCCATTCGGATGTCGTATGAATCTGAAGCGCCTACGGATATCGTTAGTACAACCATCTTTGCTTCAGGGTGCGCTATGATTGGTGCAATTTGTATCGATCGTTTCTTCTATTACTTACGTAGCCGAAAGGGGCGGTCCTCTTAAATGGAATGGTTAACGGCGCTATCGGTTTGGATGATCCCTGTACTTATCGGTGCGGTTATTCTTATTGCTACACTTCGAAGAGTTCCTACATACGAGACGTTTGTTTCAGGTGCAAAAGAAGGCTTTGGAATGTCTGTTTCCATTATTCCTTACCTAGTGGGTATGCTCGTTGCTATTTACGTATTTCGTGCTTCAGGCGCAATGGAAGCCCTCGTTTCAGGGATGGCGCCATTCCTGTCTTGGTTTGGCGTTCCTGCTGATATTGTTCCTTTAGCGTTGTTAAGACCCATTTCTGGTACAGGTGCACTTGGGTTAATGACGGACTTAACCGCTGTACATGGACCTGACTCTTACATTGGGCGACTAGCAGCGACCTTACAAGGAAGTACAGATACGACTTTTTATATTCTCACGGTCTATTTTGGAGCAGTAGGGATTAAAAAGATGGGTGATGCGTTAAAAGTAGGTTTACTTGCAGATTTAGTAGGCATTATTGCCGCTATTTTTATTGTCAGCCTTATTTTTGGATCGTAATATTTAGATGAAACGCGTTTGAAGGAAGCTTGCAAGGAGGCTTCTATCTAACGCGTTTTTTGTTTTTTGAAGGCGTATTCTTTTACGAGCTACTTGTAACAGTAAAGAAAAGTCGTTATGATGATGCAAGAGGTGAGAAAGATGGAACGATTACAGAAAGTTATCGCTCAAGCAGGCGTGGCATCAAGACGAAAAGCAGAAGAGTATATTACGGCTGGTCGTGTACAAGTGAACGGCAAAAAGGTGACAGAATTAGGTGTGAAAGTAAATCCAAATAAAGATCGAGTTGAAGTAGACGGTGTTCCCTTGGACAAAGAAGAGCCTGTTTATTATTTACTTTATAAACCCACTGGTGTTATCTCCACATCAAACGATGAGAAAGGACGAAAAAAGGTAACGGATTTAATTGATGTATCCCAGCGTATCTACCCTGTTGGTCGTTTGGATTATGACACATCAGGGTTATTGTTATTAACAAATGACGGCGAATTTGCCAATTTATTAATGCACCCAAAATTTAAAATTGAAAAAGAATATGTTGTGAAAGTTAAGGGCATACCTGATCGAAAAGAGTTAAAACAGCTTGAAACTGGCATAAAGTTAGAAGACGGGGTAACAGCTCCTGCAAAAGTCAAAATGCTATCAAGTGATCGCAAAAAAAACACCGCGATTATCCGTATCATTATTCATGAAGGAAAGAATCGACAAATACGTAGAATGATAGAAGCCCTTGGCTATCAAGTTGACAAGTTAAAACGAGAACGGTTTGGTTTTTTAACATTAGGTAACATGAATTCAGGTGAATACCGAGTCATTAAACCAATGGAAATAAAACATTTAAAAGAAATGGCTGTCACGAAACCGTCATAAAAAAATGTCAATTCATTTCAGTCCCACGTTATAATGGAACTGTACGAAAACGTTCACAAATGGAAAGGGGGCGCATCCGTTGAGTAAAAGAAAGCGTTCAATAACTCGACTAATGATTTTGCTAGTCATTGCGGGTGCAGTTGGCTATACATTTTATGCCAATTCTCAATCGAACGATGGGGTCGTTCGCGCCGGAGATCAAGCTGAAAACTTTGCATTGCGCGACTTAAACGATAACCGTTTTGAAATGGCGCAGCAAGAAGGAAAAGGGGTCTTTGTTAATTTTTGGGCCACTTATTGTGAACCATGTGAACGAGAAATGCCTCACATTGAAAATGTATATGAAGACTATAAAGACGATGTTGAAATGATTGCCATAAATGTGGACGAGTCTGAGTTAACAGTCGATACATTTGTGTCTCGTCACCAGCTTTCGTTTCCAATTGCTATTGACAGAAGGCAAGAGGTCACTAGAGCTTATGGTATCCGACCTTTGCCAGCAACACTTGTCATAGATGAACATGGTGAAGTGCAGCACTATTATCAAGGTGAAATGACAGAAGCAATGGTGAGGGAGTTTTTTGAAAAGGTAGTACCCGAGGGGTAAGACGGGGGTGAAGGAATGAAAGACAAACTTAGAACGTGTGAATGCGGTCATGTTCATAAAGAAGGAACAGACATGTGCGCGGCTTGCGGAAAACCGCTAACAGAAGAGGCAAAATCGGAAGGCGTTAACATGCGCTATGAAGGAGCAGCAATCCGTTCGAAAAAACAAAGGCGAACCATACTGGATCAAGTTTGGGCATTTTTTTCATCGGTAAAAGTTGGGATATGGATTATTATCATTCTTCTTGTAGCCTCAGCAGTAGGGACGTTGTTTCCACAGGAAAATCTTCGTCCTGGTATAGAAGATGCTGCAACCTTTTATGAACGAGAATATGGATCAATTGGCCTACTCTATTATAATTTAGGTTTAAACGAACTTTATAGTTCTTGGTGGTACATAGCTTTAATTGTTGCTTTAGCTGTTTCAATTGTAGTGGCTAGTTTTGACCGCGGTATCCCGTTGTACAAAGCGTTAAAAGCTCAGCGAGTAACGCGTCACCCTCATTTTATGACACGGCAGCGGTTATTTGCCGCTACTAAAGCGGCAGAGTCAACCTCAGTGGATTTAAAAAAAGTGACTTCACAGTTAAAGAAAAAGCGTTATACCATTCGAGAAGAAAACGGAAATCTATTAGCAGAAAAGAATCGGTTTGCTCGCTGGGGTCCTTACGTCAATCACGTTGGCTTAATTTTGTTTTTAGCAGGTTGCTTAATGCGCTATTTACCTGGCATGTATGTGGATACAACGATGTGGATTCGTGAAGGAGAGCGTGCCCCTGTTCCTGAGGCGTCTGAGTATCTCGTGGAAAACCGCGGCTTTTCAATTGACTATTATGATCCTGAAGATGATCGATTCCAAGATGCGTTCGCTGACGGTAATGCGCTTGTGACAGAATCATTTATGACAGACGCAGTGCTATACAAGCGTTCTGGTATTCTTGGGGACGATTCCATTGAAAAAGTAGACGAAAAAAACATCCTTGTAAATGACCCATTAAAATTTGATTCCTTTTCACTTTATCAAACGGATTATCGTGAAAATGAGCTGCACGAAATGACGTTTACATTGGAGCATAAAGAAACAAACGAAACGTTTGGCGAGTTAACCATTAACCTCATTAATCCAGAAGGTACTTATGATTTAGGCGACGGTTACGAGGTACGACTCGTAAACTATTTCCCTAATTTTTATATGAACTCAAATAATGAGCCATCAACGCGAAATAATATTCCTGACAATCCGTATTTCATTTTTGAAATGACAACGCCTGACACGCCTGAAGGAGAGACAAGTGTTGTTGGCATTCAGCAAAACTTAGAACCGCTCCAGGAAAACGAGTACAAAATGACGTTTGTTGATGTGGAATTAGCAAATGTTAGTATTTTAACGGTACGAAAAGATCAAACGTTACCTCTTTTAATTGCAGGTGGTAGTATTTTTATTATTGGTCTTGTTCAAGGCTCCTATTGGGCACATCGCCGTGTTTGGATTCAGCAAACAGATGGAAAAGTGTGGATTGCAGGTCATACGAATCGAAACTGGCTTTCTTTTCAAAAAGAACTAAGTGAAAGTCTTGAAGATACGAACTTGTTCACCCCGATTGATCAAGAAGAACAAAAGGAATCAAAAGGTTCAGCGGACGTTTCGGGGCAAAAAGGAGATAAACATGCTTAATCTAAGTTTTAATTTATTGCTATTTGCTTTTTTTGCTTTTTTAACGGCAACGATTTTCTTTGCTCTATCACTAGCGAAACAACGTAAAAAACAAGAGCATAAGCAAACAAAAGCAAGCAAATGGGGTCTGGCGTTTTCCTTACTTGGTTTAGCGCTTTCTCTCGGCTACTTTTTTGCTAGATGGTCGGTTTCTGGTCATGCACCAGTAAGTAATATGTTCGAATATATGACAGCGCTAGCTATTGCCATTTCCCTAGCGTTTTGTATTATTTATTTTATCTATCCAGCTCGTGCCGATGTAGTTGGGTTGTTTACAATGCCAACTGTGATGCTGCTCATTGTTTATGCGTCAACCTTTTCAACAGCTGTTGCGCCGCTTGTACCATCATTGCAAATGCCACTCATGTTAAAGTTACATATTATTACAACTGCAATTGGACAAGGGTTGCTTGCAATCGGGTTTGCCGCAGGATTAGCCTATTTAATTCGGACACTTGACTTAAAACAAAAAAGTTGGAAGCCTCGTATTATTGAGCTCATGATGTACGGGCTACTATGTGTAATTGCTCATTCCCTTGTGGCGCACGGTTTTGCTGCGGCGGATTATGAAGTAACGTTTAGCTATGTAGATGAAAATGAACAAGAAGCAACGATGGTATACGAAGTACCACCGATTGTGGGACCAAATCAATGGGAAAGCCAGACAGAAAATGGAATGGATCCATTCTTTGCTGTACCAGGAAATATCGAAGCAAGTGATTTAAACACGCTAATTTGGGCGTTTGCCATTGGTGCCGTACTTTACTGGGTGATTCGTCTCCTTATTCGTAAACGTATTAGTTTAGCGATCCAACCGTTATTGAAAGTAACAAACCCTTTAACATTAGATGAATTTAGCTATCGTGCCATTGCTATTGGATTTCCAGTCTTCGCTCTTGGAGGGTTAATTTTTGCTATGATCTGGGCACAAATCGCTTGGTCACGTTTTTGGGGTTGGGATCCAAAAGAAGTATGGGCATTAATTACGTTTTTATTCTATGCAGCCTATCTTCATTTACGCTTAAACAAAGGCTGGCACGGAGAAAAATCGGCTTGGCTTTGCGTTATTGGTTTCGCTATTATTATGTTCAATCTCGTTTTTGTAAACTTAGTTATTGCTGGGTTACATTCCTACGCTTCTTAAGAAAACGAATGATGACGGAATTGTTACAAATGATTTGTAACAATTCTTTTTTTGTGGAAAACAGCGCTTCAAGATTGGCGATTTGTTTTTCAACCATGGTAGACTAAAGGGGACAGGTATACTAAAACGGCTCCAGCATGTTCATAATGAATAAAGATAGGTATATAGGAGGTCTATAATGGATTATCAACCGAGTATTTTAGTTGTGGATGATGAAGATCGTATTCGACGATTGTTAAAAATGTATCTTGAAAGAGAAGACTATCAAATAGATGAAGCGACAAATGGTGAAGAAGCACTCACTAAAGCACTTGAAGTCGATTATGATTTAATTTTGCTTGATGTGATGATGCCTGGTATGGATGGAATTGAAATGTGCCAACAACTCCGACTAACAAAAGCTACTCCTGTTATGATGCTAACAGCAAAGGGAGAAGAAGCAAATCGTGTACAAGGATTTGAAGTAGGCGCGGATGATTATATTGTTAAACCATTTAGTCCGCGGGAAGTTGTGCTGCGAGTAAAAGCGATGCTAAGACGAGCATCTGCTACTCAGTTTGTGCAAGCAGATACGCAAACAAAGGACTTACTTGTTTTTGGACCGTTAACGATTGATAACGATGCCCATCGTGTGAGTGTTAATCAACAAGAAATTAATTTAACACCAAAAGAGTATGAGTTGCTCTATTATTTGGCGCAATCTCCAGACAAAGTATTCTCACGGGAACAGTTACTGAAGGATGTCTGGAACTATGAATTTTTTGGCGATTTGCGAACGGTCGATACGCACATTAAACGACTACGCGAAAAGTTGAATCGAGTTTCACCAGAAGTTTCGGCTATTATATCAACGGTTTGGGGTGTCGGTTACAAATTCGAGGCAGTTAGCGGCTAATGCTCTGGCAAAGTGTAGTAGGGAAGCTTTGGTTAACCATTCTTTTGCTCGTCACTGTCGTCTTAACTGTTTTAATGGTCATGATGCTTCGCTTTACTGAAAGTAATACTATTGAAGAGGCTGAAACGAGGCTAAATAGCTATGCAAATATGGCTATTTCTACGTTGGAAAGTCATGACGGTCTTGATGGATCGTTCGAGTATCTAGAAACGATCAGTCAAGAGTTTTCAGTGAATCTATTGCTCGTAGATAGTCAAACAGGTGTATGGAGTACGGCAGCGGGTCGCGAAGGTGAGATGATTGCATCTGAATTAATTGAGGGTTGGTCTTCTTTTGATGAACGTTTAATTGAAACTGAAAGTTATTCACTTGCTGGAGACGATCATGACAAAACAGAAATGATTATTTTAGGCGCACCGGTACAAACAGATGAATTAGACGCGATGATTTTTCTTTATCAGCCTTTATCTGCGATTGAAGAAGCGGCATCTGAAACACGTACACTCATTTATTTATCCGCCGGTATTGCGCTAATTTTAACGACGATCTTTGCCTTTTTCTTATCATCACGCATTACAGCACCGATTCGAATTATGAGACAAGCTGCATTAGAAGTAGCTCAAGGGAAGTTCCATACAAAAGTGCCAATCTTAACTCAAGATGAAATTGGTCAGCTTGCCATTGCCTTTAATCGGATGCGTAGAGAGCTTAATCGCAACATTTCTGAACTAAATCAGGAAAAGGAACAGCTATCAAGAATTTTATTAAGTATGGCTGATGGCGTCATTACGTTTGATAAGCACGGATTAATTCGAATTACAAATCCTCAAGCTGATCATGTCATTCAAATGATGCTGTATGAAGAAGGCGAGACGGACCTAGGGGCAAAAGTGAAAGTGCCGACACAATTACGTCCTCTTTTCGAGCGCGTTGTTGAACAAGAGCATGAAGAATTGCTTGAAAAAACGGTTCAAGGACGGAGCATGGCTATTTTAATGGCGCCACTATATGAAGGCCACTATATTCGAGGTGCCGTAGCGGTTGTGCGAGATGTAACAGAAGAGCGGCGACACGATAAGCTACGTAAAGATTTTATCGCGAACGTTTCGCACGAGTTACGAACACCGATATCCATGCTACAAGGGTATAGTGAAGCAATCGTCGATGGTGTAACGTCGACGGAAAAGGAACAAAAAGAAGTGGCACAAATTATTTATGATGAGTCGTTACGAATGGGACGGCTAGTCAATGAATTATTAGATTTAGCCCGGATGGAAGCAGGGTACATTGAGTTAAATGTGGAGGAAGTGGCTCTACAGGATTACTTAGAGCGAATCGTGCGTAAGTTTTCTAGTTACGTAAAATCAGAAGAAATTGATATACAGCTATTGAATGAGCAAAAAGACACGACCGCTTTATTTGACCCGGATCGTATAGAGCAAGTACTAACGAATCTCATTCATAATGCCATTCGTCACACTGAAAAAGGTGGCTACGTGCACCTTAGCTATGAACGAGATGAAAAAGCCAACGTTTTCTCTGTACATGATTCAGGTTCTGGGATTCCAGAAGAGGATTTACCCTATGTATTTGAACGGTTTTATAAAGCCGATAAGGCACGGACCCGACAGCGTGGTGGCACTGGACTAGGGTTAGCTATTGCTAAAAACATTGTTGAAGCCCACGGAGGCTCGATTTCTGTTCAAAGTAAAGTAGGGGAAGGGACGGTCTTTCGGTTCACGATTCCTCGAAAAATGAATAGAGATGGCGAATAAAGGCGATCTTTTTTGTTTCATAAGAAACAAAACCATGGTAGTCTAAAAGAAACCAATAACGTCGTTACGGATACAGCCTAAGCGCTGTCTAACAGGGGAAGCTAGTGAAAATCTAGCACGGACCCGCCACTGTAAATACGCACTCGTATAAGTCAGAAGACCTGCCGTAATGTAGAACGTAAATTCTTTCGCGGACTAAAGAACCATTGTTAAAAGTAGCAATGTGAAGCAGCACATACGTTCATATGTGTTGCTTTTTTGTCTTGAGGAAAGCAAGGAGTGAAAGATGAAAGCACACACAACGTGGATAAGGATGATAGGGCCTTATCTTTTCTCTATTTGTTTGGTTGTCGTTATTTTTCTACTCGCTATAAGCTTAGGGAGTGTACATATTCCTGTGCGAACCGTTTTTTTGACGATTGTACAAGAAGGAGCGCGTGTGCCACTTGGTGCTGCGTTAGAGGATGCCCATACACAAATTATTCTGCAAATTCGATTACCACGTGTATTGCTAGCGTTTCTTGTTGGTGCGTCTTTAGGCATTGCGGGAGCTGCTTTTCAAGGGCTTTTACGAAATCCGTTAGCAGATCCCTTTACGATTGGTGTTTCATCAGGTTCAGCACTAGGAGCTGTAACGGTTATTTTTTTTCAACTTAGCTTTATTGGCATTTGGACCTTACCAGTTGTTGCGATCCTTTCTGGCTTTGTGACGCTTTGCCTCGTCTTGTCTTTTACTCGTCTTGTGCAGCGCTCGCTTGCGACAGAGACCATCATTTTAACAGGTATTATTGCAAGTTCTTTTTTAGGTGCTTGCTTATCATTAATGGTGGCACTTTCCCAAGAAGAGCTTCGCCACATTATTCATTGGCTCATGGGCAGTGTAGGTATGCGTGGCTGGTCTTACGTGTATTTAATTTCACCTTTTTTAGTGAGTGGATTTGTTCTCGTTTGGTTCTGTCGGAATGAACTAAATGCGCTTATGTATGGGGAAGCGAGTGCCCACTATTTAGGTGTTGCTGTGAGGAAAAAGAAATTCGTTATCCTTTTAGCAGCAACGCTTTTAACCGGGAGTGCGGTAGCAGTATCTGGCACAATTGGTTTTGTTGGGCTCGTCATACCACATATGGTTCGGCTGTTGTGGGGCTCAAATCATCAGCACTTACTGCCTTTAGCTGGAATAACAGGTGGTGGCTTTTTAATTCTTGCTGATTTAACCGCTCGAACAATAGTAGCGCCAGCAGAATTGCCAATTGGTGTGATTACGGCACTTGTTGGTTCTCCCATTTTTGCTTGGATGCTTTATCGGCAAAATAAACGAAAGCAGGGGACTTAACATGTTAGATGTTCGAGGAGTGTGCGTTCGCATCGGAGATCGTACGATACTAGACAATATTTCGTTTACTGTAAAAAAAGGAGAAATGGTTGGCATTCTAGGAGAAAATGGTAGCGGAAAAACAACTTTGCTTCAGGCTATAACAGGAGTGAAATCGTTCCAATCTGGGCATATTCTTTTTAATGATGAACCGCTGGAAAAAATGAAGGCAAAACAACGGGCACGCAAAGTAGCTGTTTTAACTCAGGAACCCTCTTCATCTTTTCATACAACGGTTCAAAGCGTAGTTGAATTGGGGCGTTATCCGTATTTAAATGGTTTGCTCCCACAGCTTTCTAAAACAGATCGAATGATGATCGATGATGCGATGCGGGAAACGAAAGTGAGCACGTTAGCGCATCGTTCTATGCTGACACTTAGCGGTGGAGAACGACAGCGGGTGTGGCTGGCGCAAGCGTTAGCGCAAGCACCTGAACTTTTATTACTAGACGAGCCGACCAATCATTTAGATCTTGCGCACCAAGTAGCACTTATGGACTACTTACATCAACAGGTTAAAAAAAATGACTTAACCGTTGTATGCATTTTACATGATGTGAATTTAGCAAGTTTATATTGTGACAACGTGCTCCTTCTAAAAGAAGGAAATGTTCAAGGTTATGGCGAAACACAGCAGCAACTTACAAGCGATAAGTTAAGGGCACTTTATGGGTCGGCGTTTTCAGAAACAACCGAACCGTATTCAGGCCGTAAACAATTTAGCGTTCTACCATATTATGTTGATTTTCGTTAGGAGGATGAAAGAATGAAGATTTATACTCGGGGTGGAGATAAAGGAAAAACAAGCATTTTAGGAGCGCGATTGAATAAAACAGATACTCGGATTGAAGCGATTGGTGCAGTCGATGAATTAAATAGTACCATTGGCCAAGCTATCTATCGTGCACAGCAGGAGGATTTAACGAACATCTCAAGTGAACTAATGGTTGTATCCAATCAATTATTTGATTACGGGGCTGATTTAGCAAACGTAAAGGAGACAATTCCTTATAAAATTACAGCTGCTCACACCGAAGAGTTGGAACAGCGCATTGATATGCACACAGAGTCATTGGAACCACTTGCGTATTTTATTTTACCAGGTGGGTGTGCTACTGCCTGTGCGCTACATCTGTGTCGAACGGAAGCAAGAAAAGCAGAGCGACGTGTGAATGATATAGAGACTGCTATTCCTGCAGAACTGCAAGTGTATATGAACCGCCTATCAGACTACTTCTTTACTTTAGCACGATTAGCAAATAAACAAACAGGAGTAGTTGACGTAGCTTATGTAGGAGAGAAGCATTTCCATTCATAAAAAGCAAATGGTACTCATATAGTTCCCATGGAGAAAAAAAGTGGGAGGCTTTTATGGCATCAATGGTTGATTTTGTCAAGCGACTTAGCATTGTGTTTGTGCTGACGTTCGTTATCGGTTTACTTTTCTTCAGTGTGAAATGGATGATAGAAGAAGAGCGAATGGTAATAGGTGACAGACAAAATGTCGTGAAGAGTACATGTCTAATGGACGATGTTTACGTGTAAAGAAGAACGGTTCACGCATGATAAGCATGAACCGTTTATTCATCTTTATAAGTCAATCACATGCACGAGCTTGATTTCATCAAATTTTACAAGTTCCTCTACGATTCCATCTTCAACGTGTTTATCTACATTTACGAGCATAATTGCCTCACCACCAACCGACTTACGACCCACTTGCATCGTTGCGATGTTGACATCGTGCTGCGCTAGCAACTGCCCCATTTTGCCAATAACACCTGGGCGATCAAAATGCTGAATATAGAGAATATGCCCTTGTGCAACGATGTCAACAGAAAATTCGTTAAGGGAAACAATACGTGGACCGTAATCCTTAATATACGTTGCTTTTATCTCAAACGAACGTTCTTCACCGACTGCAACAGCATGAATAAGATTTTCATAACCGAAATGATCGGTTAGTTGTTTTTCACCATAATTAATGCCACGTTCTCTAGCAATTAATGATGCATTGACATCGTTGACAGCGGCATCCACCCGTGGTTGTAAAAACCCAGCCATTAAGCTTCTTGTTAATATGCTCGTATCTCCTTGAGTGGTTGATCCACTATAATACACATTGATCTCTTGGACCGGGATACGCATTAGTTGTGATAATAATGAACCCATCGTCTTTGCTAACTCGTATTGAGGTTTGATTTTCTCATACAGCTCTTTTGACAAAGTCGGCAAATTAATTGAATTCCTCGCTGGCTCCCCTTGAAGAAATGCGAGAACCTCTTCAGCCACTTGTGAGGCAACATTTAGCTGTGCTTCCTTTGTTGAAGCGGCAATATGTGGTGTTGCAACAACGTTAGCGTGTTCAATGAGTGCTTGATCTGTTACCGGTTCTTCGGTAAACACATCTAAAGCTGCTCCGGCAACATGGCCATTTTCTAAAAAATGATACAAAGCTTTTTCATCAATAATGCCACCTCTAGCACAGTTGATTAAATATACACCTTTTTTCGTTAATGGGATGGTTTCCATATTTAATAAACCTTTTGTTTCTTTTGTTAGTGGTGTATGGACAGTTATAATATCCGATTGGCGCAAGACATCGTGTAAATCTGCTTTTTGTATCCCTAATTTTTCCGCTCGTTCCACTGTTAAAAATGGATCGTATACAACTACTTGCATATCAAATGCTTTTGCGCGACGAGCAAGTTGTGTACCAATTCTACCGAAACCAATAATACCAAGTTTCTTTTTATTTAATTCTGCTCCTTGATACAATTTGCGTTCCCATTTACCATCTTTTAATGATGCGTTTGCTTGAGGAATGTTGCGCAATAATGAGCACATCATGGCAAAGGTATGCTCTGCAGTAGAAATCGTGTTGCCATCAGGTGCATTGATGACGACAACACCGTGCTTAGTAGCAGCTTGCACGTCGACGTTATCAACACCTACACCGGCTCGGGCAATAATTTTTACATTTGGCATTTTTAATAGTACTTCTTCTGTTACGGTTGTTCCGCTTCGGATCAGAAGGGCGTCATACTGTGCTAGATCGTCGGTTTCTTGAATACTTCTTTGATCAACAATAACATCCGGTGCTTGTAATAGTGGTGCTAACCCTGCTTCACTCATACTATCTGCTACTAGTACGCGATACTGTCTCTCTTTGTCCATTCTGTTTCTCTCCTTTTAAAAAAAAATAAAAAAAAAACACAGCTTTCCATTGAAAGCTGTGAGGGGCGATTTAGCGCGGTACCACCCTCATTTATGTAAATACCTTTTACATAACTCAATTCATAACGGAGATCCCGGAACTTATCTACTCTTGTTCGATAAGCCTACTCAGAAGTGCTATTCAAGAAGGCCTCACTGATTTTCACCAACCATCAGCTCTCTGCATCAACCGTTTTCTTGTCATCTCTTCATCATTGTATTTAAACGATTCAGTTTTTAGTACTGTACCACATAGAAGATTGGAACGTCAACCACTAATTATTCGTTATTTGAAATGAATTATCTGAAAAACTAGTCCTTCATAGGTTTTTTTGCTTATATAACGAAAGATCTAACGTTTAAATGTTTATTTCATTCGTATTTCATCGGGTCGCCATCAAATGGTTTCGATGCAATTTTAATTGAATCCGTCGGGCATCCATTTTTCGCATCAATGACATCGTCTACAAGAACATCTGGTATTAACGCTGATCCAGTATTGTCGTCTATGTAAACATAAGCAAGTCCCTCATCATTGTAATCATAGATATCAGGAGCGACAGCACCGCATGCACCACATGCAATACAAGTATCCATATCTACAATGGTAAAGCATTTATTCGTCATCCTTTTACTCCTTTTTGACTCTAATGCACTCCATTGTAGCAGATATTCAGGTTTTAACAATGAAAAAAACAAAAAGCTTTGCTAAAATAAAGAGATGGACGGATGGAGGTTACTATGAGAGAAGACCTAATCGTAACGGCACTTGCGTTATTTCGAGGAAAACGTTCGGCCATGGCTGCGTATCATTTGTTACAAGGCAAGCGAACGATTCAAACGGTGCAAGATGGTACGTTCTTTAATCAACTCTTTCTTTTTGGTACGTTGCCACATTTAACAAAAGAAGCGTTTCAACATACTCTTGAAACATTGGAAAAAGATCAGTTCATTACGTTTGAGCAGGATATTTGTGTGCCAACGAAAAAGGCAGAGGCTCGAAAAAATGCATGTCTTGCTACTCATTCTTATTTATACCAATTGAACGGGTGGATGTTTGGTAAAGTGGAACGTCGTTTTTGGGAGCGTTTCTCGTTGCTCATTCAATCCCTTAGTCACTTATACGAAAAGGTGTCATTTGCGCCAACAACCCATAACGTTTGGAACCAGCAATGGGTACGTGGCATTTTAAATCAGTACGAACATGATGTAACGCCTTTAAACAATCAGCTCTATTGGGAATGCGAGACTATACTGCGAGAGCAGTCTACAATAAACGCCGAACTATTTGTTCGACAGCTTTCTAGACCAAGGCGAGTTGGCCAAACAAAAGCACAGCTTTCCCAGGTTTATAAAATGGACGCGTTAGAGGTTCAGCTTCGTACTCAGGCAGTCATTCATACGTTTTGTTCCTGTGCATACAATCAGCAAGATACTTACCTAGCTCTCTCACAATGTTTCGCACATAATGAAGTGAATCGATTAACGGCTTCAGCAAATAAAACGGCGCAGCTATTAAACCAAAACGTAAAACTAGAGCGCATTGCTGCTATACGACAGTTAAAAACAGCGACAGTGGAAGATCATGTTGTTGAGATCGCAATGAGTGATAACCGATTTTCAATTGAGCCATTTGTCACGCCCTCAATACAAAAGCAAATTGAAACCGTTTTGCAACAGCAGGACGATCGGAAACTTAGAGACATTCGAAACGAAATTGGGGAGCACGTGAGTTATTTTCAAATTCGACTCGTTTTAGCAAAGAGAGAAAGGGATCGTTATGTTAGAGCGTGAATTACAACGATTGTTTGGTTTTCAGACATTTAAGGAAGGGCAAAAAGACATAATTGAAGCGCTAATGGCGGGTAATGATGTGTTTGCCATGTTACCTACTGGAAGAGGAAAGTCTTTATGCTACCAACTCCCTGCTTTTTTAGCGAGAGGATTAACGGTTGTTGTTTCACCACTACTTTCTCTTATGGAGGATCAAGTAGCACAATTAAAAAAAGCAGGTCGAAAACAAGTTGTAGCACTTAATAGTTTTTCTTCAAAACAAGAGCGGCAAAAGCTTCTTCAGCAGCTAAATGACTATAAAATTGTTTATTTATCACCAGAAATGCTTCAAGCACAAGATGTACTCAGCGCTTTAAGAAGTCAGCTTATATCGTATTTTATTATCGATGAGGCGCACTGTATTTCCTACTGGGGGCATGATTTTCGCGCTGATTATTTGCGATTAAGAGAAGTGAAGGCGGCTCTCGATCATCCACCTACTTTAGCCATTACAGCTACCGCTGATGAAAACGTTCGAAAAGATATAAAAATACAGCTTCAATTACGTCAGCCAGTTGAAATCCTTGATCGAGTGAATCGGGAAAATATCGCTCTTTTCGTTGAAAGGTATGAAACGAATGAACAAAAAGTCATTCGTCTTAAAGAGATTGTTCGAGAGTACGAGCTCCCTGGTTTAGTATACGCGCAAACAAGGGCACAAGCGGAGTGGTACTGTGAACAACTTCAACGAGATTGTCCAGAGCTTTCGGTAGGCTACTACCACGGTGGAATGGATAGCATGGATCGAATGCTCGTTCAGGAGCAATTTCTTTCAAATCAGTTAGATTTAATTTGTGCAACAAATGCCTTTGGAATGGGTGTGAATAAACAAGATATTCGCTTTATTATTCATTTACAGCAACCCCTAGATGTTGCATCTTATTTACAAGAAATTGGCCGAGCTGGTCGAGACGGTTCACCAAGTTTCGCTCTCGTTCTTCTTTCTCCTGAAGATCCATTTTATGCATCTCGACTCATTCAAAATCGAGTCGAAGAGACAATGTCGTTAGAGACATTGCCCCAGCTGCTTGCGATGCCTTTTAACAGTAAAAGTGAACAGCGAATGAGGCTTGAGCAATCATACGGTGAGCAAGGTCAAACGATTTTATTTTTACTTGAAAAATGGGACGTAATCGTAGATGATAAAGGAACATGGAAGAATCAACATGAAACCATTTCAAAATTAAAAACGTATTTTGAAAAACAAGAACAACGAAGGCAACATCGACTTGACACTATGACTGAGTATAGTGAAAATCACAACCAGTGCAGACGCCATTTATTGCTTCATCCCTTTGATGAGCATGTGAGGCTGCAGGCCATTTGTTGTGACATCTGCGGAGCAACTCTCGATTCATTTCAAAAACAAAAACACGAATCAACTAAGGATATCTTTCAATGGGATGAAGAGCTTGCCAACATCTTTAATCAACCGTATTTAGAAAGGGGGGCAAAGAGATGAATGAGTTGAAGGTGGAAGAATTTGAAGATCGAAGCGAAGAGCAACGGCTACCATCTCGTGTGAATGTCCATAAACGTAAGCGGAGCAAAACAACGAAAAAAAAGCCGCTCTTTTTGCCGCGAATCTTGTTTGCCTTATTTTTTAGTTTGGTAGGGTCCATTTTAGTGATGGCGTTTCTCTTTTTAGTCTAATTTGCACTAGTAAGACATACTCTTTACAAAAAGAGGTGGTAGGGGTGCAACATGTAGATACAGTAGGGCACATAACGAATGAACTCGTTAAGCGTAAGCAGACGCTCGAACGTTTTGAAAAGAAAAGCAAGCGCTATGCAGGGTGGACTTTATGTACAAGCTTCCTTTTTGGTATTAGCATAAGTCCGCTTACGCAGAAAGGGTCATCCTCTTTTTCAACCCTACTTCTCGCGCCAATTCCTTTGATTTTACTTTTATGTTTGGTCGTTCTAATCGGGCAAATGATAAACTGCAAGAAGAAAACAGACAAAAAAGAAACTGATTTTGAGACATTAAGGCAAGAATGTATCGATCGTTTGACTGAAATCTTGCCCGATCATTTATCCCATGAGGAAAAAGAAGCTTATTTAAACGAGATGGAGCAACGGTTTTCCATTAACCTCTACTTCCGCTCTTAAAAGATCGCCACTCGCTATTTATTTTTACGTAAGGCATGCAGATGTTCTCGAAGTAACTGTTCTTCATTCTCCGTTAAATCAGGCTCGTAAAGAAAGGCTGGTTTTTTTCGATCCGTTCGACCAAAAAGGTAGTCGGTCGTCACACCAAAAACATCAGCAATTCGGTTAATGGTATCTGTGTCTGGCGTTCGATTGCCATTTTCATAGCCTGAGATAGATACTTTTGTGACGTTGATAAGCCGCCCAAGCTGTTCTTGTGTCAATTTTTGTTCTTTACGCAATTGCTTTAATCGCTTAGAATCAATCGCCATCACATACACCCTCCCTTTATTTCGTCACTCTCATTATAAGTTAACAAATCGCTAACGAAAACAATTGTTAACTAAATAGAAACTTATGATTTACAGCATTACCAGTTAATAGTATAATCTAGTTAACTTGTGGTTAATTACTAGTGGGGTGATCATATGCAACGGACTAAATTAAGAAAAGTGCGGTTAGAACATCATATGACTCTGGAACAAGTAGCAAAACAGATTCATGTCAGTACACCATTTTATTGGCAAATCGAAAACGGCAAAAGAGGGCTTTCTTATGAATTAGCAGTGAAAATTGCCAACGTATTTACCATGACACCTGATGATTTATTCCTAGATGAGATAAACAGTTAACAGCTTAAAACCTTTTTTAAGGTTTTTTTATTTAAATATTGTTTTCAGAAAATGATTTATTAATTATTTTTTCAAAAAAAGGTAGGAATTCTAGATTAGAGGCTTTATAATCATACTTAAAGAATATTTTTCCAAAAAAAGCAGAAGGCCTGCTCTTTTCCTAATGTCAGGAGGTTTTTAAAATGAAAGGGGAAATTGCTCGAAAAGTTCATCATCTGCGAAAAAAGAATGCCTTGACGCAAGCGGAACTTTCAAAAGGCATTTGCACACAAGCACAAATTAGTAACATTGAGAAAGGTATACTAAACCCTTCTAGCATAACGCTCTTCCACATCGCCCAACGCTTAAACGTTGACATGAATTATTTCTTCGATCACCAACTTGAACCTGCTCATTGTCCTCAAACGACAAAAGATCAAATAAGACTTGATGCGATAAAAGGAGAATTTCAAAAAGTACAGGAACAATTAATAGCTGCTAATTTAGCTCAAGATGATTCTTTTTGCCTGTGGCATGAAGCACTATGTGCACATTATGTGGACCGTGCCACGGAAGAGGCCATTTCAAAGCTGGAAAAGGGCTACAATAAAGCAGATACAACGAGTAACCAATTCTTTATGCTCGCTGATCTAGGTTCGATCTATGCCCAGGCTGGTATGGAAGAGAATGCGCATCAGTGTTTTCAAACATTGCTTCATCGGTTAGATGAACAATCACCTCATGTTCAATACGTTCCTTTATATATACGCGCATACCTCGGCAACGCCCAATACATGTTTAAAAAAGGTGAGTATGCTGAGGCAGAATACTATTGTGTAGCTGGGGAGCAGATGTGTTTGGATTACCAAGTTCTTATCGGACTAGCTCAATTTTTCTATATTTATGGACAATGCTTAGTAAAACGATTCCAATATGATGACGCACGTATCTATTTAAAGAAAGCGAAAAAGCTACTTTATATTGAACAAAATAGGGTGAAAATGGATCAAATCGATGAGCTATTGGCTTTATGTAGGACGTAGTGAAGAGGATGCCCACCTTTGAAAGTTCCTTGTCTTATGCTATACTGTGTAGGAGAAGAAAATGCTTTCAAGGAGTGAAAGGAAAGATGAGCATGAGCGCGGGTCAATTAATTGCAATTTTAGGAATTGGTTTAACGGCTGTCGTACTTGCGGTAGTTATGGCTATTCTGTTACTTAAAATGTCCCAGAATTCTGATTGATTCTGTATAGATGGTAATGGGCGGTATTCCTATAAGGGATACCTTTTTAGTTCATAAGGGGGAAAAGACGAATGCTGAATGACATACTATCACGATTAGACGAGCTATACCCAGAAATGATTGAATTAAGACGAGGGTTTCATGCTGAACCGGAACTATCCTATGAAGAGGTCCATACGCCAGCGAAAATAGCAGAATATTTACGAAATATTGGCGTTAATGTGCGAACCGAAGTAGGTGGTAGAGGAGTTGTAGGAACGTTAGTGGGAGGGAAGCCCGGTAAAACTGTAGCCCTTCGTGCGGATTTTGATGCACTCCCAATTCAAGAAGAAACTGGCCTTCCCTTCGCTTCGAAACATCCTGGAAAAATGCATGCCTGTGGTCACGATGGACATACGGCTACATTACTTGTTTTAGCAAAAGTGCTTGCTGAACGAAAAGCGGATTTGGCAGGGACGATTGTGTTTATTCACCAGTTTGCTGAAGAGCTTGCTCCTGGTGGGGCAATTGCAATGATAAACGACGGCTGTTTAGATGGTGTAGACCGTATATTTGGTACCCACTTATGGACGCCCATTCCAAAAGGAGAAATTGGGTATTCCTATGATCGTTTAATGGCAGCTGCAGACAAATTCGAAATTAATATTACAGGATTTGGCGGTCATGGAGCCATGCCCCATCAAACAGTAGATGCTGTTATTGTAGGTTCAGCAGTTTCTTTAGCACTACAGCAAGTTGTTAGTCGGAATGTTGACCCCCTTGAACCTGCAGTTGTTACAATCGCTTCTTTTCATGCTGGTGGCGCATTTAATGTTGTGAGTGATGTAGCCAATTTAACAGGGACGGTGCGGACCTTTAGTCAACCGGTTCAAGAGCAAGTGATTAAGCGAATGGAAGATGTTACAAAAGGGGTTTGCGATGCCTATGGCGCCACCTATGAGTTTCATTACGCTAAAGGATATCCTGCAGTCATTAACCATCCAGAGGCAACAGAGTGGTTAAAGCAGTCATCCGAGCCGTTTTTTAATTCTGCTAATGTCTACGAGATTCCTCCTGTAATGGGCGGTGAAGATTTTTCCTACTATTTGCAAAAAGTTCCTGGTGCATTTTTCTTTACTGGAGCAGGGAATGAACAAGAAGGCATTACGTATCCCCATCATCATCCGAAGTTTACCATTGACGAGGAATCGATGCTTATTGCCGCTAAACATTTAGGCGCAGTTGCGCTCTATGCATTGGCTGAATTAAACGCAACTACACAAGCGGTAAATTAAACAGATCAAAAAGCAGATCTTAGAGGATCTGCTTTTTTTGTGCATATTTATTAGGGAGTCGCCGCATTTGTATCTTCACATGACGACTAAATCGCATATGTGCGTGGTTTGAATAGAGTGTGGTATGATACTGCTATACCTTTTAATAACGAAAAGATTTTCATAAAATGATTAACCTAATGAAAAAAAGGATATAAGAATTGAACATTAGCAAACAGTCGAATAACGAAACAGGCAGCTGGTTGAATTGGTAAGGAGCGAATTGGATATGACCTTTAAAGAAGGGAATTATAATATAAAGGCTGTGTCAAAGAAGCTCGGGATTAGACCTGGTACATTAAGAGCTTGGGAACGTCGCTATCATGTTGTAGCCCCTTTTCGTAATGAAAGTGGTCATCGTTTGTATAGCGAAGAACAAGTATTAAAGCTTCAGACGCTTATTGAAAGAGTGAACGAAGGTTTTACGATTAAACAAGCGGTGGAATCGTTAGAGCGTAAAGGAACTTATGAAGAAAATGTATCAGAAGGTCACCATTACATTGCTCAAATAGCGAGAGAAATTGCCGATGCGCTTCTTTGCTTTGATGAAGAGCGTGCGCAGGCGGTTTTAAATCAAGCCTATAGCATGTATTCTATAGACCGAGTAACCATTGATTTGTTTATGCAAGTGGAAAAACAGTTAGAAGAAATGGACAAGCAGCCGTCTATGACTAACATTCATAAGCAATATATGTTTCAAATACTCGGCGCAAAAGTGAAAAATGTCATGCTAAGTATTCCAAAAAACAACTTAATGCCTAAGGCGTTATTGTTTTCATATCAAGGCGATTCCTATTCCATTTTACTACGCGTTTTTTCATTTTATTTAAAGCGGAAAGGCATGGATGTGATTTGTTTAGATGCAGGGATTCCACTAGAAGATGTTGAATTAGTAATGGAACAAATTCAGCCTGAACTGATGATTATTTCTTCTATGGATAGGGTGCATTTTGAGCAAGCTGCTAATCATGTGCGCTATGTAGCTGAAAAGTCATTTATTAAAAAAAGTGGTATTATTGGGGACGCATTTAACGGTTTAACGGATGATCAAAAGAAGCATCATGCTGATCTCTTTGTTGGAAAATCAAGAGCAGATTGGGAATTATGGCTAGAGCATATGAATTAGATTTGATTTTAGATAAAAACGTTGAACCATCTAATGCATGCAAACATAAAGTATCGTATAAATGTTTGAGATGGGATAGCCTGGTCATAAGGAGGTATAGGGATGCGATTAGAGCGTTTGGCGATTGATAAGTTTAAGGTTTTCTTAACCTTTGATGATATGGAAGAACGAGGAATTACGAAAGAAGATTTATGGCAAGATGTACCGAAAGTACATGACTTATTTCGTGATATGATGCTTGAAGCAGATGATGAATTAGGTTTTAAAGTAGATGGTCCGATTGCAGTTGAAGTATTCGCTATGCCAGCACAAGGCATGGTCTTTATTGTCACAAAAGGGACACAGTCGGATGATTATGATACAGATGATTATGAAGATGGCTTTATCGAAATGCAGTTAACATTAGACGAAATTGATGATGTATTTTATGAGTTTAAATCATTCGAAGATGTTGTTGGCCTAATACCGCGTTTAAAAGCAATCGACATGGGTGGAGGAGAACTTTATTCTTATGAAAATCGTTTTTTTCTAAAGCTATCCGACGACGACCTAGAACAAATAAATGAAGATGCTTTAGTGGCCATATTGTCTGAGTTTGGAAGTCCTGCTACGATTTCATTTCATCGTATTGCTGAGTACGGTAAGAAACTAATTGAAGCGAATACGATTGCGTATTTATTCCAAACTTTTTACCCAGCGAACTAAAATAAAAACATTGTAAAGCTTGTCGACGATATAGTCTACGAGCTTTTTCTATGGCTGGGATTCCTTGATGAATAGGTGAAATACTGGAAAAGATCTATATTTCATTGCTGAAATTTGGTAAAATAGAATTAAAAATTGCACATGGGGTGGGACTATGGATGTGCTTTTAGTGGAAGACGATAAAGCAATTGCCACAATTATTACAGATTATTTAAAGAAAGAAAATTTGTACGTAACATGGTGTGAAGATGGAGAGACGGGGTTACAAAAGCTAAAAGAGCATGCATATAAAGTAGCGATCATTGATTTAATGCTACCAAAAAAAGATGGATTTTCTTTATGCAAAGAAGCACGAACATTTTCAAATATACCGATTATTGTTGTCAGTGCAAAGCAAACAGATGTAGACAAAATACAAAGTTTAGAAATTGGCGCTGACGATTATGTAACAAAACCATTTAGTCCATCTGAGCTAGTAGCTCGTGTAAAAGTTCAATTACGTCGACACGTCCCAGTTCAATCGTTTCAAGAAGAGAATGAGCTTCAGTTTCATGAGGTGAAAGTGGATCGAAGAGGAAGACAGCTGACCATTCAAGATCAACCACTGGTGTTAACGGCGAAAGAATATCAGTTATTTTTATTTCTAGCGGAAAATAGAGGGACAGTATTTACGAAAGAGGAATTGTATAATCAAATTTGGAACAGTGATGGATTTGATAGCCGCACTGTAACGGTACATATTAAAAATTTACGAGATAAGCTAAATGATCGAAAAAAAGCACCGCGTTTTATTGAAACGGTTTGGGGCATTGGTTACAAGTTTATCGCCACACCCGGCGCATGAAGCTCCGCGGTCAATTAAATTTACTATTAATTCTTACGGCAATTGTTCCCTTTATAACAACTAGTTTATTTAGCATACAAGTTAATCGAGCGGTTCAGGGGCAAAGTGAGCTTTATGTTGAAGCGATTTCAAAAGCAAAAGCAATCGGCAGCGGTCTTGCTAGACAGGCGGAAGCAATTAAGACAGATCCTGAAGCAGTTTTGATGCAAACACAGCACTATCATGGTGAAGTTGCGGATATTGCTCTTTATTCTGCGCAGCGGAAGCTTGTTTCCCAATCGGAGCCTGGACTGTTTGCGTCTTATTTAAGCCCAGCTGATATGATGAGCAACCTCTATGAACTTCAAACACGTGATGGTACCTTTATCTACAAGGAACCGCTTTTCTTTGAAGATACATTGACAGGGTATTATGAAATTCGCTTTCATCAAGGTGATATTCAACAAGATGCTTCGTTAATCTACCTGTTAACGTTCTTATTTTTTGGGTGTAGTAGCGCCATTACATTTTACATCGTTCAACACTGGTTTAAGCGAAATATGCTTGTGCCTTTTACGTGGATGAAAGAGCAGATGCAGCATATTGGTGATGGCAAAAGAGAGGTTAAGCTTCATGGATCCACACATAGGCGAACGGAAGTTGGAGTATTGCTTGATGACTTTGCCATTATGACTGCTCAATTAGTCGAAACCGAACGAGAGAAACAGCGGGTTGAAGGAAATCGGCAAAAACTTATCGCTTCCATTTCTCATGATTTACGTACGCCACTAACTTCTATCCGTGCTTATGCTGAAGGGCTAATAGAAAGTGACGATAAGAAAGATGAGTATGCGTCTGTTATTTTAGCGAAAACTCGCTATATGCAGCGATTAATCGCTGACTTATTAATGTACTCCCAAATCCGCGCAACAAGTTTTTTGTTGGATTTGCAGCAAGTTGATGCAGAGGAGCTTGCCGATACGCTTTTTGACGGCTATAAAGATCAGTGGAAAACCCATCATTTTACAATTGCCATCGATTGTGCCGATGCAGAACTTTATGTTGATGTTGATCGGTTAATACAAGTCGTAGATAATCTTGTTGCTAATGCAGTTCACTATACACCAGAAGGCGGCAGTATTTCGTTACTTGCTACAACACAGGCAAAAAAGCTCGCTACTCACTCCATAGAGCACGAAGAAGCGCATGTTTATTTTGTTGTCAAAGACACAGGTAAAGGCATTTCACCTGAAGAGCAGGCTCATGTATTTGATTCTTTTTATCAGGTAGAAAAAGCGCGAAATCAGTCAAATGAAAGTGGTGTTGGCTTAGGGCTCGCCATTTGTCGAGAGCTTATTCAAAAACATGGTGGAAAAATGGGGCTTCAATCATCGTTAGAGAAAGGAAGCACATTTTATTTTATGCTTCCATTAGCACATCGTAACGTAACAGGGGGGATAGAGTGAAAAGACGGTATATTGCGTGGGGCGTAGCAATGCTTTTATTAATGGGAGGGTGTTTTTATACATCAATGGATGCAAACGCCTTATTAGAGGAAGCGTTCAATCAGGAAAGTGAATTTCTACCATTTGAACTAGTCTTAGAAGATGAGGAAGGATGGAAGATGCATGTTTTCGCTGAAAGTGAGGCGAGGCAGCGAGTGGATTCGTATATTAACGATTCCTTACTCTATTCAGAGCTTTATGATGGTCAAAAATTGTTTGAGGTTGATCACCAAACAAATGAAGTGTACGAATATGAACGAGAAGGACTTATCTCAACTGGTCGAAACTATTTAGTTAATGAGATTGATTACCTTTCCTCGACACATGACATTCGCTTTAGTGAAAGTAAAAAAAATAAGCTGTTAAAACGAAACGTCTTTCACGTCGAGTTTTATCAGGATGACGTCTTAGAATACGAACTTTGGGTTGATAAACAATCTCTTGTTGTATTAAAGCAAACGGAACATATTAATGGAGAACAAATTGGGCTTGAAGCAAGTTATTTTAAGATTAATCCGGATATTCCAGAAGGTGTATTTATTCTTGATGAACAGGCGTATCACTTTGTTCATGATGATGAATGATCGACAGCTTTTTTTAGGAAAATGGTAAGTAAATAGGAACGCTACTGACGATGATTAAGAAGGTTGAAATGTGGAATACAGATAGAAAGATTTACACCAATGATAAATTGGACAAAATAAGGGTGGCATTCCCTGCCTTGTTTCATTATCATTAGAAGTGTTGAATGAAAAAAGGAAAATTCCGTGAGGTGACAGAATCAATGGACGAAAGCGCGAATCGAACAGGTACGAATGATGTTCTTGCGTCAACTCAATCCATTATACATACTGCGTTAAGTAAATTAGGCTATCCGGAAGAAATGTATGAATTATTAAAAGAGCCGATGCGTATGATGACGGTTCGTATTCCAGTAAGAATGGATGACGGATCGACCAAAATCTTTACAGGTTATCGTGCCCAGCATAATGACTCTGTGGGTCCAACAAAGGGAGGCGTTCGCTTCCACCCTGATGTAACGGAAAAAGAAGTGAAAGCACTATCGATTTGGATGAGTCTAAAAGCAGGTATTGTTAATCTGCCGTATGGGGGAGGAAAGGGAGGCATTGTTTGTGACCCTAGAACGATGTCTTTTCGGGAAGTAGAGCGACTAAGCAGAGGTTATGTACGTGCGATTAGTCAAATTGTTGGCCCGACGAAGGATATTCCCGCCCCAGATGTGTTTACGAATTCTCAAATTATGGCTTGGATGCTTGATGAATATAGTCGCATTCGCGAGTTTGATTCACCAGGATTTATTACTGGGAAACCACTTGTACTTGGTGGTTCGCACGGAAGAGAATCTGCTACTGCTAAAGGCGTAACCATTTGTGTAAATGAAGCAGCAAAAAAACAAGGTATTGATATGGACGGAGCAAAAGTCATCATTCAAGGTTTTGGAAATGCGGGGAGCTTTTTAGCGAAATTCATGTCTGATGCAGGCGCATTAGTTGTGGGTATTGCGGATGCATATGGAGCTCTGTATGATTCAGAAGGACTTGATATTGACTATTTACTTGATCGACGAGATAGTTTTGGAACAGTGACCAAGCTGTTTAAAGACACCATTACGAATGAAGAATTGCTCGAAATGGAATGCGATATTTTAGTGCCTGCTGCAATTGAAAACCAAATCACAGCTCGCAACGCTGGAAACATTAAAGCATCAATTGTTGTGGAAGCTGCGAATGGTCCAACAACCTTAGAAGCAACGAAAATTTTATCGGAACGTGGCATTCTTCTTGTTCCTGATGTTCTAGCTAGTGCAGGAGGGGTAACGGTTTCTTACTTTGAGTGGGTGCAGAACAATCAAGGTTTTTATTGGTCGGCAGAAGAAGTCGAAGGAAAACTTCAAACCGTACTAGTTGAAGCCTTTGACCATATTTATCAATTAGCGAAAAGGCGCAAAGTGGATATGCGTTTAGCTGCATATATGGTAGGTGTCCGCCGAATGGCAGAAGCATCTCGTTTTCGTGGTTGGGTTTAATTTGATATACTTTTCATGTGAGGACCCTTGTGATCGTTTTTTTGCGCACAGGGGTTTTGGTTATGAATGAGCGTTGAAAAGAGGTTGATTAGTGTATGTACGATGTAATAATCTTTGGAGCAGGGCCATGTGGTTTATCAGCGGCAATTGAGTGTGATAAAAAAGGCTTGTCCTCTTTAATCATTGAAAAAGAGAATATTGTGAATGCCATTTATCGGTATCCAACGCACCAAACCTTTTTCAGTACGAGTGAACGATTGGAAATTGGAGAGGTGCCTTTTATTACAGAAGAACGGAAACCGAGACGGAACCAAGCGCTTGTGTATTACCGAATGGTTGCTAAGCGTAAAAAAGTAAACGTCCATGCATATGAGGAAGTGCTAGATGTATCAAAACAGAACAACGTGTTTACTGTAAAAACAACGAAACAACTGTATAAAGCTCGGAATGTGGTTGTGGCTACTGGTTACTATGATTCACCTAATTATATGAACGTTCCAGGGGAAGCAAGTGAGCATGTGATGCATTATTTTAAGGAAGCTCATCCTTTTTTTGATCATGACGTTGTTGTTATCGGTGGGAAGAACTCGGCTGTGGATGCAGCGTTAGAGCTTGAAAAAGCAGGTGCTCGTGTTACATTGCTTTACCGTGGTGATGATTATTCGAAAAGCGTGAAGCCGTGGATTCTGCCTGAAGTGATTTCTCTCGTTAATAATGGGCGTATTCAACTAGAGTTTGGTGCGCATATTACAAAGATTACGGAAAAGGCCGTTCACTATAAACAGGATGGACAAGAAAACCACGCCAAGGCAGACTTTGTTTTTGCCATGACAGGCTACCATCCAGATCATTCATTCATTCGAAGTATGGGTGTGGAAGTAGATGAAGCAACAGGTCGCCCGAGCTTTCAAAGCGAAACAATGGAAACAAACGTTGCCCATTTATTTATAGCGGGTGTTATAGCAGCAGGGAATAACGCTAATGAAATCTTTATTGAAAATGGAAGAGAGCATGGGAAGCAGATTGCTGCCGCTATTATCCAAAAACAGAAAATGGAGGAAATGCAGTGAGGCACGTCGTACTTTTAACTACAGGTGGAACAATTGCAAGCACAACTGGTGAAAATGGTAAGCTAGTGGCAGGTGAATTAACAGGGGAAGAGCTTGCGGAGCTATGTGGCTTGCCAACGGATATCCATGTAACGGTTCGCTCTGTTTTGCAAAAACCAAGTGTGCACCTTGTTCCAGAGGATTGGCATATACTTGCAACAGAAATCAAACAAGCGTTTCAATCGAAAGATGTTGATGGGGTCGTTGTAACACATGGTACAGATACATTAGAGGAAACAGCTTATTATTTAGATTTAACGAATACAGATGAAAGACCAGTTGTTGTAACAGGTTCGCAGCGAGGACCAGAAGATACAGGTAGTGATGCTTTTATGAATCTACGACATGCGATCTATGCGGCATGTGAACCAGATTTGAAAGGGACAGGTTGTGTTGTTGTCTTTAATGAGCGCATTTTTTCTGCTCGTTATGTGAAAAAGGAGCATGCATCAAATATTCAAGGTTTTAACGCATTTGGCTTTGGATATTTAGGGATTATTGACAATGATGTTATTTTTACGTATCAAAAACCAATTCGTCGGGAAATGTATGAATTAACGGAACCTCGTTTCAAAGAGATCGGTATTGCGAAAATTTATTTAGGTATGTCTGAGAAAACGTTACGAGCTCTCATTGAAACGGTTGATGGGCTTGTATTGGAAGCGGTAGGACGTGGACAAGTGCCCCCACAATTAGTGGCACCGATTGAAGAGGCGCTTCGTATGGGAAAACCGATTATATTAACAACGTCATCGGAAGAAGGAAAAGTATATCCAACGTATGACTATAAAGGAAGTGCACATCATCTTGAGCAACTAGGTGTTGTTTTAGGCTCAGATTACGATAGTAAAAAAGCACGGGTCAAAACCCTCGTGTTAACAGCCGCAAAGAAAGATGTTATGCTTGGTTTTTCATAAGGGATGTTACTTGAGTCTCATCAGTGTGAAGCGTATACTGTGAGTAATTAGTGGACTTCCTTTTTAGAGAGTGGGTCGACAAACCTTGATTTCTTTTGTTATTGCGGCTCTGGCACCAGCCATGGCGTTGTTCTCCTATGTTTACTTGCGTGATTCTTTTAGCCGAGGGGCTATGTTTTTAGTTCTGCGAATTTTTATTATTGGCGCTCTCCTCGTTCTTCCGATATCGGTCATTCAATTTGCGTTAACGGAAGAAGAAATGATAACGGAACCGTTAATAAAAGCTTTTTTGCTTTACGGATTGATTGAAGAAGGGTTAAAATGGCTGATGTTGTTCATTTTTGCTTATCAACACGGTCAATTAAGACAACCTCTTGATGGAATTGTTTTTGGTGTAGCGCTGTCACTTGGATTTGCAACAGTTGAAAACAGCTTATATATGATTGCTTACGGATTTGATCATGTTCTTCCCCGTACCTTATTACCAACGACTGCTCATGCAGTGTATGGCATTGTGATGGGCTACTATATTGGAAGGGCAAAATACCATCGATCTAAAAGGCGTCTATTTCTAGTATTAGCAGCTGTTTTTCCGATGATCTTACACGGAAGCTATGACTATATTTTAATGGATTTTGGACATTATTTTTTACTTTTAATGATTCCTTTTATGGTTGGTCTTTGGTTATTGGCAATATGGAAAATCAAAAAAGCGAACAAGCTCAATGAAAATGAGAAGAGTCAGATGGACTAAAGGAGGAGTATAGCGTGACAACAGCGAATCGCTATCGAATTGTCATTCGTTGCCCTTTATGTGGAGAAAAATATATTTTACGTGGAAAACGCAATGAAAACGGAGACTATGAAACAGGATTTAAGCAATGTGTCTGTGGGAACGAAGATCAATTAATTATTGAAGCGTCTCCTGAATAACGGTAAAAAACGTACGTCCTTTGCAGGCGTACGTTTTTTATATTCAATAGAATGACGAAAAATAAAATGAATGACTTGCAGAATCGTATATTTTGCGTTAAAGTTGTGACAATACAAAAAAACTCAATAGATCTTATCAAGAGAGACGGAGGGATATGGCCCTGTGAAGTCTCAGCAACCAGCCTTATAGGCAAGGTGCTAAATCCAGCAGTATTCTGCAAGATAAGAGAAATGTCAGGAACCTTTCTTCTTATATCTTGAAGAAAGGTTTTTATTGTTTTATGAGAGAAAAGGGGATGACTACATGACACATGATCAATCAATACTAGCGCAAATTGGTAACCGCCGAAAAGATGAAACAGGGGCAGTTAATACACCGGTTTATTTCTCAACTGCTTATCGACATACAGGCATACAAGAATCAACTGGCTATGATTATGCGAGGACAGGGAACCCGACTCGGGAAGTTTTAGAGCAAGCGATTGCCTGTCTTGAGCATGGAGAGAGAGGATTTGCAACAAGTTCAGGAATGTCTGCCATTCAGCTTGTTTTCTCACTCTTTGAACAAGGGGACCATATTCTATGTTCAGATGATTTATACGGTGGTACATATCGACTTTTTGAAGGTGGTTGGAAAAAATGGGGGCTAACGTTTGATTATGTTGACATGTCTAATTTAGAGACGGTTAAAGCGTTACGGACAGCTAATACGAAAGCACTTTTTGTAGAAACACCGACAAACCCACTTATGAAAGAGGCTTCAATCGCAGATTTATCAGCATTTTGTAGAACTCATAACCTGCTTTTAATTGTTGATAATACATTTTTGACGCCTCTCTTGTTGAAGCCGTTAGAAGAAGGAGCAGACATCGTCGTTCATTCAGCGACCAAATATCTAGGAGGTCACAATGATGTAGTGGCAGGACTTGTAGTTGCCAAAGGCACAGAAATAAGCGAGCAGCTCGCTTATTTTCACAATGGTGCTGGATTTATCCTTGGTGCATTTGACTCCTGGCTCTTAATGCGAGGCATGAAGACTTTAGCGTTACGAATGAAACAGCATGAAGAAAATGCGAAACGATTAGTAGAGTTGCTAAATGAAGAATCCATTGTTAAAGAGGTTCTCTACCCTGGAAAAGGCGGAATGGTCTCATTTAGGGTGACAGATGAAGCTCTAATTAATCCCATTTTACAATCATTAAAGCTTATTTCATTTGCGGAAAGTCTTGGTGGCGTTGAAAGTTTAATGACCTATCCGGCAACGCAAACCCATGCGGATATTCCAGAAGAGGTTCGAATTGCTAAAGGTGTTGACAATACATTACTACGTTTCTCTGTCGGCATAGAACATTGTGAAGATTTAATAAGTGATTTACAACAAGCTTTTAAGTCAGCGAAAAATAGGAAGGGATGAGTCGATTGGATTTAAAAAAACAATTAACGTCATCCGTAACAGTAGCGGATGGAGCGATGGGGACTGTCTTGTATGAGGCTGGCTATGATTTATGTTTTGAGGAGCTGAACGTTTCTAAACCAGAAGAGATTTATACGATTCATCAAGCGTATATAGAAGCGGGTGCAACTATCATTCAAACCAATTCCTATGCTGCTAATGTGCAAAAGCTTAAACGTTATGGTCTTCAAGAAAGCGTGGGAGTCATTAATCAGGCATCTGTGCGCCTTGCTCGTAAAGCGGTTCAAAATAGTGGGAAGAAGCATGTATTCGTAGTGGGAACCGTTGGTGGTATTCAAGGATTTCAATCGGAACAGCTTGATCATAAAGAGAGTATGCAAGCGTTAGTGGAGCAAGTTGACTTATTAGTACAAGAAGGGGTAGACGGCCTCTTGTTCGAAACATTCTATGATTTCATGGAAATTAAACAACTTGTTATTGAAGCAAGAAAGCGAACAAATCTACCTATCATTGCAAACGTGTCCCTTGGTGATATTGGTGTCTTAAAAGGAGGCATTCGATTAAGCGATGCGCTAACGGAACTGTATGAGGCTGGAGCTGATGTTACAGGGTTAAATTGTCGAATGGGTCCCTACCACATGTTACGATCGATCGAAGAGCTTGAGCTTCCCTATGACATCCCACTAGCTTGCTACCCAAATGCAAGTTTGCCAGGTTACCGAGATGGTCGGTTTGTGTATGCGTCGAATACAGACTATTTTACATCAATGTCGGAACGGTTTATTAACGAAGGCGTCCATCTCATTGGAGGTTGTTGCGGAACAACACCCGCCCATATAAAAGCAATTAAAGAAGCGGCAAGTGGTCGGACACCAGTAAAACGAAACATTCGGTTACAGCCATTAAAAACAGAAACGATTGAACGTTTCCATGAACAGCGTCCATCTATTAAAGATTTGGTAGAAGAAAAGCAGACGATCATCGTTGAATTAGATCCTCCTAAGAAATTGCATATAGATCCATTTATTGAAGGGGCAAAAGCAATTCGAGATGCAGGAGCAGATGCATTAACCCTTGCAGACAATTCACTAGCAAGTCCGCGCATTGATAATCAAACGTTAGCTATGTTATTGAAAGAAGAAGGCATTCGAAGTCTTGTTCATTTAACTTGTCGTGACCGCAATTTAATTGGTTTACAATCGCATTTAATGGGGCTTGATTTAGCTGAATTGAATGATCTTTTAGTGATTACAGGTGACCCGAGTAAAATTGGTGATTTTCCGGGGGCCACTTCGGTTTATGATGTATCATCAACGAAACTTTTACCACTTATTAAACAAATGAATGAAGGCATTTCGTTTTCTGGTAAGTCGTTAGGGAAAGCTACAAATTTCACTACAGCAGCAGCATTTAATCCAAATGTGAAGCATCTCGATAAGGCTGTCCGTCGCTTGGAGAAAAAGATCGAAGCGGGTGCAAATTATTTTCTCACTCAGCCGATTTTTGATGAAGGACAGTTTGAAGAAATTTACGAGGCAACCAAACACTTATCTGTACCAATATTTGTCGGCATTATGCCGTTAACAAGTAGTCGAAACGCAGAGTTTTTGCATAATGAAGTACCTGGTATATCATTATCAGCTGATACAAGAGCACGTATGGCACGAGCAGGTGAAGATAAAGTAAAAGCAGAACAAGAAGGGCTTGCTATGGCAAAATCATTAGCAGATGCAGCAGCCACTTATTTTAATGGACTGTATTTAATTACACCGTTTTTACGCTACCAATTAACAGTGGAATTAACTCGTTACTTACGCGCACACACAACAGCTCCGTTGTCTAAAGAAAGGAAGTTACAATGAGACAGACTGGATTGATCGAACAACTAAAGAAGAGAATTGTTGTGCTTGACGGTGCAATGGGAACAATGATTCAAGATGCGGATTTACATGAAGATGATTTTGGTGGTGCAGATTACGATGGCTGCAATGAGTATTTAAATCTCACTTCACCAGATGTGATTACAAGGATTCACCGGGCTTATTTAGAAGCTGGAGCAGACATCATTAGTACCAACACATTTGGATCATCAAGTATCGTTCTAGATGATTATGAACTTGGGCATCTCGCTTATGAGATTAGTCGTAAAGCAGCAGAACTGGCTAAAGCAGAGGCGGGTAAATGGTCTACAGTTGATGAGCCTCGTTTTGTGGCTGGGGCAATGGGGCCGACAACAAAGTCTCTTTCTGTTACAGGTGGAACAACCTTCCAAGAACTTATTGCTACTTATGAAGAGCAAGCAAGAGGCTTAATTGATGGTGGAGCCGATCTTTTGCTGTTAGAAACAAGCCAAGATATGCGCAATGTAAAGGCAGCATCAATTGGTATTGAAAACGCATTTGTTCAAACAGAAACAAAGCTGCCACTAATGATTTCTGGTACGATTGAACCGATGGGGACAACGTTAGCAGGACAAACGGTTGAGGCGTTTTACCTTTCAATAGAGCACTTAAAGCCATTGGTTGTAGGCTTGAACTGTGCAACAGGCCCAGAATTCATGCGTGACCATATCCGTTCGTTATCTGAAATGGCAGAGAGTTATGTAAGCTGTTATCCGAATGCTGGTTTACCTGATGAAGAAGGACATTATCATGAAACCCCTCAGTCGTTAGCAAAGAAATTAGAAGGCTTTGTACAAAAAGGCTGGTTAAATGTCGTCGGTGGTTGCTGTGGGACTACACCTGCACATGTTCGAGCACTTAAAGACATGGTCAATCACTATGAATCAAGAGAAGATACGACACGGGAACAGCATGCAGTCTCAGGCTTAGAGGCGCTTTTTTATGAAGATTCTATGCGTCCGCTATTCGTCGGCGAACGAACCAATGTCATTGGATCACGTAAATTTAAGCGGCTTATTGAGGAAGGAAAATACGAAGAAGCATCGGAAATTGCTCGAGCGCAAGTAAAAAAAGGTGCCCATGTTATTGATATTTGTTTAGCTGACCCAGATCGTGATGAAGCGACAGATATGGCTGCTTTTCTATCATTCGTTACAAATAAGGTGAAAGTGCCATTAATGATTGATTCTACCGATGAAGCCGTTATTCGAGAAGCACTTACTTACTCACAAGGTAAGGCCATTATTAATTCCATCAATTTAGAAGATGGCGAAGAGCGGTTTGAAGCCATTTTACCACTCGTCAAACAATATGGCGCAGCACTTGTTGTCGGCACCATTGATGAGACGGGTATGGCGGTTTCAGCTGAGCGAAAACTAGAAATTGCCATACGCTCATTTAAGCTTTTAACAGAAAAACATGGTATCCCAGCTCATGACATTATTTTTGACCCTCTTGTTTTCCCAGTCGGAACAGGTGATGAACAGTATATTGGATCAGCAAAAGCAACAGTCGAAGGAATAAAACTCATTAAAGAGCATTTACCTCATTGCTTAACCATCTTAGGAGTTAGTAATGTATCGTTCGGCTTGCCTCCTGTAGGACGCGAAGTGTTAAATTCAGTGTATCTCTATCACTGTACTCAAGCAGGGCTTGACTATGCCATTGTCAATACGGAAAAATTAGAACGATTTGCTAGTATTTCTGAGCATGAAAAAACATTAGCAGAACAGCTGCTTTTTGCAACTGATGACGCAACGCTTGCGGAATTTACAGCTCATTACCGCGGTAAAAGTGCAAAAAAAACAACTGAGTACGAAGGGCTAAATTTAGAAGAACGGTTAGCCATATATGTAGTAGAGGGAACGAAACAACGTTTAGAGCAAGATTTGACACTCGCTCTGCAAAGCTATTCAGAGCCTTTAGACATTATAAATGGTCCTTTAATGAATGGGATGGACGAAGTGGGCAGATTGTTTAATAATAATGAACTTATTGTTGCTGAAGTATTGCAAAGCGCGGAAGTGATGAAAGCTGCAGTTTCATTTCTTGAACCACATATGGAAAAGAGCGAAAATGAATCTCGGAAAGGTAAAATCTTATTAGCAACAGTGAAAGGAGACGTACATGATATCGGCAAAAATCTAGTCGATATTATTTTAAGCAACAATGGCTTTGAAATTGTTAATTTAGGCATTAAAGTAACGTCAAATGAATTAATTGATGCGATAAAAAAAGAGAAGCCGACTGCCATTGGTTTATCAGGGCTACTAGTTAAATCCGCTCAGCAAATGGTGTTAACTGCCCAAGATTTAAAGTCACAAGATATTTCCATTCCTGTACTAGTAGGCGGTGCTGCTTTAACGAGAAAGTTTGTGGACACGCGCATTGCCCCAGAATATGAAGGGCTTGTGATTTATGCTAAAGATGCAATGAATGGGTTAGAACTGGCTAATCGGATTACGACAGATGAAAAGCGTGAACGATTGGCTTTAGAATTAAATGAACAACGACAGTTAAAAAAGGATCATTTAGCAAAGCGGATAAAAAAAGAAGTTGTTCAATCAACGGAGTCGAATCGGTCAACAGTTAAACATTTGCACCCAATAATGAAACCAGCAGATTTAGAGCCCCATATTATAAAACAATATAACATTGAGCATATATTTCCGTATGTTAATATGCAAATGCTCCTTGGGAGACATTTAGGCGTTCAAGGAAAAGTGGATCGATTGCTGGCAGAAGGACATGAAAAAACAGTTGAACTAAAAGAAAAAGTGGACACTTTATTTTCAGATGCGAATCAATTAAAAACGTTGCAGGCAAACGCTATGTATCAATTCTTTCCTGCTCAATCTGATGGAAATGATTTGATTATTTATGACCCGACAAATTTAAAAACAGAGCTAGAGCGGTTTACGTTTCCGAGACAGCAGGTGAAGCCGTACTTATGTTTAGCTGATTTTGTTCGACCAGTTGGTGGAGAAATGGATTATGTCGGTTTTCTAGCAGTAACCGCTGGTAAAGGTGTGAGAGCGTTAGGAGAAGCAGCAAAGGCAAGAGGAGAATTTTTGAAGAGTCATCTTGTGCAGGCTGCTGCATTAGAGACTGCAGAAGGATTAGCCGAACGAATTCACGAGCAGATGCGGGATCGCTGGGGATTCCCTGATGCACCAGAAATGTCGATGTCAGACCGCTTTTCTGCTAAATATCAAGGAATCCGTGTTTCCTTTGGCTACCCAGCGTGTCCAAATTTAGAAGATCAACAAAAGCTATTTGATCTATTAAAACCAGAGAAAATAGGTATTGAACTAACCGAAGAATTCATGATGGAGCCGGAAGCTAGCGTGACGGCACTCGTTTTCTCTCACCCAGAAGGGCGTTATTTTAACGTGTTGTAATCGTAAAAGGATATAATGGTAGATCGATTTTGAGGAAGTAGTACATACTAGCCAACTAGTGTGTACTACTTTTTGTTGTGTGAAAGGAAAGGGAGACGCCACTTCATTCCATCACGCCACTATTGTACACATTTTTGATCGACCTAAAGACATTTATATAGGAATAATTCTCTCTACCTGTTCATTGTATTTAGTCCTCCATAGATAGAAATTTCTGCTGTATAAAATAAAAAGAATAACAAAGACTAGCGGTAGCTAGAAGAAATCAATGCACATAACAAAGGAGGATGAACCTAGCATATGCGTAAGAATACAGTTTTAAAATCCAGTCTTATCATTGTTGTTGGACTACTTTCGTTCCTAACATCGGGGTCAGATGCAGATGCGTTCTCAGAACAGGTAATCCAAAAAGGCGCAACGGGAGATGATGTCGTTGAATTACAATCCAGACTTCAATATGTAGGGTATTACAATGGGAACATTGATGGTGTGTTCGGATGGGGTACATACTGGGCTGTTCGCAATTATCAATACGAGTATGGAATCGACATTGATGGTTTAGTAGGCGAAAATATGAAAGCGAAGCTAGTAGAGACAACAAATTTTGATAAACAGTTTGTGACAAATGCACTGAATGAAGGGCGTTCGGTTACACACTATGGTGGCACCTCGTTAGACAAACAAAAAGGAAATCAATCAAACAATGGAGCTTCAGGTAATGGCTCGAATGAGCAAGCAGGTAGTGATGATGGTGAACCGATTATTGAAAAAGCACAGAATGTTCCATCTGGCTATTCAAGTAATGACATTCAATTAATGGCTCAAGCTGTTTATGGTGAAGCTCGCGGAGAACCGTACGAGGGGCAAGTTGCTGTTGCTGCAGTAATTGTCAACCGTTTAAATTCACCAACTTTCCCGGATACGGTTGCTGGAGTCATTTATGAAGAGCGTGCGTTTACCGCCGTTGCAGATGGTCAAATTAATTTAGGTGCAGATGAGTCCTCGCGAAACGCTGTTCTTGATGCTTTAAATGGTCAAGATCCGTCTAATAATGCTCTGTACTATTTTAATCCCGACACAGCTACATCGGGGTGGATTTGGACGAGACCACAAATCAAACGCATTGGCAAACATATCTTTTGTTACTAATTTTTTAGGAGGTGGATTAAGTGATTCGAAATCTAATGATTGGAGCTCTTGCCGTTGCGGTAGTCGGAACAGGTGTATGGGGCTACCAACAAAAAAACGACAAAGAGCATTTAGCGCAAGCAGCAGAGAATATGTATCAACGTGCGTATCATGATTTAAGCTTTCACATTGACCAAATTGAAGACGAATTAGGAAAGACTATGGCGATGAATAGCCAAAGACAGTTGTCTCCAGCTTTAGCGGATGTATGGCGGGTAACAAGCCTAGCTGAAAAAAGTTTAGCAGAGCTTCCTGTACAAGGGTTGAACATGGAAGATACTGAAAAATATTTATACAAAATTGCCGATTTTTCTTATCGAACATCTGTAAGAGATTTGAATCAAGAGCCTCTGACCGATGATGAGTATAAAACACTAGAGCAACTTTATGAACAATCTGCTTCCATTCGTCAATCTATGCGGGAAACGCAAGCGATGATGATGAATACAGATATGCACTGGTTGGCTGAAAGAGAAAGGGAAGATGGAGACTCAGCTCAACATTCATTTGCGGATCATTTTGAACGAATGAATAAATCAGTACAAGGTTTTAGTGAAGTAGAGTGGGGCGCAACGGACTCGGCGATTCGTAATTTAAATGGCGAATTAAAGGATGCACTAGAAGGACGTGAAGAGGTAACAAAAGAAGAAGCAAAGCAATCTGCTCTTGAGCTACTCCAGTTAGGGAAGAAAGCAACGGTCAGAGTCGATGATGCAAGTGACGCTCTTGATTACCCTGCTTATTCTCTTGTGATTGATGATCCAGAAAATAAAGCGAATTACAATATGGACATGAGCGTTGAGGGTGGCGAGCCCATTTGGTTTATGCAGAGCCGCAAGATTGATAAGCAAACCATTGGTTTAAATGAAGCTGTCCAAAAAGCAGAGGCATTTTTAGAACGAGCAAATAAAGAAAACATGGTGCTTGTAGAAAGTACTCAGTACAACAATCGTGCGGTACTTGAATTTGCTTATGAAGATAATGGCGTGCGTATTTACCCAGATTCCATTACCCTTGAAGTCGCTTTAGATGATGGTGACATCGTGTCCTATGTCGGCCGAGGTCATATTATTCACCATCAAGATTCAAGAAATTTACCAACACCAGCTATTACAAAGGCTGATGCTCAAGGGATGATTAATCCGCGAATTGAGATAATGGAAGATCATCTAGCAGTAATCGAAACAGACTTAAATGAAGACGTACTTGTCTATGAATTTTATGGAACAAAAAACAACGATACGTACCGCATTTTTATTAATGCGCAAACAGGTGATGAAGAAAAAGTAGAGCGAATGAAAGATACAGAACCTGATTACAGCAACTAATAAGAGGATCGAACTCTCGGTATGATACGGGGGTTCTTTTCTTTACAGGATGCTTGCCATCTTTTAAAAGTATGAGATAATAGGGGCAGATAAAAAACAAGTTTTAAAAGAAAGTGTGTGAACGATTCATGACGAGTTTTAATGTGGCGATTGATGGTCCTGCAGGTGCAGGAAAAAGTACGGTAGCAAAGCAGGTAGCTGAGAAATTAGGATTTCTTTATATTGATACAGGTGCTATGTATAGAGCATTAACACAAGCAGCATTAGCACGACAAATCGATGTAAACGATGAAGAAGCCTTAATTCAATTATTGAGAAACGGTAACCTAGAGCTTGCTCCGTCATCTACTGGCACCACCGTATATTGGGATGGAGAAGATATTACGGAAGACATACGATCAAACCAAGTAAATCAAACCGTATCGCTTGTTTCTAGTTATAAGCAAATACGTTTATATATGATGGAAAAGCAACAAAAACTAGCTAGTGAAAAAAACGCTGTGCTTGACGGACGGGATATCGGTACCCACGTTCTTCCTGACGCTGACGTAAAGATTTTTCTTACGGCATCCGTTGAGGAACGTGCGAAACGCCGTCATACCGAACAATTAAACAAAGGCCTTACATCTGATTTAGAAGCCATTAAGCGCGATATTGAAAAAAGAGATGCGTTAGACTCGAACCGCGCATTTGCACCGCTCAAACAAGCAGATGATGCAGAAGTCCTTGATACAACACGTATGGATATTAATCAAGTAACGGACGCCATTCTTGATCTTGTAAAGGAGCATTCTGTTTAAATGAAACTGTATCGTTTTGGACAAGCAGTTTGTCGTTTCGTTTTGCGCTTACTATTTAAAGTGGAAATTAGAGGGAAAGAACATATTCCGTCAGAAGGTGGTGTCCTTCTATGTTCGAATCACATTAGTAATTTTGATCCGCCTCTATTAGGTGCGTTTATCCATCGACAAGTGCGCTATATGGCGAAGAAAGAACTGTTTGATAAAAAAGGAATTGGGAAATTACTAAAAGGCTTAGGAGCGTTTCCTGTTAAACGTGGTGGAAGTGATCGGGAATCGTTGCGAACGGCTTTGCGGATTTTAAAAGAAGGCGACATGGTTGGATTATTTCCAGAAGGGACACGTTCAAAAACAGGTGAAATCGGGAATGGATTAGCAGGTGCTGGTTTTTTTGCAGGAAAAAGCGATGCGTATGTTATTCCTTGCGTCATCATTGGTCCTTACCAATTTCGGAAACGTGTCATTTTAGCATACGGTGAACCAATTGATATGGAAGCGTATCGCCAACAGCGCGTATCTGCACAAGAAATAACAGACACCATTATGACAGAAATCCAGCGTTTAAAAGACAAACACCAGTAATCGATCGAGCGCTGGTACAATAAAAATTATGAGGAGGAATTGACAATGGCTGAAGAAATGAATGTGTTTTCAGTAGGAGACCTTGTAAAAGGAACAGTAACAAAAGTTGAAGATAAACAAGTTTTTGTGGACGTTGGTTTTAAAGTGGACGGGATTGTACCAATTAGTGAATTGGCGGCGCTGCATATTGGAAAAGCAGGCGATGTTGTTGCTGTAAACGATGAGTTAGAACTTCAAGTAACAAAAGTAGAAGATGATGAATTGGTTTTGTCTAAAAAAGCTGTGCAAGCTGAAAAAGCTTGGCAGCAATTAGAAGATCTTCAACAAAAAGATGAACAAATTGAAGCTGCTGTTGCGGAGGTTGTAAAGGGTGGACTCGTTGTCGACGTTGGAGTCCGTGGCTTTGTTCCCGCTTCTCACGTTGAACGTCATTATGTAGAGGATTTTTCCACATATATTGGTCAAAAGCTTCAATTGAAAATTATTGAGTTAGATAAAGAGCACAATAAACTCATCCTTTCGCAACGTGCAGTGCAAGAAGGTGAAGTAGAGCGGAAGAAGAAAGATACGCTACAATCCATTGAAGTAGGTTCCACTGTGAAGGGAACGGTCCAACGTTTAGCGACATTTGGTGCATTTGTCGACATTGGTGGTGTTGATGGGTTAGTTCATATTTCACAACTTGCCCACGAACGAGTCGAGAGTCCTCAAGACGTTTTAAGTGAAGGGGAAACCGTAACGGTTAAAGTGCTTTCTGTTGATCTCGATAACGAACGAATCTCGCTATCTATTAAAGACACACTTCCTGGACCATGGGCGAATGTAAGCACAACATTAAATGTGAATGACATCGTGTCCGGAACAGTGAAGCGTCTTGCTAATTTTGGAGCCTTTGTCGAGGTACTGCCTGGAGTGGAAGGGCTTGTTCATATTTCACAAATTTCAACCCGTCACATTGGGAACCCGTCTGAGGTACTTGAAGTCGGACAGACGGTTGATGTGAAAATTCTTGAAATCAATGAAGCGGACAAGCGGATTTCACTAAGCATTCGAGAAGCGCAGGAAGAAGAAGTTCGAAACGAAACGAGAGCCTATGAAAAGCAGCATCAAGAAGAGTCGTCTGGGTTCTCTTTAGCTGATATGATTGGCGATCAATTAAAAAAATATCGTCCGTAAATGCAAGTTGTGCTGAACGAAGCATAGATGTGCATGTCTAATCTAGTAAAAATCCGTCCATAATCATCATAGAGGTGATTCATAATGGACGGATTTTATTTTTATTGGCTCGGATGGATCGTGTTTGGACTAATCACGTTTTTTATGCCGAAAACCATCTTTCGCGCCATTAGTTGCGTGATTGTTTTGGCACTTTTGCTATTAGCACCATTAACGTTGACGTATGCGCACTATTCTTTTAGCGTTGGCTTTCTGTTTTTACTCGTTTGTTGCTATGCGGCTATCGGTCAACGATCAGTGAAACAGCTGATCTATCCAGTAGTTGTCTCTATTGTTATTGCGGCGGTTTACTTTGGTTTACAAGTATTTATTCGGATGGATCCAGTTGTTCTATTATTTGGTTCTTATGTGGTTCAACTTGTTCCATCAGTCTGTATGGCGCTTCTTCTTTTGCGAGGATACAAAAGATCCATTATCCTCGTAATCGGTATGATGCATGGAGAGGTTTTTGTACAAATCCAACAGTCTCAAGGCATGCCAGTTTCAATCGGTTCACTCTTTTTTTGGGACCTCGTTGCCCTTTCTTTTATTGTCAGTATAAGCATTACGTGGATTACAGTGGTCATTCAGCAGCTTGAAAAACGGACAGTTATACGTCATATTCCGCCATCATCCATTGGAAATAGGATAGACAAGCATGCATGAGTTTAGTAAACTAATTGAGTTAGACAAAATTTATAGAAGCACGAAGTAGGAAGGGTGTGAGATTGTGACAAAACCAGTCGTTGCAATCGTTGGAAGACCAAACGTAGGAAAGTCTACGATCTTTAACCGAATTGTCGGGGAACGCGTTGCGATTGTGGAGGATATGCCAGGCGTAACGAGAGATCGACTTTATAATAAAGCGGAATGGTTAAATCATGAGTTTAATATAATTGATACAGGTGGAATTGAACTTGGAGACGAGCCGTTGCTTGCGCAAATGCGCCAACAGGCGGAGATTGCTATTGATGAAGCGCATGTCATTATTTTCTTAGTGAGCGCAAAAGAAGGAATTACAGCGGCTGATCAAGAAGTGGTGAATATGTTATTTCGCTCAAAAAAACCAGTTGTTTTAGGGGTAAATAAAGTAGATAACCCTGAAATGCGCGATCAGCTTTATGAGTTTTATGGTTTAGGTATCGGGGAACCGTTTCCAATTTCCGGCGCACACGGATTAGGCTTAGGTGATTTACTCGATGCGGTTGTAGATCATTTCCCAACAGACTTAGAAGTCGCGTACGGAGAAGAAGCGATTAAGATGGCGTTAATAGGTCGTCCGAACGTAGGGAAGTCCTCCCTTGTGAATGCTCTACTCGGTGAAGAACGAGTCATTGTTAGTCAGATTCCTGGGACAACACGGGACGCTATTGATACATCGTTTACAAAAGACGACCAGGAGTATGTAGTGATTGATACTGCCGGAATGAGAAAAAGAGGAAAAGTGTATGAGGCAACAGAAAAGTATAGTGTCCTACGCTCGTTAAAGGCAATTGATCGTTCTGATGTGATTTTAGTTGTTATTAACGGAGAAGAGGGCATCATTGAACAAGATAAAAAAATTGCAGGTTACGCACATGAAGCCGGTCGTGCGATCGTTATCGTTGTGAATAAATGGGATGCTTTAGAGAAAGACCACAAAACGATGCAACATTTCGTTGAAGACATTCGTCAGGAATTTCAGTTTCTTTCCTATGCACCAATTGTCTTTCTGTCTGCAAAAACAAAGCAACGCCTTCATTTATTATTACCAGAAGTGAAGAAAGTGTCAGAAAATCACCACTTACGCGTCTCAACGCATGTATTGAATGACATGATTATGGATGCAGTAGCGATGAACCCAACGCCAACAGATAAAGGAAAACGATTAAAGATTAATTACGTGACGCAAGTAGCTGTTCAACCACCGACATTTGTCTTTTTTGTGAATGAACCGGAACTTATGCATTTTTCGTATCGTCGCTTTCTAGAAAATCGCTTGCGCGCTACGTTTAATTTCGAAGGAACTCCGATTCATATTATTTCTCGTAAGAAAAATGATTAATGGTGTGTGTAAAGGGGGAAACACATGATTATCACAACCATTTTTTTTGTGTTGTTAAGTTATTTACTCGGTTCAGTAAGCTTTAGTTACCTCATTGCGAAGAAAATCAAAAAAATTGATATTCGCAAAGAAGGAAGTGGAAATGCAGGAGCAACGAACACATTGCGGGTTTTAGGGGTAGGACCTGCCATTTCAGTTCTTTTGCTCGATGTGTTGAAGGGGATATTGCCAGTTGTACTGGCTATGCTTGTCACAGATGCTGCGTTTGTACATGTGCTAACAGGATTGGCTGCGATTCTTGGACACAACTGGCCTATTTATTTCGGTTTTAGAGGAGGCAAGGGAGTCGCAACATCCATCGGTGTACTCGTTAGCCTTGTATTCCTTCCGGCTTTGCTTGCAGGGGTTGTGGCGATTGCGAGTATTTTCATTACTAGATATGTGTCGCTAGGTTCCTTATTATTTGCTGTACTAACTCCTGTAGCACTCGTATTATTAATGCTTATCCCAAGCTTTTCCTATCCATTTGAATACATGTTGTTTACCGTTATATTGGCGGTTATGTCGCTGTGGCGTCATCGCACGAATGTTAGCCGACTTTTATCAGGGACAGAAAATAAAATTGGCAGAAAGCATGCATAGGAGTAGATATAAGTGAAGCAAAAACTAGCAGTAATTGGTGCAGGGAGCTGGGGCACTGCCCTAGCTGTTGTTCTTGCCGATAATGGCCACGATGTTCGATTAGTTGCAAGAAGACAAAGCCAAGTAGACGAAATAAATCGCTTCCATACGAATGAAAAATATTTAGGACATGTACAGTTACCTGAGACGTTAACGGCTTATCTAGCGATGGAAGATGCGGTGAAGGGGGTAGACGCCATCATTCTCGTCGTTCCGTCTAAAGCGATGCGTCAAACGGTTCAAGCGCTTGTAGGCGTTCTTGATCAACCAGTTCCTATTATTCATGCAAGCAAAGGAATTGAACCAAATACATATAAACGAGTGTCAGAAGTTATTGAAGATGCAGCAGCAGGATCACCTTATGTGGCGTCTATAACGGTTTTATCAGGTCCAAGCCATGCAGAAGAAGTAGCTCTTCGTCAACCTACTACTGTAACGGTTGCATCACGTCAGGAATCCGCTGCAGCGTACGCACAAGAGCTATTTATGAACCAGCAGTTTAGGGTGTATACAAATCCAGATTTAATTGGCGTCGAAATTGGTGGCGCTTTAAAAAACATTATCGCCTTAGTCTGTGGCGTGACAAACGGCCTTGGTTACGGAGATAATACAAAAGCGGCAATTATGACTAGAGGATTAACCGAAATTTCTCGTCTTGGTGTTCATATGGGCGCGCAGCCTCTTACATTTTCAGGTTTAACAGGATTAGGCGATTTAATTGTTACGTGTACGAGCGTGCATTCTCGAAACTGGCGTGCCGGACATATGTTAGGAAAAGGAAAATCAATGGAAGAGGTTCTTGAGGAAATGGGAATGGTCGTCGAAGGTATACGGACGACGCAAGCGGCTTATGAGCTCGCCAAAAAAGAAAACATTAATATGCCTTTAACAGAGGCACTTTACGCTGTGCTGTTTAATGGTGTAGATCCGATTAAAGCGGCTGAAGATTTAATGGGGCGTGTGAAGCGAAATGAAGTAGAGGAATTGTTCCGCCTCGATTAACGGTTTCCACGTTCGCACATTTTTTCTACCCCATGCATACGATGAAAGGAACGTAAGCATGAGGAGGGATTGGATGTTTAAGAAAAATGATTCATTTTTTGATCAAGTTCAGAAAAACACAAAGGTTCGCCCGGATGAGCTTTTAAAACTAGCAAATTCTGTTAGTCAATCAAACTTAAAAGATGAGGCAACATTGCGTGATTTAATTAGTCGTGTTGCTGCAATGGCAAACAAACCTGTCTCAAAAGAAAAAGAAGATCAGATTGTTTCTGCGATTTTAAACAATAACATGCCAACGGATTTGTCGTCTTTGACAAAAATGTTTAACAACAAAAAGTAGAGAAAATAGTCAAACATCCAAACAAAAATTCGAAGCCTGCATATACTGCAATAGAACACCTACTATTATAAGGGCAAGAAAAAAGGATTTAGTCAAGCTAGAGAGGAGAGCCCCACTCCTGTCTAGCTTTTTAACTGTTGTGACGGAATTTGATATGCTATACTTGAAGGGATGGAAGGATAAGAGAGGTGTATAGAATGTCCTTAGCAATGCTAAATATGTACATATCATTTGGTGGAATTATTTTAATGTTTGTATCAGCTGGCACAGCCTTTTTGGCTAGAACAAAATTAAGTGGAATTTTATCGAGAATTGTTTTAGCGTTTTCATTTATCTGTATGGTTGTGGCTGGTTTAATTGTTGCCTATATTGTCATCGGTGGACCCACGTCAAACTTCATGAGATAAAGGGGTTATAAAATGAAACGCTTTACCATTTATAGTACTGTTGCGATTATGTTTTTATTAAGTGGTTGTATGTTGCCTAATGAACAGCGAGTTGAAAATCAAGTGCCTTACGCCGATCAAATGGCGAGTGTGCAAGCAGCAGTTGATCAGTTTCAAGAGGCGACGGGGGTATTGCCAATCAAAACCTTCGATGAAAGCACGAATTTATATCAGCGCTATGTCATTGATTTTAGGCAGCTCATCCCAACCTATATGCAAGATGCACCAGGGTCATCGTTTGAAAACGGAGGGGTCTATCAATATGTATTGGTGAACGTAGAAGAAGAGCCTGAAGTAAAAGTCATTGATGTTCGCATCATGAATGAAATCAATACACTTACTCAGCGTATTAATGAGTATCGACGTGAACATACCTATGCGCCAATTAAAGAATCTCTTGATTATGACTTGTTTACATTGGATTTTGAAGCGCTTGGTTATAAAGAAGAGCCTTATATTGATAGTCCGTATAATCAAACTCGTTTGCCATTACTCTACACGAATAGTGGCGACATTATGATCGACTATCGAGTAGATTTAATTGAGTTACAATCAGAGATGGATGGGTCCTTTGCTACGGAAACAGATTTGCGAAGCTATTTGTATGAAGAAGCACCATTTGTTCCTGTGTTTTCCGTTCCCTATACGTATTCAGAAGATAATGGCATACAATACGATACAAAATTCTATGAAAATGAATAAAATAGGTCTAGTTTGCCCCTTCCGCTCGTAAGATAGAATTGGAAGGGGCATTATCTTTATCGTCTCCCCTTTCAAGAGTGGATGCAGAAAAATATTCACCGTAGTCAGTCATATTAATAGGACAATGTCATAGAATTGGTAGTGGTTAGAGGTATAAGACTCGGCTGCATCATATTTTACTTGACCGGGAGGGGAATGATCTTGTTGGAAAAAGTAGATATCTTCAAAGATATCGCGGAGCGAACTGGTGGCGACATTTATCTCGGAGTCGTTGGAGCGGTTCGCACGGGAAAATCGACCTTTATTAAAAAATTTATGGAACTTGTGGTGCTTCCAAACATTGAAAATGAAGCAGATAAGAGCAGGGCTCAAGATGAGCTTCCACAGTCCGCAGCAGGTAAGCAAATCATGACAACGGAGCCAAAATTTGTACCAAACCAAGCTGTTTCCATCCATGTCGATGAAGGGCTTGATGTAAATATTCGCCTCGTGGACTGTGTTGGTTACGCCGTTCCTGGAGCGAAAGGTTACGAAGATGAAAATGGACCTCGCATGATTCATACACCTTGGTATGAAGAACCGATTCCATTTCAAGAAGCAGCAGAAATTGGAACGAGAAAAGTGATTCAAGAACACTCTACTCTTGGTGTTGTTGTAACAACTGATGGGACAATTGGTGACATTCCAAGGAGCGATTATGTTGAATCAGAATCAAGAGTTGTTGAAGAACTAAAAGAAGTTGGCAAACCGTTTATAATGATTGTTAACAGTGTAAGACCACATCACCCAGAGACAGAGCAGCTACGGTCTTCGCTTTCAGAAGAATACGATATTCCGGTACTGGCTATGAGTATTGAAGGCATGAACGAGCACGATATTAATAGCGTCTTAAGAGAAGTTTTATTTGAGTTCCCAGTACATGAAGTGAATGTGAATTTACCTAGCTGGGTAATGGTACTTAAAAACGACCATTGGCTTCGAGAAAGTTATGAAGAGTCGGTTCGTGAAACGGTTAAAGATATCAAACGTTTACGAGACGTTGATCGGGTTGTTAGCCAATTTACAGAACTCGAATTTATCGATCAAGCCAAACTAGCTGGTATAGAGATGGGGCAAGGTATTGCTGAAATTGATTTGTATGCCCCGGATGAGCTGTACGATCAAGTATTAAAAGAAGTTGTTGGTGTAGAAATTCGTGGTAAGGATCATCTTTTATCGCTTATGCAAGACTTTGCTCATGCAAAAACCGAGTATGATCAAGTGGCTGATGCACTGCGTATGGTTAAACAAACAGGTTATGGCATTGCGGCACCGTCACTAGCTGACATGAGTTTAGATGAACCTGAAATTATTCGTCAAGGGTCTCGCTTCGGTGTTCGTTTAAAAGCTGTAGCACCGTCCATTCATATGGTGAAAGTAGATGTGGAATCAGAGTTTGCTCCAATTATCGGCACAGAAAAGCAAAGTGAAGAACTCGTTCGCTATCTCATGCAAGACTTTGAAGAGAATCCACTTTCCATTTGGAATTCTGACATTTTCGGGCGATCACTTAATTCCATTGTTCGCGAGGGAATTTCGGCAAAGCTATCTCTAATGCCAGAAAATGCGCGCTATAAGTTACAAGAAACGCTAGAGCGGATTATTAACGAAGGTTCTGGTGGATTAATTGCGATTATTTTGTGAATAAAAGAACTCTCTCCCTTTGGAGTGAGTTCTTTTTGCTTTTCCTCGATAGTTTTGCTAATCTTTATAAGAGATTATAAGTGGATAGCAAGATGATGGAGGGACAAGAATGGTTGATCAACATAAAATAGAAACCGCAGTAAGAATGATTTTAGAGGCAGTAGGTGAAGACCCAGAGAGAGAAGGGCTTATTGATACACCAAGACGCGTTGCGAAAATGTATGAAGAAATGTTTAGTGGATTACGCGAGGATCCAAAAACTCACTTGCAAACTGTTTTTACAGAAGATCACGAAGAGCTTGTGCTTGTTAAGGATATAACGTTTTATTCCATGTGTGAGCATCATTTAGTTCCTTTTTACGGAAAAGCTCATATTGCCTATCTTCCAAATGAAGGAAAAGTAACAGGACTTAGCAAACTTGCGCGAACCGTAGATGGTATTGCAAGACAGCCGCAAGTTCAAGAGAGAATGACGAAAACACTTGCGGACGCACTTGAAGAAACATTAGGAGCAAAAGGTGTAATGGTAATAGTGTCAGCTGAACATATGTGTATGTCAATGAGAGGCATTAAAAAGCCTGGTTCTAAGACGGTTACAACGGCTGTGCGAGGTGTTTTTAAAGACGACGCAATAGCAAGACAAGAAGTATTATCACTTATTTGAGTGTATGCTAACGTAAAAATAAAGCTTATAAACGATAATTCGGCCTTATTTATTCTTGTACGACGTTAGTTATTTAATAAATGGAGGGAAAAAGATGAGTCAAAGTGCTGATTTTTTTGTTATTAAAGCAAGGGAAAATGGTGTACAAGTAATTGGGTTAACACGTGGTTCTGACACCCGCTTTCATCACTCAGAAAAGCTTGACAAAGGTGAAGTAATGATTGGACAATTTACAGAGCACACTTCTGCGGTGAAAATAAGAGGAAAAGCTGTTATTCAAACAAGTCACGGTACAATGGACACAGATGAAGAGTAAATTAGCGGGATGTAGTGTTTATGAATGGTTGCTGTGCTATACTTGATAAAGATCATCTGTATAGCAGGCGAAAGAAAGGAAAGTTTGTATGAGAGAAAAAGGAGCGGTCGATATTTCAACTGCTACTGAATTAAAACAGCATTTTGACCAACTCGTGCGACATGATTATTTACAACAATATATTGACGACACGCGACCGGATCAAGATGAATTGTGGCTTGCTTACCAACTCATTCGTGAAGTGGAGCCAGGAGAACGAGCTCTGGCCATATCGTTGGCTTGGGGCTTTGTTCATGCTGGTGTCATGATTCATGATCTTGTTTCTTTACATAATGAGGACGACGATCGTCTGAAAAAGAGAAGGCAGCTAAATGTTCTGGCTGGGGATTTTTATAGTGCTCGTTACTATCAATCGTTAGCAGGCGTGAATGCAGTCGATATGGTTGAGTTATTTGGAAGCACACTTCAAGAGATTTACGAATTGAAAATGGCTCATTACATGGACAAGTCGTTAACAGCAAAGGCATTCTATGATCAAAAAGCAGCAGTCGATGCTTTGCTTTTACTAAGAATTATTCAAAAAGAGGCTGACGAAACGTTCGCAAAGCGACTTGAAACGTTCTTTTTAACGAAAAGAGTCAAGAGGCAGTTACGAACGACCGTTGATGAAGAAGAAACCAATGTGTTACGCACGATGCTTGTTCGAGCTGAGCAATCATTACAGCCACTTCTTAATAGCCAACGTAATGATATTCTCGATCAGTTTTTTTGTGGGAGGCTTACAACATGAGTCAGTCTAAGGAAGAGCGCGTACATAGCGTTTTTCAGTCTATTCATAAGAGATATGACATGATGAACTCTGTCATTAGTTTGCAACGGCATAAAGCATGGCGTAAAGATACGATGAAACGAATGGCTGTTCAAAAAAACGATTCTGCTCTAGATGTTTGCTGTGGAACAGCTGATTGGTCCATTGCTTTAAGTGAAGCTGTTGGAGACGATGGACGGGTAGTTGGTCTGGACTTTAGTGAAAACATGCTAGAAGTTGGAAAAGAAAAAGTAAAGCAATACGGCGTAAAAAACATTGAACTGATTCAGGGGAACGCTATGGATTTACCGTTCGAAGAAAATACGTTTGACTATGTCACAATTGGGTTTGGGCTTCGAAATGTGCCAGATTATATGCGAGTCCTGAAGGAAATGGTTCGTGTAACGAAGCCAGGTGGAAGGATTGTGTGTCTGGAAACATCTCAGCCGACGATTCCAGGTTTTAAACAACTCTATTTCTTTTACTTTAAACATGTCATGCCTCTTGCTGGCAAACTGTTAGTTAAAAAATACGATGAATACGCGTGGTTACATGAATCAACGTTAGAATTTCCTAACCGAGAGAAGTTAGCCAGTATGTTTCGTGAAGCAGGCATGATAAACGTTGAAGTAAAGAGTTATACTGGCGGTGTTGCCTCTATGCACTTAGGACAAAAGCCGCAAAAGGACTCGTAGAAGGAGTTTTCGTTAATGGGAACAGCAGTAGGATCAAAAACAAAAACATTTATGCGAATGATAAAAATCGAACATACGATTTTTGCCCTTCCATTTGCTTTTTTTGCCATGTTATTAGGTAGTCTCGTAATGAACGGACACTTTCCAACGTTTGTACAATGGTTTTGGGTGACGATTGCAATGATCGGGGCTCGAAGTGCAGCGATGTCGTTAAATCGTGTGATTGACGCTACAATCGATAAACATAATCCAAGAACAGCGAATCGTGAAATACCAGCTGGATTACTTTCAAAAGCAGATGTATGGATCTTTATTGCCGTATCGTTTGCCCTTCTTTTCCTTGCTGCGTTTAATCTTAACCTGTTATCTGTTTATCTATTGCCAATTGCTGTATTTTTTCTCGTATTCTACTCTTACACGAAACGATTTACATGGTTATGCCATGTCGTACTTGGTGTGACAATTGGGATTGCACCACTTGGTGGCTGGGTAGCCGTTACAGGTGAACTATCATTGATGCCAATGTTATTGTTCGGTGCCGTCCTTTTTTGGTTAGCTGGTTTTGATACCGTTTATGCCACTCAGGATGCCGACTATGACGCTTCAAACGGATTGTATTCAATTCCAAGTCGCTTTGGGGTCGCGAAAGCGCTTTTAATTGCGAGGGGCTTTCACGTTGTAAGTTTTCTTTTTTTTGTTTTACTCTTTTTCTATTCTCCACTTAGTTGGCTTTATTTAATCGGCGTTCTTGTCGCAGGCATTATTATGATTTATCAGCACTCCATAGTGAAGAAAGATGATTTATCTAAAGTGCAACTGGCCTTTTTTCCAATGAATGGCACGCTTTCCGTCATGCTGTTTGCCTTCGCTTTTGTCGATATGATGTTGCTACGTTTTTTTTAGGAAACTAGCTGACGAAGACGTTTAGAAAAGAATGAAATAACCTGCCTCTATCATGTGAATAGCATCGATTTTGAGGTGATTGCAACCATCCCGTATAACCTTCACTAGTGAGAAAGAAGAAAAAACCATTTATAAAACGAGCAGACTTTTAGGCTGCATAAGGGTGGCGTTCATGAAGTTAGCAGAAATATATAAAGAGTTTCAAACCGATATTGAATACATTGAATCCATACTGGAACGTACGCTTTCAGCTAAACACCCAGTTTTAAACGAAGCGTCGACTGATCTCTTAAAGGCGGGTGGTAAAAGAATTCGCCCCGTTCTTGTTCTTTTGGCTGGAAAGTTTGGAAACTACGATTTAGAGAAGTTAAAGCATATCGCTGCATCATTAGAGTTAATTCATATGGGTTCTTTAGTTCATGACGATGTGATTGATAATGCTTCATTAAGAAGAGGAAATGAAACGGTTATGGCAAGATGGGATAACCGTGTTGCCATGTATACGGGAGATTATATTTTTGGACACGCAATTGAAACAACGAAAGCGTTTCAAGATAAGCGTGTGCATGTGATCATTTCGGATGCAATGCATCAAATGTGTCTTGGCGAAGTCGAACAAATTCGAGATCAGTATAACTGGGATCAAACCATTCGCACATACTTTAGACGGATTAAACGAAAAACAGCTCTTTTAATTGCAGTTAGCTCTCAGTTAGGTGCTATTGCAGCTGATGTAGAAGAAGAGCTCCAACAACAAATGTATTATTTTGCTTATTTCCTTGGAATGTCTTATCAAATAATGGATGATATATTAGATTTTGTAGGCACGAAAGAACAGTTAGGAAAACCAGCTGGCGGGGATTTACGTCAAGGGAATGTAACGCTTCCTGCATTATATGCTATGGATACGAATCCATCGTTTAAAGAAAAGCTTAGAAAAGAATTAACGAAAGAAACAGCTAAAACGATAACGATGGAACCGTTTTTGAATGACGTACGCAATTCTGGCGGAATTGAATATGCCCAAGACTTAAGTGATCGTTACTTAAGCAAAGCATATGCGTTGCTTAATGAATTTCCTAATTGTGAGGCGAAGACTCATTTAAAGCAGGTTGCTGCTTATATAGGTCGACGGAAGTATTAAGTAGCTTAATAAAAAAACCGGTTGTGAGCATCACTTATCCGGTTTTTTTATGGATAATAGTAGGAATATTCCCTTTACTAGAAAAGTGTCAACGTACGAGGAAAAACGAATATTTTCGCTATTTTTTATTGTTAGCGCTTACTTCATTTGCTATACTAAAAGAGTTACCGAATAAACTAAATAAAGTGGGGTTGGAATGTTGGAACGTACATATGTGATGATTAAGCCTGATGGAGTTCAACGTAATTTAATCGGACAAATTGTTTCTCGTTTTGAGCAAAAAGGATTTAAACTTGTAGCAGGGAAACTTGTAACATTAAGCAAAGAAACAGCTGAGACTCATTATGGTGAACACCGTGAAAAGCCCTTTTTTAATGAGCTCGTTACTTTTATTACATCTGGTCCAGTGTTTGCAATGGTTTGGGAAGGCGAACAAGTTGTGAAAATCTCTCGCCATTTAATCGGAGCGACGAATCCAGCTGAGGCAACACCAGGCTCTATTCGTGGAGATTATGCAATTCAAGTTGGTATGAATGTGATCCATGGTTCTGATTCAACTGAAAGTGCTGATCGTGAAATTGGCATATTCTTTTCTGAAGAAGAGCTATCAACATATGAAAAAAATACAAACGTTTGGGTGTAAGCATCATTCACAAGCGTTAAAGAGGTACGGGAGGATGTCTTTTCATCCTTTCGTACCTTTTTATTATGGTATGCTGCATCCTTTTGAAGGACGCTTGTACCCGATTAAAGCATTTTCGTGGTACACTATTAGGTAAAATGAGAGAGATGGAGCGTTTGAATATGCAGTATCAAGATGATTATGAAGCCTTTTCTGATCTTTTCGCAACCTTAACAGGCATCCGCTTGCAAGCGTATAAACGCTCACAAATGGAACGCCGTTTGCGCACATTGAGTGTGAAGCATGGAATGAGCAGCATGAAGGCATATGGAGAAGCGCTAAAAGAAAACCCAGATCTTTTATCTGAATGTAAAGAAAAAATGACTATTAATGTAACATCTTTCTTTCGAAATGCAGATCGCTGGGAACGTGTAGCGGATTGGCTAGCTGCTCGTCACGCACTGACAAAAAAACCATTGGCCATTTGGAGCGCCGCGTGTTCCTCAGGAGAGGAAGCCTATACAGTAGCGATGCTCTGTAAGCGACATGAGTTACCACTAGTGTCTAATCAGCTACAAGCAACAGACTTAGATGGACAGATGATTCTAAAAGCGAAAAAAGGTCGTTATTCGACGCAAGCAGCAAAAACCGTTATGGAAGAAGAGATGCTAAATCGCTTCTTTCAAAAGGAAGAGTCTGATTTTTGCGTCGTAGATGAGATAAAAGATATGGTGTCATTTTCTACGTTGGATTTAATCCATGATGCTTTCCCAAAACAGATGGATATGGTTATTTGTCGAAATGTATGCATTTACTTTACTGAAGAAACGAAAGAACGCATTTTCCGGAAGCTAAGTGATGCTTTAAAAGAGGGGGGACTTCTGTTTGTAGGGAGTACAGAGCAAATTTTTCACCCTCATACATATGGATTAAAAGCAATAGCTCCTTTTTTTTATCAGAAAACAAATTGAAAAATTGCGTCATAGTTGGTATAATCGAATATAATTTAGCGCGTAAAAGTGATAAAGCAATTGGTAGAAGGAGTGGACATAATGAGATTTCTTACAGCTGGTGAATCCCACGGGCCGCAATTAACTACAATTATAGAAGGTGTTCCGGCTCAAATCCGCCTGGTGGAAGAGGATATTAATCGGGAACTTTCTCGCAGGCAAGGTGGATATGGTCGAGGACGCCGGATGCAAATCGAAAAGGATCAAGTGAAGATTATGAGCGGGGTTCGACACGGCTATACAACAGGGGCTCCGATTACGTTCGTTGTTGAAAATAATGATTGGAAAAACTGGACAAAAATTATGGGGTCAGCTCCCATTTCAAAAGAAGAAGAAGAAAAAATGAGACGTCGCTTAACACGACCACGGCCAGGTCATGCAGATTTGAATGGAGCAATAAAATACGGTCATCGTGACATGCGTGACGTATTAGAGCGTTCTTCAGCGAGAGAGACAACGGTTCGAGTCGCTTGTGGGGCGCTTGCGAAAGTTATTTTACGGGCGCTTGGAGTTGAAGTAGCTGGTCACGTTAGAATAATCGGTGGTATCGAAGCAAATGTGGAAGAGTCGCTTTCCATTCAAACAATTCAAGAACGGTCTGAAGCATCTCCAGTCCGATGCCTTGATGACGAAGCAGGCACGAAAATGATGGCGGCAATTGATCAAGCAAAACAAGACGGTGATAGTATTGGTGGCGTCGTTGAAGTAGTCGTTGAAGGGTTGCCAATTGGGTTAGGGAGCCATGTTCATTATGATCGTAAACTAGATGGGAAAATTGCTGGAGCTGTCATGAGCATAAATGCCTTTAAAGGTGTTGAGATCGGTTTAGGGTTTGAAGCAGCGCGAAAACCTGGTAGTCAAGTTCATGATGAAATCATTTGGGATGAACAAACAGGCTATAGCCGAAAAACAAACCGTCTAGGTGGCTTTGAAGGTGGAATGACAAACGGTATGCCAGTCGTTGTAAAAGGTGTCATGAAGCCAATCCCAACCTTATATAAACCACTTAAAAGTGTCGATATTGATTCCAAAGAGGCGTTTGATGCAGGTGTCGAGCGATCTGATAGTTGCGCAGTGCCAGCTGCTTCAGTTGTGTGCGAAAATGTCGTGGCATGGGAAATTGCAAGTAGCTTACTAGATACGTTTCCGGCAGATCAACTTTCGGACCTTCAAGCAGCGATAGAGCGACACAATGAAAAAGCAAGGCTATTTTAATGATGAAAGTCAATGTATGTACAGACAAAAAGACCTATGATGTGGTAATTGAACAAGGTGTGCTAAATCAAGCCGGATCGATTATTGAAAAAGTGGCCCCAGCTTCTCGTTACATGCTTATTGTCGATGAACAGGTTGCGACACATTATCTTGAATCGTTTCTCCAAACGTTTACGCAGACAGCTGTACATGTGTCTGTTGTTCCTAGTGGGGAACAGTCAAAATCATTTGCGCAATACGAGCGTTTGTTAAATGACTGCTTCGAATATCAGCTCGATCGCTCATCTGTCATCATCGCATTTGGTGGTGGTGTCATAGGAGATTTAGCTGGGTTTGTAGCCGGTACCTATATGCGTGGCATTTCTTTTGTACAAGTACCGACGACGTTATTGGCACATGATTCAAGTGTTGGTGGTAAAGTAGCCATTAATTTAGAGAAAGGCAAAAATATGGTGGGATTGTTTCACCAGCCGGAACTTGTCCTCTATGATCCTCAGCTTCTACAAACGCTTCCTGAAAAAGAATGGCGTTCAGGCTTTGCTGAAATAGTCAAGATGGCTTTTATTGCGGATAGGGACTTCTTAACATGGCTAGAAGAGGAAGTTGACTCGCTCACGTCCATCGAAGGCGAGTCGCTCGTACGTATGATTGAAAGAGCCGTAGCGTTAAAAGCGCGCATTGTGCAGCAGGATGAACAAGAGCTGGGTATTCGTGGTATGTTGAATTTTGGGCATACGCTAGGTCATGCAATTGAAGCAGAGTTAGGCTATGGTGCTGTGACCCACGGTGAAGCCGTTCTGATCGGAATGGCTTTTGCATTAAAGCTTAGTGAGCGTAAGCACAACATTGATCTTGCTTCTGATCGGTATATAGCGTGGTTTCAATCTCTTGGCTATACCGTTCAAATCCCGTCTTCGCTAGAGATAACCGATTTGCTTTCACAAATGATGAAAGATAAAAAAGCGCGTCACGGTACGCTTCATTACGTTTTATTAAGTGCACTAGGTAAAGCGACAATTGAACCAATTACTGCAGAAGAGCTAGTAGCGGAATTGACAGTAGAAAAAGGAGGCCATTAATTATGATGCGAGGCATTCGTGGGGCGACGACAGTTGAAAAAAATGAAGCAGCAGAAATTGAACGTGAGACCGAGCGCTTGCTCCGAAAAATGGTAGCGGATAATGACATTAAGCCTGAACAAATTGCGCAAGTGCTTGTTACCGTAACAAACGACATTGATGCTTGCTTCCCAGCTAAAGCTTTACGTCATTTAAATGGTTTTGATTTCGTACCAGTTATGTGCGCTCAGGAAATACCTGTGAAAGGAAGTTTGTCGCGTTGTATTCGGATTATGATGACGGCTCACACGGAGCAGGATCAGCGAGATGTTCGTCATACTTTCTTAAATGAGGCGATAACGCTTCGTCCAGACCTCTTGCAAAAGGGCTAGGTGATAATGGGTTGACGTCAGTGGTTTTTTGCGTTAGACTACGTGCAAGCAAGATTAGATGAGTAGAGTTTAGAGTAGAGATTAGTTGAGAATGAGCAGAGCGGAGAGAATGTAGACGAAGTAAAGAACCCTTCCTATAAATGTATTTGGAGATGCGTCAATCCTCCAACCGCTCTTCATTTTCACATCACAAGGAGTGAGTGGTAAATGAAGAAAATAAATCCCCTTAATGTTCAAGTAATTAAACGCACAACACGTAAGAAGCAAATCGGTAAGCAAAAGTCGACAATGCTTCATCCTTCTGTTATTCCTTTATCCAATTTTATGTCTCGTTTTTATTATGTATGTAGGGATCACCTTATCCGAAATGCAGGTGTATGCCATGATTAAAGCGATGTTACACCGCTGCTTAGACAATGGTACATTAAGTGAACAAGAAGCAGAGTTGCTTATGGGCGAAATCATGCATGGGCGATTAGCAGATAGCCAGATTGCTAGCTTTATGACGTTGCTCCGATTTAGAGGAGAAACAACAGATGAACTTGTTGGCTTTGCGCGGGCAATGCGGGGAATGGCTGAACCATTTCCTATTCATCTAGAACGGACAATTGATACATGTGGAACAGGTGGTGACGGGCTTGGTACCTTTAACATTTCCACTGCAACAGCAATTGTTCTTGGATCAATGAACATACCTGTGACGAAGCATGGAAATCGTTCTGTGTCTTCAAAAACAGGAAGTGCAGATGTGTTTGAAGCGCTTAATATTGATATTCAAACATCGGTGACGGAAGCAGCAAATATGCTAACAGAGCAGTCACTATGCTTTATGTTTGCTCCTTTGTATCATCCTTCTATGAAACACGTAATGAAAACGAGAAAAGAGCTAGGCTTTCGAAGTATTTTTAATCTTTTAGGACCGTTAACAAATCCAGCTGGTGCAAAACACCAGTTAGTAGGAGTAAATAGCCGGGCAACCGCTGATCAATTTGGACACGTATTACAACGACTCGGTACAACCCACTCCGTTGTTGTTAGTGGTGCAGATGGACTTGATGAATGTGCCATTCATGGTGAAACGTACCTTGTTGATGTGAAGCAAGGTGAGATTCATGCCAATACTATAAAGCCTGAAGATGTTGGTTTTACCCGTAGTTCGTTAGCATCCATCCGTGTACAAACCCCTGCTGAGAGTGCTGCTTTAATTCATCAGGTACTCCGGAATGAAGCTCCGCAAGCAGCAACTAATATTGTAGCGTTTAATGCAGGTGTTGCGTTGTATGCAGGTGATTACGTATCTTCTATTCAAGTTGGTGTTGAAGAGGCAAGGCGGGCAATTGAAAATGGGCAATCACAACTTTATTTGACCTCGCTGCAATCAAAGAAGAGAGGGATAAAACATGCTTGATCAGATTATTGCAACTAAAAAAGAAGAAGTGCGTGTGTTAGAAATGCCAGCTCCTGTAGCGGTAAAGCGAACGAGTTTAAAACAAGCCCTGCTTCAATCTACTTATGACCTCGGTTTAATTGCAGAAATTAAACAAGCGTCTCCGTCTAAAGGTCTTTTGGTTGAAACCCTCGATGTAAAACGTATTGCGCTATCGTATCAAGCTGCTGGTGCGTCTGCTATTAGTGTGCTAACCGATTATCCCTATTTTAAAGGGAAGAAAGAATATATCAAGCAAGTAAAAGACACGGTTAATCTTCCGGTTTTGCGCAAAGATTTCATCATTGATGCGAAGCAAGTTGAAGAGTCCTATCGACTCGGAGCGGATGCAATCTTGCTGATTGCAGGTGTTATTGAATACAGCCAGCTACGAGAGCTCTATGAACAAGCATATGAATTAGGGCTTGAATGCCTAGTAGAGGTACATGATGAAGAAGAAGCGCAAACATTGCTTCAGTATATAAAGCCAGAAATCGTTGGTGTGAATAACCGGAATTTAAAAACGTTTCAAACGAACATTAAACAGACGGAATTAATTTTACCATCGCTTTCACAAGAATCGGTTCTTGTATCAGAAAGTGGCATTCGTACGAAAGAAGACCTTACTTATTTAAAGAGACTAGGTGTTCATGGTGTGTTAATGGGTGAGACATTAATGAAAGCGACGGATCGTTCTAAAGCCATTGAAAGTTTGTTTGCAAGTGAGCGGACAGTGGAATGAAGACAAAATATTGTGGGATTCAATCGAAAGAAGATCTAGAAGTTGTCGCTCACTCATTGTGTGATTACATTGGTTATGTTTTTGCAAAAAGTAAACGTCAAGTACTTCTTGATGATGTGATGCATTGGAATCAGTCTGTTCCTCATGAAAAGAAAAATGTTGCGCTTGTTGTAAATGCAACAATAGAACAAATAAAACCCCTTTTAGAAGCGAACATCTTCCACGTTCTTCAACTTCATGGAAGTGAGTCTGTGGAGAGTGTTAAAGCTGTTCGACATGCTTATCCAACTATTGAACTTTGGAAAGCGATCCATGTTGATGATAGTACTGTTGAGCAGCTTCATCGTTATGCTCCTTACGTAGATGGTCTTTTGTTAGATACAAAAAGCACACAAGCGTGGGGTGGAACGGGGCAAACATTTGATTGGGAACGCATTCCTACATTTATACAAGTTGCAAATCGATATGAAACGCCTCTGTTTATTGCTGGTGGAATAAACAAAGAAAATATTCAAGATGCACAACAATATAACGTGTTTGGCTTAGATTTATCGAGCGGAATAGAGCGCAACGGACGAAAAAATATACGGGCAATAGAAGAGCTTGAAGAGGTGATCGAGAGATGAAAACAAATCTTTATCCAACTGAGCAAGGTCGTTTCGGCGAGTATGGTGGACAATATGTGCCAGAGACAATTATGAGTGCACTTGAGGAATTAGAGGCGGCTTTGGATGAAGCATTAGCGGACCCTGCGTTTACAAGTGAATTAACAACATTGTTAACAAATTATGCAGGCCGAAAAACTCCGATCACATTTGCCGATCAGCTAAGTAAAGCACTAGGGAATGTCTCCATTTATTTAAAGCGAGAAGATCTAGTACACACAGGCGCACACAAGCTAAATAATGCTCTCGGGCAAGTACTGTTAGCCAAACGAATGGGTAAAAAGAAAATTGTTGCTGAAACAGGTGCTGGCCAGCATGGTGTAGCGACCGCAACCGTAGCTGCGAAATTTGGCATGGACTGTTTAATTTATATGGGTGAAACGGATATGGAGCGACAGCAGTTAAATGTGTTTCGAATGGAGCTTCTTGGTGCGAAAGTTATCCCAGCGACAAGCGGAAGTAAAACATTAAAAGATGCTACAAATGAAGCAATTCGGCACTGGGTAACCAATGCTGACGATACGTTTTACATTATCGGTTCTGTCGTTGGTCCTCACCCTTACCCAAAAATGGTTCGCCAATTTCAACGGATCATTGGCGACGAGGCAAAAGAGCAGATGCTTACTGATTATGGTGAATTTCCGGATACCATTATTGCATGCGTCGGTGGAGGAAGTAATGCGATTGGGATGTTTTATCCGTTTATCGAAGACGATGTTTCATTAGTCGGTGTTGAGGCAGCTGGCCTCGGCGTCCATTCTCCTCATCACGCTGCAACGTTAACAAAAGGAACAAAAGGAATCATTCACGGTTCATTAACGTATTTACTGCAAGACGAGGTAGGTCAAATTATAGAGCCCTATTCTATTTCAGCTGGACTTGATTATCCTGGAATTGGTCCGGAGCATGCGTATCTAGCAGATTCAGGTCGCGTTACGTATGAAGCGGTAACCGATGAAGAGGCCCTCTCTGCTTTGCGTATGCTTGCTGAACACGAGGGCATTATTTGTGCTTTGGAATCAGCACATGCTGTTGCTCAAGCGATTAAACAAAGTAAAGCAGGTAAAAAAGAAACGATTTTAATTTGTTTGTCCGGTCGTGGTGACAAAGACATGCATACCATTTATAAAAACGTCGAAGGAGAATCCGCTCATGAATAGACTAACCCAAGCGTTACAAAAGGATGATTTGTTTATTCCATTTATTACAGCAGGAGATCCTTCTCTTGACGTGACGATTGCGCTATTGCTTTCATTACAAAAGCAAGGGGCCGATGTCATTGAATTAGGTGTGCCCTACTCTGATCCTTTAGCGGATGGCCCCACGATACAAGCTGCTTCTATTCGAGCAATCCAGGCAGGAACGACCTTGCCGCAAATTTTAGAAATGATTCCACTGGCCCGAAAAAAAGGTGTGCATGTACCCATTATTTTGTTTACGTATGCGAATCCTCTTTATCAATACGGATTTGAAACATTTGTAGAACAGGCGTCGACCTTTGAAGTAGACGGTGTACTCGTTCCGGATTTACCTTTTGAAGAAGCACAGACGTTGGCATCACTATGTAAAGCAAACGGCTTGTCTTTTATTTCAATGGTAGCTCCAACTTCTAGAGAACGAATAAAAAAGATTGCTTCATCTGCAAGCGGCTTTTTATATTGTGTATCAACGACAGGCGTAACTGGCGCTCGTGATCAGTTGCCTGCTGATTTAAAACGTTTTATTCAGATAGTAAAGCAGCATGCTCAAGTTCCTTGTGTTGTTGGATTCGGTATTCATAAACGTGAGCAAGTAGATGCTATCCAACAGTATGCTGATGGAGTTGTGATTGGGAGTGCGATTGTGAAAGAGATTGAAAAGCGTGGAGAACGACTTTTAAGCAAAAGAGAAAAAGAAGCAGCGCTTGCTGAGATTGAACAGTATATTGGTGAGCTTCAAGGAATAAATACGGCCTCTTATTAAAAGAATGTTGAAGAAGAAGCTCTTTTTTCGTAGGATAACTAGTAAGACTATCGAAAGTAGGTGTGGACATGCTCGTTAAAAAACAAATTCGTGGTCTACCTGCGTATGCACCAGGCAAACCAATTGCTGAGGTGAAGCGCGAGTATGGATTAGATCATGTTATAAAAATGGCATCAAACGAAAATCCGTATGGTGCGTCACCAAAGGTGGCTGAGAGAATCGCCACGATTGCGAGTGAAACGGCTATTTATCCCGATGGCTACGGAACGGAGCTGCGGGAAGCTTTAGCAACAAAACATCAAGTAAGTGAAAAGCAAATTATTCTAGGCAATGGATCCGATGAAGTCATACAATTTCTATGTCGAGGGTTTTTATCGGCTGATACCAATACGGTTATGGCTACGCCTTCTTTTTCACAATATAAATTAAATGCAACTATTGAAGCTGCTGAAATTGTTGAGATTCCAGTTACAAACAGTGGAAATCATGACTTAGAAGCGATGCTTGCAGCGATTAACGAGCAAACGCGCATCGTTTGGGTGTGCAATCCAAATAATCCTAACGGTGTTGCGTTAAGTCGGGAAGCGTTTGTCCACTTTTTAGATCGTGTTCCTAAAGAGTGCTTAGTCGTTTCAGACGAGGCTTACTACGAATATGTGACAATGGCTGATTATCCTGATAGCGTATCGCTGCTTTCTGCTTATCCGCAGCTAGTTGTGTTACGTACGTTTTCCAAAGCATACGGATTGGCTGGTTTACGAGTAGGCTATGGCATTGCGAGTGAAAGCGTGGCGCAAGCGATTGACCCTGTTAGACCTCCGTTTAATAATAATGCGATAGCACATCAAGCAGCTCTGGCTGCATTGGAAGACGAAGGATTTATTCAATTATGCAAAGAAAAGAACGAGCAAGAGAGGCAGCGTTTAAGAACTTATTTTGAAGAGGAGGGTTTCTTCGTTTATCCGTCCGAAACCAATTTTCTTCTAGTTGAAACAAGTATTCCAGGGAATCAACTTTTTCAGGCGTTTCTAGAAAAAGGGTTTATTCTTCGATCCGGTGAAGCATTAGGTTATCCAACTGGAATTCGGATTTCTATTGGTAGTAAGGAAGAAAATGATGCTTTTTTGAAAGTGGCACCGGCCATATTTAACACATGGAAAACTTAATGAAGTAGTGCAGGGAGGACCACAGCATGACGAACATCTTTATCATTGGTATGGGCCTAATTGGGGGCTCATTGTCCCTTGCTTTGAAAAATGATTCAACCTTTCACCGGCTAGGCTATGATATTTCAGAGGACGAAACGAATATGGCACATCAATTAGGGGTTATTGATGAGCGTGTGACACGTTTACAGGATGGTGCTGAACGTGCGGACGTCATTATTATTGCCACGCCAGTTGGTGTGACAATAAAGATTATGGAACAGCTAAGTACGATGGCACTGAAAAAAGGCGTCATCTTAACAGATGTAGGCTCGACGAAACGAACAATCGTCGAGCAAGCAGAGCGACTGTTACCATCTGTGTGCTTTATTGGTGGACATCCGATGGCTGGCTCGCATAAGTCTGGTGTTACGGCAGCACAAGAACATTTATTTGAAAATGCGTTCTATCTTTTAACACCAACCGCAGAGACGTCTCGGGATGAATTGATTTCATTGAAAAATATTCTAAAATTGACGAAGGCGCGATTTATTGAACTAGATGCAAAGCGACACGATCGACTTGTTGGTGTTGTCAGCCACTTTCCTCACATTGTAGCAGCTGGACTCGTACATCAACTTGAAAAGATGCAAGCAACAGATGATCAAGTGACTGCACTTGCTGCTGGAGGCTTTAAAGACATTACAAGAATTGCCTCAGCAAGCCCTATTATGTGGCGTGATATTTTAGTACATAATAAAGAAGAAATGATTCGATTAATGAATGAGTGGCAGCAAGATATGGATGGCATACGTGAATTAATTGAAAACGAGGATCATGAGAGCATCTATCATTTCTTTGCAGGAGCCCGTCAGGTTCGTGAAGGTTTACCGCAGAAGTCTCGCGGGGCAATTCCGGCATTTTACGACTTATATGTGGATGTTCCGGATCATCTCGGAGTTGTTTCGGATGTTACCTATGTCCTTGCAGAAAATAAAATTCATCTGACCAACATTCGAATTCTCGAGGCAAGAGAAGATATTATGGGTGTTTTACGTTTGAGCTTCCGCTCGGAAGAAGATCGAACTCACGCTCGGACGGTCCTAATGGAACGGCATTATCAAATTTACGAACAATAGTGACAAGCGTCTGGTCAAGTAGGTCAGGCGCTTGTATAAAAAAACCCCCTTGAAAACGCTTACGTTTTCAAGGGGGTTTAGCTATAAAAGCTAAAATGTATGGATAGGAGTGGAGAGAAACCATACGCTAATTAGATAATAAAAGAAAACGCTTACAAAGTCAATACTATTCATAAAAATCTTTTGTTTTTTTTCTGAAACAGAAAGGTTGCCCCTGCGACGAGCGATCATATAAAATAAACATATATCGTTTGTTACGAAAAGGAGCAAGAACATTTATGTTGAAAGAACATGTTTTTTCTAAAATAGAGGCTGGAAACATTGAAGCTGCTTTAGCGTATTTAGCTGAACATGCTCTATCAGACAACCACCAAATTCGGTTTGAAGTGGCTGAGCTCTATTACGAACTTGGGCACATTCGTGAAGCACGAACCATTGTGGAAGAACTTCGGTCACTTTATCCAGATGAAGGCTCTTTAGCCATTCTTTCAGCGGAAATGATGATTGACGAAGATCAAGAGGATGCAGCCATTGAATTACTATTAGAAGTTGGCGTAAAAGATGACAGCTTCGTACAAGCACAACTATTGCTTGCCGATTTGTATCAATTGCAAGCTCTTGATGAAGTTGCCGAACAGAAGTTACTTGCCGCCTTGCAAAAAGACCCTGAAGAAATGATCCTTATTTATGCGCTAGGTGAATTCTATTTAAATCAAGGGGCATACAATAAGGCGATTCCGTATTTAAAACAATCTCTTCATGTTCAATTAGGTGAAGTGAACGTTGGATTATCATTGGCAGAAGCATATAGCGGTAATGGTCAATTTGAAGAGGCCTTGCATTTGTATCATCAACAGGAAACAAATAAAATGACGCCTGATCAGTTATTCAGCTTTGGGTTTACTGCTTATCAACAGGGTGATTATCCAGTTGTTATTGAACAGCTCGGTGCGGTAAAAAGTTTAGATGCGGATTTTACAAGTGTTTATGTGCCACTTGCAAAAGCATATGAGGCTGAAAATCGTTTAGATGAGGCATTTGAGACGTTGAAAGATGGTATTCGAATGGATGAATTTAATGACCAACTCCCAATGATGGCTGGTCAAGTGTTGACAAAAATGAATGACCTCGTCGGTGCTGAGCAATACTTTCGACAAGCTTTGGCGTTAAACCCTTCAAATATGACTAGCATACAAGCACTTGCTGCATTATTGAAGGAAGAAGAAAGAGCAGAAGAGCTACAAGAGCTTATTGAATATGTACAAGAGCATGGTGAACATGATCCTGTACTAACGTGGTACCACGCTTTTGCTAAAGCACAATTGGAATCGTATGAAGAAGCCCGTCTATTATATGAAGAAGCGGAACCATTTTTTAAGGAAGATGCTGACTTTTTAATTGAATATGGCTACTTTCTCTTAGAAGAAGGAAAACGTCAAAAAGCAGCTGTGTTCTTTAGACAAGCGCTATACGTTGATCCGACAAGAACAGACTTAATCGAGCTTATTGACCAGCTTCAACACGAGGAATGACAAGATTTGTTGAAAAGAATTCAAGTCGATAGAAAAGGGAATGCTGTATCTTAAGGCGAAAAGTACAAGAGAATCTTTTTTGGTGCTTTTATAAAAGGAAAGGGGAGAAAGCAATTGGGTAGCATTATTCCTGTAATGGATAAAAAGTCTTTTTTGCGTAGTTTCCTCAAACGACATCAATTAAAACGCCGTGAGTGTGCTTGGTTGCTAAATTATTTAATGAACGATGATAGCTTAATGGAACGAGTTCATTTTTTAGATCGTTCTGATGAAACACCAAAGGCACTTGTTATTTCTGCTCAAGGGATCGACACAGTTCCATTTTCGTTTCGAAAGCAGCATCACGTGACAACAGACTGTGAAAAAGCGTTTCATGATATTCGCTTAAATCATACGGAAGAGATTTACATTGAACTTCATTTTAAAGACCAAGAACTTCATGCGCAGTACCTAGCGGTTCTTGAAGACAACCCGTATTTACCGGAAACAAAAGAACGAAAGCAACGGTTTGAAACAGAGGCTGATGTTGTTTTAACAGAAAGCATTCGCCAATTTCAGTTAAAAAAAATAAATGAGGAAATTAATCAAGCGTTAGATACGCATGATAAAGACGCGTTTCTCGCCTTAACCGAAAAACTAAATCATTTATTAAAAAACTCCTAAAACAGAGCCCGAAGGCTCTGTTTTTTTTGGTATACTAGAAAAGAGGAAGGAAGTGGTCAGATGCGCTTTAGAACCGAAGACACCGATACGTATTTACAATCCCGAGATTATGTTGATACAGCCATTGTACCCCTTGTGAAAGTATCGTTAACGGCAGATATTAAGTCAACCATTCAAGCGACTGAATTTACAACAATTTTGAGTGAGGAAATGGAACGTCAATTTCGAGGACGGGTTATGCTGTTCCCACCATTTAGCTATCATGATACCGAATCAGCCGAAGGGAAAAAAGAGCGGCTACACCTTTGGCAGACGGAATTAGAGGGCGCTGGATTCAACTACATGATTTTGCTAACATCAGATGCGAATTGGAAGCAGGATGAACAAGCATTAGAGCCGTTACAATTGGTGTACGTACCATCAATTGCTCTTGAATACATTGAACAAAAAAACAGAAAAAAAGTCATGGATGATCAAATGCAACAAATTTTACCGTTAATTACGGGGTTATGGCAAAAAAAACGCTGAAAGCGCTATTCTAACTCATATTGCTTAATGTATGCGGTTATAGTATGATAGTAACGTCCTAGTATTAATCTGTATGATACCAAGCTAAACTTGGTCGATTTTGAACTGTTAGGAGGTTTAGAAGTGAGCGAAAGAGAGCACAAAGTTTCGAGACGGCAATTTTTATCGTACACGCTCACAGGAGTAGGTGGATTTATGGCTGCAGGTATGTTAATGCCCATGGTTCGTTTTGCCCTTGATCCTGCATTAAAAGCAGGCGCTGAGTCTTCTATGGAAGCGGTATGCGAGCTAGACGATTTAACAGATACGCCGCAGCGATTCACATGGAGCTTTAGCCAACAAGATTCTTGGTATGAATCAACCGTTGAGCAAGAAGCATACATCTATTTAGATGGCGACGACGTTATCGCGCTTTCATCAGTTTGTACACACTTAGGTTGTACAATTGCTTATAACGAAGATGAGAGCGAATTTGCGTGTCCGTGCCACGGTGGTCGATTTACAGAGGATGGTACAAACGTACCTGGTACACCACCACGTCGACCGTTAGATGTGTTTGAAGTCAGTGTTGAAAATGGAACCGTATACCTTGGAGAGGTAAACCGAAGAGACTAGGAGGGACGCAAAAATGCTACAAAAAATTTATGATTATGTGGACGAGCGTCTAGATATTACTCCTATGTGGCGTGATATTGCGGATCACGAGGTGCCTGAGCACGTTAACCCAGCTCATCACTTTTCGGCGTTCATATACTGTTTCGGTGGATTAACATTCTTCGTAACGGTCATTCAAATTTTGTCAGGAATGTTTCTGACAATGTATTACGTACCAGATATTGTTAATGCCCATGCATCGGTGTATTTTTTACAAAATGATGTTGCGATGGGACAAATTGTTCGCGGTATGCATCACTGGGGTGCGAGTTTAGTTATTGTCATGATGTTTCTACATACTTTACGTGTATTCTTCACTGGTTCGTATAAAAAACCACGTGAGTTAAACTGGGTGGTTGGTGTATTGATTTTCTTCGTTATGCTTGCGCTTGGTTTAACAGGTTACTTGTTACCTTGGGATATGAAAGCATACTTTGCAACCGTTGTAACACTTGAAATTGCTGAAAGTGTTCCGATTATCGGGGACTTCACAAAAGCGTTACTTGCTGGTGGTGACATCGTTGGTGCTGCGACGTTAACACGTTTCTTTGCCATTCATGTATTTTTCTTGCCAGCGGCACTACTTGGACTATTAGGTGCACACTTTATTATGATTCGTAGACAGGGAATCTCTGGACCTCTATAAGAGAACCCACATTTGATAAAAAAGGAGGGAAATTCATGCATCGAGGCAAAGGGATGAAATTTGTCGGCGATTCTCGTGTGAAAGTAGACGGACGTAAAGTGAATGTGCCAAAGGATTACTCGGAATATCCGGGTAAGACTGAAGCGTTTTGGCCGAACTTTTTACTTCGAGAATGGATGGTTGGTGCTGTTTTTCTAATGGGGTTTCTTTGTTTAACCCTAGCCCATCCAGCTCCTCTTGAGGCAATTGCCGACCCGTTAGAAGCATACATACCGTTACCGGACTGGTATTTCTTATTTTTGTATCAATTACTTAAATATGAATTTGCTTCTGGAGATTTTAATACATTAGGAACGGTTGTCATTCCTGGTATTGCATTTGGTGCCTTACTACTTGCACCATGGCTTGACACATCAAAAGAGCGTCGTCCGCACAAACGCCCAATTGCAACAGCATTAATGTTGCTTGGTGTAGCATCTGTCATCTTTTTAACGTGGGAGTCTGTTGATCAGCACGATTGGGAAACAGCAGCACAACAAGGGCAGCTTGTTATTGCGGAAGATGTTGATTTTGATACCGAGGCTGAAGGGTATGAAATCTATACAAATAACGAATCTTGTATCAGTTGTCATGGTGATCAGATGACTGGTGGTGCGGGTGCACCAAACCTCTTAGAGACAGAGAAATCTGCTGAAGAAGTGATGGACGTTATTGTAAATGGTCAAGGCGCTATGCCAGGTGACTTGTTTGAAGGAACCGATGAAGAGCTCGAAATTTTAGCAGAATTCATTGCGAACCACGGACAAGATTCTGAGGAATAAGATTAGAGAGAGCCACCTTAGAGGTGGCTCTTTTTACATAGGGGTGTAAAGATGCTTGCGTATTTATTTGGATGGTTAACTAAGAGGTCAACACTAATGCTGTTATTGGTCGTAAATGCTCTTGGGACGATCTACGGCTTTTACTGGTATGGGAATCAACTGGCACAAACACCTTGGCACTTTATACCATTTGTACCAGATAGTCCAACAGCTAGCCTGTTTTTTGTTGTTGTACTAGTCGCATTTCTAATGAAAAAGAACGTAGGTCTGATAGAAGCATTAGCTGCTGTCACTTTGCTGAAATATGGGATTTGGGCGGTTGTGATGAATACGTTTCAAGTAATGGAAGGCGCACCGATGCATTGGCAAATTCTAATGCTCAATCTTTCTCACGCTGGTATGGCGCTTCAAGCACTTCTTTTCTTACCCTTTATGCGGATTAAAGCATGGCACCTTGGGGTTGCTCTTACTTGGACAGTATTCAATGATGTCATTGATTATGTTTTCGGGATGCACCCCTGGATTAGCAGTGTCATTATGCCTTATATACAGCAGATTGGTGTATTTACATTTTTATTAGGTTTGGCTTCGGTTATGCTTGTCTACTTATTAAATGTTCGCAAACGTGCGCTTCGGTTAAACTTGCCTTAATACAACAGGTCTACTCTTGTCCTTCCTCTCATAGACTAACAATCAGAGGAGGGAACGAGCGATGTGGCGAACGATTTTAGTAGCAGTGATCTTGAGCGTTTTGTTGTTGCCTGTGTTCAGTGATGCAGTTGAGGACAAGAACCCAACTTGGAATGAATTTGATGGCTTAGCAGGTCAATTACTTCAACAACTAAAGCAAGGCGATATAGATGATGCAAAGCAAACGGCTTTAGTGTTATCCGATGAGATGGATGTCTATCCTTTCTCTGAAGAGGAATGGACTCTTTCATCAATGCGCACACTAGTAACGACGTTTGAATCTGCTTATGATGCGCTGTTTGCAGAGGATGTCACGGTTGAGGAACAAGTGCGCTTGGCAATGGCGCTCAGGCTTAGTACAGATGCTGTTCAGCAAGTAAATCAACCGTTGTGGAATCAAATGGATCGACAATTGTTGGATAGTTTAGATCGAATTAGTGCAGTGAATGACCCGTTTCAATCGCAACAATATATGTATGAGGTCAATCGCACGTTACAACTGTATGATACGGTTCGTCCTGCTGTTTTAATTTCAAAAGGGTATGAGCAAGTAAGTGAGCTTGATGCCATGCATCATAAGCTTCAAGAACAACAGCTGTCTCAAGCTGAAATTGACAATCATCTCGATGTGATGCGCCATGAATACTTAGCGCTATTTGCTTTCTCCTCTGTTGAAACCGTTGACCCTGGCTTATATGTGGTCATGTTTATTATTGGCACACCTGTATTTTTAACACTGAGCTATGTTGGGTTTCGGAAATTTAAGGGGCAACGTAAGAAAGTAAAACAGAACGAATAGAGTCAGCGTCTAGTTTGACTTATTTTGACGTTCATCTTATGATAGAACTATATTTATTAAGCTAAAGAGGTGACTTCATAGTGAGTTTAGGTGGTTATTTAATATACCTCGCTCTTCTTCTCATTATTCCGATGATTGCACAAGGAAAAGTGAAAAGTGCTTACAATAAGTATTCACAAATTCGCAATTCGTCTGGAATGACAGGAGCAGAAGTAGCAAGAAAAATCTTAAACGATAACGGATTGCATGACGTAGCCATTGAAGAAACAAAAGGCGAACTTTCTGATCACTATGATCCGAAAGCGAAAACCGTTCGATTGTCTACAAATAATTATCATAAACCTTCTGTCGCAGCAGCGGCAATTGCCGCTCACGAAGTGGGTCACGCTATCCAAGATGCAGAAGAATATGCTTTTTTGAAATTTCGTAGCGCACTTGTACCAGCGGCTCAACTTGGGACGAGCTTAGGGCAGTGGCTCATTATGATTGGTTTGCTCATTACCCTTTTTGGATCAGCATCCCCAACTATTTTGCTAGCAGGAATTGTCATGTTCTCGGCTGCTGTACTGTTTCAAATTGTCACGTTACCAGTTGAGTTTAATGCATCCAACCAGGCAATGGCACAAATGGTATCGAGCGGCATTATTCGTAACGATGAAGAACGTGAGACAAAGAAAGTATTAAATGCCGCAGCGATGACGTATGTTGCTGCAGCCCTTGTAGCGGTTATGGAGCTTGCTCGTCTCATTTTAATTTACTTGGCACAACGAGACTAACAAACCAGAAAAAACGCTAGCGACTGTCGCTAGCGTTTTTTTAGTCCACGCGTAAAGGCATCTTGTTATCATCGAGGGTAAACCCTTCACCAGCGGCTTCCGTCACATCATTGATTGCCATAAACGCATGAGGATCAATTCGATGAACGATAGAACGTAAGCGAACGGTTTCATTTCGTGCAACGACACAATACAAGATTTCTTTATCGTTACCAGTAAAAGACCCTTTTCCCTTTAATGCGGTAGCGCCTCGCCCCATCTCTCGCAAAATCGCTTCCGATATTTGTTCTAAATCATCAGATATAATAAAAGCAGCCTTAGCGGAATACGATCCTTGTTGAATAAAATCGATGACTTTGGCGGCGATAAAAACATAAACGATTGTATACATGGCTTCTCTAAGATCAAGATAAAGAAGAGAAATCACAATGACACAGGAATCAAATACTAAGAAAGTTCTGCCAATGCTCCAACCGAAATAGCGCAAGCATAGTTTTGCAATAATATCAGCTCCGCCAGTTGTACCACCAAAACGGAAAACGATACCGAGACCGACCCCAACGATAGCACCTGCAAACAAAGCAGCAAGCATTAAATCATCTGCCAGTGCTGTGGAGAAAGGAATACGTTGAAATAAGTCTAAGAAAAGCGATAAACTAAATGTGCCAATGAGAGTGTAAAAGAATGTCGTCCGCCCAAGCATTTTCCAGCCAATAAAAAACAAAGGGATGTTAATAAGTAAGTTTGAAATAGCGGGATTAAACTGAAACAAAAAGTAAAGCAGGAGCGTAATGCCTGTAACGCCTCCATCAGCTAAATTGTACTGCATATTAAAATAAACGAGTCCAAAAGCCATTAATGCTGTGCCGAGCAAGATAAATACAATGTTCTTAATGTGCTTACTCATAAAACAGTCTCCTTTACAATCGGTGCTCTACTAGTGTACTTAAACGAACGAAAAAAAGATAGCAGGCAATGAATTTTAATTGCGGATTCAGCGCGAATTCGCTAGGATAAGGTAGAAGGGAAGTGGACGTATGGATAATCAAAAAACAATGGCACACATGCAGCAAGAAGTCGATGCCTATATTAGCCAATTTAAGGAAGGTTATTTTAGTCCACTCGCCATGATGGCGAGACTAACAGAAGAACTTGGTGAACTAGCGCGAGAAGTAAACCATACATACGGCGAGAAGCCGAAAAAAGAAACGGAAAAAGAAAAAGCAATGGAAGAAGAGGTAGGCGACGTTTTGTTCGTTCTTATTTGTCTCGCCAACTCGTTGAACATTGATTTAGAGGAAGCCCATACACGCGTTATGAATAAATTTACTACCCGCGATGCTGATCGTTGGACAAAGATAGAAGAAGGAGATCGACGGAATGATTAATATTGTAGTAGCTGGACCTAGAGGAAAGATGGGCTATGAAGCTGTTCAGCTTTGTGAAAGAGATCAAGACTTAAACCTCGTTGCAGTCGTTGATTCAAAGCATAATGGGAGAACGTTAAACGAATTAGAAGGGTTTGGTAATTTGGAAGTACCGATTTATTCGGATATGGAAGAGTGTTTTAGCAATCATGAAGTTGATGTGTTAGTCGATCTAACCACACCAGCTTTCGGTAAAAAACATATGCAGATCGCCCTTGCCCATGGTGTACGACCAGTAGTCGGTACAACTGGATTTACAGATACAGACATTCAGGAATTAACACAGCTTGCTGAAGAGAAAGAGCTTGGAGCGATTATCGCCCCCAATTTCGCCATCGGTGCGATTTTAATGATGAAGTTTTCGCAGTTAGCTGCTCGCTATTTAACCGATGTGGAGATTATTGAACAACATCATGATCAAAAGTTAGATGCTCCGTCTGGAACAGCGATTAAAACCGCTCAACTCATTGCCACTGAAAGAGAAGAAAAGCAGCAAGGGCATAAAAATGAAAAAGAAGACCTCGCTGGTGCTCGTGGAGCAAATTTTGAGGGGATGCGCATTCATAGTGTTAGGCTTCCAGGCAGAGTCGCACATCAAGAAGTGCTCTTTGGCGGTGAAGGACAACTATTATCTATTAAACATGACTCATTAAACCGCCGAAGCTTTATGCCTGGTGTAAAGCTATCCATTGAGCATGTGCTCAAACTAGATACGCTTGTTTATGGACTTGAAAATTTAATTGACTAAGAGGTGATAGAGTTGAAAGTTGCGTTAATTGCTCACGATAAGAAAAAGCAAGACATGGTAAACTTTTGCGTTGCGTATGAACCAATCCTTGTGAACCATGAGCTTTATGGAACGGGTACAACTGGTTCAAGAATAATGGAAGCCACGAAGCTACAAGTGACTCGCTTTAAATCAGGTCCCCTCGGTGGTGACCAGCAAATTGGAGCGCTCGTTGCAGAAGATGAATTTGATTTAATTTTATTTTTCCGCGACCCGTTAACGGCACAGCCCCACGAGCCAGATGTAACAGCTCTCATTCGCCTATGTGATGTTAAAGCTGTTCCACTTGCAACCAATATTGGTACAGCAGAAGTGCTTATAAAAGGACTCGAGCGTGGTGATTTTGAATTTCGATCTGTTCAAAAAACCAATCGACCAACATTGTAGTCTTTACGCCTGCCAGAAAAAGGGAGAGATACGGTCTTCCCTTTTTTTCATGACGATAGAAAGGGAGAATGGGCATGTCGACTTATCATTGTGATTTACTAGCAGTTGGAGCTCATCCAGATGACATCGAAATCGGCATGGGTGGAACAATTGCGAAATATGTGAAGGAAGGCTATCAGTGTCATTTTTTAACGTTAACACGAGCGGAGTTATCATCGAATGGTGATGTTTATACAAGGCAAAAGGAAGCAGAGGCAGCAGCAAACATACTCGGTGTTCAACATCGGGTGCAATTGAACGTAAAGGACCGCGGTCTGAAAAGCATGACTGATGAAGACAAAAATGAACTAATAAGAATCATTCGAGCAAAAAAACCACGTTTTATTTTTGTCCCTTTAGAAGATCGTCATCCAGACCATGGTAACTGTGCAACGATTATGAAGGAAGCCATTTTCGATGCTGGTATTAAAAATCGCTTACCAGGTAGCGAACCGCACAAAATTGAGGCTTGTTTTAGCTATTTTATAAATGGCTTTGCGCAACCGGATTTTGTAATGGATGTTAGCACAGTCTATAAAGAAAAAATGGCTGCCTTACAAGCCTATCAAAGTCAATTTCATCCAAAAGATGGCGTTTTAACACCGTTAACCGATGATTATCTTGAATCAGTCATGGCTCGAGATCGCTTGTTTGCAAAAGAAGTTGGTTTAACCTATGCAGAGGGGTTTAAAACGCACCGCCCTTTGAAGATGGCAAATTTATTTGAAAGGTGAATGGACATTGAAACCAAAGAAAATTGGCATTAGCTGTTATCCTACAGTTGGTGGTTCAGGAGTAGTTGCAACAGAATTAGGGAAGCAGCTCGCCTCAAGGGGACACGAAGTTCACTTTATTACAACAGAAATTCCGTTTCGTCTTGACGATAAAGTTTATCCGAACATTTTTTTTCATGAGGTGGAAGTGAACCAATATGCTGTTTTTAAACATCCACCTCACGATTTAACAGCGGCAAGTAAATTAGCAGAAGTCATTCGCACTCATGAACTTGATATTTTACATGTTCACTATGCTGTTCCCCACGCTGTTTGTGCCATTTTGGCAAAACAAATGAGCGGACGATCTATTAAAATTATGACAACTTTACATGGCACGGATATTACCGTACTAGGTTTTGATCCGTCTCTTCAACCGTTAATTCGCTTTGGGATTGAACAATCGGATTGTGTAACCGCAGTCTCACATGATTTAGTTCGCCAAACGAAAGAGTTAGTCGAAACGTCGAAATCAATTGAAACGGTATACAATTTTGTGGATGAAGATGTGTATTACCCTAAACCAGTCGAAGGACTCGCAGCTCATTACGGTATTTCAAGCGATGAACGTGTTCTCATTCACATCTCAAATTTCCGACCTGTTAAACGCATTCTCGACGTCTTAAAAAGCTTTTCGCTTATTTTAAATAAAGCGAAAGCGAAACTACTGCTCATTGGAAACGGCCCAGAATTACCAATTGCCAGACAATACATAAAAGAACATGGGCTTGAGGAAAATGTACTTGTTTTAGGTAATCAGAAACATATCGCTGAGCTTTTATCAATGAGTGACGTTATGCTTTTATTAAGTGAAAAAGAAAGCTTCGGGCTTGTGGCATTAGAAGCCATGGCATGTGGTGTACCTGTTGTAGGTACAGCAATTGGTGGCATTCCAGAAGTCATTGAAGATGGAGCGACTGGTTACCTTGTCCCTGTAGGTGACGTAGAATTTGTTGCAGAGCGAGTACTTCAGTTGCTTCAAGACCAAGCCACTCATCAACGCTTTCGCGAACGTGCGTTAAAGCGAGTGAAGCAGGAATTCTACTCGCAGCGGATTGTTAGTGAATATGAGCGATTGTACGAAAAAATGTTGCAGGAAGATGGGACAATGGATGAATAAGCACGTTGAACAATGCCTGCAAACACTACATGAAAAGGGATATGAGGCATACCTAGTTGGAGGAGCCGTTCGTGATTACTTACTAGGACTTAAGCCAAAAGATTTTGATATCACCACAAGCGCTTCACCTGAACAAATTGAAGCGTGTTTTCATCAAACGATTCGAATTAATGAACGTTTTCAAACGGTGCTTGTTTATCAAAGTAACGTACAAATAGAAGTGTCGACCTTTAAAGGACATACCTTTGTCGATGATATTCAAGCACGAGATTTCACAATCAATAGTTTAGCGTACAGCCTTAAAGACGGCGTATTGGACTTGGTAAACGGAACATCTGACTTGACTAATAAGTGTATTCGGTCCTATCGACCTGAAGAGATCCTACAGTCCGATCCGCTTCGCATCCTTCGAGCGGCACGGTTTGTCAGTACATTGGGCTTTCATGTAGAAAAGGAAACGTTGCAAGCATGTCAAAAGTATGCCAATGGTCTTACCGCTGTTGCACGGGAGCGAATGGCAGTAGAATGGGTTGGGTTACTAAAAGGCGGCTACAAACAAAAAGCATTTTCTTTTTTGGAAACGATACGTTTAGAGGAAGTACTCCCTTTTTTAACCCTTCATCCTTTCGTCTATAATGTACTTAAATCGAATGAGTCTGTTTCGTGGGACTCGGATGTAAGGGCGTTAGTGGAATATTGCCTAATTGCTGGTACAACAGATATGCTGGCTGCTCTACCGTTTTCCAATCAGGTGAAAAAACAAGTGAAGCAACGCTATCATATGTATCATTACCGTCTGAATCAGCAATGGTCAGATTGGGAATTGTATCAGGCTGGACTAAGTATGGCAATAGAAGTCGAGAAGATTCGGGAAGGTCGAGGAATGGATTTTGAAGCACTAGAGAAAATGAAAAATCGCTACCAAGAATTGCCTATCCAATCAAAATCAGATTTAGATCTAACGGGAAGAGACTTAATTGAGGAACTAAACAAAAAGCCAGGTCCATGGGTAAAGGCGGCTCTAGAACAACTTCAAAAGGCTGTAGTTGAACGGGTTGTTCCAAATGAACGAGACGCTCTAATCCATTACTACATGCGAGAGAGTGAGTAAAATGAAGTCATTACTTTTGCGACTGCTATTAGCAGGTGATTATGTTTCCGGCGAAGTCATAAGTGAACAATTAAATGTGAGTCGCACGGCAGTCTGGAAGCAAATTAAAGCATTAAAAGAACAAGGGTACACGATTCAATCAACAACAAACAAAGGCTACAACCTATTGCAAGCACCAGACACGGTCTACGCACACGATATTGAGGCAAGAGTTCAAACAAAAACCTTTGGAAGAGACGTTATTGCATACGATTCAGTGCCGTCTACTCAACCTATGGCGCACCAAGCCGCAACAAATGGCAGTCATGAAGGCACGCTAATCGTAGCAAATGAACAGACAGAAGGAAGAGGGCGATTAGGAAGAGAATGGGTTGTCGAAAAAGAGCAAACCATATCAATGTCTCTTATTTTAAGACCGACTATTCCACTTACTCGCGCCCCGCAGCTTACTCTTGTTGCTGCAGTTGCTGTTGCACGAGCGATTGAAAAGGTAGCCCCTATCGACTGTGAAATTAAATGGCCAAACGATTTAATGGTAAATGGTAAAAAGCTTGTTGGCATTCTAACGGAAATGGCAGCAGATCCAGATCAACTACATTATGTCATTGTTGGGATTGGGATAAACTGTCATCAAGGAAAAATGGAGTTTCACAATCAAGTGAAAGATGTTGCAACGTCTATTTATGCTGAAAGCGGACAAAAGATAAACCGTTCTACATTGATTGCGGAAGTGATGAACGAATTTGAATGGCTTTATCAGAGCTACGTAAATGATGGTTTTCAAGCAATAAAAACGTTATGGGAAGCTCGAGCCATTTCGTTACAGCAACGAGTGATTGCACGCACACCGAAAGGAACTTTTTCAGGATTTGCATACGGCATTACGGACGAAGGGCAATTACGATTACGGGAAGATAATGGACAAGAACATTTGATCTATTCTGCAGACATTGAACTCGACACAACCTCTTAACCCTTGTTATACTGATGGAGCAAGGGCTGTATCTGCGAGAACGGCACCCAAGAATGGATGGGCAAAAAAGCGTCTGTTGCTTCGATTCCTTTTGAGAACGGAGACAATAATGAGGTTTTTTAACCCCCCTTGCAAGCGCAAGGGGGGTTACGCCGTTTCATGCAGTTCAACATTTGAACACATGAAACCGGAGGATGAGAAATGAAAACAACAACCCAATTTTTACAGATGAAAAAAGACAACGAACCCATTGCCATGCTGACGGCCTATGACGCGCCTTCTGCTAAGCTTGCTGAGCGGGCTGGAGTCGATATGATTTTGGTTGGAGACTCCCTAGGCATGGTAATGCTTGGTTATGACTCTACTGTTCCAGTAACAATGGACGACATGGTGTTGCACACAAAATCGGTTAAAAGAGGCGCGAAAGACACATTTGTAGTGACTGATTTACCGTTTTTTGCGTACCATAGTACGTTTTCTGAAACAGCTGCTAATGTGCGTCGATTAATGCAAGAAGCAGGTGCAGATGCTGTTAAACTCGAAGGTGGAAAAGAGATCGTTGAGACGGTTCGCTTACTTGTGCAGGCTGGTGTACCCGTTGTTGGTCATATTGGTCTTACACCACAATCAGTAGGTGTACTAGGTGGCTACAAAGTGCAAGGAAAAGATCAAGAAACCGCTGAGCAGTTAGTAGAGGACGCAAAAGCAATCGCTGAGGCAGGTGCTTTTGCCATTGTTGCTGAGTGTATTCCTCACCAGCTCGGAACCATTTTGTCAAAACAAGTAGCAGCACCTATCATTGGGATTGGCGCTGGAAATCAAACAGATGGTCAAGTGCTTGTATACCATGATGTCATTGGATATGAATCACCTCGCGTACCGAAATTTGTTAAACAGTATGTATCGATTTCACCGGTCATTGAGGATGGGCTTATTCAGTATGTACGTGAAGTAAAAGGAAGAGATTTCCCTGCACCAGAGCATCAGTACACAATGAAAGAAGATGGCTGGTTAACCCTTTACGGAGGAACGAAGTAATGCTTGTTGTGACTACCATAAAGGAATTACAGCAAGTGCTCTCTCCGTATCGTTCTGATAACCAAACGATTGGCTTTGTTCCAACGATGGGTGCCTTGCATGCAGGGCATCAGTCGCTCTTCTCAGTAGCTAGAGACCATCATGATGTTGTGGTCGTATCCATTTTTGTCAATCCGCTTCAATTTGGCCCGGGAGAAGATTATGAAACGTATCCAAGGCAGCAAGCGCTTGATGAACAAGTAGCAAGAGAAAGTGGTTGTGACGTCCTATTTTGTCCAACCGTTGGAGAGATGTACCCAGATGGCTTTCCACAAGTGGTTCATGTTAAGCAAGGAGCAGACGTTATGTGTGGAAGAAGTCGCCCTGGACATTTTGATGGGGTGGCAACGGTTGTCTTAAAATTGTTTTCTGTTGTTCAACCAAATGAAGCATTTTTTGGTGAAAAAGATGCCCAGCAGCTTGCGATCATCAAGCAGCTTGTAAAAGAATTTTTCTTGCCAATTACCGTAACAGGTTGTCCGACTGTCCGAGAAGAAGATGGATTGGCACGAAGTTCACGGAATGTCTACTTAACGGCAGAAGAGCGTCGTTATGCGCCATTGCTTTACAAAGCACTTCAGAAAGCGCAAGCGTCCGGAAAAAGAGATCCATCGATACTCGTAGCAGACGTTAAGGCTACTCTTGCGTCCATCCCAGTCGGCGAGATTGACTATGTGGAAGCCTATGAATACCCATCGTTAAAAAAAGTGAATGAAGCCAATGCCCTTATCATTGTGGCGTTCGCTTATCAGTTTAAAAAAGCACGTTTAATTGACCATATCGTAATGGATTTTAACAACCGAGGTGAAACACCATGTTCCGAACAATGATGAAAGCAAAATTACACCGCGCTCGAGTAACGGAGTCAAACTTAAATTATGTTGGCAGTATTACCATTGATGAAGATTTACTTGATGCAGTTGACTTGTTAGAAAACGAAAAGGTTCAAATTGTTAACAACAATAACGGTGAGCGGTTTGAAACGTATATTATTAAAGGGGAACGAGGCAGCGGTGCCATTTGTTTGAATGGTGCTGCGGCTAGAAAAGTGCAGCCTGGTGATGTGATTATCATTTTAAGCTATGTTCTCCTTAGCAACGAAGAGGCTCATCGTCATACGCCTAACGTGGCTATTCTTAACGAAAGCAATCAGATTGTAGAAATGTTAGGAACAGAACCAGCTTCTACCGTTTACTAATTCGAATATTCCCTCCTAGAAACATGCAAACTGTTAGTAACGCATGAATGGGAGGGGATTTTTTGAAGGAATGGATAGACGAGTGGTATAGCCTGTACCAATCTGTTTGGGAATTACCGCTTGATAATCAAGTTGAGGTATTAGAGAATAAAACACAGCAATTACTCATGACGTGGGGATCGTTAGATGAAGCGCTTCAAGAGTTAAAAAAGAAGCTAAAAGACGAAAATGAGCCATATGCATACCAGTCAAAAGGAACGGTTCTATTTGATCAAGGTCAATTTGATCAAGCTTGTTTTCAATTAAAACAAGAACAGTGTGGGGAGAAACAAGAGGCCATTCGCTGTTTATACCTCGGATATGCTTTACTCTATACAAATGATGTAACAGCAAGTGAAGAATATTTCCGCTACGTACAGTTCATTAGTAGACAGGCATTAATTCTTCATCTTGTCTACCAAGGTTTAGGATTGGTGGCTATGCTTCAAAATAAACTGGAATTAGCGATCCAGTATTTAGAAAAAGCACAACCTTTAGCAGAAAATCATGAAGTCATGTATAATTTAGGTGTATGTTACTTTTCTCTAGAAAATTACACGTATGCTGTAACGTGCTTTAGACGCTACGCGTACGTTAAAGACGATAGCGATGGTCTTTATGCATTAGGATTAGCGCTTTTGCAAGCAGGTGAAGTCGAAGAAGCTAGAGCCGCTTTCCTAGAGGTAATTGAAACGGTTGAGAATGAAGCTGACTTAGTAGCAGTTGCTCAATTAGTAGAGTGGATTGGTGAGCATGAGCTTGCCTGTTATGCCTATGAGCATTTAATGTTGCTAACAGGTAAAAAGCCGCGCTGGTTACACGGATTTGCATGGAATAAAGCATTAGCAGGAGACGAAAGAGCGATTCACTTATTAGAGGAGCTTGGTCAAACTGATCCAGAAGCGAAAAAATCCTATGAGTGGATACAAGCAACAGTAAAGTAAGAACGGGGTGTCAGTGTGTCACAATCTTATGTTGTGCTTGATTTGGAGACAACAGGAAACGCTCCAGAACAAGGCGCGCGAATTATTCAAATTGGAGCGGTTAAGGTGGAAGGTCACAAAATAACGGATCGATTTTCAACATTTGTCGATCCCCAATGTGAGATTCCACCTTTTATCACAGAATTAACCGGTATAACAGAAAATGATGTTAGTGGCGCACCACTATTTGAAGAGGTTGCTGAAGAGGTATTAACCTTTTTAAATGGAAGTCATTTTGTAGCTCATAACGTTCCATTTGATAAAGGTTTCCTAAAGAAACAGCTAGCGCTTGCGGGCTATCAGTTTCCGAACTGTTATACATTTGATACGGTAGAATTAAGTCGAGGCTTGTTACCAACATTAGATAGCTATAAGCTTTCAGATCTAACCGTTTACTTTGATATGGATCATTCTCGACCACATCAAGCAGACAGTGATGCTGAAATGACAGCTGAGCTGTTTATTTATTTACATAAAAAAATACTTCAACTACCGTTACCAACGCTACAGGCGTTAAAGAAAATAACGGCTTCCTTAAAAAGTGACTGGGATTTTTTAATTGAGGAAGGTATTCATCAAGCTCTTCAAAAAACACAGTTTGATGATGCGTCGATTGATGTGTTCAGGCAGCTGGCGTTAAAGCGAATTGAAGGAGAAGAAGAATTCACTGAAGAAGAGCTACCTGAAACATTTTCAAGCTTTGAGCAGGCTTTTTTTTCTGAAAAAGGAAAACTTGCGTCTCAATTTGAGCAATATGAAATTCGTGAAGGGCAAAAAGAAATGGCAACAGCTGTGTACGAAGCTTTTTCCGATCATGCCCATGCGCTTATAGAAGCGGGAACAGGCACTGGGAAGACGCTTGGCTATTTAATTCCTAGTGTTTATTACGCGAAACAAACAAACCAAAAGGTTGTACTGTCAACATATTCTATCCCTTTACAAGAGCAATTACTTCGTAAAGACTTAGCGCTAATGAAACAAGCGTCAGGTATGCAGATTCGTGTTGCAGTGTTAAAAGGAAGGCAACATTATTTAGATTTAAGAAAATTTGAAGAGGCAGCATTGTACAGCGAAGAAGGTTCATACGATGTCCAGCTAACAAAAGCTCAAATCTTAATTTGGTTGTTGGAGACCCGAACAGGTGACGTGGAAGAATTAAATTTATCCAGTGGTGGGCAGCTATTTTGGCAAACGATACAAAGTGATGCTTCGTCGGATTTAGGTCGATTTAATCCTTGGTTTTCGCGCTGTTTTTATCATCGATCACGTAAACAAGCAAAGGAAGCGGATATTATCATTGTTAATCATGCGTTGTTAATGACGGATGTACATCAACGAAGAGCCATTATTCCTACATATAGTCACGCCGTTATAGATGAAGCCCATCATTTAGAAGAAACGGCCATCGATTATTTTGGAATGGCAGTTAATTATTTATCCATTGGCTTTTCTTTGTCGCGATTGGTTCAATCTGTTAATCAAGATAAGTCGTTTATAAATGAGTCAAGTGAAGAGATTAGCAGCGTGTTAAATGAAATAAAAGAAGATGTGGAAGAATTATTTAGAATGCTTCACGCGTTTGTGAGTGAACGGCAGACGGAAGCAACGGATGTTGGCCGCATGAGCTATGTGTATCATAGTTTTCAAGAAGAAGGCGTTTTATGGCAAGGGATTTTAGAATGTGCAATGCGTGTGCAAATGAACAGCTCTTCTATTATTGAACAGCTTTACAAGGCAGTTGATCATGAAAAAGACAATGAGCCTGCTTACGAAGAGCGCTCCTTTATCGCAAATGTTAAATCGATGATCGCATTATTTGAAGAAGAAGTGACACAGCTCTACGAATTACTTTTAGAGTATGATGACGCATTTGTTTATTGGATAGAAGCCGAGCCAAAGGGTGCTAAAAATGCGATTTATTTATATGCAAAACCGATTCGAGTAAACGACAGGTTAGCAGATGATTTTTTTGCAACTAAACATAGCGTCGTGTTGACTTCAGCGACATTGACTGTTAATCAATCATTTGACTATGCGCAAAAACGACTAGGATTAGAAGATTTTGGTGTGCGTACACAAAAAATCGCCTCTCCTTTTTCCTATGAAAAACAGTTAAAAGTATTTATACCAACCGACATTCCAGATGTGCGCGCTCATAATGATCAGTTGTTCATCCAAGATGTATCCATTAAATTATGGCGCTTAACAGAATCAACGAATAAAAAAGCACTCGTACTATTTACGTCATATGACATGCTCAAGCAAGTTTATCAGTACGTAAAAGATCTTGATGAATACGGGCAACTAACTCTTATTGGTCAAGGCGTAACGAGTGGATCACGATCTCGCCTTTTAAAACTGTTTAGACAAGCAAATGGAGCGAGTATATTACTTGGAACTAATAGTTTTTGGGAAGGGATTGATTTGGCTGGTGATGCACTAGAACATTTAATTATTGTACGATTGCCGTTCGCTCCTCCTAATCAACCTCTTACACGGGCTCAAATTAACGCTGCGAAGGAAAACGGTGAAAATCCGTTTACGGACCTTTCTTTACCTCAAGCGGTTATTCGGTTTCGACAAGGGTTTGGGCGCTTAATCCGGACAACGAAGGATCAAGGCAACTTCTTTATATTTGATCGCCGTGTTGTCACAACGAGGTATGGGAAGACGTTTTTAGCTTCACTGCCGACTACACCAGTGTACGAAGGGAAATTCGAACACTTATTGGAAGCTCATATTCATAATCAGGAGGAAGAGTAGTGGATACACTGATTTATAATGCAACCATTATCACAATGGATGAAGAAGAAACGGTTATTGATCGTGGCTATATACGTTTTAATGAAGCAAGTATTGTGACCATTGCGGAAGGAGAACCGACGCAAGAAGAAAAAAAGGGGACTGTACAACGAAATGCCAATGGGAAATGGCTCATGCCAGGTCTTGTTAATACGCATGGTCATCCAGGTATGACGCTTTTAAGAGGCATTAGTGATGATCAGCCACTACAAGAGTGGCTTGAACAATCCATTTGGCCAGCAGAGCAACAATTCAATGAAAGGACTTTACATGTTGCGCGAGATGTCAGTATGATTGAAATGATTGCTTCTGGAACAACGGCTTTTGTAGATATGTATCATCTTGGCTTACCGGCTTTTGCTAACAGAATTAAAGAAGTCGGTTTACGCGCAACGTTAATGCGTTCGGTAATTGGGCTTTGTTCTAAGGAAGAACAAGATGAAAAGCTAGCAGAGTCCCTTTCGTTTGCGACAGCCTTCCACGGTGAAGCAAACGGACGAATTACAACGATGTTAGCCCCTCATGCCCCTTACACGTGCCCACCGGACTATATTGACCGTATTGTAGAAGCCGCTCGTGATGCTGATTTACCTGTTCATATGCATCTGGCAGAAACGAGAAAAGAAATCCATGATTTTATGGATCAACACGGCATGCATCCGTTAGAGTTATTGGAAGAACGTGAATTGCTAGCAGGTACGAAATGGCTATTCGCCCATTGTGTTCATATGTATGAGCAACATTTTGAGCTAATTCAACAAAGAGGATCAATGATCTCTCACAATCCCATGAGTAATATGAAACTTGGATCAGGAATAGCCCCAGTAGCATCCATGCTAAAGCATGGTATTCCAGTATCGATTGGAACTGACTCAGTTGCATCAAATAATCATTTAGATTTGTTTGAAGAAATGCGATTTGCGTTACTGTTGCAGCGTGGTGTAAATGAACAGGCTGATCTTGTTAAAACATACGAAGGCTTAAAAATGGCGACAATAAATGGCTCGAAGGCAACGTATGTCAATCAAGTAGGTGCACTACGGCCTGGCAATGAAGCCGATTTTATTATGCTCTCTCCACATCAAGCTCACTTTTTGCCTGAACAACGTGTACTATCTCATCTCGTTTTCTCTGCTAAGGGAACTGACGTTACGGATGTGTTTGTTCAAGGAAAACCATTGTATCGCGACAAAGAATTCGTTACGATGGATAAAGAAAAAATTATGGCAGAAGCTCGTTCCATCTCTAAATAAAACTGTCTGTTGACAAAAAGCTTATCGACTTAGTCGATAAGCAGAACGCTGATTTTGCAGCGTCAATGAGGTGTAGGTAGAAGGTTTTTAATCGATTTCAGCCTGCATATCCTCTGCACTTGCAGATAGTGGATAGAACACAGCAGGAAACGCTGTTTGCTTTAATGGAAAACAGCATATGTCCTCCAACGTTTGGTTTCCTCTGCGAAGCAAGGACCATTCGTCCTTTTGATGCTGAAACCAATCGGCTAAGCCATGTTGTTCCATATGAACGCCCCCCTTCTTCTGGCGTATTTGTATTTTGCCACGAACAAGGCAAGCTATGTTTAGTAAAGATTGTGGAGAAGTCTAGAATTTGGTTGGTATACTTTAAATGGAGAGGCGAGTGAAGAAAAATGGAAAATACCGATATGAAAATGAAAGTATTATCAACAGTGACAATTGATCGTACAGATGATTTCTACAAAGTCGTTGATCAATTAAATCGAACGTTAAAAGAAAAAGGATTAACATTTGGTTTTGCTCTTGATGCCAAAGACTCTGAAAAAATTGTTTTTACCATTTATGAAGTGTAGAGGAAAAAAATGAAGAAAAAAGGAATTATTATTTCGCTACTCGTTAGTTTGTTTCTTCTTAGTGGCTTGAGTATTTGGCTGTACAGTACAATCCGTGCACCGTTAGCAACAGAAGGGGAAGACGCACGCACGGTTGCTCTAAACTATAATTTATTATCTACCGTAAGCGATGTCTCCCATTATTATGGTGGTGACAGTTACTGGGTCTTGGAAGGCACCAATGATGACGGAGAAGACCAATTGTTATTTTTGCATCAGGACTATGAAGAATCGGATGAATATTATTTACTTTCTCCTACAGATGGTGTAGAAAAAAGTGAAATGGTTGATACTGTATCACAAGACTTAAACGTAACGTCCTTTGAATCAATCCGACTTGGTGTTGAAAATGGACAACCAGTGTATGAATTTACATACGTAACAAATGGTTCAAGGGTTTTTTACTATACATTGTTTGAAACAGGTGCGTATTTAAAGAGTTACAGTATTCACACAGCTGCTTAAGAGCGAAGAGTGGGCTTCTATCGACTTTCATCCCACGGTCAGTTATAATGTTAGTCGGAAAAAGAAACGTTTGAAAAGAAAGACGTTCAGGAGGAATGACAGTTTTGAAAACAACGATTGCCCAAGTAGGTCAATATGTAGACAAAGAAGTAACCATCGGAGCATGGCTTGCAAATAAACGATCAAGTGGAAAGATCGCTTTTCTGCAATTACGAGACGGTACAGGTTTTATTCAAGGTGTAGTGGTAAAAGCAGAAGTAGAAGAAGCACTATTCCAGCAAGCAAAAGCACTAACTCAGGAAACGTCGCTTTATGTTACTGGCATTGTTCGCGAAGATGAGCGTTCCCCATTTGGCTACGAGCTCACAGTAACAGGTATTGACATTATTCATGAAGCAGAAGGGTATCCAATTACACCTAAAGCCCACGGAACAGAGTTTTTAATGGACAATCGTCACTTATGGATTCGTTCAAAAAAACAGCATGCTGTGATGAAAATTCGAAACCAAATCATTAAATCAACGTTTGATTTTTTCTTTTCAAAAGGTTTTACAAAATTAGATTCACCGATTTTAACAGGTAGTTCACCTGAGGGCACTTCTGAGCTATTCCATACGAAATATTTTGATGAAGATGCGTTTTTATCGCAAAGTGGACAACTTTACGCTGAAGCTGGTGCAATGGCGTTAAATCGTGTATTCACGTTTGGACCAACCTTTCGAGCGGAAAAATCAAAAACGAGACGCCATCTCATTGAATTTTGGATGATCGAACCCGAAATGGCTTTTGTTGAGCACGAAGAAAGCTTAGATTTACAAGAAGAGTATGTGTGCTATTTAGCTGAGCAGGTTCGAATGAATTGTGATTTAGAACTTGATCTTTTGGAAAGAGACAAAGAGAAGCTTGCTGCAATTAAAGGTCCGTTTCCTCGCGTAACATACGACGATGCGTTAGAGCTCTTACATAAGAAAGGCTTTGACGATATTGTCTGGGGCGATGACTTTGGTTCACCTCATGAGACAGCGTTAGCAGAGCATTACGACAAACCAGTATTTATTACACGCTACCCAAAATCTCTGAAGCCGTTTTACATGCAGCCAGCTCCAGATCGAGATGATGTTGTATTATGTGCCGATTTAATTGCACCAGAGGGCTACGGTGAAATTATTGGTGGATCAGAACGCATTCATAACTACGATTTGTTAAAACAAGAAATTGAAGCACATGGTTTACCATTAGATGCTTATCAATGGTATTTAGATTTAAGAAAATATGGTTCAGTTCCACATTCAGGGTTTGGATTAGGATTGGAGCGTACCGTTGCTTGGCTTTCTGGCATTGAACATGTTCGAGAAACGATTGCGTTTCCACGCTTGTTAAATCGTTTATACCCGTAACAATAAAAAAACACCTTACCGCATAGTAAAATGCACGTAAGGTGTTTTTTAGTTGTAAAAAGGAGCAATTCCTTAAAATCACTACTTGTTTTCTACTGCTTCAAGAGAAGTAAACGTGTTATACTAAGAGTTGTTAGAGGTGGTAGTTGTGGATGATACAGTCTTATTAAAATGGGTTCAGCAAAAGCAAGTCACTGTGCCCCATTTACTGTTAAAGCATTATACAGAGTTAAATATGAACGAGACGGAGCTTGTTCTTCTTATACAAATTCAACGATTAATTGATAACGGTGATTCGTTTCCAACTCCGCAAACGTTAAGTGAACAAATGACGCTTTCGATTGAAGAATGCGCTGAAAAAATTGGTCAGCTCGTCCGTAAGCGGTTATTGTCAATTAAAAACAAGCGCGACGACGAAACGAACATGGTGTATGAATATTGTTCACTTGACCCGCTATGGCTTCAATTAATCGATTACTTAGAGACAAAACAAAGTGAAAATGAAGGAACGAAAACAGAAGAAATAGAAGGGCAACTTTTTCAGCAATTCGAACAAGAGTTTGCCAGACCACTATCCCCGATTGAAGTAGAAACGATTTCCATGTGGATTGACCAAGATACCTATACAGTTGAATTAATTCAAGCCGCATTAAAGGAAGCTGTAATCTCAGGTAAATTGAATTTCCGCTACATTGATCGCATTTTGTTTGAATGGCAGCGCAATGGCATTCGAACCGTTGAACAGGCACATGCCCACAGCGAACGGTTTAGAAAGAAAAACACTTTACCTGTCAACAAAGAAAAACGCCAGACTGCAAAACAATCAGAAAACATACCAGGATTTAATTGGTTAGAAAATTTGTAAGGAGAGCACGATGTTATCGAAAAAAGATACCCAATTTGTCGTTGATAAAATGGGAGAAATGTTCCCTGAAGCAGAGTGTGAACTGGTTCACGATAATCCGTTTGAATTACTCGTAGCCGTTATGCTATCTGCTCAATGTACAGACGCGCTAGTAAATCGTGTAACACCGAGTTTGTTTGCTAAATATAGATCACCCGAAGATTACTGTGCAGTTCCAATAGAGGAACTACAATTGGATATAAGGTCAATTGGCTTATATCGAAATAAAGCAAAAAACATAAAAAAAATGGCTCAATCGTTACTCGATGATCATAATGGAGAGGTTCCGTCTGCTCGGGAAGATTTAGAGGCACTTGCAGGTGTTGGAAGAAAAACCGCCAATGTCGTTACAAGTGTTGCGTTTAACATCCCAGCCATTGCTGTTGATACGCATGTAGAGCGTGTGTCAAAGCGTCTAGGCATTTGTCGTTGGAAAGACTCTGTTAAACAAGTAGAGGAAACCCTTGAGAAGAAAATTGAGAAAGCCGATTGGTCTGATGCCCATCACCGAATGATTTTCTTTGGCCGTTATCATTGTAAAGCACAAAATCCTCAATGCCAGCAATGTCCTTTGGCCTTTATGTGTAGAGAAGGGAAAAAACGGTTAAAAGGAGTGAAGGATCATGTATAAAAAGGTTCCTTCCTCTTTTTGTGTGGCCCCTTTTTATAGGGAAGGAGAAGAGGTTTATGTAGACGCACAGCAAGATTTTATAACGCGTCAGCTAAGCCTTCCTTTCTTTGAAGATATAACAGTATTTACGAAACCATGGGAAGTCAACACAACAGAAGCAATCCGTGAACTCCAGCATTCTTTTACTTGTCAGAAAGATCGGTATCTGGCTCTAATAAAAGAAGGAAAGGGTAAAGAGATTGCTCATGAACAGCTTATTATGAAAGCGTTAATGCTACAAAGTCTTTTCTGGTTAAATGGTCAAAGAGTAAAATTAACGCAAGTAGCACATGATGTACATACGTTTACTCATGCACCTCTAAATGCAGTGGATCGTGTGCTATTTATTTTACATGGACAAGGAGACCGGGGTTTTGTTCAGCTTTGCTCCTTTATGGAAGACCTCAATAAGCTGAATGAGCGTGTCGATCTTTTGAAGAAATTGTCAAAGAGAGGAAGTCAGCTGTGAATGAAGTAAAAGAGCATGCGAATTTAACAGATAATGAGCAGCTTCAGTGGAAACGAATTCAAAGTAAAAACACGTTGTCCATTGCATTAAGTGGCCATTTTTCTGCTGGAAAGTCGTCTTTAATTAATCATGTGACAGGTGTGCCAATTTTACCTACAAGTCCAATTCCAACGAGTGCCAATCAAATTACGATTGCCCATGGTGATCTAAAAGTAGTTGTTGTGCATACAGATGGTACAGAAAAGTCTTTTCAAGGGCTAATTGACTGGACAGCTATCAAACGTTACGCCATGGACGGGGCAAATGTTGAAAAACTAATGATCTATGCGCCCATACCGTTTTTGCAACATGCAGGTAGCTTAGTCGATACACCAGGTGTTGATTCAACAGATCCGACTCACCAACAAGTAACATTAGAAGCACTCTTTACGACTGATATTTTACTCTATGTCATGGATTACAACCATGTTAAGTCCGAAACCAATTTAGGCTTTTTAAAGCAACTTTCTGATGAGGGAAAGCCCCTATTTATAGTCGTCAACCAAGTGGATAAACATCATGATGCTGAGTTGTCTTTTCAAAGCTACAAACAAAGTATTTTAGATACACTTGCGGAATGGGGAATTGCGTATCACGACTTATTTTTTACAACAATTAAACAGTCCCCATACGATGAACTTGAGCGTTTAAAAGCAGCTTTATTATCGCTGTTTTTTTATGGAAATGAGTTAGTCGAAGCAGGAAAAACAAAAATTGAATATAGTTTTTTTAAATCGGTTCAGCGAAGAGTCGAGGATGATTGGATAGAAGAGCGCACCCGTTTTGCTGAAACACTCCAAGAAGAAGGTTATCAGTTAACAGATATTGAGAATTACGATCAACATGTTGAAAAAGTGTCTCAAGCTGAGCAAGGTTCAGCAGCTCGACATCAGCATTATTTACAGGAATGGGACGATTTGTTTCGACAAGCAACCGTATTCAATTCAATCTTAACAGAAAAAACAGGTAACTGGCTTGAAGCCATGCGACCGAATTTCAAAATCGGTCTTTTTGCATCTAAGCGAAAGGTTGCACAGGAAAAAATCCACCGTCAAAAAGAGGTATTACATGAACTTAACGACCAAATAAACAAGCAGCTTGTGTTTCACATCAGACAATCTCTGCAATCGCTTCCTTTAGGAGAAATGACAAACCAACCTGTCTTTTTAGAAGCTGTTCAATCCCTTTCATTTACAGCAACGCCTTCTTTTTTAGAAGAAGCGGTGCCGAAGACGACGTTCGCTGACTCTTTTGTCTACCAGTATACAAAAGAGCGAACAGAAGAAATAAAGCGGCAGTTGAAGAAGCAAGCCCTAGACGTGCTTACCATCGCAGAAGAGCAATTGCAGGCTTATGATGAAAGAAAAAAGCAAGAAGCACATAAGAGGCGGCAGCAACTTGATGCAATGAAGCCGTATGTGTCAAACTATCTCTCTGCTAAAGAGCGCAAAGAAACCATCATTCGTGGGTTAGTGAAGGAAGCAAACCGAAGAGATGATAAAGGTGCTTTTTCTAATGCGTTAAAGGAAATGATGACAAAAACGGTTCATTTTGAAGACAGCCCTTCGTCTTGGAAAGAGCAAGTGAAACAAAATGCTGAAACCACACTTCTACCAACGACTAAAACCGAGCGTCGACTGACGAATGAACGCATTCGTGTAACAGATGAAGCGATTGCACAAGTGCAATCAGTAATGAATCAATTTGAAAAAACAGCCTACACCCAAGATTGGCATGAACAGCTTGAGCAAGAAATAAAGCATATTCAGACAGAGCAATTCACATTGTCATTATTTGGTGCTTTTAGTGCAGGGAAATCAAGTTTGGCAAACGCATTATTAGGTGAAAAAGTATTACCAGCTTCTCCTCATCCAACAACGGCGACGGTGACTACCGTAACCCGGCCAACATCGACTTATGCAAATGGGAATGTCTTTGTTCAATACAAAACGTATGAACAATTACGCGGTGAATTAGCATCGATTTCACAGCTATTAGACGTGTCACTTACGCTAGAACAGTTTCAACGCTTTCGGACGAAAACGTATCAGGCAACAACGGCAGCTAAAAAACAAGCCTTGTCCTATATTGAAACGTTACAGAAAAGTATGAAACGCTTCGAGTCCTTTATCGAGCAAGCTGAAGTGGTATCTCTGGCTGATTTAAGTGAAAAAATTGTGAATGAAGATGTTGCTTGTTTGATTGCTAATGCGACCATCTATTATGAGTGTGAGTGGACGAAACGAGGCTTGACGTTAGTGGATACGCCTGGAGTCAATTCCATTAATGGTCGACATACAAATGTCGCTTATGAACAAGTAAAAGCATCAGATGCGATTTTGTATGTAACGTACTATAACCATTCCTTTTCACGAGCCGATGCACAGTTTATTGAGCAATTAGGGAAAATGAATAAGCAGTTTGCCTCTAAAAAACTCTATTTTGTTTTAAATGCGATTGATTTAGCGGCAAATGAACAAGAGCGTCTCGGTGTGGAGTCATTTGTCATGCGTTCACTTGAAGAAGCAGGAATTGATCAACCTGCACTGTTTTCTCTTTCAAGTAAAAATGTATTTGAAGAAGAAGCCGCATCAACAGACTTTAATGATTTTAAACAAGAGCTTTATGGCCCCTTATTAACGTCGTTAAAGGAAGCCAACCGAACGTCATTTGTGGCAAATGTAAAACAGTATCTTCTGTATTTGCAGGAAGCAGAAGTGTTTACAGCGCTTAAGGACGAAGAGAAGCAAGCGCAACAACAGCAATTTGAACAGCAGCTAACTACGATGCTGGATTCATTTAAGCAAGATTATGGGAAATCATTTCATATGAAAGTGGAGCAAGAGGCAAGTGAATTGTTTGCTTATTTACGAGAGCGCATTCCTTATGTAAGTCGTGATCGTTTCATTGAATTTGTTAATGTGGCTACGATTGTTGGCCCATCTCGAAAAAAACAGAAGGAAGTATTAGCCACCCAGTTAGCAACATGGAATGAAGATAGTGTTTTTTATGTTAATCAAGAATTAAAAGCAACGATGACGCGCATTAGTCTGATGCTCCAACGGGCATTTGAGCAGTGGAAAAAAGAATGGCAACAATCCATTCAAGCAACCGTACCCGGCTTTCAATTTCCACATGCCAAACAATCTATTCAACTCGAGACACTACAGGCGACGTTAACAACAACACTGTCTATTCAGTCAAATGTTGGTTCATTTCAATCGCTTAAAGATTTTTTTGAAGGCGGTCGTGTGAAACAAGTGAAGGAAACGTTAGTAGAAGAGCTCGTTCAACAAATGCGTGCAGGTTTAAGGGAAGAAGAGGAACATACTCAACAAACACTAAATGGAGTAGCGAAGCACTTATTCGAGAAACAAGCTCAACTGTTAGAAGGAAAGGTCGCTGCAGAAATCACGAAGCGCAGACAGCTTCATACAGATACGATGCAAGAAAGCATTCAAGCAGAACGCGCTACCTTACAACGATGGGTAAATGAAAAAGCATAGGGATGAACCCCTATGCTTTTTGCTATTCTTAATCATCTTCATTTGTATCTTGTTGGTCAGTGTTTGAATCCGTATCACCCGTTTCGTTCCCAGGATCAGCTGGCTCTCCAGAACCTGTATCGTCACCATCGCTTGAACCATCATCTGGGGAAGAGTCTTCATTAGAAGAGTCATCATTAGAAGAGTCATCATCTGTTGAACCATTGTCGTTTTCACCGTTCGTGTCATCGCCATTACTATCTTCATCTTGAGATGGCTCTTCTTCTTCTGGTGGTTCCTCTTCGATTTCTTCTTCCTCTTCAATTTCTTCTTCCTCTTCATTCTCTTCTTCGTCTTCAATTGTAGCGGTTATTGAAACCGAGGAACTGGCACCACTCGTTCCGTCAGTTGCTCGGGCACGGATGCTAAAGGTATAGCTTCCTGGACTTACGCCGCTAACAGTAGCAGTTAACGAATCTGGTGAAACATCTAATGAACCTGAACTAATAGAGGTTTCAAACTCAACATCATCTAATAAATCAGCAGGGTAGGACCAAGAGAAGGTTAGTGTGCCAGCGTCTTCATCGTAACTGTAATCAAGTCCGCTTGGGTCAGGAATATCTTGGGCAAACTCTTCCGATACTTGAGAAGGTCCTGTTCCACGCACGAATAACTCAGAGACAATTTCGCTACTTGGTGTACCTGCACTTGGTAACTGTCCTGTTCCACGTTCAACGCTAATACGTTCCACCGAATCTGGCATTGTAAAGTCAGATGCTTGAACCCCTTGGTGGACTCCCGTCATAATATGGCGGAAAATAGTACGCGTAATTTGATTGTGGTCGTTTGTTAAATAATTATCTCCACGTCGATCGGTAAAGCCAATCCAAGTAGACAATGTATATTCAGTACTGTAACCAGTAAAAGCAGAGGCGGGGAATGCTCCATCACCTGGTGCTACATTAAGGTTGGCAAATTCATCATTGGTAAAGTTTGCTGTACCAGTTTTTCCAGCAATGGGCACATTTGGCACTTGTGCACTTGTACCGGTTCCATCTGTCATCACTGATTTCAACATATCCGTAACCATATAACCAGTGTAGTCTTCCATTACTTGTTCTGTTTCAGGCTGAACGTCAATTTCGCGTCCATCTGGATAGACGATTTTACGAATCGTGTACGGATCAGTATAAGCACCGTTGTTTCCGAAGGCAGCATATGCTGCGGCAATTTCTTTTGTCGATCCTTCTGCTGTCCCAAGAACACCGGATTCATTATTACCGTTAGAGTTAGGCGTAAACATTCGTTCCAAAAACTCAAAAGCTGCATCTGGTCCAACTTCATTTAGTGCTTTTACAGCAGGGATGTTTCGTGAATCGGCTAATGCTTGCCGCATGCGCATATTGCCTCTAAATTGATTATCATAATTTCTGACAGGAGAGCCATCAACTTCATAGTTATAAGGCTCATCGGCAATAATATGACCAGTTGACCATTGTTCTTCTTCAATAACCGGTCCGTAGCCAAGTAGTGGCTTCATAACCGAGCCATGATTCGTTTGAATAGAAGCGTAGTTGTTTACCCGGGCATCATTTTCTTCTGTTCCATTTCCCATAGCCCGAACAGCACCTGATTTCGTATCAAGTAAAGTGACGCCAACACGAAAGTCTTCGTTGTCTGGAAACGGTAACCCTTCATACTCACCAGATTTTAAGACAGCGTCTACCAAGTCCTGTGCTTCAGTGTCGAGTGTTGTATACACTTTTAAACCTGAATGGTAAATCTCATCGGTTGTAAACCCAAGGTCGTCAAGCTCTTTTAACACTTCATCATAAAATGTATACCAACCTGAGTTTTCTGTTTCGGTATAATTGATTTGATCATTTATATCTGTGTTGCGTGCTTCTTCAGCTTCTTCAGCTGAAATAAACCCTTCCCGTTCCATTCGGTCAATAACGACGTTACGACGCTGTTCATTTGTTTCTGGATTTCTTACAGGGTCAAAGTCACGTGGTCGTTGCGGAATAGCAGCGAGTACAGCAGCGTCTGCAATCGTTAAGTCTTGTAAGTCATCTTTCCCGAAATAAGCTTCAGCAGCAAGCTGAACTCCGTACCCTGCAGATGGGCCTAAGTTAATTTGATTTAAGTACATCTCTAAGATCTCGTCTTTTGAGTACATTCGTTCAAGCTGTATCGCTAAATACGCTTCTTGAATTTTTCTTGTTAACTGTTTATCTTGTGAAAGGAATAAGTTCTTCACTAACTGCTGTGTAATGGTAGAACCACCTTCTGCACCAAACCCTTCTCGAAGATTGGCAAGTACGGCTCCACCTAAACGGCGGACGTCAACACCGAAGTGGTCACGAAAGCGATGGTCTTCAATCGCTAAAAATGCGTTTTGAAGGTGATCAGGCATGTCGTTAATGTCTGCATTAATACGATTCTCACCGCCGGTTAACGTGAACACAAGCTCATCATCCATATCATGTACTTGTAAGGATTGAGGAAGCAGTAACTTTTCTCTTTCAATGTCAGGTGCGTTTGCAAGAATAACGCCGACGGCAACACCGCCACCAATTAAGCCGACACCGAACAAAATAAGACAGGCAAGCACCATTTTCTTTAGCAATGACCTTTTTGGCTTATTGCCTCCATTTCCACCGTTTCCAGCTGACTTTTTACTTTTTTTACTTGTTGTTTGCGCAGTTTTTCGCTCTTGGCGTGATTTGTATTCATCTGCCATCTTTTTCTCCCCTTTGATGCTTACTTAATATAGAGTTCATCGACCGTTCGTAAATAATCAACAAATGGCTGATATCCTGTATGAACAATATGACCGTATGTTTCAATATCTGCTTTTTTTATAGACTTTCGCTCTTTTTGGTTATCATAAAAAGAAATCAGCATGGTTGCATCGAGCAAGTAGACTTCTTTCGTATAGAAAAACCGGATCAATAAAAAGCAAATTCCATGTTGTTGAACAACCGTTCGCATATGATCGACTTGATGTGAATGGATATTTTGCAAAGGGAATGACGTCTTATTTTTTGTCTCCTTTGCTTCAAAATCAATGTAACGACCTTTATATACGCCATTATAATCGGTGGTAGACGCTTGTTTAAAATAGGCCTCTTTAATAACCGCTGCACTTCGCTTTGGGTAATCCACTTGAACAATTTGAATTGGCGTAGGTTTTTTATGAATGACTGCTTTTTCTTTCATTAAGTAAAATTGATTCGATTCATCGATGTCCGCTTCAAAAGACATTCCTCTTCCACCATAAGCAATAGAGGCACTTGGCTTATTTATTTCTTGTTTTGTTCTTGTTCGATAGCGTTTCCCATTAGGATATTGAATTGACAAGTTCTCACAACCTTCCCGGTAAAATTGTTCGCATGGTTTTAAAGAGATCGAGGAAAGGTAATTAGTAAGCCAATCTATAGTTTAACATACAATGGAAAAAAGTAACGGAAGAGAACACGCGATCTGTTGAAAAATTAATGAAAAAATGAGGGAAAACATGAAATGGATCGACGAGTAGCTACTTTTAATGTTGACAATATAGCACGAACAAAGGCGTATGAGCAATTTGGACGTAAGCATCCAGAAATACGTTGGGCACGTTTAGCAGGGATGGTGTCTCGTAATGCAGGCTGGAATTTAACGGATTTAACAACTGAACCATTTCAGTCTTTATTGACTCGTTCAACACGTCAGAACATTGCTTGGATTTATGAACGGGCAAACTGGCTTATTTTTCGAGACGCCTATCCTCAGCTACTGACGTACGAAAAATATAAACGAACTGGGAAGTGGAATGTGTTACCACTACAGGAATATGGTGTTTCTTTATTCATGCTACGAGAATGGAATCGGTTTATTGAAGAAAAAGATGAATGGCGTCTTATGAATGCACTCATTATTAATGAACAAATGATGGTAGAGGAGCACTTGTTTCAACGGTCAAAAGTAGAAGCATTTTTTCAATCGGCTTTATATAAAATGGAGTCTTACCTTCATTTTAGCCATGTTCTTTTTCCGCAAATGCCATGTACGAGGAAAACAATGTATGGTGAATGCGTTAAAGACTTTGCAAATCCGATAAAAAGAATTGAACTAGGGAAACGATTAGCACATCTACTGTATCATCCAACGCTACAGTATCAATTTCATCAATTTATGGATGAAGTAGAACCGACTGGCTCAAGAGGGGATTATGGTGCTGTGAAAAAAAGTTTGCCCATTCGTGTTGTTTATCCACGTTGTTCACATGCTAACGTTGAGCCAACTGATTGGTATGAATCGCGGCAACCGGAGAAAGTGGAGCGGCTTTTTACGCCTTTAGAAGTATGTAAGCCCAAAACAATTAACCCATACATTGCACAAATGGAATTGGCTTGTTTGAACTGGCTAAAGAAAGACAAATAAAAAAAGCTGTGTGAAACAGCTTTTTTTATTTATTCCGCTGGTCGATTTGGACCACCAAGTTTTTTGTCTAATTCCGAAGTAGTATGCTCTCTTTTCGTTGTTTTCTTTGATTCTTTTTGTCGTTGTTTTTTCTCTTTCAACAAAATCACCCCCTTAGCAACAGTATGAGGCAACAAATCGCAAATTATCCGTCGAATAAATGCGGATAAAACGGATTCCTACAATCTTTGTTGAATGAAAACTAGTTTTGTCAGCCTTGTAGGAATAACAAAGTGAAGAGAGAATGTGTATAGCAACGATAATATGTTGAGGAGTGAACCGAACATGGCGAGCTATAAAACAAAGGAAGTATCAATGGAGCTAGGCGTCAATCCAACGACCATTCAACGCTGGACAAAGTTCTTTAAAATTTCGTGCGATGTGAATGAACAGGGACATTTCTTATATACAGATGAACATTTACCATTATTTCGCGCCATACAGGAACAATTACGAGCAGGGAAGAAGTTAAAAGACATTTCACTTGATTCTAAGCAAGAGAAAGAAAAGCGTATCCCATCGGTTCCAAAAAAGCAATATGATGCAAAATTAGAGCAAATGTACCAACAAGTTCACGTTCTAGAGCAACGATTAGAGACGAAAGCAGATGATGTTGTTAGCTATCAGCTTTTAAAGCATCGCTCAGAACTAGACGATATGATGAAAGTATTGGATCGGCTTGAAAATCGCTTAATACAAATGGAAGAGCGCTATCAACAAGAGAACGATGATACTGGTAGGTCGTATAAAGAGCCAAGGCGCTATCCCCATCGGACATGGAAAGCCATTTTGTCTTTTTTTAGCTTTTAAAATTCGTTATTCCTTGCTACACTAACAGTCGAGGTGTTACGAATGGATAGGTTAAAACAGACCACAGAAGCGCTACGTGCGCTTACGAAAGAGGCAGAAGCGTTTTATATAAACGTTGTAAAAAAGGATTCTAATTATGAAGTTGATTTTTATGGGAAAGTAAAGCCCTTTGCTGATCAAGTGCAGCCGCTGGCACAAGAATGGGCGAGCTTAGTGAAGCCGTTTCTTATGCAGCATTATACAAAGCTTGTCCATGTGAGCCAAGTTGAACAAACTGTTGAAAACTTAGATGTTGTCGCTATAAAGTCTTTTTATCCATCCTCTGGCATGAGAAGACAACGAGAGACGTTTAAATCTGTTACGTTTGTGCTGGATACGGTTTTAGAAGAAATTAAGCTAGCGCAGACAACAAAACCATCCGACTAACGATCGTTAGTCGGATGGTTTTTTGCGCTAAAAAATCCAATTAAGATCGCTTAATTGGATTAATTACGGTCAAAAATAATTAAATACGATAAAAATCCTAGAGTAGCAATAGACAGTATATTTAGCGTCCATCGTAACATCGTATCCGGACTATCGCCTTCACTAGCCTCTGCAGCGGCAGCTAAAGCAGTTGGTTCATAGACAAGAACAGATAAAATAGCAATCATAATAAGAGCAACAATGCTTTTTTTGAACACGACATAACCTCCTTTTTATTGACGGTTTTTAACTATGTATAGGACGTGCAAACGTTCACACTTCTTATTATAAAAGATGACGGCTCCTTGTGCAAGCGCACTATTCCATTTCTATTTGAACGACACTATGGTAAGATTATTTCATTATAAGATGTATTTTATGTGTAAATGTTTAAGCTGAAAGGACGTAGTAGAATGGCGACAACCCTACAAGATATTATTCGAGCAAATCAAATGCTTAAAGACATTATTACTCATACGCCATTGCAAAAGGATCAAGTGCTTTCAGAGCGATACGGCTGTACGGTGTATTTAAAACGCGAAGACCTTCAAGTCGTCCGTTCCTTTAAAATTCGAGGGGCGTATTACCAAATTTCTTCGCTTTCAAAAGAAGAATTAGACGCTGGTGTTGTATGTGCAAGTGCAGGAAATCATGCCCAAGGTGTTGCGTATTCTTGCCAAGCATTAAAAATTAAAGGTGTCATTTTTATGCCGTCAACAACGCCGAAGCAAAAAGTCGCGCAAGTAGAATTTTTCGGCAGAGATTATGTTGATGTTCGATTAACGGGCGATACATTTGATGATTCCTATGCAGAGGCCATGCGTTACCGTGACGAGCATAATTTGGCGTTTATTCATCCATTTGATCAAGACCATATTATTGCTGGGCAAGGAACGGTTGGTTTGGAGATATTAAATGATATGGAAGAAACCCCTGATTATATCTTTTCATCTATTGGCGGTGGCGGATTGATTAGTGGCATTTCTACATATATTAAAAGCATTAGTCCAGCCACAAAAATGATTGGCTGTGAGCCAGCTGGCGCCGCATCTATGAAGGAAGCGATTAAGCAAGGTGGTGTAGTAGAGCTTCCTGAAATTAATAAGTTTGTAGATGGAGCTGCGGTAAAGCGTGTCGGTGAGAAAACGTACAACATCTGTAAACAGTATTTAGATGATATTATTTTAGTCCCCGAAGGAAAAATCTGTACGACGATTCTAAAACTGTACAATGAAAATGCGATTGTTGCCGAGCCTGCTGGAGCGATGCCAATTGCAGCTCTTGATCTTTATGCTGATAAAATAAAAGGGAAATCTGTCGTTTGCGTAGTCAGTGGGGGAAATAACGATATTGGCCGTATGGAAGAAATACGTGAACGTTCCCTCGTATATGAAGGACTACAGCATTACTTTATTATTGAGTTTCCTCAACGAGCCGGAGCATTAAAAGAATTCATTCTTTATGTACTTGGACCTGAAGACGATATTACTCGTTTTGAATATACAAAGAAAAATAATAAGTCAAGCGGACCGGTGTTAATCGGTATAGAATTAAAATCGAATAAAGATTATGAGGGGCTTATTCAGCGAATGGACGAGCTAGGGTTCGGTTACGAAGAAGTAAATAAAAATGAAAGTCTATTTTCATTATTAATTTAAATGGTAAGAAGAGGTGACAATATGAGGTTAAAAGGAAAGAAGATTATAGCCGCGGTAGATGAAGAATTTGAAGACTTAGAACTTTGGTATCCGATTCTCCGCTTACAAGAAGAAGGCGCCATTGTCGATCTTGTTGGACAAGAAAAAGGAAAGACATATATCGGTAAATATGGAGTGCCGGCAACTGCGGCGTACGCATTTGATGAAGTGCAAGCTTCCCAATATGACGGTATCTTGATTCCAGGTGGATGGGCACCAGACAAGTTACGTCGCTATGAAACGTTGCTATCCATTGTCAAGGAAATGGATCAAGATCAAAAGCCAATCGGACAAATTTGCCATGCTGGCTGGGTATTAATCTCTGCTAATATTTTACAAGGGAGAAATGTGACAAGCACTCCAGGCATTAAAGACGATATGGTGAATGCAGGAGCTACGTGGCACGATACGGCTGTTATCGGTGATGGCCATATTATCTCAAGCAGACGACCGCCGGATTTGCCACCCTATGCTAAAGCATTTGCGGATAAGTTGGCGGAACAGTAAACGATGGAATTTCATTTTTTAGGAACAGGGGCAGGTGTTCCGGCAAAAAAACGAAACGTTAGTGCACTTGCTTTACGGTTTTTAGAACAAAAAAGAGGCGTTTGGTTATTCGATTGTGGAGAAGCAACACAGCACCAATTTCTTCACTCAGCATTGTCAATACCGGCAATTTCGACAATTTTTATAAGCCATCTTCACGGTGATCACGTGTATGGATTGCCTGGATTGTTAAGTAGTCGTTCTTTTCAAGGTGGGAAGACTCCATTAACGATATATGGCCCGAAAGGGATTAAAGCGTATATTGAGCACTCTTTAGCGGCAACGAATACGGTTTTAAAATACCCGTTTACGATTGTTGAATTAGCTGGTTCTTGTCAATTTGAACACGAAGACTGTGCCATTTCGGTGTTTTCCTTACAACACCCGGTTCAAAGTTTTGGCTTCCGTATAGAAGAAAAAGCAAAGCCTGGCAAGCTGAATGTAGAAGCATTACGCGAAAAAGGCATCTCCCCTGGACCTTTGTATGCGGCAATTAAAAAGGGTGAGCATGTACAGCTTGAAAATGGAGAGTGGCTTGACGGCTCCCGATACGTTGAGGAACCGATAAAAGGTAGAACGGTCGTTATTTGTGGAGATACGGCCCCTGTGGAGGAAGTGAGTGTACAGGCAAAAGAAGCCGATGTACTTGTTCATGAAGCAACATTTGCTTCCGATCATCAAGCCCATGCAGGTGACTTTGGACATTCAACTATTGAAGATGTGGCAAAGTTAGCGACTTCGGCCGGTGTAAAACACCTTGTTTTAACCCACATCTCATCACGTTATGCCCAAAATGAACTGTTTTATCTTCAGGAGGCTAAGGCTGCATTCTCTTCAGTTATTGTGGCAGAAGATATGCTTGTATTGAACTTATCTAAGAAAGGTGAATTAACAACTCATGATTGAAACTTCCATTGTGGAGCTTAACAAGCGCCTACAACAGAACTGGACAGGTTGGGTTTATGTTTCCTCACCATTTTGTGGTACGTGTCAAGTGGCAGAACAAATGCTTCACGTTGTTGAGAGCCTTCAAGAGTTTACGCAACCTATTTTAAAACTTAATCTACAGCTAGCGCCTGAATTTGCGATGAGCAATCGAATTGAAAGTGTACCAGCGATGATTTATTATAAAGATGGAAGAAATAGGCGCTTATCGTATCAATTTAAATCTGTTATCGATTTGCAGCACCATTTAAAGGAGGTTACTACTAATGTCAACAGCATATGAAGAATATATGCGCCAAGTCGTTTTACCGATGCGGAAAGAATTAACGGACGCTGGCTTTGAAGAATTAAAAACAGTTGATGAAGTGGATGCGTTTATGGCTGATGCAGAAGGAACAACCCTTGTGTTTATCAACTCAGTTTGTGGTTGTGCGGCAGGACTTGCACGTCCATCAGCAATTTATTCATTAAAACATGATCGAACACCTGACCAACTTGTTACCGTATTTGCAGGTCAAGACCGGGACGCGACAGCGCAGATGCGCTCGAAGTTTCCAGAGTATGCGCCATCATCTCCTTCAATGGCATTGCTAAAAGGAAATGAAGTGGTTCATTTTATTCCTAGAGAAGAGATCGAAGGAGCAGAACCTGAAGCCATTATTCGTAACTTGGCGACAGCATACAACGAACATTGTTAAACGTTCTTTTTACAGAGAACGTTTTTTTCTTAGAGGTGTTTTTATGAATTTCGAATTAAACGAATTACGTACTGGAGATCGTTGGGAATTGAAAAAAGAGGCAAACGGGCGTCCAGTCATGCTCACCTTTTGGACGTCTTGGTGCCCAGATTCTTATAAAGATCTAGCTGCTAAAAGACCGCTCTATCAAACGATGGACGAGAATCAACTTTGTTTTGTTACTATCAATGTAACAGGGCGTGAAGGTGAAGTCGATTTGCAAGAGTGGCTCAAACAGCACAATCACCAGTTCCTCGTGCTAAAAGATGAAGGAACAACTGTTTACGATCAGTTTGGCTGTGAAGGGGTACCAACAACTGTATTGTTAAATAAAGAACTACGCGTTACGAATACGTTCGGAGAAAATACTTCGATGGCCTCCATTATGGCTAGTTTAACAACCATTGTTTAAAAAATAGACTTAGCTTGTCCATAAAAGGAAAGCTAAGTCTATTCTTGTTTTATTTTGGCTGAACTGCGTAGTAGACAACGGCACCCATTTCTTCAATGTTCGGATAGCCGCTTTGCTTATAAATTTCTACAACATGCTCTCGGTTGTACGGAACACGTTTTAATTGAATGGAATGATTCCCGTCTTCGATATCAATAATGACATAGGAAGAGAGTGGATGACCATCGAAAGGCATCCCTACTGAACCAGTGTTAACAACATTTTTGCCGTGGATACTCCGAATATAAGGATGATGCGTATGTCCATAAATGTAAATATCTGCTTCATCGCGAATCATAATGTCATTTTCAATTTTAGCAGAGTCATCAACTGGGACTGCATCAAATAAACTAGCTGGTGTTGCGTGAAAGGCGTGAACGATTAAATCTTGCCCATCGTCAATAAGAAACTCTGTTGGAAGGTTTTTTAAGTAGTCAAGATCTTCTTGATCTAAACGGCTTAACGTCCAGTCTCTCTCTTTTTGAAACAGTTCAAGACGTTCCTTCGGGATTTCTCCGTCTTTAAATCCTCGAATTAACCATTCATCTGCGTTGCCTTTTAGAACTTTTGCTCCAGAGCCTTGAACAAGCTCAAGCACACGCTTTGGTTCAGGACCTCTAAAACAAAGGTCACCAAGTATGTAAATCTGATCAATCTGTTGTCCTTGCAAGTCATTTAAAACCGCTTCCAAAGCTGTTGCATTACCATGGATATCTGATAAAAAAGCAAATCTCATCGTTATGAAGCCTCCTTTCTTGTATTGTAACAGATGGACCAGTAGTTAGGGAACTAGAATGATAGAGAGAGGCGTTCGACTGGTAAAGGCACAGTAGTCATGTTAAAATTTAGCTGAGAATAAAGCCTCAAGGAGGAAACGTACGTATGCATATTCGTTCCATTGAACCGACACCTAGTCCAAATACGATGAAATTAAATTTAAGTGAAGCGCATGACGGAGCTAGCACCACGTATAGCGAGAAAAATAAAGATCAAGCACCGTCATTTATTCAAGCTATACTAGCTGTAGAAGGCATAAAAGCCGTTTTTCATGTTGGTGATTTTTTAGCCGTTGATCGGCTTCCAAAAGCAGATTGGAAAGTGGTCTTACCAGAAATTCGAGCGTTATTTGGCGAAGCCTCAGATCACAATCAAGAAGCGGCTGTTCAAGAAGGCTTTGGTGAAGTCCGTGTTCAAGTACAGATGTTTAAAGGAATTCCTATGCAAGTAAAAGTAACGGACGATGAAAGAGAAGTAAGAAGAGCGTTACCTGAACGCTTTGTGCAAGCGATTGGAAATGCTGAACAAGAAGGGGATAACGTCGTGCTTGAGCGGAAATGGGACGACCAAGCGCCTCGTTATGGTGAGCTAGAGCAGGTGGCTGATGAAGTAACAGCGGAGTTAGAAGCGGCTTATTCAGAAACTCGATTAGATAGCTTAGTGAAGCTTGCCCAAGGAGAAAAAGAAGCCGCAGAAGCGTTTGCTGCACGTTTTAAAGAAGTAACAAAAGACATGCTTGAAGATCCAGATTGGCGTAACCGATACGCATCTCTAGAACAAATGGATCCCAAAGAAAAGGATCTTCCTGTATTAGAGCTTGCTTTACAAGATGAAAAGGCGTCAATTCGTCGATTAGCAACAATGTATTTAGGGATGATCGAAACAGAAAGTGTACTACCTCTTCTTGAACAAGCGTTAAACGATCCTTCTGTAACGGTACGACGTACAGCTGGGGATTGTATGTCTGATATTGGTTCAGAAAAAGGGATTCCAGCTATGATAGCTTCTTTACAAGATTCAAGTAAAATTGTTCGTTGGCGTGCTGCTATGTTTCTTTATGAAGTTGGGACAGACGAAGCGATTCCGGCTTTGCAGGCAGCTGAAGATGACCCTGAATTTGAAGTAGCGCTACAAGTCAAAATGGCGTTAGAACGTATTCAAGGTGGCGAAGAAGCAAAAGGCTCTGTTTGGAAACAAATGACAGAAGCACGAAACAAATAAAAGGAGTTAAACCATGACACCGATAATAACGGCTCTAAGGGAAAAGCTAGAGCGAGAAGGTAAAGAGGACATTGTCGAAATTATTGATGATGCAGCCAAAGGTCATTTAGAAGAGGTCGAGATTGTACCCTCAATTGGCTTATTGTACGATCAGGAAGAAAATAAACAGTTGTTAACGTGGTTAGAAGAGCAAGGTGTAACAATTACTGAAGTTACCGATGAGGAGGAATAGCATGTCATCATGACATGTTATTCCTTTATTAAAAGAGGGGGAATGACATGCGAAAGCAGCCTGAGTTACGATTACCAAAAAAAGCGATTCAAGTATGGCGCATCCAGAATCTATTTGATACATTATTTTTTGCCCTTGTTCCAGTTATCTACTTTTTTGTGCAAGCATACATATTTGAACGTTTCTTTACATGGATAACGTGGGTGTTAGCCGGTTTGGTTGTTCTATATGGTGTAACGCGTGTCTTGATTTGGCCAACAATTCAATGGTACCGTTTTCGATACGAAGTGTTTGACGATGAAATTGATATTCAACAAGGTGTTTTAATCGTAAGAAGAACGCTTGTGCCAATGGTTCGAGTACAGCATGTTGATACAGAGCAAGGTCCGATTTTAAGACGATACAAAATGGCAGCGGTCTCGATTACAACAGCCGCAACAACTCATCAAATTCCAACACTTAATACGGAAGATGCAGATGCATTACGAGATCAGATTGCGTCCCTTGCATCGGTGCATGAAGATGAATGAGTTAAAGCGACAACATGTAGCAGCAATTTTTATCAATGCTGCTAAAGGACTTACTCAAATTGCAGTTCCGTTTGCCATTGTGGCTTTTTTTCAAGGGATATTGTGGATTTTTTTCCTGGCGTTAGCTGGGTTAATACTCGTATCGATTGGCTTTAGCTGGCTGAGCTGGTATAAGTTTCGCTACTCTCTTGAAGAAGGCGAGCTGTACGTGGAACAAGGTATCTTTGTCAAGAAAAAACGATACATTCAAAAAAAGCGTGTGCAAGCCATCAATATTTCGGCTGGCGTTTTACAGCGAATTTTTGGACTTGTCAAAGTCAATATTGATACAGCTGGCGGTGGAATGGAAGCAGAAGTAGAGCTTGTTGCTGTTACAAAGAAAGAGGCAGATTCTATTCGCTCGCTTCTATTAAAAGAGCCGCGTTCAGCAGGTCACAACGAAGAAGAAGAACAAATTGATGGTGAGGGAGAGCCGTCTGATGAAATCGAACAGAACCCCCGTACCGTTTGGCAATTAGGTAAAAGGCGATTAGTTTACACTGCGCTCACCTCAAGTAGTGTTGGTCTGGTTTTATCTGCTGTTGTTGCGTTGCTTTCGCAAACGGCTCAATTTATTCCGGATTCCATTTATGAAGATACAGTTGAAACAGTCGTTAGTTTAAGTATGTTGTTGTTAATTGGAATGGCCATCATTGTTCTTATTCTTTCGTGGTTTATTTCAAGCATTATTACTATTGTTACCTATGGAAACTTTCATATTGAAACTTACGATAAAGAGATGGTTATTCAAAGAGGATTGTTAGAAAAACGGCAATTAACATTAGCGTACAGTCGGATTACAGCGATTCGAGTCATTCGAAGTGTTATCCGACAGCCATTTGGTTTTGTTTCTGTGTATGTGGAGTCGGCAGGAGGAGGTAATAACAATGAACAAGGATCGACCTTACTCGTGCCCCTCATTCATAAAAGGGATTTACACGATTTTTTGGAAACGATCGTCCCTGACTATGCCATTGAAACGCCTTTAACTGCAGCTCCTTCACGCGCGGCGAAACGCTTCTTTATCCGCATGCTGGTGCTCCCCGTGTTGTTAACAGCTGGCGCAGTGTACCTCTGGGGTTGGATCGGTTCTCTTGGACTTATTGTTATCGCTGTAGCAAGCATTCTAGCTTGGTTTCAATACAAAGATGCGGGTGCCGGTGCGCAAGGAGAATTTGTCTGGCTACGCTATCGAACAATCGGGCAAGCCTTAATCATTTCACGGAAAAGGAAAATTCAGTCCATTGCGAAACAAGTTTCTTGGCTACAAAAGCGTAAAGAATTAGCAACGTTTGAATTAAACGTGCAATCAAGTATGGCAGGAAAGTCTTTTGCAGTAAAAGATATTAGTCAAAATACGAGTGACGAACTATATAAATGGTATTCTTATCAAAATAGCCATGATTCAACAAAAAAAGTGTAGTCCCCTGAGGGCTACACTTTTTATTGGTAAGCATTTGTATAAAGGGCGATCGTTCGTTTTCCTTTATCCGTCGTAAATTCAAACCGATCGTAGACAGTGTCTTTTGTTTGGTGCTGCTGTGAACGAAGCTCCCTTTTAAAATGATGCTGAACTAAAACAAACTGATCATCGGTTTGATAGGTTAAAAAATTAACCCCTCGAAACGTTGTCGTTGATTCAGAATGAAAAAGTTGATCAATAAGAGCGTTATAGCAATGAATCAAGTCTTTATGAGATACATGATGCATAGCCAAGTTGTGCTCAAAGCCTTGTAAGGCAGCTGGCTCTAATTCTGTTCGGAAAATAGAGTACGGATTAAACTGTTCTTTATCAATTAGAATGAAGTCACCTTCATTTGGAATGAAGCGGCTACCGTTCTCTCGAATAAAAATACCGTCACCTTCGTAACGACCAGTGACAAGCTGACCTTGTTGGTTCCAAGTATAATGAAAATGAGAAACAGTCAACGGAAGTTGTTCGCCTTTATGATCCTGCAGAAAATAATGGTCACCTTTTACATGGAAGGTATATTCAACGAACGATGGGGCTTGCTCTTGATCTTGTTGATCACTTGTTACAAGTCGGTTCTTTTTACGCTTTTGACTCGTCATTGTTTTAATATAGACTTCCAGTGCTTCAAGCTCTACAGATGAAGGCGCACCGCTATTTTTCAACCGGATGTGACGTTTTTTTAAGTCCGTTAAGATCGAATCAATATAGGACTCCACATGAATATGCGGCGACCTTGCTTTTAAATATTGACTAGCAAATGTATCAACATCATCTTCCGAATAAGGAATTTCATGAATGGCGATCGTTTCTTTTTGAAAAATAAATTCAGGCAGCGTTACGACAGATTTAATTTGAATGCGTCCGCGCCACGGTCTTTTTGGCTCGGTTAGTACCGATAGTAGCTCACCTAAGTAAGTTCCCTTTTCACCGAGATCGATGACGAGAAGGCTGCCAATTTGTTGTTGCGCTTCATATCGATCCATTTCATCCTCACCTTTATCATTAAAATCTTATTGCTATTATAACGAACAGCGCCACACTCCTGCAAGTGTAGCGCTTAAATCGTTATTCGTCATTCAGCTTCTCAGTAGCACCATAGCGTAATTCTTGTAAGCGCATCACATGGTTCATCCGCTCAATTTTCGTTTTCTCAAGTTCTTCTAGTAGACGGATAAGTGATAATTCCATTTTAGAAAGGGATACAAAGACGTTGTCACGTTGTTCAAGTTGATTTTGTTTAGATAGTGCAAAGAATGCCCCCATTAAATTAGGGATGTCTTCTCGTAACAATCGACGAACAGTGTGTTTGTCTTCAAAATCAAATAACTGAAAATCATCTTCAAGTTTGCCGACATGGGTTAAAATACGTTGCAAGCGATTATCGAGCATAGGATCAATCGAAAGGGTGTCCATTGCCTGTACATAGCGCTTAGCTTCCTGCACGAGCACACGAATGTCATTTGCGTGTTCACTTTTCAACTGTTGCTCATGACCACTCAATCGTTCTAGTGAAACTTCTGTTGATTTTGTTCCAACATACGCTAGGTCTAATTGATGAATACCGTATAATATGCCTTTAAAGTGTGAGACGTTCAAGAGAGAGCGTACATGCGTCCGCCCATCTTTTAAATAATGAATCGTAGCTTCTTTAATTTTACCCATTCCATTTGACGATTTAATATACTTTCGGTAACAAACAATTCGTAATCGTTTATGAATGGGGGAACGGGAGTTTTTTGTGTCGGCTACAATAAGACGAATATAGTTGTAATTAATTTTGACACGAATATCCCAGTCTTTCTGACGACGCCGAATATTTTTTCGTTCATTTTTACCCGTTGCGTTTTCAGTCATTCGTTTTAATAATCGTTCCGTATCGTTTATTAAGCGAGTCGTTGTCTCGTCTTGTATAATATGATCATCAACAGGCCGCTTATAAGCAGGTGTGAAGAAATCAAGTAGTCCTGTCGTAGAAAAGAATTTCACACATCTCTACCTCCTGCAGTTTTAGCGATTTAACAATTTCGTTTGCATTTCTGAGTTTAATTTATCCATTTCTTCTATAAATTGCTTGCCGCTTGAAACAATACGCTCATTTGATTCTTCCGTAAGTTCGATGGCTTTGTAGACATTATCGTATGCTTTACGGAATGCATCAAGGGCAATCGCAGGCTCTTCTAACGTTTTGAGCGTTTCTTCTGTATTTTGTTTTAACAGTTCAGCATTTGATAGCAACATAGACTCGGTTGCTTGATTAACATTTTGTACAGCAGAAATAACCTTTTTCTGATTCGTTAACGCGAGCTGAATAGAAGCTGTCACTGTAATAATATTCTTCGTCATCGTAATCGCATTAAAAATGGCTTCCTCAAGCTTTTCGTTATTTTCCATTATAAGATCGACAGATGCAAGAGATTGCTGCAACACCATAACGGCTTGCTGCATGTTTTTCATTCGCGTAGTCACTTTTAGCTGACCTTTTTTCAATTCGTTGGCATTGTCAGCCCATTTTTCTGACGTCATCTCTTTTTCAAGCATTGCATGCAGTTCTTTACCCATAGTGATTTGTTCGTTTAAATTACCGATCCGCTCTCTTGCGACAACTTTTAGTTCTTTCAACATAACGTTATCTTCTTGGAGCTTATCTTTTCCTGTCAACAAACCTTCTACAATGTGATCAACTTGTGCTTCAACAGTTTGATAGCGTCGAACGTATTGTTCAATTGGGTTACGGCGAATAAGGCGATTAAACAGTTTCTTCATTTGTGAATCTTTTAGGTGGTCAGGCTCAAGCTGCCCGACAACTTCTCGCAGTTCATGTAGTTGTTTTGGCAATGTATTTGATTCATCACCCATCATTTCTCGAACAGGACGTTTTAATGCTTCTAACGATTCACCAGCTTCACGTTGCTCTGCTTCTCCTAAGGTGTCGAGCTTTTTTAACAGGTCATTTAAATCCGTTTCACTTTCCATTGATGGAAGATTTGATGATTGGTTGTCTATACCTTCAGAAGACTGTAATGCTTCGTCTTGGTTATGATTTTGTAATGATTTATCACTCATAGTGGAACCTCCAGCAGGTTAATAGTTTCGTTTTCTTTAAATACGAAATGGAATGAAAAACGTTTCATTTTTTATCTTTCTATTATGAACGAAAATGCAATGTTAAGCAATTTATTTGCAGGTAAATCGGGAATTATCTTAACAAAAATGCACTTCAATCTTGACGAATAACAAAAAAATCGCTAAACTTCAAACACAGAATAATTTTTTTAGGTTATTTCAAAATGTTCGTCTTTGCACACTTGTGTTTCCATGACGGACAATTCTTTTAGTAAGCAATCATGAATTTTTATGCGATTGTTTTGGTTTTTATACAATTTTCACTTGTGAATATGTGCGTTACGATGTGCTAAACAAAAAAATGTTTACTGGAGAGAGTTTATAAGAGAGAGGGTGAAACCATGCGAGTCCCATACTTACCAAAAAAACAAGGGTTATACGATCCGAATTTTGAACATGATAACTGCGGCATTGGTTTTTTAGCTAATGTAAAGGGAAAAGCGACACATAAAACAGTAAAGGATGCGCTTCTTTTACTTGAAAACCTCGAACACCGTGGTGGTCAAGGAGACGAAGAAAACACTGGAGATGGCGCTGGAATTTTAACACAAATCCCACATGAGTTTTTTCGTGAAAAAGGATTTATTCAAAGGGAAAAAGGCGAATATGCTGTTGGCATGGTCTTCCTTCCTCGGCATAAACAAACGAGAGCGGAAGTGAAAAAACAAATTGAAGCGATCGTAGCAGAAGAAGAAGTTGATCTTATTCAGTGGCGCGATGTTCCTACTGATTCGTCTTCCCTCGGAAATGCGGCTTTGCAATCTATGCCAGTTATTGAACAACTGTTTGTATCGCCGAAAACAAGTCTGACAGGTGTGGACTTAGAACGAAAGCTATATGTCATTCGAAAAAGAGCTGAACATGAGGTCCATATGTCGTCAGAGCATTCATTTTATTTTGCTAGTTTCTCTAGTCGGACTATTGTGTATAAAGGAATGTTGACAACAGCGCAATTAAGTCTATTTTACTTAGATTTGAATGACCCTATGTTTACTTCCGCACTGGCACTCGTTCATTCAAGATTTAGTACAAACACATTTCCTAGCTGGGAGCGTGCTCACCCGAATCGCTACATGATCCATAATGGCGAAATTAACACGATAAAAGGAAATGTTAACTGGATGCATGCACGTGAAGCGAAATTTGAAACGCCTGTGTTTGGAAACGATTTACAAAAAATACATCCTATTATTGATCAGGATGGTAGTGACTCTTCCATGTTTGACAACACGTTAGAATTTTTATCGCTGTCAGGTAGATCCCTTGCACATGCAGCAATGATGATGGTGCCTGAGCCGTGGCAGAATAACGCGCAAATGGATACAGCGCGGCGAGCTTTTTACCAATATCATAGTACGCTGATGGAACCATGGGACGGACCAACAGCAATCGTGTTTACAGATGGAACAAAAATTGGTGCAACCCTTGACCGAAATGGATTAAGACCGTCACGGTATTATCTAACAACTGACGACATGATTGTGATGAGTTCCGAAGTAGGGGTTCTTGAATTACCGTCTCACACCATTGTGAAAAAAGAACGTCTTCATCCAGGTCAATTACTGCTTATCGACCTTGAAGAGGGGCGTCTTATTCCTGACGAAGAAATTAAACAATCGATTGCCACTGAACATCCTTATGAAGAATGGGTGCGTGATGGGTTACGCCATATTGATGATGTTTTAGAAACAGCAGACGTTCCAGAAACAGAATTTGAGCACATCCGCTTACGTCAATTTATTTTTGGCTATACGTACGAAGAGTTAAATAAAATGATGATGCCCCTTGTGAAAGAAGAAAATGATCCAGTTGGTTCGATGGGCTATGATTCGCCACTGGCGGTGCTCTCAAAGAAGCCTCAACTTTTGTACAATTATTTTAAGCAACTATTTGCGCAAGTGACGAATCCACCTATAGATGCCATTCGGGAAAAAGTGGTAACAGCGCAAGGAACGACAATTGGAAAAGAAGGAAACTTATTAGATCCTAAAAAAGAAAGCTGTCAGCATATCCACTTACCTACACCTATTTTAAATAATGAAGAATTAGCAAAATTGCGCTCCAATCAACTAGCTGGATTTGAAGCTGAAACGATCCCTATGCTTTTTCCGGCTAATGAAGCAGGGCTAGCAGAAGGTTTAAAAACACTATGTACGCTAGCAGATCAAGCGATTGAGGCAGGGAAAACCCTCCTTATTTTAAGTGATCGAGATGTATCAGCTGATGAAGCACCGATTCCTGCATTATTAGCGGTGTCGAGTCTGCACCATCATCTTATTCGTACAGGGAAACGAACAGACGTCAGTTTACTTATTGAATCAGGAGAACCGAGAGAGGTTCATCATCATGCTTTGTTAATCGGTTACGGAGCGGAGGGCATTAATCCTTATCTTGTATTTGATACAATTGACGAATGGATTCAAGAAGAATTGTTGACAGAATACCATTATGTTGAAGCGTGTAGCCGTTATGTGAACGGTATAACAAAAGGACTAATGAAAGTACTATCAAAAATGGGGATTTCAACGATTCATAGTTATAGAGGAGCACAAATTTTTGAAGCAATCGGCATTCACCCAGATGTAATCGATCAGCATTTTACTTGGACACCGTCTCGTATTGGTGGTATTCAGTTAAAAGACATTGCAAAAGAAGTACTCGTTCGTCATAGCCGTGGATTTACGACTCGTGCTGGCGATGATGACCAGCTTGACTCTGGTGATGATTTACAGTGGCGAAGAGATGGGGAAGCGCATCAATACAATCCTCATACAATTCACATGCTGCAACAAGCTTGTCGAACGGCTGATTACACTTTATTTAAACATTATACAAGTGCAATCAATACACAAGACGAGAAGCAGACATCTTTACGTGGTCTTTTAGCGTTTAAAAAAACGACACCTATTTCCATTGAAGAAGTTGAGCCAGCTTCGTCTATCGTTAAGCGTTTCCGCACTGGAGCGATGTCGTTTGGTTCGATTTCTAAAGAAGCGCATGAGACCCTTGCTATCGCAATGAATCGATTAGGGGCTAAGAGCAATACTGGTGAAGGTGGAGAAGACCCATCTCGTTTCACACCAGATAAAAACGGTGATTTACGTAGAAGTGCTATCAAACAAGTTGCTTCAGGTCGTTTTGGTGTAACGAGTCATTATTTGGTAAACGCAGATGAAATACAAATTAAAGTTGCACAAGGTGCGAAACCTGGTGAAGGTGGGCAATTACCTGGTCAAAAAGTGTATCCGTGGGTTGCAGAAGTAAGGGGTTCAACGACTGGCGTAGGGTTAATATCACCGCCGCCGCATCATGATATCTATTCAATAGAAGATTTAGCAGAATTAATTCATGATTTAAAGAATGCGAATCCTTCTGCCAAAGTAAGCGTAAAACTTGTTGCAGGCACTGGGGTAGGCACTATTGCCGCGGGTGTTGCAAAGGGAAGTGCAGACGGGATTATTATTAGTGGTTATGATGGTGGAACAGGTGCAGCAGCACGCACGAGTATTAAACATACTGGCTTGCCGTGGGAAATCGGTCTTGCAGAAACCCATCAGACTTTATTGTTAAATAATCTACGTAACCGAGTAACTCTTGAAACAGACGGGAAATTAATGACAGGAAAAGACGTTGTTATTGCTGCGCTATTAGGTGCAGAGGAATTTGCTTTTTCGACTGCACCACTTGTTGTACTTGGCTGTGTCGTTATGCGTGTTTGCCATCTAGATACTTGTCCAGTTGGAATTGCTACACAAAACCCTGAATTACGAAAAAAGTATACTGGTGAAGCTGACCAAATTGTTACATTCATGACGTATATCGCTGAAGAGATGCGTGAAATTATGGCGTCATTAGGGATTAAAACCATTGACGAACTAGTTGGCCGCTCTGACTTATTGACTCAACGGGTAACAACAAATGAGAAAGCAAATTCCATTGATTTATCGAGTGTGCTATATCGTCCAGCAAATACAAATGAGCAACAGCAAATAAAACAAGTTGAACAAAATCATAAATTGGATCAGTCTCTTGACGTCCGCGAATTACTTGAACAAGCACAACTGGCTATTGAAAAAGGTGAAACGGTATCGTATCAAACGACAATTCGTAACACTGACCGCGTTGTTGGGACCATTGTTGGCAGTGAGGTAAGCAAAGCTTTCGGATCAGCTGGATTAAATGAGCATACCATTCAATTCCGTTTTACAGGCTCAGCAGGTCAAAGCTTTGGCGCGTTTATTCCAAAAGGTGTGACGTTAACTCTCGAAGGGGATGCCAATGATTACACAGGCAAAGGCTTATCAGGTGGTCAAATCAATGTGTATCCACCTAAGGAAGCGACGTTTGTAGCGAAAGATAACGTTATTATAGGAAATACCTCGTTTTACGGGGCGACGAGTGGGAAAGCATTTATCGCAGGCCAAGCAGGAGAACGCTTTGGCGTACGTAATTCCGGTGCACAAGTCGTGATTGAAGGAATGGGTGACCATGGCCTTGAGTATATGACTGGTGGGATTTGTATTAACTTAGGTAATGTCGGCAAAAACTTCGCAGCTGGTATGTCCGGTGGAACAGCTTATGTGTATGACCTGGATACATCGATTGCGGAAAAAAGCAACCATGAAATGATTTTGCTGGAATCGTTAGCAGCAAATGATGAAACGTTGGTGAAATCGCTTATTGAAGAGCACGTTTGTTTTACAAACAGCACCCATGGAGAGATGATTCTTGCAAATTGGGAAGAGCAGAAACAGCATTTCGTGAAAATTATTCCTAAAGATTACAAGCAAATGCTTTCTGCCATTGAGCGTCGCAAGCAAGAAGGATTAAATGATGATGAAGCGGCACTCGCTGCCTTCGATGAAAAAATAACGAAACTATCAAATGTTTAATAGAGAAAAGGGAGAGTGGGTAATCACACTCTTCCTTCAATCGAGTTAAGTAAGGAGTGAGCAAACGATGGGAAAGCCAACGGGGTTTATGGATTACAAGCGAGAGGCGCCTAGAAAAAAGGATCCAATGGCTCGTGTAAAGAACTGGAAGGAATTTCAAATTGTTATGCCAGAGCAACAGTTAAAGCGTCAAGGGGCTCGCTGTATGGATTGCGGCATCCCGTTCTGTCAAGCAGGTACAACCATGCCGGGGTCAAACGAAATTGGCTGTCCAGTTTACAACCTCATTCCAGAGTGGAATGAGCTCGTGTACCGTGGGAAGTGGAAGGAAGCCCTCGACCGTCTTCATAAGACAAACAACTTCCCAGAATTCACAGGCAGAGTTTGCCCTGCACCATGTGAGGGTTCTTGCACAGTAGCCATCAGTGATGAGCCAGTTACAATTAAATCGATTGAGTACAGCATAGTAGAAAAAGGCTTTAAAGAAGGTTGGATTAAACCCAATCCTCCTAAGGAGCGAACAGGTAAAAAAGTTGCCGTTATTGGTTCAGGACCTGCTGGATTAGCGAGTGCGGCTCAGCTTAATAAAGCAGGGCATCTCGTAACTGTATTTGAACGAGAGGATCGTCCAGGTGGTTTATTAACCTACGGTATCCCGGATGTGAAGCTCGCTTATAAAATTGTTGATCGCCGTATTACACTTTTGAAAGAAGAAGGAATTGTATTTCAAACCAATGTGGAGGTCGGTGTTGATGTAACAGCGGAGGAATTGGATCATGAATTCGACGCTATTATCTTGGCAACAGGCGCAACGATGCCAAGAGATGTTGATCAAGAGGGCCGAGAGTTAACAGGCATTCATTATGCTATGGACTTTTTAACAGCGAATACGAAAAGTTTGTTAAATTCAAATCATCAAGACGATGATTATATCTCTGCAAAAGGTAAGGATGTCATTGTAATCGGTGGTGGTGATACGGGAGCGGATTGCATAACGACATCTATTCGTCATGGAGCACGTTCGGTTACTCAGTTTGATATTAATGAACAAAAGCAAACGATTCGTCACATTCAAAATCCATGGCCGCTATTTCCAAATGTCTATAGTGAAGAAGATGCCCATAAAGAGGCTAAAGCGGTTTACGGTCGTGATCCGCGCAGCTATAAACTGCAAACCGCGAAATTCGTTGGTAATGAAGAAGGCGAGTTGGTCGGTCTTGAAACAATTGAAGTGAATACTACTTTAGAAGATGGAAAAAAGGTTCGTCATCCAGTTTCAGATTCAACGAAATTATGGGAAGCAGATCTTGTTTTACTTGCAGTTGGGTTCACTGGACCGGAGCGGAAACTACTTGAACAAATGAATATTAAGCAAACAAATCGTCAAACCATTGACGCTGAATATGGGCGTTATCAAACGAATCAAGCCCACGTATTTGCTGCTGGAGATAATCGTCGCGGTCAAAGTTTAGTGGTTTGGGCTATTCACGAAGGAAGAGAAGCAGCCCGTGAATGTGATCGTTTCTTAATGGGAAGTAGCCAATTGCCTTAATTGGTGAAAATGTTCTAGACCGACAGCTTCGCTCCGTGTCATAATAAGAAAAAAGCCAATGGGATGATGAAAATGGTCACAACGTATTTAAAACATATGATGATGGTGCTCGTTGGCTTCTTTTCTATTAATCTTTCAATTATGGATCCTTGGGTAGAAAAAGCGGACTCTGGAGAACTATCTACTGTGAAAGCATGGCAGTGGAATGACTCGAAATCAAATGTGTATCAAACAAATGATAAAGAATACACGTTGCTCCCGTTTGTTGTCGGTTCGCCGGCGCAATATGAGCACGTCGAGCTAGAATCACACTGGCTGACTGAGATTATGATCATGGATGAAGCGTATCGCCAAGGTATGAAGAAGTTTGGTCAACGAATCGGACAAAAAATTGAAGCTGCTTATAAAGATGAAATTTTGCCAGAACTGAAACAAGCAGTGGCAACAGTGTTGGAAACGAGTGACCGTAATATGTGGCAAGAAATTAGCATGACAGAAGCATCTTCTACTGGACGGGGTGAAAAGATTATGCACATCGTTCATGCAAAAACAGGCGATGATTTACTGCGGTTTCACGTTCGCATTGATCGACCGCCAAAGACAGGTCATGTATTTCAATTCCACTATCACTCGTATGAAGATAACTTTAATGAACATTATGAACTAGGCTCTATCTATTGGGGAAAAAACGAACCTCCGCTTTATCAAGCGTGAGGTTCGTTTTCTATAAAAAAGTCGTTCTTTTTTCGTATTTTTGTTCTCTTTTTATCGAATCTTTTGGTACAGTAGAGGTATACCAACGAAAAAAGGAGTATGGTTAATGGAAGCGGAAAACAAAGGCAGACAACAAAGGCCGACTTGGCTTAAGTGGCTCTTACGAATTGTATTTGCCTATATTGGTTTATTAGTGCTCGTACTTGCTTCGGCCATTTTAACGATGACAGGAACTTTTACGCTCATTGTACTCGAATTGTTTATGGATAATGATAGCTTAAGAACGATGAATGAACAGTATTTAGTGCCGGCCTCAGAGTTTTTATGGGACTTATTTACTCGACTTGTGCCAGGTTTATAACTAGTTATGAGTAGTCAAGACATAGGTTTTCTTGCGTTTTTTATTGTTTGTTTTATCGTAGCCGGTATTTTTGGCGGAATTGCGTTAGCTTCGGCGTTAAAGGGCAATAAAAAACCTCTATACTGGAGTATTCCATTGGCATTCGTATGTGCACTGCTATTTATTGTTATGATGTTTACGTTTCTTCTATAAAAAGGGTTGGTGTAAAGATGGGTTTAGTAAAAGCAAAGTACAAAACAGGTATTTATATTGGAGAACTTATTGAAGTGCAAGAAGATCAAAATCGTGCGCTTTTTAAAGTGTTAGCTGTAGTAACCCATCCGAAACAAGGGGATTTACATAATCCAAAACAAGTAGACGTTGCTTATTTTCATCAGCGAAAAGCGCTTGCTTATTTAGAAAAAGCGTGGGTACCTTATACAACGGTCAAACCTTTTGAAGAAGAAGAGGCACCTGACTACAACGTCTCTTTGCGTGAGGCATGGCGTACTGCCTATGAATCCATAGCGCAAGATGATTCAGAATGGGCGAAAAAGAGTCTCCACTTGTTAGATGATTTACGGCAAGATTATTCTTTTTAACGAAGCAATTCAAAAGCGTATGTTCAATAGAACATACGCTTTTTGGATTATTAATTTGCATATAACGTTGTTTGCGGAAGAAAAGGGTGCAAAAGTACATGAAGTGCATGATGTTCTTCGTCCGTTAACGGAATGAGTGGAAGGCGAACCGAGCCAGCAGGTAAATTAAATGCAGTTAGTGCTGCTTTTACTGCTGTAGGGTTAGGAGCCATAAATAACCCCTTCATAACAGGATAAATGCTTTGGTGAATGGCTTTTGCACGCTGGAATTCACCATGATGAAGTGCATAAATCATTTCTTTCATTTCACGTCCAACTATATGAGAGGCAACAGAGACTACACCAGTAGCACCAACTGCCATCATCGGTAGCGTCAAGGAATCGTCACCACTATACACTTGGAAATGGTCCGTCGTTTGCGAAACAATCTCGGTTACTTTATCAATGTCTCCGCTCGCTTCTTTAAGTGCAACAATATTAGGAATCAACGATAACCGTATCGCTGTATCCACTGACATATCGGCTCCAGTTCTTCCAGGTACATTGTAGAGCATAACGGGAAGAGAGACGGCAGTGGCCACTTGAAGCATGTGCTGATAAATTCCTTCCTGTGAAGGTTTATTGTAGTATGGTGTAACAACCATTATGCCATCAGCTCCGAGAGCCTCTGCTTCTTTTGCCAATTCAATTGTGTGAGCCGTATTATTAGAACCGACACCAGCAATAACCTTCATTTGTTTATTTGTTGCCTGAATCGCCAGCTTTAACATATCTTTTCGTTCAGAAGCGGTTAGAACAGGTGACTCAGCTGTCGTACCGTTAACAACAAGGGTATCCGTTCCTGTATTTGCTAAATGCTGAATAAGTGAATAAGTGCCTTCTTTGTCAATGGAACCATCTTGTGAAAATGGTGTGATCATTGCGGTTAATAATTGTCCGAAATGCATAAAAATCCTCCTTATGAACAGTAGAGAGGAATAAAAAAACAACAATGACAAGTCCATTGCTGCATAGGTCGTACCTACCTTCATGTAGCCCCCCATACAAATGTATGACAGTACTGCTCTTGTTCAGAAACAGCCCCAATAAAGAATGAAAGTAGGTCATTCCTTATTTCGGCAATCACACCTTTCCATCCACATCGACAGGCCTAATCCTTCAGTGAACGTACTCTTTGATCATGCGCCTCTACTATAAATCTGTTCAATTAATATGGCTTTACCATACCAAAATTACTCGCATAAAGCAAGGTTAGCGATGAAATTTCCCTCGATGTTGTTGAAGACAATTCAATAGTGAATCAAGCTCTTGAGAACACTTAACGGTTTTAGTAGCGCCTAAACCGAATTTCTTTGCGATCATGTGCATTTCACTTCGTTTTACTTCTATATCAATATGAATCATAGTTTCACTCCACCTATGGAATTAGTACAAGATGTATTATAGCGTGAATTTCTGCTAAGAAAAAGCTTTATTCAAAACTAGTCAAATAGTTCTTTTCTTAGTCAATTCTCGACATATCAAAATCTTTTGTCGCTTTAATGCCATTCTCGGCTGCCAGTGATTGATATTCCATTGCATATAAGCGAATTGTTAATGTCGCATAACTATAATGAAGCCGAGCATCATTTTCATCTTTTGCAGCATCCAATTCTTCTAACGCAACAAGGTAAGAATGATGTAAATCCTTTAACTTGTGAAATGGTTCTACCGATGGAATGGCTTCAAACTCTTCCGCTTTTGTTAAAAGAGTATCAAGTTGATTTACTCCGCCATGAATCCCATTATCTACTTCTGTTCCAAGGCCCGGAAGTAATGAGTAAACAGAGCCTAAATAGGTTTCAATTTCAGTTGCATAGACTTCACTCTCTGTTGTTTGTTCCAGCTTGACGTGATTAACATCTTGACGATTTGATAACTTCTTTATGTCCTCACTTTGTTTTTGTGGTGTATGACCTTGTACACAACCAGTTGCTACTAATACAACAAGTATGAACGTGACGCACACTTTAAATAAACGTGTCATGTAAAAGCTCCTCTGTCTCGTTTTTTTTAGTTTGTGATAAAAAATACGGTTTATTCAAAAACAATTGTTATAAAACAAACAAAAAAAGTATTGACTGTTATAATACAATGGCATATAGTATGTAGTAAGCACAATCAATTTCAGGAGGAGATACTATGGCAACTGAAAAAGACTCGCAGCGTAATGAACAAGAAGAGGATATAACGATTTTAGACATGATTAATAGCTATTATGCCTAATGAGCCTCTTGGCTCTTTTTTTGTTGTGTAGTAATACAGATTCTTATAAATGATTGTTTTTAAAACAGATAGAGCGGGTATAGAATAAATGTCCACGGAAAAGGAGAGGTGCTTTTTGATTTTGCGACTTTACGGCATACATTTTTTTCATTCAAGTGGCTCGGTCTAGGAACCGTAACGATGAGTGAGAGGTAGGGCACTTATTGTTTGAAAAGAATGAAGGAGGAGAGAAGATGAGCTTTACACCTTCAAAAGAAGAATACCGTTTTAAAATTGACGAAATGCGAAAAGAAGAAGAACAATACCGACGAGAAGCTTTTATTGAGATTTACGAAGAATACGTCTCTGTTTTAGAAGAAGAAATTGACGCGCTTAAAAACGAAAAAAAGGATTAGTCCTGTGGCTAATTCTTTTTTTATTGAGTACAGTTTAGTGGTAAACTATTATCTTCTTTGTTATAGTAAAGGAAACAAAAATGTGTATGGAGGAATAAACATGAGCGAACATAAACATGTATTTCAAGAAAAAGAGAACGGTGGACCGACTTTTGTGCTGCTTCATGGAACTGGTGGGAATGAAAGCGATTTGTTGCCTCTCGCAAAGATGATCGATGATAAAGCCAATGTACTAGGTGTTCGCGGAAATGTCTTAGAGAATGGAATGCCTCGCTTTTTCCGCCGTTTGCAAGAAGGTGTTTTTGATATGGAAGATTTAAAGAAGCGTACGGATGAATTAAACGATTTTTTACAACAAGCAGCTTCTCAGTACAAGTTTCAAGATCAAGATGTATATGCGATTGGCTACTCAAATGGTGCCAACATCGCCGCTAATCTTCTATATGAACACGGCTCTGTTTTTAAAGGCGTATTTTTGTTCCATGCAATGGTTCCGCAAGAAAAGCAACAATTACCGAATTTAAGCGAAACGGCTGTGTTTGTTGGCGCAGGAAAAAATGATCCTATGATTCCAGCTGAGCAAACGAACACCCTCATTACAGATTTACAACAAGCAGGGGCATCTGTTGAAAGCTATTGGACAACAGGTGGCCATCAATTGCTACGCGAAGAAATTGACGAAGCAAAACGCTGGTATGACGCATTACGTGGCTAAATCGGTTCGGCATGTAAGCATGAGCCTTTCTTATTAAAAGTGGACAAAAAATCGAAACTTCGTTAAACTGCTTTTAAACGATAAGCATCAAAGAAAGGTTGAATGTAGGTTGAAAGAACAAAGAAGCAGTTGGCTTTATGCACTCGCTGGAGTGGTTTTAGTCGGTGTGTTTTGTTTAGCGCTACTGAGCCATTTATGGTATCAAATTGTCGTCCTATCTGCTTTAATCGCTTTATTTGTGTTTCTTGTTTTAAAAACAAAGCGATTAGAAGAGAAGCTCGATCAATTTATAAAAAAGGATCAAGACGAGAAAGTAGAGCTCGATCATGAGCATGAAAAAACAAAAGAACATGATCTTGTTGCGTTACAAGAAAAAGAATATCAATTACAAAAGCTTGATTTGGATCGAACTCAATTGTTTGAAGAACTATTAAGTAAAACCGAATTAGCAGAGCTGGAAAAAGAAAAAATTCGTGAACGCCTCGAACAAACCGATACTGAAACATCGAGAGTTCGTCAAGAATGGCTTAATGCGTCGAGTCGTTTAATGAACGTTGTTAAAGGAACAAAGAAGTTATTTGTTAAACAATCACCAATGCGGGAAATTGCGGCATCAATGGATCCGGACATTTTAGAATCAGGCTCATTTGCTGCACTAAATGAAGAAATTCAGCGTCTACTACCGCGTTTATCCAAAGAGAGTAATCAATCACTTGCGAACTCTAATTATATTGATGAAGACAATCAATTAACACGATCTGGCTATAAAGCGTTGCTTCAAGCAAACGAAGAAGATAAATAAAGAAAACGGGATGCTGATGCATCCCGTTTTCTTTATTGATAGCTATTTTCAAGCTCTGAAATGAGAGAACCGACATATGCAACCGCATCTTGTATCGTTTCTTTCTTTTCCATATCAACTCCAGCCAGTTTAAACAGCTCAAGCGGCTGAAGTGTTCCGCCAGCGCGAAGCATGCTTAGCCATTGGTCAATAACTGGTTGACCTTGGTCTTGATAGAGCGTGTAGGCTTTTGTTGCTGCCGTTAAACCAGCAGAGTAAGTGTATGGATATAGGCCCATATAATAGTGAGGTTGGCGCATCCATGTACGCCCAGCTCGTTCTGTAATCTCAACTGCATCACCCCAAAAACCAGAGAGAACCGCTTGCTTTGTTTCGCGCAACGTAATGGCGGTTAACGGTGTGCCATTCTCCGCAAGTGCATAAACTCTGCGTTGAAATTCACCTTCTAATAAGTGAGTGACGAAATTGTGGTAGTACGTACCGATAAATTGAAGAATAACCCAACGCTTCATTCGCGGATCATCGGTTGACGCTAGAAGGTGATTTCCAAGAAACAGCTCATTCATTGTAGAGGGTGCTTCAATACAATACGTAGAAGGACGTGTCGCATGTAGTGGTTGGGCATCATTTGCGTTATAAAAATGTCCAGCATGTCCGAGTTCATGAGCTAAAATAAAAGCACCGCGCATCGTATCTTTCCATGTTAATAAGATATAAGGGTGGTATCCGTAGGGACTAGAGCAAAAGGCACCAGTAGCCTTGCCGATATTGTCTGCTCGGTCTACCCAGCGTTCATTTTTAGCCTTCACAAGCATGCGACTATAGTCTTCGCCGAGGGGTTTAAGCGCTTCTATAATCGTCTCATAAGCTTGATCGTATGTTGTAGGCGGTTCAAATTCAGGGTCGAGAGGGGCTTTTAAGTCAGAAAAGCCAAAAGATTCAAGACCTAAAACGTCTTTTTTTAGTTTCGCATACCGCTGCATATGAGGTGCTAGCTCTTTATAGATAATATCTAGCTGGTTATGGTACATCGTTGGCGTCACTTGTTGACTGTGCAATAGCATATGCTCAACAGAGTCATACCCACGTAGGCGTGCGAGGGTTACTTGTTTCATAACTTCTCCGGCGTAAAGTTTCGCATAAGTATGCTCGTACTGCTTCAACGTATCATCAAACGTAATGAAAGCATGTCGTCGTTCTTCTGTATTAGCAGACAGCTCATACTGGTCTTCAAACCTGGCAAAAGAAAGCGGCTTTTGTTCGCCATTTGCACCAATGAAATCTGGAAAAGTCATGTCAGCGGCTTTACTTGTTAAATAAGTTGAATAGGGATTTGTCAAAATTGGTGTAAGAGAAGCAAGCACTTCTTCCGTTTCAGAAGAGAGTGAAAATGGTTTTGATTCAAGTAGTTTATCTAAAAATACGTGGAACGATTGAAGCAGTTCATTCTCCTGTTGAAACTGTTCAATGACAGCTTCTGGTAGTTTTATGATCTCCGCTTCAAGCTTTGCTAATTCTGCTTGAACAAGAGCTTGTGTGCTTTGAGCAAGGCTTGCGTTTCCTTGAGCGGATGCATTTGTACCATCGCTCGATAAGGACAACGTCGCATAGGTAACAATAGGCACTAGTTTTTTCATCAATGCTTCTCTTGCCTGCAAAGCATTGGCTAGATTTTCTGCCCGTTCGCCAATTTTTTCTGTAAATAAAGATAATTTCTCTGCTTCTTTTTCTACGTGCTGACGTGCTTGCTCCCAATCTTTATCTGATAAGAAAAGATCGTTTAAATCCCACGTTTCTTCAAGTGGAATCTCTTGTCGGTGTGTGAGTGTCATTGTTTCTACCTCCTTAAACTTCGTAAATCGAAATATCTATTAGTATACAATAAACAAAAAGCTTTTACACTACTCCTCAAAAAAATAGAGTGATAAATTGCTAGTAGCCAACAGAACAACCATTCGCTAAAATAGAAGAAGAAGACGTTTTTGAGGTGGATCATGTTTAAAAAAACATTACAACAAAAATTACAGGAATTAAAACAAGATAAACAGATCATTTATTGGCATGAAATAGAAGCGAAGAATGCGAAAACAGAGCCATTTCCCGAATGGCTTGATATGAAAATTTGCCATGGCTTGCGTAAACGAGGAATTAGTGAACTTTATTGTCACCAAAAGGAGGCACTAGAGTCCAGTCAGAGAGGCGATCATTTCGTTACTGTAACACCGACCGCATCAGGAAAATCGCTTTGCTACCATCTTCCGGTACTGACATCTTTTTTAAAGGACGCTTCTAGCCGAGCCCTTTACTTGTTTCCAACAAAAGCGTTGGCCCAGGACCAGATGGCAGAACTAAATGAAATGATTAGTGATATTGGCGTTTCATTAAAATGTCATACGTATGACGGTGATACAGCGCCACAGATTCGCTCGAATGTCCGTCAGTCAGGCAATGTTGTTATAACAAATCCTGACATGCTCCATTCAGCTATTTTGCCTCATCACACAAAATGGGTTGCTTTTTTTGAGCGCCTAGATTATATCGTCATTGATGAGCTCCATACGTATAGAGGTGTATTCGGAAGCCACGTAGCAAATGTGATTGCACGGCTAAAGCGTATTTGTGCCTACTATGGTTCGAATCCAACGTTTATATGTACATCCGCAACCATTGCCAATCCGAAGGCGTTAGCGGAGACATTAGTCCGAGAATCTTTTCACATCATCGATCAAAACGGTGCACCTTCTGGAAAAAAACATTTTCTGTTTTACAACCCTCCAGTCGTTAACGAGCCTCTGCAAATTAGGCAAAGTGCGATGCGCTCTGCACAAGAACTAGCAGAAGGTTTTCTTCGTGAAGGGATTCAAACTATTCTATTTGCTAGAAGTCGTGTGAGAGTAGAGCTCATCTTAACAAAATTACAGCAAATGATTAAGCATACGTTTGGTAAAAAAACCATTGCTGGATATCGTGGTGGGTATTTGCCTAATCAACGACGAGAGATTGAAAAAGGGTTGCGTAGCGGTGAAATTATTGGTGTAGTATCCACAAATGCTCTTGAATTAGGTGTTGATATTGGTCAACTCGAAGTATGTATTTTGACCGGGTATCCGGGTTCAATAGCGAGTGCTTGGCAGCAAGCTGGCCGAGCTGGCAGAAGACAAAATGAAGCGGCAATTATTATGGTCGCGTCGTCTTCACCAATTGATCAATACATTATGAATCATCCAGAATACTTTTTTGATCGCAACCCAGAAACAGCGCGAGTAAATCCTTTAAATTTAATCATTTATTTGGATCATTTAAAGTGTGCGGCATATGAACTGCCATTTCAAGTAGGAGATCAATTTATTGGTGAAGTAGTCGACGACTATTTAATGTATTTAACTGAAAAGCAAGTGCTTTTACAAAAAAAAGATCGCTGGTACTGGATGACGGACGCCTTTCCTGCCCATGGCATTAGTCTACGCTCTGCTTCTCAAGAAAATGTTGTGATTATTGATCAAAGTGACGTAACGACGCATAAAGTAATTGGCGAGATGGATCGGTTTAGTGCCATGACGTTACTCCATGATGAAGCCATTTATCTTCATCAAGGTATACAATTTCAAGTTGAATATTTGGATTGGGATGAAAAGAAAGCGTTCGTGCGAGAAGTAAAAGTTGATTACTTTACGGATGCCAATTTAGCCGTCTCTTTAACCATTTTGGAAGAGGATGCTTTCAGCCAGCGAAGACAGGCGCACTTATCCTATGGAGATGTATCTGTAACAGGAAAAGTAACGATCTTTAAAAAAATTCGATTAACGACTATGGAAAACATTGGATCTGGCCCTGTTCACTTACCTGAAGAAGAGATGCATACGAGTGGTATGTGGGTAACATTTCCTGCCGAATTTGCAGAACCTAAAGAGATCGAAGACATGCTCATGAGCTTTGCAACACTGCTTCATCATGTCGCACCACTACATCTTATGTGTGAACGAAGTGATATTCACGTAACACCCCAAGTGAAAGCAGATGTGTCAGGGAAACCGACTGTGTTCATTTATGATGCTTATCCAGGAGGCATCGGACTTGCTAAAGAAGTATATGACCATCTTGACACGGTTTTAGATCATATGAGTAAACTCATTACAAGTTGTTTATGCGAACAAGGATGTCCAGCATGTGTAGGAGAAGTAAAGGAAGACACATTGTTTAAGAAAAAAGTGATCACATTAATAAGTGATTTGCAAAGAAGAGCTTGATAATTTCACATACCATATTTAAAGAAAGGAAAAACCATGTCATTACGAGCAAAACTAAAGCGAATGGAAGTTCATATGAAACAAGAAGAAACGCCAATTGTGGAACGAAATGAAGCGAATCGTTCAGCTTCAAAAAGTTGGGCGTCACTAGAGACAGTAGCTCATACTTTTGATGAGCAGGTCTGCTATATTCGTGAAGTTCGACATTCACTTGATGCACAGTATGGTTTCAAAACCTTTCGCGCATATAGAGATGGTCTTTATCAATGGGACAGCCAATCTTTTTCCCACCCGCTTTCAAGACGATCGGTTCCAATAAATAAACTTATATTCTTTGATACAGAAACAACTGGTTTAAGCGCAGGAGCAGGTACGCAAATGTTTTTACTTGGTTTTGCTTGTTTTGAAGAAGAAGAAATCGTTGTTCGCCAATACTTGCTACCTTCTCCAGATGCAGAGTCTGCTTTATATCACTATTTTCTTAAAGACGTTGGTCAGCTGGAACACCTCGTTAGTTTTAATGGTAAAGCATTTGACTGGCCACGTTTAAAAACACGTCATGCTTACTTAAGAGATACAGTGCCACATTTACCACAGTTTGGTCATTTTGATTTGCTTCATAGTGCAAGACGAATGTGGAAAAACGAACTACCATCATGCAAACTGAGCGTTATAGAAGAAGAGAAGCTTGGAATTGAAAGAAATGTGGATACACCGTCTCATCTCGTACCACTCCTATATTTTGATTTTGTTCGCGAACAAGATCCTGGCCTTATTGCGAGTGTATTTGAACATCACGAGCAAGATGTATTATCGTTAATTGCTCTCTATGCTCAATTAACAGAGAAAGTTATTAATTGGGAAGAGCAGACATCTCTTAACGAGCGTTTGCAGCTCGCAAAATGGCATCAACGTAATGGAGAACTAGAGGTTGCGATTACTATGTTAACGAGTGGTATTAATGCCCCTCAGGAGCAAAGTAGTCAAAAAGGGGAAGCCTACTTTTATCGCGGCTACGCTTATAAGAAAAAGCAATTATATGAACAAGCGGTTGCAGACTTCAAAAAAGCTCTTAAGGATGAGACGTTACGTTTTAAAAGTGCTAATGAATTAGCGCTTATATATGAGCACTACTTAAAAGATTTCACGAAGGCATTTACCTATGCAAATCAAGCGTTATCGTTTGCGACCATAGAGAAGGAACGTCTGCAAGCACTTAAACGAATCAACCGTCTAAAGCAGAAATAATCGTTATTTCCTGGGGAAGCGCATAAGTCGACGTATATCGCAAGAAATAACAGATAAATCGACTTTATTCATTGGGCAATGAGAAAACACCTAAAATTGGGTCAATCAACTAGTACACCTAGGTGGGGAGATACATAAGGTAATAGTGACTTAAAATTAAAGGAGGACTTTAACTTATGTTTCATAAAAGACCAAATCACTGTTGCCCACCAAGACCTATGTGTGATCCATGTGGTGGTAATCATAAGCCAAATATGACGATGCCAACATGTTCGCAAGAGCTACCAGCAGTTGTTCATCCAACACAGCATAATGTGGTAGAAAGCACGCAAGAATATATCGTTCCGGAAATTCATCCTTCACACACTACTCATGTGAAGAATCACGTATATAAGCACATTCATCACTACCCGCACACAGATAGCGTGCAGGAAAATGTTATGAACGAACAATATTGTGAGAAGCCAATGATGAACAATATGCCATCAAATGTTTCTCCAGCGAATATGAAGCCGAATAACATGGCGCCAATGAATAATGTTGCGCCAACGAACAATATGAAACCAGGGAACAACGTAAAACCAGCGAGCAATGTAAAACCAACGAACACAGCACCAACAAACATGAAGCCTTCTAATGTTTCACCATATAGTGGCTTTAAAAAATAAGTTTGAGGAGCGAGCGAAAGAGCTCGCTTTCTTTTTTAGGAGGGGATCAATAGTGAATGCCATACTCGTCACCGGCTACAAAATGCATGAGCTTGGCGTGTTTAATGAATCCCACGAAGGGGTTATATGGATTAAATATGTCTTAAGAAAAAGAATAATAGCATTGATTGAAGAGGGCGTCACTTGGTTTATTACGAGTGGTCAGCTAGGCGTTGAACAATGGGCAATGGATGTTGTTAATGAATTACAAGAAGAGTACCCTCATATAAAATTAGGGCTATTAACACCTTTTGAAGAGCAAGAATCAAAATGGAATGAGCGATTAAAGGAGCTCTATCATGAGCGGCTAGATAAAGCAGACTTTGTTGATTCTATTTCAAAACGACCTTATGAAAACCCAATGCAATTAAAAGTGAAAAATGATTTTCTAGTGCAGAAAACAGATGGTTTACTCGTACTGTACGATGAAGAAAAGGAAGGATCACCACTTTTTTATATGAAAGTTGCACAAGCAATGGACAAGCCTATTTTCGTTATCTCTCCAGAAGAAATCGAAGAAGCAAGAAGGGAAGCATTAGATGATTTTTAAGTAGATTTCTTAAAAATAACAAAAGCACCGGGTTTAAATTGACTTTATAGCAGACTTTTGGAAGAATAGAATGTAACGGGAATTGAACATGAGGTGATAGAAATGAGTTCAGTGGAGATTAAGTTAAATGCCAAGGAGATTCTAGATAAAGATTTCAAGACTGGCATGAGAGGGTACAATCAAGATGAGGTAGACAAATTTCTAGATGTTGTCATTCAAGACTATGAAGCATACCAACGCAGAGTAGATCAATTAATGAAAGAAAATGAAGAACTTAGACAAGAAATGAAGCGACAAACAGATCGTCCTACTCGAAATCAAAGTGCCCCACAATCAGCTGGAAGTACAAATTATGATATTTTACAGCGTCTTTCTAATTTAGAGAAAAAAGTATTCGGAAGTAAAATGTACGAATGAACCGAATGTCAATTGATGGAGCAAGCGCAGGAGATCCGGGCCCTTCTGGTATAGGGATTTTACTCGTATATGATGACGGACAGACGGAAGAATTTCGCTACCATATAGGGTTGCTTAATAATCATGAAGCGGAATTTGAAGCGTTTATCATTGCCCTGACAATTGCCAAGCATAAGCAGTTAGGTCATTTACTCGTTCAAACAGATTCTCGTTTAGTGAGCGAAGCAATTGAAAAGCGCTATGTGAAGCGAAAGCAATTTGACCCATATGTCAAAAAAGCACAGGAGCTTATTGAGGCATTTGATTTATTCTTCATAAAGTGGGTTCCGAGTAAGCAAAACAAAAAAGCGGACGAGCTAGCTCGATTAGCCATTCGTGAACCGAAGCGAATCTTTAAAGAAGCATTGTAATCTGCTACATTGTACGCTATAATGAACAAGTCGTTTATGAATGAGCATGTCATGAAACAACCGCTGCACTTGGTGTAGAGGAAAGTCCATGCTCGCACTGGCTGCGACGCCGGTAGTGATCGTGCCTAGCCAATTCATAAGCTAGGGCAGTTAGTGATAACTGACGGCAAGAGGCTTCCCTAAATCGTTTAACGACATGGGATACACTCTTTGAAAGTGCCACAGTGACGGAGTCTACTTGGAAACGAGTAGAGTGGAACGAGGTAAACCCCACGAGCGAGAAACCCAAACAATGGTAGGGGCATTTTATAGTCCGAAAATGAACGGAGCTATAAGGACGATTATTCGTAGATAGATGGTTGTTACTGGAGTACGAGGTTCATCACCGTTTGCAGTACAAAAGAACAGAACATGGCTTATGACTGGCATGCAGATGAATTTATAAACGAGTAAAAACCCTTTTGAGGGTTTTTTTATTTTGTTTCTGGTACACTAACAAAAAAGACAAGAAAAGAGGGGTTATCATGACACAAGCAAAGGTAATGTATGGGCTTGGAGCCGTGTTATTTCTTTTAAATGTAATTGGATTTGCCATTCAAGGCTATTTAATTGGTTTAGGAGGCATCTTTCTAGTAGCGGTATTTGCGTTTTATATGCTTGCAGTATTTCTTTATCACGGTTCAGCCAAACGTGCAGCTACTTTATTGGCCCTTATATTTGGTTTAGTCGCCATTGTTGGTGCGTTTATTGCTGAAACACAAGGCGGCGGCTATTTACTGTAACGCGATAAGGAGTGAACAAAATGAATAAAGTAACATTAATTGCAACAACGACGATGGGATTAGAGGCAATTTGTGCAAGAGAAGTAAAGGCACTCGGGTATGAAGACGTTACAGTTGAAAATGGACGAGTCGTGTTTACATCAACCGTTGACGCCATCCCCCGTGCAAATTTATGGTTAAGAACGGCAGACCGAATAAAAATTCTTGTTGGTTCATTTAAAGCGCTCACGTTCGATGAACTATTTGAGAAAACAAAAGCATTGCCGTGGGCAGATCTCTTGCCACCTCATGCGGAATTCCCCGTTATTGGCCGCTCGGTTAAATCAACATTGTTTAGTGTCTCCGATTGCCAAGCTATTGTTAAAAAAGCGGTTGTTGAAAGTTTAAAAAAGCAGTACAAACGCGGTTGGTTTGATGAAGATGGACCACTGTACCGAATCGAAGTAGCATTATTAAAAGACCAGGCGCAACTAACCATTGATTCTAGTGGCATTGGCCTGCATCAAAGAGGATACAGGGCGCTACATAATCAAGCCCCGTTAAAAGAAACACTAGCTGCCGCAATGATTCAGCTTACTACGTGGAATGTCGATCGCCCATTTGCTGACCCATTTTGCGGATCGGGAACCCTTGCCATCGAAGCAGCGCTTATTGGACAAAATATTGCGCCTGGGTTTAATCGAGACTTTGTATCAGAACAGTGGCATTGGATTGGACAAGAAAAGTGGGACCGTGCCCGTCAAGAAGTAGAAGATTTAGCAAAGTATGATCAAAAGTTAGATATTGTTGGATCGGACATTGATCATCGCTCAATTGAACTTGCAAAAAACAATGCAGCAGAGGCAGGATTTGCAGATCTCATTTCCTTTAAGCAGATGCAAATTCGCGACTTTAGCCATCGTGGTCAATACGGTGTTCTTGTCGCTAATCCGCCATATGGAGAGCGAATTGGTGAGCAAGCCGAAGTAGAAGAGATGTACAGAGACATGGGGCAAATTATGAAGTCGTTTGAAACATGGTCTGTCTATGTATTGACTTCTCATGAAGGCTTTGAAGCTTTGTATGGCAAGCAGGCAAGTAAGAAACGCAAATTATATAACGGTAATATTAAAACCGACTACTATCAATTCTTCGGTCCTAGACCTCCGAGGTCATAAAAAAGATAAGGCGATAGAGTAGCACATAAAAAGCGAGTAAAAGGCGAAGAGACTGATGACCAATCATCTAACTTTTCGTCTTTTACCTATCCTCTATTGTGCAAAAATATAATTTCACATACCGTATTTAAATACATAAAACTAAAAATAAAAGATACACTAATTAAAAAAGGGGTGCAGACATGGTAAATGATGGTACTTGGATCTATCTTCAAAGAGGTATGCAGCATGTACTCGGTTGGATCGAAAAAAATCCTGCCTGTATTTGCCGTGAGGGTATGTATCAAACGTATTTTTTTTATACAATAGATAAGAGACGATCAAAAGAACCGATTTTAATTTACTACAAAGACATCATCCCTGTGGAAAGTCATTTACAAGATTTAGATTATCACGCATTGCAGCATCTTGCGCTGGAAAGCGGTGATGTAAAATGGTTTTGTGACTTAGGGGCAAAGCGGATGCTTTAATGTGAGGAGACTGAACATGTATTCCATTGCCATTGATATTGGTACGACAAGTGCTAAAGTAGTTTTATTTTCAAAAGATTATCGTTACAAAGCTGATTATGAAACTGCTTATCCATTACTCCAAGAAAAACCATCTTATGCGGAACAAGATCCAATTGTGATTCGTGATGCTGTTTTACATAGTTTGCAGCAATTATTAATGCAAACAAACATTGAGTCAAAGAAAGTAACAACGTTATCTTTTTCAGCCGCAATGCATTCGTTAGTAGCGGTTGATGAAGAGGGGAATCCATTAACACATGTAATTACGTGGGCAGATACTCGAGCTCAATCAATCACAAATTCGTTAAAGAAAACCGATCAGGGAAAACAATTTTACGAAAAAACAGGGACACCGATTCACCCCATGTCTTGGATCGGAAAAATGAAATGGATGGAACAGCATTGGCCAAACCTCTACAGTCAAGCATACAAATTTATATCGATTAAAGAATTTATTTGCGTGCATTTCTTTGGGGAATATGTTGTTGATCAATCAATAGCGAGTAGTACAGGACTTTACAACTTAAAAACAAAAGATTGGGACGCTAGTATTCTATCATTCTTGCATATAAAGAAGGAAAAATTATCAACGGTGGTTGGTACTAATTATCGTTTTGAAGCGCCAACAGACGTGATGCGTTCATTTTCTTTCGCAGACGATTGTTTATACCATATCGGTGCTAGCGATGGTGTGCTCGCAAATGTTGGCGCAGGAGGCTTATTGGACGAAGTCGCTACACTGACAATAGGTACAAGTGGTGCGATAAGAATGACGATTAAAGAGCCGTTAACCGATAGCGCTATGCGTACATTTTGCTATGTGTTAAATGACTCTACATGGATTGCCGGTGGAGCAACAAACAATGGTGGGATTGCACTTACTTGGTATATCGAGCATTTTGCCAAGGGAGCTACTGTAAGTGAGATTATCGAAGAGGCTTTTACAGTTAAGCCAGGTGCAGAAGGGTTACTTTTTTTACCTTTTATAAATGGGGAACGTGCTCCGTATTGGAATGGTGAAGCAAGTGGCGCATTTATTGGCATGAGACGAACGCATAATCGTGCACACTTCAGTCGAGCCGTCCTTGAGGGAATTCTTTATAGTTTACAATCTGTCTTAACATCCCTAGAGGAGTCTGTCGGTCCGATTAAGCGAATTCATGCATCAGGAGGTTTTGCAAGATCTAAGCAATGGGTTCAACTACTCGCTGATATTTCAGGAAAAACAGTCCGAATTCAAGAGACACATCACGCGTCTTCACTAGGTGCTGTTCGACTAGCGCACAACGAATTAGACCAGGGAGAACAAACAGTTATGGAACAATTTGAACCAAACGATCGAGACAGGGATGTGTATAAGAAAAAATTCGAACTGTATCAAGTACTTTACAATCAGTTAGAACCGGTGTTTCCTGAATTAGTAGCTGATATTTAAGTTAACTATAATTTTATTATGTAAACTTTGTATAAAAGATACCTTTTTGGTGAATAGTGATTAGTAAAGCAAAAAGGGAGGTTTCATAATGAGTTATGAGGATGGCTACAAAAATTTAGAACAAATTGAACTGGCGATAAAAGCAGCACAACACATGGTCGGACAAGCAACACATAGTATGGATGGTGAGCAATTACAAGCAGCAACAGCAGCTCTTGAGCAAGCTGAAGCACAGTTTAAACAAGCACTTGCTTATCAAGGAAATATAGATGAAGCATTCTTCGCCCATTCTTCCGCACTTTTAGATCAAGCCAATCATCAATTAGAAGAAGCCCAAGATGAGTATCGCTAAAAAAACGTGAGCCAATGTAAGGCTCACGTTTTTTCTATAAATAGCGGATGGTCAAGATTATCAAATTTGCCCTGTTTAAACAGAACCATTTCTAAATCTTCATCATAGTCAATGTGCATTCCATCAATGTACCATAAATCATCTTTCGATACGTAAAAAGAAATGCCATCTTGCTGAATGGTTTCGTATTCAAAACCCTCTATCTCTCTCGTAATGCCCACAGAGAAGCCACCAGAACCAACACCACCGACACGGACGAATAATCGGAGCTGATCGCCATCTACTAAATTCATTTCTTGACGATAGAACTGCACAGCTTCTTTCGTTATTAGTACATTCATTTCATCACTCCTACTCAGCTAGTGTATCACATGAGTCTTCTTTTCGTCTTAGGAGTTGTTTAAACATGCAAATGCTAGTATGCTGAGAATGAAAGGTGGCGAACAATATGAAACAAGCAGAAGAGAAATTTACTGATTATTTAAAACAGAAAAATCACTATGAGCAATTGTTAGGCTTAATGATATGGGATGCTCGTACTGGAGCGCCTACAGGTGCAGTAGAGCAAAGAGCAGATGTGATGAGCACCATTTCAAGCGACATCTTTTCTATGACAACATCTTCTGAATTAAAAGAGCTAATTGATGAATTAAAAACAAAAACAGATTCTTCAGTTGTGTTAAAACGAGCGGTTGAGGAGGCAGAAAAAGCATACAATCGTAATACAAAAATTCCTGCTGATGAGTACACAGCATTTGTGAAGTTACAGACAAATGCGGAAGCGAAATGGGAAGAAGCAAAGCGTGAAAATGATTTTGACATTTTCAAACCGTTTTTAAAAGAATTAGTAGCATTTAAAAAGCGTTTTATTAATTATTTAGGTTATGAAAAACATCCTTATAATACACTTTTAGATGATTTTGAACCAGGGGTTTTTACAGACACATTAGATGCGGTCTTTTCTGAGTTAAAAAGTCATCTTATCCCGCTTATTCAACGTGTCTCTGCTTCAAAACACCAACCAGAGACTACATGCTTATTTAAGCACTTCCCGAAAAGTGATCAAGAGAAATTAAACGTTTCATTCCTTAAAACAATGAATTATGATTTTACAAAAGGCCGCTTAGATGAGAGTGTACATCCATTTGCCATTGGGATTAACCCTTCAGATGTGCGAGTGACAACGAAGTACAATGAAAACGATTTTCGCGTTGCATTATTAGGAACGATACATGAAGGCGGGCACGCGCTTTACGAACAGCATATTGATGAAAGTCTTATCCCGTACAATCTTGCACGAGGGACTTCAATGGGCATTCATGAGTCACAATCGCTTTTTTGGGAAAAATTTATTGGCCAGTCGTACTCGTTTTGGGAAGGCATGTATCAAGAATTAGCAGCCCACGGAACAGGTCAATTTGAGCACGTTCCATTAGACGATTTTTACTTTGCATTAAATGAATCAAAGCCTTCGATGATTCGAATTGAAGCGGATGAGCTCACCTACTGCTTACATATTATTCTTCGATATGAATTAGAAAAGGGATTGTTTGAAGGGTCAATTGAAGTTGACGAACTACCAAAGCTATGGAATGACAAAATGGAAGAGTATCTTGGTATTCGACCACAACATAATGGAGAAGGGGTGCTACAAGATGTCCATTGGTCATCAGGAGACTTTGGCTACTTCCCTTCGTATGCACTAGGCTTCATTTATGCAGCTCAAATAAATCAAGTGATAAAGAAAGAGATTCCAGAAACCGACGATCTCATACGCTCCGAAAATCTTGAGCCAATTCGAGAGTGGTTGACAGAGCATATCCATCAGTATGGCGCCGTGAAAAAGCCAAAAGACCTAATTGAAGCCATTACTGGTGGTGGTATTGACCCACAGCCATTAATTCATTATTTAACAGAAAAATATACACGCTTGTATAAGCTTTAATGCCAAAAAGGGTAACTGAATGTCAACATTCAGTTACCCTTTTACTATGAATTAAGATGCACGTTGATCAATCAAACTAATAACATCCATAAAACCGAAGAGCAACATTTCTAGGGCAAAAAACGTGAGCAGAAGTCCTGTGAATTTAGTGAGGAGAAACAAAGAACGAGTATTCATTTGGCCATAAATCCAACAAACGAGTAGATGTACAGAGTAGGCGACACAGTAAACAGCAAAAAAAGCAAGGTAGGTTACATAAGCGGTTGCCGACTTTGGTTGGTCTGAAGTTAGCTCCTGAACAGGGCGAAACATGTCTTTCATTCGGCTAAAGCCAAACTCAAAAGAGTCTGTACCGAACCATTCTTTCCAACTTAATGGAACAGGACTTTTTTTGCGCATTAATGTAATGGCTATTGATAAAATAACGACACCACCAAGAATTTGCATGAAGCCAATGGGGATATACGTCCATGAAAAAGCGACTTGACCGACTAGAAGAATGAAGATGCTAATTGCAACTGTAAATAGAACGGTTCCAGATACAAATTCTTCGCCTTCAATCGTTTTTTTAGGCTTGCTCATATGGTTAAAAAAAATGGGATAAGTGACAGAAAAAATTGAAGTAAATGAATGAATGAAAAACGAAAACATGAATCTCACTCCTTTGCCCGCTTAAACAGTGTTTAAGTCTGTTGTGTCGTAATTTGCTTGTAGTTTATCCGAGAAAAGGAAGACTATACATCTTTTCGTAGAAATTGGCAGGGGAAAATCATGAGGAATTGTGTAAAAATAATTATTTACGTAATATTTATTATGTAAACTTTAAAGTTATTTTTTATAGTAAGCGATTCAATCTTCTTACCATGATTGAATCGCTTTAATTTTCGCCTCGTAATCAACATGAGCATACACTTGGGTTGTAGCAACAGACTCATGACCTAGAAGCTGCTGTAACGTTAACACATTTACCCCGTTTCGGATTAAAGCCGTTGCAAAGCTATGACGGAGTTTGTGGGCAGTGATCGTACGATTTTCAAGAGAAGGAATTACTTTTTTTGCCCGTTCAAACAGGCGTTGAATCATTTTTTGAAGAGCACTAACACTGATAGAGCGCGAATACGTCATCGTACGGAAGTCAAAACCGACTAACAGGGAATCCTCTTGTTTCGGTTGTACCGTTTCAGGTAAGGATTGGAGATAATGTTGAATGACTTCTATCACTTCATCTGTAAGCGGAATCGTCCGTTGTTTATTCCCTTTACCAAGTACCTGCATTTCTTTTCGACCAACGTGAAGCTGTGAACGTTTTAGTGAAGCGAGTTCTGATACTCGTAAACCTGTGCGAACGAGTAGGGTGATCGCCGTTAAGTCTCGTAAAGCTAATAAACGGTGGTATTTTTTTTGACGCAAGGTTAAGCCTTCATCATTAAGCGTTAATGCCATTACAGCTTTCATTTCTTCAATCGATAAGTAAACAGGCTCCCTTTTTTTCACTTTTGGTCGTGTCACAGCTTGAACAGGGTTTTCTTTCAAATGATACTGCTTCATCAAGTAATGAAACAACGATTGTAGTGCTGATAACTTCCGATTGATTGTCTTTGCTTCATTTTCCAACTCCATTGCTAAGTAATGAACATAATATTCAATCCCTTGTTGGTTAAGTTGCGAGAAATCGGAAAGGCTACTGTCTTTAGCTGTAAACAATTCCTCTCCACTTTGACGCTCAACAAAATGAAAGAAATCAAGGAAATCATAAATATACCGTTGAATGGTCGCTTGGCTATAACCTAGAGAACGAATGTATTGAATATATGCGTGAATAAAAACAGGTAAGTCATCAAGTCGACGAAAGGGCTGTTTTTGAATGGGTTGTTGTTGATTTTCATTTGAACGTTGATGCTGATTTATTTTCGCGAAGATTGACATTGGATCACCTCTTTAGTAGTTTACCGCAAAATGAACATTCTGTGAAATGATTATTTCATGGAACGTTTATTTTGCAGTGACAAAAGGTGACTTGAATAACTATCTTGCTCAATGCAACGTACATTGGATAATGAAAAAACAATTAGACGATATTTTGTAAACCCTTTCATTATGGCGTAAATTTTTGCATAATAAAGGTGAGGAGAACGGCTTGCTTTGAGGTTGGAGGGAAAAAGTAGATGAAAGAGGAAGTCATTATTGTAACTGGCGGTAGTAGTGGTATGGGTAAAGCGATGGTCAAACATTTTGCAGATGCTGGTGCGCGGGTTATCGTTTGTGCACGTAACGAAGAACGATTGACGCAAACGAAACAAGAATTAGAAACATTCCCTGAGCAAATCACAACCTTCGCCTTAGATATCCGAAATCGAGGGGATATCGAAGCGATGGTAAATGATGTGTATGAAACGGTTGGACCAATTACAGCTGTTGTCAATAACGCTGCTGGAAATTTTCTTTGTCCATCTGAAGACTTAAGCGAAAACGGCTGGCATTCCGTTATTGATATTGTCTTGAATGGTACGTGGCACATGACTCAAACGGTTGGGAAGCGATGGATTCTAGAAAAACAAGCAGGTGCAATGGTAAATATTGTGGCAACGTACGCTGATACAGGTGGGCCTGGTGTGGTTCATTCTGCAAGTGCAAAGGCAGGGGTACTTGCAATGACAAAAACATTGGCAGTTGAATGGGGTGCGACGTACGGAATACGTGTTAATGCCATTGCACCTGGACCAATTGAGGATACAGGCGGTGTAGACAAGCTAATTCAAAGCGAAAAAGCCCATCAAATGGCATTAAAAAGCATTCCGATGAAACGGTTTGGTAAAGGAGAAGAAGTGGCTAAACTTGCTCATTATCTTCTTTCCCCAGAGGGCTCCTATATTAATGGCACTTGCATTACAATTGATGGTGGCCAATCCATTGGTCAATCAGGCTTCTTGACAGGGGCGGCAGCATTTCAACGATAACACGCGTTTTATTTCGCGTGTTTTTTTTATGCAATTCAGGTTAAAATAGGCACAATAACGGGTATGAATAAAGAGCGTTTTTGTATAAAAGGAGTGGCGAAAGAGTTGATCACATTTAAGCAAGTATCAAAGCAATACGAAGATGGAACAAAAGCGGTAGCTGACGCGAATTTCACAATTGATAAAGGTGAGTTCTTTGTTTTAATTGGACCAAGTGGCTGCGGAAAAACAACGACGTTAAAAATGATTAATCGCTTAATTCCGCCTACAGCGGGAGAAATATTCATTAATGGTGCCAATACAAGCAATGGTAATATTGATCAATTGCGATGGAATATTGGCTATGTCCTTCAACAAATTGCGCTATTCCCGCACATGACAGTTGCTAATAATATTGCCATTGTCCCAGAATTAAAGGGCTGGAATCGCGATAAAACAAATGCTCGTATTGACGAATTATTATCGTTAGTAGGACTAGACCCAGAAACCTATCGACATCGTTTGCCAGGGGATTTGTCTGGAGGTCAACAGCAACGGGTAGGGGTTGCACGAGCTTTGGCAGCAGACCCTGATATCTTATTAATGGATGAGCCATTCAGTGCACTAGATCCAGTGGCAAGAGCTTCATTGCAAAAAGACATTAAGGCGCTGCAACGAGATATCAAGAAAACAATTGTATTCGTTACCCATGATATGGAGGAAGCGAAATTCTTAGGAGATCGCATTGGGATGATGGAAGACGGACATGTGCTTCAAATTGGCACAGCACAAGAATTAATCGAAAACCCAGCTTCTCATTCTGTCGCTCGCTTTTTGCGCAATTCCGATGGATTTGACCAAACTTCGGTTCAAACAGTTGGTTCGATTCTTACTCCTATTGAAGAAAGTGAGTATGTGACAACAGGAGAACATCAGTCTTCCAATGAGCTACAATTTGTTCTTTCTAACGACGATGAGCTGAAAGATGTACAGTATTTAGGGAAATCCATTGAGCAATACCAAATCATTCATTATACCGATACGCTTGAACAAACGTACCATCAGTTAGAACAATGTCCATTTCCGGCGCTGCCAGTCTTAAAAGGCGATAAATGTATGGGCGTTGTTTCTTATCAAAACCTTGCAAAACTAGCTGTACAACCATCACTACATCACGCATAACCCTAATGTAATTGGAAGGAAAAGTGAATCGTTAGGGTGCGTAATACACGTTCGATTGCACTTATTTTGTTATGGAATCTTTTTGGTCATCTTATTTTACACTTTTCGAAGAACGTTCGGATTTACTACTGCAATCGTTTTGGGAGCATTTACAGCTCTCTCTTATCTCTTTACTAATTGCCGTAGCGATTGCCATTCCAGTTGGTATTTTACTTACCCGCTATACACGGTATTCTGAGTTCGTTATTGGCATCGCTGCTGTTTTACAAACCATTCCTTCTCTCGCTTTACTTGGGTTTCTTGTTTTATTTGTTGGAATTGGAACAACACCTGCCATTATCGCATTAACAGCGTACGCGCTTTTGCCAGTCCTTCGAAATACATACACAGGGATAAAAGAAGTGGATCCTGCGCTTGTAGAGGCTGCAAGAGGGATGGGAATGAATTCTCGTAAACGTCTAGTAAAAGTGGAGTTACCTCTTGCAATGCCAACGGTCATGGCAGGCATTCGAACCTCAATGGTATTGATTGTTGGTACAGCAACACTTGCTGCTCTTGTTGGAGGGGGTGGACTTGGACAAATCATTATGCTCGGTATCCAACGTACGAGTAACGAATACATTCTGTTTGGCGCACTTCCAGCTACGTTGCTCGCTCTCTTTTTTGATTTTGTTTTACGTTTTACTGAAAGACGATCGGAGAAAAAACGCGCAGGGTCCTATAAGCCAATGATAGCCGTTGTGGTCATTGCCCTCCTTATCGTTACGGTCCCGCCAACAGTGAATGCAGTCCGAGGTGTTGGCCAAGCCGATATCGTTATTGGTGGAAAAATGGGTCCAGAACCGCCTATTTTAGCCAATATGTATAAAGAGTTAATTGAACAAGAAACTGATTTAGAAGTCGAAGTCATTGCACCACTCGGCACAACCAGTGTAAACTTTAATGCATTAGAAGTTGGTGATGTTGCCATCTATCCTGAATTTACAGGGACTGTACTTGCTGACTTATTAAACATTGAGAACTTTAGCTATGATGAACGGGAATCATTTGAACAAGCACGAGACGAAATGTACGAACAATTAGGGCATATATTGCTAGAGCCAATGGGTTTTCAAAATACCTACGCCATTGCTATGCCGAGAGCATTGGCTGAAGAGCTTGAAGTGGAGACTATATCTGATTTAGAACCCTACGCAAACGAGCTTGAAGCTGGCTTTACCTTTGAATTTGCAGACCGAGAAGATGGATATGCGGGATTTGAAGAAGTGTATGGGTTCTCGTTTGACAATGTCACAACGATTGATGTATCAACTCGTTATCAAGCTATTTCCAATGGGAGCATTCAATTAAGTGATGTTTTCTCAACAGATCCTCAAATCGTCGAGTACGATATGGTTGTCCTAGAAGATGATGCAACGCTGTTTCCACCTTATCAGGCAGCGCCACTTGTAAGCAGTCAAGCCATAAGTGAGTACCCGGAGCTCGAGGACATCTTAAACCAGCTGGCGGGAGTAGGGTCGGAAGATGAAATTTCTGAACTGAATTACCGTGTTGACATTAATGACGAAGATCCAGCCACAGTTGCTCGCGACTTTTTAAAAGAAAAAGGACTACTTACCAATTAAAAAGGAGAATGAATGATGAAAAACCCATCAGATCAGCGAATAAAAGAAATTCTTCATACAAAGAAGCGTATTGCTGTAGTCGGGCTCTCAAATAACCCGGATCGAACAAGCTACATGGTTTCAAAAGCAATGCAAGATGCAGGGTATACAATTATTCCAATTAATCCGAATGTGGACACGGTTTTAGGAGAAAAAGCGTATGCTTCTATTTCAGACTTAGATCAAGAGGTAGATATGGTAAATATCTTTCGTAGAAGCGAGTTTTTGCCGGAACTTGCTAAAGAAACCGTACAAGCAGGCATCCCAATCTTTTGGTCTCAGCTTGGTGTTGTTAGCGAAGAAGCCTATTCGTATTTGCAAGAAAATCATGTCGAAACGATTATGGATCGCTGCATTAAAGTAGAGCACGCTAAATTTAAATAAATGAATATCCGTACTGCGCATGTGAGCAGTACGGTCTTTTTTGTGGAAAAATTTGCAGAGACGAAACAGGCATGATAAGGTTTTAATAGAAAAAACTGTTGCATCAAGGAAAACATTGACTAAAATAAAGATGGAGTATATTCTTTTAACAGAACACTTGTACTTATGTGTGTAAGGGTATTAGGAAGGGGAACGGAATGGCAAAACAACATGACTATAATGATGATTCCATTCAGGTGCTAGAGGGGTTAGAAGCCGTTCGGAAGCGACCAGGTATGTATATTGGTTCTACAGATACCCGTGGATTGCATCATCTTGTATATGAAATTGTCGACAACGCAGTCGATGAAGCGTTAGGAGGTCACGGTGCTTCAATTTATGTAACGATTCATAAAGATGGTAGTGTCTCCATTCAAGACGAAGGGAGAGGAATGCCTGTCGGGATGCACCGCTCTGGCAAACCAACACCTGAGGTCATTTTTACCGTATTACACGCAGGGGGAAAGTTTGGGCAAGGTGGTTATGCTACAAGTGGAGGATTGCACGGTGTCGGCGCTTCCGTTGTGAATGCGCTCTCGTCCTGGCTTGAAGTCGACATTAAGCGTGACGGCTATCGTTATACCCAGCGTTTTGAGCACGGTGGTAAGCCGGTAACGACACTTGAGAAGAAGGGGAAGACGAGAGGTGCGGGCACGCTCGTACGTTTTATGCCGGACGAATCGATTTTTTCTACGGTGAATTTTAATACAGAAACGTTATCGGAACGTTTACGAGAAGCCGCATTTTTATTAAGAGGTGTCGCAATTACGTTGAAAGACGAGCGACCAGGAAAGGAAATGGAAGAGCTCTTTCAGTTTGAAACCGGACTGGAAGCTTTTGTTGACTATTTAAACGAAGGAAAGGAGCCTCTCCATCCTGTTGTGTCATTTTCAGGTCAAGCAAACGAAATTGAAATGGATTTCTCATTCCAGTTTCATGATGCTTATACAGAAAATGTTCTCTCGTTTGTAAATAACGTTCGTACACGTGATGGTGGAACCCATGAGTTAGGAGCGAAAACGGCAGTCACCCGAATGATGAATGAGCACGCTAAAAAAGTCGGCTTGTTGAAAGAAAAAGACAAAAAGCTTGATGGCTCAGATATTCGTGAAGGGTTTACAGCGGTTATATCGGTTCGCGTCCCGGAAGCGAAACTTCAGTTTGAAGGACAGACAAAAAGCAAACTGGGGACTGCTGAAGCACGCTCAGCCGTTGATGCGATTATTTCCGAAAAGCTCTCGTATTACTTAGAAGAGAATCCGAGCGTCGCCACAACCTTGATTAAAAAATCAATTAAAGCTGCACAAGCACGCGAAGCAGCCCGAAAAGCCAGAGAAGATGCGAGAAATGGCAAGAAAAATAAACGTAAAGACGTTCTGTTAAGCGGAAAATTAACACCCGCTCAGTCCCGCAATCCAGACCGAAATGAACTTTACTTAGTAGAGGGAGACTCTGCTGGAGGTTCTGCGAAGCAAGGACGAGATCGGAAATTCCAAGCTGTTCTTCCGTTACGAGGAAAAGTCATTAACACCGAAAAAGCAAAGCTTGATGATATTATGAAAAACGAAGAAATTCGGACGATCATCCATACGATCGGAGCTGGCGTTGGAGCAGATTTTGATTTGTCTGACTGTAACTATGATAAAGTGGTCATAATGACCGATGCAGATACAGATGGTGCTCATATTCAAGTGCTGTTACTAACCTTTTTCTACCGCTACATGAAACCATTACTTGATGCTGGTAAGATCTATATTGCTTTACCACCACTTTACAAAGTAAGTAAAGGTTCTGGTGCAAAAGAAAAAGTCCAGTATGCGTGGGAAGAGACGGAACTTCAACAAGCTTTAAAAACGATCGGAAAAGGATCGACTGTTCAACGATACAAAGGTTTAGGTGAAATGAACGCTACTCAGCTTTGGGAGACCACGATGGATCCTGAAACACGAACGCTTATTCGAGTTCGATTAGAAGATGCCGCACGTGCAGAAAAGCATGTTGCTACATTAATGGGTGATAAAGTGGAACCACGCCGAAAGTGGATTGAAAGCCACGTAGCGTTTGGATTAGAGGAAGAAACAAACATCCTCGAAAATGAAAACCTTCATGTAGGGGAGGAAACCTAATTGTCAAATGCAGAAAAGTATCTTGATCTCCCCTTAGAAGATGTCATAGGAGATCGATTTAGTCGCTATAGTAAGTACATCATTCAAGAACGTGCACTTCCTGATGCGCGAGATGGGTTGAAACCGGTACAACGACGAATTTTATACGCCATGTATACAGATGGAAATACAGCCGACAAACCGTATCGGAAAGCAGCCAAAACCGTCGGGAACGTGATTGGAAACTATCACCCGCACGGTGATAGTTCTGTCTATGACGCGATGGTACGTATGAGTCAAGAATGGAAAGTGCGACAGCTTTTAATCGATATGCACGGAAACAATGGTTCGGTTGATGGAGATCCTCCAGCTGCGATGCGTTATACCGAAGCAAGGCTTTCAAAGATTAGTGCTGAGCTTATGCGTGATTTGGATAAAGGAACTGTTGATTACATTCCGAACTTCGATGATTCTATAGAAGAGCCTGTCGTACTACCTGCGATGTATCCAAACTTGCTCGTTAACGGTTCTACTGGTATTTCTGCAGGTTATGCAACCGATATTCCGCCGCATCACTTACCTGAAATCATTGATGGTGCCGTTCGTTTAATGGAAAAGCCGTCAACGACGATTGATGAACTTCTCACGATTATAAAAGGACCTGATTTTCCAACTGGCGGTATCGTTCAAGGTTTAGACGGGATTCGGAAGGCGTACGAGACAGGAAAGGGAAAAGTCGTCGTACGAGCCAAAACAGCATTTGAAGAAGTTCGAGGCGGTCGAACGCAGATTGTCATAACTGAACTGCCTTATGAAGTAGTAAAAGCGAATCTCGTAAAGAAAATGGACGAAATCCGCTTTGATAAAAAAGTAGATGGGATTGCAGAAGTGCGCGATGATACCGACCGAACAGGAATGCGCATTGTTGTAGAATTAAAAAAAGATGCAGAAGCAAATGCGATTTTGAACTATTTGTTTAAGCATACTGATTTACAAGTAATGTACCACTTTAATATGGTTGCCATTTATAATAAAACACCCCAATTGATGGGATTAAAAGCGCTTCTTCAAGCCTATATTGATCACCAAAAAGATGTCTTCACGAGAAAATCTCGATTTGAGCTTAAAAAAGCGCAAGAGCGTGCTCATATTGTCGAAGGATTAATAAAAGCAGTCTCGATTCTCGATGAAGTGATTGCAGTTATTCGCGGATCAAAAGATAAAAAAGACGCGAAACACAATCTGCAAGAGCAATTTGCGTTTACAGAACCTCAATCTGAAGCAATTGTGAATTTGCAGCTTTACCGATTAACGAACACGGATATTACGACGCTTGAAAAAGAAGCAGAAGAATTAAAAAAGCGTATTACGGAGCTAGAATCCATTCTAGCAAGTGAAAAAAAGCTTATTCAAGTTATTAAAAAAGAGTTAGTCCAAGTAAAAAAACAGTTCCATTCTGAAAGACGCACAGTCATTAAAGAAGAAATAGAAGAGTTAAAGATTAATATGGATCAACTTGTTGCAACGGAAGATGTGCGTGTTACGATTACACATGCAGGATACGTGAAACGAACAAGCATTCGTTCATACACAGCTTCTAGTAAAGATGCTCCTGGAATGAAAGCCGGTGATACGGTTCTTCAATCTCTTGTTGCTTCCACCACTGACGTTCTTCTCCTCTTTACAAAAAAAGGGAACTACTTGTACTTACCGATTCATCAGCTGCCAGATATCCGCTGGAAAGACGACGGTCAGCATATCGCTAATATTATTCCCATTGATTCCGATGACGAATTAGTAGCGACCCTTGTTATTTCTTCTTTTGATACCGATGAGTCGCTCCTGTTTATGACACGAAACGGGATGATCAAACGTACCGAATTAAAGCTTTATCAAGCACAACGCAACTCAAAACCACTTATGGCTTTAAAGGTAAAAGAAGACGATGCACTCGTATCAGTTGAAAAAACAAATGGTAAAAAAGAGCTATTTGCTGCGACACATTTTGGGTATGGACTCTGGTTCTCAGAAAATGATATATCGCTTGTTGGCCAGCGTGCAGCAGGTGTGAAAGGGATGAACGTAAAGCCAGGGGACTACATCGTTGGTTTTGAAACATTTGAATTAGAGGACACAGTCGAATTCCTCTGTGTCACACAGCGTGGGTCTGTTAAGCGAATGGCCATTACCGAATTTGAAAAATCAAGCCGAAATAAGCGTGGATCGGTCTTGCTTCGTGAGCTGAAATCGAATCCTCACCGTCTTGTTGGGTTTAAAAAGATTACACCTGATACAAAGCTATTTTTAGTCGAAACCGATCAAGATGAACACATTTTCGTTGATCCGAGCAAGTATCGAAAAGCGGATCGTTATTCGAACGGGTCCTATGCATTTGATGAAAACGACCGTGGGAAAGCGCGTCGATTAAAAGTGGTTATAGATACCGTCGATCAAGAATAAGTCAAAACACTGTTATCGATTAACGATAGCAGTGTTTTTTTTGTTTCACGTCTAACTGTTTAAAGTACGCATCATAAGGGAAAGAGTTAGGTAACGAATGATTGGAGGAGTCATAATGTCATTAACAACTGATCAATTAAACTATTTAAAAAAAGAATTACATTCTATGAAAGCTTCAATAGAGAATCGAACGTCTACACCTGAAGGGGAAATGTCGGAAATGAGAGGCGATATTGCTCGTGGTGTAGATAATCACTTAGCAGAAACAGCCTCAGAATATGAGGATCGAGTGCGAACACAAACGATTAATGAAGCTGATGAACAACGATTAGCTGAGATTAATGAAGCACTGGAGCGAATGGAAGACGGTAGCTACGGCACTTGTATTGATACAGGCAAGGAAATTCCATATGAGCGATTAGAAGCATTGCCGTATGCTAAACGTACAACAGAAGCTCAAGCTGAAGCTGAGGAGCCCTTTGCAGATAGTAGCGAAGAGGATAGTGCGGTCGGCTTACACCACGCTCAACTTGATCGAGACACTGAGACGACTAGAGAATTAGCGAGAGAACAAGATGCGGATGAACATTCTAGCGAAGTAGATGCAGATCATCACTATGTGGAGAAGACAGATGAACAAAGCAACCAATAATAAAACCCCCCATTCGTTTTACTAACGAATGGGGGGTATTTATTTACTGTTTGTATCCTCAAAACCAAACCGTATAAAGTAAATGACGGTGCGGAAAAAGCCGATATCGTTTAAGATAACGATGAGTACGAGTAAAACAGGACCCAAGAACAGACCAAATGCTCCAAACAACTGTAAGCCTGCAAAAAGCGAAATTAATACAGCAACAGGATTTAAATTCATATTGGAAGAAAGCACTTTTGGCTCGAGCATTTGACGAACAATCACGATAATGACATAAAGAATCGCAATACCTAAGCCGCCAGACATATCTCCTGTTACAAATAAGTAAATGAACCAAGGAATTAAAATAGTTCCTGTTCCAAGGTAAGGAAGTAACTCTGCAATACCTACAACAATGGCAAGCATCCACGCATTTTCAACGTTAAGAATAAGTAAACCAACAAACACAATTAACGCAGTTACAACCATTAAAATAAGTTGAGCACGTATAAAGCCAAACAAACGAATGCGTGTCGCTTGGACAAATTCTTTTCCTTTAGAACGAACTTTACGAGGAACATGCCGATCGTAAACAGACTGATAAAAACTCCAGCTTTTACCCATAAAATAAATACTCAAAATGATAAACAGAAAAGCAACAAGAAAGCTTGGCAGTCCAATTAAAATATTGGCCACCACGTCCAAAGCAGCCTGTCCGACATTACCAACAATATTGCTAATCGACGTTCCAAGCTGATTGATTCCTTCTGATAGCGGACTTGTTCCACCTGAATCAAATTGATCGATTGTGCGAAGAAATTCATGCCACAACGGCAAAATGGTCTCGTTAAAGTAAAGCTGAATTTTAGCTGCACCTTCTTCGATCCACATGGGGACTTGTTCAAAAAACTCGCGCAAGCTGAAGTAAACAAGAAAAACGATGCCCGTTAACACTGCACTTATCGCTAATATACCGCCAAGTAAACCAAAAAGACTCGCAAAGCCTTTGTTGAATTTTAACTTATACTGAAAAAAACGTGCTACTGGCTGGAGCATCCATGCAAACAAAGCTGCAAACCAGAATGGATATGTAAGTGAAAAGACTTGGGCAACAAGCCAGCCAAAAAGAATGAGAAACAGGATGATGATGAGTGTTCGTAACGCCATCCAACCAACTTCTTTAGACAAAGACACACCTTCTTCCAACAACATGTAAGCTTTCTTTCTATCCTTTATTGTATAAGAGTGCTTATTTTACTGTCAAATCTAGACAGGTAAGCAAAACACCGCACGTAAAAAGAAACGTAGCGGTGTGAACAATAAAGACATCATTATAAAGCTGGTTCAGCAAGATTTTCTAACGGAAGAACGAGGACTTCAACGCGACGGTTTTGTTCTCTTCCCTCTGTTGTTTCGTTTGTAGCAATAGGGTGGTATTCACCGTAACCTGAATAGGAAAGCTGACCGGGCTTTAAATAATCAGATTCTAAGAATAGCTTCATTACATTATATGCACGTGCTCCACTTAAATCCCAATTTGATTCAAAATTAGCTCCACCCATCGGCACATCATCGGTGTGACCAGAAATTTGAATATAACGGGGAGGGTCGGAAGCAAGCATAGCAGACAATTGATCCATTAATTCATGAGAGTTTTGTCTCAGTTCCGCACTGCCAGAATCAAAAAGAATGCCATCGTTAATTGTAATTAGCAGTCCTGAAGCACCGAGCTCTGTTTGTAACCGATCAGCAAGTGCCTTCTCTTCAATATACCCATTTAGACGGGATTGTAACTCTTCTAATTCGGTTTTTTCAGTTTCCGCAGCTTCACTTAGTAACGCTTCTACTGATTCTGTAGACTCTTGTGTCGGACTTTCGTCTTCAACGATCGAGTCTTGGTAATCAAGAACGCCTTTTCCACCTAACGTTTCTGAGAGAACAACCCGGAGCTCATCGTATTTAGCTTGATCGACTTGTCCCATAGCAAATAAAACGATAAATAAAGCGACAAGCAATGTTAACATATCTGCATAAGGGAGGAGCCAAGATTCATCCACGTGTTCGTTCTCAGACCGAGATTTAAATCTCCGCTTCTGCGACATCGTCTCTTCTCACGCCTCCTTTTCCTCGTTGTTGTTCTGTTTCTTCTAGATAGACACTTAAGTATTCTTCAACTGAACGAGGAGAACTTCCTCCGATAATGGCGACGGTTCCCTCTATAATCATGTGCTGTTGTAATACTTCCCTGGTCGATTTTCGCTTTAATTTGTTTGCAAAAGGGTGCCAAAGCACATAGCCAAAGAAAATACCGAGTAATGTTGCCACAAACGCAGCTGCAATAGACTCTCCTAACATTGTAATATCGTCGAGATTCCCTAGTGCTGCAATAAGACCTAAAACAGCTCCTAACACACCAAGACTCGGAGAATATGTTCCGGCTTGACTAAATATAGCAGCTCCAGAAGCATGACGCTCTTGCATAGCGTCAATTCGTTCATGTAAGGAATGACGAATGTAATCAGGATCTTGTCCATCAATCATCATCCGAATGGCTTGTTTAAAAAAAGGATCTTTAATTTCATCAATTTTTCCTTCTAAAGCGAGCATGCCGTCTCGTCTCGAAATCGATGCATAGTCAACGAACTGTTCAATAATGTCCTGTTGAGTCATACCCTTTCTATTTGAAAAAAGAACTCGAAATAACTTAGGAATTCGTTTTATATCTTCAAAAGGGAATGCGATAAAAACGCAAGCAAATGTTCCTAGCACAATAATGACGATTGCAGCAGGATTTAACAAAACTTCAAGACTTGAACCCTTTAAAAGCATACCAAGCACGAGTGTACAGATACCAAAAAATATACCAATGAATGATGACTTATCCATGTATGTCTCCTTTTAATGTTAATTTAAGAATACGTCTCACCCATTAAATCGGTCAAAATGAGTCGACATTGAAGGTTCCTATTTGAATTCATGGTTTGTTCACAAGAATTGAGTCTAAAGAATGACGAGAATATGGGTAAAATTGCATAATAATTCTCCAATTGTCCATAGTAGATGAGAGGAAGAGGTGTATACAGATGGTTTATTTTTCGTTACGATGGCTATTTGTTTTGATTGGAGCTATATTTGCTGCTGTTGCAATTGAATTATTCTTATTACCGAATAATATTATAGATGGTGGAATAATAGGTATCTCGTTGATTCTGAATCAGCTTTCATCAATCAATTTTGGGCTGCTTGTTTTTATTATCAACCTTCCTTTTTTATACATTGGATATAAACATTTAGGGAAAGGTTTTTTTATTTATTCCCTATTAGGTATTGTTGGACTAGCCGTTACTGAGGCCATTTTACACCAATTTCATTTTGCTCCTATTACAGATACACCTTTGTTGGCGACGATCTTCGGGGGTTTGTTATTAGGGATTGGCGTTGGGATTGTAATAAGGAATGGCGGTGCAATGGATGGAACTGAGATATTATCATTAATTATTACAAAACGATTGCCGTTCACTGTGGGTGAGTGTGTTCTTGTCTTTAACCTTTTTGTTTTTGCGTGGGCAGCCTTTGTTTTTGGAATTGAAAACGCGATGTATTCTGTTTTAACGTATTATGTTGCTGCAAAGGCCATTGATACAGTCGTTGAAGGGCTTGATGCAACAAAGGCAGTAATGATTGTATCGAGTCATTATGAAGAATTGACAACGATTATTACACAGCGGTTAGGAAAAGGGGTAACACGCTTAAAAGCACAAGGAGGTTATGAAGGTGACAAAAAAGATGTGCTCTATGTTGTTGTAAAACGAATGGAAATTATTCAGTTGAAAAAAGCGATTTATGCAGTCGACAAACATGCATTTTTCACGATTATCGATGCCCATGAATCAAGAGGCTCAACATTTAAACAAAAAGAGGATCATTAAATAGGAGATACAGCCTTAGCTGTTTAGAATATGACCCTCTTCTTCTTGTGATGACAACATGGCATTCAGAAAAAGTATCTGTATGGATGACATGCGTGCAACACGTTGTTCTCCCCTTGAAATTAAATTTGTGAACGATACGTTCGATACGTTCTTCCTTTCCAAAATAGAAGTAAAGCAATCAGTAAGCCAATTACAGAGAAAACGAAAATAATCGTTTGAATGTCGATTCCTTTTGAAACGAGCAGCGTTACTCCTGCATAAGCAAGTGGATCAAAGCCGTTCATAGCGAGAAAAATAATGCTCATCACTCTTCCCATTATTCGAGGGTCCGTGTCTTCTTGCGCAGAAGTAAAGAATGGAATGGCGACAAACGTCATGGTAAATCCAAGCAGAAACGCTAAAATGGTTACAGCTGTTAAGTTTGGAATTTGGCTAAAAGCTAATGCTACTAGTAATGTTGCGATTAACCCAAGGATAGATGTTAACCCGCGGTTGCGAAGCTTAACAGTACCGATAATGACGGTGCTAACGAGCATGCCAATTGCTAAAGAGGCTTCAATGTAGCTCAAATTAATGGGGGATCCTCCATAAGTTTCTACTAAAATCGGTATGGCAATTGAAATCGCACCAAATGCGAAAAAGTTTAACGTAATTAAGATGAAAATTCCTGTTACGAGAAAAGAATTTGCTTTTACATAGGAGAAGCCTTCAAGAAGATCTTTAAAAGGTGTTTGTTTCACGGTATTCTCAACAGGACCTTCTTTTAAAAAACGTGGGAACATAAAGAGAGCGGATAAAAAAACGATAATCATAGCTGTTAAGAAACTAGAGGTGATCCCACCAAACTCCATTATTGTTCCTGCGACAACGGGACCGACTACAAAGCCAATTTGCCCTAATCCTTGGATGATGGCATTGGCTTGTTTGATTTGATTTTTCGCAACCATTTTTGGAATTAAAGAGGTTCCTGCTGGCCCTGAAAACGCATCTAATGTTCCAAATAAAAAGCCTATAATAAGAAGATAGCTAAAACTTAGTTGGTCTGAAGCATGCAAAGAAAATACGATCAGTAATAGAAAGCCTTGGATTGTGCTCGTGCTAAACATAATCGTTGTTTTCTTAAATTTATCAGCTAGAACGCCACCAAACGCCATCATTAAAATGCGTGGTACTGTAATCGCGATAAGAATGATACCGAGAGAACTCGCTGAACCTAGTTCAGAAATTACAAACCATGTTGTGGTCATGAAAAACGTACTAAAGCCTATAATGGCTAAGAAACTCGCACTGAATAAAAAGATAAAGGGGGGATTTTTAATTAATGGTTTTTCCATAGAGATCATCCTTTTCATCTAAAGTAAGTCTCATTCTAGATGGTGACGTTACGTCGTATGCAAGGGCTCTTTATGACTTTTTTTACGTCTTCTTATCGTCCTATGTTAATCTTGTAGATGACAATTGGGTAAAACGTGATCGAAAGGAGAGAGTAGTCAGTGGAAGTAATTTATTTTGCAGGCGGCTGCTTATGGGGTGTGCAAGCATTTATCAAAACATTACCAGGCGTACACGAAACAGAAGCTGGTAGGGCAAATGGTACAAGCCAATCTCTTAACGTGAATTATGACGGGTACGCCGAATGCGTGAAAACGACATTTGATCCAACTGTTTTATCCGTTAAAGACTTAATGGCTTACTTCTTTGAAATTATTGATCCGTACAGTTTGAATAAGCAAGGTATAGATGTTGGAATGAAATATAGAACAGGCGTTTATAGTGAGAAAATCGAGCATTTAAACGATGCACGAGAGTTTATTGCTGCAAGAGCTGATTCTAATCGAATTATGGTTGAGGTAAGCCCACTTCAAAATTATGTAAAGAGCGCTGAAGAGCATCAAGATCGACTTGACAAATATCCGAATGATTATTGTCATATACCGACAGAACTGCTACAAAAGTATACGTAAAACTCTTTTCCCATTTTGTCGTAAATAGCGTATGCTTAGGAGAGTGAGGTGTTCCATGAAAGATAAACCATTTTCTACGTATCCTATAAGCGCGGAAATAAAGCGCGCATTGACTTTTTTACAGTATATAAACCCTACTTCTATTCAACAGAAAGTGATTCCGTTGTTAGTGAAAAATGAAAAACAAGATTTTGTTGTGCAGTCCCAAACAGGTAGCGGTAAGACTGCGGCATATGGGATTCCACTATGCGATAAAATCAATTGGGACGAAAACAAAGTTCATTCACTAATCCTAACACCAACAAGAGAACTTGCCGTTCAAGTAAAAGAGGATTTAACAGCTATCGGCCGGTTTAAACGTCTTCAAGTAAAAGAAATTTTTGGAAAGCAATCGTTTGAAAAACAAAAGTGGAGTCTTAAACAAAAAACCCATGTCGTTGTCGGGACCCCGGGGCGTATCCTCGATCACTTGCAAAAAGGGACGCTGGATGTATCAAAACTAAAGTATCTCGTAATAGATGAAGCGGACGAGCTATTTAATCGTGGTTTTCTTGATCAACTAGAAGGAATTATTCAGTTTCTACCGAAAACACGAACGAACCTGTTGTTTTCAGCAACCTTTCCAGATGCACTGCAGCAGTTAATAGAACGAGTACTAGATGAACCACTCTTTCTTGAAAATGAAGAGAAAGCAGCGACTCCGGCCATTCACCATGCATTTGTTGTGTCCAGTAAGCGTACAGATACACTTATACGCCATGTACTTAGCACTGAACGACCAGATCATGCGCTGATTTTTTGTGAGACACAAAAAGACGTTGATCAACTTTACCGTGATTTGCACGCATCAATCCCTGCATTAGCTAAATTGCATGGTGGAATGAGGCAAGAAGAACGTTTACATGCCATGTCCCAATTTAAAGCAGGTAGCTGTCGTTACTTAATTTCAACTAATTTATCGGCTAGAGGAATAGATGTACATGAATTAGCGCTTGTGATACATGCAAGCATGCCTCTAACAGTTGAAGACTATATTCACCGAACAGGAAGGACTGGAAGAAATGGCGCTATAGGTAAGTCCATTTTATTAATGAAACCAGTTGAAAAGGAAGCTCGTCTATTACTTGAACAAGAGCTTGGTTTTTCGTTTATTGAGCAAGTTGAGCCGGTTGTCTCCCTTGAACAGCAACTAAATTTTTACCAAGAGAAAAAGATCGTTGAGATTTCTACGAATAAAAAAAAGATTGACGAAGGAATTACGAAACTTTATTTAAATGGTGGGAAACAGAAGAAAATCCGCGCCGGAGACATTGTCGGTACCATCACCTCAATACCTAACGTAGATGCAAACGATATTGGTGTGATAACTGTTGAACAAACAGCAAGCTTTGTTGATATTCTTAATGACAAAGGCGCTTATGTTCTTGAGCATTTACGTACAGCAACGGTGAAGGGAAAGAAGTTAAAAGTGCATCGGGCGAAAAAGTAGCGGGGGCTATCATGATTCAATACAGGGCAGGCAATCTAACCGTTTTCCAATCTTCATTATATAAGACAACGTCAGCGATTATTGAAACGAGCGATGTTGTCATTATGACAGATCCAAATTGGTTACCGAGTGAAGTAGATGAAATAAAGAATTATCTTAACCTCAATCTCGGAAACAAACCACTATATATCATTTATACTCATAGTGATTTTGACCATATTATTGGCGCTGGAGCATTCCCAGAAGCAAAAGGAATAGCGACTAGTCAATTTGTAAACAACCCTGACAAAGAAGCGATTCTAGAAAAAATAGGAACGTTTGATCAAAGGTATTATTTAAACCGAAGCTATAAACCTATCTATCCTACTATTGATTTTGTTGTCACACACAATAAACAACAGTTACGATTAGGTTCACTAACATTAACATTTTATCACGCCCCTGGGCATACAGATGATTCCCTGTTTACCGTTATTGAACCAGAGGGTATTTTTCTTTCTGGTGATTACTTATCTGATGTTGAGTTTCCCTTTATATTTAGTAGCTACCGAGATTACCGCCAAACAATGGTGCTAGCTGAAACCATTTTAAGTCAGCATACGATAGCCATTCATATACCTGGTCATGGCTCAGTTACTCAGCAAAAAGAGGAACTCGATAAAAGATTGCTTTCTGCTAACAGGTATTTAACTCTGCTTGATAAAGACGACAAAGAGTTTGAAATGGCTTTACGTCAAGAATATTTATTTTTTGAAGGAATGAAACACATTCATACGATGAATAGACAAATGGCCAAAAATGAAATATGACATATAAATGTATTTCACTGTGTAACGAAAAAAAGACCCTACTTAATGGTCTTTTTTTTCGTTACGTTCAATTGCGAGCGAAACGGCTTTTTCTGCATGGAGTTTTGTTGAATCAAATAATGGGAGTGCACAATCGTTTTGATTGATAAGTAATGGAATTTCGGTACAACCAAGGATAACACCTTCTGCGCCTTTTGCAGCAAGTTGGTCAATAACAGATAAGTAGTACTGCTTGGAGTTTGCACAAGTTGTGCCAACACATAGCTCGTTAAATATAACATCGTGGACTTTTTTACGGTCTTCTTCATTTGGAACAATCAGTTCAATCCCATGACGCGCCATCCGTTCACGGTAAAAAGGTTTTTCCATTGTGAACTGGGTTCCTACTAAACCAATTGATTTCATATCTTGTGCTTTAATAGCTTCTGCTAGTGCATCAACAATATGAATAACAGGAAGGCCCGTTGCTGCTTCTACTTCGTCTGCCATTAAATGCATGGTATTCGTACAAATAACAAGCATGTCGGCACCGCCTGCTTTTAACTTATTCCCCGCTTCAACCATCCGTTCCGTCGCTTCTGCCCATTCTCCTGCTTTTTGTAAATGAACGATTTCTTGAAAGTCAAAGGAATACAATAAACATTTTGCAGAATGAAGTCCTCCGTATGTTCTCTTTACATATTGATTAATATATTGATAATAGGACACTGAAGATTCCCAACTCAATCCACCAATTAATCCAATTGTCTTCATCATTTGAACGCTCCTTTTCATTTAAATAATCTTAATAGAGCGTACCATGATATACTGGACCAACAAAGATCCACATTTAGATTGGTTTAATAGTACCAGGAGGAGAATACAATGCTTTGGTTTACTTTATCACGAAACGAAGAACAGACACTTGCTGTTCAAATTGAAGAGGAACTAAGGAAAAGAATTTTGGCTAGTCAATTGCGTGAAAATGAAAAGCTACCTTCATCACGGGAATTGGCTCACTCATTAGGCGTATCACGTAATACGGTGAATGAAGCCTATGAGCAATTGCTAATGGAAGGCTATATATACCGTATCCCGCGGTCAGGTACGTACGTATCTAAAGGGCTTGCTTTTAAAAAAGAACGAAGACAAATGCCACCGTTTGAAAAACAGATCCATCAGCCGGAAGAACCGATCATTGACTTTAAAGCGAGTCAGCCAGCTCTTGATCATTTTCCTAGACAAGCATGGGCCAATACGTACAAACAGGTATGCCTTACAGCAAATGAAGATGTATTTGGTTACCAGTCTGCCTTAGGTCACGTCCAACTACGAGAAGCGATTGCCAACTACCTCGGACGCTTAAGAGGTGTAGAAGCTCTACCTGATCAAATCGTTATTACAACAGGGGCTACACAAGCACTTTCATTATTAACGACGTTGTTACAAACAGTCGGAGAAAAGGTTTGCGTTGAAGATCCGGTTACTGAGGAAATGAGGAGCATTTTCACAGAAGCTGGGGCCAAGATTGAACCAATTCATACAGATGAACACGGAATTAATCCAGCTCACTTACCGAAGAATCACAAACCACGTTTTGTTTTTACTATTCCATCTCACCAATTTCCACTTGGTGCTATATTGCCAGTAAAGAGAAGGATTGAATTAGTGGAGTATGCACGAAGAATGGAAACCTATATTATTGAAGATGATTATGATAGTGAATTTATTTATGAAGGCACACCTGTTCAAGCGATGCAATCACTTGATACAGAACACGTTATCTATTTGGGCACCTTTAGTAAGATTCTATCGCCGAGTTTGCGTATTGGTTATATGGTTCTGCCTTACCATCTAGTAGAACGAGCAAAGAAACAAAAGTGGTTTACAGATCGTCACACGTCTTCGTTAGAACAAGTGGCATTAGCAATGTTTATAAAAGAGGGTTTATTTGAAAAGCATATTAGACGAATGAAGAAGCTGTATGCGAAGAGAAGGAAGGTGCTCGTAGAGGCCATTCAAGCTACATTTTCCCAGTGCGACATTATCGGCCAAGCAGCAGGTATGCACTTAGTTGTTCGCTTTAATAATGTAAACCGAATTCATGCGCATGACTTGGTAAACCACCATGTTCACGCCATCATAGTAGAACATTTTTCCATTGAAAAGGGTCAGCATCAAAACGAGCTGGTGCTCGGATATGGCCATTTACAAGAAGAAGATATATTAGAAGGAATTAAGCGATTAAAAAAAGCACTCACTTCATGTGTTGCCGAATAAGGAGGGTGGTGGTTTATATACGATGAACTTTTCACATATGAATGGCCGTCAAAAACAGCCGCCTGTACAATCGGTTATCGTGATCAATCTTATTTCTTATAAAGATGGAAATGATCATACGTTTAAATGATTCGTTACATCTGCGGTAAGAAATACTTGACAATTTATATCCGACTAAATATATTAGGATTATTGGATAACTGACTGACTCGTCAATCAAGAGAAAGGAGAAACAATGCATACGACTGAAAATCAACAAGTATTAATGGACGCAGCCTTGCCACTGCTTGCACGAAAGGGATTTCATAAAACAAAGGTATCTGACATCGTTAAACAAGCTGGTGTTGCTCAAGGTACGTTCTATTGGCATTTTAAGAATAAAGAAGCGATTGTTCTACACATTTTAAAAGAAGGAGAACGGTATTTATTAAACGTCATTTATTCTGGTTACAGAAAACAAGTCGGATCGTTAAACGATATGACGACTTCTTCAAAAGATTTGATGCAAACATTATTTTCGTATGCAGAATCAAATAAGGATTATATGCAATTGCTGCTAAAAACGGGGCAAGATAGTGATGAAAAGATTCGTAGCCAAATTGCGTCTACACTACAAGCAATTGAGCAAGCATTTGCAAATAACATCGCACGAGCGCAAGAATTACATATGCTTCCTGCAACGTATAGCAACCATACTCTAGCCGCTATGCTAGCTAGCTTAGTATTTGGAACAATTGATCGCTGGCTTTTTCGTGAAGGAGATTCTCTTGCAACACTAAATGCAGAAGAGATGGCGCGTCAAATCGTTTCATTTGAATTTTTCGGACTACGAGGTTTTACGTCGTCTCATTCTTAATTAAGGGAGGTGGATGCATTGTCTTTACTTAAAAAAATTTTACTACAAGTCATCCCAAGCTTACTCATTCTAACCTTTATTATCTTTTGTCTTGTCTATGTTGCCGGTGATCCTGTTTCTATGATGCTCCCTGAAAATGCAACACCTGCTGATCGAGAGGCGTTAAGAGAATCATTAGGGTTGAACGAGCCCTTTCTCGTTCAATATATGGGTTTTCTAGGGGATTTAGTTCGAGGTGATTTCGGCATGTCGCTTCAATATCAACAGCCAGCTAGCGATTTAGTGTTTAGCCGACTCACAGCAACACTCACGCTTTCCTTGATTGCAATGGTAATTGCTATCATCATTTCAATTCCTCTTGGTATTTATGCAGCCTTAAAACGAAACACGGTTTTAGATTTTTTGATTTCTGGGGTTTCCATAGTGGGAAAAGCAATGCCAAACTTTTGGATTGGCATCATGCTTATATTATTTTTTGCTGTTCTGTTTCCAATCTTTCCTGTATCAGGAGCCGCATCTCCTTTACATTTTGTGTTGCCTGCCTTTACGTTAGGTATCGCACTTGCAGCCGAAATGACTCGGTTAACTCGTGCAAGCGTGCTTGAAGTCATTGAACAAGAATATGTTCAAACCGCACGTGCGAAAGGACAAAAAGAAAGAATAGTTATTGGGAAACATGTCTTTTTAAACGCACTCATACCTGTTGTGACAATTATCGGCTTACAGTTTCCTCAGTTAATAGGAGGAGCCATAGTTGTTGAAACCGTTTTTTCTTGGCCTGGTATCGGGCGTTTATTGCTTACGGCAATGGAAAATAGCGATATGGCTGTCGTTCAAGCGATTGTTTTTGTCATCGCATTCATTACGATTGTGATTAATTTACTTACAGATTTGCTATACCGGGTACTTGACCCCCGTATTAAATATAACTAGGAGCGATAAACATGGCAGCTTTAACAAAATCAAATGACACAATTCGCCGTCGTTTCTTGACTTCTATCTCGCCACTTGGCCTACTTGGTTTACTAATGATAGGGCTTATTGTCTTATTAGCGGTGTTTGCACCATGGATTGCGCCTTATGACCCTACGCAAATTACAGCGACCTCTCGCTTAATTCCACCTTCTTGGATGGACAATGGGTCCAGTGCACATTTACTTGGTACAGATCATTTAGGTAGAGACATGTTTAGCCGCCTCATTCATGGTGCTCGAGTCTCTCTTCTAGTTGGCGTCATCTCTGTCTTGATTGCTGGTCTCATTGGGTTATCACTTGGACTAGTTTCTGGTTATTTCGGCGGCTGGATTGACGCTGTAACAATGCGGATAGTAGACGCAATGTTAGCTATTCCAACACTTTTGCTTGTTCTTGTTGCAATGGTTGTGCTTGATGCAAATTTACTTACTCTCATAATTGTTATCGGATTAACGAGCTGGGTGAACTATACGAGAGTCGTTCGTGGAGACGTTCTTGGAGTAAAAGCAAGGGAATATGTGCAAGCGGCTCAAACTCTTGGCGCAAGCAGCGCGTACATCATTCGCAAACATATATTGCCGAACGTTCTTTCTTCTTTTACCGTCATCGCAACAATTGGCGTCGGTACGGCTATCTTAACTGAATCGTCATTAAGCTTTCTTGGATTTGGTGTACAGCCACCAGGCATTACGTGGGGAAGTATGCTTAACGATGGACGAAATTACATCGCCACAAGCTGGTGGATTGCTACGTTTCCTGGTATTGCGATCACGATAACGGTTCTCGCTTTTACATTTGTCGGTGATTGGCTCCGTGATTATCTTGATCCACGCTTGAAAAAAGGAGGGGGCGACAATGAAGCGGCATAACGCTTTACTTTCCATAACGAATTTATCGACTTCTTTTCGTGCAGGGAAACGGGATACAACAGTCGTGAAAGACATTTCTTTTCATGTCAATTCTGGTGAAGTTGTCGCCATTGTTGGCGAATCAGGAAGTGGTAAAAGTGTAACCTCTTTATCCATTATGGGGTTATTGAGAAAAAATGCTACAGTAAGTGGTTCTATTATTTATGATGGGCAAGAGCTAAATACATTATCTGCGAGGGAAAGACGATTATTACGTGGGAGCGAAATGTCGATGATTTTTCAAGAGCCAATGTCTTCATTAAATCCTATGTTACGGATCCAGTCTCAAATTGCAGAAGTTTTAACCATTCATCATCCATCATTATCAAAAGTAAAAATTAAAGAGAAGACTATTGACTTATTGACACAAGTAGACATTCCTAATCCAAAAGAAACAGCAAAACGGTTTCCACATCAATTGTCAGGTGGCATGCGCCAGCGAGTCATGATTGCTATCACACTAGCATGTGATCCTAAATTGCTTATAGCAGACGAGCCTACTACGGCACTCGACGTGACAACACAAGCACAAATATTGTCATTGATTAAACGACTAAATGAACAAAATGGGACAGGTGTTGTTTTTATTACCCATGATTTAAGCGTTGTAGCAACAATGGCTGATCGCGTTCTTGTGATGTATGCTGGCCGAATTGTGGAAGAAGCAACGGTACACGAGTTATTTGATCGACCGAAGCATCCATATACAATTGGATTAATGGAAGCGATGCCGACCCTCGATACAAAAAACGAGCGGTTACGTGTCATCTCAGGAAATCCGCCAAACATTGGAAACCTGCCAATCGGTTGTTCCTTTCACCCACGATGCCCACTGGCAACGGAAGCATGTAAAGAAGCAGTTCCCGACCTAGAAGAAAAAGCGACGAACCATTTTGCACGTTGTATTCATGTAAAAAAGGAGGGAATTGAATGACCGAACCGTTATTAAAAGTGAACCAACTGAGCAAGACTTTTTCCATTAGCAATAAACGTCAGAAAGGGACTATTCAAGCGGTTCATGACGTCAGCTTTAGCTTGTTTAAAGGTGAAACCCTTGGGATTGTTGGTGAGTCAGGTTCTGGCAAATCAACCATTGCAAAAATGATTTTGCAGCTGATTGAGCCAACTAGTGGTTCTATTTATTTCAAAGGAAAAGAGATTAGCGCATTATCGAAACGTGAACAAAAGCAGATGAAAGCCAACGTACAGGCTGTTTTTCAAGATCCGTATGCTTCACTCAATCCTAGGATGAGAGCAAAGGAAATTGTGACGGAACCGTTAACGATTCACCAAGGGCTATCGACTAATGATCGTACAGAACGTGCACTCGGTTTACTTGAAGAAGTGGGCCTCGGTAGTCAGCATTTAAATCGCTATCCTCACGAATTTAGTGGCGGTCAACGGCAAAGGCTAAGTATAGCTAGAGCCATAGCATTAAAACCAAATATCATCGTATGCGATGAAGCGGTTTCTGCATTAGATGTATCAACACAAGCACAAATCGTAAACTTGTTAAAAGAGCTACAGAAAAATCACGGATTGTCGTACCTTTTTATTGCCCATGGATTACCTGTTGTGAACCATATTAGTGATCGGGTTGCCATTATGAAGAATGGAGAGCTCATCGAAATCGGGCAAACTGAACAAATATTTCATGAGCCAACTGAAGCCTATACGAAGTTGTTATTACAAGCTGTTCCAGCGTCGCACCCAAGAGATCGGCACAAAACAATACCATCGGAGGTTAATAAAAAATGAAAAAAGCGTTTCTTTCAAGTACATTATTTTCTATTCTTGCTTTGTCTGCATGTGGTTTTGATGATCCAGATAATGCTAACACTCCTGAAACAAATGAAGAAGCTAATGGCTACGAACTTTTAACGGTCGCAAATCCAGCAGATATAACGACATTTGATCCGCATAACAACAGTGTTATTACAACATCGGCTGTATTGATTAATCTTTACAGTAAACTTGTACAAAGAGATGAGTCAGGTGAAATCGTTGCAGACTTAGCAACTGAATGGACACCAATTGATGAAACAACGTGGGAGTTTGTTCTTCGTGACGACGTAACGTTTCATAATGGTGATGGCTTTACTGCCAACGACGTTGCTTTTTCCCTTGAACGCGTTGCGAATGACACAGCGCTTCAGCAACATTCAACGTTTAATCAAATTGAAACGGTTGAGGTTGTAGATGAATATACAGTGAGAATTACAACAGCAGAGCCTGACCCACAGCTACTGAATCGCCTCTCTATTCCAGCTGCAAGTATCTTGCCAAAAGACTATTTTGAAGAGGTTGGAGCAGAAAGCTTTTTCCAATCGCCAGTAGGGACAGGTCCATTCCAATACGAAAGTTGGCAGCAAGATGAGGCAGTAGAATTAAGCAAGTATGGAGACTACTTTGAAGGGGAACCAAACTGGGAGCGTGTTCGTTTTAGCGTTGTACCAGAGGATTCCACTCGAGTGTCAGAGCTTTTAACAAATGGGGTTGATATTGCTTTTAACATCCCAACAGCTGATATGGACCGAATTGATAATAATGAAGGGACGCATGTAGCGCTTGAGCCAATTCAACGGGTCATCCAACTTTGGCTTTCGAATGAAGAAGGAGAGCCTACTGCTGATCCTGCTGTACGAGAAGCCATTGATTTAGCAATTGAAAACCAAGTAATCATTGATGAAATTTTAAATGGAAGTGCAACAGCAACTCGTACTCATATTACACCAGGAAATGTTGGTGCGGATGAATCTTTATACGATACGTATGAATACGACCCTGATCGAGCAATAGAACTCTTAGAAGAGGCAGGCTACGACGACGGAGTTACAATTAATATGTCTGTAAATAACTACTACACAGAAATGGCTGAAGTGGTTGGGGGCATGCTTTCCGATGTCGGCATTACTGCAAACATAGAATTGATTGAACAAAGTCAATTTGCAAACCGTTTGTTTAATGATGAATTAGATGAGGCGATCTTTGTAGGGTGGGGAAATGACATGTTTGACGGTAGCGTACTGGAATTTTTTAAAGATGGCGGCGTTGCTCCTTATACCAACCCAGAAATTGATGAATTGCTAGAAGAGGCTTCATATAATATGGATGAGGCTGAGCGAACTGCACAGTATCAGGAAGTACAACAGATACTAGCTGAAGATCGTGGAGCTGTTTACTTATTCCAACTTCAAGGACGCTACGGTGTTAATGATCGTTTAGATTATACACCAAGGCTGGACGAGCTGTATGATATTAATGATATTGAATTAAAAACGGAATAGAAGGGACGAAAAAAAATGACGTTACCAGCCTTGTCACAATGGAATGCATTTATGATTGAAACACTCCGAGCCAATGGAATGGAAAATGAAAAGCTGGTAGAGCTTCTAAAAAACGAAGACACGGAAGCATTAAATACATTTGACCAAACGTTTGACTATAATGATCTCGTTCAAGCTTCTACTGAAAACGCTATTCAGATCCAACAAGCTATTCGAACCGGCTATAGAATTAAATTTGTTTCTAATTTTGGAATTAAACGCTTGCTTCGATTAAAGTATGGGTTAGTAGAAGGTACGGACTACAAAATGACAGAATCACGTTTTGATGGGATCACCTTAACCCAAGAACAACTGCAGGAATTTACGTCAATGCTTTCCCCTAATTGGAACATCTTTAGTGAGCAAACTGAAGACAAGAGCGTTCGTATCCGTATCCTTCATGCGACCCTGGACAATTAAAGAATAAACAGGACTTAAAGGCTTCATTATTTACAAAGCTAAGCCACCCTAATTGTGCATAACGATTCAGGGTGGCTTTTTATCATTTTTTTATGTCCATTTGCGCATGACTGTTTCAATAGGACCACGGCTAAATTGTAAGCGCCAGTAAGTAGAAAAAAGAATGCTTGCTGCGAAAAAGCCACAAGCGTAAAGAACCGTAAAGGAAAGAGGCTGGCTTTCAAACCCATTAAATAGAACGACTTTATCAAAGGTCAGCAGAAGTCCAATGCCGATGACCACATGACTAACATAGTGAGTTAAGGTTAGTTGCCCAGTAAAAATAAGAGAACGAATAAACCAATTGCCAGCATAGATTTCAGCAACATATAAGGCTAAAACGATGATGACAAGTGCTGTAGCCGTGTTAGAAAGTAAATAAAAGAGATTTGGAGGAAGTGGGCCAGTGGCAAATAGAAATGTTGCGCTCGTCGCATCAAGTAAGGTGTCTGTAGTGAAAGAAATAAGTAGACGAGACAAAAGTTCCGAAATAACAAACAAAATTGTACTGAAAAGAAGTATCGTATTTCTAGTTTTATTGTCACGTAAGTTTAATCTTCCAATTAACAAGCCAATCATTAAAAAGCAGATCCATGGAAAAACGGGATGGTAGCCATTTAGAAATAAATTCCTTAGAAACCCACTTATCGTCCAAAAATCGAGATAGGCTAGAAATGGGTGATTAGGATGCCATCCATTCATGTAATCGAAAAAAATTTGATAAAACTGAGCAATACCGGCAAGAACAATTGAAATCGTGATTATGATTTTTGGTGATGAGAAAAGAATAAGCACAGTGAATGCCATATATACACCGTAATAATGCAAGATGTCGCCGTCCCATCCAAGTGTGTATAAAAGCATGCCAACTATATATAAGAAAAGAGATCGTTTCACTAAAGAAATCTTACTGTTTTTACGCAACCGTAGATCTGAAGTGACTCGAGCTTTTTTTGTCATAAGCGAGATGCCGATGCCTGCTAATGTGACAAAGGTTGCTGCTGCACGGCCTTCGACTAAGTTTGTCATGGACACTAATAGGAAGTGTCCATTCCCTTGTGCACCTGTAACAACGATAAAATTCATAATAAGCATGCCGAACATCGCTAATGATCGAGCTAAGTCTAGACCGTCTAATCGAGTATGATGACTATTGCTCATGATATTCAATACCTCTTAATGTATTATCTACAGCTTCTTTCCAAATTTTTTTATAGTCTAGCTCCAAACCAGTTAAGATGAAATTTGTAATGTTATCAAAAAGTAAAGCGAGTATTTGTGATTTAATCAAAATCGTCTCATCCTTAATCGCATTAATCTGGACTGCGCGTATGAGCGCATCATAAAAGGTATTGAAAAAATACTGTTGAATGCGAACAAGTTGATCTGCATAATAAGCGTCACGTGAAGCAAGCAAGATGTAATGATTAAACAGTTGATTAAACGAGCGCTCTTTTTCTTGACGATTGATCGCCTTTTCTCCAACATTGTACAGCAGTTCTTTGACATTTTGAGCAGTCATGTTTTCTACCTTTATTAACGTAAAGGATTGAATATCTTTTACGAGTGTGTCAAACAACGTTTTAATCAGTTCGTCCTTCGATTTAAAATAATAGTAAATCGCTGGCTTCGAAATGCCTACCTCTGTAGCAATATTGGTTAAGCTCGTTTGATCAAAGCCTTTTTTTGAGAACATCTTAAAAGCAGTCTCCATAATATCTTGATACGTTTGTTCTTTATTACCCATAAAAAAACCCTCCTCTATTTTTTACCTACCGGTAAGTAAATAATAGAGGAGGTATACTCTTTTTGCAACCGTTTTTTTTTATTTATTATTTTATCATCAGAAAAAAGAGAAAAACGGACTAAAATTAGGCTCATGGTGTTCCACTTAAACCAAATGTTCATAAAGATAGATGAAAAAGGTTTTCAAGGAGAGGTATTATGAAGTATAAATTCTCAAGATACAATTTTGGCAACCCTTGTTCGAACATTCAATATTTCATGAGAACAGCTACAAACGGTGGTGATCCTAACTTAATTGGATCCACCGGACCTACTGGACCTACTGGACCTACTGGACCGGCAGGTGGTCTAACTGGGGTAACTGGACCAACCGGACCTACTGGAGCTACGGGATTAGCTGGAGTAACAGGGGCAACCGGAGCTACGGGGTTAGATGGAGTAACAGGAGCAACCGGAGCTACGGGGTTAGATGGAGTAACAGGGGCAACAGGAGCAACCGGAGCTACGGGGTTAGATGGAGTAACGGGAGCAACCGGAGCTACGGGATTAGCTGGAGTAACAGGAGCAACCGGAGCTACGGGGTTAGATGGGGTAACAGGAGCAACCGGAGCTACGGGGTTAGATGGGGTAACAGGAGCAACCGGAGCTACGGGGTTAGATGGAGTAACAGGAGCAACCGGAGCTACTGGATTAACTGGAGTAACCGGAGTAACTGGAGTAACAGGAGTAACTGGACCTACGGGATTAGCTGGAGTAACCGGAGTAACAGGAGTAACTGGAGTAACAGGGGTAACCGGAGCAACCGGAGCTACGGGGTTAGATGGAGTAACAGGAGCAACCGGAGCTACTGGAGTAACCGGAGTAACAGGAGTAACTGGAGTAACTGGACCTACTGGATTAGATGGGGTAACAGGAGCAACCGGAGCTACTGGAGTAACAGGAGTAACTGGAGTAACTGGACCTACTGGATTAGATGGGGTAACAGGAGCGACTGGAGTAACGGGAGTAACCGGACCTACAGGATTAGATGGGGTAACAGGAGCTACTGGGGCAACTGGAGTAACAGGGGTAACCGGAGCAACTGGAGCTACTGGATTAACTGGAGTAACAGGGGTAACAGGAGCTACTGGAGTTACTGGTGCAGGTGCAATCGTTCCATTTGCATCTGGATTACCAACGGCATTAACAACAATTGCAGGTGGTTTAGTCGGAACAACGAGCTTAGTCGGTTTTGGAAACTCCGTTACTGGATTAAGTTTAATCGGTGGCAATACGATTGATTTAACTGGAGCAGCAGGCACATTGTTAAACTTTGCATTTTTAGTGCCAAGAGACGGTGTGATTACCTCTTTATCCGCATTATTTAGTACCACTGTTGCCTTAACATTAATAGGAACAACGGTTACAATAACTGCACAAGTCTTTCGATCTGCAGGGCCGGCGGCTACGAACACCCTTACGGCAATACCGGGAGCCTCGGTTACTTTAGCGCCAGCGTTAACGGGAGCGCTAGCTCTTGGGACAATTTCAACAGGTAATGCGACAGGTTTATCTATCCCTGTAACAACAGGAGATCGATTATTAATCGTCTTTTCGGCTACTGCGGCAGGAGTTACGTTATTAAATACTGTAGCAGGGTATGCGAGTGCTGGCTTGTCTATAAGTTAAAAGAAGAAAAGGAGTAATGTTTTTAAACACTACTCCTTTTCTTTTATGTTTCCATTGCATCCGCCTTTGTAGGCTGAACGGTTCCAAAGGGATGATGAGGAGGAGCATAGATGGAATACAATTTAAGCGGAACGGGGCCAGTATTAATAATATTATGCCATGTATTGGCTGGAACCATAATGGCACTATTGTCAGATATGACTGATTCAAAGTGAAGATTGTTTGGATTACTACCCATTTGGACAAGACCTTGTCCTTGTTCAACGCGAAAAAACTGATCAGTATTTGGATGAATTTCAAGGCCAATATCATCGCCAACATTTATACTCATTAAGGTCACTTGTAAATGTTCTCCCGTCCAAATGGCCGATCGATAATACTGATTTTGCTTAGAAGCCTCTGATATATTTACAGTGAAAGGTGAATTTCCGAAGTCTGTCCTTGCTTGATAATGGTATGAAGGCATTCCCATCCTATAATGTTGATGAAAATAAGGGTAGGCTAAGGTTCTATGGTGGTTATGCACAGTTCATCGTCTCCTTCGTTTATTTTCTTTCATACTATGAGATGGGCTAATGGAATGTTCAAGTAACCAATGAATTGTATAAGCAGTAAGTGGAAGCAAACACGGAATCTAACTTTTAAGTCTTATTTGAAAAGCAGTAGATGTTGTAGCAGTAATCCGTCATAATAAATAAATATCTTTATATAAACTAAGGAAGGTAGGAATGTAAAGTGGGAAATGAGCATGAGCTACGAAAAGCTGGACGAGCGTTTATGAAAGCTCAAGGACTCGATCAGATTCTTCATATTTTGACTAGTGCAGTGGCAACGGTTATTCAAGACACAGACATGGTGTTAATCTATACATACGACAAAAAAAGCCATGTATTACGCTTGAAAAGCAGTATGGGGAATCATTCACCACAGCTTTATCAGGTAGCCTTTTCTCCTGGTGAGTCGATAACGGGATCGGTGTATAACGAACAAACTCCGGTACTTTTTTTGAAACCAACAGAAGTAGAACAAGCAATGTCAAATATTTCAGATATAAATAGAAAATATTACCTTGAGGGGGTCGCTTATCAGACTGTTTACACCTCTATGAGCATCCCTATAATTCTTCACGGAGAATGCTTTGCCACGATAACGGTGAATCGATGTCAACCGTTGTCTTCATTCACATTACAAGATCTTTACCTTGTATCAGAGTTACTAGAATATGCGCTTATTGCCTTAGAAAAAGAAGAGAAGTTCGAACACCATAAACGTAAGCTTCATACGTACACATTAAAACAAGAGGCAAAAAATTATTTTTACCAAGTTCTTCACGAAGGTGGTAATCAGGATAGAATTGTACAGCTATTATCTCGTTTATTACAGGATCGTTCCGTACATTACAATGAGAATGTGATCGAGGGGTATGCTTCCTTTCCAATAAAAAGTCACTATTCTCATAGAGGCTGGTTATTAATGAAACAGCAGCCTAACGTTGAGGGGCTTTATTATATCGAAGAAGCAGCTAATGCCATTGAAATACTTATGGTCTATGATGAGAAACATCTGACGACCAAGTTAGCAAAGGAAGAGGAACGGTTCAAGAGCGTATTAGCGAACAATCAATTTGACGAAGATTTTTGGAGAATGAGTTCTACTACTCCAGTGACTAGCGTTGTTTTGAAAAAGCAAGAGCAAGATTTGTTTAGTCATCATCAAACTATACAGTCACTTTTACCGTCCTTTTCAAAGCAGTGGAAACTTATCTCGTATGATCAATTTTGGATTCTGTTTTTTGAAAAAGAACAAACCATCCAGGAGACATTATTGTCTAAGCTCGTAAAGAGTGACAGTGATAAATTAGGGATAAGTCGTGTTGCACCAGTAGCACTCTATAAGCAACTCTTTCAAGAAGCGATGAATGCATGGGCATTAGCCGAAAGGGGAGAAATAAATCGCTATCCGACACTCGGCCTTGATAGACTTTTAACGCAAATAGAAGGGACGCATAGACGTTCTTTTATCTATGATCATCTCGGTACTTTACGTGAGTATCCCATTTTATTGGAAACTTTAAAAATGTTTATTCATCAAAATCGAAATCGAAAAGAAACTGCAGACGCCCTGTATATTCATCCAAACACGTTATACCAGCGATTAAAAAAAATCGAAGATCTCTCTTATAAATCCATTGAAGTTGAAGAGGATTGGCTAAACTTAGTTGCTGCAGTTAAATTATGTAAATTGTAAGAAAAAATGAATAAATTGTTGGAAGCTATAAGTGATAGTGCCTTTAAATGCAATGTGGGTCTTCATATATAACCATGAACATCTTTGTGACAATCTCTATTCACCTTATTTAATTTGAATATTACGATAAGTGTAACTTGATTTAGGAGGTCGTGAAACCGATATGACAAGCACTTATCATAATTATATAGGAGGAAAATGGATTCCTTCAGAAAGTGAAAAAACCTTTGCAAGTATTAACCCTGGAAAGGCAAACGAAATTCTTGGCTATTTTCCCAATTCTACTGTATATGATACACGCTCTGCTATTAAAGTAGCAGAAGAAGCTTTTCCATTTTGGCGCTCTATTACACCTATACAGCGTGTAGACATTCTTTATCGACTTATACGCTTATTAGAAGATGAGAAAAAGGAAGTAGCGCTCTTAATTTCAACAGAAGTAGGCAAGACTGTAACAGCAGCTGAAAAGGAAGTTGATGCTACCATTCAAGCATTAAAGCATTTTAGTGGTGCGGCAAATCGCTTAGCAGGAGAAACCCTCCCTTCCATTGATCCGAATTATTTTACATACACTATTAAAGAACCATTAGGAGCAGTGGGGGTTATTACTCCTTTCAATTTTCCATTAGGTATAGGTGTATATAAGATAGCACCGGCTATGCTTGCAGGGAATACAGTGGTCTACAAGCCACCAAATGATACGGCTCGTATTGCAATTAAGTTAGTTGAATTATTTGAGCGTGCAGGTATGCCGGCAGGAGTATTGAACTTGGTCTTTGGTGATGGAGACGTTGTTGGCAAAGAAATGGGCGAAAATGCTTCATTAAAAGCGATTTCGTTTACCGGCTCGACAGCAGTTGGACTAAAACTCGGACAGACTGTATCAGCACGCGGCGGTAAAATGCAAGCCGAACTAGGCGGCAAGAATGCGACGATTCTCTTAGAAGATGCCAATCTTGATGAAGCTATTAACGGCATTATGATTAGTGGTATGTATAACAACGGCCAAAGCTGTACAGGAACAAGCCGGGTAATCGTGCTTGAGGAGATTGCTGAAGTCGTGCTAGAAAAGCTCAAAGCAGCCGCTCAAGCAATACGCGTTGGTTATGGTCAAGATGAAGGAATTGAAAATGGTGCTGTTGCCAACGAAAAACAGCTGCATACCTATTTGCACTATATTCAGAGTGCAAAAGAAGCAGGAGCAAAAATTGAATGTGGTGGTAAACGTCTCACTGAAAACGGGCTTGATCAAGGCTATTTTGTTGCTCCGACTGTTATTAGTCACGTAACGAGTGATATGGCCATTGCACAAGAAGAAATTTTCGGTCCAGTGGTAGCGGTAATGATTGTTCAGTCCTATGCAGAAGCGATTCAACTTGCAAATGATACATCGTTTGGTTTGTCTTCATCTATCTATACAAATGATTTAGCAAAAGCTCAAGCATTTATTCAACAAATTGAAGTTGGCGTTGTTCATGTGAACATCCCATCTAATTATTATGAAAATCAGCTTCCCTTTGGCGGAAAGAAACAGTCAAGTATTGGTTTACGCGAACAAGGCAGTACAGCACTCGATTTTTGGTTAGACACGAAAGCAGTTTACATTAAATCTTAAAAGGAGGAAAATCATGACAGCTATTGGAATGATTGGTTGTGGTGCAATGGGTACTGGTATGGTTCAAAACTTATTATCTTCTAATTATACGGTTTATGTGAGTGACCCAATGTGCAAGGTTCAAAAGGATTTAGAAGCGTTAGGCGCTCATTTTGTTTCTAATACGAAGGAATTTGCAGCTGATGTTCGTGCGGTTTTTCTTTCATTGCCAACTCCAAAACTCCTTGTCGAAAGTTTAAGTGGAGAAGACGGACTTTTCGCTCACCTCTCGCCGAATACTTTTGTATTCGATGTAGGGACGTCGGACACGGATACAGCGAAGAGTTTACAGCAAGAAGCAAGTTCTTACGGTGTTCATTTTCTAGACTGCCCTGTTAGCGGGGGACCAGCTGGAGCCCAAGCTGGAACACTAACGGTGATGGTCGGTGGAAAAATAGAGGCATATGAAGCTGCTTTGCCTTATCTAAAGGTAATAGGAGGAGAAATTCGATACATAGGCTCCTCTGGTGCAGGACAAACTGTTAAGCTTTGCAATAATATGATTGTCGCAGGCATGATTAGCTTACTTAGTGAAACGATGGTTGTAGCGGAAGGGCAAGGGGTCAAAGCTTCAACATTATTTTCTGTTTTAGAGGCGAGCTCAGGACATTCCCGTGCTATGGAAGTATTTGGTGAAAATTTAAAAGACGAATCATTTGATAACGTCCTATTCTCTTTGGCCCATATGGCGAAGGATTTGGAACTTTATATGAAACTATCCAATCAATCGACTACCCCGCAACCTGTATCATCTATTGTGAGTCAGCTTTACCGCTTAGCGTTGCAACAAAAAAAAGCTTCGCTTGATTCAACTGCTGTTTATTCACTCATTGCGAACGAAGTAAGGAGGTAGGTTAGAAGGCGATGATGGATCTTATTAAAGATTGGCGACTCCACCTCTTAGTGCTAGGAGTCGTCCTTATTACAGAAGCCATTGGTACCATTCGTATCGAGATTGGTCCCGGCGTTATTATGCTGCTTCCTATGTTGTTTGCTATTGTAATAGGTTTACTTCTTTTTTTCACTCCGTTGGTGAAGGAAAAACAATCCAAACATGCTGAACCGATTATTACGTTAAGTGTAACACTACTCATTGCAAAAATTGGCGTAACCATTGGGCCTGGCTTGACGGATTTAATTGCAGCAGGTCCAGCTCTGTTGCTACAAGAGGTGGGGAATTTTGGTACGATTTTTTTAGCTCTTCCAATCGCCGTATTGCTATTTAATATGAAGCGTGAAGCGATAGGTATGACACACTCTGTTGGCCGCGAACCAAATTTAGGATTAATTTATGACAAATATGGATTTGAATCACCTGAAGGAAAAGGAGTAACCACAGTCTATATATTTGGTACAGTGTTCGGCGCCATGTTTTACGGCTTAATAGCTGGTTTTCTAGCAAGTTTCACTCCTCTTCATCCTCTTAGTCTAGCAATGGCGGCTGGCGTTGGAAGTGGGAGTATGATGGCAGCAGCTGTTGGATCACTTGTAGGTCTATATCCAGAATTAGAACCACAAATTGTTGCCTTCGCAGGAGCAAGTAATTTACTAACCTATTCTACAGGCTTATTCGTTAGCATGTTTATTGCATTACCAATGACCGAGAAACTCTATACGATTTTCAAAAAATGGAAGGGCGGAGAGGAAAAAAAGAATGAAAAATCTGCATGAATACTTTCTTTTAATGTTTGTAGTTGGTTCGGTCGCTTACGTCGGTAATGTAATCGGAGACGGGATGTTTTCGTTACAATCTATGGCGGGGATGCTTATTTTAATTCTTATTGCTGGGCTTGGGCAGTTACTGAGTAAGCTGATTCCGTTAAACGTTCCAAGTGTAGTGTATGTCATCGCCATAGGAATCGTCGCATCACTTCCTCAAACCCCTTGGGGAGAAAGTGTTAGCGTATTTACAAATGAAATCAATCTACTATCCATTGCTACACCCATTTTAGCCTATGCCGGAATTGCAATTGGACGATCCTGGACAGATTTCGTCACGATGGGATGGAAAGCAATGGTCGTTTCAACTTGTGTATTATTTGGAACATTGATTGGCTCTGCTGTGATTGCCCAAATCGTACTAACCTTTCAAGGCATTATTTAATAGCTTTCATCGGAAAAGTGAAATCAAACAAAGCCTGTAACACATGATGTGTTACAGGCTTTGTTTAGATCTTTTAAAAATCAGAATTTTTATATTGACAGATAAATAGGAATGTATTATGGTTTTCATATAAAGAAAACAAGTATTCACTATTCGAAAAGAGTGTTGGAGATGCAGTATCAAAATAAAAGTTTGGGTAAAGCATTTGATATTATTGAATCATTATGTAAAGAGCCACAAACAGCAACTGAGTTAGCTAGAGCGTTAGGGCTTAATCAAACCACTTTACACAGATTTTTAGTTACATTACTTGAGAGTGGTATTATTGAAAAGCTTCCGACTAATAAGTATCGCATGTCTTACAAGTTTATTGATTTGGGAAAGATGGCAGAAAATCATTACGACCTTGTAGGCGATTCACGCCCTTTTTTGGAAGCGCTTGCGAAAACGTCGGGTGAAAGTGTGCTTATTTCTACTTTCCACAATTTTTCCGTATCCTACTTGTCGAAAGTAGAAAGCTCACAGACGGTTCGAATTGTTCTAGGCCCTGGAGATCGAGTGCCATCTTATACTGTCGCTTCGGGGAAACTTTTTTTAGCTCACTTAAATGAATCGCTTCTAGAGACGTATCTAAGCAGTGTGCAGCTTGAAAAAAAGACGAATTACACCATTACAGAAAAACAAGCATTACTCGACGAATTGGCTTCCATAAGGGAGCATGGATATGCCATTGACAATCAAGAATATTTGATTGGTTTAAAAGGGATGGCGGCACCAATTTATGATTCGACAGGAACGGTGGTAGCGGCATTAAGTGTTGCTGGTGTAGAGATACGGTTAGATCCAGAGAAGACACAAATGATCATTGATCAATTAGTCAATTATGCAAGAAAAATTTCATACACACTTGGTTGGAGTGACTAGTTTTACAAACTAATAAGTGAAATTGGAGGATGAACAAACATGACGACATTGTTAGGAAAAGTAGCGATTATTACAGGTGCATCTCGAGGAATTGGAGCGGCCTCTGCAATCGCTCTCGCTAAAGAAGGTGCCCATGTTGTGTTAGTGGATCTACTAAATTGTGAGGAAACATCAGCGACAATTAGGAAGCTTCAAGAATTTAGTCACAGTGAAGTGATGAGTGTGGGTCTTGATGTAAAAGATAATGCAGTTATTGAACAATTAATGAAAGACGTTTATGAACGATTTGGATCCATTGATATTGTTGTCAACAATGCAGGTACATGCTCAAGATTAGATCTTGAACAGATGACAGAGGAGATGTGGGATCGGGACATTAATACAAACTTAAGGGGAACATTCCTTATGTCAAAAGCAGCTATTTATCCTTATATGAAAAAGCAAGGACACGGTAAAATTATTAATGTTAGTTCTATTTCAGGGATTATGGGCGGCCCTTTATCCTATAACGACGGGAAAAAATCAGCCCGGTCTGGTCCTGCCTACGCAGCTTCAAAAGGCGGTGTTATTGCGCTAACAAAATGGATTGCGAAAGAAGTCGGTGAACTTGGCATTACATGCAATAGTATTGCACCAGGACCAATTAAAACTGAAATTACAAAGGACCTTGATTATCCATTAAGTAATCAAGTCATTAATCGTATGGGCAATCCAGAAGACATTGCCGGTGCCGTTGTGTACTTTGCTTCTTCTTACTCTGACTATGTCACAGGAGAAGTATTAAAAGTTTGTGGAGGTTCTGCCATTGGATAACGTTCTGGGGAGGATACACATATGAGTATTCAAATAGCGACGAACAATCAAGTCTTATATGGTTCATTAGGTGTCGGAGATGATTTAATGGACGGGATTCTTGCCATCTGTAAAGAACATCAGATTCATTCAGGTATGGTTACGTGTATTGGTTCTTTAGATAAAACAGGATTCACCGTTTTTAAAGTAAATGAAAAAAATAGACCAGACGGCTATGCGGACCCATTCACTATTCATGAACCTGTTGAGTTAATCCAAGCGACTGGCTTCATTTGTCAAGATGAGAGCGGTGATCTTGATATGCATTTACATGGACTTGTTGAGCGAATGGACGGAAGTATTCATGCTGGTCATTTCCTAAGGGGCTACAATAAAGTTTGCATAACTGTTGAATTTACGCTCATCCACTCACATGATGTGACCGCCATACGTAAATACAATGCTGCTTTAAACTACAAAACCATCTCGTTTACTTCTAAATCGACATAAGGAGGTGCTATTTTGATAACGCTTTCACAGTTGGCGAAACAAACATGCACGCAACATGCAGAAAAAATAGCTGTTGTTGATAAACGACGTCAATTAACGTATCGACAGTTAAAAGAAGAGTCGTGTCAACTCGCTTCAGTTTTCACATCTAAAGGATTACTAAAGGGAGACCGAATTGGAATTTTATCAGCAAATCGAGTTGAACACATTGTTATTGATCTTGCTGTAGCCATGACGGGACTGATTAAAGTACCAATTAATACGAAACTTCATCCAAAAGAAATACAATTTATTTTAGAAAATGCTAAGGCGAAATTAATTATTGGTGAAATCTCCTTACTCATGAATGTTGACTATAGAGGAGATATTGTAACGTTTGAGAATGAATATGAGTCCTTATTGGCTAATGTTCATTCTGAATACCCAGATTGTTCTGTCTTAGACACGGACGCTTTTGCTATTATGTATACATCGGGCACGACAGGCAGACCAAAAGGAGCTGTATTATCTCATCGTGCTATTATTGCCTCTGCACAATCGCTTATAATGGCTTGTGAGTTAGGCTATGAAGATGTTGTCGGTCATGTAGCACCCTTAACTCACGGTAGTAATTTTTTAGCGCAATGTGCTTTATTCTTCGGGCTTAAGCAAGTCATTTTCGACAAATTCGATCCAAAATCCATAGCAGATCAGCTTGAAAAAGAGAGAGTCACAACTATATTTATGGTTCCAACCATTGTTAATTTGATGGTTCAAGATGAGGCTTTTGAGCCTAAAAAGCTACGCTATTTAAAGTCAATAAATATGGCAGGGGCACCAATTGCTTCAGAAAAATTGCAAGAGGCTCTCGACAAACTTGGTCCCATATTCGCTGAGACGTATGGATTAGTTGAAGCACCGATGGCCATTACTATTATGCCAAAAAGCAAACTACCATATTACTTATCATCGTGTGGTGCGGTTGGTCCGATGGTGGAAATGGTTCTTCGGGATGAAACGGGAAATGAAGTTCGTCAAGGCGAGGTTGGAGAAATTACATGTAAGGGTCCTCTAGTAATGGATAACTATTGGGCAAATGATGAGGCAACAAACAACGCTATAAAAGATGGCTGGTTTTATACAGGGGATTTAGGTTGGGTCGATCCTTTTGGACATCTGCATTTAATTGATCGAAAAAACGACGTCATTATTAGCGGCGGTATGAACATTTACCCTAGAGAGGTGGAAGAGGTACTTAATCTCCACAAAGCAGTGAAAGAAGCTTGTGTTTTTGGTGTCGAGAATGAGAAGTGGGGTGAGTCGGTTTATGCCCATGTTGTCTTGAAAAATGGCGTTACTGTTGAAGAAAGTCAGCTGGTGACTCACTGTAAAGAACACGTAGCAAGCTATAAAAAACCAGCACATATTAAGATTGTTCCATCCTTACCGAAGAGCCCATATGGAAAGATTTTAAGAAGAGAATTAAAAAAATTGTATGAAGAAGGGGTGAAAGGATGATTCGTGTTGCTGTAACTGGTTTAGGCATGACCCCATTTGGAAAATGCAATGATTCATTGAAAACCTTGCTTTTAAAAGCATCTCGGCAAGCACTTATTGATGCCGGTAGACCAAAGATTGACGCCATTATTGTTGGTAATTTCATGGGAGGACCTTTAGAACAGCAAGAAATTTTAGGAAGCATTCTTGTATCTGAGTTAGGTTTAGGCAATATCCCTTCTATGAAAACAGAAGGGGCATGTGCTTCAGGTGGAATTGCGTTTCGGCAAGCCTATCAATTACTCAAAGCAGGAGAGTACAACGCCATACTCGTTGTTGGTGGCGAGAAAATGACACATATTCATACGAATCAAGTCATCACAGCGATTAATTATGCGATGGACAACAGCACGATGGAATCAAACACTGGATTAACGTTTCCAGGTTACTTCGGTGCTGTAGCCAATCGCTACATGTATGAGTATGGCGCAACAAAAACGCACTTAGCCATGGTTGCCCGCAAAAACAGAAATTATGCATTGCATAATCCTCTTTCACAATTTCATACAGAGTTGACGTTAGAAGAAATTATCAATGCTCGAATGATTACGGATCCCCTTGGCTTATATGACTGCTCCCCACTATCAGATGGAGCTGCTGCTGTAGTCATCGAGAACAACAGGAATAGCGGAGTAGAGATCATTGCTTCAGGTCAAGCATCAGGCACACCCATTATGCAAGAAGTGAACGATTTAACCCGAATACCAGCCACGTATGAGGCAGCGAAACAGGCATATGAACAAGCTTCTTTAGAACCGAAAGATGTGGATGTAGTCGAATTGCACGATTGCTTCTCGATGACTGAGATCATTGCCATTGAAGAACTCGGTTTTTTTGAGAAAGGAACTGGCTTTGAAGCAATTGAAAAACACCTAACAGAACATGGAGGAGAAATTCCTGTAAACACTAGCGGCGGCTTATTGTCAAAAGGTCACCCTATCGGAGCAACGGGTATTGCACAAATTGTACAAATTATAAGCCAATTAAGGGGTGAAGCGTGCAATCAAGTGGAACGAGCACGGATTGGTTTAGCACAGAACCTTGGTGGTACAGGTGCTTATTCCCTCGTTCATCTGTTTAAGAAGGAGGGCGCATAAAATGAACATTCCTCTCTACGCATGCCTTGATTGCCACCATGAATGGCTTGAGCAAAAGCTCTATTGCTCAAAATGTTTAAGTGACAACCAAGTTGAACAACGAATAGAGGGTAGAGGTATTGTTTATTCTCATACAACGATCTACGCAGCTCCAGAGAAACTGCAAGCCCTTTCTCCCTATGTGATTGTATGTATTGACATACGAAAGGGCATGCGATTGTCTGCTAGATGCAGTAACACAGATATTAAAATTGGTGACACTGTTTCGATAGTGGATGTAACAGACGGAGCTTACATTGCTAAAAAGGAGGATGTGACGTGGGAACATTAAAATCAACCCCGTTTATTGAAGAATTGGTGATGAAAGTAGGCAAGCAAAACGTGTATTTCAACGAAACACAGCGCTCTCTTCATAGTAGTGATGAATCCTATCACCAGCCATCATTGCCAGACGTTGTTGTTTATCCTCAGTCTAAAGAGGATGTACGTTCAATTGTAAAACTAGCCGCAAGCTTTAATGAAAAAATTTATCCTTACGGTTTAGGCACAAGTTTAGAAGGACATGTAATCCCTTATCAAAAAGGAGTTGTCATTGATTTTAGCCAAATGAATGCGATTCTGTCCGTTGATCCGGAAGATCTGTTAGTGACCGTACAGCCTGGTGTCACTCGTGATCAACTAAACCAAGAATTAAAAAAATACGGCTTGTTTTTCTCTGTAGATCCTGGCGCAAATGCAACTGTTGGGGGGATGGTCTCAACCAATGCAAGTGGAACGAATTCAGTCAAATACGGTGTGATGCGAGATCAAGTTAGAGATCTTGAAGTCGTTTTGGCAGATGGGACTATTATTCATAGTGGAAATCGAGCTGTTAAATCATCCTCCGGCTATGATCTCAATAATTTATTTGTCGGAGCTGAAGGGACACTCGGTTGTTATACAGAAATGACGTTAAAGGTCTATGGCATTCCAGAAAAGATCGTGGCTGGTCGTGTACAGTTTCCATCTCTTCACGACGCTGTTTCTTCAGTCACGGCTGTTTTACAAGCTGGAATCCCTGTAGCTAGAATAGAACTCATTGACGAGATTTCCATGATGAAAGTCAATCAGCATAACGATACGAAATTCCCTCTAAGCCCTACGTTGTTTTTAGAATTTCATGGGAATCCACAATCGGTTCAGCATGATTTGGCATTTTGTGAAAGCATTATGAGTGACTATAATAGCACTGATTTTCATTATGCTAAAGACAACGCTGAACGAAGTGCATTATGGCATGCACGACACAATGTTGCCTACGCCTTTTCACATAGTGAGCCAAGAAAGAAATTAATGGTGACAGATGTCTGTGTTCCTCTTTCAAGCCTTGCTGAGGCCATTAAACATGCACAAATGACTGCCTTAGAACATCACATTGAAGCCGGCATTGTCGGACATGTAGGTGATGGCAATTTTCATGCTCTATTGTTAGTTGACCCACATGATTCAAACGAATTAGCCAATGTAGCTGCATATAACGAAAAAATCGTTCGTTTTGCCTTACAGGTTAACGGAACATGTACAGGTGAACATGGGGTAGGTGTCGGAAAAGTGAAGTATTTAGAAGAGGAGCATGGTGACGCCTTACGTGTGATGAAATCCATAAAGCGAGCTTTGGATCCAACTAATTTGTTTAATCCAAATAAGAACATTTTCATTTAATTGCTCCATAAATAGCTTTTTTCCTATTAGGGAAAGAACTAATTTTGGTCTCCACCCGGAGATCGTCCTTTATGTAAGCGCTTTAATAAAGGTGTTGAGAAGGAGGTCGAGATGGTTAAGAAAATCATAAACAAAAGCTTATTTCTTCTTTTGCTTGTTGGTTTAGGAGGGTGCACATCGAATGCATCGGTAGCTGAAGAAATGTACGAATGGAAAATGACGGTAACGGTGGGGCCAGGTTCAACGTGGTATGCAGGAGCAATAAAATTCGCTGAGGATTTAGAAAGAGAAAGTAATGGACGTTTCGTAGTCGATGTTTATACAAATGAACAATTATCTGCTGGAAACCCTGAAGCTGGCGTTGAACAGCTAATGGATGGATTAAAAGATTTTTCTTACAACTCTAGTATTATCTATGCAGGCATTGATCCTAGATTTGGAGTTTTAAGTGCACCTTTTTTAATCAATGACTTTAGTGATGCAGAGCGTGTATTGAATGGAGAGAGCGGGGAGATTATTAATCAAATGTTGAGAGAAAGAGGGGTAGAGCCTCTTGGTTTTGGAGAGAGTGGTTTCAGACAAATTACAAATGACACTCGTCCCATAAGGAATCCTGACGACCTCGATCATTTAAAAATTCGCGTACCAAGTATGGGTGTCTTTACGAATCTTTACCGGAGCCAATCAGCAGACCCGATTACAATGGCGTTTTCAGAAGTGTATACAGCGCTACAACAAGGAACAATTGATGGTCAAGAAAATCCAGTAGATGTTACCTATTCAGCAGGTCTAATAGAAGTACAGAAGTACATGACAATGTGGAACTACGTCTATGATGCACTTGTATTCGGTATGAATAAAGACTTATTTGACTCATTATCCCATTCAGATCAAGACCTCATAAAAAAAGTCGCAAGTGAAGCGAACGACTATCAAATTAGCTTAACTCGTCAGAAAGAAGAGGCTCAAATAGCCGAACTAGAGGAAAAGGGAATGGAAATCTATTATCCAACTGATGATGAAATTGAACAGTTTAGAGAAAGTTCTCAAAACGTTTACGATCATTTTAGAGAGGTCTGGGGAGATAGACATTTAAACACGTTCTTAAAAGAAGCAAATGGAAGTGAGGTGGATGAAGGGTGAAATTCTTAGCGTTCATAGAGAATACGATTGTGATGATTGCTATGGCAGGGATGGCATGTATCACATTTGCAAACGTCCTCTCAAGGTATTTCTTTGATACATCTTTTGCATTTGCAGAAGAGATCACCATTAATTTGTTCGTATTAGCTACATTCGTAGGTGCTTCTATTGCTATAAGACGCCAATCCCATTTTGGGTTCCATTATTTTTTCACTAAATTCAATCCATCTATTCAACGATTTCTTGTGATCTTGACTAGTTTGCTCATGTTATTCTTTTTATCTTTAACACTTTTCTTCGGTATGGAACTCGTGTTCAATCAAATGGAACGAGGTAGAGTGACGCCGGCATTAAACATCCCACAGTGGATCTTCACTGGGGCGATTCCTTTAGGTTCGCTATTATGCATGATACGAACGGTTGAAATGATGGTCATTCGATTAAAAAGAGATCAGAAGCTACCTCTACCAAAAACAGACGCAGATTCAAAGGAGTTGAAGATGTAAATGCTAACAGCGCTAATGTTTGTTCTTTTTTTCCTTTTAATCTTTATGAATCTGCCGGTAGCATTTGCTCTTGGTATCGCAGCTGTGATTGTATTGCTCATGGATTCAGGGATATCTTCTCTGGCTCTGTTGCCGAGCATAATGTATTCTTCCATTTCGTCCTTTACATTACTAGCCATTCCGTTTTTTGTGTTAGCAGGTGTTATTATGGGATATTCAGGCATATCAAGTCGGTTAATCGACTTTGCCTATTTAGCATTCGGCCATCGAAAAAATGGCATTGTCATCGTGACAATTGTAGCAGCATTTTTCTTTTCAGCCATATCAGGTTCAGGTCCTGCCACTGTTGCAGCAATGGGGACTATCTTGATACCAGCCTTAGTAAAAAACGGATTCAAAGCAAACTCTGCCTCTGCATTGGTGGCTAGTGCCGGTTCGTTGGGCATCATTCTACCGCCAAGTATCGCGTTTATTATTTTTGGCGTGATTGCCAGTGACATTATTAGTATTTCAATAGGGCGATTGTTTATCGCCGGGATTGTTCCTGGGGTGTTGCTTGCTATAAGTTTACTCATAGCAAGTATGATCGTAAATAAACGAAACCAAAAACGGCAAGTGGACAATGGAGAGGCGGCTGTTACAATTGAAAAAGCACCAGCTATAGAAGTAACGAAAGCTTTTCTAAAAGCATTATTAGGGCTGATGATCCCCATCATTATATTAGGTGGAATTTATTCTGGCATGTTCACTCCAACGGAAGCGGCCGTCGTTGCAGTTTTTTATTCTCTCCTAGTCGGTTTCTTGTTCTACCGAGAATTGAAATTGAAGCACATTCCAAAAATTTTAGTAGATGCTTCTGTTCAATCAGCGGTTATTATGCTTATAATTGGAGTTGCCTCGTTATTCTCATACATCATTACAACTCAAAAAATAGCCACTACCATAACATCAAGCATCTTGCAAATCACAACAAACCCTTTGCTTCTATTACTTCTTGTTGCAGTAATATTGTTAATTGTTGGGGCATTTATTGATACCATTTCTGCGTTTTACATCTTTATACCGTTACTGATGCCTGTCCTACTTGAAGTAGGAGTAGATCCAACCACCATTGGTGTTATGATGACGGTTGGCCTTGCTATTGGTTTATTTACACCACCTGTCGGTTTAAACTTGTTTGTGGCAAGTGGAATCTCTGGCGTTTCTTCAGAAAGCATTGTTAAAGGTATAGGACCTTATCTAGTAGCTAGCATTGTTGTTCTATTACTCGTAATGTATTTCCCAATCTTTTCAAATGCGTTACCAGATCTACTAGGGGTATAGCTTTTTACGTTTTTTACACTAAGCATTAACCTAAAACGCCCTTAAAAGGCGTTTTTAACTTTTAACTCAATGGAGGCGATAACATTGTTCTAAATAAAGGAGTATAAAATTATGGAAGATTCGTGTACCTTTACTAAAAGGGTATATTTTCTATTATAAAAATTGTAAACTATTTATGAATCGTTTAACTAACTTGAAAAGAGGGATGATGTTGAACGTCTTATCAGCAGAGCTCGTTGGAGAAAGTCTAGTGCAATGGCATAGTTGTATGATTAGTGGTGATCTTCAATCTGCAAAAGAATTAAAAAGTGATGTAGATGCACTCGTTAAACAAATGGAGCCAGATGACAAAATGTTGGCTTATTATCAGTTAATTGATTTTCGATTTCAATTACTACGAAATAGACAGGAACAAGGTGCTAATGTCGATGAAGACAGCTTATACGATGTTTGTGTTGAGACAGATGATTACTTACGCTTTATGTATTATTACGTTTCAGGACAGGCAGAATTTATGCATGGACGTTACAAATCAGCCATTCGTACTTATAAAATAGCAGAACGTTTAATCGAAAAAGTCAATGATTCTGCAGAAAAAGCAGAGTTCTATCAAAAATTAGGTATCAGTTATTATCGAATCGATCAATATACATTTGCTTTTTCCTATATGGAACAAGCATTAGAGTTTTTCGAAAAAAACGACACGTATCGACTGAATGAAATTACATGCAAACAAGTCTTAGCTGCAATCAATACAGAGCTAAGACGTTACGATGAGGCAGAACGACTCTATGCCGAAATCTTGAAAGCATCTACGCCATTCCCATATACCTATGCATTGAACTTATATAACATGGGTGCGAATCGCATTATGCTAACACATTTTGATGAAGCGATTTTCTATTTTAAAGAAGCGCTTACTTACGAAGCATTCTCCACATCGCCCTTAGCCTTAAAAGCACAGTATCATTTAACTCATCTGTACATGAGAACGGGTCAATACAAAGGTGGTCTAGAAGAATTAGAGGCTGTTGCTACACAGCACCAATCAGAGGAGATAGTAGCTAAATGCTTAATTTGTCGTGGATTATACCTCAATAATGATATACTTCTGATAGAGGAAGGTTTACGAAAACTGGAATCAGGAGAAAATTACTTTGAGTGCCAAGAGCTTGGCGAGGAAATAGCAAATCATTTTAAACAACAAGACAAGTTCGAAACAGCTTTAGTGTTTTCTGAATATGCACTCGAAATGTCAAGAAAACGAACTATACTAGGAGTTGATCAAACTTGAAGAAAATGTCCGTCTTTTTTACGTCTATGTTGATCGTAGTGTCTTTGTTACTTCCATCAGGAAGCATTGATGCTAGCCCAAAACAAGAATTTGGATACTATAGTGTAGATGAAAAGTCTCCTCCAAAACAAGAAGTTGAATATGATCTTGTTCACTCTCAGTCTGCACCGAAACAAGAATTCTAGAGAAAAGGTACAGAAGGGTCTCCTTCTGTACCTTTTTATTGTCACTTAGTTTCTAAGAATTAAGAAGAGTGTGTAGCAACATCCAAGTTAAGCCAATTAATTTCGTCTTCTGACAATACGATACTTGCCCCTTGCGCACAAGATACCATCTCTTCTTTGTTTTGAGGCCCGATAATAGCAGCTGTTGGGAATGATTGATTTAATACATAAGCCAGTGCGATTTCAATAGTCGTTACGCTTTTTTTATCCGCTAGCTCTGCTGCACGATCAAATCGTTTCCAATTGTCATCATTATAAAAAACACGTACAAGATCTTCGTTAGAAAAATCGTTTCGATCAAAACGACCTGTAAAAAATCCTCTAGCTTGAGATGACCATGATAGTACAGGAATATTTGACTGCTGGTGCCATTTAATGGCGGAAGCATCTAAGCTGATGCAACCAGGCCAATAAGCTTCTTTTGCCTTTGCAAGACTTAAATTTGGACTTGAAAATGAAAAACCGCGTAACCCGTGTGTTGATGCATACTGGTTTGCTTCTTCCAAACGAGAAGTCTCCCAATTCGATCCACCAAAAGTAGAGATATAGCCGTCTTCGACAAACTCATTAAGCCATTCCAAAATGTGGCCAACAGGAACAGTAGGGTCATCACGATGGAGGGCATATAGTTCAACATGATCGGTTTTTAATCGGTCGAGACTTATTTTAAGTTGCTCCTGTAACGCTGCTTTAGTAATGGTGTGCCCGTTTTGATTCGGGTGACCACCTTTTGTCCAAATATTAACGCGATCGCGGTTTCCATTATCCAACCAATTTCCAATTGCTTGTTCACTTAATCCGCCACTGTAAATAAACGCCGTATCAATTGTGTTACCACCGATACGTAAATAGTTCTCTATCATTTGGCTAGCTGTGTCTTGGTTTTCAGGGGTGAAATAATCAGATCCCATAATGAGAGAGGACACAGGGGAGGATAGCCCCTCTAGTTGAATTGTTTTTAACATTGTCTTACAACACCACTCTTTCTCGTTTTTCTTGTGATTCAAGCGCTCCATCAAGTAAACGCATATTTGCAAGAGAATCCTCAACGCCAAAGCGATTGGCCGTTTCACCCCATACGACGTGAGCGAAATAATCAGCTTGCTTTGCATAATGGTTAGTATCTTCTACATCAATTTGACGCGTTTCACTTCCTTGAATAAGCTGAAATCCTTCTAAACCACCAGTAAAAGGATCGGGAATAAGAATGCGACCTGTTGAGCCAAGTAGTTCAGCGTCATTGCGGTAGGCTGCCCACATGCCACAATCAAAAGTTAGAAAGCGTCCATTGTTAAACTCAACTAACCCTGCTGCTGACATGTCGACACCGTTATGGGAATCTGGAGAAAAAGAGTGAACCGTAATGGCCTCTGGTTCTTCTTCGAAAATCATACGTGCCAAACTAAGTGGATATACACCAATATCGTATAAACTACCTCCACCGAATTCCTTCTTCATGCGAAAGTTATCAAGTGCCCCAGCATTATTAAACGAGAAGGAGCTTCTAATTCCTCTTAGTTCGCCAATATCACCATTCTTAATGTGGTTTTTAATCTGTGTGTAGCGTTCTTGGTACCGATACATAAAGGCATCAAGTAATAACACGCCATTTTCTTCACATACACGTTTCATTTCCTCAAGTTCTAATCGATTCAATGAAATTGGTTTCTCGCATAATACATGTTTTTTTGCTTCAGCGGACCGGATTACCCATTCTTTATGTAGATGATTTGGTAGCGGAATGTATACCGCGTCTATAGAAGGATCGGCAACTAATTCTTCATATGATCCATATGCTGTTGGGATGGAGAATTCCGAAGCGAAAGCTTGCGCTTTATCAAGAGATCGACTTGCTATTGCTCCAATAGATCCTGTACTGGATTCCAAAATACCAGGAATCATTGATTGTTTTGCGATGGTAGCGGTTCCAAGAATGCCCCAAGTTAATTGTTTTGACATAATCATTCATCTCCTTTAACGAACTATGTATCGTTTCTAAAAAAGTACTCCTCAAAAAGAAACCGGTTTCAAATAAAGGTATATCGATTTTGAACTTTTGTCAATCTTTTAAAAGTATTTTTTCGAAAATAAGGTGCGAAGAATGGTAACGCATCGAAAAGTAGCTAGTGTTGCCATTCTTCACAAGAATTTCTTACTGTCACATATGTTGGGATAATCGCTTCTTTTTGTTGTTCTTCATGTGCAATCAAACCAACCAATGTCTCTATGGTTTTTTTCGCTAGCTTTTGGTAATTGTGATTAACCGACGTCACACCAGGAGGGAAGTGTTCAGCTAAATACGTATCATCAAAGCCCGTTACAGAAATATCACCAGGAACTTTTAATCCAAACTTTCTGAACCGTTTTATGGCTCCAATCGCAACAAAATCATTCATACATAAGACAGCTGTTGGTCTATCGTCAAGGTGAATGAGGTGTGTCGCATCTTTTTCTCCAGCCTCTATACTATAACCGCTACTATGAATCCAATCTTCTTTAAAGATTAATCCTTTTTCTTTCATGGTTTCTAGGAAAACACTCACCTTTTCATCTGTGGATGAAACCCCAACCTCACCCCCTAATAAGCCAATCTCTCGATGACCGTGGTGAGCAAGTAGTTCAAGTAAACGCCGAACACCACTGGCTTCATCTGTTCGTATTGTATGAGCGTCTACCCCTTCCATTTTGCCATTAACAAAAACAATAGGGACATGTTTTAGTGCGTCAATCATTCCTGCTCGAAGTTCTTCTGTAGGGTGGGTTTGATTAATTCGACCTCCTAGAAAAACAATCCCGTCAACTTGGCGTGAAATCAGATTGTCTAAATAAGCTTGCTCAATAGAGAAATTTTGCATGGAATTGCACAATAAACACGTATAACCTTTTTCAAGGGCTTGCCTCTCAAGCTCTTTAACAATCATCGAATAGAAGGGGTGATCAATATCTGGAAGAATAATGCCTAGCATTTTTGATTGTTTTAAATATAAACTTTGTGCCATTACATTTGGCTTGAAATTGTATTTATTAATTAACGCTAAGACTCTAGATTTAGCTGGTTCTCTAACATTTGCGCTTCCAGTTAAAACCCTTGATACAGTGGCAGGCGAAACATTTGCTTCTTTGGCAATCCGGTAAATTGTCACACCGTCTTTCTTCAACATTCGTTATCGCTTCCCTTTCTCATTTTTCTATTAGAAGTATAGAATTGTTTTCGAGTGTAGTCAAAGTGAAGCTTCATTTTTTCATTTATTACGAAAAAAACAGAAAGTGAAAATTGCTTGTTGACAAAAAAGAGTTTCTTTTTTAAAGTTAACTGAAACCGGTTTCTTTCGGTTGAATTCTTAAATAGTTCAAAAAAAGAGTAGGTAAGCCTGTAATTGTAAGCGATACCAAAATGCACGACCGCATCATACATATTGAGAGGAGCATGAACATGAAAAAAACTTTATTATATGCATCATCACTAGTAGCGCTTGTTTCTTTATCCGCTTGTGGAGGGTCAGGGAGTAACGGAACATCAGATGATCAAACACTAACCGCGTGGGCTTGGAATATTAATATCCCTGTACTTGAAGAAGCAGCTGCTCAATTCGCAGAAGATCATCCAGATTTTGACCTGGAGATTATTGAAGTAGGAACACCAGATGTTTATCAGCGAATTACAACTGGACTTCAGGCAAACGGAGAAGGCTTACCTGATATTATGCTTGTTGAAGATGATCGAGTTCAAGGGTATCTTTCAAATTTTAAAGACGCTTTTTTAGACATTTCTGAGTATGATTTTGAAGAAGCTCACAATGACAAATTTCCTGCCTTTAAAACGGAATTACTAACCGTCGACGGCGGAGTGTATGGTTTTCCTTTTGATGCGGGTCCAGCTGGTATATTTTATCGAACAGACTTGTTTGAAGAAGCTGGTATTAATGCAGACGAAATTGAAACATGGGATGATTTTATTGAAGCTGGTCATACATTGCGAGACGAATTGGATGTTGCGTTAACTGGTATTGACATCAGTAATGATGATGGTGTCTACCGTATGATGTTAAATCAGCAAGGCACATTTTATTTTGATGAGAATGAAGAAGTTGCTCTCGCGTCCGATGAGTCGATAAAAGCGATGGAAGTCATTCAGCGCTTACATCAAGAAGGGTTGAATGAAAATTTAGTAGGTTGGGATGCATGGTTAACAGGCTTGGCCAATGGTACTGTTGCTACAGCACCAACCGGGGCATGGTTAACAGGTTCGTTAACAGAGCAGGCGCCAGATTTAGAAGGACAATGGGGAGTTTTCCCACTACCGGCAATGGAAGCTGGCGGCAACCGGGCTTCTAACTTAGGAGGAAGCAATTACATGATCTCAGCACAAACGGCTAATCCTGACCTTGCTTATGATTTTATGGAATATTTTTCTACTTCTGATGATGTTCAGCTAACTGCAATGGAGAACGGACTGTTTCCTTCTCTTAATACGATTTATGACAATGATCTATTCACTTCTCCAATTAGTTACTTCGGAGATCAAGCTATTTGGGAGCTCTTCGCTAGTATGATGGATGATATTCCTTCTGTAAATTATACAGGTAATTATTCCATCGCTCGAGACGAAACAGAAACGGCGCAGTCTGATGCCGCGAATGGAGCCGATGTAACAGATGTGATGACACGAGCCGAGCAACAGTTACAAAACAGAATGAATTAAGTAATTTTATAAAAACAGAATCGGTGAAGTTATGTACGTTGCTTCACCGATTTTAAAGAAAGAGGGCTGTGTCATGAACCGATCTAAGGCAACCCCCTATGTATTTTTAGCACCAGCGGTTATTTTATTTTTACTTTTTACAGCTTATCCAATTGTCGCTTCCATCGTACTTAGCTTTCAAAAATTCGAAGGTGGTAGCTATGTCTTTACTGGATTTGACAATTACATACGACTGATTCATGATTCGATCTTTCAGACGGCACTCGTAAATACATTTATCATTTTCATTTTACAAGTGCCATTCATGCTACTTTTATCAATGATCTTGGCAAATGTGTTAAATAGTCAACTGTTGCGTTTAAAGGGCTTCTTTCGAGTATCGTTCTTTTTACCAGCCGTCACGTCGTTAGTTGCCTATTCATTATTATTTTCAGTTCTATTACAAGATAATGGGCTTATAAATGAACTGATTACAAATTTCGGAATGTCTGCTATTCCATGGTTAACAGATGGAACTTGGGCTAAGATTTCCATTGTACTTGCTATGACATGGCGATGGACAGGTTATAACATGATTATCTACCTCGCTGCTTTACAAAATATTCCCCATGAGATGTATGAAGCAGCTAAAATGGATGGCGCAGGGAAGATAAGGCAGTTCTTTTCCATCACAATTCCAAGTTTAAAACCAGTCATTTTGTTTACGGGAATTCTATCAACAATCGGCACACTTCAGTTATTTGATGAACCCTTTAACCTTACAGGTGGAGGTCCAGCTAACTCAACAATGACTTTAGGCTTGTACATTTATGAAAATGGATTTGAATATTTCGATTTTAACTATGCAAGTGCAGTAGCCTATGTAGTTGTGATGCTTGTGGCGGTTTTATCTATTATTCAATTTAAAGTAACAGGTGATAAATAATGAAAACAAAAACTGGACGGAAACATTTGTTAGGCAAAGTAAGTATGTATGGTTTTTTACTCGTCTTTTTAATTATTTCAGTATTTCCATTTTATTGGATGTTTATCGGTGCAACGAATCCATCTTCTTCCATGTTTGCGAGTCCACCGACTTTTATACCTGGTAGTCATTTTATGGAGAATCTAAGAAATTTAGATAATAATGTCGGCATTTGGCGAGTATTATTTAATTCACTATTCGTAGCAGGTTTGTATGTCGTGCTTGCGTTAGCGATTAGTACGACAGCCGCTTATGCATTTGCAAAATTTTCATTTAAAGGAAGAAATGTTATCTTCACAGTCTTTTTACTATCAATGATGATACCGTATCAAGCTACGTTAATTCCTTTATTTCAGATGATGGCAAATTTCAATTTATTGAATACGTATTTTGCATTAATTGCGCCACAACTTTGTTACCCATTCGCCATTTTTCTTATGAGACAAAACTTTCTATCTTTTCCCACAGAGTTATTAGAATCAGCACGCTTAGATGGTGCAGGGGAATGGCGTATTTTTATGCAAATTGTGTTACCATCAATGAAACCAGCTTTAGCTGCAACATCGATTTTCCTATTTATGTTTCAATGGAACAATTTTATGTGGCCGCTTATCGCCATTCGGACACCAGATATGTATACGTTCCCAGTAGCGCTTTCAACGTTAAGTGGGGTATCGTATACGGATTACGGTCAAGTGATGATGGGGATCACAATAGCAACCGTTCCAATTCTTATTTTTTTCCTCGCCATGCAAAAGCACTTTATTTCGGGCATGCTAGGTAGTGCTTTAAAATAAACTCATCTGTTTTTTAGAGAATAACCATTCATGTTATTCTCTTTTTTGTCCATAATAGTACTACATGAACCTGCGTATAGTTTTTCACAATTGAATTGTACGCTTATTGTTCGGTAAAACGTATTAACACTTTGATTGTTTCCGTTTATACTCCATTTAGGTTATGAGATAATGTGCAAAATTATATTCTGTAAGGAGCAATCTTTGTGGTTCTTGATCAACGACGCATAACCATTTTATCCTATCTACACTCTGCAAAAACACCGATCGATCCGGCTGAATTAGCAGCCCGTCTCGGCGTGTCAAAACGTACACTTTATAATGATTTTAATGAAATTGATTATTGGTTGTTAGAAAATCAAGTACATCCAATCCAACGCGAATATCGTAAAGGTATATCTTTATCTTTTGACACGAAGACTAGGTTAGCTAATTTAATCGCGTTAAAAAATCAATGGGATTATCGATTCACTCAACTAGAACGGCACTACATCATTGCAGCCAGTTTATTGCTCAGGCCAACAAATACAACGGCTCAAGCATTGATGGATCTCGTTCAAGTGAGTCGCGGAACATTGTTTAAAGATCTAACTGCCGTTTCAAGGCTGTTTAATGAGTATCAGGTTGAACTGATTCGTTCGAAACAAGATGGTTATCGTATAGACGGAGCTGATTCTGATATATGGCGAGTGATTCAAACGGTTGTCTATGTTATTGCTGGTGAGGAGCTTAATGAAGTAAAAACGTTGCTTTTTAATCTAGTGGAACCTCAAATAGACAATATAGAACAACGGCTTCGTAAAGAAATTGAACGTCTGGAGCAAACGTTATCACTAACATTTAATGAACAAGTAGCAATGTCTTTAAAGCTATCAATTCTTTTTTTGTCTTATCGATCAATTAACAAGCTATGGATAGAAGTAGAGGAACAGCAAGTACTTCTTCATTCACAGGCTTACAAGGTTGTAGAACAAATGTCTGAACGTCTTGCTCATCAAGGCTTTCGTTTATTGAAGCAACCTGAGTGCATTTTATTTGTGATTCGGCTGTTAAGCTCACGGGTGACGGATATTCATACCCGGGATCGACAAGATGAACAAACTGATGTGCTTACGTTAACGAAAGAGATCATTGAACGCTTTGAATATCATAGTGGGGTTAATTTTCAAGAAAAAGACCGCTTATACAAGAATTTAGTAGCACACATTAAACCGGCCTATTACAGATTAAAATATAATGAACAACTCAATCATCGGTATTTACCATTAATTGAACACCAGCTTAAAGAAATCTATACATTGACTGAACAAGCTTTAAAACCTCTCGAAGAGTACATGAAGCGACCAATTCCAAGCGAAGAAGTTGCGCTTATTGCAATGCACTTTGGGGGATGGATTAACCGAAAAAGGGAAAATCGAAAAAAAGCATATAAGGCGGTTGTGATTTGTGAGAATGGAATTGCTGCTTCGTCGATGCTTTTCTCGCAATTGGAAGTCTTATTACCCGAGATAGAATTTCTTACGTATATTCCGGTACGTATGTTTAATAAGTACGATAGGAAAGTAGATCTCGCATTTTCTACAACCTTTATAAGCGATTCTCTCATTCCAATCATTTATGTTCCTGCAATTCTTGGAGATCACGAAAAGGCACATATCTTCCGTGAGTTACAAAGCTTTATGGATCCTGAACGCTTAAAGCAGTCTGATTTTGAAAGCGTTCTGCAAATTATTGAGAAAAATGCTGATATACACGATCGAAATGCGCTAATTCGTCAATTAGAACCATTCTTTCGTCCATCTAGATTGAGACTTGAGGTGTATAAACCGATGTTACAGGAGATAGTAGACAAGAGCATGATTCAGGTCCAGCCAAACGTTTCTTCTTGGCAGGAAGCAATTACAATAGCTGCTCAGCCGCTATTGCGAAACGAATATATTGATGAGTCCTATATTGATGCCATGATTCACAATGTAACAACAAACGGCCCTTATATTGTAATCGCGCCATCTATTGCGATGCCGCACGCAAGACCAGAAGAGGGCGTTAAAAAGCTTGGAATTAGTATGTTGAAACTAAATGAACCTGTTTCTTTTTCTAATGAGGCCAAGCACAATGCACAAATAATCATTGTTTTAGCGGCAATCGATAATGAGACTCATCTTAAAGCGTTATCCCAACTCTCAGAGTTGCTTTCAGAACAGGAGAACGTTCAAGAGATCTTGGCAAGTACATCAGCTTCACAAATTGAAACCATTCTTCACAAGGAGAATGAAGGAGGACAAGAACAATGAAAAAAGTATTAGTCGTATGTGGAAATGGACTAGGAAGTTCAATGATTGTTGAAATGAATGCAAAGCAAATTCTAAAGGATTTAGATAAACAAGCAGATGTGTCCCACACGGACTTAACAACAGCTAAAACAGAAAACGCAGATGTATATATTGGATCAGAAGAGATTGTTTCAAATTTAAGGGATGGTTCACGAAACGTAGTGGGACTAAAAAACTTACTTGATAAAAACGAATTACGAGAAGTACTAAATCAAAATGTATAAGTTAAAGGAGGTCGTCACCAATGATTGATTTCATCATGAATGATCTCTTAGGCACTCCTGAACTACTCGTTGGTCTTTTTGCACTCATCGGCTTACTTGCTCAGAGAAAAGCAGTTGCCGATGTAGTGTCAGGAACCTTAAAAACCGTACTGGGCTTTGTTATTTTAGGAGCAGGTGCCATGGTCATTACACAATCATTAGATCAATTTAGTGCGATGTTTAATCATGCGTTCAATGTAAACGGTGTCATACCAAATAACGAAGTAATTGTTGCCATCGCGCAAGATGCATTTGGGACTGAAACAGCGATGATTATGTTATTCGGTATGATGGCAAATATTCTTTTTGCTCGTATTACACCCTTTAAGTACATCTTTTTAACTGGACACCACATCATGTTTATGGCTTGCTTAATAGCCGTTATTTTAACTACTGCTGGTATGGCTGGAGTACCAATGGTCGTACTTGGCGCTATCATTCTAGGATCACTAATGGTGCTTCTGCCGGCTATGCTTCAACCATTCACTCGTGAGATCACAGGTTCTGATGATATTGCTGTTGGCCATTTTGGTTCATTCGGCTATTACGCTTCTGCAACGATCGGAAAATGGTTTGGCAATAAAGAAAAATCAACAGAAGAAATAAAAGTACCTAAATCACTTGGATTCTTAAGAGATACCACTGTTGCAGTATCCTTAACGATGATCATTTTATTCCTTGTCGTTTCATTATTTACGGGAAGTGAATTCATTGAATCACAGTTGAGTGGCGGACAAAACTTTCTTGTGTTTTCTCTTATGCAAGCTTTAGCCTTTGCTGCTGGCGTTTACATTATTCTTACAGGTGTTAGAATGTTGCTCGGAGAAATTGTCCCTGCTTTTAAAGGGATTGCCGACAAAATTGTGCCAAATGCCAAGCCAGCACTTGATGCACCAGCTGTTTTCCCATTTGCAAACAACGCTGTTATTATAGGGTTTTTGTTTAGTTTCGCTGCTGGTTTAATAAGTATGATGTTTCTACCACTCTTTGGTTTAGCAGTAATAGTACCAGGGCTAGTACCTCATTTCTTTACAGGTGCAGCAGCTGGGGTTTTCGGGAATGCTACTGGTGGAAGACGCGGAGCAATTATTGGGGCTATGGTAAACGGAGTTTTTATTAGTTTCTTACCAGCTCTATTATTACCTGTCCTCGGTGATCTTGGATTCCAAAGTACAACGTTTGGTGATTCAGACTTTGGAGTAGTAGGAATTGCACTTGGCATACTTAGCCAACAACTAAACTCGACTATTGCATTTACCGTTATCGTCTTAGCAGTTATTGCAGCATTCTTCTTAATTGGAATAAAAACGAGAAAAAAACCAACTAGGACAGACCACTCTTAAAGTGGCCTTCTCTTTTTTACAATATAATCGTTCAGATTCAAGCCCAGATATGAAATTATCTGGGCTTTTCGTATTTAACTTCGCAAGAAAATATACTTTTTATTAAGAGGGCTACATTCTTTATTAGCCCTAAAAACTTAAAATCGTAGGAACTTCATTTCAAACAATACACAATTACATAACTTTTGAATAACATTTAGTAAGCCTTTTTTTCCTACATATAAAAATATATCTATATAAGGGCTGTTTATGATGAGAAGAATATCTAAATCTAACTATTGTATAAATTCAAGCATTGCCCAATTTAATAGAACAGCAACCAATGGAGGATCTTTATTCAGCACCTATTGTAGGTATTGTAACGATGCGACTGGAGTTACTGGTGCCACTGGAGTCACTGGTGTTACTGGGGTTACTGGTCCTACTGGGGCTACAGGAGCCACTGGCATTACAGGTACTACTGGTGTCACAGGAGTTACTGGCGTTACTGGGGCTACAGGAGCCACTGGCATTACAGGTACTACTGGTGTCACAGGAGTTACTGGCGTTACTGGGGCCACAGGAGTCACTGGACCTACTGGAGTTACCGGTGCCACTGGCATTACTGGGGCTACTGGGGTTACAGGAGTTACTGGGGTTACAGGAGTTACCGGGGTTACTGGTGCTACTGGAGCCACTGGACCTACGGGGGTTACTGGACCTACTGGAGTTACCGGAGCCACTGGCATTACTGGGGCTACTGGGGTTACAGGAGTTACCGGAGTCACTGGAGCAACTGGTGTTACTGGGGCTACCGGGGTTACTGGTACCACTGGAGCCACTGGCGTTACTGGTCCTACTGGCGTTACTGGGGCTACAGGTGTTACAGGAGTTACCGGTGTCACTGGGGCTACAGGTCCTACTGGTATTACTGGATCTACAGGTGCTACTGGGGTTACCGGAGCTACTGGAGTTACCGGTGTTACTGGACCTACTGGGGCTACTGGCGTTACCGGAGCCACTGGGATTACCGGAGCTACTGGCGTTACTGGGGCTACTGGAGTTACTGGAGTTACTGGAGTTACCGGAGCCACTGGAGCCACAGGAGTTACCGGTGCCACTGGGATTACCGGAGCTACTGGAGTTACTGGGGCTACAGGAGTTACCGGAGCTACTGGGGTTACAGGTCCTACTGGCGTTACCGGAGCCACTGGCATTACAGGTACTACTGGTGTCACAGGAGTTACTGGCGTTACTGGGTCCACAGGAGTCACTGGACCTACTGGAGTTACCGGAGCCACTGGCATTACTGGGGCTACTGGGGTTACAGGAGTTACTGGGGTTACAGGAGTTACCGGGGTTACTGGTGCTACTGGAGCCACTGGACCTACGGGGGTTACTGGACCTACTGGAGTTACCGGAGCCACTGGCATTACTGGGGCTACTGGTGTTACAGGAGTTACCGGAGTCACTGGAGCAACTGGTGTTACTGGGGCTACCGGGGTTACTGGTACCACTGGAGCCACTGGCGTTACTGGTCCTACTGGCGTTACTGGGGCTACAGGTGTTACAGGACCTACTGGCATTACAGGATCTACAGGTGCTACCGGTGTTACTGGACCTACTGGTCCTACTGGTGTTACGGGTGCCACTGGGATTACCGGAGCTACTGGAGTTACTGGGGCTACAGGCGTTACCGGAGCTACTGGGGTTACAGGTCCTACTGGCGTTACCGGAGCCACTGGGGCTACTGGCGTTACCGGAGCCACTGGGATTACCGGAGCTACTGGAGTAACAGGAGTTACCGGAGCCACTGGACCTACAGGTCCTACTGGAGCTACTGGCGCTACTGGCGTTACGGGTGCCACTGGGATTACCGGAGCTACTGGGGTTACAGGTCCTACTGGCGTTACCGGAGCCACTGGGGCTACTGGCGTTACCGGAGCCACTGGGATTACCGGAGCTACTGGGGTTACAGGTCCTACTGGCGTTACCGGAGCCACTGGGGCTACTGGCGCTACTGGCGTTACCGGTGTTACTGGGGCTACTGGAGTAACAGGAGTTACCGGAGCCACTGGACCTACAGGTCCTACTGGTGTTACTGGCATTACAGGTGCCACTGGGATTACCGGAGCTACTGGAGTTACTGGGGCTACAGGAGTTACAGGTGCTACTGGGGTTACAGATCCTACTGGAGTTACGGGATCTACAGGGGTTACTGGTGCTACCGGTGTCACTGGGGTTACTGGAGTAACAGGAGTTACAGGTGTTACTGGAGTTACCGGAGCCACTGGGGCTACTGGCGTTACGGGTGCCACTGGGATTACCGGAGCTACTGGCATTACTGGAGCTACAGGAGTTACCGGTGTTACTGGACCTACTGGAGTTACTGGTTCTACTGGAGTTACAGGTCCTACTGGAGCCACTGGACCTACAGGTGTTACTGGGGTTACTGGAGTTACCGGAGCTACTGGCATTACTGGGGCTACTGGTGCCACTGGCGCTACTGGAGTTGCGGGTGTTACTGGACCTACTGGGGTTACTGGTCCTACTGGAGTTACTGGCGCTACTGGGGTTACTGGTCCTACTGGGGCTACCGGGGTTACTGGCGCTACTGGAGCTACGGGTGTTACTGGAGCCACCGGTGTTACTGGAATTACTGGAGCTACTGGAGTCACTGGACCTACTGGCGTTACTGGAGCTACTGGAGTCACTGGACCTACTGGCGTTACTGGAGCTACTGGAGTTACGGGTGTTACTGGAGCCACCGGTGTTACTGGAGCTACTGGAGCTACTGGACCTACTGGTGCTACCGGTGTTACTGGGGCCACTGGCATTACTGGGGCTACTGGCATTACAGGATCTACAGGTGCCACTGGGGCTACAGGGGTTACTGGGGTTACTGGTATCACAGGAGCTACTGGAGTTACCGGAGCCACTGGAGTCACTGGACCTACAGGTCCTACTGGGGCTACTGGACCTACTGGGGCTACTGGGGCTACAGGTGTTACTGGGTCCACTGGCATTACAGGTGCTACTGGGGCTACTGGTGTTACAGGAGTTACCGGAGCTACCGGTGTTACTGGGGTCACTGGTGTTACTGGAGTTACAGGAGCTACTGGGGGTACTGGTGCTACTGGGGTCACTGGGGTTACTGGAGTTACTGGGGTTACTGGAGCCACTGGGGCTACTGGACCTACTGGGGCTACTGGGGCTACTGGACCTACTGGAGTTACTGGAGTTACGGGTGTTACTGGTGTTACTGGCGTTACTGGTGCTACCGGGGTTACTGGTTCTACGGGTGTTACTGGGGCCACTGGCATTACAGGTGCTACTGGAGTTACCGGTGCTACCGGTGTTACAGGTCCTACTGGAGCTACTGGCGTTTCTGGTGTCACAGGAGCTACTGGTCCTACTGGAGTCACTGGAGCCACCGGTGTTACTGGGGCTACAGGAGTTACCGGTGTTACTGGTGCCACTGGCATTACTGGGGCTACAGGAGTTACAGGACCTACTGGAGCCACTGGACCTACGGGTCCTACTGGTGATACAGGAGTAACTGGTGTCACTGGAATTACTGGGGCTACAGGTCCTACTGGAGCTACTGGCATTACAGGATCTACAGGTGCTACCGGGGTTACTGGGGTCACTGGTGCTACTGGGGTCACTGGGGTCACTGGTGTTACTGGAGTTACCGGTGTTACTGGGGCTACTGGAGTTACTGGAGTTACCGGAGCCACTGGAGTCACTGGACCTACAGGTCCTACTGGGGTTACTGGCGCTACTGGAGCTACGGGTGTTACTGGAGCCACCGGTGTTACTGGAGCCACCGGTGTTACTGGGATTACTGGAGCTACTGGAGCTACTGGAGTTACGGGTGTTACTGGAGCCACCGGTGTTACTGGAGCTACTGGACCTACTGGTGCTACCGGGGTTACTGGGTTCACTGGCATTACAGGTGCTACTGGGGCTACTGGGGCTACAGGTGTTACTGGGTCCACTGGCATTACAGGTGCTACTGGGGCTACTGGGGCTACTGGTGTTACTGGTGCCACTGGCATTACAGGATCTACAGGTGCTACAGGAGCTACTGGGGCTACTGGACCTACTGGACCTACTGGACCTACTGGACCTACTGGTGCTACCGGGGTTACTGGGTCCACTGGCATTACAGGTGCTACTGGGGCTACTGGGGCTACAGGTGTTACTGGGTCCACTGGCATTACAGGTGCTACTGGAGCTACTGGGGTTACTGGGGTTACCGGTGTTACTGGGTCCACTGGCATTACAGGTGCTACTGGAGCTACTGGGGTTACTGGGGTTACCGGTGTTACTGGGGTTACCGGTGTTACTGGTGTTACTGGAGTTACCGGTGTCACTGGGGCTACAGGTCCTACTGGTATTACTGGATCTACAGGTGCTACTGGGGTTACCGGAGCTACTGGAGTTACCGGTGTTACTGGACCTACTGGGGCTACTGGCGTTACCGGAGCCACTGGGATTACCGGAGCTACTGGCGTTACTGGGGCTACTGGAGTTACTGGAGTTACCGGAGCCACTGGAGTCACTGGAGCCACAGGAGTTACCGGTGCCACTGGGATTACCGGAGCTACTGGAGTTACTGGGGCTACAGGAGTTACCGGAGCTACTGGGGTTACAGGTCCTACTGGCGTTACCGGAGCCACTGGCATTACAGGTACTACTGGTGTCACAGGAGTTACTGGCGTTACTGGGGCCACAGGAGTCACTGGACCTACTGGAGTTACCGGAGCCACTGGCATTACTGGGGCTACTGGGGTTACAGGAGTTACTGGGGTTACAGGAGTTACCGGGGTTACTGGTGCTACTGGAGCCACTGGACCTACGGGGGTTACTGGACCTACTGGAGTTACCGGAGCCACTGGCATTACTGGGGCTACTGGTGTTACAGGAGTTACCGGAGTCACTGGAGCAACTGGTGTTACTGGGGCTACCGGGGTTACTGGTACCACTGGAGCCACTGGCGTTACTGGTCCTACTGGCGTTACTGGGGCTACAGGTGTTACAGGACCTACTGGCATTACAGGATCTACAGGTGCTACCGGGGTTACTGGACCTACTGGTCCTACTGGTGTTACGGGTGCCACTGGGATTACCGGAGCTACTGGAGTTACTGGGGCTACAGGTGTTACTGGGTCCACTGGCATTACAGGTGCTACTGGGGCTACTGGTGTTACCGGAGCCACTGGGATTACCGGAGCTACTGGAGTAACAGGAGTTACCGGAGCCACTGGACCTACAGGTCCTACTGGAGCTACTGGCGCTACTGGCGTTACGGGTGCCACTGGGATTACCGGAGCTACTGGGGTTACAGGTCCTACTGGCGTTACCGGAGCCACTGGGGCTACTGGCGTTACCGGAGCCACTGGGATTACCGGAGCTACTGGGGTTACAGGTCCTACTGGCGTTACCGGAGCCACTGGGGCTACTGGCGCTACTGGCGTTACCGGTGTTACTGGGGCTACTGGAGTAACAGGAGTTACCGGAGCCACTGGACCTACAGGTCCTACTGGTGTTACTGGCATTACAGGTGCCACTGGGATTACCGGAGCTACTGGAGTTACTGGGGCTACAGGAGTTACAGGTGCTACTGGGGTTACAGGTCCTACTGGAGTTACGGGATCTACAGGGGTTACTGGTGCTACCGGTGTCACTGGGGTTACTGGAGTAACAGGAGTTACAGGTGTTACTGGAGTTACCGGAGCCACTGGGGCTACTGGCGTTACGGGTGCCACTGGGATTACCGGAGCTACTGGCATTACTGGAGCTACAGGAGTTACCGGTGTTACTGGTGTTACTGGAGTTACCGGTGTCACTGGGGCTACAGGTCCTACTGGTATTACTGGATCTACAGGTGCTACTGGGGTTACCGGAGCTACTGGAGTTACCGGTGTTACTGGACCTACTGGGGCTACTGGAGTTACTGGAGTTACCGGAGCCACTGGAGTCACTGGAGCCACAGGAGTTACCGGTGCCACTGGGATTACCGGAGCTACTGGAGTTACTGGGGCTACAGGAGTTACCGGAGCTACTGGGGTTACAGGTCCTACTGGCGTTACTGGCGTTTCTGGCGTTTCTGGTGCTACCGGTGTTACAGGTCCTACTGGGGCCACAGGAGCTACTGGTCCTACTGGAGTCACTGGACCTACAGGTCCTACTGGTGCTACAGGAGTTACCGGTGTTACTGGTGCCACTGGCATTACTGGTGCTACAGGAGTTACAGGACCTACTGGAGCCACTGGACCTACGGGTCCTACTGGTGATACAGGAGTAACTGGTGTCACTGGAATTACTGGTCCTACAGGTCCTACTGGGGCTACTGGAGTTACCGGAGCTACAGGGGTTACTGGCGCTACTGGAGCTACGGGTGTTACTGGAGCCACCGGTGTTACTGGGATTACTGGAGCTACTGGAGTTACGGGTGTTACTGGAGCCACCGGTGTTACTGGGATTACTGGTGCTACTGGAGTTACGGGTGTTACTGGAGCCACCGGTGTTACTGGAGCTACTGGTCCTACTGGGGCTACCGGGGTTACTGGTGCTACTGGCATTACAGGTCCTACAGGTGTTACTGGGACCACTGGCATTACTGGTCCTACTGGGGCTACCGGGGTTACTGGTGCCACTGGCATTACTGGTCCTACTGGGGCTACTGGAGTTACCGGGGTTACTGGTGCTACTGGCATTACAGGTCCTACAGGTGTTACTGGGGCCACAGGAGTTACCGGAGCCACTGGATCTACGGGTGTTACCGGTGTTACTGGAGCCACAGGAGTTACTGGCATTACAGGTGCTACCGGAGCTACTGGCGTTACTGGGGCTACAGGAGTTACCGGAGCTACTGGGGTTACAGGTCCTACTGGCGTTACCGGAGCCACTGGGGTTACTGGGGCTACTGGCGTTACGGGTGCCACTGGGATTACCGGAGCTACAGGAGTTACTGGGGCTACAGGAGTTACCGGAGCTACTGGTGTTACTGGCATTACAGGTGCCACTGGGGTTACTGGCGCTACTGGCGTTACGGGTGCCACTGGGATTACCGGAGCTACAGGAGTTACTGGGGCTACAGGAGTTACCGGAGCTACTGGTGTTACGGGTGCCACTGGGATTACCGGAGCTACAGGAGTTACTGGGGCTACAGGAGTTACCGGAGCCACTGGATCTACGGGTGTTACCGGTGTTACTGGAGCCACAGGAGTTACTGGCATTACAGGTGCTACCGGGGTTACTGGCGTTACTGGGGCCACTGGCATTACCGGAGCTACTGGAGTCACTGGAGCAACTGGACCTACTGGTGCTACGGGGGTTACTGGCGCTACTGGCGTTACCGGGGTTACTGGCGTTACCGGGGTTACTGGGGCCACTGGTACTACAGGTCCTACTGGAGCCACCGGTGTTACTGGGGCTACTGGTCCAAATGTTTCATTGTTCGGTTTTTCTGCTGTGAAAAGCTCGGCAACAATAAGTGCTTCTGGTCAACTTACAGCATGGACGACAGATAGTCCATTCTATACAGGTACGGGATTTGATCCGGTAACAGGAAATTATACAGTTCCTGCTACTGGTAGGTATTCGATTAAGTCAATCATTAATTACCGAACAACGGCTGCATTAGCCGCTCAGATAGGAACAGGAGTTAATCCGTCTTTTACCATTCAAAGAATCTCGCCAAATCCAACAACTATCACTACAGGACTAATTCCTATACTTGATGTAAACATATTACTATTATTGACACTCCGAGTTATATTGGGGAGTGGTGAAGTCACGCTTGTTACAGACGTTCAACTCAATGCAGGTGATGTCCTAGGGGTGTTTTATGTTTCAAGTGGTTTGACTATTAATTTAAGCATCGGTACTTTTGTACCTGCTGGAACCATTTGGTCTGTGCACCGTATTACGTAAAATTGTTTTATGTATAGGGCATTGTAAAAAATCTTTGTATAAAAAATTTAAACCCACAGTTTTTACGTAGTCGGTAAAATACTGTGGGTTTTTTATAAAAGCTGAATGGAATGGTTTTTAAAGAATTAAAACTGCGTCTACTTAGTGACGATGTTTTATTGAACTGTGTAGCCGCCATCAATAACCAATGTTTGACCAGTTATCCCTTTTGCTGCTTCGGAGCATAGATAAATCGCCATACTTGCAACTTCCTCAACTGTGATTAACCGTTTCTGCGGAACAAGTGGATAAATAACGTCTTCTAATACTCTTTTTTCATCAACTTTACGAGTAAAGGCTAGATCCTTTAATTGAGCTCGTACGAGTGGCGTATCTATATAACCAGGAGCAATACAGTTTACAGTAATGTTACACTCTGCAGATTCAAGGGCAGCTACTTTAGACAAGCCAATAATACCATGTTTAGCACTATTGTAAGCCGCTTTTCCGGCAAAGCCGATTATCCCATTAATAGAGGACATGTTAATAATTCGTCCGTACCCTTGTTTCTTCATTATAGGCATGGCATGCTTTATAGCCATAAATGGGCCCACTAGCATAATTGAAAGGAGAAGTCGATAGCGTTCTGTATCATATTGTTCAAGAGGAGCAATATGCTGCATCCCTGCATTATTAACCAAGACATCTAAACGTCCGCATTGTGTTACAGTAAATTGAATCATTTGCTTAATATCTTCCTCTTTTGTCACATCGACAACAATAGGGTGGGCTGTATAACCCTTAGCAACCAATTGAGCTGCTGCTTGTTTGACGCGTGTCTCGTCACGATCTGCTAACACGACTTTTGCTCCGTTTGATGCAAAACTTTGAGCAAGTTGAAAGCCAATACCACTGGCTGCCCCTGTAATTACCACAACTTGTTCGCTATTCTTCATGTTTTTACCTCCTAAGTAACTGTCCATATAGTAACTAGATCCTCTGTAGTGTCCATGCAAATTTTATGCCAATACACATTTAGGTTCTAAAAAACTATAGGCTGTGCTTTTAAAAGATAGCTGTATGGTATACTCTTTGGGACAAGTGAGGTAGAAGAAGGGAAGAGAGAGATGGATCGTCAACAATTAGCCACTTTATTAGAATGCGGTAGCGACCATGAATGGACAGCTGTTTTTGTGGTCCGTAATGACATTTCGCTGATCGCTTCTAACACTGTTGCTGAAAAACTATTAGTATTGAATGACTACCGAGCAAGTAACCACTCTTCTTTTGAAAAAGAATGGATTCCTCATATATGTGCAGCAATTAAACAGATGGGGGATAGTGTAAATGTTCAAAAAGAAACGATATCTATAAAAGGAGTAGAAAGTATACTCTATATTTTAAGCATCACAAAGAATGTAACCGCTTCAAATGAAAAGGCTCAAGAGCGCAACCTTCTTAATATGATTGAACATACATACGATGGGTTGGTAATGGTTGATAAAGATGGCTATGTTCAAGTATTTTCACAAGCATATGCTGATTTTATTGAGATCAATCAGGCTGAGTCCATTGGAAAACATGTTACAGAGGTAATTCCAAATACCCGTATGCACATAGTGGCAAAGTCAGGAGTAGAAGAGACCGCTCAACTACAAAAGGTGGGAAACAATTATATCATCGTTACTCGAACACCCATGTATCAGGACGAAAAGCTTGTTGGGGCAGTTGGAAAGTTATTATTTAAAAACATTGGACAATTTACAGCGCTTTTTCGTCGATTAAACGCATTAGAGAAAGAGGTCCGTAAATACAAAGGTGAATTCCGAGATCGAAATAAAGCATCTTATTCTTTTCAACACTTAATTGGAGAAAGTAGAGCATTCGTAGATGTAATAGAAGAGGCGAAGAAGGCCGCAAGAGGACAGGCAACTATTCTTTTACTAGGAGAAAGCGGTACAGGAAAAGAGCTTTTTGCCCACTCTATACATCAGGCAAGTTCTAGATCTATGGGGGTTTTTGTAAAAGTAAATTGCGCTGCTATTCCGAACGACTTACTTGAAGCTGAGTTATTTGGCTATGAAGAGGGCTCATTTACAGGAGCGAAAAAAGGCGGCAAGCTCGGAAAGTTTGAAATGGCGGACGGTGGGACTATTTTTCTTGATGAAATTGGCGAGCTTCCGCTACATATGCAAGTCAAACTTCTTCGTGTTCTTCAGGAAAGAGAAGTAGAACGTGTAGGTGGTCTAACGACGAAATCAGTTGATGTACGGGTCGTCGCTGCTACAAACCAATCACTTCAAACACTTGTAGAAAAAGGAGAGTTTCGCCTTGATTTGTATTATCGTCTCAATGTAATTGAACTTAAAATACCTGCTTTGCGTGACCGCAAGGCAGATATTGAACACCTTGTTCATTTTCTATTAGCGAAATATGAGGCGATATTGGGGGTGACTAGTAAAGGAGTTGATTCTCAAACGATGCATTTGTTGACAAACTACCAGTTTCCTGGGAATATTCGTGAGTTAGAAAATATCGTGGAACGCGCTTTAACTTTAATGAACCCTGGGGATTGGTTTACACCAACTTACCTCCCAAAAGAATTGAAACGAAAGCAGGGGCATTGTGCGGACATTCGACCTTTAGCAACTCAGTTAGAACATGCGGAAAAAGAAGCAATTGTACAAAGCTTAAAGAATGCAAAAGGCAATAAGTCTGAAGCAGCTAAACATCTTGGCATTGGCCGGACGACGCTCTATGAAAAGCTTGCTAAACACCAGTTGCCATAAACGTCAGAACCGCTTTCTCGAATGAGAAGGACGGTTTTTTTAGATTTCCTATGGCGTTCCAATTCTCGAACAATAATAGAATTGGAACGTTTTATATGTTCGGCTAATCGAACACAGCATCGGAAAAAGAAGTCAATTACAGAACAGATTTGCTTATAAATAAGCTTTTAAAACAAGTGCGGATTAATAAGATCGTTGGCATGATTTTTGCAAAAGAATGAGGAAGAAGCTAATCGTTTTTTGATAACGCTTTCATAACGATACAAGAAAGGAGCTATATGTATGTTTATTGATATTGTCGCCATTTTACTTTCACTTGGTCTACTCATTTTTTTAGCGTATAGAGGATACCCTGTTATTATTATTGCGCCGCTTGTTACATTGTTAGCCGTTGTATTATCAGGAGGGGCATTATTACCAAGCTACACAGAAACATATATGACGAATGCCGCAAATTACATCAAAACTTTTTTTCCGATTTTCTTATTAGGGGCTGTTTTCGGAAAAATTATGGATATGACGGGGGCGGCAGCTTCGATTGCTCATTGCATTGTTCGATCTTTCGGTCAGAAAAGGGCAATTCTTGCAGTTGTTTTTGCATGCGCAGCATTGACTTATGGAGGAGTTTCGCTCTTTGTTGTGGCTTTTGCCGTTTACCCATTTGCCGCTGCAATATTTAAAGAAGCTGCTATTCCAAAACGCTTAATACCTGCCTCCATTGCTCTAGGAGCATTTACGTTTACAATGGACTCTATGCCTGGAACACCACAAATCCAAAATATTATCCCGACAAGCTATTTTGGAACAGATGCATATGCAGCACCTCTCGTTGGCTTAACATGCACCTTACTGATTTTAAGCATTGGTATGTGGTGGTTAGAACGTCAACGCAAGAAAGCCCTTGCTCAAGGGGAAGGCTATGGCAGTCATCATAAAAATGAACCAGAACCAATTGATGAAAAAACACTACCTTCATTTTGGTTATCAATCGTACCGCTTCTACTTGTCATTATTTTTAACTTTATTTTTAGTCGAACACCTTTATCTGTTCGTAATTGGTATGATCCTTCCATGTTAGAGAATACATATGGCATTGGTGACGTCGGAACAGTTGTTTCTAACTGGTCATTGATCATTGCACTTACTATAGGTATCTTAGCAGCCATGCTAATTAATATGAAAAAAATACGTTTGACTTTAGCTCAAGGACTAACAACGGCAGCGACTGGTGCGTTGTTAGCTATCTTTAATACAGCGTCGGAAGTTGGATTTGGGAATGTTGTTAGTAAGCTTCCTGGATTTAGTGCCATTTCAGAATGGGTATTTCGAGCAAGCGATAATCCCATACTTTCAGAAACAATTGCAGTTAACGTACTTGCTGGTATTACAGGGTCAGCTTCTGGAGGATTGTCGATTGCACTTGAATTAATGGGTTCTTACTATTTGCAAGTAGCGGATACAATGGGAATAAGTCCAGAGTTGTTGCACCGATTTGCCTCCATGGCTTCAGGAGGCATGGATACATTGCCGCATAACGGAGCCGTTATTACACTGCTTGCCATTACAGGACTAACGCACCGGCAATCTTATAAAGATATTTTCGTGCTTACCATTTTTAAAACAGCTATTGTCTTTTTATTAGCGATCACTGTGTCTCTATTCATTTAACATTGGAAATGGAAAACGAATTCTCTCATGATAAACCTATTGAAGTACATGTAAACCCAAGCCCATCATCTAGTAACATTGGACTTGGGTTTTCTTAATGGTCACTCTTCAGAAAACGTTCATGTTAAAATCGTGCAAAAGCGTTTACAAACTTATGAAGTCGGGAAGAGGGGAAGGGGGAATGGCATAAGGTGTTTTGTTTTTTGGCGAATCAGTCAATGTGTTTGGAGTGGTTATTATTGAACGGAGAGTACGATTATTAAACAATATTCCTTTTTACCTCAATGAAGATCGTACAGCTAAGGTTTTTGAAAATGACGTCATTACGTACATATGCAATAACAATGTAACGCTATTCATGGAGTATTATGTAGGCGCTACTTATATGAATCGCTATAGACATAATGAGACGTATGCGTTGGTTACATTATTAGAGCATTCCGTACTAGTATATGAACTAATTCAACTAATAGACTACCCGACTGTCGACGAAAAGTTATTGAAAAATCAATTGTTTCATGCAGTGAAATTAATTTATAAAATAGCAGAAACAAGGCCAAATGCTCCGGTGGAATATTTGGAGAAATTGATTATTTCAGACTACTATTGAGTCATTTTTTTATTCAGTGGCTTGTTAGAAAATACATATGTTTGAGTGTTAAGTAAGTTTCTGTGCAACGAAACGTAAACGCCAATAATCTGCTACCCAGCCATTCTCTTTATACAATTTAGAACGCAAAAGACGTTCACATTCACGAAAGAGTCTATTTCTTTCTTCACTAGTAAGATGCTTGAAGAAGCTTGTACTAAACATATTCAGCCAGTTATAAATTCCTTCCTCTCCGGATAACCGTGTGGGGCGATAGAAATGCGACATCTTCCATACATGAAAGCCAGCCTCAGTAAGATGGACAGTCATTTCTTCTTTTGTAGGAAACACCCAAGGAAGTAAGGATTTTTCGTAAGGAATTGAGAGCGTTTTAGACGCCTCTTCTAAGGCTAAGAGAATGGATTCAACATTGTTAGCCCCACCAAGTTCAGCAATAAAACGTCCTTTTGGAAGCAGGGCATTATAACAATTTTGTACCACTTGTCGCTGATTTTTCATCCAATGGATTGCTGCATTTGAGAACACAGCATGAAACTGTGACAGGTATCGATCTTCCTCACCATCTTGTAACTGGAAGCAAATATGAGGATACTTACGTTTTGCGGTTTCAATCATAGCTGCAGAGGAGTCAAAACCTGTAACGATTGCACCTGCTTTTGAGAGCTCGTTAGCTAAATCACCCGTTCCACAACCAACGTCCAGGATATGTTCTCCTTCTTGTGGGTCGAGAATAGAAATCAAGTCCTCACCAAATTGACTTACAAACTTATGTTTATCATCATAGAGAGTGGAATTCCATTTTGTCATTTCATTCATCTCCTAGTAATGTTTTAACAAGTCTACCATAAAAATTTATGCAATTCAGCATGTTCTAACAACATGCTGAAATACTTACAAACAAAAAGACGATCTATGAAGATCGCCTCACCTATATTACTTTCATCAGATCTTTTGTTCCACGATTGATGTCTTCAATTTCAACTAGCAAGCTACGATAATCAGAAAGCGAGTTTTCCAACTTATTTTGGTTTTTTGTCGAACGCTCTATAATTCCCATCGTCCCTTTAGAAATACTTTTTATTTCTTTTGTTGTGTTAAACAAATTCATCCGAATATCCTGAATGGAATGATCGATTTGCTTTGATAGTTTACGAATTTCATCAGCAATAACGTTAAAGCCTCTACCGTATTCTTTAGCATGAGCCGCTTCAATCGCTGCATTAAAAGAAAGTACATTCGTTTGAACCGCAAATTCTTCAATCATAGATGAAATCTTATTAATAACGTTTGCTTTTTCTTCTAATGTCTGCAAAGTCTTACCCATATTTGTTAAAAGAGCGACTGTTTCTTGCATGTCATCGAGAATGAGCTCATTGCTTGCAATCATTCTTTCTGCATTATCATTCATTGTTTCTGTATTTTTTCCTAACTTTTCAGCGAAGTGCTCAATGCCTTGTTGTCGGGTAGTGATGTCTGTTGCAAATTTCATCACACTTCGAACCTCTCCATTTTCGATTATGGGCATGTATGTTGCTTCTAACCATAGGCCTTCTCCATTAGCATGCCGCCTTAAAATTTTATCTTGAAAGCTTTTTCCGTTTAATAGGCTCTCCCAAAAATCGTTGTAAGCCTGACTTTGTGCAAAGTCTGTAAAGCAGAACTCATGATGTGCTCTTCCTATCATGGTATTCACTGTATAACCCATTGTATCGGCGAATAATTGGTTTGAAAACAATACTTTTCGATTGGTATCAAATTGAATGATGGCTAGGTTGTTTAGTAGGGTAGTCATTATCCTATCGTTTGTATGATTCATTATCGAACTTTATCTCCTTGGTAATGTCTATTTTAAGTCTTATATACCCCGTCTAAAGTATTGAAAACCAATATTTTTTTGAAGGAATATAGTCAATTTTAACAACTTAAAAGATTTTGTAGCTTTTCTCTCTTTTAATTGTGAACTAATAGTTGGACTAACGCTTTCTTTTGTTTACAATGTTAATAATAAAGTAAATAGGTGCCAAGAGGAGAACAAAATGAAACCAAAAATAAGTGACGTAGCACATGCAGCAGGTGTGTCACCTACAACTGTTTCTCGTGTGCTAAATAATCGCGGCTATATTAGTGAGGATACAAAGAAAAAAGTATATAAAGCAATGGATGCATTAAACTACTTGCCGAATGATCTTGCTCGTTCCCTTTATAACAAACGATCTAACATCATAGGAGTGATTGTGCCAACAACTAGCAATCCTTTTTATGGTGAGTTAGCCGCTAAAATTGAACACCATTGTGCAGAAAAAGGATTAAAGGTTTTACTATGCAATAGCTTATTTAATGTAGAAAAAGAGCGGAATTATTGGGAGATGCTCCGACGCAACCAAGTAGATGGCGTTATCGTCTGCACTTATAATCGCGGTTTAATTGATTACGATGATCACCATTTGCCAATAGTTGCGTTTGATCATTATTTATCGAAACGAATTCCTGTTATCAGTTCTAATAACTATGAAGGTGGCGTACTTGCAACAACTCATTTATTAAAGAGTGGCTGTAAAAAAATTATCCATATTAATGGTCCATTAGACCTCGAAACACCAGCGAACCTTCGGAGAAAAGCCTATGAAGATGTGATGAAGGAACAAGACTTGCCAGTGTTAACCTATGAAATTAAACCGGTATTAAAACAAGAAGCGACAGCAAAAGCAGTTGCGACTGTGTTTGATGAGCAACAAGACATTGACGGTATATTTGCAAGCGACGATAGTATTGCCTTAGCTGTTATTCGTGAAGCACGAGAAAGAGGGATAACTGTACCAGATAGCCTGAAAGTAGTCGGATACGATGGTAGTGAATTTGTAAGAGAAATTGCACCAGAATTAACAACCATTCAGCAACCAATAAACAAAATGGCAGAAACAGCAATTAATCATTTGCTACTTCAAATCGAAGGTACTACTCAAGTGCCTAACCAAGAACTTGTACATCATGTGTTATTACGAAAAGGAACGAGTGCATAGTGAAAATAAGACCGCTTAATGTGGTTTTCTTTTTTATTTTTTATGAAACCGGTTGACATATGAAACCGGTTGACATAAAATCGATTTATGAAAACGCTTTTAATGATGTAGAAAGGTGGTTATGCGGTGGCAACTTATCAAAAGCAACCTCGAATTGTGTCTATTAAGACTAGAAAACCGCGGTTACATAAACGATTGCTTCGGAATTGGCAACTTTACTTATTGCTTGCACCAACGCTGTTCTATTTCTTAGTATTCAAATATTATCCAATGTACGGGTTGCAAATTGCATTCAAAGATTATTTACCGAGCTTAGGGATATGGGGTAGCGAATGGGTAGGGTGGGATCATTTTGTTCGATTTTTTCAATCTTATCAATTTTGGGAAATTATAGAAAACACTCTCGTGCTGAGTGTGTATGAATTAGCAGTTGGCTTTCCGTTGCCTATCATTCTCGCTCTAATGTTAAACATGCTCATTAGTACAAAGTACCGTCGTTTTATTCAAACCATTGTGTATGCTCCTCATTTCATTTCTGTTGTCGTACTAGTCGGGATTCTATTTGTTTTTTTGTCACCTTCAAGTGGATTGATTAATCACTTCATCGTTCTTTTTGGTGGAGAACCGATCAATTTCATGGCTAGCCCAGAATGGTTTAAAACGCTTTATGTTTTTTCAGGAGTATGGCAAGGAACGGGGTTTGCAGCCATTATTTATCTTGCTGCACTTGCAGGTGTTGACCCGTCGCTACATGAAGCAGCTGTCATGGATGGTGCAAGTAAGTTCAAGCGTGTGTTGCACATTGACATACCTGCCATAATGCCTGTATCCATTATTATGCTCATTCTAGCTCTTGGAAATTTAATGAATCTCGGCTTTGAAAAAGCGCTATTAATGCAAACGCCTTTAAATAAAGAATCATCGAATATTATTGCTACCTACGTTTATGAAGTAGGTATCCAACAAGCCCAATACAGCTTTGGTACGGCGGTTGGTTTGTTTAATTCCGTCATTAATTTAATTTTACTTGTTACGGTAAATCAAATTGCACGCAAAGTGTCAGAAAATAGCCTGTGGTAGAGAGGAGCTGAAACTATGAATCCACTAAATCGAACAATGGGAGACAAAGCATTTGATGCGGTGAATGTCACGCTCTTAACACTTGGCTGCCTACTTGTTTTGTATCCGCTCTATTTTATCTTAATCGCTTCTATTAGTGATCCCAATCGTATTTTTGCTGGAGATGTACTTTTTTTGCCAAAGGGGATCACATTTGATGGTTATGAACGTATTTTCAGTGACCCTGGTATTTGGAATGGATTTAAAAATACCTTTCTCTACTCATCACTTGGAACCGCTATTAGTGTGACGCTAACAATAACGGCTGGTTACGCACTTTCTCGAACAGATTTAGTTGGTCGTAACGTCATAATGATTTTTCTACTTATCACGCTTTTTTTTCATGGAGGCATGATCCCAACGTATTTAGTTGTTCGTGATCTTGGGATGGTGAATACCATTTGGGCAATGGTAATTCCAAATGCGGTAGGACTATGGAATGTCATTATTTGCAGAACGTTTTTCCAAACGTCTATTCCTAAAGACATGTTAGAAGCGGCACAAATCGATGGGTGCAACGATTTGAAATTTTTTTCTAAGATTGTGGTTCCACTTTCAAAACCAATTATCGCCGTAATGGTGCTCTTTCATGTTGTCACACATTGGAACTCGTTTTTTGATGCGCTAATTTATTTAAATAATGATTCATTGTATCCATTGCAGTTAATTTTGCGCAACTTGCTTATACAAAGTGAAGTATCTAGTCAAATGATTGGCGATATTGAGTCTAATCAAGCGCAGTTAGCGGTAGCGGAGCAAATTAAATATGGTGTTATTATCGTGTCATCAATTCCGCTATTAATTTTATATCCATTTTTGCAAAAGTATTTTGTGAAAGGCGTCATGATCGGTTCCATTAAGGGGTAATAAAAGGGGGATAAGAAGATGAAAAAAATGATTGGCTTCACATGTGTGGCAACACTTGCGCTAGTAGCCTGTAATGGTAGCGAGACAACAGGAGACGAAAATGTTAATGCAGAACGAGTGGACTTTCATCAAGAAGGGTTGCCGCTAGTAGATGAAGGAGTGGATGTTTCCTTAACCTTTGTTTCACCAAAATCTACTCTTGCACCAGATTTTGATGAAATGACCATTTTTCAACGTTTAGAAGAAGAAACAAATGTCTCAATTAACTGGAATAACATTCCGGGTGATGGCTATGTGGAACGAAAGAATTTAATGCTAGCCAGTAATGATTTGCCAGATGCCTTTTACAACGCAGGCTTTAGCGATTATGACCTCGTTCGATACGGCAGAGATGGAGCTATCATCCCTTTAGAGGGACTAATTGAAGAATATGCACCCAATTTACAATCTATATTAGACGCTCGCCCTGAATTGCTTGCTGTTTTAACTGCGCCAGACGGTCATATTTATTCATTGCCAAGGGTAGAAGAAATAGGCCTCGTTCCATTCGCAAATTTTACCGCGATTAATCAAACGTGGTTAGATGAAGTAGGCCTTGATCAACCCGTTACGTTGGATGATTTGAAAGAAGCATTACAGGCCTTTCAAGATCAGGATGTAAACGGCAGTGGTTCTGCTGATGAAGTGTTAAGTTTAACACCAAATGATGGCTTTCAAGGCTATTTAGGGGACTTTTTCGCGGCTTTTGGCCTTCCTGATAATCCGAATAAGCTTGTCGTCAAAGACCAAGAGGTTATTTTTACTGCTATTCAAGAAGAGTATAAGGAAGCAATTGCTTATTTTCATGAATGGTTTAAAGAGGGCCTTATTGATCAGGAAGTGTTCACTCAAGATACGGGTCAATTTCTCGCTAAAGGAAAGCAAGATCCAAACCCACTTGGCGCTTTCTTGTTCTGGGAAATTGAATCCGTTGTCGGTCTTGATCGTGCAGATGATTACACACTACTCGGACCACTAGAGGGACCTAATGGTCATCGCATGTATGGTCGATCGAACCATCAAGAACATCATCGAAGTGCCTTTGTTATTACATCTGCGAATGAAAATCCGGAATTAACCATGCGATGGGTTGATCAACTTTATGATCCAAAGTTGTCCGCCCAAATCAATTGGGGTCCAATTGGTGAGATTTATGAAGAAGATGAAAATGGCATGCTTGTAAACATCGATTTGCCAGAAGGAACAACGATGGGAGAATACCGAGAGCGGGTAGCACCAATGGGGCCATCCGTCGTTCTTGAAGAGCACTTTGGTACCGTAGTTGATATGGAACCACGAGCCAAGAAACGTTTAGAAGATATTGAAACTTATTATCGTGAGTACATTTGGGAGGAAAATTATCCAAATGTATTTATGACGGAAGAAGAGTTGGATCGATTAAATTACATTGAAACCGATATTATGGACTTAGTGAATCGAAATTATGCCCGCTGGCTGATGGAGGGTGGCGTAGAAGATGAGTGGGATGCGTATGTGAGTCAGCTTGACGACATGGGACTTAAAGAAGTTATGTCCATTCGACAAGAGGCATTTGATCGTTTCCATAGTCAGGTTGCTGACTAAGTGGGTAAACCTATGCGACTAATGACACTTATCCTTCCCCTATTTTTTCTAATGGGCTGCACAGTAAAAGGAGAGGAAGTTGATCCGATGCTTCATTCATTAAGTGAAGACAGAACGTATTATACAGAGCCATATCGACCACAGTTTCATTTTTCAACTCCAACTGGAAATTTAGCTGATCCCAATGGACTGGTCTATTATGAAGGAGAATACCATTTGTTTCATCAAAAAAACGGGACGTGGGCACATGCAATAAGTAGCGATTTACTTCACTGGAATCATATGCCCATTGCCTTGGAACACGATGAACTCGGGCAAGCACTTTCTGGGAGTGTCGTTGTTGATCACGAAGATTCTTCTGGCTTATTTGAAGGAAAAGCCGGACTTGTTGCTATATACACGAATACAGAGGGCGGTGAGGCTCAATCAATTGCGTACAGTCAAGATCATGGACGAACGTGGGAGCGGTATAATGGAAATCCGGTTATTGAAAATCCGGGTATAAAAGATTTTCGAGACCCAAAAGTATTTTGGCATAAGGAGACGTCACAATGGGTGATGGTCGTGTCTACAGATAAGTCGGTTACGTTTTATCAATCGGAAAATTTAATCGATTGGACGTACGCCAGTCGCTTTGGTGATGGAGAAGGTTCTCACGTTGCTGTCTGGGAGTGCCCTGATCTTTTCCGCTTACCAGTAGATGGGGATAGCGAAAATGAGAAGTGGGTACTCCATGTGAGTGTAGGGGACAACGAGGAAACAAATGGTTCGACAGCTCAGTACTTTATCGGTGAATTTGATGGCACTACATTTACAAACGATCATGATCCAGAAGAAGTTCTACTCACAGACTTCGGCCAAGATTTTTATGCGGCACAAACGTTTTCAAATACAGAAGACAATCAAATCATTTGGCTTGGATGGATGGCAAACTGGCGCTATCCATATCAATCACCAACTGACCCTTGGATGGGTGCTATGTCCATTCCAAGAGAATTGAGCTTAGTTACAAATCAACAAGGGCAGATCCGCCTTACTCAACAGCCGATTCGTTGGCTAGATGAACTATCAGCTAAACAGGAGCAGATCGAGCCCTTCTATGTGAATGAAGAGACGGCTTTACCACTACAAGTTTCAGGAACAACCTATCGCTATGAAGCAACCGTTACATGGGATGAATTAACTGAATTTGGCTTGCGGCTACGGCATGGAGACGGAATTGAATCACTCGTTGGTATTGATGCTGCTTATAATAAAATCTTTCTTGATCGAACAAACGCTGGTTTAGAGACAATTATTGATCGAAATGGTGAACAGTTTTCATTTGGAAGACGATATGAAACCGATTATAAAGCAAGTAGGAGACAAGTGAAACTCACCGCTTTAGTTGATGAGTCATCTATTGAGTTATTCATAAATGATGGTGAAATCGTTTTTACCTCTCTTATTTACACAGATCCTACGAATGATGGAATTGAATGGTATGCCGATGGCGGTAGCATACATGTGTCAGAATCTACATTTACCTATTTTCATAATGTATGGAGACAGCCACCAGAAGAAGGAACATTTGAGCGACTTGTGACAAATGTTGATCAAGCTCGTTTGAAAGTAGGGGAGCAGTTGTCGCTATTTGCTGCTCACAAGCCCGAATTCGAAGATGCTAGTGCTGAAACTTTAACGTGGAAAAGCACAAATAGTAGCATCGTGAACATTATGGACGAAACCAATGAGGGAGTAGTCATTAAAGCTTTAACCGAAGGAGTCACAGAGATTGTTGTAACAAATGATTCACAGGAACTAGAAAAAACAATCCGACTCTACATTTCAAAATAGGAGGACCTGTACTCTTGAAGCATGTTAAAGAAATAAAAAACCACGCTGACCGCGTAAAAGAAGCAACCGACTATGTTCATACAAGAGATTTATCAAAAGCAACCTATCGACTGGGCTTCCATCTAATGGCACCATCGGGATGGATGAACGACCCAAACGGACTTATTTATTTTAACAATCAATACCATGTGTTTTATCAACACTACCCTTATGATCCTACGCACGGCCCAATGCACTGGGGTCATGCTGTAAGTGATGACTTAGTCCACTGGAACCATTTGCCAATTGCACTTGCTCCAGGAGATCACTGCGACCAAAGTGGTTGCTTTTCCGGCAGTGCAGTTGATGACAATGGTGTCCTCACCTTACTATATACTGGCCATAATGTGATAAACAGGGAAAGAGATGAGTTTTATCAAAATCAAAATATGGCTCGTAGTATGGATGGCGTTCGTTTTGATAAAAGCAGCCAAAATCCAGTTATTCCAAAACAACCCGAAGGCATGCAGCATCATTTTCGCGATCCAAAAGTGTGGAAAGAAAACGGAAGCTGGAAGATGGTTGTTGGCTCAACAGAAGAGGGATGCGGTCAAGTGCTGCTCTATCAATCTGATCAATTAGAAACCTGGTCCTATGAGGGGGTATTAGCTAAGCACAACGGTGAAAATGAAGGTTATATGTGGGAATGTCCCGACTTCTTCCCACTAGGTGACGAGCACGTTCTATTGCTTTCGCCACAAGGTATTGAAGCAGAAGGCGACCGCTATCATAACCATCATCAAACTGGATATTTCGTTGGTCATTATCAAAAAAATCAATTTGAAAGAGGTTCATTTAAAGAACTTGATTACGGCCACGATTTTTATGCTGTTCAAACCTTTCAAGATGGGAAAAACAGGAGAATTGCGATTGGCTGGATGGATATGTGGGAATCACCAATGCCAAGTCAAAAGGAGGGCTGGGCTGGTGCATTAACACTTCCAAGAGAGCTAGTGTTAAAAAACGGACATCTTTACATGAAGCCGGTAGAAGAATTAGTAGCATTACGAGAGAAAGAAATTAAACTTCCGTCTACAAACGTTGCGAACAAGTGGGCACTTCCAATCAAAGGACAGAAAATCGAACTAGTAGTCACCATTAATCTTAACCAAACCAAGGCAGAAGGGTTTGGCTTGAAACTCGCGCAAGCAGAAGACGGAAGTGAAGAAACCGTGCTTTTCTTTGATTCCAACACAAAGACTGTTACTCTCGATCGATCACAATCTGGAGAGGGGGTTACAGGAAAAAGAACAGCACCTGTTTCGTGGAATGAACAGGTGCGCATACAACTCTTTTTAGATCGCTCTTCCATTGAAGTCTTTCTAAATGATGGAGAAACCGTTCTTACTAGTCGCATCTATCCGAAAGAAACAAGTATAGGAGCAGAATTATTTGTGCTAAATGGCAACGTCCAGCTTGAAGAGAGCGTAGGCTACTTATTAAAAACCGTTGTCACTTAACCAAAAAGCAAAGCGGCGAAATGCCGCTTTGCTACTTTATTTTCTTTCTTTTTATATCTTCTTCAATTTTCACAGCAATGACTTCACTTTGTTTCAATGCCCACTCATAATGTTGGAACGTGTTTGCCGCGAAATATGTATAAAGATTTGTTGTTTTTGTCCATTTGAAGGTCTTTTTTGTTATTAACTCTTCGTTGGTATGCCGTTCAATTAAGCTTATCACTCTTGCATGACTTAATCTTAATTTTTTTAATGCGTGATTTAGAGAAACGTCTTGGTAGTTTGTCCATATTTGCTGATTAAGTAAAGCAAGGTTGTGCCACTTGTAGCCAGGCGCTGGGATAGAGGGGGTGTCGCCATCCATCCCTTCACAATACCATCGCTCTAGCATCGCTTGCCATTCATAAACATGCATTACCACATCACGAAAATTTTTATCGCGTGCGTCTGTTTCTATTGATAAAGACCTTTTTCTTGCCGGTATCGAATCAATCCGTTTTAATAGTGCATCTAACTTTGTTTCACATTCTTCTAGTAACCTTTCTTTTTTGTTCATGCATCTAACCACCCTTCTTTAACAATCATTAATCGTTTAACTATTCTAAAAATATAACAGAGTAGAAGGCAAGAAAGCTCTTCATACAAAATCTTACTAAGCATTAGCGACTTCGAATAACGTTATGATAGACTTGAATCATTTTTTTCATAAGATTAAAAAAGAACTCTTGGAAAAGTGTATTCGCAATGACTCTTATTAAGGCGAAGAAAGCTACGATGCACGCAATCATCAGTAAAAGAGAAATGCCTAATTGTATACCTTCCATTGTTAATCACCTAAACCTTTAGTATCACGTCTGTAAACGTTACATTTGTATCTAAAAACATTTATACAGTGTAGAATATGGTCGCTAACTCGATAATCATTTACCCTTTCTTAAATGATACCAAAGAAATGTTGCTAAAAAAAGACCGAAAACATAGATGCACATAACAATGAGTTTCGTATATAAATTGAGCAATAGCCTTTACTGCATGACACCAGAATAAATCTAGAATCAACTTTTATACCTATTTTCCGTTTAACGGAAGACGTATACAACGCGCGAAACGACCTTTTGCTTGAATGTAACCAATATTCCCCATATGATTTACTTAGCCTGCAAAAGGAGGCGAGTATGGGACAGACAAACAAAGAGAGTTTATTTCTTCTTGTTAAAGATTTTGAAAAAAAACTCAACAGACGTTTAAAGAGGGCAGAGATTACTTTACTTAAATCAGTGATAAGTAAAGAACCGAAATCTCGAAACTAGCGCATAGCCACTTCGCTATCTCTTATCTGTTCCATACTACAAATGAAAAGCTTGGACAAAGCGAGCCTGATCGGGCATTTTTTTGGAAATTTCAAAACTAATGATTGAGACTTCACTGTATAATGGATCTAAAATAAACTAAGGGACGAGTTCAAACGTGATAAAAATGATGAAACAAATTGATGTTGAAAAATTGGATTGGGAAGTATGGAAAGACGGGAAGGAGCTCGTCATTCATTATGGGACTATTGGAGATACTGGCGATACTGAAGAGAGGAAAAAGAGTCATGATGTTGAAGATCTCTTAAATGAATGTTTAGGTTGGACGAGAAAGGGTGCTTGTGATGGCGAAGATATAGGTAGTGGAACAGCTAACATCTTTAACTATGTTATAGATGTTGAGAAGGCAACACAAACGATTCTAGAAGAGCTTAAGACGAACAATCTTCTTAATGGAGTAAAAATTGCTTGCTTACACCCTGAGGATGAAAAATACACAACCTTGTATCCAAAAGGAGCGGAATTCAATTTACTGTTAAAAGAGCATTAGCATTAGACAATAAAAAGCTCTTTTAACATCATAATTCATAAAGTAAGTCCACCTAATTACTCGCTTAGATAAGTACATAAAGTAGAAACGTTGGACGAAGAAGGAACAGGAATGATCATCGAACAATGAGATCGTCATTACTAATTAAAAGAGCTTGGTCATCAGTGAAGGGTAAAAGGTCTAGTTTAGACTCATGGCACTCAATGATCTTTTTCACTGCTTCATTGAAGTATTTATTTCCAGAGTGAGGAATAGGATATTGTCGAATTAGATTTAAACCTGTAAATCGTGTAAGATCGGATGCCTTGGTCTTATCATCCATAAATGCCACATATTCAATATCGGGAGCCATTATGATGGAACCAGCTGATTCACCGATATATAGTTTTCCTTTTTTAATCTGATCGATAATTAATTTGTCCGAACCAGTTTTACGTAGTTCCTGAAGTAAATAAAAGGTATTGCCTCCAGATACGTAGATGTAATCATTCTTAGACAACTTTTCTTCTATTTCAGAAGTTGCGCACTTCGATAAATCAAGCATTTCTATCGTTATACCTAAATCGTTAAATGCTGCTATTGCAGAATCTACATAGTGCGTAATCGCTTCAGTAGTACTCGCAGTCGGAATAAACGTTACGACCTTTCCACGGGGATTTTCATGAATAAATTCACTCAATAAATCGATTACATCTGCAAATGATGACGATAAGAACATTTTCATAGTAGATCAAACTCCTTAAGTGTTTGACTTTCGCAAGAACGTATGATCTCATTATAGTAAAAGATGTTTGTCTGATCAACTATTGTGTTGTAGAAGGTAAGGGATACTTAAAAGTTAAGTATATTTCAAATTCTCTAAAGGATCTTTTTTTAGTTTTAAAGAAAAATAAAAATGGGAATGGTATTATAAGTCCATCTTAAATATGGAGGTGAAAAGAATGCAGAACCCCATGTTTAGAGATTTCAATAGTGAAGAGAAAGCATATAACGCTGTTGTTAAAATGAAACAGAAATATGATGCATCCCAAATTAAAGTTATTGCACCTTTTCCAAAAGAGACTCAAACAAAAAAACATGAAAATTACGGATTACCAAAAGGAAACGTAGAATACGACGGAGATATGTATAGTTTAGAAGATTCACTGAAGAGTTGTGGTTTTAATGAAGAGCAAGCCAACATTCTAAGAGACACTATTGATTCAGGACAAGTATTAGTGATCGTTTGCCAAAATGAATCAAACTAAGTCCATTTCTTAACAGTCAATATAAGCTTAAAGCAGAAGCCATTATCGGTTTTTGCTTTTTTTAACGATTAAGGTAAAAAAATTAAAGGAATAGGGTTAAAAATAAATCGAATGTCAGCTTTTTCAATAAAGGCAGGATTGTTTAGTTAACATGATCAAACTATTGTATACTTGTAACAGTAGGAATCAATGGTCAAAATTGAGCAGAATGAATTAAATTTATCTCGAGAGAATGAAAATAATTATTATGGAGGTAGTTACTATGAGTAAAAAAGATGATACGTACAACATAATTATCGATAAATCACTCTATTTATTTAATACAAAAGGAATTCATCAAACATCTATACAAGATATTATGGATATTACTTCCTTACCTAAGGGAGCTATATACCGTCGATTTAAAAATAAAAATGACATTGCTTTAGCTGCATATGAGAAAGCCGGGACAATTATATGGGCATACATGCAGAATGCTATTAAAGGAAAAAGCACTGCAACAGAAAAAATTATCGCTCTATCAGAAATTTATTTAGATGCTGTCCACAATCCACCAATTGAAGGGGGTTGTCCATTGCTTAATACAGCTGTTGAAAGTGATTCGACTTTTCCAGAACTAAAACAAATCATGTCGATAGCCTTTCAAGAAATGAGTCAATTTGTATCAGGAATTATTAGTGAAGGAAAAGATAGTGGAGAATTTTCGCAGGAAACAGACCCTAACTCACTAGCATCTTATATTCTTTCTTCAATGGAAGGGGCGATAATGACTAGCAGGTTAACATTAAACAATGAACACATCTATTCCAATATAACGTATGTGAAGGTTCTCTTAAATGGTTTTACAAATCAGTCAATAAAATTATAAAAACATTGGATTACTCGTCATAATACTGCTATAATCAAAACGGACCGGACGGTTCGGTCTAAATTTATTTATTAAGAGGTGCCACAATGAATATTCAAATTGTCTTGTTTGAAGGGGTAGATTTATTAGACGCCATTGCTCCTTATGAAGTATTTAGTGCAGCTTCAATGTATACTTCCGAGGAAATCATGGTTGAATTTGTAGGATCTGATGATGAAGAACATGTTTTAAGTGGAATTAATAACTATCCCCTTACTGTAAGCAATAAGCTAGATTTATCAAAAAAAGGGATCGTTTTAATTCCTGGGGCTTCTGGGAGTGTTAGTATAGTTGAAAATGATCCGAATTCTGTGCCGATAAAATTAAAGAGAGCCTCTGAAACAGGACTTAGAGATCAAATTATTGAAGCGATTAATGATCCAGACATTCTAGTGACCACTGTTTGTGGTGGTTCATTAATTATGGCTATGATTGGGGTATTAGAGGGGCGCCATGTCGTCACTCACCACATGGGAATGGACTTGTTATCTGCTACCGGAGCCATTCCAATAAATGCAAGAGTAGTAGATGATGGAGACATCATATCCGGTGCGGGAGTAACTTCAGGATTGGACTTAGCTCTTTATGTAGTTGAAAGGGAACTTGGTCCACGTATAGCGCATGAGGTTGAGCAATTTTTTCAATACGAAAAAAGAGGTACAGTATGGAAAAATGAAGGAGCAAAACCAATCTTATCACCATCTACGCAGGCAGAAAAAGCTTTTAATCAAGATGAGAAAAGCGAACATTTAAATCAGCGTGATCTCTTGGGTGACTGGGAAGTGTCCATATCAACACCTGTCGGTAAAATGCAATTTGTTTACACATTTATACTTAATAAAGACGGAGTATTGACAGGTACAGCCACTGATCAATCAGATCAAACGAACGTATCCAATCTCGAAGACATTAATATGAAAAACAAAAGCATAATTTGGACACAAAAAGTAAAAAAACCAATGTCCTTAAAACTAAAATTTGAGGTCAACAAGGCAGAAGATCAGCTAAAAGGAGTAGCAAAAGCTGGGTTAATATCTTCAAAGTTTATTGGAAAACGAATTCGGTGATAGCGGATCGTAGGTTTGACAAATTATTTGCAGATGGAGCTTTTGTATATGAATCGAAAAACAATTCTTATCACCTTATCCGTTATAGCTTTTATGTGGATTCTTCATACAGCGTCAAAAAACTTCATAGTTGATCCAGAATTCACCACGTTTTTAGGGAACAAAGAAGCTAAATTGGCTAACGTAAACCTCTGGAAGGTTATGATCCAAATTCATATTCTTTTAGCGATTGTGGCTTTAATTACGGGACCGTTAGGTTTGTCTAAACGAGTAAGAAACAAAACACCATTCCTTCACCGTTGGAACGGAAAAATATACATTCTATCTATACTCTTAAACATGATACCTGGATATTATGTATCCTTTTTTGCCAATGGTGGCTTCTTTAGTATTGTTGGTTTTCTTACTCTCAACACACTCTGGCTCGTTACTACAATAAAGGGTTATCTCTTTATTAAAAAAAAGCAAATTAGGCATCATAGAAAATGGATGCTTCGAAGTTTTATGTTAACATATGCTAACTTAACTATATACGTTGTTGTAGCTATTTTTCATAATGCTTTGGGAGTTGATTACGGAGTTGCTTATACTCTTGCAGTGTGGTCGTCATTTACTTTTAATTTAGTGATCTCAGAAATGTTAATCCATAAAACGAATATCTAAATAAGGTTTGGATAAAGAGATCATTTTTTGAGACCACTAAATTTAACTTCTTGTTTTAGCGCCATTAGCTAATCGGCGCTAAAACAAGTTACGGATTTGAAGATACATGACTGTATTCAATTACTTTTAATAGAAACGATAAAAATTATTTAAAAGGTACTGAAAATATATCCTTACGTTTTCTTATAATAGCCGTTTGAAATATAGATATATACTAATCCAATTGGAGCAATAACGATTGCAAACATGTACAAAACAATAATCTTAAAAATTTTCCAAGGTATCACAAATACTAAAGGTAAAATGAATATATTTCCCGAGATAAGTAAATCAATAAGGTCATCCCACACTACTGTAGCAAATGGAAATAATAAAAAGTTCATTAAAAAGAACATAAAAACAATGAATTGAAAGTCTCCAGTGTTCATTTGAACATATAAGTACATAAAGAAAATGAAAGCGCCAAAAATGTACGATTTTATTAAATACCTACGATCTACCCCATCTATCATTTTTTTAGCTAAATTAAGTATGGTTTTCAACATTTCTCACCTCCTTCCTTACTATATATCGGCACATTAGTAACAGATTAAAGTGTTTTTGAAGCAGAAAGAGTTTATAGGAAGAGAGGTATTTGGTTTTGAGCATACAGAGGCTTTCGTTAGACTATGCACATGTGAAAATCCGCTTACATGATCCAGAAGAGAATAGGTTAGAATTCATTTATAGGAGGGAGTATCATAAAAGACTATTTGAATGGATATACATATCCAAATGACAAGAAACAAATAAACGCACGTACAGTAGAAGGAACGTATAGTAGCTACATTTTTTAAAGTGAAAAATTCGTCTCCAAAACAGACGGCAAAAGCTCTCAATTACATAATAGGAAAAATCATAGAAGTTCAAATCTTAACTTTCCTTAAGGAATCAAATTCTTACTTCATGATAACCTCATTTCGAGATAAATCCACCGGTTTCCCTCAACATCTCATTTCTAGTTAGCTTACTAGTTTTACTAAAAAAACAAATACGAAACGATTGCGTTTCATTTATTTTGGTGGTACGATACGTTGGGAAACGATACCGTATCGTATTGCATTGTAAGTATGGGGGGAAATATAGGTGGATCTAGAACAGTCACAACAGTTAAACGTAAAGAAAGAAATGCCAAAAATAAAGGTGGTACCACTATTAGCCGTATTACTATCTGGAGCATTTGTTGCAATATTAAACGAAACCATTTTGAATGTAGCGTTAAACGCCATTTCGTCTGACTTTAATGTGGCTTATAGTACTGTTCAATGGTTGGTAACAGGGTATATGTTAATCATTGGAACTCTGATTCCGATTTCAGCTTACTTTATGGAGCGGTTTACTACGCGGCAACTGTTTATTACAGCCATGACATTGTTTACAGTAGGTACAGTCATTTCGGGGATTAGTCCTACTTTCTCCGTTTTGTTAATAGGGCGGCTTACGCAGGCAGTTGCCACAGCAATTATGATTCCGCTTTTAACAAACGTCATCTTATCCGTTATACCAATTGAAAGACGCGGAGCTTCAATGGGATTGGTTGGCCTTGTTATTATGTTTGCTCCGGCAATCGGACCGACTGTATCAGGATTAATTGTAGAAAATCTATCTTGGCGTTGGTTATTCTACTTTGTCGTTCCCATTTCGCTTTTCTCATTATTGTTTGGTATAAAAGTCTTGAAAAACGTAACAGAGACGTCCAAACCAAAGCTCGATATATGGTCATTTATCCTTTCAACTCTAGGGTTTGGTGGCATTGTTTACGGATTTAGTTCAGCAGGAAAAGGAGATGCTAGCTTCACTGATCCTGTGGTTTTAGCATGTTTAATTGTTGGATTTGCCTCACTCGCATTATTTAGTTGGAGACAATTAAAACTAGAAAAGCCGATGCTAGATATTCGCGTCTTCCGCTACCCGATGTTTCTTATTGGTCTTCTACTCGTTATGCTCACGATGATGACCATGTTTGCCATGATGCTAGTTCTTCCCGTGTACATGCAAGGAGCTCTTGCGTTTACAGCTGTAGCTACTGGATTAGTGATGCTGCCTGGTGGATTAATTAATGGTGCAATGTCACCAATTATGGGGCGGCTTTTTGATAAATTCGGACCTCGTCCAATTTTAATTCCAGGTACCATTCTTTTAGCAATCACAGTGTTCACTTATCGATTTTCTACACCTGGTGTACCAATGTGGGTCATCATCATTCAACATGTGTTCTTAATGGTCTCCGTCGCAATGATTATGATGCCAGCACAAACAAATGGATTAAATCAATTACCAGCTAAACTTTATCCGCATGGTACAGCTATCGCAAATACATTAATGCAAGTATCTGGAGCGATCGGTGCAGCTTTATTTATTGCGATCATGGAAAATGGTCAACAGAATTTCTTATCAACTATTAGTAACCCGACTGAACTTGATACTGTAGAAGCCATGACCGTTGGTTCCCAGTTAAGCTTTTCAACTGGCTTCTATTTTGCTTGTGCAGCAGTTGTCTTAGCATTCCTAGTACGCAGAAGTACTTACGGCAATAAAAAACAATAAACTGATCTTTCAATATCAATTTATGATCTGGTTACATGAACCGTAAAAAAGGTAGCTTCCTCCAAAGGAGCTGCTTTTTTTAAAGTGAAGATTAAGCAAGATTATTATTTAAATTACATGACAACAGTGACCCTATCGCCATTAATTTTAATATGGATGGGGGAGGGAGAAGGGTTAATTCCCATGAGGTATCCAAACGCTTTTACAAATCAGGATCAGTGGAAGATAATTCTTGGTTTGAATTCATAAATAATGTATGGTTACTGCTATTGTGTATCATAAAAAGGGCTATGCTCAGGCTCACTAGGAACAGAGAAGTTGAATGAAAGTAAGAGTTGTGTAGGAAGAAGAGGGACTACACGGACAATAAAGGATGAGAAAGGGCAATAAACATCATTAAACACCACAATAAACAGTTAGTGTTTACACATTCTCAGTTATCCCTTTCTCACAAAACAATTTTTTACTTGAGGAAAATAATGATTGTTGTTTTTTTAACCGTGCTATCTTGACGAACAGGAAAAGGAATAAGTCAAACTTAAAAAACCCTTATCCACCTGCACGATTCCATTGTTATTTACACATTCTTTACTTGCTGACTCGATTTCTTTGCTATTAACATACATTCTCGTTATCAATAATACTGTCACACAAATGATAACTATAGAAACGATTATTCCTAGCACTAGATGGTTTTTATTAGACAAAAAGATCGCTCCTTACTCAGATAGTGTAGTCCTTAAATAAGTTTACTAGCCTTTTTAGGTAAGTGTATAACACTGTATTTAAACAATTGTTTAATTAAACCGTAGTAAAGAATGAACAGTATTTCAAGGGATATAGTAAAAAAAATTTAAAAGCTGTTAATACAGAAACTGGGGAGCCAGAGGCTAGGGGCATCGTTCGTATGATTTTTGACTAAATTTCTCTATATCTCACGAATTATTTTCCACAACATGTTTAGTAAAGATCGTAAAGTTATCCGAGCATTAATGCTGATTTTTATGTATGTTTTCATTAAAAGTAAGAATAAAAAGAGAGTCGCTCATGGTTTTGCAGTCACAACTATTTGCTAACTTTTATCACTAAATATATGATGTAGTTTATACTAAGATGGACTTTATAAAAATTCTTCCTCGTAATATTGTTCTTGGTGTATCTAAAAGAAAAGTAAAAAAGTACGAAAATAAATTCCATCTCAAAACCCAAGAATACTTATAGTATTGAGATAGATTTTTTATTTATTATTAAGTTCCTGTAATGTATATTATGTAAACTTATAAATTTATCAAGGGGGAATCCTTTTTAAGATTCACACCTCTTACTCTACATTCTTATAGAATTGCATACTCCTAATTACAAGAACCTAAACAGAAACAACAAAAATGTCTCAAAACTTAACTAAGCCTTATGTTTTAGTTTTGAGACTGAAAAAAATTTGCTTTAATTCTACATAAATTGCGCCTATTACCTGTTTGTTGTTAACAGCATTATTAATTACTCCTAATCGTCTAAAAGCTGTTTCAGCTTGTTCTAGATACGATAATGAGAGAAGGTATTGGTTTATTCTATAATATGCATAACCCATGTAACCTAAGAAATCTGCTTCTTCTGTTTCATCTTTTACATACTCTAATAAACGCTCTGCTTTTCTAAACATTTTTATGGAAGTCCTATACTTCTGATTGTTAAATTCGTCTTGGCCACTAATAAAGTAATATAAATACTTTAAGTAATGATCCATTTTCGTCTCAACAAATTTGAATGAACCATCGAGGGGTTCACTTTTACTACTCTTATCAAGAATGTTGTTGTGTCTTTACTCAACTAAAGAAAAATAAGCTAGTATCTTATCATCTTCTTCCATTGTCTTAAGCATTTGTTCTACTTCGTGCTTAAGTAACGTAGCCTCTGTGTAAGAGCTTGAGAGGATACAGCTATACCACTCTACAATTTTTGCACCAACTTTTGAAGATGGTATCTTTTTGTGTATAAGGTTCACCTACTTTACCTATTATTAACTTACTAGAATAAATTCACCATATTAAATTTAAGATTTGTCGAATTTAACGTGTTTCCCAATATATTGATGCATATTGGGAAACATAAAAATAAGATGCCTATGATGGCATCTTAGATATAAAATTCATATGTTTTATCAAAGTTGCTATGAACTCCATCTTTAAATACAAACGTTTCTCGCATGAAAAACACGCTCCTTCGTTTTAAAAAGAGTTTAACCCTACAATTATTATCCTTTCCTGTCTTTCGGCAAAAGGTCTCGAACAAGCATTTCCATTGTTAAGGTATCAATTATCATCATATAATCATCGACATGTGCTCTATCCATTCCTCTTTCTAACTTTCTGATTAGGGTCTGATTTAAACCAGTTCTTTTTGCTAACTCAACTCTACTAATACCTAACATTTTTCTCATCTCAACCATCTTCTCGACCATTTGGTTAAGATTCTCATTACTCATCTTTTTCATTCCAGAGCCCCTTTTTTCAAACAAATCATTAATAATTACGTGAAGATTGAATATTCACGATTTCTGTAACACTGTGTTAAAATTATTCATTTCATTATAATTTATTTTATCTATAACGAAAACCCTAAAATAGAAAAAGTTCTTTCTCTTTTGGCAGCTAATATGCGTTGCTTTCGTTACTTGTGTCGGCATCTTATTTTTTACAGAGTAGGCTTTTTTCATAAAAATGTGAAACGTATTTACCTGTTTGGTCGTAAGAAAAGTAGGAGGATTGATACGTATGCATTTACTTGCTGAACAACTGTTTGTTTTATCCCTTGACCCCCATAAAAAGAAACCATACGCACGCTCAGCCGCTTCACTTTCTTATGGCCTAGCTGCAGCGATCCTTACCGATCTGCTGCTCGATTCCCTTATTGAAGTCCGTCATAAAAAAATTGTTCCACTGTCTAAGAAAGCCGCAGATCCTCTATTAGAGGAGACCCTTATGTTAATGGACAACTCAAAGCCAAAAACGCCTGAATACTGGGTTACAGCATTGCCATCAAGACTAGATAACATCCAGCATACAATTGCTCGAAAGCTTGAAGACAGTACTATTTTGACTGTGAACAAAAAGTATATTTTAGGACTATTTCCATCATTCACTTACGAATGCAAACAAGAGAATTTAATCCCTATCGTTCGTGAACGATTAGTAACCATTTTGGAGAAAACAAATCAACAAGAACCTTTAAACAAAAATGAAGAGCGACACCTAATGTTACTCTCTCTTCTTCAATCAAGTAAGCTAGTAGACATTGTATTTACGGATCGTAATGAAGCAAAAAAGATTGAAAAGCAAGTTAAACATTTGAACAAAAACCTTCCATTATCAAAATCCGTTAAGATGGCAACAGAGTTTATTGATACATCGATAACAATGGCGATTGCAACGGCAGTCGTTACCTCAACAACCTCCTCTTCATCTGACGCGTAGAGAAAGACGTTTGTCTCTTATACGCGTCTTTCTCTAGCTTTCTTTCCCTATTTATGTTAAAAATGAGTATATTCACCTCTTTGTCAGGGTGTACGTCACCCTATCCCCTCATGATGTTCTTTCACTTCCCTATCTTCTTTGAAAGGAGGCTTGTCTTCCAACTCATTTTTTACGTTTTGTAACATATAATCTAACACTGTTGTTGAATTTTGAATTTTTCATCTTTATTGTAAGTGGATAAACTTAGTCAGCAACGGCTTTATGCAGCATTTCGTTACGATCTAAAAAAAGGAGGCGTTTCCATGCATTTGTTAGACAAGTTACAGGTGAATTTTGAAGAAGTGGAACCCCCACTCTCTAGCCAAGAAGCAATAGATGAGGCAACTCGTTGTTTGTATTGCTACGATGCTCCTTGCATTACCGCTTGTCCCACAGGTATTGACATTCCCGGCTTCATTAAAAAAATTACGACTGCCAATTTAATTGGCTCTGCTCGAACCATAATGGAAGCTAATCCTGTAGGAGCTAGCTGTGCCAGAGTCTGTCCTACTGAGGAACTGTGTGAAGGTGCTTGTGTGTTGAACCATTCTTCTAAAGCGATTTCAATTGGCAAATTACAGCGATTTGCAACGGATTGGGCTATTCATAATAAGAAAATCCTTTTTAAAGCAGGCAAAAAAACGAATCAACGTGTAGCCATCGTTGGCAGTGGACCAGCTGGTTTATCTGCTGCACGAGAGCTTGCTCGCCTCGGCCATGGTGTTACCATTTTTGAAAAAGAGTCAGAAGCTGGTGGTTTAGATACGTATGGCATTGTGTCGTTTCGTTTACCAAAAAAAATCTCTTATTGGGAGGTCGAACAAGTTAAGTCTCTCGGTGTTACGATACAAACAAATACGTGTGTCGGCGAAGACATTACTCTTGATGAATTAAAAAGCTCATATGATGCAGTTATTCTCGCGATCGGAATGGGGAGCGTCCCTACTTTAGGCATCCCGGGAGAACACGCACAAGATGTTTATGACGCCATTGATTTTGTGAAGGCAACAAAAACCGATGATCTTGCGACTCATTTTTCCGGAAAAAATGGTGTCGTGATTGGAGCTGGGAATACAGCTATTGATGGGGCAACATGCGCTGTACGTCTAGGAGCTTCTAATGTAAAAATCCTTTACCGTCGTACAGAAGATGAAATGACGGCTTATGATTTTGAATATACCTTTGCCAAGCAGGATGGCGTTGAATTTCGCTGGCTTCACTCTCCTACTCGCATTCTTCTTGATGAGAATGGATCTGTAACTGGAGTAGAATGTATGCAAATGACACTTGGAGAAGCAGATCAAGATGGACGGCGTCGGCCGATTCCAAGTGGTCATACTACCGTCATCCCAACTGATTTTGTCGTTCGTGCAATTGGGCAATCGCGCTACAGTTGGCTTGATCAGGCTAACATTCACACAAAGAATGGGATAATCACGATTAACGAGCAGTTTAAAACAACTGCTGAAGGTGTATATGCATGCGGCGACGTCATCTTCGGTGATGGACAAGGTGAAGCAATGGTCGTCTCTGCAGCTGAACAAGGAAAACAAACGGCGTATTCGATTCATCGAACTCTAACAGACGTTCGAAAGGAGGCACATTATGGCTGATCTATACAGCAACCTTGCTGGAATCTCCTCTCCTAACCCCTTTTGGCTTGCCAGTGCACCTCCAACAAATTCAGGCTATCAAGTTCAGCGTGCATTTGAAGCAGGTTGGGGTGGCGCCGTGTGGAAAACGTTAGGGGAGCCAATTATCAACTCAACCTCCCGATTTGCCGCTGTTCACTTTAATGGTCAGCGTGTAGCAGGTTTTAATAACATTGAATTAATTTCTGATCGTCCTCTTGAAACCAATTTACGTGAAATTGAGGAAACGAAAAAGCGGTTTCCTGATCATGCGATCGTCGCCTCATTAATGGTCGAGCCAAAACAAGACAAATGGCATGAAATTGTTAAAAAAGTAGAGGCTGTTGGTGTAGATGGCTTAGAACTAAATTTCGGCTGTCCTCACGGTATGGCCGAACGTGGTATGGGCGCAGCGTCTGGTCAGGTGCCAGAGCTCGTGCAGAAACAAACGGAATGGGTGAAAGAAGTAGCTCAAACACCTGTGATCGTTAAACTAACGCCAAATATTACAGACATTACCGTAACCGCGGAATCTGCTGTGCAAGGCGGTGCGGATGCTATTAGCCTAATCAATACCATTAACAGCCTAGCTGGAGTCGACATTCACTCATGGCAAACGGTACCGAATGTCGATGGTCTAGGAACGCACGGTGGCTATTGCGGGCCTGCCGTCAAACCAATTGCGCTTCACATGTTAGGTGACTGTGCCAGAAATCCACGTGTGACGGTTCCGATTTCCGGGATTGGCGGTATAGCCAATTGGCAAAACGCTGTTGAATTTCTGTTAATGGGTGCGACCAATGTGCAAGTATGTACAGCGGCAATGCATCACGGATTTCGAATTGTAGAAGACATGATTGACGGTCTTTCCACGTACCTAGACGACAAGGGGCTTTCCTCTGTTCGCGATTTAACCGGTAAATCGATACAGCGTTACTCTGACTGGGGCAATGTGAATCTCAACCATCAAGTGGTCGCGTCTATTCATACGGATGTGTGTATTCACTGTAATAAGTGCCACATTTCATGTGAAGACACAGCCCATCAATGTATAGAACGATTTGTCGACGAAAAAGGAGCTCCATACTTAAAAGTAAACGAAGACGAATGTGTAGGCTGTAATCTATGTTCCATCGTTTGCCCAGTGGACGGCGCAATTGATATGGTCGTGAAAGAAAATGGCCTGCCTCCTATGTCATGGAATGATCGCCAAAGCAGCCTGGCGTCAATGAAATCCCCTCAATCTTAAGGAGTGAGCGTTTATGAAAAAAGTGATTAAGAACGGGACGATCGTAACGGCATCCGATACGTATCAAGCAGACGTATTGATTGAAAACGAAAAAATAGCTGGCATCGGTAGCGCCGCAACGTTTGGACATGTAGATGACACCATTGACGCCACAGGTTGTTTTGTTTTCCCTGGTGGTGTTGATCCCCACACTCATTTAGATATGCCCTTTGGCGGTACGGTAACAAAAGATAATTTTGAAACAGGTACAATTGGAGCTGCATTTGGCGGCACCACAACTATAGTTGACTTTTGTTTAACTGAAAAAGGAAAACCGTTAAAAAAAGCCATCCAAACATGGCACGACAAATCAGCCGGAAAAGCGGCGATTGACTATAGTTTTCACTTAATGATTGGTGAAATGACCGAGGACGTGTTAAAGGAACTCCCTTCTGTTATCTCTAATGAAGGCATTACGTCCTTTAAAGTATTTATGGCGTATAAAAATGTTTTCCAAGCAGATGATGCGACGTTATTTGAAACGTTAATAAAAGCAAAAGAGCTAGGTGCTCTCGTCATGGTTCATGCAGAAAATGGAGATGTGATTGACTATTTAACGAAACAGGCACTTGCCAAAGGGCAAACCGATCCCATTTATCATGCACTGACCCGACCGGTAGAAGCAGAAGGCGAAGCGACAGGTCGGGCTTGTCAACTAACAGCATTAGCAGGATCACAGCTCTATGTTGTTCACGTTACATGTGCTGAAGCAGTTAAACAAATTGAAGAAGCACGCAAACAAGGTGCGGATATTTGGGGAGAAACGTGCCCTCAATATTTGGTGCTTGATGAAGAGGCGCTTCGAAAAGCAGATTTTGAAGGGGCAAAATACGTTTGGTCACCTCCCCTTCGCCCGAAAGAACATCAAGATACGCTATGGAATGCGTTAAAAACAGGTGGATTGCAGACGATTGGTAGTGATCAATGTTCATTTGACTTTGACGGTCAAAAAAGTTTAGGCAAAGACGATTTTACTAAAATTCCAAATGGTGGTCCGATTATTGAAGATCGCATGAGTATTGTGTATTCAGAAGGCGTTGAAAAAGGACGAATAAGCTTAAATCAATTTGTTGATATCACCTCAACAAGAGCAGCAAAATTATTTGGGATGTACCCGAAGAAAGGGAGTATCTCTGTTGGCGCCGACGCAGATCTTGTTTTATTTGACCCAAGTGTGGAGCGAACATTATCGGTTACCTCGCATCATTTAGCGGTTGACTATAATGCATTTGAAGGAATGCAAGTAAAAGGAGTTCCTCGCACTGTACTGTCACGGGGGCAAGTCATTATTCATAATGGCTCCTATGTTGGTTTACCGGGAGATGGTGTCTTTATAAAACGAGCACGTTATGGCAATACGCTTTCAAATGATCGAGTCGAACTTTAGACAAGGAGGTGGCTTTTATGGCAGAACACTTTCACTTCGAAAACGAACGACAACAAATTGATGCGTTTTTAGCGGAGGGGTTAAAAATTAATACCATCATCGATCATTTGAACGGTTCTGATATCTCCTTTTCAAATGATCAAAAACACGAAATGCTTACAATTGGTAATGCAAATGCACGTAAATATGCATCAACCCTCTTTTTTCATCAGCAAAAAGGTGATGACTCATGAAGACAGGAAACCTTCGTATTAATCGTGATCGCCTTATGAACACACTTCGTGATTTTGCCAAAATTGGTGAGACGAAAAACAAAGGCGTTACCCGCTTAGCTTTATCAAAAGAAGATATTCAAGCGCGAACGTACTTTAAAGATCAATGCGAGGCTTTAGGATTAACGGTTCAATGGGATGATCTTGGCAATATGTATGCCCTGCTCTCAGGAAAAAATCCGGATCACCCACCTATTTATATGGGATCGCATCTCGATACTGTAAAAAAAGGCGGACGCTTTGATGGTGTCCTGGGAGTCGCAGCAGGGTTAGAAGTGATTCGAGTCATCCTTGATCAAGGCGTCGAATTAAATCGGCCTGTTGGCATTATTAACTTTACAAATGAAGAAGGCGCACGATTTGAACCATCCATGATGGCATCCGGTATAGTAGCAGGGAAATTCGATGTAAGTACAATGATTAAAAAAATTGATCAATCTGGCGTTACGTTCGGAGATGCCCTTGAATTGTCAGGCTTTAAAGGATCTCCTGCACATCGTCTAAACCAAGCCGCTGCTTTTCTTGAGCTTCATATTGAACAAGGACCCATTTTGGAACAACTTCAGCTTGATATTGGTGTTGTCGAGTGTGTTGTAGGCATGTGCTGCTATGAGATTGAGATTACTGGTCAATCCAATCACGCTGGAACCACACCTCAGTCATTGAGGAAAGATGCTCTTACGGCTGCAAATTACTGTATGAACATCCTTCATGACCGATTGGCTCAGCTTGATTCAGATTTAGTCTATACAATTGGCCGCTTTTCGGTTTCTCCCAATATTCATACGGTCATTCCAAACAAAGTCGTCTTTTCCATTGAAGCAAGGCATAAAGACGAAGCCGTTGTTAAACAAGTAGAAACCATTCTCACCGATATTACTAATGAATCCCCTCTCCCCTCTAAAGCAACAAAATTATGGGGACGACATACCGTTTGGTTTGATGAGGAAATTGTTGAACAAGTAGAAGAATCTACAAAAGCGCTTCACTATTCTTACAAAAGAATGGTAAGCGGCGCTGGACACGATGCTCAATTTATTGCCGGGATCATACCAACGGCGATGATTTTCGTTCCGAGTGCTGGCGGTATTAGTCACGCTGAAAATGAATATACTTCGTGGGAGGCATGCGCAAATGGTGCCAGCGTCCTATTGGAAACCATTTATAAACTAACGAATAAACTGTAGGGAGGTTCGTTACGTGGAAGCAGAGACGAAAAAGAGCTATAGTGAGAAAGATCAAGATTATTTATGGCATGGGATGAAGCCGTATCAAGGGAACGGAACACCACTAATCGCAGAATCTGGTAAAGGTTCTTGGTTTATAGATACTACTGGAAAGCGATATTTTGATGGGGTTTCAGGATTATGGTGCTTAAATTTAGGACATGGTCAGGAAGAGATTATTGAAGCTGCAGCTAACCAAATGAAATCGTTAGCATACTTTCCTCTTTCTTTTGGTCATAAACCGGCAATTGATTTAGCAGAAAAATTAAGTGAGCTTCTTGGTGGTGGCTACCGTTCGTTTTTTGCAAATGGTGGTTCAGATGCGAACGAAACGGCATTTAAAATCGCACGCCAACATCATAAGCAATCAGGTAATCCAGAAAAAACAAAGATTATCTCTCGCTACCGCGCTTACCATGGAAATTCTCTTGGTGCGCTGGCAGCTACGGCGCAAGCAAATCGAAAAATCAAGTATGATGTAAACGTTCCAGGGTTTGTACACATCCCTCCTCCGTATGCTTATCGAAGTAGCTTTGGCTCCTATGAAGAAGATGACCTTCGAGCCGCTGAGTACCTTGAGCAAACGATTCTATGGGAAGGTGCAGAGACCATTGCTGCTTTCATTATGGAGCCAGTTATTTCTGGTGGTGGTGTCATCCATCCACAGTCCGATGTCTATTACAAGAAGGTTCGAGAGATATGTACACGGCACAACGTCTTACTTATTTTAGATGAAGTTGTATCTGGCTTCGGACGTACTGGAAAATTATTTGGCTACATGCATGGGGATGGCTTTTACCCGGACATCATAACACTTGCAAAAGGACTAACCGCAGGCTACTTACCTCTTGGTGCCACCTGCGTACATGAATCAATTTATCAATCATTTAAGACAAATGGATCAACCAGTCATTTCCGACATATCTCCACATACGGGGGTCACCCTGCATCTTGTGCCGTTGCGTTAAAAACAATTGAGATTATTGAACGAGAACACATTGTGAACCGAGTAGCTAAACTAGAACAAAACGTTCTTCGACGGATTCGTGAGCTCGCATCACACTCGTTCGTTGGTGAAGTACGTGGTGTCGGTTTTTTATATGGGATTGAACTCGTGGCAAATAAACAAACAAAAGAACCACTCCTAGACGAAGCGGTAAAAGCGATTGTGGCTGCCTGTCAGAAAAAAGGACTCATTATTGGTAAAAACGGCGATACAGTTCCTTCGGGAGGAAATGTACTCATTATAGCCCCTCCACTCACATCAACCGAAAATGATTTAACGTTTTTGGTAAAAACACTGAACGAAGTGTTTTCAGAGACAAACAAAGAAGCGAGCTCCTATTGAGCTCGCTTCTTTGTTTTATGATGAGCTTATGTTTCCATCAACCGATTGGAAGTGGTCAACATATTGGTGAAACCGAGGAGCTAAAAAGCTTGTCGGTTGAACAGCCTGAAGTGTAACTGTTTCTGTAAGTACGTTATTACCACTACCTAAACGTAGACGAATGCTCCCTAGATCTGCTTGAGTATTTTTATTTAAGCGCATGTTCACCGTTTTACTCGCTCGACCTTGTTGATTCGCAGTAACATCACCGACATTAAAGTAGCCATAGTTTGTAGGCCAGGAACCATCAGCTCGTTGAATTTGCGAGATAGATTGTCCACCTGCAATATAAACTTGAAGCTGTGCGTTTGAAATAGTCTGCCCTGGTGTGAGCCCCGTTAGTGCCACTTCAACTGGAAAAGTCGAACCATCTAAAGGCATCGGATTTGGGTACATTAAAGTAAACGCCGCTTCCTCGACAGGTGGCTGTTCCTCCTCTTCCGCTGAACCGATTGTGACTGCTTTCGTCACTACATTATTACCAGCGCCGACACGTAAGCGAATGTTTGCTGGTCCTTCTGTTACTCCATTGCCAAGGCGCATTGTTACACGCATCTCCGCTTTACCGGTTCCGTCCGCTCGAAGTGTTCCAACGGATTGATACCCATACCCGCTCGGCCATGAGCCGTCAGCTCGTTGAATTTGCGAGACCGCTGTTCCACCTTGAAGATAGACTTGCATATCTGCATTCGCAATCACTTGATTGGGCTGCATATTCGTTAGCGTAATTGTTACTTGAAACGGTGTCCCATCTGCTGGTAATACAGCAGGTGTTTCCACTTGATAGGAAATGTCAACTGGAGGTGCTACGTCGGAACCGTAAGAGCCATTCGCAAATGTTGTGCGATCATACCAGAGATAACCTGTTTGTGGCGCTCTCCATGGCTCAACCTGCGGCTCTGTTGAGTGTTCAGGTGTCTCCATTTCTAATATAGGCGAAGGCTCATCGAGCGGAAGATCAATTTCTGCAAATGTATGGTAGTCCTCTTGTTCAGCTAGCCAATGAATAACGTTCACAAGAAGTGGTCCATTATCACGATCGATAAAACCGTCATACGTTCGCTTCACTCCGCCGTGCTCTTCATTACGGTATTTTGGGGTGCTATCTTCTACGGGAGAAGAATCACCAATAAAAGCAGACTTCCCGTCTCCTTTTTTGCCAATCGCTACAAACGGACCTTCATCTATTCCACCACCAAAATAAACACCTTGATCAACAGCAGGTCCCCATGAATTTGCTTGCTCTGTTAATCCTTCTGGCAAGTAGACAATCCCTTTAGCAATCTCTTCATTCATAATTGCCATTGTTGACCCTGCGTGGATAGACACCTCTTCAATTCCTTCTGTAATACCAAATGATTCTTCAACAGGAACGATGATATCTCCGGCTGTATTGTCAATGGCGTTAAAACGAAAGCGAACACCAAATTCATCACTTAACCAATCTGAACTTGTTACCCCTTCCATCGCTTCAATTTCACCTGCACTCATTCCTTTTGTTGGCTCTTCGTAAGCGCCTCTCCGCCAACCATTCATAATTTCATTTGAATCCCAGCGATTCAAGTTCCGATCTGCATTGTAGTGATCGGCAATAAAGAAAACGCCGCCACCATTTTCCGCGAAACTAGCAATCGCATCTTGTTCAATCGCTTTAAAAGGAATTTGTGCTTCTGGTATGACAAAGACATCAACATCATTTAAGTCATCTAGAGACAACGGTTCTGTCCCACGATGCTCCTTCACTAAATATCCCTCTTCCACTAACGCATCTGCAAAATCAGAAAACGCTCCATCAATTACCCAATCAGATTGACCAGCCGTTTGACCGTGGCTATTGTCGAATAAAACGGTTTTACCATTAGGCTGATTTGGTTGTAAAACAGGTGCTGGATCATTTGGCCCCTCCGCTAAAGCTGGTTGTTGCAAACTTAAAACCATAAACGAGAGCATTGCTGTTGCAAACCATTCTTTTTGATACCTCATAACACCGTGCCTCCTCATTATTCTGTTGTAAAAGCAAACGAACTCTTTTCATCATAGCAGATTGTTAAACAGTCGATAATAAAAAAATGTATTTTTTATAATAATTTAACAACATAAGAAGGCGCACTTTTACAATTAAACCGCGCTGATCAGCATGCTTCTTCTGTTGTTGCCATTACATAAAAAAACACCTGAGTGCATAACTATCAGATTTTAAATTATATTTTGTTAAAACATTACTATTTTCCTAAGATAAATATTTTTATTTTTTTAGCTTTAGGCTAATATATAAGGGTGTCATGTATCATTTTTTTCCATTACAGTGTAAAAATAGAGACCATTTTCTGACAGACAATAGCGTATGATGATGATTAGTTCCTAGTTCTATTGTCTTGAAATGGAGATGGTTATATGAGTACAAATGTAAAAGCATATCGATTATTACATGAAATAGATAAACGGTTGCGGAAAGATTTAAGTCTTGCTGCTCACCTTCCTGCACGTGATGTACTTGAAATTGCTTTACAAACTTTTCATGAAAAACGAACAAAAGAAGAGCTTGATCGATTATGGCATTTAAATTATTTGCGCCATGACTTAATGAATTTCGAAACAATATCCCCTGCTCAAATTCATTTTTTGAAAGAAGTTCGATCAATGCTATTTGAGGAAAACGATTATCTCATTCACAACTCATTAGAGGAAACAACATATGTGTAATCGTGATCCTCTTACCAACCGGTTGCTTCAACGACAGTTCTTTTATATCTGTCTATCAGTCTTGTTAATCGTTGCTTCTATTCCTTTTCAAGAAATTCTTGTCCATGCAGATGAAGACAGACCTCCTGCCCCATTCTCCATTGAGAATGAAGAAGATTTAGTTGTGGAGCAGCCTTTTACGATTCATATCAATGATTCAGAAGAAAAGAATTGGGTACTTACATTACCAGATCAACTAACTTGGGAGCAGTCAAATGATGATGAACACATTGAATACAATGAAGAGTTGAATCAACTTGTCTTTCAAGCCAATCAAGAAGTCAGGAAATTCACTTTACGTGCCATGCACTCAGGAATTTATGATATTTCCGTACAATCCATAACGAATGATGAAAAATCGCTTTTTAAAAACGTTACTGTACATATCAGTGAGGCTAACGAACAGAATGAAAACGAAAATTCACATGATGAAGAAGCGGATCAAGAGAGCGACATACCTACAGACATTGATCATCCTGAACACCAAGAAAACCAGGAAGAGTCTAAAACAGACGAAGAACAAGAAGAAGAACTAGAAAAGCCAATTATCGACGAAGAACAAGAAGAAGCATCAGAAAATCTAGGTGAAGATAAAGAAAGTGAACCGACATTAGATGAAACAAATGACACCGGTGGTACTACCGATGAAGAGAAACCTCCAGTTATGGAAGAAACGGATGATGACAAAAGCGTTGATCCTGTAGACCAACCAGAAGAACCGGAGTTAGAAGAAGCAACCGACAGACATGAAGATGAACCTCAGCAAAAATCAAATGAGCAACCACAACAAGACGATGTGACTGATGACTTACAAAGCCAATTAAATGCTGTGAAAGAACGGTTCACAACTTCATCTGTAGACCTTGCAAACGTCAGCACCATCCCACTACCGCCTGTAGGAGGGCCAAACGTTTCAGATTTGTTTACGTATGCGGGTGATCGTAACGTGGCACAACACCGTAATTCAAACGTGCGTGTGCTCGCAGATGGAACGCGAAATAAATCTTCGGCGATGTGGTTTAACGAACAGATTGATTTAAACCAATCCTTTCAAACGACCATGCACCTATATATCAATGGTGCGAATCCGAACCAAAGGCAAATCGCAGACGGCTTAACGTTTACGATGCACAATGATCCTAGAGGCTTACAGGCAATTGGACAACGTGGGGAATCGCTTGGTGCATATGGGACACTTCGAGAACGTTCATATACAGGATTTATTCAAAATGCGCTCTCTTTTGAATTTGATACGTATCATAATGGCGATTATAGCGATCGAGGCTTACAGAATCAAAGTCATACAGCGGTGGTTAATCCTTCTGTGATCGACCGAGGGATTTTTGGAACACAAAATGCTAGAATGGTTCATTCCAATATAACCTATCGAACGATTATTAATAATAACTGGCAGTCTTTTACTGTTAAATGGGAGAAAACATCAAATTTTGGTGGAAGGCTTTCGTACTCGTTTGCTGGTCAAACAACTACTTATTCCATCCCTGATTATCGCAATGTATTTAACAACAACCGTGTTTATTGGGGATTTACAGGTGCAACAGGTGAAGAGGTTGGCGTCTATGCGATTGCCTATGCAGATTTACCTCAACGCCCAAGAGCCGAAAAGCGCGTCCGTAACCTGACGTCTGGTGAAGCAAACTTTCAAAGAGATAGTTCAGCTTACCCAGGTGACACTCTTGAATATGAAATTACACTACAAAATCCCGCTGAAAATGGGCTGGGTGCAACGTGGCAAAATGTACAAGTGGAAGATCGTCTTCCATCTGGCCTTACGTATGTAGCTGACGGTTCAAAAGATAAGCCAACTAGTATAGATGGACAGAAACTTACCTTTCAAGCAGGAAATATAGGAGTGGCTAGTTCAAAAACACTTACGTTTCGCGTGAAAGTAGACGACAGAGCAACAGGACCATTAGCAAATCAAGCCTTTGCTGTAGCTAGCTCTGGCGCGTTTCAAGGGCAAGTATCAACGAATGAATCGAGCATCACGTTAAAAGCCGTTCAGATTGATGGAGAACCCGTTCCTCAAACGTTTCACGCAGGAACAGATCCTTCTACGTGGGATTTAAGTAGTTTCGTAAAGAACATGCGTATTACGCCAACTCGATTACATCAAGCTGCTCGTGTTGTTGGCCTAGCAGAAGCGCTACCTGATGTATCAGTGCCAGGTACGTATACCATTGGTGTGAAAATTGAGAGTACCACTTATTCCGGAGTAAACAAGGTCATTCAAGTGCCTATTACGATTACAGATGGCGCTTTATCCTTTGTGGCGCCACATCTCGATTTTGGTACTCAAGTCGTATCATCTAGTCATCAGCAATACTTTGGAGAAGTGGTTCCAGAAAACAAACTAACAATTACAGACACACGTCATTTAAAAACACATTGGGCGTTATCGGTAAAACAAAAAGAAGCGTTTCGAGACCGTAACACAGGAGAAGCACTTTCTGCTACTCTCCTATACATCGAAAACGGCAATCAGCAGACAATTGGTTCGAATGCCTCTCTCATCGCTTCCGGACGTATAACAAACGGATTTGAAGATGTCATTTCCGACCGTTGGACAGAGAGCGGCAACAAGGCAGGGTTCTTTCTTGACGTATCTCCAGGGAAAGCCAGAGTGGATCAATCCTATCAAGCAGAATTGACATGGACATTACAGGATGTACCTGCCAATGAATAGTCACATGAGGCACCTCTTATTGAAAGGGGGTGATGACGTTAAACGTAACGCCCCTCTTGTTCTTACTGGACTGCTTATATGTCTCTTTTTTCTATTTAATCCTAGCATAGCAATGGCAAACACAGAAACAGATGCTGGTGTTGGTTTTTTCGGTGAATACCCAGAGCAGCCATTAGAGGAAGGAAATGAAGCACCTATTTTAGATGTATTACCACAGACTGGAGATCAACCTCCTCTTCTATTTCTTTTAGGCGGAGTCGGATGTTTCCTTCTTGCATTTGTACTGATAAAGCATGTTAAAAAAACAAACCTATCATATTAGAAATGAGGAAATGAAATGAAAAAAGCTCTCTTATTCACTGTTATTGCCGCTGTTACATTATCGTTTAGTAGCCTAGCAAAGGCAGAAAACGGAGGTACATATGATTCGAATGGTTCTGTGCAGTTTATTCCGAACAAAGACATTACAGAGCCACTTGATCCAGAAAACCCTAATCCAGAAGAACCGGTTACCCCAATTGACCCAACTGACCCAACCGGACCTAACCCCGGTACTCCAGGTCCTTTAAGCATTGATTATGCTTCTAGTCTAAATTTTGGGGAAAACGAAATTTCTACGAAAGATCGTGTCTATGCTGCAAAAGCACAAGAGCTAAGCGATGGCCGCTTTGTTTCTAACTATGTCCAAATTACAGATAATCGTGGCTCAAATGCTGGTTGGTCTTTGCACGTGAAACAAAATGGACAATTTGAAAATGAAAACGCACAACACACTACATTAACAGGTGCTTCTATTTCCTTTAGCGAACCAACTATAAAAGGCACGCTTAACGATGTGACGGCGCCAACCGCTACGAATTCGTTTCAATTGGATCCTGAAGGTGCCTCTACACTTGTGATGTCCGCAGCAAAAGGTGCCGGGGCTGGTACATGGGTCAATCATTTTGGAGGTCTTACTTCGTTAGAAGGCGGCGACGTTATTACACCAGCTATTGAATTATTTGTTCCTGGTGTTACACCGAAAGATAATACTGAATACCGCACTACATTAACGTGGACATTGTCAGATGTACCAGGTAATAACAACTAATTTATAGTAGAAACGGAGAAAAATGATGAAAAAAATGAAGGTTTTAACCATTACTGCTTTAGCATTTGCACTTATTACTACGGGGAATACGGCTTTTGCAAATACTAGTTCCACATATGATACAAACGCTAAAATAAAATTCGTTCCAAATGAGGATGTTACGCCTCCTGTAGATCCAGAAGATCCAAACCCAGAAACGCCTGTAGAGCCAATCGATCCAACGGATCCTGAAGGTCCAGGACCAAATCCTGGTACACCAGGACCATTAAGTATCGATTATGCGTCATCTTTTGAGTTTGGCGAGCATAAGATTACTTCAGCGACAGAAACCTATTACGCAGCTCCACAAACATTTAGAAATTCTGACAAGGTTAGCCCTCTCTACGTCCAAGTGACAGATAATCGGGGAACGGAAAGTGGTTGGACGTTGTCAGTTGTTCAAAACGGTCAGTTTGCAACAGTAGATAACGAAGTGCTAAATGGTGCAGAAATTACGGTCAATCATGCTGCAGTAAAGTCCATTGCTGCTTCATCAAAACCATCTCATGCCGAAGAATCATTTACTCTTACACCTGAAGTCAAAAGCTCCCCGCTTCAAGCGAGCAAAGGAGAAGGCGCAGGTACGTATACGTATCACTTCGGAACGAGTGAGAATGCAGATTCCAGCGTTTCTTTAGAAGTGCCTGGTTCGACCACAAAGTATGCAAAAAACTATTCAACAACATTAACGTGGACATTATCCGATACACCAGGAAATGAAGACATATCTCGTAAATAATGATTTGGGCATGCATAGTATGTGCATGCCCTCTCTTCAAGAAAGGAAGGTTTGATGAAATTACTACGCTTTGTTGTGCTGATCACCTTTACGTGTTTGGTCATGATGCCTTTTAAGGCACAAGCCTCGGAGTTTAATTTCTCTGTTACGACGATTATCCCTGATAATCAAATGGATTCAAGTAAAACATACTTTCATTTACAGCTGGATCCAGGCGCCAAACAAACCGTCGAGATTCTTCTTCGTAATGACACAGACAATGATGTTGTTATTGCCCCTGATATTGGTACCGCATCTACAAATGTAAATGGTGTTGTTGAGTATGGAAATGGTGATCAAGAATTGGACGAGTCACTTTTATACCCGATGGAAGATTTGGTGACTACCGAGGAAGAAATTGTTGTTCCGGCTAACGGCGAATATACACTTCCGCTCGACATTACCATGCCAGACGATTCGTTTGATGGCGTAATGGCTGGCGGGGTTACGCTGCAAGAGACAGTTGAGGAAGAGAATAAAGAATCAACTGAACAAGGTTTATCAATTAATAATCAGTATGCTTACGTCGTCGGGATTGTGTTGCAACAAACCGAAAATCCAATCACACCAGATTTGCTTCTCCACGATGTATATGCAGATCAATTAAATGCTCGAAATGTCATTATGGCGGATATTCAAAACCCGAAGCCGATGTATATGAATCAATTGGCTGTTCAAGCAGTCATTAAAAACGATTCGAACCAGACCGTTCTTGAATCCGAAACAGATGGTATGCAAATGGCGCCGAACTCACACTTTTCCTATCCAATCCCTCTTGAAGGTAAACCCCTTGAAGCAGGTGATTATAGGATCGAGTTAACAGCAAGCTCAATGGGAGAAGAATGGCATTGGAATGAACCGTTTACGATTGATGAAGAACAAGCGGAAGCACTTAACCAAACAGACGTTTCGATACCAGCTACTGACTATACGTGGCTTTATGTTGCACTTGGCATTGCTTGCATTGTGATTGCATTCTTGCTTATTCTTTACTACCAGCGGAAGAAGCATAAAAAACAATTACACGAAGCGATGGATAAACAACGTGCTTCGGCAAGTTAATATGAACGAAAGATTTAAAAAGTGTTTTATGCTCATTAGTATTGTCTTTCTTCTCACGATGGGAGTGGTGTTAATTTGCTCCCCTTTTATTAGAGATTACCTTATTGAGCAACGCATTGCATCAGCACAGCAACTATTTTCAACCCAATCGTTACATGACCATGAGCATACGGCACCTATCATTGACTCAACAGCCGTAGAGCGTCCTACTTTCATTGAAGTAATGCGAGAAGCAATTCAACAAAACGACCTCCCAATCGCTGGAGCGCTTTCAATACCAGACGTTCAGTTATCCCTCCCGATCATTGGCGGGTTGACGAACGAACATTTACTCGCTGGAGCCGCTACACTTACTGATCAACAACCTATGGGAAGCGGAAACTATGTTCTATTTGGACATCATTTGTCAAAACAAACATTACTATTTGGTCCACTTCTTCACGTTGAGCCTAGCATGGATATTTATATCACAAATAAAACAGAGATTTACCAGTACGCTGTTGTCGAAACAAACATCATTTCTGAGCTTGACACCCATTATCTCTTGCCGACAGAGGAACCAATTCTAACACTCTTTACATGTGATACTAGCAGACCAACGACAGAGCGATTTATGGTAAGGGCAAAACTCATATCAAAAACAACCTACGAAGAAGGAAAAGAATTCTTTAGATAAATAAAAAATGACCAAACTGGTAGAGGGACTATGCGATGTTAATCGATAAACGAATAGACCGGTTAGTTAAGCTAATCTATAAGTTAAGTACGGAAGAATACATTCAAAGAAAGGCACTCCCTGATGAATTGAGTTGTTCATTACGTACTGTTGATGCCGCTTTATACGAATTAAAGAACGAAATGGAACGCAAGCATACGGATATGACGATCGAATATGTTGACAGCGAAACCATGCATTTAAAAGGTAAGGATGATGCTTTTTTGAAGCAACTGCTTCATCAATACTACATTCAAGATGACATGGTTTGTTTCTTTTTAAGTGTCATTTCAAAAAACACATCCGCCAAAACGTTTGTGGAGGAGCAATACATTAGTCGTGCCACGTTTTTTCGAAAGCTTAAACACTTTAAAAAATGGCTTGAACGATTCCAACTATCGTTTGACTTGCGCTCTTTACAAATTCATGGTGATGAAAGGCAGATTCGCCATTTTTATTTTTCGCTCTTAATTGAAATAACAGGCAAATTAATGTGGCCATTTTCTTTCCAAAAAGCGATGATAGAGAAACGAGTTGATCGTATTGTTGAGACTCTCTCGCTTCAATTGTCACCAGTACAAAAGGAAACCTACATTTATCATCTCGCTATTCAACACTATCGAACATTAAACGGCTTTTATAGTCCTGGTTATGACATTCCCTTCCCAGCGACGATTAAAGAGAAGCTGATCAGTCAGTGTGATTTATTTCTTAATGGAATTCCTGAAGAGCATCGAGAAGGTGAAGAAGATTTCTTGTTAATGATGATTGTCAATTCACCAAGTCATTATCATCCAATTGAAATAGTTAAGCAGAACATTGACATTCATCAAAAATCAAAGACTGAAGCATGGTTATTCACTGTCATGTTCACCGAAAAGTTAGACGCGTTATTCCCGGACGCATTAAACAAAGAAAATATGAATCATATTAAAGGGCATTTATTACAGCTTTATTGTCATTATGACTATCACGCAACTAATTTCCTACATTATAAAGATATGATTTACGCGAATGCCATCACCAAACAACATCCTTTATTGAGTGGTATCGTTCATCAACTTGCAAATGAGACTGAAAACAACGGGTTTAAACGTTCGCCAACTGCACACTCACGCTATTTGCTTATGCTTTATACTTTCGTTGATATTGATAAACTTCAACCAGCTTTACAACTTCTTATTTTGTCGAGAGAAGGTCCTATTTATGAAGAAACGTTAGCAGAGAAAATTATGAGTTACGTTCCGTTTCAGCTCGAAATTTCGACTTCCACGATTCAGAATAAAAGCGTTAGTGAAGATCGCTATTCACTTATTTTAACGGATATGCCTTTTGTAAGGGGGTCCACTGATAATATCTTATACGTGCATTCCCCTCCTACTGATGGAGATTGGCGCAGAATTTACGACCGCTGTGCAAGTGCATATTGGTATCGGTTGAACGCAAACAAACAGCTCCCCCCTGTAATGACAAGGAGATAAGCTGTTTGCATTTTTAAATACCTTATTTTTTGAACGTTACGCGCTCTACTTCTTTGTTAATAAAAAGAGCGGACTCAGATGGAGTAGTTTGGGCAATTTGTTTCCCTTCTTTAAAAGAGTGCGTCACGGTCGCTTGTTTACGTATGGTTTCATACTCATCTTCTGCATCAATGACAATGAAGTTAGCAGAATTCCCTTCTACAACGCCGTAATCATCGTGGATGTGGAGGGTTTTTGCGCTGTTTGTTGTAATAAAATCGATGGATTGAACGATTTCCTCATACCCCATTAGCTGACCAGCGTGAATACCCATATGAAGCACCTGTAGCATATTTCCTGTTCCAAGTGGGTACCATGGGTCAAAGATATCGTCATGCCCAAAACAAACGGTTAGACCTGCTTCTTTTAATTCTTTTATGCGAGTTAATCCTCTTCGCTTAGGATAGGTATCAAACCGACCTTGTAGATGGATATTTACTAACGGGTTTGAGACAAAATTAATATTGGCCATCTTTAATAACCGAAATAATTTAGAGGTATACGCATCATTGTAGGAACCCATTGCTGTTGTATGGCTAGCTGTTGTTTTTTCGCCAAGTCCTCTTTCATACGCTTCTTTAGCCACAACTTCTACAAAACGTGATTGTTCATCATCAATTTCATCACAGTGTATGTCGACCAGTCGGTCATATTTTTCAGCTAAATCAAATGTATGTTTCATTGATTCTACGCCATACTCCCTCGTAAACTCAAAATGAGGAATTCCGCCTACAACATCTGCTCCCATTTTTAGTGCTTCCTCTACTAATTCCTTTCCATTCGGGAACGAAAGAAGCCCCTCTTGAGGAAACGCAACAAGTTGAAGCGTGACATAAGAGGCCATTTCTTCTTTTACTTCGAGCAATGCCTTTAGTGCCGTTAAATTTGGGTCCGTTACATCAACATGAGTTCGCACGTATTGAATTCCTTGAGCTACTTGCCATTTTAACGCTTTTGTGGCACGCTCCTTCACGTCTTCATGCGTAAGAAATTCCTTACGTTCTGACCAGCGTTGAATCCCTTCAAACAACGTTCCGCTGACATTCCAAGCAGGTTCACCCGCTGTCATTGTTGTGTCTAAATGAATGTGCGGCTCAATAAATGGTGGTAAGATAAGCGAACCAGCAACATCAAGAACCTCTCTGTTATCTACTTGGATTGGCTCTTGAGTAATTCGATGAAATTTCCCATCTTGAATATCAATTTGCCAGCGTCCACTTCTATTGCGCAATGTTGCGTTTTGAATAATCATGTGTCATCACCAATTCCTTTTTCTTTTTTACTGTGTTCATTACAGTTGTACAAACGATGTATACAATCATTGTACCAATTAACGCGTTTAAAGGGATAATGCCAGGAGCTAGCTGGGCAATAGTGACACCTATTGCCCAAGAAACAATGGCAATCCAATTAACAGCTCTCACTTTCATCTCAGCAAGTATTGGGTAATGTCGCTTATGAATAAAGAAGTAATCGGCTATTAGGATCGCACCAATGGATGGAATAGCCACACCAAGAATGGTGAGAAAGCCAACGAAATTGTTGTACATCCACATGGCCAACACTGTTCCAATAACGCCATTCAAAATAACAAAGAATTTTTTCGGCAGTTTCGTTATATGGGCAAACCCTAACCCAGATGCATATAAGGCGTTATCATTCGTCGTCCAAATGTTTAAACCTAGTACAAGTATGGCTGGAATCATTAACCCTTGTAAAAACATGACTTCCGATACCTCTGCAAGACCATATACCATTGCGCCAACTGCACCAAATAAAAACATAAGTGAGTTCCCTAGAAAAAACGCAATCGTTGTCGCGCTAACGGCTTGCTTGGCTGTTTTAGCAAAGCGAGCAAAGTCTGGTGTTAACGTCCCTCCACTTATAAAAGAACCGATACAAATCGCCAATGCAGCTGAAATGGCCATTGTTGCTGTAGGTTCATAGGCAAACAATGTTTGGACACCTCCAGCATCTTGAACACCTTGTGTAACGGAATAGCCCCCTAGAATTGCAATTGCCGGTACCGCTACAAAGCCTAAGACAACAAGTGCTTTTATCCCGAAAATCGCTGAAGCCGTCATCGCTAAGCCAAATGTAAAAATAAGTACGTAGACATTCCAATTCATCGCCTGGGCTACAGGAACCGCGAACATGGCAACGCCAACACCAAACCACCCTACTTGGGTAAAGGCTAAGAGAAACGATGGCAAGTAAGACCCTTTTTCACCAAATGCATGTTTTGCTAATAAGTGGGTGGAAAGGCCTGTTTTAGCAGCAATATAGGCAAGCGCGCCTGTATAGAATCCAAGTAATAAATTCCCGCCTAACACGACGACGATAAACTGGGAGAAGGTCAAGCTGATGCCAAGTTGTCCACCTGCTAACATACTTGCCGAAAAAAATGTGAACCCCAGCATAACAGCCAGTGTTTTAAGAAAATGCTTTCGCTCTGTCTTTGGAACCTCTTGCCATGAAAACTCTTGATCTTGCTTTTCCATTGTTCTAACCTCCAAGTTTTCTGATACCAAAGCAGAAAAAAAGGCTAATTGTCACGTAACTGACAATTAGCCTTTTTGGTCGTGAAAGCGCCTATGCTTAAAACGCTTCGACGAACTTATACGTCCCCATAATGGGAACGCACATCCGCTGTCCTTGTCAGCCTCTCTGGACTGGTTTAAAGGTACCATGATTAAATTAGCTTTATTATTACAAAATACGACTCATTTCGTCAAGGTTTATTTTCAAAGGTTAGCTATGCTAACTTGTGATGCGATACTAGTAGACTTAGATTTACTGCTTAAAATGTTCATTTAATAGGAAAAAAATAATTACTGTAAAGACCTTAGATAAACAGTTTGTCTAATGTTTTTAACATTTCCTGAAAATTTTGTGATAGACTTTCGTACAAAAGTTCACTAAACTATGTATATTCTATTTATACTATCCTGTAGAGGAAAGAAATGGGGGATGTTTGTGAGTTTTGCTGCTATTGTGGAAAGCATTAATAATATTGTTTGGGGTCCTGCGACTCTACTTTTAATTGTTGGTACAGGTGTCTTTCTAACATTTCGTTTAGGTTTTTTACAAGTACGGGATTTACCTTATGCATTGAAATTAACGTTTAGTCGAAGTAAAAAGGATAGTCGAGATAAAGGAGATATTTCTCACTTCCAATCATTAATGACAGCCATGGCGGCTACGCTCGGGATCGGGAATATGACCGGGGTTGCATCTGCTATCTTATTAGGTGGGATTGGCGCACTATTCTGGATGTGGGTTGCTGCCTTTTTTGGGATGGCAACGAAGTACGGTGAAGCCATTCTTGCTGTTAAATATCGAGTTGTCAATCATAAAGGTGAAATTTCTGGTGGCCCGATGTACTACATAGAAAAAGGCTTAGGCTGGAAGTGGCTAGCCGTTCTTTTTGCACTATTTGGATTTCTTGCTTCATTCGGGATTGGAAATATGACTCAATCAAATACGGTGTCCAATTCATTAGCTGATAATTTTGGTATTAACCCTTGGATTACAGGGTTTGTGCTTATGTTAGTTACGGCCCTCGTTCTCTTAGGCGGCATTAAAGGAATTGGTAGAGTCACTGCTATTTTTGTACCGTTTATGGCTTTATTTTACATTTTAGGTGGATTAATTATAATTGTATCCAATATTACGTTGGTCCCTCAAGCATTTGCTATTATTTTTGAAGCTGCTTTTAACACAGATGCTGCACTAGGTGGTACCATTGGTCTTGCCATTCGTTACGGGATTGCGCGTGGTGTGTTTTCCAATGAAGCTGGCTTAGGTTCTGCTCCAATCGCTGCCGCTGCTGCCAAAACCGATTACCCAGGTCGGCAAGCACTCGTATCTATGACAGGAACGTTTCTTGATACTATGATTGTTTGTACCATTACTGGACTAACGATTGTTATGAGTCAGCTGTATGTTGATGTTCCGGATGATGAAGTTGCAAATGTCCAAAGTCTATTAACTGGTCAGGCGTTTGAGCAGTTTCTTCCAGGGTACGGCAATTATATTGTGGTGTTTGCCATTCTCTTGTTTGCGTACTCCACGATTATTGGTTGGTCATACTATGGGGAGAAATGTTTTGGCTACTTGTTCGGCGACAAAAATACCATTATCTATAAAGTGGTATTTGTAGCCATTGTTTTTATTGGAGCCGGTACAAAATCAGACATTGTTTGGAATATTGCCGATATCTTCAATGGCTTAATGGCCATTCCGAACTTAATTGGACTCCTCTTCTTATCAGGTGTCATCGTTAGTGAAACGAAGAAATTTAGAGAAGTTCGAAAGCAAGAAAAAATAGACGAAAAACAACAAAAAGCAAGTTAAACAGAAAACTGCGCCCATTATATTATTCGATAATGAGCGCAGTTTTTTTTATAATGGGCATGGTAAAACTGATTCTCTACAGATGAAGATCCATTACATACTCTTGCATTTCGGTATGATAATACGCAATAGAATATTCCACCAGTTGCTCATCTAAGTCATATGTGTGGCGTGTCCTTTTAAGTAAAGGAATCTCCTCTATACCTAAAGAGCGGTAAACTTCTACGTTCGCAACCCCAACCCCAAATGTGTCCTGAAATCGGTTAAATGAAACCCCTGCTTCTCTCAACAATGTATACAGAGAGCCTTCGTATTCACCAGCCACGTTAGGAAGATTAAATGAGTCTGGGATGTAATGCACAAACACAATGTATGGTTTGTCATCTAAATAGTAGAGCCGCTGGATGCAACGAACCTTCCCTTTCAGATGTGTCAATTCGAATGGTGGATCAACAACTGTTATTCCTAAAACTTCTTTTCTGACATGCTTTCCTTCCTGTTTTAAATAAGCAGAAAAAGGCTGACCAGTAGAAAGTTTGATAAACGCTCGGTTATCAAGAACTGTAGTACCAACACCGCTTTGCTTTTGCACATACCCCTCTTGCGCTAGTTGCTCCATCGCTTTTCGAACCGTGATTTTACTTACTTGAAATTCTTCTTCTAAAAAAGACTCTGATGGCATTAAAGACCGCACTGGATAAATACCATCTTGAATTCGCTCTTTTAAAATCTCTTTTACTTGTGCATACAATGGCCCTTTTTTCTTTACTAGCTTCATAGTCACTACCTTTCTACATCGATATGCTGATTCAGTTGAAGTTTCTCTATTGCTCTCCGAGTCGTAACTGGCGAATCACCGTACGTTGTATGTGCAAGCACACCAGCAGCAGTTGCCCATTCTACTATGTCACTAGAAGACTTTCCTTCGAATATTGCGGCTAAAAAGCCACTAAAAAATCCATCACCACTCCCTATACGATCAAGTATGGCAACGGTGTGTACTGTTGAAAAATCTACACGTCCATCTTGCACAAGAAAGCCCTGTAACGTAGAAGCAGAAGCATTCGTTTCACGTATTGTACCAGCAATTGCCGAAATAGAATACCGTTGTGCTACTTTTGGTAATAAAGCGTCCACTTGCTCTTGTCGCTGAACCGCTGTTGTCTGCATACCAAGTATAGATACAGCATCTTTTTCTGTCATTGAGACATAATCTGCTACTAATAGCATTCGTTCATACACTGGCCGGGCTTCTTTGTAACCGCCTTTCCATAGTTTCGGTCGAAAGTTACAATCGAATGACACAGTTAAGCCTTGTGCCTTCGCTTCTTCCGCGATACGTAACGTCACTTCTCGAATTTGTTTATTTATCGCAAGACTAATTCCACAAAAATGAATATGTGTCCCTGTTCGTAAGTGCTCAATAGAATAGTTAGTTTGCAATGATTGACAAAAAGCACTTTCTGAACGATTGCTGTATGTCACTTCAGAGCCTCTGTGACCAAAGCCTTTTTCAAGTACATACATCCCAATATAATCACCATCAAACGAAACCGCATCGGTTCCTACACCGAGTGAACGAATGTACGACGCTGCTGCGTAGCCAATATTATTTTCCGGCAAGGTTGTCATCAATTCAGTTTGGTAACCTAGATGGCTTAATCCACTTAATACATTTACGCTTGTTCCTGAAAAAGCAAAGTCCAAGCTCCTCGTCTGCGTTACTGTTCGATAGTTTGGTGCTTCTAACCGCATCATCACTTCTCCAAATGCAAGTATTTTAGCTTTCAACCTGTTCCGCCCTTTCATAAAACGTATCTACTACTGCTTTCACCTTTTGATAAAGCGTTTCAACTTGTGCTACATTTGTTTGGTTCGTCTGCGAATCGATTATAGACGAATATACATGAGGAATCACTTGTTTAACGCCGGCATCAAGTGCTATACGAATAAGCTCCTCAACATTCGTTAAGTCAAGACCCCCAGTAGGCTCTAAAGCAAATGATGCATGCGCACAAGCTCTAGCCACAGCTCTATACTCTTCAATCGTTTCTAGACCGTTCATTGGAAAAAACTTAATCGATTGCGCGCCCATATCTTTGAGCATAGCAATTGCAGTCTCGATTGGAATCATTGCTGGTTCCTCTTGGGCACTTAATGGGCCTGTAGACACACATACGATACCAGGAGTTCCACTAGGTGAGACTAACCCGTTTAGCATCGTTGTCTTATTGTCCAGAGCAGATCGCGTATAGCCAACACCAGTAAATACTTGATTCACATGTTTTGGCTTGAATGAACGCGCGATGTCGGCAACGACTTTCCACTGATGAGGATCGCCAGCACCTAGACCAATGGAAACGGCATTATCGAGACTATCTCCATACTGACGTAAATCTTCTACCGCTTCTTTAACAGAAGAGTAGTTCTTTGATAAAACACCTATAAATACGTGACCTTTAGCGGCTTGGTAGCATGCCTCAGCGTTCTCAAGATCACTTGCTAATACGTTCAAACAAACCCGATTTCGGTAAAAATTAGACATGTCTACTCCCCCAATAGCGTATTTATACGATTTCGAATGGTTTCTGTATCTCCATTCAGTAAAGGACGCGGGTCCAAATCAATATGCCCCTCATTAGCATGATAATCCCGTGTATAAATTGGAACTGGTCCTGTTTTTAAAGCATGAACAAGTTCCAATGCAGTTAATTTTGCTTTCGTTGAATCAATAAACAATCGGAGCCTCGTTATCGGCCGGCCTGATGGATCTTCAATAAATTCAACGCGAACACCAGGCAATGAATCTAACGAATTCAATTTCTGTAAAACGCGTCGTTGTTCCTCTATTGACATCGTTTTTGAACCATACGCCTCTAATGCTGCTAATAAACCGAATACCGTTTCCTTTCCTACCTTCATCGCTCGCCCAATAAACGAGCGATGTTGTATCGCATAGGAAAGAAAGGGTTCTTTACCAGCAAGAATGCCACATGAAGGTCCTTCAATTGCTTTCGATCCGCTAAAAACGACAAGGTCGCAGCAATCTGCAAATTGATCAATGCCATCTTCAGCTGCTGCATCGACAAGAAATGGAATTTGATTATCTATGCATACTTGCTGAACCTCACTAATAGTTGGCATATTTTTCTGAACACAATGATGCGATTGCACAAATAAAACGGCCACCGTTCGCTCTGTTATGGCTTGTTCAATAAGAGATGCTCGACAACCATTTGCATAACCGACTTCCTTTACTTGCGCACCAGCTAATGAAATCATTGTCTCAATGGGGGCACCGTAATCAACGTTATGTCCTTTCATTAAAATGACTTCACTCTTTTGTTCAGAAGCAACTTTGTGAAGGTGCTCAATGGCATAACGATTTTCTTTTGTAATGAGGCCAGCAATTGCAAGGGTTATCGCTGCAGATGCAGAATTTGTAATCATCGCATTTTCGGTACGACAATAACTAGCAATCATTTTCCCTGATTGTTCATATAAGTCTGCCATTTCAAAGTAATGTTTGCCCCCATACCTCATTGCTTCTACCACTTGATCAGAAAGTGTAGACACACCTAAAATCGTCATTCGACCGCTTGCATTCACTGCCCTCTTCAAACGTTGTTCAAAGTTCAAAATAGTTTCCCCCTATATAAACGGCTAGTGGCTTAATATGGTAGGTTGTTTGTCGTATAGCACCGTGCGAATCAATCCATGAGTAGGAACGGCCGCGCTCTAATTTAAATAGCGTGAGGTCTGCTTTTGCCCCTACTTTTATCGTTCCAATATCATCTCGACCCATTAATCGTGCAGGTGCCTCTGTCACTGCCTGAATAACTGTTTTTAATGAACAGCCTAATGCTAAACATTTTGTTAGTGTGCTTGCCATATCGTAAACAGGACCTTGCTGTTTATTTCGTTCGTAAATATCTGTGCTAATTGTGTCAAACTGTACATGTTCTCTTAACGCTTGTTCTGCCACTTCAAAAGAAAAGCTTTCTGTACCATGACCAATATCAAGTGCAACGCCTCGGTCTCGTGCTGCCTGCAAGGATAAAAGCGGTTTCCCTTCCTCCGTAAATAAATTATTCGCTTTCCCGTTATAGCAATGTGTAATAATATCTCCTTCCCTCAGTTCATGGAGGATCGCATCAATGCAAGGGGGTGCACTACCGATATGTACCATTAACGGCTTCTGCTGTTGAATAGCTTTTGCCATCAGAAGTGGCTGAATATTATTTGTTCCGACTACGCTGGCGCTCATCCTTGCTTTCAACCCAACAATAAAACGTGGGTAGCTATCCAAAGCGTGTTCAATTGCAGATGCTGAAATAAGAGACAAATCACTCAATTCATCCGTCCTAGATAAACCGGCACGAGAAATATTTAAAAAAGAGAAGATTCTTGTTATGCTTTTGTTTGCAAGCTGGTAGAACGCCTCAATATGATCTGCTCCACACGTTCCAGCATCCACTACGGTTGTAACACCGGTTTTATATCCTATCTCGTCAGGCTCTGCACAATATGGCGGAAAACTAGGAAACGCATGGGTATGAAGGTCAATCCAGCCACTTGAAATGTACACATCGTCCTCAAATGTCACCTCTTCTCCTTCTCCAGGATAGTCCTCAACAATCGCCACAAACTTCCCGTCTGCCATTACAATATCTTTTGGTTTGTCATCAACAAATCGCGCTTTGCGGATAATTTGTTTCATTTTTCACTCCCCTCATCTGTAGGTTCTTATGTGCATGTACGTAAAAAAGCCAATCTACTAGTCAGTATAAAGAAAAGATTCTGCAAAGTAAATAACATTATAATGTATGGGAATTACAGCAAAAATTTTACAGATAACGCTCCTTAATGTTCGCTTTTTTGCATGTTAAATGGTGAATCGTACTATTTATAAAAAAAAAACACCTCATAACCGAACATTCATGTTGCACAACTAGATAAACTTATGTACAATAACGATACAACAAGATTTCATATAAAGGTGATGCGATGAATTTAGCTAGTAATGATACAAAGAAACTTCTTGCACAGCTTTATAATGATGTATCAAGAGAGTTGTTTGGCGTTGGTACAACGCTTTTAAAAGTAACCATCGCGAATCAAATGGTTACCATTCAAGCAAAACATAAGCGTGCAATTCGGTCGATGGCGCTTGCAGGTGAAGTTCCTTCGTTAAAATTAGAGGTTGATTTTCATCTTTCTCTTCTTTATAAGCGGAAACTTGCCGAACAGCTTGATCGTCATTTCCCAGAAGCCATAGATGTGGTTTTACGGGATTACGATGCACATACACAATGGGCTGTAACGAATATCCTTTTTCATCACCCTATATTGGATTAGATGTACAAATTGGACAAGTTCTGGTTTGAGATCTAAATGAAGATGAATGACTGCTTTTCTGCGTGTTTACACTAGGAAGATGCGTCTGTAGATTGAGCGATAACGCTACTACAGGTGTGTCTTCCTTTTTTTATTGATAAAACAAAACCATTGGAGGAACGAATGATGAAAAAAAGTATCACGATCACTTTAAGTATGGCGGCTATCACAGCTTTAGTAGGGTGTGGCCAATCAGGATCCAACACAGGCGAGGCACCAACAGATTTAGTCATATCGACATGGGGCTTTGCGGAAGATTTCTTTAATGAAGAAGTGTATGCACCATTTGAAGAAGAGCACAATGTAAACATTGTTGTTGATATCGGGAACAATGCAGAGCGATTAAACCGGATCCGACAAGGCACAGCTACTATTGATGTGATTTATCTTTCTGATTATTATGCCCAACAAGGTATTGATGAAGGTCTTTTTGCCAACATTGATCGTAGTCGAATTCCTGCAATTGATGACCTTTATGAACTAGCTCAAGCACCGCTCGGCGATGAGTATGGCCCAGCATATACCGTTGGTCAATTTGGCATTGCCTATAACCCTGATGAAGTTGAATCGCCGATCACTAGTTGGTCTGATTTATGGGACGAAGGATTGAGTAACAATATAACAATACCAAATATTACAGCTACTACTGGACCGATGTTTTTAGATGCAGCATCCATCGTTGCTGGTGAAGACACGTTTAATGAAGATGCCGCTTTTGACCAGTTAACTACACTCAAAGCTAATGTCGTAAAAGAATATGACCGAACATCCGACTTCGTGAATATGTTTTCACAAGGCGAAATTGTAGCAGGTCCTTTTATGGAAATGTATTTAAAAGATTTACTTGCTGCGGTACCAGGAACAGAGTTTGTTACACCGTCTGAAGGCGCTTATGCGGTATTGAACACGGTAAATGTTGTTGAAGGCAGTGACAATAAAGAGCTAGCTGAAGAATTTATTAATTGGCATTTAAGCAAAGAAGTTCAAGAGGCTTCAGCAAAAGCAAAAATTGATTCACCTGTTAATAAACTCGTTGAGCTCTCTCCGGACGAAGCAGAAGGTATTACGTATGGTGAAGACACCATTAATGAATTAAAACTACTTGATATGGAATTTGTCAATGAACAATCGGCACAGTGGATTGATCGTTGGAATAGGGAAATTGCGAATTAAGGAGACTTTTTTATGAAGCAAAAGCTTTTACTTGATGTAGATACAGGCATTGATGATGCCCTTGGGATTCTACTTGCAGCAAATGATAGAGACACTGAATTACTAGGCATTACAACAGTGAATGGAAACGTTTCGCTCCAACAAGCGACAACGAACACATTAAACGTGTTAGCATTGGTCGGAAAAATGTGCCCGGTTGTAAAAGGAGCGGAAACGCCCCTTTTACGCCCTTCTCACTTTGAAAAGTCCGTTCATGGTGAAAATGGACTTGGCGGCGCGCTCCAAGATGTTGAACCTAGCACATTGCCAAGTCCTGGCTTTGCGCCTGACTTCATGATCGAGCAAGCACGTCGGTATCCAGGAGAAGTCACGTTTGTTATGACTGGCCCCTTAACGAACTTAGCGCTAGCAGTCAAAAAATGTCCTGATCTACCGCAACTCTTAAGCAAAGTAGTGTACATGGGTGGAGCAGCATTTACGTATGGCAATATCACACCTGCCGCGGAATACAACATGTATGTTGATCCGGAAGCAGCTCGAATTGTACTTCAAGCAGGTTTTACATCATTAACGCAAATCGGACTAGATGTTACACGACAGGCATTGCTTACCCGTACTCATATCGATTCTCTTCAAACATCAAAAGTGAAACATTTTGTAAAAACGTCCACTGCGCATTATATCGAACGGTATGAACAACGCAATGGTGTAGCAGCCTGTGCTCTTCATGATCCACTTGCTGTCGCATATGCCATTCGACCGGATCTTTGTGAAACTAAATTTCTTTATACAGACATTGAAACGACAAGTCGGTTATGTGATGGTCAAACAATTTGTGATTTGCAAGATCGCTTGCAGGAAAAACCGAACGTTCACGTCGCGTTAAAGGTAGATGTAGACGCATTTATCTCTTACTTTTTGACAACCATTCAACATCATTTACATTAAACCGTTTTTAAAAAGAGGTGGCTATATTGAAACAATCTGGACGTTATCTTTTGCTTCTTCCAGGACTGCTATTTTTAGCAATTTTTATGCTTATTCCGCTTGTCCTCACAATAAGTTCTACTTTTGTTGAGGATGGAAACTTTTCAGTATCAGGCTACTTGAATTTTTTAACAGACGCATATTTCTTAGACATTTTATGGACGACGCTTTACGTTGCGTTATTAACGACGTTCTGCTGTATCGTGCTGGCGTTCCCAGTAGCCTACTATGTTTCTAGAGTAAAAGGATCAAAAAAAGCCCTTCTGCTTATGCTAGCAATTTTCCCGTTGCTTGTTAGTCCTATTGTACGCTCATTTAGCTGGATGATTATTTTAGGCAGAAACGGTCTACTAAATGATTTTCTGCTATCTATTGGTATGATTCAAGAGCCATTAACCATTCTGTATACACCTGTCGCAGTAGCAATTGGTTTAGTTCATTTATTTTTGCCACTTATGATTGTAACGCTTGTTGGTGTCATGGAAAATATTGATACCGATTATATACGAGCCGCAGAGAGTTTAGGTGCATCTAAAACAACAGCCTTTTTAAAGGTAATGTTCCCTCTTTGTATGCCGGGATTATTAATAGGATGTACGCTTGTCTTCGTCGGTAGTTTTACAGCTTATACAACACCAGCACTTCTCGGTGGTCAGCAGCGCGTCATTTCTACCTTCCTTTATCAAAATGCCATCACTTTGAATGACTGGAATACGGCCGCCATGATTGCGACCATTATGATCGTCCTGACATTCTTTATTACAGGGATCTTTCAAAAACTTGCAACTAAGCTCAACCCAGGAGGATCTTAAAATGAATCAACAGAATCATTTTGCTCTCGGACTCATTACCTTTAGTATCTTTCTGTTCTTGCTTGGACCGCTTGCGATTATTTTTGTCGCATCGTTTGAACCAACAAGCGTGCTACAATTCCCACCAACTGGGTTCTCCCTTGAATGGTATCAAAACATTTTCACGGTATCTGCCTTTATGGATACGTTTAAGCTATCAATGTTCGTCAGCCTTCTCGGGAATCTTTGCGCGTTACTGTTAGGTATTCCTGCTGCTTATGCCCTTAGTCGTTTTGATTTTCGCGGCAAGGGAATCTTAAACGCCATTTTTGTCTCACCTATTTTAATACCGGGAACTGTTTTAGGCTTTACCTTTTTACGTTACTTAATTGTAAGCTACAGTTTACCTCTTGAGGCAGCTCTTTTTATTGGACATACCATTTTAATGCTTCCGTTTATTATTCGGGTCATTGCATCGAGCATGGCAAATTTTGATTTTTCCATTGAAGAAGCCGCAATGAATTTAGGCTCAAGTCGAATTGGCGCTTTTTTTCGTGTCATTATTCCAAACATCAAATCAGGTATTATAGCCGGCGTATTAATTGCGTTTCTTGAATCGTTTAACAACGTCGATATTTCCGTATTTCTAACAGGTCCAGGGCTTAGTACCTTACCTATCCAAATGCTGACCTATGTTGAACATTATTTCGATCCAACTGTAGCAGCCATTTCCGTGCTGTTAATGATCTTTACTGCCGTATTTATGTTTTTAATTGAACGGTTAGTTGGATTGTCCCACTTTACAAAACGCTAAGTTTAAACGATGGAGGATGCACAATGACTTTATTATCATTAGATCAAATTACAGTTGCGTATCAGAAACAACCTATTTTAAAAGACTTTGAGCTTTCAATTGAGAAAGGCCAGCTCATTTCACTGCTTGGTCCAAGTGGTTGCGGAAAAACGACGACCTTACGTCTCATTGCTGGTTTTATTGAAGCAAATGCAGGTCGATTCACATTCAAGGATCAAGATTATACAAAAGTACCTGTCTCCAAACGTAATTTCGGATTTGTATTTCAAAATTACGCGCTATTTCCCCACCTATCCGTTTTTGACAACATCGCATTTGGGTTGAAATTACGCAAGCAGTCAAAACAAGAGATCGAAAAGCGAGTGAAACAAGTTCTTGAAGTCGTTAATTTAATCGGTTTTGAACACCGTTTTCCAAAAGAATTATCCGGTGGCCAAAGACAACGTGTTGCGATTGCTCGAGCGCTCGTTATTGAGCCTGATTTGCTTTTATTTGATGAACCACTTAGCAATTTAGATGCAAATTTACGAGAAAGCATGCGTGTAGAAATTAGAAGAATTCAGCAAGAATTAGGAATCACAACGGTTTACGTGTCTCATGATCAAGAAGAATGCTTTTCTATTTCGGATCAAGTAGCCATTATGAACAACGGTGTCATTGAACAGCTGCATACACCCGCACATATTTACCGTTATCCAAAGACCCAATTTGTTGCTGAATTTATAGGCTTTAAAAACTTTATTCACTTTTCCAATCGTTCTGATCTAGGTGACAAGCTTCTTTTAACTGCTGGAAGTCATTCATTTCATGTAAAAAAGCATGAGCATAGCAAAGTTGGTATGACAGGCGCCATTCGACCAGATGATCTTGAATTACTGCTTGAGCCCGTTTCACCTGAGCAAGTCAATTATGTACCTGGTACAGTCAAGATTTGTACGTTTCTTGGGAGAAGCTACCAATGTACCGTTGAAACTGCACTCGGTACATTCACAGTGAATGCCGCAATTAGACAGCCACTTGAAATTGGAAGAAACGTTACACTTTATTTTCCAGAGAACAAAATTGTCGTAGTAGAATAGGAAGGGTGAAATATATGCACATTGAAACCATTGTCACGAATGCCCAGGTTTACAATACTTATACGAAGCAGTTTCGTGAGGTTGATTTTGCGATTGATGGTGGACGATTCGTTGCCATTGGTTCAAAAGATGAGCTTAAAAATCTTACTGCCAAAACGATAATCGATGCAAACAATAAATCTATTATACCCGGGTTAATTGATATTCACCTTCATATTGAGAGCTCTATGGTTACACCAGAAACATTTTCATATGCTTTGCTACAAAACGGTGTAACAACGATTGTTCCCGAACCTCATGAAATGGCGAATGTATTTGGTATTGAGGGTGTTCGAGCGATGATCCAAGCAAGTGACTACTGTACCGTTGATATGCTATATGCTATTCCAAGCTCTGTTCCTGCTACCTCACTTGAAACAACAGGTGGAGAGATTGGCATAAAAGAAATGGATGAATTAATGGCTACAGAGCAAATTCAGTGCCTCGGTGAAATAATGAACTTCGTCGATGTCATTCATGACCCAGATTCAAAGACAAATCAAGTGTTAAACCATTTTCGTGAACACTATCCAACTTTGCCAATTGAAGGACATGTTCCGAAATTGACTGGTCTTGATCTTGATCAAATTTTGCTTTCAGGTATTGGGTCCGATCATACCCACCAAACGGTTGATGGATTGAGAGCAAGAATTGAAGCTGGTATGTTCGTTCAAATACAAGAAAAATCAATGACCGATGACGTACTTGATTATGTAATGACTCACGATGTGAGTGAACATTTTTGTTTTGTTACCGATGATATTATGACAGATGTCTTGTTTGAAAAAGGTCACTTAAATATACTTGCGGAAAAAGCTGTAAAAGCAGGCATGCGCTACGAAGATGTGATTTATGCTTGTACTGCCACACCGGCAAAGCGAATGAACATGATTGATCGTGGTGCGATTGCGGTTGGAAAAATTGCTGACTTTTGCATTGTTAATGAAAACAATCATTTCTCCTTCTCAGCCGTCTATAAAAATGGGGTTTGTGTGTTTGATGCCCTGTTGAAAGAAAAACAACAAGTGCGTCCCGACCAATTCCCAGCACATTTTTATAAGAGCGTTCATTTGCCTCTTTTAACTGCTGAAGATTTCATCATTAAGACGGAAAACACTCCAGAGGAGAAAAAAGTTCGGGTCATGAATGTAAGGGATGGCTCCACATTCACCAAAGAAACACATGTCTCGCTTTCTGTTCAGGACGGTATACTTGAGTGGGAAAAATCGGATTGTCGCCTTATTGCAACATTTGAACGCCACAAAAAAACAGGTAATCGGGCTCATGGGCTTATTACTGGTGATATTATTCGTGAAGGTGCCATTGCTACAACCTATTCTCATGACAACCATAACCTACTTGTTATTGGAACAAATGTAGCAGACATGGTGAAAGCAGCAAACACCGTAATTGAAGCACAAGGTGGCTTTTGCGTTACCCATAATAATGATGTTAAAGCGTTCCTGCCTCTTCCAGTTGGTGGCATTTTATCTGAAGCCCCTCTTGATAAAGTTGGACAGGATGTGAAAGAGCTTGTAGAATCCATGAGAGCTTTGGGTTATAAACATTATAATCCAATTATGTCGGTGTCCACCCTATCTCTCCCTGTTAGTCCAGCATTAAAAATAACGGACTTTGGCTTAATAGATGTGAATAAAGGAAAAGTTGTTTCGCTGTTTGTTTAGTTTTTATTCATTTAATATGGTAAGTGAAATTATAAACGTTCATGTTACTTGCATGAACGTTTTTTTTCTTGCACGTATACTTTTATGGTTATCCTCTTTTCTTTCGTTCTAAAAATTGGCATAAGAACGAAAAAACAAACCGCTAACATTTGTGATATTAGCGGTTTGTTTCATCAGTTTATCTCTTTGAAGGGAGAATACATTCAGTATACACGACAACTTCTTTCCTGTAAACAAAACTATTGCACTAAAGAAACTTTTTATTGATTTGAACGATTGTATACTTCAATAGCACGATTTGTTCCTTCAACAGCCTGTTGTAATGCAGCTTCCGGCTCCGTCCCTTGAAACATGTTCTCCATCGCCGTTACAACCTGTTGACGGGATTCTGGAAACACTGACATGAAAGCGCCTTGTGTAGCTGATGAAGGAATCGTTGCTTGTAATTGCTCAATCGGCGCTTTTAGTTGTGGGATTTTGTTATGCTGTTCCTGTACGATCGTTTCTTCGTATGCTTCAGGATGAATGGCAAAATAACCAGTATTCACATGCCAGTCTGCTTGCACTTCTGGTGTTTGTAAATACTTCAAAAATTCAAATGCGGCTTCCTGTTCTTTTTCTGGGATTCCGCTTGCCATCCAAATCGATCCTCCGCCAATCACTACACCATGTCGATCTAGCTCATCAGCGTAAGGAATAAACCCAACTCCTACATCAAATGACGCCGTTTCCACTGTTTCTTTAATGCCTGCAGAGGAATCTAAAATCATCGCTACTTGCTCCGCTTGAAATGCTGCGCGAATATCGTCCCAATTTTGTCCGAAATAACCAAACGTCTCGTCTTCATACATCTCATTCATCCATTCAAATACCCGTAGCCCTTCATCATGACCAAACATTGCTTCTGTCGCATCGCCTGAACGTCCATTATCCATATTGACATAATCAGCGCCTTGGGTTGCGAGTAACTGTTCAAAAAACCAGCCGTACCCTAAAATTGAAAAACCATATTGACCTTCTTTCGTCAATACTTCTGCTGCATCCTTGATTTCAGCAAACGTCTCAGGTGGTTGTTCAGGGTCTAAGCCAGCTTCTGCGAAAGCATCTTTATTGTAATAAAGGCCTGGTGTAGAAGAGTTAAACGGCATCGAGTAAAGTGATTCATTTACGGTGTAATAAGATAAGATATTCTCTTCTAGCTGCGAAACGTCATAGCTATCTTTATCAATCCACTCTTGAACTGGCGTAATATGACCACTTTCCGCCATATACTTTGTCCCAATTTCAAACACTTGAACAAGTCCTGGTGCATCTGGTGTTCCACCTACACTACGAAACTTGGTTAGTAATTCTTCATATGTTCCTTGAAATTGCGGAACAATTGTCACTTCATCCTGAGATTGATTGTACACATCAACAAGCTCGGTTAACGTATCACCTAATCCACCAGCCATACCGTGCCAAAACTCCACCTCAACGGCTTCATCAGAACCTTGTGATTGCGATGCGGTCTCCTCTGCCTCTATACCTCCACAAGCTGTTAAAAAACTAACACCAATCCCCATTGATAAAAACATCGCTGCTTTCTTCACGAAATCCTCACCTTTCTTCTTTTCATCATTTTATCGCGCCTTGTGTTAATCCTTTCTGAAGCTGTTTTTGACCTATAAATAGTAAGAGCATTGTTGGAATAATGACCACGACAACCCCAGCCATCACTACACCCCAATCGGTTGACACCTCTACTGTCTGCAATTGCTTCAACCCAATTTGAACAGTCCTAACTGAATCATTCGTTGTTACAAGCATTGGCCAAAGATACATATTCCAAGTTGTTAGAAAGCTATAAATACCTAAGGTGACCAGACTTGTTTTCGCATAAGGAAGCACCACTTTGTAAAAGAATTGAAATTGCGATAATCCCTCTATTTGAGAAGCTTCATAGAGCTCATGGGGAATCGTCTTAAAATGTTGTCGCAATAGAAAGGTTCCAAACGCAAGTGCAAAAAATGGAACAGTTAAACTCAAATAAGAATTTATCCAACCTAACTGCTGCACGGTTAAGAAGTTTGGAATAATCGCTGCTTCCCAGGGGATCATTAGGGTCGATAGAAACAAAGCAAAAACGAACGATCTTCCTTTAAAGGGAATAAAGGCAAACACAAATGCGGATAGCGAACAGACTATGAGTTGCCCGATCATTAAAGCAGATGAAACAATAAAACTGTTTTTTAAATAGTGGAGTAGCGGTACCGATTCAAACACCTTAATATAATTACGCCATTCTAATTCTGTCGGAACAAAAACACGATTCATTACATCTACATGATTCATAAAACTAACAAGAATCGCATAAAGAATTGGAAAGAAAAAAACGAACGAAGCACACGAAAGACAGGCATATAAGAAAATAAGTTTTGTTATTTTCATTGATAATGCACCTTCTTTTCTCCAAAATGAAATTGAAGAAACGTTAAGATAAACACGACGGAAAACAACATCACAGCTTGTGCGCTAGCTGTGCCAAATTGATAATTAATAAATGCGTCTTGATAAATGGAATACACAATTAAATTCGTTGAATGAGCTGGTCCCCCACCTGTAAGAATATCGACTTGTCCGAACGATTGAAAAGAATGAATAAACGTAATCGTAAAAATGAAAAACAGTGTCGGTGACAGCATTGGAATGGTAATTCGTTTTAACTTATAGAAATATGTAGCTCCATCAATTCTTGCACTCTCATACAGATTTTGGTCGATGTTTTGTAATCCACCTAATAAAATGAGAAACGAAAATCCTGTATTCATCCAAATCGTAGTAATAGCAACCGAAATTAAAGCCCATGTTGGATCTAATAACCAAGGAACTGCAGATACCCCAATGAATTCAAGTAGGGTGTTTAACATACCAACCGTAGGATGAAACAAAAATAACCAAATGACGGCGGAAGCCGCTACAGACATCCCTAATGTTGAGGAAAAAACCGTTCTAAAGAACCCAATTCCTTTCACTTTTTCGTTTGCAAGTAATGCTAATATAAAGGCAATACCTATCCCGATTGGAACTGTATACAGAACGAATAATAACGTTGCACTTATACTCTTCTGAAACGTCACAGACTGTAGGAGATAAAGGTAGTTTTCAAATCCTACAAACAATGATGAATTCCCTTGAGCGTCTGTTAGGAAAAAACTTAAATACAACGTGCGTATCATTGGATAAAATAAAAATACTGAAAAAATAATGAGCGATGGTAGTAAATAAACAAATGCCAATCTATAATTGACCGTTCGTTTCCATAGGCTTTTTTTCTCTTCCTGTTGCAACTGTTTGATCTTTTGATTCACTCGGCGACTTTCAGCTAAGTCCAAGATGCACCACCTCATCTCTAAAGCTAGGGGCAAGAAGCGTTTCTTCTGTCTCACAGTCAAATAAAAACAATTTATCCTGAGAAAACGAAATGCTTATTTTTTCTCCTTGCTGATGTCTCCACTGGCCAGACCACGTTGCTTTCCACACAGATTCACCAACAGAAAAAGAGATCACCGTCTCGTTTCCAAGTAATTCACTGCTATCTACTTCTACTTCAAGCGAAATCGGACGTTCCATCCCTTCTCTTTTACCAATACATTCTGGACGCACTCCAACAAAGATGGTATCTCCTGAAAGCTTCTTTAATTCACATTCGGTTAATTGAATTACTTGATTTGCAGCAAAATAGATGGATCCATTTACGCGATCAATTGTAGCTCTCGAGACATTCATTGGAGGTGAGCCAATAAACGTTGCAACAAAGCGGTTAACAGGGTTGTTGTAGATGGCGAGTGGCGAACCAATTTGCTGCACAATCCCGTCACGTAAAACCATTATCCGATCCCCCATTGTCATCGCCTCTACCTGATCATGAGTAACATAAACCATTGTCATCCCAACTTTTTGTTGCATGTGACGAATTTCTGTACGCATTTGTGCTCTTAGCTTTGCGTCTAAATTTGATAGAGGTTCATCCATTAGACAAAGCTTTGTCTTGCTCACAACTGCTCTAGCAAGTGCTACGCGTTGACGTTGTCCTCCTGATAATTCCCTAGGCTTCCTATCTAGATAAGGAATTAAGCCAAGCATTTCAGCAGCTTCTATGCATCGCGCTTCCCTGTCGAGTTTTTTAACTTTTCTAACCTTCAATCCGAATACTATGTTTTCTTTCACTGTTAAATGTGGATATAAGGCGTAATTTTGAAATACCATTGATAGTTCGCGCTCACTCGGTGATAAATGATTGGCTATTTTTTCATAAAGTTTAAGCTCCCCAGCGCTGATTTTTTCGAGGCCAGCAATCATTCGTAGCAAAGTACTTTTGCCACATCCAGAGGGGCCAACTAAAACAAAAAACTCGCCTTCATGAATCGTTACTCCCACATCTTCAATAACAAAGGTCTGCCCATCATAACTTTTACACAACTGATTCAGCTCTACGTGATTTTTCAATTATGTACCTCCTGAAAATGAAATCAACTGTACCATGAATAATTGTAACGACCACCTCCACAAGTAACTTTACAAGCGAAAGATTAACCTTGCGTAAAGGATATATGAAGTGTTTTTTTAATCTTCCCTGCTAGAGCTTCATAAACTTCACATAAAAAAGACCACCTAATTGATGGTCTTCTTTTCTACTACGTTTTTAAAATATCCACTTCGTGAAGCTGATTGCCATTTAAATGCCGAATAATAAACGTATAGCCCTTGTAGGGAATTTCGTCTCCTTCTGCTAAATCGTACTGTTGTTCATACAACCACCCTGCGATTGTTTCTGCGTCATTTGACTCTAAATCGAGTGCAAGCACTTGGTTCACATCGTGAATTGGCGTTTGACCTTGAATTCGGTAATGGTTTGGTTCTATTTCTTCAATGACGTTTGGCTCGTCTACATCATATTCATCCCGAATGTCACCAACAATCTCTTCAAGAATGTCTTCGAGGGTCAATAGACCTGCTGTCCCACCATATTCATCGAATAAAATAGCCATATGAATATGTTTTTGTTGCATTTCAATTAAAATATCGCGGATACGCACCGTTTCAAATACCGTAATAACCGGATAAACAATCTCTCCAAGCTGATTTCTTCCTTCTTTTGAAAGAAGAGACGATAGAAAATCACGCACATTCAGTATTCCAACAATTGAATCCTTGTCTTCGCCTATAACTGGGTATCGTGTGAAGCTATGGTTTTTTATTAACGACAGAATGTCTTCATCGGTATAATCAAGAGAAATCGTCACCATTTCTGTACGTGGTACCATAATTTCTTTTGCTATTCGTTCATCAAACTCGAACACCTTACTGACATAGTTAAATTCCGATTGATTAATCTCACCACTTTTTAAACTATCTGAAAGAATGAGGCGAAGCTCTTCTTCTGAGTGATGTACTTCATGTTCACTCATCGGCTTAAACCCTAATACTTTGATAAGTAATCGAGCTGACCCGTTCAGTACCCAAATAAATGGATATAACAATCGATAAAACCAAACGAGTGGCTGGCCGATAAAAAGTGTCACTTGCTCAGCTTTTTGAATAGCAATGGTTTTTGGTGCTAGCTCACCAATTACAACGTGAAGAAATGTAGCAAATGCAAAGGAAACAAAGATGGATAACGTTGTAACGAACGCTTCATTCGTCGACAATTCTCCGATAATCGGATGAAGCATCCTTTCAAAGGTTGGTTCTGCTAAGCGTCCGATTCCAAGAGCTGTAATGGTTATCCCTAATTGACAGGCAGATAAATATTCATCTAAATTACTCGTAACTTTCTTTGCGGCAAGAGCGCGCTTACTTCCACCTTCAATATGAGGCTCTAACTGAGTACTTCTTACTTTTACAATCGCAAATTCTGATGCTACAAAAAAAGCTGTAAGAATGATTAATAGTGCTACACCTAAAAGGTTAATGACTGTAGATATATCCAAGAAAGCCCCTCTAGACGAGAGTTCACCTCCAAAAAATCGTGTCGTATCGCTTAACGTATAGGCCCTTCCATGATCCTTTTGCTATTAAATAAGGGTTTACTTGCACGAAAAACAAATGGATGACTAGAAAGGGTTTGTAGCGAAATCATATTCTTCTACTATATAGATATCTTTTAGTGTAGCCTTATTTCTTGTTTTTAATCTAACTTGTTTCAGCCAATAGCCTTTGCTTTCTATCCCAAAATTAGATGAATCGCTTTTTCACTTCGTTTGCTAACATAATTAACCCTCGTTTAAGTTCGTCTAATGTACAATATGCATACGATACCCTGACATAGTGATAGTCATTTGGCTTATATATATACCCTGGATTAATCAGTATGTTTTGTTTTAATAGTGCTAAAAACAGAGATTTTGTGACAACAGGTTGTTTGATCCTTAACCAAATATAAAAACCGCCTTTAGACGATTCCCACTCGGCAATATCACCTACTGTTTTTTGCAAAATCGCTTCAGTGAAGTCCGCCCGCTTTTTTAATGAAGCTCGTAAATTGTATATGTGCTCATAAAAATAGCTAGAATTAAGCCACTGAGCAACTAGCTGTTGGGAAATCGCACTTGTTCCATAATCTAGCTGCATTTTTAAGTCGGCTAAATAGCGTACGACCGATTCTGGACCGACTAGCCAGCCAACTCGTATGCCTGGGCTAATACATTTAGACACACTTCCAATGTAAAGAACTTGTCCAGCTCGATCAAACGATTTTAGAGCAGGTGGCGCCCCGTCAAACGTTAATTCGCTGTAAACGTCATCTTCAATCACTGGCATATGATTTACACTACAACGCTCTACTAGCCGTTTACGTTCCTCTAAAGTAAGGATTTTCCCTGTTGGATTGGAGAGCGTCGGAATTGTATAATACATCGTTTTCTTATTACTTGCTTGAAAAGAGACGCTTGGTATAGAAGGAATTGAGTGTATATAGGAGGCAGCTTCTGTTGTTATCGATGTACCAGTCTCTAACAAACCTAAAGATAATAATTGCAACGCTTGTACCGCACCAGAAACAATCAAAATATTATTAGGTTTTGTCACGATTCCTCGACGCTCTAAATAACTCGTCAAAGTGTTTCGCAAATGAAGGCTTCCCAAGGGTTCAGAATAGCCCAGTTCTTGATTCGTTAAGGTGAGCTCGCTAAACGATTTTAATAAAGCTGTTTGTGGAATGAGTTCAGGAGATAATTCACCAGTCCCTAATCGCACTGTGGTAGGTAGTGCTTCATACTCGTTTATAAGCTGGATTGTTTGTGCATTTACTTTGTACGCACTTTGCTTTATTCGTTGGTGCCAGTCAAGCGTCTGTTGGCGTAATACAAAATCCCATCCCCTTGGCTTCACATACACACCACTACCTTGTCGGCTTTCAATCACGTCTTCTGCTTTCAACTCGTCTAAAACTTGAATAATGGTGCTGCGATTGACACCAAATTGTTCAGCTAGCTTACGCTGACTAGGCAGACGCATTCCATTAGACCAGTGTCCATCCTCTATTTGCTCAACGATCCAGGCTCTTATCTGGTCAAAAAGCGTACGTTTTTCTGTCCGGTTCGGCTTCCAAGTCATGTCTTTCCCCTTCAAAATTGGTTGGATTAATTTTCAACCAATTGGTTGTTTTTTTACTATACATGATTCGATACACTTTCGAAAAGGAGTGATCGAATGCTAAGTGCATTTCTTCATGGTTTTATTCTTGCAAGTGCATTAATAATTCCTATTGGACCACAAAATTTATTTATTTTTAATCAGGGAGCGTCGCAATCATCATTTACAATGAGTTTGCCTGCTGTGTTAACCGCAGCAGTAGCTGATACCATTCTAATCATTGTTGCAGCATTAGGATTATCCATTCTCGTTTTTACGATTCCACTTTTACAACCTTTGCTTTACCTTATTGGAGTCCTGTTCCTCTTTTTCATTGGTTGGTCCATATGGAAACACGATGAGAAGTTGGTTCAAAAAAAGAAAAAACCACTAACAGCAAAAAAACAAATTGTCGTTGCATTATCAATCTCAGTGTTAAACCCTCATGCAGTTTTAGACACCGTTGCAGTAATAGGAACAAATGCTTCCCATTATTCAATTGGGGTAGAAAAGCTAAGCTTTGTTACTGCTTGTATACTCGTTTCATGGATGGCATTTACGCTGCTAGCTTATTTAGGAAGTCATCTGAAGCAAATGGACACACACGGCAAGTATATGAAGTGGATCCATAAAGCGTCTGCTGTAAGCATTTGGCTTCTCGCTCTCTATTTTGGGATTCAAGCATTAAAAAACATGCTCTAGCTCTTTACTGGAAAGGCATGAGCTTGTGCTATGCTAGCCCTACCTTCACTCTTCTCTTCAATGATTGTGAATCGTACAACGTAATTGCCTTTAACAGCACCGATCGTTTTCGGTTTTGTGTTTAGCTATCTATAGCTTGACGCCTTTGCTATGTAGCTGTACCATACAAATAAATAGCTAGATTTTATCCTTTTTTTGTAAGGTGCGACTAATGGGAGACGGAGACATGACTATGTTGACGAAAGAAATAGCAAATGCCATCGTTCAAGAAACATCTATACGTTTAGATCGAAACATCAACATTATGGATAAAGATGGCTATATTATCGCTTCACGGGACGCTGCTCGATTACATACTGTTCATGGCGGCGCTGTTGAAGTACTAAATACTGGTAACAGTTTGACCATTTATCCAACACAAGCGAATCGGTGGGAAGGGGCAATACCCGGTATAAACTTACCAATCTTATTTAACAAAGACATGATTGGTGTTATTGGTATAACTGGTAACCCGGATGAATTAAAAGCAGTTGGTGAACTTGTCAAAATGACGACTGAGCTTATGATTCAGCAAGCCTTTATTACTTCTCAACTTGAATGGAAACAACGCACGAAAGAGATGGTCATTGATCAATTATTAAACCATAGCCCCTCTTATAAAACCATTCAACAAGGATTAGAAATGCTCGACGTACAACTATTGCCACCTTTTATAGCCGTCGCTATACAGCTACATCAGCTGACCATTCAAAAACAAGAATTAATCGATAAAATTGAACAATTATTTGGTCACCATCATGCAATTGCTGGATTTATTAGCCTGAACCAATTAGTTATTGTAGTGTCAAATATGGATGAAGATCACGCTGTTAAACAAATGACATCACTTCAATCATTACTACAAAACCGACAAACAACGTTTACAATTTCATATAGTTTATCGTTTGAGGAATTAAATCAGTTTCATCAAGCCTATTCAGATTGTGAACTAGCCTTAACTATGACGGATAAAGCAAATGCGATTATTTCTTTTAGTCAATTCGAGATCAAAGCTTTATTGCATCAAATTAACCATGCGTTACGGGAACGGTTTTCAAGCCGCGTTCTTAATGATTTAAACGATACCCAGACGTTAACGCTTAAGACGTTTTTTGAAAACGACTTAAACATTCAAAAAACGGCCGACGCACTTTTTTTACATCGAAATACACTTCTATATCGCTTGAATACCATTGTTAACCGAACAGGTTATAATCCGAAAACATTTAACGAATCGCTTATTTTACAAGTCGCACTTTGGATGAAAGAACTGGAGCAGACCACATAGTAATCGTGTAGGAAGTACGTCATTTCGTACTTCCTTTTTTTCATTTCTATTAAGTGCCATTTATGTGCTCTAGTGTGATCCTGCTGTATTTCTAAATTTTTTCTAAAATAATCCAACAAATACAGTTTTATAAATCCGTTCATAGTACAATGAAGATAATGGTTTTATGTGTTCCGCTGAATGAAGTCGAAAGGCAGGTAAGAGAGTGAATTCAATACTTGAACTTCAAAGTGTAAGCAAAACAATTCGGGGTAAACAAATTGTTCAAGATGTTAGCTTTACCGTTAATGCTGGAGAAGTCTTTGGTTTTTTAGGACCCAATGGTGCTGGTAAAACAACAACTATTCGAATGATGGTAGGTCTCTCCGCTTTAACTAGTGGTGATCTATTTATATCTGGTTACAGTATACAATCTTCTTATAGTGAAGCAATTAAACATGTAGGTGTGATTATTGAAAATCCAGAGATGTATAATCATTTAACTGCTCGAAAGAATATGATCCATTTTGCCAGAATGAATGGAGCCATTGACTATGATCGCATCAATGAATTAATTGAACTTGTCGGGCTAACAAACGTTATTGATAAAAAAGTGAAAACATTCTCTTTAGGAATGAAACAACGCTTAGGTATTGCGCAAGCACTCATACATCGCCCTAAGTTACTCATTCTAGATGAACCGACAAATGGCCTTGATCCAGAAGGCATTCGCTTAATACGTACATACTTACGAAAATTAGCGAAGGAAGAAGGTTTAGCTGTTCTCGTTTCCAGCCATCTAATGAGTGAGATGGAGTTGATGTGTGATCGATTTGCGATCATTCAAGAAGGTAAAATGGTTCATGAAGAGATTCTTGTTGGCAATGAAGAAAAAAAACAGTCTAGTTTCGAAGTACGCGTTCAAGAGGATCAACTCGATTCTGCGTTAGCTATCGCCAAAAACTTCGATCATCAAGCAGTGATTCAAGAAAGCAAGCTCTCTCTCTTACTCAACGATAATGAGGTTTCACAATTTATTCGTCAATTAAGCGGCGAAGTCAATGTGAAAGAAGTGATCCAGTCGAAAGAAAGTCTAGAAGATCGCTTTCTTCATTTAACAAATAAAGAAGGTGTCAACATATGATTGGATTAATTCAGAATGAACTTATGAAGCAAAATGCACGCATAAGTACGTGGATTATGCTTATTTTCATCGTAGCCCTCACCTTATTAACCGCTATTTTGATGCATAATGCCTCTACCTATCTTCAATTTGATTCAGATTGGCGCGCATCCGTTCAATCAGATATTACTTATTATGAAGAGTTTAGAGAAGAAGAACCGTTTGCTGATCAACAGATTTTACTTGCAAACTATCGACTTGAACAAGATATTCCTCCAAATTATGCGGTTTCAGATAGTGTATGGATGTTCACCATGAATAACAATGGCGTCATCATGCTTGTGAGTTTATTTATTATTGCGATTGCCGCAACCATTGTCTCTTCAGAATTTAAACAAGGTACAATCAAATTGTTGCTTGTACGGCCACCTTCGCGTATAAAAGTACTGCTATCAAAATATGTAGCCGTACTCATTTACGCGTTTACCTTTCTTGCCGTTCTATGGATTTCATCTTTTCTTATTGGGGCATTGTTTTTCGGCTTTGATAATCAAATCGTTCATCTATACGTAGTCGATGGAGAAGTGCGAGAAAGAGCATACTGGCTTCAATCCATTCTTGTATTTCTTTCTAACATGCCAATGACTATTTTACTTGCTACGTTGGCTTTTGCTATTTCAGCTATGTTTTCGAGTGATATTATGGCCATTGCCATTAGCATTGCCGGTCAATTTCTAGGACTAGTAGCAAACATTATATTATTGGACTTTTACGATTGGGCTATCTTTTTGCCGTTTGTCAATGATCTAAGTCAATACGTTATGGATGGGATGCCTCTTTCCGAGTTAATTAGTCCTCTCTTCTCTTCTATCGTCCTATTTTGTTATTGGTTGCTTTTTATCGGAATCGCTTTATTGGTCTTTCATAAGCGCGAGATTAAACCTTCTTAAAGAAAAAAATTCAGCTCTATGAGCTGAATTTTTTTCTTTAAAATAAGACTGTTAAAATAGATAGTACATTTAGACCGAACAATTGATCCATTAACACAACTGTAATCGCCACTGGCACAATCAAAACCATCACGCTATACCAAATAACAAATAGTTTCCGTCCAAACATACTGCCTTGTCGGAACTCCTTCTTTAAAACCGATTTTGGTACTTTCAATAGTAAAAATAGGCTAATGATCAATGCACCGATTGGCATAAGTATATTAGATACCGTGTAGTCAATAAGGTCAAAAAACGGCATTCCGAAAAGATTAAGCTCACTCATCACGCCAAACGATAAAGTAGATGGAATACCCATTACTAAGACAAGCAAAGCAACAGTCCAGCTGACTTGACGTCTTTTGCTAGCATCTTTTTTTATAAACGCTGCAACTACTATTTCTAATAGCGAAAAAGCTGTGCTCAAAGCTGCAAAGAAAAACAAAATGAAAAATAATACGACAAGCACTTGTCCATACGGTATTTGTGAGAAAATGGTTGGTACTGCTGCAAAAATAAGAGTGGGCCCTTCAGTAGGTTCTAATTGAAAGGTAAACACGCCTGGAAAGATCATAATACCTGCAAGCATAGCAACGAGAATATTCATTCCTCCAAGGGTAATCGCTGATAGTGGAAGATCTTGTTGCTTTGATGCATAGGAACTTAATGTAATCATGATGGACACTCCAAGAGATAAAGCAAAAAAAGACTGCCCTAACGCAAACAGAACGACGTCATTTGATACAGTACTCCAGTCTGGTGAAAATAAAAACCTCAATCCTTCTTGAGCCCCATCCAATGTCAATGAGTAACCAGCTAGAATAAGCAAGAGAATAAATAAAATCGGTATCATCCACTTACTCGCTTTTTCAATTCCTTTTTGCACACCCTTTGATACAATACCCGCAGCAAGAGCAAGAAAGATTGCTTGCGCACCTACTGCTAAATAAGGGCTTGCGATTAATTCACCAAAACGTTTGGCGTACCCATCAGCATCTAATGAATGTAGTTGTCCAGAAAGAGACGAGCCTAAATAAAGAATGGACCAACCACCAATAACACTGTAAAAAGACAGGATCAGAAAACAAGTCACCACACCTAGCCATCCAGTAAAACGAAACGCTGATGTAGGTGCCATTTGTTTAAACGTTGTTACAGCATCCGCCTGAGAATGTCTCCCCAACATATATTCACCAATTAGCAGAGGAACACCAATTAAAAGTGTAAACAGCAAAAAAAGCACGAAAAAAGCGCCCCCACCACTTGTGCCTGCAATATATGGGAACTTCCATATTGCACCGAGTCCAATTGCACTTCCGGCAGTTGCGTATAAAAACCCTAACTTTGAGGACCATTGTTGCTTTGTTGACATGTTGTAAACTTGCTCCTTTTTTCTAGATCCTTGTGAAAACACCACTAGATAGCAAAACAGATATGTCCACTTGAAACAGACATTTATTTTTATGTCAGCTTGTTCTGACAATTGAATCGCTAGCATGTCTTCCGGTTGTTTCAGTTTTTCCAATGAAGATCCTATTTATTTAAAAACATTTTCTAATCGTAACAAAAACATGTCTTTTCAGCAAGAACATTTTTCACTTCTTTCTCCTCTTAGTCTTTTACCGTTTCCAGTTATTATGTGATGGACTAACTAAAGCGTCCTCCGCCTCCTTTGCTAACACGCATTATTATGACGAGGAGGTAATGTAAAGAAGTGGTTATACATAGCAACGAACCATGCTGACAGCTGTCAGCATGGTTCGTTCACACATTTACGTGATGACGTCCTTTTGGAACTACCAATGGTGTTTTTGAAACAGGATCGGCAATTACATCGCATTTTAATTCAAAGATTTCTTGGATAAGTTCACTCGTGATGACTTCCCCTGGTAAGCCTTCTGCTATAAGACGGCCTTGTTTTAAAGCAAAGATATAATCAGCGTAACGGGCAGTAAGGTTAATATCATGTAGAACCATAACAATTGTCGTTCCATGCTTACGGTTCAAGTCCGTTAGCAGATCAAGAATTTCCACTTGGTACGTAATATCCAAAAATGTAGTCGGTTCATCAAGAAGCAAAATGTCAGTTTGTTGCGTTAACGCCATTGCAATCCAAACGCGTTGCCTTTGTCCACCAGACAATTCATCGATATTACGATTAGCGAGCTCTGTAATCTTCATCATGTCCATTGCTTCCGTAACCGCTTCATAATCTTTTTTTGACCAGCCTTTAAAGATAGATTGATGAGGGAATCTTCCTCGACCAACAAGATCGGCTACTGTGATTCCCTCTGGAACAATAGGTGATTGCGGTAAAAGACCGAGTACTTTTGCCAACTTTTTAGGGGGGATGTCATGAATTTTTTTGCCATCAAGGGTAATGGAACCTTTATCCGGCTTTAATAAACGTGCCATCGTTTTTAATAAGGTCGATTTGCCGCAAGCGTTCGCTCCTATAATAACGTTTATTTTGTTGTTTGGCACCACTAAACTGACATCATTTAAAATGGTTGTCCCATCATAGCCTGCTACAATGTCTTTTGTTTCAAACTGGTGAGTTCCTTTCATTATAAACTTCCCTTCCGGTTCATACGTATAAGTAAATAAAGCAGGAATGGCGCTCCCAACATACCCGTAATCACTCCAACGGGAAAGCGAATTTCAAACGCAAATTGGCCAACTAAGTCAGCAGCTAAAACTAAGTTTACCCCTACAAGCCCTGCAGGTAGAACGGTTGAAAGACCCGATCCAACTAAGCGTTTCGCAATTGGACCAGCTAAAAATGCTACAAATGCTATCGGTCCTGTCGTTGCTGTAGCGAGCGCAATCATGCATACGGATGCAAAAATAAGCAGCATGCGGGTACGATCAGTATTTAGTCCGAGGGATGTGGCAGACTGCTCTCCTAATTCCAAAATGCTCAAGTGCTTACTTAACAACATGACAACAGGTGAACAAATGATAACCGTTAACATGAGTGGATAGATAGCGTCTAGTTGTGCACCGTTTAAACTTCCGCTTAACCAACGCATTGCTGAAGGAAGATCTTCTTGCGCCCCTCTCATTAGTAAATAGGAGATGACTGCACTTAACATTGCTTGTACGCCAATTCCAACAAGAATAAGACGTCCGACTGAAAACGTTCTTCCTTTTGATAAACCATAAATTAGCACAACGGTTGCGAGACCAGCAAGAATCGCTACAATCGAAACGATGCTATTACTCGTTTGTAGTACAAGAATACAAAATAGAGCAGCAGCACTAGAACCTGCGGTAATGCCAAGTACATCTGGATTGGCTAAGGGATTCCGTAACATCGTTTGAAAGGTGTTTCCGGCAATACCGAAAGCAAAACCAGCAAATAAACCAGCAAGCATTCGAGGAAATCGAATCGTATTAACGGCAAAGTTTATACTCCCGAGTTGTTCTCCTAACAAAGCGCGAAATACGTCATTTGCAGGGTAGATCGTATTTCCTAGCATTAGCATAGCACCGCAAAGTAAAACACCAGTACTAAATAAGGTAACATTGACCGCCCACCAGCGAAATTGTCTTTTCTTACGTCCTAATTGAATCTTTTTCATAGAATGGGTGTTCCGTGTATGTCTCATCATAGTGAACGTACTTTCATGCGCATCGCAAATAAGATTAAAATAGGTGCTCCTATAAAGGCAGTAATGACACCGGCTTCAAGTTCACCAGGACTGCCAATTAAGCGGCCAGCAACATCGGAAATCGTTAGAATAACTGCTCCTGCAATGGCAGAAAGCGGAATAATATAGCGTAAATCAGCGCCAAGTAATAGACGAATGAGGTGAGCAGACAATAGTCCAATAAACCCGATTGGGCCAGCTAAAGCTGTAGTAGCTCCACATAAAATAACACCAGCAAATGCAGCCGTTATACGCAGTAATCCTGTACGAACGCCTTGACCGGTTGCAACTTCATCACCTAGCGCTAGTGCATTTAATGCAGACGCAGAAAGGATTCCTACAAAAAGTCCAACAACAAGAAAAGGTAAGAAAGTCGAAATGGATTCCCAACTTCCCGATCCGACACTACCCACTTGCCAAAAGCGGAATTGATCCATCACATAAGTCCGATTCAGCATAATGGCACTTACGATAGAAGAAAGTGCGGCACTTGTAGCTACGCCTGCTAATACAAGTTTTAGAGGCGTGGCGCCTGCCCGTCCCATGGAACCAATTCCATAAACAAATACGGCTGTGAGCATTGCTCCCACAATGGCAAACAATATATATTGATTCGTTGTACTGATATTAAAAAAGGCTAACCCTGCTACAACAAATAGGGCTGCCCCAGTATTCACACCTAAAATGCTAGGGTCAGCAATTGGATTTCGTGTCACAGCCTGCATAAGTGCACCTGATACGCCGAGAGCGGCTCCACAAAGTAAACTAAAAATTGTCCGCGGAATTCGTTCTCGTACGACACTTGCGCTATAAGTGTCGTATTCAGAGTCAAATAAGCCAGAAAGTAATTCATTCCATGTAATGACACGGGAGCCAAAAGCAACAGAGGAAAGCACGCTAACAAGTAGCATCGCTAATAAAAAGCCGATAACCATTGTTGCGTGCTTAGGTGAATAGCGATGGCGTTTCACATCGACCTTCACCAGATTTACTCCTCTGCCTGATTCAGCGCATCTCCAATTAACTCTAGATACTCATCAATAGTATAAGCAATCGACAGTGGATTCGGTGTACCAGCTGCTCCTAATTCAGAGCCACCATTAATAAATGCCACTGATCCTCTTTCAATAGCAGGAATTTGACCAAGACGAGCATCCTTTTGTAACGCTTCAAATAATTCATCGTCTCCATAACCAAGAATAACATCAACATTATTAAGGATATCTGCATTCTCAGCACTTAAACTTAATGAAAAGTCTTCTTCGTTCGGTAGCTCATCTTTAATTTCTTGAGGAAATTCCATATTTAATTCTTCTGTTAAGAATGCAACCCGTGTATCTGCAGGTGTATATAAATGTAAATTAGACGTATCCGTTGCAGAGAAGTTTACCCAAGCGACGGTCTTCCCTTCAATTTCTGGGTATTCAGCTAATTTTTCATCAATGAGCTGTTCTGTATCTTCAATCAGTTGCTCGCCTTGTTCTTTCAAACCCATGCCTTCTGCATTCATCAACACATGATCACGCCAAGACGTTGTCCAAGGAGAAGTTGGATACGCAACAACTGGTGCGATTTCACTTAAAAGATTGTAATCTTCCTCTGTGATACCTGAGTAAGCAGCGAGTATCACATCTGGTTGTGAATCAGCAATAGCCTCAAAGTCTAGCCCATCTGTGTCTTGATAAACATTTGGGTCTTCTTCACCTAGTTCTTCAAGCTTTTCTGCTGTCCATGGTAGTAAACCGCTATCATCTTGTACACCGAAATTGGCAGCAGAGAATCCAACGGGCACAACACCTAATGCTAAAGCTACATCTTGGTTACCCCATTGCACGGTGGCAATACGTTCAGGTACTGAGTCAAGTACCGTTTCTCCAAATGCATGTTCAATGACAATTTGTTCTTCCGTACTGCTATCAACAGTAGCATCTGTATCGTCTGAAGACGTGTCATTAGAGCTATCTGAACAACCTGCTAGTGCAGCAATCATTGCTGTAGAAAACAAAAATAGTTTAGATGAGTGGTTAAGCTTAATCATATCGTACGTTCTCCTCTTCCTATGTACATCTCTTTATAATTGAAAATGATAATCGATATCAATTATATTAGTGTACCTTCCTCCGAAAGTCAATTTTATTTTGCAGCCTGTTCGATCCTTTCATTTTTTTCATCAAAAACAGGATTATGAGAAGAAATGAAAATGTCCATGGCTGACTCTGGTTTTATATAAGTCTTTGCATGATTTACTGCTGTAGCCGCATCGGTAAATGCACCTGCCAACAGATGAATTTTGTTGCCAAACATCGCGCTATCACCAGCAGCATAGATTCCATCTTTTCCAGTTTCGAGTTTATTATTGACGAGAATATGTCTGTCATCTGTTTTTAGACCCCAGTTTCGAATTCCTCCAATGTCTGCCTTCATTCCATGATTGACAATGACTGCATCTACTTTTACATGCTCACATCTATTCAAAAAGACACCTTTATCATCTACTTGATCAATCTCTACAGCATTAATCCTTGCTTGATCACCATCAAGTCGTTTAACGGCAAACGGCATTTTAACCCGAATACGATTAGTAAACATTTTTTCTACATTTCGCTCATGTCCTTTAAACTCGTTTCGACGATGAACAACCATTACATCATGGGCGATACCATATAAAGCGTTCGCAAAATCAACAGCAGAGTCTCCACCACCAGAAATTAATACACGCTTCCCTTTATATTGTTTTACGTCTGTTACAGTGTAATGAAGGTTTGAATTCTCATATTTATCTGCATCTTTAACCGATAATTTTATTGCACTTTTTGTACCATACCCGATCGAAAGAACGATGGTACGTGTAAGGTGACACTCACCTGTACTGGACTGGATGATATAGTACCCTTCTCTTGTACGTTCAATATCTTGAATCTGTTGATTTAAGACAATAGTTGGATCAAACGTCATTGCTTGCGCTATAAGCTGCCTAGCGAGTTGCTTTGCTTTAATTGGCGGTTGTCCTCCAACATCCCATATCATCTTATCTGGATAGCTATTTAATTTCCCTCCTAAATAAGGGCTTGCTTCGATTAATTTTGTTTTCATTGAGCGCATACCACTATAAAAAGCAGCGAAAAGGCCTGCAGGTCCTCCACCAACAATGGTGATATCATAAAGCTGTAATTCATTCTGCATACAATCACTCCTCTCTCTTTAATAATACTGATAAAGATTCTCATTATCAATATATTTTATCATTTTTTTCTCCCATCTCGTTTTTACATTGATCCAATGCCATGATACCCTTTCTATAACCGGATAGATAAAGGGGGCTATAGACATGATCGTACTAATAGGAGCGTCCTTGCTTATTCCATTTTTTTATTATGGATACAAAGAGCTCCAATTCTTTCAATCAAAAGAAGCAAAAGAAGAAACAAATACTGAAGGCTATCGAAAAGCGAGTATCTATGCATTTCCCTTATTACCATTAGGATGGTTCCTCTTCGAAATGAGCCACCGCTTTTTCACCCTTTCTTTTGATACATATCGCGACCTCATCTGGATACTTATTCTCATTTCTTGTATTGTTTACGGCTTCACCCTTCAACACCAACGTCGAAAAACAGCCAAAAACCTCTCATAATTTCGAGAGGTTTAATTGGCTTGTATAGAAATATTAAGCCAGGGGCGACCGTGCAACCATCTTACACTCACCGGTAATTTAAAGGTAGCGGACAATGATTCATTAGTCAGTACTTCGTCTTTCCGACCAGATCCTATCACTTCACCATCACGAACCATTAATACATTGGTTATGACATCAGATATTTCTTCAATATGATGCGTAACATAAATGATGTGACTTCCTCTTGCACTAATTTCATTCATTACGTTGATTAACTCTTCACGTGTTAATACATCTAAACCTGTACACGGTTCATCTAGAATGAGAATGTCAGGATTATTCATTAAAGCTCGTCCAATTAAGACCCGTCTTTTTTCGCCTTGAGATAAAACAGAAAATGATTTGCCTTTCAAATGTTGTAAACGAAGTGCTTCAAGAATATCATTCACACGCAGCCATTCTTGATCGGATAAATGTTCATATAAGCCGAAGGAAGCGTACTTACCACTTGCTACTATTTCCTCTGCAGTTTCATTTTGCATAATATGCAAAAAGCGGTCTAACGAACTACTGACGTAACCAATTCTTTTTCGAAGATTAGGTAAATTTGTTTTACCGAATTCATTCCCTAATACGGATATCGTTCCTGTTGTCGGAAAAGCATAGCCGTTGATTAAATTCAGTAAAGTCGTTTTCCCAGACCCGTTTAATCCGAGTATACACCAATGCTCCCCTTGGTTAATGGTCCAATTTATATCGTTTAACACCTGCTGTCCATCTCTTTTAAATGTGACATTTCGGCACGTGACTATGTGAGTCATTTCGCATTCTCCATTCGCTTAAAAAGGATCTTCCTATCGTATCATTTTCACACATTTTTTGCACGATTCAATCTAATTGATTTCTCATGTTCGTTCAACGGTAATAGTGATTCATTTTTCGTTTCATTTCGTTCAATTCTCTCTCAACATGATGTAAATCTTTTTGTAATGAAACGAGTAGATCTTCTATATCCTGATAATGACGTAGCCCACCTACTGTTGAAGATGCCCCAGAAAAGACAATAAGTTCTTCCATGTCTTCATCAGATAATGGCGTTGTCGTTTGATTGACTCTTGAAACATCTCTTCCTATTTTTACGCCTAAAAAAAACAATGTCGATGAAATGACGTCAATAAGCGTTTCGAAGTAAAAACAATCCTCTGATAGTCTAAGTTTCTCTTGTTCCTCTTGATTCTCCATTCGGATCACCCTTTTCATTATCACCATTATTATATGAACCTAGAATGGCAGCAAGCACTGAAAAAAGCCTGAAACAAAAAGTATTGGATTCTATTTATACTTATGCACTAAAAAAGGAACCTTAGTGTTCTACAGAAGCTTTAAAAATCGATAAGGCTTCTATTTTTTTAACAAAAACCGGTAGATTCATGTTGGGAAAATGGAAAACGATGTAGATTAATGGGTTTTTATAGGGGATAATCTTAACGTAAGTTAAAAAAGGAGGCGTTTCCAATTAAAAATCTATTAATCTCTCTATCTCTTTCTAGTATTGCCGCTACAACGCTTTTGCCTTCATCTGTTCAAGCTAGTACGCTCACGTATCAAGGTCCTGTTCAAGCCTTACAAGCTTCTTGGTCTTATGAAGGGGAGACAGGACCAGAACATTGGGGAGAACTCGATGAATCTTATGCGATGTGTTCGATTGGTGAGCAACAATCTCCAATTGCATTATCGTATAGCAATCTATCTTCTGCAAAATGGCCGCTTATCAATACATATCAACCAACAACATTTTCTGTTCAGAACAACGGCCATACCATTCAAGCAGATGTGCACGGATCGACGGGAAGCACCCTTCGCCTAGCCGGTGTACCGTATACACTCGCTCAATTTCATTTTCACACACCAAGTGAGCACACACTAGAAGATGAACATTTCGAAATGGAATTACATCTCGTTCATGTAGACAAAAATGATAATTTAGCAGTTTTAGGGGTGCTAATGGAAGAAGGAGCCCATCACGAAGCACTGGACCAAGTATGGGACTTAATGCCAACGGAGGAAGGTACAGCTACGGAAACCGTTGTACTCGACCCTAACGATTTCATCCCCGGCGAATTGAATTCCTTTCAATACGAAGGTTCTTTAACAACGCCTCCATGTGATGAAGGGGTAAAATGGACAGTTTTGGATGAGCCAATAGAGGTTTCAAGAGAGCAACTTGATCGCTTTCAATCGATCTATCCATCTAACTATCGCCCTGTTCAAGACTTAGGTAACCGAGAAGTCGGGTATCACTATCATTGATAAAAAAGCTGGCTACTTATGCCAGCTTTTTAATTTATAATCGTTGTTTATACTGTTAACTTCCCTTCTATACAGGTGACTGTCCTGCCACCTATTAAAATGTGGCCGTCTCGATAGCGAATGTCAACTTTCCCATCACGACCTACACAACTACCTTGGCTGGTTGAAAATTCCGTTACAGGCAATGCCATCTTACGCACCATAGTAGCTACTGCTCCATTTCCACTACCGCAAACAGGATCTTCCGGTACGCCTTCGCCTGGAGCAAATGATCGAACTTCAAACAGTGAGTCTACATTACTACTGTCTCCAAAAATGGTTACACCTGTTATTCCTGAAGGTATAACCTTCATTAATTGATTCATAACTGGTCTAAGACGTTTAATATTAACGTCTCTATTTATTTTTAATGTTAACCAGACAGGGCCTACATCTATAATCAAACGATCTTCAATGTATTCATTGCTAACTCCAATAGCTTCTGCTATGTGTTGGACGATTTCTTCATCAACATGCTCTACTTTTGGTTCAGGTAATTCGAAGAAAAACCTATCATCCTCTTGTATAATTGTAACAAGACCTCTTTGACATTCTTGAATAATACGTCCTTCCTGTTTTGGCTTTAACCCCCGCTCCATAACGGCTGCTACAGAACCAATCGTTGGGTGACCAGCGAAAGGAAGCTCACTATGAGGGGTAAAGATACGCAGTTTATAATCTGCCAGTGGATAATCTGCTTTACAGACAAAAGTGGTTTCAGATAGATTTGTCCAATTTGCGATAGCCTGCATAATCTCGGTCGATAGCCCGTCTCCATTATGTATGACGGCTACAGGATTTCCTTTAAACGGCTTAGTTGTAAATACATCGACTTGTTGAAAATCAAAACCCATAAACATTCACTCCTTTTAAAAAAGGATAAGGCAAGAATGCTTAAATTGAAAGTGAAAATACCATGAGACCTGATTGCTACTTATTCAACATATCTTCCGTAATCTGGTTTATACACTTCTTTAAAATTTGCTATTAACGCAATTAACCCAGACGTTAGTTCTTCACCAGAAACGGGGACTCCGTGACCAGTAACAGCTACTAGCGGTTCAAGCTTCTGTAAGTTTACAATAGATTTTTCTGCTTCATTCCAATCAGTCGTAAAATAGCGAGGCGGACCATTTACTTCTTGTTTTTGAACAATCGTTTCATATAATTGATCTTGTCGAACCGTAGTGAATGCATCTCCCACAAGTAAACACCGATCGTGTTCACGAAAAAAGGAAACGTGTCCTGGGGTATGACCTGGAGTATGAATCCATTGAAATGATTCTAAAAAAGGGACTTCTCCCTCTGGTAAGGCAGAGACATGTTCAATTATTTGAATGGGTTCGTTAGGGAATAAAGAAGAAATCTTTGCCAATAGACCACCTTCGACGCTTGGATCTGGCTCTGGATATCGTTCTTTTCCAGTCAGATATGGCAACTCTAAAGGGTGTGCATATACTTGTACTTGCCAATAATCAATAAGTTCAATAATAGAACCAACATGATCAAAATGACCATGGGTTAATAGAATGGCTTTTGGTTTTTTTGTGCCATATATTGATTGAGCAGCTTCTATAATATCTTTTGCTCCACCTGGAACACCTGCATCAACGACTACGTAGTCACCGACGTTTGAATGGCCAATAAAGAAAACATTTACAAAGGCATTTGTATATTGAAAGACATCTTCACATACTTGAATGGTCACGCCATTTCCAATTGTTGTTAGTGGGAGTGTTTTGTAGTCATCACCATAGGACATCTTGTTTTTCATTTTCATCCTCCTTAAGAATACATCTGCCTTTATAGGCTTTTCTCTTTTAAAATCCAAGGAACAGCATCAGCCAAAGTTTTAAAAACGGCATCTGCACCATAATTTGCATTCGTTCGACTACCGACTAAAACCGTTTTACAGCCTGCCTTCTTACCTGCTTTAATGTCGGGTTCTCGATCGCCTACCATGATACTTGTTGTTGGATCGACTCCATACATATCGCTTAATTGCTTGATCATAAGCGGGCCTGGCTTTCGACAATGACAACCTTCATTTGGTCGATGGATACAATATGCGATATCGTTGACGGTTGCACCATGTTGAGCTAGGAGTTTAACCATTTTTTCATGAATCGTGCGCAGTGTCTTTTCTGTCATATAGCCAAGACCTACACCACCTTGATTTGTCACGACAAAAACAGCGAAACCAGATTGATTAAAAGATCGAATGGCTTCTCCAACCCCATCAAGTAAGTAAAAGTCAGTTGGTTTATTGACAAACGTTACTCTGTTCGTTTTAACCTCATTAATAACGCCATCTCGGTCTAAAAATACGGCTTGATTCATGTCATCCTCCGTTTCGTTCTTTTCTTGTCCTAGCATTTGTTCTTGAATCTAAATTATGTGTTTTTTATTTATACAAACGGTCTTTTTCTGTATAAATATAGAAAAAAACGAAGATGAGCTTGTCATCTTCGTTTTCGTTCGTATTAGACGACTTTTGTCGTCCAGCTCTCACAGTTCCATGTTTCCGTAACAATATCTTGATAAAATTCTGGTTCGTGGGAAATCAACATAATGCTACCTTTGTATGCCTTTAATGCGCGTTTTAGTTCTTCTTTTGCATCTACATCTAAATGGTTTGTTGGCTCATCCAGGACTAAAATATTCGACTCTCGATTAATCAGTTTGCATAAGCGGACTTTGGCTTTTTCGCCCCCACTTAACACAACCATCTTACTCTCAATGTGTTTTGTAGTAAGGCCACATTTTGCTAGAGCTGAACGAACTTCTCCTTGTCCGAGAGAAGGGAACTCTTGCCAAATTTCTTCAATGCACGTATTATTCGTTGCTTTTGCCTCTTGTTCAAAATAACCAACCTCTTGATAATCGCCTCGTTCGACTGCACCAGAAATAGGCTTTTGAATGCCAAGTAAACTTTTCAAAAGGGTCGTTTTCCCGATACCGTTCGCTCCAACTAAAGCAATTTTCTGCCCACGCTCCATCCGTAAATCAAGCGGTCTAGATAATGGCTCATCGTACCCAATAACAAGCTCTTTTGTCTCGAAAATAAGCTTACTTGTTGAACGAGCTTCTTTGAAATGAAATTCTGGTTTTGGTTTTTCTTTTGCAAGTTCAATGACATCCATTTTATCCAGTTTCTTCTGCCTAGACATAGCCATGTTTCGTGTGGAAACTCGTGCTTTATTCCGAGCAACAAAGTCTTTTAACTGAGACATTTCCTGCTGCTGGCGTTTATACGCTGCTTCAAGCTGTTGCTTTTTCATTTCGTGCACTTCTAGAAAGTGATCATAATCCCCAACATAGCGGTTTAACTCTTGATTTTCCATATGATAAATTAAATTAATAACACTGTTCAAAAATGGAATATCATGAGAAATAAGAATAAACGCATTCTCATATTCCTGTAGGTATCGTCTTAGCCATTCAATATGTTGTTCATCTAAATAGTTTGTCGGCTCATCTAGTAAAAGAATGTCCGGTTTTTCAAGTAATAGTTTCGCCAGTAATACTTTCGTTCGCTGTCCACCACTTAAATCTTCTACATCTTTTTCTAAACCGACATCATCTAGCCCTAGACCACGAGCAACTTCTTCCACTTTTGCGTCAATGGTATAGAAATCATTGTTCGTCAGCGTGTCTTGAATGACACCAACCTCTTCTAATAGCTTTTCCAGCTCTTCTGGAGTGACGTCTCCCATTTTCTCGTACATTTGATTCATTTCAGTTTCCATGTCGTACAAATACTGAAACGCACCTTTTAGCACATCCCGCATGGTCATTCCACGCTCAAGAACGGTATGCTGGTCTAAATAGCCAACTCGAACTTTCTTTGACCATTCTACTTTTCCTTCATCTGGCATAAGCTTACCGGTAATAATATTCATAAACGTTGATTTTCCTTCACCGTTTGCACCAATTAATCCAATATGTTCGCCTTTTAATAATCGAAACGAAACATCTTGAAAAATGGCACGATCACCGAAGCCGTGGCTTAAATTTTTCACTGTTAAAATACTCATCTATTATCAATCCTTTATGCGTAAGCGTTATCTGCTTTTCCAATAAACAATTGTACCACAACTATCCATACAGTGTAAGCTTACACTCCTGTCAGGCTATATAAAAGTAGAGAATATATGGTATATTCTAAAAGGGAAAGGAGGGATCATATGGAAACAAAACCAGCAGGATTTTGGATACGACTTGGGGCCCTTTTACTTGATGGTATTTTATTTAATGGATTGGCATTTCTTCTAGGATTATTCTTACTAGCAGCTTGGCAAGATGGTATTACAGAATTAGCACAGTTTTTGTACGCACTACTACTACCAGTTTTTTGGTATGGTTACACGGTCGGTAAACGGGTGTTTAAGATTCGCATCATTCACATGGACGGTACAAACGTAGGAATTTGGACAATGATTAAACGTACTATTATTGGCGGCCTTATCTATGTGTTACCTATACTTATTAGCGTTACAATCCTCTCTTTCACTGTTGATACACGAATATGGCTAACATTCGTACAAAACAACGATTTGAGTGAGGAATTCATTTTATCTGGATTCGATTTCACCATACTAGCTCTTGGCTTTTTTCCATCTTTAATTTTATTAGTTGCTAGTGCGTTTATGGTTGGCTTATCAAAATCAAGACGCTCCATACATGACCTTATTGCAGGCACCTATGTTACGAAGCAGTCACCAGCAGAAACAGAGAAGATTGACAAAGAAGCAAATGAACATTGACCGATTGACACTTCCTTAAAGCCGTGCTAACTTATGAGTAATTACGTATTCAGGCGACATAACTATGGGCGTTATGTTAGCGAATTAGCACATGTATGCTTTAATGCAGGGCCTCCCGTTTCACAGGAGGTCCTGTTTTTATTTGGGGAGGAACCGTTTTGGACAAAAGAATTTACCTATTAACAACGCTTACCTTTATTGTAGGCCTAGTTGAATTAATTATTGGAGGTATCTTACCTTTCATTGCAGCTGATTTAGATATCACACTAGGTCAAGCCGGCTTATTAATTTCTGCTTTTTCTCTCAGCTTTGCGATTGCTGGTCCGGTTTTGCTATCCCTTACTGCAAAAGTGGAACGAAAAAAATTAATTATGATTGTTCTCGTGCTATTTTTGTTTTCAAATGGTATTGCGGTCATCAGCAATAGTTTATTCGTACTTCTTGTATCACGTATTTTATCGGCATCAGGTGCGGCTCTCCTTGTTTCGTTATGTTTAACCATTGCATCGCAAATTAGTTCAGAAGCCTATCGCTCCAGAGCCATTGGAACTGTATTGATGGGTGTAAGTGCCTCGTTAGTATTAGGTGTACCATTAGGTCTATTTCTTGGAAACGAATGGGGGTGGCGGGCGCCGTTTGTCTTTATTGTAGTTGTAACCTTTATTTTAATGGTATTGATCCAGTTCACATTAAATCCCATTGAACCAAAGCCGTATGTGCCTCTATCGACACAACTACGTGCCCTACGGAAACCAACTATTTTGATGGTACATTCTGTTTCCATTTTGTTTTTTATTGGTCATTTAACACTATATGCGTTTTTAACACCCTTCTTACAATCAACGTTACATGTATCAGGGAATGCCCTAAGCTTTCTTTATTTGTTATTCGGTATAGCGGCTATTTGCGGAAGTTGGTTTGGGGGATATGCATCGGATCGATTTGGCAATCGACAGACGATGGTTGTCGCATTATCCTTTTTTGCCTTTGTCCTGTTTATCATACCGCTTGTTTCAAACAGCGGGATACTACTTATTCCACTTTTAATGTTGTGGAACTTTTTAAGCTGGACGATTACACCGGCTATACAAGGACATCTCGTTGCTTCTGCACCGAAAACGTCTGACATCCAACAAAGTATTAACAACTCTGCTACTCATGTTGGTATGGCCATTGGCTCGGTTGTTGGTGGATTGACAATTGATGTATACACGGTCGATTTTAATGCCCCTGTAGGCGGTTTATTTGCTGTCATTGGATTAATTGTTGCGATTATCGCTGTGAAAATGAAATAAAAGTCGACGAGAAAAAGCGTTCATACGATCGTATGAACGCTTCTTTTTATTTCTCTACTTTTACAAGCTGCTTGCCTATATTTTTCCCTTTAAATAAACCAAGAAAAGCTTCTGGTACTTTATCGAATCCTTCATGAATCGTTTCTTCAAACTGTAATTCATCGTTTTGTAAATAACGTGATAAATCCGCGTACGCTTCCTTGTAATGACTTTGGAAATCACCTACAAGGAAACCTTGCATTTTCACACGAGCTTTTACCAGGTATCCTTGCACCCGTCTTCCTATATCTTCTTCTCCTTGTTCTAGATTATACGAAGAAATCGCACCACAAACAGGGACTCTAGCGAATGAGTTAAGAAGCGGCCAGACTTGATCTGAGATCTCGCCACCAACATTTTCAAAATAAACATCAATTCCATTTGGACATGCTTGTTCTAATGCTTGCCCCACATGCTTTTCTTTGTAGTCAATAGCCTCGTCAAACCCGATAGAACGAATATAGTCTGCTTTTTCCTTTGAACCAACAATGCCCACAACGTGTGCACCTTTTCGTTTAGCTAATTGCCCTGCAATGGACCCAACGGCACCTGCTGCACCTGATACCACGACAGTCTCGCCTTCTTTCGGCTCGCCAATGTGATACATACCAAAGTACGCCGTGAGCCCTGGCATTCCTAACACACCTAACGCTGTTGACATCGGTGCTCCGTGTAGGTCAAGTTTACGTACAGTGTCTGCAGGAACAGTATTGTATTCTTGCCAATTTAATGCACCTGAAACAATATCGCCAACCTTTAACTTTTCTGATTTTGTTTTCGTGACTTCTGCCACAATTCCACCGTTTAAAGGTTCTCCTATTTGAAAGGGTTCTACATACGATTTTGTATCGTTCATTCTTCCTCGCATGTACGGATCAACTGAGAGATAGCGGGTTTTTAACGTCACTTCATCTTGTGTAGGCTCTTTCACTTCCCCCTCTTCATACGAAAAAGTCTCTTCACTAGGCCACCCGTCAGGCCGTTCACGCAGTCGAATTTGTTGTTGCTTCATCTTGTCTTTCCTCCTTTATATCCATCTATTGGTTTATTCCACGTTAATCCTCGTATTAAACAGATGGATCAAAAACGTCCATCACATACCCTTTTTGAGGAATTGCTTTGGTGAAGTACCAATATACTTTTTGAAAACTGCACTGAAATATTTGTAATCGCTAAACCCCGTTTGTTCAGCCACTTCATAGACTAGACTATTTTCGTGCTGCAATTTTTGAATCGCTTTAGTTAATCGATAACGGGTTAGTAACTCATTAAAACTATACCCCGTTCGCTCTTTTAATTTTGTATTCACGCTTACAGTTGAAAGACCAATCACTTTACTAGCCATCGCCAAGCTAATTTTTTGATCATAGTGTTTTTCAATATATCGAATCGCATCTGCAGCATAACTAGAACCTTCTGTCCATTCTACTTTTAAATCAAGTACATGGCGATGACTGTTCGATTGGCTCGATGATCTTTTTTCTTGTACACTCATTGCTAACTCATGAAGTGTCGCTTCAAAGTCTTTTAAATCAACAGGCTTTAATAGATAATTGTGCACACCTAGTCGAATCGCTTGTTGTGCGTATTGAAATTCTCCATAACCTGAAAGAATGATGGCTTCGTACTGACAGACGTCTTTTGTTTCTTGCAACATTTCCAAGCCATCTTTAAAGGGCATACGAATATCTGTAATCACAATATCTGGCTTTTTCTCCAAAATAAGCTGACAGCCCTCGATTCCGCTTTCTGCCGTACCAATGACAATGCAGTTCGTTTTGAGCCAATCAATTCGGTAAAGTAATCCTTTTAAAATAATTGGTTCATCTTCTACAATAATGACTTTCAACATGGTTTCACCCCTTTTGTAGTGGCAACGTAATTGTCATAATTGTTCCATCTTCAACTTGTGAGTGCATCATTAAACCATAATCATCTCCGTATAAAAGCTGTATAAGCTGATGTACAGTATGAAGACCTGTTTGTTCTGATGCTTCTTTTTCTCCAAGATAAATCGCTTTAATTTCTTCCACTTTTTCTTTAGCAAGGCCCATTCCGTTATCTTTAATCTCAATCGTTAGCAGATCACCGTCTGTCTTGATCGTTACTTCAATCGATAAAGAATGGGTTTTATGAATATTATGTTTGATTGCGTTTTCAATTAATGGTTGAATGAGTAATTTTGGAATAGACGCTTCGTCTAATATAGATTCTGGAATGAACGTCATTTCATAGTGTAGCCTTTTTCCATATCTCATTTTTTGTAAAGAAAAATAATCGTTAAGATAACGTATATCCTCTCCGAGCGGCACTAATGTTTGTCCAAAGTTAGCGTTATAGCGCATCAATGTTGCTGTTTTCACTACCATGTCAGAAGCACTTTGCGGATCAGCCATAAGTTCATATTTAATCATTTCAAGAACATTGAAAAGAAAATGAGGATTAAACTTTGCTTCAAGATGCTTTAATTCACTGATACGCTTCTTCTCCATTATAATTTGATTTTCATCTAACAATCGCTCAACCTCAGATACACGACTTCGGTATTCTTCATAAATAATTTCGACTTCTTCATAATTCGGCTCGTGATCAAGATGACTATACTTCTTTTTTGATGCCATTAGCGCGACTAATCCATCAAATGGCTGCAATGATTTCGCGACAATCTTTGGTGCAACAAACCAAACAACGAGTAGAATAGCAATACTACTTATCATCATTGTCAATACACCATATAACACCAGTAAACGATAAATGGATATTGGTGTCATTGTAATGATCTGAATCCCTTGCTTAGAAAGAGTCGTTTGTGTTTTATAAAACATGTCTCCGTCATGCGTAATCCAGTTCCCTTTTCGATTCACGTCAAGTTTTCCTAGGGTCGTCAATCCATAGGAATAATTAGAAAAAATCACATTCTCAAACAAATCGGTTACGTACACATAATGTTGATCTGGAAACGACTGTAAGTCGAGGAAATAAAACAAATACCCAAGTAAGCCTTCCTCTCCACCGATTGCCGCTGAGAAAACATAGGAAGAGCGATGATGAACATCTCGTAATGGGCTCGTTAAACGCGTCCCAACGACACCAGCGCCTTCTAACTTATGAGTAAGAGCATTTAAAGCAACACCATTTCTTGCCTCCTCCTCTGTTCCGCTATAAAAGCTTGTAGCCACCACTTCTTCATCATCATTTAACAACAAAAAATTTGCATGTAAGGACTGATGATTTCGAAAATCATACAAGATTTTATAAGCCTCACTTGCTTGTTCTCCTGTTTCTAAAAAGGTGTGAATCGTTGATGAAGCATTAACTAGCTCTTCCATCCCATTAGAATAGGCTGCGAATCCAGATTCTACGTCAGCTAAAACATGCTCATGATTTGCTTCATTAGGCTCAATAACTGTTAAACGAAATACGATTGATAATAATAATAAATAAATAAAAAAGATAACAGTAACCACCACGATGGCATAGGTGAAAAAGGAGCGCTTAATCTCGTCTTTCATTTTCTTTGATTTCATATCGATTCACCTCCTGTAACGATGCGTATAGCTTTTTTTCTTCGCTAATATCTCTCCTCCTATAAACTCATTTACTAGTTCTCTCCTTTCATCAAGTAAGCGTTATCATTCCATCATAAAGCACAATCTCCATATTTGAATAAGTTTGCTTTTTTGAAAAACGAATTTATTTTCAGATAATTCTTTCATAAGACAAAAAAAAGCCTCTCTTTAGAAAGGCTTTCTGATCAAGATTCAAAATATCGTTTTGCATTTTGGTAAGAAATAGCTTGTATGAGTTTTCCTGCTTGTGGCAAATTAGCTGGAATCTCTCCATCTTCCATCCATTCACTGATAAATTGGCATAGAATACGTCTAAAATAATCGTGGCGAGCAAAAGACAGAAAGCTTCTCGAATCTGTTAACATTCCAACAAAATGATACAAAACTCCAACAGATGCCAAACTTGTCATTTGGCGGCGCATACCGTCTTTTGTATCATTGAACCACCAGCCTGATCCGAGCTGCATCTTTCCTGGCAGTCCTTCTTTTTGGAAGTTGCCAAGTGCACCCGCAATCATTTCGTTTTTCGTCCAATCGAGATTAAAGCAAATCGTCTTTGGTAGCTTGTCCAATTGTTCAAGCTCATTAAAGAAACGATTTAATGAAATGGCATACGAATCATCTTGGATCGAATCAAATCCACTATCTGGGCCGATGGTATCAAAAGCAGCACTATTGTTGTTACGAAGAGGACCAATGTGGAGTTGCATGACCCAGCCCTTATCAGCGTAAGCTTTCCCTAAATGTTCGAGAACAATAGATTGAATAAGTGTTCGTTCGTGTTCGTTCAAGCGCTTTTGTTGCAGCAATTGAGTAAATAGCTCTTCTGCCTGTTGAACAGTAGCTTTTTCAAACCGAAATTGACCAATACCGTGATCACTTGCTCGACAGCCACGTTCATGAAAGTAATCAATTCGATTCGTTAATGCTTGAAGGTACGACGATACATTGTTTATGTCAATTCCAGTCACATTTTCTAATTTACCAAGAAAATCTCGGAAGTTCTTTCCACCTACTTGCAAAGCAGCATCTGCACGAAACGTTGGTAACACTTTTGTTACAATTGTTTTATCTTGAGCAATTCGAACATGCTCCTCTAATGAATCGATAATTTGATCGGTTGTACAAAGTGTGTCTACATTGGCTTGCTGAAGCAAAGACCGCACTGTGACTTTTTTTTCTTGTAGCTGACGATTGGTCTCTTGCCAAATGCTTTCTGCTGTTTCTTCCGATAATAACGTTGAAATGCCAAACGTATGTGTTAACTCCATATGCGTCCAATGATACAGAGGATTGCCGAGAAGTTGAGGAACCGTTCTTGCCCATGCGAAGAATTTTTCTTTATCCGTTGCAGGACCAGTAATGAGCCTTTCTTCAATACCACATGCTCTCATCGCGCGCCATTTATAATGATCGTCACCTAACCACAACTCGGTAATGGTTTCATAGGATTTGTCATTCGCGATCGACTCTGGATCTAGGTGACTATGAAAATCATAGATAGGCATTGTCTTGGCATAATTGTGATACAGCGTTTTTGCATACTCGTTTTGAAGCATAAAGTTTTCGTGTATAAACATTAGCAAATCACTCCTCTTTGACCCGATTCAATGGTTTTACCATTAACTATGAGTGTTCGTCTATCTCCTGTTGCAATAGTAAAGATGGCTTCTTTATAAGGTAGTACATACCCATGGTGATCTACCGTAACAGTTATAGATATTGTGTCTGCCGTAGTAGTCATGTCTAAATGAACAAGAGCATGGTTTTCTTTCCAATCACGTGAAATCCCATCGTCCTCATATAACGTATAGCTGCTGCGGTGATTCGCACCCTCTTCCGGAAACAAAAGGAAGCCCCGTACATCCTCATCTTTCTTTTTAAACGTTCGTTCGGCACCATTCACTGGTATCATGGAGCCTGCTTTTACAAGTAAAGGCGTTTCATGATCCGGTGCAGGCAATGTCACTTCAGTTCCTCCAGTAACAGCTGTTCCCCGATAGAAATCAAACCAGCCCCCTTTGGATTTCGGTGCATACACACGCCTCTCATCTACACCAGGCTCTACGACAGATGCAACCAAAAATGCTGGTCCAGCGAGGAAATCATCATTTTCTTCCCAAGTCTTGGCATCCCCTTCAAAATCAAAGAATGTTGGTTTCATAATAGGCTCATGGCGCGTGCGCGCTTCATAGAACGTCGTATACCAATAGGGTGTTAACATGGAACGAAGCTGAATGAGTGCGCGAATGGCTGATGTCGCCTCTGGATACATCCATGGTTCATTTACGGTTTGATCCTCGTTCCAAGAATGAATGGTAAAGCGTGGATGAAAGATCCCATTTTGTACCCAACGGATAAATAACTCTTGATCTGGCTTTGGTCCGGCAAATCCACCGACATCATGACCATAGTTGTAAATACCTGACAAACTCAATCCTAGACCGGTTTTCGTATTGAAGCGAATCGTTTTCCATTCTGTGCGATTATCACCTGTCCAAGTCTGAACGTAACGCTGCATTCCTGGCCCTCCAGAACGCGAAATAAGAAACGGCCGCTCTTCTTTTGTAAATGCCTCTTGTGCCTCAAATGACGCTTTCATCATTAATAGTGGAAACAGCCCGCGAATGGTCTGAAATGGTAGCGCGTGATCAAATCCATTCACTTGTGCGTGTTCATTCCAAATTTCATATTCATTGTTATCGTTCCAGGTGGATGAAATACCGTATTCAAGCAACTGGTTTGTCACTTGTGTCTTCCACCAGTTGAATGCGTGCTTGTTCGTAAAATCAAGATAGGCGCCACCACCATCCCAAAACTGAGCTAACTCGGTTTTCCCTTGACCATCAGTAATAAAATAATCGTTTTCCTCAAGTTCTTCATATGCAGGATGACCTGCTAAAAAAGCTGGCTTAATATTCGCTGCAAGCCGCAAGCCTTTTTCACGGAAATCCGCCGCTAGTTTTTTGGCGTCAGGAAATTTTTCTTTGTTCCAATGAAACACATAACGCTTGTCTCCGATAGAAGTGTAACCAGAAGATAGTTGAAAAGAGTCACAGAGAATATCGTGCTCTTCACAATCAGCGATAAATTGATAAAGCTGTTCTTGCGCATTGGACGCATCTGTATAGCTCATGGTTGATCCAGAATATCCGATGCTCCACTTTGGTGGCATCATTGTGTTTCCTGTAAGCCACGTATACGTTTGCACAACGTCTCTTACTGTTGGACCACCGATCATATAATAATCCAAATCTCCAGCTTCTGCTTCAAAGTAACGATACAAACTATGGTAATTATCTAATTCTCTTCCAAGATCGATATAGCCTGGTGCAAGATTATCATAAAACAAGCCGTAGGAATAACTCGTTTTCGGATTGCGCGTGATATAAAAGGGAATATGTTTGTATAGCGGGTCTGAATATTGAGCGTCGTAACCCATTGCATCAATTGTTAGATTACGGAAACGACCATGGTGACGATTTAACTCCCCTGTTCGTTCTCCTAGCCCAAAATAGTGCTCGCTAATATCTCTTTTTAAATAATGTTTAAGCGATTTCCCTAACTCGCCTTTAAAATTATATGCTTGAGTCATTCGATCACTGGCAAATTCAACCCACTCACCTTGCTGTTTTTGGAACCATGCCATGCGAAATCCTTCTTTTTGAATCACTGCTTTCAGTTCATTTGTAGCGATTTCTATATGACGATCGTACTCTTTCGTCGCAAACGTCGGACACGTAAACCCTTCAGTGCTGAAACGCGGACGTCCTTCTACTGGTACATCATCGCAGCCTGGAGCAATGCTCCATGTTTGCGGTACTTCTAAACCCTCTTCTTTTTCAAAAAGAACTCGAAATATGCCTTGTTCAAGTACAAATACATATGCTGTCATTTGCGCTTCCGAACTATAAAAAGATAGTAAAGAGCCTTTTTTTTCTTTCAGCTCAAATTGATAGGGTGCTTGAATATTCATGGGTTTCTCTCCTTTTTCTATCGTATTACATTAAACCAGCGAGTGTTGGTAACCATGTGCTCAGCGCAGGAATCATTGTGACAATCATTAATACGATGATAATCCCAATATAAAACGGGACAAGCGGTCGCACGACTTCTTCAATTTTCACTTTTCCAACTGTGCTTCCTACGAATAAAGCACTTCCCCCAGGTGGCGTAATATTACCGATACACAGATTTACAATTAAAATAACACCAAAATGAACAGGGTCCATACCAAACTCCATAACAACTGGTAGAAAAATAGGCGTAAAAATTAAAATGGCAGGTGTCACATCCATTACGATACCAATAAGCAATAGAATGAGATTAATAAGTAACAAAATGAAGATAGGATTATCCGTTAATGATAAAATGCCTGTACTGATGGCACTAGGAATGCCTGTAAACGCCATAACGAGAGAAAGCATGGCAGATGTCCCAATTAAGAACATAATGACAACCGTTAACTCAACAGCTTCCTTGAAAATACCAGGCAGTTGTTTAACTGATAGACTTCGATAGGCAAACGATAAGAGCAACGCGTAAATGATCGCAATAGCCGACGCTTCTGTTGCCGTAAAAAACCCCCCGATAATTCCTCCGATAATGATAATCACAAGGAACAAGCTTGGGACCGCTTCCCAAATGACTTTTAAAGGACTACTACCAGCCTGATGTCGTTTCGCTGTATACCCTTTGCGTTTGGCGAGAATATACGCCACAACCATTGTTGCTAGTCCCCATAAAATACCTGGTATGTAGCCTGCTAAAAACAAAGCCGCAACAGACGTTCCACCACTAACGAGAGAATAAATAATAAAGAGTCCAGTGGGCGGAATAATTAACCCTGTTGGTGCTGATGCAATGTTGACAGCAGCTGAAAACTTACGGTCATAGCCCTCTTGTTCCTGAAGGGGATGCATCACTTTGCCAATAGCGGCTGCGGATGCAACAGAAGAGCCCGCAATAGAACCGAATAACATATTCCCGACAATATTTGTATGAGCTAAGGACCCTGGTAATTTACCAGTTAGAAGACGAGCAACGTTAACCAATCGTAGCGCAATGCCTCCTTGGTTCATAATAATGCCAGTTAATAAGAAAAATGGCACAGCTAGTAATGTAAAGCTATCAATTCCTGTTACCATCTTCTGAGCAGAGGTGAAGACCGCCGCATCAAAAGGGGCAATAAGGAGCATTGTCACAATCGATGCCCCTGCAACACTTATCGCAATAGGAACACCGATTACAAGCAATAGTAAAAACACAACAACGAGGCTAATTCCTGCAAGTAAGGCCATTTGAATCTCCTTCTCTAGTTAATCGTTTTTCAACTGAATGGTTTCGGTTTGTTCGTGCGGCGCTCCGTTCTTTCTAGTAAACAGTTCCGTTAAACAAAACCATGTAATGAGCACACCTGAAATGGGCAGCGATAAATAAATGTACCCCATTGGAATACCTAAGGAAACGGTTTGCTGTGTCATCGTTAAAGACACGAGTTGGATGCCTCCATACACCATGACGACTAAGGCAAACGCTAGCAAAAATAGTTGCGCTAAGAAGCGAACGGCTTTTTGCAATCGAGTATTTAGACGGTTGACGACCATTTCAATGGCAATATGTTTTTTTAGGTGAAAAGCATATGCACCACCGATCATTGTCACCCAGATTAAGGAGTAGCGCAGAAACTCTTCAGAAAACGTGCTTGGCGCATTTAGAACGTAACGGCTTACCACTTGCCATACGGCAACTAAAACCATTACACCGAACATACTTGTTGAAACAAACATGATAATTTTCCCGATCGTTTTGTTTATCCTTTCAATCACTACAATCACTCCCCCCTCTCCATAGCTCGGATACGTTCGTAGTACTCTGCCATTTCTTCGTTTGAGCGAACGGCTTCATGCATCGGTTCTACAAGGTCCCGAAAGGCTTCTTTATTCACGTCTTCATGGAACGTTACGCCCAATTCTTTTGCAGCTTCAACAGAGCACTCAATTTCTTCTGCCCATAGCTCTTTATGAAACTGGCTGGACTCATCGGCAGCTTCTTTAATAATGGCACGTTCTTCTTCGGAGAAGCTGTCCCAACGTAATTTGCTAAAAATGAGTAAATCAGGCACAATCGCATGCTCTGTATACGAATAATCCTTTGCAACTTCACCGTGATTATTTGATATTAAAGCGGTTTCATTGTTTTCAGTTCCATCAATTACACCTTGTTGTAAGGCAGTATATACTTCACCGAAAGCCATTGGCGTAGGAGCCCCACCCATAAGACGTGTCATTTGTATGGCGGTTTCGCTTGGCTGTACCCGAATTTTCAAACCTGCTAAGTCTTCTGGTTCTCGTACCGGTTGATTAATAGTGTACATATTGCGTGTTCCTGCGTCATAATAGGTCAGTCCAAAAAAACCGCTGTCAGAAGTGGAATCATAGATATCAGTAGCAATAGAGCTTTCCATCACCTCATAATAATGATCTTGATCCACAAATAAGTAAGGAATACTAAATAATGCATAGAATGGCGAAAAGCTTTCTAGCGCCGTTGCACTCACCTTCGTTGCATCTACGGCACCAGTTTGAGTTAACTCAATTGCTTCTCTTTCAGAGCCTAATTGGCCATTTGGAAAAATATCAAACCGTAGCGTCCCGTTACTCTTTTCTTCTGCTAGTTCAGCGAAATGGACCAAAGATTGATGGATTGGATGACTTTCATTCATATTGTGAGGTAAGCGCATAACGGTAACATCACTTGATAATGCTGTCGGTGTTGAACAGGCAGCCAAAAAGCATGTTAATGCGCTTACAAATCCAATCGATAAACGACGCATAATTCGTTCCTCCTCCGATAATAACAACGTTGTTATTTTTAATATAAATGAAAGCGTGTCCAAAATCAATGAAAACGTTGTTATTTTCGTAAAAACTACGTAAAATAATAAGAAATGAGGTTACATAAAGGAGTTAAATGGACCATGGTTACGATAAAAGACATCGCTCGAGCAGCCAATGTTAGCTATTCTACGGTGTCCAAAGCGCTAAACGATAGCCCGCTCGTTAAACCCGAGACGAAAACAACGATTTTAAACAAGGCAAAGCAGCTTGGCTACACACCAAATTTTGCTGCTAAACATCTCGTTACGAAGCGAACGAATACAGTTGGGCTCGTTTGGCCAGAAATAAACCGTGTTGCTTTAACAGAGCTTGCTCGACACGTTAACAAAATGATGGCTGATGAAGGAAAGAATATTTTATTATCCATTAGTGATCCAACCGAAGCGATCGCTCTTTTTTCGCGAATGCGTAGTGATGCCATTCTTCTATTTGAAGAAGATATCCCTCAAAATCAATTACCTGCTCAGCTTGATATGCCCCTTCTGTCTTATGGTGTGCCAGGTATTAACCAGTTTCCAACCGTAGGTGTACAGCACGAATATGCGATGGAATTAGCTGTTTCAACACTTGTTGAATCCGGCTACTCTTCAATCGGTTATGTTGGGATGGTTGACGGTATTGGTCGACGCCAGCTAGCTAAACAAACTGGCTATCTAGACGCACTAAAAAAACGCGGTCTGAAGCCTATTTTAATTGATACAAAAGGACTTAACAGTATAGATGGCTTTACCGCTCTATCTGCTCTCCTTGCTAAAAGTCCGTTACCCGAATCACTTATTTGTTCAAGCTACGACATTGCAGTCGGTACGGTTCGAGCAATTCGTCAGGCCGGTTTAACTATTCCAGAGGATGTTGCCCTAGTCTCTTATGACAATATTCCTCAACAAGCTGAAGCAGACGTCCCTCTTACAGCAGTCGGTGTACCGGTTGAAAAACTTGCAAAATCCCTTGTTCAAGAACTATTGCGGTTAATCGCAGGAGAAGAAGGACTTGTTCGAGAGCTTGTTCCGGAGCTTGTTGTGCGCGCATCATCGCATATATCCAAGCAATAAAAAACAAAAGCCCAGCCGGATAAACCGGTTGGGCTTCTATCATAAATTCATCTCTTTCTTTCCTGTTAATTTAAAAAATAGTAATAGAGATAGAATGGATGTGATCGTTAATATCGCTGAGTAAGCAGACGCATTTCCAAAGTTCCCTCTGATCACTTCAGAATAAATGGACACGGCGAGGGTTTGGGTATTACTAGAGTATAGAATGATGGATGCACTTAATTCGCCTAATATTGTAATCCAACTCATAATTGCCCCCGCTAATACGCCAGGCATCATCATTGGAACGACCACTTTAAAGAATGTACGCTTCTCTGATGCGCCGAGGCTAATCGCAGCTTCTTCCATACTCGGACTAATTTGACTAATAATGGCGGTACTTGAGCGAATCGTATACGGCATTCGACGAATAACAAAGGCCAACACCATGATAAATGCTGTTCCAGTCCAGAAAAAGGGTGCATCATTAAAAGCAAAAACGAGCGCAATACCAAGCACCGAACCTGGAATAACAAATGGAAGCATCGAAATGGTATCAAGTGTAGACGTAATGCGGTTACGCTTCCGGACCGTTAGGTAAGAAATAAAGATCCCGATAATGACGATTATAATTATCGCAAAAAACCCTAGCTTATACGTATTTAAAATCATTGATAAATCACGATTAAACAAAATGGTTTCGTAATTTTGAAGTGAAAAACGCCCTGTGTAGACTTGACCACCAGTTGTTTCTAAAAAGGACGTATAGATAACAACAAGCTGTGGCAAGATCGATAAAAGTGCAATCACATACACAACGCTATGGCTTAACACGTTCTTTATCCCAAATGATTTTTTAACCTCCATCGGCTTTAGTGCCGACATTGAATACGAATATTGTCTCGAAATAATGCGCTGTACAAGGAACAAAGCGATTGTTACGATAATAAAAATGGTTGCAATGGCTGCTGCGAAGCCAGCATCTCCACCAACTTCACTCATAAACTGCGTGTAAATTAACACGGGTATGGTTCGGTAGCCTTCACCAATCAGCATAGGTGTACCAAAGTCAGCAATAACGCGCATAAAAACAAGAAGCGCACTGGCTAAAAGGGTTGGTGTAATGAGTGGTACAACAATTTTTAACATCCGCTGAAACCCAGAATATCCAAGGCTTTCCGCGGCTTCAATTAACGAATTATCAACATTTTTCAACGCACCTGAAATGTAAATAAAAATTAACGGGAAGGACTGTAACGTTAGCACAAGGACAATTCCTGCAAACCCATAAATGCCATCATAATTCAAACCAAACGTATCGTTTACAAACTTTGTAATAACCCCACCACGTCCAAGCAACTGAATCCATGCATAGGCACCAATAAATGGCGGAGAGATGTACGAAACAATAATTAAAATTTGGATCGCTTTACTGCCAAAGATTTTCACTCTTCTTAGGATATAAGCAAGTGGCAGCCCAATTAAAACAGCAAGTAATGTTGCAACAATGGTCACTTTAATACTATTCCACAACGTAACCCAATAAAATTTACGATCAAAGAAATGGGCAAAATGTTGCAACGTAAATCCGGTTTCTGCATTGTACACACTTTTATTTAACACAAGGACGACTGGAAATAAGATGAACAACGCGAAAAATAACAGAATAAAAAGCGTAATCAGATTCCATCCATTTGCATATTTACGAAGCACTTCAGCCACCTGCCTTTATTAGCGTCTCTTCTGTTGAAGAATCAAACACGTTAATAAGTGCTGGTTTCACCTTTACTTGTACCGTTGTTCCTTCTGGAATAATGGCATGATCTTCAATATTTTGTACAACTTCTACCGTTTCTCCTGTCGTTAATGTAACAAAATAATGTGTGTTAATTCCTAAGAACATCGTTTTATTGACTGTTCCAGCGATTGTATTCACATCAGACGTTACAACAAATTCTTGAGGGCGAACGGAAACCAATACCTCCTGCCCATTTTTTGCAGCATCACTTAACGTAGTAAGCTTCTCTTTATACTGTTCATTGAATACAAGGTAGCTATCATCCCCGACCTTTTCAACAGTTGCTTTGATGACGTTTGACGTGCCTATAAATTGAGCAACGAAAAGGGTACGCGGGCGTAAATAAATCGTTTCCGGCTTATCGATTTGTTGAATAACACCTTTATTCATTACCGCAATACGATCAGAAATCGCTAACGCCTCTTCTTGATCGTGGGTTACATAAACCGTTGTTATGCCGACTTCTTGCTGAATGTCTTTAATCGCATTTCGCATCTCCACTCTTAATTTTGCATCCAGGTTCGATAAAGGCTCATCCATTAACAATACCTTCGGATTAATAACTAAAGCGCGGGCAAGCGCAACTCGTTGCTGTTGTCCACCAGAAAGCTTATCCGGTTTTTTAGCCTGATGCTCTTCAATTCGAACAACTTTCATCATTTCTTCAATTCGGCTTTTCATAGATGATTTATCTTGATGTTGTGCTTTCAACCCGAATGCAATGTTTTCCGCAACAGTCATATGTGGGAAAATAGCGTAATTTTGAAAAACCATTCCCATCTTTCTCTTGTTCACTGGGATGTTATTAATGACCTCATCATCTAGCTTTATTGCGCCTCCTTCAATGGAGTTAAAGCCGATAATCATGCGTAGTAATGTCGTTTTTCCACAACCAGAAGGGCCAAGAAGAGTAAACAGTTCTCCTTTTTTTATTTCTAATGACAGTCCATCAATCACAGTTTGATTCTCATATTTTTTGACAACGTTTTCTATATGAATGGCAACACTCATGAATGGTTCCCCCTTTATATCTATTAAAAAGAGATATGCAGAGCCTAACCGTACCCTGCATATCCTATTTCTTAATTCATTGATTGTTCAAGCACATCTACATAGCGTGCCGTGATTTCATCTGTATGCTCGATAATATAATCTTCATCGTATTCTTCAAATAGATGAATTTCATCTTGAGGCGTCATGTAATCGGCAACTTCAACACCTTCACGTAAAGGACGAACCGTTAGCTCCATGCCTGTACGACTTTGCACTTCTTCAGATAAGACATAGTCAATGAACTTCTTCGCACCTTCTAAATTATCGGTTCCCTTTATGATTTGAACAGATTGACCTGGATACACTACACCTTCAGTTGGGAAAACAACTTCAACAGGTGCACCACTTTGAATATAATGAATAACTGGATCTTCCCATGTTAGTCCCACTGTATATTCTCCGTCTGCTACCCCTCTATGCACTTGTCCTGAACTTCCTTGGACTTTTCCATCTAGATTTTCAAGAAACGCTTCTACAAATGTCCAAGCCTCATCAGCTAAGGGATCGCCATCACCTGCCGCATAAAGCATCGCTACTAACGATTGGAAAGCAGAGCTTGAATTAACAGGATCGCCAAACGCAATCCGCCCCTTCAATGCTGGGTTTAATAAGTCTTGGAAACTGTCAATTTCAACATCACCAACTAAGTCCGTGTTCACAATAAAGACAGTTGGATCTGAAAAAGCTGGCGAGAAAAAGCCTGTTGTATTTTTGAATCCTTCCATCATAAACTCATCTTCAGGAGATACATACTCCTCAAATAAATCCGTTTTGTCATGAAGCATGGTGACATCAGCTGCCCATAATATATCCCCTTGTGGATTATTACGCTCTGACTCTACTCGAGTAACCACCTCTCCTGTTCCTGCTGAAATGGTTTGTACCTTAATGCCCGTTTCTTCTTCAAATTTCGGAATAACCGCTTCATTTAAGTTTTCACTTCTTGTTGTATAAATAACGAGTTCCCCTTCACCTGAGCCTGAGCTTGATTCACCACAAGCCGTTAAAGCCACTACGGCGCATAGAGAAAAACCAATTAATTTAAGCGCTTTCACAATAACCCCTCCTCTTGTTTCTAGCTCTATCCTATCGCAAGAACAGCAAAGCTGAAATCCTAAAATCACTAAAATATATCCATTATTTATAAGCGTGACTTAGTGGCACAATGCTAAAAAACCACAAATCCATTTAAGATTTGCGGTTCCTCTATTACGTGCAGTTAAAGAAATCGTTTCTATATAAAAAAATTCCACTAACTTAGTAAAACATCTTTATTTGCAAGTTGTATAACCGTCTCTTTTAGCACTTCTATTCCAACTAAACAATCCTCTTCTTTTGTATATTCAGACGGATGATGACTCACCCCATCTACCGAAGGAACAAAAACCATTGCCGTTGGCCAACGCCTTGCCATATTCATTGAATCATGACCAGCTCCACTAGGTAACGCCATATGTGGTATATTCTTTTCTTTACAAATCGTCGTAATTAGGCTACGAATGCGCGCATTCATTTGTACAGGTTGTGTTTTTTCTTCATGTTCAATATCAATGACCACACCTCTTTGTTTTTGGACATCGCTTATTTTTTGTTTTAACTTTGTGATGATACGATTTCGTGAATGAACATATTGACTGCGAATATCGATTTTCAACTCGACTCTTCCAGGTACAGTATTCATGGCACCATTAACCACGTGAAGTGTACCTACCGTAGCAAACGTATTCCAATCTTTTTCCATAATCGATTGATGTTCTAATTCTAAACTCAACTCCGCAGCGGCGAGTAAAGCATCATGACGGTCTTCCATAGCCGTCGTGCCAGAATGAGAGGTTTCTCCTTTCACAACAAGAAAAAGTCGATGAGGCGCAGCAATACCCGTTACGACTCCTATCGTTTTCTCTTGTCTTTCGAGTTGCTTTGCTTGCTCAATATGTAGTTCGACAAATGCTTTTAATTCATCTGGCTGCCTTTCTGCACGCTCTATGTCATCCACCGATAAATCGACACTTGCTAGCGCATCTGTAAAGGTCGTTCCATCTTTATCCACGAGGGATTGACATGCTACTCTATCGACTTGTTGAGCCATCGCTTTACTTCCTACAGTAGACACACCAAATCGCGCTGATTCTTCACATGTGAACGCGATTAATTCAAGAGGATGATCGGTGTTAATTCCTTCTTCATTTAATTGTCTTAATACATCTAATCCAGCGATGACACCTAATGCACCATCGTATTGTCCTGCTTGATAGACTGTATCAAGATGAGAGCCAAACGCTACTGCCGGAAGATTTGCGTCTTTTCCTTCTCGTCTCGCAATCATGTTTCCAGCTTCATCTTCTCGTACTGTTAAACCTAATTGCTCACAAGAATCCATTAACCATTGCTTCGCCTCTTTTTCCTCTAGGCTATAAGCTAGTCGTGTAATCCCCTCTTTTTCATTAGCTGTTGATGTAAATCGATTGATTGTTTCTAAATGATCGATAGCTTGATTCATCGTTGTCCCTCATTTTAGTTAGTTTCTATGGTAGCCATTTCATTGACTAAAAAAGAAAAAGCCTCTACGAGAGAAGCTACGTTTATCCTAGCATAGGATTCAGTCAAAAGTAAAAAGTTAATTGAAAAGACAGATAAAAGTGTTTCGTTTTCGTGCTTTTAAACGCAACGCACTCTTTTCTTTCTATTTTATAAATGAATGGGTAAATTAACCCCTCCTGCAATCTAGGAAGGGTTATGCACACTATTATTGAAAATCACGCGGAATCATCTTTTCCCACGTTTTCTCGAAGACTAACTCATCGCGCAAGTATGCTTTTAAAGTGTTTTCTAAATAGAAATTGGTTTTGTCAGCGGTCATTTTACTGTCTGTATGAACTTCTGTTTGCCAATCACCTCGTCCAAGGGTGAGTTCCCATGTACAGTGGGCTTCTGCAGAAAGCGGATCGCCTTCACGTATCGTGTAAACGTTACGATTCGTACTACCATATTCTAGTCCATTTGCAGGTAGCTTCCGTTTGCCTTCATCCGAGAAGTCGTCTAGCACCCAACGTTCGCTTAGAAGATCATAGTTGATGTGACGGTATCTAGATTCTTTTCTTAAAATTTCTCTTCCCATCACTGGAGCAGCTTCTGGCTTTTCAAACGGCCATTCCCCATCTTGTGCATGTGCGCCATCATCGCGAACCGGCAATTGGAGCACCGTACTTGTGCCAGTCACAATTTCAATAGTTGCTTCTTCTTTCGATGGCCATGCATGGGGCCAGTACGTTGGCGATAAAGCAAGCTGCAAGCGATGACCTTTCGGAATACGAATACCGACTGCATTGAGCTGAATGGTTGCCGTGTATTCTTGTCCTAGCTCAAGCGCTTCTGGAAACGCATGACCATGTAAATGGTTCAAATTTAACATGCCAAAGCTAATCATGGTCTCTGCGCCATCAGGGGCAACATCACATAGTCTTGCGGCAATGAGCGCATCCGCTTTATTACTTTTGAACTGAATAGTCACTTTCGGCAGACCAAGTAAATGAAGCGCGTCGTCAAGTGGTTCTGTCGTAAACGTTGTACTTAAACCTTTTTCCATTCGCTGATCTGACGGCATATCCCCTTCTTGCCCGAATGGACACCAAACGCCACTGTATAAGCCATGCTGTTGAACACTTGCTAAAGAAATAGTCGCATCCTCTGCTCTTTCAAGCGTCAGCTTGCCAGCGCTTGTTAATGAAAAGGTTTGCTGCTGTCTTTCTGCATCTTTCCAAGAGTCCTCAAAAATCCACTTACCTGGACGTTCTTCATAATGAACGGCAGGCTTGATGCTTTCTTGTTGCCAAGCGGTTAGCATTGGTTCATCCATTATGCCTGTATTTATCCCTTTTAACCAGTGATCCCACCAGCGTACACATTCTTGTAAAAAACCAACTGCTGGACCTGGAATTGCCACTTCAGGATATTCATGTACCCACGGCCCAATTAACCCTTTTTTCGGACCCGAGAAATGTTCTAGCATTCTAAAGATCGCATTCGTATAACCGTCAGCCCAGCCACCGACAGCAAATACTGGAACAGTCATTGCTTCATAATCTTCATTGACAGACCCTTGTTTCCAATAGTCATCTCGGTGTTGATGGGTTAGCCACTTCTCTACATATGGGGGTGTTTTTTCTAACCGCTCAAGCCAATTTTTGTACCATGATTCACCGACTACAACGGGATCTTGCGGCCTTGCGTTATAAGCAAACATTGTTGACGACCACCACAGCATGTCTGACGCTAAAATATTCCCTCCCATATAGTGCACATCATCCGCGTAACGATCATCCGTCGAGCATAGCGTAATAACAGCTTTTAACTGTTTTGGCTGATGTTTAGCCACTTGTAAGCCATTAAATCCACCCCATGATTTACCAATCATGCCTACATCACCAGTACACCACGGTTGATCTTCTAGCCACGCTAAAATCTCAAGCGCATCCTCTTGTTCCTGTGGCAAATATTCATCATGCAAAATCCCGTCTGAATCACCGGTTCCACGGATGTCAACACGAATGCTTGCATACCCATGACCGGCAAAGTATGGGTGCCGAATGGAATCACGTAAAGCAGTAAAGTCATTTTTTCGATAAGGTAAATATTCAAGCACTGCAGGAACCGGTTGGTTTTGAGCTCCTTTCGGAAGCCATATTTTTGCTGCTAGCTTGGTTCCATCAGACATGGGTATCCAACTGTGTTCCATTACCTCAATGTCATAAGGGTAATCTTCTTTAATATGAAGCTTTGAATCTCGAACATTAAAAACCATCGTTAGCCTCCTTTAGGAAAATCTTTTTTTAATGAGCGAACAAGTGAAACCGTAAATAAGCCATATAACACAACAACAGGAACCGCTACAATGACTGCGGATGTTTGCACAACCCGTAGCGCACCAACACTAATTAATGAAATGGCAAGTAAAGAAAGAATAACGCCCCAAATGACACGATGCCATCTAGCCGGTTCTTGTTCGTCTTTTAACTCTTTTGTTGCGATGGATGCTAACACATAGCTTGCCGAATCAAGAGACGTTGCTAAAAAGATAAATGCCAAAACAACAAAAAAAGTCATGACAATCGTACTGATTGGTAGAGAGCGAAGCATTTCAACGATAACCGCTTGTTCTCCTTCGTTTGCTAAAATGTCCGTAAGCGAAAGAAGTTGATTTGTTTCAAGATGAATGGCATAACCACCGAATACAGCAAAATAGAGCCAGCTTCCAACGGTTCCCCATAATAATATAGATAAGACCAATTGACGAATGGAGCGCCCTCGTGAAATACGAGCTACAAACAAGCCAATAAATGGAGCAGTCGCAGCAAACCACGCCCAGTAAAACACGGTCCATGTTTGCGGGAAGCCGCTGTTTGCATTTGGATCAGTGTAAAAGCTCATGTATACAAAGTTTTGTAGCATTAATCCAAGACTATTTGTGAAGTTGGATAAAATAAATAAGGTTGGTCCAGTAATTAACACAAAAGCGGCAAGAGCTAAAGCTAAATACACATTGATATCGCTTAATTTACGAATACCTTTATAAAGACCTGAATACGCACTCGCACTGAAAATGATTGTCCAAAATAGAATAATGATAATACTTAGCCCAAGAGATTGCTCCACTCCAATTAAATCACCAATTACAGCTGAGACCATCGGAACTCCTAAGCCTAGTGACGTTCCTAGTCCTCCTACAAGACTCCAAATTACAAGAATATCTATTATTTTACCAAGCAAACCATGCGCATGTTTCCCGAGCACGCCTTCAAGTGCTGTGCTAATTTTAAGTGATGGTCGTTTAGAGACATAAAAAGAATACGCAATCGCTACAGTAGGAAGAGCGTAAAGCGCCCAGGCGGATAGCCCCCAATGAAACAGCCCATATGTAACTGCCCAATCAGCTGCATCTGTACTTTCAGGTGAAAGACCAAAAGGAGGACCAGTGTAATAATAGAGCGGTTCTAGAATAGACCAAAACATAATACTTGTTCCCATTCCAGCACAGAAAAGCATTGCGCCCCAACTAAAGGTTGAAAATTCTGGCTTTCCTTCTCCTAAACGGACACGTCCGTATGGCCCAAACGCTAGCCAACCTAATACAATAAACAACCCAAACGTAACGAACTGAAATACCCAATCCATTCGAGTGGTTATGCCATTCATCACATCGTTTAAAAAAGGCTCTGCTACATCTTGATTTAACACAAGAAGCAATGAAGCAATAAGAATGACAACAATAGATGACCAAAAAATTAAAGGATCAATCTTAGCTCGATTCATTTGAACACCCTCTTAATAAAATTTTGACTCATAGAGAAACGTTCTTGCAAAATAATAAACATGATTATAAAATAATCACGATTACTTAATAATCATGATTATATATTTTTGTCGAAACTTGGTCAACTGACAAATAAGAGCGATATCGCTTAAAATAAAAGATAGGTCATTTTAATAAGGAGTTTTTGATGTGAATAAAAAAGACGTAAAGCGGCGACGGATGTGGCAATATTTTATTGAAGCAACTGCTGCTATTATTGAAGAAGAGGGTTACGATCACATTACAATTCGAAAAATTGCCGATAAAGCAGGTTACAATAGCGCGACGATTTATAATTATTTTTCTGAGTTAAGCCACTTAACCTTTTTTGCATCCATGCGATTTTTAAAGCCCTATACATCAGCTTTTATTAATACAATAGAAGAAAATAAGTCGATCATTGAACAATATCTAAACGGTTGGGAATGCTTTTGTGAATTCTCTTATCAAGATCCCAGACTCTTTCACACCATCTTTTTGATGAATATTAGCAAAGAGCCTGAAGATCTGTTTAAACAGTATTATGACCTGTACGAAGCTGATATTGTCGAGTTTCCCGACACCTTAAAGCCTGCTTTATATGAAAGAAACGTTGCCATTAGAGGTGAATCTCTATTAAAGGCAGCTGCCGATAAAGGAGAGATTTCACACTCAAAAGTGAAAACGATCAGCACGATGACCACACTTATTTGGCAAGGCATGCTTACAAGTATTTTAAATCACCAAACGTCCTTAACATCAAAAGAGGCGAAACGAGAAACAATGGTTTCTATTCGAAATATTGTTTATCACGCTCACCTTTTTGAAACGATTAAGTAATGACGCTTGAAGAAAGTAAATATAAGGAAGGCGACTCTATCATGGGCTTGTTAACGGAGGTGGTTATGCCATCAAACAAATTCCTAAGACCCTTTCCTTTCAACAAGCTGCTACTAGTACAAAAGTCTTTCTCACCGCTTATCAAACTTTATTTTTTCATGTAAATTCAAACACCAAGAGACGGTCATCAATCGCGTCAGTGCGCGTGTTGTCGTACCGTCGCCATTTAGCTAGAAAAAAGGTTGCGAGGCGCATCTGTTATTGTTACTGCTGGCTCTCAGGAAAAGTTCGTATTATGCCGTTCATTAGGTGCCAATGTTCTCATTCATTATAAAGAAGAAGACTTTTCTAAAAAAATGCTAAAAGCAACAACAGTCAAGGCGCAGAATAGGTAGTTACATAAAGAAAGCACCAACAATGTGTCGGTGCTTTCTTTAACTAAGTCTATACATTAACGAAAGATGGCCCCTTCTCGCGTAAGCTGATTTAATCGTTCTGGCGATCTAAGACTGCCGATAGAGTTTTGAGCCGAAATAAAAGATCCTCTAAAAACATCTAAACCTTCTTCGCCACTACCTGAAGCATCTCCTGAATTAGCATTTAGACTCGACCCTTCCTCTGCCCTAAACCCATTCCCACTGCATAAACGGGCATTCGAACCACGAGCGTTAATCGTTGAAGATCTTGTTGCAAGAAACCCATTTATCATCGCTTGACTGGCGACACTGTTTCTTGCTTGAATGGTAGACGTTTCGTTAGCAAGGAATCCATGATTTCTCGCTCGCTGGGCACTAGATGTATCTGCGTTAATCGTTGAATTAAATCGGGCACTAAAACCTTCTCGACAATCATTCGCAGCGGATCGATCAGCATTTATTATACTTCCTTTTTCCGCAAAAAAGCCTTCCCAGCTTGCTCCACTCGCATCACTTTCTTGAGCATTAATCGTGCTCGCCCCTGTAGCATGGTAGCCGATTGTACAATTTTTGGCAGATGATGTACTAGCGTTAATGGTTGATCCAGTAGAAGCATGGAATCCTCTATGTGAGCCATCTACTGGTAAATCAGCAGCATCGATTTGTGAATTGTATGTTGCCATGACACCATAGCCTCTACAGTTCTTTGCTCCATCTCCTGCCCACTTCGTAGCAGAATAGCGTGCATTAATAGTGCCATTGTGAAGCGCATGAAACCCTCTATTAGAGTGGGATACATTTGTTTCACGAGCATTTACTTTCGAGCCATCTCTGCTATGGACAGCTGTATTTGTAGCATGACTCACATTTGATTGATAAATATCGCAAAAAGACCCCCAAATAGCATAAACAGCATTGTCGCCGCTACAGTAATCAAGAATAGACCTGGCACAATTTATTTTCGATCCAAAGGACGCCATAAAAGCACGATTGGAACAATAACGAAAGGATACACCCGTTACATCGCCAGCTCCTATTCCCCCTCCTCCTTCTGTTAAGCCTTCCATATAGCAAAAAGCTTCAGAATGATAATAAGCACCAAGCCCTCGATCAGCATAGTTCACACCAGCACCAGGAAGTAATTGCACTTTCGATCCAAAAGCTACCGTAATGCCATCACACCGAACAGTCTGCATATCATATTCAAATAAAACGCCTATCGTTGGCAGCGTAGCTTGATTACGTCCAAAAAAAGCAGGTCTCCTCGATTCAATTAACGTTTTTGAAATGGCTGATGCTTGAATCGGCACAACGGAATCTTCACTAATAATTGTAATCCAATCAAGATTCATATTTTCAACGTGAATTTGTTCCTTTAGCACAAAACCTTTTAAAAGATTGAGTGTAATACTTGAATTATTGTGCGTTGCCCCACTTGTAAGGAGTTCTTCAATCGCTGCGGTAATGGTCTCGTATTCCCCTCCGTCTCCAATATCAATGATCTGCTGTTCAATTTGAAGCGCACTTGTTAAATGAATCATTTTTACTTCCCCTCTCTTTTCATATACGAACTTCACAATCTAGAAAGAGAAGGCGAACGATTATTCTAAAAATTTATCATAATAAAAATAAATATTCCTATTAGAAAAACGGAAAAAAGAAGTTGGCTCAATGTTAATTTGTATTCGTTTTTATTCTCTGCATACTTTTTTTCAAAAATAGCCCGTACCGACGCTAACAGAATTAAAAAAATAATAAGTAGATACCAAGGTTCAATTAACCAGTTTTGCATGCTGAGAGTCAGTACCAAATTAACAATTAGTACGACCATAAAAGAGATTCGAATACCATAATCCCATTTTGCATGCTTTCGGTTCACATGGTTATATGAGAAAAATGGTTTCTTTTCCACTTGAAACCACCTTCTCATGACAATTTGAAAGAACCACAGTAACAGCACAACTACAGCTAGACTAATAAAAAGAAATTCGATTCCGAAAACAGACTCTGTATTCATCAAACTAGCCCTCCTTTCATTTTAGAGCGCTCTTAATCTGTTGGCATTGTATACGTTATAGCGAATTGGCTACTATTCGCGATTGTACGATGAATGTCCTCAAGCACTTCCATCGCCCGTTCTTTAGAATCGTATTTCCCTAACAAATTACCCCACTCATTTAATCCAGCACTACCAACACCCATAATTTTCTTTCCAGAAATCGAAACCTCAATAACATGACTGATTCTCTCTTTGTCTTGTGCCATTATCCACAACATCACGTTCAACTCTTTCCTTTTATATTTTCTATTACCATAACATTTACTTACGTACTAAGCGCTAGTATGTTTCATCGTTTTACTAATGAAACCAAATGTCTCCATTATAATGGAAAGCATTCACCCGTCCTACTAAATTCATAAAATGAAGAGACTACTCGTTCCTACAGCTTACTTTTATGAAATATTTACACTTTAAATCCGAATGATAAAACACTTAAAAAGCACAGGCAAAACTCTTTTTCGTTTCATAGGATAATACACCTCCATTTTTATTTCAAGAAAATTTAATAAGCCATTTATGCGTGGAGGTTATTTCAAAGAAGGAGGTGGATTGAAAATGTCATGCAATCACTGCCATCGTTTTCAATGTTCTTGTTCAAATATACAAAAATTTAACAGACCCCAAGTAAATGGTGTCACTGGACCAACCGGACCGACTGGGCCAACTGGACCTGGTGGTGGCGGATCTGGTACTACCGGGCCAACTGGGGTCACTGGTGGTACTGGAGCCACTGGACCGACTGGCGCTACTGGAATTGGCGTTACTGGACCGACTGGACCGACTGGACCTACTGGTGACCCGGGTGTTACTGGAGTGACTGGCGCTACTGGACCTACTGGTGACCCGGGTGTTACTGGAGTGACTGGTGCAACTGGGGCTACTGGGGCTACTGGACCGACTGGCGCTACTGGAATTGGTGTCACTGGACCGACTGGAATTGGCGTTACTGGACCTACTGGGGCCACTGGTGGTACTGGGGCTACTGGACCTACTGGACCGACTGGCGCTACTGGAATCGGTATTACTGGGCCAACGGGTTCTACTGGAGCAACTGGGGCCGCTGGTTCTACTGCCGTCATACCATTCGCATCAGGGATTGTACCATCTGTTATATCAACAATTGCTGGTGGATTAGTTGGGACGGTTAACTTGGTTGGCTTTGGAAGCAGTTCTACCGGTGTAACACTTGGCGCTTTTACCGTTGCAGATGTAGGGGAGTTCTCTTTCAGAGCACCGCGAGCTGGCACAATTGATTCGTTATCTGTGTCCTTTACCTCAACAGTAGGTGTAACCTTACCAATTGGAACAGGTGCCATAACAGCAACCGTTTACAAAGCAACTGGTGCTATACTTGGATCAACACCATTCTTGCCAACAACTGCTACAGTCACATTAACACCTGCTGTGGCTGGGCTAATCACAATTGGTGATACGTTCACTGGAACAGTAACCGGCTTAGCTGAACCTGTACTTGCTGGAGACTTACTATTACTCGTCTTACAAATCGCATCACCAGATATTACCTTTATTACGGTTTTAACAGGTAACACAAGCGCAGGTTTATCTATCACGTAACGACGAAGAAAGCGGTTCGCTCATGCGGACCGCTTTCTTTATTTAGCCAGTTAATAATAAAGCACTTCTACTTTCCCGCATATGTAGCAACGAATGAAATGAGTGTTCCCAGAAAATTGATGTTCGCATTCCGATTGCAAAAGATATTTTTGATTCTGCAAATCAATCATTCGCCGTCGTATCTGCTCCATCTCTCGGTCCAAGCTGCACACTTTCTTCTTAAGAGACTCCTCCTTTACTTTATTAATAAAGCTTTCCTCCAGCCTGTTTAAATTCTTTCGCCTTTGCTTTTAAACCCTCATCGATCTCTGCTTTCGATCGTAGGTCTCCATCAGTAGCATGTTTACGAATGTCGTGAGAAATTCTCATGCTACAAAATTTTGGCCCACACATGGAGCAGAAATGGGCTGATTTTGCGCTTTCTGCTGGCAACGTTTCATCATGATAATCCACTGCTCGCTCTGGATCGAGAGAAAGGTGAAATTGGTCACGCCATCTAAATTCAAAGCGCGCTTTTGATAGGGCATCATCTCGTTTCTGGGCACCTAGATGACCTTTTGCTAAATCAGCAGCATGGGCAGCAATCTTATAAGTGATAACTCCTTCGCGGACATCCTCACGATTTGGCAGCCCTAAATGCTCTTTTGGCGTAACATAGCAAAGCATTGCCGTTCCGTACCACCCAATTAGCGCTGCTCCAATTGCAGACGTAATGTGATCATATCCAGGCGCAATATCTGTTGTTAAAGGACCCAGGGTATAAAAAGGAGCTTCATCACAAAGAGCAAGCTGCTTGTCCATATTTTCCTTAATCAAATGCATTGGTACATGACCAGGCCCTTCCACCATTACCTGTACGTCGTATTTCCATGCCCGTTTTGTCAATTCCCCTAACGTTTCAAGCTCAGCGAATTGAGCCTCGTCATTGGCATCGGCAATGGAACCAGGACGTAAGCCATCACCCAGTGAGAGACTTATGTCGTAAGCTTTTAGAATATCGCAAATCTCATCAAAATGGGTGTATAAAAAACTCTCTTTGTGATGGTGCAAACACCACTGCGCCATAATGGAACCTCCACGTGAAACAATTCCCGTCATTCGCGTTACTGTTAACGGAATGTAACGCAGTAAGACACCTGCATGAATGGTTACATAATCAACACCTTGTTCTGCCTGCTCAATAAGCGTATCTCGAAAAATGGCCCACGTAAGATCTTGTGCAACGCCATTTACTTTTTCAAGCGCTTGGTAAATAGGGACAGTACCCACAGGAACAGCAGAGTTACGAATGATCCATTCTCGAGTGGTGTGAATATGTTTACCAGTTGAAAGATCCATAATCGTGTCGGCTCCCCAGCGAGTGGCCCAAGTCATTTTTTCGACTTCCGCTTCGATCGATGATGATACTGCCGAATTACCGATATTCGCATTGATTTTCACATGGAAATTCCGACCAATAATCATCGGCTCTAATTCAGGATGATTAATATTCGCAGGAATGATGGCACGCCCTCTCGCTATCTCATCTCGTACAAATTCAGGCTCTACTCCCTCTCTTATTGCCACGAACTCCATTTCAGGCGTAATGAGTCCATTTCTCGCATAGTGAAGCTGTGTCACAAAATGACCTGGTTTCGCCTTCAGTGTCATTCGTCCACTTTTTGGCGCTATCTTCTCCATTGCATCTCTATTTCGAAATCCGTTGTCCCTCGGTTGAACCGCTCTCCCCATATAGAGCTCCGTGTCGCCTCTTTCATTAATCCATTCTTCTCGGATTCGAGGTAAGCCCATTTTTAAGTTTGCTTTATAAGTCTTATCCGTATAAGGCCCACTCGTATCATAAACGCGCAGTGCTTCATTGGTCTCTTCTTTTCCGTCTACTATCGAAGGTTCCAGTGTGATTTCCCTCATAGGAACACGTAAATCTGGTCGTGAGCCTTGCACGTATACTTTTTTACTCCCTTCAAAATTTGACATAATGCTTACACGTTTCTCATTTAATTCGGATGTCGTCATGTTGTTCTCTCCTTTTCCCAAAAATGGAATTCAAAGATCGAACCTTCGTCCACGCCAAAAAGCTAGGTTCTCATTTTGAACCTAGCATCACATACATAAATAGAAGACGGTACGCGTAAAGTGCATAACCGTTAACTTCCCTACGCTGGCATGATCCAGATCAGGTCCAAAGAGTCAAGAAGCTTCATCGCGCTTCCCTCTCAGCCCAACTCATTGGACTCCCCTAGTTAGTAATTATTGAATTCAGTTATTATTTTAGTTGCAATAAAAGGAAATGTCAATCAATTATCCGCAAACCTTTTACAATAACTGGTCTTTTTCATAACCAATAGCATTTCAACTACTTCCTAACATCCTATTGACTCTCATTCCTTCTTAAATAATTTCAGGTTCAAAGATTACTAAATCTTGAATTAGTCTTTAGTTAACCCCGTCTTTGGAATAAACTTTACTTGCTCTCTCTTTAAACTCTTCCTCACCAAAAACAGACGAAAACCTTTCTTGCTCTTTTCCTGAATCAACAAAAATGACTATTGGCGTACTATCAATATCAAAACCCTCTATTAAGAGATTTTTATTTTCATCCTCATTTATATCAACTGCTAATACTTCATTTTGTGTTTCCTCAATATAATCATTAATAATTGGTCTTACTTGTTGGCATGGTGCGCAGTTTTTCTGATAGAAATACGCTATAAAGCTATCTTGATTCTCTTGCTTTTCTTTTAGCAGATCTGAGGTTACTGTTTTGTATAACGATGCTTCAGTTGCTACTAAATTACTTACAGAGACGAAACCAATAAATACCATTGTTAAGATTGCAGCCAAAATGACCGTTATTTTTTTCACTTTAATCACCTTCCCTTTTCAAGAGAATTCATAATCGTTTGAGACAAATTTCCTTCTGATTGAGAAGTTATTACGTTCATTCCTTCCTCGTTTAGCGAATAGATTTTATCGCACGAAGTTGCCAAATCTAAATCATGAGTTATAAAAATGACCGTTATTAATGATAAGATCGAATCTTCTCATATATTGGTTTACCATTGTTTACTAAAAATTATAATAAAAGCGGAAGTGAACACTTCGTTAAACTCCTCCCCCGTCATAATGGGAATGAAACGCTAATTTCTTTCTTTTTTTAGGATGGTGATGCGTGTCATCCCTATTCAACTAGATACGTACAACAAAAACAGGGTGCATCTTTGCACCCTGGACTCTTTACTGCTTCTTTTCTTCGAGAATCAAACTTTATGGCACCTGTAACAATTTGTCTTGTGCCCCAGCAGGAATGTCTTCCCACTTTACTTCGTCATAAGACGTTACGTCATCGTCGTTTTTCACATAAAGCATCAGGTAAGCTTCTTTTCGTAATTCTCTCGTAGCTGAAAATTGTACGATTGTGGAATTACCTGCTTCATCAATAGCAGGAAGTTCATACCAATACCGGGATACCACTTCACCAGAGTCAAGACGAGTTTCTTCCATTTCAACATAATCACTTATTTGAACATACATATTCTCTTTGCCAAGACGGTTTAGATCCATTGTTGCCAATGCTACCACCGCTCCAACAAAGAGCAGGACGATGACAAGTACAATACCAATCCCTTTTTTCATTTTGAAGTACCTCCTTTAAACGTTGTAAAGATTGTTTTTTTCACACTCTGTACGGTTACAACATAGTAACCTATATAAATGAGCGTATAGGCAAGCATCCATAAAAGAACCGGAACAAATAACTGAAGATCAAGCAGTTTAGAAAAGGCTGTTAAAGCAACACTTCCATGTAGCAATCCTAAAAGAAGAGGAGCAACAAAAATCATTCCAACCTGATGGCGAATGCTTCGCTTCATATCTTTTTTAGATACACCTACTTTATGAAGAATGGTGAATGCTTTCTTATCTTCTTCTACTTCTGTCATGAGCTTGAAGTAAATAATGCTTCCCATTGCGGCTAAAAAGACTAAGCCTAAAAAGCTACCAACAAACATCAGTACCCCAGATGATTCCATTGAATCTCTGTAATCTTGCACTGCGCTTGAGAATTGATTTATTTCAGAAGAAGAAGCTAATTCCTGGGATAGCTCTACCTTATTCTGATAATTGCCTACTTGAATTGCTTGGTAGCTTTTTTCCTCTGCTTCTAAAGCATCATATTGTGAATCTGATAGAACAAGCGCAGTTCCACCCATTGTTCGAACATTGAAAAGAGCATCTGCATACATGCTTATCACGTCGTAGTCATTCTCCTGCAGCTGCACCGTTTCTACATTAGCAGACCACCGTTCATCATAAAACGCATCAACGATGATCATTTGGTCATCTGCTAGCTCTTCTGTTACTTCCCATTCAAGTTGGTGTGAAAGGGTTAGAAAAGTCGATTCGCTTATAACGGCATAGTCGAACTCGTGGTCTCCCAGCATAACCCGTGCCGATTTACTGACAAAAGACGTTTCATACTCAACTTGTTCCTGATCCATTTCTAGCGCGGGGCCTTCCCACATAAAGGTAAAGGGTGAATACCTCTCAACATCCTTCTCAACATTGTAATACATGCTAAAGACGGCACCACCTGCAGTAAGGATTGTTGCACTCAATGTGGCAATAATGGTTAACGTAAGCGCGTTTCCTTTGATTCGATAAAGCAATTGCGATACGGTCAGTAAATTCAACCCACTCCATGTCCAATGGATTTGTCTTTTGATGACATGGAGCAAGTAGACGAGCACGCTTCGAAAAAGCAGATACGAGCCTAATACCGTCAGCCCAATTATAACGAGAGGCGTTGCAATCCCAAGTTGTCTCCAAACAATAGATGTGGCAAGATCTTGCAACGCCATCCAGTATCCAGTTGTAAGGAGGAGAATCCCGAAAATCGACGATAGTAGCCGAGCACGTGGAAGCGCCTCTCCCTTTTTTTCAGCATGAAACAAATCAATTAGTGCAAACCGATAAATTACACGATATCCCTGAAAGGATGTCACTAAAAATAAGACGAAAAACACCAATACGGTATGAAGGACCGCTTCAAAAGAAAATGAAAAGCTCAGTGTAAAATCCAGTCCCATTAACGCCATTAGTAGAGAAAGAAAAAATTGAGATAAAACAAACCCTAATCCGACCCCAATAACAAGTGAAAGAATACCAATTGTCATATTTTCTAAAAACAGCATCCACCCGATCGTTTTCTTGCGAATCCCTAATAAAGCGTAGAGAGCCATTTCTTTCTTACGTTTCTTAATAAAAAACGAATTCGAATACAGAATAAAAATGGCGACGAAAACCATCAGAATGAAAGTAGAAGCCGTAATAAGGCTACTTAATTGCCTTGACTGTTCGGATGCTACTAGAATGTCGTCGTTGTATCGCAATGTAACAAAAGTGAAGTATACAATGATGGAAAAAATGGTAGAACCAATGTATAAGCCGTAGCTTTTTACGTTCCGTTTCATATTCTTCCGTGCAATATCAGCGAATGTCATCTCCATCACCACCTAAACGTGCAAGTTCATCAAGAATTGTTTGAAAGAATGCCTTTCTTGATTCATTTCCACGAATCAATTCTTTCTGTACGTGACCATCATTTATAAATAAAATCCGACGGCAAAAGCTTGCTGCAAACGCATCATGCGTCACCATCATAATCGTTGTTTCGTGAGTTTGATTTAGCCTACTCATGCTTTCTAGTAAATCGGATGCGGCTTTTGAATCAAGTGCACCAGTTGGTTCATCAGCAAAGATGATTTTTGGATTTGTCACCATCGCTCTGCAAGTGGCTACGCGCTGCTTCTGTCCACCTGAAAGCTGATACGGGAATTGATTAAGTAGAGATTCAATGCCAAACATCGTTGCAATAGCCTCTACTTTTTCATTCATTGCTTTAGCGTTCTCTTTTGCTACAGCTAGAGGTAAGAGAATATTCTCTCTGGCCGTTAATGAGTCAAGCAAGAAATAATCCTGGAAAATAAACCCTAGGTGTGTTCGACGAAAATCAGCAAGCCTTTCCGTGTCCATCTTCGCTAGATTTTCTTCTCCAAGAAAAATGTCACCTGATGTAGGGGAATCAATTGTTGCAAGCACGTTCAACAACGTGGATTTCCCAGAACCTGACGGCCCCATCACTCCTACAAATTCTCCATGATCAATCGTTAAGGAAATCTGATTTAAGGCGTGAAAACGAGTTGAGCCTTTTCCATATGTTTTTTCAATTTGGTTAACACTGAGTAACGAATCCATTTGCCAAGCACCTCTTTCTTCTGTCTATTACTTTATCTCTTCACTCTTAAATCAAAATCACGTTAACCTTACAAAAACCTTAAATACATGTAAGAACCGGCAGACACTGATATGATAGAGAAAACGCTCCTCTTTTTTTGAAAGGATGATGAAGATGGAACAACCTCGCATTTTAATTGTGGATGATGAACATGATTTATGTCAGTTAATCAAAACAAGCTTAATAAAAGAAGGCCTCACACAAATTGAAACGGCTGGAAGTATAAAAGAAGGATGGGATCGTTTTCAGCGATTGAAGCCTGATTTGGCTATTCTAGATATCATGTTACCTGATGGCGAAGGCTACGATTTATGCAAGAGTATTCGCACCGTTTCCCGTATACCGATCTTATTTCTATCTGCAAAATCAGACGAACTTGATAAGATTCTTGGGTTGGCTATTGGTGGCGATGATTACATCACGAAACCTTTCAGCCCAAAAGAAGTAGCTTACCGTGTAAAAGCTCAGCTCCGACGTGCTGGAACATACGCGAATGAGTTCGAGCAGCCGAACCACCAATACGTACTGACAGTCGGTCCTTTTTCAATGAATGAGCATGAAACCGAAGTAAAAAAAGACGGTCAACTTTTAGAGTTAACCGCAAAAGAAGTAGGTTTAATGGCTTGCTTTTTGCGGAATCCAAATCAAATTCTTAGCAAAGAGACATTGTTTAGACGTGTATGGGGAGAAGAATTCTATGGGGCGGACAACACGTTAATGGTTCATATTAGGCGTCTACGTGAAAAAATCGAGGAGCAGCCTTCCAATCCGCAGTGGATTACCACTGTAAAAGGATTAGGCTACCGTCTACATGGGAACTAAGTTAACAAAAACGAGATGGAGATTAACTGGTAGCTACCTGATTTCAATAGTGATTATTGTGTTAATCATACTGTTTGTTAATACATTTATTTTGGTTTTTTACTTAATGAATCAACATCTAAGCAACACGGCTGAAGAGGAACAGAATTCAGCAGAAGTCTTTGCACGAGGTTTTAGTCACTATTTAGCACTTGATGATGGAGAACCCATCTTATCCCAAGAAGGTCAGGATGCGTTACAAAACTACGGAGCGTGGTTTCAACTACTTGATGAAAACGGCGTCGTCGTGGACTCCTATTTAGCACCATCTACTGCTTCTAGCAACTACACACCGATGGATCTTGTTCATAAGTACAAGTATATGGATGATGAGTTTAATACGTACTTCGTCGGTGCTTATGAGTCGTTTAGTTATATTGTGGGTGTTCCCTATTCCGATGATCGGCGCTACGTTTTTACTTTAAATCCAGAAACCGTTCTGTCTTTTTTATCGGAAGCGTTACTCGCCATCATTCTTATTGACACTATCATCGCCTGTAGTATTGGTCTTTTATTTAGCGCTAAATTGACTAAACCCATTCAAGCCATCATTGAACGAATTTCACAACTGAAGAATCGAAATTTTAAACAGCAGCACTTGAAAAAACCTGGAATCTACCATTCGGTTTTTTCAAACTTAAATGATGTTTCAGATACGCTCAAAAAGCACGAAGCGGAACAACATAAACTTGAAAAGCTACGCAATGAATGGATTAGCAACGTATCACATGATTTAAAAACACCACTCGCTTCCATTTACGGATACGCAGAGTTGCTCAAAGGTGATGACGTTTCTCAGCAGGAACGAATGGACTACGCGGAAGTTATTGAACGTCAATCAAGCTACATTCAAAACTTAATTGATGATTTTAATTTGACCATGCGCTTACGCAGTCAGCAAATGCCCTTACAGCTAAGAGACACTCGTATTGAACCGTTTGTACGTGAAATTGTCATTGATGTGTTAAATCAACCAACTTTTAAAGACGCATCGATTACGTTTACAAGTGAAGCACCTCAGCTGACACGTCAAGTGGATCAACATCTTCTTAAAAGAGGACTACTCAACTTTATTTACAATGCCCTGATCCATAATAAGGAAGGCGTTTCTGTCCATGTAAACGTGACGTCTACCTTTATTTTAATTAAAGATAACGGCGAAGGTATACAAGGCGATTTGCATCATATCTTCGATCGTTATTACCGCGGTAGTAATACAACCAATATTAATGGAACCGGATTGGGAATGGCAATCGCCCGAGATATAATGGAGGCACACGGAGCAACGGTTGAACTGACTAGTCAAAAAGGCAAAGGGACAAGCATCAGAATCTTGTTTGGCTAGTCATCTTCACTGTTTGCAGAAGAAAAAAAGACCCCGCCTTGTTGATTACAAGGCGAGATCTTTTTATTTTTTTAAAATGACTCTGCGCACGATACGATTCACACCTGCTATTGCCACCGTTGTTATAGCCGAAGCAAGAATTCTCCGAACCAACATATCGATCACTCCTATTGAATGGTATACGCTTATAATTCCCTGAAAAGCGGCGTATAAACATCATCCATTTTCAATAGCTGCTCACGTCCCTAAAAATGAATACCCACAAAATAAATGGACGATTAAAAATAATCATTTAGTTTTATTCTAGCTCGTAACGGTTATAAATGGATAACGTCATAATCGCTTGACGAAACAAACGATTCACATATAAACACAATCTTCGTCTACTCCCCTTTTTAACAGATTGAGTGACATGTGCTTACTAGGTCAATGTTGTCTAACAGTCATACATCCTAGAATATCAACGCAAAGGAAGAGATTGTATATGAAAACGAGCAAACGACACATAACCGTTGTATTCATTCTATTTGCTATAGGTGGCTCTGTTCTAACTGGTATTACTGGAGTGGGTCTGCTCTATCTATCGCGATTGATTTGGCACGATCAATTATTTGAATCCATAACGTATTTAGGCGCATTTTTTGTAGCAGCCTTGCCAGGATTTATTGGATCATTATACTGGGCTTACTTTTTTATAAAAAAAGAAAGACGAGAAACCAAGCATTTAGACGATGGGCATCGTCAAAACTAATCGTACTACGAAAAAGAGGCTATGCATTCATAGCCTTTTTTCGTACTTACTTATTCGTCACCTGCGGTGTATCCATCGCCTTTATAAAGCACGAAAGACAGCCCCGCGATCACTCCCAGTCAAGCGCTGAAATTCCTTCAGTGAATCCACGTCCTTATTCTCCCACAGCCACCTAGCCTTAACACCTTCTTGTATCACATATTCATTTTCACTAAAGAACATGTTTTCATTTTCATCGTATTCGTTACTAATAAAAAGACCTGTTTGGCTTGCACTAAATTGATTCTGTTCAATTCGGTTTGAAAACGTATCGTATTGCACTAAAAGTTGTGCGCCCTCTAGCCCGACTGTATCGTTATGTGACACTACATTTCCTGCAATAACCGTGTTTGTAGTCCCTCCACGTTCTGTATCATACCCGCCTATGGCGATGCCAGTATAGCTATTCTCAAAGACCACGTTGTTCAGGATGTCTATGTGATTTGCATACTTGCCTTTATGTTCAGACGTCGCTTCTATACCAATATCGTTCTGATAAACCCTATTGCCTTGTATCAACACATCACTTCCACCGTCTACATAAATTCCGCCAGCACTATAATCCTTCTCATAACTTGGATTCTCATAGCTAGAATTATGATGAACAACATTCCCTTGAATAACACCATGACGCGCATAGTCTTTCGATTGATCTATGGCGATGCCTTCATAGCCAATCACGTCAATTCCAATGTTATCTGTTTCATAAACGTGATTGTCGTTAATGGTAAAATGACTGACATCTCCGTTCACGACTAATGCCTCACTTAACCCTAACCTTAGATCTGTTAGCGTATTTTGGTTAATCCGAATATCTGTAATCGATTCATTTCCGTAAACGGCAATGCCATGAGCGTTTCCTCCAACAGCCGTTGTCGAGACTCCTTGAATTGTATTATTCACGATCTCAATATGTTGACTTGCACCAGTAATCAAAATGCCTATTACCGTTTTGTCAACATGGTTTGTCGTGACGTCTCCGATTGTAAAGCCATCAATCGTAATATAGCTATGACCATCGATTTCTATTAAAGCTACATCGTCTAAATCGTCTTCCATTCCCTTACCGCTTAGAAAAACGTCTTCTCCTTGATACGCTTCAAAACGTATTGGCTCTTGTTCCGTTCCGCTATGCTGTATGAGAAGAGGTTCCACATACGTCCCCTCTCGAACGAAAACCGTTGTACCAGCTGTCGCTTTTTCTGCTGCCACCTGTAGGCTCACCAATGGCTGATCCATTGTACCAGGGTTTCGATCATCACCATCTGGTGCAACATAAAGGATTTCTTCTGCCGACTGACTTTGACAACTTGCTAAAACCATCCCTGCTAGTAGGATGACTCCTATAAAAAAAACTTGTTGTTTCAATTCATTTCGTTCCTCTCTGGAAATAAATTACTCTACTATAGTTTCATTATACCACGCTGTGAGAAGGCCTAATGATTATCTTTCTTGATTTTGTCAATTCTCCTCAAAGCTGATTATGACAAAAGCGACAGCTTTACGATAAAATTTGCTAAGATGTGTTTTAATGTATAGAGCTATACTTTATAACGAGAAAGACGGTGCTAGAATGAATACATTATTACTTGTAGAAGATGATGCAGCGATTAGTGAAATGGTTCAAACCTATCTTACAAACGAAGGCTTTACTGTTGTTCCTGCATTTACCGGGCAGGAAGCCGTTCAGCGCTTTGCAACCGATACGTATGACTTAGTCTTACTTGATTTAATGTTACCTGAATTAAATGGAATGGATTTCCTACTAAGCCTTAGAAAAACGAGTTACGTTCCTGTCATTATTATGTCCGCAAAAAACAGTGAGTCTGATAAAGCAGTCGGTCTAGGTTTTGGCGCTGATGATTACATCACAAAGCCTTTTTCCATGATTGAGCTATTAGCAAGAGTAAAAGCAGCCATTCGTCGAACGACCCAGTATAAAAATGCTACCCTACCCGACGTTCCAGCAATTGTACGTGTCCACGAGATTGAAATGGATCTTCATTCGTTTATCGTCAAGAAAAAAGATCAAGTGATCCATCTCACCTCAAAAGAATGGAAGCTATTAAAGCTCTTCATTGAAAACCCTAAAAAAGTGATGACGAAAGAACAAATTTATTATTCGGTTTGGGAGGATCACTATTATGGAGACGATCATGTCATTAACGTTCATATGAGCCGACTGCGCGAAAAAATTGAAGATGATCCAGCCAAGCCACTGTACATTAAAACCGTCTGGGGTATTGGCTATAAATTAGGTGAATTTTGATGATTGCTTTTCTCTTACTCCTCATTACCCTTTTACTTTTTACGATTGGTTTTCAAGTGTACTTAAAACGTTCGCTTCAAAAACAGCTGCGTTCCATTAAGAAGCAGCTAACCGACATTGTCCATGGTCAAGCAAGCGGCCCTGTGCTTATAGGAACGGACCATAAACAAATCGCAGAGCTACTTGTTTCAATGAATAAACTCATTGATCAAAACCGAGAGCATGCTCGTCAATTTATTCGAACAGAACAATCAATGAAGCGCATGCTCTCCAATATTTCCCATGACTTGAAAACCCCTTTAACTGTTATCTCTGGGTATGCTGAAATGCTTAACGAAAAAGTCGACATGCCCAACCAAGAGCGCGAACGTATTCTTTCTCACATTCATGAGAAAACAGATGAAATGACCACATTAATCGATTCTTTTTTTGATTTAGCGAAGCTTGAAGCAGGAGACAAGCATTTACCATTAGAGGCCGTCAATCTAACGGAAATCTGTAAACGATCCATTCTTCTGTTTTATGAATTCATTGAAACGAAAGGATTAGACGTTCATATTGACTTACCAGATTCACCTGTCTTTGCACTCGGCAACGAGGAAGCGTTACATCGAATTTTAGCCAATTTAGTATCAAATGCCCTTCGGTACGGAGCCGATGGAAACGTGATTGGATTACACGTGTACGCGGAAGAGGACTTTGTTGTGATTGAAGTGTACGATCAAGGGATTGGCATTCCTGAGTCCGATCAACAACACATCTTTGAGCGTATGTATACATTAGAGGAATCCAGGAATAAAGATTTTCAAGGAAGTGGATTAGGGTTAACCATTACAAAGAAACTGATCGAACAAATGCAAGGAACCATCTCTGTGTCGTCAATTCCTCACGAGAAAACGTCCTTTATTTGCAAATTAAAACGCGAGAAGGGCTAGTCTTTTTTTCTTGAGATTTTTGTGAGGTTTACGATAGAGAAAAGAAATAGTCAACCGTTACAGTAAGAGTATAGGAAATAAAGGAGGCGCAACATGGACTATATTGTTCAAACGAGAGGTCTTACGAAACGATACGATGGACATGCTGTTGTATCGGACGTTTCATTGACTATTAAAAAAGGTGAGATTTACGGCTTTCTTGGTCCTAATGGCGCAGGAAAATCAACAATCATGAAGATGCTTATAAACGCGATTAAACCAACCAATGGCGAGATCGAGCTATTCGGTTCCCCCATAAAAGAAGATTCCTTTCGTTACTTACAACGTATCGGGAGCATGATTGAATACCCTATCTTTTATGAGAAATTGACTGCTCGGGAGAATTTAGAGCTACACTGCGCCTACATGGGCTATCACGACAAACAAACGATTTCCGATGTGTTAGAGTGGGTAGAGCTTTCTAAAGATGCGCATAAACGACCTCATCAATTTTCATTAGGTATGAGACAGCGCCTATGCGTCGCAAGAGCCATCCTCACAAAACCGGAATTCGTCATCCTTGATGAACCCATTAACGGCCTTGACCCTGAGGGGATTCAATCCATGAGAAGATTGTTTAAAAAACTGAACAAAGAATATGGCATGACCCTATTTATTTCAAGTCATATCATCGGTGAAATCGAACAAATTGCGGACACGATCGGTATGATTAAAGACGGAAAATTAATAGAAGAAACATCAATGGATTTATTAAAGCAACAGAATACCGAATACATCGAGCTCGTCACAAGCTCTCCTAAAAAAGCAGCGGTTCTCTTACATGATCAACTAAACATAACAAACTTTAAAATTGTTGAGAATCAAGCGATTCGTATTTTTTCAACAGACGTCTCTCATGCCAGAATTTCAAAAGCGTTAATACTAGAAGACATCGAGATTCATTCTATCCAAACAAAGCAAACGACATTAGAAGAGTATTTTATTAAAAAAATCGGTTTACGTAAAAATGACCAATAAAGGAGGATTTGTTAATGTATCGTTTAATAAAGCTTGAATTGAAAAAACATAAAATCGGTTGGTATATAAAAGGAACGCTCATTGCGAATGCAAGTATTCTTGCCATGCTCTATTTCTTCACTGTTATTGAAAAACTTGAAAACGACGTTATTTTCCAAACAAGTGATGAATTTTTTATGTTCACCGGCGTGTTAATTAGAGGAACATTTATTATCTTTGCATCCGTTCTTATCACTAAGATCGTCATTGATGAATTTAAACATCGAACCAGTCTCGTTTTATTCTCGTACCCAATCAACCGAAAGAAACTAATAGTCGCCAAACTTGTTCTTATTTTTAGCTTAACCTTCATAATGATGACACTTTCGACGCTGTTTATTGTAGCGAGCTTTACTGGACTCAATGCGTTCATTGGCTTTTCTGCCAACTTACACGTTACTCAGGAACAACTTTTACAAGAATTACTACGTTTAATTGGTTTTAACGTAGCAGCAGCTGGTACGTCTCTCGTTCCTCTTTACTTTGGGATGCGTCATTTTTCAACGCCTGCTACCATCCTTTCCGCGGTTCTAATCGTGATCGTTACAAGTTCTTCTTTAGGACCCCAATTCTCTTTAATTAACATCTTTTACATCCCATTAGCGCTAGCATTCATTGGGTTGATCATCGCATGCGTATCTATACAAACGATTAATCGTTTAGAATTAAATGAACCTGTATGAAGGCTATGGGCAATAGGTCCATAGCTTTTCACAACGTAAAGGAAAGAACGATGATAGACCACACTATTTCAGACAAAAAGAGGAGGCTGATAAACGATGGAATTAAAAAACGTACTTCCGTTAAAAACGAGACAAGAATTAAGAAATTGGTTCGTTCAACAGTCAACAGTTGACACTTCCTGTTGGATTATTGTAAGTATGACTGAACAGCCGCAAACGATTTATTATTTAGATGCAGTGGAAGAAGCACTATGTTTTGGTTGGATTGACGGCATCAAGAAAAAAGTCTCGGACACTCAATTAGCCCAAAGGCTCTCTCCTAGAAAGAAGAACAGCCATTGGACAGAATTAAACAAAGAGAGAGTAAGACGCCTACAAACATTAGGTCTAATGAAAGAAGAAGGACTCCGAATTCTACCTGACATGAACCTTAGCTCCTTTACCATAGACGAAGAAATTAAGAAACAAATCATGTCAGACGAAGACGTCTACCGCCATTTCAATCACTTCCCTGAGCTTTACAACAGAATTCGAATAGACACGATTCAGAGCTATAAAAAGGATCGTGCTTTATTTGAAAAGAGGTTAGACAAATTTATAACGAATACAAAAGAAAACAAACAATATGGCCAATGGCATGACAATGGACGGCTTCTTAATTACGAATAAACAGCTCTCATTCATACAATGCTAACGCTTCTCTTAAAAAAGACGTGTAGCCATTACGATAATGGGTAGGACCAATGATTTTTATCCTGTTCCCAAATCCCGCAAGAAACTGATACGCGTATGTGTTCTCAGGTAATGAAATGGTCGCCATGCACGTTCTTTTTGTCTTCTTCACAACAGCTTCTCTTCCAAACCGTTCAATGAACTGATCTCGAACACCAATATCAATCTCAATTTCGACATTCGCCACAGTAGGTTTTACAGGGTCTTTCTTAGTCATTTGTTGATTTCGAGTCACTTCTTGTTCCGTTTTAGGGGTAAAGAAGCCCTTCTTCTCCATATCTGTTATTCTCGTTAATTTAAATGTTCGAAAATCGTTACGCTCTAGGCAAAAGCCCACGACATACCAGTGCATCTCCCTCAGTTGAACCTTATACGGTTCAACGAGCCTATGGGTGATTCGCCCTTGTTGATCCACATAATCAAACGCTAGTAGCCAATGGTGATCAATCGCCTTCATCCAATAAGACAGCTCTTCGTTTGTTTCACTTCTCCCAATCGACTGATAAAACGTCACATCCATCTTTGAAGCTAGATTCGTTGGACTCATGCCCTTTATTTTCTGAATCGTCAACTGGATAGCGCTGTTCGTTGTCAATTGTTCAAACCCATCTAACGCCACTAAGATATGTTCAATGTCTTTCTGATTCACCAACCGCTTATCAAATTTGTATTCTTCCATTAGCGCATACCCTCCACTCGGGCCATGCTTTGCATAAATGGGTATGTTTGCATAACTCAATGTTTCCACATCCCGTTGAATCGTACGTTTTGTCACTTGAAAGAGCTGACTAAATTCTGATGCAGACACGACCTCTTTTTTTAACAGAATCATGATGATGGAAAGAAGTCTTTCAACTTTTTGCATAACGCCCTCCTATATACGACAGACAGTTGTCACCTATTGTCCAGTATACTACGAATAGACCAATGAGGAGGTTAGACAAAATGAACGCAATCGCATATTTACAATTTAGTGGGCAAGCACAAGAGGCACTCGATTTTTATCAAGATGCATTACAAGGAACCGTTAAGAAGGTGAACTTTGGTTCTATCCCGCAAGACCCTTCTGCTCCACTTAGTGGTGAAGAACAGGCGATGATTATGGAATCTCAAATCGCGTTTTCCGATAACATCCTGATGATCTCTGACGTACTCCCTTCTATGCAAAGCGTCATAGGCGACGTAACAAGAGGAACCAACGTCATCATAAGCATGATTGATGGAGACGACGAAACGAATAAACGTTATTTTGAGAAGCTCTCAAAAGGTGGGACGATCCTAATGCCGATTTCTTCTGTTCCTTGGTCATCTAGTTTCGGTATGCTGATAGACAAGTTCGGGATGACGTGGAAATTCAATAGCGATGCAAGTAGCTTTTTGAATCGACTCGTTTAACGTCATTAAAAAGAGGCCGAGACATAACTAAAAGTAGTATTTGAAAAGACGAATAGTCTACAGGAGAATCCTTCGCTTTCCGGGGACACGGCCTCAGCCTCCTCCGTGGAAAACCGCCACTTCAGAGTCTTCAGACACGTGCTGATCCCCCAGGAGTCTTCGGATTCTCCTTCTGCTCATTTTCATATAAAACAAACGACGAACGTTCCTATTTTCAGGAATGTTCGTCATTTTGGTCTGTCTATCTACTTTTGTCCCAGCCTCTTTATCCTTTAGAGATAGAGAAAGTTAAGAAAGAATAACAAGGAAAACAAACTGGCCAATAAACAGCCTAGTAGCACAACGAAAGCCTTTATTAAGTAGAAGCCTTTTTGCTTACGCCACCCTTTTACAATTGGATAAAGCACCGCCAGAAATGCGAAGAAAAGTAGCCAAAATCCGATCACGTAGAAGGTAAAATTAGACCAAGGCTGAAACGGATTGCTCGCCAATTGAACAACAATGGTGCCAAAAAGACCAAGAGTCAGAACACCAACGAAAGACCACGCTATTTCCCCTCTATGCAAAGAAGTGATGAGGGTTTGGTGCCTTCTTTTTCGGATAAAGCCAACCATTCCCCATACAAGACCAACAAGTGAAAACAGTGCAGCGCCTCCTACTATTCCATAAGCGACATAAGGTGACGCTAGCCACGATATCGGTAATTCATCTGCAATGACGCCATACGATAATTGCTCCACCTCACCGGCATCGTTCGTTTTAAAGAATAAGTGATCCGTATTCATTCCAGCGTTATCAAGTAAAGACGATTCTTCTGTCACTTTTTCAAACAAGTATGGAGCCGTTTCCACATAGTCTAGTTCTACGCCGAGAGCAGCAATGGATAACGTAATCCCACCCTCTTGATTAGCAGAAATAACAGAGTCACCATCAGAGAGAAAAGGCATGATTTTCATTGGCCCTGTTTCAACAGAGCGTGCAGACCGGTAGCGACCCTCTACTGCTTCACTATGATTCACATCATCTGTCGCTTCTGGCGTTTCTGTCGACTTCCCAATCAAAACATCGGTTAGTTCTCTTCTCGCACCTGCCATCTCACCATCCATATTTGTCATAACGGCAATGCCAAACTGTTCATCAGGTACGATGGAAAGAAGTGCGCTAAACGCATCTGTATTTCCACCATGCTCTAAGACACGATAATCCCCTGCTTGACGCTCCCAAAACCCGTGTGCATTTCCTGCCATATCAGGATGAGGCGTGTATAATGTCTGGTGCATCGTATCCAATGTTTGTGGGTCGTTAAACAATACGTACGAGCCAGATTGCTCCGTATTTAAGTGTGCCAGCATAAAATGAGCAAGGTCATTTGTCGTTGTCGTCAAACCACCAGCCGGATTATCGTTAATATAAGCAGTTGGTTTAGCAACCCATTCCGTTCCTTTTTTCGTGTATCCAACCGCCTTCTCGTCCATTAAACCAGGAATGCGATCATAGCGCACATCAAATGTGGAGTGCTCCATTTCTAAAGGCGTTAAAATCAATTGCTCCACATAATCAGCAAAAGCCATACCTGTCAGTTCCTCAACCATATAACCTGCAAGATTTGTACTAAAATTGGAGTAAGCCACCACATCTCCAGGCGGATACAGTTGCTTCGGCTGTCTATCAGGAGCTAAGTAGTCCTCCAATTTAAACAGATGGTCAGGATCGTAAACCGTCAAATCCTCTACCCGTTCTTCAAATCCCGCTGTATGGGTCATCAAATGAGCCACTGTAATCGGTTCATCATAGGTGAGCGCTGACTCCCCTCCCTTTAAATACGGTCGAACATCCGTATCAAGGGTGAGTTGCCCCTCTTCCACTAATTGCATGATCGCAGTCCACGTAAACAACTTAGATACCGAACCAGCTTCCATATACGTGGTTTCAGGATGAACCAGTTGTTCCTTCTCTCTATTGGCTAACCCATACCCTTTTTGAAAAACAATCTCCCCGTTTTGCACAATCGAAACAGAGGCTCCTGGTACGTCTTCTTCAATGTAAGCCTCCATAATGGCATCAACGGTTTCTTCAATGTCAGCTGTCGGTATACCAGAAGGTGTCGATAGACTTTCAGCATATCCTATAGAAGGATAGAGGGAAACCATGACCGATACAATCACCAGTAAAAGTAGTTTCTTCATTTACATTCGCTCCTTTGCAATTCTTTCACTCATGAGTATACGGATCCAACCTTTCTTTTCTCTATCGCAAATCTCACGTTTTTCTAACGAATAAAAAAGGAGTCTAAATAAGAAAAAACCATGCAGGACGGTTTACCTGCATGGTGTGAGTGGTACTGTAGCTTTTTTGTGAACAACCATAAATTTTCTACCTTTCTTTTTCGCGCTCGATCGCTCGTTCAAGTCCAATTCTGTAGTCACTTAAGAGGCTATGCTGATGGTGAATCACCTCTTGCGTTGACTGAATCTCTCTAGTTGCTTTTTCTATTGTTTCGCCTACTTCGTTTAAAAGATCATTATACGAATTGACAACTTCAGCCTCTCGTTCAGCATCAAATTCATTTGCATGTTTACCGTACCACGTATCTTTTGTTAGTGCTGGTTCTTTAAATGTGTGCTTCGCATGCGCCATTGTGATTTCTTGACCCATTAAACGAGCTCGGCATGCTCGTAAACGATTGATTTTATCATTCGCTGTTTCAATAAAGTTTTCTGTTGATTGAACTCGACTTCGCATGATTTCAACCGACACCATACTCCCTCCTATCTTACCTTTGCTTCCATACGGTCATCCAACTGAGGTGCCCGTTTCACTAATTCTCGTTTAAATTCTTCCATACGCTCGGGAGAGATCTTCACTTCCCCTTTTGGACCTGTATGTTTAATCGTAAACCCATGGGAAGAGCCAAGAATTCGCTCATTACCCGAGAAAGGGCTGCCCATTGGCTCAATGGCTGTCATGCTTTCATAGGGAAAAACCCTGCCAATAAAGCCTGCTTGGGCAACCAACCCTTCTTCTTTGAACTCATAGGAAATAAACACCATGCCCGATACAAAATAAATCATGCCTACAATAAAGAAAAAACCAAAAAACAACAGGCGTCCGATGGAATCATCCATTATTACAAAGATCGCCATAATGGCAGTTAGTCCCACCACTAAACTGCTGTAGCCCGTTATTACTTTTTTATCTCTTGTTGTTTTATATACACTCATGTAGACGTTCTCCCTCCTTTATTTCACAGGTTGTTTCAGCACACGATTAAGCAATTTCCCACTAACATCTTTCCATTTATTCAAAGAAGTTTTTTGAATGATAACGTCATCATTTGAGTGGACATCTCTATAGTGCACAAACCAAACCCCGTCTTTTCCAGGCATATGAAAGAAGAGATCATTTAAATCCGTTTCTGTTTGGTCTCCTTCAAGTGAAATCCGCATGACGCTTGTATTAAAAAACTTCCATTCATTCGCAACGAGTGCTTCTGTGAATTCATCAAACCATGCTTCCTTTTGTTTTGTTGACTCTAACCAGTACCTTTTCACTTCAGCCACATGCCGCTGATCACTTAGCGCTGTGAAAGCACCATTTGACATCGTAAAGGACAGTTCCTCATCAGGCTCCAGTTGCTCATATTGAATAAACTGATGCATTTTCTTTTCGATATCCCCTGGTTCAACCGGATTAAATTCTTGTATAATTTCTTGCTGTATGTAATGTTCCACCCATTTATCATCACCGATTGATCTGAATAAAAGCGCTTCATTAGAAAGGGGATTGACAAGACGAATTAACTGTTTCGCCTCTGCGACACTTCGGACAAAAGACTGCAATCCCTCACTAAGTGGAATTTCATCGTTTTCTGCCTTTTCATCATCCCACACACCTTTAAGCATAAGTTGATGAGTCGCACCTTCAAACAACGTATTCCAGCTCTCTTCCGACTTTTCACCAAACACTGCTTCTCCTAATGACTTAGCCATTAACTCATAGCCACACATGGTTAAAAGTACAATCCACTCTTCCGTCGTGCAACGCATAAATAGTTTCATCTATTCATATTCTTATCGTTTAAATGGTTGCGTTAAAACATATGGGGAATGTTGACAAGAATGAATAGCATTACTGTTATTCCAATCCACTCTAAAAGAAAAATAAAACGCCCCTTTATTCCTCCATGTTTTTCAGTCGAACGTCGAAATAAAACAACTGCAATTCCAAAAAACATATAGTAAAAACCATTCATGAACCGATCATATATACCCTTCGGTTCTTCTTCATACAGTTTATTAACTAAGAAGACAAAAGGCGTATTCTTTCCTAGAATAAAAAGCAGCATCGCCGTAATCAATTGAAAAGCTATAGCAAGACCTATTATAAACGCAAAAACATCTATCAAAGTTTCAACAGCTCCATCTCAAATATTTAATTATCTAAACCAACCAACTTTTAAAGTTTTCTCATAAACGCCTTTAAGCTGCATAAGCTGATGCGCGCCACTTTAAATGACATTCCCCAGTTCTATTCTGACTTCTCCTAAATACTATCTATCCAAATAACTCAGCTATTGTTTCATATCCACATATTGTAAAAAGTAAAATTTATTCTTCAGTTGTACTACATATAAATGGTTTCATCTAGTATTCTCCTTATCTTGTAGATGTTAGTGTGATACCTTATTTTAAAGCTTTTTTCCTTTTATTTAACTAGTAAGACTAGTTTCAATAGCATTAATGATATTACCGATAATAATTAATACAATTGTCGCCATAAAAACCAATCCCGCATAGCGAAGTTTCCCTTTAATACCACCATGTTTGGTCATGACTTTCTCATAAACACGATGTGCAACCCCATAGTTCATTATGTAGAAAAAATTCATAAACTTATCGTACCAGTCTTTCGGATGGTGCTCATAGAAGTTCTCCACAAATCGTGCATATGGATTGTTTCTTCCAAGGACAAGAAAAACAAGTGCTGTTATATATTGAAAAGCAAGACTAATTGATAATAAAAACATAACGCCAGCATAAACAATCATTTAATTCGCTCCATGGTCTCGTAATTGCTCCTTTAACTACATCTTAACCAACTCCGATTGCCAAGTTAAGTTTTAATCCGTATAATACTTTCGATTTTCAATTAAGACTATCCGTAAATAAATAATGCCTAAACCTCGAAAAATGATTAAACTCAACATTCCATTTAATCCCAATAGAGTAAATAATAAAAATAGATGAGTTTTTAAAATGAATAGTTTAGAGGGACTATTTTTCTTCGAAATGATTATCTCTATTATCTATACGGCAATCTAGTTTTAGTAGTTTCAAAATCTACTAGACAATATGATTATTTACTCTAAAAAGCCTTTCGTTTGCTTGTAAATCAATCATAAAAAAGATGTCTATTGAAAGCACTTAATAGACACCATTCTTAATAGCTATGGTATTTGAGAGGGAGTCTTTCTTTTAACACGTTGCTCTACTCCCACCCTTCCTCACTTCAACGGAATCCAAATCTCCGCATAAGAATCTTCTTTCATCACATCTTCATCTACATAGACTTCAAGCTCGGGAGTGCCTGCGTGCTCGTATGGATTCGATGGGAACCATTCTGAGAAAATCTCTTTCCATACTTTTGGAATTGCGCTTGGAGCTGGTCCGTGTACTTCAAATACGCCCCACGTGGATGCTGGTAAAACAAGCTTCTCGAACTCGTCTGATTCACTCGCAGATGACTCTGCCGCAATCCAGTATTCTACCTTTTCTAGACTTGTGTTCACTTGGTTGTCTACACATACGCCCAACAAACCTTTAATTTCTCCATTGTTTAATCCAGCCAACGTTGAAATGGTGCCATCTTGTGCAGCTTGATCCCACATCTTCGGTATGTCTCTCGTATTTTTATCGTTTCTAAGTGAAAATGTCCTCCTTGTTCCAATTATTTGAAATTCATCTCGTTTTACTACTCGATAGCGCATTGGATTTGCTCCCTTCAATTGTACGTGCACAACAAGCCGATTGTACGCATTTACCTTACCAAGCCCTTTCCGAATGGCACTTGGTGTAACCCCGTGTTGCTTACGAAAGGATTTTGTAAAGGCTTCTGGCGTTTCGTACTGGTATTTGTACGCAACATCAATGATTTTCAGATCTGAGCTGACCAATTCTTGTGCTGCCAATGTTAAGCGCCGTTTGCGTAAATAGTCACCCACAGACATATCCGTCAACACGGTAAACAACCGTTGAAAATGAAACGGGGACACATTGGCTTGTTTTGCGATCTCGCTGATTGTTAGTGGTTCAAGCAAATGCGTCTCCATATAGTCAATCGTTTCTTGTAATACATCAATCATTGCCATACCTTCAACTCCTTGGCTTTATCTTAAAGGGATTCCTCAACCGAATCTGGTCTATTTGTGCCCGGTTGTAACCAATTTTGCAGCTAGAAGTACATCTTAATCTTCCCTATCCAAATCTAAACGTTTCGTTTAATATGAATTTATTATACAATCCCATCAGCAATTTTTAACAAAATGTTTAAGAAATCAAAAAAAGGTTATGTCAAGAGAGAACAATTAAATAAGAGGAGAATATACATATGAAACGTACAACTAGTTTGATAGCTACAATGGTCGCTATTCCCTTCATTTTAGGAGCTTGCGCCGATTCAAATGACGACGCTTCAAGCACTCCAGCTGAAGAATCACCTACAAGTACAGATGATGGCGTCGAGGATGAGATAGCTGACACCGGTGCTACGACAGAAGAAGGCGAAGATCAACTAGATCTTGTTGTCGGAGATACAGCCATTATGCACAGCAACATTGCTTCTTTTGAATTTACCCTTAATAGTGTGGACATGGTTGAGGAGATCGATGGCGAAATGCCGGAATTAGATGGCTACATTATTGCTTCGATTACCATTAAAAACATTGGTGATGAGCCCATTGACGCTCTGGAAACATCTCGAACGTTTGAGTACACCGATTATCTAGAAGGACCAGGCATGCCAGATGATTCTGAGTGGTACGATGAATATGACGGTGTCGAGGGAGAGATTGCTCCGGGAGATGAAATGACTGGGACGGCGGTTTATCAAGGTTATATCGATGAAGAAAATCATCTCCGCGTGAAGCCCGGTTTAACCGGTATTAGCGCCATCAACGATGCGACGTTTACATTTACCCGTGATGAATTAGAAAATTAAGTTTCGCAAAGAAGGTTTCTCTGCATATGAGGAACCTTCTTTGTTTGTCTACGTTTTTATCGCTCAATGGTTACCCTCTCTTCTCCGATAAAAAAAAGGATAGCAAATTTATATTGAACCTTTTCCCTTCTTCAAACGTATTACAACAAATAAACGACGAAACCTTAAGGAGACTTTATGAAATCATTCATCTTTCCCATTATTTTTATCTGTATTCTGTTGGTAAACCCTTTTCTCGCAATGGCTGCCTCCACCCCCTCAGGTATACCTTTAGAAGAGGTTGAAGACGTTGTTGATCAATTTGCTTCTGAGCATATTGGGCAATCCACCGTCGGAGCGAGTGTTGTCATTGTTAAAGATGGGGAGATTGTGTTAGCTAAAGGCTACGGTCAAGGGGATGTTGAAAACAACGTGCCTATTGATGCTGAAACGTCCGTTTTTGAATGGGGATCCATTAGCAAGTTGTTTGTCTACATAGCTGTGATGCAGCTTGTTGAGGAAGGAAAACTTGATTTACAAGAGGATGTACGGACGTATCTACCAGAAGGCTTTTTAACAAGGCTTCACTATGATGAGCCGATTACAATCATGCATTTAATCAATCATCAGGCTGGCTTCGAGGATTATGTCTTTGATCTTGGTTACAGTGATAAGGCACTTGTTGAATCATTGGAAGAAGGCTTAAAACGTGGTGAGCCTAAGCAGATTTATCCACCAGGTGAAGTGGTTGCTTACTCCAATTACTCGAATGCGCTAGCTGGGTACATTGTTGAACTTGTGACGGAGCAACCATTTTATGAGTATGTGCACGATCATATCTTTTCTACGTACGATGAGCCAGTAGAGGCTGCATTTGTTCCAAATGATCCGACAAGCACGGTTGAAACGAATAAAGTAAACGGATATTTGCCAGCCGGTGTAGGTGAGTTTATTGAGGGGAACCCCTTTTATGTGTCGATTTACCCTGCTGGCGGCTTAAATGGAACTGCCCTTGATTTAGCGCAGTTTGCTCTCGCCCTTATGCCGGAAGATGGCGAATCACCACTGTTTCAGTCTGAATCGACGTTAGAGGAGCTGTTTACACAAACGTATGCACCTACAGACAATTTTCCTGGATTGGCCCATGGTTTTTGGGAATTCCCAGGTTCACAAAGGACGGTCGGTCACGGCGGCAATACAGCAACGTTCTCTAGTCATTTTCAGCTTGTTCCTGATGAACGATTTGGGGTCATTGTGTTGACGAATCAAGGTGGGGAATTGCACTTCACACAGGAGCTCATGACAACTCTAGTCGGTTTAGATACGACTAAAACAACTAGTTCCTTGCCAGACACGAGCGAAGTAAGCGGTTCCTTCCAACAGTCAAGAAAGATGGATTCCTCTTTTATTCGTCTTTATTATTCGCTCCTAATGATGTCAATTGAACCACATGACAATGAGTCAATTGTCGTCTCCTTTGGAGGTGAATCCGCCATTTACCAGCAAGTGCAACCCTATGTGTACGCATTGGATGAAGGTGCCCCACTGTTTCTAACTATGCCTTATCTTTATGCCCAAATGGAAGATGGCGAACTCGTCAAAGTATCAAGCTCAGCAGGTGATTATTTCCCTAACTCTTGGATGAATCAAGCCCTTCTTATTTTGTTGGTTGTATCTTGTCTTTATCTAATTATAGCTGCGCTAACGATTCCGGTTGCCTTTCTCATACGGAAGATACGCCGTTCAAACAAAAAAAGCACGAAACCGTTTATTGGCTTGCATCTGCTGTCGTTCGCTCTTATTGTAAATGTTGGCATCATGGCATTTCGTATGCTCACAGACACAGCAAGACGTTTCAGTGAGTTTTATGTTCAAATCGGACTCAATTATGTGTTACTGCTTCTCGCTTTCCTATTCTTTTTCTTCTGTATGAAACGCATACGACGAGAGAAGACGAGCAAAGGGCTACTGTTTTTAAGAATACTGTCTCTTGTTATGTTTGTACTATTTGCTAGCTCGCTTATTTATTGGAGAATGCTCGGTTGATGGGGTGTAAGCCCCATCTTTTTTTACTATTTAATTCACTCAGCAACGTGTGACCTTTACTTTTTCGTTGAATGGTAAAATCGTTTCGCTTTCTCTCTATTGCCACATACCTTCATCGAACACCATTGTTTACTTTGATTCTTTGTTTGATCAATAAAAAGCCACTCACAACGGCTACTTTGACATTGCTTTACTTTCTGAATTGTCTTTGACATGATCAAGTCTCCAAATGCTAGGACGACGACATAAGCAATATTTGTTAACCCTCCTGCTCCTATTAACTTCTTTTCAAATACTCCAGCCTCATTCTGTGTAACTTCCGTATGCTTATGGGCTTGTTTGATCCATTCATTGAATGTACGACGATCATCTACAGCCGCTATTGTCCGCTTTATGGCATGAAGCGCTAGTCGATACATTACTTCTCTTAACTCAATCATTTCAGCCAAACTCATAGCAGAGCCGGAGTCTTCCTCTACAGAAATCCCGGTGTAATCCGCCCACTTCATCACATCCATCTCACTATTAAACCACTCTTGATGATTTTCAGTGCGGTGAAAGTTTGCTGAATTGATAAAATCTAACCCAATATTCCCAGTACGTTTGCTTAATTCAAAAGGTTTCATTTCGTTCATTGTTACCGCTCTCCTCATCATTTCAGCTTGCTAAATGTAGTTTAAAGGGTTAGTATATAACTGTCAAAAGTATTTTAGGAGGTTATAATGTGCTCGGTTACCTTTTTCTCTTTCTTGCCATTGTCATTGAGGTTTATGCCTCAATTCAGTTAAAACATTCTAACGGCCTAAAATTCATTGTACCGAGCTTATTAACTTTTTTTGGATACGGTTTAGCGTTCTTTTTTCTAGCAAGATCTCTCATCTATTTACCTATGAGTATCGTTTTTGCGACATGGTCGGGCTTAGGAATAGCATCAACCGTTCTGTTTTCCCTTTTTTTTCTAAATGAGCGAGTTAGTAAACAATCCATTGTGGCGTTAACGATTTTGCTTTCCGGAATTATTTTATTGAATAGTAGTTCTTAAAAAGATTGAGGTGGATGGTTTTGCAGAAACACTATTTGTATTTGGCATTAGCGATTTTTTTTGGATTATGTGGACAAATTCTGCTTCAGTATACAAATGGCTTTACAGAGGTTCTTTTTACCATTGGCTGCCTTGCCTCTTATTTTCTAGGGTTTAGTTTCCTAGCCTTTGCTGTTAAGAAACTACCTTTATCCATTTCTTACGCTATTTGGGGCGGGGTGGGTACTGCGATGTCTGTTGTATTTGGTGTTATTCTTTTTAATGAATCACTCTCTATTATCAAAATTGTAGGCACGATTCTCATCATAATAGGGATTGTTCTACTTCAATTAAGAAAGAAAAAACCTATTCGGAACGAAAACTAGTCTTTTTTTACCTTCGATGTACCTTTCTTCAACTCGATCTCAAACTTTACGCTTCTACCTTTAATAGAATGGAAAATCTTTGTTGAACTGTTTGTACCGCGTATTTCCGCTTTTATTCATTGCCGATTAGTGGGCAAGGAAACGATGTTGGTAACATTTCATTCCTTTATCATTTTCTGCCTTTCGCTATCGTTACCTTTTTTCGAATTTTTATTTGGTTAAGCACCCGCTCCCTTCTCTCATCTGATTTTAACTTGTCACGTTCCCTTTTTTTGTGTACGCTACGTTCAAGAATACATCTTGGTGGAAGGGACGATCCTATGGAAAGGAAAAGCCATATACTTGTCGTTGAAGATGAGCACCGGATTGCTCGCGTGCTCCAATTAGAATTAACTCATGAAGGCTATACGACAACCATTTTTCATAATGGATTTGATGCATGGGAAGCACTCCAGTCCCACTCGTTTGATTTGTTGCTTCTTGATGTGATGCTCCCTGGATTAAGTGGCATTGAATTATTACGACGGGTTCGTAGTCGAGATGATTCAACACCAATTATTATGCTAACGGCTAGAGATGCCACCGTTGATAAAGTAACCGGGCTTGACCTTGGTGCCAATGATTACATGACCAAACCATTTGAAATTGAAGAGTTACTAGCACGCATTCGTGTGTCTCTGCGTCCTGTTACGATCGCTGAAAAACCTTCAACTTCTTCTCTATTAACAGCTGGCTCTCTTCGTGTTGATACCGCATCCCATGAAGTCTACGTTAAAGGGAACGAGGTCTCCCTCACCAATCGTGAATATACGCTACTTTGCTGTTTACTTGAACATCAACATCAAGTGTTATCACGAGAACAATTGCTGGAGCGTGTATGGGGCTATGACTTTTATGGAGAAACAAACATTGTTGATGTGTACATTCGGTACTTACGCAATAAGGTAGAAAAGCCGTTTGGCTTAGCCTTTATTCAAACCGTTCGCGGAGCTGGTTACATGTTAAAGGAATCAAGCTCATGACATTGTCATGGCGTATTACCTTATTTTCAACTGGACTTGTGACGATTTTGCTTCTTATAGTCAACTTGTCTGTTTATGCGCTGTTTAAAGAAAACTTAACAACCAGTGAATTGGATCGGCTTGCAAGTCAAGCTGTCTCTATTTCCACTGGGATTGACCAAGCAAACTCAAGCCCTGAGGCGCGCAATCAATTTATCCATACGTATGCCCCTGAAAACGGGATGTTACGGCTTGTTGATGAGAACGGCGCTTCTCTTTTAACTGTCACGAAAAATGACGATTTGCTTGACTGGCCTTCATCCTTTTCATCAAAGGAAACAGCTGATGTAGTGCACGTTGATGACGACCGGTACGCCACTGCTTCTACCCCACTTATATGGTCAGATGGGCAAGTCGTCTCCTTGCAACTTACTCAGCAGCTTGATTATCTAGATGAAACTTTGCCCTTGCTTGGGATGATTTTACTGATTGCGTCCCTCGTTGTTTTCATTCCAACTTTTTTAGCAAGTCAAGCATTAGGACGATTTATTTTAAAGCCTATTCGTTCTTTAGCTGAAACGATGAATGACATCCGTCATCAAGGTACACTAAGAAAAGTAGCTGATGTCCCGACGAAACAAGATGAACTGGCTGACTTAAGCCATTCTTTTAACCATATGATTGATTTACTTCAACAACATGCCGATCAGCAGCAACAATTTGTGTCAGATGCCTCCCATGAACTAAAGACACCACTCACGGTTGTGGAAAGCTATGCCAAAATGTTGGAGCGATGGGGAAAACACGATCCTTCTATGATTGATGAAGCCGTTGACGCAATCCTGTCTGAATCAACAAGGATGAAAGCTTTAACAGAGCAGATGCTGCTACTAGCGAAAGGCGAAACACCAGCACATGAGAAAACGCCTCTTCACATCAATCAGCTTGTAAAAGAGACATGTGAAAGAATGAGCATCGCTTTTGGGAGGCCAATTACGTTTGCTGATACAGGCCAGACCCTTCACGTTCTAGGCTCCGAACATTTATTGAAACAACTCTTTTTCCTATTACTTGATAACGGGATTAAGTATTCAGATGATGCCCTCACTGTCACTGTAGAAAGACTAAAAGAAGAGGAATGCATGATTTCCGTTAAGGATCAGGGAATTGGCATCAGTCAAGAAGAGCAAGCAGCAATCTTCAAACGGTTTTATCGTGTCGATCAAGCACGCTCTCGAGAAACAGGTGGTAGCGGATTAGGTCTGTCTATTGCGAAAAAGATTGTAGAAGAACATGATGGATTGCTTCGACTGGAAAGTATTGAAAACCATGGCTCTACGTTTTACGTGACGCTGCCATTAGTGAGAAAGGAGTATCACGATGACACGTATTAGGAAATGGCTTCTTCTCGTCGCTTGCTGCCTGTTGGTTGTCACAGGTATGTTTATGTATCGCTGGCTTCAGCAAGAGACCTTAAGTGATGCGGAAATCTCAGCCATTGTCATGGAACGATTTGATCCAAACGAAATGGAATCATTTACGTATAAAGGTGATGAACACGTCTACCAGCTCACTTTTTTAAAAGGGTCAGGGGAATATGAACTAACACTAGATGCGACATCAGGCTCTATTCAATCGTTGCGCTTGTTAAATCAACGGGAGACCCCGTTAAGTGAAAAAGAGATCGAGGCGATTTTGTTAGAGGCTTATCCAGAACAAGGGATTGAAATATCCAATATGAACTTACAGGATAACCGTTATTATGTGGACTATAGCGTAGATGGTCGGACTGGAGAGGTCGAGGTGGATGCTTTTACAGGTCACATCATCCGCACTAGCCTTGAAGAAGAACAAGCGATCCTCTCTCCGGATCAGGCAATCGAAATTGCTCTTTCTGAGATACCAGGAACAGTTGAAGATGTAGAACAGGAAACTCGCAACAATCGACTTGTCTATGAAGTAGAATTGGAAGATACAGGGCGTGATGACGATGCCCTCGTCATTATTGATGCGTATACTGGTGAGATTATTTCGGTTATTTGGGATTAATGAATTTCTCATCAAACTTTCATTTTCCTTTCACGGTTCCTTCATTTGTAGAGGCTATAGTAAAGCTATCAAAAACAACTGGAGGTCAGAAAGATGAAAAAACAAACCGTTATGATTACCGGGACATGCGCTTTACTAGTAGCTGGAGGGGCAACTTGGAGTATTGCAAATGCCAAAGAAGATCCTGCTGTGAAAGAAGTCACTGCGCAATCAACAGCAGTTGCAGGAACGACTGCTTCCTCTCTATCATTAGAACAAGCTGTTAAGCAAGCGGAAGAGTATGTTGGAGGCAATATGGTTAAAGCGAAGCAAGATGTTGAAGATGGGGTCGATGTGTATGAAGTCGATGTTCGTACGCCTCAAGAAACGTATGAATTTACATTCGATGTTCAAACTGGTGACCTAATTGACATTGATGGTGATTTGCTTCTAACTGAGAACAAAGCAAAGCCAGCTTTAACACAACAAGAGGCTGAAACGATTGCGGTTGAAAAAAGCGGCTTAGCAAATGTAAAGGAAATTGAATTAGAACAAGAAAAGGGGCTCCTTGTTTATAAGATTGAATTCGCCCAATATGACGACGACGTCGACTTGGTTATCGATGCGGAAACGGGTGATATTGTCAAAATGGATGATGAGCTCCTAAACAGTACATCTGAGGACGGAGCAAAGTCTTTTCTTTCATTGGATGAAGTAACTGCTTTTATCCAGTCGGAACTAGGTGAACATGTGACAATACTGGAAAGTGAACGTGATTACGACGATGGCATCCCCCTTTATGAGCTTGAAGTCATGGTTGATAACGTTGAGTATGACATCGATCTTCATGCAGAGACTGGTGATATTTTAAAACAAGAACGTGATGAATAATTGTGTAAAGCTATCGCCCCGTTTTAGTAAATGGCGGTAGCTTTTTTACTACATACACCTGGTTACGCACACAGAATAAGGTTACACTACTTGTATGACGAGTAAAGAGGTGCTGTAATGACGACAAAAGTTTTCGTAAACTTTCCTGTTCGCAATTTAGCAATATCAACACATTTTTATGAACAGCTGGGCTTTGAGAAAAATGAAATGTTTTCGAATGAACACGCAAGTGCCATGATGTGGGACGATCGTTTTTGGATTATGCTGTTAACACATGATTTCTATAAACAATTTCTTCAAGGTAAAACAATTGCAGACACACAGAAAACAAGTGCGGCTTTAATTGCTTTTGAAATGAAAAGCGCAGACGCCATAAAACAATTCGCTAAAAAAGCGAAAGAGAACGGCGGTCATTATTATCGCATTGATCACGGTATCCCAGAGGAGCACATGTTTGGCCTTGAAGTACTAGATCTAGATGGCAACACCCTTGAACCGATGTGGATGGCACCTACTCAATGACCCTAAACAAATAGAAGCCTTAAACCAAAGACATGGGTTAAGGCTTTTTTGTCGTTTTTGCTAAATGGTTTTATCTATTATAAAAAAATCTGTTTATCAGTCTTTACTTTGGCATTTGTTAAGTGTACCATCTAAGTAGAACACTAGTACACAAAAAGAGAGGAGAATGAATATGGAAAATGAGGGAATCGTTCAACAACTTAAAGGTAAGGCTGTTTCTGATCTAGAAATAACGGAAAGTGCTGTTGTAATAAAGTTTTCAGACAATACATTTTTAGATATTTATTTTGATACAGATAAACAACGGTTAATGACTTCCACTAACACATTATAAAGATCCTCTTGCATTAAACGCAACGCATACAAGCACCAAGCTAAAAACGCTTGGTGCTTTCTTAAACCTCATTCAACTGGTTGTGTTTAAGCAAAATGGCACGCTACATAATGACCTGATTCAACCTCACGGAATAAGGGTACTTTACTGGCACATGCGTTTGTGGCAATTGGACAGCGTGTGTGAAATTTACATCCAGTTGGTGGATTTGCAGGATTTGGGACATCTCCCTTCAAAGGAACCCGCTGTCGTTTGCGCTTGGGATCAGGTATAGGGACAGCGGCAAGGAGTGCTTTTGTATATGGATGAAGAGGATTTTGATAAAGTTGGTCCCTACTTCCCATTTCCATCATTGTTCCAAGGTAAAGAACACCGATACGGGTACATAAGTGTTCCACTACACTTAAGTCATGAGAGATAAACAAATAGGCCATATTTTTCTCTTCTTGCAGTTCTTGGAATAAGTTGATAATTTGCGCTTGGATTGATACATCCAAAGCAGATACCGGCTCGTCTGCAACTATAAATTCTGGGTCCATAATGACAGCCCGAGCAATACCAATGCGTTGTCGTTGACCACCGCTAAATTCATGCGGAAATTTGTCGATATGATATGTAGGTAACCCACATAGTTCCATGACATTTAGCACTTTTTCTCTGACAGTCGCTTTTGTAGCTAAGCCGTGATCGAGTAATGGCTCTGCAAGCGCCTCTCCTACACGTAAACGTGGATTAAGAGAACTAAAAGGATCTTGAAAAACAAACTGCAATTTAGGACGCAAGCGACGCATATCGCTTTTAGATAGTTCATGCACGTTTTGCCTTTTATATGTTACAGTACCTGACGTAATATCATGAAGGCGAAGTAATGATTTTCCAATGGTACTTTTTCCGCTTCCCGACTCTCCTACAAGTCCGAATGCTTCACCCTGATTAATAGTGAAGCTCACATGATCAACAGCAATCACTCTCTCTGGTTTACGATTGAAGAAAGATGCTTTCGTACTATAAACTTTTTCGAGGCTATTTACTTCTATGAATGGCTCGCTCATTGCACCGCCTCCTTTTCTTCATAAAGCCAGCAAGCAACTTCATGTTGGTTCTGCCCGTCCTTTGTTAAAGTTGGTGCTTTGCTTGTGCAAATATCCATACAGTGTTCACATCGGTCAGCGAAATAACAGGATTCTGGTAAATCTAAAAGCTGTGGTACTTGACCAGGAATTGTATAAAGTTTTTGTCTACGTGACCCAAGAATAGGTTTAGCTTGAAGCAAACCCTTTGTATAAGGATGTTTAGGACTTTCAAAAATATCCTCCACTTTGCCCTTTTCAATTACTTTCCCCGCATACATGACAACGACATAGTCCGCTACTTCCGCAACAACACCAAGGTCGTGAGTAATTAACAACATAGACATTTGTTGTTCTTCTTTTAGCATTCGAAGAAGGTCTAAAATTTGGGCTTGAATGGTAACGTCAAGCGCTGTGGTTGGTTCATCAGCAATTAACATCTTTGGATTGCACGAAAGCGCAATGGCAATCATGATTCGCTGCAACATACCACCGCTCATTTGATGCGGATACGACTTCAAAATAGATTCCCCACGCCCAATCCCTACGAGTTCAATAAGATCAAGGGCTTTTTTCTTAACTTCTTTCTTGGATAACGCCGTATGGTTGACAATCGTTTCCATCAATTGTTCTCCAATCGTGAGAACAGGGTTGAGCGAAGACATAGGTTCTTGGAAGATCATTGCCATTTCATTTCCGCGAATACGCCTCATATCTCCTTTTGACAATGTTCGTAATTCTGTACCAGCTAATTTCATTGATCCAGAAACGCTTCCTGATCCTGAAATAAGATCCATAATAGACAACGCGGTTACACTTTTACCGCAGCCCGACTCTCCCACAATACAAACCGTTTCCCCTTGATGAACCGTAAAGCTTACCCCATCAACAGCTTTTACGATCCCTTTCTCAGTATGAAAATGGGTGCGTACTTCTTCTATTTCTAACAACGGATTCACTTTTTCCACCGGTATCAACGTCCTTTCATGTTCGGATCAATCGCATCACGAAGCCCATCTCCAAGCAAATTAACAGATATGACGGTGGCAAATATGGCAACACCAGGCGGAATCCATAGCCACGGACGATTGGTAAAATCAATTAAACTATTCGCCGTATTGATCATGTTGCCCCATGATGCAGTAGGCGGGACGACACCGAGTCCAAAGAAACTTAAAACAGATTCACTCAAAATGGCACCTCCAACACTTAAAGTCGCGGTTACAATTAGTAGCGGAACTACATTTGGAAGGAGATGGTTTAGCACTTTGCGTCGATCCCTAAGTCCTAATGCTTCTGTTGCCTGCATAAATTCACGCTCACGCAAACTTAACACTTGGCTACGAACAAGACGGGCTAATCCTGGCCAGTTTACGAGACTTAGCATAATCATAACCACGTAAAGACGTTGTTCCGCAGGCACTCTCCACTCAGACATAACTGCTGCCATAATAAAAAGAAGTGGGATGCTAGGTAACGTCATTAAAATATCTGCAAGCCGCATAACGAGCTGATCCAGAATCCCTTTGTAATAACCAGCTAAAATGCCAAGTATCCCACCTATTGATACTGCTAATAGCATAGCCCCTATACCGACAGTTAAAGAAATTCGACCAGCAAGCATTAAGCGCGTCAGCACATCACGACCTAAATGATCCGTTCCAAGCCAATGCGCTACACTTGGCGCTTGATGAATCATTTGAGAATTCGTCCCACTCGTCATATAAGGTGAAAAAAATGGCCCAACAAAACTAAATAAAAAGATAAACAAAAGAAAAAGGAGTCCGACAACCGCCATTTTATTTTTAATAAAGCGACGCCCTACTTCCCTCCAAAGAGAAGACTTTTGTCCTTTTTCAAGATCAAACATGTGTGATGATCGTACATTTGGACGATTTTCCAACCTTCTCCCCCCTTACTTCACCCGGACTCGCGGATCAGCGACACCATACAGCAAGTCAGCTAGTAAATTGCTAATAACGGTCAAAAGAGCAATAAACATTGTGAAGCCCATTAATAACGGATAATCACGAACCGAAAAGGCTTGCATGTAAATCGCGCCAATTCCGGGCCAGTTAAAAATTTGCTCAATAATAATTGCTCCGCTAAATAGCGCTGGTAATTCAAACGCAAACAGCGTAATTGCTGGTAATAGAGCGTTGCGCAACGCATGTTTGTAAATGACTACTTTTTCCTTTAAACCCTTCGCCCTTGCGGTACGCACAAAATCCATCTTGATGACTTCAAGCATATTCGTACGAAAATAACGAGTGAGCCCACCAATCCCTAGCATGGTTAAAACGAGAACAGGCAAAATCATGTGCTCCAAAATATCCTTCATTCGTGCCCATCCCGTGTAATTCATCCCTGAACTTGTCATCCCTCCCGCCGGAAGCCAACCGAGATCAACAGCAAACAGTTTAATAACGATTAAGCCAAGGAAAAAGGACGGGGTTGCCATTGCCGCAAATACGAGAAAGGTAACAAATCCATCAAAAAAGGAATATTGTTTTGTAGCTGATACAACACCGATAACAACCGCGATGCCCCAAGTTAAAAAAAGCGAAGCAAAAGCAACAATAAACGAACTCCATATGTAATTTCCAAGGACCTCTGATACAGGACGCTGAAATTGAAGCGAATACCCTAAATCACCTTGAAAGAGGTTCCCCATCCAAATAAAATAGCGAATAAACGTTGGTTGATCGAAGCCATACAAGGCTGATAATTCTGCTTTTCGCTCAGCTGTTAAATTCGGGTCAGCATCAATAAAGTTTCCAGGAACAAGCGAGTACAGGAAAAAAATTAAGATGGATGCCCCAATTAAAGTTGGGATTAAATAAAGCAAGCGTTTAACTACATAATGACGCAAGACGAGCTACCCCCTTTATCTTCAATAAAAAAGGAGGACAGACGACCCGTCCTCCTTTCCTAATCATTCAGCAACATCAACAACTTGTAAGTCTTCGAGACTAAGTGAAATTCCCCGGAAGCCGTTTGGCTCAAAGCCTTGTACGCGTGCATTTGTAGCAGACAAGACCTTATTATAATCTAGTAAAATCATTGGTGGATCTTCTTCAAGCGCTTCATATAATTCATGGTAGGATTCTGCTCTGGCATCTAAATCACTTACAGCAACTGCAGCATCAATTCGTGCATCGACTTCTTCATTCTTGTAGCCACGGAATGTATTTCCTGTATGATCCGAATGGAATGCTTGCACACCAATATGTGGGTCTGGCTGCATAGTTGTGGAGAAACTGACTAAATCATGATCTCCATTATCCACACGTGCTAGCAAGGCATTAAAATCCATTTGTTCAATTTGCAAGTCAATGCCAATACGCTGATAATCCTCTTGAAGTCTCGTTACGAGGACATCACTAGCTCCACTCGCTTCTGTCGTAAAGAAGTAAACACGTAGTTTCTCTCCATCACGCTCTCGAATTCCGTCCGAACCTTCAACCCAGCCAGCTTCTTCAAGTAAGCGTTCCGCTTCCTCAGGGTCATAGGGAAAGCCTTCAATTTCGTCTGTATAAGCCCATGAAACTGGTGATACTGGGACATTTGCGACTTGAGCAAACCCTTGAAAACGAATATCCACATACGTTTGACGATCAAATCCGTAGTTAAACGCCTTACGGACATTTGCATCTTTAAAAATGTCAGATTCATGGTTGAAGGCGATATAGCTGTAATTGGAAGACGTATACAAATTAATATCGGCAAACTCTAACGATTGAAGCATGTCAAAATTGTCTTGATCTGCCGCAAATGTTCCATAATCAAGCTCTCCAGTTTGGAAAAACTGCTGGGAATCTCCTTCTGTCGTTCGATAAATAAATGCATCTGCTTCTGGTTCGCCCTTATAGTAATGTTCGTTTGAAGTAAAACGAATCTCTTCACCTGGGTTATACGCTTCGAACGTAAATGGGCCTGCGCCAACAGGTCGCAGATGGAAATCGCTTATGTAATCAAGATTTCCTTTTTCATATTCTTCACCGTAGTAGGCTTTGCTTAAAACTTGACCACCAAGCATGGTGAGCGCACGTGCATTTGGTTCTTCAAGTTCGAACTCGATTGTACGCTCATCCACAATCGTAATACCCGTTATCTCATCGGCGTCTCCATCTTTGTAATCCAAACCACCAACTAAATTCGTTTCCGTGATGTCGGTTGATCCAGGATAGCTCGGGTCATAGAGAAGCGTAATAGTAAAGGCGACATCTTCAGTTGTGAATGGACGACCATCATCAAATGTTAAGCCTTCTCGTAGCGTATAACTGAAGGTCAACTCATCGTCAGAAACATTCCAATTCTCTGCTAATCGACCGAAAGGTTCGCCATTTTCATCAATATCAACCAACGGTGGGAACATGACAGCTTGAACATTTCCATCATATCCGCTTGTATTAAAGTATGGTGTAAATACACCCCCAGGTTCTTGAAGGCCAACGACAATGGTTTCTCCCCTATTTGTTGCAAGTGCTGGCGATGCAGCTGGATTACTGGCTTCAACTTGCGTATCTTCCACGAATTGAATGCTGGCTGTTTCCTCTTCACGATCACTGTTTGCTGGCTCGTCACTACCCATCTCCGTGTTACAGCCGCCAAGCACCACTGTAAAAGCAGCTACTGATAAAGAAAGTGTCCATCGTTTTTTCACTATTTCTCCCCCTTTTTAATCCCATAATTTTTCATATCTTTATGTAAAAAAGTTCTCTTATTATTAAAACATATAATTCCGATAAGTCAACAAGCGATTATAAAAAATCTGATTTTTTATAATTTACTCAAGTGCCATTTTATAAAGAGGTGCTCCTACTGAGATTGTTCAACGAGAACGAAGCAAGATCGAGTAAATAGCTATGAAACCTTTGTAGTTTCCATTCGTAAAGAACGTGAGGTGTTTTAAATGAAAAAAATTTATTTTATCGCTTCGGCTATCTTCCTTGTCTCTGGAATCATGAAGGTTATCTATAATCAACCTTTACTTTTTACTTTTTCAAGCTTTGCCCTTGCCTTTATCTACTTCCTATCTGGCATGATGGAAAAAAAGCAAATAGAGGGTGGTAAGTAGATGGACATTTATGTTGCTCTTGCAGTCTCGATTGCAGTCGGCACGTTCAGTTATACAGCTTCCTTTCAAGGAAAGTTGAATAGGCAAAACAAGCGAATGGAACAATTAGAGAAAAGAATGAATCAATTGGAAGGAGAGGAGAGAAAACGATGAAGAGGAAACAACGCCCACCTCACATCATTTATTTTATTTCTTCGGTTATTTCTATACTAATCGCTCTTTTTAGTTATTTTATCCTTCCTACATTTGGTTTAAATGGACAATCAGGGGTATTTATTTTTACTGGCATGTCCATTATCTACGTATTGTTAGGCACCATGTCTTATCGTCGTAGTAAGTACCCAACGAATACAGATGAAGAATAATGAGCAAGAGAACAATCTACATCTTCTAAACTCTTTTTTTATTCATATGCCTTCTTTGGGATGAGCAGTAGATCTTTCCTGCTTCCGAATGGATTGCTTCTATGAATAGTAAAAACCAACCTTTATGAAAAGGTTGGTTTTTACTGCTAAAGGCGCTTTTTGTAAAGCCCTTTTGCACACGATAAGCGTATTCGCACATACTTTACTATTAAATTTCTTCTGATTACCCGCTCTAGAAATGGTAAACCAATTTCCCGAAATTCTTCTAGTTTCTATTTTGATCTCCCCACTCACATAGCTGTTCCAGTACAGGTAAAAGCTCCTCTGCTTTAGAAGTGAGACTGTACTCGACTTTCGGCGGAACCTGAGGATATTCTTGTCTCTTTATCATTCCATCCGCTTCTAATTCTTTAAGTTGTGAACTCAGCATTTTATACGTAATTGGTCCGATTTGTCTTTTCATTTCATTAAAACGAACAGGCTCTTGTTCTGCTAATAAATAAAGAATAAGCAGTTTCCACTTCCCACCAATCACTGACATTGCATACCCAAAAGATGTCTCCTTGATTGAACCTTTTTCATTGTACTCAGCCATACTCATATTTTGACACTTTCCTCCCTGGTAGTACCTATCAATAAAGTGCGTACTATTCTTGTGTATACATCAATACTATACTTACTTTATCTTAAATTGAAGGAGAGATTTCATTATGAGTATTGTCAAGACCTACAATCACAATCTTTGGGATCATGGAATTACGCAAGGGTATAGTGTGAACGGCACCATCTACGTTTCAGGCCAATTTGCGTACGATGAGGAAGGGAACTTTGAAAGCGAAAAAGGGATCGAGGCGCAAACGAAACGAACATTTGAAAATCTAGATCGTGTCCTTAAGGAACTCGATGTGACAACCTCCAACCTCGCCTATATCGAAATATATTTAACAAACCCACAAGCGCACACGGAAACGGTCATTCAGATGTTAAAGGAACACTTACATGATCACCGCCCTGCTGGTAGCCTCATTGGCGTTACCTATTTAGCTTTTCCAGAGCAATTAATTGAAATAAGTGCTGTTGCACACGCTGATAGCTGATCTTCCTACCCCTCAATGAATTGGTTTCTTACAAAAAGCAAGGCAGCACAGATGATGTGCTGCCGATTTTGCTTAAGCTTCTTTACTCTTCTTGCTTGTTTGATCTTGCTTAGGAAAAAGAAGAAAAAGCAAACTACATAACGTTAAAAAAAGCACATGGTTGCGCTCTTTTCTAGACTTTCCACGTTCATAGTTATACTGTATAAATAATGGTAATTACTTTGACACTTTCTCAATGGCCTCTAATCTCAACTCCAATACTTTTGGCAAATTCCTAACCTTAGAGCTACATAAATAATAAATACTTAAAAGCACTAAACCAACTCCAAATAAAACAATGACATATGAAATTGGTAATAGAGTCGCAATATAGCCTCCAAGGAGAGAACCTAATGGCATTGATATGCTTATGACACTTTCAACCGTTGTGTTTACCCGCCCTAGCATATTTGTTTCAGGTAAGGTCTGGAATAATGTTGTGAACAACACATTGATAATACCAACAAAAATATAGGACAACACTAAAAAAACAAATAATAAAACGAGACTAAATTGAGCCATAAAAACCATAACAAACCATGAGATACCAGAAAAGAAAAAACCTGCAGGTAATAGGATGCCTAAGCGCCATTTTCGTTGTATGTTCTCAGCTATAAGTGCACCAATAATTGAACCTGCACCAAGTCCAGCTAGAATAATGCCATACATTGTTGGTCCACCATTTATGTGATCTGCAAATTCTGGAAGTGTGACTAAAACAATTGCAAATAAGAAGTTAACAGCTACAAGTGGTAATAGTAATCTCAAGATTAAAGGGTGCATCACAAAAGCTAACCCGCTTTTAACATCTTGTTTGTACTGCACAAACCCCTCTCTAACAGCGCTTCTTTTTTTTACTGGATAATGGATTTTAATCATTAAAATCGTAAAAATAGGCAGCAGGAACAATACGGCATTTAATCCGTATAAATATGTAACTGTAAGAAACGCGATTAATATTCCCGCAAGTCCATTAAATAAAAAATCCAACCCTTGATAAGCTATGGACATAACAGAATTTGCTTTTACGAGATCTTTTTTCTGTACAACCTGTGGGATAAGTACATGTTCAAGTGGATAGGTGCTTTCAGATAAAGTAGCAATTAAAAAAAGAATGACAAAGAAAAATGCTAAGTAAAAGTTCTCTGCACTCACAATCCATACAAATATGAGTAATAAAATAACTTGTACCGTGCTAAATAAAATATATAATTTTTTTGGATTATTGTTGTCTATGATTGGACCTAAGAAAAAGCTTAAAATTGGTGGTATCGTAAATAACGCTCCGGCAATACCTACATATAAACTTGAACCCGTGACATCGAATATAAACCACATTGACAAGATATAAAAGATACTATCTCCCATATTAGAAAAAATTCTTGTAAATAATAATGCTAGAAAATTCTTATTTCTCACCACGACAAACACCACTTTAATCTTTATTTTTTTAAAATTATATAATTGCCTTTTTAGCTTTAAAGTTCATCCAACTCACCTTCGCAATTTGCAGCAAATTCAATATACTCCAATCTTTTTTCTTTATTGTTTGGAAACTTAAGTAAATAATTAAAAATAACTAACGAAAGAAAATATTTAACTCCGTTTAATTTTCCAGGAGCAATTTTAAATACTAAAGATTTGTCTTTTAAATTCATAAAATATTCCATAGAAATATTCCTAAAACCAAAACTATTTCGAAAAACACCACTTAATTCAAAATCCTTAAAAATTTTATCAATTAAATTATAAAGTAATTCATAGCTTTCTTTTTTATCTTTTGTTAACTTAATATATATATAAGGTGTTCTATGGTAATCTGGGTCATTATCTTTATAAGGATAGATTATCCTATCGATAAATATACCATTTGTATGTAATAATTTGCTGTGAAAATACTTGTTATTATTCAAAACATCGTTTGCATAATTATTATCGCCTATAAAAAGTACATTATCTATTAGACACAATTCATAAAAATTAACACTAGTGCCCATTACACTACGATTTTTTTTCATATGTTCATAGACATAATTTGTTAACTTAACAGCTTTTTCAGGTAGAAATGTTTGAACTAACCCACTATTACAAAACTCCATTCCTTGTTGTTCCAGTTTAAGCAATGACCTACTTTCAATTATCATAAGGTTGGATTTACCCTTAACTCTATTTAAAATATCTGCAATACAGAAAGTCTTACCAATTAGACTTGTATTAAATACTAAAATTTCTGAACCACCAAGCGTAAACATGCACCCGATCATGTATTGGCGGCAATCGTTTGATCATATGGTAGGTTGTTCATCTAATAGTGTTCTTCATTCTATGTAGGCTATGGGCATTTGTGCGAATAAAATAGCTCTTTTAAAAGCAAGGCAGCACATCACCTGTGCTGCCTCAACCACTTTACTCTTCTTGTTTATTTGGTTTTGCCCAACGACCTAACTTGTTCGTTACGCTCATTAATGCTGGCAACACTACAGGTAAAAATAGAATACTTAAAAGAAATAAACCGACAATCACGAGAGTCGCTACTTGCATTAGCGTGAGAACACCAGATGGATAAAGAGCGGCAAACGTTCCACCAAGGATGATCGCTGCTGAGATGATGACTCCACCAATATGACGTGAAGCAAGCTTTATCGCAGATAGTGCATCGCCTTCGGTTTCGCGGTATTTCATTAGTAAGAAGATACTATAATCTACCCCAATAGCCACTAAGAGAATAAACCCAAAGAAGGGAACATTCCAGCTTAGCTCTTCAACACCAAATAATGAGCCACTCACCATTTCCGTGATGGAAAGCGAAGTGTAATACGCAACAGCTAAAATGCCGACAATAAACAAAGGCAAATGGATGGATCGCGTAATAACCATAAGGAATAGGGCAATAGCTCCTAACATAATGGTTGCGGTGAATAAGAAATCACCATTCGCAACGTCGCGTAGATCTGCATTGACGGCAGACTGGCCTCCTACAGCTATATTCGCATCTTCTAGCGCTGTACCTTTAACTGAAGCTTCCCCAGCCTCTTGAATCTCTCGAACGACATCCATTGCTTCCGCTGAAAACGGATCAGCGTCTAATATAATCGTAAATCGTGCGATTTGTTTATCATCCGAAAGATACATGGATAATCCCTCTTGAAATTCGTCACTTTCGAGGATATCTTCAGGTATAAAAAAGCGTTGTGCCGATGTGGAATGACTAACCTCCCCTAGATATTGTTCTGCGTTTTCGAGACCTGCCGAGAGTTCATCAAGTCCTTCTGTACTAGCAAGTAATCCTTCTTGTAAAACGTTCATTTGACCTTGTAAATCTTGTAAGCCTGCTTGCAACTGCTCTTGGCCGGTTTGAATTTGCGTTAGTCCTGCCCCCAACTTACCTGCCTCTGATTCAACTGTTTGCGCTCCCTCTGCACCGTCTCTAAGCGCACCTTGCAATTGTCTAGAACCCTCTGCTAATTGGTTAGCTCCTGCATTCATTTCAATCATACTTTGATTTACTTGATTGAGAGATTGATTGGCTTCACTAAATGCTGTTAACGCTTGTTCCAGTTCTTGGGTCGCTTCCGTTAGCTGTGCCGAGAGCTGATTCATTTGCTCTGCCTCTCCGCTAACGTTCTGAAGGGCTTCCACTACAGCAGGATCGGACGCAATAGCGGGATTCTCACTTAAAAACACCTCTAATGCTGTTTGTACGGTTGTCATATTATGAATGCCTTGCTCGAACAACGCAACCGCACTCGTAAATGTTTCACTAAATGTACGCAAGCCAGCTTCAATTTGACTATAGACAGAATAAAGCTCAGTGGTTGCAGCTGATACCGTTGTCAAATTAGTAGATAATGAGGTTAAACCCGATTCAATTTCCGCCGCTCCATTAGCCCCTTCTGAAACGCCAGAAGCTATTTGAGAGACCGCGTCTTGTAAAGCAACACTGCCTTGATACGCTTCAGCAGTACCGTCAATCAATAACTGAATGTGGTCAAAGTCACTGTCATTTGATTCAGAGAGCTGTTGCTCCGCTTCGGACAAGCCGGAACGAATCTCCTTCGCGCCACCATTCGCTTCGTCAACACCCGTCCCAACTGTATTCGTTTGGTCATCGATATACAGCTCTTGTATCTTTTCTCCCGTTGGCCGGGTAGGAGACATGACTTCAGCAACACCATCCACTTTTCCAACTGCATCTGTTAATTGATCCATTTCCGTTAACATGGATTGTGTATCTAATGGTTCGTCTAATTGAATGACGAGACTTGCTGGCGATGAAAATCCACTTGGGAACTTATCCTGTATAAGTTGGATGCCTTGCTTAGATGAATAGCCATTATCAACTTCTAATAGATCGTTATAATGGACGTCCCCTTTTGATAGCATCAATACCGGGACAATAAAAACAGCTACAAGCAGTAAACTAACAACAGGTCTGAGGACAGAATGACTTGCTAAAAATGCCCATAAGCGACTGTCGCCATGCCCAACAAAGCGCTTGCTCGGCCAAAACATCCTTTTGCCCAGTAGGTGCATAAAAAATGGATTTAATGTAATCAATACGAGAATGAGAATGGCTACACCAATTGCAACAGCAGATGTAGATTGATAGAAAGAAAAATCGGCAAGCCCTAGCGTCGCAAATCCAATTAAAACAGCAATTCCGCTATATAAAACGGTTTTTCCAGATGAGCGTATCGTATTCTTTATCGCTACAGCGACATTCTCTTCTCTACTTAGCTCCTCTTTAAAGTTTGTATACAACAAAATATTGTAGTCTGTTCCTACACCAAACAGAATGACAATTAAAAACACTTGAGTAAAATTAGAAAATGGAAAATCAACATGTTGTACAAGCCCCGCAATAATCGCCATTGAGACTAGATACGAGACACCTACCGTAATAAGCGATACAACAGGTACAATAGGAGACCGAAACACAACAATAAGAACAAGAATAATAAACACAACAGCTACTATTTCGGTTTTCTTAATGCCGTCTTCTGTTGTTTTTGTGAAGTCTTCAGCAATAAGATCTGAACCGGTTACGTATACATCAACTTTGTCTGTTTCGACGAACGGTTTTATCACTTCTCTTACTTCATCAATTGTCCCAAATGACTGACGAACAGACATTTGTACAAGAGCCGCAGATTCATCCTCTGAAACAAGTTGCTCCTTTACCTCAGGATTCTCAAAGGGATTGACGATAGATGTAATTCCTAAATCTTCTTTTTCATTTTTTAATGATTGAATAATTGATTTTATTTCAGCGACTTGATCATCTGAAAGCGCTACTTCACTTTCTTCGTCAAACACTAGAATGAGATCGTACGTGCTTCCTTGATTCCCATTCATTTCCGACTCTAGATTGCTTGCCACAATACTTTGTACATGATCAGGCAGCGTGATTTCACCCTTATCCCGAACAAGTTGACCTAAATCAGGCAAAGAAAAGAAAGCCAGTACAGAGATTAGAACCCACACTATTAACGCAGTCCATCTATTTGTACGAAACATGTTCATCTATGAAACCTCCATCATTTACTATTCTTATAATACGGAATGAATATTCATTCCTTTTTTTTATAGAAAGGTCAAGCGTCAACCGAATCAACGGCTAATCGCTCGCCATAGTTTTTCATCTAACGTTTTTAATAATGCGTCTGTTAGCAATAGTTCACCACCATTAAAACATTTCGCAAGCTCGACGACGGCACCGAACGTAATGGCCACAATTGCTTCAATTGGCAAGTCACGATCAATCATCTCTTGCTCTCGGCCAGCTTCGACAATGGTTGAAACAAAAGTCAGTAGAGACGTGTAGTCACATTTTGTCTTATCAGTTATATGCCTGCTTGTTGTATGCGAATTAATAAGCATAAGGGCATCAAAATTCTCCTGAGAGTAACGAATTAATGTGATAAAAAGGTGGCTAAACTGCTCCCTTGTTGTTTTCTCAAAAGGGAATTTCGCTTTTAATGATTCCTCAAGTCTGAACATTTCATCTTGCATAATAACATTTAACAATACTTCTTTATTTTCAAAGTAACGATAAATAGTTCCCGCACCTACAGACGCTTCTTCAGCTACTAGCGGTACAGTTGTGCCATCAAAACCTCTTCTAGCAAACAACGTGATAGCTGCCTGTTTTATATCTTCTTGTTTGTCGCCCAAAATTCAACACCTCTTCGGAATGAATATTCATTCCTCATCTTATAAGAAAAGTTTTTAAAAAGCAAGTTAAACAGACGATCATATATTATTTTCTGGAAACTTATCAAAAGGGCTCACTCTTTGTATCAATACTGTGGCTTTTTTCTCCTTGCAGTGGTACACCTAGCCTCAGAATAGGTAAACATAAAGAGATGTTTCATTTAACTAGATCTTAACTAGCTAACTAATATAGGATAACCTAAATAGAATTGAACCTACAAAAAATAGACCGTTTTATGAAGGTCTATTTCTTGTAATGGTTTATGATAAGTTTTTAAGTACTTTCTACTACTTAGTGAAAATCATGTTTCCCCTGCTGGTGGAAGTCATGCTTCCCTGCTATTTGGTGAAAATCGTGTTTTCCTTGCTGGTGGAAGTCATGCTTTCCTGCTATTTGGTGAAAATCGTGTCTGCCCTGCTGATCCACAGTTCCACTAGCTGCACTTGTGAATCCCCCTGATAACGATGTCGATGCAAGGATGATCACTGCCATCATTTTGAAAGACATTTTCTTCATATTAAATCCTCCCCAACATTTGATTGTTTTTTGCTCATTGTATGCACTAACCGTGCATACTTAAGCGCTGTTGCCAATTCCCCTTTTGATTCAAAGTATTGCGATATTTCATCATATATTTCTGAACATTCGAAGTATTTTTCGTTAGCTTTTAACATCTCTACCCCTATTAGAACTTCCGAAAAATCGTTATCTAAATATAGCCCTCTGCTCACTTTACACTTCGCTTTAATCTCCATTAATTTTTGTGCTTTCGCACTGAATTCTAACTCGTCCAGCCCTCCTTTATACGTTTTATTTCTCAATCGTGCATTGAGTAAATTGTATTTAGCTTTTAAACCCGTAATGGATTGAGAGAACTCTTTTATTGATAATGCTTCCTCTAATAAATCAATCGCTTCTTCGACTCTTCGCTGCGTTAAACGATTTTGACTTACATTATGTAGAACCAAGGAGTGATAATATGGAAATGGTTTCGATATGAGTATGATTTCATTGTAAATGCGTTCAGCCAATGTTTGTTTACCAAGCTCAGTGGCAATCGCTGCTAAAACGAGTTTACAGCGAATCTCATTCACGACATACATATTGTTATGCTCAAAAAACTCTAGTGCTTGCTCCATATAAGAAGCTGCGAACGTATATTGATCAATACGATAATAGCTCATACCTAATTCTTGATAAAAGTCAGCCTTTTCAGCAGGTACATTTACTTTTTCAATAAGCCGTTCTGCAATTTTATACATTTGTATCGCAGATTTGTAACGTTCGTTTAGAAATTCGTTCTGCCCGGATACGAAATAATACATAAAATGAAGGTAGTCGTCTCTTTCTGTTTCAATTGGAGTGAGCAATGTGGATTCTAGCAATTCACCTTTTTCATACGTAGACAACAAATCATGTTTAAAACTGACTAGTTGATAGTACGCAATAATTTTTTCGTTTGGTTCCATTTGCATGATAAGGCTTTTTGATTCTTCCTTGGTTAGTTGTGCACGAACCATATCTTTTGCTATTAAACAACTATGCCATTCCACTATTTTGCTACCGACAATACTAGATGATAAAGCAATAATCATGTTACATCCCTCTTCTCCAGATTCATGTAATTGCTCTCATTATAAGTGACTTCGACAGGAACTTATATAGTTCTGACATATTTCCCAACACCAACTGACAAATTAATTAGAAAAATTAAAATATTTATCTTTTTATCATTTACCGACATTTTTTCGTTAACGCTGTTAGATTGCGTTTCATTGCGACAGATTCTTTAGAAACGTTGTCATAATTGGGTAAAAAAAATTGACAAGATGCAGCATTTAAAACTTTATTCGACAAAAGGGAAATTATTCATTCATTCATATTTCCCAATATGAAACTACTGAAATAAGAAGCTATTTCAGGTATTATGGAAGAATCTTGATTTTTCAATTGGTTGGTTAAGCAGTTGTATCTTTCATAAACGGTTATTTTAAAGAGAAAGAGGAACAAAACAAATCATTTTATTTCAACTATTCTTATTACTATCGTCTAGGAGGCATTCACATTGGAAAACCCTGAACAAAAAATTGACGTCGTCCCTTCCCGTTCCCTCTGGAAGAATCGCCCTTTTTTATTATTAATCGGGAGCACCACGTCAAGTAGTCTCGGCTTATTTATGTATAGCCTTGTTATCCCAATACTGCTCTACAGTATGACACAAAGCCCTCTTCTCATCAGCACCATGCGATTACTCGAATTTTTAGTTGGTGGTACACTTGGGGTTGTTGCTGGTGTGCTCGTCGATCGAATCAATCGAAAAACCGCTCTTATCAGTGCTGCTGTACTTCAATGGATAACCATTGCAACATTGACCTTATTTTTATTTATGGGAAACATTCAGCTATGGGCGCTTTACTTCTTTGGCTTTCTGTATTTCACGTCCGGTCTATTAAATACAAATGCTGGTCACGCTGCGTTACCGCAAATAGTAGCGAAAGATCAGTTAACAGAAGCAAATGCAAAACTCGGAATTTTCAAAGACAGTGTTCGTCTTTTTGGTCCGTTAGTCGCTGGAGCATCTGTAGCGACCCTTAGCTACGCTGGAGCTATGTCAATCCAATTGCTTTTTGTAACGGTCACGTTAAGTTGCGTTTTATTTTTACCGTCTTTAGAAATAAAAACCGTAAAAAAGCAAGAACAACGTTCGATATGGAAAGAAACAAAAGAAGGATTTCATGAGATTTTTCATAACCCTTTACTACGTGTAACAACATACGTGATATTTTTTCAAAATTTCGGTTTTAGCTTAACTATTGGTATTTTGTTATTTTTTGCTGTTGATTATTTACAAGCAACGCCACAGCAGATCGGTGCGTACCTTAGTATTGGCGGGATTGGCGGATTGCTCGGTTTGTTTGCAGTTAAAAGACTAGTCGATCGCTTTCCACGTGGAAAAATTTATACATACACCAACATATTCGATATTCTTTTTTTCGTCATGTTGGCTTTTGCCACCTCATGGTGGATGATTGCAATTGGAATGGCCCTGTATTCATTTTCAACAGCTATTTCCAATACGATTTATCACGCTGTCAGACAAGAATTAACGCCTAATGACATGCTTGGTCGGGTTTCTGGTTCAGTCGCAACAATTGTTCAATTAACAATGCCTCTCGGAGTCATTCTTAGCGGCCTGTGGGCGGAATTCTTTGATATACGTGTTATCTTTTACGTAAACATTGTCTTTTCAACCGCTATTCTCCTCTGTTTAATGCGCACAACCTTTCATAAAACGGTTAAATAAAGCACGACTAGAAACAACGCGCAGCAGCGTGTTGTTTCTTTTTGCCCAACAGAAAAAGGGATTGCTCCCTTTTCTTTTGTACTATGAAAAAAAGAAACTTAATCCAAATACAACTAGAAACCCAACAACTCCAATAATCGTTTCCATAACTGTCCAAGATTTCAATGTATCCTTTTCTGACATTTCTAAAAAGCGGTTTACAAGCCAAAAACCAGAGTCATTTACGTGTGATAGCACTGTCGCTCCACATGCAATGGCAATTGCAATTAGCGCAAGTGAAGGCTGAGATAAATCAACCATGTCAATGATTGGTGAGATGAGTCCAGCTGCCGTAATCATGGCGACTGTGGCAGACCCTTGCGCTACACGAACAAATGTTGCAATTAAAAAGGCTAGTAAAACAAGCGGAAACCCCGATGAAGCCATTAATTCTCCCATCGCATCTCCTACACCGCTTTCGATTAAAACTTCCTTAAAAACCCCTCCTGCACCTGTAATTAAAATGACGATCCCTGCAGGCTCAAGTGCTTTTGTTGTCATCGTTTGTATTTGATGTTTTGATAAACCACGACGTTTCCCAAGAAAATACATAGCAATCAGTGTTGCAACAATTAAAGCAATAAACGGATGCCCAATAAACGTAAGCAGTTGATGGGTAGTGGATCCTTCTCTCAGTATCACACCCCCAACAGTATTTAATAAAATCATCGCAAGCGGCAATAAGATAATAAAACAAATGAGGCCAAAGCTCGGGAGTTGCTTCCTTTCCCCTTCTTCCTTAGCAGCTTCGACAATATGTGCAGGAACCCCTACGTGTACTTTATTTCCTATGTACCGACCAAATACAGGTCCAGCAATAATCATCGCTGGTACTCCGGCAATGATACCAAACAACATCATCCAGCCTAAATCTACTCCAAGTACAGTAGCTACAGCTATTGGTCCAGGTGTTGGTGGGATAAAACTATGCGCAACCGCAAGCCCTGCTAATAAAGGAATGGCATAGTAAAGAAGTGATTTCCCTGTACGCATAGCCAAACTATAGACAATCGGAATGAGGATTACAAGCGCAACATCTAAAAAAACAGGAATAGCGACTATAAAGCCTGTTAATGCTAATGCCCACTGTGCACGGTTTTCACCAAATCGATCCACTAGAGTAAATGCTAAACGTTCAGCTCCACCAGATGTACGGAGCAATTCGCCAAACATGGCGCCCAGCCCGACAACAATCGCAATAAATCCCAGGGTTCCACCCATCCCTACTTCCATCGTTTCAATTAAAAAGATTGGATCCATTCCAGTAAATATACCAATAAAGATACTAGCAATGAGTAGGGCTAGGAATGCTTGCATTTTAGAATGCATAATTAAATAAAGTAAAACGGCTATTCCAACAATTGTTACGAGTATTAACCCTAAAGAAGACATATGAAATTCCTCTCCTTCTTTCTCTCTATTACCATTCGGCTACGCTTTGGTCGTTGTGTCTCCAAATAGGGTTCTTCCAATTATGGCCTATCTCCGCCATTTTTCTTACATGTGCTTCATTAATATCTATCCCTAGTCCAGGTTGATTAGGGATCTTAACGTATCCATCTTCGTAAGCAAAGACATGCGCATCCACTACATAGTCGAGTAAGTCGGAACCTTGATTGTAATGAATACCAAGGCTTTGTTCTTGAATAAATGCATTATGACAGGTGGCATCTACTTGGAGACACGACGCTAATGCAATTGGACCTAACGGACAATGAGGAGCAGCAGCAACATCAAAAGCTTCAGCCATTGAAAGGATTTTTTTGTTTTCCGTAATACCACCAGCATGGGATAAATCTGGCTGGATGATATCCACATATCCATCCTTTAATACATCTTTAAAATCCCATTTTGAATACATTCGTTCACCTGTAGCAATTGGGATCACCGTATGATTGGCAATATCCCGTAACGCTTCATTATTTTCTGGCAACACAGGTTCTTCAATAAACATCGGTCTAAAAACCTCTAATTCTTTTGCAAGAATTTTAGCCATTGGCTTATGAACTCTTCCGTGAAAATCAATGCCAATTCCAATGTAAGGCCCGACAGCATCACGTATAGCAGCTACATTTTCTAGCACTCGATCAATTTTTTCATAGGAGTCTACATACTGCATTTCATCCGTTGCATTCATCTTTATAGCTTTGAACCCTTGATCCACTACAGCCCTTGCAGCTGCTCCGACATCGGATGGTCGGTCTCCACCGATCCAAGAATACACTTTGATCGATTCTCTGACTTTGCCTCCTAACAATTGATGTACAGGCACACCTAAATGCTTTCCTTTAATGTCCCACAGCGCTTGATCAATTCCAGAAAGTGCACTCATTAAGATGGGTCCACCTCTGTAAAAGCCACCACGATAGAGAACATTCCAATGATCCTCAATCTGCAAAGGATCCTTACCAATTAAATAGTCCATCAATTCCATAACAGCTGCTTTAACCGTAGCTGCTCGTCCTTCAATAACAGGTTCACCCCAGCCAACGACTCCTTCATCTGTTTCAAGTTTTAAGAAAAGCCATCTTGGCGGAACTTGGAATAGCTCATAGTTTGTTAATTTCACGGTGGTGCCCTCCTCTAACTGTTTACTGTAAGCGAAACGAAGTGTTCCGCTTTCCGCGTTAGTTCTTCCAAAGATTGTTTTGTTATGGCTTCCGATGTGTTTACTAATGAGCTTCCAATCCCACATGCCACACCGCCTGCGCTAAGAAAAGCTTGAACGTTCCTCTCATTTACTCCTCCAGTAGGAACAAGCGGAATGTGAGGCAACGGTCCTTTTATATCCTTTATATACTCAGGCCCCATTCGAGCTGGAAATACTTTAATAAAATCAGCACCACATTCATAAGCTGAAAGAATTTCCGTCGGTGTAAAAGCGCCAGGAATACTTACTTTTCCGTAACGCTTTGTTAATTTGATCGTTTCTTCATTAACCGTTGGGGACAATAGGAAATCAGCCCCGGAATCAATAGCGGCTTTTGCTGACTCAGGATCAAGCACGGTGCCAGCACCTATGATGATTTCCGTTCCAAATGCTTTTTTTAAACGAGCTATACCATGTAGAGCTTGTGGAGAATTTAGTGTCACTTCAATTAAAGAAATACCCCCTTTTAGTAACGCTTCACTAATGTTTAGTAAATCTTCTGGTTGCGCGTCTCGAATGATGGCAATAAGCTTTTCTTCATGAATTTTCGCTTGCGTATGCATTCGACTTCCTCCTAATTTTTTTACCGCTTAGTAGACGAAACCTATTTATAGCCAAGGTTGCTAGAAATGAGTGTCGTCGTTTCTCTTAAATGCCTTATAATAGAATGTTTGTGTTTTATCATTCTCTCTTTAGGTCCTGCTACACTAACGGCTGCTTCTATGGAGCCTACACTTCCAAAAATAGGTGCAGCAAAACAAACCAATCCTTCTTCATGTTCTTCATTATCAATTGCGTAGCCTTGACTTCGATACATCGTTAAACGTGCACGAAGATCGCTTTTACTCGTCATAGTACATTCTGTAATCGGTTCCAAAATAATGTTTTCAAAATAGTCATCCCGTTCAGTATCTTCCATAAACGCTAAATAGACTTTGCCTAAGCCAGTACAGTAAAGAGGGTTTTTCGCCCCTAAATAAGCTGATGTACGAATGGATCGGTCGCTATCCATTTTTGCAATATAGATTAACTCACCATTAACAAGCGTTGCCATAAAAACGGTTTCTCGTACTGCTCTTTGTAACTGCTTTAGTGAAGGTGTGGCTAAAGATAACAGATCAATAGATTCGAGCGCAGCCTGACCAATTGGGATTAGTTTAGGTCCAAGTATATACAGCTGACGTTGCTGAATCGTTACATAGTTCTCATGAACAAGGGTTTGCATAAGCGCTGACGTGCTACTCTGAGGAAAATGCAACAACGTACTAATTTGTTTTATTGTTAAGCCTTCTTTATGTGTACTCAAGAGTTCAAAAATTCGTAAAACACGAACCGCTGACTTTACTGACATAACACCCTCCATCACATATGTGATTACTCATCATGTATGCGTTTTCCACTGAAAGTGTAACACGCTTTCATTAGTGTGACAATGCGTTGGTTTCATAATAGATTTCTACATGCAGAAACAAGAAGCATTTTAGCCCAAATGCTCCCTGTTTCTTTCCGATATTGGTACAATAAGACCTATTAATCCTATTAATGAAAACAGTGTAAAGGTTACGGAATAAGACATGGACTCAATCATTTTCCCTGCTACTAAAGAGCCGAGAGATTGTCCTACTCCTAATGCTAGAAACGAAAGACTTACACCGATTGATGGCATCGTTTCATATATACGTGTTGCCCAAACTATAAACAACCCTGTTAAAAAAATATAAGCCCCACCAAACAAAGCAGCTGATGAAAAAACAACAAGGCTGTGAGGCAGATTTAACATCATCATTGAACTAAGTAAAACGACAAGAATAAGTCGATACGACCAAGATAAACCAATCGTTTGTATGAGCCCTCCTGCTAGTCCACCTACAATACCTGCCATGCCAATGATTACCCAAAACACAAGACTTTCAGTTGCGGTAGCCCCATATTCAGCTGTAAGAAAGCTTCTTCCAAATGTCCAATAAACAGACGAACTCATACCCAATCCGAATGAGGCGATGAGTAAATACCGTGCTTGACTTATCATACGAAACCATTGTCTCTTTGTGTACATTTTACCTCTGTTAGTAGGACCCGTAGCAGGAAAAGAGAGAACGTTCCAAATCAACACAGCTGTGGCAATACAAGCAAACAGCCAGAAAGAGAGCCTCCATTGTTCAGTAAATAATAATACCACTGGTCCCGTTAAGATTAAGCCAAAGCTTGTTCCACTATTGATCCACGTATTCCCCTGATCAACTTGCTTTTTAGGAAGAAGTAGCTTTGCCTGCTGACTTAGAGCAGGTGAAGCGAGTCCACTTCCTAAGCCAGCAATGAAAACGCCAAAGCTTAAGTGCAAAAAGGAATGTGCAGTCGCAATAGCAACTAATCCAACAACAGCCGTTGTTCCTGCGATAACGTTGACACGCTTTGATCCGACTTCAGTTATTAAAAAGGCAGATAAGAAAAGCGCAAGCGTGTACGCTACGTAACCTAAAGAACCGATAAGACCTCCATCGGTTTCGTTTAATTGTAGATCAGCTGTTAGATCAGGAAGAAATAAACCGAAACTTAACCGCGCCATTGCGTACGTGACAGCAATCATGGCTATGCCAGGCAAGACTACTTTCAACATACTTCCACCTCTCTCATTAGATATAACGATCATTCTATTTTTGTGCATGAAAAGACGTTGCTACTTAATCTGTACACAACGCTTTCATTGTACGTGTCACTCCAGTGGCAACTTCTTCAACGTCAAATACTTCAGCCATTGCCGTTGCACCCTCCAGTATAATCATGACACGTATCGCCTCTTCTTTTGTGAATCCTTTATTGCTAATAAATGCTGTTAACCGATGTTTGTGCTGATCTGCAAATAGGACAATGGCTGATTGTTCGGTTTTTGCTAATGAATATTCTTCTTTCGCTCGCAAAAACATACAGCCATTCGATCCATTTTCACGAATCCAATTTAAATGCGCTTCTGCTAGCGCAAGCATAAACGTCTTTCCATTCTTCTTTTCAGTAAACTGGTTTAGCTTTTGTAAATATCTCGCTTCTCTTTTTTTTAAGATTTCAAGTATAAGTGCCTCCTTAGACTCGAAATGATTGTACATGGTCATTAATGATATTTCTGCTTCTTTAATGACTTGCTTGAGACCAACAGCATGAAATCCATGCTGATCAAATAAACGTTCAGATTGAGCAAGTAACTGTTCTCGCTTTTTACTCATCACTTCACCTCTTTTATGATAGAACGATCACTCTAAATAGAATAATGATCTTTTCGCTTTTTTGCAACCGATTTGCTTATGAAAACAAACTACCACTTCATACAATTTTTTAAACTTCATCTTTCTCACACATTTTTTCTGTATTGTAACGTTGACAGCAGAAATTCCTATCTACCCTGCTGTATCAGATATCAATTAAAGGGGAAACGATTGTGAAAAAGAAACAGCAAAGCTCTTCTTTTTATCAAATGATTTGGCGGTGGCATTTTTATGCAGGGGTTATAGTTGCTCCGTTTCTATTTATTTTAGCTTTTAGTGGTGGGATATATTTATTTAAACCGCAAATTGAAGGATTTCTTTACAGTGAATACACAACCATTGAGGAAAAAGAGACAGATTACCTGCCTTACTCGGCACAAGCTGAATCCCTTCACATGTCTTACCCAGACGCAACGATTAGCTCTGTAAAGATTAGCGACCAAACAGAAGCAACTGAATTTCTTGTTGATAACAACGGTGTAGGCTCTTCCATCTTTGTTAACCCTTACAGCGGAGACATTACTGGCATAGTCAACAATGAAGAAAAAGTAACAGAAATAGTTAAGCGCCTACATAGTGAGCTTTGGATAGCTGGAACTATTGGAAATCGAATGGTTGAGCTTGCGGCATGTTGGGGGATTATTTTGCTTATAACTGGATTGTATATTTGGTGGCCTCGAAGTAAAAAAGCAATTTGGGGAACATTTCTACCACGACTTAACAAAAAAGGCAGAGTGTTTTGGAGAGATCTGCATGCTGTACCTGCATTTTGGTTATCTGGATCTGTGTTCATTTTAATTGCAACAGGCTTACCGTGGACAGGTGTTTTAGGTCCGACTATACAGAGTATGGCAACAGCCCCTGAGTACGCCTATAGTTTTAGTGATAAACCGAAATCGATAACGCTAACTGAAGACATCGTTGACGAAGTACCTTGGGCGAATCAAGCACTACCTGTCCCTTCTTCACATCAACATCACTATCTTCCTTTATCAATTGATGAAGCCATTGATCTTTTTGAAGGAAAAGAAATACAAAAACCATATACAGTCTCAATGCCTCAAGGAGAATTAGGCGTTTATACAGCTTCGCATATGAATCAACCGAAAGATTTAGCTACCCTCCATATGGATCAATATAGCGGTGTTCTATTAACGGATGTCCGGTATGATGACTTTTCCTTTGGTGCTAAATTAGTAGAGTCCGGGATCGCTCTTCACGAAGGAAGGTTGTTTGGCTGGTTCAATCAATTCCTAGGTTTATTAACTTGCATGGGCTTAATGGGCATAATCGGAACTTCTTATGTTATCTGGCGAAAACGAGCTCCAAAAGGTTCAGTCGGCGCACCTAAACGATCAAAAGATAAGAAAACCACATGGATTGTCTTTAGCATCATGTTCGGCTTTGGGGTTTTGATGCCGCTTGTTGGGTTCTCCTTAATCGTATTGCTTTTGTTTGACTTTATCATACGGCCAATTGTTCAGAAAAAGAAACACAGTAATAGAACACGATACTCAGCTTAGCTACCCTAATTAAAAATGAAAGTAGGATTGGAATGAGAGCCTATTTATTCGTACGAATCAGTTTCATCACGTCTATATTTGTTGGACTAACGGGGTGTAGCGACTCCTCACTAGAGACACCCTCTTTAGAGGTTGTTCGAGCAAAGATTGATAGTCCGCTTGAAATCGATACCCATGTAAGGACTAACCTGAGCGTCACGTTGACACAAGGAGAAGAGATTGTCGATGACGCAGAGGACGTTGTGTTTGAAATTTGGAAAGATCAAGAACGAGACGAAGGCAAACTTCAAGATGGTGTATACATAGATTCAGGAACATACACCATTGAACATGAGTTTCTAGAAGACGGCATTTATCTTGTTCAGTCGCATATTACAGCTCGTGATATGCACGTTATGCCAAAACAAATGGTTGTTGTTGGGGATGTTTCAGATGAAACGATAGAAGCGTTTATTGAAAATGGCAATAAACCGAACGATGCTCAAGAAAGCAAACATCACCATCATTAATTGAAATCGAATCTGTCTTACAGGAAACTCGGTTTAGTAAGCTGCTTTACATGTATTCGTAATCCCCAGTTCCATTTTCGTTACTCGCCATGTTGGTTGGTCTTATTTTCTAAAGTAGTAGGAAGGACATGTGTAAAAAGACCAGAATTCAAACAACCTATTTATAACGAGTCGGTAAACGAATCATGTCTCAAAATGAGCTATTGATCGAGGGGAAAGTTTGATTAATCTGTTCGTTTTATGTATCATAGGATTAAAACGAAAAGGAATTTATAGGGGATTATGATTAATTTAGATGCGACTTTTTTCTCAAATAGCCTTGATTACACGGGGATCGGGATTGCCATAACGGATCCTAGTTTAGAAGATAATCCAATCATTTTTATTAACCAGGGTTTTACCGATATTACACAATACCATCTAGAAGAAGTAATGGGCAGAAATTGTCGTTTCTTGCAAGGTGAAGATACGAATAAAGATGAAGTAGCTAAAATTAAGCGTACAATGAGTCGCTTCGGAAGCTATAAAACGGAAATTTTAAACTATAAAAAAGATGGCACACCCTTCTGGAATGAACTGTCTATTGACCCTGCTAAAAACAATAAAGACGATAAAACCTACTTTGTCGGTGTTCAAAAAGACATCACAAAACGCAAAACAATTGAATTGGCTCATTTGGAAACGATAAAAGAATATCATCATTTGCCTTGCCCCATCATTCCCCTACTACATGATATAGGCGTTATGCCAATTGTTGGTTTAGTAACAAAAGGACGAATCTCTAATCTAATAGAGGCAACAAAACGGAGTATTCATGACCATACGATTAAAACACTTGCTGTAGATGTGAGTTGTATTAATACCGTTAATGAAGCAACATTCGAAGCCCTTTTAGATCTCCATGATCATCTTCATTCGGTAGGAACAGAAATGGTTGTAACTGGTTTTGCAGAACATCAACTTGTGGCTCCACTAGATTTGCCTACCTTTCTATCAAGTAAACTGAACAGAGCAGCCTCTACGCAAGAGCTTTTATTAAAATTTGATAAAAATAAATGGTCGTAACTAAAGAGGATGATGCCGTCTTTGGCCTCCATCCTCTTTTTTCATTTTCGTTTTCTTATCTAGATACTGTCACTAATGCTCCACCATTTTCCTTACTGCATCCTTTTTCTATATCATAGACTACTTGACCTCTTACAATCGATTTTGTTACTCGACAATTAATGGTTCGCCCAACATAGGGTGAATAAGGGTTTTTGTAGTACAAGTCTCCTTGCTGAAGTGTGTAAGACATCGTGTCATCCAGAAAGAAAAAGTCAGCGTCTTTCCCAACTGTAAGTTCACCCTTTTGCTCAAGTTTAAATCGCTTAGCTGGTGTCGTAGCAATAAGTTTAGCGAAAGTTGAAGCTGACATTCCCCTTTTTTTCACCGCTTCATCAAACATGATGTCAATTGTATTCTGACAACCAGTAATTCCTCCCCAAGCAGTAAAAAAGTCCCCTTCTTTTAAATCGATTGTGCATGGTGAGTGATCAGATGTTAACCAATCAATTTCTCCTCTCAACAGGCAACCCCATAATTTAGTCACCTCTTCTTCTTTTCTAAGCGGCGGCTGGCATTTAGCCAGTGTTCCTAATTTGGGTAATTCTTCTGCAGAGAATACGAAATAATGAGGGCACGATTCAACCGTTACATCAAGCCCTTCTCTTTTTGCTTGTTGAATCTCCGCAATGGCTTCAGCCGATGAGATGTGAACAAAATGGATGGCACAACCTGTCTCCCTTGAACAAGCGATCGCTTTCTTTACAGCAAGTACTTCCGCTTCGATTGGTCTAGAGGCAACAAATGCTTGTGCATCCGTTTTCCCTTGAGAAGTCAATTCCATTTCAAGTTGATCGGTTAACGACGCGTCTTCCGCATGCAAGCAAAGAATTTTTCCTTTTCGCGCTAAAATTTCCATACCTTTTTTAAGGGTCGCATCATCTACATTTGAAAAGTCACCTGGTTGATCAGACCCACACGTTGATAGAAAACATTTGAATGCTACTACCTCTTGATCAGCTAATGCCTCGATATCACCGAGATTTTCTGACGTTAAGCCACCATAAAAGCTGTAGTCGACTACATTTTTTGACTTGGCTCGATTCAATTTCAGCTGTAAATTTTCAGCGTTCGTTGTTGCTGGCAGTGCATTAAGAGGCATCTCTACATATGTTGTGATGCCACCAGCTGCTAATGCTTGACTTCCTGTTTCAAAGCCTTCCCATTCTGTTCGACCTGGCTCTGAAAAGTGAACATGTGTATCAATTCCACCAGGAAAAACTAGTTGCCCCTTTGCTTCTATTGTTTTTTTTGCTGAATCGACAGCGCCAATTGTTTCAATTACACCATTTGTAATTCCAATATCCGTTTCTAAAATTCCGTCGTTTAAAACAACTCGACCTCCACAAATACGTATATCGACCATCTTATTTTTCCTCCAACGTTTAACCAGTCCATCCTGTCAACTGTGCATAAATTAAAAAGACAACCCCAACACCCATGTAGATAAAGAATAGCGGGCTAAAGAATTTCACCCACTTTGTCCAGCCGATACCGGCAATGACTAAAGCTGCCATAAAGTAACCAGATGTCGGGAACAAAATATGAGCAAAGCCATCTCCGAATTGGAATGCTAAGATCGCCGTTTGGCGTGTAACACCAAGCATATCTGCAAGAGGCGCCATAATAGGCATCGTAACGAGTGCCTGTCCACTTCCCGACGGTATAAAGAAATTGATAAAAAGTTGAACCGTCATCATGCCGATTGCACTTAACGTACTCGGTAATTGGCCAACAAGATTGCCAAGACCATATACAATCGTATCCATAATTTGTCCTTCTTCTAGCACAATTGCAACCGACCTAGCAATCCCAATAATAATGGCGCCCATCAGCACTTCTCTGAAACCTTCTGTAAAAGCTTCACATACTTTTGTAAGCGACAACCCTGAAATGATTCCTACCAGAATGCCCATAAAAATAAATAAGCCAGACATTTCAAGCATAAACCAACCGAGTTGCGTTACACCATATACAAGTATACCAAAGAAAATCGGCAATGTTGCAATCGCAACCAATTGCCGCTTCGTTGCGCGTTTAGCTGGTTGCTTTAAGGCATCTTTATATTTAACTCGCTTTATTTCATCTTCTTCGTGTGTATAGCTTTTCAATGGATTTTGCTTTACTTTTTTTGCATATCTCATAATATAGAAACTTCCAATAAGTACGATTACGAGTAACACAACAACTCGTAATCCAAAACCCGAGTAAGTTTCGAGTCCAGAAATTTGTTGGGAGATTCCAACAGTTCCTGGGTTCATTACACCAGCTGTAAATCCTAGCGCAGTTGATATTAATGCTATTCCAGCAGCTGTCATTGAATCATAGCCGAGTGAAATGAAGAGCGGAATTAATACTGGAATATAAACAAGAGACAATTCAGGTGTGCCAATGGTCGTTGCAACAACTGCAAAGAGCGTTAACAATACCGGAATAACTGCAATGCTTTTATGTTGAAATTTTCTGGCTAATCGATCGACACCGATTTCAATAATCTCCGTTCGTCGCAGCACCATAAACATTCCACCAATGATAAAGGTAAAGAAAATAATCTCACTTGCGCTAGCCATACCGACAGGAATCGCTAACATAAAATCCATAAATGAAACCGGAGAGGCATCTACCGTCACAAATGAATTCGGATCAATGGATTCACGTCCATTTGGTCCTGGAACACGTTCAAATGAACCAGCTGGAATAAGATAAGTAAGCAATGCTGCTAACCCACTAATAATAAACAACAAGACGTAGATATGAGGCATTCGATCTTTTTTCTTTTCTAATGGACTTGGCTTATGTATATCCTGACTTTTCGGTAGTTCCATCTAGTTATCCCCTCACTTTACTCGCTTCAGTTTTATTTCACCATCATACTGACGCACTAAAGAAAGGTCATTGGTTATATTAGCTAAAAACAAATTCTCAAATTAGATACCCTGTACAATTTATTAAAAAAAATAGAGAAGAGGTTGCAAAAAATTACACGCTCATTTGTTAGATTTTCTTACAACTGTCTTGGTTGATACAGAAAGAAACGTCATGGATTTGGCCACAACGTTTCCCCTTACCGATTCAGCGCACATGCCTTATGATGTTTCGAGTGTATGCTGAATACGAAGTGCCAACCGTAGATGCAAGGTTGTATCTGGATCTTTTAAACTTTTTCCTAACAATTCTTCAATCTTCTCAAGACGATAGATAATGGTGTTCCGATGAACATAGAGTCGTTTTGCGGTTTCAGAAATTTGACAATGCGTTTCAAGGTAAACAGCCAATGTTTGAATGAGAGCCATTTCCGTTACACCTGGTTCCGTTAATTTTTTTAAATTAAAGTCGCAAAACTCGACTAAATCCTCCTGCGGTATCATGCGAATAAGCTTCGCTAAGTCTTTTGCTTGATATCCTTGAACAAACTGACGATTTCCAGATAAACGACCCGAATGAAGCGCATTTAGGGCTTCTTTATGAGCTTCTTGCACGTCCCAAAATTGGCGACACAGGTGACTGTAGCCAAATGAAATGGATCGTTTAAAATGAAGGGCGACACGATCTTGTATCATTTCCAGTGCAAACTCAATTGACTGTAGCGACTCACCTGTTGTATCACCTTCCTCCCCTTCTAATAAAATGAAGCACATCTCTCCTTTTATAAATAAATGAGATTGAAATGGAAAGATCGATAATTCTTCTTCAACGAAGTCGAATACTTTCTCACTTTCAATATGGTTGTCTTTAAAGCCTAAATTTAATTCCTCTTGATCTAATCTTCCTGCCACACATTTATACGGACGATCGTTATGGAGCCCAAATTCCTTTGCACGGTTAATGACCTCTTCTTTTGACGCATATTGACCATTTAAGTAGTGAAGAAAAAATTCATTTTTTGCTCGTTTCGTGTATTGCTTTAATGCGTTTTCCTTCATTAACTCAAATGCAATGACATTCGTCGCTTGTTCCACAAGTAATACCGACTGACGCTCTTCATGTAGGAAAGAGCCTAGAATGACGAGAATTCCTTTTTTCGCTTTATCGGTGTAAACCGGAAATACAGTTACCGTCTTTGGTTGATTCATTAACAATGTAAAGCTTGAATATCGACTTCCGTCTGTGAAAAACGCATAGCCCATACGATGTAAATACTCCATTCCGTTTACAACTGGGCTGGAAGTGTTAGAGGAAGATAATAGTTGGCACCGTTCGTTCATGAGCAAAACAGGAGAACCAACCAACTGAGCGACATTCTCTAGTAAATGAGGTAACCCTTTTCCACTCACGATGTGATTTGAAAACGTTCGATGTGTATCAAGTGCGGTCTTCAGTTCGTTTGTACGCTGATCCAAAATGGTACTCAGCACTTGATTAGCAACATAACTTAATCCAATTTGTTCAGGTAACGCAATAATTGAAAAACTTGTTTCATCTGCATAAGCCAATACAACATCTGGAATTTCGCCAAGGAAACGTTCTTGTTTTACGCCTAATCCAGCACAGCCTTTTTCATGCATTGCTTTTACAAGTTCTAATAATCGTTCAGGCTTCCCAGCATAATGATAAGCAGTCGTGACAAGCAAATCTCCCTTTGTTAAATAATGAATAATATCAGGCGCATCCATCATTTTTACATTGCTTATTTTTCGCGTCTTGCCCCGAATCCCTGCTACAATTCGTGCCTGTTTTAATTCTGGTAATTGAACAAACATATCTATATTCATTCCAACTCTCCATTCTTTAGTTAACATGCACAATGGTTTTCAATATAAATAGCAAATATTCCAATGTTTTATAAGTAACTTAACAGTACACTCAATTGTACAACGATTCAATCATTTTTTTAATTTAAAGCAAAGTGAGGCGACTATCATGAATACAGGGCAAACGACATTATCGTTAAAGACGATGATTGAAGATTTAGCCAAGATCGGCCAAACCGACGACGGTGGCGTCACGCGCTTACTTTACACGAGCGAGTGGTTTCAAGCTCAGCAAACAATTAAGGATTGGTTCGACGAACAAGGACTAACGCCTTTTTTTGATGATATTGGTAATGTATATGGGCGTGTAGAAGGAACAAACAAAGAAGAACCTGTTGTCTTAACAGGCTCTCATATTGATACGGTTGTAAATGGCGGTAAGTATGATGGCGCATATGGCGTACTCGCTAGCTTAGTTGCCGTTTCCGAATTAGTAAAAGAACACGGTCAACCAAAACGTACGATTGATGTTATCGCTTTTTGCGAAGAAGAAGGTAGCCGTTTCCCTCTAAACTTTTGGGGTTCTGGTAAATTAACGGGTATTCACGAAGGCAAAGACTACCATAGTGTGCGCGATATCCATGGCAAATCGTTTATTGACGCAATGCATGAGAAAGGGTTTGGACTTGGTCATTTTCAGGATCCGCTAAGGAATGATGTAGCGTGTTTTGTTGAACTACATATTGAGCAAGGAGCTATTTTAGAAGATGCGGGTGAAACCCTCGGTATTGTCAAAAGCATTGTAGGGCAAAGACGTTTTATTTTCACTGTGACTGGTGAAAGCAACCATGCGGGTACAACTCCTATGAATAAACGGAAAGATGCTATGAGTGTGGCGAGTCAACTCGTACATAAGCTCATCCAAACCGGACATGAGATGGATGACCATTTCGTAGCGACGGTTGGTCAAATGACCGTCACTCCTAATACACCGAATGTCATTCCCGGAAAAGTCGATTTCACCCTTGATATCCGCCACCATCGTTCAACCACGCTGGACACGTATCATGAACATATCAATACGTTCGTGAAGGAACTGGCTGGCTCAGATGTCGGTATATCGGTTCAACAATATTCAGATGTTGTTCCAGTCGATATGGAAGAATCTTTACAAGCAATCGCTCACGACTACGCAAAGCAACAACAGCTAAGCTACCGCTATATGTATAGCGGGGCTGGTCACGATGCTCAAATACTAGGGGCTGTGGTACCTACTTGCTTGCTCTTTGTACCAAGCGTTAAGGGAATTAGTCACTCCCCTTACGAATTTACCAATCATAGTGACTTACAAGTTGGTGTCAGCGCATTAAAGCATGTTATCTATCAACTGGCTTACAAATAAGGAGAGAATACGATGAGTCAATTAGCGAAGCGAACCATAATGACGCCTGGTCCAGTAGAAGCTGAGCCACGTGTATTAAGAGCCATGAGCGCCCCAATATTAGGTCAATTCGATCCTGCGTTTACCGAAATGATGAACGAGACAATGGAGATGTTAAGGGACTTGTTCCAAACAAATAATCAATGGGCCTTCCCTATTGATGGTACTTCACGCTCTGGACTTGAGGCCGTTTTAACGAGTTTAATCGAGCCTGGTGATCGTGTATTTGTTCCTATATACGGTCGCTTTGGACACTTACTTGTTGAAATTTGCGAACGGTTGGATGCGTCTGTTCACACAATGGAATGCGAATGGGGTACCGTTTTTGATGAGAATGATGTCATCCAAGAAATCAAAAAAGTAAAGCCAAAAATTGTTGCCTGTGTACATGGAGAAACGTCTACTGGTTGTGTCATGCCCCTACAAAACATTGGGAAGACGTGTCGCGAAGAAGATTGCTTGTTCGTCGTTGACGCTGTCGCTACAATTGGCGGGGTCGAGTTTAAAGTCGATGACTGGTTCATTGATGCAGCAATTGGCGGAACTCAAAAATGTTTATCTGTACCTTCGGGTATGGCCCCTATCACGTATAACAGCCGTGCCGAAGCCGTCATCGCCCGGCGAAAAAAAGTAGAACGTGGCATTGCTACAGATCAAGATCAAACAACACCATTTTCAGGGTCTGTTATTCGAAGTAACTATTTCGACCTTAGTCAACTACAAGATTACTGGAGTCCTAGACGATTAAACCATCACACCGAAGCAACATCTATGATTTATGGGTTGCATGAAGGGCTTCGTGTTTTACTGGATGAAGGCTTAGAGAATCGATTTGAACGACACATTTTTCACGAGCAAGCACTTATGGCCGGAATAAAAGCGATGGGGCTTGATCTCTTCGTAGAACATGAACATAAATTGCCTGTCGTCACTTGCATCACAGTTCCAGCTGGAGTGGATGCGGACGCTGTTCGTTCATTTATGCTTACTCATTTTGGAGTTGAAATAGCAAGCTCGTTTGGGCCATTGCACGGGAAGATTTGGCGTATTGGTTCAATGGGGTATAGCTGTCGAAAAGAAAATGTTCTTTTTGCACTTTCAGCTCTTGAAGCAGCACTGCTTTATAAAGATGTACCTGTTCATAGTGGTAAAGCCGTTCAAGCAGCGCTTGCTTACTATGAGTCAGCCATAGTAAACGTTCCTTCATAAAAAATGCCACGGTGTAGTTCTCTACACCGTGGCATTTATCCTTTTACTATAGTTGATCTTCCACAACTTCATTAAAGATTTCCCCTTCACCGTCCTCGTTAATAGAAATAATCTTTATACGACTCTCCGCTTTAACGAGTATTGATTTGTAGCGTGGTCCCTCTTCATCTGTGAAATAAAGGATGACTCGACTGCCACCACGATCATTTTGCATGTCAACACGAGTAATGGTGTCATCTACCTCTTCTTGCACAATGGCAACTTCTGTCCATTCCTCATTGAATCCTTCAATCGTGTTCGTTTCGTCTTCTTCACCAACAGGTTGATTTTCGTTTACCCTTTCATTATTTTGATTAACAGGCTCTTCCTCATTCGTTGTGTTACAAGCGGTTAAAGCGACTACCGTCACAAAGATCATGCTCATCGGTGTCCAACTCTTCATGCTGACTACTTCCTTTCCTTTTAAGCTCCATCCTATTTTTACCCATTCGATCCAAAGTCAAACACCAGATCTTTTAAACGCTATAAAAGCCCCTCCAATAAGTACCTATTGGAGGGCTCATCGTTATTTATTCGCTTTTAATTCTTCTTTGAACTCTTTAAAGCCTTGATCGACACGTTGGTCATTCTTCGTAAACTTACTAACAATAACGATCATCAGGGTAGCGATTATAAAGCCTGGTAATAATTCATATACACGTTCATTCATACCAAGTAATTGATACAAATTTGTATTTGCCCAGACAATGACCATAACAGCACCTGAAAGCATACCTGCCAGCGCACCCCATCTTGTCATCCCTTTCCAATATAAGCTCAGAAGCATAACAGGACCAAAAGCCGCACCAAACCCTGCCCATGCGTAGCTAACAAGTTCTAAAATCGAACTATCTGGATTCCAAGAAAGAGCTAATGCAATCAGAGCAACAATAAGAACAGCTCCTCTACCTAGGAAAATAAGTTCACGATCTGCTGGTTTCCGTTTCAAAAACGTCTTATACAGATCTTCCGTTAAAGAGCTTGACGTGACAAGTAATTGTGACGAGATTGTACTCATGACAGCTGCCAAAATCGCACTAAAAATAAATCCAATGATAAATGGATGGAACAGCATTTCACCAAGAACGACAAAAACGGTTTCATGCTGACTATCGTTATCAGGGTTAAGAAAAATGCCTTCGTTATTTAAATAAGCTCTACCAACTAAGCCTGTCATCATCGCACCAACAATAGATAAAATCATCCACGCCATCCCGATCCGGCGCGCAGGCTTTGCTTCTCTCGCTGTACGAAGCGCCATAAAGCGAACGATAATATGTGGCTGTCCAAAATAACCAAGCCCCCATGCAAGGGAACCAATGATGGTAATAATTGTGACACCTCTAAAGACATCTAGCAATTGCGGGTCTATGCTACGAACCTGATCGAATGTAGTGGTTACACCACCTACTTCGGCTAAGGCAAAAACAGGAACGAGTAGTAAAGCAAGCATCATAATACCACCTTGGACAACATCCGTCCAGCTCACCGCTAAAAATCCACCAAACAATGTGTACAGAATCGTAACTCCAGCCACTATCAACAAGCTTACGTGATAATTAATACCAAGCAAAGAGTCAAATACACGACCACCTGATACCATTCCAGAAGATACATAAATGGTAAAAAAGAAAATAATAATGAGTCCTGATAGAATTCGCAATAACTTAGTTGAGTCGATAAAACGGTTTTCAAGAAAAGCAGGAATCGTAATGGAGTTATTTGCCGTTTCTGTATAAATCCGCAGTCGCGGAGCTAAGAAGATCCAGTTTAAGTATGCACCAATAATAAGACCTAACGCTAACCAACCTGCACCTAATCCTGTTAAATACATTGAGCCAGGTAGTGCTAGCATCAGCCAACCGCTCATATCCGATGCTCCTGCACTTAAAGCTGCCACTCCAGGAGAAAGCCCTCTACCACCTAATGTGTAATCTGAGTGACTAGCTGTTTTTTTGTACCCATACCATCCGATTAAAATCATAATTAGTAAATAAACAATAATAGCTGCAATTATTTGCATTGAAATGTGAATCGACATCCTTTCTGTAAAAAAAGAAACTGCCTTATTCGATTAAGGTCAGCCCTAACGAGATTTCCCTTTCTTATTGCTATTCGCCAGTTGCTCATATTTTTAAGAATTGCTCCCCAGAAGCACTGCATTATCATAGCATCCCTCCAATATAAAAATCGAACGGTTTGATTATACATTAAACAGAATTAGAATGAGCCTCTCTTAGTCAAAACAACTCAGCTCTGTGATTCTACTAAAAGCTTCTAATTCCTCCTTTATTCTTTCTAATACTCCCAATAAATGTCGAGTTCACCTTCTAGAAACTGCTTTTTTATCAACACGTTAATATTAACATCATTCATTATTATGATATAATTATTAGTAAATTCTTTATAAGGAGAATCTGATGCAAAAACAAACACTTGTATTAGGTGAAAGATTAAGAACCATTCGAAAAATGAGAGGCTATACACAAAGTGAATTAGCTAAAGGCATTTGTACACAAGGTGTTATTAGCAATATTGAGGGGAAGAATGGGAAAGAGAACCCGTCATCAAACATTCTTTTTCAATTAAGTGAGCGCTTAGGTGTAACAATGAGCTATTTATACGGACAAGAGAATAGTGAGCATTTACCGACATCTAAAGATATTCGTCAGTCGGAAGTAAGCAAGATAATCAAAAATCTAAAAGCAAGACGTGATTACGCTGCGCTCAACTATATTGTAGAAAATGAAAAGAACAAGTCCGTCCATTTATCAAATGCAGAAAGGCAATATTTGTTGTGGCACGAAGCCGTTTGCAGCTACTATGAAAGAAAGAACGTTGACGAAGCTATTAGTATATATACACGTGCACTTGATTTACAAACGACCAATCAAAAAGCTGATTTAGTCCAGCGAGTAGAGCTTGAATTAAGCTTAGCAAGTATTTATTATGAAGAAGAACACTATAGTGAAAGCGAATACATGTTACTCGAGTGTTTAGAGAAGATCCAAGAATTAGAAACCGATTCGTCTGTCTATGAAGTAATGACTAAAATACACTTCAATTTATCAAATGTTTACAACCGTAAAAAAGAGTACGATAAAGCATTACGCCATGCCAAAGCTGCATTAGATCTATCGGTATCTAGCAATCATCTTTCCTTATTAGGAGATGCCCTCTATCAAATCGGCTACACTCATTCCTTGTTAGGAAATACACAGCAAGGTATTGATTACATTGAGAAATCACTTGTTATTGTCACATTACAAGACAATCAGAAGCTCGTATCAATCATTGAACATACGCTATCAAAATTGAAGCCAACTGAATCTATGTCGGAAGATTAAAAACGGAATACACAGAAGCCACCCTGTTTACTTTTAAACATGGGTGGCTTGGTTGTTAGTAGGTTTACTTTTAAATTGATAAACTCTTCTTGGTCTTCCTCGTCTTCCAGATTGCTCTTCCCCTGCTTGCTCAATGACATTCCCTTTTTCCAGTTCGTGTAAAATGCGTCTGGCATTTCGCTCAGTACTGTTCAGCCAAGACGCCACATCCTGTGACGAGAAATAAGTATAGGTTTGTTGAGATACTTTTGCATAGAGACGAGAAATCGTCGCTGGGCTAACGGCTATATTTGTGACATGGTGACCTAGCTGTACTTGTTGATAATGAAGAGTTTCTTCATTTCGTTTTGCTTCTGATACATGCTTCTCTTCGTCAACTAACACAATCATATCGTCTTCTGCTCGCTTACTGTAATCAATCGCGACTTGTACGTGTTTAGATGCGGCAAGAGCCGTTCGACCGTACCCAACACCCAAATAAACCGTTAGTTTAGCCGCCTGTTTGATATCTTCAATGATTTCATATGGCCACCCTTGGTCTTCAATCTCACCACGGGTCGTGAATATTTCAAAATAACCATTACCGAGCTCTAAAAAGGACCCTTGTAAAGACTCTGCATAGTCTAGCAGTCTTTTTCTGACGAGTAGCTCTTGATGCTTTAATTTATACGAATAGGCAATTTCCTTCTGCTCTGTTTGCGTGAACGAGACAAGTACGCCAACAACCGCAATTTGAGCTTTTTTTACATATAGAAAATTTACTCGTTCTTGAATTCTTCCTAAAATGTTCCGTGTCACTGGTTCTGCAGGCTTAATGCGGTAACACGGTATCCCTAACTGCTTTAATGCACGATAGACCCCTCTTAAACATGTTAAAGCGAGCGTTGCTTTTCCAGTTCTAAAGGCTTCTTTATGAAAAGCGATCAATTTGTCCTCTTCTACATAGTCCGGATAATCAAAGAGCGTAATTGATAAATGGGCTAAGGAAAATTCGCTTATTAACCAATTTGTATATTCAGGGGAGATCGTATCTAGGCTAACATGAGTATGTTTTTGTTCTGTATGGTAGAAAGCTTTTAAAAATGTTCCTAATAAGCTTGACCCCTCATGGGGAACGAACCATGCGTTTTCTTTCGTAATTAGTCCTTTTTGCAAGCATAAAGAAAAAGGCGCTTGGCCAGAGAATAACCATTGATCAATCGTCACATTCGTCTGATTTAAGCAGGTAGGAGCTTCTTCTAGTTCTTTATAAATAATCGGCACAGCGACAAAATTCGGGTATTCTTTAATAATCCGCTGCATTTGTCGTACCGAATCTTTTGGCCCAACTAAACCAATCTGCGTTGTCATACAATTCCTTCTTTCAAATTAAAGGCATCTACAACCTATTCAATGATTAGATGAGCAAGCGCACTAACAGCAACGAGTAACGCATCCTCGTCAAAGTCAAACTGTTTATGGTGATGGCCAGCAGCAAGTGGTGTTCCAAAAATCATATAGCATGCAAATCCACCTTGATCTTGAACATGACGCATCATATACGTTACATCCTCCGAACCATTTAATGGCATGAGGTCTTTTACTTCGTTAACAAACTGACTCTTCTCCGTAGCGTTAGGAATTTTATCAATAAAATACTGATCTGTTTCCGCCGCGAGTCCTTCTCCAACAATGGCATACTCTAGAGCTACATCATACATATGAGCCGCACCCTCTAAACGACGAACGGCTTCCTCTTTCATATACGCATTTTCAGTAGTAGACTTCCCTCTCGTTTCAAGCTGTAAGAACGCTTCGCCAGGAACGATATTTCTTCCACTCCCGGCATCAAAGCGACCAACATTTAAACGGGTTTCACCTTCCCCGTGTGGAGAAATGCCATGCAAGTTTAAAACAGCTGTTGCTGCCGCTAGCATTGCATTTTTTCCTTTATGCGGTTCCATTCCAGCATGGGCCGTTTTCCCAGTAAAACGAGCGTCAATTTTCGTTGTCGCTAATATATTGGTTGCACCAGAGACAAGCGTCCCTACCGGTTGAGAACGTATGCCAAGATGTCCGCTTAAAAAAGAATTCACGCCGTTAAGCCAGCCGTTTTCAACAACGGCTTTAGCACCTCTGCTTCCTTCTTCAGCCGGTTGGAAAATAAGCGTATACGTTCCTGATAAGTGACCTCTCCACGTTGACAGAAACGTTGCTATTCCCAACCCAATGGCTGCATGTCCGTCATGTCCACATGCATGCATCATTCCGTCATTACGTGACCGAAAGCCGTTCTTAGCAGGAATATGTTCATTTGCTATCTCTTCTTCAATAGGAAGCGCATCAATATCAAATCGCATCGCCGTGTGGGATCCTTCTTTTTCTGTTTCGAGAACAGCAATGACACCTGTAAAGCCGTTTTTCATCGTTTCAAGAAAAGCCGCAGGCACACCATTCGCTAACGCTCGTTCTTCATGTTTTGCCAATTCTTTTTCACTCGGAACACCAAAACGTGCTTCTTCGTTCATCACTGCACGACCTGTATGAAGGGTAAAGCCAAGCCCCTCCAGCTGTTGAAAAATATAATAAGTCGTTTCGTACTCACAGAAACCAACTTCGGCGATTTTATGCATCTCTTGACGCCATGTTTTTATGTCTGATTCTTTTTGTTTCACCCATTGATCAATCTCGTTACTCATAGGCTAGCTCTCCTCTCTTTTGAGTTGCTCTAAAGCCGTAACTGCTGTTGTAGCCATTAAATTGACACCGTATACAAGCGCTTCTTCATCAATATCAAAAGACGCATCATGAAGCGGACTTTGAACTGATCTTTCCTTAATCGCCGTTCCTAACCAAAAATACGCACCTGGGTACGTTTGTAAAAACCGGCCAAAATCCTCTCCTGCAAGACTTGGATCTATATCCGGTGCTGCTCCCTCGCCGAATAAGTGTCTCGCTTGTTCTTTAATATGACTTGCCCATTTACTTGTATTAATAGTTGAGACATATCCTTTTTGATACGTTACAGACGCTTTCGCTCCGAGACCAGCTGCAACCTGTTCAACAAGGCTCACTAATCGCTTTTCAACCTGTTCACGCACTGCCAATGAAAGCGTGCGAACGGTTCCTTCTAACACAACCTCGCTCGCAATCACATTGTACCGATCTCCACCAGTAATTTTGCCAACTGTAATAACAGCAGCATCTAGCGGATCTACGTTCCGACTTACAATCGTTTGCAAGCTCGACATCACTTGATTGGCTACAACAATTGCATCAATACCTTGGTGTGGCATACTTGCGTGCCCAGCTCTACCATTAATAACAATTGAAAACCGATCCGAGTTACCCATCATTGCCCCGTCTCGTACACCAATCTGACCAACAGGTAAATCTGGCCAAACATGCTGGCCAAAGATAGCATCTGGTTTCCACTGAAGGAACGCCGGATCTTCCATCATTGCTTGTGCACCACCAATAGGTGCATCTTCCTCAGCCGGTTGAAATAGTAGCAAAATGGTTCCAGCTATTTCATCTTTATTCTCTTGCAAGGTTACCCCTGTTCCAAGTAACATCGCCGTGTGTGCATCATGGCCACACGCGTGCATAACTCGCTCTTTCTTTGATCGATATGGAACGTCATTTGTTTCACGAATTGGCAGGGCATCCATATCTGCGCGAAGAGCAACCGTCTTGCCAGGTTTCTCTCCTTTAATTATACCAATAACCCCATAACTTGCTTTCATTGTTTCATAGGCAATTCCTGCATCATCCAAGACACGGCAAATAAATTCCCGTGTCTCTTTCTCTTCATGACTTAACTCAGGATATTGATGAAGGTGACGTCGCCACTCGATCACTTGCTCGTGAATGGCTGTTGCTGATTTGTAGAACATCTCATCTCTCCTCTTTTCTTGCGCTACCCTTTATAATCTGTTACGCCAGGACCAATTGGTAGTCCAAACCATGTCCAGACGAGGAACAGAACAATCCAAAGCGCCAAAATGACAAGTGTATATGGAAGCATTATCGAAAATAACGTCCCAAAGCCCGAACGAGAATCATATTTTTTCATAAATGCGAGAACCATTGGCACATATGGATTCATTGGCGTTATAACACTCGTTGATGAATCCCCAATTCGATAGGCTAACTGAACAAGCGCAGGATGGTAGTCTAGTAGCATAAACATCGGAATAAAAACCGGTGCCATAAGCGCCCATTGAGCGGATCCACTAAAAATAAACAAATTTAGTAATGTTGTTAAAAAGATAAAAGCAACGAGCACACCTATACCGGTCATATTGACACTTTCTAAAAATTCCGCACCACTTACAGCAATCCAAACACCAATATTACTCCAATCAAAATAAGCAATAAATTGAGCTGCTGCAAAGATTAATACAATGTAACCTGCCATACTTTTAATCGCTTCTGCCATCATTTCTGGCACATCACGAGTTGATTTAATGACACCAGCTGCAACGCCATAAGCAATTGATACGGTTAAAAACAAGAACAAAATAATAGGGACGATGTTGCTAATAAATGGCGAAGGAACAATGCTTCCACCTTCACCTCGGAGAATGCCACTTTCTGGAACAATAAAGAATGAAACTATCGCTAAATAAAGAAATCCAGTAAAAACCGCTATAAGCAATGCTTTCGTTTCTTTTGGTCCCACTTTCTCTAATTCTTGATCGACATATTCTTTCGCTCCGTATGCAGGATTAAATTTTCCAAGTCTTGGTTCAATTACTTTTTCTGTAATAACCGTACAAATAATAATAAGCATAATAGATGAAATAAACATAAAAAAGTAGTTATCGGTCATATGAACGACCATATCAGGGTTCATGGTTTGAACGACTTCCGTCGAAATACCAGACAAAAGAACATCTGTACCTGCAGGAAGGAAGTTGGCTGTAAAGCCTGCGCCTACCCCAGCAAAGCCTGCCGCCATACCCGCTAAAGGATGTCGACCGATCGCATAAAAGATCATCGCACCAAGGGGTGGAACGAGTACGTAAGCCGCATCTGAAGCGATGTTTCCTATAATACCGGTTGTTACAACAGCGACTGTTACTAATTTTGCTGGTGCCCTTAAAATCGTACTTTTAATAAACGTTTCGACTAGTCCGACTTGTTGCGCAAGTCCAATCCCAAGCATCATTGTTAGCACGAGCCCTAGTGGCGTAAAGCCGATAAAGTTTGAAATCATTGAATCTAGTATGTACATAAATCCTTCTGCTGACACAAGACTGTTAACCGTCGTTTCCTCACCGGTTCCAGGATGAATAAAAGAAACCCCAAGACTTGCAATGAACCATGAAAAAAGAATTACTGCTACCGCTAAGTATAAGAATAACATAAATGGATGCGGTAACTTATTCCCGACTCGCTCAACTGTATCTAGCAATCTTGAACCAATCGTCTTGTTCTGTCTTAAATCATTCATTTTTTACACCACCATTTTCGGACATGTCTTTTTATATTCCTTAAAACTTAAAATTGAATATAGCACTTTTTGTCGAATATGTCTTTATAAAAATCAGAAAATCTTCCATAGAATATAAAAAAGTCTATTAGAAAGTGATGAATGATGGAGAAACGATTTAGCTGATGTTAGAAGTAGCTCTTAAAACCGAAACGTCAGGCACTAAAAGCAAACCAAAATAAGACGCCTCTTATAGAAGCGTCTATTAAAAAGGATCTGTCTAGTAGTAAGTCATACTATAGCTCGTAAATACAAGTACAGGTAGATAGAGGTAACGAGATACGTATGACCACACAATTTATATCTGTCGTTAACACCTAGTCTTCATTTTTCACCCTAAGAAAATTGCATCTCTTTGAAAATATGATGCAACGCAAGTCTTGCAGCCCCAATGGAGGGGCCTTTCTCTCTCCAATAAGATTTCTCTAACTGGATTGGCACATTGGTCGTTTTCTCAAGCCCATTTAAGACTTGTAACATATATTGGAAAAACAAATCTTGTTTCGCAACCCAGCCGTTAACCAATACTTTTTCTGGTTGAAGCAGCAAGGCGTAATTGCATAGCAACGTCACAATGTCATGAGCCATTCGCTTTGCTTCACTGTAAAAGGGCTCCTCTATGTCGGTAAAAGCTCGATTAAAAAAGTGATCAATGACAGCCTCATTCTCTGTTAGATGGGCAAACTCTTCGGGATGGCGCTCTCTGATGCCTTTTGATAGATTGTGAATGGAATAAATATTGAGAGGATGAAAAATGGATTCGTCCCCTGAACAATCGCTTGCCAAAATAGAGTTGCCTGTCTCTCCGGTATTATAGATCTCGTTTCTCAAGATAATACCTGTTCCGACACCTTGACTAAGTAACGTATACACTAAACTATGACACCCAACTGCTTGCCCACTATATTGTTCAGCAAAAGCTGCTGCATTGACATCATTAACGAGATGAACGGGGACTTGAAATGCATTTGTGACAAGATCAAATAACGGGTAATTTCTCACATTCAAATTATAGGAAAAAACAATTTTTTTCCGCTCTTCATCGAGAATTCCAGGTAGCGATAACCCTATACCTTTTATGTGATCCCGCTTAATCTGATGCTTCGTAATAAACGCGTCCAATAAGTGAGGCAGGTCCGATAGTCCCTCACCTGACAATTCGTCCATCCGCTCCGTCGTCAACAATTCACCTCGCAAGTTCAATAGTGTTAATTCTGTCGCAAAACTGAGGTCCACTCCAATTACGACGCCTCCGTGCGCATTAATTTCCAGTAAAGTTGCCTTTCTTCCTACCCCTTCCCCAACCGAGCCCGTTTCAATTAGGACGCCGTCGAGTAAGCTCTCTTCTATTAACGAGGAAACCGTTGTAGGGCTTAAGCCTGTTTTTTGAACAAGGTCTGTTCTGGAAATTGGCGCAAGATGATTAACCAGGTTTAATAGTTTTGATTTATTAAACTGTTTTAATAATTTTTGATTCCCTTGTCTTGCTTGCATCTAACTCCACTCCATTCCTTACCGTTCTAACTGTACCTAAGCGCAAAAGCTTCCATACTAGATTCACCAGTAGAACAAATGAGCATAACTGTTTGTTCAATAGGGATGACATCTAGATCATATGGATCACGTAAGACAAGCGCGATACAGTCTTTATGATGTAACCGATGCAATAGCGTTTGCTGTTCATGAAATAAATGAGCATTAACGGTGCCAATTATGACAACATCTTTCGCATCGACTTTCTTTATGACTTGATCAATCTCTTGATTCGTTGGTTTTAATGATAGCGAAAAGGTTTCTACTTGTAAATCAACGAGTTTACTTTCTAGTGTCACTCGTTTCCCACCGGTTGAATCAGCAGGTGTTAGTGCTTCAAGATTAGGCAAAATCAGGGCATAGGAAAGATCCTTTTTTAATGGAAGCAACTTTTTCGGATCTCGTTCAAGATGAAGACTCTTTTTTGAGAGCTCAAGGGCTTTTTCTTTCCACATTTGTTCCGGAATTGGCATCGCCTTATTGCGATACGTTTGAATAGCCTTCTTCAATGTTGATAATCGTGCAAGCGACTCATCAATTCGTTCCTCTTTAATTCTACCTGTTTCGACCGCTTGCACTAGGCCTTGAAATACCTCTTGCTGGAACGATGGAGAGTGACAAATTAACAGCTGGTCTACTCCAGCTTCAATAGCAAGTGCACCAATATCTTTTGCAGGAAAATGATCTTTAATCGCACTCATTTCCATGTCATCCGTACAAATAACTCCTTTAAAACCAAGCTTATCGCGAAGAATGTTCGTCATCCAATAATGCGACATGGTTGCTGGCAAACCGTTAGACTGAGAAACTTGATCATAAATAACATGGCTAACCATAATGGCATCAACACCTGCTTCAATGGCTCGTTCAAATGGCGGAATTAATTTATTGAATAGATCTTCCTCCTTTAAACTACAGACAACAGAACCTAGATGGGAATCGGCTTCTGTCTCCCCATGACCAGGAAAATGCTTAGCTGTTGCCGCTACGCCAGCTTCATGAATTCCTTGTATGTATTTTGCGCCATATTCGCTAACAAGTCTCGTATCCTCCCCGTAGCTTCGAACACCAATAACGGAATTCTTGCGATTCGTATTGACATCTAAAATAGGCGCCCAATCAATTGCAATACCACATGCATTCATCATGCTGCCTAATAATTTCCCATTCTCATAAGCGAGCTCAGGATTATCTTTTAACCCTAGCGCACGATTCCCTGGTACGGAGGGATAGAATCGATCAAGCGTAGACAGAGTCCCTCCCTCTTCATCAAGGGCCATTAGAAATGGATGTTCATAGCCCTTCTGCTTGTAAAAATGCTGCACATCATTGAAGAGCGCTAGTAATTGCTCTTTATGTTCAATGTTATAGGGATAAATGCTCATGCCTCCAAAAGGCAACTCATCAAAACGCTGATGAAATTTTTGATCAATGCTGTTACTTGGAGCACCCATTGAGAACAACATCCCTACCTTTTCACGTATCGTTAAGCGTTTCACTACTTTCGTCTCCATGTCTCATCCCTCTTTTCAAATGGAGCTTTAGGTTTTAATGGCACCTGACACAAGGCCAGATATAATTTGCTTTTGGAAAAACACAAAAATAATAAACACTGGTAATAAGGATACGACCGAGGCCGCCATTAAATGCCCCCAATTCGTATTGTTTAAGAAACTAAATTCTGCTAGACCAAGGGGAATTGTCCTCATCTCTGGTGACGTTGTTAAAATAAGTGGTGAAAGGAAGTCATTCCACGAGTTCAGAAATGTCATAATGACCAGTACAGCAACAATCGGTTTCGCTAGTGGAAAAATGATTTGCCAAACAATCCGAAATTCGGAAGCTCCATCGACTTTTGCCGCGTAGATCAATTCATCAGGTAATCCCGAAATGTATTGGCGCATTAAGAATATCCCAAAAGGTGTCACTAGGGTTGGCACAATAAGCGCTTTATACGTATCAATCCAGCCAATGTTTTGCATTAATTGAAAAACAGGAATCATGGTTACTTGAAATGGAATCATAAAGCTTGTAAGAACTAAAATGAATATCATATTTTTCCCTGGGAACGTCATTTTCGCAAACGTGTAGCCTACCATTGTACAAAAAAACACATTTCCGATCACAATAGAAGAAGAAACAAATAAACTATTCCCTAGGTAGCGAGCGAAGTTTCCGTTTGCAAGTACCGTCGCATAATTATCGAAGGAAGGGTTTCTTGGAAGAATATCTGCAAGCGTTCTTAGAACAACCCCATCCGTCTTAATTGAAATACTGACCATATACAAAAACGGGATTAGCATTACACTCAATGGAATAAACAAAAGGAAGAATAGTAAAATTTCCCTCGGTTTGTAATCAAATAGCTTTCTTTTAGGCTTCTTTTTTGGAGGAATAGGCGCTACTTGTTCCTGCATTAGAAGCGGTGCTTTTGGCTGGTGAGATGGCTGATTCATTAATCTCCAACCCCCTTATTAATCCCCATTATCTTTAGCATCAAGAGTGAAATTCCCATAATAATAACGAACAGCACATAAGCAGTGGCTGACGCTGGGCCAAACTGGAACTGCTTAAACGCTTCTTCATACAAATAGAATACGATAGTGGTTGTCGCATTTAACGGACCACCGCTTGTCAACGTGTACACTTCTGGAAATACTTGAAACGTGTTGATCGTATTAATAACAATAACAACTATGGCAATTTGACGAATATGCGGGAGTGTTACATGCCAGAATTGCTTCCATCTTGAAGCGCCGTCAACCGTTGCTGCTTCATATAAATCTTTCGGTATCGATTGTAACCCCGCTAAGAATATTAACATGTAAAAACCGCAAGACATCCAGACAGACAACCCCATTAACGATGCAAGCGCGGTTCTTGTATCCATCAACCAATTCATCGTTGGTAAATGAAAGAGATTTAACACCATATTTAGAAAACCCGATGGTGAATACATGAAATTAAACATCATTGAGACAACAATAATAGACGTAACCGTCGGTAAAAAGAAGCCTACTCGGAAAAAGTTTTTAAATGGAATTCGTTGATTAACTGCAAGCGCTAAAATTAGCGCGATGGAGACGGTAAAAGGAATCGTACCTACAACATAAATAAAGGTGTTTAACAGCGCTCTGCCAAAAACCGGGTCTTGTAGTAAATTACGATAGTTTTCTAACCCTACAAAATCCATCTCGCCTCGCAAAATTTTGACATCATGAAAACTATAAATAAAGGATTGTATTAATGGGTATACACTAAATACAGCAAATAATAAGAACCAAGGCAACAAAAAGACATATGCCATCTTGTTACGCTTCATTTCCGTCCAAGTTTGCATCGCTACACCTCCATGAAAAAGGGTATCCCTCGCATAGTACGAGGGATTTCAATTTTCTTAAAGCTCATTTTCAATCTTGTCATGTGCTTGATTTAAAGATTCTTTCGGATCAACATTATTGAGTAGCGTCTGCTCAACTGCTTCGACAACATGTCGACTAATGGACTGCCATTCTGTAATAGCTGGAGATGACTTCGCACTTTCTAACTGACCAGCAAAAACAGAAAGCTGTGGATGTTCATCAAAAAACGCATGCTCTTCTACTCCTGGAACAGCTGCAAACATAGAGCCAATTCGCTGCATATGATCAAGGGCTTGCTCTTCAGACGCCACATGTTGCATCAATTTAAACGCTTCTTCCTTTTGATCCGAACCCTCAGGAATAACTAAAATTTCACCACCAGCAAAGCTAGAAGCTGTAGACTGTGCGCCATCAGGAATTGGTGCAACATCAAAGTTCAATTCCGGTGCATCTCTTGGTATGGAAAACACACCCCAAGCACCAGAAAATGACATGCCAATATTCCCAGCTCGGAATTCACTATCAATGACTTCACTTTGAGAAACAAGCGAGTAGTTACTCATTTCTTTATAAAATTCAAGGGCTTCAATCATTTCTGGAGAATTGATCGTGCTTGCCGTATGATCTTCATTTAAAACGTCTGCTCCATTACTCCATGCCGTTGCCATAAAATAATGCCAGGTCGCTTCTGGTTCACCGGCATGTATACCAAATCCAGATGCATCTGTACGTTCTTCTATTTGCTTCGCGTATTCTAGCATTTCATCCCAATTTTCTGGCGGACGATTTGGATCTAATCCTGCCTCTTCAAATAAATCTGTATTTATATACATGGCTCGTGATGACATTAACCATGGCATGCCATAAACTTCATCTTGGTATGTAACGGTATCCCAGTTTACGTGATTGTTGTAAATGGGTTCTACTAAGTCAGACACATTTGCAAGTACGCCCTCTTCTACAAAGTTCGCAAACCACGTATCACCAAGTTCAATCACATCCGGTACGGAGTTTCCTGCAAATGCAGTGGTAATTTGTTCAAGACCGTTATCCCATGTCAACTGACGTAGGTTGACTTGAACGTTTGGATTTTCTTCAATAAACGAATCAATCACTGGGTTAATCGTATTTTCACCGTTTGGATCATCTTCACCAGTGAAAAACCAGAAATCAAGTGTGACTTCTTTCTCTCCGCTTGTTGCACTTCCTTCCTCACTTCCGCTATTACATGCAGTAAGCATCATGGTTAAGCCACCAAACATTGCCGCATACTTTAGATATTTCTTCATTTTTTTAATTCCCCCTAATTAATTTTTCCAATGGACGTATTAATTAAATGTAGGAAGACTAAGCGGTTTGTCCAGTAGAAGATGAGGTAATTGTAGTTGATTCATTTTTAATTGTCAATTAAATTTTTATTTTCTAATATCAAGCGCTTTCAATTCAATCCTTTTATTTATTCTTTTCCGACTTTTTGTTATACTAGAGTTCAAACATATAAACTTCTAATTCTACCCTTACTCTTTGTTTTCATCAGACCTATCCTTGTGTTAAATGGTTGATAGAGAACCAGTTGAAAGAACCTACTTTCTTCATTCGATCTGTTTTAAAAAACGATGATTCTATCAAGCGTACCCTTCATTTATCATCTATGTCTCTCACTTACGTTATTATTTTATCAATTACCTTGTTTGCGGTTATTACTTCCATTAATCCACATGTCTTCCATTGTGTTTCTCTCAGCTAAGTGAAGCTCTTTCACAAAAACTTTCTAAAATAACGATATAATCCTTTTCAAATTCAACAAAATTTATTATAATGATTACATAATAATTATTATTACCTAATAGTCGATTTTAGGTAATCACAGTTATTCTATTAATCTTTTACGAAAAGGAGACTGATTATGAGCGAGAACAACATTATTTCTGAAGCAAATCACTCAGGTGGAAAATGTCCATTCTTTCACGGTAGCACAACAAATACGACGGTTTCTGGTACGCCAGAACGTGAATGGTGGCCGAATCAACTGAATTTATCTATTCTTCGTCAGCATGATAAGAAATCCAATCCAATGAATGAAGACTTCGATTATACAGAAGAATTCAAGAAGTTAGATTACGATGCATTAAAACAAGATTTATATGCATTAATGACAGATAGCCAAGATTGGTGGCCAGCAGACTATGGTCACTATGGTCCAATGTTTATTCGAATGGCTTGGCACTCTGCTGGTACATATCGTACAGGAGATGGACGTGGTGGTGGTTCTGCCGGTGCACAACGTTTTGCTCCGTTAAACAGCTGGGCAGATAATGCGAATATCGATAAAGCACGTCGCCTTTTATGGCCAATTAAGCAAAAGTACGGAAATAAGATTTCATGGGCTGACTTATTGTTGCTAACTGGAAACGTCGCTATTGAATCGATGGGTGGAAAAACATTTGGTTTCGGCGGGGGTCGCGCGGACGTTTGGCACCCTGAAGAAGATATTTATTGGGGTAATGAAACGGAGATGCTTGGTGATAACCGTTACTCCGGTGACCGCGAATTAGAGAATCCTCTCGCTGCTGTTCAAATGGGATTAATTTATGTGAATCCTGAAGGCCCTAACGGAAACCCTGACCCTGTACAAAGTGGTCGCGACATTCGTGAAACGTTTGGCCGTATGGGAATGAACGATGAAGAAACCGTTGCCCTTGTTGCTGGTGGGCATACTTTTGGTAAAGCTCACGGTGCAGGAGATGCTGAAAGTCACGTTGGTCCAGAACCAGAAGCAGCTCCAATTGAAGCACAAGGTTTAGGGTGGTTAAGCTCACATGGTAGTGGAAAAGGTCGGGATACGATTACGAGTGGGATTGAAGGTGCTTGGACACAAAACCCTACCCAATGGGATAATGGCTTCTTTGATCTTTTATTTGGCTATGAGTGGGAGTTAACGAAATCCCCTGCCGGTGCGCACCAGTGGACACCTGTTAATGTAGAAGAAAAAGATCTTGCTCCAGACGCGGAAGATGCTTCTATACGAGTAAAGACAATGATGACAACAGCAGATATGGCATTACGTATGGATCCTGCTTATGAAAAGATTTCTCGTCATTTCCACGAACATCCAGATGCATTTGCTGACGCATTTGCTCGGGCTTGGTTCAAGTTGTTACACCGTGATATGGGGCCTCGCGATCGTTATTTAGGACCAGAAGTACCAGAGGAAGTCTTATTGTGGCAAGACCCCATTTCAGCTGGAAACTACGATTTATCTAATAAAGAAATTGAAGCGTTAAAGCAACGCATATTAGCGACAGACTTAAGTGTGTCTGACCTTGTTGCAACCGCTTGGGCTTCTGCTAGCACATTCCGTGGCTCAGATAATCGTGGTGGTGCAAATGGTGCTCGCATTCGTCTTGCTCCGCAAAAAGATTGGGATGTTTTCCAAAACGAATCCATTACCAAAGTTATTGCTACTCTTGAACAATTACAGCAACAAGTAGATGTGGATGTAAGTATTGCGGACCTTATTGTACTTGGGGGAAGTGCTGCCATTGAAAAAGCTGCTAAAGAAGCTGGCTTCGACATTACTGTGCCTTTCACTCCTGGTCGCGGAGATGTAACAGCAGAACAAACAGATGTTGAAAACATCGACGTTTTAGAGGTTACTTCTGATGGATTCCGTAATTATCAAAAGAAGCAATTCAGTGTGTCAGAAGAAGAATTGCTTGTTGATAAGGCACATCTGTTGAATTTAACCGCTCCAGAAATGACTGTATTAATTGGCGGCATGCGTGTTCTTGGTACGAATCACGATGGTAGCAACCATGGTGTCTTCACTGAAAATGTAGGTACCTTAACAAATGACTTCTTTACGAATTTACTTGATATTAGCACGGAGTGGAAGTCTGTTAACGGCAATGTTTATGAAGGTCGCGATCGTACGTCAGGAGAAGTTGTACGAACAGCAACACGTGTTGACCTTGTTTTCGGTTCGAACTCCATTCTCCGTGCGATTTCGGAAGTGTACGCACAAGACGATAATAAAGGTAAATTTGTGCAAGATTTTGTTGCGGCTTGGACAAAAGTGATGAATAATGATCGTTTTGATGTAAAAGTAAAACAACCTGCTTTAACCAAATAATGACGAAAAAAAGCTGTCCCATAAGGTCGTATAGACGTTAAATGGGTTCAGCTTTTTTATTTAAGCAGCTCAAACTGTTATTGCTAGCTTGTGTACTAAATGGTTCATTTCAATTCAAGATGCTTGTTCACGCTATGCCTCTATTCAGTCGTTCTCTTTTCATGATAAAGAACGCTGGTTTACTCACCCCATTTAAGCATGCAAGGTGCTTCTCATCCGCAGAATAACCATTGTTTTCCTTTTCAGCCCTATATCCTTTTTCATTTGTTTATGACTCTATTGACTTCCCTACACCTATTCCAAGATAGCCAAAAAGAATGGTTAGAATCGGAGATAAGAAGAGAAAAAATGCAAAAGGAATATAGTCCATAACAGCCACACCTAATGTAGAAGCAAAAAATGCGCCACTAACCCCCCAAGGAATGAGTGGATTAACAAGTGTGCCTGCATCTTCAAGTGTTCTTGATAGATTCTTTTTTGCGATGTTTAAACGTTCATAATGCATTTCAAACGCCTTTCCCGGTAGCAAGATGGATAAATACTGCTCGCCGGTTAACGCATTTACACTAATAGAAGAGGCGGCAGTTGCGCCGATAAGATTCCCTCTGTTTGATAGAAATGAACGAAAAAACTCCAGCAACCCATCAATTAATCCTATTCGTTGAATTAAACTACCAAGTAAAAGCGCAATAATGACGAGTGAAATGGACCACATCATTGATTGTAAACCACCAGCGTCTACAATCGCATTGATCGCATCATTCCCTGTTTCTAAGAAGAAGCCATGCTGTACAACAGTGAACCACTCACTAATGAGCCAATTCCCTTGAACAAAACCCACCGTTACTAACCCTGTTAAAATTCCAACCACAAGAGCTGGTACTGTCGGAAAGCGAATAAACGCTAGAATAACAACGATTAATGGAGATAAGAGCGTCAAAAAACTAATTGAAAATGAAGCATCAAGTGTTGTTAGCATTTCCTGAATTCCTTCAACATTAGTCGTCGAGTAAGAACGACCAATAAAAAAGAAAATGATTAACGTAATCAAGAAACTTGGAATGGTTGTCCACATCAGATGACGAATATGGACAAATAGGTCTACCCCTGTTACGCCCGATGCAAGGTTCGTTGTATCTGATAAAGGCGACATTTTATCCCCGAAACAAGCGCCACAAATGATGGCACCCGCTGCCATGGCTGGGTTTACGCCTAATGCTAAGCCAATTCCCATCATCGCCACGCCAACTGAACCGATTGTTGTAAAAGAACTTCCCGTAAAGCTTGAGACGATCATGCAAATAATGAGCGCACTAACAGCAAACCATTCTGGTGTTATAAATGTTAGTCCGTAAAATAAAATTGTTGGAACGGTTCCACTCATCATCCAAACGGCAATGACAATCCCTACTAACGATAAAATAATGATCGCTTTTGTTCCGTCTGTAACACCTTTTATCATTGCTTTTTCGAGTTCATCCCATTTAATGTTAAGAAATAGACCGATTATACTTACAACAACGAGACAGATTAATAGCGGGATATGTGGCTCAGCTTGAAAAGCTGTCATGCTAGTGATAATGAGCGCCATCATGAGCGCGAGTAACAAAACAGAAGAGCCAATCGTTAGTTTCTTTTCCATCTATTGTATTCCTCCTACTTCCCTAAAACACTTTATCGCTTTTATGCTTTTATGCAATAAAGTTGCTAAGTTTTTATATTAACGAACCTTTTTGCATTCGTCAATAGCCATTCCTCAGAACCGCTTCCCACAAAAAGAAAGAAATTCCTGCTTTTCCTTTATAATAATGTAAAGTCCACTTATTCAATAAGAACCTAACCCGATTAAACAAGGAGAACAAAGGGTATAACAATCGTTAGCACATGTAAGGAGGAAACGAATATGGCAAATAAACCGGTCATTGCGATAAGTGGCGCTAGCGGCTATATTGGGAAGAACTTAATTAAACAATTGAAAGATAAAGCCCATATCATTGCTTTGTCTCGCTCCATTGAGCACAAGGAGCATACAGATGACCTCACATGGAGACAAGCTGACTTATTTTCTCTTGGCGATGCAGAATCTGCTTTAGAAGGAGTAGATTACGCTGTCTACCTTGTACATTCCATGCTGCCGTCCGCACGTTTAACACAAGCAAGATTTGAAGATATGGATTTTATTCTTGCAGACAATTTTGCTCAAGCTGCGACGAAGAATAACGTTAAACAAATCATTTATTTGAGTGGCATTATACCTGAAAACGAAACGGAGCTATCTCGACATTTAGAAAGCCGTCGTGAAGTGGAAACAGTACTGAATGCGTATGATGTTCCTGTTACAACCGTACGCGCCGGTCTCATCGTTGGACCTAGTGGCTCCTCTTTTCCAATTGTGAAAAAATTGGTCAAACGCCTCCCTTTTATGGCGCTACCAAAATGGACAAGACAAAAAACACAGCCAGTCGCTTTACCAGATGTTCTCCATGCTTTAGATGGATCAATTGGCAACACAGACGTTTCTGGCCGTTCGTTTGACGTTGCTGGCCCAGAAGTGATGACGTACCGAGAAATGATGATAGAAACAGCCGATGTAATGGGGAAAAAACGCCATATGCTAAACGTTCCCTTTATGTCTGTTAAGCTATCTAGATTATGGGTATCTGTGACAACAGGAACGCCAAAAGAAATGGTTTATCCATTAATCGAAAGTTTAGTTCACCCAATGGTTGCTGAAGCGTCACGCATGCAGCCAGATCTTAGTTATGGTAAAACAACTTTTCGCGATGCTGCACTTGCTGCGATAGAAGAAGAGAATGCCCAACAAAAAAAACCTACTGCGAAAAAGAAAAAAGAAGTTAAAAAAATTGCCGACGTTCGGTCCATTCAACGTGTACCGCTCCCAGATAATTATAGTGCTGACTGGTTAGGTCGCTACTATTTACAATGGCTAGAAAAGCAAGGACGTCCTTTTCTCAATGCTAAAAGTGATCACTCTGATAAGACAGCCATTTATTTGCTGAATAAAAAGCTGCTTGAGTTTACCTATGCCAACGAACGGAGTCATGAGCAACGCGCCCTTTATTATATAACAGGAGGAGCCTTCGCAAACGTTAATGCTGAACCTGGAAGAGGTCGAATGGAATTCCGCAAAATTCCATACAAGAATGAATGCATTATTGCTATTCATGAATACCAGCCTTCACTTCCGTGGATCCTTTATACATTGACACAGGCAAAAATGCATATATGGGTCATGTTTTTATTTAAACGTCATTTACAGCGGATGATTAAAACCAATCAACGGCTTTCAGAAACACATGAGCAGTTTCTTTTAACTCGTCCTAAATGATTGCTATACTAAAAGTATACTTTAATCGGAGGTGTTTTTATGCCGACAGAACAAGAATTGCAGGAAACAAAAGATCGCGTAATGGCTGAGCTTGAAAACGTCATTGATCCCGAACTCGGCATCGACATCGTGAATCTTGGTCTTGTATACGATGTTCACTTAGATGAGAACATAAATGCTGAAGTTGAGATGACGCTAACCGCTATGGGCTGTCCGTTAGCTGGGACGATTGTATCCGACGTGAAAAATTCTCTTAAAGAGCTTCAGGAATTAGGTGAGCTTGGCGACGTTGATGTCAACATTGTATGGAGCCCACCGTGGACAAAAGATAAAATGTCTCGATATGCGAAGATTGCATTAGGTGTTACCGATTAACAAAACAACAAGCGTGGTCCCCAAATAGGACTACGCTTGTTGTTTTAAGTGCATGATTTAACATGCGTTAATGTTGTTTGTAGAAACGTTGCTATCTCTAACATCCCATATTGGTTTGCCTTCTCCTCAGCCTCTTCGTTGTAATTCGTATTTGTATTAATATCATACGTATAAAACACGCCATCTTTATCTTTTATACATTCAATTCCTGCTATTTGGATACCATTACGCTGAAGAACACGTTTATAATCTTCAATAAAAGGTTCAGAAAAACTTGGATCAATAACAAATTTTGAACTTGGCTCTTCCCCAACTGGACAGTAAAGATTTTCGATAGTGCATGCATCGGCTGGACATAGTTCAAAACCGTCAGACGTGTTCACTTTTACAGCATAAATGAATTCACCACCAACAAATTCGCATCTAGTAATATACGGCTCTTCTGATTCAATATATTGCTGCAACAATGTGATTCCATCAACAGGCTCTTCAAATGCTTCACTATCAAGATACGCTCTTAATGCTGCTCTTGATTGAAATAACTGCACCCCAAGACCTTTTCCAGCTCGATTGTGCTTTGTAATAAACGGTTCGTTTTCGAATGCTTTACTTGCTTCAAATAGCTGTTCTTTCCCTACTGCCACAATCGTTTTTGGCGTTTTCACGCCTTCTTTCTCCAATTCTGCGTACTGAACGACTTTACTCAATTCTAATCGTAATGCACGCGAATCGTTAATTACGGTTCGGCCATACTGCTCTAGCCAGACGAGTACAGCACTTGTTAGTTCAGGTGCAAATCGATGGCCTCTTGTGTGGGAAGATGCACTCATACGATTATAAAAGACCCCTTCAGGTGGTGCCTCTTGCAAATTGATAGATCCAGCTGATAGATTCCAGTTTTCATACGGGACACCTAGTTCTTCTAACCGATTAAACAATGGTGCGGACCATTCCTCATTTTCATGAATAACATAAATCTTCATCTAGTAGTCCCCTTGCTATTGAGCTTTAGTTTGTATACAGTTATGATAGCAATTTCAATTAAACGTGACAATGAAAAGGTGCTGTATTCCGATGAATAAACAAGAAATTAGAGAACACGTATGGGAACAGATGATGAATGAAAAAGTAGCACGCTTTCCTTTTCCAATTAAAGGACGTATCCCAAATTTTAAAGGCGCCGAAGCTGCTGCCGAATGGATACGTCAAACAGAGCTTTACAAGCAAGCAACCATCATTAAGGTCAATCCTGATTCTCCCCAACTACCATTAAGAGCATCCATTTTAGCTGATGGAAAGATCTTATTTGTGCCCACACCACGATTAAAAGATGGCTTTATCCAAGTGAAGCCAGAGTGGGTTCCACCAAATGAATACCGAAAAGCAGCTAGTTTAACGCATATAAAATCGTACGGAAAAGTAATCCCCCTTAAGGATTTGCCGCAAATCGACTTGATGGTCATGGGGTCTGTTGCTGTTGATCGAAAGGGACGTCGCATTGGAAAAGGTGCAGGTTATGCAGATCGAGAATATGCCATCCTAAGAGAACTTGGTCAAAAAGAAATGCCAGTTTTTACAACGATTCATTCTTCACAGCTGATCGAGACCGACCTCCCACTCAATCCGTATGATGTTACTATGGACTACATCGCCACAGAAAAAGAACTCATTCCAACCCACAGCACTCACCCTAAGCCGACCGGTATTTTATGGGATCAAGTACCTGATACTGATCTATCCGATATGCCCATTTTACAAGAGTTAAAGACGCTAAAAAACAGCTGACTACCGTCGGCTGTTTAATGCTTCATACCACTCATCTAATTGTTCATTTGACGGCGCATTGACGTAAATCTCTTGATCTTGAAATTGTAAGTGTAAATAGTCCGATTCCGTTCCCTTTCTAAAGACTAATACTCGTTCTCGATCATACTGCCGCCGAAAATGACCTTTTGACACATCTGGTGTACCGATACCATTTAATCTTGTCATAGAAGGGCGTTCTTCAATTTTTTCGACGTTATCGAGCTCGGCAATTGGCCATTTAGAGCCGTAGGGACCGGTAATTTCAATTGAATCCTCATGTATAACGAAATCGTGTGCTTGTGCTCCTAAGAAAAAGACGCTTCCGACTATGCCCACAGTAATTGTTGCAATTCCACCATTTACTATGTAAGCACGCTTTCGCTTTCCTTCCAGTTCATATCGCGACAAATAGGTTAATCCACCAAGTAACGATATTAAATAAACAAGCAATTGGAATGGGAGAGCCCCCGGAACGGAAAACAAAACAGGAATGAGTAAAAGCAGAAGTAGTACACTCGTCCATAGCATGAGAGTGGCTTGCTTTCGTGGCAAGTCTTTTTTGATCAATTGCTCCTGTTCTTCTTTACTTCTCGTTGCGAAGCCTGATAAATACTGATATTTTTTTGTTTTTAGTATCACTAAACTAAAAACAATCATCAGTATCCCAATGACACCTATAATCGTTCCATACACGACGATCACCCTAATCCCTCCCTTACAACGATTTTATACGAAATGACATACTGTTCCGTTTCAAAAAAATGCATAGGCACGATTTTTTTATTAATCCTTGTCTTAATGAAGCTCGTTCTACGGTGGCTATCGTTGTTTTTGCATTTCAACTTCTATTACATGTTGCTGAAAAGAAGCTCAGTAGACTCATTACGCATTCAAACAGTCGGTTGTCTTCCATTTCACAAGCCTCATAAACATGTATTCCTATTGAGACATGCACGATTAATTGATTACGTAGCCTTGGCATTCGAGCTATTTTATATTCTATAAGAAAAACTCGTAAAAACGAGGTTTTACGAGTTTGTAAATGGCTTAGTCTTCACTTAACGCGACATTGTGATAGACTTGCTGAACGTCTTCTAAATCATCTAATGCATCAATTAATTTTTCAAGCTGTTTTTCATCTTCTTCCCCTAAAGATAATTCTGTTTGTGGCAGCATGGAGGTTTCAACGAGGTTGAATTCATTCACACCTGCTTGTTTTAACGCCTCTTGAACAGCTTGAAGTTGATCTGGTTCAGCATAAATAATAATAATATTGTCTTCTTCTAAAATATCTCTGGCGTCTAAATCTGCCTCTAGTAATAGTTCAAGTGTTTCGTCTGCTGTTTTGCCTTCAAATGCTATGACTGCTGTGTGGTCAAACATGTAGGAAACAGAACCGCTAACACCCATATTCCCTCCATTTTTCCCAAATGCGGCGCGCACATCAGAAGCTGTACGGTTCACATTATTTGTTAATGCGTCAACGATTAGCATCGAGCCATTTGGGCCAAAACCTTCATATCGCAACTGATCATAATTTTCATCAGCGCCACCTTTTGCTTTTTCTAATGCTCGCTCGATGATCGCTTTCGGGACATTATATGTTTTAGCTCGTTCTAGTACGACTTTTAACGCTTGATTGGCTTCAGGATCCGGCTCTCCTTGCTTTGCGACAACATAAATTTCGCGTCCAAACTTTGCATAAATCTTACTTGTATTCGCATCCTTTGACGCTTTTTTTTCCTTAATGTTATTCCATTTACGCCCCATAACCTGTCACTCTCTTTCTCCATTTATTTCATCTTTATTATAACGCAAAAATAGAATTGTGCGTAGATTGCTTTCATCCTCCCTTCTTATCCTCTATAATCACCTTAAGAAGAGAAATGGAGGCGAAGACATGCACGATCAGTCTGAAACAGCGAATCATATTATTAAAAGTTATCAGCAAGATGAACAAATGATGATTCTTGTTTTCTCTCAGTGGTGTATCAATAATGACCACGATCCAACTGCACTTTATAGAGAGGCCTATCCAGAGCAAGGAAACAATAACGAACTGAAAGAAGCACTTGCTTTAACTGTTTCAAAAGATGAATCAAGCCCTATCGCAACAGACACCGTGATCAATCTCCTTCAAGTTTTCGGAAACGAAGACCTCGCTTATATCGTACAAACCTATGGAGAAAAAGGAAGCTAATCATTCGCTTCCTTCTTTTAATTCTATTCCGACTGGGCAATGATCACTACCATAGATATGTGCGTAAATGACTGCGTCTTTTAATTGTGGAACGAGTCGCTCATGCAGTAAAAAATAATCAATCCGCCATCCAATATTTCGCTCTCTCACTTTTGCCATATACGACCACCATGTAAACGATTCATCATCTGTTGGGTAGAAATAGCGATAGGAATCAATAAATCCGTGATTTATTAGTTCTTCTAGCTTGCCGCGCTCTTCCTCTGTAAAACCTGCGTTTCCAATATTCGCACGATCATTTTTCACATCAATTCCTTCTCGGGCCACGTTTAAATCGCCGCACAATATAACAGGCTTCTGCTCCTGCAGTTTTTCGATATAAGCATTTACCTCTTGTTCCCATTCCATTCGATAAGAAAGCCGACTTAAATCGCGTTTTGCGTTTGGCGTATACATAGTTATTAAGTAAAATTGTTCATATTCAAGGGTAATGACGCGTCCTTCATCATCATGGAAATCCTCCCCTAAACCGTAGTGAACCTTTAACGGAGTGTGCTTTGTAAAAATAGCAGTGCCAGAATAACCTTTTCGCTCAGCGTAATTCCAGTACTGTTGGTAGCCTGGTAGGTCAAGCTCTAGCTGTCCTTCTTGCATTTTTATTTCTTGTAAACAAAAGAAATCCGCATCAACATGATGGAAAAAATCGAGAAACCCTTTTTTAACACATGCGCGAATACCATTAACATTCCATGAAATAAACTTCATTTCTTAACGTCGCTCCTCTTCTATGTAAAAAAAGACTGCTTTATTAGCAGCCATTCTGTTCTGTTAACGCAATTTCCAAATCTTCTGCCAAATCTTCTATATCCTCTAATCCGATCGACAATCGAATAAGAGAATCTTTAATACCCAACTCTTCTCGCCGCTCTTTCGGAATAGAAGCATGGGTCATTTTTGCCGGAATTGAAATTAAGCTCTCTACTGCACCTAAACTTTCTGCTAACGTAAAATAGCGTGTTCGCTCGACCGTTTGTAAAGCAAGCTCATCAGATTTTGTTGTGAACGAAACGATTCCACCAAACCCGCGAGATTGTAAAGCATGTGTTGCATGCCCCGGATGGTTTACTAATCCAGGATAATAAATCTCATCCACATTCGGATGACTTTGAAGAAATTTCACTAACTGGCGTGTATTCGTTTCAATTTCCTCCATACGCACACCTAATGTCTTAATGCCTCTCATTAAGAGATACGCGTCATGAGGTCCAAGAACAGCTCCAGTGGCATTTTGAATGTACGCAAGTTTTGCTGCAAGGGCGTTCTCTCTCACAACCACTGCGCCTGCAATCACATCGCTATGACCACCTAGATACTTTGTAGCACTATGAATAACAATATCCGCTCCATATCGTAACGGATTTTGAAAATAAGGCGTTGCAAACGTATTATCAATAATAAAGAGAAGTCCATGGTCGTTTGCTACTTGACCTATTTTACTAAGGTCTGTAATTTTAAGCAAAGGATTTGTTGGCGTCTCAATAAATACGGCTTTTGTTTCCTTTCGTATCGCTTCTTCTACTGCCGTCACATCACTTGTGTCAACGAATGTAATCGAAATGGTTTCTTTTTCAAGAAACTGTGTAAAAAAACGATACGTACCTCCATAGACATCGTCCGTAATAATGATATGATCGCCAGGCGAAAATATTTTCATTACTGCCGTAATCGCTGCCATACCTGATGCAAACGCAAAACCATGTTCGCCTTCCTCGATATCCGCTAGTAATTTTTCAAGTGCTTCTCTCGTAGGGTTGCCTGTTCTTCCATACTCATAGTGAAATGTTCCGATTTGTGTTTGCTTAAATGTGCTAGAAAGTTGAATTGCTTGATTAACAGCACCAGTTGCTTGATCGATTCCTTTACCACCGTGGATCAGTTTTGTTTTCTGTCTCAAATCGTATCCTCCTCATAAATCCCTTTACTTAAGTATCGATCTGAGCCATCAGCAAAGATCATCACAATATTCTTCGGAGTTGTCGCTTCTCGCGCTTCTTTTAAAGCAGCTTCAAACACAGCACCTGATGAACTTCCTACTAAGATCCCTTCTTGCTTCGCTAACTCACGGACGCGGAGAAATGCTCGGTCATCTGGAATCGTATGAATACGATCAAATAATGATGGAACCACATAATGTGGAATAAACTCCATACCAATTCCTTCTGTTCGATGGGGTCCGATTGTGCCGCCATCGAGTATCGATCCTTCTGGCTGAACAACAACTGTATCAATATCTGGGTTCTGTTCTTTTAAATATGCAGCTGTTCCTTGAAACGTTCCACACGAGCCCGCACCTGCAAGAAAGACGTCAATTTGACCATTTAGTTGAGCATATAATTCTGGACCAAGTGTTTTATAGTACGTTAATGGGTTTTCAGGGTTCTGAAATTGAAGTGGGCAATAGGAATCGCTTATTGTTGCTTCTAATTCTTGCGCTTTTTTTATGGCCCCTTTTATTCCCTCTTCGCTAGGTGTATTAATGACCGTTGCACCTAAGCCGCGAATAAGCTGTTGCTTCTCGAGACTAAAGGATGTTGGGACGACAGCTATTACATTTACTTCCGTTCCAATTGCTGCCAAAGCTAATGCAATGCCAGTATTCCCGGCTGTTGGTTCAATAATTGTCCCTTTTGGACTAATCTTCTTGCTCTCTAAAGCAGCATACAGCAATTGTTTGCCTAAGCGATCTTTAATACTTCCACCAGGATTATAGCTTTCTAATTTAGCAAACAAGCGTACATTTTGAGGAATAGGAAACGAACGTAATTCAACAATCGGTGTTTTTCCAATGAGTTCGTGAATATGAAAATGAACATCCATCCTCTCACCTCATTCACTCTTGATATTGTATCGTATGTTGGTTGTCTGTGTGTGTGCCTATTATTCAAAAATAATTCGGTACGTGAAATTATAAATTACGCGAAAAAGAACACTTGCCTTTACGACAAATGTTTTATAATGAGACAAGCTGTGGATAAATTTCTGTAAGTAAGCGATAGGAGTGCAAGCGATCACGAAGCTCTGGAGCGTGGGTTAACACCATCAATTCTTCTATTTGTAAGGCCTCTGAGAGTTCATCAAGCTTTGTTTTTACCGTTATCTTGTCCCCAACAATTGTCGTTGACTCTCTCTTCTCTATCTGTTCTCGTGTTTCCGCATCAAGCTGGTTTAGTAAATAAGCCGCTTCACTCTTAGTTGGAATCGCACCGATAGGCTGGTTCATTGAGTGAAATGCTTGCCACACTCGTACTGAGCGATGCAACAATTCAGCTTCTTCTTGTGTATCTGCACAAAGAACTGACACGCAAGCAAATGCTTGTCCATCCTTTTTCTTGCTGCGAAATGCGTTTAAAACATGCTTCCCCTCTTCACCATTCATAAAATGACCGTAAACATAATTAAGATGATGTTTACTTGCTAAATGAGCGCTTTTCTCAGACGTACCCAGCATAAAGACCTGTGGCTTTTCATAAGGCACAGGTGCTGCTTTTAACGTAGCAAAACGATGTGCTTCAGGAAAATCACGTCTTAAAAAGTGCATTAACGTTTCTGTCTTCTCATCCATTTGATGAACATTTTCAATGAAATTTTCAGACAATGCTTCTGATGCTTCAGCTGATCCACCAGGCGAACGCCCTAAACCTAAATCAATTCTGCCAGGAAACAAGTTGGCGAGCATGTTGAAATTTTCAGCAACTTTGTACGGTTGATAATGTGGTAATAATATCGCTCCAGCGCCTAATCGGATGGAATAGGTTTTTGCACCGATATAAGCAATTAAAATCTCAGGCGATGGCGACAGGAGCGCATCTAAATCATGGTGTTCAGCAATCCAATAGCGGTGATAGCCCAGATTTTCAGCAGCTAATGCTAAATCAGCTGTTTCTTTTAGCGCAATCTCATTTGTTGATTCAGATGAACGTGGTACTTGATCGAGGATACTAAGTTTCATCCAATGGAACCTTCTTTCTAACATAGCTTAGTATATACCGTATCGAAATTAGTCGAATTTAGCAACTAATATCCCCTCACAGCCCACAATTCATGCAGAACCTCGGTCTTCTTTTACATCCTTTTTCCATTTATTGAATAATTGAATGGCTTCTTTATTCTTTTTTTGTAAATTCATCGTAAAAGGAGACGAGAAAAACGCCGGTAAAATACTCTCTGTTGACTTTTTTGCTGTTTTTTTCACGGTATCACCCACTTAAACAAGTTTATATACTTTACGATATTCTTCTTTACATCAATTGGTGAGCCTTGTTCTCATCCTCTTCATTAAAGGAAAGTAAATCATAAATAGCGACGAGAGAAGCAAATAATAAGGCATCGTATTCAATAATTCGCTCTTCTGACGACAGCTTAATAACATAATGCTCCCTTTTTAAGATAACCGGGATAAAGATTAAGCGATCTTTTTCTCCGTAATACACATCTTGCCTTTCAAGCGTTGCACTCACAACCGTTCGATTTGAAAAATGAAACAGAAGATGATCTTTTTCAGCCTTTGTCATGAAAGGAAAAAGATTCGCTTCAATATCGGTTTTCTCAGCGAACTTCATTAAAATTTCTCGCACACCTGTAATATATGCATCACGCCCGCCAAAATAGACGTTAATTGTGTCACTTTTTAAAAGTCGGAAGAAGGCTTTTAAGCGTTTTTCCTGAAGCTGCAAGACTTCTTGGTTTGTTTCAATTAGCTGACCAGTATCAATTGTAAATAAATTCGACCCAAATCGTTGTACGTAAGCACTTAAAAAGACAAAGGCGTCAATAATAACAAACAAACATGCAACAATGAGATAATGGTGCCAGTTTTCAAATAAACTAGTTGGGAATAGCGTCCACGATAAAGCTGCTCCGATTGTAAATAAGGAATACCAAATTTTTCGTATAAAAGGAAGTCTTCTTTTTGTTGCATCTTCCCATTTCCAAGAAGCAAACACATAAAAAGCTAGTCCACTTACGCTAAACCATACAAGAATTTGATAAAGTAACAGCATGCGAACTGCCCCCTTTTCCTTTTTCTGTATGAATATGTCGCATAAGCAATAAAAAGAGATCTTTTTTGTTGGGAAAATGCAAATAGGCGAACAAATTTTCACTTTGGTACGAGCTGGAGCAAATGAATGCTGTTACCCTTCACAACCATCCCTTCATATTAGCACCATTATCGCCGGTTTTCTTCTATCACTCTTTTATCAAAAGCCGTTATTCAAGGCGTTCACGTCCTCAGTGTTCATTCGTTGTGACTAGAATAAAAAAACGCTGTATGCATAAAGGCTCACGGAACGACCTTATCATACAGCGCTAGCTCGGTTTTTAGAGTGCTTGCCAAGCATCCATTATACGCTTATAGGAATCAATTTGCTTATCTTCATCAAAAATAGTCGTTTGCAGCATGATTTCATTTACTTGCAGGTTCATAGCAAAATCATAAAGCTGTTTAGCGACCTTGTTGGCATCACCGATAAAAGAACCGCTTAGTTGTTCCATCACGAGTTGTTCTTCGTGAGGAGTCCAAATGACATCCATATTTTCAACGGCAGGCTGTAATTTTCCTCGTTGGTTTCGAATCATGGAAAGAAATTGTTGGTAAAGAGAGCTAGCAAGCATTTGGGCTTCTTGCTCAGTCTCCGCAGCAATTGCATTTACGGCAATCATACTGTACGGTTCACTTAATACCGCAGAAGGTTTAAACGTATCATAATAAAGGTTTAATGCTGGTACAATTTGTTTTGGTGAGAAATGACCAGCAAACGCAAATGGTAAGCCTAATTCACCAGCCATTTGTGCACTGTAGCCACTTGAGCCAAGGAGCCAAATGGGAACCTCTTCTCCTTCACCGGGTATCGCCCGTACATGTGGTCTTGAGGACACAGGATTAAAATAATGACGTAATTCTTCCACAAGACTAGGGAAATCTTCCGCCCTTTGACCATTTCGTCTTAAGGCTTGCGCCGTTAACTGGTCCGTTCCAGGTGCTCGCCCAAGCCCTAAATCAATTCGATTTGGATGAAGAGCCGCAAGGGTGCCAAATTGTTCTGCAATAATCAACGGTGCATGATTTGGCAGCATAATTCCTCCTGAACCGACACGGATATGTGTTGTCTCTTGGGCAATTTGTCCAATTAATACAGCAGTTGCTGAACTTGCAACACCTTCCATATTATGATGTTCCGCAACCCAAAAACGATGATAGCCAAATGATTCAACTGCTTTTGCGCTGCGAATTGTATGTTGTAATGCTTCGCTTACTGTTTTTCCTTTACGAACTGGCGCTAGATTTAACGCTGAAAGTTTTATTTGCTTTGTCATCCTAAAGCCACCTTTCTTACCTTAGTTAGTGTAGCGATTCTTTTCACTTGTTTCAAATCAAACGATTTGACTGTTTGCATTGATTTTACTAGAATGAATGATAATCAGTCATTTTAATGAAAGAGGTCGAAATCACATGAGTCAGAATCGAAAAGATGACTTAGAACTGAAGTTTGTTACAAAAGAACATACGCAAGATTCTCTTGATTTGTTGAACTACGTGTTTCAAGTAACGAATCAAGACGTTTCCCAAATTGGCGAGTCGCAAATGGCGCTCTGGAAAAAACCCATCTTTGAGCAAAGTTCGATTTTAGGATGGTTTTCTAAAAACAAGCTGATTTCACAAATGGTTGTATATCCTTTTTCAGTTAACATTCACGGGCGCGCCTATAAAATGGGTGGTGTTACCGGAGTTGGAACGTATCCTGAGTATGCAGGACTTGGACTAATGAACGATTTAATGAAAGAAAGTTTAACGTTGATGCGGGAAAAAGGACAAACCATCTCTTATTTATTCCCCTACTCGATTCCCTATTATCGAAAGAAAGGCTGGGAAATTATATCCGATGTAATCACCTATACAGTTCGTGATACACAAATTCCGAAGCCGTATGATGTACCTGGACGCATTGAGCGCGTTTCTTTTCATGATAAAGATATCCGTAACGCATACGAGCAATTTTCAAAAAAAGAAAATGGTGCTATGATCCGTAATGAGCTTGCTTGGGATGAACATTTTAAGTGGGGGCGAGATGATCTGATCGCTTGTGTTTACTACGATGAAAAAGAACAACCAACTGGCTATATGTATTATAAAGTTGAAAATGAAACCTTTTTCGTTCAAGAAATGATCTTTAATAACGAAGAAGCCCGTCGCGGGTTATGGAATTTTATTGGTGCTCACTTTTCAATGGTCTATTACGTAAAAGGGAAGATTTTTGCCAATGAGCCACTCTCCTTCTTTCTTGAAGATGGAGAAATTGAAGAAAAGATCTCCCCATACTATATGGCGCGGATTGTTGATGTTGAAGAATTTCTACGTGGCTTTCCCTTTACTTCTTATGCAAAACAAGCCATTGTTTTAAAGGTTACTGATCCAATGCTTGAATGGAATGAAGATGTATTTAAACTGACGTTTGAAAACGGGCAAACAGTAGAACGAGTGAGTGAGGATACGCCTGTTGATGCATCTCTTGATATTCAAACGCTCGTCACCCTCCTGCTCAACTACAAACGAGCAAAAGACTTAAAAGAAATCGGGCGTATCGAAGCGACAAATACAACTATTAGCTATCTAGAAGAGTTAATTCCAGACAATCAACCTTGGTTCTCTGACTATTTCTAAGCAATAGTTGACACGAATATGATCAAGTGATAGAGTATATCCACTGATCATATTTGACCTAAAAAGTCGATATTGGTTGAACAATATCATATGATCAGTTATAATAAGTCTATATAAGACAGCTACTCCTTTGCGATAGCTGTTTCTTACACACCTAATGGTCAAATATAGTCAAAGTCAATAAATATTAAAAATGGGGGTAATTGAAGATGAAATGTCAACACTGTCAAACAAATGATGCCACAGTATCATTAAATCTTGTTGTGAATCAGCATAAAAAACAGATGATCTTATGTGAAACGTGTTTACAAGAATTACGACAAGCAAATGGTCAGGCGGCCCCAGCCCAATCTTTTTTTCAATCTTTCATGGGTGGGCAAGAACAACAGCCTCATCATACACAAATAAAAGAACAACAAAACGAGAAAGACAGCTTTTTGGCTCAATTTGGACACAATTTGAGCCATGAAGCAGAGAACGGAAACATTGACCCAGTTATCGGTCGCGATCAAGAGGTAGAACGAGTCATTCAAGTCCTTAGTCGCCGAACAAAAAATAATCCCGTTTTAATTGGTGAAGCTGGTGTTGGGAAAACAGCGATTGCTGAAGGCTTAGCATTGCGTATCTCACAAGGCAATGCGCCTGCAAAACTGCTAGATAAGCAAATCTTTTCTCTAGATTTTGCTTCTCTCGTTGCTGGAACAAGCTATCGAGGTCAATTTGAAGAACGCATGCAGCAATTAATTGATGAAGTATCTCAACGCGAAGACATCATTCTATTTATTGATGAGCTTCATATGCTCGTTGGTGCTGGTGCTTCTGGTGAAGGTAATATGGATGCAAGCAACCTTTTAAAACCAGCACTCGCACGTGGGCAAATGCAGTTAATCGGTGCTACAACGCTGAATGAATACCGTAAAATTGAAAAAGATGCCGCACTTGAACGTCGCTTCCAACCAGTGACTGTAAAAGAGCCAACAGAAGAGCAAGCATATGAGATTTTAAAAGGCTTGAAATCAGTCTATGAAGCGTATCACGGTGTAGCCTATTCAGATGAAGTACTACGTGCAACTGTAAGTCTCTCAAACCGCTATATTCAAGACCGTTTCTTACCGGATAAAGCAATTGACTTACTTGATGAGGTTGGATCCCGCTTGTCGCTTTCTATTGAACATGAAGATAAAACGTCTCTTGAAAAGCGATTAAATGATGTTCGCGCACGAAAACACGCCGCTACTAAAAATGAACAATACGAACAAGCAGCAACGTTACGTGATGAGGAAAATGTCATTAGAGAGAAACTTAAAGAAACGGCATCAAGCTTAACGCCGATTAACGTTAAAATTGAAGACATCCAAGCATTAATTGAAAAACAAACAGGTATTCCTGTTCAGAAACTGCAAAAAGATGAGCAGCAAAAAATGCGTGACTTAACAAGCCGTCTTGCTAGTAAAGTCATTGGACAAGAAGATGCGGTTTCAAAAACAGCGAAAGCAGTCAAACGTAGCCGCGCTGGTTTGAAGCAAGGCAATCGCCCTATTAGCTTTCTCTTCGTCGGGCCTACTGGCGTTGGTAAAACTGAGTTAACGAAGCAGTTAGCCGAAGAAGTTTACGGGAATAAAGAAAATATGATTCGCCTTGATATGAGTGAGTTTATGGAAAAACACGCCGTTTCTAAATTAATCGGTTCACCTCCTGGTTACGTTGGACATGAAGAAGGTGGCCAATTAACTGAACAAGTTCGCCGCAATCCGTACAGCATCATCTTGTTAGACGAAATTGAAAAAGCCCATCCTGATGTACAACATATGTTCTTGCAAATTATGGAGGATGGTCGTTTAACTGACAGTCAAGGTCGAGTCGTTTCGTTTAAAGATACCATGGTCATTATGACATCAAATGCAGGTGTTGGCTCCACTTCTCGTTCCCTTGGCTTTAACGCTGAACAAAGTAAAACGATTGGAATTCTTGAGAGTCTGCATGACTACTTTAAGCCAGAATTCTTAAATCGCTTTGATGCATTGATTGAGTTTAATCAACTAACAGAAAACGATTTAATTCAAATTGTTGATGTGATGCTAGATGATCTTCGTACTCGCTTAGATGAGCTAAATATGACCATTCATGTAAGTGATGACGCGAAACGAGAACTAGCGAAAAAAGGCTATCACCCTTCTTTTGGTGCAAGACCATTACGCCGCGTTATTCAAGATACAATTGAAGACGATATTACCGAGCTTCTTATTGAAGATGGCGACATTACGCATATAGAAGTGGTTCTTAAAGAAGGAATGTTACAAGTAAACGCTGCACATGAATAAACTCTGGGGAATTCCCCAGAGTTTTTTGCTTAAAACCCTTCCATTTTTGCGGCGTACTTAAACGGTGACCATGCAACCCGATAATAAGCGTCTTCATCAAACAGTTTAAGCCCTTTGTATCCTGGTCGAAAGTTAACTTCGATAAGGACGAAACGCTTTTGCTTCACATCAAAAGCAAGGTCAATTCCTAATTCAGCAAAATGATCATCTTGATAAATCGATTCAATCTTATTCGCTATTTCTACACACAATTGTTCAATTTCTGCTTCCTTCACTTTTGTGTTTCCACCAAATATTTCGTTTAGAGGGAGAACTCTTCCCCCTTTTGAAAAATTAGTAATAAGCTGCTTAACTTGAGCTTGTCGACACTCGATTCCGTTTACTTGCCAATTAGTCGTTTCTTTTTGTAAAAATACTCTGACATCAAATGGTCGTGACTCCCATTTCTTTAATGAAATCCACTCTTGTATTAAATAGTCTTTCGATCGTAATTTACGTTTATGAAAAAATCGTAACAGCGCTTTTTTGGTTAGCTTTCTTTTTATTGCTTGATCGGTTTTGGCATAATCATAGACTAAAAACTGATTCGACTGCTTTAATTTTGTAATCATATAAATACCCCGACCTTGCGAATTTAAAATCGGTTTCAATACAAATTTTGGCTTTTCCTGTAACCAACGCTCTAATTGACCTTCCTTTGTCCACTTTTCTGTCTCAGGCAAAACACTCTTTAACGTGCTATCTTCACTAAAATAGGCATGAAGTTCCCACTTATCTGGTCGATTAGAATTAAAAATCGTTCCCCCTTTTTGTATAATTTGCTTTTTAAACGCATTGAATTCGTCTTGACGCAAATGACGTCTATAAATAATCTTAGGAATCGGAACTACTTCTTCTTTCCATTTTTTTGTTTCCACACAATACGTTAGTGCCTTTGTTTTTGTCTGTTCTAGGTCAACCCATTTGATTGAGAAAGCAGCTACTCGTACACCGAGTTGGGTTTGTAGCTTCATTCTTTCTTCATAATGTTCTTTCATAAATGCAGCGGTATAATTCGCTGGCTGATCCCCTAGCAATAAGCCAATATAGGGACCTATGGTTAGTTCGTTCTGATCCACTCTTACTTGATAACTCTCTTTTTTATGAAGAGCTAATTCTTTTTGAACATTCTTATGAACATAAATGGACAACGAATCGTTTTCTCTCTCATCATAATAAGAGATTGTTAGATTACAAGATGCGAGTCCATACGTTAACTGTATTTGTTTATAAGTGAACCATTTTCTCAAACATGTCGGTACTAGAATTGTCTCTTCTTTTTGTTTTATTTTTGAACGAAACACCACAGAAAATGTGGCTGACATCATTTCTCCACCTCCATACATTCTATGTAACTACTTTATGTGAGATGGAAAGAATTCGATTAGACGTAAGGAGCGCAGGAAACGCACATATTTAACGTTCTCCGCTTAATTCCCACTGTTCAATTGAATAGGATTTTGATACGTTTAACTAGAGTCATAAATTTATGAACAAGGATGTGAGTAGATGGACACTTCAAAGCAGTATGCAGCGAAACTCGATGCAACTGATAGGCTAGCTCCTTATCAAAAAGAGTTTTATCTTGATAAAAACACCATCTATATGGATGGCAATTCACTTGGGTTACTAAGTAAGAGAGCTGAGCAGGCAGTCTTACAAATGCTTGAAGATTGGAAAACATACGGAATTGATGGATGGACAGATGGTCAGTACCCCTGGTTCACCCTTTCTGAGAAATTAGGCGCATCAATGGCGCCACTCGTTGGTGCATCAACTGAAGAAGTGTTAGCAATGGGCTCAACAACGGTCAATCTTCATCAATTGCTTGCTACGTTTTATCAACCAACAGCCGACCGCTATGTTATTGTCAGTGAAGCCCTTAGCTTTCCGACAGACCTTTACGCAATTCACTCGCATCTTGATCTCCATAGCATCTCTCATGAAAAAGGGCTCCGTTTAATTGAAAGCAAAGACGGTCATACATTATCTGAGGAAGATATTATTGCCTCCTTTGACGATGACGTTGCTGTGGTGGTTCTATCAAGCGTACTCTATCGAAGCGGGCAGCTTTTATCTCTTGAAAGATTAACAAAAGCAGCACACGATAAAGGGATTTTGATCGGCTTTGATCTTTGTCATTCTATCGGTTCTGTGCCTCATCAACTTAAGCAATGGAATGTTGATTTTGCTTTCTGGTGTACCTATAAACATTTAAACGGGGGACCCGGTAGTGTTGGCGGTCTATTTGTTCATGAAAAGCATCACACTACATTACCAGGTCTTAGAGGATGGTTTGGCTCTGATAAATCGAAACAATTTGATATGAGTCCACTGTTCCATAAAAGTGCAGCTATTGGATCCTACCAGCTTGGAACTCCTCACCTTTTATCAATGGCACCACTCATTGGCTCGTTAGACATGTTTACTGACGTCGGTATAGAAGCAATTCGAACGAAATCATTGGCGCTCACTCATTATTTACGCAACCTGCTACACCAGCTACCTGACACACAGTCGTTTACGATTTCTACACCCGTGCATGATGAGGAGCGCGGAGGGCACCTTCTTCTTGAGCACCCTGAAGCTGCACGCATTTGCAAAGCACTCAAATCCGAAGGTATTATTCCTGATTTCCGAAGTCCCAACGGTGTCCGCATTGCACCAGTTGCTCTTTATAATTCGTTTACGGATGTTTATGAGACAGCGCATACCCTTGCAACTATAATGAAAAAGAAAACGTATCTACAATTTGAAAATAAACGAGGAGTGATTGCATAAATGGGCTGGATTGATATTACAATGCCGCTACATAACCAGATTGCCCATTGGCCAGGCGATACACCTTTCTCATACACGTTATCGGCTCCTATGGAAGAAACGGGCTCAGTGAATATAGGTGAAATCACAACCAGTACTCATACAGGTACTCATGCTGATGCACCGTTTCATTATCACGAAACAGGCGCAACAATTGATGAGTTACCGCTAGAGACGTATGTAGGGCAAGCAGCGGTTATGACTGCAATTGGCGCACGAGCCATTAATCAAACTTTACTTGAAACGTATGATTTAACCGGTGTTAGACGTCTACTCATTAAAACAAAAACGAAAACGGATCCAACCGTTTTTCCAACAGATATTCCATACGTTACAGAAGATGGAGCGAACTATCTACATAAAAAAGGTGTTTTCTTATTAGGTGTAGATGCCCCAAGTGTTGATCCGGTCACGAGTAAGGAATTAATCGGTCATCATAGTCTAGGTAAAGCAAATATCGCCATTATTGAGAACCTTGTACTTGATCATGTTGAGGAGGGCTTATATGAATTTATTGCCCTACCTCTTCGCATTGTTGGCGGTGATGGCAGCCCAGTACGAGCGATTATTAAACCTTTGGAGAGTGATTGACATGACAAAGAACAGCCATTCTGCCTATACAGACTTTAAAGATAAAATGACGTACAGTGATTATTTGCAGCTAGAACCGATTTTAAATAGTCAAAAGCGACTGTCAGATCATCACGATGAGATGCTGTTTATTGTGATTCACCAAGTAAGCGAACTGTGGATGAAGTTAATGCTCCACGAAATACGTGGTGCGATTACATCCCTTCAACAAGATCAATTTCAACCTGCCTTCAAGCAGCTCGCTCGAGTTTCAAAAACCCAAGCACAAATTATTCAAGCGTGGGATGTTCTCGCTACATTGACACCGAGCGAATATGTCGAATTCCGCGATAGTTTAGGGCAAGCTTCTGGCTTTCAATCTTATCAGCACCGTCAGCTCGAGTTTCTATTAGGAAAAAAAACACCTCATATCTTAAAAATTTATGAAAACGAGCCGACCATCTTATCAGGATTGCAAGTGGATTACGAGAAGCCTACCCTTTACGACGAGGCCATTCAAGCACTTGCGCGAGCGGGGTTATTTTCCGATAAAACCGTCTTAGAGCGAGATGTGACAAAAAGTCATCAATCGACCGAGTCAGTCAGAGACGCATGGCAAGTCGTCTATCAACAATCGAATCGCTATTGGAACCTTTACCAGCTCGCTGAAAAGCTCGTGGATCTCGAAGACTGGCATCAGCAATGGCGCTTTCGACATTTAAAAACAGTTGAACGGATTATTGGAATGAAATCAGGCACAGGAGGCTCAGCAGGGGTTCATTATTTAAAGGCTGTGCTCGACGACTACTTCTTTCCAGAGCTTTGGGAATTGCGGACAACGATTTAAAAAGCACAATAAAACAAACGTACAAGCTTCGCTTTTATGCGAGGCTTGTACGTTTTTATCTGTCTTCAATAAAGCGAAAGGGAAAGTACTTTGCTTGTCCCGTGTTATCGATTCCGATTCTCCTCGTCGCTTTTACCAGCAGTGGTGCTACATTTTTCTTGTCGTTGTAACCAATATAGAGCGGACCGTCAATAAATGACTCCCCATAAGCTTCCATTGTAATACCCAATGCTTTTGTTAATTTACCTGGTCCATTTGCAAACTGTTTGTCTAGAGCAGACTTTCCTCTTAAAGATTCCATTTTTTCGATTCCCCATACAGGTTCAATCCCTCGAATGAGCACTGCTTCAGGCTGACCTCTTCTTTCCGTTACTACATTTAACAGGCAATGTGTATGCATCGTATACGTATAAATATGTCCTGGCTCCTCGTAGAGAATTCGGGTCCGTTTGGTTTGCTTTCTACCGTAACTGTGGCAAGCTCGGTCCAAAACACCTAAGTATGCTTCTGTTTCTGTAATTCTGCCTGCTAGTAACTCCCCATCAAGAAAATGAACTAAGTAGTTCCCGATAAGTGCTTTTGCTAACTCAATAGTTGATTGAGCATAAAAGTTGGCTGGCATCCTTTCCACTATCATAGAAATGTCCTTTCCGATTAACTCAGTCGAATATCTGTTGTTGGCACAATCGGTAGCATTTGACCTAGCGTATAACTAATTCCTACAAAGACGACCAACAACAAGAGAAATTGTCCATCAACCCAACGGTAAGTCAAAGGATAGTAAAAAGTTCGTTTTTGTTGGTTAAACTGCTTGGCTTCCATCGCTACAGCTAGTCGTTGTGCTCGTCGAATCGCTTGTGTCAGTAACGGGATTACGTAAAATGAAACAGCTCGGTACAATCGTTTTCCTCTTGGCTTTTGTTTCGCGTTTCTAATTTGATAGGCATGGCGAAGCGTTTGGAACTCTCCTACCATAATCGGCAGCATTCGCACTGCCGCTAAAAAAGCATAAGCAAACGTCGGTGGTAGTTTAAGCTGTTGCATCAGGGAATAAAATAAGAGTACAGGCTTTGTCGTTAAAAGGAACAGTAAACCAAGAGTTGCAAATAATGTTGCTCGTAAGCCTAGATGAAGACCTGTGTAGAAGCTTTCCTCTGTAATATGAAGTAGCCCCCATTTTACCCATGTTGTTTCACCTTGTCCAAAAAAAATCATTGTCGTTGATGCAGACACAAATAGCAACACGAATGATGCAACATACAAGAGGACATATCGTTTTGGATGACCCGAAAAGAAGACTGTTACGAGAAGTGCACATACAACCATAAACAACAATACATTTGGATTATGAATGAGCACAATGACAAAAAAAAGCGCTAGCAAACAAAGGAGTTTGACTGTTGGATTAATGCTTGTGAGAAATGTATCATGTAGCGAGTACACCTTCAAGCTGCCTCCCTTCACTAGAAAAAAGTGCTCCATCTTTCACATGCCATTCTTGAGTTGCAAAGAGTTGAACTAACGTTTCATCATGTGTAACCATCACAATTGTCCCACCTGATTGACGAAAGTCCTCCATTAAATCAAGCAATGTAAACGTATGAAAAGCATCTTGACCGAACGTAGGTTCGTCAAGAAAAAGAAACGGTTTTGAATGAACAAACGCTGTCGCTACACTTAACCGTCTTTTTTGACCAACAGAAAGACGGTATGGATGCACATCATGGTGTTCAGAAAGACCAAATTGCTGTAAGATCGTCTTCACTAGCGCATCTTCTTCGGGATTCGTTGCAGAAAAGAGCAATTCTTCTTCCACGTTGGTTGTGACAAATTGAAATTCTGGATTTTGGAAGACAAAGTTAATTCGATCTGTCACATTTTCTTTACGATGAACGAGTCCCCCATTTAATGTGTATCGGCCTTTATGATGAAGTAGATTCATCAATCCATAAAGTAGCGAAGATTTACCTGCGCCATTAACGCCGGTTATACAAATCCAATCGTTCTGATACACAGTTGCTTCCTTAACGGTAACGAGTGGTTTTTTTCGTCTTAACAGCTGCCAATCGCTAAGCGATAGCACTTCTTTTTTCTTTTTAAAACTGCTAGCAAACTGTTTTTCACTTGCATAGTCACTCCATGAATGTGGGTGCCAGATGCCGGCAGCTATAACCTCTTTTCGATACTCGTTAAAGAAAACAGTAGCGTTAGAATTGGCTACCAGCTGTCCGCGATGATTAAAGAGTAGAATGCGATCCATATGCGGGAGTGCTTCCGTAATACGGTGCTCAACGGCTACAACCGTCTTCCCTTCAGAATGCTTCGCCACTTCTTTCCATAATTGGACTGCACCATCTGGATCGAGTAATGCAGAAGGCTCGTCTAACAACATGCATTCTTGGTTATGGAGCATGGCAGAGGCCAATGCCAATCGCTGCTTCATTCCCATTGATAACGTTTGAATCGGAGTATGGGGTTGATCCTTTTGTAAACCAACCGTCGTTAGCATTTTTTTTATAATAGCGAGCATATCTTCTGAAGCAACTTGCTGATTCTCCAACATAAACGCAAGCTCTTCGTCTACATAAGGCATACAAAACTGCGAATCGGGATCTTGAAATACATAGCTACACGGTGGGACTTGATACGATTCAGCCTTTACCTCAAACTGGTTCGTTGTATCAAGAAGTTTAGCAATCACTTGTAATAAAGTCGATTTCCCCGCACCACTTGGCCCTACAATTAATACTTTTTCACCTGGTTTAATTGTACAGGAAACTCGATCTAAAATGAGTTTCCCGTTCTGTTGATCTCGTACAGTGAGCTCCTTTAATACAATTGGTTGATGCGCATTCATGAGAACGGCCTTCCTTTGTGGTGCGATCCAAACGAATCGAGAACCCCTGTCTTTTGCAATGCTTGTACCAGTTTAGCAGCTAAAACGCCTGTAATGAGAATGGCACCAATCGTTCGTAAGCTTACTCGCACAACGAGCGCCCACGTTGTCAACTGACCAATATTGGCATATAAGAAATCTAATCCAATTGAAGCAAAACTTGCGAACACGCCACCCAGCATGGCAGTCCAGATGGAGTAAACTTTGTAGCGGAATAGCGCAAAGGCTAATTCCATTCCAATTCCTTGAAGAATTCCATAAATAAGCAATATGCCACCATACGGGGAGCCTGCGATAAATTCTCCAGACGCCGCAGCCGTTTCAGCAATTAAAGCTACGAACGGCTTCTTAATGATCAAAGCCGCAATTGTACCTGCAATAAACCACATGCCATAGATAAGCTGTTCCAGTTGTAAACCAAATAATCCAACAACGTCTGTAACAGGACTCCATAATCGGTACACAACCGCAAACACAGTGGCAATCATAACTGTCACAATAATATCCGCTAACGTCAGCCTATTCTTCTTTTTCATTTCGACTCCTGTCCACCACTACGAACACAAAAAACGTTCCATCTAGACGACGGAACGACGCATGCAAATAAACTGGCTAGGACTTACAAACAACCAATCATTCTACATATCGCACTTCCCTTCGCTAGCATTATCTAGATCAGGTAAAGGGTTAAGGATTTATCCTCTCTCAGCTCTTCGCACCCCTAGTGGCATTTATAATTTTTTGTTAAGCTAATTAGATCACATTCTTGAAGCTTTATCAAGGGAATGTTTGACTTTTTCTAAACGAAACAACTCATCTAACGATTCAATCGAGTATGTGGCGTGAATAGATGTTTCATTTGATCGGCTATCTCGATTTAACCACACGGATGGAATCCCGCTTGCATTTGCACCCTTAATATCCGTATGAAGATTATCACCAACCATTATCGCTTCATGAGGTTCAAGATGGAGACGATGTAATGCGTCTTCAAACATCATAACGTCCGGCTTCCCTCTTCCAAAAGACCCAGATATAAGAATATGATCAAAGTATGGTACAAGCTCTGGCGTTAATTCTAGCTTTGTATTTTGTAGATCAGGAGAGCCATTTGTTAGTAAAACAAGATGAACTTTATCCTTCAACACATTTAACGTTGAGAACGTGTCTTCATACACAACTGGGTGCTTACGACGCTCGACTGGGAATAGATTTGCAAGATGTTGTGCGAACGCTTCATTGTCAATCCCCACTCGCTTTAACCCTTCGTGCCACGCCGCTTTTTGATAAACTGGCGCAACCTCTCTTAACGCTTTAAAGCCTTCCTCTTCGTCGCGAAAGCTACCCCATAATCCTTCAAATGGGTTGATGCCAATGTTTACTGTAAAAGGATACGTCTCATAGGATTGGTAAAGCGTTCTTGCTTCTTCCCTTACACACTCCTCTAGTTCCTTTGGATCGAGCTCTTTTTCAACAGCTGCCTGCAAGCACGTCTGCTTAAATGCTAAGGCAATACTTTTTTTATCCCACAGTAATGTATCGTCTAAATCAAAAAATACGGCTTTTATCATCGGCTCCCTCGCTTTAACCATTAATCATTATCGATTTCAACAATCCAGCCGAAACGATCTTCTTCTTTTCCAACGTGTAGATCTGTTAAGTAATTGTATAGTTTCTGAGCTAAAGGACCCGTTTCATTATTATGAATGGTAATGTTTTCATCGTTCCATTCTAATTGTCCAACTGGTGAGATCACCGCAGCAGTTCCGGTTCCAAACACTTCTTCTAAGACACCGTCTCGATGAGCTTGAAAGATTTCTTCAATTTCAACTTGCTGCTCTTTTACTGTTAATCCCCAGTCTTTTAAAACTTGAATGACACTATTTCGCGTCACACCATCAAGAATACTATCGTTTAACTTTGGTGTGACGATCTCGCCATTTATTTTAAAGAAGACGTTCATACTTCCGACTTCTTCAACGTATTTCTTCTCGCTTGCATCTAGCCACAATACTTGCGACTTTTGTTTTGCCGTGGCACGTTCTTGAGCTTTATAAGCAGAACAGTAGTTGCCGGCTGTTTTAGCTGTACCAGTTCCTCCAGGAGCAGCGCGCGTATAGCGTTCCTCGACTAAAATACTAACTGGCGACATTCCTTCTTTGTAGTAAGCGCCGACTGGCGATAAAATAACCATTAATTTATAAGAATGAGAAGGTGCCACACTTAAATTCGGTTCCGTTGAAATAATAAATGGACGTATATAAAGCGAGGTTCCCTCTTTTTCGGGGATCCACTTTTTATCAATAATCAACAATTCTTTTAAATAACTTAATAGTTGTTCTTCATCAACAGGCGGAATCGTTAACCTTTCACTAGAGCGATTAAGACGTTTAATATTCATATCCGGTCGAAACAAGCGAATGGTTCCGTCTTCTTTCGATCGATACGCTTTTAACCCTTCAAAAACGGTTTGTCCATAATGAAATACCATTGAAGCTGGATCAAGTGTTAAGGGCTGGTATGGAATGATACGAGGACTGTACCAACCCTTTTCTTCAGAATAATCCATAATAAACATATGATCTGTAAAGACTGTTCCGAAAACGAGAGAATCTGGATCTGGCTTTGTCTTTTCGTGGGTACATTTCATAATTTCTAGTGTATGTTCTGACATAAAAAAGCTTCCTTTCTTACTCCTTATAAAATAAGTATCTTTGTCCATACTAAATCAAAATAGGATTTTTTATCATATAACTATAACACGAATTTGTATTTTCAAACAGTTTAAACATTAATGAAGAACAATAAATATGCACCAAAGAAAGGAAGAAGAATGAGACGTTACGAGGAATTGCGTAAAGGTGAAGGTGGTGCATGGCTAAGTATAGGCACATACCTTTTCTTAGCTAGCTTAAAACTAATTATCGGTTACCTCTTTTTGTCGCAAGCCCTCGTGGCTGACGGCTATAACAATGCTGCTGACATTATTGTTTCTGTAGCTGTTCTTGTTGGCTTGCGTATATCTCAAAAGCCACCTGATCACGATCATCCTTACGGTCATTTTCGGGCTGAACATATTGCAGCACTCCTAGCTTCGTTTATCATGGCTGTCATCGGCTTACAAGTTATCCTAAATGCTGGGACTACGCTGCTTGCAAATGAACCAGTTGAAGCACCTCGTTTCATTACTGCTTGGGTAGCTGGATTTAGTGCGATTATTATGCTTTTCGTCTACCGTTTTAACCGCAAGCTAGCAGAAAAAATTAATAGCCAAGCATTAAAAGCGGCCTCACAAGACAATAAGAATGATGCCCTAGTTAGTATTGGTGTTGTTATTGGAATTATTGGCTCCCATCTTCATTTGAGCTGGATTGATCCTTTAATGGCTTTTTTAATTGGTCTTATCATTTGTTATACGGCATGGTCTATTTTTAAAGAAGCGAGTCACTCGTTAACTGATGGATTTAGTGAAGAAGCACTCCAGCCATTTAAATCAACGGTTTTGGCGATTGACGGTGTACAAAATTTGTTGGGCATTAAAGCAAGGCAAGTCGGTTCAACCATCTACGCTGATGTAACGATTACAGTCATACCGTCTATGAGTGTTCGTACTAGTCACGAGATTGCCGACCTTATCGAGCAAACACTTCGTGATCAACACGATGTGACAGAGACAACCGTACATGTTGAGCCAGATACAACGTAAAACAAAAGAAGCTGCAGTCGTTTCTGCAGCTTCTTACTTGTTTAATTCAACACGGTCACCTGTACTTGTTGACGCCCAAATTGAAATGCTTCATCTTTTGTTTGCACGTATAAATCAATTTTTTGTCCTTTAATCGCTCCACCTGTGTCTCCGGCAATTGCTTCGCCATAGCCCTCTACATATACCCTACTACCAAGTGGAATAACGTTCGGATCAACAGCGACTACTTTTTGATTTGGGTTTGCACGTAAATCAATGCCTGTTCTCGTAACACCTGAACAGCCTTCGCAATAAGCAGTATATGCTGTCGCTTCCATTGTCATGGTTTGACCAGCAGATTCGTTTACTGCTACAGTCGTTTCTTCTTCAACTGCTGTCGTTTCTTCTTCTATAGTCGTTTCTTCTTTCTTTTTATTGTTCACTTCCGCTTCCGCTGTCACTTCTACTGTTTGTTCTTCCTCACTAGTAGTCGTATCTTCTGTTTGTTCCGCTTGTGCCTCTTGCTCTTCCTGTTGCTTAGTAGCCGGAGTTGATTCAACAACATTGGCTACCTTTGTTTGATTGTAATAAAGATGTGCATGTGTTTCTGGACCGGCAATGCCATCTACAAGTAAATGATTGGCTTGTTGAAAAGCTACCACCGCTTGTGTTGTAAGAGGACCAAACTGGCCATCAATTGAACTGCTATAATAATTTAGCTCCTGCAGCTTTTTTTGTAATGCTTCTACAAGCAATCCTTGACTCCCCTCTTGCAATATTTCTAACGCACCTAACGTTTGCTTTCCAACAATTCCATCTACACTTAAACCGTGCTCTTCTTGATAGGCTTTCACCGCTTCAACCGTTGCATCATCGAATATGGAAGACATATCCTCTTCTTTTAAGAAATCTTGTTCCACTAATTGGCTTTGTAACCACTCTACCCGTTCACTTTCTTCGTTTGTTTCAATCGTTTGAACAGATGTTGCATATGTATGGTCTGGCAGTAAAAATAGTACCCCCATTAGGAATGTAGCGATCATACCGATCATATATTTCATTACGAACCTCTCCTTATATGCTTTTTCCCTATTTTTCATTAATCCCCTTTTGTTACGGTGGCGAAAAGCCTCTGAAGTCTTCATAAAAAAATGAACGCCTCCTTCTTGTAATCTGTTCCATACCTACTCGTCGTTGTCCTAAATTAATACTTATTACAGTCCATTTAATCTTTTTGTAACCTATCTGTAACAATATAACGGTCATAAAAAGCACGAAACCACTACTAGGTCATACGATAGTAAAAAACAAGAGGGAGATATGTATGACCAACTACACAGATATGCTTGCTGCCTTTGGAATTGGTAGCGCCCACCCTGGTGGTTTTAAAAAATCAATAGCCATGATTATGCATATGGACATTGATGAACGTTCGACTGTTCTTGATTGTGGGTGCGGAACTGGCCAAACGTCCGCCTACATTAAACAACAATTTGATTGTGAGATGGTTGCACTTGAATGCCATCCTCTTATGCTTAAAAAAGCACAGCAACGTTTTACAGACAACCTTTTACCTGTTGATTTACATCAAGCATCTATAGAAGCGATTCCATTAGAGCAAGATTATGTTGATTATGCTCTAACAGAATCTGTATTAAGCTTCGTGTCCATTGATCGCGCTTTAGCTGAACTATATCGAGTGCTTAAAAAAAGCGGCACCCTTTTTATCAATGAGCTTGTTTGCTTCGCCCCTTTGTCAAATGACGAGCGAACTGTACTACAAAACGCCTATGGATTTACGTCACTTTATTCATCTGACCAATGGGTAGAACGATTAACACAGGCAGGTTTTAGCACCATTCAAACGATGGAGAAGTACACAGCAGAATCATTACAGCACGATGAAACGGACAAAGGAAACGATATGCGACCGTCTGAGACGATTAATACCCAGTTCTATGAAAAGATGCATCAACACCAATTATTGATGGCAAACTATAAAGATAAAATTGGCCACATTATCATAAAAGCGTCAAAAACAGAAACGTAAGAATCCCAGCTTGCTCGAAATCGCTTTCATGTGGTATGGTCATAGCGAATCTTCGAGCATGATTAGTTTTTAGAGAATCATGCCTTGACTACAGGTAAGCAATAGAGAAAGGACGTACGAAATGACGAAGCAAAATATCGGTGTTATTGGTGTTGGCGTGATGGGGAGAAGTTTAGCCCTTAACTTTGAAAGTAAAGGGTATCGTGTTTCTTTATACGATGTTTCCGAAGAACGAGTAAACCAAATCATTGCCTTAGAGAAAAAGAAAAACTTAGTAGGGACTTATTCCCTTGAGGAACTTGTTGCTTCTTTAGAAACGCCTCGCAAAATTATGCTCATGGTTCAAGCTGGCGAGGTAACTGATTCTGTAATCGACTCATTGCTTCCTTTACTTGATGAAAAAGATATTTTAATTGACGGAGGAAACACGTATTATACGGATACCATTCGTCGATCTGAACGAGTTGAAGCGCGTGGTGTTCATTTTATCGGCGCTGGTGTATCAGGCGGCGAAGAAGGCGCACTAAAGGGTCCTTCTATTATGCCTGGTGGACAAAAGCAAGCCTATGAACTCGTTCGCCCACTTTTTGAAGATATTTCTGCCAAAGTAAATGGCGAACCATGTACAACATACATTGGACCTAATGGTGCAGGTCATTATGTGAAAATGGTTCATAATGGAATTGAGTACGGTGATATGCAGCTTATTTCTGAATCCTATGCTCTATTAAAAGAGATTGTTGGTCTTTCAAACGAGGAACTTCACCATGTCTTTAAAGAATGGAATGAAGGCGAACTTGACAGCTACTTAATTGAAATCACCGCAGACATCTTCACAAAACAAGATGAAGAAACTGGACAAGCACTTGTTGACGTTATTCTTGATTCGGCAGGTCAAAAAGGTACAGGAAAGTGGACAAGCAAAAGTGCCCTCGATCTAGGTGTTCCTCTATCGATCATCACTGAGTCCGTTTTCGCTCGCTTCTTATCAGCAATTAAAGAAGAGCGTATTCAAGCAAGTAAAGTGCTTTCTGGACCAGAAATCTCTTCTTATTCAGGCGACAAACAAGCGTTAATTGAAGAGATTCGTAAAGCTCTTTTCTTTAGTAAAGTGCTTTCTTATGCTCAAGGTTTTGCTCAATTAAAAGCAATGTCAGATGAGCAGAATTGGGATATCCAATATGGAGAAGTTGCACGAATCTTCCGGGGAGGCTGTATTATTCGTGCTGCGTTCCTTCATAAAATTACGGAAGCTTTTTCAAGTAACCCAGAGCTAGCAAACCTATTGCTCGATCCTTACTTTGAAAACATTGCTTCTTCTTATCAAAGCTCATTAAGAAAAGTCATTTCACTTGCTGTTGAAAACGGCGTTCCTGTCCCAAGCTTTTCAAGCGCCATTGCGTATTATGACAGTTACCGAAGTGAACGCTTGCCAGCTAATTTGCTTCAAGCGCAGCGTGATTATTTCGGCGCTCACACGTATAAGCGTATTGATAAAGACGGTATTTTCCATACGAACTGGGTATAAATTAGACGATTAATAAAGTAAACCGCGGTGGATTTAGTTATCCATCGCGGTTTTCGTGTTTACATGAGGCATGTCACTAAACTTTTTCTCAACGTAACAAGCCATTCATCAAAACTGACAAAATCTATTTCGTTAAACGTTTTGATTATATTGAAGCTTATCTTTTTTTGGCGGACGTCCAAATAGTCGTGCATACTCGCGATTAAATTGAGTAGCACTCTCATGTATCAATTAATCGATAGCCTGATTCAATTGCTTGTACAACTGCTTGTTTACACTGTTGATGATCGTCAATTTGAAACACACCGAAACCGAGAACAGGCATCTTTATTCCGTTATTCAATAAGATGTTTTCCATTTGAACTTCTCCCTTCTTTTACGCTTACTATTTACTGTAAACGGTAAAGCTCCGCTTCTGTCGTATAATTCTATTCAAAAATTGCCTATTTCTATCAAGTGTTCATACCCCTCATTTACCGGCTTTTCCTTAGTAAAACTTCTTCAACCTGTTCGTTCTCGTTCAAAAAAAAAAGCGCCGTTCGTCGGCGCTTTTTTTGCTTCTCAGTATCTGTGCGTGAATAACATACTGACTTGTTCCTTTACTTATCTGGTTCTACATGATTTCCTCTTGCACGTTCATCTCGATCTCGATTTTCTTTCGTTTGCTCCTGAGATTCTGTATAACTACGTCGTTCATCAAAATCTGACTCGGAATCATCCATTGTTTCATTGGATTCCGGATTTGTATGATCGTCTCTTTCTTCATCATCTCGATCTCGATTTTCCATAGTTTCTTCTTGAGCTACTGTATTACTCCGTTCATGGCTTCCTTGAGCATTCAACTCGTTTTCTTCTCTAAGCTTTTTGAAGTCTGACCGTTCACCGTGCCAAATGAGATCAAAAATAGCACGTCCATTAGTAGGCTGTCCGTCTGGAAGATAGACTGGGATCACATCGAAAAGCATGTAGTAGAAGCAATAAAAAATAAAGGTGGTCCAAAAGATATTAGGCGGTAAAACGTCACCAAGCACGAGTGAATTTACAAGAAACGCAAAAGTGCCTGTTGTAATAATTGGTGCAGCATAGATGAAACCATGCCAAAAACGGTTACCTGGCTTTAATTCATCGTATTCCATCCAGCTGTACATAAAGAAATAACGTCTAACCTCTATCGTTCGGAGCTTAAAAAAAGTAGGACCGCTACCGATAATTAATTTTTTATTTTCACCTCTAAGCAGTGTTGCAGCCAAATAATAACCTGATTCACGTATAACCGTGACAATCGGAAGGATAAAAAGAGCTGCCATAAACAACCGTAACCAATCAGTTGGACTAAACAAATGGTCTCCTCTCTTATTCATATCGATTTATCTACATTTCTATTTGTCTTTCATTTGTATAAGATGACGGATGGACAATGCTACAGGAATAGAAGAATGAATACAATCATTTTAACGGTTATAGAGCAAAATCAGGATAATCTTCCCAGTTCTAATACAAATTTAGCCGTTTGCATGATCTTTATTCTATTCATAGTTGTACCCACAAAAATAAGGGAAGGAGCATGTATACTCCTTCCCGTCACCTTGCTTATTTGTCTACATTTCTTCAACAGGCCACCAAGCGTGACCATCACCTGCCAGCAAACGATCTGCTTCTTTAGGACCCATTGTCCCTGCTCGATAGTTTACCGGTTTATGAGCAGACTCTTTCCATGCATTTGAAATAGCATCAACGAGTGACCAAGATAAACTTACTTCATCCCAATGAGCAAAGTTTGTGGCATCACCCATCATGCAATCATAAAGTAAACGTTCGTATGCTTCTGGTGTGTTAACACGATCTTCACTATCATGGCGATATTCCAAATGGACTGGGGTTGTGTCGGCAGAGCCGATCTTTTTACCATTTAACACAATCGTAATGCCTTCGTCTGGCTGAATGTGAATAATAAGCAAGTTAGGTCCTGTTGCTTTATGTTCCTTCGCATAAAGATTAAGGGGCATCTCTTTAAATTCAATCACAATCTTCGTTGATTTGACAGCCATCCGTTTCCCTGTTCGAATGTAAAAAGGAACACCTGCCCACACGTGGTTATCAATCATTAATTTAGCCGCAACATAGGTTTCTGTGTAAGAATGAGGGTCGACATTGTCTTCCTCGACGTAACCTGGAACCTGTTGACCGTTCATGTTACCTTCATGATATTGTGCGCGAACAACGGTATCATCAATATTGTCGTTCGTAATAAGACGCAGTGCTCGAAGCACCTTTATTTTTTCACTTCTTATTTCGTCTGTTGTTAATTGCAATGGTACGTCCATTGCCAATAAGGAAACCATTTGCAGCATATGGTTTTGTACCATATCACGTAATGCACCAGATTTTTCATAGTAGCCACCTCGGCCTTCTACACCAAGCTTTTCACTAGAGGTTACTTGTACGTTAGCAATATGGCGGTTGTTCCAAAGCGGTGCAAACATGGCATTTGCAAAGCGGATGACCTGTATATTTTGCACCATTTCTTTTCCTAAATAATGATCAATTCGATAGATTTCATCTTCAGCAAACGCTTCACGTATTTCACTATTTAGCACTTTGGCCGTTTGTAAATCTGTTCCAAATGGCTTTTCGATAACAAGTCTTGTCCACCCTTTTGTTTCCTTTAAGCCATATTTATGTATAGACTGAGCAATTTGCCCAAAGAATTCTGGCGCCATTGCCATGTAAAAAATTCGGTTCCCTGGCAGTTGGAAATCTTCTTCTTTTGTCTCGATTTCCTGCTTTAAGTCTTTATAGGAATCTTTATTCGTTACATCAAATAACATGTAAGAAAAATGAGTAAGAAATGATTCTACTTTATCTAGTTGCTGATTGGTTTCTTCTAGCGCTTCTTGAACGACACGTTTTAATGTTTCGTCGCTCCACTCTCTTCTTCCTAATCCTATGACAGCAAATTTATTCGATAGCAATCCTTTTACATATAAATTGTATAAAGATGGAAACAATTTTCGTTTTGCTAGATCTCCAGTTGACCCAAATATAACAAAAACAGCCTCTGACTGTCTATTATCTTTCATGAGTATACCCTCTTTCTATTTCACAACGCTTATCATTTTCTATCCTCATACTAAGGTTAGTGCTTTTCATGATACCAGTTTCTCTTTCATTTAGCTACATTTTGAACTGTGAATTCATTGGTTTCTACCTGTTTTTCATTGTAACCGCTTTTTGTAATCGCTATCCTATTTTCTTGCACATCTTCTTCATGTTTGTCCAATGAATTTAGTGAGAGAAACGAAAAAGGGCGATTGGTCTCGGTGAATCATCCAACCTCATTTTGACTTCTGCGAATAGTCTACAGTATCCTACAAAAAGGTGGTGGATTACTTGTCTCGTTCACGCGATGAGAAAAAGAATGAAAAGCGAAATGATTGTGACTGTCAGTGTCAAAATCCATGTCGTTTTCCTTTCTTTCCGTTTCCAATTTCGAGAGGCACCAACTGTCAATCTTTAGTTGCGATTGCAAATACCGTCTTAGCTTTACCAGCTAACACCCCAGTAACAATTACGACAGCTACGAGCACATTCACAGGAATATTTATTGGGTTTAACCTTGCGAATGGTACGGTTGTGTTTACAGATGGTGTACAAACTCGAACATTTACACTTTCTCAAATTTGTACAATTAGCTAACAGTGCAAAAGTCGAGCTTCAGAAATCGAGCTCGACTTTTTTACGCTTGCAATACATATTCAACTTCAGACTTGAATACGATGATTTAAAGGAGTTGATAGAATGTTCGGAAATGGAGAATGGGTGATTTATAAAGCTGGTCGCACAAGTATATTAGGATGGATCAGTGATGCTAAAGTTATTGCGTCAAGCTCTTCAAATGAACCGATTAAAACGATGTATCAATTCTACACGAAGCAACGAGTTTTAAATGGCAAACAACCACTACTTGCAAATGAAGAAGATTTGCAAACGAGCAAAGCTCGTTTAAAAGAATCTGATATAAGAGCTTTACAAGAACTAGCACTACTCACTAAGGACAAGCAGTGGTTCATGGAGTTAAGTCGCTTAAGAGATAAAGTAGGAATTCGAAAAAATGTATCGAATTAATTGGTTTTTCTTATACTTATTTTCATTCTCATTATAGCTTCATTATCTTTTAGTTGAATCACAGAATCGATGAAACCTACTCAACCGACTAGTTAAACAGAGTGACCGGCTGAAGCGATGTTGCCGATACGGTCCTCTTTATACATGAATTTTTATACATTTCATTTAAAACAGGTTTATAATTTATATAGAGTGGGTATAGAGTTTAGAATTAATTTCTTAACTCTTTAGGGGGCTTTCCTTTGCCAACAGATGGACTGTATTCATATATAAAATCAAAAACAGATGAGCTGACAGAAGAATGGTACAAGTCTTTGGACAAATCACAAGACGGTGTGTATAGTACTTCCGATCCTCGTCAAATTGAATTGCTCAAAGACCAAAATCGTGCTTTCCACACTCTTTTTACTGAATTATTTAACCCGACTAAGAATGGAATTCACGATGAAGAATTTTTAAAATGGATTGAATCAATTGCGAATGATCGTGCTCATCAACGAACACCCTTCAACAATATTTTGAGCGAGTTTTTTAGAACACAGCAACAGTATATGGATCTTATATTATCTTATGCCGAATCGGTTAAACAAGAATCTATTTCTCTTAAGGATGTTTATCGTTGGAACGAAATTGTCGTTCAAGGAGTTAACGAAGTCATTTTAGAGTTTTCTAGGCAAAATAAAAAGCAATCAGACTATCAATTAAATGCACAAAAACAAATGATTGATGAGTTAAGTTCACCCATTATTCAACTGGCTCCAAAAACAGCTCTATTGCCACTTGTAGGTGAGATTGATACCCACCGTGCAAAAGTAATGTTTGATCATACACTCCAACATTGCTCCGAGCAATATATTCATACACTATTCATTGATTTATCAGGTGTGCCCGTTATTGATACGATGGTGGCACAACAAATATTCCAGCTTATTAAAGGGTTAAAGCTTATTGGTGTTCAAACCTCTTTATCTGGGTTACGTCCAGAAATTGCTCAAACAGCTGTACAGCTTGGTATTTCTTTCTCTGACGTTACCATTCATTCTACTTTGGCTCAGGCTCTTGAACGCAAACAACTGATTTTCTAAAAGTAAATGTCCATGTCAGTCGCCATCATCCAAACCCATTTCAAACGAAAAAAGAAGTAAAATCGGCTTTAACGATTTTACTTCTACTTTACACTTATTCGTTTTATCAGCCTCAAGTGGAACGCGCGGGTCGATTATTCGCTTTGTCAGCTGCTTGTGCGTTTTTTATTGCTTCTGCACGATTTTCCTTTAGCTCTTCAATCGTTTTTTGCTTTAATCTTGCTGCTCCTGATGATTTTTTTGTCACTAGCCTAGGCTCAGTTGACTGTCTTTGCTTTGCTTTTTCAATACTTTTTTCATATTGAGGAAGCCATTCTTCTTGCGCAATTAATAGATCATCTACCAGCTGCCAAATTTCAGGTGGTGTACAGACGGCACCCGTTAACGGATCCATCATAAAAGCTTGGCGCAATAGCTGTTCATCTCCGGTTACAGCTGCCATGATTGCTAGCCGCTGAACCTGGATGCTCGCGTTGCAGACGGCCGCACAACCAAGGGGCAAATCTCCAATGAACGTCATAGTCAATCCATTTCGATCTACATAACCAGGTGCTTCAATGACACAATCTTTTGGTAGATTGGTAATCGTCCCATTGTTGACACGATTAAAATGGCCACGATAGACACGCCCTGTTTCAAGGGCTTCAATAATATATGAACCATGTTCTTCACTACGATTTTCATTGCAATAGATAAGAACTGGATCCTGCATCCAATTTGGGAAGTCTTCTTTAAACCAATTCCGACCTTCTGAGCATACACGTAAATACCCGCCTGTTTCGCCATTAATCCATGTCCCTAAATCAATCCAATCCATTATTTCATCAGAGCGCTTACGATACCACGGTACATATTCACTTAGATGACCATTCGATTCCGTACTGTAATACCCAAAGCGTTTGAGCATGTCGATTCTTACTTTTTCTGTCTTACTGTATTCAGGATGTTGTTCAAATGCATCAAGTAGCATCGGTGTTAACTCATTTCCGTTATGTTTTATTTGAATGTACCAAGTTTGGTGGTTAATACCCGCACAGACTATATCCACCTCTTTTTTGTCTAGTCCAAAAACAGTTGCAATTTGTCTATGGCCACCTTGCACGCCGTGACAGAGGCCTACCGTATTTACTTCTCCGTACGTCTGACACACCCATGTTAACATTGCCATAGGATTGGCATGATTTAGTAATAAGCAGTTTGGTTCGGCTACTTCGCGAATATCTTTGCAAATTGCCAGCATTTCCTGAATGCCCCTTTGACCATACATAATGCCGCCTGCGCTTAAGGTATCTCCAACACATTGATCAATACCATAATTCAAAGGAATCGAGATATCTTGTTCAAATGCCTCCAATCCACCAATTCGAACAACCGAAAAAATATAGCGTGCATCTTTAAGTGCTTCTTTACGATTAAGTGTTGCTTGTATCTCGGTGTTAAAGCCATTTTCTTTTAGATCTCGTTGACAAAGAGCCGTTACCATCTCTAGATTCTCAGCATTGATGTCTGTGAACGAAATTCTAACTTGCTTAAATTCAGGGACAGATAGTAAATCTCGTAGTAACATTCTTGTAAAGCCAATGCTTCCTGCTCCAATAAAGGTGACTTTAAATGACATATACTATCCTCTCTTCTTATTCATAATGTCAAACGCAACAGCCGCTAGTAAAACGAGCCCTTTGATCGCCTGTTGCCAATCAATTCCGAGACCTAAGATGGACATTCCGTTATTCATAACACCCATAACAAGGCCACCTACTACTGCGCCGATGACTGTTCCAACACCCCCGTAAGCGGATGCTCCACCAATAAAAGCAGCTGCAATGGCATCTAATTCAAATAAGTTACCTGCACGCGGTGTAGCCGCATTTAACCGAGCCGCGAAAATCAGACCAGACAAGGCTGCGAGCATCCCCATGTTCACAAACACCATAAAGGTTACGCGCTTCGTCTTAATACCGGAAAGAGCTGCGGCTTTTTCATTTCCACCTACTGCATAGATATGACGACCAAAGACTGTCTTCTTCGTTAGAAATGCGTAAAAAGCAATTAACGCAATCAACAAGATGAGAATATAAGGAATTCCGCGATAGCTGGCCAAGATATACGTAAAGCCTAAAATAACGGCTGCGATACCAACAAGTTTCAAAATGAATAATGTCGGATTTAGCACATCCGTACCGTTGTTTTGTTTTCTCTTCCGCCCGCGCAACTCAATAAAAATGAGAATGGCACAAAGCAACACACCAATTAACAAGGATAACAGGTGCAAAGAAGAACCATTAAACACATCTGGAAGAAATCCTGAACTTAATCGTTGAAAGGATGGAGGAAATGGTGCAATTGATTGCCCTTGCAACATAATTAACGTGATTCCTCTAAAGATCAGCATCCCAGCAAGGGTCACAATAAATGCAGGAATTTTGACATAAGCAACCCAAAACCCTTGCCAAGCTCCAACTAACGCACCGACCAATAAGCAAATTAACACAGATAAAATGGGGTCAAGATTCATTTGTATCATTAGGATAGCAGATAGTGCTCCAATAAAAGCAGCAATCGACCCTACTGACAAATCAATATGCCCCGTAATAATAATAAGAACCATACCAATAGCAAGTATAAGAATATAACTGTTCTGTAAAATCAAATTTGTGATATTTAATGGCTGTAGTAGAATACCATCTGTTAAGAGTTGGAATAGAATCATAATAAGCAACAATGCAAATGTCATACTGTATTGACGTACGTTATTTTGGATGACGCTCAATAGCGCTTTCATGGGGAAACCTCTCTTGTTTTCGTCATTAATTTCATTAATCTTTCTTGTGAAAGTTCATCTTTAGCGAGCTCGCCTGTAATCTGACCTTTATTCATCGCATATACACGATCACACATCCCCATCAATTCTGGTAGTTCAGAAGAAATAAGGACGATCGCTTTCCCTGTCGCTGCTAGTTCTCGAATAATGGTATAAATTTCATATTTGGCTCCAACATCAATCCCTCTAGTAGGTTCATCTAAAAACAAAACATCTGGATCAGAAAAAATCCACTTACTTAAAACAACCTTTTGTTGATTTCCTCCGCTTAATTTACCAGTCTCTTGCAAGATTGTCGGCGCCTTTATATGCAACTTCCGTTTAAATTCTTCAGCAACCCTTACTTCATTTTGCTCATCAATGATGGCGCGTGAAGAAAGCTTATTTAAACTAGCCAACGAAATGTTCTCTTTAATGTCGTTCATCAAAACGAGCCCGTATGATTTTCGATCTTCCGTTGCATATGCCAAACCCTGCTTAATTGCTTCACTGACAGACTGAAGGTCTATTACTTTCCCGTCTTTCTTAATCGTTCCAGTAATTTGTGTCCCGTACGCCTTGCCAAATATGCTCATGGCAAATTCCGTTCGACCAGCACCCATTAGACCAGCGAGACCAACGATTTCTCCACGCCTTACATGAAAATCAGCATCCATGATAATTTGTCTTTCTCGCTGAACCGGATGATACACATTCCATTTTTCGACTGAAAAGATCGTACTACCAATCTCTGATTTGCTCGGAGGATAGCGATTCGTTAGACTTCTACCAACCATTCCTTTAATAATGTCATCTTCATTAATCTCTTTTTCTTCTAGATCATACGTTTCAATTGTCTTGCCATCGCGTAAAATCGTTACAGCATCGGCAACTTGTCTAATCTCATTCAGTTTGTGAGAAATAATAATAGAAGTAATACCTTGTTCTTTTAATTCCACAAGCAGATTTAGAAGGTTATCACTATCGGTTTCATTTAATGAAGCAGTTGGTTCATCTAAGATGAGTAACTTTACTTTTTTTGCCAATGCTTTTGCAATTTCTACTAACTGTTGCTTCCCTACGCCAATGTGCTTAATGAGCGAATCATGGGGCTCATCTAAATTCACTTTTTTTAATAAGGATTTTGTTTCTTTCGCAGTCGCATCCCAATCAATGACACCAAATCTCTTGCGCTCATTTCCTAGAAAGATATTTTCCGCAATGCTTAACTCAGGGATTAAGGCAAGCTCCTGGTGAATAATGACAATTCCTTCCGCTTCACTTTGCTTTAAATCTTTGAATTGACACGTTCCTCTATTCAAAAAGATCTCACCGTTATATGTACCAAACGGATAGACACCACTTAACACTTTCATTAGTGTCGATTTACCAGCTCCATTTTCTCCACATAAAGCATGAATCTCCCCTTGTTTCACGATCAAGTTCACATTGTCCAACGCTTTAACACCAGGGAATTCCTTTGTTATTTGTTTCATTTCCAAAAGAACGTCCGCCATTTGCGGTCACCTCCTATATAAAGGCGGTTCTCTCTCATGAGAAAACCGCAATAACCCTTATTGATTTAACTGATCCGCCTCGTAATAGCCGCTGTCTATTAAGATTTCTTCATAGTTATCAATCGTCACAACAACAGGAGTCTCTAGGAATGAAGGAACCACTTTGGAATTATTGTCATAGGTTTCTGTATCATTCACATCAGGCTCATCGCCTTGCAGAACCGCCTCTGTCATTTCAACAGCTTTTTCTGCAAGAACGCGTGTATCTTTAAAAACAGTCATCGCTTGTTCTCCTGCAATAAGCGCATTCACTGAAGGAATATCTGCATCTTGCCCTGTCAAAATTGGCATATCATCAGCTGTAAATCCAGAGTTTTTTAGTGAAGCTAGAATACCAATACTTAATAAATCCGCTGGCGCTAATACAGCATCAAGGTCTTCGCTACCACCATAGTTAGAACTCAACAAATTATCCATTCTACTCTGAGCAGCTGCACCGTCCCAACGAAGAATGGCAATTTGATTAAAATCGGTTTGACCACTTTGCACATTTAATTTCCCTTCATCTAGATAGGGTTGAAGGACAGACATCGCTCCATTAAAGAAGAAATGGGCATTATTGTCATCTGGTGAGCCACCAAATAACTCAATGTTAAATGGTCCTTCTTCATTCTCTAGGTCTAACTCATCAACGATGTATTGACCTTGCAGAACACCTACTTCAAAATTATCGAAAGTCGCATAGTAATCGACAAACTCTGAATTCATAATGAGACGGTCATAGGAGATGATTGGAATCTCTTGTGCATTTGCTGATTCTAATACTGTTGTTAAGGCTTCTCCATCAACAGAAGCGATAACAAGTGCATCTACACCACGTGTGATCATATTTTCAATCTGGGAAACTTGATTTTCTACGACATCCTCCGCATATTGTAGATCCGTTTCATAACCTAGGTCTTCAAAATACGAGACCATGTGATTACCATCAGCAATCCAGCGTTCAGAGGATTGAGTTGGCATGGCAATTCCAATCGTTCCTTTGCCTTCCCCTGATCCTTCTCCTGATCCTTCCTCAGAACATGCTCCTGTAAAAACAACACAACCAAGTACGACGAAACTTCCAATGTATTTTTTCATCTTATTCCCTCCTTATTTTATGAGTAAGCGTTTTCATAATGATGTAACGGTTCTTTCGTACACTCTCTTTACCGATCCTTCCATTATTATTGATCTTCTTAACGATAAGACTTCTCGTTCCAGAACAACTCCTTGCGTATTTGCTCTATACTCGACTCTTTTCCAATTACAAGGCATTCCACATCCATTAGACTTGACCAATCAGCCAGCTGCTCTTTCGTAATCTCGTATGACAAAACTGTGTGATGCGCCCCACCAGCATAGATCCATGCCTCCGTTGCTTCCGAAAACGAAGGAAGCGGTTTCCACAAGACACTAGCTACAGGAAGCTGTGGCATTTCCTGCTGATTCTCGACCGCTTCCACTTCGTTTGCGACAATTCGAAAACGAGAACCGACATCCATTATTGCTGCATTAAGCGCGTGTCCTGCTTTGCCTTTGAAAACAAGCCTTGCCGGGTCCGCTTTGTTGCCCATAGAAAGGGGTTCTACGACAATCGTCGGCTTTTCAGCTGCGATCGTCGGGCATACTTCTAGCATATGTGAGCCTAAGATCAGTTCATTCCCTTGCTCTAAATGATTTGTGTAATCCTCCATAAACGACGTTCCACTGTTACCTGCCATCACTTTAAGTACCCTCAAAAATGCGGCTGTTTTCCAATCCCCTTCTCCAGCAAAACCATACCCTTTTGCCATTAGCCGCTGTGCCGCCAGTCCTGGTAGCTGGCTCATTCCATGTAAATCTTCGAAAGTCGTTGAAAAAGCGCGATAGTTTCCTCGTGCAAGAAAGGTTTCAAGCCCAAGCTCAATTCGTGCCTGTTCTTCAATCGCGCGAACGTCCGCATCTGGATGGAATGTGTACAGGCTGCGATATTCTTCCATTAATGTGGCGACATCTTGGTCATTAACGGCTTCAATCGTTTCGACTAAATCACCGATACCGTAACCGGAAACAGACCAGCCAAGCTGAATTTGCGCCTCAACCTTATCTCCCTCTGTCACCGCTACCTCTCGCATATTGTCACCGAAACGAGCAATCTTTAATTGCTTGCTTTCTTGATAGGCGCGAACTGTTTTCATCCAATCACCGACTCGATTGGCGACATTCGAGTCCTGCCAGTGTCCGGCTATTACCTTACGGTTAATCCCCATTCTTGAAACCATAAAGCCAAATTCACGGTCACCGTGAGCCGACTGATTTAAATTCATAAAATCCATATCAATCGTGGACCACGGAATGTCACGATTGTACTGGGTGTGTAAGTGAAGCATCGGTTTCGTCAATTCTTTTAGTCCCGCAATCCACATCTTTGCCGGTGAAAACGTGTGCATCCACGTAATAATTCCTGCACAGTTTTCATCCATACTCGCTTCCCGCAAGAGTGCAGTAATACGTTCAGGGGAAGTTGCGACCGGTTTTAAGATAAGCTGTTCTGGCAGCAACTCATTCAAGCCTTTGACGATCTCTTCCGCATGAGCAGCGACTTGATCAATCGTTTTTTGCCCGTATAAGGGCTGACTACCAGCAATAAACCAAAAGTGTGACGTTTTTTGTTTAAGCATGAACAACCCCTCCTTTTGTTTTATCTCTCACGCTCCGAAGTGTTTTCATCACATCGTTTTCTCCTTTCCCAAAATAATCATGAAGCTTGCTATATTCCTTATACATTTCTTTGTAGACTTGCGCCCGTTCCGGGTTAGGCTTATAGGACCTATCCTGTACACGCGCCATCTTTTCTGCTGCTGCAAAAATCGTTGCATAGCCACCCGCCGCTTTACCTGCTGCGACGCTTGCATACATAGCTGCCCCAAGCGCTGGTGTTTGTTTGGATGCTGCCACTTTTATTTCCAAATTCGTAATATCAGCAAAAATTTGCATTAACAAATTGTTTTTCTGCGGTAAGCCACCACAGGCAACCAGTTCATTTACTTCAACGCCGGCTTTTGTAAACGCATCAATGATTTTCTTTGTTCCAAATGCCGTAGCTTCCAGCAACGTTCGGTAAATTTCTTCTGATTTCGTTTGCAGCGTCATTCCAAGAATGACCCCTGATAAGTTTGTATCAACCAATGTTGAGCGGTTTCCATTCCACCAATCTAATGCGAGCAAACCGGTTTCACCTGGTTGATAAGCAGCCGCTTTTTCTTCTAGTAACGCATGAAGCGGTACGTTTTTCTGCTTCGCTTCATTAACAAGATCGGATGAGACGCCATGCTCCATAAACCAAGCAAAAATGTCGCCAACAGCCGATTGTCCTGCTTCATAGCCAAAATAGCCAGGGACAATTCCGTCTTCAACTACACCGCACATTCCTTCTACTTCTTTCTCTTCTTCTGCAAGAACGAGATGACAAATGGACGTCCCCATCGCCATCACAAGCTTCCCTGGAGTTACAACCCCTGTTGCCGGTACGGAAACATGTGCGTCTACATTACCAACAGCGACAGCGATACCTGGCAAGAGTCCAATTCGGTCAGCCATCTCTTTCATCAAATTGCCAGCTGTCTCACCTGGAGCGCGAATATGACCTCGTAACTTTGTTGCTGTTAGTCTCTTTAAATCAGGATGCAAGGCTTCAAAAAAAGTATCCTCAGGATAACCGTCCTGCTTGTGCCACATCGCTTTATACCCAGCAGTGCAGCTATTGCGTACAATCGTTCCGGTCATCTGTGCGGTCACCCAGTCGGTGCCTTCAAGAAATGCATCCGCTTCATCAAATAATTGCCGATCCTCATTAAAAATTTGCCATATCTTTGCGATCATCCATTCTGAAGAATACTTGCCTCCATAGCGCTTAAGAAATGCTTCTCCTCTTTCTGCGCCGATTCGATTGATCTCATTTGCTTCATCCTGGGCCGCATGGTGTTTCCATAATTTCACCCATGCATGTGGACGGTTCGCAAAAGATGTATGGAAGCAAAGGGGCTCGCCATCCTCATCAATTGGCAGCATCGTACATGCGGTAAAATCAATGCCAATGCCGATTACATCGCTTGGATGAACACCCGCCTCTGTCAACACTTTAGGAACAGATTGCTCAAGCACATCAATATAATCTCGAGGATGTTGAAGTGCCCACTCAGGCTCCAGCACCACCCCTCCTTTTGGCAATTGCTTAGCCATTACACCATGTGCGTAAGGCGTAACATGCTCAGCAACTTCTGCTCCATCTGCTAAATCAATTAATACCGCTCTGCCTGACTCTGTTCCATAATCGATTCCAATTGTATAGCGCTTGTTCATTCCATATCACTTCCCTTCTTGACCGTAATAGGCGTGTTCTCCATGCTTACGCAAGTAATGACGATCGAGTAGCGTTTGTGAAATTCCAGATGCTTGAGGGTTTAAGCCGATCGTATTAGAAGCCATTTTCGCTACCTCTTCCAAGACAACCGCATGATAAACGGCTTCTTTCGGAGTACGTCCCCATGTAAAAGGAGCATGCCCGTGAACAAGCACGGCTGGCATCTGCAGCGGGTTTCCTAATTCGAACGTTTCCGCAATTACGTTTCCCGTTTCCCGCTCATAGCTGCCGCGGATTTCTGCTTCTTTCATTTCTCTTGTGCAAGGAATGTCACCGTAAAAATAATCGGCATGTGTTGTACCAAAAGCAGGAATCGATTTTCCAGCCTGGGCCCAACCTGTCGCCCAAGTTGAATGCGTGTGAACAATTCCTCCAATTTCAGCAAAAGTACGGTATAGGACCAGATGCGTTTGGAGATCGGAGGAGGGGCGGAGAGAACCTTCTATTCGTTCTCCATCAAGCGAGACGAGCACCATATCGTCTGGAGTCATGTCTGCATAATCCAGTCCACTAGGCTTAATCGCAACAATATTTCGACTTCTATCAATACCGCTCGCATTCCCCCATGTCATCGTTACAAGTCCATGCTCTGGTAAAGCCATATTCGCATCATATACTTGCTGTTTTAGTTCGGTAAGCATCGCTTCTTCCTCCCTTGTAGTCGTTGTACAAGCGCAAAAGCGTGTAACGATCTCTTAGTAGATGAGCTTCCTTTAAGCTCTGCTCAATCAGGCTTTGTGGAATAGGCACAAGCTCCTTAGACCAGCCTACTTGTTCAAGTTGTGATTGAATGAATTCCACGTCCGGCAATTCTTCAATTAATTGGCGAATCTGCTTTGCTTCTTCCGCACCCATTAAACTGTGAAGTTCTGGCTTGATGATTTCTTTATAGAATTGAGTAATGACTAAGGTTGATAAACCAACTTTAGCACCATGCAATAGCTGTTTCTCCTCATTCTCCAACGCCTTCATTTCCCAATAATGAGACAGATGATGCTCAGCTCCAGAGGCGGGATGAGATTGACCAAAAAGAGCCATTGCCAGCCCGGATAGTAACAGAGCCTCCATTAATCGCTGTACGCCCTTTTCTGTTTTTGTATTAATTTCCTCAACATGGTCAAGACAAGCTTGGAGCGCTTCTTTTGTTCGTTCAGCAACAAAAGCAGAATACGGTTCATTAGTCACAATGGATCCAATGTGCCAATCTAAAAGCGACGTAAATTTCCCAACCATATCCCCAAAACCTGCGGCAATTAAAGCAGGTGGCGCCTTTTGCAATACAGTTATGTCAGCAAACAAAGCAACTGGAGCCACAAGTTGGTACGTCTTTTTCTCCCCTCTCACAACAATCGGTGCCCCGAGCGACGTGAAGCCATCGACTGATGGAGCTGTAGGAATGGAGATGAATGATTTTCCTGTCTTTCCGCTTATAAAGCGAACAAGATCATGAATTGTGCCTGAGCCAACCGCTAAAAGCAGTTCGGTTTCTTCTTTAACGCTTAAAAAAACATCGATTAAGGAGCGTTCATCAGCAAGCACATCGCCGTTTTTATTCGGCTTAACGAGATGAATATTAACAAAAACAGCTTCCTCCTGTAGCAAATCAGTCAATTGGTTTCCTGCTGCCGCGTACGTCTGGCTATCAGCAACAAGCAGAATACTTTGCTTGACCCGACTTGCAACAAATGCTGCTGCTTTTTTTAATGCATTCTTTTCCACAACGATTGTTTCAAGTGGTAAAGGATTAAGCTTTTCTTCTGACCGACTAATGTGCTCTTCTAGTAATCGTAAATTCATATGTACCTCCTTAGCTGAGCGATACTTCCGAGAATAGAAACAGGGCGGATTCTTTGCGGAAGATGATCGGCTTCTACATTGCTAGCGTTACAAATTAAGACAAGCGCTGTTTTCATTCCCTGCAACCGGCCAAATCCAATATTAGATTCTATACGATCACCAACAATGAGACAGCTTTTTGGAACCGCTCGCAAAAAATCAAGGGTCGCTTCTGCCATAAAGCAAGATGGTTTGCCAACAACCAATTTAGTCTTTCTTCCAGTTGCAACTTCAATTATCTCCTTCACCATCTCTATCAATCGATCATCCTGAAAGATGGTTTCATCGATATCAAACAGGATGCCTTCAATGTCTTTAAGCATTTGGAATCCTCACCTCATTTTCCTAATGAGTGTCTATTTTCAACACCTCAGGCTACTATTGATTTGATGGTTTAAGTGGTTTTATCATACATCCGACCATATAAAAGCGCTTTCAATAATCGAACTTATCTTTCAATTGAATGTTTAATATCCTCACTTTTTCTTCTCAATTTTTCGTTATATTGATGCGCTTTTCGATATGCACTAGGCGTACATTGCTCATATTTCTTAAACGTTGTACTGAAATACTGTTGAGAATTCATGCCAATATAATGGGGAATATCCGTAATGCTGATGTCTGTTTCCGCCAGCATTGCTTTTGCTTTCTTCATTCGATAGGAGACGAGGAATTCATGAATCGATGTGCCTGTTGATACTTTAAAGACGCGCTGTAAATATCCAGGGTGTAGATGAACCGCATCCGCAATCTCTGCTACACTCACTTCCCTATCATAGTTCTGATGGATATAAGAAATGACCCTACTCGTGTATTGTTGATCTGTTTCTGTGTAATTAATTTCTGCCAAACCCGCAACACGTATAATATACTCACATATCAATAGTTGCACCATAAAATCGGTTTGTTGGCTTTTTTTATCTACTTCCATAATAAGTCTTCGTAAGCATTGATACGTATCATCAGAATCGTGTAGAAGCATATGTGGTTTCTTATTATCGATCATTAAACGCAAAGCTTCATTTTCTTTATAAACCTCGCAAAACGGAGGAAAAGCTGTTCTACCCTGTTGAAAGGATATCTCAATGTTGAACATTCTGCATTTTTCTTGAACACTGAGCCGATGACTTGTGTTCGCATCTAAGAAAATGATTTGTCCTTTTTTAAGCTGGTAGCTATCGGTCTTTGTTTCTACTTTACAACTGCCTGATAGCACATGCATCAATTCAATTGCTTCATGTGCGTGAGGCTTCATTTCGAATTGACTCCACTCTTTGTAGTAATAGAATTTAACAACTGGATAATAAGGTTCGCTTCTTAGGTCATTATCATAGAAACTCATTTGTGCTCCTTTCAGTTTAAGCGGAGGCAAAGCGCCTCCGCTGCAACTCATTACTCATAATACAAACGGAAAACCATGTCTTGATTGTAGTTGCCAAATGAGGAACCAAATAAAGTGACGCCACCAATTTTCCCGCCGTCCTCTACCGCCACTTTAAATGTCCATACTTTGTTGCGAATAGCCACATCATCAATTGTCACGATTGACAGCTGTTTGCCATCAATAAAGGTCCCTGCTTCGGTAATTCGGATGACCTTTAATAGGCCATATTGATTAATTGTCCGCGGCCACCATGCGGGTGTATATTTACCTGGTTGGTCGCCAAAATCTCCAGGGCTTCTCCATTGACCGAGATTTGTCTCATTTAAATAAAATGAAATATCAGACGGCCAGTTTTCATTCGTAAAAGGCGCTTCTGATGACAATTCTAATGAGATTTGTAATTCTTTTGGTTTCTCTCCAGCATGCATAAAGTTAGATAGCTTGTATTCAACAAACCCTTTATAAAACCACAAGATTTTTGCATTTACCCTCATGGGGTCAAGGAAATACCTTGGCTCATCAAACTCCCCAATAATTGCTTCGCCAGTCGCTAGTCCACACGTTGGTTCTACTTGAAAATCAGTGAAATGGCCAACGGATACATGGCTTTCATGATAAGAACGGACAGAGGTAGCGCCTTCTGGGAATAGAATTCCTGCTTGTTTCACCCGTAGTTTGCATACCTTCTGCATGCCAGCTCTTCCGCGCACTTGCTCGGTTTGAATCAATCCTGCTTTTTCTAGTTTTTGCACATGTTTCGTCATGATAGCACTGCTCACTTGCTGTGATTCAGCGAGCTCACGAATATTCAGTGCCCGTTCTGCTAGCAGACGCAATACATTTAAGCGTATTCGGCTTGCTAACGCTTCATAGACAGGAAGCGAATGTTCTGTTAAATCTAATTCTAGTTCCATTTCTCCACCCATTTTCTACTATCTGCTCATTAGTCTAAGTATAATGAATGGAGCTAGACGCAACAACCCTAGCCCATTACCAGCTCTTATTTGCAGGACAATTTTTTGCTGCCAACCTTGCTCGAAAATGAATGTAACATCCGCATAACCCACATGTATTATCGTCAATCAACTGCTCACAGCTTTCACAGATGGCTAATCGACTTACAGCTACTTCCTCACTCACTAAATTGGTTTCAAGTGCCAATTGCTCAGCAATTTGCTGCTGGATCTCGCTTTTACCCAGTTTTTCTGGGCATCTATGGCAGCTCATACAAGTGAAAAGACGGCAACTGACATGGGTGGCATTGCTGCAATAAGCTGATTATTTTCCATCTTAAAGTCTGTAAACGGTTTAGGACTGACTCGATTAGGCTGCTCAAACGTATTATGAGCATCTCGTCTGTCACCGGTTAAAATCGTTGCTTGCCACTGAACTGAATCAGCCTCTCCGTTAATGGCTAGTTCTAGGGACACAGGTTCCCATTGGGAGAGATTACAGACACTAATATGTGTCTTGCCCAAGGGATCAGAAGATGCCGATAGATGTAATCCTTCCCCGATTAGCTCAATAGGTAAGACTCTCCCACCTTGGTGGACTTTATAAAGATCAAACACATGGTAAGTAGGCGTTTTAAGCATCTTGTCGCCTTCTGTCAAAACAATCGACTGAAGCACGTTTATTGTTTGTGCTAAATTAGCCATGTGCACACGGTCTGCATGGTGATTAAAAATATTCAAGGTCACACCTGCAACAAGCGCATCGCGGATACTGTTTTGTTGGAACAAGAAGCCCGGATTTGTTCCAGGTTCCACATCGTACCAAGTGCCCCACTCGTCTACGATTAAACCAACACGTTTTTCTGGGTCGTATTCGTCCATTATCGCGCTATGTTTTGTAATTAATTCGTCCATATGCAGTGCTTTCTGAATCGTCTCATCCCATTCCTGTTCACTGAACCCTGTGGCAGCCCCTTTGTTTTGCCATGTACTAGGCACCGTATAATAATGTAAAGTCAGTCCGTCCATAAACGCTGCCGCTTGTTTCATTAAAACCTCCGTCCAGTTGTAATCATCGACATTTGCACCACAGGCAATTTTATAAATGGGTTTGTCGCCGTATTTTCGCACATAGGTTTGATAACGTCTGTATAAATCAGCATAATACTCTGGGCGCATATGACCACCACAACCCCAGCTTTCATTACCGACACCGAAGTAAGGAAGGTCCCACGGTTCAGCTCGGCCGTTTTTCGCCCGCTGGTCTGCCAGCGGACTTCCCTCTGAAGCAGTTAAATATTCCACCCATTCCTGCATCTCAAGCACTTCGCCGCTACCCACATTTCCATTAATATACGGGGCTGCTCCAATCTCTTCGCATAACAACATAAATTCATGCGTGCCAAATTGATTCGTTTCCACCGTTCCGCCCCAATGGGTATTAACCATTTTCCTTCTTTTTTCACGGGGGCCAATGCCATCTTTCCAATGATACTCATCGGCAAAACACCCTCCTGGCCAGCGTAAAACCGGGATTTGCAGCTCTTTCAACGCTGTTAATACATCCGTTCGGAGTCCCTTTTTATTCGGAATGAGGGAGTCTTCACCAACCCAGATCCCTTCGTATATACATCTCCCCAAATGTTCAGCAAAATGCCCGTAAATGGCTGAATTAATCTTAGATCCAGCTTTCTCTAAATCAATGGTAGCTCTGACACTGTTTGTCATATCGTTTCAGCCTCTCTCGTTGAATCGATTATTTGATTTGTACGTTCAAATGCGCGCAAGCTAACATGTGTTGTAATCCAAGCGAATAGACTTCCACCAAAGCACACTGCAGCCGGTGGAACCAGTAAGAATAAAATCAAACTTATGCTTAAAAAAAGTCCCATTATAAGCGCATAAGACAGCGAAGCGATGGCGTACAGCATGACATTTTTCAAAAATGGATAGAGGGATTGCTTAGGGTAATGGACGAAAGCAGGACCGATAAACAGCAGCATTAATCCGTACACAATCAGGCACAAAATAAGAAATGCCGCTACTGCTTGAGAACCAGTAAACGCAAGCTGCATCACGATCATATAATCGAGAACAAGAACAGCTCCTATGCTTAAAACCGTGTAGCCAAGTTTGTTCGCCTGCCAAAAAAAGCGCTTCCACTCTATGAAGAACAAAGGAACAAGTGAAAAATCATCTTCATCCATGCACCATTTCCTCATTACCACAAACATTGCTCGCAGCGCTGGAAAAAAACCTAAAACCACGCCGCCTAGTAAGGAAAAACCAAGCCAAAGACCATTTACATAAGCTAAGCGCACGATCCAGTCGCAAATACGCAAGGCAATTCCTCTTAAACCAGCAGCCTCCAAAAATCATCACCCTTTCCCTTTGATTTCACCCTTTTATTCCCGAGAAACTTACCCCTTTTACAATCTGCTTCTCAAAAAAGAGGAATGCAATAATGACAGGTAGTGATGCAATGGCGTTTACAGTCATCGGCAATATATACGTTTCTGAATAATTTGAGTTAAACATCGGTATACCGACTGGCAGCGTATAAAGAGCCTCAGAAATAATCGCTAAATATGGCCAGAGAAAATTGTTCCATGAACCGATAAAGGTTAAAATTCCTACCGCCGCCACCGCAGCTTTTGCAAGGGGTAATACAATACTCCAATACAGGCGGAAATCGCTACAGCCATCTAGCCTAGCACTTTCAATTAGCTCATTTGGAACTCCATCAAAGAAGCTCTTTAAGATAATGACACCAAGAGGAGCAGCAATACCAGGAAGAATTAAGCCCGCATACGTATCAAGCAAACCCATTGATCCGACTATTTCATAAAGGGGGATGATCATTGCTTCTCCCGGCACCATTAACCCAGCAAGAAAGAATAGGTAAAGTGCTTTTCGATAGCGAAAGCGCATTTTCGAAAAAGCGAATGCCGCCATTGATGTTAATACAAGCGTCAGCAAAGTCGTCACCGCGCCAACAAAGAAGCTATTCCAAATCCATAAAAACACGTCGCTCCCGGCAATGATGTTGACGTAGTTGCTAAATGTATAGGGCGGCAAAAACCAATCGATGGCTGAGCTTGCTGCCGTTCCCTCTGGCTTCATTGACACAAAAAACATCCAGACGATGGGGAATAAAAAGGCAAGCGCAGACAGAAAAGCAATAGACACCTTTAACCAGCGAAACGGATCGCGTTTTGTTGTCAGCACAGACTGGCTCATAGCATTCTCCCCTCTTTTCCGCCTAAGCGCAATTGAATAACAGACAGCACCAACAACACCATAAACAATAGATAAGACATCGCTGCAGCGTAACCTAAATCATAACGTTGGAAGCCCATTTCATAGATGTACAAGATGATTGGCCGTGTTGTTGTCCCGGGCCCTCCATCAGTAATTAAAAGAATTTGTGCAAAAACTTTAAACGAAGCAAGGACTTGGAGCAGTAAGATTAAGCGACCAATTGGGAGAAGCTGTGGCAGTGTGATCTGCCAAAACATCTGCTGCCTTGTTGCCCCGTCAACTTCAGCAGCTTCATATAGTTCATCAGGAATTCCTTGGAGCGCCGTTAAAAATAAAATCATATTAAAACCGACCGTCCACCAGAGCGTGACTGCGATAATACTCACCCAAGCAAGTGAAGGGGTCGCTAGCCAAAACGGTTCTGCATCAAGACCGACGGCCTGTAAGAGATTATTCACAACGCCGGTGTATGGCTGAAGCATGAAGATCGCGACAAACGAGATAACCGATACACTCAAAATGCTTGGGATAAAGAAGGAGCCCCGAAAAAACGTTTGCAGGCGCGTATTTAAATTCGCCATTAGCGCTAGCCCTAAAGCAAGAATGACCATTGTCGGCGTTGACAACAGAACGAATAATGAGGTGTTGCCAAATGCTTCCCAGAAATTCGGATCACTTAACACATTGATGTAATGGGTCAGCCCAATAAACTCTTGCTGTTCAATTAACGTCCAATTAAAGAAGCTCATCTGCATCCCTTTAAAGATTGGGTAAATCGTAAAAAGCACATAAGCAACAAAGAAAGCAAGCAAAAACGGAACGGGACGGAGATCGTCTTTCCACGTTAACTTTTTCATTTCATGCCCTCCTCAGCGGGTACTTGCCACAGCTTATTGTCTTGTCGTTACAGCAAGAGCCTTCAACATTTGATCAATTCCAGCTTCTGGCGTTAGGCGATTGCTCATAATCTCATCTAGCGCACGAATCATGTCTGTTTCAGCTGGATTTTGATAAATCGTTTTGTTTGTAAACACGACCTTTGATGCGACCTCCGCATAATCTGCGCGAAACGGCTGGTCTTGGAATTCAGATGACTCTACCACATCGGTTCGAGCGGGTATATGACCTGCCTTCGCCCACTCAGCCCCTTCATCGCTAACGAACGAAATAAATTCAGCAATCGCTTGTTTTCGCTCAGAAGATTGTTCTTCTTTAATCGGAACAATCAATGTATGTGCGTCACCTTGGGCAGCTTCAACATCAAATGATTGAGGAATTGGCATGGCCGTAAAATTTAGATCAGCAGCTTCCCAGATGCCCGTTGCCCATACACCCGTCATCATCCCAACGGCGTTTCCAGCCTGAAAGGTTTCATAAAAATCACCAATATGCATCGGGATAACATCTCCGAAGAAATTATGAATGTATTCCGCAGCTTGAATTGCTATGTCTCGATCTAATGTAATTTCAGGTTCACGCAAATCATCTGAGAAGATTGGAGTTCCACCCATTTGGAAGTAGACGGTCCACCACCACCGATACGTATCGACACCTCCTGTTGAAATGGCTAATGGGGTCTTATCAGGGAGCGCTTCTTTCGCTGCCGCAAAATAATCCGATAATCCCGTTGGAGTCAACTCGATCTCAGGCAGTCCTTGCTCATTCAGCAAACCCGCTTCTTCTGCTAAATCTGTATTGATATAGAGAATAAATGGGTGTGTATCAATTGGAACAGCATAGAGCTCATCCTCTACTTCGACGGCATCACGAATATTCTCAGGGAACCGATTAAAATCTAACCCAGCTCCCGTCATCATCTCCTCAACCGGCTGCAACAGTCCTTGATTCATTAACTGTGGCAAGGAAGCCGCATGGGAAATGCCAATATCCGGTCCACGATCAGCTGCTACGCTCGTAACAATCTTGGTGTAATAGTCATCCCAATCCTGCAAAATGATGTCAACATATACTTCATCTTGACTGCTGTTATACTCGTCAACAATCGCTTCCATGTAGGACAAATCCCCGCCTGACAGGAACACCCAATAATCGAGCTTTATTCTTCCATCTGCCATTGTGTCAGCTGAGCGTGTACAACCGCTCAACAGCGCAACCGCACATGCCGCAACGATCCAGTACTTGGAATGCTTCATTGAAACGACCTCTTTTCTTCATCATTTAAAAAAAGATAGCGCTTACAAATAAAGAAATGCGAACGAGCTGCTAATTATGATCTTTTTTCTAGACGTATGACATGCCACGAAGCCGCAGAAAAATGAGCAGTTACTTTACCGTCTCCAACTTTTGCATCTCCATTTGAATGCGGCTTAACTTGTTCATTCCTCTTCGTATTAACCGCTTTCAAATCCTTGTTTTCAAGAACAATATGCTCTTTAATCTGATACGATTCAAATCCACGAACATCAATCGTCACCGTTAAAGAATCATCTAGATGGCGATTTAAGCCAAAAATGGTTAGTTGCTCGCTCTCTTCGTTATAGACAACTGCTGTATCAAGCTGCGGCACATCTGTGTACGCTTTTGTATCGTAATGAGGAGTCTGTACAACTGGCTGCAGCGACACGCCTCTTCCAAATACAGACACATGCATGTATGGATAAAAAATGGTTTGACGCCATGCCGGTCCGCCGTTTTCTGTCATAATCGGCGCTATGACATTAACAAGCTGTGCTAAGCAAGCCATTTTGACTCGATCCGCCCGCTTTAAAAAGCTCATTAACATCGATCCCACTAAAAGTGCATCTTCAAAGTTGTAGACATCTTCCAACTGTGGCGGAGCGATTGACCAAGGTTCCATTTTACTATCTGCTTCTCGCGAGTGATACCAAACATTCCATTCATCAAAGCTAAGATACATCGTTTTTTTGCTGCGCTTCTTTGCTTTTATATAATCACATGTAGCAATAACGGTTTCTATAAATCGATCCATCTCAAGTGTTTTCGCTAAATAACTTGCTGAATCATTCGATGTATTGCCGTAATATTGATGCAAAGAAATATAGTCAACTTCTTCGTACGTATGTTCAAGGGTCGTTGCCTCCCATTCAGGAAATGTCGGCATATCAATATTTGAACTGCCACAAGCAACTAATTCAATCGACGGGTCAACAAGCCTCATTGCTTTTGCTGTTTCATTTGCAAGTCTACCGTACTCCTCTGCTGTTTTATGCCCAATTTGCCAAGGTCCATCCATTTCATTTCCCAAGCACCACGTCTTAATACGATGTGGTTGCTTATATCCATGACTTGCGCGAAGATCACTGTAATAACTTCCTTCAGGATGATTGCAATATTCGAGCAAATTACGAGCAGCATCGACGCCCCGCGTACCAAGGTTCACAGCCATCATAACTTCGGCATTTGCCTGTTTTGCCCAAGTGGCAAATTCGTTCGTCCCAACATAATTCGGCTCAAGCACACGCCAAGCAAGCTCAAGCTTTTTTGGCCGATTTTCAAGCGGTCCAACACCGTCCTCCCAATTGTAGCCGGAAACCATATTTCCACCCGGATATCTAACAATTGGTACGTGTAGTTCTTTGACTAAATCCAATACATCTTGACGGAAACCTTCTTTTGTTGCAGAAGCATGATCAGGTTCATAGACACCTCCGTATACAGCTCGACCTAAGTGTTCAATAAAGGATCCATAGATTCTCGGATCAATCTCCCCAATAACAAATGAAGGATCAATTGTCATGTTTGCTTTTTTTTTCGTTCCCATGTGCACTCTCCTTATAGTTAACTTTTTTGTTAATTAAAAATAGATACATTACTTATAGTGGATTATACTTCGGCGTGATTATTCAGTCAACTTTTATATGTTTAATTTTTCTAACTATTCTATCTCTAAAAACCAAAAAAAGCATACTCTTTATGAGTACGCTCTTTGTAAAGAACAACCTTATTTTTACAGACTCGTCATGGATCCCATTTATTGCTTTGCTTACTGACTTACTATTCGTTATTTTTTTCACGGAAAGGAACACGTTCTCTCTTCACATATTCATCAGTCGCTTTTAAGGCTTGAATGGCGGCTGAAATATAGTGAGTGAACTGTTGTTCCTTATCTTGACCAAGTTGTTTTTCAATGGCAGCTGGAATTCGTTCAAAATTATCAATGAGTAAATATGTTGTCATGCCGTGTTTCGTTAAAATACCATTTAACCATATGGCATAATCAACAAACACTTGTGAATCACGAATTGCATACGCTGCTTCTAAATGGCGAAAATGGTGTTCATTGTCTTCAATCGTATGCTTCCAGCCCTTCTCGCCGTATCGCTCAACTAAGCTTGGAAAATCATGATAAATGGATTGAGCAATCGATTGGACGATCGGTTCATAATAATGAGGCAGGCGTTCATTCATTGATAATCACCTCGAACTGGCGAACTGTTGGTACAATATTCGCTAGCTCTTGATCTGGGTATTTCTTCTCCAAATCATGGATATCTTTAAACTCTTGACTCCGTACCCATTCAAGATAATCTTCTTTCGTTTCAAATTGTAGCTCTACAGTTAACTCACCCGGTCGCTTATGATGCTGTAACAGACGGAAGGAAACAAACCCATTGGCGGAATCAACTTTTTTAGAACGATTGCGATAGATAGCTATAACTTCTTCTGCCTTATCCTCTGGTGCTTTGAAAGTAGAATGAACCACATACATGTTAAATTCTCCTTTTATTCGTTTAATACTGTCTTTGCGGCAAACTCAACCGTTTGATCGTCCATTGGTGGATTGTGTAACCCAGCACGAACATTGCGATAATACCTTGATAAAGGTGAAGCATGTGCTAGACTTTGTGCCCCCACTACTTTCATTGAAAGATCCACCATGTTAATTGCATGTTGGACAACACTATGCTTTGTCATCATAAACGACAAATGCATTGTTTTACGTTCGTCTATAGATGCTTCATCCCATTGTTTTGAAACACCATAGAGAATGCTTTGACTTTGCTGATAAAGCAGCATCGCTTCGCCTAGTCGTTGGCGAACAGTCGGAATCGTCGCAATCGGTTTTCCTATACTATTTGGTGCATACGTACGGGCGTACGTAGCGGCTTCTTGAATTGCTGCGTAACCAATTCCTAAGTAACATGCGGGAATGTGCAAAAGCCACGCTTGAGGCAGTTCCTTTCGTACTTGGACTTTTAAAAGCGCATCTTCTTGTAATATGACTTGATCCAATACAAGGTCATGACTTCCTGTTGAGCCCATTGCAACCATATCCCAAGTTGGGTTGATCGTTACGCCCTCTGTGCCTTTTTTTATTAGAAATACGCCTGTTGATCCATCTTCTTCAATTGTCGCAAGCACAAGGTAATAATCAAGATGTTCGGCAAGAGTGTAGAACGTTTTTTCTCCGTTAATCAGCCAGCCTTCAGACGTTTTTTTAGCTGATGTTTGAAAAACGCCACCTCTCGTTGGACTTCCTGTAGCTTTTTCAGTGGCTGCGGTATTTAGTAAAAGGCCATTGTTTACAACAGCTTTAAGCACGTGCTGACGATGGATTTTAGGCCAGTTTTTCTCTTGCGCTTCTTGATACATGGTTCCCATATGCCAGCCAATGCTCAAAGCAGTCGGACCATCTTCTCTAGCGATAAGCTCTTGTAGGCGAAGCCATTCCGAAAGCGGTACTTCCAAGCCACCAAATTCCTTCTCCACTGCTAAAGCAGCATAGCCGCAGTCTCGCAAAACTTGTATGTTTTCAATAGGTACCGTTTGCTTTCGATCATGTTGTGCCCCTATTTTATTAAACGGTTTTATGTGCTTCAGCAATCGTTCCTCTCTTTCATTTGCTGACGACGTTTTTAATAAATCCACTCCTGTGCCACTCCTTTTCTACTTTATTCGCAACTACATTCTGTTGACTTTCAACTAATGTTAAATGAAAAAAATGATAGAATCATGTTTTACCTAATCCATCCTCGGCTATGAACATTAAAAAGGAGTGTGAAGCAAGATGCCTTGGGACATGAAACAATACCCACCTGCTTTAAAACAGATGAAAGCACCAATAAAGAAAAAAGCGATCGAAATTGGGAATGCCATGCTAGATGACGGTTATGAAGAAAAAGATGCGATTCCAATTGCGATTTCGCAGGCAAAAAGCTGGTACGAGGATACACCTAAGGAGGATGTTGATCAGTTTTACAAACATGGTCAAATGAAACCATCAAAAAACAGGGAAAAACAATCCTCTCCAACGTTAAATGAACGCAATCAGCTTGTTAAAAAAAGAGACGATGGCTGGGCCGTTCAAGCGGAAGGTGCACAAAAACCTAGCCACGTGTATAAGACGAAAAAAGAAGCTGTTCAACGCGCAAAAGACATTGCTGAAAATAAAGGAACTGACGTTACATTTCAATGATAAAGGAACGCTTGGACTTGTTGGATTGGAACAGCAAGTCCCTCTCCACGGGTTCTCTCCTCTAGCGAGCGGGCATATATAATGCCAATGACTTCTCCTTCTTGAGAAAGGACTGGCGAGCCGCTGTGTCCAGGATACACATCGTTTGTAATCGACAATCGTTGGTAATCTCCTACTTCTTCAGACACTTCCCCTTCATTTGCAATAAAGGAGTGGGTTTGAGGATGACCAATAACAATAACATTTTCATGTAAAAAGGAAGTTGGTTCAGCGAGCTTTAACGGTTGAAACAATTGATTTTCAGCGTCTACACGCAGTAGAGCAAGGTCCTTTTCAATGTCGTGTTTTATCGATTCCGCTTCATATCTTTTTCCGTCGGCTGTTACAATCCACAAGGGACCTTGCTCGTCACTAACGTGATGATTGGTTAACACGTCACCCTCCTCACTCACAAAGAAACCGGTCCCGTGTCCAGTGTTTGTTTCAACGACGACGACACTGCTTTGCCAAGCTTCAATTGCCTCATCATTAAACAATGATTCGCTTTCCCGTATATAGTGCCATGCGTTTAAAGAATAATGCTCAAATAAAAAGGATACCGTCTGAACAAATAATGCTAAAGCTACTACCATAGCAATTATTCGAAAAAAACGTCTTCTTCCTTTCTTTTCTTTCTTAGGTTCATCCTCTAAGAAGTCACTTAACGGTGGCTCTTCCTCATAGTTATGTGAGTCGTTACTCAAATCGCTCAAACGCTTCTTTTAAAATTTGCTTAACCGAACTAGCTGTTTGAATTGTTTCCAATTGGTTTCCTCCCTTGAGAACCGATTGAATGGCAAGCCCAGGTGCCATACCACATAAAACAAGTTCAGCTCCAATAAGCTTTAGAACATCTCTTAACTGAAAAATCCCTTCTACAACAAATGCATCATAGTGCGTTAGGCCAGATAAATCAATGACAAGCTTTTTTATACCTAAACGCACGGTTTCTTGTGTGACCGTATCAAACATAAGATCAAACCGCTCTTTATTCATCTCTCCGATAAGAGGCAGTACTGCTAATCCATCCAATAAAGGAACAATCGGCGTTGAAATGGATTGAATGCGTTGTACGGAACGCTCATATTCTTTCTTTGCCATGACTTGTTCCGTAATATCCCTTTGCACACCTACAAAATAAAGCTTGTCTTGGTCTTCTATATAAACAGGGTCAATCGTTAGTTCATTCCAAAATAACGTTCCGTCTTTCGTATAATTGGCTATTTCAATCAAGACTGGTTTTCTTTCTTTTATCGCCTCTCGAAGTAAATCAATCTTATTACGATCTGTTTCCTCACCTTGCAAGAAACGACAGTTTGTCCCTAAGACTTCTTCGACTTCATAACCTGTCATTTTCGTAAAACCCTCACTTACATAGACAATTGGATTGTCTTTAAGATCTGGATCTGTAATTAAAATGCCTACTCGTGTATAGTCTAAAACTTTCACTAATAGTTCCGCTTGCTTAGCAACCTCTTCCAACATGTTCTTCATGCCTCCTACAACGCATACGTTACGAATAGTATACCATTTCTCAACATGAAATTCTTTTTATAACATTTATTTAACGGCTTTTAAGTCACCTTCATTGAAGCAAAAGACTGTTGCTATTATAATGAACGATAGCATGTCGCTGTTACTTTACTATGGAGGCTACTTATGGAACGAATAAATAAAGAAACCGTCCAACTGCATATAAACGAATTTGCAACACAAGAGGTTTACTTACACCTAGAAACAACAAATGGTGCTTATGCTTCTCACTTTGATGAATCTTTCTTTTCAGCAACCGCGTATATTCGGAATGCGAAAATCACGTACGAAAACGGAAAAATTGCCGGTGATGGCCCCTATCGTGTCGGCTTAAAACTCGATATTGGTTGGGTTTATGGAGAGGGTTTGACTCATTTTGAGCTTGATGAAGAAGGCAGACTTTTACTTGCTGGTCATGGACCAGACGGGAAATTAGCTATTGCCATGGAGCTATCGAAAACCCCTTTTCGCTAAAATTCATTAGGAGTGAACTAATATGAACAAACAAAGCCATGTACTCGTCGTTTTTCCTCATCCTGATGATGAAGCATTCGGCGTATCTGGAACAATTGTCAACTACATTCGACATGACATCCCTGTCACCTATGCATGTCTTACTTTAGGAGAAATGGGACGCAATTTAGGAAATCCACCTTTTACAACAAGAGAATCATTGCCTGACATTCGTAAACAAGAATTGCAACAAGCCGCGATAGAGATGGGCATTTCCGATTTAAGAATGCTCGGCTATCGTGACAAAACGATTGAATTCGAAGCACCCGGTAAAGTCAAACAAGATATTCTAGACTTAATCACTGAATTAAAGCCATCCCTTATTATTTCGTTTTATCCTGGCTATGCAGTTCATCCTGACCACGATGCCACTGGGGAAGCGGTTGTTGAGGCGTTAGAATCGTTGCCTGAAAAAGACCGGCCGACGTTTCATGCCATTGCCTTTTCAAATGGACATGAGGAAGCGATTGGAAAACCGGATATTTTAAATGACGTCCGTCCCTACGCTCAAATAAAGCTTGATACATTGCGAGCCCATGCTTCACAGCTCGCTTGGACGTTGCCAAGTTTAGAAAAGGCCTATCACGAAGGAAATAAAGAGGCGGTAGAACGTTTAACCATTGAGCGATTCTGGACCTACCCACTTAAAGCGGAGCATTCTTCATGACAGATAAGTGCTTACTCATTATAGATGGGTTTAATTTACTAAGCCGAGCCTATTTTGCGACAAGTTATAATCGTCCTGTCGAATCATTAGAAAAAAACGAAAACGGTATTCCTGTTAATGGGTTGAATGTCTTTCTAAGAAAGGTACATTCATTACTCAGTCAATACAATGCTTCTCATTGTGTTGTAACGTGGGATATACCGCGAGAAGATACCTTTAGGCGTCAGCTATACCCACCTTACAAACAAACAAGAAATGAATTACCAGAACCGTTAATTCAGCAATATGAATTGGTAAAGAAAGAGCTTGAGTCCCTATCAATTGCCCAACTAACACTTTCACCCTACGAAGCAGATGATCTAATGGGGAGTATTAGCAAAAAATGGGGAGAAGAAGCACCCGAAGCGCCTGCTTACATTTATTCGAATGATAAAGACTTGTTTCAATTGATAAATAAACAAGTATCTCAAATCATTGCCGCCAAAAAACAAGATATTGTGATGAATTACGAACGATTTACCCAAACGTATGCAGTTGAACCTGAACAATGGGTTGATGTTAAAGCCTTGCTTGGTGATCCAAGTGATAATATACCTGGTTGCCCCGGTGTAGGTGAGAAAACCGCTTTACCGCTTATCCAAGCATACACCACGCTTGATCTGTTGTTTCACCAACTAGATGATCTTGATCCCCGCTTCAATCGTGTAAAGAAAAAGCTAGCAGCAGGGAAAGACATGACACTGCTATCAAAAGAGCTTTCAGCCATTAAGTGCGACATTGAGTCGCTACCAGCCATTTCTTCATTAGAGCGTCCTCAAGTCAGTCTTCCATAAAACGCTTAAACTCAATGCCACACCCCGTGTTCGGCATTGAGTTTTTCTTCAATTCATTTCCATTGCAAACCACTTTCGATTCTTCTATAATGGATGACGGATTTCCTAAGGACGAGAAGGAGTGTTTAGATGTCCGTTTCTACTCTACCAAAGGCAGATAAACGAGATATTCAATTAATTCGTATGCAACAACATGTAAAAGAAATAGCAAAAGAAGAAAAGAAGGAAGTTATTGGAATTGAGCAAGTGGATGAAGAAGAATGGGTCATTGTCTCAAAATCTTATCACAATGATTCTTTTCAAGTGATGATCAATGATTGTAGTCAGCCATATGATGGAAAGTGGGATTTCGTTCTAGAAGCGGAATACAAAGAAGCAAACACGCTTTTTATTGACGACATAAAAGGAGAACCTTGTAGAGGCTACGGGTCGATTTGTATGAACTATCTTAAAGAGATAGCATGGAAAGAGAATTGCGATATTCAGGGACGTATTGTTCAGCGCGATTGGGGTCACGTCGACCGGCTTACTCATTTCTATCAAAAGCATTCTTTCTATATTACGCTTAATAAAGAGGAAAAAAACGGCAAAATTCAATGGTACGGTGACTAACCTAGTTTTTAAGTAAGCTAGGTTTTTGTCGTATTTTTTTTGTTTATATCTATTTTAATATGGGTACGGGAACGTTATAGAAACGATTTATATGTAGAAGGAGCGTTACGAATGATTGAACAATTGTCTGATTCAGTACTACTAGAGGCGTATAAGAAAGCAAAGCAAAATCAACTAGAAGAAGATTTTCTTGCTATCCTAGAACAAGAGTTAATGAGACGCGATATACATATGAACGAATTAAATAGGTAATTTTATTAATAGACTTACTAGTTTTTTATATTTCGATTTAAAAAGGACTGTTTAGACATCCTCTATAAAATACATAAGTAAAGCTAAATAGGCGGTAAACTTGTAGATCTTTTATAGGGATACCGCCCATTTAGTATATAAGTTACAACTTATTAGTCTTTACTCCTCTTCCTCTTCTTCAAGCCTTGCTTCAATGGCTGCTACACGCGCACTCAATTGAATGACGTAAATCACTAGAAAAGAAAAAGCAGCTACACCTAGCCACGATAAAAAATAAGCACTTCCAAGTCCAGAAAGCAGCGAAAATACTGCTCCAAATACGCTTGTTAAACCGACTAAGATTGATACAAACAAGCTTAACGCATAAACTGCTAGATTCACAGAATCACCTCCATGCTTCTACGTTATGCAATGCCTGCACGACATTCTTGTTTGTTTGCCTGAAGACTATAAAAATAGAGTAATGCACTAGTTGCTTTTTCGCTAAAGGGGAAACTTCTTTTTTAGGCAATTCACGTATAAACAGTAGAAACGTTGTAAATAGTAACCATATGAGGTGATGACATTGACTTGGTTTGAAATCATACAGCGTAGCGCGTCCATTCTCGTTATACTACTTGTTTTATTTACATATCGCTGCATTTTTAAGCAAGACCAACAAGCAAAACAAAAAAACGAACGATAGCGCAAGCGCAAAATCGTTCGTTTTCCGTCAGACTTGTTCTGCAATCGCCTTATTCTTAATGTTCCAGTGGGATTCAGTCCAATGAACTTGGCCATTCTTTAACACAAAAAGCTGGGGAGATTTATGAGTCGTGTTTAAATCCTCTGCAATTTGGTTCGAAACAGGTCGCGATTCGATCACTTTCACATATGCGGTTTCAAAAGTTGGGTTTTCGCTTGTGAACGCTTGAAATTCTTCAAATGCCTCTGCACTGATAGGGCACTGTGTGCTATGTTTAAAGACTAATACAGTTTGTTCAGTTGCTTTTCCTTGAAATTTATCCCAATCCTGAACTGATTTTAACTCTTCCACGTTATCACCTCATTTATTCTTCTCATTTATAGTGTAACATATGCGCTCAAAACGATTTAAGCCAATCGATTAATTTAATTCCATGTGAATGAGACGATCATCTTCACTTTCTGGATTTCCTCTACCGTCAGTATTATTCGTTATAAAGTAAAGATCATTTCCTTCAATAACAACATCTCGAACACGCCCATAATCTGATACATATTCTGTCAATTCACTTGGTTCGTCAGGGTTAAACAAATAAACAGCTTCCCCTCTTAGACCTGCCATATAAATCACATCATCATAAGTCGTGATGCCTGAAGGTGCCCACGTATCTTGACCTGAATGAATAATAGGTGTCTCCATCCCTTCCTCTTCTTCATCGCCTTCAATCACAGGCCAACCGTAATTATTGCCGGCTTCAATAACGTTGATTTCATCATGACCAGATGCTCCGTGTTCTGAACTATACATCGTCCCATCATGTAACCATGTTAGCCCTTGCGGATTTCGATGACCGTATGAATACACAAGTGAACCATCGAATGGATTGTCTTCAGGAATAGCACCATCTAATTCCATACGTAAAATAGACCCTGCCAAGCTCTCTTGGTCCTGTGCCAAATCGACTTCTTCCGCATCACCTGTTGTTGCATATAAATACCCATCGGGTCCAATCGCTAGCCTACCCCCATTATGTGTTGGCGCACCAGGAATCCCTTCTAACAAGACCGCATTTTCTGTCCACTCATTATCAGCTTCATTCCATTCCAGTCGTACAATTCGGTTCTCAATCGCTGTGTCAGCGCCTTCATAAGAATGATACGCGTACGCGTAGCCATTCGAGGTAAAATCAGGATCTAACACCATACCAAGCAAACCAGACTCCGCTTCCTGAATAACATCTTCATTTAATTGTACGGTTTCTTCCGTAATCTCTTCATTTTCGTCTATTCGATAAATGGTCCCCTCTCGTTTAGGAATAAAGAAGCGATCTTCATCCTTCACGATGGCCCATGGACTTTGAAGATTTTCTGCCATTGCCGTCTCTTCAACTTCTACAACGGTTTCACTCACACCGTCATCATCTGAGGCATCACCTGTTATGTCAGTCATTTCTTCATCGTCTACTGTATTGCATGCCACTAAGAGAAAACTTCCTCCAAGTGTCATCATGATCTTTTTCATTTGACACACCTCCATCCATTCTATCCTTTGTATAAACGATTTTCACTTTGTTAAAACCTTCTGCTTTTCCATACACGTCCATATAGCGTATAATCAAGTTGAAAAAGGAGTGATAAAAATGAAAATGGTTACATTAAACAATGGCGTCGAAATGCCGCAACTTGGATTTGGTGTATGGAAAGTGAAAGATGAAGAGGCACAACCAGCCGTTTCAAAAGCACTTGAAATTGGCTATACATCAATTGATACTGCGATGATTTATCAAAACGAAACAGGCGTCGGCAAAGCCATTGCAGAGTCGACTATTGACCGAGAAAAACTCTTTATCACAACAAAAGTTTGGAATTCCGATCAAGGGTATGACCAAACCCTCGCTGCATTTGAAACGAGCATGAATAAACTCGGCCTTGACTATGTAGATTTGTATTTAGTCCACTGGCCAACACCAGATTTTGATCAATACATTGATACGTACAAAGCATTAGAAAAACTATACAAAGATGGTCGTGTTCGCGCCATCGGTGTCTGTAATTTTCATATTGAGCATTTAGAGCGCTTATTAAATGAATGTGATGTTCCTCCAGTTCTGAACCAAGTTGAGTGTCATCCGTACCTAGCTCAAAATGAGCTAAGAGCTTTTTGTGAAAAGCATAATATTTATGTGGAAGCCTGGAGCCCTCTTGACCAGGGACAAGAACTATTGCAGGATGACGTAATCGTGCACATAGCGGAAGCACATCAAAAAACTCCAGCTCAGGTAGTATTACGATGGCACCTTCAACGGGAAACCATTGTCATTCCGAAGTCCGTAACACCAAGTCGGATTGAAGAGAATTTTAATGTATTTGATTTTGAGCTTACGGATGACCAAATGAACGCAGTCAATCAGCTTGACCGGAATCAACGTCGAGGTGCAGATCCAAACGATATGCACGCTCGCTAATGAAACAGACGCTCGTTAACGCAGAATGCGGACGAGCGTTTTTTTGTTGTAAGCAAGTAAAAACCCAATTTAGTGAAAGAATTTATCTTTTGCCGTTTACACCTCTACACTTTGGAGGTAAACTAGAGAGTGGATTAAAAATCGAACATTTGTTACGACTCTTAGGAGGTTACACGATGATTACTGTTTCTAACGTCGGTTTACAGTTTGGCGGACGTAAACTATTTGAAGACGTAAATATACAATTTAACCCTGGTAACTGTTACGGATTAATTGGCGCAAATGGTGCTGGTAAATCGACTTTTCTAAAAATCCTGTCTGGAGAAATCGATTCGCAGCAAGGTCATGTTTCAATGAAACCAGGATCCCGTATGGCTGTGTTAAAACAAAATCACTTTGAATATGAAAATGAGCAAGTACTGCAAACAGTTATTATGGGTCACGCTCGTCTCTACCAAGTGATGCAAGAAAAAGACGCGATTTATATGAAAGAAGATTTTTCTGATGAAGACGGCATGAAAGCAGCCGAACTTGAAGGAGAATTTGCTGAACTAAACGGTTGGGAAGCAGAATCGGATGCTGCTGTTCTTTTAAAAGGGCTCGGAATTGGCGAAGACGCTCATTATAAAACACTTGCCGAACTATCTGAGTCAGAGAAAGTAAAAGTGTTGCTTGCACAAGCGTTGTTTGGCCAACCTGACGTTCTACTTTTAGACGAACCAACAAATGGTCTTGACTTAAAAGCCATTCAATGGCTAGAAGACTTCTTAATTAATTTTGAAAATACGGTCATTGTTGTATCTCACGATCGTCATTTCTTAAATAATGTTTGTACTCACATTGCAGACCTTGACTTTGGAAAAATTCAGCTTTACGTTGGAAACTATGATTTCTGGTATGAATCTAGTCAATTAGCGTTAAAAATGGCGCAAGACCAAAATAAGAAAAAAGAAGAGAAGATTAAAGAGCTTGAAAGTTTCGTAGCTCGCTTTAGTGCGAACGCGTCGAAATCAAAGCAAGCCACTTCTCGTAAAAAACAGCTAGAAAAAATTACGCTTGATGACATCAAACCTTCATCTCGTAAATACCCATATATTCATTTCACCCCTGATCGTGAAATCGGGAATGATTTGTTGTTAGTTGAAGGTTTAACGAAAACAATTGATGGGGAAAAAGTGTTAAACAATATTTCGTTCCGCATGAGCAAAGACGATAAAATTGCTTTAGTTGGTTCAAATGACCTTGCGAAAACAACGCTATTTAAAATTTTGACAGGGGAATTAGAAGCCGATAGCGGATCGTTCAAGTGGGGCATTACAACGAGTCAATCGTATTTCCCGAAAGATAACGCAGAATTCTTTGAAGGCTGTGACCTCAATCTTGTTGACTGGTTACGCCAATTCTCACCTGAAGACGACAGCGAATCATTCCTACGGGGCTTCTTAGGTCGGATGCTGTTCTCTGGTGAAGAAGTACTGAAGAATGCAAGTGTTCTTTCTGGTGGAGAAAAAGTCCGTTGTATGCTGTCAAAAATGATGTTAAGCGGTGCTAACGTCTTATTATTAGACGAGCCAACGAACCACCTTGACCTTGAATCCATTACTGCACTGAATAATGGACTTATTAACTTTAAAGGTTCAATGATCTTTAGCTCTCATGACCAACAGTTTATTCGTACGATCTCAAATCGTGTGATTGAGCTAACGAGTGATGGCATTATTGATAAAGATTCCTATGAAGATTATTTAAAAACAGCTGTTAAATAAAAAAGAGTGGTCGAAAATCGACCACTCTTTTTTTGTGTTAATTAAACCAACGTTCCGTTACGACTTTTTTCCGCGTGTAAAACTGAATGCCGTCTTTGCCATTGGTCCCTAAGTCTCCGAAAAACGATGCTTTATTTCCAGCGAATGAAAAGAACGCCATCGGTGCAGGTACATTCACATTGATGCCAATCATACCAGCGTCAATCGAATTCCTAAAATACTGCGCCGCTCTCCCACTTGACGTATACAAAACAGCACCATTAGCGAAACGAGATTGATTCGTCAGTGCAATGCCTTCGTCTAAATCTTTTACGCGAACAACACTTAGAACAGGCGCAAAGAGCTCTTCCTGCCAAATGGTCATATCAGGTGTGACGTTGTCAAACAACGTTGCGCCAAGATAATAGCCATCCTCTTCAACAACTGGATCGCGCCCATCAACAACAAGGTTTGCTCCTTCTTCTACACCTTTTTCAATGAAACCGACTACTCGGTCTTTATGACTCTGACGAATGAGTGGACCAACAAAATGCTCATCCTTACTACCGTTTCCAGCTGTTAATTTTTCTGTTTCACGTGTTAATACACTCATAAACTGGTCAGCACACGACTCTTCAACCGCTACAACGGAGCAAGCCATGCAACGTTCGCCGCTCGAAGCAAATGCTGCGCCAATAACACCTTGTACAGTTTTTTCCATTTCACAATCCGCCAGAACCACAGCGTGATTTTTTGCCCCTGCTAACGCTTGGACTCGCTTTCCATTTGCTGTACCTGTTTGATAGACGTGTCTTGCAACAGGTTCTGAACCAACAAACGAAACGGCTTCCACATTTGGATGCTCAAGCAAACCATTAACGACGTCTTTTCCACCATGAATTAAATTTAAAACACCATTTGGTAAACCCGTTTCATGCATGATTTCAACAAGTCGCTCAGCTAAAAGTGGCGTTCGTTCCGACGTTTTTAAAACAAACGTATTACCAGCAGCAATCGCTAATGGGAACATCCATAAGGGTACCATCATTGGAAAATTAAACGGCGTAATTCCAGCTACAACCCCTAATGGATAACGCCAAATCGACCCGTCAATTCCACCTGCAATATTCGGAAGGGCATCCCCCATCATCATTGACGGTGTAGACGTTGCAAGTTCCACACATTCAATGCCCCGCTGTACTTCACCACGTGCATCTTTAATTGTCTTCCCATTTTCTTTCGTTATAAGTTGAGCTAATTCTTCTCGATGTTCTTTTAATTTTTCTAAATAAACGAACATGTAACGTGCTCGTTCAGGAACAGGAACGACCTTCCACTCTTGATATGCACGTTTTGCCGCTACCACTGCATCATGAACATCTTCTACCGTTGAAAGTGGTACTGTTGCAATGGTCTCACCTGTCGCTGGATTCGGTACAGTCTCTTGCGTTGTTGCTCTTGATTCTACCCAGCTACCATCAATCCAGTTCTTTACCGTTTTCACTGTTGTCGTCATGCTTCTGACACCCCTTCTGCTTTAAAAGTGATCGTTTGATTTCCAACACGCTTAAACAGTACCGACATATCTTTCTCACCAAGGCCGGACTTTTCTGCATCCTCATATAAGTCTACAAGTGCCTGACTAATAGGTAACTCAAGACCGTGCTCTTTTGCTAAATCCATAGCAAAGCGCAAATCTTTATTTAAAAGTTTTAACGCAAAACCAGGCTCGTAATTGTCGTCCGCCATAAATGATTTATAGTTTCGCTCATAAATACGACTTTGACCATACGAAACATTCAGAACATTAAAGAGAAAATCAAGGTTCAGACCACTCTTTTCGGCTAGTTTTAACGCTTCTGCCACTCCTGCTGTATAGAAACCAATTAATAAATTGTTAATCAGTTTTGCATTCGTACCACTATCGTATTGTTCACTTATGTGAAAAACATTGCTTCCAAGGATCGCCAAATGAGCGTGAATACTTTCTAGCAGTGCTTTTGGGCCACCAACCATAAACGTTAACGTACGATTCTCTGCACCAACGACACCCCCACTAACAGGTGCTGCGAGAAAGGACACGTCTCGCTTTTCTGCTTCTTCACCAATTCGACGTTCAAGCTCTGGTGAAACGGTGCTCGTATCAACTAATACAAGTCCAGTAGGTACTTTGCGTATCAACCCATTTTCCCCTAAGTATACATCTTCACATGTTTCAGAAGAAGGTAGGCTTGTAAAAATTAATTCAGCGTAATCAACAACATCGTCAATAGTCAAAGCGGCTTTTCCGCCATTCTTTTCAAGCGTTTGTAAAGCGCTTTCATTTACATCATACCCTATTACGTCATAACCAGATTCTAGCAGATTAAGAGACATCGGTTTTCCCATATTTCCAAGACCAATAAATCCTATTTTCACTGTTAGCCCTCCTTTAGAGAAGAGCCTGCACTTTGATAAAAGTACAGGCATGATGATGCGTTTTATTGATGTTTTGATAGCACTGTTTTTGCTACCGATTGATCTAAGTCTTCAAAATCTTGATAAGAGATGGTTTCATAAAGCTCACTTCGTTTCTGCATATGCTCGAGACTCGCTTTTTGCGTACCGTTTTCTAGTATATCTTGAAAAACACGCTCATATGCTTTTGCTGCGACTCGCAATGACGTCACTGGATAAATCACCATCTCATAGCCCATATCTTCAAATTCAACGGCTTGGTAATACGGTGTTTTACCAAACTCGGTCATATTAGCAAGGAGCGGTGCTTCAATTGCACTCGCAAACGCTCTAAACTCTTCCTCTCCTTGAAGCGCTTCTGGGAAAATAGCATCTGCTCCAGCCTCTACATAAGCTTTGGCCCGGTCAATGGCTTCATCCAGTCCTTCCACGCCTCTTGCATCGGTTCGCGCAACGAGCAAGAGTGACGGTGCTGCTTTTTTAAGTGCCGCAATCTTTTGTACCATTTCCTCTGTAGTGACAAGCTTCTTGCCGTTTAAATGACCACATTTTTTCGGCAAATCTTGATCTTCCATTTGTACTGCTGCAACACCGGCTTCGACCATCTCAACCGCTGTACGAGCTACATTCAAAACACCACCAAACCCCGTATCAATGTCGACTAAAATAGGTAGATTTGTGGCACGAATAATTTCTTTAGCCCGATCTGCTACTTCTTTTGAATTCACAATTCCGAGATCTGGTAATCCAAGACTTGCTGTAAAGGCAGCACCTGAAAGGTAGAGACTTGTAAAACCTGCTTGTTTCGCCATTAAACCTGCCATGGCGTCATGAGCTCCGGGAATTTGCAAAATTCCCTTTTCCTTTACTTGCTCAAGAAACTGTTGTGCCAGTTCTTTTTGTGACAATGGTTGATCAACAATCCAAGGCATCTTCACACGCTCCTTTCTTATTCCTGTGCAAACAAATCTGTAAATGCAGGTACTGTGACTTTTTCTAACTCTTTGTAATCATTCGTCATGTCTAAAATCGCTTGATGCTGCTTACTAGCATAATGAGTTGCTAGATTGTCTGTAAATTTTTGTTGGATTGCTGGAACCGCTTCTTCTCTTCTAAAACGATGACCAAGTGGATACTCCACTGCAATTTGATCTGTCGATGATCCATCTTTAAAGAAAATCTGAATGGCATTGGCGATTGAGCGCTTGTTCGGATCTAAATAATCTTTTGAATACTGCTTGTTTTCACTAACAACCATTAGATCTCTTAACCCATCCACTCTTGGATCATTCGCCATGTCCTCTTCATAGTCGTCAGCAACAATGTCACCTTTTAATAACCCTATGGCAATAATGTACTGTAAACAATGATCACGATCAGCTGGATTGTAGAGAGGACCCTTTTTATCAATGATCCGAATGGCTGACTCATGTGTACTCACTTCAATTCGGTCAATGTCGTCTAGACGATCTTTAATGGACTCGTGTAAAGTAACAGCACATTCTGCAGCTGTTTGAGCATGGAATTCTGCTGGATACGAAACTTTAAACAAAATATTTTCCATTACATATGCATCAAGGTCTCTTGCTAACGTTAATTCTTGTTTATTGAACAGGACATCTTGAAAACCCCATCCTGGAGCTGTTAGTGCTGTTTTGTACCCCATTTCTCCTTTTAGTGCCGTCATTGCAAGAAATACACCTCGGCTAGTTGCATCACCAGCTGCCCATGATTTTCTTGAGCCTGTATTCGGTGCATGACGATACGTTCGCAATGCTGCATTATCAATCCACGCATGAGAAACAGCATTAATGATTTCCTCTCTTGTGCCTCCTAACATCCCTGCAACAACAGCAGTAGAAGCCACTTTAACAAGTAAAACGTGATCTAAGCCGACACGGTTAAAGCTATTATCTAAGGCGAGCACCCCTTGAATTTCATGGGCTTTTACCATTGCAACTAATACATCTCGAACGGTTAATGGTTCTTTACCTTCAGCAATATTTGTACGACTGATATAGTCTGCTGTTGCTAAAATACCGCCTAAATTATCTGAAGGGTGTCCCCACTCAGCAGCGAGCCACGTGTCGTTGTAATCAAGCCAACGAATCATCGTACCAATATTAAAGGCACCACGAATTGGGTCTAATACATGTGAAGTTCCTGGTACTTTAACGCCATTTGGAACGGTTGTACCTGGCACTACTGGTCCTAGCATTTTCACACATTCAGGATAGCGAAGTGCCAATACCCCACAACCTAAAGTATCAATAAGAACATGAGCAGCTGTCGTTAGCGCTTCCTCACTTGTAATTTCTTTATCTAGGACATAATCTGCAATATCCTCTAGCAATTGATCTGTTTTTCTTGTATCTGTTTTTAACATAAGCGTAACCCTCCATAGTCACTATTATTTGATTGTATGTCTTGGTCCAGTATATTTTACTCTTGGGCGGAATAATTTATTGTTCTCATGTTGTTCAATTACATGGGCACTCAAGCCAACTGTTCTGGATGAAAGAAAAATAGGTGTATATAGGCCAATTGGAATACCAAGCATCCAATAAACCGGTGCTGCATAGTAATCAAGGTTCGGATAAAGCCCTTTTTCCTTCGCTATCAATGCTTCTCCTGCTTCGCACATCCGCAAAAGACGGTCGTCTCCTGCTGCAGCGGATAACTCAGCCAATGCTTCTTTCATAATTTGAGCCCGAGGGTCCATTTTTTTCATGTAAACCCGATGACCGAAGCCCATAATTTTCTCTTTTTGCTTCAACTTGTTCGTAAGGAGTGTTTCGAATTCTTCTGGGGTATTCGCATCAAGAAGCATATACATGACAGCTTCATTTGCCCCACCATGAAGATGCCCTTTTAGAGACGCGACTGCTCCTGTTAATGCACCATACATATCCGATAATGTAGAAGCAATCACTCGAGCGGTAAATGTCGAATTCGGCATTTCATGTTCAGAATATAGAACGAGTGACTGATCAAAAACCCGTTCTTCAAGTTCCGTCGGTTCTTTTCCAGTAATCATATACAAGAAATTCGCGCTATAAGAAAGAGATTCTTTTGGACGCATAACGTCTTTTCCTTCTAGGACGCGATAGCTATTTGCGACGATGGTTGGTAACTTCGCAAGTAGCTGATACCCTCTTTCTCGATTTACTTCTGGATCTCGGTTTAACAAGTCGTGATCATAGCTTGCTAATACGGAAATACCTGTGCGCAATGCATCCATTGGGTGAGTTGAAGCTGGTAAGAGCTTAAACACATCAAGAATCACTTCTGGTACATCGTACGAATCACTTAGTCGCTTTGCCAAGTCCGTTCGTTCTGTTGACGTAGGCAGCGTGCCTTGCAAAAGCAAGTGGACAATGTCTAAGTATCCATGTGATTTTGATAGTTCAATTAAATCGTATCCGTGAATCACGATTTCTCCTTGTTCTGTATCAAGAAATGATAAATCTGTTTCTGCTGCAATAACGCCATCAAGACCAGGGTAGTAGCTTTGTTCAATTGCCATTTCATCCCTCCGTTACTCGTAGTGTAAAACATGCATACTAAAGATAAAGCGCTTACAAATTTCAGCATATTCCTACAAGAGCATATACTGTGAATTCACTTCTTTTTTAGATTACCATAATTTCGTAATCGGTGCCAATGTTGATTTATTCTGTCTATTCAACCTTGTGATAGAGATTGAGAACGATTACAATGTAAAGATAGATTCGTAAAAAGGATGATTGCAATGAGACTTGACGATGACGAATTAATTGTTGCTTTAGATGCTGCCGGCACGATTCGAGGCGCTGCCAAACAGCTGTACTTGTCACAACCAGCATTGAGTCAACGACTTAAACAGATTGAAGAAAAATGGGGTGAAGCGCTTTTTATACGTACTCATAAATCACTCATCCCCACACCAGTAGGAGAAGAAGTGATTCTTTTTGCAAAAACACGTATTCAAGAAGAAAAAGAATTTATGAATCGAATGAATACGTTAACAGGTCATGTTCGTGGTACCCTTTCACTCGCTGTATCATCTGTTATCGCTCAATACTATCTCCCTCTACTCTTAAAGAACTATATGGAGCAGTACCCTCAAGTGAAAATTGACCTACAAACCGGCTTCACCACTGCTATGTATGCTCAACGACACAATGTACACGTAAGCATCTTACGAGGAGAGCTTGAAGGAGAAGATGTTAAACAGAAATTATTCTCTGAAAACCTCTACTATGTTGCAAACAAGCATTATGAAGATACGAACACCTTAATTGAATTCCAAAGCGACGCTACTTTCCATGCAACATTAGATAAATGGTTTCTCACTGAACCATTCCCTTTACCGAAGCAAACCATTAAAGTTGATCAAATTGAGACTTGCAAACAACTAATGTTAAATGGTATTGGCGCTTGTATTTTACCGGAAATCGCTACGAAAGACCTTGACGATACAACATGTCGTTTTACACGCTTACATATGAATGGGAACGAACTTCGACGAGATACATGGACGTATTATAACGAAAAAAACGCTTCTCTCCCGCAAGTAAAAGCGTTTTTGGAATTGCTAGATCAAGAATCACTCTCTACCTAGTTGACGATGTTAAAAGGGACTCTTTCATTGCGCGAGTCATACGCACATGGAATGGGCCTTTTTAGTTATAAGCTTTTTTCACTAGATTTTAAAAATACGTTTGTTTACCTCCCCCCTCTTGATTCTTACCATACTTTTTGTATCAATCATTTAATTGCGTCGAACAAAGACGACTGCCAGATCTGTTGCGCTTGTATAGTAAAAAGGCAAAATATCGCTTGTTTAATTAATGTAAATTACACACTAAAATTTACAGTCCCTACCTAATACCTTAATGGTTTTTGCAATAGAAGTTGTAAGTTCTAGCCTTGAGATCCATGAACCTAAAGAATGATCATCAGACGTTTTATTATAATTTGTAAATCTCAAACCATTGGGATCATTTGTTTCAACATACCTATTTAGTACATTTAAGTCCTCACCATGATACTTTACCCATGTTAAAAACCTGTCGAAATCACAATAATGATAGAAACGATTCTTAACATAAGGGAGATGTTTCAACAAGTCTCTCCTTGCGTTACCAGGCCCACGCTTTTCAACCCTATAAATTGTGAAATTATATTCTAACAGCAAATCAACTATATCTTTGTTCGTTTCATTGCTAATCGCAACGTATTTATTTTCATATTTACATTTCCGTAATCTCTTTTCATTTTCAACTATAGCATCATACAAAAGGGAATGAGGATCATGTAGAATCGTTGCTAAACAAAGATTTTTATACAACTTACTTACCTCCTTTGGAATATTCTCCTTTTTCAACCCAAATATAACCGTTAGAGGCTTGATAATTGAACAAAGTTCATTAATCATGATTTCCTATGCAAAAAAAAGCATGCAGAGCTTTTCACTCATGCATACTTTTTTGTTTATTCTATTCTTCCCAAACTTTCACTTCTTGCATAACGTCGCCTTGGTTAATGCGATAAACGCTGTCAAGACCTTCAACGACTTGTCCGAATACAGTATGAACGCCGTCAAGATGTGGTTGTGGCTCATGTACGATAAAGAATTGGCTACCGCCTGTATCTTTACCAGCGTGTGCCATAGATAATGTACCCGCTACGTGCTTATGTGGGTTACCAGCCGTTTCACATTTGATTGTGTAGCCAGGACCTCCTGTACCGTTTCCGTTCGGGTCGCCGCCTTGTGCAACGAAACCAGGAATAACGCGGTGGAATGTTAGTCCGTCGTAAAAACCTTTTTTCGCTAATGTTTCAAAGTTTTCAACTGTTCCTGGTGCCTCGTTTTCAAAGAAATCGATAACGATTTTTTCGCCGTTTTCAAACGTGATGCTACCTTTTTTCATCTTTATCCGTCCTCTCACTACTCGTAATTGCGCTTCCGCACTTCATCTATTGTACACACATTGTCATTAATTCTCAAATGGTGCGACTGCTTTTTGCTGATAAGGTAAATCAAGCTTCACTAAGTCTTCATAGGTTTCTCGTTTGACAACAAGCTGCGCTTCACCGTCTTCAACAAACACAATAGCCGGGCGAGGAATACGATTGTAGTTATTTGCCATTGAATAGCCATACGCACCTGTGCACGAAATCGCTAATATGTCGTTTGCTGTAACATCAGGTAAAGGCAAATCCCAAATTAACATATCGCCGCTTTCACAGCATTTCCCAGCAACAGAGAACGTATCCTCTGGCTTGTCATTTGCACGATTCGCTAGCATCCCTTCATACTTTGCTTCGTATAAAGCAGGTCGCAAGTTATCACCCATCCCTCCATCGACGGAAAGGTAGCGGCGCACATTTGGAATATCTTTTTGTGAACCAATTGTATAAAGGGTTGTACCTGCATCCCCAACGATGGAACGACCTGGCTCAATCCAAATCTCAGGCATGTCCATTTCTAATAATGTTGTATGCTTTATCGTTTCATCAACGATTTTCTCTACATACACACTTGGATGAAGTGGCGTATCTCCATCCACATAACGAATGCCAAACCCACCACCGAAGTTGAGCACGGCCGGCTCATAATTAAATGTTTGTTTCCATCGTGCAAGATTTTCAAATACTTTTTCTATTGCAAGTACAAAACCGTCTGTTTCAAAAATCTGTGAGCCAATGTGACTGTGAACGCCTAATAAGTGAATATGTTCATCTTCTAAGCTAATGCCGATCGCTTTTGTAGCTTGACCACTTGCAAGATCGAAGCCAAATTTAGAATCCTCTTGACCTGTTGTAATATATTCATGGGTATGAGCCTCAACATTTGGTGTTAGTCTCAATAAGACAGGAACCGTTTGTCCACGTTGTTCCGCTAAAGCCTGAATCGTTTTTAATTCGTAGAAATTATCGACAACAATACAACCAATCTGTTCATCTAAGGCCATCTTCAATTCATCAATGCTCTTGTTGTTACCGTGAAAATGGATTGTAGATGCCGGCACACCTGCTTTTAGTGCAGTAAATAACTCACCGCCAGATACCACATCAATACTTAAACCAGCTGAATGGGCCAGTTGATACATCCCTACTGTGCTAAATGCTTTACTAGCATAAGCTACTTGGTAAGCTACTTGTTTCTTTTCAAACGCGTCTTTAAATGCATTCATTCTCTCTTTTATAAGTGCAACATCGTAAACAAATAGAGGGGTACGATAAACGTTAGCTAGCTCAACGGTATCTACACCACCAATCTCTAAATGTCCACTTGCATTGATTTCCATTGTTCCATGCAAATACACGCCACTCTCACTCCTTTAATAACAAAAGAAAAGCAGCTTCAGGCGAAGCCATAAAGCTACTTTCCGCAATTGCTATCTAGTTTATCAGAAGTTAAAACGTTTGACTACTATTCACTTTTTGGTGATTGCTTAATTTTATCGACAGGATGAACAATACTCGGTCTCCAACGAACGCTTGGAACAGATGTACGAACAAGAATCTGATACATAGCCGGTGGATCAAATGGTAAAAACGGCCATAGATAAGGCTTTGCAAGTGGAGACAGTCGAATAAGCGAAATCAGTAGTAAAAACAACGATACAACAAATCCTACTGGCCCAAAAAGTGCTACTGCAAGAATGATAAGGTAGCGGCTCATCCTTAGCGCCACTCCTAACTCGTAACTTGGTGTGGCAAACATTCCAATCGAACCAAGTGCCACATAAAGAATGACTTCCGTTGTGAAATAACCTACATCAATCGCCATTTCTCCAATTAAAAGGGCGGCTACGAGACCAAGTGCTGTTGCTAATGGAGACGGGGTGTGTATGGCAGCCATTCGCAGCAATTCTATTCCAGCTTCTGCAAAAATAATTTGGACCGCAATCGGGATATTGTTATTTTCTTCTACACCGACAAAATCCAACGCTGGCGGCAGTAATTCTTGATGAGTTGCAAGCAATAGCCAAAACGGGACAATTAATAGTGAAAAGAGAATGCCGACAAACCGCATCCATCGCAAAAATGTACCAACTGCAGCAGCTTGTCGGTACTCCTCAGCATGCTGCACATGGTGAAACAGTGTTGCCGGTGTAATTACAACGGACGGAGATGTATCAATAATAAGAACAATATGTCCTTCTAGAATATGAGTAGCAGCTACGTCTGGACGCTCTGTATAACGTACGAGTGGAAATGGATTAATGCCTTGTTTAACAATGTATTCTTCCACCACTTTATCCGACATCGTTAGTCCATCAATATTAATATCCTTAAGCTCTTTCTTAATAATGTTTACTAGCTTAGGATCAACAATTCCTTCTATATAACATAAGGCTATGTCGGTTTTAGAACGCACACCCACTTGCATAATTTCTTGGCGTAATCGTTCATCTCGTATTCGTCTCCTCGTTAAGCCCGTATTAAAGATGATGTTCTCTGTATAGCCGTCTCGTGACCCACGTACTACACGCTCTGTATCTGGTTCTTCAGGTCCACGACCAGGATACGATCGAACATCAACAATCAAACTATTTGCTTCGCCATCGACGACAACGCAAATTAACCCTGATAACACTTGTGTAATGGCATGATCAATCGACTCAGTTTCTTCAACTTGAATATGCGCTAAATGATTCTTAACAGATTGAAAAGGATGTTCAGCTCGCCGCATCCGACTTTCGGTATCCATAAGCTCACGCAAGATATCAATAATATATAAGTTATCGACTAAGCCCGTTAAATAATAAATATAGACATCTTTACCGAATACATTTAGCTTTCTAACACCAACATCGAAGGATTCGCCTATTCCTAAACGCTCATTCATAATGTGATCATTTTCTGCAATACTTCTTCTAAATGTCATCTGTTTCGAAGACGGGTTCACTATAACCACTCCTTTCTAAAATAATTTGTATTGCTTTTTTTGTAACCGGCGCACCTTTTTTAACATCATCAAAGCGTGCCATTTTCCCAATATCACCGACACCTACGACACAAGGTAGGTTCAAATCATCTAATATGGAAACCGTATCACCATTAATCCTGCCAATTTCCATGTCAATTAACCCTTCTTTATCTACACCGTATTCGGATAAACGACCAAATCGATCAACGCTTACATCCACATGAGTCCATTCTTTCGCATGTGTTTGCGAAGCAACGGCTACAGCACCAATGACCTCAATATCTTCTTGGTTGACGATATAGTGCATGGCCGTTTCACCAAAACCAACATCGCGAATGCCGCAATCATCGAACATGATAATAATTGGAACATCGCCTTTTTCTAAGTTAATAAGATCAACTAACGCTTCCGGTTCAATAGTCGTTGGATTGCCATAAGATGCGCTAAGAACGGTACATTTTAAGTCTTGAGCAATGTGTTCAAGTGCTTTTTTACTAGCCAGATCACCATCTGTAACAAAGATTACTTTTTTCATCACGTCACACCTTTCGGCTTAAAAATAGCCGCTACAATCAGGCTTAAGAGAATGGAAAAAACAATGGTAGTGGACGCAAGTTCAAAGACTCCATCGCTAATATAAAATAAGCCATTTTCTCCATTTAACATGGCACCATGTACAAGAGAATAGCCAAAGCCTGTAATCGGAACCGTTGCTCCTGCGCCTGCAAATTCAATGAGCTGTTCATATAAACCAAACCCATCCAATATAATGCCAATCAGTACTAGGGTTACTAACATTTGAATGGAAGTAAGCTTAACAATGTCTAAAAGAAATTGTCCGAATAAGCAAATGCTCCCTCCAATTAAAAACGCCCATAAATAAATCATTTAATTCCCCCTTCTTTCAAACACAACTGCATGAGCAATACAAGGAATCGTTTTATGTTGTTGAACCGTGTTTGCACTATGCAAGGCGCCTGTTGCGATAACGAGCACCCGTTTTAACCGATTGGCGAGCATCTCATTAAAAACGTGCCCAAAGACGACCGTAGCGCAACAACCAGCACCACTACCACCTGCCAACACCTGTTGATTCGTTCCATACATCATGACGCCACAATCGTCGTAGTTTTCGCTTACAATCACATCATGTTCACGTAGTAGCTTCTTAAAAACCTCACTTCCAGAACGCGCAAGATCACCTGTCAAAATAAGATCAAAGTCAGATGGCTTTTGTTCCGTTTCATGCAAGTACGTAAGCAGTGTATCCGCGGCAGCTGGTGCCATAGCCGCACCGAGCTCATAGGGGTTCTTAATCCCTAAATCAATGACTTTACCGAGAAGTCCTTCTGTCATTTGAATCATTGATTGATGTCTCCCAAGGATGATTGCGCCAGCACCTGTGACAGTCGTCTGCGCCGTATCTGGCTTTTGCTGAGCAAATTCTATTGGAAAGCGAAACTGCTTCTCACATCCACCGATATGGCTACTTGAAGCGCACAATACATGTCGAGCTCCACCACCATTAATCCACATACCTGCGACAATGCAATTTTCTATCGCTGTTGCGCAAGCAGAATAGCTACCAATATAGGGGACACGTAAATTACGAGCGATTTGGCTCGACACTGTACTCTGGTTTGTTAAATCGCCAGCGATAAATAAATCTAAGTGATTGTCTTTTAGCCTTTGTTTATGTAGACAATAGGTAATCGCTTTTTCCGTCAACTTTTTTTCCGCTGTTTGCCAATCCTTCTCTCCACATAACAGGTTAGGAAATACATAGTCAAATCCATGACCGAGGGGGCCACTCCCTTCTTTCGGACCCACAGCTGTACCTCGTTCTTCTACATATACAGGCGTCTTAAATTGAATGACCCTCTTTTGATTTACCATAATTCTGCCTCTCCTTATTTCAGGATCATATGAATGAACAATCGCGAAAAGCTAACGAGATACGCAGCAGTGATGCCAACTATAAAGATTGGACCAACAATGCGAAATAAATGAACGCCTATCCCTGAAAGAAAGCCTTCTGAGCGATGATCAAGTGCTGTTGCCGTCATCGCATTAGCAAACCCTGTAATCGGTACAATCAATCCCGCTCCAAACAACTGCGCTCCTTTTTTGTAGATTCCTAAACCTGTGCCAAACGCCGAAAATGTAAGTAAAATGACAATCATATAGCTCGTGGCCATTTGTGGATTTAGCGAAAAAACGTGCCTTAGCCCGTCATAGATCAATTGACCAACTACACTTATGCAGCCGCCGCCTAAAAATGCGAGTGTCCCATGTTTAACAAAACGTGTTTTTGCTGCAAACAGGCGAATGTTTTCTTTATAATTATCTTTTTCCTCTTTTTTTAACATACGTCCTCCTGTTACTGCGCTTTGGTAGTAGTATGCTGCATTGACGAACATTCAATTCGCACAAAAAAAGACTTCCTACCCATCGGTAAAAAGTCTGGCTCCGTTTATGCTTCGTCTTCCCTAATCTAAGACTATGTTTCTGACATAATTTCTTTCATTTGATCGAGAATTTTCTTTTCTAAACGTGATACTTGAACTTGAGAAATCCCTAAACGCTCTGCTACTTCTGACTGTGTCTGGTCTTTGTAATAGCGTAAATAAACGATTAAACGTTCTCGTTCTTCTAGATCTCGAATCGCCTCTTTTAATGCAATTTTATCAAACCATTTCACTTGGCTAGTATCTGCAATTTGATCCATTAGCGTAATCGGGTCTCCATCATTTTCATACACCGTTTCATGAATAGACGTTAAACTCCGATTCGCATCTCCTGCAAAGACGACTTCTTCAGGCGTAACGCCTAAATGTACAGCAATTTCATTCACTGTCGGTGTGCGCCGGTATTCTTTTGTTAAATCATCCTTTGCTTTTCGAATCTTATTACTCAATTCTTTAATGGAGCGACTCACTTTTACGGTGCCATCATCTCTTAAAAACCGCTGAATCTCACCAATTATCATTGGCACCGCATAAGTCGAAAATTTAACATCATAAGATAAATCAAACTTATCAACTGATTTAATTAAGCCAATGCAGCCGATTTGAAACAAATCTTCTGCTTCATAGCCTCGGTTCATAAATCGTTGGACAACCGACCATACGAGACGTGTGTTCTTGTTAACAATTAAATCGCGAGCTTCTGTATCACCTTGCTGACTTTTCGCGATTAGGTCTTTTAATTCTTGATCAGTCAACATCTTTTTTGTTGTTTTCTTTAGCTCAGCGCTCATTAGCAAGACCCCTTATCTGCATATGGCCTTTGTTTTTGTTAATTGCTTTTTTAAATACACCGTTGTCCCTAATAACGGTTCAGAGACGACTTTCATCTCATGACAGAAGTTTTCCATTATGGTAAAACCCATTCCCGAGCGCTCAAGTTCAGGTTTTGAAGTAAACAACGGCTCTCGTGCTTCATCGATATCAAGAATGCCATTCCCTTCATCGCGAATGACAATTTCAATTTCGTTATCACGCAATACCGCTGAGATGTAGACCATGCCGCTTTCGTCATTGTCATAACCATGGATGATCGCATTCGTCACAGCTTCTGAAACAACAGTCTTAATCTCCGTTAGTTCTTCCATAGTGGGATCAAGTTGAGCTAAAAAAGCCCCTACTGTTACTCTTGCAAACGATTCATTTTCACTTTTTGCACTGAATGAAAGATCCATTTTATTTTCCATTGCTTAAGCCACCCCTAACTTTTGCAAAGCAAAATCTTCACTTTCTTCAAAACGAATGATCTTAAACATCCCTGACATCTCAAATAAACGTCCAACTGTTGGAGAAATTGCACAAACGACCATTTCTCCTCCTGCCGCTGTAATTTGTTTATATCGTCCTAAAATCACACCAAGACCCGAACTATCCATAAATGATAACCCTTCAAGATTTAACAAAATATGCTTTGTGTTCGGTAGATGAGCTTCTACCTCCGCTCTTAGTGTTTTTGCTGCATGATGATCTAATTCTCCTGCCAGTCTTACAAGTAACACATTGTGTTTTTGTTCCATTTGAATTTGTAATGTCATGAAAACACCTCCATCTAAACTTACTCCATGCTATCATTCCATACGAATCTCTTGAAATCCTTGTTACTGACAAAAGTAGTGCATGTTAGTGAAAAGTTCTAATCATTCTTTATTTCCCTGCAAAAGTAGACAAGGTTCGTTTAAACAATTGCCACCATGAAGCCGTATCAATTGTGTCTGAAGCGACTAAATCTGTCGAGACAACTGTATTTCCGTCTATTTCAACAGTTAAATTACCGACTACATCACCTTTTTGAATTGGTGCAGCAATGGTTTCGTCAAAGGACGTATTCACAACAGGCTCTTTTGAATCCTCGCCTTTTTTTAACAGGATGGATACTTGATCTTCCGTAACCGCTTCTAATGTTTTTTTCGATCCTTTTACAACTGTTGCCTCACCTAACACATCTCCCTTTTTGTAAAGTGTTTCAGTAGAGTAGTTGTTAAACGCATGATCTAGTAATGAGGTGACTTCTGCATTTCGTTCCTTTGATGTCGGTGATCCCATAACAACCGTTATAACACGCATGCCCTCTTTTTCAGCAGTCGCAGTTAATCCATATTTTGCTTCTTGGGTAAAACCCGTTTTTAATCCATCTACACCAGGATAAAAGCGTACCAATTTATTCGTATTGACAAGCCAAAACTCTTTATCTGTTCCTTTGCGTAAATAGTCTTCATAAATACCTGTGTACTCTGTTATTTTTTCGTACTTTAACAGCTCTTTCGCAATCATCGCCAAGTCATGAGCTGATGAATAGTGATTTTCAATTGGCAATCCGTTCGTGTTTTTAAACGATGTCTGTTCTAAATTCAGTTCACTCGCTTTTTCATTCATCATTTTGACGAATCCTTCTTCAGAGCCAGCAATATGCTCTGCCATCGCTACTGCTGCGTCGTTCCCAGACGCAACGGCAATTCCTTTTAAAAGATCATCTACACTCATTTGTTCTCCAGCTTCAAGAAAAATTTGCGAACCTCCCATTGAAGCCGCATATTCACTCACTGTTACTTGCTCATCAAACGATAGCTTTCCTTCATCAATCGCTTCCATAACGAGTAACATCGTCATGATCTTTGTCATACTTGCTGGGGGTAACGCTTTATCGCTATTTTTCTCAAAAATAACTTCCCCTGTATCCCGTTCTATTACGATAGCAGAAAGGGTTTTCTCTCCAAGTGGCGATTTTTTTACCTCCGCAGCCTTTGCCGTAAGCGGTTGTGTTGCAAATAGCGCTAATAATAACCAAACTACTAGTAAATGTAGACCTTTTTTCATACATTTCCCTCCATAACCTTTATGTAAAAAGCTATCAGCTAGTCTTTCCATTCCAGATTTTTCTATACACAAGGGAAGGAGGTCAACCCAAAAAAAGATGAGTAGTGATTTCTCACTTCTCATCTTTCTTCAATGATTCGTTTAAAACGTTTTAATTTCTTGTTGCTTGTGATACTCATCGAAAATAATTAATCGGCTTGGCTGGTTTTCTTGTGCAAGCTTCTCGCCAGCTTCGATTGCTTTCGATTGTTTATCATATTCTTCTAATGGTGCAACATCTTCTACTTTTACAAACCAGGTTGTTGCATCTTTATTTGGCGTCACCGTATATTCCTTCATCTCTATCTCTCCTTCTCTATCTGTTCTACTCGTTTAAATACCCGAATGAAAAGGGGAGAAAACATCTTTTCAGGAATAACCTTAATGTTGAGGGGTTTTCTTTATAAAAAACGCCATTATAAAGCTAACAAACGCTATAACCGTTGCCACAATAAAAGCATTGTTTACTCCTTGTATCATAGATTCACTTTGCCCAGCTGAAGCAGACGCAGTCATAACAGAAACGAGAATTGCCGTTCCAATTGACCCAGACACTTGCCTCATTGTATTGTTCATTGCAGTTCCATGGGGAATAAGTTCTCTTGGTAATACATTTAATCCTGCAGTCGTTACTGGCATTAATACAAGGGATAATCCGAACATTCTCACCGCGTAGACAATGGTTAGATACGTTAACGATGTGTCCACCGTTAAATTTGTATAAAATAACGAAGACAAGAAAATGAACGTTAAGCCGATAATCGCCAAAGTCCTTGCACCAAATTTATCGAAAATTCTCCCCGTTATTGGCGACATCATTCCCATCAGCACAGCTCCAGGTAAAATGGTTAACCCCGTCTCAAAGGCAGAATAGCCTTGCATGTTTTGCATATAAATTGGCAAGATTGTAGCCGGTCCCACGAGAGATACAAATACAAGCATCCCCATCACCGTTGTTAATGTAAAAACTGGATACGTAAACACACGAAACTCTAAAATTGGGTGACTAAGCTTTAATTGACGGGTCACAAAGAGATAAAGTGTGACGATCCCTATCAGTAAAGGCACATAAACAAGAGGGCTCCCCCAGCTTGCTTGCCCTGCATTTGAAAATGCAAATAATAAACCACCGAAACCAAATGTTGAAAGGATGATGGACTGAAGATCTAGCTTAGGGTGACGCAACGTTGTGACGTTTCGCATGACAAAGATCGCCGCAACAATATCAATGACAACAATTGGCATAAGAATCCAAAATAAAATACTCCAGTGATACGATTCTACTAGCCAACCAGATAAGGTAGGTCCAATCGCAGGCGCAAATGAAATAACAAGCCCAACCATGCCCATCGCCTGTCCACGCCGCTCTTTCGGGAAAATGAGAAGAAAAACAGTTTGCATAAGGGGCATCATAATCCCTGCACCTGAAGCTTGAATGATTCGACCTACAAGTAACATACTGAAATTGGGCGAGATCGCACAAAGCAGTGTTCCTAAACCAAATAGCGTCATCGCTGTCAAAAAAAGTGATCGAGCTTTAAATTTTTCAATTAAAAAAGCCGTTATAGGGATCATAATCCCATTAACTAGCATAAAAATCGTAGTTACCCACTGTGCTGCATTTTCATTAATGTCTAAATCAGACATTAAATGTGGTAATGCTGTTGTTAACAAAGTTTGATTTAATATTGCCACAAACGCTCCAATTAACAATACAGCAACTAATGGTTTCTTATTAAATGGAGGCAGTTCCTCTTTTTCCTCACTCATTGCATAACCTTCTTTTCGCCATCTATGTATGTTCCATATTATAGCGATGTGCTTTTTCACCTGTCAAAATCGATGCCTAGTTTAATCGATGAAAAGCGCCTCGAATGGGTTTCGAGACGCTTTCTTAAACGAGTTTAAACGACTTCTTCGTTTAGCTCTTTTATAATCTCATGTGATTTTAATTTAGCCAAGTTACGCTTTGATATTTTAGGATCGTGGGTTGACAATTGTTTAGCAAATTCACTTGTTTGATCAGGAGAACCAACTAAATGCAGTGTTGACCATTGCTTTTGCTTTGATTCTTTTTCAATTTTTTGAGCAATTTTTTTAAACCATCGCTGTTGATTCGCATCAAATCGATCAGCATACTGCTCACGGTGTAGTGCAGCTCCTGTCTCACCTTGCGGCCTTGCCCCAACATACTCTTTCCAATCCTCAGACTCAACATCCCAACTATATTGCTTTTCTTCGATTACTTCACCAAGACTCGTTTCAACCGTATGTACATCGGTTTTTTTAATCATGACGATTCCTGATAAAGGATACTTCTCTTCTAATGTTTCAAGTTGATCAATAACAGGGTGCTTTTCCCACCGAAATTCATTCTCCACTGGGACTTGTAACTTCTGCAAGTGTACATCACCATTAGACGAACCAATGAAAACAAGGCTTTTTGGCATATTGGTTGATAACGCCAAAATCTGTTGCTCAGCCTCTTTTTTCAGTTTTTTAAATGCCTGAAACTCGGTTTGATTATCACTAACCTCTAAATATTCTTCAAGCTTCTTTAGCCCATTCTTGAGGCGAATTTTCCATTCTCCTTTTTGTTGATCCGTGCTTGTTTTACCAGTCTGCAAATAGATTGTTAAACAGCCGTTCTCACATTGAATTTGCTTAAAGCGTTCCAAATGTTTTGCTAGTGACAATGTACACCCTCCTTATTATTGTGCTTTCGCTGTTAACTTCACTTGAATATTTCCTCTAGTGGCTTTAGAATACGGGCAAAATTGATGTGCCTGTTCTACTAATTCTTCAGCTTCTTCTTGTGAAACACCATTAATTTCGACGACTAATTCCGCTCCAATTTGGAATCCATTGTCTGATGGGTCTTTCACAAGAGACACATGCGCCGTTGTTTTTGACTCAATCTCTTTTTTTGCGTTAGCTGCCATTAAATTCAATGCCCCATCAAAACAGGAAGCATAACCTGCCGCAAATAACTGCTCTGGATTTGTGCCTTCCTTCTTTGAACCTGGTTTAACCAAGTTCAAGTCAAGAAATTGGTCATCTGAAGTCACTTGACCTTCTCTTCCACCTTGTGCAGTTGCATGTGATGTATAAACGATATCTGCCATAATGAAAACACACTCCTCTATAAAAACTTCGTACACTGACTGTATAGACGTTTTATCTATGAAGTAAACATGAAAAGTGGTTTTATTTTTTTACAGTGAGGAATACTACGTGTAGCTCATAAAAAGGAAGTGTTACTTATGGATAAATCGAAAGTGAAACAACAAATGTTAGCTGTAATGGAAGATCATAAGATTGGTTCTTTATCAACCGTGAAAGAAAATCGCCCCCATTCTCGTTACATGACGTTTTATCACAAAGACTTCACGCTGTATACACCAACGGATATCGACACGTATAAGGCTAAAGAAGTCGAAGAAAACCCGCATGTACACGTTCTCCTTGGTTATACAGGTGAGGGCTATGATGACGCATTTATCGAATTTCAAGGAACAGCTACTATTCGGGACGATCAAGAAACGAAAAACGAATTTTGGCATGACACCCTTACCCATTATTTTGACAGTGCCACAGACCCTTCATATATTTTGCTAGAATTAAAACCAAAAACCATTCGCCTTATGAATAAAGGTGACCACACACCTTACGAGATTTCGTTTGATTGAGTTTATTCATTAAGATAGAAAAAAGACCAGTTACCGAATTAGTAACTGGCTTTTTTTTATTATGCTTTCTCCGGATAAATTTCCTTATAGATAAGCGTTGTTGATGCTGGTTTTTCTTCTTGCATATGGTAACTCTTTTGGACGAGTGCTATGATGTCTTCTACTTCTTCTCGGTTCGCATAGAGCGTAACGAGGGTATCATCGACTTCAACGCGATCCCCAATTTTTTTCTTCAGCTTCAACCCAACAGCAAGGTCGATTTGATCCTCTTTTGTAGCTCGACCTGCGCCTAATTGCATAGCAGCAACGCCAATTTTGTCTGTGGCAATTTCGTGTACATAGCCTGCTTCTACTGCGGGAACATCAATTTGATAGCGAGCTTGTGGGAATAACGTTTCATCGTCAATTACAGCTGGGTTTCCACCCTGACTTTCAATAAAGACTTTCATCATTTCGATTGCTTTTCCATTTTCAATCACTTCTTCTAGCTGTTTGCGTGCCTCTTCCACACTGCTAGCCTTTTCCGCCAAGAAAACCATGTGGCTACCTAGGACGAGACACAGCTCAAGAACGTCCTCGGGTCCCTTTCCTTTTAAAACGTCGATCGCTTCTTGAATTTCAATAGCATTTCCAACGCCTTCACCTAAAGGTTGATTCATGTCTGAAATAACCGCCATCGTTTTCCGTCCAACGTTTGCACCGATATTAACCATTGCTTTAGCAAGCCCTGTTGAATCATCAAGAGACTTCATAAATGCTCCAGAACCTGTTTTCACATCGAGCACAATGGCATCTGAACCAGAAGCGATTTTTTTACTCATAATGGAACTTGCGATGAGCGCCATTGAGTTAACGGTTCCAGTCACATCTCGTAAGCCATATAGTTGTTTATCCGCTGGTGTTAAATTACCTGTTTGTCCAGCAACAGCTAAGCCTTTTGTTTGAACTTGATGTAAAAAGTCTTTCGTCTCAATGTCACATGAGAATCCTGGAATTGCCTCTAATTTATCAATGGTTCCTCCTGTATGGCCTAGCCCTCGACCTGACATTTTTGCAACAGGTACGCCAGCAGCTGCCACTAATGGAACGAGCGCTATCGTTGTCTTATCTCCAACACCACCTGTTGAATGCTTGTCCACTTTAATCCCATCAATTGCTGTTAAATCTATTTGGTCACCTGATTCAGCCATAGCCAACGTAAGTTCGGCACGCTCATGTTGGTCCATATCTTGAAAATAAATGGCCATAGCCAAAGCCGATACTTGATAATCCGGAATGCGATTTGCAGTATATTCACCAATAAACCAGCGAATTTCTTCTTTTGTTAAGCTTAAGCCGTCTCTTTTTTTCTCAATAATGTCAACCATTCTCATTGTTTTTCCTCCTCTGTGATTACAAATTCTTTGATGTAAGCTCGTTTAAAAAGCTTTTACCGTATTCTGGAGCCGTTACATTAAAATTCTCAGCAATGGTTGCGCCAATATCCGCAAATGTCTCACGATGACCTAAATGAACCGGTTCCAATGTTTTACCGTAAGCAAGTAGAGGGACAAGCTCTCTTGTATGATCTGTGCCTGTATGAGTCGGGTCGTTTCCATGATCGGCCGTGATTATTAATAAATCGTCATCGTTTAACTTTGGCAAAAGCTCTTTAAGTTGTGCATCAAATTCATTTAACGATTGACCGTACCCTACTACATCACGACGATGACCAAACAGTGCATCAAAATCAACTAAATTCAAGAAGCAAAGACCCGTGAATGCTTCATCCATTTGTTTAATCAATTTATTCATTCCATCTTCATTTGAAACCGTTCGAATGGAAGCCGTTACCCCTTCTCCATCATAAATGTCAGAGATTTTCCCTAATGCAATCGAATCAAGACCTGCATCTTCAAGCGCATTCATAACCGTCTTGCCAAAAGGTTTTAACGCATAGTCATGACGATTCGACGTTCGCTTCCAACCAGAGGCATCGCCTACAAACGGACGCGCAATAATGCGTCCGACCATATATTTTGGATCAAGGGTCAGCTCACGTGCTATTTCACAAATACGATAAAGCTCGTCCACTGGAACAATGTCCTCATGGGCTGCGATTTGTAGAACCGAATCAGCAGAAGTGTAAACAATTAATTTCCCTGTTTTAACGTGCTCGCTTCCTAGTTCATCAAGAATTTCTGTACCTGATGCTACTTTATTACCAATGATGCCACGACCTGTTTTTTCCTCTAAAGCTTGTAGTAAGTCCTCAGGGAATCCGTCTGGAAAAACGCGAAATGGCTCATCAATCCGAAGACCCATAATTTCCCAATGTCCCGTCATCGTATCTTTTCCTACTGACGCTTCTTGCATGATGCCGTAGCTCGCACTTGGATTCGCAACGGCCTCAATTCCTTTAAGTGGTGCGATTTTCCCAATACCTAGTTTTTCTAGCTCTGGAATATGCAATGCGTCATACTGTTTAGCAATGGAGCCAAGGGTATTTGTTCCTTTATCTCCAAATGCCTCTGCATCTGGTGCTTCACCAATTCCTACAGAGTCCATTACAATAACAACGACTCGTTTAAATGCTTGTGTCACGTTTGTTTCCTCCTCAATCTTTGTAAGAACATGCTGCTTATGCGCGCGGATGGTGTTTTAAGTATACATCTTTCATACGCGTCTTCGTCACGTGGGTGTAAATCTGTGTTGTAGAAATATCAGCGTGCCCAAGCATTTCCTGAACAGAACGCAAATCAGCCCCATTTTCCAGTAAATGCGTAGCAAAAGAATGGCGCAACGTATGTGGACTAAAGCTTTTTTTTATATTTACGTGTGTCGCACGCTGTTTTAAGATTTTCCAAAACCCTTGTCTTGTTAAAGGCTTCCCATAGTGATTCACAAAAAGGTAGGCATGGCGCTGCTTTTTAAGCAATTGTTGCCTTCCACTTTCTAAGTACGCCGTTAACGCTTTTGACGCTTTTGACCCTAAGGGAACAATTCGTTCTTTATTCCCTTTCCCAATGACCCGTAAAAAGCCCATTGCTAAGTGGACGTGATCCAATTCTAATGACGTTAATTCGGTTACACGCAAACCTGAAGCATAGAGCAATTCAAGCATCGCTGTATTTCGAAGCTCTAAGGGGACGCTCCCTACCGTTTGATGTTGCAATAAGAGCTCGACTTCATCTGCACTTAAAAAGTCAGGTAAGCGTTTTTCTTTTTTCGGTGATTCAATTAAAGAAGAAGGGTCACTCGAAGTAAATTGTTCCCTATATAAGAAACCATGCAGTGAGCGAACCGATGTGAGAATTCGTGCCAATGTTGCAGCTGATTTATCTTGTAGCTTTAGCTCGTACAAAAACGATTGAATCGTGTGGTGCGTGACATCTGTAAACGCCTCCACATTCTCTTTTTGCAAATAGTGGACATACTGCTTTAAATCTCTTCCATACGATTCTAGTGTATTAGGCGATAAACCTTTTTCAACTTTAATAAAATGGACAAATTGATTAACATCATTTTGCAAACCCATGTTGTACTCCTTACTTCTTATTCGCCATCTAGTAAAAACAACGTTAACCGCTGCAGCAAACTCCTATCTTCGTCACTGGCAACGGATGACGCTTTTAATGCATTTCCTTCTGGCACGTCATAACGATGGAGATCACTTAATTCATCCGTCACCCATAGAATACCATAGTAGAAGATCGCTGTGCATGCAACAAACAAAATTACCGCTTTCATTGTATGAAAGAGAATTTTCATTCTATTCCCTCGCTCTCTTTATTCACTCTATCTTCTACACTATGCCAAGTTCATGCAAGTCTATACATGAAAGAGCGATTATCCTTGTTTTTCTGTCACTAGCTGCCATTGGCATTTGGAAAAGATAAAAACCACCCGTTCGTATTGATAAAAACAGATGGTTTCAATTTGCTCCTATGATTAGTGAAAGAATAGGTTGATTAATGATAGAGCGTTTGTTTTTGGTAGGCAACTAGTTTTTGCTTATCTTCTTTTAATACGGCAAACGGATGGTGACCAAACCATTCAAGAGAAGCATGAAATGAGCTAAAATCATGGTTTGAAAGGAACTGGTGATAATCAATTTGTCCTGTAAACAAACTTGTCATTCCTTGTCTTGATGCAGAAGCATTAAATACGTTTTCAGGATGGAACACGTGTAAATGCCCACGATCGACTACGTTTTTCAGATGAAGATGCTCAACAAATGGTTGGAGCTGTACAAATGCTTCGTCAAGATTAGCGCCACTTTCCCAAGCGTGAAGCACATCAAAATTCACTCTTAGCGAAGGATGATCCACTTCAGACAGCAGCTGCAATGTAGAAGAAACCGTATCACAAAGGGTTCGCGGATGAATTTCAACAAGTATTAACTTATTTTTTTCTGCTGCCATCCTACACACATCTCTAAGTTGGTTAATGAGGTGTAGTCGTTCCTCCTTTCGAATCATTTCACTTCCTAATTCCCCAGCGAATACTCGAACTTTTGATGCGTTCCAACGATCGGCAAGTTGAAGCACATTTTTGGCGGCAATATGGTTTTTTGCCCGTTCGTCATGTAACGGTAAGTAGTCGCTTAACATCGATACTGTTAAACCATATGATTCTAGCCATTCCCCATTTACATGTGCATGTGGTTTCAAATGACGTGCATGGTTACCCCAAAGCTCAATCCCATCAAAGCCCTGTCCTGTAGCCCATTGTGCAATGTGTTCAATGGACTGCAAACCATGTCGAAACGAAATGGTACAAACAGAAACGTTCACATTCACTCCTCCTTAACCTTCGTGCAGAATAAGTGGCTCTCTTTGTAAAAGCCATTCGTCAAAATAAAAAACCAATTGTTCTTTCAATTTCCGTTCTCGTTCATTTTGACGTTCAAGTTGGTCGCACAATTGCTCATAGTCCACCTCTTTTTTCGTTTTCGCCACTTTCATCGCCTGATACTGAACGATTTTAAAGCCCTTCTCTAACGTCTCGATGTCATCACACCACTGCTCAAACGTATCTTCGCTAAACTGGAGTGCCTTCCAAAAGAACGCAAAAGCATGTTCATAAGCATATTTCCGAATAGCTAAAACGGGTAATTGTTTCATTACAAGTCCAAGCTCATTAAGTCGATGGCGCTGACTTCCTGACCAGAACGTTTCTACGAGTGATTGAAGTGTTTCTGTTAAAGGGTTTTCACGTTCTTTCATACAGGTTCGGAAATACGCTTTTATCGTGTCATCTGAAGGGGGCTGAATTGTGTTGCCATTAAACCGATAGCCTCCCCCCACATCAGGGGAACGCACTGCATTGAGAATCTGAACCTTTTCCATTTCCCCTTCCCAACGAAAATCAGGATCATACATCATCCATACGTCTTTATCCTTTGTTTTTTCAAGCATGACATAATGAGGAAAAGGCGCATGATGAAATTTGTTTTCTCGTTCAGGAAGTAACGCAAGATCAAGCATAACAATGACATGTGTATCGTCATCTTTTTCCTCAATTAAATGAACAAGGTGCTCTACATTTTCTTCTTTACTAGCTGTGTTTTTATACCATTCATTTAATCTAATGCCATAAAGGGTTTCATACCAGTTTTTAAAGAAAGAGTGATCAACGTTTTTTTCATGGTACGTCAGGCGATCATTTTCATCTAGGAAAAAATCCGCATCCCATACACCAAAATAATAAGGACGGTGGTCAATTCCATTTTTCTTTAACACTTCACACACGCAACTAACAAAGCAATGCACTTTAATCATGGATAGCTGTTGTCTCTTCCTGACGTTGAATAAACTGAGCTAAGCGATCAACCGTCTCAAATATGGCCGGATCAATATACTCATCGGGGATAGCGATAGCATATTCTGTTTCGAGCTGTAATAAAATGTGTAGGATCATGACTGAATCAATGGCTAAATCTTCATTCAGCCTCGCGTGGTGATGAAATGCATCTATTGTCTGTAAAGCTAAATCTTCTTTAATAATCGTGTAAAGAATGGTTACAGCGTGCTCATACGTCATACGTAAACATCTCCAATCTGTTTTCTATTCACTTTTCCATTTGCTCCTTTTTGAATCTTTTCGACAAAATCGAATTCTTTTGGTATTTGATAGACCGCAAGATAAGATGCACACCATTCTCGAAGAGCACCTATGGCTAAACCTGTCCCTACAACTTGGGCACAAACCCGTTCGCCTGATAAGGAATCTCTTCTTTTATAGACAACAACGTCTTCTACGCCTTGATGTTGGCGTAATACCTGTTCAACCTCGTGCGGTAACACGTTGATTCCGGCTACGTTAATAACATCGTCTACTCGTTCAACAAAGTACAAATGACCGTCTTTTCCGAAATAACCAAGATCACCTGTATTACAGTCTTCTACTGCTTTTTCAACGTATATAGCCGCTGGGTTCGTTATTACACCCGCTTTAACATGATGATGTGTTAAAGGCTTCCCTAAATCGTTCGGTTCACTTATGGATGTCGCAATACTAATACAGCCTACTTCTGAACAGCCGTATTGCTGCATTACAAACGTGCTCGCTTTTTTTATTTCTTGAAACCATTGATCAGGAAGCCGCGTCCCTGACGTCATTACTCCATGCAATTTTTCATCAGTTCGCTTCGCTAAATAATGAAGTAATGGCGGAGAGGCATACAGCACATGTTTTGGGTAATCTTTCGTCTTGCTTAAGACATAATTTGGATTCTGTGCCGTCACCACTACAACCGTTTTTCCTTGATCAATCCCCGCCATTACACCACTAATTAAACCGTAGGAATGCGTTATAGGGCAGGCAACAATGACTGTATTTACGTCAATTGAATGCCACATGTCACGGTAAGCACGTAATTCATCATCTATAGAAGCCCAGCTACGTACAATTCGTTTTGGTTGGCCTGTCGTTCCTGAACTGAATTGAATCATGCCCGGTTCGCTAATTGATTCGGCTTGATTTAATGTGAGTGGTGATTCAAAAGACTGATAAAACAAGTAAAAACAACCCGCTTCATTAGCAATTCTTTTTGCTGCCTCAACTGGTGTGGATGGATGGATCGGTACAATACTCGCTTGTTTTTCTTTTATATAATAGAGAAGCATTACCCACTTCCCTAAGTCCTCTGGACATACGGCGATTCGCCACCTATCCGCTTTTCGCCAAATGGGGTGGTCATTGAGCTGCTGTGTAAAACGGTCAAAGTCTTTCGCAGTGTAAAATTGATCGTTAATGATAAGCATAAATACCCTCCAATTGAATCGCATTTTTAATTAAATGCCTGCTCTCTTTCTCCCCAGTCCACTTCTTTCTAAAAAGTGATTCTGTTGTCATGACTTCTTTATGAAGATGTAGAGCGTGGATTCGCTCATTCTCTTTATCTTCTCTCTGCACATAGCGCGATAATGATTGATTAACAAGGTTCCAAAATGTCTCCTCTTCAAAATCAAGCTCACACTCCAACTGCCATGACAATTCGGCTAGATGATAGACAAATAATGTATCGACCACAAGTTCCCGTAGCGCTTCTGGAGAAGACATCCAATAATAGTCGTCAGTTGCGCCTTCTTTAAAGATTGAATGGATTTCGTGGAAATTAGGTATCGCTTCTTTCTTTTTTACATAAGGTTCGTAATATTCCAAACTATCATGAAAGTCTCTTAAGAGCACGCCAATCGGCCAGTTCGTATCCGAGAGAATCAGAATCATGTTTTGCCCATGAGCTTCTACCGCAATGCCGTGTGCCAAACAGAGGTGAACAACAGGAACAACGGCTACTTCAATAAATTGCTTTACCCAAGCTTCTATCCCAAAATCCTTAAGGAAAAGAGCTACAAATAAAGAACCGTCTTTTTCTTTCAGAGAAAGTGCATTTAATGGGATAGCGCGCTCACCTCTCTGTAACTGACTTTGAACCGATTCTCGAAAAATCACATTGATATTCCCCGCTATCCATGGATAGCGACTCGGCTCATAAGAAGCCCCAGCATACTCTTTTAACAAACGAACATCATGTTTTTTATGTAGATAAGGATCTTGTTCCACCACTTCATGAAGCCATCGGGATAAATCTGGAGCAGCTGCAACACTTTCTGGCTGAACCGTTCGCAATGAAGAAGTATTGATCATTCGCAAAGGCAATTTTAACTGTGCTTGAAGCGGGTTGTCTTTGTTCATCACCGTCCGAATTGATTGTGATGCATTATAACGATCACCAAAAGTACCAAGATAAAGAACATCTTTTGTTTCAATCGCTTCTTTCAACTCGTTGCTTTGTATGGCATTCCATTGCCATGGATGTACTGGGAGTACACGATAGTCATATAACTGCCCCCCTGACTGACACAAGGCCACTACAACTTTCTTCCATGTGCCATAGCCGAATTCTTTCTGAAGAAAACTATGCTCTTCTTCTGGATAATACGTGTTCACGTCTTCCTTTTTGACTCCTAACCATACAAGTGAAAAATCCGCTCCTGCTTCATTTCCGTACGCTCGGTGGTCTTTAAGCGAAAATCCTGTTCTTGCTTTAAAACAAGGATGATAAGGATGACCTTCTCCTATAGCCCCTTCCAACTGTTCATATGTAAACAATCGTCTTGATTTAGCCATTCTTATGTTTTGCTCATTCCACTCTGATAATAAGACTGTTTGCGATAATTCTGCATAAAGGGCTTGGCTTTGTTCAACTGATAATGCTGCATCTTCTACAATATCTTCTATTCTAGGAAACGTTTGAGTGCCAGCTTGGACAGACATAAGCGGCATACCGTGTAATCTTATTCGATCAAAGGCGGAACGTTTTCCAAGACATCGGTAAACATGCTTTTCCCCTCTAATCAAAAAGAACGTCCAGCCGTTTTGTGACGGTATTTCGTTATAAGGTAACAAATGCTCGTACAAAATGGCTTCAAAACATTGCCGAATGACACGTTGTTCCGCCCTACTTGGTAGATTAGATGGTTTTTGCATGTTGCACCTCCAGACTCGTCATTGCTTGAAACGGATTCTGCACTTTAACATAGACGGCTTGTTCTAGTTCTTCTGCCAATTCATCCACATCATGAAAACGAGTAAGTAAATTTGCTTTGAAAGCAAGCTCTGTTTTTACAAGTAAATCGTTAATAAATAAACGTCCAGCACCAGAACATTTCCGACTACAATGCTTCAATGCCTCTTTTAACACCTTTAAAAGTTGCTTTTCACACATTAAGCCATCTGCGCCAAATCGGTGGATAACAGCAAAGGCTTGATTCATCATTAAGTAATACGTAAATCGATTTTGAATAACATCATCGTCATAAAATAACCCTTCTGTTTTTTGCAATTCTGGTACTAGCGCAGTTAACTTTTGTCTGTATGATTCTGCTAAGTAGTAGCCTTGATTGTCGCGGTAATAATACATTGTTGGGTAGCCATTTTGTACATCAAGTAAACTATTTTGCTGATGGGCTTCAAGGGCAATTCCAAGTTCATCGTAAAGCGAAATGAGTGGAACAATAGCACTTTCCACATAAGTTCGAAACCATTTCTCACTTATCATGCGGAGAGAAGATCGCTCCTGTTGGGCAAGTTCTTTAATAATTGTTGCTACTTTTGAATCACTTCCCGGTAAAGGATCTTGAACAAGCGCCGCAATCGTCGTAACACCCCTACCACCATTTTGAAAAGGATTAGAGCGAACAATTGTTTCAAATCCTGATTCTTTCACTCCTGGCAGACGAACGGTAAGGTAAGCCGGATCATCAATGAATTGACATGTCTTACTTTTCCATCTTGCTCTTTGTAGTACTTTTCCAACAATAAGACCAGCCCGTAGTTCATGCCGCTTGTTCACTCTAAGGGAGTTGGTTACCTTTACTGGTATAGAAAACTTAAACATCCAATTACTTTCTTCATTAAATACCGTTCGCAATGAAGAAGTAGCTGTATACCATTTACCACAAGGGCCTTTGTCTTGAATAAGCCCTGTTTCCATCGCTTTTCGAATATGAGGCTGTTCTAATAAAAATTGCGCTTGTAACGGATGCATCGGAAAAGGAAACCATTTTTCATCAATCATTTGCAAGTCTGTTTCTTCATATACGATGTCCCATACACTTTTGTCTAACATGGACTCATGTTGCAAAATCGTATGATGCACATAAAAGTAATATAGCTGAAACTGCCCTTTTAATTCAGGTGCATAGGCAGCATGTTGCCAGTAAGCCATCCCTTGTCGACTTTTTGGCGTTGGATGGAGCCAGTGGCCAAATAAAAGTGACTGCTCCGCATCGATAAACGTTTGCCTTGGATCATGAATAGCTTCATCTGTTGCTAGCCGTTCTTCTAGATATGTACACATGGAGTGATAACTTTCAAGCATGCGAACAAGGCATTCATCAAAACAAGACCGTTTAGCGTCCCCATTATGAAGTGCTTGTAAATGAAGCTCTTGTATAAGAAGGATTAAAACAGATAGTGGTTCTTCTTGATGCCACCCTGTTTCGCGATTTCCCTTCAATATTATTCCAAACGAGTGGCGCCCTACAAAAGAGCGATACAACATTTCAATCCGTAAACTAGTGTGCTGGTGCGGAAGATTAATTTCTAGCATCTGTTCCGTTTGTAGTTTCGTCTTGTGCCGCGATTGACCATTTATTGAAACCGGCAAAAGCTCACCACTTAACGTTTCCTTTATGTAACTGTTTAAAAAGGCTTGTAAAGAGGCGTTTTCAGCGATACGTTTTGCAGAATGCTGCATGAATCTTTCCTTCCTCTCATAATTAATTGAAATCCATTCTCAATTAATCTCAAAAATAGCGATCGCACATGGTTGTTCGCGCGATCTATATAGCTCTATTATAATGAAAATGATTCTCATTATCAATATATTTTTGAATATCCTTCCAAATTCCTATTTCTATCTAACGAGAAAAAGAGAACCACCCGCTAATTGGGTCGTTCTCTTTTTTTTATGTGGATGATCGATTTGCAGGATTTAAGCGTCGCTCAATTGAACCTAAAACAATGTCGGCCAATATCGCCATTACAGCTGTCGGGATGGCGCCTGCAAGAATAATAGCTGTTCCATCAGTAGCATTTGTTCCACGAACAATAATAGCTCCAAGCCCCCCTGCACCTACGAATGTTCCGACTGCTACAATGCCAATGCCAATTACAAGTGCGGTTCGAATTCCAGCCATAATGACACTGATAGCAAGAGGAAATTCCACTTTTCCTAGTAATTGAAATTTGGTCATTCCAGATGCATAAGCGGCTTCAATAACACTTTTGTCTACCCCTCTAATCCCGACATACGTATTTTGGATAATAGGTAACAACGAATAAAAGAATACGGTTGTAATCACTGTCGTTGTTCCAAGACCCATGACCACCATTGTAATAGCCATAAAGCCTAGTACTGGTATCGTTTGAATAATACTACCAAACGAAAGCACCCAGCCGCTAATCCTTCCATACTTCGCAATCAGAATGCCGATTGGTATTGCTACTATCGCAGCAAACAAAACGCCATAAGCAGCCATTAAGAAGTGACGATAAAATTCCTCCCAAATATAAAAGCCATTTTGAGAAATATACGTAACCAATTGATCAATAAACGCCATTACGCCCCCTCCTCTTCAACCACTTTGTCTTCGTAATAATTGTTTTCCTCTAATAAATCCTTCGCAATCGTTGCAGGGCCTATTAGTTCAACATCAGCTAAATAGTTCATTTCCTGCATATCTTCCGTTGTCACAATGTTTGCTAACTTGTCCAAGATCGCCATTAATTCAGGATGTTCCTCTATGACTTCATTACGAATAACAGGGGATGCATCATACGGTGGGAAAAAATCATCTTCTAATACCACCAAATCGTAAGCCGCAATTCGTCCATCAGAAGAATACGCAAGGACGGCATCCATGTTCCCTGATGCAGCTGCATCATAAACGAGCCCTACTGACATTGGATACACATTCCCAAATTCAAAATGAGTTTCGGTAAAAGCTTGGTAGCCATCTCCTTGACGATTCACCCATGAGTTGTCAACACCGAAATTCATTTCCGCTGCAAATGGTCGTAAATCTTCTACATGCTCAATGCCATGCTCTTCTGCAAAATCACCAGTTATGGAAATAGTATAGCTATTTTCAAAACCATAGGAGTCGCCCCACGTTTGGTTAAATTGTTCCTGGAATTCTCTTTGGACAATTTCCATTGCTTCATCCGGATCTGTAATATCTGGCATGTTAAGCGCACCAGCTATATCTGTCCCTGTATAGCGTGTTGCCGTAATATCCACTTCCTCTTGTAGCATTGCTTGGTGTTGCACAATGGATGATCCTAAGTTTGTAATCAATTCTGTTTCTAAATCGGTGTAGTGCTCAATCATCTGTGAGACAACATGCCCCCATATTTCTGATTCCACTGTGTTTATTGTTCCAATGCGTATCGTATTTTCAGAAGGTCCACTTAATCCTGGTAAGGAACAACCTGAAAAGACAAGCAATGAGGCAAGGAACAAAGAGATTCTATGCTTCTTCATCTTGCGTTCTCCTTTCAAGCAGTTTCTTTTTCTCGATATGCTTTTGGTGTTAATTTCTTTTCTAAAGCTGACAGTCCCCAGCTGGCAAGCAATGCTAAAATCGTTGCAGGAACCGTTCCTAAAATAATAAGTTCAGGTTTGTAAAGGTTTAAGCCGTCAAAAATTAAATCACCTAATCCGCCACCACCAATAAAGGCCGCTAACGTTGCCCAACCAATTAAATAAACTGTTGCAAAACGGATTCCAGACATAATGACAGGTAGAGCAATTGGAAGTTCAATTTTCCGTATTAGCTCCAAGTTGTTCATTCCCATCCCTCTTCCAGCCTCTACTAGCTTTGAATCAACCTCTTTCACGCCAGTATACGTATTCCGTAAGATTGGCAAAACAGAGTATATAAATAAAGCGACAATAGCAGGTGCTGTTCCGACGCCAAGAAAAGGCATGAGGAAAGCTAAAATAGCCAAACTAGGAATCGTCTGTAAAATCCCGACAAACGAAATGATTCGATCTGCTACCTTAGGAACTCGCGTTAACAAAACTCCAGCTGGCACTGCAGCCATAACGCCTAATAGAATCGCGAAAAATGAAATATAAAGATGTTCACCTGTTTTCTCAAGTAATTCCCAACCGTAAGAAGACAGGGTGGATGTGATTGCGTCAATCATGTTCTTTTCTGCCTCCCTTAAAGTACGGTTTCAGTGTGATCTGGTGATGTGTCTAAATTCGAACCTTCACCCCAAATCGTGTCATAGACCATATCTGCTAGTGTAGCGCGTGTAACAATGCCAACTAAAGTCTGGTCTTCTGCTACTACCGGTACATATTTGCTCCCGCGGCGTAGCATTCTCCGCATCGTGTCACGCAGTAAGCTACCTTTCATCACCGAATAGATGTCACTTTCCATTGCCTCTGATACGTATGTTTTCTTTCTAAAGCTCGCGTCAATCATCTCAATATCCACATAGCCTTTTAAACGGTAGGAACCGTCAACAACTAATACCGAATCAACTCGTGACTCACGCATTTTTTGAATGGCATCCTTCAGTGTTGTATCTTCTGTTACCGTAACTGGATGTTCATTAATAATTTGTTCTACTCTAGTTACATCGGGTCGACTCTGTAGTAAACGATCTTTACCAATAAAGTCTTCAACAAATTGATTCACTGGATTTCTTAAAATGTCGTCCGGTGTTCCAACTTGAACAATTTCTCCTTGATTCATTATCACAATTTTGTCAGCGAGCTTAATCGCTTCGTCCATATCGTGGGTAACAAAAACGATCGTTTTATCCATTTCTTTCTGTAGCTTTTTAAATTCATCTTGTAGTGCATCTCTTGTAATAGGATCAAGTGCGCCAAATGGCTCGTCCATCAAAATGAGCGGAGGATCCACAGCTAACGCTCGTAAAACACCAATTCGCTGCTGCTGTCCTCCACTAAGCTCATGGGGATAGCGCTGCAAAAAGCTTTCTGGCAAGTCAACGATTTTAATTAGCTCTTCTGCCCGCTCTTGTTGACGTTTTTTATCCCATTTTAATAGAGAACCAACTAGGGAAATATTCTCGCCTACTGTCATATGAGGAATGAGACCAATCTGTTGAATGACATATCCAATTGAACGACGCAGATTTACCGGATCTTGATCTAGCACATTCTTTCCATTTAAAAAGATCTTGCCTTCAGATGGCTCTTGTAGCCGATTAATCATTTTCATTGTCGTGGTTTTACCGCACCCACTCGGCCCAATAAATACAACAAACTCGCCTTTTTCTACTTTTAAATTCATGTTTTTTACAGCAGGTTTCCCATTATCGCTATATTTCTTAACAACGTTTTTGAATTCTAACACGTTCCATACCTCCATCTATTTCCGCTCTACTTGCGCGCTTCTAAATTATAGGCAAGGTACAATTGAAAAATAAAATCCCATAATAGAGAAAAACAGCGTAAACTTTGTGCAATTTAAATTGTACAAAGTTTACGCTGTGGTCTATCTTACAATAACTCGTTTTTTCTCCCGAATGCTCCATTGCTTGTCTTTTTAACTTTTTGTTTGTCTATGGTACAGTTGTATCTGATTTGATAGAGGGAGGTTAGGCTGTGTCAGAGTCTAAAGATCAAGAGCTTCTTAATGAACTGCAAGCGTGTGAAGATTTAATTTCTGATCGTGTTGCCAATAACATGGAAACCTTTGGCGTTTCATCTACCGTTGGTCGATTACTCGGCATTATTTACATGAATCGGCAGGCAATGACGCTTGATGAATTAGCTGCAAAAACAGGGATGAGCAAAACCAGAATGAGTCAAGTGATGCGTCAAATGATCTCATTAAACATTGCTGAAAAGGAATTTGTAAAAGGAAGCCGTAAAGAGTATTACAATGTGGAAAGTGATTATGTACAAACATTTATCTCTCTTTTCACCACTAGTTGGAAAGAAGTTATTACACGAAATATGGCGCTTGAACGGCGCTTGCGGGACAAATTAAGTACGATCGAAGAAGACATAGAACAGCACGCTTCAGCCGATATCCTTAAAAAGCATCAAATGATGGAAAAAGAACTAGATGACTGGACGAATTATTATAATTGGATTGACCGTCTTGTTGACTGTTTTGAAACTGGTGAAATTTTCCAATATGTACCGATTCACCCACACTCCAAGGAGGCGAAAAACGATGACAACTAAACGTATTATTACTGCAGCATTAACAGGCGCTGGCGATACAACGAAAAAAAGCACTCATGTTCCGATTACACCGAAAGAAATCGCGGCATCTGCGATTGAATCTGCAAAAGCAGGTGCTGCCATTGCTCATATTCATGTTCGTGACCCTAAAACAGGAAAGCTTAGCCACGATGTTGCTCTTTTCCGCGAAACCGTGCAACGAATAAGAGAGGCTGATACCGATGTCATTATTAATATTACTGCCGGTGGTGGCGGTGATTTTGTCCCTAATTTAGAGGATCCAACTCGCGGAGGGCCAGGCACAGACATTCAAACCCCTCTCGAACGACATGAACCGGTTGGCGAATTACTTCCAGAATTATGTACCTTAGACTGTGGTAGTTTAAACTTTGGTGATCAAGTCTATCTTGGCCCTGAATCTTGGCTACGTGAACATGCCTTACTGATTAAAGCGAGTGGTGTAAAGCCAGAGTTAGAAGTGTTTGATACAGGTCATATTCGTCTAGCCAATCAATTAATCGCAGACGGTTACATTGAAGGAACACCAATGTATCAATTTTGCCTTGGCATTCCTTGGGGGGCAGATGCAGATCGAGAAACAATTGAGTATATGCGCGGTCGAATTGTGGAAGGCGCTACATGGTCTGCTTTCGGAATCGGTCGAAAACAGCTTCCAATTTTAATAGAAGCAGCCAAATTAGGTGGCAATGTTCGAGTCGGTTTAGAAGATAACCTTTATTTAGAAAAAGGTGTACTTGGTACAAATGAACAACTCGTCGATAAAGCCGTTCATGCGCTTCAGAAAGAAAACTTAGAACCTGCAACACCAGATGAAGCTCGAAACTATTTAGGATTAACGAAACGAGTAAACTAAAGGAGGTTTGATTCAAATGTCACAACGAACGATGGCTGTTATTGGTACAGGTGTCATTGGTAATGGATGGATTGCTCGGTTTATCGCGAACGGACACCGTGTGCTCGCTTATGACCCAGCTCCAGAAGCCGAAGCAAATACAAGACGAATGCTGGATGATAGTTGGTCAACATTAATCCAGTATGGTATAGATGAAAACGCCGCTAAAGACAACCTAACATTTGTGCAAACTCTAGAAGATGCCGTGGCCCATGCAGATTTGATTCAAGAAAACGTACCAGAACGTGAAAAGTTAAAAAAACAAGTGCTTGCGTCCATTGATCATTATGCGAAGCCGGATGCCATTATTGCTTCCTCTACATCTGGTTACATGCCGTCTGTTTTGCAGGAGGCATGCGTTAAGCATCCTGAAAGGGTTATTGTGGCTCACCCTTTTAATCCTGTTTACCTCATTCCGCTTGTAGAAATTGCCGGAGGAAAACAAACAGCAACGGAAACAATCAATAAAGCACAACAGATATATGATCAATTAAACATGAAGCCGCTTGTCATGTCAGGAGAAATTGATGGACATATCGGTGATCGTTTAATGGAAGCCTTATGGAGAGAGGCGCTGCATATTGTGAACGACGGTGTTGCCACGACAGAAGAAGTTGATAAAGCGATTGTGTATGGTCCTGGTTTACGTTGGGCATTAATGGGACCGTTCCTCACATTGCACCTTGCTGGTGGAAATGAAGGTATGAAACATATGCTAGAACAGTTTGGCCCAGCGCTTAAGTTGCCATGGACTCGTCTGATCGCGCCAGAGCTAACAGAAGATTTAAAGAAAAAAGTCATTGATGGTACATCGGCTCAGTGTGGAGAAATTCCCATTGCAGATATGGAACATCGTCGAGATCGATTTTTAATTAAACTAATGGACTTACTAGAAGAAGAAGGCTTTTGGCCGTCAGAAAGGGTACTTGCTTATGAACGAAACATTGACACTGTGGACAGGTAGCGTGTTGCCTGAGTGGGTAGATTATAACGGCCATATGAATGATGCGGAATATGCACGTGTTTTTAGTAGTGCGTTAGAAGCATTTATGGAACACATTGAACTAGGTGATAAAGGACGTCAACAACATCAATACACCATTTTCACATTGGAAAATCACATTAAATACTTGGCAGAAGCTCATAAGGGGGCACCTCTTAAAGCATCCATCCTCATTCTTGATCGTGATGTGAAGCGTGCCCATCTCTGGGTTGAATTAAAGGATGATTCTAATCAGCTTCTTGCAACAAGTGAACAAATGATCATGGGCATGGACAATGAGACGCGGCGTCCAGCACCCTTTCCGCCTATTGTTGAAGAAAAGCTAGCCGACATGCCACACGCTTCATTCGACCAATGGCCAAAAGGCGCCAATACCCTCATAGGCATTCGCAGGAAAAAGTAACAACTGATTTTCTTCAAAAATGTGCACAGCGAAAAAGCCTATTTAGTAGGCTTTTTCGTCATTATCTCCTCCACTCTTCTACTCGTGCACCCTAAAGAACTTTTACTTGTGCCAGTCGCTCCATTCGTTTGCTCACTTCTTTCCCAATTTCTAGTGCAGCAGTCGCTGCTGGAGAAGGCGCATTACAGACGTGTAAACTCCTCTTCCCTGTAACAATATGAAAATCATCCACAAGTTCTCCATTCACCGTTAACCCTTGAGCACGTACTCCACTAGAAGCTGGTATCAAGTCGTCTTCTTTCACAGCCGGAATGAGTTTTTGGAGGCTTGCTACAAATAATTTCTTACTATAGGAACGACGCATTTCTTCCATCCCTTTTTGCATGTATTTACTCGCTATTTTCCAGAACCCTCTATAACCTAATGTCTCTGCTAAATCTTTTACATTTAAATCGGTTTTCTTATAACCTTCTCGCTTAAATGATAGGACAGCATTGGGTCCTGCATCTACTTCTCCATTTATCATACGAGTGAAATGTACGCCTAAAAAAGGAAAGTTTGGATCAGGCACTGGGTAAATCAAATGGTTCACTAAATACCGTTTTTCTGGCTTCAATTTATAATATTCTCCACGAAACGGAATGATTTTCATGTCTAAATGGTAGCCAGCTAAATTGGCAATTCGATCACTATGTAACCCTGCACAATTAATGACGTATTGAGTATAGTACGTTTTCTGATCTGTTTGAACAATCACTTGATCGTGATGCTCCTTGATGGATCGAACCTCTTCAGCAAGGGTTAGTGTACCCCCTGCTCGTATAAACAGTGTCGCTAACGTTTCTGACACTTGTTTGTAATTAACGATGCCGGCAGTCGGTACGCGAATTCCTGCTATGCCGTTTACATGAGGTTCAATGTCAACTAACTCTTCTTTTGTTAACAGTTGAACATGGAGACCATTGTCAAGCCCTCTTTGATAAAGTGCATGAAGATGTTCAAGTTCTTTTTCTTCCGTTGCAACAATAACTTTTCCACAAATATCAATCGCTAGATCATGCTCTAAACAAAACTTACGCATCGATTCGCTGCCTGCTTTTGCAAAACGCGCTTTAAAACTACCTGGTTTGTAATAAATACCCGAGTGAATAACGCCACTATTGTTCCCTGTTTGATGACAAGCTACTTCGCTTTCTTTTTCAATAATTTGAATGCGCGCTTCGGGTTGTTTTTGTTGTAGGGCATAGGCGACAGAGAGACCTACAATTCCGCCACCAATAATACTGTAATCAAACATCTTTCCTTACCCCTTCCGTTACCTCTGCCAAGACTTCGACTAGATGCTTCACTTCAATTTTTTCAGCTAAACCGGCCCGTTGAACACCAAGCTTCATTTGTAAATGACAACCTGGATTGGTTGTAATGAGTAAATCAGGCTTGGCCTTTTGAACATGAGGCATTTTCTTATCTACGATAGCCGTTGCTTCTTCATAATGAAGCAAATTGTATATGCCTGCAGAACCACAGCACATCTCTTGCTTATCCACTTCCACGTAAGTTAACCCTGGAATCGATTGGATGAGCGCTAGTGGCGCAGCGGTGTTTTTTTGAACATGAGTCATATGACAAGAAGGCTGATAAACCGCTGTTTTGTTCATTTCCCCACTAAAAGGTAGGCCATTTTTCTCTAATATAATGGAAACGTCAACATGTTTACGTGCAAATTGCTCCGCTCGTTTATGCCAGTCGCTCTCGTGTCGCAGCAATTCGCCATACTCCATGAGCATTGCGCCACATCCGCCAATACTGGAAACGATATAATCATAGTGCTCTTCTTCAAACGCGGCGATGTTCTTTTTTGCTAACATTTTGGCTGTTCCAATGTCCCCAGCATGGTGCTGTAAAGCACCACAACAGCTTTGACTAGGAATCACGTGAACGTCACAACCGACTCGTTCTAGTAAAGCAATGGCTTGCTCGTTAATGCTGCCAAACATCGTATCCATTAAACAGCCTGTAAAATAAGCTACTCTATAGCTAGTCGATGGAGCAGTTAACGGTTTCTTCTGCTTACGTCTTTTAATGGTAGGCATCATTGCTTCAAATTCAGCCATTCCCTGTGGTAGTAACTTCGGTAAGATTCCACTTTTTTGTACTAATGTTTGCACACCCGACTTTTGATAGGCTTGTAAGCCAAACTCGATCACACGTAGCATTTGAGTTGATGGCAGCAAGCCTTTAAAGACCGTCTTTTCCACCATTCTTTGGGTAAGAGATGATGGATAAGATTCGGCTAATACTTCTTTAGCCGATTCAAGAATACGACCGTATTGTACATTAGTTGGACAAGCGGTCTCACAGGCGCGACAGCCTAAGCAAAGATCAATCGGCTCTTTTAGCTCATCAGTACTAATCTTTCCTTCTGCTGCCATTTTCACGAGATTGATGCGACCACGAGGAGAGTGTGTTTCTTTTTCCATCGTCTGATACGTCGGACAAGCTGGCAAACAATAGCCGCATTGTACACAATCAAAGGTTTCCTCATAAGCAAGCTTAGCCATTTGATAACACCAACTTTTGATCTTTCTCAGGAAAGATCTTTCCAGGATTTAAGATGTTATTTGGATCCCAGCTTTGTTTAATTCGCTTCATTAAATCGAGTCCATCTTTCCCTACTTCCATCTCCATAAACGGTGCTTTCATTGTGCCAATGCCATGCTCTCCTGAAAGCGTCCCCCCAAGATTCACAGCAGCTTCAAAGATTGCAGCAACTGCTTGTTCCACCCGTTTCATTTCTTCTTGATCTCGAACATCTGCAATAATGTTTGGATGTAAATTCCCGTCTCCAGCATGGCCAAACACAACTAAATCAATCTGATACGTCTCTCTAATTTCTTTCAAAGCAGCAAACATGTCTGGTATTTTACTTCGAGGTACTGTCGCATCTTCAGAAATTTTCGTTGGCTTTAGCCTTACAATGGCAGGAGAAACTAACTTTCTTGCTTTCCATAGTTCAGCCGCCGCTTCATTTGTTTGTGCTACAGTCACTTCTCGAGCGTTCATCTCTAAGCACCACTGTTCTACTTCTAAAATCTCCTCTTCTATCGCCGCAGGGTGACCGTCTAATTCAATTAGTAATAACGCATCAACGTCAGTTGGTAAGCCAATTGATTCATATGCTTCTACAGCAGCAATAGACGCTTGATCCATTAATTCCAATTTCGCCGGGACAATCCCATTTTTCAGTAAAGCGGAGATGGCTTTTCCTGCATCGACAATATCTTCAAATAGTGCCAACAATGTCTTACTCGCTTTTGGCTTCGGTACTAATTTCAAGGTGGCTTCTGTAATAATGGCTAGCGTCCCCTCAGAACCAACAATTAACTTGGTTACATCATAGCCCGTCACATTTTTCACCGTTCGCCCTCCAGTTTTTACAACCTTTCCCTCTGGTGTTACAACTTCTAAACCAAGCACATAGTCTTTTGTCACGCCATATTTTAAGCCTCTAGGACCACCGGCATTTTCTGCTAAGTTACCACCAATCGTTGAAACATGTGCACTACTTGGATCAGGTGGATACATAAATCCGTACTCGCTTGCTTTGTCATTAATGGCAGCTGTTAGCACGCCTGGTGACACAATTGCAATCATATCATCTGGCTCGATAACAAGTTTATCCCGCCATTGCGAACAGTCCAGCACAATCCCACCATGCACTGGTAGCGGTCCGCCACTTAAACTTGTTCCTTGTCCTCGTGGGTAAACAGGGACCCGGTGCTCGTTTGCTAACTTCATAATCTCTACGACTTCTTCTTTTGACTGTGGTTGAATAACGAGATCAGGAATATAGGCACCAAAAGAAGCATCGTAGCCATAACTCGCACAATCTGCTGGTGAGGTCAAGATTCGCTTTGTATCAATGGATATTCGCTGTTCAAGTTCTTGCAGAAAACGCATGTCTTTTTTTTTCTGTGTTTCTTTCTTTATCGGCATGGTTCCTCTCCCCCTTGTTAAATACGTGGATCTCCTAATTTCTTTCTTACATTGACGAGGTGTGTATTCATGGCTTCTCGAGCCGCTTGGGCATCTTTTGCCGCAATAGCTTCATAGATTGCTTTGTGTTCTTCATACACGTTTCTTCGTTTCTCTACTTTCCCCATGTTAAGCCGTAGCGAGAACTCAATGGCATGGTCAAGAAGCTCTTTCATATTTTCTAACGTTGCCGTTAAAAATGGGTTTTTTGCTGCTTTTACAAGAATGAAATGAAAATGAGAATCAGCTTCGTTCCCGATCGTCTCCTTTGAAATAACCGTTTCAGAGAAAGCGATTAGTGCTCGCTCTAAGGTGAGAACCTCATCAGGTGTAGCTCGAATCGCGGCAAGTGCAGCTGCTTCCGTCTCAATAATATGACGCATTTCAAGTAAGCTGTGCACTTCATCAATGGAAACCATTCCAAGTTTTATGTGTTCCATCATTGACATTAATGTGTGATCTTTAACCCATCTGCCGCCACCTTGTTTTGACTCAATAACGTCCATTGCCGTTAACACCGTTAAAGCCTCTCGTATTGGCGCTCGACTAACTTGAAACCGCTCTGCCAATTCCATTTCAGATGGAAGCTTCTCACCATTTACGTAAGGTTCCTGCTGAATCATTTCTTTTAAATAGTCTAAAACTTGCAGCGACACTTTTTTTCGCTCAATAAGTCCACTCATTTAACTCACCTTTCTGTCTATGAAATAGGTGGTACTACTTGATTCGTTCCTTGAACCTTTTTTGAACGCATGATGTGCCAAATAGTTACAGCTAATAGCACCGCTAAACCAATAGCATTGGAGGTCATACCTGGTGTAATTAATAGCAAAGAGCCCACAAAGAAAATCATTCGTTCATAGATACGTAAAGGCACAGATAAGAATCCACTCAACGCAACAGCAATTGCAAACACCCCAATTACTGACGTTGCAAGCGTCACGATAACGGTAACAACTGATAATGAACTTCCTTCTGTCGCTTGTAGAACCATCGCCGGATTATAGGCAATCATAAATGGAATAATAAATCCTGGAAGTGCTAATTTTACAGATGTCCAGGACGTCTTCATCGCATCAGCACCTGCTATTCCAGCTGCCGTATAGGAAGCAAGTGCAACTGGTGGCGTAATGTTGGATAAAGCACCAAACCAGAATACAAAGAAATGAGCAGCAATCGGATTCACACCAATTTCAACTAATGCTGGTGCAGCTGTAACAGCAACAACAATATAAAGTGCCGTCGAAGGCAGTCCCATGCTCAAGACGATACATGTAGCCATAACAAGAACGAGTGCAATCCATAAGACACCATCAGCGGCATTTAAAACGTTATACGCTATCGCCGATCCAAGACCTGTCATTGTCACGACAGCAATAATAATTCCTATCGACGCACAAGCTAATCCAACTTGGATGGTACTCTTTGCACCATCAACAAAGGCTGTTTTAACCTTTTTCAATGTCACTCGTGTTTCTTTACTTTTTGTAAGCCAGCTTGCGACAATCACAATAACAATACCAGAAAATCCTGCAAACAATGGTGTATATCCAGCTAATAACGTTCCAATAACAACAAGAATTGGTAGTAACAGCAATCCGCGCTCTTTTAACACATCCCATACTTGTGGAATCGATTCTTTACTCATGCCTTTTAATCCTTGTTTTTTTGCCTCTAAATCAATCGCAATGACAAGTGCGACAAAGTATAGAAATGTTGGGATTAATGCTGCAAAGACAATCGTTGAATAAGGAACGCCTAGAAATCCAGCCATGATAAACGCGGCAGCTCCCATGATTGGTGGCATCATCATACCACCTGTCGATGCTGTAGCTTCAACCGCAGCAGCATAATTTTTCTTTAATCCAACTTGTTTCATAAGGGGGATCGTAAATGCGCCAGTTGTGGCTACGTTGGCAACAGCGCTACCATTTAATGAGCCTGTGAGTGCACTAGAAATAACAGCCACTTGCGCAGGTCCACCCCTTCGTTGACCAGCAACCGCTATCGCTAAATCATTAAATAATTTTGAAGCGCCACTAACGCTTAAAAATGCACCAAACAAAATGAAAATAACAATATACGTAGAGGCAATGGACAATGTAATGCCAAAAACCCCTTCTGTCGTCATGTAAACGCGATACAGTAGTCGTTCAAAAGAAAATCCTGCATGTCCAAACATTCCTGGAAAATAGGGTCCGAATACAGCATAAATGATTGCAACTGCTGCTAATATTGGTATAAACGTACCAAGAGTTCTTCTAGTTGCTTCCAATAATAATAGAACGGTTAAAATAGCAAATACATAATCAAGCGTCACCGCTTGAGACATCCGGTCAACATGAATGGTCGTATAAAAAAGCAATAAGTAACCAGTTCCAATAATTCCTAAACTTGCTAACAGTAGATCTAAAGATGTGAATCGCTTTTTTGAACTTTTTTTCGTCGCAGGATAGAGCAAGAATGCGAGAATAAGGAGTAATAGTAAGAATAAAATATTTCGATAAATCTCTTGAATATTCATAAAGCTGTTTACATATATAGCAAATGCAGATAAAAAAATAGCGATTACCGACATCATACGATATTGCCAACCACTTAATTGCCTACCAATTCCAGCCTGCTCCCTTGTTGTTTCATCCAACATATCTTCTTTCGTCGTCATCCTTGCTCGCCCTCCTCTGCCTCTGGTGGTACCAATTCGTCTGGAATGTCAATTCCTTGTTCAACAAAATAGTGATAAGCTCCAAGATGAAGCGGAACCGACACACCAACTAGTGCGGTTTCAAGGGTCATCTCACGAGCCGAATTATGTACTTCATACATGGTCTCTAAATTTTCAAATAAAATTTTTGTTAGTAAGTAGATTTGATCAGCATCTTGCTGCTTATCAACTCCTAGTACATTTGACTGTGCGATTGTATAGATCGGCTCCTCTTGTCGTGGATATGTGCCTGCATCAATTTCATATCGAAAGAAAACAGGATACAGTGCATTGATTGAATCCAATTGCTCATCCGTCACATCTAGAACCGTGGCACGAACACCACTAGCATACATGTCCGTAATGGCAGTTACCGGCACACCTGCTGGTAAAGAGCCACCATCTAAACGTCCATCTCGCATGGATGATATCGTATCATCGTAGCCCAGATAATCTGGTGATACATCGTCCACACTTAAACCAATCCCATTAATTAATGCTCTCGTTGACTGCTCAGTTCCACTAGCTTGCGGACCAATTGAGAAAGAGGTTCCTTCAACATCTGAAATGGTACCGCTTTCAATTTTGCTGTTCATTAAAACAAAGTGTTCGACATTTGACCAAAGCATCGTCACGGTTCGCAAGTCTTCATAAGCACTTCCTTCATAAATACCCGTACCTCGATAAGCTTGGTCCGCAATAAGCCCTTGTAAAATTCCAAATTGCGCTTCTTCTTTTCGCAGCAAATCAATGTTTTCAACCGATCCTGCTGACGATTGTCCTGTTGCTCGTATCCCCTGATCGATCAACTCTTCTGTCCAAAGATTTCCCATTCCCACACCGATTGGGTAATAGGTTCCACCAGTAGACGCTGTTGCAATTGAATAATAATGATTATCTTCGTTTCCACAGGCCGATAGTAAAATCGCTGTAGTGGCAAGTACCATGCCAAAATGACCTTTTTTGTTCATCATACATCTCCCCTTTATGAAAGCGCTTAAAAAAGTTGTAAGGCAAGTATACAACTTATAAAAATACAAAATCAAGCACTTTTTTCACTACCAAAAAAAGACAGCGACCATACTGATAGATGGTCACTGCCTTTTAATTTTTCATAACAAATAATCATTCTCAATTGAATAAAAATGAAAAACCGCTTATATATGCGGTTATACGTTCCCTGCTAAAGATGGATCTGCTTCTTCTTTAACAGCAGATTGTCCATGACATCGATGGCATATTCCATGAAAGGTAAGACGATGATCTTTTACTTTAAAGTGAAAATCTTTTTCTACAATCTTCTCCACTTCACCTAACAAGTCTTCTTGTATTTCATCAACGGCACCACATTCTATGCAAACAAGGTGATGATGGGAGTGGTTGACGCCTTCTTTTCGTAAATCAAAGCGTGAAACACCGTCTCCAAAGTTAATCTTATCAACTACTTTTAATTCAGTTAACAATTCTAATGTACGATAAACGGTAGCTAAACCAATTTCAGGTGCTTTTTCTTTTACAAGTAAATAAACATCCTCAGCACTCAAATGATCCTCTTCATGCTCCAATAAAACCATCACAGTCGCTTCCCGCTGGGGCGTTAGTTTATAGCTTTGAGCATGTAATTGCTTCTTAATTCGCTCTAATCGATTTTCCATAACAGCCTCCTCCGTCCAAGCGATCTAGTTTCTTTATTATAAAATGGAAGAAAACTGTTGTCAATTGATAATTATTATAAATTGAAAATGAATATTAATTACTATTTTAGATTGATTCTAAAATAATGATAATGTCCATTTTAACAATGATGGCGCCAAATACGATTCAAACAGTGCCGCAATAAAGGTCACTGCTAATAAGCAAACAATCGTCACGGTATAACTGAGAAAATGAGGGAAAATCGGTTCATGAATTCCTTTCATAAACGTATGTTTAAACAATCGAATACAGAAACGAACGCTTAAACAGCCAACAGCAATGAAAACAGGAATTAAAATAATATTTTGCGGAAAAACCGTAACGAACGCAATGACAAACCCTTGAGCCCCCATTTGATTAACTAGAAATCCAACAGTAAATCCAATCACAATTCCTTTCATGAATAACAAAATAAAGATAATAGGCAAACCAATCATTGAAATTCCCAATATCCAAAGAAGACCAATGTATTTACTATAATGCACAATACTATTTATAAACAATTCATTTGCAGTTGCTTCAATATGTCCGTTATTCATCTCATGAAAAAACTGGCTTAAATGCAAAAATAAATCATGCCGCTGAGTTAGACTAATGCTATTAACAAGAAATGCTCCAAAGATAATCCCCATTAAAAACAAAATACTAACAAATAAATAAACCGATTTCCTTTGTTTAATATGATTCTTCAACTGCTCAAGCAATTCTATTCGTTTCATAGCCTGTCCCTCCTCTCTTCACTATATGAAGAAGAAAAGAGGGCTATGTCTATTGTTTATTATTCTTTTAACTTTAAGTATTGAATCGCATACATCGTTTTCGCATCGTGAATTCGCTGCTCTCTTATTAATTCCTCGCATTCAGCTAATGATTTCGTCACAACATGAACATATTCTCCTTCATCGAGCTGCTGTTCACCTACTTCCAAGCTTGACGCTTCATAAAGATAGACCAATTCGTCTGCAAAACCTGGTGACGTATAAAATGAAGCAATTTCTGTTAATGACGATGTGCTGTAACCCGTTTCTTCTTTTAATTCACGGTAAGCTGTTTTTATCGGCTCTTCCCCCACTTCAATTTTTCCAGCAGGTATTTCAATTATTGGTTTCTCAAGTGCCTTTCGATACTGTTCAACGAGCACAAGTTTATTCTCATCTGTAACCGCTATAATCGCTACAGCACCAGGGTGTTTAACTAGCTCCCTTTTCGCTTGTTCCCCGTTTTCATGCTCTATCGTCGCAATCGAAACATCAATTATTTTTCCTTTGTAAATCGGTTCACTCTTTATCGTCTTTTCAAAAAAAGTTGTCATGAAATGCATTCTCCTAACATGTCCTATGTATAAGCAGATTATGGTTTTCCTAAAATGATAGGGAGGTGATCGGTCTTGAAAAAACACATTCGACCTAATCAAGTCTATCTAGCTGGTTCAAAAACAGATGTTTTATTGGAACTAAAAAAAGCCGCATTACACTATACATTTGTGCAAGAATGGATTCAACTTGAACACGGATATGGTCACAAAAGAAAAGTCATCAAACGAATTAAATAACATTAGTTTGCAAACGCAGTATCAATACGCTCCATTAACAAATCTTGTGTTACTTCTCCTATTATAACATCTTGAATATGAAGGTTTGAATCTAAAAGGTAGGTCATGGGCAAACGAGAAGGCTCCACTTCACGTATAAAAGCACCGTCTTCATCAAAAAGAACAGGTAATGTCAGCCCTATTTCTTCGATAAAGTCGACTGGATCAGATGCTCTATACTCTTTCGTGAGCATATTAACCGTTACCACGTCAACTGTATCGTTTGTATCATCGATAGCCATTAATTCAGGCATTTCTCTTACACAAGGCTCACACCATGATGCCCATACATTGAGGACAATAACATCATTCTGGAAGTCTCCCAATGAGACGACCTCCTCATCAAATTGCTCCATGCTGATATTGGGCATTCGATCGCCTTTTTGTAATGGCCCGGATGTTGAATGGCGGTCAATGAAAACAAACGCTGTAGCAGCTATGGCAAGCAATACCACCATAAGCGTTATGATTCGTTTACGTTTCATACGAACACCTCTTTTCGAGTTCTAGAAAGTCTGCTAAAATAAGCAAGTGTTGCACAAGCTTACTTTATTTAGAAGGGAATCGTGAAATGACTTTACTAGAGGCAATAATATTAGGTCTGGTACAAGGGATAACGGAATTTTTACCGATTTCAAGCTCTGCTCATCTTATTCTCGTTCAATCCATGTTTAACATGACATTTGAAGGGCTCAGCTTTGAAATTTTACTGCATTTAGCTTCTGTATTAGCTGTTATTCTTTATTACCGCAAAGATATCTATGAAATTATTAGAGGATTCTTTGCATTTTTCACAAACCGGACGCCCCAAAATCGCTCCATGTTTATGTTTGCGGTTTACCTTATCGTCGCTACAGGTATTACTGGTGTTGCCGGTATTTTGTTTGAAGACTACATAGGCGAAACCTTCCGAGCACCCATTTTTATTGCCCTTGCATTAGCTATTACGGGTCTATTTCTTATTATTATAGAACGTTTTGTAAAACTAGGAAACCGGACAGAGAAAGAAATGACCATTTGGGATTCGATTTTTGTTGGTCTTGGTCAGTGTCTCGCCTTAATTCCCGGCTTATCGCGTTCAGGTACAACACTAATTGTTGGAATGTTTGCCGGTCTGTCAAAAGAAACGGCAGTAAGATTTTCATTTCTTCTTTCCATTCCTGTTATTTTAGGTTCATCGGTTCTTGCCATTCGTGATTTAACATCTGGAGAATTATTGGAACAGACGACTGTGACAGCTTTAGGACTCTCTTTTCTAGTTACATTTGTTGCTTCTTGGATTGGGATCGTCTTTTTTATTAATTTAGTTCGAAAAAGTAAACTTGTCTATTTTGCTGTCTACTGTTTTATCGTAGCGATTCTTGTGTTTATTTTCCGTGATTCATTAGGCACAACAGACATATAAAAAAGCGGCTTACGCCGCTTTTTTAATTTGATTCAATGGCTTGAATAAAAGCTTTTCCACCTTCTTCTATACCGCCTGTATATCGATGAACGCTACCACCTAAATTAATAATGACTTCTTTCCCGAAATCTTTTTTAACGTCTTCAATCGTATTAAAATCAATTCCAGCTGATGGAATCGGAAACGTTGGTTTCATCGTTAATTCTTGTGTTAACTGTTCTTTTACGTGCTGTGCTTCTTCATGATTAATCCCCATACGTCCATAAGGCGATGGAAATAAGACGGCATCTGCTCCAGCCATTCGCATTAGTTTCCCTAACAACAGTCGTGACGAGATTCCGTGTTGCTTAGAGCGAATCATCATTCCTGCCAAAGAGGAATGAGCAAAGATTGGTACGTCAATTTCTTCATCTTCACGTAACCCTTGGAGCACATCAATGCCATAAGCAAACACGTTTAGTAAGATAGCCGGGGCACCAAGTCCAATGGCTTCTTTCACTCTCTCTTTAAGTTCAAACGTCTTACCTGTCACATTCACCACATAAAGAGGCGTTCTACCCGTTTTTTCTGCTGCTTCAGCGATCGCCGCTAACCCAACCGGTACCCGCTGCTCAAGTGGTGTCCAATCATGTTCAAACAGACGCTCATCATCTTGAATAATGTCAATTCCACCGTAACAATGACTAAGTACTTGCTCATGAAACGAATCAACTGAACGACCAATAGCTCCTTTAGCGACACTCATTGCTAATGGCCGACTATGTACATCAACTAGATCCCTTATACCCTCTATTCCAAGTCGAGGTCCTGGGAACAATCGCACAAGATCGTCTGAAAATTGGAGGTCTATTAACTTGACATTTGGTTCATATGAAAGCCTTCCGTACGTTGTCGTCAATATGGAAGGGAAATCAGGAACTTCATACGCGACCGGGAACGATATGGTAACGAGGTAACCTGGACCATACGCCGCATCTTCTTTTATCGATACCACTTTTCCTTTATACGCTAGACTCTGCTCTTTTTCCGATTCAGGCATTTCCTGCCAAGGTTTTGCAGTTAAGCCAGTTGCCATTCTTTCAGCTTTTAATTCAATATGCTCTTTTTCTTCCGTAACGTAATAAATTGCCTCTATATGCGCCAATTCCTTATCCTCCCTCTAACAAAACGATTAGCCTAATCATCTAGAAAATCAGACAAACTGTCAAGATTTAATGCTCACCATGATTAATTAACTGAATTCTCAGCTTTTTGTTTCCGTTTTAAATAGCGTTCTCTTCTTCGTTTCATTGCTTTCGTAATATAGCCACCTTTAAAATTACGTGGTTCAAACGAAACAATAAATGCAGCAGGCTCATAAGACGACACAACTTCAATAAATTCCTTTTCACGGTCTCTTCTTGCTGTGCAGTCAAGTTGACAACGATTCGAATTCATTCCTTCTACGTATGAACTCGATACACTGAATCCAAGTTCTCGTAAACGATCAATTAAAGGTTGGTTTTTTTCCGGGATATTCACTTCTATACTTACATAGCCGATTGCTAATTTTTCTTCAATTAAAGCTCCTAAGAATAGTCCAATACCAAAGCCTAATGCATATGCAGCCATATTCCAATAATTTGATAAATCATTAAAGATGATAGCGATCGCAACGACATATATAGCACCTTCCAAAATGCCCATTCCAGCAGCGCGGTGTTTTAATCCTTTGACCATCATAATTGTCCGTAATGTTAAAATTGGAACATAGATCAATTGCGCAAAAAAGATTATTAAAGCCGTTACTAGCAAAGCACTTCACTCCAATACAACAGTATCTATTGGACTCGATATGAACCGAATCTTTCCGTAGTTTAACAGGTTCATTCTCATTACGCTAGAAAAAGTTTCGTGAACAACTTTTTTTGTTTCAACACGCTGGAAAAACGTCTTTTTGTACAATGAAGTGATCCAATTTTACTTTCAAATAAAGATCAAAACAAAAAAGTGTAAGAGACGGCAACACCATCTCTTACCTTTCTACTTCTTCGTTAATTTTAAAAATGGCGTTTCATTTGCAATGACATTGCCTTCAGCGATTTTTTCAATCGTAAATTGGTCATGATTTGTTACAACAATTGGCGTAATGGTATTTGAAGCTTTTTCTTTGACAAGTTCGAGGTCGAATTCAATTAAAACATCGCCAGCTTTTACTTTATCGCCTTCTTGAACATGAGCTGTAAAACCCTCTCCATTCATCGCAACTGTTTCAAGACCGATGTGAACGAGCAATTCTGCTCCATTATCTGTTTCAATTCCAAATGCATGCTTCGTTGGGAAGACTTGTACCACTTTACCAGCTATTGGTGCAACCACTTTGCCTTCTGTCGGTTGAATGGCTAGACCATCACCAATCATTTTTTCACCAAACGTTGGATCTGGAACCTCCTCTATCGGAACAGCAGTTCCATTGATTGGGGCTACAAGTGTTTCCGGCTCCGCGTGTTTTTTTCCAAATAATTTCTTTAACATTGATTCCACTCCCTTTATCAATGAGGCATATATCCTCATAAAATCGTATTTTACGTTGATTTAAGCGGTTGTGTCAATCTATACTATTCCCGGTTTTTAATACATTAAACAAATGAGCACGTTCATAAGATAGACAAGGATAGCAGTTGCTTCACGTTTGTAATTCTAGTGGTCTGGGAATAAACTAAGGTAAACCAATTGCATCATTGAACTTGGAGGTTGATTTCTATTGTAGATCGTATTATTTTTCGTTTTTTTATTCTTTGGTATAGTTGCGGGGTTCTATTAGTTGGTTTTGATTTGCTTCCATCGTGGTTAGAATGGGCAAATGCTGTTTTTTTAATTGCAGCTGGTGCTTTAGGAGGTTTTTATTTCTACCGTGAATATAAAACCTTTGGGCTTTTGTTTAGCTTCTTCATTTTATTTTCTACCATTCTAGTTGAGTATTTAGGTGTACAATACGGGCTTTTCTTCGGGCATTATTTTTATAACCCTGATTTCGGATTATACATAGCAGATATTCCTTTGACCATAGGTACCGCTTGGCTAATGGTGATTGCAACAACACATGCATTAGTAAAGCCTATGGTTCTTGCAATAAAGCAGCCTGTTATTCAATGGGTCGTCTATGCTATTGTTGGCGCAATTGCCGCGGTTGTTATGGACTTAATCCTTGATCCTGTTGCCGCAAACGTTAAGCAGTATTGGGTTTGGCACGGAGATGGTTTATACTACGGTATTCCCTTCTCAAATTTTGTCGGTTGGTTTTTTATCGCTTTAACGTTACATGCATTGTTATGGCTTGGTGTACGGTATTTAAAGCGCACAACGAGCTATCATCCTTATTGGCACTCCCGGATGGTTCTACTTTATAGCTTAATGATTGCTATGTTTAGCGTAATTGCATTTATAAACAACATCCTATTTGCACCTCTGCTCACATTAGTGTTAATGAGTGCTTTATTATGGGTTTATAAACGATTTAGGAGGAGTCAATGATTAAAGCAAAGCGAAAACCAGTCGCACTTGACCTTTTTCGTTTTTATGTCCGAGTGTTTTTGGCAAAACGCTCTTTCGCAAACATCTATGTGCGCGTGGATAAGAGGATCTCTACCAATCAGCCTAGTTTGATTATTGCTAATCACTCTAGTTGGTGGGACGGTATGATTGCACTTCTTCTTACAAAGAACTATATCAAGCAACCCCTCTATATGATGATGTCAGAAAAAGGACTACAGACATACTCATTTTTTCGTTACTTTGGGGCTTTTTCAATAAACCCTACAAAACCTAAAGAAATGATGGCTTCACTTCACTATGCAAAGGAGCAATTACAAAATCGTCATGCGGTTTGGCTCTTCCCACAAGGGGAAGAGCAAGCATTGGAAAAACGTCCGTTAGACTTTTCAAATGGAATTGGTTGGCTTTGTGAACACGCACCTTCACAAGCATCCATTCTACCTGTCACCATATCGTATGTTTTTGCAGACAAGCGTAAGCCTAACGTGTTCATTCATATCGGCTCTACTCATCCCGTAACAAGCTTGCACGGCTCAAAACATGAGAAAACGGTACAAGTGGAAAAACTACTTACTACTCAACTCGATAAACAGCGGGAGACCATTATTCAAAACGACTACTCCCGTTATACAGTGCTTCATTAAAATTGTTTAAACAAAGAGGCGACGAACATGATCGATATTTTGAATGTTGGGTTAGGTTTCATCCTTGTTTGGGTGCTAATTAATTCTTTTTTTATGCCTAGGTTAGTAAAAAGACCCATGGAGCAAAACGATCAGGAACAAGAACTTGTTTCCATTCTTATCCCGATGCGAAATGAAGAAAATAATGTGGCACCGCTCATCCACAGCCTAGCACGTCTCACTTACCAAAATGTGGAGTTCATTTTTCTTAATGATCAATCTACAGATGATACACTTCTGCGTTTAAAGGAAATGATTCATACATTACCGAATGCTTCCGTAATAGAGGGCAAAGAACTACCAGCTAAGTGGGTTGGAAAAGTACATGCGTGCCACCAATTGAGTCGTCATGCCAATGGTCACTATTTTTTCTTTTTAGATGCAGATATTACGCTTCAACCACATACAATCGAAGCCTTACTTCAGCAAGTTCGTCCAAAACACCTCGGTCTTGTTTCGGGATTCCCTAAGTTCCCTGTTAAGGGAACGGCTTGGTTATGTCAGCTTCTTGTGCCTATGCAGCATGTCATTATTTATCTCCATCTCCCGCTCTTTTTGGCAAACTATACTCGTATGCCTATGGCGTCCGCTGCACATGGATCCTTTTTGTTTTTTTCACGCACTTGTTATGAAGCGATTGGTGGACACAAAGCGATTTATAATTCTTTGACTGAAGATATTCAGCTAATGCGCAATAGTAAAAAAGCAGGTTTTACTACACGACTCGTTAACAACACAGGGGTAGCATCATGTGTCATGTATGATACGAATGGCGAAGTGTGGGCAGGATTTTCAAAAAATAGCTTCCCAGGTATTGGTCGTTCGTACATCTTGGGTGGTTGTTTACTATTGTTTTACCTCGTTGCTTTTGTGGCACCGTTCTTTTTCGCCCTTTACGGTTTGTTAACCTTCCACTTGCAATTTATTCTTCCGTATGTGCTTACGGTCTTAATGATGGTGTGGATTAATGCTCAAGCAAAACAACGACTCGTCTTAAGCCTACTCGTTCCATTCTCTGCTTTAAGCCTTATGAGTCTATTGCTTTATTCAATGTTACTTTCAAAACGAGCTGGTTATACATGGAAAGGAAGAGTGTACAAATGAAGTCAATTGCTATTATCGGCTCTGGGTTAGGGGGACTTGCTGCTGCTGTTCTGCTTGCCTCTTCAGGCTATAAAGTGGATGTGTTCGAAAAACATTCCTACCCTGGAGGAAAAATGAAACGTTATCACATTGGAGGAGCTCGGTTCGATTTTGGACCAAATACGCTAACAATGCCGGATGTGTTCAAAGAAATTTTCACATTAAGCGGAGCAAATCCAGACGATTACGTGCAATTTAAGAAATTAGAAAATCATACGATGAATTATTTTCCTGACGGCTCCACTTTTCTCTCTTCAAGTGATCGCGAGAGGATGATAGCACAGCTTGCTACATTTAACATCGGTGCTACCCATTATGATTCATATGTGAAGAGTATTACGAAGTTATATACTCATGCTGTGAAAGAGTTTTTCCCACGAACTTTCTCTAGCCTGCAGGAGTATGCTTCATTTCGCCTGCTTCGTTCAATCTCAGCTGTAAAGCCATTAACAACGATGCACGACTTTCATCAATCTTTTTTTACAGATAAACGGATTGTTCAAATGCTTGATCGCTATGCAACATACATTGGTTCCTCGCCGTATTTAACGCCGGCTACATTCGCGATGATTGGGTATTTGGAATATGTTGACGGTGTGTACTACGTTCCAGGCGGAAATCCGACTATAGCCGAAGCATTTCATAAGCGAGCGCAGGAATTAGGCGTGACTTTTCATTTTAACGAAGAAGTGACACAGCTACAGATAAATGATCAGCAAACGATCACGTCTTTATCGACTAAAAAAAACGAGCAACTACATTATGATGGCTATTTGCTAAATGGTGATTACTTAACGGTGTATCCTAAGCTTGTTGACAAAGCTTATCGCCCTTCATTTACAGAGGATGTAAACGTGAAAGAACCTACTAGTTCTGCTTTTGTTATTTTATCTGCTACCAATCGTAAAACAGCAGCAAAGCATTACCACCAAGTTTATTTTAGCCATGATTATGAAAAGGAATTTGAAGATATTTTTTCTAAGAAATCGTATCCATTGGACCCAACCATTTACATAAGCAACTCTTCTACAGTAGATACGAGTGCAGTGTCCAATACAGGAGGGGATAATTTATTTATTCTCGTCAACGCACCATCTTTAACAAACGATAACCGTTACGTTGATAAAGAAGACTTAAAAAATTGGGTGTATAGACTGTTAGAGAAAAAAGGTGTTTTTATTAAAGAGTTTGTTATTGACGACCTTGTCATTACCCCTCAACAGCTGTCAGAGGAATTTCACTCTTACTTTGGTGGTTTATACGGCTACACCTCTCACTCGCTCTCGCAAGCGTTTAACCGTCCTGCTACTAAAGGAAAAGACATTAAAAATTTATACTTTACTGGTGGCTCTACTCATCCGGGTGGGGGATCACCAATGGTCGTACAAAGTGGACGAAATGCGGCTAACCTCATGAAAAAAAGCCTGAAATAACGGTATAGGCTCACTTAGCTTGCCGACAGAGTGTTGGAACATTAAGACAGTCGGCAGGCTATTTATTAGATAAGATTCATTCCAAGTTCATTTGCAGCAATACTAGACTTACTCATAAAGGTCACTATAAACGGTGTAATTCCGCTACCTCTTAAATCAGGAATAGCCATTACTCGTTACCTACATCCAGCAATGCAAGATTTCCATTAAACAACATGCTAAGCGACAAGATTCATCCATTGTTTTGTAGAAACATAAATCATACACAAACCTAAGCTAGCCCTTATTTCAACACCTGACAGCCACCAAGTATTTCAGGCTTATAAGTCATACTGTCCGCATCCGTTATAGACCGAATCACTTTGCAAGGCACACCAGCAGCAAGTGCGTTAGCAGGAATATCGCTTGTTACGACGCTACCAGCGCCAATCACAGAGCCATCCCCAATAGTAACACCACCGCACACTGTCACATTTGCCCCAAACCAGACATCGTTTCCAATTGAAACGGGTTTTGCATAGCACAATGCTTTAGATTCTCCATTAGCGTGTATCATTTGCCTACGCTCTGAAGCAACCAATGGATGAATAGGTGTGACAATCGTTACATTGGGTCCAAAGCTTACATAGTCCCCAATTGTCACCAGCGCGTCATCTTGTATGGTCAAATTATAGTTCCCAAAAAAATGCCTGCCAATTTTGGTGTGAATGCCATAATGAAAAAATACTGGACCTAGTATAAAGCTATTTTCTCCTATACTCCCTACTAATTCATTCAATATCTTATTTCGTTCTTCTCGGTTATCTTCTGGCAGCTGTGTATACAGATTGCTAAGTTTGTGAGCACGTAATTTGATTGTTTGCAAATCTTCGTTTGCTGGAGAAAATAATATACCCTTTAGGATTCGTTCCTCTTCTTTCATATGAACACCGCTCCTTTTTTCTTTATTATTCTGACTTTTAAAATTTCATTTTAGATGGTCTTTTCAATGGAGTACGTCGCAACAGGTTTAAATAAAAAGCTCCCTCCAAAGTGTTTACAAATGAAGTGCCCACTTTGAGGGGAGCATATGGCGTTTTGGTTTCACACGATAGCCTTACAGTACCGACTAGGCTTTAAGCTCATTTAGAATAATTTCTTTTTCATCTTTTGGTACAAACGATTTTTGTGAGAACACATTGTACTGGTTCAACCGTACTGCTTTCAAGATGGCTCGGTACATCATGCCTGCTCCTTGAACGGGGATTCTTGCATCAACTGGATAAAGGTACATGTCTTTAAACGCCTCTTGATAAAGGTCTTCTGCACGCGCAGCAATGTGCTCCCACATGTTAATAAACCCTGTTCCTCGCTCTCCAATCAGTAAATCCTTTTCTGCTACATCGTAAGCATCCATTATAGCTTGCGGTAAATAAATTCGGTCACGATTTAAATCTTCACCGATATCTCGAAGTATATTCGTGAGCTGCATCGCTTTTCCTAACGCAATCGCACTGTTATGAAGTTGCTGATGATTGTTAGGGGCTAGTACAGGTAAAAGCATCAAACCGACTGTACTCGCCACATGATACGAATATTGTTCTACTTCGTCTAACGTCTCATATCGTTTTAAATATAAATCCATTCGCTGCCCCTTCATCATATCAAAGAAAGGCGTTGTATCCATTTCAAACCGTTGAAACACGTCGTCTAATGCAATCCACTTAGGGTCTGTTAAAGGGAGCTCCTTTCGTATAAACCGGTTGAATTGATCTTCAAATAGCTCCAGTTCACTTGAAGGGGATTGCCCTTCATCAACGATATCATCAACCGTCCGACAGAAAGCATAAATCGCCCACACGGCTTGCCTTTTTTTCTGAGGTAACGTACTAAAGGCTTTAGCAAATGTTTTAGAATGCTGTTTGATGATTGTATGGCATATTTCATAAGCATCCTTTGTATTCATAGCATCTCCTCCATGTTTCATCTACTCGTCATAGCCTTCATTGGCGTTAGAAGTAGCTCATTCGCTAACAATTTTGCTCCTTGCATAACAATCGGTATCCCACCGCCTGGATGGGTAGAAGCACCAACTGCGTAGATGTTTTTCGCTTTAAATGGTTGGTATTGCGGCCTAAAAACAGCTGATTGTGTAACAGTTGGTGCAAGTCCAAAGCTTCCTCCTTCAAATAGACCGGCTTTTTTCGCATCATGAGGAGTACGAATATCGAGCCATTCCATTTGACTTCTCAGCTCTGGAAACGCGCGTTGCTCTAGTTCATTCAGCACAATGTCTACCAATTCGTTGCACTGGTCATCTGACATTTTTGCTGGTACAGGTACTAACGCATAAAGGACGCCTTTTCCTGCTGGAGCCAGGGACTCATCAAGAACCGATGGGTGAAAAGCATAAATCGACGGTAGTGTCGACAATTCTCGTGAATAAAAAACATCGTTCATATGCTGATCAAAATCGTCAGACATTAAAAATTGATGCATTGGATTATTTTTATATATTTTCTTTAAGCCTACATAGAGAAGCAAACATCCTGAAGATGGGACATACTTTTTCTTTATTGGTTTTCGTTCAACGAGAGATTCGGCTAAAGGGAAATCCATGTTCATAATAAAACGATCACCTTGATAAACCGTATCGTCTACTTTAACCCCTTTAACAACACTATCTTCGTAAAGGACTTCATTGACCTCAGCATTTAATACGAATTGAACTCCCCGGTTGTTAAGCTCTTCCACTATTTTCTCTATTAAAGAAGCATAACCACCTCGTAAATACCAAATCCCGTGGGCGTGCTCACTATAAGATACGAGCGAATACAGTGCAGAAGAATTAGTTGGGTTTCCGCCTATATAAAGAGATTGAAGCTTGTATGCATTTTGTAGCCGTTTATGTGTAAAAAACTGCCGAATCATTTTGTCTACAGATTGATAAGCTTTTAACTCGTATAACGTTTTTAAGTTCGTCGCCGTGTAGAAATCTTTTTTTCGATTAAAACTTTTATCCAAGAATGCAGCTTTTCCCTTTGTAAAGTGGTGTTCCATCGACTTCATAAACTGAGGAAATTGCCCCTCTTCACCAGGAAAAACCTGTTTTATTTCTTCTTCTTGCTTTTTAAGGTTACGGTATTTCCAGAAATCTGTCCCGTCAGGATAGCTCATTTTATAAAGAGGATCGATGTCTATAAAATCTAGGCTTTGGGTATCCATACCCGCCTCTTCCAAAATAGAAGTAATCATTTCCGGTAAAAGAACAATGGTTGGACCTTGATCTACTTTAAAAGACCCATGGGTATGAAAAGTTAATCGCCCTCCAACATAATCATTCTTCTCAAGGACAACCACTTCATCACCGTCCTGGCTTAAATATAAAGCTGATACTAAACCACCAATCCCACTGCCAACAACTATTGATTTCATTGTATAAGAATTCCTTTCTTATCCTTTTTGAAAATACCGTTCGCTGTAATGGTTGCTGACGCTAAAATCGTAGGTAGTCCACTACCAGGATGAGTCCCCCCACCTGTTAACCAACAATTCTCTATTTCTTCAAATTGATTGTGTGGTCTAAAATACATCATTTGCCCTAAATTATGAGAAAGGTTAAACGTTGCGCCTTTGTACACATTGAAACGTTGCTCCCAATCATTAGGTGTTAGTATCGAGTAGGACGAAATATGACGTCTTAAATCTTTAAAACCCGACTTTTTCTCAATTTGATCAAATACCAGTTCTGCAAACGTATCCTTTTGCTCTTCCCAATCAAGCTTACTAAAGTTATTTGGCACTGGCGCCAACAAATAAAGGGGTGACTTTCCTTCCGGTGCAAGCGTTGGATCTGTCACGATTGGGTTATGGATATAAATAGATGGGTCAGCAGACAACGTTTTTGAACCCGTTATTTCTTCGACATTTTTTCGGTAATCACTCGCAAACAAAACCGTATGATGATGCTCCTGATACACCTTTTCCACATTCGCGTAAATCATAAACGTAGAGCAAGAGTAGTTTTTCTTTTCAAGTTTTTTTCGCGTATATTTTTTTAAATGCTTTTCTTCCACAAGCTCACTCATAGCGTAAGCAAAATCAGCATTAATCACAAGTTCATCTGTTTGCTCCTGCTCACCATCTTCATAGGTTAAGCCATAGATGCGTCCCTCTTTAACGATTATATTTTTGACTGAGCGATTTAATTCGATTGTCCCGCCTAGTTCCGTAAAAGCTTTTGCGAGGGCTTTTGTAATTTGGTTGACTCCACCTATTGGGTGATAAATACCGTACTCATGTTCCATAAACGACAATATACTAAATGCTCCAGGGCATTCCCACGGAGACATCCCTAAATACTTTGATTGAAACGTAAACGATAGCTTTAAGCGTTCGTCAGTAAAATATTTACTTAATTCATCGTAAAGCGTTTTTCCTAACGACAAGCTGGGTAAAGCTTTTATAGCACGTAGCCTTGTATAGTCAAAGAGAGAATTATGCTTATTTTGTAAAAGCGGCATTAATGCATTCATTTTCTTTCGGGTTTCCTTCATAAAGCGAATATATCCAGCTCCATTTGATGGAAACAACTGTTCAATGTCTTGATATGTTTGTTGCTCATCACGATGCGGAACAAACGCTACATCATCAAATTGTAACTTGTATAGAGGATCTACTTCTTTGAGCGTTAAATAATCAGATAGTTTTCGACCTACTTGTGCAAACAAGTCTTCTAAAAGATGAGGCATACTAAAAAATGTCGGGCCGCGATCAAAAGTAAAGCCATTTTGCTCAAAGCTTGATGTACGTCCCCCTACATATGCTTCTTTTTCGACAACTTTTACCTGATATCCTTTTCCTGCTAGTAGTAATGCTGTTGCTAAACCACCAGGTCCAGCACCTATGATTGTAATTTTTTTCATTCATCCACCCTAATTCATTTACATTTTCTTGTTCTTCATACCCGAATTGATAGATTTCTAAACACCTAGTTATTTCTAACTATGCGAAGCCATCACAACTCTACCGTCTTTGTAAAAACGTACTCCTTCTCTTTCTAAAAGCTCTCTTTGGCTAAAAGAGCCTTGAAATAAAATGCCTTCGTTTACACTGCCATCTTTTTTCACAACACGGTGTGCCGGTACTTCTTTTGGTGCCTTTTGCATAGCCCAACCAACAACCCGCGCACTTCGGGGAGCATCAATTAATCGGGCAATTTGACCGTATGAAGCAACTTCTCCAGCTGGAATCTGCTTCACAGTTTCATAGATATTGTCAAAAATTAAACGCATCTCCATCTCCTTTTACAGCTTTTCTTTTGTTACACTAAGAACGAATTAATCTATGAGGTGAAGCATGAAAAAGAAAATCATCGTATCCATCTTCCTAGTGGGATTAGGTACACTTGTTTTTATGTATCAAGATCGCTTTCTCAATGCCATTGAGACGCTAGGTGACCAATCCATTATTCTAACTACATTGATTGCCACTTTACTCTCTTTATTTCCTGTTATTCCGTACCCGCTCATTGGTGGACTAATTGGAGCTGCATACGGACCGTATCTCGGTAGTCTTGTCACTTGGTTAGGCTCCTCCATTGCCTCTATACTCTTTTTTACCTTTATTCGGTATGGTTATCAAGATATAGGTCTTAAGATGATCCATCGCTACCAGCTCACATCAACGATAACAAGATTATTTGAGAAAAACGCGTTTATGACTATATTTATTACGCGATTGATTCCCATAATCCCTTCAATCCTTGTTAATGCCTATTCTGCTCTAAGCAGGGTTTCGCCAATGCACTATATTGTGGCGTCTTCGTTAGGCAAGGTTCCTTCAATGATTTTATTTGCCACAGTTGGGCACGCACTATTCAATGATCCTCAGCAATTAATGATTGTCATTCTTTATTATTTAGCCTTTCTTCTATTCGTCTATGGCTGTTATCGCCTCTGGTTGAGGACAAGTCGGTATAAAAAAGAAATATAACAAGACCAGGGGCTTCATCACTCCTGGTCCTCTCTATTACGCATCCTCAATTTTAATTTGGTAGTGTTTAAGCCAGAAATCCATTTGGATGAAGTGTGCTAATAACTGCGGACCTGCCATTAATTGACCGAAATACGGCTTCCCTGTATCAAAGCCACCAGTATCTGCAATGTTTTTCAATTGCTTACGTTCGATAAAATCAAATAAAGGCGAGTCAGCTTGATTTGCAATAGCTTGAATTTCCTTTGTTACAGCGTTTGTATAATCTGGATGATGCGTTTTAGGATACGGACTTTTCTTACGATAGAGCACATCATCAGGCAGTAAGCCTTCTAATGCTTTTCGTAAAATTCCTTTTTCCCTTCCCCCATGCACTTTCATCTCCCATGGAATATTCCAGACATACTCAATTAAGCGGTGATCTGAAAATGGAACCCGCACTTCTAACGATGCTCCCATACTCATGCGATCTTTTCGGTCGAGTAAGTTTGTCATAAACCAGATCATATTTAAATATGAGATTTCTCGTCTTCGTGCTTCTTCTTTTGTATCCTTTGAAAATGTCGGCGTCTCGCTAATCGTCTCCGCATAACGGTCATAGACATAGTTCTTTAAATCAAGCTTCTTTTTCCAATCAGCCTTTAAGAGCATATTTCGCTCGTCTATGGATCTCATCCAGGGAAACCCATCTATATTCATTACCTCAGGTTTATGAAACCACGGATAGCCACCAAAAATTTCGTCCGCACATTCACCTGATAAGCCCACCGTTACATCTTTTTTAATTTCTTTACAAAACCATAGCAATGAAGAATCAACATCTGCCATTCCAGGTGTATCGCGAACGAGTACTGCTTCTTTTAATAACTCAGCCAATTGGATGTTCTGAATGACACAGTTTTTATGATTGGTTTGGCAATAACTCGATACTTTTTTGATCCATTCTCCATCAGCATTTGGCTGAAAGGCACTTGCTTTAAAGTATTTATCGTTCTCTTCATAATCAACAGAATAGGAGGCAATCGGCCCTTTTCCTTCCTGTTTATAATGATTTGCAGCAATAGCCGTCAGTGCACTAGAATCAATTCCGCCTGACAAAAACATTCCAACCGGAACGTCAGCAAAAAGCTGTCTTGAAACGATATCTTCCAACAGCTGTCGGATATGTGCGGCCGTTTCTTCAACATTATGCGTATGCTGTTCACTTTTTAATTGCCAATAACGACGCAAACGTAGCTCATCTTTTGTATAGACTAAAAAATGAGCTGGTTTTAACTCATGAACATGTTTAAAAATGCCATTTCCTGGTGATCGCGATGGCGCTAACCCCATTATATCCGCTAAGCCCGTACGATCCACAATGGGCTTAATATCACGATGAGCCAATATACTTTTCAATTCTGAACCAAATACTAAAAATCCATCTCGAACCGTATAAAATAACGGCTTCACTCCTACTCGATCTCGTGCCATAAATAAGGTCTGCGTAGTATGTTCCCAAATGGCAAAGGCAAAAATACCGTTAAATTTTTGTAAGCATGCTTCTTTCCATTGTATATATGATTTTAACAACACTTCTGTATCCGAGTGCCCTGAAAACGTATGATTGTATTGCTGCAGCTCTTTCCGGATATCTTCTGTATTATACAGTTCACCGTTATAAACAATCGTATACGTTTTTCCAGCAACGGTCCGTGTCATTGGCTGAATGCCACCTGCTGGATCAACAACAATTAAGCGCGCATGACCAAACGCTACTTGTTTGTCTGTCCATGACTCTAATGCATCAGGCCCTCTTCGGTTTAACGTCGCTGCCATTTGTTCAATTTCTTTTTTTTCGCCTCTTAAATCTCGCCGCCAATCAATCCACCCTGTAATCCCGCACATCTGAATACCAGCTCCTTCTGGAATGTAACGGTCCTATGCAACCTTACATTTCCTCACTCCTAACCTATGCTATTCATTGAAAAAGCCAAAAGTGCCTCTTTTTGAAGGAACTGGACGTTTTGTAATTTGATCTCTTTCTTCCTACTTAAACAGTTATTTTATTCTTTTTTATAAAAGAAACGTTTGCCGATTTTTTCTACTAGACCCGGGGCAAGTTGATACATTTTCGCTACAACCGTCATATAATTTGGCAAATTGATTTCTCTTTCTTTAGAGCTCAACGTTTTCACAACTCGTTTGGCTACTTCATCTGGTTGCAATAAATGAGCACCCATCTTTTCACCATATGTGCCGCTTTTATCAGCGCTTTTCAAAAAAGGTGTATGAATGGGCCCTGGATTCATAACGGATACGTCAATAGCATACGGCTTTAATTCAAGTCGTAAGCCATTTGAATAGCCAATTAATGCATGTTTTGTCGCTGCATATACACTCGCTTTTGCGGTTGCCACTTTCCCTGCTTGAGAAGCAATTTGAACAATGTGACCATGCCCATTTGCCATCATTAAAGGGATTACTCGGTTCGTAAATTGTATTAATCCAACAATGTTGACTTGAAAAACCCGCTCTACGTCCTCGTCGGCAATCTCCCACGACTCAGCAAACTGACCAATTCCAGCATTATTTATGACGATATCAGGAATAAGGTTTGCTTCTTTCAGTTCACCAACAACATGATGAATAGACGTGATGTCGCTTAGATCAAGTTTACATTCAAACACATTAGGCTCCGTTTCTATTAAGTTTTGATAACGACTTGCCAGCTTAACAATCTGAAAATGATGTCCCTTTAATTGATTGACCACGGCTTCACCTAATCCACTCGATGCTCCTGTAATCCATATCGTTTTCATTTGCGATCACAATTCCTTTTCTTCTTCTGTACGCTTTAGCTTACAATGGATTCTCCTTTTCCTTCAACTTTTTTCTTGCTATGATAGTTGGAGGAAATGGAGAGGGGCATTTCGTTTGAGAAACAGATTACATACCATCGTAAATCATAAAGCATTTCAATCAACCGTTATTATTTTAATTATTGCAAATGCCATTTTGGTTGGAATCGAAACATACGATTCCATCTATGAGCATTATTCTTTCTTTTTTTATCTTGCTGATCGTCTTTTATTGTGGCTTTTCACAATTGAAATTGTCATGCGCTTTTTTTCAACTTCTGTTCGTTCATTCTTTAAAAACGGCTGGAATTGGTTTGACACCATCATCATTTTAGCTGGACATTTGTTTACTGGTGGTCATTTTGTCACAGTTCTTCGAGTCCTGCGGGTATTACGGGTTCTACGCGCCATTTCCGTTATTCCTTCTCTTCGGCGCTTAGTGGATGCACTAGTTATGACCATTCCTTCTCTTGGTAACATCTTGTTTTTAATGGGAATCTTTCTATATATCTTTGCAGTGATTGGAACGATGTTGTTCAGTGGAATTGCACCTGAATACTTTGGAAACTTACAACGGACCATTCTTACTTTGTTTCAAATTGTCACATTAGATTCTTGGTCAAGTGGTATTATGCGTCCCTTAATGGCCTACAATCAATGGATTTGGATTTATTTCGTTTCTTTTGTACTCGTGGGTACGTTTATTATCTTTAACCTGTTTATTGGTGTTATCGTTAATAATGTTGAAAAAGCAAATGATTCAGAAGAAGACACGGACAATGAAGCAAAACAAGCACCAGCTACAGCAGAAGACGTTAAACGATTAGAACAGCAACTTGCAGCGATCCAGACAGAATTAAAAAAACTTCATCAACCTTCGAAAGAATAACACAAAAGCGCTATAAACGACTGTCTCCGTTTATAGCGCTTTTCTTCTTAGGCGAGAACTCGCGTACTAAAAAATTCTTGATACAGTTCTTGAACAGCTGTTTTAGCATCTTCTTGATGGATTCCAAATACAAGACTTGTCTCGGATGAACCTTGGTTAATCATTTCTATGTTCACATTTCTTCTTGATAATGCGCCTGATGCTCTTGAGATGACACCAATTGAATTGTGCATACCTTCTCCAACAAGCATCACCATTGCAAAGCCTCGTTCTATATGGACATCATCAACTTGTAATTCTGTTTTAATACGGCCAATTATTTGTTTTTCCACATCTTCTGTCAGTTGGCTTTCGCGAATAATAACGCTCGTATCATCAATACCAGTCGGAATATGTTCAAACGAAATCGAGCTATCCTCTAAAATTTCTAATAATCGTCTTCCGAATCCTACTTCGCGGTTCATTAAATACTTTCGCACATAAATGGTCGCAAACCCTTCATCTGCAGCAATACCAATAACAGGGTTATCAAACACTTCTCGCTCTGCCACAATCAACGTGCCTTCGCTTTTCGGATTGTTTGTATTTTTAACACATACAGGAATGCCGTTCCTAAATGCTGGAATAAGGGCTTCATCATGAAATACACTAAAACCAGCATAAGAGAGTTCACGCATCTCTCGATAAGTCATTTTTTTAATCTCAAATGGATCTTCAACAATCGTTGGATTAGCTGCGTACACTGAATCAACATCAGTAAAGTTTTCATAGAGATCCGCATTTACAGCAGCCGCTAATATGGCACCGGTAATATCAGAACCACCTCGCGGGAATGTCACAAGTGTGCCGTTCTCAGAAAAGCCAAAAAATCCAGGAAAGACAATAATTCCTTCTTGCTCTTTCAACTGATGTAAGCGTTCATAGGCAATGGGTAGTACTTGAGCATTCCCTGGCTCATCACTGACAAGTAACCCAGCATCTTTTGGATTTACATAGGACGCATTCATGCCGATGGAATGAAAATATGCAGCAATTAACTTTGCGTTGTTATCTTCACCGCTTGCTTTTAATGAGTCTATTAATTGATGTGTATTTTTATATGGTGCTTGGATTCGATTCACTAAGTCATTACGAATTTCGATTGTTGTTGCTTCATCAAGGCCTAAATCTAACACCATTTGTGCGTAGCGATCAACTACTTTTTGAAGCCATTGTTCCTGCTTTACTTCATTACCGTCCATGCAATATTGCGCCAATTCAATTAATAAATCTGTTGTTTTCACATCTTCTTTGTTTCGTTTGCCTGGAGCAGAGACAACAACAATCTTTCTTTCTTCGTCCGCTTGAATAATCGCAGCCACTTTTCTAATTTGTTCAGCGTTGGCAACTGAAGAGCCACCAAATTTTGCAACTTTCACGTTACGTTCCTCACTCTCCACTTTTCTCTCTGTTTTAATTACTCATATTATCATAATCCTTTTTGTTAAGCCACAGCTAACCGAATGAAAAAGCGACTTCTTCTCCTTTTATAGAGAAAAGTCGCAATTACATTTGCTTTTTATGTCATGCGTAGCTAGCTCATAAACCAAGCAAACCATAACGGCCCGCGTGACGTTTGAAACGCAACAGCTGTACACGAAGATTCAGGTAAAAACTCGCCGCTTTCCTCCACTTCTCCGTACGTTGCATCACTAATATCATTTGTAAAACCAGCCTCGTTAAAACATTCAGGTGCACTGTATAAATTCAACGTGTAGTCCACGATAACGCGGTCAGACTCATCCGCTCCATATTCAACTTGGATAACAAAACCAAGTATAATAATAAGTATGCTTGCTACGACGCCAATTAACCATCTATGCTTCCTCACCGTTCTTCCCCCTATGTACTTTATGTCTCTTTTTGTATCAGACTTTAATTGAAAGCCTTTCACTTTATGACATGCAGTTGACACCAGTTTACAACTTCTCTTAGCATTACGAAAGCAATAAATGAATTTTCACTTCAACAGATAAAAAAGCAAATACTGTTTAACCAGTATTTGCTTACTCTTCTTTCACACTTGCTTCTTACCAAATCTTCATGATTCGGATTGAATAATTATAACTGTTAACGGAGCAATCACCATTTTATTTCCACCAAAGGAGACACCGATAGATCGTCAATTGGCTCAACTCCAGCTTTTTCCCGATCCACAAGCACATTTGAAGAGGAGAGATCGGATTCAAGCAAAATGTCCGATTTCGCGTATCGCCATTTATAAAAGCAGTATATGTCTCGCTCTCATCCGTTGATTTAAGCGTATAGCCGATCACAACGTCTTCCTGCTCTATTTCAGGCGCTTCAACTAACGAGACGTGCTCTTCAATAACTGACAAACTTCCTAAACGGAATGCATTAGATGACCTTCTTAGTCGAATTAAACCTTTCGTATAGTTCATTGTATCATTATGTATGCCCTCCCCTTCCGCCTTTGTCCAATCGAATTGATTCACAACATCCGTTGAATTATGAATAAAATTATGGATTTTTAAATGGCTCACCATGTTCGTCTTCCATTTAAGTAAAATCACTTTCTGGTTTAACATCCTGATTAAGCAACTATATTATTAAACCTTTTTACTGGTATATCACGTGCGTATTCACAGTAATTACGATTCCATCGATCGACTATGTAAGAAAATCTTACAATTTTATTCACATCGTTCTCTTAGCTATGATATATTATTACACAACAATCGTGGGTAAACTCAACTGTGAGGTGGAGAGGGTTGTCATACAAAGATAAAAAGGTCATTACCATTGGGATGGTTAGTGAACTAACTGGTTTAACGGAGAGAAAAATACGTTATTATGAAGAAAGAAAACTGCTTTTTCCAGAACGATCAAAGGGTGGAACACGAAAGTACTCTTTTTTAGACGTTGAACGATTAGTTGATATTGCAAACAAAATGGAAGATGGTATGCAAACTTTCGAAATAAGACGCATGGAACAAAAAGCGATTCGCAAACAGGAAGTTAGAGAAAAGATGCTCCGAGGACAGCTTAACGCTGCCTTTAATATTCGGAAATAACAGAAACAACTACGGTTTTTAACCTAGTTGTTTTTTTTTTTTGGAATTTCCTTTTACTTCCTAACATGAAAGCGCCTGTTTTTGCAGCAAACTAATAGCAAAAAGGAGTAGAAACATGGTCAAATCTTTTTTTTCAATTTGTTTGATGCTTATTACAGCGTTCCTTATTAGTTCAACCCCTGTACTGGCGTCTAGCAAGCAGGTGGCAATCATTATTGATGATTTTGGAGGAGAAGTGAAAGGAGTCGAACAATTTTTAACTGGTGATATCCCAATCACTGCCGCTATTATGCCTTTTTTAGATCAGGCGCAAGAACAAGATAAATTAGCGTCTGAGCATGGGTTAGAAGTGATTATACATTTACCCCTAGAGCCAAAAGTAGGTAAAAAATCCTGGTTAGGGCCTAACCCCATTACTTCTGATTTAAGTGACGACGAAATTAACCATCGTTTAAATCAGGCATTGGAGCGTGTTCCCCATGCAAAAGGATTAAATAATCACATGGGTTCAAAAGGAATGGAAGACAAAAGAATAGTGACGCTAATTGTCCAGTTCGCCAAGAGAAACGGTCTTTATTTGCTTGATAGTGGAACAACACCAAAATCACTTATGCCAGAAATTGCAAATCAATACCTTGTACCTTGCTTTAAGCGAACCCTTTTTATTGATGACTCTTTGTCCTCGTATTCTTACGTGAAAAAACAGCTTCAAACATTTATGGAGACCACTGACCGCCATGAGTACCCTATTGCAATTGGACATGTTGGGGTTAAAGGGAATGAAACGTATAACGCATTAAAAGAGTCGAAACGCTTATTCTCGGAAGCCAACATCACCCTCGTTTATCCATCTCAATGGATAGCACCGCAAGTCGAAAAAGATTTTAAGCAACTACATGTAAAAAAGGAGAATCATTATGTTACGACGTTCTGAAAAATGGGCTATTGCATTAGCAAGTACACTAATCATTGGCATGCTGATTATTAAACCAGCACCAAACATGCATCGCGCGTCCATTCATCAACAATCCAATAATCATTTTAATGCCTCTGTTTCTCAAGAAGCAATCGATCACTTGCAAGCAGAAGATCTTGCTCTCACCACTAATATGATGTTTCATTCGTTTACGACAAGCTTAGAAGAATGGACAACGAGAGAGCAGCTTGACAGAAAGCTTGAAGAAGAAGTTGAACAGCATCCTTATATAGAAGGAATTGCACTTGTAGATGGTACGAATCAAATTATTGAAAAGGCAGGTTCTTCTTTAGACCTTAACGAGTTGCCCGTTTTTACTACAACCTATAATGCGATTCAGTATTCTCTTCCATATCAAAAAGAAGATCACTCTTACATTATGGTTAAAAAGGCATTAGCATCCGGCAACACCGTTATTAGCGAAATCAATCTGGCTTTTATTCAATCATTCCTATCAAAGCACGCCATGATCGCTGATAGCGAAGGAACACTCTTTATGTCTGGCGAAAACGCCCAGGTTGACTTTAATCAACAAACAACGCTACCAGATGGCCAACAAGCAACAACCGTTCCAGGCTTAAATTGGAATATTTACGTTAATTCACAAACAAAAAGTCAAAATAACCCTATCGTCGCTGAAGAAGTCATTGTAAAACTAGCCCCCAACACAAACGTTGAGCAGTGGGCCATAAAAAACGATCATACTATTTTAAAGGAAAATCATCCTTACGTTGTATTACAATCAACCATTGAAGAAGATGCTTATATCCAAAAGCTAAAGAGTGATGAAGCCGTCATTTTCGCTGAGCACAATTACTCTTTCGTCAATAAAGCCGTTATTCAAGAAACGAAAGTAGAACCAAATGATGAATTCTTTAAACCGTACCAATGGAATTTAGAACAAATTGACATTGAAGAGGGCTGGAATTATGCCAATGGTTCAGACACAACGATTGCAATCATTGATTCAGGTGTCGATCCAGAGCACCCAGACCTTCAAGGGAAGTTAGTAGAAGGCTACAATGCAATTGATGATACATCCAACGCAATTGATGATAATGGTCACGGCACGCATGTTGCTGGTATCGCTGCAGCGTTAACAAACAATGTTGAAGGCATCGCCGGCGTCTCTTGGCAAAGTAAAATTATGCCCATTAAAGTATTAAATACAGATGGAGAAGGCTCTTCCTTTTCTGTTGCTAGAGGGATTTATTGGGCGGTAGATCATGGAGCTGATGTCATTAATATGAGTTTAGGTGATTATTATCACTCTGATGTTTTGTACGATGCCATTGAATATGCATATAGTAAAGACGTTACACTTATTAGCGCTTCCGGTAACGAAAATACAGATGACCAAATGTATCCTGCTGCCTATCCACAGGTCATCACGGTTGCTTCTGTTAATCAAGATAAGAACCGCTCTTTCTTCTCGAATTACGGGGATTATGTAGATGTTTCAGCTCCTGGTGAGCATATCCCTAGTACGTACCTTGAAAACCAGTATATTTTATTGTCTGGTACTTCTATGGCCGCCCCACATGTAGCTGGTTTAGCGGCACTCGTGCACTCCACTAACCCTTCACTATCGAATGAGGAAATTGGAAACCTTATTTTAGGTCATGCGAATCAGCTAGGTGACGGGGATTTTAACGTTTATTACGGTTATGGAGAAATTGATGTCAACGACACACTTACATCGATTGACTAAAGATACTCTTCATGCAAAGCATTAAATAAAAAAGCGCTATTCATGAACGCTCGTACCGGTGCACGGTATGTAGCGTCTTCATTGAATGCGCTTCTTTCTTTTAAAAGACATATTAGTAAACAAATTTCTTTTCATTCTTTTTGGAAAGGAACCACCTTCGCAGATGATCGCTGATGAAATTCGCACAAATACCCTTGTCTCTTTCTTTTTAAAAATGTTTCGCGACGAATAGGTCTCGGCGCGGACCATTCAACAGAATGAAGATTACTCCACTTATCATGGGTAATGTATTCCATTTTAAAATAATAAATCGATCCGGACGTATATTGTTCACATATATACTTTACTGTTTGTTTTGAGTGCATATCGTAAGGTCGCGCTCCTTTTTCTTTTTATTTTACCCAAGGATTTTCGCGCTCATTCAGAGGATACTATTCTTGACGGACTCGAAAAGAGCGTTTACGATTATAAGGAGCACATGAAAATCTAACATAAAGAAGTGATACATGTATGCAAACATTACGAGATCGTTTATTAACAGACAATGAAATCGCACCATTAATCATATCTGCCGACAAGGTCGCACACGTTCAATTAAATAATCCATTGCAACACGCGTTACTTGTTCTTATTAAATCAGGATATACAGCCATTCCCGTTTTAGATTCTTCGTTTCACTTAAGGGGAATGATTAGCAAGTCATTAATTTTGGATTCTTTATTGGGTGAACATGACTTTGAACTTGATCGGTTATCAACGTTAACAGTTGGGGATTGTATGAATCAAGATGTTCCTTGCATTCGTCCAGAAGCAACATTTTCTAAAGCGCTATCGCTATCCATTAATCATCCCTTTTTATGCGTTGTCGATGATCAAAAAGCATTTACCGGGATTTTAACAAGACGTTCCATTTTAAAATTAATTAGCAAATACATGCACCAACATTAAGGCCTAAGATGGTTATTCACTTGCTTCTCTCGGCTTTTAAACATAAGTGTTAGCCCTTTTGCTGCTAAACTAGCTGGCACAACTGACGCAAAACAAACGTGATCAATCATTATTGTTCCGTCTTTTCCTTTAACAAATTGATGGGTATGCTCCCAATACGAAAAAGGAAACGGCGGATTTTCCATTTTGTCTTTAAATTCATGTGGCGGACTCTCTGAAAAAATGGTTGTTTTAAACTGAATACGATTCCCAGTGTAAGGAACTCGAATTAGAATTGAATCGCCCTCTTGTGATACATTTACAGGTGGGAAGGTTTGAATGCGCGCTAAATTATTTGGATTTGAAAAAAACGCCCAGGCCTCTTCTAAGGAAACAGGAAGGTCGGTTTTATACGTAAAGAGATAATGATCCATTTCATCCTCCTTGTTGTCATACATAAATTTCGAGCAAGATTCCCTCTAGTTTCCCTACCCTTTTTAATAAATCCATACTCGTCTTTTGCTCATCAAATAACTCTTTCGTCAAAAGATCCATCTCTTGATTGACCACTTGTACGAGTTGATGCTGTTTAAATTGACCAAATTGATGACTTGTTCTTACTGACACATGGTAACTGTCATTTAATACGTGTTTTAAACAGTCCTCTAATGAACGACGAAAAGACGTCAATGCGCCGTAGGATCGCTGGTTAACTAAATCCGTCCCTTGCGCCTTTAAATGGTCAATCTTCTCGAATAAACTGCTGAGGGCCTGCTGCTTTAATTGTTCTTGAAAGCGCTCCTTTTGATTTACTGAACCATTGCTTTTTGTTTGTGCGTGTCTGGCCGGTAAAGAGCTTGTACTTTTATTAATATGCTTAAGTTCAAACAAGACATTTCTCCCCAATCGTCCTCAAATCGAATGCTTAAGAGGCTAGCTCTATACTTTTTTCTGAAAGAATGGTAAAATAGAGTATTCATTCGCAAGACCTCCTAACTAACTGGAGGTGTCAGAATGCTTTTTTACACACACTTAACATCTAAATACTATTATGAAGTAACAATGAGCAAAATCAATCACTATTTACACGATTACCGGGTAAAGCATGATTGTGCACCTACGATAAACGATTTGTCTCTCGCCACTGGAATACCGGAAGAAGAGATATTAGAGTGCATGGAGTTTGCGAATGAAACTCACTACTTGATCTAAGCCGTCCACATTTGTGAACGGCTTGTTTTCATTATTGTTTAGCGGTTGTTTTCACAATTTCTATAATGACCTGAGCAATTTTAGCTAGTGAATGAACAGCAATGCGTTCATTGGTCGTATGAATTTTTTCGTAACCAACGGATAAATTAATTGTCGGTATACCAAAGCCAGAAATAACGTTTGCGTCACTTCCGCCTCCACTCGCCCGCATGGATGGTGTTAAACCAAGGGTAGTAATGGCTTCATGGGCAATCCGAACAACTTCAGCATCTTCGGATTCTTTATACCCTGGGTAAGAATAAGTAATTTGAACCTCACATGACGTGCCCATTTCTTTTGCTGCATTTTCAAATGCTTGTTTCATTGCGGATACTTGTTTTTCAAGTTTGGCTTTTTCTAGAGAACGAGCTTCAGCCGTAATTTCTACATAGTCACACACAATATTGGTTTGCGAACCACCTTCAAATCGACCAATGTTTGCGGTCGTTTCGCGATCAATTCGGCCAAGAGGCATTTGCGCGACTGCTTTTGATGCTACTGAAATGGCTGAAATTCCTTTCTCTGGCTCAACACCTGCATGAGCTGTCTTTCCAAACACTTTCGTGACAAGTTTCGCTTGAGAAGGCGCTGCAGTAATCATGCCTCCCACTTCCCCATCGCTGTCAAGGGCATAGCCGTATACAGCACGGAGCAATTTCTGATCAAGCGCTTTTGCCCCAACTAAGCCTGATTCTTCCCCAACAGTAATAATAAATTGTATATCACCATGTTGAACTTCTTTCTCCCTTAAGACTCGAATGGCTTCCAGCATTGCTGCAATACCAGCCTTATCATCTGCACCGAGAATAGTCGTTCCATCTGTTCGTATGTATTCGTCTTCAACAATCGGTTGAATGTTTTTTCCCGGAACCACCGTATCCATATGAGATGTAAAATAAATCGTTTTAATCTCTTCAGTGCTTGTTCCTGGCAACGTACAAATTAAGTTGTTTGCACCGTGACCTGTTTTTTCTTGCGCCTGATCTTCTTCCACCTTTAAACCTAAATCGGAAAATTTCTTTTTTAATAAAGCTGCAATTTCTGCCTCATGTTTCGTTTCAGAACTGACCTTAACCAATTCAATAAATTCATTGACGATTCTCTCTGTCATCGTTTCTTCACTCCAATAACCATAATCACTTCTATCATAACGAATATTGCCGCACATTTCATGTTTGGTGCTCACACAATTCAATCAGTACATCGCTTGTACACGCCGGTTTTATAAAATTAATCCGCTTTCGATTACTACCTGTCTTCGCCTTTTCATAAATAAATTCGTAGCCATTCTCTTCTAAACAGTTTTGTAGAGACTGTAAATCAGAACTTAGAAGCGCTAAATGGTGAAAACACGGAGATGCACGTCTCGCTAAGTACCTTTGCAAGGAACGATTCTCAGGAAACGGTAAAAGTAGTTCAATTGAAAAGGATTTGACTTGCACATGATAAACCGTCACTTGCTGTTCATGCACAATTTCACAATTTCCTTCCGCTAGAGAAAAAAGCGAATAAAATTGAGATACTTCCTCTTTTGATTTTACAACATATGCAATGTGATCTAATTTAATATCAAGCATAAAACACCTCTTGTTGCTTTCCAGGCAATCAGTTACACTATCAGTAGAATAGTGTGAGTGGGGTGAAGACTATGCCACGAAAATTTCAACGATTAATTATTTATATTATGATTGCAACACTCGTATTAGGGGGCGTGTTTACCGCAGCTGCCGGTTTAGGCATGTTCTAATCATACCTTTAAAGTAGACAAGCCAGGCGGAGTTCATTGAGATTTCCGCCTGAAGCATGTGTGTGGTCATATCCTTATTACTTCAACAAGTTAAATTGCTTCCCTAACGCCGAAAAGCTTTTTGTTTCTTTCACTACAATGACTTTACTTCCAATCTCTACTCTTTCATATACATACTCTACAGAAGAATTCTCTAAGCGAATACAGCCTAACGAAGCGTTGTAACCTATGGAATGCGGTTGATTTGTTCCGTGTAGTCCGTATGTACGCCCATTCGTTCCATTCGCATCAAAGCCAATCCACCTGCTGCCAAGTGGGTTCCGTTTATCGCCTCCAGCTATATTCTTTTTACGATAGTAAGGATGCTTTGCTTTAACAAGCACATGGAATTCACCAAGAGGTGTTTCTTCTCCTTTTTTTCCACTTGCAACCGGAAACACATCGCTTATACGGTTCGCTTCAAAGATTGCCATTTCATTTGTTTGGACATTCACAATAACCGCTGCTTTTTCCACTGGAAATTGTTCTGGAAGTAAAGTTGATAGCATAATAAACGTAAACAGAAAAAAAGACCATTTCACATTTGTCACCCCTATGAAGTTGAACTCCATTTAGGGTTTGCTCAATGATCTCTTTTTATCCGATTTTTGCACCCAAAGCGCGTCTTTTGTCTTTAAATATTGTTCAAATTCAAACACAATTAAAAGAAGGGAAGACCGACTTTCAAACTCTTCTCTTGTTTTTGGAAGCGGCATATTCCGAAATTCGGTGCGCATTTCTTCTAACTGCAAGAGAAAATAAGCAACTGAATTGGTAGGACTAACTGCGCGTGACAGCTCTTCTAGAAAATTCGCGACCTTTTCTTGCTGAGGGACTGACCCATTAATTCTTGTTAAGTGTGGCATTAAACGTTCAATGATCTCAAGTTGCTTTTCGCGCATTGAAAAATAATGATAATAATGATTTTCTTCTGATAAGAGATGATTTTGCATTGAAACAAAGGCAACTTTCTTACTTTCCTTCAACACTTTATCTAACTGAGGAAGTTCATTTCCATCCCAATTGCTTTCACCTGCACGTATGTAGATCGAAAGCTGCTTCAACGTTGCCTTAAGCAACTCTTCAACTTGCATACGTCGCTGTCGTAATAGTTTATCTTTAGAAGGCATATATAAATTCATCACTAGTGCCGTTCCAATCCCAATAAAAATAAGCTGTAGCTCATTCCAATAAAAGCCGATAGACGTCTCACCAACAACATATAAATGCATAACGATAACAGAACTCGTTACAATGCCATCGCTTGCTTTTACGAGTAAGACAACTGGGATAAAGAGCAAAATAAAGAGTGCTGCAGCAACAGGGGTGTAACCGAGTAATTCAAACAAAACTGAGCTCATTATTAGTCCGATGATACAAGCAATAAAGCGCGCCCATGATACAAGTAATGAATTTCTACGGGTGACCGAAATACAAAGAATGGTAATAATCGCCGCAGAAGAAGCAAAGTTTAATTCAAGTAACTGCGCTATGGAAAGTGAAATCAATACACCAATCGCCGTTTTTAATGTTCGATAGCCAATTCTAAATTTCATGATACCCCTATTTCTATAAGTAGTACGCTTAGTTTATCACGTTACAAGATTAAAAATCTATTTTGAGTCGTTTTTTGCGCGAAACGGGCAAGCGCCTGTAATTGGTACACAGTCATCTCCAATAAAAAACTGCTTCCATTCCCTGTGATCTACATCACCATAATGGCTTATATCAGGATGTTTCGGTATTTGATCCCACGCCTCTACCCTTTTCCGAACAGCTTCTCGAGAGTTATGACCTTTAGGCTCAGTCCCCTCTAAACCTTGAAAAATTTCTCGAGGTTGAAAACCGATGACCATACTTTGCCCTAAATCTCGTGTAATACGCTGCTTATATGCAGGTGTATTGGCAAAAGCAAACATGGATTGACCATTAAAACAAAATGACCACAAATGGTGATTCGGATCACTCGGTGTATGAGCTGGCCATACACTTTCATCTTTATCATTTAAGTATTGTAAGATATCCCAAAAATAGCGTCGATAGTAATCCAAGGTTTGCTCCTGTTCTTCAGGCTCGATAAACACAAAAAGTCCACGCCGAATAAGCGGTCGTTTCGCCATTAAAGATTGAAATGCTGTTAATGTACTCGGTAGTGACGTCCAATCAGCATGCGATAAAAAGGAATAACGCAACTCACCTTTGCGCTCTCCTTTTTGTCCAAAAAAACATGGAAAAGTTTGATCCGTCACAACATTACTGTATTGTTCGTAACTTTCGTTCACCCAGGCTGGTACAGCATCCGAACGCATGTCTTCAGTCGTTAATAAGCGTGATGCTTTCATATAGAACCCCTCCTTTAACATTCCTATTCATCTTATGAAGCCCTAACAGAATCTAGACACTTTTTTACAAATAAAGCATGTCTAAAATCGTCTACGCCCACATTATTATAAGAATAAAGCATGTCTGTTGTGTAAGGAGAGTGTTCTTAAATGCCCGCTTTTCTCTCGGCGTTTATTCTAGGTTTATCGTTGGCCGTCCCCGTAGGTCCAATCTGTTTAGCCATTCTAAAAAAAGGTGTTTCTCACGGTTTTCTTCCTGCGTTATTTATTGGTATTGGCGCAATTCTTGCTGATCTTCTTTTTATGATCATTATTTACTTTGGCTTAGCGCAGTTTATTTTTATGCCTTCTGTACAAATCATTCTCTATGTATTTGGGGCTGCTCTTTTAATTTATCTGGGCATCGAGTCGATTAATAAGCGAAAGACTGCTCTTCAACGTTCGAGCAGCCTCACAGCACCAATTTGGGCATCGTTTTGGACAGGGCTTTCCATTGCCTTGTTTAACCCAATTAATTTAATGTTTTGGTTTGGCATTTTTGGCTCCACATTGGCAGAGTTAATGACTGAACAATCAGGATCATTTATCTATTACATCGGTTTTTTATTTACTGGCATACTTGTATGGAACATTAGTCTCTCGTTTCTTGCTTCATATTTTGGACAGTTCCTTAGTCAGTCTCTTTTACCAATTTTAAATGTTATCGCTGGCCTATGCTTATTACTGTTTGGCTTTCATTTCGCTTTAAAGCTCGCAGAGGTGGTGTTCTAACCCCTTCATCTTCAACAGCTGTTGTCACCTTAAGGGGTAGATAAATAGTAACTATTGTCCCTGTACCAGCCTTTGTTTTAATTTCCATGCGACCGCCATGAAGTTCAGCAATTTTGTGGCAAATCATTAAACCTAAACCAGTCCCTTTTTCTTTTGATGAAAAAAACGGCTGGCCTAATAAGTAAAGACGATTCGGGGAAATACCTACGCCTTTATCAATAATTTGAACACAGAGTTGATTTTGTTCCGACGTCACTCGTATTTCAATGGTTGATGTTTTTTCACTAGCGTCAACAGCATTTTCAATTAAATTTAAAAAGAGTAAATCTAACTCTTCCTTGTAACCGTTAAAATAAAACGACTCTGCGCTTGAAATAGCGACTGGGTTATGTTGAGTCAATGCTTGTATTTCGTCTTTTTTCATGAAAGATTGTAAATAATCATTCATTTCAATTGTTTCGCTTGGTTTCATCCCTTTTTGCTGCGCAAGAAAAACATAATCATTAATAATTTTTTCCATTTGTTCGAGTTCTTCATCAATAACAGCTAGCTGACTCTCAGGTATTGTTTTCATTTCCTTGTATAATTGCATAAACCCCTTGATAGTCGTTAATGGATTTCTAATTTCATGTGCCATACTCGCTGATAAACGGGACGCAACTTTCATTGCTTCCTCTCGTTTCTTTGACGAGCGATGTGATTGCTTCAATACTGAAATATATAGCTTTTTTCCCTCAATATGAACAGGGAGGATGGCACACATCGTATAAAGTAGACTGCCTTCCCCATTAATTAACTTAACAGGTCTAAATAAAATCTCCTCTTGTTGATTGCGAACAGATTCCTTAATGAGCTTTAATTCTCTCGCTTGGATATGTTGGCGCAAGGGTCTTCCAGTAAGAAGCTGTTCTTCTTCCTCTACACCTAAATAAAGATGGGCTGCTTTATTTGCGTAATGAATGGTCATATCGTCATGTAAAATGTAGCATTCATTTGATAGCTCTAGTATATTAATCAGTTCGTTGCGCGCAATTAATTGCTCCACCCGTTGTTTGGCATTAATGACATCAAATAAAATATAGCCATAATAGGTAATAATTCGAACTTCATATTCTGTATGCTGATAGTAAAACGTAATCAGTTGCTTTTTCATGTCTTTAGACATTAATTCCTTCGGAACAAAACTCCAGATGGAATCATGTACATCTAAAAATTCACGACCGACAGCACTTCCATCGATGATTTTGCCATCTTCGTCTGTAAGCCATCTTAATTTCTTTGTATAATCCTTTGTCACTAAACTTAGTCGGATGTCTTCAGTCTTGTTATCAGCCTCGAAAGTATAGAGCATGTAATCTTGATCTAATACCGCATGCTTAATGGTTAAATGGATGGGAGAGTGATTTGTTTCGAGAACCCATTCTTCCATTGATTGATAACTTAAAATTGTGGACATCGGAATTTCATCGTTATGATTACTTAGCTTAGCTAATTTATTAAAAGCTACATTCCGCATGATGATGACGTCTTCATAAATAACACATTGCGGTGCGTTTGACTGATTCAGTAATTCTTTAATCATCGCCTTCATACGTGCCGTCGATGCGATTGACTATCTCATCGACATAAAACCCCCTTTTCATTCTTGACATATTCCAACAATTGATTCTTTTTTTCTTTTTAAATTCCTCCTAAATAACAAATTTTACGAACAGAACTTGTTGACAAAAAAAGAAAAAGAACGACAAGAAGACCCCCTTTTTCGCTAAAGTTCTTTATGTTTTTTTCTTTTTAACTCTTTTTTGACATTGTCAAAACTTTTCGTTTAAAGCCGTTTGTTTTTTGAACAAAGAGTAGGTATGTTACACTAACACTATCTAAAGAAATGGGAGTGAGTACATGAGTCAGTTAGAAAAAGCAACGTTTGCTGGCGGCTGCTTTTGGTGTATGGTTAAACCATTTGATCAATATGAAGGTGTGGAGTCTGTCATTTCTGGTTATACTGGCGGTCATACGGAAAACCCCACTTACAAAGAAGTTTGTAGCGAAACAACTGGACATTTTGAAGCAGTTCAACTAACATTTGACCCTTCTCTTATTTCCTACGAAACGATTCTTTCTTTGTTTTGGCAACAAATTGATCCGACAGATCCAGGTGGACAATTCCACGATCGCGGCGATTCGTATCGAACGGCGGTTTTTTATCATAGTGATGAACAAAAAAGAATGGCTGAACAGTCAAAGCAAGCATTAGAAGATAGTGGTAAATTTTCAAAACCAATTGCAACACTCGTATTACCAGCGAAACCGTTTTACCCTGCCGAAGAATACCACCAAGATTATTACCAGAAGAATGCATTTCATTATCAACTCTATCGCAAAGGTTCAGGGCGAGCAGACTTTATTGAACGACATTGGAAAGGGGATCCATCATGACAAACAACTCAAACGATCAGTTAAAAAAGAAGCTAACACCTATGCAATATCACGTTACACAAGAGAATGGAACAGAGCCACCTTTTAAAAACGACTATTATGATCACGAAGAAGATGGTATTTATGTGGATATTGTCTCTGGTAAGCCATTGTTTTCTTCCAACGATAAATACGACGCAGGTTGCGGGTGGCCGAGCTTCACAAAACCAATTGAAGAAGAAGAGATTCTTGAAAAAGAAGACCGTAGTCATTTTATGGTACGGACTGAAGTTCGTAGTAAAGAAGCTGACTCCCACCTTGGTCATGTTTTTCCAGATGGTCCTGGAGCTAATGGTCTTCGCTATTGTATTAATTCTGCTGCGCTTCGATTTATTCCAAAAGACAAACTGGATGATGAAGGCTACAGTGTTTACAAAAAATTATTTTCGTAAAACGAAACACATTTCTTGCTAGACTAAGAGTGAAGAGCGTAAACGATTATGAGTCCTTTTCCGGCTTTGGACTCGTATAATCGTTTACGCTTTTTTTGTTGCTTTTAGCGATCTTTCCTTGTCTACTTCGACTAGGTGATCTTCCTGCCGGTCTTAAAAACAGCGGCAAGTTCAATCGACCATACCGATCTTTTTATATGTTTTCGTTAAGTTTCTTGTCGTTTTTTGGTATGATAGATTTGGGTTATCAATCTTGGGTAAAGGAATGGTGAAAATGAAAACGCGTACAGAAAGAGATACAATTGGAGAAATTCAAGTTCCTGCCGATAAATACTGGGGCGCACAAACACAAAGAAGTTTGGAAAACTTTAAAATTGGTACTGAAAAAATTCCGTTTGAAGTGGTTCGTGCTTTTGCAGAATTAAAAAAAGCAGCCGCAATTGTAAACGGTAAGTTAAAAGGTCTACATCCGCAAAAGGTTGAAGCCATTACATATGCCGCTGATCAAATTGTCGCTGGTGGATTAGAGGATCACTTCCCGCTTGTTGTTTGGCAGACAGGAAGCGGTACACAGTCGAACATGAATATGAATGAGGTCATTGCCTATCTAGCAAACGGTTATTTAAGTGAACAAGGCTATAACGATGTGACCGTTCATCCAAATGATGATGTGAACCACTCTCAAAGCTCTAACGATACATTTCCGACTGCGATGCATGTTGCGACAGTCATTTTCGCTGAGACTGAATTAATTCCAGCTTTAAGACAGTTTAAACAAACGCTTGAAGCAAAAGAACAAGAATTCTCGGATATCGTTAAGATTGGTCGTACCCACTTGCAAGATGCGACGCCTTTAACGTTCGGTCAAGAAATTAGCGGTTGGAAACATATGCTGACTACTTGCTCAACGATGATTGAACAGTCTCTTGATCACGTTCGTGCCCTTACAATCGGCGGAACAGCTGTTGGTACAGGCTTAAATGCACCTATCGGCTTTAGTGAAGAGGTCTCAGCGCAACTTAGCGAACAGATAGGCTTTTCTTTTAAAGCGTCTGAAAACCATTTCCACGGGTTAACAAGCCATGATGAGCTCGTCTATTTCCATGGAGCACTTAAGGCACTTGCAGCTGACGCTTTTAAAATCGCTAATGATATCCGTCTTCTAGCAAGCGGTCCACGTTGTGGTATTGGCGAAGTAATCATTCCTGCAAATGAGCCAGGTAGTTCCATTATGCCAGGTAAAGTCAATCCAACTCAAAGTGAAGCACTAACAATGGTTGCAGCACAAGTACTTGGAAATGATGCTGCTATTGGTTTTGCAGCAAGCCAAGGACATTTTCAATTAAATGTCTTTAAGCCTGTTATTATATACAATGTCCTTCAATCCATGCGCCTATTATCTGACGGCCTGAATAATTTCCATGATAAGTGTCTCATTGGATTAGAAGCAGACAAAGCAAAAATGGATCAGTTGCTAAATGAATCCCTTATGCTCGTAACTGCATTAAATCCGCATATCGGCTATGAAAATGCTGCTAAAATTGCCAAGAAAGCTCACGCTGAAAATACGACATTAAAAGAAGCGGCAATAAGCAGCGGTTTGTTAACTGAAGAGCAATTTAACGAATATGTTGTACCAGGTAATATGATTTCTCCTAAATAATTAGTTGACGCTCCTTCTTTATAGGGGGCGTTTTTTCTATTAATGATCCCATACAGCTTTATATCGAGTAGCTTCAAATAAATCGTCTAAAGATACGTTGAAAAATTGCGCGATTTTTTCCGAGATTAATGCATTGACTTGCCTTTTGCCTGATTCAATTTGCGATAAGTATCCGGCAGAGATTCCTACTTGTTTGGACACTTCTTCTAAGCTAAAGCCTTTTTGAATGCGCAACATTCTTAGTCGACTCTCACCCATTCTCTTTCCCTCACTTTCTATAGTCACATCACTTCATCGTACGTATAACGCACAATATATTTATTCGTTTTTAAACGCTTCACTTCCACAAGTGGCCCTATTTCATAGCCATTTTCCCAATTGTCTTCCAATTTCGCTTGAATACACTTTGCTTGAAATTTTGATCGAAATACCTCTCGATAATAAATCCAATGAGGTCTTTTAGATTTCATACGGACTCCTCCATTAACCATTCATGATGGATATTGGTAAAAATAGTTTATCCTTAATCATTCATTTTATCATAGAACTGTCAAAAAAACGGAGACTCCCTCACTTTCACAAAAATATGGTAAACTAATGTATGAGAAGACCTTAGAAAGGAAGTTATTCATGGCGAACATCGAAGGCAGTATAACAGAAGCAACGATTGAAAGTGAACAATTACAGTGCACCATTTCATTATCTGTCTATCTACCAGCAAATTATACACCACTAAAATCTTACCGGTTAATGATTTGTCAAGACGGACAAGATTTCTTTCGCTTTGGACGTGTGCACCGGCAGGTAGATTCATTAATAGACGATTTAGACATTGAAGAACTTATCGTTGTTGGTGTTCCATACCCAAGTGTAGCAATGAGACATACTTGGTATCATCCTAATAATGAGACCCATGTAGCCTATACACGATTCCTAGCGTGCGAACTACTTCCTTATTTAGAAAAAAACTACAGTGTCGAACCATTGGCAGAAGCACGTATGTTGGCGGGAGATTCATTGGCAGCAACGATTTCCTTGCTAACTGCTTTAGAATATCCTACATTATTTAAAAAGCTTTTATTATTCTCCCCTTATGTCAATCAAGTGGTTGAGGATAAAGTAAGTCAATTCAAGAAAAAAGACATCTTATCCATTTATCACATTATTGGCAAAAAAGAAGATGTTGTCAAAACGACAGACGGAAAAGAAGCAGATTTCTTAACACCTAACAGACAACTAAAAGAAGTATTCCACAACACACCTTTTCACTACACGTACGAAGAGTTTGATGGTGATCATACGTGGACTTACTGGCAGAACTATCTTTCCACTGGATTAAAATCGTTGTTTCCATTATAAAGGAGGTATGATTAATGCTTAATTACGGAATTGTTCTTTTTCCATCAAAACCCTTTCAAGACACAGCTAACGGATTAAGGCGGCGTTATGATGCCCATTATGCGAACATCCCACCTCATATTACGTTAAAAGAAAGTTTCTCAATAAGCAATGAGGAATTACCAAAAATGATTCACGTGTTACGAGATATTGCTCGTCAATGTCCACCAATTGATATTCATGTGTATAAGGTAGATACATTCTTTCCACAATCAACTACCATTTTCTACAAACTTAAAGAAAACAAACAGCTTTCTTGGTTGAACGAGAAGCTTTATCAAGAACCGTTTCCGACTGATCGTGCGCATTCAGTCTTTATACCCCATATTACCATTGCACAAAAGCTACAGCAGGCAGAACATGATGATATTGTAGGTCAACTTAAAATGATTGATGTGTCTCATCAAGAGACCATTGATCGTATTCAACTTCTTTACCAACTCGATAACGAATCGTGGACTGTTTATGAAACATTTCTTTTGCAAGGCCAGTCAACATGATTGAACACATTGATGTACAAGTTGCTACTAGTGAGTCGCTACAAGCACAGTGCTTCGAGATTAGAGAAGACGTGTTTATTAAGGAGCAAGGCGTGGCTGCACAGGTAGAAAGAGACGAGCATGATAAAACCGCTACCCACCTTTTACTTACAGCTAACCAGAAAGCTATCGGTGCTGCTCGTATACGAATGGTAGGCAAGGCAGGAAAAATTGAACGAGTAAGTATTTTAGAACCTTATCGCAATAAAGGATATGGGGAACAATTGATGAAAAAAATAGAAGAAGTAGGTTTCGCAAAAGGCGTAGATGAATTGGTGCTAAACGCTCAAGAACCGGCTCTTGCTTTCTATTTACGACTTGGCTACTTAAAGACATCAGAGCGTTTTTTTGAGGCGGGTATTCCTCATTTTTCCATGAAGAAAGGAAGATGACTTATTGTTCATCTTCCTTCTTTAACTTTGCTTCCACTGCTTGAAGTTTACTTTGCAGCGTAGATTTTTGGTCACGTCGATCATCTATCCGAATATTTGTAGCCACTCGGTCTATTCCACGTTTAAATGGAACCTCATGAATTTTCTTAACCACATCCAGTAAAGTGGATACATCACCTTCAATTAACGTACTCATGGGAGTTAATTGGTAAGTAATGTCGTGGGTTTTTGTTATTTCTTCTAGAACTTCTTGGATAGTAGCCACATAGCTGCTGACACTAGGGGTTTCCGTTCCAATTGGTATAATGGTGACATCGACTATTGCCATGACTTATCCTCCTCTTCCATTCTTTTTTTAAATAGTGATCTTGAAAACGCTACTTTCCCTAGTTGAACATAACTTTCAATTGCACATTCAAGATGCTTTTGTGTAGGCGTTTTTGTCGTAACCCGTTCTTGTAACCAATACGAGAGAGGCAATACAATTGCCACAACCCACTTAAAAGTAAAATGGCGATTAAACCTAACATATAGCGCTACAAACAATAAAGCAACATAGGAGCCAAGCATTAAGCTTGTCATTATAGAAAAGAAGCTCACACTAAGCAGAGTGAGTATGGCGACACTCAAAAAGTAGAGTACCACAAGTCCAGTCGAACAGCCACGGTTACGTACCGATGCCTGTGCCACCTTTTCCATCTCTTGATGATTTACTTTTCCTCTTGTGCTAAATACTTGATGCTCTGCTGCGTGATATTGTTTTAACTCGCCCGGAAAGAAAAAATGCGTACCAAATAATAAGTAGAAAAAACTATAAAAGGGAATGCCTTGCCATGATATCGGCAGTAGCTTAGGTACAACAATGAAAAGAATAACTAGTCCACAAATCGCTTTAAACCAGAAAGAACTTGATCGCCACACGAGCAGTGTTGCATGACCAAGTGTCTTTGCATTTAGAGGCTTACTCCATGAACGAAGCTCACCCTCTCGATCATGAAAGCTACAAGCAAGTGTTTGATTTGTCATGAAAAATACACCTTTTTCAAACGACATTCCACTAATTCTCAAGTAAGTCCCCCAATGAATACGTCTTAACCCAATGCTGAACATTTTTCGCTTGTCCGAATTGAGGATTTGCAAACGTTGCGTCTTCAAGTAGTAGGTCCTCATGGTTTGTCCAAGTATGTAACAACGTCACCTTAACATTTTCTACATCTACTTCTGGCGGTAACCCTTGAATAAGTTGGCCTCTTGTACCGACACTTTGATGCTCTTGCATCTCTGTCGGAAATGCAAAAATAATCCCATTCTCTACAGCGAAACCGTCATAGGTTTGTTCTGGTTCGACAGGAAGCGTTACCTGACCTATTTCAACGGCTTGTGGATCTCCGTCAAACGACAACCCGATATAATCTATGCCATAAATGCCTTCTGTCGGAAGTTGCGGCCACGCCCATTCGATTGTAACGGCTTGCTGCTGGAAGTCAGCAGTAAATTCTACTTCTTTCTGTAGTTCCTCGTTACTCAACGTATCGTCTTGCGATAAATAGATAAAGCCTCCTAGCGCGATAAAAACCATTAAAATAGCAGGTAGAATAAATACAACCCAGTGCCTTTTCACTTTTCTTACTCCTTATCTGCTCTTTTTGTAAGCGGCGTGATTGGTAGGCCCGTTCCCTTTACCGATCGGTAGACCATAACGGATCGCTTCTGTTATAAAAACTTTTGCTCGCTTTACTGCTTCAAGAGGGATTGATCCTTTGGCGAGTTCAGCTGCTATAGCCGAAGCAAATGTACAACCCGTTCCGTGCGTATTCGTAAGTTGAATTCGCTTTTCAGTCAGCAATTCTAATTTCGTTCCATCGTAAAATACATCCACTGCGTCTCCATTAAAGTGCCCACCTTTTAATACAACAACATCAGGACCAAACTGATACAATTGTACCGCGAGTTCCTTTAGATCTGCAATGGTGATTGGTTCATGTGTGTTAGTCAATCGTAGCGCTTCTGGTATATTCGGTGTAAAGACGGTCGTTCGCGGCAACAACGTTTCTTTTAAGGCTGTAACACCAGCCTCATTTAACAAACCCGATCCACTCGTTGATGCCATTACCGGATCGACAACAACATTTTTAATTGAATATGCGTCTATTACATGACAGACAACTTGAATATGTTCCTCACTAACAAGCATACCCGTCTTTAAAACATCGGTTCCAATGTCGCTGAGCACTGCCTCAAGCTGAGCCTTCAGAAAATCAGTACTAACCGGAAAAACCTCTTGCACACCCACTGTATTTTGCGCTGTTAATGCCGTAACGGCAGTTGTCGTATAGACACCTAACTCTTGACCTGTTTTAATATCTGCTTGGATGCCAGCCCCTCCACCAGAATCAGATCCAGCGACGGACAACATTTTAGGAATTGTCATTTTTTCCTCCTATGAAAAGCGTTCAGGATGAAACGCTTGAAGTGGGAATGAAACCTTTTCGCCTAAAAGATCTTCCGCCACCACTTTTGCTGTTATCGCACTTAATAAAATCCCGTTACGGTAATGACCGCATGCTAGATACACAGAGGGGTGATTGGTTAAACGTCCAATAAACGGAAAACCGTCTTGTGTGGCCGGACGCAAGCCTGCCCACTCATGAAACGGGGTTTCTTCTTCAAGAGCTGGTACCATTTTTTTGTTCCAGCGTTTTAAGCGATCAATCCCTTTGGCAGTAACAGCTGTTTCAAATCCCGCAATGTCTTCAGAAGCTCCGTTAACAATTGTACCATTTGCTTTTGGTACGAGATAGCCTTGACTCGTATAAACAATGTGACTTAAGAGCGGCTTTTCTGGTCGATAGGCACAAATTTGCCCTCGAATTGGATAGACGGGCAACTGCAGCCCGAGCGCTTCTCCTTGCTTCATTGCCCACGCTCCTGTGGCAATGACTACTTGATCAGCTTCCCATTCCATTGTATCAGTCTTGAGACGAACAGACGAACCTTCTACAATTTCCACTTCACCTAATTGCTCATAAATGTCTACTTTTAAATTTCTACATGCTGCTATTAAAGCCTTCACAAAATCTGGGGCATAAATATGGGCTTCATTTGGATAATAAATGGCCCCTTTTATGTCTCTTGATAAGTGGGGTTCTCGTTCTAATACTTCTTCTTGAGTTAATATGCGCATGTCTTCATTGTATTCACTTTGCCAAGATATCCTCGATGATAGGGGCAATAAATCCGCTTCATGGTACACGCAATGTAGGGTCCCGGATGGAGAAAATTCAAAATCCACTCCAGATGTTTCTCTAACGAACGCTTGCCACTCAGGGTACATTCGAAGGCTTGCTAAGCTAAAGTCAAAAAACACATCTTGATCTTCCCCGATTTCAGAAAAAGGTGCTAGCATGCCTGCTGCTGCACCTGAAGCTTGTCCCCCACATGTATTCTTTTCCAAAACGGTTACATGTACCCCTTTATTTGCGAGCCTTAAGGCAATCGATAATCCGATAATACCCCCGCCAACAATAACGACTTTCTGCATAATAAAACCTCACTCGTTCATCTAATAACTTGTTGGACTACTTGCACTTGCATATGGTTTTTTAGCTATTCTTCCCGCCTCATACGCCAATTCACCTGCTTCAATAGCTAAGCGCATGGACGTTGCCATTTTTACAGGGTCTTTTGCTTTTGCAACTGGCGTATTCATTAAAATTCCATCCACACCAAGTTCCATCGCTTTTGTCACATCGCTAGCTGTGCCCAGGCCAGCATCAACAATAATCGGTACTCTCGCATCTTCTACAATTAAACCTAAATTGTATTCGTTGAGTATACCTAGACCTGTTCCAATGGGCGCTGCGCCTGGCATAACCGCATGTGCACCTGCTTCTTCTAATCGTTTGCAGAGAATAGGGTCATCTGACGTATATGGTAAAACAGTAAACCCTTCTGATACAAGAACTTCGGTTGCTTTTAACGTTTCAATCGGATCAGGTAGCAACGTTTTTTCCGAAGCACTAATTTCAATTTTAATCCAATCGCTTAAACCAGATGCTTTTGCGAGACGTGCAATTCGAATGGCTTCCTCTGCAGTGGAAGCACCAGACGTATTAGGTAAATATTGAAAGGTTTCACCATGTAAATGTTGCAAAATGGAATCTTCCATTGGCGCCTCCAAATTAACACGTCTTAAAGCAAAAGTTAGCACCTCTGCTCCCGATGCTTTGATGGCTTCATTTTGAACAAACGGGTTCGGATAGCGACCTGTTCCCAAGAAAAAGCGTGATTGAAGTGTCTTTCCGTTAATAGTCAATGATTCTTTTTTCATGTTCAACCTCCTCCAACAAAATGAACAAGCTCAACAGGCTTTTGTTCGTCGAGCTCGGTTACACTCCATTTTTCTCTTGGAATGATGTCTCCAGCTAATTCCACTACGACAAGCTGCCCATTTACATTTAACTCTGTCATTAAATCAAGCAATGTCTTACTTTCTACAATACGTTCTTTTCCATTTATCGTTAGTTTCATGCTTTCGCCTCATTAATCGCTTTAGTCAGCCGTTCTGCAGCTGCCTGCACATCGTCAGCTGCAACAACCTCTGTAATCACACATACCGCATCCGCTCCTGCTTCAATTACTTCGCGAACGTTATGGGTTTTTATACCGCCGATTGCTACAAATGGAATGGAAAGATTGGCTTTAATTTCTTTAATATAGGATGTTGTTACCGGATCAACGACATCTTCTTTACTATTGGTTTTAAAGATTGGGCCGACACCAATATAATCAGCACCACCTCGCTCGGCTTCTAACGCTTCTTCTAATTTATGAGTAGAGACACCAATAATCTTATCGTCGCCCACTAGCTTACGAACATGAGCGAGAGGCATATCATCTTGTCCTACGTGAACGCCATCTGCATCAACAGCCATAGCGATATCGATATAATCGTTTACGATAAAAGGAATTTCATATGACCGACAAAGTTCTTTGAGCTGCTTAGCTTTTTCGAAAACTTCTTTTCGACTGCTTGTTTTATCGCGAAGTTGTATAAAATCGGCGCCGCCCTTTATCGCATCCTCCATTACCGTCACAAGCTCTTTGCCTTTATGAAATGCTTCTCCTGTTATCACATAAAGTTGAAAATCTTTCATCTTCACTGCACTCCCTTTCGCAAAAAAACCGTAACCACAAGGGTTACGGTTTACACGCTACATTGTTTCATCTGCGTATGCCGACTTCCCTCCGCTGGTGTAATCCAGATCAGGTTAAAGGGTAAAAGAAACACGTTCTTATTCTCAGCCCAACTTCATCGGGCACCCCTAGTCTTTGCTATTTATTTTAGTATGACATAAGTGCTTTTATTTTTAAAGTGGTAAGAATCGAGACCCAGCGATACCAGGCTTGGTCATCTCTTTTGGATCAAGGATTTCATTTAATTCCTCTTCAGATAAGATGCCTCGCTCCAAGCAAATTTCCCGAACTGGTCGCTCTGTTTCTAATGCCTCTTTCGCAATTCTTGTTGCCACTTCATACCCAACATGCGGATTAATGGCGGTCACAATACCTACGCTATTCTCCACAAGTTCTTTACAACGTTCAATATTTGCTGTAATGCCAGAAATCGCATATTCACGGAACACACGCATTCCATTTTCAAGAATGGTAAGTGACTGTAATAAATTAAATACAAGTACCGGCTCCATCACATTTAACTCTAACTGACCAGCTTCAGAAGCAAGACTAATTGTATGATCATTGCCAATCACTTGGAAAGAGAGCTGATTAATGACTTCGCACATAACCGGGTTCACTTTACCTGGCATGATGGAGGAACCAGGCTGACGTGCTGGTAAATTAATTTCATTTAAACCTGTACGAGGTCCTGAACTCATTAAGCGTAAATCATTTGCTATTTTTGATAAATTAATTGCTAATATTTTTAATGAACTAGATAGCTCTGTATACGCATCTGTATTTTGAGTCGCATCAACGAGATCTTCTGCGGTTTTGAACGGTAAATTCGTCACGGTAGCTAAATGAGTGGCCACTTTTTCAATGTACTCAGGCTTTGCATTCAACCCGGTCCCAACAGCAGTAGCACCCATATTGACTTCATGCAAATGGTCAGCGGATCGACTAATTCGCTTTAAATCGCGGACCAACACTTTCCGATAAGAACCGAATTCTTGTCCTAATCGAATCGGCACAGCGTCTTGTAAATGCGTACGGCCCATTTTTAGTACATCGTCAAATTCATCTGCTTTCCCCTGCATTTCCGCAATAAGATTTCGTAATTCATCCGTTAACCCTTGGGTCATGTGCAAAGCAGCGATGTGAATAGCAGTCGGAAACGCGTCATTTGTCGACTGAGCCATATTGACGTGTGTATTCGGACTAACTTTTAAATAATCGCCTTTTTCCCCGCCTAAAATTTCAATTGCCCGATTGGCAATGACTTCATTCGCATTCATGTTAAATGAAGTCCCTGCACCACCTTGAATGGAATCAACTATAAACTGTTCGTTTAATTGTCCATTAATGACATCGTCACTCGCTTTAATAATGGCATCAGCAATATGCGGACGCAAGACGCCTACATCACGGTTTGCCATTGCTGCCGCTTTCTTGACATAACCGAACGCACGGATAAGTTCCGGGTGCGGTGGATAGCCAGTAATGGGAAAATTGTCTTTAGCTCGTAAAGATTGAATCCCATAATACGCATCCTTTGGTACTTGTTTATCTCCTAGTAAATCTCGCTCTATACGGTAATCCACCATCTGATGTTAACCTCAACTTTCAATTCTTAATTGCTTCTATTCTCATTTGCTTTAACAGCTTGTATCGCTAACCATACAGCTCCAAAAATACCTGCATCATTTCCTAAATGAGCCAATTTAATTTCTGCCTGCTCCACTACACGTGGCAGGGCATACTGATCAAACACAACACGAAGAGGAGCTAAGAGGTCTTCTCCGGCTTTTGAAACGCCTCCACCAATAACAATCTTGGCGGGATTTAATGTATTTGCTAAATTGGCAATCGCGTAGCCTAAATGATCAATCGCTTCCATAATTACTTCTGTCGCTACTTGATCTCCAGCTTTCACCGCTTCAAAAATGTCTTTTGTTGTTAGTATTAGAGATTCACTTTGAGAAAGAATCGATGTTCTTCCTGCTTCAAGTTTTTCTTTAGCTAAACGAACCATTCCCGTTGCAGAAGACACGGTTTCCAAGCACCCGGTTTTTCCGCAATTACAAAGAGATCCTCCTTCTTTCACAGAAGTAATATGACCAATTTCTCCACCCATACCGCCTACACCATGAAGAATTTGTCCTCTTGTAATGATACCACCACCAACACCTGTTCCTAGCGTAACAAACAACTGTTCAGTAGCGCCATCTCCAGCACCTTGCCATTTTTCTCCAAGAGCTGCTAAATTCGCATCGTTATCAACTCTCACAACAACGCCTAAAGCTTTCTCTAACTCGTCTTTTAATGGGTAATCACGCCAGCCAATATTAACAGCATGATAGATAAAACCTGTTTCCATCTCAATAAAACCAGGAGCTCCTACACCTGCACCCATTAGTGTCTGGTCATCATCTAGATTTGCTTTAACCGTTTCAGCAATGTCGTTAACAATATTCATTCCATTGTTCTTTATATCAGTAGGTATTTCCCATTTTTTAACTAAATCGCCTTCATTTGTAATAAACGCAAGCTTAACGGATGTTCCCCCTATGTCAATTCCTGCATAAAGCTCATTCCCCATTAGAATCCCCCATTCCAAGTTTCGCTTCCTCTTGTTTTAAAATCAATATTGCGCCTTGATACGTATGGCTTGATATCATTCCATATTGATGTAAATCTTTTATTTCTTTTTGCATGAGTTGCAAATCCATTCCGCGGTCTCTTGTATAAATAAAAGAACCATATTGCTTTAATAAGTCTCTAATATCTACGATCGATTTCATCTATACACCTCATGTCCTATTATAACAGCTTTATGACTGTAACTAAAAGGAATGAAGCAAGTGGAATAACGGCAGCGAGGTATGCGTTTTTTACCCACATCAACATAGAATTATACAGCAAAATGCCGATAAAAACCGCTAACGTGAAGAAAAAAGTCATCGTAATCGTAAAAAAAGTTCCATATCCGAGCGTTCCCCACTGTAAACCCATAAAGAAAAACAAACTGGCCAAAATCCAAGCGATTGGTTTATAAAAAAGTTGATAGCCAAAAGCAGGATGGTATGAACGTATCATGGCGATAATAAACAAAAAGGAACAAATCACAATCGCAATATCAAAAAAACGAAAGCCGAACCAAGAAAAACTTACGAGCGCGACAAACATGCCAATGTAGCTAAAGAATAAAAAATAAAAGCTTAGGACTATGAGTACAACAATGGGCGGAAGTCCACGCATAAACGTGGATACCCCTCCTAACGTCAGCCCAATTGCTAGGACAAAAAATACAATAACAAACCAAATCCACATCTCATCAACCCCTGTGCTGATTTCTCGTTTCTACCATCCTATGTTTTTATTTGAGATTTCAGGACAGGTTTGCGATGATAGAGGGGATTGATTAGGAAAGAGGTGGCATCAATATGGCAAGAGATGTAAATGAAGTACTAGAGCATGCTATTCGAGGCGGTTTGGAGACAAAGCCTGCAGAAAGACGTATATTCTTAACAACAATCGCTGAGCGTCTTCATCTCGCGTTAACCATAAATCAAGTTCGTTCTAACGTGGTTTATCCAGAAGTAGAGCGCGTCCTAAAAGCTAAGCCAAACATACAAATGTTTATTAACGGACAATTAGCCTATTCAGATTACAACGAGTATGTAAAGCTTGCGATGATAAACAACATCCCTTATACAGTTGTTTCTGCAACAACAGACACTCCCTTTGGTCTTGTAATTGCCAATCAGAACATCCCTGTAGAAACAAGTCATCCGTACATAGAAGATGATGTACACAAGCAAGATATCGAACGTTATTAAAAAAGGTAGACCTGCTACCTATCCGGATCTTGCGGATGGTTGATAGCAGGTCTACGATTTTTTAAAGGCATTGGAATTCGGAAAAACACATCTCGCAACGCTTTAAGATTAAATGGGATAAATGGCCACATATATGGAACACGAAGCCCTCGCAGTCGAACTAAAGCGATAAACCATAGTGTTGCGCTACTAACAAAGCCAACTGGGCCAAACGCTGCAGTTGCAATTAAAAACAAAAGGCGCATAAACCGATTTGCCAGCGAAAGTTCATAACTTGGTGTAGCAAATGTTCCTACAGCAGCAATTGCTAAGTATAAAATCACTTCAGGTGAAAACATTCCTACTTGAATAGCAATATCCCCAATTAAAAGTGCGGCCACTAACCCTAATGCTTCGGCTACCGCATTGGGCGTATGAATAGACGCCATTCTCAGCATTTCGATCCCAGCTTCTGCTATCATAAATTGAATAAAAAGTGGAATACTCCCATCCTCTTGTGTTCCAATAAAAGAGTACGCTTCTGGCACCAACTCTTGATTTGTCGCTAGCATATACCAGATAGGTAATAAGAAGAGCGAGATAAACACTGCCGAAAAACGCACAAATCGAAGTAACGCACCAATGACAGGCTTTTGTCGATATTCTTCTGCATGCTGAAGCAAATTCCAAAATGTTGTCGGGGTTATCATTGCACTTGGAGAACCATCCACTAGTAGGATGACATGTCCTTCGTATAAGTGAGTTGCGCATACATCGGGTCGCTCACTGTAGCGCACAAGTGGGTATGGGTTTCCCCCTTCTTTAAACACAAACTCTTCAATCGTCTTATCAGCCATTGGCAATCCATCGGTATCAATTGCTTTAATGGATTCACGGATTTGATGGACATAATCGGGATCGGCAATATCAGCAATGTAAAGTAAGGCTGTATCCGTTTTAGAGCGTCGTCCAATTTGCTGATATTCTACACGGAATGTTCGATCTCTTATCCGTCTTCGAATTAAAGCGGCGCTCATCACTAATGTTTCAACAAGACCATCTCTTGAACCGCGAACGACTTTCTCCGTATCGGGCTCTTCTGGACCGCGAACAGGATACTCCCTTGTATCAATGATAATACAATAAGGAAGACCTTCTACAAGAAGAGCCGCCGGCCCGGATAAGACTTGATCAATAGCAGTATCAAGATCTTTTTCTTGTTCAATCTCCGCATACGGAATGCGGCTTTTTATGAGCGCATCGTAGGATTCGTCTACTTCTTCTTCACTCGTATGTGAGAGTTCACGCTGAATTTGTGTGAGCGCACTATCTTTCCCAAACCCATCCACTAGAAAAAGGGCCATTTTTCGATTGGCGTGAACCATTTCCAAACAAATGATATCAAAGTTCTTATCAACAGCCAGTTCTTCTTTTACATAAGCGAGCTTCTCTTCATAGGATGAATGGCTTGTTACCCCTTTATCTTCACTACTCATCTTGAACCCCCTATTCTCTTCATCTAGGTTGCTCGTTCAAGTCTAAATCTATGTAAGGTAGGCGATGAAAAGGAAGGACAAAGTCACTCATGCATTCAGTTTCTCGTATTACTTATGTGGATGAAGCGAGTTGTTCATCGATCTGTTGTTCGATTTCATAATAGTAATCCATGTCTGGAATTTGACTATCCTCTCCATACTGGATTGCTTGCTGGATTGATTCTTTCGCTTGATCATAGTTTTCTTGTTCAATATGAATAAGCGTTAAATTAAACCAAGCTTCTGGAAATGCTTGCTGCTCTTGAAGCGCTTTTTCCAAATGTTCTTTTGCCTCCTGAACCCGTTCTTGCTGAATATCAAGATACGCTTGCATAAACAAAAGTTGAGGCTGCTGACCATCTTTTTCTAACCCATTCGTAATAAACACTTGCGCCTCTTCATATTGCCCTGCTTCAAGCAAACGTTGACCTTCTAATACCGCTAATTCAGGCGAAGCGTTCGCTTGTTGTTGTCCGAAATAAACAAGCGTCAGGGAAGCGATCACGTATATTGCGAAAGCACTAATGGAAAGGTAGAATGGCGTTTTCTTTTTTTCTTTCGGCATCTTCACTAAAGCGGCCATTAGAAAACCTCCTATTAGACCTCCTATGTGCGCCCCATTATCAATTCCCGGAACAATAAAGCCTAGCACAAGATTAAATCCGAGAAGCAATAAAATATTTTTTCCTAACGTACGAAAGAACAATGTTGGGTGCTTTAAGCCAAAATAGAGAAGTGCCCCAAAACAGCCGAATAATGCGCCTGAAGCACCAGCCGATACATAATCATTGAATGCAAAACTGACAATGGAGCCAAATAAGCCGGCTGCAAAATAAATGATTAAAAAGCGCATAGAGCCAAAGAGTTGCTCTACTGCTGTTCCAAGAAAGAACAGTGCCATTGCATTAAAGGCTAAGTGCATCAATCCGATATGCAAGAACATGGAGGTGACCAATCGCCACCATTCTCCCTCTACAATTAATGGATTATATTTAGCACCGTAATCAATAAGCACTTGTATATTTGTACTTCCACCATTCGTCTCTAAAAGAAAAAACATCACGACAAAAGAGAGTAACAGGGCATAAATAAAACGTGGTTTACCAAATTGAAGCGTTTTTTCTTCATTTTGTCGGCGTTTGCTGTTGACTTGCTTTACTTGCCCCCGAATTCGTTCAATGAATTGCATCATTTCATCATCTGATGACTGTAAACGTAGTGGAGGAATAGTATCTTTAGCTAATTCGTGATCTAGTACCTCCTGATACTGAGCCACACTTGTATGCAGAGCAAGGTTGCGAATGGTTCCTTTGTTTCCCTTGACTTGAAACGGTGCAAGGGCATCTTCCCATGAATCAACAGGAGGCTGACTCATTACATAAATATTTTCACCTTGAATTTTCCATATACCAAGCTGCTTATAAATGGATTCAAATTGTTGTTGTGCATGTGATATATCACGCTTTAAGCGGTTGGACCAATCCACTTCTGAATAAACAAGACGTATAACTCTTCTCGGTTTCACTGAATCATCTTCAAACCAAGCTTGTGTATCATGAAGAGCAAGCAAGCGAAACTGTTTATGTAGCACGTAATGTTCAATTAATTGCCAATAAAGATAACGGTGAGCCATTTCGTTCATCCGCACCTCCTCCTTCCTGACTGTCATTATAGCAAGTTTTTGCAGAATAAGAATCTTTCTTGCTTACAAAAAAAGCTCTGATACAATTGTCAGAGCTTCTCCGTCGTATGAGGAAAAGAAAATAATGACCCCATCAACTTTTGACGTACAAATGGGATTCTGAGCGCAAACCGAATGAGCACTCTTCTTAGTCCCGGTTGTCTCATCATTGCATTTACGATTTTATAACGATATTTATAAATACTTATTCCAACAACAAGAATCGAAAGGATGGAACAGACTTGTTTCATATCGACACCTCCATATATCTACATATAGGATGTGACGGACAAACTTATTTCATCCTTAATGAAGAGTATGAATTAGTTTCCAATGTATTTACTATAAATCGTCTTCGCTCGAGTAGGATCGTCCACTCCTTGAACTAACACACGCCCATCTGGAAAAACAACAATCGTCTCCGTTTCATTGATCGCTGCCCGTATAAGGAAAGGTGTCACTTTCACTTGTGCAACTGCTTCTAATTGCTTCGCAATGTGAGTTAGATCAAAAGGAGCCGGTGCAGTAATTTGAATAGACTGACGCCCGCAAAGAGTTGTTTGAGAACGAGAGCGTTCGTTTAATGCAGGAAACTCTTCTTTTTCACACGTAGGGCAACCTGGCCGATTCTGAGAAAACGTTATCGTTTGATGTGTATTCGACCAAATATCAAATGACTCTAGCGTTGATCGCTGTTTCTCACCTGCTCCCACCAAATACTTCATCGCTTCAATCACTTGTAGTGATGCCACTATATCAATGATCGGTGCAAGAACACCGACGGTATCACAAGTCTCTCCTGCTGTACCGCCACTTTCAATAAAACAGCGAAGACATGGTGTGACGCCTGGAATAAAAAATGCGCCCATGCCTCTGGTACGAACAGCCCCACCATAGCTAAAAGGAACTTTCCATTTAAAACACGCATCATTTAAAAGAAAGCGCGTCTCAAAATTATCTGTTCCATCTAACACAACATCAATCCCATCCATAAGCCGTTCAATCGATTCCACCGAGACATCTTCCACAACTGCTTCAATGGTAATGTCAGAATTCACTTTTTCAAGTGCACGCTTTGCCGCAACCGCCTTAGGTACGAGTTGATGAGCATCCTCTTCTGTAAAGAGCATCTGTCGCTGCAAATTACTCATTTCAACAAAATCACGGTCTACTAAACGAAGAGAGCCAACTCCTGCCCTCGCTAAATGATTTGCAATCACAGTGCCAAGTGCACCAAGGCCAACTATAAGTACGCTGCTATGTAATAATTTCGCTTGTCCTTCTTCACCAATACCATTAAATAATACTTGTCGTGAATAGCGTTCCATGACTTACCGTTCCCCTTTTAAAAAAAGATAACCGCACCAATGACACCCATTAGTGCACCTGCTCCTGTACAGCATAAGTTAACGACATCGTTCGTGACAACCGATAACCCTCTTATCCGTACCGTTTTTTCACAATGGTACGTTTTTTCCGTCTCCAAACCACAAGATGGGCAACGGTATAAGCCTTGTATCGTCGAGCCTAGCACACTGTCTAATACATTTCCTAAGAAGCCAATTAGTGTAAAGAAAAACAACCAAAGATAGCTGACACTCGTTTCATTCCACCAGATCATAATAGCCGTACCTGCTAGTATAAAGCTTCCAGCAAATGCTGCTGCCATCCCTAAGCTTGTCACCCCTCCGGACACGCCTTTTTCAACCTTTTTCCGGGAAAACAAATCGATTGGCTTGTCTTGGCTCAGCTTGCCAATTTCTGATGCCCACGTATCAGCCATTGCTGTTGCTAGACACCCTACAAAACCAGCTATAAAAAGAGTAGCCAGTGAAGGGAAAATGACTAAAAAGAGGGAACAGATGGCTGCATAGCCCCCATTCGCTAACACTTGAAATGCATCACGCTTGCCATGCTTTTGAACGACTTCTTGATCAACACTTGCCCCTTTTAATTTACCTAATAAAATAGAACTACCAAAGAATACCGCAAATAAGAGTAAACCAGCAGGGCCTACACCGATAACCGTTACTGTACCGACTAAAAAAGCTGCAACCGCCCCTGAAATGGTTAGCTTATGTGACAAAAATAACGTCACACATCCAAGTAAAATAAAGCTAAGCCATCCAATTAACATGGCCATTTCTCACTAAGAACAAGGTCCATCCTCATGTCATGTGCTTCAGTAGGAATGGATTCAATGAGCTGCTCGTTAAAACATAACGACACTGTCTTCCCTTTGAATAAAGGCAAATACCGATCGTAAAAACCGCCACCCATTCCGAGCCTCGATCCGTCTTTTGAAAAAGCAAGGCCTGGAACAATAAGCAAATCCAACTCTTTTGGGCTTACATAAACACTCTGGTTTTCTTTTGGCTCATATAGATTGTAGGGACGAAGCTCAAGTTGGTTTAAGTTTTGAATGAAATAGAAATGCATTTCGCGTGCTTTCATATTAGTACGTGGTAATGCCACTTTCTTGCCTTGTTTGTAGGCATACTCCATTATTGGCAATGTCGCCACTTCTGGGAAACGCGCGTACGTTAATCCGATTGTGCCAGCTTGTTTCCATTCTTTTGTTCGATAAAGCTGGTTTGCCAACGCTTGTGATCGTTCTAAATACTCAGTCTTATTCATTTGTTCGAGCTGTTTTTGCAAACGTTGTCGTAATTGTTGTTTCAACACCTCAGCTCCTCACTAAAAAAGTCAATAAAAAGAAGCAGCGGTAAACCGTCTGCTTACTTTGTTTCACGATGAAGTGTATGGCGCTTTAAACGCGGATTATATTTCTTAAGTTCAATACGCTCTGGGTTTGTGCGCTTGTTTTTTGTCGTAATATAATTACGGTCACCGTTTTCAGTACAAGCTAAAGTAACTTGAACACGCATGTGCTATCCCTCCAAACTCTCTCTTACATACCTAAATAGAATAGCAAAAGCTAACCGTAAAATCAAGACTTAATTAACGAACGTTGTTAAACACTCTGTTGCGCTAAATAATTGGATCGTTTTAAATGAACCATATTTTCGCTACTCATTTGTACAAGAGATGCATTGATCGTTTCGTTGGCACGTAATAAACAAGTGCACACCATTAGACTTTCAGTTTTCGTCGCAGAAAACGGCGCAAAAAACAATTTTCCTAACGGCTCATTCCAGATCTGATTCACTAAGCCGACACCATACTGGATGGATTGAGCTTTCGGCATTTGTATAGAAAATAAAGAATATTTCTCATCTGAATAATGGATAAGTGCTTTTTCAGCAGGTGAATAAAACGATAGCCCTTCTTGTGTGTACGTAATTTGCTGGGCTAACAATTTGACACTGCTATCGGAGTGTCCTTCATTCTTCATCGAAATCATTCGCTTAACACCAAGTTCTTCTTGTAATGACTCATCACGGATTGTTAGTTTTATATTTAAGCCTTTATGGTATGCCTGACTTACAATAACAGTGTTTGTACTAGAAAAAGCAGCATTGACAATCCAGCCTTCTTCACCAACCCACGTTGTTTTTCCATCATACCAGAGGCCAATTTTAGATAAGTGCTGAGAATGCAGAGTAGACCGTAAGCGTAAATGGATATCAACCGTAAAAACCGGCTTTGTCCCAATGGCATAAAAAATGTTTGATACATGATTGTTTGTATTCATATCTTCACTCCTTCTAGTAAGATGTCGGTTCTTTTTACTTCACATCACGAGTCTCTGTTTATTAAGCATACTGGCTTCTCGCCATTTCCACAATGAGTGCAAATTGTATGTTTTTGTAATCGCTTTTTTACTCGTTACAGCAAGTGTTCTCACCTCCTCATAGTCTAAAAAAAGCTTGGTTGATAGAGATTATGACTAAAGCTGTCAAAAAATGACGCACGAATAGATAAATTTTCATTAACCTAATGAAACGTACGTAATTTCATGTATAATGGAGAGTGCGAAAACGATCCATAGGAGGGAACAACACATGGAATGGATGTTAGCGCTCTTGCTTGGAACAGCAATTGTTCTGCTTATTGTTTCTTTTGTTAAAGAGGACAAAGGTTCAAAAATAGAAGATCAAATCGAACATTTATCAATTTCCTTTATGCAAGAGCTTCATCAAGTAAAAAATCAATTAAGAGACATTGAATTAGATGCGGAAATTGCAGCTAAAGATGCACAACAGCAAAATCGCTCCAATTCACATCAACAGCTATTAAGGGAGATCCTAGATTTGCACAAGCGTGGCTATTCTGTAGAGGGTATTGCGTTGGAAACGTCCCTTGAACCACATGAAGTCGATCGTCTTTTATCCCCTTACCTCGACGGACAAGTAGAAGAAAGGACGAAAGTTGCCAATGACGCGTAAAACTATTCGTAGCTTTGCTGGTGGATTATTGATTGCTTCTGGTGTCTTGGGGATCACATACTTTATTGGAAACGATCAAGAGGCTGCTTCTAGTTCCGATTTTACAGAAGAAGAAATGGTCGCTCATTTACAGGAAAATGGTTACGCCGTTGAGACACAGGCTGCTTGGGATGAGTTAGAGGCACAACTTGCTGAAGCGCAAAACACTGATGCTGAAGAAGAACCCTCTGATAACAATGAAGGAGAAATTGCGTACAGAACAATTCTTCACGTTGTACCAGGAATGACAAGTATTGACGTAGGTGAAATGTTAGAAGAAGCTGGTATTGTAGATAGTGCCTATGATTTTTATGAAGAAGTTGACAATCGTGGGTTATCCAATGACTTACGTCCGCAAGTTACAGGAGAGTTAACGAGCGAGATGAGCTTAAGCGAAGTTGTAGATGAATTTTTCTAAGCTTACACACTTCTATTCGACAGATAGCATATATATCCTTTAAAAAAATACAAAAATCTACATGTTCTACGAATCATGTATTGGAAGTTCGGCGATAGCCGAGCTTTTTCTATTATAGTTAAAAAAACAGTGGGCACATTGGCTCACTGTTTTTCTACTTCTATAATTCTATTACTGCTCTTCAAACAAATCGACTTCTTCGACCACAGAATCCACTTGTTTTGGACCGTTTCGTTCATCTTGCAAGTCGTAGTAAGCTTCAGTTAAATCTGTTGCGATTTTTTCAGAGATTTTATTACTGGATGTTCCTGAAGGAGGAACATTCGTATCTGGCGTCATAATCGCAAACGCAATTTCCGGATCATCATAAGGGGCATAACCAACAAAGCTTAAATTGTTCGTCGGTCTACCATTTAAGAATGATTGAGCTGTACCGGTTTTTGCAGCGATATTTAAATTATTTGATACACCATTCGCTGTACCGTTTGCATTCGTTACAACGGCTCGGAATGAATCTTGTACTGCTGTAATATCGCTTTGGCTCATATCAACGGTATTCAACACTTCTGGGGTATTTGTGCGAACAACAGCACCATCTCCATCACCATTCGGGTTCGCTTCTACAATTTCAGTGACTAGGCGAGGACGCATCCGTACGCCATCGTTGGCAATTGTGCTAACATACTGTGCAAGCTGAAGGGTCGTATACGTATCGTACTGGCCAATCATAAAATCAAGTAAGTTACCTGATTCCTGAACACCATCCGAAGCAAACCCTGTCGCTTCATTTGGCAGGTCTAAACCTGTTTCTCCTCCAAGACCGAATTGATGAAAATAATACTTCACTTGATCCAAAACTTCATTTGCTTTAGCGTGACTGAAAATGCTTACTCCTTCAGTATAATTAAAGTCTGCCATCCGCATGGCAATTTCAAACATATAGACGTTGGACGAGCGTGCCATTGCTTCACGTAAGGCAACATGGCCTATTCTAGTACTTAATGATTTTTTTTCGGTACCATCGCTAAATTTAAGTGGTCTGTCATGAATAACCGTGCTTGGAGAAATGACACCTTCTTCTAGACCAGCAAGTACAGAGGCACCTTTTACAACTGAACCTGGCATATAGGCATTTTGAAAAACGCCTGTTGGGTTGCTAAATCCTTCCTCCCCACGTTCTTTCTGGAAGCCACTCATCGCTAAAATATCGCCTGTTTTTGGATCCATTACAACTGCATAAGAAGACGCATCCTGTACAAAAATTCCTTGGTTTTGAAGAACTTGACGTTCCACAATGTCGTCAAGGATTTGCTGATACTCCATATCAATGCTCAACACAAGGTCATTCCCTCGGCTTCCTGGCGTTTCTTCAATAAGCTGTTCCATTGGGCCACTGCCTTCACGGGTATTCGTTCGAACGACTTCCGCTTTTTGACCACGTAGTACATCCTCATACTGTTTTTCCAAAAAACTATTACCTACTAAGTCTGAGCGCATATAGCCTCTTGCTAAATAATCATCAACGGATTCTGTTTGGATTGATCCTACTCTTCCATAGATATTTTTTAGCGTATCACCATACACATATTCTCGGACAGAATCCCGCTGAATATTAATGTTCGGTAAACGGTCTAAATGCTCAGCAAGCTTAGGCGCTTCTTCATCCGTTAGCCCTTGCTTAATTCGCTGTGGGGAACCGTTTGTCCCTCTTAGCATATGAGAAAAAATAGCAATAACTTGCTCTTCTTCCTCTGAATAATTCGCAATCATCTCATCGGAAATAGCGTCAATCATACGCTGATACTCCGTTGTTTCATCTTCGTCGCTGTATTCAATATCTTCAATGAGAGCTCTACGTTCTTGGGGTTCCAATTTTGTGTAATAATATTCTCTTTTATCACGGTCACGTAAATTTTCGGTGTCTACCGTAATAAATTTAGCCACTTCTTCGGCAATTTCAATCATATCTCCACCGCTTTGATTTCCTGGGTTCGTATATGTAACCGATAGTTCTAAGCTGTTCTCTACGACAGGATACCCATAGCGATCTGTAAAGATCCCTCGTGGTGCATCAATAAGAGCTGTTTGGTTTGATACATGCTTTAACTCTTCTTCATATTCCTCACCGTTTACAATTTGCACAAGACCAAGCCGCAAAATTAATGCAGAAAAAAGTAAAAACACAGCAAGAAATAAAATATTTAAGCGCAATGAGACATGATGCTTCTTATTGCTTTTCGATTCGCCCATTAGACAACCTCCCTGACTCTATTACAGGTAAAAAGACACCCGAACTCCGGATGCCTTTAATTAAAGTAGTCATACCCGCTTGTGCCGTTGCAAATGAATGCTTTATGAACCTACATCGGTAGGTGGGTGTTCGCAGTTAAAGGTTCGCTGTCTAGTACATGCTAGCTTAGCGTTGCTTTACTCATTTAGAACTCCCTTTTAACATTCAAGGTTCAAAGCATAAAAAAGTTTACGAACACGGCAGGTAATACACTTGTTATTATAAAATAGAACGAGAATCCTGTCAAAGCTTGTAGAGATTTTACACAGTTTTATCAGGACTACTCTGCCCTTCTGATTCGTTGACGTTTGGCATTACTTCCGAGTGACCATCTGGAGGCTGAATTCGTTTAACAAAAAAATAAATCCATAAATGACCAGACCCTACTATTAACAGCACATATGGAATCGATTGTTCTTCAGGGAAAATGGAGATAATCCCGATAAAAAAGAGAATGGATGCAATACGGCCGATATTTAAAAACCATTCCCTGACAATAATGTATTCCACTCGTAACTCGGCTGCCCTACTCGCTTTGCCAATAACATCATATGTTAACGATATATAAGGAATGAGTAGGAGCGGATAAGCCACCGATATAATAATTCCATAAAGAATTAATTTAGAAAACGTCAGATCGAATAAGAGTAAAAATATTGCTCCGTATAACAACAATCCACCAATAAGAATGGCTCGCTTTCGATACGCCACTTTAAGTAAACGCGCAGTTAAATAATAAAAAATAAATTGGGTACCTGAAGTCACTAATCCATATGTCCCCAATGCAAGTTCGTTATTCGTTACCACAAAGACCCAGACAACGATGACAAAAACAAACGTCCCTTCCCTCAATCCTTGCGTAACATGCGCCCAGGTGACTTTTCGCCAATCTTTATTTCGTTTACGCTCGTTTAGCACATGTTTAATATTAAAATTGCCTTTGGCGTGACGTTTCCCTAGCCATATGGTCAAAATAACTGCTAGTAAAAACAACGTTAAGGATAGGGCAAAAATAAAGAAATACCCCTCATAGCCAGTTCGTTTCGTAATAATAAACCCTGCAGTTAGAGGACCCGTCATCCCTGCAAAAGAGGTTAACAACCCTAAGAAGCCATTAAAAAAATCTCTTGTCTCTGGCTCGGTTACTTCAAACGTTAGTACGTTAAAAGCAAGCCAGTAGAAACCTGTACCGAGTCCAATTAGTGAGCCAAGGAGCAGTAAATGTTGCGCTGCATTTTCTCCCACAACTAAAACAGCGATATAGAACAAAGACATCAAACTAATCCCAATACGAAGCACATAGACGCGATCAATGTGCTTTGATAACTTTCCAGCCATTAAAAATGCAAGTGGTTGAAAAATAACAGACATTAAGTTGTAGAGGGCAAGATCGATAAATTGACCTGATTGCTTCCATAAAAAAACATTGACAAACGTATTCGACAAAGCCACGCTCAACGCATAAAGTCCACCAATGGATAATAATAATTTTAAATCTTTTGATGCAACAACGTGCCCAAAAATACTGTCCATCCATTTTTTTGGCATGACCTCACCACCTTACCAGTAGTGTGTCTGTTTCATTTTTGGCTATGCATATATTTTTGTAATAAAAAAAGAAAGGCAATGCTTCCATTTGCCTTCCTCGATGGTTTATTCCTCGCGCTGTGCTGTTGTATATTCATCAAGTGTATCGCCATGAGCTGAGTCATTTTTAAACTGACTTAATCTTCCTGTACGCTTTTCACCGTGGTTTTTATTCTCTTTAAACTGATTGTTTTTCTTTTTATCTTGGTTACTCAATACAATCCCCCCATTCTTTTAAGTAGTATGCCACAAAGAAGAGCGGATTTATGCAAAAAAGACTACAAGGTGGTTACCTTGTAGTCTTACTCATACTTTCTTATTTTGCAGCTTCGTAGCGCTTAGCCACTTCATCCCAGTTAACAACATTCCAAAATGCTGAAATGTAGTCAGGACGACGATTTTGGTAGTTTAAGTAGTACGCATGCTCCCATACATCTAATCCTAAAATAGGTGTTTTTCCTTCAGTAAGAGGAGAATCCTGGTTTGGTGTGCTTGTGATTTCCAAGCTGCCATTGTTTACAACAAGCCATGCCCAGCCTGAACCAAAACGACCTTTTGCTGCATCAGCAAATTTTGTTTTGAATTCGTCAAGGCTACCGAATGTAGACTCGATATCATTCGCTAACGCACCCGTTGGAGCACCGCCACCATTCGGGCTTAGTAACTGCCAGAATAATGCATGGTTAGCATGTCCACCGCCATTATTACGTACTGCTGTACGAATGTTTTCTGGTACAGAATCTAAGTTCGCAACAAGATCCTCGATATCTTTACTTGCAAGATCTTCGTGACCTTCTAGAGCAGCGTTTAAGTTTGTAACATAGGTGTTGTGGTGTTTACCATGATGAATCGTCATTGTCTGTTCATCAATGTGTGGTTCTAGTGCATTTGCTGCATAAGGTAATTCTGGTAATTTGTAAGCCATGTTAAAGCTCTCCCTTCAATACTAAACTGATTTTACTTCTCAATTAGAGTACCACTAAAAAAAACAAACGGCAACGAATATGCTCACATCTGCTTTACTGAGTACTATTCCCTCCAAAACAATGAGTAAACATAAAAAAACCTTGTTGCATGCAATGGCAACAAGGTTTACGGAACGGAGGAAGAGGGATTCGAACCCCCGCGGGCTTTGACACCCCTGTCGGTTTTCAAGACCGATCCCTTCAGCCGGACTTGGGTATTCCTCCAAGTGGTGGACCCTGTAGGACTCGAACCTACGACCAATCGGTTATGAGCCGAGTGCTCTAACCAACTGAGCTAAGGGTCCACTTATTTAAATCATAATGGGGCGACCGATGGGAATCGAACCCACGAATGCCGGAACCACAATCCGGTGCGTTAACCACTTCGCCACGATCGCCATAATACTATGTAAGGGTTGGTAGCGGCGGAGGGGATCGAACCCCCGACCTCACGGGTATGAACCGTACGCTCTAGCCAGCTGAGCTACACCGCCAAATGGCTCCACAGGCAGGATTCGAACCTGCGACCGATCGGTTAACAGCCGATAGCTCTACCACTGAGCTACTGTGGATTACTCATCACTTGTCCGTTCTGTTAAGGACAAGAGTTATATTATCATGTATTTTTGCATAGTGCAATACTTTTTTTAAAAAAGATCGGACAACCGCCCGATCTTTTTAAAATTTATTGCTCGTCGATAACTGCTTCGGCAATATTTACAGAATGGTCACCAATTCGCTCAAGGTTCGAAACAATGTCAACAAAAATAATTCCGGCAGCTCCCGAGCATTCACCATCGTTCATTCGTTTAATGTGTTGCTTTCGAAGCTTTCTTTCCATCTTATCAATTAACTCTTCATGCTTCAAGACATCATTTGCTTTATCCAAATCATCTCTTTCCAATGATTCCATCGCTTCTTCTAGCGTTGAATACGTCAACTCGAACATTTCGTTCAAGTCTTTTAACGCAATGTCGGACAAGCTCACTTTATTTGCTTTCTGATAGTCTTTTAGCTCGACAATGTTTTCCATATGATCGCCAATGCGCTCAATATCTCGCACGGCATTTAATAAGGTTGAGTGTAAGTTTGAATCTGATGCTGACAAAGAGCGTGACGATACTTTTATAAGGTAATCGGTAATCTCTTTATCAAGGTTGTTAATCGCTAGTTCATATTGAAGAGCGAGGTCAGCATCTTTCTTCTCGCCTGTCTCCATATATTTAATGGCTTGCTTTAAAGCTTTTTTCGAGTAATCAGCCATATGAATGACTTCTTGTTTAGCCTGTCCAAGCGCAATAGCTGGTGAGCTTCCAATAAAGATCGGATCGAGATGCTTCGGCTTATAGTCTAGATCAAGTTCCTGACCTGGCACAAGCTTCGTTACAATATAAGCGAGTACACCAATTAACGGAAATTGAACAATAACGTTGGCTACGTTGTACACCCCGTGTGCAGCTGCAATCTGTAGCGTGTTGCTCAGACTAAATTGATTCCCCAAGAAGTCTATAAACATCACAAAGAATGGGAAAACAGACATTATTAATATAGCGCCAATTAAGTTAAAGACAACATGAGTTAACGCAGCGCGTCGAGCCGAAACCGTTGCACCAATGGCAACTAAAACAGCCGTTAAGGTCGTTCCAATATTATCCCCAATTAAAACAGGTAAAGCCGCGGCTAAATCCATGGCACCTTGTTCATATAATTGCTGGACGAGTCCTATTGCTGCAGTTGAGCTTTGTAAAGCAACTGCAAGAATGACACCAACGACAACTCCAAGTAGCGGATTATCACTCATACGTGCCGTAAATTCAACAAACGGCTCCCACCCAGCTAACGGGCGTAGACTTTGTCCCATTAAATTTAAACCGTAGAACAACCCTCCGAAACCAAAGATAACTTGGCCGATAGCGGTAATTCTTTTCTTCTTGAAAAAGAAAAGCAAGAATGCACCAATTGCCATAATCGGTAATGCATACTCTTTAATAGGCAAACCGATAATAAACGCCGTTGTTGTCGTACCAATATTTGCACCCATAATAACACCAATTGCTTGACGCAACGTCATAAATCCGGCATTTACAAGCCCAATTGTTAAAACCGTTGTCGCTGTACTGCTCTGAAGCAATATGGTTACAACAATACCTGAAAGTAGACCCATAAAAGGATTGGTTGTGTATTTATCTAATAACCCTCTTAATCCGTCTCCTGCTGTTTTTTGCAACCCATCTCCCATATACTTTACGGAAAATAGGAAGATTCCGATCCCCCCTAGGAACGTAAACAGCAATACTTGAAACTCACTCACTCATCTCATCCCTTCATAAAAAACTCATTTTTAGGTTTTCGACAAACCTCAACAATGATGTTCCGCATCTATTATTAAACGATCATAAAGAATTTGTAAATAAGCTTTTAAATATCTTTACACTTTTTTTACAAAACAAATAAATTGTAAGCCTACTCATCAGTCGTTTCCTCCAAGATAGGATTTAATACCTAGCTATTCCTATCCATACAAAAAACCAGCTTGTGTAAACAAGCTGGTTTTAGCTATTTTCTTCTGGAGTCTCTTCTTTTTGTTGTTCATTTTCAGAACGCCTTATTAAAATCCTTGTCCCGTCGACAGAAATCACGTCGACCTCTGTCCCTGCTTCAATCCATGTACTTCCACTTGTAGCACTATAAGGTTCACCGTCTATTTCCACTGTTCCTGTTGGTCGAAAAGCTGTTAACGCTTTCCCTTTTTTCCCGACTAAACCTTTGTAACTTTCATTAATGGAATTGTATCCAGCTTCTGATGAAAGAGATTCTTTAAGTGTCATTTTTGACCACATATTTCGATGTGGAAAAATTTTCAAGAAAAGCAAAGAAGCAACAGCGCCAATAACAGTCCCCATACCGACTAAAATACTATAAACAAGATCTGGTGCAGGCGTTGCCAGACCAACAATCATAAATAGAATTCCAATTGCGGCAATCGTTCCATCAGACGTGACATTTCCATCAAAAATAATGAGTGCAAGGCCAATCAGGTAAAAAATAATAACCCAAGTGCTTGCATCACCATTTAAGTGGTGCAAGAAGTACACGCTAATTAACCCAAGACCAAGTAGCCCAAATAATCCCTTTGCTCGGACAAGTAATTCTCCAATTAAAAATAGTGTTCCAAGGGTAACAACTAGGAATCCAACCGTTGCTGAATCTAACCAGTCAATCAAGTCAGTAACCTCCATTCATAGAAATTTACTACTACTCTCCCCTTATTACGTATCTTCACTCTAAAACGTTTCAAAAAATAAAAAATAGGGGGCTTCCCCCCTATTATGAACTAAAAAAGCTGCGAATGGAATTGAAAAAGCTTTTGAAACCCTCAATCATTCGATCAAAAAACGAGCGGGCTTCTTCACTTTCTAAAAAACCACTTAAATTGTCACGTACTTTATCAAGCTGGTTCGAAACGGTATCCCAATCAATGTTTAAGTCTTTCATTTTCATAAACAATGCTGACAGTTCATTTACTTGGGAATCGGTTAACGTTACATTGATTTCTTCTGCTAACTGAATAATAATCGTACGCATCTCTTCTTCAGATTCAATTGACGTTGTGGCAATCTTTTCTTTAACTAATGTAATAAGCTCAGTAGCTTCTTCTTCACCAATCGCATCTCCAAGTTCTGCTGTACGAACCATTTCTTCGTTTGCAACATTCTTCTGTTCTTCTGGAATGACTTGATCCGTGGCGGACTCATAGGCTTTAATTAAGCCTGTCAAAGCAGCTGTTCCCGAAACATTAAATGGAGCCGTCACATAAACCTCTGCGTCTTTTATCCCCGCTGTAATAAGCGCGTTTGCATACATTTCATTTGTCACCCATGTAATTCGATCAGAGGTTACGTGAATACCAGTATCCGGTTCACTTAACGTTATTTTTGAAGACGAAAAGGCTTTACTTCCAATTGTTTGCGCACTAATGTAATCACCTAAGTATTTATGCTCTTCCTCATTTGTGACATAAAGCGTTGGAACATCTGAACTCACTTCCATTCTTTCCAACATTTCATTTTTTTGGGACTCACTCAAATCTTGTCCTAATGTAACAAAGACATCTCCAGGTACAGCATCTGCCTCGGCCACATTTCCAAATGGATACACGAGCAAAGCTAGTGTCAGTAATATACTGAATACTTTTAAAAATGGCTTCAAATAACATTCCACCTTCCTAACGTTCCTACTTAAAACGTTACCTGTTTCCCTTTTATTAGAAAAGCGACAAAAGACCTAGTTTGTTGTTTAATCCTGTGTATGATTCCGCTTAAATATGTATAAATTAAGCAAACTTACGTGAATGTCGTGAAGCAGGAATATAGCATTTTTATCTTGAATACTTAAAATGAGGTTCTCCCATACAAAAAGGCTATACTTTAAAAGAAGGAGTGTGACTGGTGAAACGCCTTTTGTACATTGCCATTGCCATTATCGTTATTCTAGGTATTCAAAACGATTTAACAGGCTCAACTTTATCAGCACAGCTTCCAACTAACGATGAAGCAAGTACGAAGAGTGGACAAGAAGACCCGCCTCCCCTTCCTTATCAAGAAGTCATTATTGAAAGCGGCCAAACGGTTTTATCCATCGTTGAACATTTGCATGACGGCCAAGTCAATCATTCGATTGAAGACATTTTGGCTGATTTCAGCTCATTAAATGATGGAACGAACCCAAACGCCATTCAAATTGGAAAGACGTATCGCTTTCCGCTTTATCAGAATCCGTAAGTGAATTTCCTTGCCAGAACGCACAAGTGATTGATAAAATAAGCATGAGTCTCCATTGACTGGAGAAAAAGACGGGCAAAGAGCCCCTCAAAGGAGCGATATGGTCTATGACCGAAAGAGTTCATCGAAAACATACTCGTCCCGTTAAAGTGGGAAATTTAACAATTGGCGGTAATGATGAAGTAATCATTCAAAGTATGACAACAACAAAGACCCATGATGTTGATGCCACCGTTGCGGAAATTGAACGATTAGAAGAAGCAGGTTGTCAAGTTGTTCGGGTTGCTTGCCCTGACATGCGTGCTGCTGAAGCCATTGCGGAAATTAAAAAACGGATTAACATTCCTTTAGTTGTAGACATCCACTTCAATTATAAATTTGCTTTAAAAGCTATTGAAGGCGGTGCGGATAAAATTCGCATCAACCCAGGTAATATTGGTAAACGTGAGAATGTGGAAGCTGTTGTAAAAGCAGCAAAAGAAAAAGGAATTCCGATTCGAATTGGTGTTAATGCAGGTTCACTCGAAAGACACTTACTAGAAAAATATGGCTATCCAACTGCAGATGCAATGGTCGAAAGCGCTCTTCACCATATTAAAATTCTAGAAGACCTTGACTTTCACGACATCATCGTTTCCATGAAAGCATCCGATGTTCACCTGGCTGTTGAAGCCTACGATAAAGCAAGTCAAGCATTTGACTATCCGCTTCACTTAGGTATAACAGAGTCTGGTACACTTTTTGCTGGTACGGTTAAGAGTGCAGCAGGAATTGGCGTTCTTTTAAACATGGGTATCGGTAACACATTACGTATTTCACTGTCAGCAGATCCTGTTGAAGAAGTAAAAGTTGCTCGCGAATTACTTAAATCTTTCGGGTTAGCTGCTAATGCTGCTACATTAATCTCATGTCCTACATGTGGGCGAATTGAGATCGATCTGATTAGTATTGCAAATGAAGTTGAAGAATACATTTCAAGCATTAAAGCGCCAATTAAAGTTGCCGTACTTGGATGCGCAGTTAATGGACCTGGCGAAGCTAGAGAAGCCGACATCGGTATTGCAGGTGCCAGAGGCGAAGGCTTACTGTTTATGAAAGGTGAAATTGTTCGTAAGGTACCTGAAGAAACAATGGTTGAGGAATTAAAGAAAGAAATTGATAAATTAGCTGAAGAACACTATGCAAAACAACGTGAGGCGCAGCCGAATTAATTTAAAAAACCGACTCTCATCAAGAGTCGGTTTTATCTTTTATAAGAGCGGTGTAAAGATCAGGGTCGAAAGAACGGATATAGCGCCTATGGCAATCGCCCAAATCCCTAATGTCTTGCGCCCTTTTACAATCGCAATAATGCCTGATATAATCCCTATTGGGCCTAAAAGAAGTGGAACTAAGAATAAAGACGTGATGGCAAAAACAATGCCCATTGTTCCAATACCTTTTCCAGAACTATTCTCAAAGTCATCTTGGCTATCCTCTATTGAGTCAGCTGCAAATTCAGATGCATACTCTTCATCAAAGTTCTGATTGTCTTTTGCATCATAGAGGTATTCAGATCCTTTTTCCCCATCATGGCCTTCAACATGTGTATTTAAGAAGGTTAATGAAGGATCATCTTTATCCACTAATGTTAACGGTTGTTTGTTTTCTTTCTTTTGATCACTCATATGACATCCCCTTCCATACGAGTAGTATTTCTCGTTTTAGAAGCAATCATTCTTATAATTTATATTGAGGTGTATACCATGCAAAGACGTTTAGGGTTTGATATTGACGGAACCATTACAGATCCCGCTACTTTTATTCCATATATTAACCAAGACTTCCATAAAAATTTTACATTAGATGATATTTCTGATTATGATCTTTCAAAGTTATTAAAGATTGATGAAAACGAGTTTTGGGACTGGATGCTCGCAAATGAGCCAACTATTTATCGTAATGCACCGTTAATCAAGCAAGTTGACCAAATTTTAAAGCGTTGGCATGTTGATCATGAATTAGTCTTTATTACAGCACGAAAAAAACAATACGAGGCGATTACTGTTGATTGGTTAAAACAACACGATATCCCCTATCAACACGTAGAATTAATTGGTCACCACAATAAGCTTGCTGCAGTCAAAGAACAAGGCATTGAGCTGTTTTTTGAAGATAAACATGATAATGCTGTCATGATTGCTGAAGAATGTGGCATTCCCGTAATTTTATTCGACACACCCTATAATCGATTACCGATCCCCGATGGCGTGATCCGTGTTTCAAACTGGCAAGAAGCCGAAAGTTGGGTTGAGGAATGGTTAAAAGCAAAGAGGCTTTAGGTAGGACCTGAAGCCTCTTTGCTCTTTATTTTGGCTCAAACGTGTGACAACACGTCTCTTCGCTTTTTCGCACTTTTCCAAGCTGATCCAGAACAAATTCTTTACTCGCTTCCATTGTAAACGTTGATTCTAGTTTGTCGGTTTGAACTAGGATCTTCTCTGCCCCACAACGATTTTCATCTTTCCAATGGCGACAGTTTGATACATTACACATTACAATTGGTGTCATGGTATCCCCTCCTTATCAGTAGGGTTCTCTCTTTCACAGCAATTCATAACGTTTAAATGATGGGAATAAAAAAACAGAGATGACGAAGTCACCTCTGTTTTTGTTTTATTGTCGACACGCTTGGCACATTCCATAAATTTCAAATTTATGTCCAGTTACTTGAAAATCAGGAAATCGTTTAAACAATTCTTCATCCATAGGGCAATTATGAAAATGCTCTGTTTTTCCACAATCTAAACAAATTAAATGGTGATGGTGCTCAGACGTTCGACAACTAAAACGGAACCGCTTTTCGCCATCTAGCTCTGTTGTTTCTAACAATTCAAGATCTGCAAACAACGATAGGTTTCTATAGATGGTATCAAAACTTAAAGACGGATACTGATCCTGCATGTTTTCGAGTACGTCTTTAGCTGTCATATACCTAGAATCCTCCGCAAACAAGCGAAGCATATCCTCTCGTTTACCTGTATATTTGTATCCTTGTTCTTTTAAGCGATTAAGTGCATGGGAAACATCCATTCAATCAACCCTCTTCTTTGACTTCTGCTTACCAGTGTACCGAATTTTAGCTCGATTGGCTAGTAGAACGTGATCTTTTTTTAAGTGGAAATCGCCCTAACGTTTTACGATTTCGACCAAATAAAATCGACAGCAGCAAAATAAGAACTGCAAGCAGCACAATAACGCCACCTGGAGCTAAGTTTAATTGAAACGCGAGCATTAGTCCACCGATGACAGCAATTTCACCAAATATCACCGCGTACAAAAACAATTGCTTAAATCCTTTAGCGAAGCGCATAGCACTTGCGACTGGCAGTGTCATTAACGCCGAGACAAGCAAGATGCCTACTACTCTCATAGACGCGGCAATAACAAGTGCAACCATTACCATGAAAATTAAATGAACGAGACGGCGATTAATGCCAGATACCTTTGCTTGCTCCTCATCAAAAGATAAGAAAAACAATTCTTTATAAAAAATGACTAATATAAATAACACAACGACTGTAATAACAGTGATTGTAATAAAATCACTTCGGTTCACAGCAATGACTGAGCCAAATAAATAATTTAATAAGTCGGTATTAAAACCATTTGCCATTGAAATAAAAACGACACCTAACCCGATTCCCGCTGACATAATTATCGGTATCGCAATTTCCTTGTAGTGAATATACACTTGACGGAGCTTTTCCATAAATAAAGAGCCGCTTACGGAGAAAGCCATACCCATATAAAGCGGGTTAACCCCCTGCATAAAAGGAATGTAGCTGCCGAGTAATAAACTAAATGCAATTCCAGATAGCGTAATATGTGAAAGAGCGTCTGCAATTAAAGACATTCGCCTAACAACTAAAAAGACTCCTAGTAAAGGAGCAAGTAAACCGATCATTACGCCAGTGAATAGAGCATATTGTAAAAAGTCATAAGTTAAAAACGCATTAAGCATGGTGCACTCCTTCATGACTGTGAGTTAGCAAATGAACATCATGTCCATAAAAATCCAATTTATTTTTTTTCGCTGCAAACTCCTCTGTCTTTCCATGAAAGTGAATGGTCCGGTTTAAACAAGCCACTTTGTTTACGTGATCGGTCATTGCTCCAATATCATGTGAAATTAATAAAAGCGTTTTGCCTAAATCCCGATTTAATGTGTGAAGTAATTCGTAAAAAGAAGCAACACTCTTTGCATCAATTCCCACTGTTGGCTCGTCTAAAATTAACAAATCAGGATCACTGACGAGTGCCCGTGCAATAAAGACTCGTTGCTGTTGACCACCGGACAATTCACCAATGTTTTCATCTAAATAATCCATCATATCCACTTGCTCAATAGCGCGGTACACCATCTCTTTATGCTTCTTCTTCATAAAGCGAAACAAACCAATTTTACCGAACAGACCCATTGATACAACTTCATACACAGTTGCTGGAAAGCCACTACTAAAACTGTTTGCTTTTTGAGAAACGTACCCAATCCGATCCCATTGTTGAAACGAATCAATCGGTTCATCAAATACTTTTACTGTTCCATCGTTTGGTTGTAATAGACCGAGCATCATTTTTATTAATGTTGATTTCCCAGAGCCGTTTGGACCAACTAACCCTAAAAAATCACCTTGTCTGATTGTTAGTGATACATCGCTTAATACAGGACGACGTCCATATGCGAACGTAATATGATCTAACGTTACGTAATTTTCGCGAATCATTTCCATCCCCCTTATTTCAGAATGATTCCGATTTATCTCCAGTCTATTATACTCTTTTTTTTTATTTTGTCCAGCCATGATTTGCTTATTAGTAAATAAAAGAAAAACGGCTGCGAAAAGCGCCGTTTTTTATAAGGAATCATGATTTTTTGCTTGCTTTTGAATCGTCACTGCATAGTCACTTTTTGCATGGCCATTTTCCGCAAGGTACGACTGCAAACCGCCCATTCCTCTGTGATAAGCTGTGAGTGCCTTATCCCAATCGTCGTATTGATCGTGTAAAAACTGTAAATATTGGACAGATAAGTGAATCGCGTAGTAAGGATTAAATAAATAATCCTTTTTATACTCAAGCTCCGCCATATCCGCAATCCACGGAGCGGTGTTCGTCATAAATTGCGCCATTCCATAAGCATGTCCATACTTCGTTTCTGGTCCAATAGCATGTTCATCAAAAGTCGCACCACTTTCTACCTTAAGTAGCTCATATACTAGAAACGGATCTACATCTTTTTGATCTGCAACTAATCCTAAGTACAGACCCCATGATTGTTCAAAGTGACCATCACTATCTTGATACAAGGCTTCACTAACTTGCTTTGCTTTTTTCCATGTATCGCCATTGCCTTCCACATTAAAAGATGCGTCTAGCCCGTCGTTTTTAAAGAAAGCCGTTGCTTCCTCGATTTTCTGATATTCGGCTAAATAGGCGTCTCGTTCAAGCTTCTCTGCATGTGCGTGCATTTGACCGCCAGTTAACCTGTTTGCATATAAAAATAGGCCAATAAGTAAACCTAGTACACTTAATAAAATAAGCTTTTTTTGATTACGTTTCATACGAACGTCCTCCTCCTTCAGCTCCAAAGTAGGATAGACGATCTTCTTACATCCGTCAACAACTAACATCTTCCATTACTCAAACTGAAAATAAAAAGCCTTCTAAAAGGCTAAAAAGAAATGAATCCGTTTCGTCACACTACACGAGCAGCGGAAATGTAAGAATGACTTTCGTACCAACGTCTCGTTCGCTTAAGATCTGAAATTGCCCACCGTGATCCTCAACAATTTTCTTGCATAGCGGAATACCCACTCCTGTACCTTTTTCTTTTGTAGTGAAGAATGGTTTTCCTAACTGTTCAAGTACATCTTTAGGCATTCCTTTTCCATTGTCGATGAGTTCAATATGTACATATTCACCTATTTCTTTACTTGAAACCTTTAAATACTTGTAAGACGCTCCTTCATCAAATGCTTCAATCGCATTGCGAAGTAAATTTAGCATGACTTGCTTAAACATTGATTCATTTATATGACATATTGAAAAAGATTTATCAAAATCCACTTGTAATTCAACGCTATGCAATAAACATTCCGCTTTCATTAATTCAACTAGAGATTCGATTAAACTAGAGGGAGATTGCCATTTGCGATTTGTTTTCTTTCGAGATACAGATAAAAAATCTTCAATAATAATATTCATTCGATTTAGCTCTGAAATGATCGTATTATAATATTTTTGGAAATCACAGGTTAAATGCGATAGCTGCAAAAACCCTTTTATAACGGAAAGAGGATTTCTTAATTCGTGAGCAACGCCAGCGGCAATGTGAGAAACAGCTTGCATTTGATGTTGAAACGTCAGTAGTTCCTCGTATTTTGTTTGTAGTGATAAATCTTCAAGCATAATAAAATAATAGACTTGATCATCTTCAACTTCTGGAATGAATGTAACATTTAGTACATTTCCACCATTTTCATAGATACTCTTCGTGATCTGTACATACTTTGAACTAAGTGCCATTTGGTCTAGAAAAAATTCTGCAATGTTATGTGTAATGGCGAGTTCACTAATTGTGGAGTGTTGAAGTTCATCTGTTTTTATATCTGTTAAATAGCTAAACATTTCATTCCAAGAAAGTACATTTAAAGCTTGATCCACTTTTAGATACGGTAAGTTTAACTCTTGAATAAGTGTAAACATTGTTTGGTTATGATACTCATGCTTTCCGTTTATCTCTTTGTGCAACATATCAGTACTCCTATTAGGGGCATTTTTTAATAAAAAATTTTGAATCATAATACTCACGCCCCCCCTTGTCATTAATCAGAATAACAACTCATCATACTTTTTTCCGAATCTCCGTATAATTTACTCTTATTCGTGAAAAGGCGCACTATTTCCTTTTTTTGTTCTGTTTTTTCTTTTAAATCATATAGTAACAGTGACTTTCTATTTAAGGAGCGGTGCCAACATGAATTTCATCATGCAACAGCTCATCAATCAAAAGATTAATTCAATTAGTAAAGAGGAATTTCTTCAGCTAGCTGAGAAGCAAGGTTACCCATTAACAAGCCAACAAGCAGATAGTGTTTTACGCATACTTAGGCAACAAACTATAAACGTTGGCAATAAGAAACAAGTGGAAGCCATTATTAATCAATTGACGAACGAAACCGATTCCTATGTTTCGTCCACTGTGTCACAATTGTTTCAAAAATATAATCATATGTTATAAAAAGTTGATCTTGCCATTATTTTACCATTAGATACTAAAAAGAGCACCCTAGTTTTTAAAAACTAGTGGTGCTCTTTTTAATTATTTTTCAATAGGCTCCGTACGTTCTCTTCGGAGTAACGCAATTTCATGTTTATATGGAGGTTTACGATCCTTTTTATCCGCCCCAATAAATGGCGTTTCCAAGATTTTTGGCACGTGTTTAAATTGATCGTGATGAACGATATAATCTAAAGCTTTTAGACCAATAAATCCATGGCCAATGTTTTCGTGACGGTCTTTTTGAGCATGTCTCTCGTTTTTTGAATCATTAACATGAACAACTTTTATTCGATCAGCGCCTATAATATTGTCAAATGATTCGAGCACTCCATCAAAATCATTTACAATATCGTAGCCAGCGTCATGGGTATGACACGTATCAAAACATACAGAGAGACGTTCATTATGCGTAACACCATCAATAATTTTGGCAAGTTCTTCAAATGAACGACCACATTCAGATCCTTTACCAGCCATCGTTTCTAGCGCAATTTGCACATCTCTCTTTTCGGTTAGTACTTCATTTAATCCTTCAATAATTTTCGCAATACCTGCTTCAGGACCTGCCCCTACATGGGCTCCTGGATGAAGAACAATTTGCTTTGCACCTAGAGCTTCTGTTCGCTCTATTTCAGATCGAAGAAAATCAACACCTAACTGAAAGGTCTCTGGCTTTTGGGTATTGGCAATATTAATGATGTAAGGGGCATGAACAACAATGTCACGAATCCCATGTTCCTGCATATGTTGTGTCCCTGCATCAATATTTAAGTCTTCAATTGCTTTGCGCCTTGTGTTTTGAGGCGCACCCGTATAAATCATGAACGTATTTGCACCATAAGCTGCTGCTTCTTCACTTGATTGAAGCAACATCTTTTTTCCACTCATTGATACATGTGATCCAATTAACAAAGACATTGTTCAAACTCTCCTTTACTTACTTTTACGGGAACGTAATTTGTTATCTCGTTTATTGCGTTTCTCTTGTGCAACGCGTGCTTTTCTTTTATAAGCAGGCTTGACCTTCTTTGGTTTTGCTTTAGCTTTTCCACCTGTTCGCTCTTGTGGCTTTGCCGCTGTTGTATCTGCTTTTTTCTTTTCACCAGACTGGGGTTTCTTTTGTGAAAAGCCTCCGCTACCAATAGGCCCTTTTACTTGTTGCCATTCTCCGTCTTTAAACTCAACAAATGTAAATGTAATGCCTTTGCTCGATAGCTTACCACACGCATATTCATCGGTTTTCTCAAACAGCGATAATGCTATACCATCTGCACCAGCTCTAGCTGTACGCCCAACACGATGAACGTAAAAGTCTAAATCAGCCGGAAATTCGTAGTTAATGACATGCGTGACACCTTTGATATCCATTCCACGAGCAGCTAAATCGGACGCTACGAGGAATTGAACACTTGCATCATCAACCTTTTTCATTACCTTACGTCGTTCTCTTGATGCAAGACCTCCATGCAAACGTTCAACATTTAAAGATTCTTTCGCTAATTCATCCGCTACAATATCTGCTTGCTCTTTTGTATTCACAAAAATAATCGCTAAATATGGATTAATGTGCTTGACAACATCTTTAAGAACAGTCATTTTATCTTTATGTCGCACTGGAACAAGCTGATGCTTTACTGCTTTTGCGGCTAATACCTCAGGCTGTACATGAACGTGACGTGGTTGAGACATATATTTTCGTAAAAATGGCTGTAGTTTCTCAGGAATTGTTGCTGAAAAAACGAGCATTTGTAGCTCTTCTGCCATTTTACCAGCTACTTTATCTACATCCTCAATAAACCCCATATCAAGCATTTGATCTGCTTCATCTACAACAAGAGTGGTGGCAGTATGTGCTAGTAGCGCATTTTGCTGTATTAAATCATTAATTCTCCCTGGTGTTCCGACAACAAGATGTGGTTGTTTTGACTGCAAACGATCCATCTGCTTTTGACGATCTGTACCACCTACATACAACTGCGCTTGGATCTCCCCTTCAAAAGGCTTTATTAGCTTCATTACTTCATTATAAAGCTGGTTCGCTAGTTCTCTTGTTGGTGCTGTCACAATAGCTTGTACATGCGCTTCCGTTACCGTTATTTGTTCAATAAGTGGTAACAAAAAAGCAAACGTTTTTCCTGTACCTGTTTGTGATTGGCCAATAACATCTTTTTTGTTTAAGATTGCCGGAATTAACCGTTCTTGTATTTCCGTTGGTTTTGATATGTTGGCATCAACAAGTGCTTGTTGTAATTTATTCGTTATTCCGAGACGTGAAAAATTTTCTGCATTCATATTCATTTCCTCTTTTCCAGTTCCTTCGTGCAATAGTTCATTTTATCATAATTTCACATTAACTCCAAGGTTTAAATGTGCACGGATTACCTATCTTTGCATAGGCTATTATTATTAGATTTTATTAGGAGCGAATGTTATGCAGCCTTATTACGGACCACCCGCTAGTTCTATTCCGATGCAACCTTTATCGAGCGGCTCAAGTCGGTTATTAGGAACCGCTTCCGGTTTTATGCAGCCTACTGCTTCCATGGCTTCAGCTCCCATGCAGCATATGGCAGGAGCAACACGAGGAGGCGGTATCTTAGCTCGTTTACTAGGCGGAGGACGCTTAACTAGTTTAGGAACATCCGCCGCCTCTGGAGGTTTTAATTTCGCGACAATTCTTGAAAATACACAACGAGTAATGGGCATTACTCAACAAGTTGCACCAATGGTTCAGCAATACGGTCCTTTTATTAAAAATGTACCGACTCTATGGAGAATGATGCGTACTATGCGACAAACCCCTACTAATGAAACTTCTGCTGCACCACTTGAAGTGGCGTCTGCACCAGTTCAACATGTTCCGGAGCCTGTCGCTACACATGAATCTCAACCTAGTGCATCACCTGCCGCTATCACGCCGAGACCAGCGCGCCGACAAAGACCGGAAACACAGGGAGCATCCCTTCCAAAACTTTATATATAAATCGGTTTTTAGTTGTTGACAAGCCTCCTATAACGATAGTATAATTTGATATTTGCCTTCAAATGTGTTACAATGTACTGTATAAATCGATTGGAGGAATGTCCATGTTTAAAGTCGGAGACAACGTTGTTTACCCTTATCATGGGGCCGGAAAGATCCAAGATATTGAAGAAAAGAATGTTCTAGGAGAAACACAATCATACTATATTCTGCATTTCCCACTTGTTGACGTTACCCTCATGCTTCAAGAATCTCGCATAGATCAATCCGGGCTTAGAAAGGTCATCTCCTCCTCTGAAGTCAATCAAGTAGCGGATGCATTAAAAACGGGGCCTGAGACACCTTTATCTTCCAGTCAATTTTCTAGAGATACTGAGAATTTGCTTAAGACAGGAAGTATTATTGATGCCGCTCACCTCGTTTCTTCTTTATCAAAGAAGCAAACTGAACGATCCAACGGTCTTCATATTCAAGATCGACACCATCTTCAAAAAGCGAGGCAAATGGTTGCAAGCGAGTTGGCTGTTGTTCAAGAGTACTCCGAAGAGCAGGCATATGAATTTATTGACACAAATTTATTAGAAGAAGCAAATTAATAACGCGTCTTGATTGTCACCTGCGCAGAACTCCTTTACAATAGAAGATGAATTCAAAACACGGCTTTCACTAAACGAAGGCCTGTTTTTAATAGGAGGCCATTAATTTTTATGGACGTATTAAAAATTTCACCAAGAGGCTATTGTTATGGCGTTGTTGACGCGATGGTTATGGCACGTCAAGCTGCACAAAATTTGGACTTGCCAAGACCTCTTTATATACTAGGGCAGATTGTTCACAATCAACATGTTACAGATGCGTTTGAAGAGGATGGCATCATTTCTCTTGACGGCCCAAATCGTCTTGAGATTCTTAAGGAAGTAACACACGGGACCGTTATTTTCACTGCACACGGCGTTTCTCCAGAAGTTCGTCGTTTAGCAAAAGAAAAAGGGTTAACTTGTATCGACGCTACTTGTCCTGATGTTACACGCACTCATGATTTAATTCGTGATAAAGCAGCGGAAGGACACCAATTTATTTATATAGGGAAGCAAGGGCACCCTGAGCCGGAAGGAGCAATTGGTGTTGCTCCTGGCGCTGTACACTTAGTTGAAACGATGGAGGATCTTGAGTCATTAACGTTGGATGACCGTGATATTATTATTACAAACCAAACAACGATGAGTCAGTGGGACGTATCTGATATCATGAAGCGTGCGATGGTGCTTTATCCAAAGGCCGAAGTTCATAACGAGATTTGTTTAGCCACTCAAGTTCGTCAAGAGGCAGTCGCAGAACAAGCTTCTCAGTGCGATGTTGTGATTGTTGTTGGTGATCCAAAAAGTAACAATTCAAATCGTTTAGCTCAAGTATCACAACAAATTGCTGGTACACCAGCCTATCGGATCGGTGATCTATCTCAGCTAGAATTAGATTGGATTAAAGATGCAACAAAAGTTGGTGTCACTTCGGGTGCTTCGACTCCGACACCAATTACTAAGGAAGTCATTACGTTTATTGAAAACTATGATCCAAATGAAGAATCGACGTGGGATACAACGAAGAAGGTTCCGATTGAAAAAATCTTACCAAAAGTTCGTGTTAAAAAGTAATAACACAACCCCTCTTGCAAGTTGCAAGAGGGGTTCGTTTGTTTACATAAATTGAAAGGGGTCCGTGCTATCGGATGAAGGAAAAACGGTAATCGAATAACCCATATCTTTCATTCGCTTGTTCAATTCCTTTGCAACGCCTGCTTTCATAATTGATTCAATATGATGCCCAGCGTCAATAATGGTTAGCCCGTCCATTTTTGCATCTTGCGCTACATGATAGTAAAGATCTCCAGTTACTAAAACATCCGCGCCTTTACGCAGCGCTTGATTCACATACTTGTTACCGTCACCACCAAGAACAGCAACTTTTTTTATCTTCCTATCTAAGTTACCAACTACACGAACACCTTCCAAACCAAGTGCTAGTTTTACTACCTTCACATAATCACGCAATGACTGCGGCTGTTCTAGTTTGCCAATTCGCCCAAGTCCACGGACAAGCGAAGGACTCTCTAATGGAATAAGATCGTAAGCCGGTTCTTCATACGGGTGCGCAGCGAAGAACGCATTAAGGACCGACTGTAAGTGGGTTTTTGGCACAATGGTTTCAATCCGTTCCTCTTCCACCACTTCCTGTTTATTCAACTCACCTATATGGGGATTTGCCTCACCAGTCGGCCGAAACGTTCCTTCACCTACGACGGAAAAAGCACAGTGACTATACTCTCCAATAAAACCTGCCCCTGCTTCACCTAATGCTTGTCGGATAACCTCTGCGTGTTCACGAGGAACAAACCCAACAAACTTTAACAAGTTCTCTTTATACGTTGGCACGAGCACATCAGGGGATTGAATCATTAGTTTTTCCGCTAATAAATCGTTGACTCCACCCTCTGTAACATCCAAGTTGGTGTGTGCGGCATATATGGTGATTTCATGCTTAATCGCCTTTGCCACAATTCTTCCCATTGCTGTATCTAAATTAATTTGCTTAAGAGGTCTAAACAATAATGGATGATGCGCAATAATAAGATCAACGTTTTTATCAATGGCTTCATCCATTGTCTCTTCTAGAACATCTAAAGCAATCATAACGGTATGGATAGGTTTGTTTAGCGTTCCGACCATAAGACCATTACGATCTCCTTCAACCGCATATTTTCGTGGGGAAAATTGTTCAAACTCTTTAATGACGTTTTGGGCTGTAACACCTTTTGTCATAATAAGGCCTCCTCAACCATTGCAATTTTTCGGTTTAAGTCAGCTTGTTTCTGTTCAAGCTCTATCGATTTATTACCCAATTGTAGTTGTTCTAACACACGTTTCCAGCTTGTTTTTTCGTGTTCCCACTTTTTCTTAAAAACAGACGTCTGATGCTGCTTTAATAGCGGACCAAGCCACAGCTCTGTCTCTGTATAAGAAACGGTAGCTACAGAGGGTTCAGCTACAATAATTTCATAGATCTTTTCATCTTCTTCGAGAATGTCTTCTGCTACAATTCGATATTGGTGATCCATTAACCACTTCCGTACCGCGTGAGAAGCCACATTAGGCTGAAGTACCAACCGCTTCACTTTGATTAGCTTGTCTTTTCCCTCATCTAAAATTGATGCAATCAGAGGTCCACCCATTCCTGCGACCGTAATAACATCAACTTCCTCACCTTGATGCAACACATTTAAACCACTGCCTTTTCGCACATCAATCTGATGCTCTAATTGAGACAATCTCACTTGCTTCCATGCCGATTGATACGGACCCTCATTAATTTCCCCTGCAATTGCCTTTAAAGAGTAGTCATTTAAACAGAGATAGCAAGGCAAATAAGCATGGTCGGAACCAATATCCGCTAGTACATTAAAACCAGCTGCATAAGACGCTACACGTTCTAGTCTATGTGAAAGTTGACTTGTGTTCATTTGTTGTTTCTCCTTCCAAAAGAAAAAAGCAGGGTTATCCCCCCGCTCTCCTACTCCGACATCGACAATAAATATTCGGCTACCGCATCAATTTCTTCAGGCTGTAACTGACCACCGAAAGCCGGCATATTTCCTTGACCGTTTGTTACAATGTCAACGATTTCATCGTGAGACAACTGTCCCTCTAAATTGTTAATCGCTGGCGCACTAGCAGTACCACCTAAATCATTTGCATGACACGTTATACATGAACTTTCAACAATACCTTGTCCATATTCAACGGGATCTCCAATGTCAACAGGCTCTTCTTCTTCTTCATCCATGCTAGCACGTTGATCAACACCAATTGCAGACATTGCAACGATAAGTACAATTCCCAATAATGCTATAAAAGCAAACGGAATTAACGGACGTCCCTTCATATAGGTGCTCTCCTTTCTCGTTAGAACTAACCATTAGATATGTATAAAAAAGCACGAATCTACTATAGTTTACTTCAAATTGCCCATTATGAAAAGGCTTCAATTTACTTTTCCCTAAAATAGCACAAAAAATTCAAATTGATTTATAAGAAAATTCACAACAACAATTTGCATTCCGTTTTAAGAAGAAGTAAAATAGAAACAAGGAAGGCACACGAAATCAGTCTATGCTGAATCCGTGTGCACTTCATTAATCGAGAAAGTCTTTTAATCGTTTGCTTCTGCTTGGGTGACGTAATTTGCGCAATGCTTTTGCTTCAATTTGTCTGATACGCTCGCGAGTAACACCGAACACTTTACCCACTTCTTCAAGCGTACGCGTTCGGCCATCGTCAAGTCCAAAACGAAGTCTGAGAACATTTTCTTCTCGATCAGTTAATGTGTCTAACACATCTTCTAGCTGTTCTTTTAACAACTCATAGGCAGCAGCATCTGAAGGTGCAAGAGCTTCTTGGTCTTCAATAAAGTCACCTAAATGAGAATCGTCTTCTTCACCAATTGGTGTTTCTAAAGAAACTGGCTCTTGTGCAATCTTTAAGATTTCGCGCACTTTATCTGGCGTTAGCTCCATCTCTTTTCCAACTTCTTCAGGTGTTGGTTCACGCCCAAAGTCTTGTAAAAGTTGACGTTGAACACGAATGAGTTTATTGATGGTTTCTACCATATGAACAGGGATACGAATTGTTCTCGCTTGGTCAGCAATGGCACGGGTAATTGCCTGACGAATCCACCAAGTTGCATACGTACTAAATTTAAATCCTTTGTCGTAATCAAACTTCTCAACGGCTTTAATTAAACCCATGTTTCCTTCTTGAATTAAATCGAGAAACAACATCCCTCTACCAACATAACGCTTAGCAATGGATACAACAAGACGTAAGTTTGCTTCTGCTAAACGTTTTTTTGCTTCTTCATCACCTTGCTCAATACGTTTAGCTAAGTCGATCTCTTCTTCAGCCGATAAAAGCGGTACACGACCAATCTCTTTAAGATACATACGAACTGGATCGTTTATTTTTATTCCTGGAGGGACACTTAAATCGTTTAAGTCAAATTCTTCTTCATTCTTTTCGACTTGCTGCATAGATGGGACTTCATCATCAGCTTCATTCACGAGTTCAACCCCTTGCTCACCAAGGTACTCATAAAACTCATCCATTTGATCCGCGTCCTGTTCAAACGAAGCCATTTTCTCTGTAATTTCGGCATACGTTAAGGTCCCACGCTTTTTACCTAATTCTACTAATTGTTCTTTTACTTGATCGATGGATAGATCACCTTCAGTCACTGGACGTAACGGTTTATCAGCCACTCGATCCCCTCCTTCCAAAATTAACGACGAGTTACTTACCTAGCAGTTCTCTTTTTTTGCGTATGAGCTCCATTTGTTTCTGCGCAGCGAGAATTGGATCTTGCTCTAGACGAGCCGCTTGCTGCTTTTCTTTAATTTGTAATAGTTTAGGGTATTGTTCAATTTTCTTAATATAATCGTCTAACTCAGCATCTGTACACTCTAATTTGACATCTTGCATAAGCAAATAAGCGGCTAGTTTTGCAAGCTTTTGGTCTTCTAGACTCTCTATAAACTCCTTTATTCCCTTTTCTGGATGTTGCGAAACAAAGGAGATTAAGTAAGCATACAGAGCTTGGTGTTCATCTATATTAAAGCCATCTTGCAAACGCTCTGTTACTCTCCAAATCATTTCTTCGTCTTGTAGCATATACCCGAGAAGCATTCGTTCTGCTTTAATGTGGGCAGCAACTGGACGAGACGTTTGAAATGCGTGATGAGATTTAACCGTGTCTTTATGCCGTTCAGTCTGCTGTTGCTGACGCGGCGGCGTAGCCTTTCTTTCTTTGCGCATCATCTCTTGATGAAGAACTTGGAATGAAAGATTAAATTCATTTGATAGCTGCTTTAGATAATGTTCTTGCTCAATCGATTCTAATCGCGCAATAGCTTCAAGCATGTCTTCAATATACTTAAGACGTTCTCCTTCATTTTGAAGGTTTTTTGTTTGTTTAGCGTCATACATCTTAAAAGCCATTACGGATAAAAGCTCTTCTTCTAAATAGGCTTTCAAGGCTTCTTCGCCAAACTCCTTTACATAGTCGTCTGGGTCGTAACCGTCCGGCAATAAGCAGACTTGAATCTGGCAACCTACATTTTCGAGCACAGGAATGGTTTTTCGAATGGCTTCACGGCCCGCTTTATCACCATCATAGCAAAGGATAACGTCTTCAGCGTTACGCCGAAGTAGCTTTGCATGATCTTGACTTAAAGCTGTACCCAATGTCGCCACGGCATTTTCAATTCCTGCTTTCCAGGCAGCCATTACGTCCAATGCCCCTTCAAACAAATAGGCTTTATTTTTTTTACGAATAATCGGCCGTGCTTCAAACATATGAAACAGCGTCTTTGCTTTTTGATAAATAGGTGTCTCTGGACTATTTAAATACTTTGGCTGGCCTTCACCAACAATTCTTCCTCCAAAACCGACAATGTCACCATTATTATCGGATATAGGAAAAATTAAACGATTGCGGAATAAATCATAGTAGCCACTTGTTTTTCGCTTTGCTACTAGACCAGCTTCTTCCATAATCGTTAAATCAAACTCATTTTGCTCAAGCACCTTCGCTAACGTCTCCCACTCGTCAAGCGCATACCCTATTTTAAAATGCTCAATTTGAGCTTCTGTAAAATAACGCTCTTGAGCGTAAACACGCCCTGGAGAACCTTCTTCCGTGAACATAAAAATACTGTGATACGTCGAAGCGGCTAACTGGTGAGCTTTCTTCATTGCATCAACTTTTGAAGTATCTTCATAAACTTGATTCTCGTTAGATTCAACTACTTGCGGTAAAGAGATTTTCGCCTTTCCGGCTAAGTGAGCCACGGTCTTCGCAAAAGACCATCCCTCCAAATCCTGCAAGAAGGTAAAAACGTTCCCACCAGCACCACAGCCAAAGCAATGATAAACTTGCTTTTCTTCAGAGACAGAAAAAGAAGGAGTTTTCTCATCGTGGAAAGGACATAGTCCACCATATTGTCGACCGTTTTTCTTTAATTGCACATAGTCCCCGATAACATCGACAATATCGCTCGCGTTCCTTATTTCGGCTAATTTCTCTTCAGGAATTTTCACAGACATACAGCTCTCACCTATTCCTTCAATTACCAGTGCTAAGAACTTGTTCAAGTGAATGCACAAATTGCTCTCGGTCTGTGGCAGTAAATTTCCGCGGACCTTTTGTTTTTTTTCCCGCTCTTCTAGCCTTTTGTGCTGCATAACGAGACTGTAACATGCTCGACATCTCTTCTTCCATGTATACATGGCCACGAGGCGATAGCACAGTCACGCCTTTAATAAGTAACAAAGAAGCAAGTGCGTGATCTTGAGAGATACATACGTCGCCACGAGAAACAGCTTGCAGTAAATACAGATCTGCTGCTTCTTTATCCACATCAACTTGTACGGTTTTTACATGCTCAGGCAAGACCATATTATGTGCATATGAAAACACAAAGACCAATTCTTTTTTGTATTGATCACAAAGTTTAATGATTTCTTCTTTTACAGGACAAGAATCTGCATCAACGTACACCGTTGAACTCATACAGTATCATTCAACATTTAAGGTTTGATCTCCTTCTTATTTGACGAAAAAAACAAGAAACTGTCGAAACCCATTGCTCTTTCATCTTCTTTACTATCATTACCAAAAAAACGAGAAAAAGTCTTGACTTTTTAAATTTATTTGATCTATCCCCTATTTATACATACATTCTGCAAAATTAGAGTCCCAATTGGCAATTATACTTCAAAACATAGCGTTTGAACAGTAAACAGTTTCCAATCAATGTTTTTGGAACATATTAGAAATTAAATTCGCTGTTTCCTCCACTGCTTTATTCGAAACATCAATTACAGGGCAATTCACTCGTTCCATGACTTCTTGAGCATACGCCAGCTCTTGTTTAATGCGATTAATATTGGCGTAATTTGCTTCTGACTTTAATCCTAAAGCTTTTAAGCGCTCCGTACGAATGCTATTAAGCTTCTCTGGACTAATACGCAAACCGATGCATTTTTTATTTGAGATCTTAAATAGCTCTTCAGGCGGTTCAACTTCTGGAACTAAGGGAACGTTCGCTACCTTCAAACGCTTATGCGCTAAATATTGGGATAGTGGTGTTTTTGATGTTCTTGACACACCAATAAGCACAACATCCGCTAAAATAATTCCTCTTGGATCTCGGCCGTCATCATATTTAACTGCAAACTCAATGGCCTCGACTTTCCTAAAATAATCTTCATCTAAACGATAAATTAAGCCTGGTTCATAGCGAGGTTGCTCATTCGTAAGTTGATTTATTTTCCCTAGTACCGGCCCAATAATGTCAACTGTCTCCACGTTGGCTTCTTTTGCAACTTCAAGCAAGTAATTTTTTATCTCTGGGACAACGAGTGTGAAGGCAATTAACGCCTTCACTTTTTTAGCAATTTGAACTACTTCTTGGATTGTTCCTTTGTCCTCTACATAAGGAATACGGCGAATTTCAACATTTGATCCGTTGAATTGGCTTACCGCTGCTTTCACTACCAGCTCAGCCGTTTCTCCAACTGAATCCGATACAATGTATACAATTAAGCGTTCCGTTTGCGTCATTAAGAACAGCCCTCCTTATGTTCCTTCATTCTTAGCAAGATCCACTAATAAAGAAGTCATGTTCGTCTTTGTTATACGCCCAACTACTTCATATCCTGAACCTACATCCACTTTTTTCACGATCGGTAACCCGTCAATCTGTCTTGAAATCAGCTTATGAGCAACTTCTATAATAGAGTCTTCTTTTTCGCACATCGTAATATTAGGCATTCGCGTCATAATAATACTAACAGGCGTTGTTTCAATTGCTTGTCCACCCATACTTGCTCGTAGTAAATCTTTTCGAGATACAACTCCTACTAGCGTTGACTGTTTATCAACAATAAACAACGTGCCACAGTCTTCCAAAAACATTGTACAGATGGCTTCATATACAGAGGTGGATTGTTCAACGATTACAGGCCTTGATTGATAATGATGAACCTTGATCTTTTGAATTTCATCCGATAGAGCAGGTGAATCTGTCTTTCCAGTATAAAAATAACCAACCCGCGGTCTGGCATCGAGAAAACCAGACATTGTTAGAATGGCTAAATCAGGGCGGAGTGTTGCCCTTGTTAAAGACAAACGCTCCGCTATATGTTCACCAGTAATTGGTCCATTTTCTTTGACAATATCAATAATGTGTTGCTGTCTAATTGAAAGTTCGATTTGAACTCACCTCTCTAACCTGAACACTAGTTACGAAGAAAAGACAATTTGTTGAAAATCAGCAAAGGATTGAATGGAATGCGCTAACCTTTTTAACAAAGCTAAGCGATTGGCTCGTACGTCTGGATCTTCAACCATAACCATCGTTTGCTCGAAAAATGAGTGAATCGCATCTTGACACGCTTCTAAGATGTTGTACGCAGCGATTGCATCATGCTGCTTCCAAGCTTCAACTAAACTCATCTCCACTTCCACCGTCGCTGCTAAAAGCTTTGTCTCCGATTCATTTTCAAACAACGATTCATCAATTGTAGTATCAGTTTCTGCCTTTTGTGCTAAATTCGTGACCCGACTTAACGCTTCAACTGCTTTTTTAAACGCAGGCTCATTAAGCTGTTCATTTATGGCTTCTGCTTTAGCAAACATGGAATAAACATCTACGATCGGTGCCGATAATACAGCTTCTACAACATCGTATCGATAGCCTGAATCGATCATGAGATGCTTAAACCGACTTAAAAAGAATTGAATGGCTTCTTCTTTAGTAGATTCGACACCAGCCGTCATAAATCCTTTTTTATTTAATGTATCCACCCAATGCTCAATGATCATTTCAAGAGAAAGGGCTGATTTGGTTTCTAATAAAATTTGGACTACCCCGTTTGCTTGCCTTCTTAACGCATAAGGATCTTGAGAACCTGTTGGAATTAATCCAATTGCAAAACAAGATAATACGGTATCGAGCTTTTCTGCTAAGGATAGCATAGAGCCAACTGCTGTTTGTGGGAGAATATCATTTGAAAACCGCGGTAGATATTGTTCATAAATCGCTCTCGCCACTTGAGCATGTTCATTCGACTTTAATGCATAATCCTGCCCCATTTGTCCCTGTAACTCAGGAAATTCACCCACCATATTTGTTACAAGATCAAATTTCGCAATGGATGCAGCGCGTTCTACTAATGTCACTTCTTCAGCTGACAACGCCTCTTTTCTTGCTAACCATACCGCAAGCTCTTTTGTACGAGTAACCTTTTCGGCAATTGTCCCAATCGATTCATGGAACACTACGGTTTCGAGTTTTTTATTCCAATCTTCTATAGAAAGCTTCTGGTCTTCTTCATAAAAGAATGCAGCATCAGCAAAGCGTCCCCGAAGTACCTTTTCGTTTCCTTTCGATACATTTTCAATATGCTCTTCATTCCCGTTTCTGACCGTCACAAAGTATGGAAGTAACGCGCCTTCAGTTGATTCAACCGGGAAGTAACGCTGGTGTTCTCTCATAGTCGTAATTAATACTTCTTTAGGCAATTGAAGGTATTTTTCTTCAAACCCACCACTTAAGGCAGTTGGATATTCAATTAAATTGTTTACTTCTTCAAGAAGGTCTTCATTTACAGGAATAACCCAATCTTTCGTTGCTTCCATGTCCTTTAGTTGAGAACGAATGGCTTGCTTCCTTTTCTTAGCATCAACAATTACGTAGTTTTCAAGTAAACGCGTTTCGTAACTTTCAGGAGTGGCTATCTCAATTTCTTCATCTCCTAAGAAACGGTGACCTCTTGTAGTCTGACTAGTTTTTACTTCCGCAATTGAAAATGGAATGACTTCCTGACCGTACATGGCAATTAACCAACGTATTGGTCGTGCATAGCGTAAGTCAAACGTATGCCATTTCATGCGTTTCGGGAAATTCAGACTCATAATGACCTTCTCTAAGCTTGGTAAAATGTCGACTGTTTGCACACCTTCAGAAAAGGATGTAGCAAAAACATATTCCACACCTTTATGTGCTTCAATTGTAAGAGCTTCCGGTTCAACTTTCTGTGATCGCGCAAATCCTAAAGCTGCTTTCGTCCAGTCGCCATTGTCATCTAATGCAATTTTCTTTGCTGGTCCTTTTGCTTTACTAGATGAATCTTCTTGTTTTGAAGCAAGGTCATGAATGATAATCGCTAATCTTCGTGGCGTTGAAAAAGCCTGTGTGCGGCTATACTCAAGCTTTTGCTCTTTTAACCACTGCTGCACATTCTGCTCTAGTTGTTTCACTGCATCTGTTACAAATCTGGCTGGAAGTTCTTCTAATCCTATTTCAAGGAGAAATGGTTTTCTATCCATTAGTTTGCCTCCTTCTTTTTCAACATCGGGAATCCAAGTTTTTCGCGTTCCTCGTAATAATGCTTTGCAGCCTTCCGAGCGAGGGTACGGACACGACCTATGTATCCCGTGCGTTCCGTTACTGAGATCGCACCACGAGCATCAAGTAGATTAAATACGTGTGAACACTTTAAAATATAATCATAAGCCGGGAAAACAAGGTTACGGTCTAGTACACGAGTTGCTTCTTTCTCGTACGTATTGAATAGCTGGAAGAGCATTTCACTATCTGATACTTCAAATGTATATGTAGAATGCTCAAACTCAGGTTGGAGAAAAATGTCACCATACGTGAAACCCTCTACCCATTCCAAATCAAATACATTCTCTTTTTCCTGAATATACGTTGCTAATCGCTCAATCCCGTAAGTAATTTCAGCGGAAACAGGGGATGCTTCCATGCCACCTACTTGTTGGAAATACGTAAACTGTGTTATTTCCATTCCATCTAGCCATACTTCCCACCCAAGACCCGCACAGCCTAATGTTGGGTTTTCCCAGTTGTCTTCAACAAATCGAATATCATGTTCAAGCGGATTAATACCAAGCGCTTTAAGGCTTTCCAAATACAGTTCTTGAATATTGTTTGGCGAAGGTTTCATAATCACTTGGAATTGGTGATGCTGATATAAGCGGTTCGGGTTTTCTCCATAGCGTCCATCTGCCGGTCGCCTTGATGGCTCTACATAAGCTACATTCCACGGTTCTGGACCGATTGTTCGTAATAATGTATGCGGACTCATCGTACCCGCACCTTTTTCAGTGTCATAGGCGTTCATAATTATACAGCCTTGCTTTGCCCAATAGGACTGCAATGTTAATATCATCGTTTGAATGTTCATGTTTACCCTCCTTAATAAAAACAAAAAACCCTCAATCCTTATGCCTACTATCGGCATAGGGACGAGAGTTACCCGCGGTTCCACCCTACTTATTAAACACAAACGTGTTTAATCACTTTACAGTTCACATGCTCAAAGAGTGCCTCATACGCTCCTGATTCTTCAGCTCACACCACCCTGAAGTCGCTATTAATCATAAGAATAAGCAGTATTTCTTCTCTCATCATAGCATATCGTCATATTTTTCTATCATACCTTTAATCCTTTTTTTCGTCAAGTTTAAAATGAGTGCCATCTACTTTTTTTAGCTGGTCAATAAAGCGTTGTGATTTCAGCGTCACACCAACGTATTCTTGATAGTACGATGATATGATTTGATGAAGTCGTTCTTTTGTTTCTGGCTTAATCGAAATGGAACCTAATTTCGTTAAATCAACATAGTATAAGGTGCGAATAAGCTTCACCATTGATAACGAAACTGGGAAAGCTCGCTCATCTCGATGGACACAACTTCTGCATAAAAAACCAGCAAAAGGAATGGAAAAAGCAATAGGGTCGCGCTCAACCGATTTACAGCTTGCACAGCCATCTAAATTAGGCTTTGCTCCAGCAACCGTTAACATTTTTAGATCAACGATTCTTGCAATAATTTCCGGATCTTGACCAGTGTCAATTTGCTTTAAAGCGAGTAACAATAGATCAAATAAAAACACATACGGCCGTCGTTCTTCGGTCAATTTTTCGATTAATTCTGTTATATACGCAGCATGAGCAGCTTTAAATAAATCAAAGTGAAGCTGTTTGAAGGATAGAATAATTTCGCCTTGGCTTATTGTTGGCAAACCACTACCCTTGAAATAAACAAATGAGCCATAAACGAATGGTTGCATCACAGCCGCATAGCGACTATTAGGCTTCTTCGCTCCTTTTGCCATCACAGATAGTTTTCCGCTATCTTTCGTTAATACTGTTGCAATTTTATTTGATTCACCATAGTCAATGGTCTTTAAAATAATTCCTTCTTGTTTAATTAACATGTTCATTCCTTACAGCAAGTCACTGCTTTTTTAAGAAAGAGTAGAATCCGTTTGGTCGTCGGCAGCCATTACCTCTACCTCTTCACCAACTGTCTCCCTTTCCAATTCCTTATGGAGTAAATAAGTCTCAATGTTTCCTGTCTGTGAAAAAACTTTCCAAGATAGAACAAGCACTGTTTCACAACTCCTCTCAATCGTTCTTATGAAGTATGATGACCTAAATTTACTATACTCATTCGATGGAAATATTGTTAATTAGCAGAGCTTGACTTTTTATTTTTGTTCGTTTTTCATCTTAGTTAATCATAGCTTTTTGAACATAAAAAAACAATGGTCCAACGCCTTGTTTGGACCATTGCTTCTCTTTAATAATCGTCTTCGTTAAAGCCATAATCTTTAAGCTGTGAAGGGCGATTTCTCCAGTCTTTTTGTACTTTCACCCATAGCTCTAAAAACACACTTGAACCAAGTAATGCTTCAATATCGACTCGTGCCTTTTGACCAATTTCCTTTAGCATAGAACCGTGCTTTCCAATAATGATCCCTTTTTGAGAGGAACGTTCCACTATAATGGTTGCGCCAACATACACTTTACCATTATCTCGTCGTTTCATTTGCTCAATCACAACTGCTAGAGAGTGAGGGATCTCTTCCTTTGTTACATGTAGCGCTTTTTCACGAACAAGCTCGGCAACAATAAACCGCTCAGGATGATCTGTAATCTGATCGCTTGGATAATATTGCGGACCCTCATCCAAGTGCACCTTTATTTGATCCATCATCGTCTCGACATTTTCACCTTCTAAGGCAGATACCGGCACGACTTCTTCAAATTCATAGCGTTCACGGTAGGAGGCAATGATTTCAAGTAACGCATCTCTACTCACTTTATCGATTTTATTAACGATTAGAAAAACAGGTGTTTTTGTATCCTTTAAACGATCAATAATAAACTGTTCTCCTGGACCAAACTTAGCATCTGCATCAATGACATACAAAATAAGATCCACTTCTCGAAGCGTATTCGTCGCTACTTTCATCATAAAGTCGCCTAAGCGATGTTTCGGTTTGTGGATACCTGGTGTATCAATAAATACAATTTGCGCGTCATCTGTCGTGTAAACACCTTGAACTTTATTTCTTGTTGTTTGAGGCTTGTCCGACATAATGGCAATTTTTTGACCGATTATTCTATTTAACAATGTTGATTTACCTACATTGGGTCTCCCAATTATGGAGACAAAACCTGACTTAAACGTTTCCTCTTGATTCATTCATATCCTCCGCTTTAAAAAATCCTGGTAGTAGCGCTTCTACTGTTGTTTCTTGCCAGTCACCTTTTACATTACTTAAATAGACCGGCATTTCTGGTTCACATAACTCTGCTAATACTTGTCTACATGCACCGCAAGGCGAAACCGGATTTGGTGTATCCGCCGCCACAGCAAGTGCTTTAAAAGATTGATGATTTGGCTTATACGCTCTAAATATCGCTGTGCGTTCAGCACAGTTTGCCAAGCTATATGCCGCATTTTCAATGTTTGCTCCTTTTACAACCGATCCATCTGCTAGAAGGAGGGCAGCACCTACTTTAAATGAGGAATAAGGAACGTAAGCCTCTTCCCTTGCTTCAATAGCGAGCTGAATTAATGCTGCTTTTTCCATAGAAATCCTCCTTTTTCGTTATAAAATGTTAATAAAATAAGGTACAAATATAATAGCCCCAATAATGATGGCAATGATACAAAAAATAAACACGCTAGCAGCACCGATATCTTTTGCTCGCTTTGCTAGTGGATGAAAGTCTTCCGTCACTAAATCGACTGTCCGTTCAATTGCCGTATTAAGCGTTTCAGCTGTCAAAACGCCTCCCATTACAAGTAGGAGTAACACCCATTCAGTCGCTGAGACGGAAAAAAACCAGGCAAGCCCACAAATAGCCATTGTACTAGCTAAATGAATTTGCATGTTCTGTTCGTGCCTAATCACATAGCCAAGACCTGAAATGGCATAGTTGAATGAACGAAATAAACGTTTTAACCCTCTACGGTTTCGATCTTCCAAGGCCATAGGATTCTAAAATCTCCTCTTGTTTAGTAAACATTTCCCTTTCTTCTTCCTTTGATTGATGATCATACCCTAGCAGATGAAGAAACCCATGAACAACAAGAAAAGCAAGTTCACGTTCAAATGAATGATTATACTCATCAGCTTGTCGATTAATGTGAGCAATGGATACAATAATATCTCCTAATAAATTAGGAATTCCTTCTAACGCTTCATAATCTGGCTCTCCATCGTTTAAAGCAAACGATAGCACATCAGTAGAGCGATCGATGCCACGATGTTCTAAATTTAACTCATGTATGGCATCCTCATCTACAAATGTAACCGACAGCTCAGCACCTGGATGAACTTCTTCTTTTTTGCCCGCATAAGCAAGGACGTCGTGAACAAGCTTTAGTTGTTCTTCTGTCAATGTCTCTGTCTCATCAATAATGTCTATCTCAATCATTTAATACTCCTTTTCAATCATCATCATCAGGATATTCTATTCGCTGATGAAACGTTCCATTTAACGTTTCACACATCGAAAGCTTAATTTGGTTTAATTCTTTTAATGTTAAATCTGACTCATCGAATTGACCGTCTTCTAGCTTATCTTTAATAATTTTGTCCACTAATTGCTCGACTTTATCTGGTGTTGGTTTTTGCATTGACCGCACAGCCGCCTCCACACTATCTGCAATCGAGATAATGGACGTTACTTTCGTTTGTGGTTTTGGCCCAGGATAACGGAATTGGCTTTCCGGTACATGTTGCTTTTCATCATCTTGCTTTGCCTTATAGTAGAAAAATTTAAGCAAGCTTGTGCCATGGTGCTGTTCTGCAATATCAATAATTTCCCGAGGCATTTTATGTTGGCGAAGTAAATCAGCGCCATCATATGGATGTGAAATAATAATAGTTTTACTCAATTGCGGCGAGATCTTATCATGAGGGTTATCCCCTTTTAATTGATTCTCGATAAAAAATCTCGGGCGTCGTGTTTTTCCTAAATCATGATAGTAAGCGCCTACTCTTGCTAGTAAACCATTTTCGCCTAACGTTTCACAAGCTGCTTCTGCCAAATTCCCAACGACAACGCTATGATGATACGTCCCAGGCGCTTCTGTTAAAATCTTTCGAAGTAGCGGATGATTTGGACTTGAAAGCTCAATTAACCTAGCCGTCGATAAAATTCCGAAGCCTGTTTCAATAAACGGCAGTAACCCTATTGTAAGAACTGAAGCAACGAAAGCTGCTAAAAACGCCGCTAAGAAATAAAAGCTTAGTTCAACCCAATTCAAATAAATACTTTTCATTAATAAAATGGATAGCACAGTTAAGCTATTCGCACAGAGGACAAAAAAACCAGCTTTTAAAATTCGCGTTGCTTTGTTTGATTGCTTCAAGAAATAGATACCTGTAAGAGAACCGACCAAAATATAAAAGCCATACATAAACGCAAATGTACTAGAGGAATCGTGATTGTAGAAAACACTCCCAATAATAGCAAATAGAAAACTTGTTACGATGGCAATTTTCGGGTGCAACAACAATGTTAGTAACATTGCCCCTGCCGCCGCCGGAACCGCAAAGCCAATTCCAGGCAAAGAGATAAGGGACTCTAAGTAACTGTAGAGCTTCATAAGCACTAGAATGACAACAAACACAATCGAAAACATTAATAAATGGGAATTATTTGTTGCAACCGTCGTATTGGAATCATTTAAGAAATAAATTAGCATTCCAATTAAGATGAAGACAAACAGCGCCAGTCCAATATAGGGGAATATAACTGTGGCTTCATCGAGTAAACCTACTAATCGAAGCTGTTCATACATTTCATATGTAACAAGATCGCCTTCTTTTACAATCAATTCTCCTTCACGTATTAGAACAGGATCAATTGAATCAGCCGCTTCTTGCCTTAATCGCTGTGTTGTTTCAGCATCATATGTTACGTTAAATACAATCGCTAAATCAACTACATTGCTTATGGCTTCACGAACGTCTGGCGAGAGACTTGTTACTTCCGCTATTTGATTTTCAGCGTTTTGCTTCGCTTCTTGTAAATCGCCCACCTTTATTGGTTCACTCATTGTTTCGTGAACGGTATTGACAGCTGCCTCCTGCGCAGCTTGAAACTGGTAGTCAGACGTTTCTAACAAAACTTCAAGAGCTTCATCACTCAAATCTGCGTTTGTTGACGAAGATAGGTCTGAGCGAACATTTTCAATTTGATCTGAAATCGAAGCAGATTCTTCCTCTTCCTCTACTTCCTGCTCACGCTCAAGACGAATTACTGTGAAGATATCATTTACTTGCTGAACTCGATCTTCTTCGTATTGCCGATTATGCTTCATTTGGCTTTCGACAGCGCCTACCGCTTCCGTTCGCCTTTGCTCCGTTGCCACTCGATTTTCGACTGTCATTGGTGCACGAATATCTTGTTCAGCCGGCTCGGACAAATTTACTTCTAGCTGCTCCGGTATAATATTGTCAAGCATCATACCGTACATAATCAAGCCTAGTATTGTATAAATAACTGTACGTATGTACGGTTGCTGCTTTATTTTCCGCCACCATTTCTTTGGAGCAGATACTTTAGGCTTATCTTCTTCCACATACAGTCACCTCACTCGGCTTTGCACATTATTGATCATTCAACCGCTCGTTTTGTTCATATGCTTGAAGAATACGTTGGACAAGCACATGCCTTACTACATCAGATGCCTGAAGATATACCATGCCAATTCCTTTTACTGATCGTAACTTGTGTAGCGCAACTTGTAAGCCAGACTTCTTTCCCTTTGGTAAATCAATCTGTGTGATATCGCCGTTTATAACCATCTTCGACCCAAACCCTAGTCTGGTAATAAACATTTTAATCTGTTCTTCAGTCGTGTTCTGCGCTTCATCTAGAATAACAAATGAATCATCTAACGTTCGCCCTCGCATATAGGCTAATGGTGCAACTTCAATTGTGCCTCTCTCCATTAATCTCGTTGTATGCTCTACGCCTAACACATCATGAAGTGCATCATAAATCGGACGTAAATAAGGGTCAACTTTTTCTTTTAAGTCACCTGGAAGAAACCCTAAGCTTTCACCTGCTTCAACAGCTGGACGCGTTAACACAATTCGGTTGACTTTCCCTTCTTTTAAAGCAGATACAGCTGAAACGACCGCTAGGTAAGTTTTTCCTGTGCCAGCAGGTCCTACTCCAAATACCATATCATGTTTACGAATCATGGAAACGTAGTGTCGCTGGCCTAATGTTTTTGCTCGAATAATTTTGCCTTTGACTGTTGTCGCTATATTTTCATCGTATAATTCGTTTAATTCAGCTAGCTTTCCTTCTTTTTCTAGCTGAATCGCGTAAAAGACATCACGTTCAGATAACTGAGCGTATTGCTCAACGACGCCAATTAGTGTCTCAATAATTTTTGCTGCGCGTTCAATTTGAAGCTTATCGCCAGTGATGAGTATATCTTCGCCTCTCGTCACTAATTCAATGGATAGCTCTTCTTCAATTCGTTTTAAATGCAAATCATTCGGCCCGTATAGTGCTTGTGCTATTTGTGCATCTCTTAAGTTAAGTTGAATCAATGATGTTTCTGACAATCGCCTCAGTCTCCTTGAATAATTGGTTTTTCTTGCGTAATCTCTTCAAGAACTTGGTAATGAATCTTTAATGAAACTGTATCATTTTCAACCGCTTCATGCAAAACTTGTTCACCTACTATGTCTGCACCTTCTGGCAAATCCTGTTCCAAGTCCAAGCGCGCTTGCTTTTTCAACACTTCAAATGCTTCTTCTCTTTCATACGTTCGCTCAAAATTTTGGGTTTCACGATGCTCATCAACGATTAATTGGACCGGTAAACGGTAGCCAAAAATGGTATATTGACTTTCTTTTTTATACGTTTCCATTGACTCGTAATCCGGTGCGGTAATATTCCAAAACGGGATAGACACATCGCCAACTTTTAACTGGTATTTGTTTTTCTGCTCCCCCGTTAAAGACGTATAGGTTTGAGTGATGGGCATGCTTACAGATGAAGTATACCATATTTCACCGACTACAGAGGCCTTAGCTGGAATTGTTTGCTCATCCCCTTCTACACCGATAAAACCTGACACAAGCAAGTCCCCTTTTTCAACTACATCATTCGTTCTCTTTACCGCTGTCCCATCTTCAACAAACATTGATCGAATGACCGCTTTTTTTGATGCTACTAAGTGTCTGGGGCTTACTATTTCAGGATCTGTTTGGCGCACTTGTTCAACAACCTCGAATTGATAGTTCGTCCCTTTTTTTCGCACACCAACCCAGGTCGCTTCATCTATTCGATCTGTCACATACGCTTGAATTTCATTTGGCTTCGGTAAACCAAAACTAAACTCACCTCGTTTAACACCTAATTCAGCAATCGCTTCTTCTAATTTTTTTTCAACTTGAGGGGAAGCACCCTCTATCGAATACCCCCACACCATATTCGAGAGAAGAAAGAACGCAACAAAAAACGCAGCAATCCCCATTACAAAACCTGCTCTTACTTTCATCTGCTTCATGAAAAAAGGAAGACCTTGTCGCTCTTTAAAACGTAACGTTAAATCTGTTCCCCTCAGAAACCGTCTTAATTGATGAATATTACGTAACTGAATTTTAAACTGGATTTTCTCTGTTTCTATTACAGAGACGTTCCAAATATGAATCCCCTGTTTAAGACAGCGGTTTAATAATTGCTCTGGATAAGGGCCCCTAATTTCTACCGATACCACACCGCCTATTAAGTTTACAAACCCATTTCTCATAAAGCTTCGCCCCTTATGAACAGTATTTACTTTCCTTCTTCATTAATAAACATCACTTTATCTATTCTTCCTTCAAGTAGTAATTCTTCCGGCAAGATCGTCTTTAACACAAATTGATCACCTGTAACAAGGAGCTGTCCTTCTTTTAGCAATAATCGAAGTTCCTTATTCGAAAACTGTAAAACCCCTCGATGGTTTTCAATATATATATGTAGCTGTCCTATCATTGTAATTCTCGGTAAATCCATCGTGACGTCAGCCGGAAGCTGCATTTGTTCGGTTACCCATTTTTTTATACGGTTTGTCATACGACTCATTAAGCAGCCCTCCTCCTAATGATTGTATGAACTGCGTTGCTTACTTAGCACCAAAATGACTGGGAGCCTACATTCCACCTGCCCGTTTTTGATTTTTTTCAGAACACCAAAAAGAACGTAGCACCACCGAAGTGATTGCTACGTTCTTTTCTTTATTAGATTGCAAAGTTAAAACGATCGACCTCTTGGTCTTCGCTGTCTACTTTTTGGCGGTCCAAGAACTTCAGACCACACAACAGCTTCCATCATTTTTTTTCCGGAAACATTCTTAAAATCCATATCTAATTTTCCCTCTGAGCTCGTCTGCTCACTTTCGGCCATTACCGCGACAACAGGCGCCGATTGGTTTCTTAACTCTTTAACCTTACGACGTGCTTCACGGTGACGCTCATAGAGTTCATTCTGCCGCGTCGCTGTGTCACGCTGAGCATCAGTTTGTCTCGATGGCTCATTGATTGGCTCATAAGCTTGTTCAGGAGATGCTGATTCACTCGGGAAATAATCTTCCCAACGGACTTCCTCTTGTCGCTGTTCAGCTGGCTGCTGCCTGCGCTGCGGTTCAGCTGATTGTCGTTGGGGATTTTGACGCTCCTCTTGTTGCTGGGTTGACTGCCCTAGTTTTGATAGAGAGCTGACTAAAACACCAACAATAATAATTAAGATAAGAGGATTCGCCAAGATAAATTGCACTAAATCTGACATCCATTATCCCCTCCTTCTTAATGGTTACAACACATTGCCTTATGAGGGTTTTTCTTAATTATTTTTGTTTCTTGGATCGTTATCAGGGAACATGTCGCTGTCACCTTTTGACGATTTACTAATTGAATCTCTCATATCTGTATCAGCCAATACGTTCTGGTAGTTCATATAATCCATTACACCCATGTGTCCGTTGCGTAACGCTTCAGAAAGAGCCATTGGAACTTCCGCTTCCGCTTCGACAACTTTCGCACGCATTTCTTCAACGCGAGCTCTCATTTCTTGCTCTTGTGCTACAGCCATTGCACGACGTTCTTCGGCTTTCGCTTGAGCGATCTTTTTGTCTGCTTCTGCTTGATCGGTTTGTAGCTCTGCACCAATATTTTTACCAATATCGATGTCGGCGATGTCAATCGAAAGGATTTCAAAAGCAGTACCTGAATCCAATCCCTTTGTTAATACCGTTTGTGAAATCATATCTGGATTTTCAAGAACTTTCTTGTGATCTTGTTGAGAACCGATTGTCGAAACAATCCCCTCACCAACACGAGCGATAATCGTATCTTCACCTGCACCACCGACAAGGCGATCAATGTTCGCACGTACTGTAATTCTAGCTTTTGCTTTCACTTCAATCCCGTCCATTGCTACACCGGCAATAAACGGTGTTTCAATTACTTTAGGATTTACACTCATTTGAACTGCTTCTAAAACGTCACGACCAGCAAGGTCAATCGCTGCCGCTCTTTCAAACGAAAGCTCGATATTTGCTCGTTGTGCTGCAATTAATGCATTAACTACTCGGTCAACGTTACCACCAGCTAAGTAATGCCCCTCTAACCTTGAAGAATCAAGGTCAATTCCTGCTTTAACCGCTTTAATTAATGGGTTTACAACGCGAGCTGGCACAACTCGTCGAAGCCTCATTCCTACTAACTCAAAAATGCCAATTTTTACGCCAGCTGCAATAGCCGAGATCCATAAAGCTACTGGTACAAACGTAAATAAAATCGCCAGTAGAATAACAGCTGCTGCAACAATTATGAGCGTAATAATAATTCCATCATCCATTTCTTATTTCCTCCCTTATTCTAGTTTAATCGTTTTGCTCAATTTCTCTAACTACGACCCTTGAACCAGATGTATAGACAACCTTGAGCATACTCCCTCGTCCAATATAGCTTCCTTCAGACACAACGTCAAGGCGTCTGTCGTTAATTAATGCAATTCCTGCCGGTCTTAAGTCACTTAATGCTTTACCTGTTTGGCCCATTAGCGCTTGATCTGTTTCAGTTGACAAATACCCCTCTTCACTTGTTGTCTGAGCCTGCAATACAAGCTTTTTCCATGGTCCCCGATTGCCAAAAAACACAAACAAAATAATGGCTGCTGCAATCGTCACTACAAGGGTAATCCCTACTGAAATGACCATTACTGTCGTTGAAAAAGAAGCCATAAAGAGTCCACCAATAATTAACCCGATTCCCAGTATGCCAAAAATACCGAAACCAGGCGCAACCATCTCAACGCCTAATAAGACAATGCCAACTACGACCAATATTAATGATTCCCAACCAGCAAAACCTGCTACCATATGACCGAAGAAAAATAAAAGCAGTGCAGAAATACCCATAAATCCAGGTACACCAAATCCCGGTGAGTAAAGCTCCATAATTAAACCAAGACTTCCTATTGATAAAAGAATGGGAATAACAATAGGATTTGTGACAAACCGAGCAATTTGCTCCGCGATACTCACTTCTGAATGAACAATGTTGACTTCATCAGACTGATAGCCTAAAAAGCTAATCACTCCGTCAACATTTCTTTCAATGGCATCCGCATAACCGACTTCTAATGCCTGTTCTGCGTTTAATGTTAAATACCCAGACGGGAATCCTTCAACATCAAAATCAGCGTTTGACATCGCTTCCGCATAGGCAGGGTCTCTACCCCCATCCGGTCCGTTTTCTTCGGCAGCCGTTTTCATTCTACTAACCCATAAAGACTGAACCTTTTCCTCAGCAGCATTTCCACTACCATCAATGACACCAGCTGATCCCATTTGTCCGTTTGGCACCATCACAATTTGATCAGCATTTAACGCAATGTAGGCCCCTGCAGAAATCGCTTCGCTATTAATAAATGCGGTTACAGGAATAGCTGTATTGTTCATAATATTGGCGATGTTTCCAGCTGCATCCACTGCACCACCTGGTGTATGAATATCAAGGATAATGTGATCAGCATTTTCTTCCGCGGCTTCATTAAACGACCGCTCTAAAAATGCTTCGAGTCCACGCTCCACTGTTTGTTCAACAGGTATCACATAAACTATTGCATCATTTGTATCATCCGCTTTAACAATCATTTGCAACGGTAGTAATAGAAAAACGAGCAAATACGAAACAAATGCAACCTTCAACCATTTGTTCACGTTCTATCCATCCCCCCAATCTTTCTTATTCTCTTTACGAACGAAGAAAACAAAAAGTTTCGTTCTTCTTTAAAGTTTATCAGAAGTGCTTTTCAAAACCAAACAGAACGCTAAAAAACCTCTGTTAAAAACAGAGGTTTATCAAGAATGTTTAAGTTAACCGCTTTGCAACAAGACGATTGACTGAACCACCATCGGCTTTCCCCTTAATCTTAGGCATTAATGCGCCCATCACTTTACCCATATCGGCTTTTGATGTTGCACCTACCTCAGATATCGTTTCTTGAACGATGGCTTCCAATTCTTCTTCTGATAATTGTTTAGGCATATATCGTTGGAGCAAAGCAAGTTCTTCTTCTTGCTTCAACGCTAAATCTTCACGATTCGCTTGTTTAAATTCATGGAGGGATTCTTTACGCTGCTTTACTTCTCGATTAAGCACAGTAAGGCTTTCATCTTCAGTAAGCTCACGTCCGAGCTTAATTTGCTCATTTTGCAACGAGGACTTCACCATGCGAATAACGGAAAGCGTTTCTTTTTCCTTGTTTTTCATCGCAGTCTTCAGGTCCAGGTTTAACCTCTCAAGAAGAGTCAAGTGAAATCATCCTCTCCTAATCAGAACTAGAATTTACGTTTTCTAGCTGCTTCTGATTTCTTTTTACGCTTCACACTTGGCTTTTCGAAGTGTTTACGTTTTTTTACCTCAGCTAACGTTCCTTCTTTAGAGAGCGATCTCTTAAAGCGACGAAGTGCAGCATCAATCGATTCGTTTTTGCGAACACGAGTTTCTGCCATTCTATTTCCCTCCCTCCGAAAACAACCAAACTCAATACGTGCTTATGACACGTCTGCAGTAATTATAATACAGTCAAGGATTATGGTCAACTATAAGATCTCAATATCCATATCTACCTAAAGAAAAAAGACATGCTTCTTCTTTTTAGACCATATAGTGGGAATGACGAGGTGATGTTCAGCATGGTTAAGGAGTTTCTTTCCTTATTAATTGTCTTTATTGCTTTATTTTTATTTGGTATTTACATCTTAAGATCTGGTCTTTTGCAAGTCGGAACGTCAACAGTAAAATCGATCTTAATAAAAACGACCAATTCTCCATTAAAAGGGCTCATCGTTGGTATTCTTATAACAATGCTCTTTCAAAGTAGTTCGGTAGTGACTGTTTTATTAGTGGGCCTTGTTGCCGCTGGTTTCATTCAATTTAAACATTCGATTGGAGTAATACTTGGTGCAAATATTGGTTCGTGCTTCACATTGGAGTTAATCGCTTTTAATATAACCGACTTGGCTGTTCCACTTCTAATTATCGGCTTTCTATGCTTGCTTTTGTCACACACCTCTTTTTATGTCATTGGCTGTGTGTTATTTGGAATTGGTTGTATTTTCTTATCTATGAACGGACTAGAAGGTCTTGCAGAGCCCTTACGCACACTACCGCTTACAGAACACTTCTTCACGTGGACAAACGACCATTATGTAGCCGGGATTACTGTTGGAGCTATCATTACAACGATTATCCAATCAAGCACAGCAACAATTGGCATTGCGATGAGTTTTATTGAAGGAATGAGCTTGACGAGTGAATCTGGCGTAGCCATCATGCTTGGCGCAAATATTGGCACATGCTTCACAGCTTACATTGCCAGTGTTGGTGCGGGGAAAACAGCTCGCCTCGTTGCTCACGCCCATATATGGCTTAATCTATTAGGCGCTCTTCTCTTCTATCCACTTATCGAATTTTTGGCTCATTTTTCTTCATTGTTAAGTGATAGTCCGAGTGTACAACTGGCTCATGCAAGTACAATCTATAATGTCATTTGTTCCTTGCTTGTTCTCCCTTTTGTCGATCGATTCGCACGTTTCGTTCAATTTTTTGCACGATCGAATAAAGACCTTTAAAATAAAATTGTACTCAATTACAGCTTTTAGGAGGAGATAGAAGTGCGTAAAAAAGAATTAGGGCATTCAGGTATCCATGTGTTTCCAATCGGATTAGGCGCCAATGCAGTTGGTGGGCATAACTTATATCCTAATCTTGACGAAGCGAAAGGAAAGGCATTAGTTCGCGATGGGATTAAAAACGGAGTGGATTTTATTGATACTGCTTTTATCTACGGTGAAGGTCGTTCAGAAGAGCTTATCGGTGAAGTCCTTCAAGAGTTCAAACGAGAAGATGTTATCATTGCCACAAAAGCCGCGCATCGAAAAAACGGCGATGAGTACGTTTTCGATAACTCGCCAGCCTTTCTTAAAGCGTCAGTCGATGATGCGCTAAAACGTTTAAACGTTGACTACATTGACCTTTTTTACATTCACTTTCCAGATAAAGATACACCTAAAAGAGACGCAGTTGCCGCCCTCCAAGAAATGAAAGAAGCAGGGAAAATTCGTTCCATTGGGGTGTCAAATTTTTCGATTGAACAATTAAAAGAGGCGAATCAAGATGGCTACGTTGATGTTTATCAAGGCGAATACAATTTATTGAATCGCGAGGCAGAAAAAGAACTTTTCCCATATATGCTTAAGCATACCATTTCTTTTATTCCTTACTTTCCACTCGTATCTGGACTTCTAGCTGGTAAGTATACAGAAGATACCGTCTTTCCGGATGGTGATTTACGAAACCAACAAGGACACTTTCAAGGAACCACGTTCAAACAAAACATCGAGAAAGTAAATCAACTAAAACCAATTGCTGCAAAGCACCATGTTGATATCGCACATATTGTGCTTGCTTGGTATTTAGCTAGACCAGAAATTGATATTATTATTCCAGGTGCTAAGCGAGCCGAGCAACTGTTAGACAATGCGAAAAGCGTCAATGTTACGTTGTCAGAAGAGGATAAACGATTTATTGACACCTTGTTTTAAACAGAAAAGCTGGGGAATAAATTACTCCCCAGCTTTTTTAATAAGTTGATTCGCTTTCTAACCCTTTCGCAATTGCAACGCCAGAACTTGCGCCAATCCGAGTAGCTCCTGCTTCAACCATCGCTTGTACATCCTCTAAACTTCTGACACCACCAGACGCTTTCACCCCTACTTGCGGACCTACTGTTGTGCGCATTAAACGAATATCTTCAACTGTAGCACCACCTGTAGAAAAACCAGTAGACGTTTTCACGAAATCAGCGCCAGCTTGAACAGCCAAACGACAAGCTCTTTCTTTTTCTTCATTTGTAAGAAGGCTCGTTTCGATAATAACTTTCGTCAAGGCTTTATTTTTCGCTGCGTCTACCACTGCTTTTATGTCGGCTAGAACGGTTTCGTCGTCTTGATCTTTTAATGCAGCAATGTTGATCACCATGTCAACTTCTGTTGCACCGTTTTCAATAGCATCTTTTGTTTCCATCGCTTTAATAGCGGCTGTATTTTGTCCTAGAGGGAAGCCAATGACCGTACACACTTTCACTTCTGGCTCTTCGGCTAAAACCTGAGCTGCGGTCTTGACCCAGTAAGGCTGAATACAGACAGAAGCAAACTTGTATTGCTTTGCCTCTTCACATAAATGGAAAATTTGTTGTTTGGTTGCATCCGCTTTAAGAAGCGTGTGGTCAATGAGGTGGGCGACTGATTCAGCCATTTCACTCATCCTTTCATCTGTTGTAATCTCTTGTTCATCATAACATGAAAAAGAGCGCAACACGAGTGGAAGACTGCTTCCCTTTCCTTATACCGTTGAAAGTTATCCTTTGATCGCTTCAAGCAAAATAGACTGACCCTTAAACGAATGCACACCTGCGTGGTCTTCTTTTATACAGAGTGCATCTTTAACACTAGCAGGTAACTGATTCATCCAACTAGAGAGTTCTTGCTTTTGAGTTGATGTAAACTGAACTCGATCCGTCCAATCTTGAAAAAGGAATGGTTTCTCAAACGTATGCATATGCTTGACCGTAAATCCCGCCTGCTCTACCATTGAAATCCATTGAGATTTCTTATAGGCTCTTACATGGCTACCATCGCGTTTCTTTTCTAGCTCATTGTAGGCGTTATCAACGACATCATCTTCAAATGCCACGTTATCAAGAAGAAAAAAACGCCCCTCTTTCGATAGTACACGATAGGTCTCATTTAGAAATTTCGTTACATTTATAAAGTGATGAGCCGCAATGCGATTAACCGCCAAATCAAATCGTTCGTCTTCAAAAGGTAAATTTTCCGCAGATGCCTCTACATATTGAACATGATTAATTCCAGCATCACTTAGGTGCTTTTTAGCAACTGCTAACATTTCTGGTGTTAAATCAACTGCAACGATGTCTTTTGCATACGCTGCCAATTTCTTCGCTACATGGCCACCACCAGTTGCAATATCAATTATAGATTGGTAATCACGCTCTTTCACTAATTGCTCCAATATGAATAAATCTTTTCCTTTTGCATGAAGGTTGCTTGTAACGTACGCTTCGGCATATGCCCCGAATTGTTCTTTTGAACTTTTTCCCATACCAATCAGTCCTCCTTTTTACTACATTTAGTATAAGCGAACTGCTTTGATATGGATAAGACCGTTTTCTTATCATCATCTATAAGGAGAGCGAATAGCATTAAGATCAAAAGGAAAGATGGTTCAATCCAATTAAATACCCTCCACTTGTACATAAAAAAGATGAACCCGTTTCGTTCTTTAGGGTTCATCTTTAAAACGATCATTCGTCTCTATTGGTTTAAACAAGTTGTTCGTGATCTTCTAGCACACGTACAAATTCGCCTTTATTAAAGGGATAACCTGCTTCAGTAAGCTTCACTCGCACAATTTTACCAATCATTGACTCATCACAAACAAGCTTTACTTTCAGGTAATTATCTGTATAACCGACAAACAGACCACTTTCAGGGTTTTCTTTATCCCGTTCCTCCGGTATAACTTCTAAGACTTCATTTTCAAACGAAGATGCATATTCTTTCGCTAATTGGTTTGATAGTTCAATTAAACGATGAACTCTTTCGTTTTTTAGTTCTTCCTCTACTTGATCTGTCATTCGAGCAGCTGGTGTCCCCGTTCTCATCGAATAAGGAAACACATGAAGTTCACTAAATTTATGCTCCGCAATGAAATCATAGGTTTCTTGAAATTCTTCTTCTGTTTCACCAGGAAAACCAACAATCACATCAGACGTAATCGCTAATCGGGGTAAAACCGCTTTTAATTTTGTGATGCGTTCTGCAAAAGCAGTCATTGTATATTTACGACGCATCCGCTTTAATACTGTATCAGAACCTGACTGAAGCGGAATATGCATGTGGCGCACAATTTTCGTTGATTTCCCAATAACAGCAATGACTTCATCTGTTAACTGACTCGCTTCTATTGAAGAAATGCGAATTCGCTTCAAGCCCTTAACCGTCTCTAAATCTTCTAGCAAACGGGCAAGACTATAATCTTTTAAATCTTCGCCGTATCCACCTGTATGGATCCCTGTTAAAACGATCTCTTTGTAGCCTGCTTCCACAAGCTGTGTCGCTTGACGTACAACTTCTTCTGGGTCACGAGAACGCATTAACCCTCTCGCCCACGGGATAATGCAGAATGTACAGAAGTTATTACAACCTTCTTGAATCTTTAAAGATGCTCTTGTACGATCTGTAAATGAAGGAACGTCTAACTCCTCATAAACCCTTGTTTTCATTATATTTCCTACACCGTTAATCGGCTGACGTTCTTTTTTATATTGTTCAATATAACCGAGCATCTTTGGACGATCTTGTGTCCCAACGACAACATCCACACCAGGAATCGCCATTATTTCAGCAGGAGAGGTCTGCGCATAACAGCCTGTGACACAAATAACAGCGTCTGGATTTTTTCGGATTGCACGACGGATGACTTGTCTACTCTTTTTATCCCCTGTATTGGTTACGGTACATGTATTAATCACGTACACGTCTGCTGTTTCTTCGTACTCTACTTTTTCATAGCCTTCTTGCTTAAACAGTTGCCAGATAGCCTCTGTTTCGTAATGATTCACTTTACAACCTAATGTATGAAACGCAACGGTTGACATGTCTTTCACCTCATAATTCTACTTGATAAGAGAGTGCGGCTAGCATATATAAACTCGCCGTTTCTGTTCTAAGAATTCTTGGACCTAAGCTGCATGGAATGGCTCCTGCTTCCGTTAACTGATCCACTTCTTGTCTTGCCATCCCGCCTTCTGGACCAACAATGATCAACACGCGCATACCAGGTGCTACTTTTTCTAGCTGCTCCTTTAACACGCCTTTTCGGCCTAGTTTTGCCTCATCTTCATCACAAACTAAACAAAGATCGTATGTATGTAAATCAGTTACTAACGATTGTCTGTTTAAAGGGCTGAAAATGGTAGGCACAGAGGAACGATGGGACTGTTCTGCCGCCTCTTTAGCGATTTTCTCAAATCGAACAAGTTTTTTTTGCATTTTTTTCTCATCCCATTTTACAATAGACCGTTCTGCAATAAAAGGAATGATTGCGTGAACACCTAATTCCGTGGCTTTTTGAATAATGAATTCAAATTTGTCCCCTTTTGGCAAGCCTTGGGCAAGCGTAACATTAACAGGTAAATCGGTTTGTTTCCTTTCTTCGTAAAGAATGTCTCCATCCACTTTATCCTCAGAAAGTGCTGTAATCGTCGCTACAACAGCTCGACCACTTTTATTTACACAAATAATGTCATCCCCCGCCACCATTCGCATCACTTTCCGAATATGAGCAGCATCTTCACCTGTTACCGTTACCTGCGTGTCGCTCATTTGTTCATTTGCGATAAAATAACGCTGCATACGCCACCTCACTCACTGACTTTTTTAGCGATAATTGCAACCCAGCCTTCTTGACGCTCAATGGAGTCAATTGCAAAGCCTGACGCTTCAATTGCATCTTTCACTAGTTGTTCTTTGCGTTCAATAATGCCTGAAGTAATAAAAGTACCACCCGGCTTTACAACTCGATAAGCATCATCTGTGAAGGTGACAATTACTTCTGCTAAAATATTCGCTACAACAATTTCAGCAGAATGTGGTTCAATATTTTTCAGTAAGTCATTTTGATTAATGTTAATCAGACTTTCCGCTTGGTTCAGTTTAAAGTTTTCCCTTGCACTCGTTACAGCAACGTCATCCAAATCATACGCATGTATCGTTTCTGCCCCTAATTTCCATGCAGCGAGAGCGAGCACGCCTGACCCAGTTCCAACGTCAATGACCGCATCACCTTTTTGTACAGTTTTCTCTAACGCTTGTAAAGAAAGTACCGTTGTTGGATGAGTTCCTGTACCAAAAGCCATACCTGGGTCCAGTTCAATAATAAGTTCATGATCTTTTTTATCATAGTCTTCCCAAGTAGGAACAATGACAATCTGATCCGTTACTTTAACAGGGTGATAGTATTTTTTCCATGCGTTTGCCCAATCATCATCGTTTACTTCTACATACCCTGTCGTTCCAGGTGCAATTGGAATATCAAATGCTACAAGGCCTTTAATTCGGTCTTCAACTTCCGCAATTGTACGTTTAAATGAATCATTCATCGGGAAATACGCTTTGATCATAACGCCTTCTGTTGGATAGTCATCTGGAGAAAGTTCATAAACTTCACCAAACTTGACGCTCCATTCGGTTACTAAATCTTTCGGATCTTCTATCGCAACCCCTGCCGCGCCTTCTTCGTGAAGGATGTTTGAAACGGGTTCTACCGCTTCTTGCGTCGTATGAACGCGAAATTCTGCCCATTTCATCAGTTTGTCCACCTTTTCGTTTTCACTCGTAAAAGAAGTGAAGAAAAGGATCCCTTCTCTTCACTACCTTCTTACTCGCCTTTAAATGCGCGGCGCAATTTATCAAAAAAACCGTCATTTTGCTCTTCCGGACGACCGCCACTCATACCTGCGAATTCTCTCATCAATTCTTTCTCATTTTCGTTTAATGTTTTTGGTGTGACAACACGTACCTGTACGTGCTGATCTCCTTGGCCACGACCGTGAACATTTGGTACACCCTTGCCTTTAAGCCTAAAGTTCGTTCCTGTTTGAGTGCCAGCTGGAATCTTCAGCTTAATTTTCCCCGTTAACGTTGGTACCTCAATTTCGTCGCCTAAGGCAACTTGTGGGAACGTTAGAGGAACTTCGCAATAAATATCTTCGCCTTCACGCTCAAAGAATTCATGTTCTTTCACTTGGAACACTACATACAAGTCCCCTGCAGGACCTCCATTTGTTCCAGCTTCCCCTTGACCAGAAACACGAAGCTGCTGTCCGTTATCAATACCAGCTGGTACTTTTACGTTGATTTTTTTACGCTTCCGAACCTTTCCTTTACCATGGCATGTGGTACATTTATCTTTAATCATCTTTCCGGTACCTTCACAATGGTTACAAACGCGGCGATTCACAACACGACCAAACGGTGTGTTTTGCTCAACATTTAGCTGGCCAGAACCTTTACAGTGTGAGCATGTTTCAGGCTTAGTTCCGGGCTTTGCCCCTGAGCCGTCACACGTTTCACAGTTCTCTTCCCGTGGAATTTCAATCTCTGTTTCTTTCCCAAAAACAGCTTCTTTGAATTCAAGTGTCATTGTGTATTGAAGATCATTCCCTTGTCTAGGGGCATTCGGATTTCTTCTTCCGCCACCTTGACCTCCGAAAAACATGTCAAAAATATCGCTAAAGCCACCAAAATCACCAGCTCCTGCCCCACCAAAACCTTGGTTTGGATCTGTATGACCGAACTGATCGTAGTGTGCTTTCTTTTGCGGATCACTTAATGTATCATACGCTTCTTTTACTTCTTTAAATTTCGCTTCTGCACCCTCTTCTTTATTCACATCAGGGTGGTATTGGCGAGCTAATTTTCGGTATGCTTTTTTCACTTCGTCTTCAGAAGCATTTTGGCTAACACCTAACACTTCATAAAAATCTCGTTTACTCACGGTTTTCCTCCCGACTACAAAGCATTCTCGCTGCTTTACCTATTCTCACATAACGTTCATCTTATCATCAGTCAAGTCTTTCGCGCAACTGGCATAAAAGACTTCTTAAAAAAAAGTCAAAGCCCTTGAAACTGACTTTGACTTTTCTCATGACACTTATTTCTTTTCGTCGTCTTTTACTTCTTCATATTCAGCATCGACAACATTATCATCTTGCTGGCCAGCGTTTTCGCCTTCAGCGCCTTGTTGTGCCTGTGCCGCTTGTGCTGCTTGCTCATACATTTTCGTAGTTAAAGCTGTTACAATTTCTTGGAGCTCGTCTTTAGCGGTTTTGATTTCTTCTTCATTATCACTTTCAAGTGCTGCTTTTAACTTATCTTTTGCAGCTTCCGCTTTTTCTTTTTCACCTTGATCCACATTATCGCCAAGGTCCGTTAATGTTTTTTCAGTTGAGAATACAAGCTGGTCTGCTTCATTACGAAGTTCGACTTGCTCGCGACGCTTCTTATCGGCTTCTGCATTTTCTTCTGCATCTTGAACCATTTTTTCGATGTCTTCATCTGATAGACCTGATGAAGATGTAATGGTAATGGATTGCTCCTTGTTGGTACCAAGATCTTTCGCCTTTACGTTTACGATACCGTTCGCATCAATATCAAAGCTTACTTCGATTTGTGGAACACCACGTGGAGCTGGCGGGATATCGTTTAACTGGAAACGACCAAGAGTTTTATTATCTGCTGCCATTTCACGTTCACCTTGAAGCACATGTATATCTACAGATGGCTGGTTATCAGCAGCTGTTGAGAATGTTTGCGATTTAGATGTAGGAATGGTTGTATTACGCTCGATTAATTTCGTAAATACACCACCCATTGTTTCAATACCGAGAGATAATGGTGTAACGTCAAGTAGAACTACGTCTTTTACATCACCTGTTAAAACACCTGCTTGGATCGCAGCACCGAGTGCAACCACTTCATCAGGATTTACTCCTTTGTGAGAGTCTTTACCTGTTAAACGTTTAATCGCTTCTTGTACAGCAGGAATACGAGTAGAGCCACCAACAAGAACAACTTTGTCAATTTCAGAAGCTGAAAGACCAGCATCAGAAAGGGCACGGCGGGTTGGTGCTAGAGTACGTTCTACAAGATCACTTGAAATCTCATCAAACTTCGCACGAGTTAAGTTCATTTCTAAATGCTTTGGACCAGTAGAGTCTGCTGTAATAAACGGTAACGAAATCTGAGTTTGTGTAACGCCAGAAAGATCTTTTTTCGCTTTTTCTGCCGCATCTTTTAAACGTTGCATAGCCATTTTATCTTGTGATAAGTCAATGCCGTTTTCTTTTTTGAATTCTGCTACAAGATGATCCATGATTACATCATCAAAATCATCTCCACCTAGCTTATTATCACCAGACGTTGCTTTAACTTCAAAGAAACCATCGCCTAGTTCAAGAATAGATACGTCAAATGTACCGCCACCAAGGTCGTAAACAAGAATCGTTTGATCTTCTTCTTTTTCTAAACCGTAAGCAAGCGCTGCGGCAGTTGGCTCATTGACAATACGATCTACTTCTAGACCAGCAATTTTACCAGCATCCTTTGTTGCTTGACGCTGAGAATCGTTGAAATAAGCTGGAACCGTAATAACAGCTTTTGTAACTTTTTCACCTAAGTATGCTTCTGCATCTGATTTAAGTTTTTGTAAAATAATCGCAGAAAGTTCTTGTGGAGAGTAGCTTTTACCTTCTACTTCCACTTTGTAATCTGTACCCATATGACGCTTAATGGAGATCACTGTGTTCGGATTTGTAATCGCTTGGCGTTTCGCCACTTCCCCTACTAGACGCTCCCCATCTTTAAAAGCAACAACAGATGGTGTTGTACGGTTACCTTCTGGATTCGGGATAACCGTTGCTTCTCCACCTTCCATTACTGCTACACATGAGTTTGTTGTACCTAAGTCAATTCCAATAATTTTACTCATAACTCTTTTCCTCCTAAGCCTATGAATTCACTTTAACCATTGAATGGCGAATGACACGATCTTTTAATTGATATCCTTTTTGTAGCTCAGCAACAATTTGATTACTTTCGTAACCCTCTTCTTCCACTTGCATCACTGCTTGGTGCACATGAGGATCAAATGTTTCTCCCTCTGTTGGAATGACCGTTACACCTTCATTTTGCAGCGCTTCTTCAATTTGACGGTATACCATTTCCATTCCTTGAAGAAGTTGTTTTGCTTCATCACTTTGCGGCTCTACAGCAAGGGCACGCTCAAAGTTATCAAGAGCTGGTAATAGACTCTCAATTAACGCTTGTGATTTATATTTAAGCTGAGCTTCACGCTCTTCTTTTGTTCTTCTTCTGAAGTTGTCATAATCAGCTTTCGTTCGAGCGAGTCGATCATTTGCTTCTTTTAATTCTACTTCAAGAGGATGAACAACTTCAGCTTCTTGTTCTTCTTGAACATCACTCTGTTCATCCATTTGTTCATCAGAATGATGTTCTTCTACTACTTCTTCAGTGCCATGTTCTTGCTTTTCTTCAGCTTCTTTTTTGTTTTGCTCTGGCATCTTGTTCACCTCCTGCTAAAATCAATACTCATGTACATCTCTTGCTACCCTTCGTCAGGATATCAAAAAATGTTCACAAGATGCAATCATTCTTGCTCTTGCGTTTTTATGTATGTTAAGTAGCAGCTTACACCACTACTTAGACATGTACGTTTAGTGATCCGTTAGTAGCTTTGACATGTTTTTCGATAATGAATCGACTACTTTTAACATTCGGCGATATTCCATGCGGGTTGGACCAATGACACCTAATGTGCCAACATGCTGCCCATTTATCGCAAAAGATGCCGTAACGATACTACATTCATCAAGTGCCTTTAGCTGATTTTCATTTCCAATTGAAACATTCAAACCATTCACATGTTGTGTTTTCAACCAGTCATAAAGCAATGTTTCTTCCTCAAGCGCTTTGTATACCATTCTCATCTTTTCAATATCTTGAAATTCTGGCTGCTCCATTAAATTTGACCGGCCCGAAAAGATCAGTTTTTCTGTAATAGCTGGCGAAAGTGTTGGTTCAAGCATACCTAATACTTGTTTATAGTTTCTTACATGCGCTTTAAATAAATGATTTAGTTCAAGGTGGATCTTCTGTTGCAACTGCGAGAATGCAACACCACGTAAACGTTCATTCAATAGATTGACTGTTCGCTCTAGATCTTCTGTCGTTACGTGTTCATCTAATTGCACAATATGGTTTTCAATATGGCCTGTTTCGCTAATTAAAATAACGATGGCTTTCATTCCTTCAAGCGGAACAATTTGGATCTTTTGCAGGCGCTCATTTAATAGCTCTGAACCTAAAACAATCGATACATAGCTCGTCATTTCTGAAAGGATTCGTGCCGACTCTTGAAACACTTCTTCAATCGCTTGTATTTTCGCTGAAGCAATCGTTGAAAGCCTCGATCGTTCAGCAACTGTTAATCGATGTGGGGAGAGTAAATGGTCTACATAGTAACGATAGCCCTTTTGAGAAGGAACTCGTCCGGCAGAACTATGCGGTTTATCAAGAAAACCAAGTTCTTCTAAGTCGGCCATTTCATTCCGTATCGTAGCTGAGCTGAATTGGACATCAGCACGCTTAGAGATGCTTCTAGAACCAACTGGCTCAGCGGAACGTACATAGTCGTCAACGATTGCATGTAAGATCAAGAGTTGTCTTTCAGTCAACATTCCTAGCACCTCCCTGTTAGCACTCTATGCTGTTGAGTGCTAATGCTATAGTTACACTATCAAAAGGCACCTCTTTTGTCAATTAAAAAACATGTTTTTACTATGAATAAACAGACTCATCTAGTGAAGCCACAAATAATTCAAATGCTTCATTTGCTAGCAGTAATCCTTCTTCTGTTAACGACAGGTAGTCGATTCCGTTTTCCAACAAGCCTCTTCGTGTGCCTATCGCTATTTCTTCTTTGAAAAGCGCATCTAGCTCATAGCCGTATTGATTATAAAATTGCTTTTTATGAATACCTTCTCTCTTTCTTAACCCTAAGAACACTGCTTCCTCCAACCATTCTGCTGTTGAAACATTATGCGTTCGATATTTAGCGTTGCCTTTCTCGTTTATTGCATCAATATATTTCTGGATTGGATTACTATTTTGATAGCGGATGCGATCTTCATAGCCTGAAGCTCCTGCCCCGAACCCTGCATACGAGCGGTTATTCCAATAAACTAAATTGTGTTTGCTTTCATAGCCAGGCTTACCAAAATTGCTTAATTCATACTGGTAGAGACCATGGGCTTTTGTCGTTTCTGTTAACAAATCATACATGGCAACATCATCTTCTTCTGGCGGCAAAGATAACGTGCCCTTCTTTTTACGATTGTAAAACACCGTTTGTTTCTCGACTTTTAACATATAAGCAGAAATATGCTCTACACCTAGATTAAGTGCTTTTTCAAGTGACTCTTTAAAATCTGCGACACTCTGATTTGGTAGCCCTAACATTAAATCAACAGAAAGATTCGTAAATCCACTTTTCCGTGCTTTTTGAATCGCCTCATTCACACCTTCCGGAGAATGAGTCCGTCCTATTTCCGTTAAAATCGGTTGTGAAAACGTTTGGACTCCTAAGCTTAATCGATTTACACCAAATCGTTTCATAACGTTCAGCCGATCTGTTGTGGCACTATCGGGATTGACTTCAACCGAAAATTCTATAAGTTCTTTCAAATTTAATAGCTGGTGCAAGGCCACAAATAACCGCTCTAATTGCACCGCCGTAAGAGCAGTAGGTGTGCCACCACCAATATAAATGGTTTTTACTGGTACTTGTTCTCTTGCTTGTTTCGATCTTTCCACTTCTTTAATGAGGGCATCCATGTATGCTTCTACTGGCTGATTCTCTAAAAACACTTTGTTAAAATCGCAGTAGTGACAAATATGCTCACAAAATGGAATGTGTATATAAATAGACTCGCTCAAGTACGTTCCTCCTAACAGGAAAAAAGCCCACTTTACGTAAGCCGGCTTTCTCCCTTTTTAATCCTCGTCCATTCGTAATACTGCCATAAACGCTTCTTGTGGGACTTCTACGTTTCCGACAGCCTTCATACGTTTCTTACCTTCTTTTTGCTTTTCTAAAAGCTTACGTTTACGAGAGATATCTCCACCGTAACATTTTGAAAGAACGTTCTTACGCATTGCTTTTATCGTCGAACGAGCAATTACTTTTGTGCCTATACTTGCTTGTACAGGAACTTCAAATTGCTGTCGCGGAATAAGTTTCTTCAATTTCTCTACGATGATCTTTCCACGTTCATAGGCAGAGTCTCTATGAACAATGACAGATAGCGCATCAACTTTTTCACCGTTTAACAAAATATCCATTTTCACAAGCTTGGATTCTCGATAACCAACAAGCTCGTAGTCAAATGACGCGTAGCCTTTTGTATTCGACTTAAGCTGATCGAAAAAGTCATAAACAATTTCTGAAAGCGGAATTTCATAAATAATTTGTACGCGTACTTCATCCAAGTATTGCATGTCCATAAACACACCACGCTTGCCCTGACAGAGTTCCATTACAGCGCCAACATAATCATTTGGTACCATAATTGTTGCTTTTACGTAAGGCTCTTCAACGTGATCAACCTTTTGCGCATCAGGCATGTTAGCTGGATTATCAATCTTCACTGTCTCCTGATCCGTTAACGTTACATTATAAATAACAGAAGGAGCTGTTGTAATTAGAGAAATGCCAAATTCTCGTTCAATTCTTTCTTGTATAATCTCCATATGCAGCAAGCCAAGGAATCCACAACGGAAGCCAAAGCCTAACGCTTGAGATGTTTCTGCCTCATATTGCAATGAAGAATCGTTTAGTTCCAAACGTTCCAGCGCTTCACGAAGATCATTATATTCTCCCGTATCAATTGGGTATAGGCCACAGTATACCATCGGATTCATTCTGCGATAACCTGGTAATGGGTCGTCTGCTGGTGTATCAGCACTTGTAATCGTATCCCCCACACGGGAATCTCCTACATTTTTTATAGCCGCTGTTAAAAACCCTACATCTCCTACAGACAATTCGTCGCATTTAATCGCTTTCGGCGTAAACACACCTACTTCGTTCACTTCAAACTCTTTACCTGTTTGCATCATGCGAATTTTTTGTCCTGGTTTAACCGTACCTTCCACAATTCGAATGTAGGCAATCACACCACGATACGGATCATAGAGAGAATCAAAAATAAGGGCTTTTAACGGAGCACTTGGATCTCCAGTTGGTGCTGGTACCTTTTCAACAACTTGCTCCAGAATTTCTTCTATACCGATCCCGTTTTTTGCAGATGCGAGTACGGCATCCGAAGCATCTAGCCCAATGACATCTTCAACTTCTTGCTTAACACGTTCAGGCTCAGCGCTTGGCAAATCGATTTTATTTATAACAGGAAGAATTTCTAAATCATTGTCTAACGCTAAGTACACATTAGCCAACGTTTGAGCTTCAATTCCTTGTGCGCTATCAACAATTAATAGAGCACCTTCACAAGCAGCTAAGCTTCGTGAAACTTCATATGTAAAATCGACATGTCCTGGTGTATCAATTAAGTGAAAAATGTACTCTTCGCCATCTTTCGCTTTATATTTAAGCTGAACCGCATTTAGTTTAATTGTAATGCCACGTTCTCTTTCAAGGTCCATTGCATCAAGCGTCTGGTCTTTCATTTCTCGGTCAGTTAATGCGCCGGTTCGTTCCAATATCCGATCAGCCAGCGTTGATTTACCGTGGTCAATATGAGCGATAATCGAGAAATTACGAATTCTGGATTGGCGCTCTCGTTTTTGATCCTTTTTCATTCGTTTGCCTTCACCCCTAAAAAACCTACATTTACACTATCCCTTATTATAACAAGGTTAAGGCACACCAGCAATAAAAGCTTTTGATCAACCTACCTGTCGTCTTTATTTACGCTGCCTTGTACGATAGAAACCACTTTCTCCAAGCCTGACCGAGTTGCCCCTTCTGTTTGATCGGCTAACGCCGAGCCTAAATCAGAAAATAAATTAGATAATCCTTTTTCTTCTCGATCCGTAGTCAAAGGTTTCTTTTCCACGACTTCTTCTTGAGCCGAATCCGTTTGCAGCTGCGGTTTATCTTCTTCCTTTTTTGCTGTAAATTCTATGTTTAATGGCTTCGGTTCATTTAACCCAGCATGCTCACTCATTAACTGCACACCCATCATTAAGCCAAATAAAATACTAAAAAATAATAAGAAAAATCGACGTTTCGCAGTTTTCATATCGTCCACCCTCTCTAGCTCGATTCAAACAGCCTGTCCATTTGTATACTGTATGCAAGGAGAAGAGAAACAGAACAAAAACTATTATAATCGACCCATTTCCCATAAAAAAGGAACTGCTCTCATAAGGTCTCTAACAACCGCCGAGAAAGCTCCTCTCACGCTTTATTTTGTATACGCTCCGACATTTCCTTGGTTTACTTTTCCATGTAAGGCAGCGTTTAATCCACCAGCAATCACGTGGGCCATATCTTCTATAAAAACGTCTATTTCTTTTGGTGTGACCATTAAATTATGTCCGAGAGGGGCGAGAACTTCTTGAATAAGACTACGCTTCTCTTCCATTTCTAATCCTCCCACCATACCTAAAATGGCTTTTCGACCTGCTTCATCTGGTAAGTCTTTATCTGTTAGCGTTCGTTTTTCTCCAAATGTCATGCCAGCAGGCGCTAATCGTCTTGACGGCTTATCTCCTTCACGCATTTCTTTGCCCATATGCTTAAGAACGAAATCAATGGCATCAGAAGTAATCGTTACTGCGTCGACTACAGTCGGAATCCCGATGGCAATAACCGGAATCCCCAGTGTTTCTTGATTCATTGCTTTTCGATTATTTCCCACTCCGCTACCTGGGTGAATACCTGTATCCGCTATTTGAATAGTCGTGTTGACTCTTTCTATGGAACGTGAAGCGAGCGCATCAATAACAATTAAAAAATCTGGTTTTGTTTTTTCAATGACACCAAATACAACATCGCTCGTTTCGATTCCGGTCACACCCATAACTCCAGGTGTAATGGCACTAACTGAGCGATACCCGTCTTGAACTTCTTCTGGTGCAAGTTTAAATAAATGCTTTGTGACTAAAATCTCTTCTACAGCAAGCGGCCCTAGTGCATCAGGTGTCACATTCCAATTTCCCAGCCCAACAATTAGACATGTAGCGTCTTCATTAATAGAGGAGCGTTTAAGGAAAGCAGAGAACTCGTTTGCGAACACTCGTTCAAGATCAGCCTGAAGCTCGGTATCTTTTTGCCTAATTCCTTGGGCTTCAAACGTTAAGTAATTACCAGCTTGTTTCCCTAATCGTTCTGCACCTTTGACCCCAATTTTCACTTTTGTTACTTTTACATTCTCTATTGTTTCTTCCACTACTAGCACATCATCCACTTTAGTTGGGTCTTTCACGTTTTGATTTACTTGTTCCTCTACCACCATCTCGTGTGCCTCAAGTGCAAGATCGGTACGAATTGCATATGGTTCCATGTTTAAATTTCCCATTTTTATCGCTTCTCCTTCGTCAATGTCATGCCTTTAATATGACCGAGTCAAAAAGAAAACATTCAGAAGATAGAAGACTTCAACACTTTGTATTGCATTCGTGCAGTATGTTTGATAAAATGCAGAGTGTTGTACTGCTGAAACAGTGATCTAGAGAGGCCTTCGCATAGGCCATTTTATGACGGAGGTGAAATAAATGCCAAACATTAAATCTGCTATTAAACGTGTTAAAACAAACGATAAACGCCGCGTGCAAAACGCAGCGCAAAAATCTGCTTTACGTTCTGCAGTTAAGAACTTTGAAACTGCTGCATCTAACGGTAACGCAGACGAAGCAAAAACTGCTTTTGCTGAAGCAACGAAGAAGATTGATAAAGCTGCAACAAAAGGACTTATCCATAAAAACGCTGCAGCGCGTCAAAAATCTCGTCTTGCTAAAAAATTAAACAGCCTGTCTGCATAAGACATTTTGTTTATAAAACATAAAAAACGATTCACCAAATGGTGAATCGTTTTTTATTATGGTCGCATGCTTATTGTAATAAGAAGCAGCTCTACTGCCCGTTCTTTTACATCTCTACCTGTCTTAATAGCGTAATCCGTGTCTGCACACGCAATTAACGCACGACGTAAATGAGGTTTTGAATAGCGCTTTGTTTGCTGAAGAGCCAGTTGTACGACATATGGGTGCAGCTTTAGTTGACTGGCAATTTCCTTTTGTCCGTAGCCTTTTTCTTGTCTTATCTTTACGTAGAGCAAATTTCTGAATTGTCTTGTTAACAATGCAAGAATCGCTAACGGCTCTTCTTTTTGTCGCAATAATTTATGATAGACAAGCAACGCACGCTCGGTTTTACCTAAAGCAACACTCTCCACAACGGAAAAGATGCTTTCATCTACCGTCTCTGCGACTAGTTCTTTCACATCCTGCTCCATTATCTGTCTTTTTTCTGTTGTATAGAGCATACATTTTTCCAATTCCTTCTCAAGTAACATTAAATTGGAACCAACTCTTGAAAATAAAAGTTGTGATGCCCGCTGATCAATATGAAACCCATGTTCATGAAGAGAATTTGTAATCCACTGCTTTACTTGCTCTTCGTTCAACGGGTTACACTCTACTATTGTGGTTTCCTTTTTTAATCGTTTTGTTAGCTTTTTTCGTTCATCAATTTTTTCATATGGGGCAATAATAATAAGGACCGTTGAGTCAGCTGGTGTTGTCAAATAGTCTTCTAACGCTTGTACATCATGCTCAACTTTTGCCTTTACTTTCTGGCTTGATACTAAATAAAAATCGTGCACAACAACGAGTTTCCGATTTGAGAAAAATGGTATTGTCGCTGCCTCTTCCACAACATGTTGGATAGGTGTGTCCATTAGCTGAAAGCGGATATCGTTCATTGTCTCATCGTCTTCAGTAAACAATAACTGATGAACTTTATCGACAAACTCATTTATTAAGAACGTTTCTACGCCGTAAAGAAAATAAACCTTTTGTAACGTATCACGTTTCAATTGTTTTATTGTTGCTAAAATGGTCATATGTATAACTCCAATCTCATGCTCATCCATTCTAGTTTAGACACTTTCTAACAAATGAGCAAGGGAGAGATATTCTCTCCCCCTATCTATAATGAACGCTTTTAACGAAGACCCTAGGACTTCCCGTTAAAAGCGGGCCACCTTCATTTCTTACTCTCACCTTATGCAATCAATGGTTGTTCGGTGCTAATATCCGATTTATTTCGTAAAACGTCGTGTTCACCACGATCGAATCTTTTCATTTACACTGAAATCACGTATACTTACTTCGTAGAGGAGGTGCAAGAAATGAATAAATTTGAAAAAGACGTACAAGACAAAGCAAACGACATTGTCCCTTCTGTTGTTGGTTTTGTTGCCTCTTTTGGATTTTTTGCATTAATTTTTGTCATCGCTAATATTGTGGATGTAGCAACACACTAATTGCCAACAGAAAAAACAGTTCCTTTTAGTTGACTAAAAAGAAAACGTTTCCGCATGAATGGGGTTTAGTCGAACCTTCGTACATAGAAACCTACTTAGTCTATTGATTCAGGAACTGTTTTTTCATTTACTTGATACACACTTTTACGAATGTTGATACCGTCGCTCCCTATCGAAAGTTCTACTGTTCCATCGACATTCGTTTGATAGACCTGAATATCTCGTGCTTGTAGGCGCTTTAGTACATCTGGATGTGGATGACCAAATCGATTGTTCACGCCTGCTGATACGAGCGCTATCTTAGGCCTGAGTTGATCAAGCAACGGCTCTTGGGTTGATGTTCGACTCCCATGATGCCCAACTTTTAATAAGTCTACTTCTAAATTAGGGAAGCTATTAAGTAAATGCATCTCCCCCTCTTCTTCTAAATCGCCGGTTAGTAAAATAGATTTTCCGTGAAATGAACCATAAAGCACAATGGATTGATCGTTTCCGCTCCATTTTCTATCATTCGTTGGATGAAGAACATAGAATTGAGTGGAAATCGTGTCCCCTACTTGAACGAGAACCATTTTTTCGTCTTCTACTTGTTGGAATAATTCGATTTCGATTTCTTTTTCTAGCTCTCCTTCTGGATAATAGACATTTTCGACATGCACATTCTCTAAAACCGCTTTTGCCCCTCCGATATGATCAAAATCACCATGAGTTAAAATGAGCCCGGTTATTGTTTTGATCCCTTTTGCCTTTAAATAAGGCACAACAATGTCTTTTCCTGTGTCAAACGTTTTTTTCTTTTCTTCCCAGTCCTCTGTTGCAAACGACATAACCCCACCAGTATCAACAAGGTAGACTTCTTTCCGATTTGGGGTTTCAATGAGAAAGCTATCTCCTTGTCCTACGTCAAGCATTGTAATAACTGCATCTCCATTTAATTTCGGCAACTGTGATGGAATCGCTAGAGTAACACAAAATAAACCGATCACAACCCACGTCCAGCGAGAACGCTTTTCCCACAGGAGGCCAATGACAACTAGACAGCCATATAACAACAGCATCAGAACAATTGATGGCCTGCCCATCACCCACATATACACATGATTACCTAGTTCAACGATCCATTTATGTATCCAAACCAATAAGGTTTCTGATGCCACCACAAACGAATCTAAGGGTATGAAGCGGAGCTCACTCAGGAAAACGAGAAAAAAACTGTAAGGTAACAAAACAAGAGAAACAAACGGAATGTAGACAAGGTTGATTAGTAAACTAAGCGGGGACCACTGAAAGAAATGATACGCAATTAAAGGTAAACCAACTAATTGAGCAATTGTCGTTACACAAAAAAGCCGTTTTCCATAAGAGTGATATCGATTCATAATGGGTTTTTGCATTAAAATCAGTGTAAAAGAAACGAGGAAAGACAGCTGGAAGCCTAATTGAAATAGCGCATACGGTTGAATGAGTAAATAAAGAAGAAAGATTGATGAAAAGCCATAAAAAGGGTGAATGGGAACACGAAGAAGTACGAGAAAAAAGTAAATCATCGTCATAATGGCTGCTCGGATTACAGGCGGTGATGCACCAGTAAGAATGATGAAAACAGGAAGAAACATAAGAAGACTAATGAGAACAATTTCTCTCGGAATACCGATTCGTATCATAAGATAGAAGCTCGTCCCTGTCAATATGCCAACATGTAGGCCAGATATAGCTAGTAAATGAATAACACCAAGCTTTGAATAAGCCTCCATAACATCAGGTTCTATATAGCGGCGCTCCCCAAATGTTAAAGCAAGCACAATACCACTTAATGACGGCGGTAGCTGCTCTTGTAGCCGGTGCGTTGCGTTATGTCTGTACTCTTGCAATTTAGTAACGAAAGGCTGTGATTCTAGCGGTTTGCATGTAATCGTGGCCAGCTGCGTCACGCGGTAGAGCATGTGTATATGCTGATAATATAAATACTGACGATAGTCAAATCCAAAACGGTTTCTTGCATTTGGCGGTTGCGTTAAATCCCCTTTTGCTTGGCAGATGCTCCCTATACTCATATCTGGAGGGTAGAGCTCAACCTCCTCTTTAGCGTAGCCTAACAGTAACAAGGTTTCCCCGTCGATTGTTTCAATTGTCGTCGTTAACTGATTCCCGTTTACATATGGAGCATCGTTAATGTAAAAAGTGAGAGATGTTTGTCCTGGTTCGAGAGAGGAAGTATTTCGACCATCAATAAAGGAAGTAGAGAAAAAGTACAAGCTAAAAGGTAGAAGAAAAAAGAGAGGAGCTGTTCTTTCCCCTTTACTAAACGAAAAGGAAGAAAGAACAAGAGCCATTACTAAAAAGATCCATGCGAGAGTTTGTTCTTTTTGAACAACAAATAAAATAGCGGAGATGGCGGATAAAAAAGAAATAAACGCTTTATTCACTTACTTTTGAGAAATACAATGTTTTGGTCTTCGTGACAAGTTCTTCTAATCGTTCGCTTGACACCCCGAGCTCTTCTACTTCTTGTAACAGTTCTGTCGTTAGCGAGAGCTTATCGTGAAACAGTGTGTCAAATACAGTTGGATCTAGCTCTACTTCTATACACTCAATTCCCGCTTCCGCAAACAACTGCTCTGCATACGGCTGGTTTTTGTAGTCATTCGCATAGTGCACCTTGGAGATACCTGCTTGTATCAACGACTTTGCACAATGCACACACGGAAAATGGGTAATATAAATTTCCGCACCTTTTGTCGGCACGCCAAACTTGGCACATTGTAATAACGCATTTACTTCTGCGTGAACGGTTCTGATGCAATGTCCATCAACAACATAACACCCTTGATCTAAGCAGTGATCAGATCCTGTTACAGAGCCATTATAGCCACCTGCAATAATACGCTTTTCTCTAACAATTGTCGCGCCTACTTTTAGTCTCGGGCACGTACTTCGTAACGAAAGCAGTTGACTTTGTGACATAAAATATAAATCCCACGAAATTCGTTCCATGTTTGTACTCCTTTTCTCTTGCATATATAAGAGTGTAAAATGAATAATGGAAAGCGTCAAATAGTGGATTATTTGACAGTAATAAAGTCTTTTAAAGAATCAAATGATTTTTCACCTATTCCACTAACATTCTTCAAATCATCAATCGTTTGATAAGGACCTTGTTCTTCTCGATGTTGTACGATTGTCGCAGCTTTTGCTGGTCCAATACCTGTCAGCGTCTGAAGCTCTTCAATCGTTGCTGTATTTAAATTAATTTTTCCAGACTCCCCCTCCCCTGCTTCTCTCCAGAATTGTTCCATTTCAACGGGTGTCTCTCCGATTTTTGGTACATAAATCACTTGTTCATCTACGAGTTTAAGAGCTAAGTTCACATGCATGTCTTCAGCATCCTCTGTAAAGCCTCCAGCTCTTTTTATGGCGTCGTCAATTCGATCCCCTTCAGTATACGTATAGATTCCAGGTTGCCTTACCGCACCTTTCACATCAATCATTAACGTAAGCGGCACGTCATCTGTTGAATCTTCCTCTTGCTCCATCGTTAAAAAGGAAGGCGTCTTTGCAAAAGGATCCTCCTCGTTATTATTTGTCACACCTCTGTTGAGCAGAAGGAAAATAAAAATGATCGCCATTCCCATCATTAAAGCAACAACTAAATAGTGATGTTTTACATAGTGGAGTAGTCGCTTCACCTTTTAGCCTCCTATACGAATTTGTATGAATGTTAACCAAGCATCGGCGCATACCATGAGTAAAGCTACGTCTTGAGGGAGGTAATTAGGATGAAGATTGGCTTTATCGGAACAGGGAGTATGGGCAGTATGCTAATTGATACGTTACTTGAAGCGAAGACAATAAAAGAAGAAGACATTGTCATTATTAACCGTACAATTGAAAAAGCGATCAAGCTAAAAGAAATCTACCCGGCTATTCATATCGCTTCCGATATTGAAGAGTTAACACGACAGTGTAGATGGATTTTCATTTGTGTAAAGCCAAAGGACATTCCCAGCTTCACACCGACAGTTATCCCATATTTATCAATGGAACACGTAATGATCTCTATAACGAGTCCAGTATCAATCCACCATTTAGAAGAGCTTTTTCCTTGTAAAGTAGCTCGTATTATTCCGAGTATTTTAAACCGAGCACAGTCTGGTTCTACCCTTGTTAGTTTTAGCTCTCGTTGCACAAGCACTGATGAAGAAGCGATCATTTCTTTTGTCTCATCCATATCGCGTCCTTTATTTATTGACGAGAATGTTACTCGAGTCTCTTCTGACATTGTAAGTTGTGGGCCTGCATTTTTTGCATTTATGGCGCAACGATTTATTGAAGGGGCTGTATCAGAGACGCCATTAGGCGAAAAAGAAGCAACAGAATTAACGACATCCATGTTAATTGGCTTAGGGAAGTTGTTACAAGAAGGGTATTACACACTTCCTACGTTACAAGAAAGAGTCTGTGTTCCAGGAGGTATTACAGGAGTGGGCATTGCTCATTTAGATCAATTGTTAGGAGAGGGGTTTGGCTCATTGTTTCGTTTAACCGAAGAGAAATATGCAACGGAAAAGAAAAAACTAGCGCAGGAATTTCAGTTAAAATAAGTTAGGGTCTCCTAACTTATTTTAACCTTTTCGCTAGTATTTGCTAATTTCCTGCTTTTTTCCTCGCCGAAAAGAAAATTCTTTCTGTTTGATCATGTGGCTCCGACTGATGAAAATCACCTGTTACGCGAATATCTGTAAAACCAGCTTCCATCAACCACTTTGTATACGTAGCTATGTCAAACGTTCGTTCTTTATGAAGCTCTTCCACGCGCTCATATAGACCATTCTCTGTCTCAATAAAAAACGTAAGCTCATGCTCCACGCTGAGTGGTTCTTCCCCAGCAAACGAATGCCAAATATAGGAAACACCGTCTAATTCATCTGCGAATGTAGCCTGATAAAACTGCTGAATTTTAAAGGGGGAATGAACATCAAAAAGTAAAATGCCATTTTCCTGTAAGGCATCGTAACAGCGAAGAAAAACACGTTTTACATCTTCTTCTTTTTCAAGATAGTTTAACGAGTCACAAAAAATCGTTATCGCATCGTACCTTTCAAGCACCGAGAATTGACTCATGTCCTCTTGAAAGAGCTGCGGTTGAGTCTGGGCAGATTGTAATTTCCGCTGCGCTACCGCTAGCATATCTTCAGAGATGTCTAGACCAGTTGGAACAAAACCAGCTTGATTCATACGTAGCATGAGCTCGCCTGTTCCACAGCCTACATCTAGCACCTTTGATACGCGAACATTTCTTTCTTCAAAGACGGTTTTCATATACGTTATCCAATGTTCATACTCTACGTGGGCCATTAAATGATCATAAATGTTCGCAAAATGTATATAAGGTTTCATGCAATCAATCTTCCGTTCATTTTACTTTATGGGTAAATCCTTCTTTTTGCTCAATAAGCTTTTGTTTCATAAGCTTACCAAGAGCTCGTTTAAACGCTGCTTTACTCATTCCTACTGCACGCTCAATGTCTTCTGGTGCTGATTTGTCCGTTAACGGCATCGCCTGATTACGTCGACTCTCAAGATAGGTTAACACTTTTTTCGCATCAATATCTTGTTGATCTGTTCGTTTTAAACGTTGGGTAATATTGATGCGTCCGTCTTCGCGTACATAGTGCACACGCCCTTTAATACTTTGTCCAAGTCGTGGTATTCCATCAGCTTCATCTTGATGTAAAAAAGCGATTGGACCATCTTTTACGTAAATGGCTGCACCTTCGTCTAAAAAGTGGTACACAACCCCTGTCACTTCACGATTAAGCCAAGACTGATCAGCCGCAATCGCTTTGTCCGTAATTGGCGCACCTTTTACGAGTCGTCCCATGAGACGCCCTTTTTTATCCCATGTAAGCGAGCAGCATAAACGATCTCCTTTTTCGGGCCATTCGCTCCGATCTTGTGGAAATTCGTCCATAGAGATGAATAAATCTCGCGAAATCCCGTTATAGACAAACACACCATGTGTAGGTCTCACTTGTACGACTTCTAACCAGCCAATCTCGTCATCTTTAATGACAGGAGTCTTCATCGTCGCACTTAATCGATTTTGGTGGTCGTGATATAAAAAAACGCTCAAAGAATCATCAATCGCAATCGCTTCCGTCACATCATTTTTATGCAGCAACACATCTTCATTACCGTCTGAAAGAAAATAGCCGAAAGAAGCTTCTCTTACTACGGTAAGAGTTGCGGACTCTCCAGGTCTCATCATTGGCTAATAACCTCTTGTAATGGGACAGATGGTGCGTCACCCCAAAGCTTTTCTAAATTATAGTAAACACGTTCCTCTTTATGGAAAATATGGACAACCACATCTCCTATATCAAGTAATACCCAACGGGCTTGGTCATACCCTTCAAGTCGTTTAATTTCTAAACCTTCTTCTTGAAATACTTTTTTTAATTCATGAGCGATTGCTTGTACTTGTTTTTCAGAATTACCGTGACAAATAACAAAGTAATCTGCAATCGGAGAGATTCCTTTCATGTCAAGAGCCGTAATGTTATGACCTCGTTTATCGTCTATTGTATGAACAGCTAATTTTAAAAATGAATTCAATCTTTTTGTTCCCCTTTCAATGTGTAATAATTATATGCTTCAACAGTATACGGATGAATTGGTGACTTCTTCGAGAGTAAATACTGAATGGTATTCGTTAAACTAAAAAGACAAGCAGCGTCCAGGCTAACTGTTGCATACTTCCGTGCTTCATCTACTCCAAGAAAAGAACGGTTTGGTTCAATATAATCGGCTACAAAAACAACTTGTTCCAACGGACTCATAGCAGCCCTACCTGTTGTATGTGAGCGAATCGCTTGAAGGACATCGTTATCTTTAATACCAAGTTCTTTTTCCACATATATCGCGCCATATGGAGCGTGAAGCAGTTCACTTCCACATGTTGCCCAATGATGTTCTCCTACAGTAGCTAAGCCTTGCTTCATTTCATCAATATTAAAGTATTTGCAAAGATCATGAACAATGGCTGCTAGCTCTGCTTTTTTTTCATCAACTTGATAGTGTTGTGCTAGTTGAATCGCTGTATCACGAACACCAACCGTATGTTTAAAACGTTTCTCTGGTAAATGACGACGGACGATGTTCCATGCTTCTGTTGTTGTTACCGTCATATAATGATTGCTCCTCTATGATTTTCCTTACTAATTCTGGAACGAAATAGCGAATTGGCATGTTTGCCTTAACTCGTTCACGAATAAACGAAGACGAAATGTCTATTTGAGGAAATGGAATACGTGTTACTCCTGTTGCTTTATCAATACGCGAACCTGGTCGATCAAACGCAGCAAATGTCACCATATCCTTAAGCTGGCTGATGTTGTACCAATGATCTAGTTGTTCCACCATATCGGCACCAATAAGAAAATAAAAGTGGTCGCGCGGATATTGCTCTCGTAACTCATACACCGTATCATATGTGTACGACTTTCCTTTACGTTCTACTTCTAGGTCAAGCACTTTAAATGCAGGATGTCCGTTCACAGCAGCTTTCGTTAATGCAAGTCGATTTGCACCAGATGTTAATCCGGTTCGCACTTTATGAGGTGGGCTTGAAACAGGAATAAACCACACTTCATCTAGTCCTAACTGAAGTTGTGCTTCTTGTGCAATTAATAAATGCCCATGGTGTGGTGGATCAAACGTTCCACCAAACAATCCAATTCTTCGCATCCGCTTACCTCCAAGGTTAATTTGGTAGTTGTAGCTTAGGATTGTTTACCGATTTTTTGTATAGAATGATTGTACTACCAATTACCTGAACGACATGCGCTTTCGTACCTTCCACCATTTCCGCTGTGATTGAATCTTTGTCTTCCATACAGTTTTGTAAAATCGATACTTTTATAAGTTCTCTTACTTCAAGTGCTTCATTTATTTGTGTGATCATATTTTCATTCACACCCGCTTTTCCAACCTGAAAAATCGGCTGAATGGGATGAGATTTACTTCTCAAAAATCGTTTCTGCTTATTCGTTAACATGTGATTCCTCCATCATTTCCTTACTTCACTTACAAGCGTTACTTCCATTAACTTGCGATTTGGTTTTTGTCCTGTCCAAATTTCAATAGCTAAAGCCGCTTGATTCACAAGCATACCTACGCCGTTTAGAGTAGCATTGCCTCGACTTTTTGCCTCTTTTAATAATGTCGTTTCTAACGGATTATAAATAAGATCACAAACAAGAGTTGAGCTCGCCAGTTGATTAAGCTTTATCGGTGATGCATTTGTAAAGGACGACATCCCAACAGATGTAGTATTGATCACAATGTCAAATTGATTCAACATCGCTTCCGCTGCTTCAATCGTCAGGACTGTTACGTCAAACGGGTACATCGCCGCCAAATCTTCCGCTTTACTCATTGTCCGGTTCACAATGGTGAGCACGGCTCCATCTTTACCGAGTGTATGAACAATCGCTCTTGCCGCTCCTCCAGCACCTATTACAAGTACTCGTTGCTCCCTTACAGTATTTATGTGCAATCGCTCTAGTAGCGATTCTTTAAAGCCTTCAGCGTCTGTATTGTAGCCGATCACTTGATTTCCTACTTTTTTAATGGTATTGACAGCGCCGATTGCGATGGCATCTTCATCAATTGCATCTAAAAAGGGCATTACCGCAACTTTATGAGGGATCGTCACATTTAAGCCATCGATCTCTCCCGTTCGTACTAACTCAATGACGCCTTCAACTTGCTCAGCCGCAGTCTCTAAGAGTTCATAGCGCCCAAGGAGTTGCATGTCATGATAAGCAGCTCGATGAATACTTGGGCTTAGGCTGTGACTTAATGGTTGACCAATTAACGCAAATTTCTTCACTTTAAAACCCTCCTAAACCCCGTTACGCCAAAATTGATGTCCGGTGAGAAATGGCAACCTCTTTTGGCGCATGAGCATTCACAGTTACCCCTGCACCTTTAATTGTAATCCATCCAAGTCCAGAAAAAACAATATCAACAGAGCCGTCCTTCAATTTAAATGTCTGGCTTTTTAAATTGAACACAGCTTGCTCATCTTCGGCTGTTGGTGGTTGAAGAAGTTCACCAATATGGTTTTGATAAAGCTGATCCGCTTTTTCCAGTTTAGTACGATGAATCGTTAATCGATTGGATACGTAAACAATAAATGATGTTGGCTCACCTTTAATAAAGTCTAACCTTGCTAACCCACCTATAAAAAGTGTTTGGCCAGGGTTTAATTGATATACCATAGGTTTAATTTCTTTTGTTGGCGTAATAAGCTTTAAGCTCTTATCACTCAAATAATGAGAAAGTTGATGACGGTTAATAATTCCTGGGGTATCGTATAGCGATTGTTGTTGATCTAATGGAATTTGAATCATGTTTAGCGTTGTGCCTGGAAAATGTGAAGTCGTAATTAGTGGATCCTTTTCATCACCATGTCGCTTTAACAGCTGGTTGATAAAAGAAGACTTCCCAACGTTTGCACTTCCAACAATGTAAACATCTTTCCCATTTCTCATTTCATCAATAATCGAAATGGTTTCATCTAACCCTTCGCCTGTAACTGTACTAATAATTGTACTGCCCGCCGGTTTTAAACCTTGCTGACCAGCTTCACGCATTAACCAATGCTGGAGTTTATTCCGGTTCAAAGATTTAGGCAGCAAATCGATCTTGTTCGCAACAAGAAGCAACGTATTATTACCTATAAGCCGCTTAATGCTCGATATCCAACTGCCATATAAGTCAACAACATCAACAATGTTTACAATTAACGCATCTTTATGACTTAGTGTGTGAATCAAGTCTAGAAATTCTTGGTCTGAAATACCACTCGGCTGGATCTCATTATAATGCGTTAGCCGAAAACACCTTTTGCATACAACATGTTCTCTTGTTAGGGCAGAAGCTGGGGCATAGCCGATTTTTTTAGGTTCACTAGTTTGTATTTGGACACCACACCCTGAACAAAAATAGTGTTCTTCATTCTTACTCATTACTTTTCGTATCCTCCCATTTCACAAGCCCTCTTTTTTTCAATTTCCTTAAGACAAAGCGTTCCATCTTCCGATTTGCTTTTGTCATCCAATCATCTGTTTGCGTAACGGGCACAACCAAAATAGTGTGTATACCAGCTCGGTTTCCGCCAAGCACATCTGTGAAAATTTGATCTCCAATGACTACCGTCTCTTCAGGCTTGACCTGCATTCGCTCACATGCTTGTCGAAACGCTTTTCTTCTTGGTTTTTTCGCGCTATGAATAAAAACTAGCTTTTCTGGGTCACAGAATGCACGAACTCTTCTCTCATTATTATTAGAGACAATCGTTACTTTCAAGCCATACTCATCTAAATGTCTAAACCAATCTTGCACTTCTGGCGTTGCCTCTGCGCGGTGCCATTCAACAAGTGTATTATCTAAATCTGTTATAACAGCTTTTATTCCTTTAGTTTTTAAACTGGTAAAATCAATCTCATATATACTCTTCACATATTGATCTGGCATTAGGCGATCAAACACATGTGCACCTCATTTCTCTTTCAATCAAAAAACTTGTAGTCAAACATCAACTATACCTGCTACACTCATATATTTCAAATAAAACCTTGATCTTCCTAAATGTATTCTGGAAATCGCTAAAATTTTTCGACAAAAACCCCTAAATACTAAACCTGTGGATAACGTTATACACGTTATAAACATTAGTATATTAACGTTATCCAACCTTAACCCACAATTAACCCACAAGTTATTCACGGTTGAATGTGGATAAAACGAACGGTTGTTCTACAACAAGGAACGTGGTAGGATACAAGAAATCAAACAATTATGGTCGTATGTATGTTTGTACAGGAGGTGAACCTGCTCAGAAGCAGGCAGTGAAAATGGAACAATTGTCAGATGAGCTTTTAATTGAAACCTATCGAAAAGCACTTGATTTAAATTTAAACCAAGACTTCATTGACTTAATCTACAAGGAATTGTACAAGCGTTCACTCCATGATCGGGTAAAATTAACTTCTTAAGTATTTGACATCCCTACGACCAGTCTTAAAAATAGCTAGACAAAAAAGGAAGCATCTACCTCGCTTCCTCTTTTTTTAACGGAGACTTCTCCGGAACAAGTTTAATATATTGACGAGGCGCAAATAACTCATCATTTTGTTGAAGCAGTTGTAAGCCTTCTTGATCCGTAACCGTCTTTGAATAAAGATCGTTTTCTTCACATACATACCAACTTATACTAAACATGCTAATGAATATAGATGCTGATACATAGACTTTAGTTCGCGTGCGAATAATAAAACGCCTCCTTTGTTATAAAGGTGGCGTTTTTTATCGCATCTTATACATTTTTTCATTATTTTTGTTGTGTTTCATCCTATTTAATACGAAATTCAAGTTTACGAAAAGTCAAGTAAAAAAATGTGCAACTTTATTTTTTTTACGCTATAATGGCGGAGATTCATGTAATGTTGCTATTTAAATAAAGGAGGTTAAACATGTCAAGCCTGCATCTTGCGATTTTGCTGCCTTTTATTGCAGCCATTGTCATTCCATTCATCTACCCGCTGACAAAACGTTTACACACTGGCTGGATCACTATGCTTATTCCAACAGCATTATTTATGTATTTCGTTTTTCGATTAGAAGATACAGCTAACGGCGGGTACATAGTAGAGGAAATGGCTTGGGTTCCATCTTTAGACATTAACTTCGATGCATATCTAGATGGGCTAGGCCTGCTGTTTGCCTTGTTAATTACAGGTATTGGCGCTTTGGTTGTTCTCTACTCTATTTTTTACCTTGATAAAACAAAAGAACAACTGGCAAATTTCTATGTGTACCTTTTAATGTTTATGGGCGCTATGCTCGGTATTGTTTTATCAGATAATCTTATCGTACTGTATATTTTCTGGGAAATAACGAGTTTGTCTTCCGCGTTACTCATCAGCTATTGGTTCACGAACAAAGGATCCATTTTCGGTGCTAGAAAGTCCATGCTGGTCACTGTATTCGGTGGTTTTGCGATGATGGCTGGATTTATTCTTCTTTATATGGAAACCGGAACATTTAGTATTCAAGCACTAATCGATCAACGTGATCTCATTATGGCTAGTCCGTACTTTATTCCAGCAATGATTTTAGTCTTATTAGGAGCATTTACAAAGTCAGCTCAATTCCCATTTCACTTTTGGTTACCAGATGCAATGGAAGCTCCAACCCCTGTTAGTGCTTATCTTCATTCAGCCACAATGGTAAAAGCAGGGATTTACTTAGTTGCGAGGATGACACCTGTCTTTGCTGGTGCCTCTGAATGGTTTTGGATTATCGTCGTTACAGGTCTTATTACGCTTGTATGGGGGTCCGTTTCGGCAGTTCGACAAAAAGATTTAAAAGGGATTCTTGCATTTTCAACCATTAGTCAATTAGGTTTACTTATGGTTTTACTTGGACTCGGATCAGCAGCCTTTACAGGTGAAACGATTGATGAAAATCTTGTTTACTCAGCAGCGATTATGACTGCAGTCATTCACTTATTTAATCATGCCACGTTTAAAGGTAGTTTATTTATGGCGGTTGGTATCATTGACCACGAAACCGGAACAAGAAATCTTCAAAAATTAGGTGGGTTAATGGCTATTATGCCTGTGACTTTTACCATATCTTTAGTTGGACTAGCCTCTATGGCTGGAATACCACCTTTTAACGGCTTTATTAGTAAAGAAATGTTCTTTACGGAGCTTCTTCAAATTTCGTCAATGAATGTCTCAGGTGTCGAAACATGGGGAGTTGTGATACTAGCAGTCGCTTGGATTGCAAGCGTATTTACGTTTTTATATTGTGCCATCTTATTCTTTAAAACGTTTTTTGGCCCTTTCGAAAAAAAGAATTTCTCAAAAGAAGTGCATGAAGCTCCACTCGGCATGCTGATTAGTCCTGTTATTTTAGGTGGGCTTGTTATTGTTTTAGGATTATTTCCTAACTTACTCGTTCCAACAGTGATTGAACCAGCAGTCGCAAGTATCTTGCCTCATTTGCCTGCTGAAGAACTAACCATTAACTTAAGTTTATGGCACGGTTTAAACACCGAATTACTAATGTCACTTGGTGTCATTGGTTTTGGAACAACACTCTATATGACGTATCCAAAATGGAAAAACCTTGCGATAATGCAACAGGATCGCGATCCTTTCAATTCAGTCTATGATAAAGGTCTTGATGGGTTATCAACCAGTTCTGAATGGATAACAAATGTACAAATGACAGGTCGATTAAAAGACTATTTCACTTACATGCTTTTATTTATTGTCAGTTTGTTAACATACAGTTTCATTCGTTCTGATAGCTTTACCCTCTCATTTACTCAAACTGAAGAAGCACCATTGTTTTTGTACGGAATTGTTTTCTTGACAATTCTTAGTACAATAGCTCTTTTATTTATGAAAGAACGCATTCCACTCATTATTACTATCGGCGTTGTTGGCTTTTTGATGGCCTTACTTTTCGCTGTATTTAGTGCACAAGATTTGGCAATGACCCAACTCTTAATAGAAACCGTAACCGTTGTACTATTGCTTTTAGCGTTCAGACACTTACCAGAGATGGTGCAAGAGACAGGTTCAAGGTTAAGAAAATCTTTACACATTGCCCTTTCAGCAAGTGTAGGATTGTTAGTTTTCTTAATTGGAACAGCATCATTTGCACTTCGAAATGATGCAAATTTCACCCCTATCTCTGAATACTTTATCGAGAATTCGTATTCATTAGCCGGTGGAGAGAACATGGTCAATGTAATTCTAGTTGATTTTCGTGGGCTCGATACGATTTTAGAAGTTCTTGTCCTTGCGATCGTGGCTTTAGCAATCTTGATGATGGTCAAACTTCGATTTAAAGGAGGCGAAGACGTGTGAAGTATTCAAGATCCCATGACGTCATGCAACGAGTCTTAATTACAATTACCATATATTTTCTCGTTGCGTTTTCCTTTTATCTGTTCTTCGCAGGTCACAATAATCCGGGTGGAGGCTTTATAGGTGGGCTAATGACAGCAAGTGCGTTTATTTTAATCTACCTTATTTTTGATCGACGTGTAGCTAACCGAATTATCCGTTTTTCATTTCCGGGTATTTTAGCAACCGGATTGTTCGTATCTCTTTTCGTTGGCCTCATTGGTCCGGTTTTTGGTGACGAGATGTTTACTCAGTATTTCGATTACTTCGACTTACCATTCTTTGGCGAAGTTGAGTTAACAACAGCAGTCCCGTTTGATTTTGGTATTTATCTAGTTGTTGTTGGGATGGCAATGGCGGCTACAGTAACAATTGCGGAGGATGAATCAAAATGGAAATCTTAATGTTTATTGCCATAGGCGTTCTTTTTGCAGTTGGGACTTACTTTATTCTTTGCAGAAGTTTATTAAAAGTTATTATTGGCATTCTGCTTATCTCTCATGGCGCACACATGCTGCTTTTAACAATGGCAGGCTTAAGACAAGGGGTTCCTCCTCTCGTTGATCTTTCAGGTAGCGAGGCAACAGACCCTTTACCACAAGCTATGATCTTAACAGCGATCGTCATTAGTTTTGGCATTACAGCATTTCTTGTTGTTCTCGCCTATCGAACCTATCGAGTAAACAAAACGGAAGACTTGGATAAGTTAAGGGGTTCTGACGATGAATAATATAATTATGCTGCCAATTATCATCCCATTTTTTATGGGGACGTTATTAATTTTATTCGCAAAAAAACATCTCACTCAGCGGATCCTTAGCTCCATTACAGCGGTTGGATTAACCATCGTTTCGATTTACATTGCGTGGCTTGTTTATGAAGAAGGCCCCCTTTCAATTGGGCTTGGTGGATGGGAGGCTCCTTTTGGAATTGCCATTGTCGCTGATAATCTCGCCGCCTTTATGGTTGTCTTAACGAGTATCGTTAGTGCAACATGTCTTTTTTTCGCTTTTACAACCATTGATAAAAGACGGGAACGCTACTACTTTTATCCACTGTTTTTTTATTTAGTGACTGGTGTGAACGGTGCATTTTTAACTGGGGATTTGTTTAATCTCTTCGTTTTTTTTGAAGTGATGTTGCTTGCGTCATATGCCTTAATGGTAACAGGAAGTACGAAGTTCCAGCTTAGAGAAACTTTTAAATACGCGGTTATTAACGCATTCTCTTCCATGTTATTCCTAGTGGCCATTGCGTACGTGTATGGCATTTTAGGTACGGTTAATTTCGCTCACATGGCAGAGCGAGTTGCTGAAGTAGAGCAAACAGGGGTCTTACAAGTCGTAGCCATATTACTTTTTCTTGTTTTTGCTACAAAAGGTGCTCTGTTTCCGCTGTATTTTTGGCTTCCACATTCTTATGTAGGTCCTCCAACAGCAGTTACCGCTTTATTCGGTGGTTTATTAACCAAAGTTGGCGTTTATTGCATCATTCGTATGTATACCCTCGTGTTTACATTTGACATCAGCTTTACCCACCATACGATTATGCTTGTACTTGGTGGTTTAACGATGCTACTCGGTGTACTTGGTGCAGTTGCACAATTTGATTATAAACGTATTTTATCCTTTCATATCATCAGTCAGATAGGCTATATGATAATGGGTATTGGCTTAAATACTGCACTAGCCTTAGCTGGAGCTATCTATTTCCTTGCCCATAACATGATTGTAAAGACCGGTTTAATTTTAATGTCTGGTGCTACTGAGAAAATTACTGGTACAACGGACTTAAAAAAGATGGGCGGACTACTTAAAACGCATCCAGTATTAGCATGGTCTTTTCTTATTCTCGGCTTGTCTATCGCTGGAATTCCCCCATTGAGTGGTTTCTTTGGAAAGTTCCCATTGATTGTTGCTGCAGCAGAAGAATCAAGCTACTTCTTAGTCTTTCTTTCTTTATTTGTCGGGATGCTCACGTTATTTTCAATGATTAAAATCTTCATGAACGTCTATTGGGGAGCTCCCCAACATACGAAGGAGCAAGCAACTCTCTCTATTACACCAACGTTATTAGCGGCATCACCTTTAGTCATTTTGACAATTATTCTCGGTCTTTTCGCAGAACCGTTTTTCGCTTATACAGAAGTCATTGCGGAAGATCTTCTTAATCCATCTGTTTACATTCAATCTGTTCTGAAGGAGTAGGTACATTATGGCTTTTCAATTATTAATTAACGTCGTTCTTGCCATTGTTTGGATGCTGTTTCAGAATAGCTTCACCATTGTTGATTTTGTGGTTGGCTATACGATTGGATTTTTCGTTGTCTTAGTACTGATAAGGTTTAAAGGCTATGAATTTTACTTTTCCCGGGTGTGGTCTCTCATAAAGCTCATTCTCGTTTTCATGAAAGAGCTGGCTATAGCTAATGTGGTTGTATTAAAGACCGCATTAAGCCCTAAGATGGACGTAGCACCGGGAATCGTAGCGGTCCCTACTCGACTCGAAACTGAAACAGAAAAAACAATGTTTGCAGTTATGATGACATTGACACCTGGAACACTATCCATTGAATTCTCGCTAGATTCAAATGTGATATTCGTACACGCATTAGATGCTAGGAACCGAGATGAGATTATTGATACAGTTCAAAATACGTTTGAACGAGGCATTTTGGAGGTGACACGGAGATAATGTTCGACACAATTCTAACTTGGCTTTTGCTCATAAAGTGTGTTGGCGCTTTACTATGCATCATCCGTGTATTGATTGGACCAACCCATTCCGATCGAATTGCTGCACTTGATACGTTGGGACTAATGTTAATTGGCTTTGTCGGTATTCTCATGATTCTTCAAGATACGATGGCTTATACCGAAGTCATTCTCGTAGTGGCAATTTTAGCATTTATCGGTTCTGTCGCACTGGCAAAATATTTAGAGAGGGGGAATTTATTTGACCGCGATTGAATGGATCATTATTATCTTTTTAGCTGTCGGAACCCTTTTTAGTATTGCTGCTGGTATCGGCTTAGTTCGCTTCCCAGATGTATATTCTCGACTTCATGCAACTGGAAAAAACGCAACAGCAAGCGTCATTCTTATCATGTCAGCAACATTTATTTACTTTCTTTACGAACATCAGCTTTTTATCGGGAAAATCCTCCTTACCATTTTGTTTGTCTTTCTAACAACTCCTGTTGCCGCACTGTTGATCTCAAGATCAGCGTATCGAATAGGTATACCTATGTCCAAGGAATCTGTTAGAGACGAAATGAAGCCTTATTATGACAATGAGAAGGCTTCACCAGCAAAAAACGAATAAGAACAACCCCCTTGGAATATTACCAGATGTCCAAGGGGGTTCTCTCTTTATGCAATAGACCGATTTTCTCGCCCACTTTCACTTCATTGCTGCTTAACTCTAAAGTAAATGTGTCCTTTTTAAACAAAAGAATAACAGTAGAACCGAACGAAAAGTAACCAACTTCCTCCCCCTTTGTCCATCGGGGATCTGTTTTTGTCCGCACAATTGTATTGATATTCATAGCTCCAACCTCAATCATAGCAGCTGAAACACTTTCAGCTTGTAAATAATTTACCGTCCGATAATTGTGGGATAGAGGTTTAACACCATACTTTAAGCCTGTTTCATTTACTGGATAAGAACGATTTCCTAAGCTTACGGTCTCTGTACAAACGCAATTGAAAGGGCTATGAATACGATGATAATCCCGGGGGCTTAAATATAAAATGACATACATTCCCCCATTATAGTCAGAAGCTCTTTCATTTGATTGCAACATCTCTTCAATTTTATAAGTTTGACCCTTCACAACAAAGCTTGTCTCTTCGTTGATGATACCTGTTTCTTCACAACGGCCATCTACTGGTGACACAACACTTTCAGCGGACTGATCAATTGGACGTTTAGCCATTTTTATTTGCCGAGTAAAAAAAGAATGGAGACTTTTGTGCTCAGCATATGGTCGCGCAGATTCTTCAACATTAATCTTATAAGTCCTAATAAAAAGTGGAATGAAAGGTTTACTTAACCTCGACATTGTAAACCGTTTTATTAGTACAGAGCTCCATTTGTGATTGGTTAATTCAACACTTATCTGAAAGATTTTCCTTTTCATCTCATCACCTTTAACACATTATTTCCTCATTGCTAATCATTTTATGGTATACTTTGGTATTATAGCACGTAAATAAACTCGAAAAGAGGTGAAATGTACGTGTTTTTATTAAATCAACTCGTCTCTACGCGTAAGAAAATAAAAGGGCAGCTCGCTAACGCGTTAACACTTATTAATTTAGGACTCGGGATTACTGCAATTATGTTTATTTTACAAGGAAGTATTTGGTATGGCTTCTTATTTATAGCTCTAGCTGCTTTGTTTGATCGATTCGATGGCATGGTTGCTAGAAAAATGAAGATTGAATCTGAATTAGGAAAGCAACTAGATTCTTTAAGTGACCTTGTCTCATTTGGTGTCGCACCTGCTCTTCTCGTTCAACAAGCCACTTTGATGCCACTTAGCTTTGTTGGTGGACTTGCTGTTGTTCTATTTATTTTATGTGGTGCGTTGCGCTTAGCTCGCTTTAATATTACTGACTCGCCGAATGAGTTTATTGGTTTACCAATTACAGCAGCTGGATGTATAGTAGCTTTTTCAACATTGTTTACGGAACAGTTGCCAGCTACGTTTTACGTTATTTTCATGATATGTCTTTCTGGATTAATGATCAGCAACATTCGTGTAAAGAAAGTGTAACCGCATTTTCCGTGTAATGTTACTGAAATTGATTCATAAGTCTACTTTTCTATTCTCTAACCTTAAAATTACTGCTTTTAACTTGACAGTAGCAGGATTCATGAGTAAATTAAGGGCAGGCAGTAACGTCTGCCCGCTTATAAAGCGGATTTAAAGCATACATATTATTCTAGCGTAACAGAATAATAGGTTATTCTATGTAAAGAAAAGGAGTTTTTACAGATGAACAAAACAGATCTGATTAATGCAGTTTCCGAACAAGCAGAAATCTCTAAAAAGGATGCGTCAAAAGCAGTAGACGCTGTATTTGAAGGCATCACTGATTCATTAGTGAACGGAGGCAAAGTTCAACTTGTTGGCTTTGGTAGCTTTGAAGTGAGAGAGCGTTCTGCAAGAAAAGGACGTAACCCACAAACTGGAGAAGAAATTGAAATTCCAGCAACTAAAAATCCTGCGTTCAAACCAGGTAAACAACTTAAAGACGCAGTTAATTCATAAGAACGGTTTAACTGTATAATACTAAATTCCACTAGGGGTGCTTGAATGCTGAGAAAAGGGAAACCTTTAACTCTTCAACCTGATCTAGTTAACACTAGCGTAGGGAAGTGGATAAGCAATGCACAATTGCTCAAAACGGCCGCCTCATTGCGGCCGTTTTTTCTTATTTGAAAGGAGGAGGTTAAAAGTGAATCCAATAAGTCATGCCTTAACGATCGCTGGGACAGATCCTACTGGTGGTGCAGGTATTCAAGCGGATTTAAAGACGTTTCAGGAACTGCATGTCTATGGGATGTCTGTCCTCACATCCATTGTTGCGCAGAATACAATGGGTGTGAAAGATATACACCACCTTCCAATAGACTTTATAGAGCTACAGTTACAATCGGTTATAGAAGATATCTATCCGCATGCAATAAAAACGGGCATGATTGCACAAAAAGAAATGATGGCGCTCTTAGCAACGAAACTCCGTTCGCTTAAAGATGTTCCTTACATTTGTGACCCCGTTATGATGGCTAAAAATGGTGACGCTCTGTTAGAAAAAGATGTACGCTCTTTTTTACGCGATACATTAGTACCTTTAGCAACCATCGTCACACCCAACATTGCGGAAGCTGAAGATTTGATAGAAATGAAAATTGATACACTTGAAGATATGAAAAAAGCTGCTGAGCGTATAATACATGAATTAGGTGCTCATTACGTAGTCATTAAAGGTGGTAGCTTAAACGGAGAAGCTACGGATGTTTTTTATGGCAAGAGTTGTGGGTTTCATATATTAGATGCACCAAGAACCGATACGAAACATACACACGGGACAGGCTGTACGTTTTCTGCAGCCATCACGTCTGAACTGGCAAAAGGAGTATCTGTTTTTGATGCAGTAAAAAAAGCCAAACAATTTACAGCTGCAGCCATAGCCCATTCTTTAAATATTGGTCATGGTTACGGACCTACAAATCACTGGGCTTATCGTTTACACGCTTCTTCTAGTCAGAATTAATTGCTATGTAAAGCCTACCTTATTTGGTAGGCTTCTGTTCACTTAAGAAATGCGAATGATGCTTAGGGCTGCTCCTTGACCAGAAACAAGAACGGCAGCTCCTAATAAACCAAACAATTCTATCTGAACCACATCACCAGCCGCTAAAGTAGTAATCACATTACCTGAGATGTTCGTAACAGCAACACCAGGAGATACTTCAGAAGAGTCTAAAGGTACACCATTAACTGTAAGACGTAGCCCTAATAGTAAACCGGCAGTTAGATTTACACTATACGAAATGCTATAAGTTCCTGCAGTAACGATTGTAAATCCATCATCCTCTGCAGTTATACCTGATGCAATTTGATTATCTGGCACTGGAACTGTTGTACCACCCAACACTACTGCAATGGTCGCTCCACCGTTTGTACCAAATGCATAAGTTGTTGTCAGCCCTTCACCTGTTGGACCAGCTGGCCCAGTAGGACCTGTCACACCAATACTTGGAAGAATTAATTCAAAGTCTGCTGATGTGCCTGGTGTGCCTGTTGGTGCATCCACTAACACCTGATAAATTGAACCGTCAAACGATACTAACTCTCCTGCTGTTAACGTTGGTGCCGTAGCAGGATCGAATACCGTTACGCCATCTAAGCCAACACCGGTTGGACCAATTGGACCTGTTGGACCTGTTGGGCCTGTTACTCCATCTAGTCCGGTTGCTCCCGTTGGGCCGGTTACCCCATCTAGTCCGGTTGCTCCCGTTGCTCCCGTTGCTCCCGTTGCTCCTGTTACTCCATCTAGTCCGGTTGCTCCTGTTACCCCAGCTAATCCGGTTGCTCCCGTTGGGCCGGTTACCCCATCTAGTCCGGTTGCTCCTGTTGCTCCATCCAATCCGGTTGCTCCCGTTGCTCCTGTTACCCCATCTAGTCCGGTTGCTCCCGTTGGGCCGGTTACCCCAGCTAATCCGGTTGGGCCCGTTGCTCCGGTTACTCCATCTAGTCCGGTTGGGCCCGTTGCTCCATCTAATCCGGTTGCTCCTGTTGCTCCATCCAATCCGGTTGCTCCCGTTGCTCCTGTTACCCCATCTAGTCCGGTTGCTCCCGTTGGGCCGGTTACCCCATCTAGTCCGGTTGCTCCTGTTGCTCCATCCAATCCGGTTGCTCCTGTTACTCCATCTAGTCCGGTTGCTCCTGTTGCTCCATCCAATCCGGTTGCTCCCGTTGGGCCGGTTACCCCATCTAGTCCGGTTGGGCCCGTTGCTCCGGTTACTCCATCTAGTCCGGTTGGGCCCGTTGCTCCGGTTACTCCATCTAGTCCGGTTGCTCCCGTTGCTCCTGTTACCCCATCTAGTCCGGTTGCTCCTGTTGGGCCGGTTACCCCATCTAGTCCGGTTGCTCCTGTTGCTCCATCCAATCCGGTTGGGCCTGTTGGACCCGTTGCCCCTGTTGGACCTGTTATTCCTGTCGTTCCAGTCCCACCATCACCTATAACAAGTTCGTATTCTGGTGAGGTTCCAGGATCCCCTACTGGTGCATTAACTAGAACTCGATAAAGACTTCCATTAAAAGAGACAAAATCTCCAGCAACTAAACTAGGACGAATACCTTCACTGAATGGAATGATACTGTCTAGCCCTAGTCCCGTTGGGCCTGTCGGGCCTGTTATACCAGTTCCACCACCTGCAGGGCCTGTCGGTCCCGTTGGGCCTGTTGGACCTGCTATTCCATCTAGGAAGCCCCCACCGTTTCTAAGAGTTCTTGAGAAACGTTGTACGTTGTCACAATTATAAAAATCCATTTTTAGCTCCTCCTACTTTTATTGCTGCTTACATTACAGCTATATAATTTTATGTTTTAGCGAACCATAGTGTTTGTGTAGAAACCATGGTTCTAGAAAATAGGTGTCACCTATTTTCTATGCAACTTTAGAAAATCATCGTCAACTCGGTTTTAATACTTTTAAAAAAAGAAAATCGTACTTGCTTACTACTAGGTTGAATTGATTCCAGAATCGAACGAATAATAAAGTATAGATAATCAAAGGCCGTTTGTCCTGCTCTTATTAAAATTAGACATCGAAGCAATAGATCTTTATAATCTGCTTATGCCCATTAATACATAATTACGTTAGGAGAACTTTCATTGAGAAAAAAGACCGCCGGTACACTGACAAACGTTTTTTATTGGACGCTAGGCATTTTAATTGTTTTTGTAGCCATTGGCATCCTCTTTCCTAACCAGCTTGAAGCTATCACTGCGACTGTACGCCAATTTATAGCTAATTTCTTTGGCTGGTACTACTTAATTGTCGTCACCATTTTCTTGTTGGTTTGCCTATTTTTTATTGTTAGCCCGTTTGGAAGGTTACGCCTCGGAAAAGAAGAAGATCGTCCAGAGTACAGCTACTTAACGTGGTTCGCCTTTTTATTTAGTGCTGGTCTTGGGGTTGGCTTACTGTTTTTTGGAGCCGCTGAACCGATAGCTCACTATGCCATTGATGCTCCTACCGCAGATGAAGCGACTGGTCAAGCAGCCCTAGAGTCGCTTAAATTCGTTTTTTTGCATTGGGGTTTTCATGGATGGGCAATTTATGCCATTGTCGCTATTTGCCTTGCTTACTTTAATTTCCGCAAGGATATGCCAGGCTTAATCAGTGCCACCCTTTCCCCACTTATTAATCCAAGAGGCTTTTGGGGTCAAACAATCGATGTTATTGCTATTGTTGCGACACTATCAGGTATAGCGACTACACTCGGTTTTGGCGCTGCACAAATGAATGGTGGAATATCTTTTTTAACGAATATACCGAATAGCTTCGGTCTACAACTTGTGATTATTGTTATTGTCACCATTTTATTTTTAATCTCTGCAAGTACAGGAATTGACAAAGGTATTCGTGTTTTAAGCCGCATGAATATGATTTTAGTTATGCTTATGTTATTATTTTTCATGATTTTTGGTGCCTCTTTATATTCTTTAAACCTTTTTACGAACACACTCGGACAATACATTCAGTCGTTACCTGAATTAAGCTTTACCATTGCGCCGAATAGCTCTGAACATCGTGAATGGATTAATGCGTGGACGCTATTCTACTGGGCTTGGTGGATGGCTTGGTCTCCTTATGTCGGAACGTTCATCGCCCGTGTTTCAAGAGGTAGAACGCTAAGAGAGTTTGTTATTGGCGTGTTGCTTGTACCATCTCTTCTTGGCTTTGTTTGGTTTTCTTTCTTGGGGGGCACAGCGATATCTTTTGAATCTCAAGGTCTAACAACGATTTCCAATTTGGCTGATGAAGAGGCCTTATTTGGGGTATTAGGAGCCATGCCATTTAGTACAATTACATCGTATATTACCATTTTCTTAATCGCCGTTTTCTTCATTACATCTGCAGATTCGGCTACACATGTGTTAGGTAGCCAATCAACGAATGGGTCATTAAATCCTCCTACAAAAATCAAGATCTTATGGGGCGTTCTAATGTCAGCAACTGCTGCTGTACTTCTCTATAGTGGTGGGTTACAAGGATTACAAAATACAATGATTGTCGTTGCATTTCCGTTTTCAATTATCATGCTTTTAATGGTTATTTCTCTTTTTAAAGCCTTACGACATGAACAGTTGAAGAAAGAAGTAAAAGAACGTCGTTTGCTACGAGAAATTGCAGAGCTTCGGCAATTTAAGAGTAAGACAGAACGAGCAGAAAGAAAACGTCATAAGCAAGAAGAACAAAAACAGAAAAAAACAGAAAAAACGAAGAAAAAGAAGGGTATTAAAAAACCTAAAGAAGAATAAAGCAAAAACCCGTTGTCTTAACAGGCAACGGGTTTTTACTTGGTAGAAGCTATGTATTTTCCTAAATGAATAATCATTGCACCCATTCTTTCTTTAGCTGGATATACTACATTCGTCACTCCTGATTCATATAAGGCTTCTGCTGTTACCTTTCCGACTGCAGTCACAATGACATCATCTTCAAAACTGGCGATGACTTCTTCTGTAAGACCTCGATTCTCGGCGCAGGAAAAGAGGGCTTTTACTTGTAATGCAGATGTAAAACAAACCGCTTGATAACTTTTAGCCATCACTAATTCTCTTAATAATTGATCCGCTACACTCTCTTCAGGAGGAAGATGGTGGTATGGGAGCCAAGTCGTTAATACGGCTTGTTTGACTGAAAAAAATTGCTCCATTTCTGGCGATGGAATTCCATAAAGTTGGACGACAACATGTTTTTTTTGAAACGGAAAGGCACTTAATTTAACGAGTAAATCCTTTGTTGTACCATCTTCTGATGCAACTTCGTATGAAACGCCTTCTTTCTTTAATGCGGCAATCGCTTTGTAACCTCGAACTGCAATTCTAGCTTTATTCAACTTGTCTACAAACGTTTTTTTTACTCCCATTTCCTCAGCGTGCCGCATAAACGTTTGAATACCGATTCCAGTAGTAAAAACAAACCAGTCCACATTAGCATTCAAGCCATCACGGATCATCGCTCTCACAATTGTTTCATCCTCAATCACTGTACCCTGCATGGAACGCACGCTACTTGTTCCACCTTGTTTCCTAATCAATTCCTCCATCTCATCTGTTTTCCGAGACGCCGTTAACGCAATATGATAATTCGCTAGTAATGTCATCTTTTTCTCCACTTTCTATCTGAACTCGCTGCAACAGCCATTTGTTTTAACCTATCAGACTTGCAATGGTTTCGCAATGATAAGCTTTACACAGAACCATCGTGTATTTTTTTTGTACAGACACGAACATGCTTACGGCTGCATAGGTATATGGAGGAGGTGAACAAATGTCAGGATTACTTGCAGCCGTTTCATACTTAATGAGGGAAGTTATTGTATTTGTTTCCTATGTCAAAAATAATGCTTTCCCACAACCTTTAAGCAAAGAGGATGAAAAAAAGTACTTACAACTTGCTGCTCAGGGTGACCAAGAAGCAAGAAACTTATTAATTGAGCATAACCTACGTCTCGTCGCTCATATTGTCAAAAAGTTTGAAAACACACGTGAAGATGCAGAAGATTTAATCTCCATTGGCACGATTGGCTTAATTAAAGCCATTGAAAGCTATTCAGATGGTAAAGGAACAAAATTAGCCACTTATGCAGCACGATGTATTGAGAACGAGATTCTAATGTCATTACTATTACATAAAGAACTTTAAAGAAGTTGAATGGAAACTTCCCCATCTTTCGATAAGATAATTTCCTTCACTAACATACGCAAAATTTCTTTTTTATCTTCCTCAGAAATAGTATCTTCTTTCAACCATCGCTTTCTAACCTCATCTAACATTAAAAACGAACTGGACACTTCCTTTTGATTATTCACTTTACCTTCAAGCTCAATAAGTTGATTCTTCAACCGTTCCTCTTTACTTTTTAACTCGACGATTGAATCTCTAATTTCTTCTGTATCCATATCTTCAAGCGCAAACAACTGTAGCAGTTTCTTTCTTCCGCTTTTCGCCTTATCAATTTGCTCTTTTAAATCATCAATTTGGTCGATTTCAAATTTAGAGAACGTGTCGCCACTTTCTGGTTTGTAATCTTCCAACCTCTCAGGATTATTTAAAAGTTCTTCTATCTTATCCCATATGGTTGTTTCTAACTTATCTGCCCTTACGTGATGCTTACAACCTTCATTTTTTGCTCCTGAGCTATTTTTCACATCTGTATAATACCTGAGTTTCGTACCCCAATTGTTTCTGTATATGCCTGTCATTGTATTCCCGCAATCAGCACACCTTACAATTCCACTCAGGAGATACGTTCTTGCACTGGTACTCTTTGACCACCGTCTACGGGCTTGTTTAAGCAGCTCTTGAGCATAATCAAATTGTTCTTGAACGATTATTTGAGGTATTGCTGTTTCGATCCATTCAGACTGATCTCTAATGGTCATTTTTATTTTGTTATCGGAGGATTTATACTTATTCGCAAGCATACCTTCAGTATTGAACTTATTTTGATAATATGTGCCGGTGTACATTTCATTTAGCAGTATTTGTCTTACCACTTGCCTATGCCAAACACCTACTCCCTTTTTTGTAGGTATCTCTTTGGCCGTGAGAAATTTTGCTATGCCATTCATCCCTTGGATATCTTTAGTTGGTTTTGTAAACATGTCAAAGATAAACCTTATGATATTAGCCTCTTTTTCATTTACGACATACATGCCGTTCTCTTTATCATAATCGTATCCATAAGCATGGCTATTCTTTATTACTTTTCCTTCGATGGCCTTTCGCTTTCGTCCGCTCGTCATACGTTCATTTATTTTAGCTTTCTCAAACTCTGAAATCGCTCCCCTTAAGCTATAAAAAAGTTGCCCTTCTGGAGTGGAAGCAAATTCACCATTTACATATATCATTTCTACATCTTTTTTACGAAACTCATCATCTATAATTAAAGCATTCATTAATTTTCTAGAGAGTCGATCAGGGTCATAACAAACAACTTTTGTTATGAGACCTTCCCTAACGTCTTTTCTTAGTCGCTCTAAATCCGGTCTTTCCAAAAACTCACCGGAAAAACCCTCGTCAACGTATTGAATTACATCATTCGTTCCTGCTTTGTCCTTGCACATCTGTATCTGATTGCGGACACTGTACCCTTTTTTCCCTTGCTCTTCCGTCGATACCCTCACGTATATCGCTATCACGCTCTAGTTCCTCCTTATATCGCTTTATCAGGTAATCATAGCAAAGATGTATGTTCTTGTCCGTATACTTACCAGTAACTACCTTGACTCGCACTGTCATCACTCCTCATTTGAGCGTATGACAGTTACGATTGTCCGAATTACTTATTTAACTAATACGGGGTTTACTCCCATTAAGTTGTATTTATGTAGAAAAGCTAGCGATTTCACCTTTCTCCATACCAAAAATTCCGACTCGTTCGTTTTTGGAGTTAATTCCGAATCAATAATAGAGCCGTTTTTCTTCACGCAAACCATACCTTCTTTATCTTTATCCGACCAAAATGCAATCACCTCAAACTTCATGCTGACACCCCTTTAAACAATGATAAAGCAAACATACATTTATATAGGAAGAAACTCCTTTTCCCATTTATATGTCTGTAGGGCGATATCTCCTCTTTTAAAGGCATTTTATTGGGTAGACATCCCTTTAGTAATTACACTAATACGGAACATATGTTCTTAATAGGGCTAAACTCGCTTTCAAAAAATTGAATTTAAAGTAGATTATTTTTAAAAATGCTATTAATGGCTTGGATCATAGATGAGCAATTCATGCTTAGCCTCCATTTACTTACCGTTCAACGCAAATAAATACCCTGCAAAAGCAGGGTACATTATCCAAAAAATGCTCCGAAAGCGTAACCTAAAGCCATAAATATGAAGATACTCAATCCCATAAATATATTAAGGGCAACTAACAAATAATTTCGACCTAGTGCGGAAAATATTGCCCCAGCTAAACCAAGTACAAATGTAGCAAGAATAAATGGATAACCTTCTTGAAAAATAAAGTTGGGTAACCATACACTAATAGATAGCAATAAACAAATCCACGCAACGTTATTAGCCAGTTTCATATTCTTCAAACCTTCACATCCAATTCTTATGACTTAGGATATAATCAATTTTTAATTTGATTTAAAATTTGTTTCAATACATCCTCTTGCGACATGTCATTAGTGAATAGCATTTCTCCCTGTATTTCAAGGTAATCCTTGGAAGTCCACCAGGCACGTAAAGAGTCTTCTCCGAATTCTGTATTTTTAGTTCTTGTATTGTGCCTTTTGACTGTTTCTTCAAAAGATAAATCGAAATAATATGTATATGCCTCTTGATTATAGTCCTGGATTAAGTTTTTAAGCATTTCACCATATCGGCTTTTATTTAATATTCCTTCTACAATTACAAATTCACACTTACCCCTTCCGTATTCTGCAATTCTGTATATTAAATCGATAGATGGATTTCCATCTCTATCGTGAACCTTTAACATATCACGACGAACAACATCCTGAGAAACCAAAAGTGTCCCTTGTCCTAAAAGATTTTGAAGGCATTTTGCAATTGTAGTTTTTCCACTCCCTGAATTGCCCCTTAAGATAATTAGTTTGGATTTCATGATCTTCCCTTTCTGTTATGTATTTTTTATAATTACATATTAATACTTTAAACTAAGTCTATTTGTTTTACGAACTCGCAAGAGAAAGGATCAATTTTAATTGGTTCTTTTTTCTAGTTATATACGAACGTTTATTCGCGTATACTATCAGTAACCTAAAACGAAGGAAGATCAAATATGGACATTAAGCAAGCTGTGATAGAAATTGCGAAAGCCGCACCTTTTGAAGACTTGGCCGCGAAGGAAATCGACAACCGTCCAGAGATAACAATACGCGTTTATGTGATTACTCGTCTAACTAGAGAGTATATACACAATATACATGACCAAAATTTCGATATGCACCAACAGATGCTTAAATTGATTGCTGACGATCTTTTCTTGATGAGAAGTTTCTTCCGCAAAATGAATATCCGTGTTGAAGACAATCCAAGTGAATCAGAGCTAAAATCACTACACTGGCGTTACTGGATAAATGGGCGAACAGGCACAGTTGGAGGCACAAAAACAGTATTAAAAAAGAATATTAAAGAAACCTTATTAAGATATAGAAAGCGGCTAAATGATGAAATGTCCTTTTGAAAAAGGCTTTGAGCGACGCTTAGATGATATGGATGAAGACCATGTTACCGCTAGATAATGAGTTTTTAGCCCCACAAAAAAGCACCCCTTATAATAGGTGCTTTTTGTAGTTACTAAGTCAACTTCGTAATGACTAATGTTGTATTTGTATCATTATGAAGTTGAGCTGGTGTTGCATTTGCATTAACAATTTGTACAGCGACAGGTACTGTAGTAACGTTAACGATAATCTGTCCAGCGGTAGGACCACCACCATCACCTGTGAAAGGTAGCGGTGTAACTGGCACCCCATTTAAAGTTACATTAAAATCTGCATTTCCCTGATTGTGTACTACAAAATCAATTTCGTAATAACCTGGTTCATTTATAGTAACTGTATCAGAAGGAGGGGTAAAACTTATAGCTGTACCGACTGCAAAACCGTTTGTAAACACTATAGCAGTGTTTCCAGGCACTGTATCGGTACCGGTGCCAGGATCAACTCGAAAAACACTGGCAAAGCTAGCCAATCCGGTTCCTGTCGCTCCAGTCGCTCCTGTTGCTCCTGTTGCTCCTGTTGCCCCAGTCGCTCCGGTTGCTCCTGTTGCTCCTGTTGCTCCTGTTGCTCCTGATAGACCCGTTGCTCCTGATGGTCCAGTTGGTCCCGTTGCCCCTGTTGCTCCTGTACCCGGTCCTGTTGGTCCAATCGGTCCTGTTGCTCCTGTTGGACACACCACACATTTATTATTAGGACGTTTAAATTTCTGAATATTTTGGTCACAACCACAATTGTCTTTAAACTTTTCAAACATTTGTATTATCACCTCCTTATATGCATACTATGTAACATTAAATTGAGGTGATTGTTTATCCGCACAAGAATTAGGGATTATTTACTGTGTAGTAATGATTTTCACATAAAAAAGCCCCCTCTAATAGGAGGCTAATTAGGAGGTTACTCAAAAAAGGATAATACTTTATATGCATTAATTATTATATTTGTTCTCATTTCAACAAAATTATAAGGCTAATAACTTTCCTCTTTTGATTTATTGGTGGGCGAAATAGCATAAAAGCTTGTTTTACATGATTAAGTGTTGTTTTGAGGATCGACTGTGGAATGAAAGCTTAGCGGGTATAAGTGATGAGGATAAGCGCTTGAGTGTTACTAAGTCGTCATAGCTTATGGAATTAATAAGTTATTGATTCTTTTTTTCACCTTCAATTTGCTTCTGCATCAAACTATGTACTGAAAGATACTACAAGACTATCGTAGCATCTTTCTTTTTATAAAACTTAGCATTAATCATCTATGCTAACTTTGTAATGACTAATGTAGTATTCGTATCGTTATGGAGTAGTGCTGGCGTAGCATTAGCATTAACAATCTGTAGCGCTACAGGAACAGTAGTCACGTTAACAATTATCTGTCCTGAAGTCGGTCCACCGCCGTCTCCTGTAAATGGTTGCGAAGTGACAGGAACTCCATTTAAAGTTACATTAAAGTCCGCATTCCCTTGATTGTGAACAACAAAGTCAATCTCATAAACACCAATCTCATTTATAGTTATTGTATCCGAAGGTGGAGTAAAGCTTATAGCCGTTCCTCCCGCAAATCCATTGGTAAAAACAATCGCTGTATTACCAGGTACTGTATCAGTTCCAGTCCCCGGGTCGATTCTCCAAACACTTGCATAACTTACAATTCGTTCTGGTCCAGTAGCACCCGTTGCTCCTGATGGTCCTGTCGGTCCTGTTGCTCCTGTCGCTCCGGTTGCTCCTGTTGCTCCTGTCGGTCCTGTCGGTCCTGTTGCTCCTGTCGCTCCGGTTGCTCCGGTTGCTCCTGTTGCTCCTGATGGTCCTGTCGGTCCTGTCGGTCCTGTTGCTCCTGTTGCTCCTGTCGCTCCGGTTGCTCCTGATGGTCCTGTCGGTCCTGTTGCTCCTGTCGCTCCGGTTGCTCCTGTTGCTCCTGTCGGTCCTGTCGGTCCTGTTGCTCCTGTCGCTCCGGTTGCTCCGGTTGCTCCTGTTGCTCCTGATGGTCCTGTCGGTCCTGTCGGTCCTGTTGCTCCTGATGGTCCTGTCGGTCCTGTCGGTCCTGTTGCTCCTGTCGCCCCGGTTGCTCCGGTTGCTCCTGTCGCCCCGGTTGCTCCGGTTGCTCCTGTCGCCCCGGTTGCTCCGGTTGCTCCTGTCGCTCCTGCTGCTCCTGTCGCTCCGGTTGCTCCTGATGGTCCTGATGGTCCTGTCGGTCCTGTTGCTCCTGTCGCTCCTGATGGTCCTGTCGGTCCTGTCGGTCCTGTTGCTGCTGTCGCTCCGGTTGCTCCTGTTGCTCCTGTTGCTCCTGATGGTCCAGTCGGTCCTGTCGGTCCTGTCGGTCCTGTTGCTCCTGTTGCTCCTGTTGCTCCCGTACCTGGTCCTGTTGGTCCGGTCGGTCCCGTCGCTCCGGTTGGACACACCACACATCTATTATTAGGACGTTTAAACTTCTGAATATTTTGGTCACAACCACAATTGTCTTTAAACTTTTCAAACATTTGTAATTTCACCTCCTTACATACATGCATTCTATGTTAGATGAATTTGACATGATTGTTTGAACGCACAAAAATTAAGAATTATTTATTAACAAATGATTTTTACATAAAAAAACCCCCCTCTAAAGAGGAGGCTAATTAGGAGGTTACTCAAAAAAGGATAATACTTTATATGCATTAATTATTATATTTGTTCCCATTTCAACAAAATTATAAGGCTAATAATTTTCCTTTTTTATCTATTGTTGGGCGCAATAGCATAAAAGCTTGTTTTACATGATTAAGTGTTGTTTTGAGGTTGCTTTCGAACTGCGTTTTGAGGATCGACTGTGGGAAGAAATTTTTGCAGGTATAAGCGATGAGGATAAGCGCTTGAGTGTTACTAAGTCGTCGTAGCTTATGTGGCGGAAATGACAAATGTCGTTGCGTATGGAGACCGATTGATGACCTTTAACCAGTTATGTGATCGTTTAGCAATTTCATAACGACTGTCTCTTTTCTTTTGTACGATGGTAGCGTCAGGAAAATGCGGATTTACAACGTTAAGGAAAATAAAGCATAAAAAATCAGTTCCTTTACAACGTTTAGGAACCGATTTTTTAATTTAGCTACTGACTTACACTAAAGCCCACGTTAGTGCATTAAGAATTAATGTGATTAAGCTGTTGGTGTACCTTGATGAAATTGCATTTTCCACTTTCCATCAGTTAATCTCCATATCGAACTACGTAAGGAATGTTGTTTACTTACTTCGTTATATATTCTGTAAGTTGTTAAAACTATTTGTTCAGACAATGGATGAATTTCAAAATCACTCAATTTCATACTTACCGCACTAAGACTCAATTCATCAATGCTCTCATTTTTATACAAAACCTTACCAGAACTTCCGTACTCAAAAAAACCTTCTGAAAGTAATTGAGTAACCTCATCTTTTGATGCCCTGATTTCTGGTTTTAACAATTTTTCTTCCAAATCAAGTAACACTTCTTTTAATGTAAATTTATCATCCACTTCAGATTCACCTATTCCATCTCTCTATAGATAATATTAAGTTGAAGGCTGGGCTCTCCTCAGCCAACCTGCTTCAATACTTGAAAATCATTAATATGTACCAACTTAAATCTGATGTTTATTTAATTCTTTTATATCTCAGAGAGTAAAGATATGAAAACTTATCGAGTTCTGTTTCTCAATCCACAAAATAACGCTTTGGGATTTTATAGGATCAATAATTTGAATTTCACTTAATGATTCCCCTTCTAAATATCTGAATTTCACCCCTTTGAATTCACCATCTTGAAATACTGATTCATATTTAGGAATTTATAACAATGAATTTTCTATTGCTAACTAACTTATCAATGCTAACTCTTTTTTCACTCTTATTGCTACTTCTTTAGTTTTAGGAAACCTAAATACAATTTCATTATTTAGAATAAGAATATCATTATCCACCCACTTTGCTTAGTCATCACATGATTTATCGTGATATCAGGATGGGTGTTTTTAATTATTTGAATTAACTGATCTCCCTCATTTAAAAGAGCCTCCAAGGAACAAACTTTTTAATACCAATTATTTCAAACTGATACGGAGAACACAATACATTTCTTACAAAAAAATCTTAGCCTGTACTTGATAAGCCCACGCGTTTCAATTATTAAACTAACCTGCCCCCAATAGTTTAATTAAGTTTCACGAAGCAATATAAGGGGTCCTGAACGACTAATTAAATGCGATACTACCCCTGCTACCTCAATCCATTATCGTGTGAGGCTTGTGATGTTCTCTATGAAGAGTGGGATTTGCTTGATGACTTTTGTGAAACAAGTAGTGCTATAAAAAAGATAATTAATTCATAAGGAGTGTCTAAAGTTACCATCATAAAAATCATGAGTACATTTTCTTTTGCTTTATTTTTAGGTGCACTTACCACTGGAATACGAATGGGTTTAGGGGCTTCTATTGTAAATGCAGGTGAGAGATGGGGCTTTGTAATTGTCGAATTTGTTTTGCTGTCACTTGTTTCAGCAGTAGTGTTTTACTTAGTTTTTAATTTAATAAAGAGACTCTTACTAAAGACTTCTCATTATAAGAGTTAATAAGCAAAGGGTGAGACCTTTTTGCTTATTTACCTTAATTCTTTCGAGTACTTGGTTTCAAAGAAAAGAGACTACTTTGAAAGGTAGCCTCTAATTAGAAGTATGTTTATTTAAGTTATATTAGTTTATACAGCACACTGTACTGTCTTCTGTATTTAAATCTTGTTTTGTATAGAAGTACTCCCATTCATTCCCATCAGGATCAGTTACCCAAAACTTGTCTTGAATAGCATAACAACAATTTGTATTCATTTCTTCTCTTGCGAAAAAACCTTCTTTTTCTAATCGTTCCTTATGCATTAACACTTCTTCTTTTGAATTAACTTGAACACCTAAATGATTAATGATATTGCCTTGTACTTCATCTACTTGCGTTAACGTCAGGTTAAGATTAGGTTCCGTTGTTAAAAACTTCACGTAACCATCTTTTTCTTTAGCAGGGGTGATACTGAGAAACCTTCGATAAAACTCCTTGCTTTCTCCTAAGTTTTTTACATTTAAACCAATGTGTACATTCATCATTTTCACACTCTCCTTAATCAATTTTTTTTGATTAATAATATATAAATTAAAACCGCTACTTAGACGGTTTTAAAATACAACATAGTTGCTCTGAAAGGATAGAATCCACATGTTCACTATTAATGCGGTAATAGCTCCAGGTTCCTCTTGTTTCTTTCAGTAAAATTTTTGCGTCGGTCATTATTTTTAGGTGATACGATAGTTTAGATTGGGGCATGCTTAATTCCTCTGTTAAATCACAAACGCACATCTCTCCTTGAACACTTAATAAATTTAATAAATGTAACCTTTTCGCATCAGCTAAAGCTTTAAATTGTTTTTCGTATGTCGTTAGTTGATCTGGTGTTAACCTACTTGTGGTTGCATTCATAAAAGTCACCTTCCTAAAATCAACTTTTATTGATTAATAAAAAGATAACACGAACAATCACATAAATCAACTAATTTTGATCTATTTATTTTAACATGATGTACAGAGAAACTTTACATCCACAATAATGGGTTTGCACCTAATATCAAGCGATTATTAAATGACTAATTACATACGGTGCTACCCTGCTCCCCCAATGCAGGATCGTGTAATGACCAGCTTTATAGCCCCCTTGAGACCTCGCTGAGAAGGTAGTGACCCCCAATAGTTAGAGTTTCATTTATGCAGTTAATTGGCTAAACTGAGTTCGGTATTGTACCGGGCTTAGTCCAGCCAATTTTTGTTTTATTCGCTTTGTATTGTAATATTCGACATACGCTTCGATTCGTTGTTTTAAGATCTCAAAGTCCACAAGAACTTCACATAGTACATTTCCTGTTTCATGATGCCGAAAAAGTTCTCCGTAGCTTCATTGTCTGCACACGTCGCTTTACCAGACATACTTTGATAAATCTTGTTTTCTTTCAACGTGCTTAGCCATCGTTGATGTTGATAATGCCACCCTTGATCCGAGTGGTATCGAGCATCTTTTTTCATAATCGTAATGACCTGGTCAAGTGGTTTTAGAACTAAATCGAGCGTTGGTTTTTTCGTTAGCCCAAACGAAAGGATTTCCCCATTATACAAGTCCATAATCGGACTGAAATACAGTTTTTGACCTTCGGTACATTTAAACTCAGTGACGTCCGTCACTACTTTTTGGATACGAATACTTGTCTTAAATCGGCGATTTAAGCGGTTTTTGGCTACCTTCCCGACCGTCCCTTTATAGGAGCGATACCGTGACTTACGTGTAAACTTTGCACACATCAACCCTAATGCTTTCATAAGCCTCTGAACTTTTTTATGATTGATGACGTATCCTCTCTTTCTTAATTCTGAATGAATGCGACGATAGCCATACCTTCCTTTATGCTCTTGAAAAAGTTCACGAATCAGTGCTTTCCACTTTTGATCTGGGTCGGATTTCTTGAATTGGTTCATATGATAGTGATAAGTTGCTGATGGTATACCGACCTTGGCCAATACGCTTTTTAATGGGAATCCTTCTTCTTTGAGTTCGAATGCCAGCGCTGCTTGTGCTTTTCGAGGAAGGTGTCCGGGTTCTCCCGAAAAGCGTTCAACTTTTTTAAATAAGCAACCTCCAAACGAAGCTCTTCGATCTCCGTTTCTAATTGTTTTTCGCGTGATTCTTCTTTCTTTACTGGTTGTTTTTTCTTTTTCGTCATGGGAGGTCGTCCTTTCGGCTGATTCAGACCTTCCACGCCTTTTTCTCTATACTTCTTTTTCCAATTAGAAATTAAAGGTGGGTTGGTTAACCCAAATTCAATCGCTGTATCTTGGAACGAGGCGCCAGTCCGTTCCATATAGTGTAATACATCGAGTTTAAATGAAACAGAGTAAGTTGCCTTTTTACGTTTTCTTTTAATCCCATCTACGCCAAACGCTTGAAATGCGCGTACCCACCTTCGAATGATTTTTGTATCAGGGATGTTATATTTTTTAGCGAGTAATTGATACCCCAGGTATCCATCTACATATTCTTTAATGATTTTCAGTTTAAATTCGTCACTATATTTTGACATAGAAAAAACACCCCAAGTGCTAGATTTTCACTCTAACATTTGGGGTGCAGCACCGAAGCGGAGTTTTATATTAGCTAAAAATGCGTTGGAGTTCAATATTTTCAATCAAAGACTACATCTTCGACAGTTGAAAATTTGTATCTGTCGTTCTTTGTTTCATAAGTCGCTTGAACAGTGAACATTGCTGTCCCATTAAATGCTTCACCATCATAATTCTCTGACTCAATCTCGTATTTAAATGATACATCGTACAAAGTGTTTCCGTAGTCTATAAGAATTGTATCCTTATTATGTTCAACTAATTCCATATCTCGCTCCTCAGTCCGACTTATGAGTTCCTCTTGAAGCTCTTCAAAAGTTGAAAAAGTTGTATCAATAAGACCGCTCTCAAAATCTTCTCTCGTATATTCTCTAATATCTTTTGAACCCTCACTTATTTCAAGTAATTCTATTAGCTCATAACTTGATACCTCTGCAACTTGATTTTGCACCTCGTCATCCACGTCTAAACTATAGACATCTCGCCCACCATTCTCTAGAAACTGCTCTAAAGTTTTTTGCGTGTTTCCTTCAAGTGTACGTATACATCCGGAAAGCACAAATATTGTTAATAAGCTTATTACCAAACGTTTCATGTCAACACCTCTAAAAGATTATTCCCTAATTCTACAGCATTTAACCTATTTTAAAAAACGATAACTCCCCTAATTATATAGCCCTCTAGCATGGCTTTATTAGAACACTGATCAAAAAGTAGTACCCGCCAATAATTAAAGTTTCATTATACTGTTATAGAATTTTGGAATGCCCTACTAATAAAATTAAGATTGCTTTCTTCCAGATTAAATCCAAATTTGATGTTTAACATTATGTTGAAAGGGCTACAAGAGGAGAGAAATCATTACATCTAGGAGTGAGAAAATGAAGAAAGCACTTGTGGTTGCTCTTTGCAGTACGACTGCTCTATTGGTTGCCTGTAACGATAATTCAAATGGAGAAGAAAACGATAATAACACGGCAAATGAAGAAACAGAAATGACCGAAACAAATGACGAAACTGACGAAACTGATGATACGGATGAAGACACGATGACAGCCGAAGATGTTGTGAATGAAGCCATTGCTTTATTCGGTGATCTTGAAAGCCTTTACGTAGAAATGGAAGGTAGCGGCGATGTTGATTTCGGATCAGAGGACATGGACGAAGAGTTAGATGATGCCGAAATGGATCTAGACATGAATACAAGAGAATGGATCTTCGTCGAAGGCGAAGACATGTATAATCGTACAGAAACTGAAATTGGTGTTGGTGTTGAAAATGATGAAGAATCAAGCGCTGATGAAATGATATCGTATGGTTTCACAGATTACGACGATCCCAATTACATGATTATGTATGATGAGGGTGATACAGAAGCAACTCGCGTTGAGAACGCTATGGACTTCGATTTTACAATGTTAGCAGAAGAGTATAAGGATCTTCTAGATAACGCCGAACTAACTTTAGTTGGGGAAGAAGAAGTAAATGGTTATCAATCATATCATATTGAAGCAGAGATGGACGATGAAGTACGTTCTTACTGGTTTGATACAGAAAACTTTTACGCTGTTCGCTTAGAAGTTGAAGCTGGACAGGACGAAGAAGGTGGCTTCTCAAGTCAAGATGATGTTATTGATTATGAATTGAATCCGTCATTTGATGAGTCCCTTTTCCAAGTTCCAAACGGTATAGAGGTAGTTGATGGAGATGCTGGAGATACAATCGAATAATAAAACTGGAGGGGAAGCGTATGGCTTCTTTTAGAGGAAGAGCAAGACATTCACGGTTCCAAAGTATATTAGGGACAATATTTGTCTTACCAATAATAGCAATTCTTGGATTTTTAGACGTTATTCCTGTTTCAGATGCGCTTTCTTGGCTAGCTTTAGGTGCTTTCCTTGTTGGCTTAATAGTACTAATCGTCTCGTTTAAAGGAAAGAATCCAGCAAATGAATCCTAATGATAAGTAGGTATAATTAGCATACCTCATGCGGGGGGATGCTTTTAATTCGCGTCCGAGTTATATGTGTTTATATCCAACATCAACCGGGTACTAGATTACTAATTACATACGATGCTCCCCTGTTCGCCCAATGCAGGATCGTGTAATCACCATCTTTATTAAGCCCCCTTGAGACCTCGCTGAGAAGCGGGGTTTTATTAAGTACATCTAAAAGATTACACTTGAAATAGAGCTGACAACAAATTAAAAAGCCATCCCTAAGGATGAACCTTAACCCGAAAAATGGACACTTTAAAAAGTCCGTTTTTCGGGTTTTTTGTGATCTTTTATTTGAAACCCGTTATAATCAAAACAAATTAAGTAGAACGGGGAATGCGAGATGAGTAAGAGAATTTTTTCGGCGTTTGAACAAAAACAATTAGAGAGCAATCCGAATGTCGATCATATTTCTGATCGATCCATTCGTTATGCTTCAGATTTTAAACTGAAAGCTGTGGAGGAAAATAAAGCTGGGAAAGGTCCAAAAGCGATTTTTCTAGACCATGGATTTGATTTAGAGATGATTGGATCAAGTAAGCCAAATGAATGCTTAAAAAGATGGAGATCCATTTATAACAGCTATGGAAAAGAAGGTTTTTATACAGAGCGTCGCGGGAAAGGAAGTGTTGGTCGCCCTTCTTCGAAGGCCTTATCAGCCGAAGAAAAACTACAGAAGGCTGAAGCACGAATCGCCTTCTTAGAGATGGAAAACGATTTTCTAAAAAAGCTCGAAGAACTAGAAAGGCAGGCGAAGAAGAAGCCTTAACGTTATCAGAAAGATGCCAGTTAATTGAACAAACCATTAGGCAACATCAGCTTAAACGAATGGTTACCTTTCTTTGTCGTATAGCGAGCGTCAATCGATCAAGCTATTATGCTTGGCTAGCAAGTGAAGATCATCGGACACACCGTGAACAACAAGATGAGGAAGACTACAAACTTCTGAAGACTCTCTATAAACAAGGGAAGAAAAGGGAAGGCGGTCGCCAATTAAAAATCAAGTTGGAGAACGACTATGGCGTGATAATGAATCTGAAGAAGATCTTTCGACTTACTCGAAAGTTTCACATTCAAGCCATCATTCGTAAAAAGAATCCTTATAGAAAATTGACTAAAGCAACCCAAGAACATAAAACGTGTGAAAACCATCTAAATCGAGAATTTGTGCAGGTACCAGGTGCGGTCTTATTAACCGATATTACGTACTTATATTTAGCAGATGGAACAAAAGTCTATTTATCTTGTGTCAAAGACGGGACGACGAGAGAAATTGTTACGCATCATTTAACAACCTCTTTGGAGATGAGTACTGTATATAAGACGCTACAACAATTAAATGATGCCTTGAAAGGAAATGTTTACCCTGGTGCTATTCTTCACTCCGACCAAGGCTTTCACTACACACACCCAAGGTACCAAAAAAGAGTAAAAGAACTCGGTTTAACACAGTCGATGTCAAGAAGAGGAAACTGCTTAGATAATGCGTCTATGGAATCTTTCTTTGGACATTTTAAAGATCATGTAGAATCTCGTAAGTGTAAGACGCTCTCTGAATTAAAAGGTAAAGTCGAAGACTTTATTACCTATTACAATTCACATCGTTATCAATGGGCATTAAAAAGAATGACCCCGGAACAATACCGCGGTCATCTACTAGCTGCATAAGGCTTTTTAAAACTGTCTATTTAATGGGGTACAGTTCAACCTAGAACAAGACTTTTTTATCTTTAATAGGCTGAATAAGTTTTATACCCAATTCTAGACCATTACTAAAATGCTCAGTAGTTCCTTCTTGACCATTTTCTAAAAATTCAAGTGTCATTCTTAAAACGGCTGGCCACATCAAATCTAAGTCGTCCCAATCAACGAATGTCAAAAAAGTTTTGTAATTAGATTGAATAACTATAGTACCATTTAAGAACCCCTTCGGCACGACAACCAAGCTTTTTCGGATGTTCTGATATTCTTTTGCCAAGCATTTTTCGTTGAACTCCAAAATGTCGATCTCTGTTAATAAGTCCTTATATAGCAACATGGTTTTACTCATGCACTCTCCCCTTTTCTTAACCAGTTTCGTTCTGCCACCTCAATATGCTTTGTAACAGGCTAGCTTCCGTTCGTAAGTTGTTCATCGCATCCAAACCAGCCTTGTATGTTTCTCTTGTATGCTAGATACATATATTTAAACTGAGGTGATTGTTGTAAACTAATGCGGTTAATCTCGTCGTATGAAAAGCCAATGTCTATCACAAATGCAATACTGTCTGGCATCTTTTGCTTTGTTGTGCGATGCAATCTACTCAATACCGCTCTTCGCACCGCTTGCTTTACGGGCACAATCTTAAAATCCACTGTGCATTGCCTAGGCATTATCCCCGCTTTTACCTCTTGACCGTTCTCGTCGATCGTGTTGCAATAAACCGGCATTTGGAAACGTTGATAGTCCGTTTGTATATAGCGATGCAGCATTTCTTCTAGACCGCCCTTCATACTGTTGTGAGTGGCGATAATAAACGGTGTACGATTGTTAAATTGCTTTTGACGATCCTGCCACCATGCAACTTGCTCATGAATAAATTGCGGCTCCACTCCTGTATCTGCAAAAACAATAAAGTCGTAATGGATCTTACCTTGCAGGTGATCTTCTAAGAGGTGAGCAGATTGGGTACCTCCACCAAATGACAAGACTCTGTAGATGTTTTGTTTACCGTTATTACGCAAATCATTTATAAGATCGTCTTTTGATTTAAAGACGCCGTTGATATACTTTTTGTGCTGCGTGTAGTCGTTCGGCTGTTCAAATAGTTTGAGTTGATCCATCGGGACCTCCTTTCTCACAGAGCCTTTAGATCCTCACTATCCATGTAGTAATACGATCCATACATAAACTCAAACTCTGATTGCCAATGCTTTAGCCTCGCTTGACTTAACTCAGCGTGCATTTGCATGTGGCAGGTATTACAGAGCAAAAGGCCATTTGTAAATACTCCTTGGCCACTCCCGCTACCTTTTGGTTTCACATGGTGGATGTGCTCTCCTGATCTCCCGCACTCTTGGCATGTGTTCTCGAAGTAATCTTTTATCTGCTGGCGTATGGTGTCCGAGAACTTCCCTCTGTTAACCCTCTGCCTTGTCCGCCTCTTATGCTTTGATTTAGCGACTGCCCTCACTGGTTGTTGCGATAGGTCATGCATCGTTACACCTCCACTATTGATTAATCAATCTGTTTTCGCGCTTCCAGTTCTGCAACTGACGCAATGGACAACCGTTGTGTTTTGCTACCGCAGGATCGGTTAAACCCTTTCGTTTAAGCATCCGGTATTCGTCCACTTTTAGAGTGCAAACGACTTTGCCTCGTTTTGTTTCCAATGACGAAATGCCTTCATCGATTCGTTTGTTTGCCGTTATAGATAACAGATCATTCCCGATATTCAGAAGTATGTTGAAGTACTCACAGCCCTCACAACTGGAATGACTCTCCAAATTGTTAAATCGACAACTGTTACAGTGGTTAAAGGTGATTTCCGTTTGTTCTCGCAACAGGTCTATTCTTTTCATTGAAAAAACGGTCTTTCTCGCTCTTTTAATATTCCTCTATCTACAAAATCAGCTGCTAGAATAAAAACATCTACCCAGAATCGATTGAAGTGTTCGGCAATGTCCATGACTCCTCTGCCTTCCTTCCACAGCTTTTTAAACTCTCGCTTTTCTTCAGGTGTCCATAGATAATCGAATTGGACGCCCGCCAAATACGCTCCCTCTTTTAAGCTGATCTTTTGCTCTGCCCATGTTCTATTAGGTAAGTGCTGCTCGTTCTTTATGAAGCCTCGCCTCCAATATCGCTAGTTGTTTCATTCGTCTTGGTCTTGTCACATTTTTATAATGCTGATACCGATACTCAGACTCGTTACAAGTGCAGGAGGTTATTAACCATCCCCCCTGGCATGTGTTACCCACTGTACATTTACACATGGTTTATGCCTCCTAAAATGGAATGTTTGATATTCGATTGTCTTCTGCTTCTTTAAACACGATGTATTTTGGTCTGTTTAGTAGTCGAGACACTAATTTTTGGTCATACACCTTAAACAGTGATTTGCCTGAAAGGTTTGTCGTTAGGATCGTCAATTTCCCTTGCCTATAAGTGGTGATTGCGTAAAGAATACGCTGCACAAAATCCGCCGCTGATTTATCTGAATCAATTGCGCCAGTCTCGGCACCTAAGTCATCCAACACAAGGTGGTCCGTCTTTGATAGCAAGTTCACTAGATAATCCTCTGTATACTTGCTGTTCTTATCGCTGAATGATCCTTTAATCTTTCGAAGCATGTCCTCAATGCTGACGAAAAGGCTGGATGTTTTAAAATCCGTTGTTTCGTTCAATTCTTTTAACATGCTATATGCCAAATGGCTTTTCCCCGTTCCTTGTATGCCTTGAAAAATAACGTTGAAAGCATCCCCGCCTCTTTTTCTAATAACACAGTCCAACGCTAGTTCTTTATTAGCAACCTCCTCCGAACATTGAGGAACGAAAGTTTCAAAGGTTGCTTGTTTTAACGATGGATCAGGTAGTAGACTATGCCGTTCAAGCATGTTGTACTTTTCGCGATCCTTCACCCGGTAGTAATCGTCACGTACTTTATTCATCAAGTGAGCCTCTTCCCATTCAAGACCGCATTTGTAACAAATAGCTTGTCCATGTACCTCCATCTTCATCCAAGTAAATCAAATCATCAATTTCACACTTGAAAAACTCGCATAGCGTGGCAAAAATTCGATTATTGAATGTATTGAACTTGTTGTTATAGAAATTAAGTAACGTTGCATAATAAATGCCAGTACGCCCGCTTAACTCCTGAACACTCGGTATGTTGTGAACGTGCATCAACTCTCTAAGTCGATGTTTCACCACAAGCTGTTTTCGATGCAAGACAACCCCTCGGAAGACCAGTTGCAAGAAGAACTTTAGACCGTTTTTATAAGAACGAAAATAATCAAATCCACTACGACACAATAGCTGACCTATGTGTGGTTTTGGACTGTCAAATTGGCGATCTATTCGTGTTAGAGCCAGTTGACAAAAGCAAATAATAATCATTTATTCCAGTCGCACATGTCGCATATTAACTGGAAGGAGGGGCGCGCACGGTAATGTGATCAGCTCCTTTTTAAATTTTTCTTATGTATGTTCGTGTTGTGATTAAGTACGTATGTTCGGTTTTGAAACGCGTTGAAAGGAGAGTATGACTCCCCTTATCCGGTTTCACGCCTTTGTTTCGCTATCTCCTGCCAACGCCTTGACCGCATGATCTGTATCTCCTTACGATCCATAGGTGGTTTAGTAGCTGCTACGTCTCGATCCCATCCAAGTACATGAACTCGATTTATAAAAGTGCTGTAACAGATACCATTAGATTCTGTTCGTTCTTTCCACTATGCGTTAAATGCCCTCTTTTTGACAGGTTCCGTCAATGCCTTGTGCCTGTCCCAGCCGAGTCTGCGAATACGGGCATTGAGTAAGTTGCGATTGATCCCAAAGTCAGCGGCAAGTTCGTATTCTTCATCGCTAATGTAGATTGGCATGACTACAATCCTCCTTAATACTCTATAGACACTCACCAATTAGTCATTTACACTTATCATTAATAGAGGTGATCAAAATGAACATATGGTTAGCAGCAACGTTAAGAGCATTATTTATACTTGGACTTGGTGTTTTTTTCATTTTTGTAGTTGAATCAAACATAAGTTGGATTTTCGTTGGCTTTATGACTATCTTTGCTTTCTTTTCCCAGCTTTATTTTTCAAAACGTAGGCGAGAAAAAGAGAAAGTGTGATACTCCCCACAGAGGGGAGCGTTATTTGTTAAAGATCCGTTTCATTTCATATTCCGCTAGCTCTTCCTCGGTCAAGAGCCTGTCGTAAGCAACTTCTCCCCATTTACTAAAGTAATAATCCATCTCTTCTAAATGAATTGGCTGGCAACCAGGAGCGGGTGGTCGCAGCAACATTTCATGCCAATCTTCCTCCCCTACAGTTTATGGATACTAAGCTCAAAATTTAAACGAAACCAAAATCCTTATTTCTCGTAACTTATACCGAGGTGAATATTATGAAAAAGTTCTACTACTTATCTTCTGCAAGTTTTTTTATGCTTGGAATTATCAAGCTACTATTAGAACCAAACCCGCTTTTTTATATCCCTTCTTTTGGATTAGCAGTTTGCTTCTTATTTTCAGGACTGCTTGATCCTAAGAAAACAAAAAACACTAATTAATATTCAGCAGCGCTATTGCGATCGCTTTTTTGTTTGGTGGCAGGATCCGCATTGTGTGATCAAACTGTCTGATTAATTAATTACTCCCTAATCAAATTTGTGTTGTATTAGACATAATACTTGGAATAGAATATTTAATGATTCCTTGAAAGGAGATCATCAATTGGAAAAAACAAATGCTTTAACAAAGAAAGGAACTATCATAAAATACATAGCGTTAATTATTGGAATCGCATGTTTGTTTTTAACTTTCGTCACTCCTACAAGGGTAGTAATGATCGGTTGCATTTACGGTGATTACATTGTCTTTGCACTTACAGCAATTGGTGTCCTACTGTCAATTTACTCAATAAGAATTTCAGAAAAGAAACTGATATCGATTTTGTCTTTAATTTTGTCCTTATCTTTCCCTATAATGTTCGTACTTTGGTTAATCTTACTTTTTACTGGGACAATCGATTTTGCACCGTGATTCAAGGCTGTTTTTAAAGCCTTATTTTTTGAAAACGTGCTAATGATAACCTCACAGCAACAATATTGTTCTAATTACATTAATCGTTTTAGGAATTGCAGGTACGATCCTCTCTCTTTCCAGTCTTAGAACCAATGCATCCTAATTACAAAGGGTAAAGCTTTAATAAATGGCATTCATTTAGAATGTCTTTTTACTGGTCAGTTTATGGACTCCGCTTGGTCATACTGCGCATTAATCAGACGTTACAAAATAATTCACTACATAGGTTGCTGTATCAACGTTTTTATTGCCGTTTCTTTTAAGTTTTAATGCTAGTTTATTTGCCCTTTCTTTCTCTCTTCCCGCATTCTTAGCTTTACGATAATAGCCTTGAACATAATTTCCGTTTTCGACGATATACATTTTCTTGCTCATTCACTCCCCTACAGTTTATGGATCACACATTTACTTTTTGAAGGTATTCACATTGAAAAGATCCACTAAATCCTTCTAACATAATCACCGTATAATCATAGTTTGGTGTGTGTTTAAACTCGTTTGTTCGGCAAGTCCAGATACGACCATCATGCGTTTCCGCTTCAATACAAGTGTGCATTACGACCTTATCGCCTTTTTTAAGTGGTTTTATGCTCATTTCATTAACAAAAGTACAGCTTGAACATTTAGTTTCTGTAACTGGTGGGGCAACTATATGGGGATTAAACGAAGCGAAAATTTACAGAGAGATACAGAAGCAAGATCCTCAATTGCTTACATTCGTTGGATTAGATGAGCTAGAGAAAATTCATAGCCGTTCGGAGATTACTTGATCGGCTTAAGTGAAAGTAAAAATGAAAATAATAAGTATGTAACTTTTTCCGATGAATACGGAGAAATTACCGAAGAGGAAAGACAGGAACTTGCTAAGCACCTTAAATATTTAAGATGGCAAGCAGAACAAAATAAAAATTAAAGACCACCTTATAGGTAGTCTCATGTTAAATATTTCCGTTTACTTTGTGACATCGAAATGGAGATTCTAATGCATTTGAGGGCATTAAAAAAAGTAAAGAAAGACGTATCCCTTCATGATCCAATTGGAACGGACAAAGAAGGTAATGAAATTAGTCTTATCGACATTTTACAAGAAGATGCAGATGATATTGTTGATATTTTGCAAGCGGAAATGGAAAAAAAGCAAATATATGAATACATTCATGTGTTAGATGAACGAGAAAAAGAAGTTGTCATCGGTCGTTTTGGTTTGAATATGGAGGAAGAACGTACGCAAAGAGAAATCGCGAAAGAGTTAAAAATTTCTAGAAGCTATGTGTCTCGGATTGAGAAACGGGCGTTAATGAAGTTGTTCCATGAATTTTATAAGCACAGTCGTGGCAAGGGGAACTAACCTCCTTGCTTCTTTTTATTATGAAAAGAAGATGTGCAAATACGACATGTTTATGGCACTAGCTTGTTTTCAACAAACAAAACAAGCTTTTTCTTATTCGGTATCTTAAAGCTATCTGAGAAGGAAACGAATCCCTCGATTTACTGGAGTAAAATGAGTATACTAGTAAGTGTACGAGTACGGAAGGGAGTTCTACTATGAAGTTTATTAATAACAACAATCTGACAGATCCTCGGATCAATTTAGCAATCGAAGAATGGGCATTAAAAAACCTTGACCCTAATGAATCTTACCTCTTATTTTATATTAACGAACCGTCCATTATTATTGGTAAAAATCAAAATACATTTGAAGAAATTAACCTCGATTATGTGAAAGACAACAATCTACATGTCGTTCGTCGTCTTTCAGGAGGTGGCGCGGTTTATCACGATTTGGGCAATTTAAATTTTAGCTTCATTACAAAGGATGACGGAGATTCTTTTCATAACTTCAAAAAATTTACGGAGCCCGTGGTACAAGCATTAAAACAGCTTGGCGTTCAGGCTGAATTAAGTGGTAGAAATGACATTCAAGTTGGAGAAAGAAAGATCTCTGGTAATGCCCAGTTTACAACAAAAGGAAGAATGTTTTCTCACGGTACACTAATGTTGCAATCCGAAATTGAAAACGTCGTTTCTGCGCTTCGTGTGAAGGATGATAAAATAAAATCAAAAGGGATTAAATCTATACGAAGTCGAGTGGCAAATATTTCTGAATTTCTTAAACAGCCGATGACGATGGAAGAGTTTAAGTCTATGCTTTTACAATACATTTTTAATGGGCAGGAAGACATTCCAGAGCATGTGATAACTGAAGAGGAATGGAAAGAAATATACGCATTATCTTCTGAGCGTTATCAAGGTTGGGATTGGAATTATGGGAAATCTCCAGCCTTCGATATTCAGAGGTCAAAACGATTTCCAATCGGAACCATTGACTTACGCTTAAATGTAAAAAAAGGTGTAATTAGTGACTGTAAGATTTTTGGTGATTTTTTTGGAGTAGCTGATGTGAGTGGGCTTGAAGAACAACTCATTGGCAAGCGCTACGATGCTAATGAGCTAGCTCAAGTACTTGATTCTGCCGATTTAAAAGCATATTTTGGCTCTATTAGTAAAGAAGAGTTTCTTTCTCTTATTTATTAAATAAAAAAGTGGCGACCACATTATATGGTCGCCCAATTGGGGAGAGAGACAAGAAAGAACAATTAGAAAGCAAGGGTTATATCCTTTCCTTACGTATTACTATAAAGGATGATCGAAACGATTTCATTGGGATTGTTACAAGATCTAACAGTATTTTTCATTTGGAGGGTATTGTGAATTTAGAAGAAATTAAACAGAAGCTTTTAACACCTCAAAAGAAAAACAACGTGCGTGATGCTGCCGTTCTTTTACCCCTTGTTTCAATTAAAGATGAACTGCATATTTTGTTCCAAGTTCGAGCGTTAACGTTACATGCTCAACCTGGTGAGACTTGTTTTCCAGGAGGGCGAATCGATCAAGGCGATCAAGATGCACAAGCTGCTGCTTTAAGAGAGTTCCATGAAGAGTTTGGTATAAAAGAAGAACAAGTAACGATTCTTTCTTCCCTAAACAAAATTGAATCTCCTCGACGAGGCCTCATTCATCCTTTCGTTGCGTATATTGATTCACTAGATGAGATTAAACCGAACACAGCAGAAGTAGAAGATTGGTTTACCGTTCCAGTAGCCGCACTACTCTCTACTCCGCCTGAAATTGGCTATGTCGATGTCATCATTAAGCCTGGTAAAAATTTCCCTATTGATCGTATTGCCAATGCCGTTGCTTATCAAGATAAGCGCTACAGCACACCAGAATCGTTCTACATGTATAATGAACACATTATATGGGGGTTAACTGCTCGTATTTTACAAGAGTTTTTAGAGCATATAAAATCATAAACAAGGGCTTCCGCCTTTATAAAAAAAGCTGCCCATCAAGTCTACTATAGGACTTTTTGGACAGCTTTTTCTATTCTTTATTATTTAATCGTTGTAAACGCATATTTGCTAGCCAAGACAAGACAAAACAGCCACTGGAAAAAACAAGACAGGCGCCTACAATAACAGCTAATGCCAACGTTGTTTCAATTCGATAGGGTTCTGGAAGCCATAAACCCACAGTTAAAAAGAAACCAATACCTAAAAACACAAGACAAAAAGCATGATAGTCTTTTTTTGCATAAACTAGTTTATCTCTTTGATCCACTCCGCTTCCCCCTTTTCCTCATCATAACAGATGATGTACTGAAAAGAAGCAAAGAATCTTTCCTCAAATGGAAAAAAACGTTACGCCAATGACTCAATCATTAGCATGACTTGTTTCGCTGAATTCACAGCTGATTTTTCTAAAAAGGTGTCATACGACATTTTAGCATCTTGCCCAGCAACATCAGATAGTGCACGTATAATAACAAAAGGTGTTCCGTATTGATGACAGACTTGTGCAATAGCAGCAGCTTCCATTTCTGCACAAAAGGCAGTTGGAAAACGTACCTTGACAGCATTCACTCGCTCTTCATCGTCCATAAACGAATCTCCAGTTACAACTAAACCTTCTTCTGTATGGAAACCAACCTTAGTTGCAGCGTCTTTAGCTGCTTCAATAAGCTTTGGTTCTGGTAAATAAGCTGAAACCATACCTGGTACTTGACCATACTCATAACCAAATACGGTCGCGTCTACGTCGTGATGACGCACTTCCGTTGAAATAACCAAATCCCCTACAGCCATCGTTTGGTTTAAACCGCCTGCTACACCTGTATTAATAACGTATGTTGGTTGATAGCGATCATTTAAAATAGAGGTTGCTAAAGCAGCGTTCACTTTACCAATTCCACATTTTGTTAAAATAACAGTTGTACCGTTCAAGATGCCTTCTGTGAACTCACAATTGGCAACAACTGTTACTGTTACATCCTTCATTTGCTTTCTTAAGTATTCAACCTCTTCTTCCATTGCGCCGATAATGCCTATTTTCATCAAACTCATCCTTTCCTTAGCAAAATGCTTCCTCAACTAGTATACACATTGCTTTCAGTTGTTTCACTAAAAAAGTCTATTCTTTAAGCATCGGATAACCTGTTTTCTTTACGTCTACACAAACAGTGTGTCCCATCTCACATTAGCAAAGAAAAGCCTTTCCATACAAAGTGTGAATGGAAAGGCTTTATCTATTTAATTTGGATTTGTTTCTGATTGATTAACCGATTCAATTTGCCAGCCGAGTTCTGGAGATTCCACCCACTGTAAACGAACTTGATAATAAAGACCTGTGCCTTTATCCAGTAACGTCACAACCGCACTCGTAGTCGATCCGCCGTTTCCTATCCAAATCGTATCACTTGTACTACTAGACAGGCCAGTGGCATTATATGCAGCTTGCTCCATCTCATTCCAGTTTTGACCACCGAAATTATTTGGAGTAGGGTTCGTTTGCTCTGTTGGTAACACATCTCCTACTTCAGCTTGTCCGGCATCCTCGTCTTCTTCGTTGGCATCGTCCTCTTCAGTCGCTTCTTCCTCATCTATACCGTCTTCTTCATTTGGAGCATCTTCTTCATTTGTTTCGTCTTCTGAAGCCCCATCATCATTTGAACCATCCGATTCATCCGAATCAGGGTCTATAATTTGTCTGCTCTCTTCTGTGGCAGTTTCATCTTGATTCACCATATTTACGACTAATGTACCTCCAAAAAAGAGAATTAGAATCACAACAATGGTAATCGCGATATTAAGGATTTGATTTTTGCGTTTATCTTTACGGCTTTCATAACGTTGGCCCATAGTGTAAATTCCCTCCTATCTCTCTACTCCATTATAGCTCGTTCTAATTAAACCGCAACAGGTATCACTTAGCAAGCGAAAAAAGTCTCCTTCAGTTGAACAGAAAAAGGAGACTTTTTTACTATTAACGAATCTCTAAAATTTCTACTTCCATTTCACCAGCTGGCGTATTGACCGTCACTTTATCTTTAACGGTTTTCCCTAATAAGCTTTGTGCCATTGGTGAGTCATTCGAAATCTTCCCATCAAGGGGGTCTGATTCAGCAGAACCAACGATTGTGTATTCTTCTTCGTCGCCATCAGGTAATTCAATGAGACGAACTGTTTTACCAAGAGATACGACATTGCTAGCTGTTTTTTCTTTTTCAATCATCACAGCATTGCGAATCATTTTTTCAAGTTGTGCAATTCGACCTTCTACAAACGCCTGGTCTTCCTTCGCAGAATCGTACTCCGAGTTCTCTGATAGATCGCCAAAACTTCTTGCTATTTTAATACGTTCCACTACTTCTTTGCGTCGAGTCGTAATTAAATGTTGCAATTCATCTTCTAATTTCTTTTTTCCTTCTTCTGTCATATAATGCTTTTTTTCTTCTGCCATTCCTTCATTCACTCCTCAAAGTTAGTAAGAATCTATATCATTAGATGTTTGAATCCTGCTTTTGTTGGATAACTGTTCTGATCTTTGTCGCCATTAAATCAATCGCAACTTTATTTTCTCCACCTTCAGGAATAATCACATCTGCATATCGCTTAGTTGGTTCGATAAATTGCAAATGCATCGGACGCACTACAGAGGTGTATTGCTCGATAACAGATTCAATCGTACGCCCTCTTTCTTTTGTATCGCGTAAAAGTCGCCTCATGATGCGAATGTCAGCATCGGTGTCAACAAACACTTTAATGTCCATCATACTGCGTAAACGCTCATCTTCTAAAATTAAAATTCCTTCTAGAATAATGACGTCTTTCGGCTCAATTTCCAGCACTTCTTTTGCGCGTGTATGCTGCGCATAGTCATACGCTGGTTTATAAATAGGTGTACGATCGACGAGCTGTCTCAGGTGAGCATAAAGCAACTCATTGTCAAATGCAAGTGGATGATCGTAATTTGTTTTCAATCGCTCTTCAAACGCTAGATGATCCTGGTTCTTATAGTAAGCATCTTGTTCAATCAAAACAATAGACGATTGGTTAAATTGATTAAAAATTTCTTTCGCAACGGTAGTTTTTCCAGAACCAGTTCCACCAGCTACCCCTATAATAACGGGTCTATTTTGATTTATTGTCATAATCTTCCCTCTTTATTCTCGTACTACAAGCAATACCGTCTCCGATTGGAATGATGGATGTGTAAAACCCTGTATGTTGACAAAGCCATTCGTTGTAGTGCTTTATTTTCTCAACTAACTTTTGAATTCGCTTTGGTTCCATCGATAAATCTTGTTTAGCGACAAGCCCTCTAAACAAAATATTATCACTTAAAATGACACCATTATCCGCTAAAAGCGGTTCAAATTGTTGAAAGAATGTTTGATATTTCCCTTTAGCCGCATCAATAAAGATACTGTCAAAAGGAACATAAGGTTTAAGCAAATGAACGGCATCTGCTGCGTCAGCGAGATAAGGAATGATTCGATCCGAGAGTCCCGCTCGTTCAATATGAGCTACAGCTTGTTCGTAGCGATGCTCATCACGCTCTATTGTGATAATCGTTGTTGAAGGAAGCGCTTCCGCTAATCGTATAGCAGAATAACCAATCGCTGTCCCTACTTCTAAAATTCGCTTTGGTTGCTGTGCTTGCAAAATGGAAATCATCGTGTTTAATGACAGTTCATCCATAATTGGCACGTTCTCATTGTGTGCTAACTCTTCCATTTCAAGGATAAGCGCGCTTTTTACCCGATTTAAAGATTTAATATATGAGATCATTTCTTCATTTATCATGTACGTTTGAACATCCTTTTACGAAAAAAGCATGGGAGCATGTTGCTCCCTATGCTTACTTTATTCAGTATCCTCTGCAGCCTCTTGCCATTCATGACGATACGTATCTCTTGCCTCTAAATGAGCATCATACTCTTCATTATAAATAATCTCGCCATTATAACGGGCATAAAAGTAAAGATAATTTGTTTCATTTGGATCAGCTGCCGCAACGAGCGCTTCCTCTCGCACAGTAGAAATTGGACCTGGCGGTAAACCTGTATGCTGATACGTATTATAAGGTGAATCTACCTCTAAATCGTCATATGTGGTCATATAAATATGTTCCCCTTGCGCATAGGCAACCGTAGGATCTACTTGTAGCATCATACCTTCATTTAAACGATTATGCAAGACTCCAGCAATCGTAAAACGATCTTCTCTTTCCCTTGCCTCACGTTCTACGATGGAGCCAATCGTCAAAAGTTCATGAAATGTATAGTCACTGGCATTAATGATTCCTTGTCTTTCATTATAAACAATTTGCATTTGGTCGAGCATTGAACGTACAACCGCTTCAATGTCAGGCTGTTCCTCATCGAACTGATAGCTAGCAGGAAAGAGATAGCCCTCAAGTGGGTGATGAATGTCTTCATCTAAAATTTCTTCCGTTAGCATGTCGTATTCTTCAATAAGTGATTGAACAAATTCTTCATCATCGATAAACGAAAAGATATCGTCTTGACTATCACCTGTAAATTCACTTAGACGTTCTGTAATCGTGTTTAGTGTTAGTCCTTCTGGAATGACAATAGTCGTCGTCGCTTCTGCCATAACAAGACCATCTTTTAATTCTTCGATAATTTCATCAGTATTCATTGATGTATTGAGTGAATAGGTTCCTGCTTGGAAACCTGATTCGTTTTTATACCTTGTATAATAGCGAAAGAACGTTGCATTTCTAATAACACCCTCATCTTCTAAGATTTGTGCAATTTGTGAAGTAGAGGTATTTACTGGAATGTGAACTTCAACATCCTGTCCGTCATCACTTGCATCGACAGGCTTTAATGCATTAACAAAGTACGTATAACCGCCAATGATAACAGCAAGTACAACGACAAAAAAAGCCGACAGACTGATGAAGACAATCTTTCGAACTGTCTTTGCCTGAGATGCACGCTCTTGATAAACATCATTAGCTTTATATTTCTTTTCTTTTGACATTAATTGCCTCCTCACTCGTCCAATTATACAATAGTTTTCTGCTTTCTTGTATAGGGGAATTGGACGATGTGCAGCATACACATACGGATGAACCCGTGCAACGCCTGCACGGGTTATGTGCTATTTACTCGTCTTCTTCCTCAGAAAATGTATTCAACATTTCTTCAATCATTTCCCACTCTTCATCTGTTTCAACTGGGAAGAAGGCAATATCATTGTCTTCATCTTCACGATCTTCGTAACGGAAAGCAAATACTTCTACTTCCTCATCGTCATCCTCTTCTTCGCCAACTGGAACTAAAACCATATACGATTTGTTTGTTTCATCAACCGTAAAACGGAATAGTTCATCAAATAAGTGCTCCGTACCTTCTTCATCTGGAATAACAAAACGCTCTTTTTCTTCTTGTGCCATGTAAAAAACCTACCTTTTTTCTATTTAGTGTATGAACGTCGATCGAGATACCCTTGCAGGATTAAACGAGCCGCCATCTGGTCAATCACTTTTTTGCGTTTCTTTCGACTAACATCTGCATCAACTAACACACGCTCAGCGGCCATCGTTGTTAAACGCTCGTCCCAAAGCTCGGTATGAATGGAAACATATTCTGACAACTGTGCGACGAACTGTTCACTTCTTTGGCCACTTGCCCCGATGGTTCCATCCATATTTTTAGGATAACCAACAACAACAGTTTGAACAGCATGCTCTTCTATTAAAGATACAATTTGTTTAAAGTCCTCTGCTTCATTCGATTCATTTCTTCTAATCGTTTTCAAACCTTGAGCAGTCCAACCAAATGCATCACTTAATGCAATGCCAATCGTTTTCGTCCCTACATCTAGTCCGAGTATTTTCATTTAATTGTTTTTCCCTGCTCCTTTAAATAAGATTTAACCAATGTTTCAATCAGTTCATCTCGTTCAAGTTTGCGAATGAGTGTACGTGCATCTTTATGTCTTGGTATATAGGCCGGGTCGCCAGACAAGAGGTAGCCTACAATTTGATTAATTGGATTATACCCTTTTTCCTCGAGTGCATCATAAACAGATAAGAGCACTTCACGAACGTCTTTATCAAAGGAATCATCATTAAAGTTAAATTGCATCGTATTATCCATTGAACTCAATTGCTCTCACCTCTTTTATTTTAGTAATAGAAGGTTTGCTCAAATACAGTATCGTCTTCATTGTACAACAGATTGGTTCAATTAGGAAATTAAATTGACATGTTCCTTCACATAGTTTAACGCATCTTGAAGTTTCGATGGATCTTTACCACCAGCTTGAGCCATATCAGGACGGCCGCCACCGCCACCGCCAGTTCGACTTGCTACTTCTTTAATTAATTTCCCAGCATGAAGACCTTCACTTATCGCTGCTTTCGTAACACCTGCAACAAGTGACACTTTATCACCTGTTTTCGCTCCTAGTACAATAACTGCTTTACGATCCTCTTGCTTTAAAGAATCGACCATTGCGCGTAATGAATCCATATCTTTTGCTTGTACGACTTCCGCCAATACTGAAATGCCATTAATCTCTTCTGCTTTATCAAGCAATTGCCCTGCTTCTTTTTGAGCAAGTCGTGCAGTTAACGACTCATTTTCACGATTTAATTCACGTAAATCTTGTTGTAATGCATCGATTCTTGCAGATACATCTCGTAGCTGTTTTACTTTCAAACGCTCTTGCGCATCCGTTAACAATGATAATTGATCGTTAACAAAGTCATAAGCTCCTTTTGATGTCACTGCTTCAATTCGTCGGACTCCTGCACCAATACCAGATTCGCTAACGAGCTTAAATAAGCCAATTTCAGCTGAATTGCGAACGTGACAACCTCCGCATAATTCTAAGCTATAATCGCCAATTTGAACAAGTCGTACTTCATCACCATATTTTTCACCGAAAAGCGCCATTGCGCCTTTTTCTTTTGCTGTTGCAAGAGACTCAATCGTAATCGAGACCGGCAGTGCTTGCCAAATTTTTTCGTTTACAAGCTGTTCGATTTGCGCAAGCTCATTTGGCGTCACTTGACCAAAATGAGAAAAATCAAAGCGAAGTCGATCTCCGTTTACAAGAGAACCTGCTTGATTAACGTGCTCTCCAAGAACATCTTTTAAAGCTTGGTGAAGCAAATGCGTTGCCGTATGATTTTTCACAATGTCTAACCGTTCTCTTACTTCAATACGTGCTTGAACTTTATCACCTTGTTGAAGAGCGCCTGACTCCATTTCAACTGTATGCAAATGTTGGCCATTTGGCGCTTTTTTAACATCTCGTACGCGCCCTTGTCCTTTATCTGTATAAAGAACACCCTGATCCGCTACTTGACCACCGCTTTCAGCATAAAAAGGTGTTTCGTCTAAGATAATTGAAACCGTATCGCCTAATTGCGCCACATCGATGGTTTCTTTGTCTTTTATCATGACGTTAATCGTAGAGGTCGTTTCCGTATGCTCATAGCCTACGAACATACTTGGTGTTTTTAAATCACCAAACACATCTTCTTGAACACCCATTGATGCGGTTTCCTGCCTAGCGGCACGTGCACGGTTACGCTGTGCTTCCATCTCCTTTTCAAATTCTTCACGATGAATGTGAAGCCCCTCTTCTTCCACATATTCTTCGGTTAAATCAACCGGGAAACCGTATGTGTCGTATAAGCGAAACACATCTTTACCCGTAATCGTCTGTTCATTGTTTTCTTTTGCCTTTTTCATAATCTCACTTAAGATCACTAATCCTTCATGGAGTGTTTCGTGAAAACGTTCTTCCTCTGTGCGAATCACACGTTGAATAAACGCTTTCTTTTCGTTAACTTCTGGATAGAAATCTTCCATGATAGCACCAACTACTGGTACGAGGGTATGCATGAACGGCTTTTCAATCCCAATTGTTTTTGCAAAGCGTACCGCACGTCTAAGTAAACGTCTTAGCACGTAGCCTCTTCCTTCGTTTGACGGAAGTGCGCCATCCCCAATTGCAAATGCAACTGTTCGAATATGATCCACTACCACTTTATAAGCTGTATCTACTGCTTCATTACCATTATTATAAGGGGCGTTTGCTAATTTCTCGGTCTCTTTAATAATTGGTAAGAACAAATCTGTATCAAAATTTGTTTTTGCATCTTGAATGACAGATACCATTCGCTCTAGTCCCATCCCAGTATCAATGTTTTTCTTCGGTAATGGTGTATAGGTACCATCTGCATTGTGATTAAATTGCGAGAAAACTAAATTCCAAATTTCTAAATAACGCTCATTTTCTCCCCCTGGGTACAACTCAGGGTCTTTCGGATCGTTGCCATAGCTTGGACCACGATCATAAAAAATTTCCGAGTTTGGTCCACTTGGCCCTTCACCAATATCCCAAAAATTCCCTTCTAAACGAATAATTCGTTCTTCAGGTACACCCACTTTTTCAATCCATAATTTATACGCTTCATGATCTTCAGGGTGAACTGTAACCGATAGTTTCTCTTTATCAAAGCCAATCCATTGATCACTTGTGAGAAATTCCCAACTCCAAATAATCGCTTCTTCTTTAAAATAATCACCAATTGAAAAGTTGCCTAGCATTTCAAAGAAGGTATGGTGACGAGCTGTTTTCCCAACAATTTCAATGTCATTCGTACGAATCGATTTTTGAGCGTTTACAATACGTGGGTTTTCAGGGATTACTCGACCATCAAAATATTTTTTTAATGTAGCCACTCCGCTGTTAATCCATAGTAAACTAGGATCTTCAAACGGGACTAATGATGCACTCGGCTCTACAGAGTGACCTTTTTCTTTAAAGAAATCAATAAACATTTGTCGCACTTGTGCTGAAGTTAATTTCTTCATTTTTGGACTCATCTCCTTTATGTATAAAAACAAATAAAACAATCCCTTCCCTGTAAAGGGACGAGATTGTTTTCACGCGGTACCACCCTTAATTATAACAAGAATTCTCTTATTATCACTTAAGTCCTTTAACGCAGGTAACGGCGATATACTCGCTACTCCAGAATAGCATTCCGCATTTCTTCGTTAATGCTTTTTTCAGCCAAGAAAGCATCTCTCTTTAAACGGGCTAATGCGTACTCGTTCTTTCATTGTAATTATTCATTATGCATGTACGTAACTTGATTCACGAAGATTATAGCGCGCAAGTCTTCAAAAGTCAATTAAACTCCACTTCCCCCTTTATATACGTCCGGATGTGAAGCAAGGTAACTTTTGCGATAGCTGTTACTGGCACAGCAACAAGTAATCCAACAATTCCTCCTACCTCCACTCCTACAAGTAGCGCTAAGATGATTAAAATTGGGTGCAGATGAACCGTTTTTCCTACAATTAGCGGGGACAACACGTTTCCTTCTATTTGCTGTGTCACAAAGATACTAATAGCAGTAAAAAGCGCTAACGATGGAGATACGAGTAAGGCTGAGCCAACTGCTGGGATGGCTCCGATAAAAGCGCCGAAATATGGAATAAAATTTGTTGCCCCAATAAAAATACCAAGTAAAAAGGCATACGGCACGCCTAAAATAAGAAGGGCAATCGTTGATAAACCGCCAACGCAAAGGGCAACAAGTAATTGTCCACGCAAATACGATCCAAACGTTTTATCCACGTCTTTTAAATAAAGGCGTGTCATGGTTCGCCATTTTCTCGGTGTTACATAAAAACCGACTCGTTGTAATAGAGTAAAATCTTTTAACAAATAAAAGACAAGAAATGGAACCACAATCCATAATACGCTGGATTGTATTACCGTCAAAATAAAGGACTCTAGCTGATCTAACCCTTTTGCTGTAAATTGTTCTACTTTTTCGGACCAGTCTCCTACATGCTCTCGTAAGGGATTCGGTAAACCCTCCGTTTTTTCTTGATAAGTAAGAAGCATCGCTTTTATGGAACCAATATGTTGAGGCAGTACCACCATTGCCTCTTGTACTTGTCTTACAACGATTGGTATTCCTAAAAAAAGAAGAGCTGCTACAACTAGGATAAAAAAAAGAAACAGCAAAGCTGTTGCCACACTTCGATTCATGCCGGAATGTACGGCTTTCTCAATTAACGGATGCAACAAATACGCAATTAATATGGATACAAGAATAGGCCAAATAAGCGGCTGTACGACAGCGAGAAGTGGCTGAATATATGTAAGCAAGTATAATACAAGTAAAAAGAATACTAACATAATAAGCCATTTCGACCATTTTAATACGTCTGCAACTAGTAAGTCCCGCTTCAATTGGTTCACCCCTCTCTTTCATTTAGAATGCGCAACTTGAAGGTAAATTAACAAAAAAAGAACATGGAATGAAGATCCATGTTCTTGATAAGCACAGCTATTAGTGAAACATTTTTTTCACTTTTTTCTTTGTTTTTTTCCATGTTTTTCCGTTCATTAACTTCTTATCCGCTTCCATGATCGGTTCAAAGAAATTGTATACTTTCTTTTTCGCCTTCTTATCGTTCATTGAATACCAAGCAGCCCCAAGACCAATTACCATTAATGGCGCAATGGATTTACGCAAGATCGATTCACCTCGATTCTTTATAAATCTATTTGTCTTTCTTCTTCTGCAAATAAATCATCGAGCGAACTCAAAGACCCATCTTCCTCTACTTGATGAAGCATTAATGTTCCTTTAACAAGGCTCATTTCAATGAAACAGTGCCAACAGTAATATTGATTTGTGCCAATTTTACCAATATCTTTTAAATGGCAATTCGGACATCGCATTATAGGTGCCTCCTCTACAGAGACAAGATCGCTCGTTCCTTACAAAGAAGTAAGTCATGACCTTTCACAACTTTTCGACCTTCTTTAATATCCGACAACCAGCCATCTGTCACTTCATACCCTACGATGGTGCCCACTTCCATTGAAAAATATACATCTTCTGCTAAACCAAGCATATCGCCTTCTGAGGATAAGACAGGCTTCCCCTTAAACTTTTTGCGGCTTGTACAAATAGGATCATAATGCTTATGCGTATCCGCAACATTCTCCACTTTTGAGTCTTCATCAATCATAACGGCTTGTTCGCCTAGATGCTGAATGGCTTCAAAAGGAAGAAAACCATGGTGATGAAGCAAGGCGTGGTTTCGCTTAATCATAAACCCTACTATTCGACCATCACACATACAGCCGTCACAAATTTGTCCGATCTCTTTGCCATTTGCCATGGAGACAATTGGTAGACCAATCACTCCCTGCATCGTTCGCAAAAGCTGCACCACCTCTCCGAACAGTTATAATGTATGTACCTTCTCCTTCCTTATCCCCGGAGATGGTTACCAGCTACATCATTCGTTCTTGAAGTCGGTCTTTTAATAATGATTGCCTGCCGTCATTACTTTTTTGAATTGCTTGTTCAAATGTATTTATATCACCGCATAAAAGTAAGAACTGCTTTGCTCTTGTAATCCCCGTGTATAACAAATTCCGTCGTAGCATGCGTTGATAATTCCCAACGACCGGCATGACGACAATAGGAAATTCACTCCCTTGAGCTTTATGAATAGAAGAACAATAGGCATGGGTTAATTGAGTGAAGTCTTTTTTCTCGTACGTCACTTCTAATCCATCGAATGATACAACGAGCTGGTCTTTTTTCTCCGTCGTTTCTTTGGCATAAAGGACAGCTACAATTTCTCCTCTGTCTCCATTAAAGACGTTTTCTTCTGCATTATTCACAAGTTGAAGCACCATGTCACCTTTACGAAAAATAACATCACCGAAAGGTAGTTCTCTCCGGCCTTCTTTAGCTGGATTAAAGAGTGTTTGCAACATTGTATTTAACTCAATAATGCCTGCTCCACCCCGATAGATCGGAGCTAATACTTGAATTTCCCTGGGACTATAGCCTTTTGTTAGTGCATTTTCACATATTTGCCAAACAGCTTGCTTCACTTGATGGGTGTGACAGGAGAAGAAGCGTAAATCAGGTTTTTTTGCGGTAAGATCAGTTGGCAAATGACCATCTTTCATGGAATGAGCTAGCTCAATAATGGATGAACCTTCGGCCTGTCGATAAATTTCGCTTAACTGGACGGTGGGAATAACATTCGCATCAAGCAAATCTTTTAGTACTTGTCCTGGACCAACAGATGGTAATTGATTTTCATCACCGACAAGAATGACTTGCATCCCTTTTGGAATCGCTTTAAACAACTGATTGGCCACCCATGCATCAACCATGGACATTTCATCTACAATTAACAGTTCACCTTCGAGCTGATCGTGATCTCCTTTATCAAAACCTGTAGTGCTTCCTTTCCAGCCAAGTAAGCTATGAATTGTACCAGCAGCTAGCTCGGTTGCTTCAGCCATTCGTTTCGCTGCACGCCCCGTAGGCGCAGCTAGCTTGATTGGCAAAGACCGATTGTCTTTTTCACCATTTCCTTGCCCATCAAGATTCACACCTTGTAAACGTGCATAAGATTCTACAATTCCTTTTATAACGGTGGTTTTCCCTGTACCTGGGCCTCCAGTCAACAGCATGATAGGTGAATGAAGTGCCTTTTCTATTGCTTCTTTTTGTAAAGGAGAATACGTTACATTATGATTTTCTTCCAGCTCACCAAGGGTTTTTTCCATATCTGCTTGCGTAAATTCAGATTTAAGCTCATAGGATTTAATCCGCATAATATTTTGCGCGATTCCTCGCTCCGCATAAAAAAGGGATTTCATATAAATACGGTCATGCTCTGTTACAACAAGACCATCTTCATTCATTTCTTTGATGATTTGTTGAACGGTCTCACCACTTACAGGCTTAGTTGGCGTATGTAACAATAGCACAACCTCTTGAACAAACGAGTCCGTATAAAGAAAAAGGTGCCCATCTTGAATACTTAATTCATTAATTAAATATAAGATGCCCGCACGTACTCGTTCCGGATGGTCTCCAGTTAATCCAATGGCTGCCCCAAGCTGATCAGCGCGTCGAAAACCGACACCTTCTACGTCTTTTATTAATAAATATGGATTTGTACGAATAATATCTAGTGCTTGAAGTTTATACGCACGATACACATTCATTGACAGTTCTGTCCCAAAGCCATATTGAGATAACTGAATAATGACTTGTTCAGCCCCTTGATGTTCTAATAGTCGTTGATGCAGCATCATTGCGTGCTCTTTCTTCAACTTTGGTACTCGTTCAAGAACATGCTGATCCTCAATAATAAGCGAGATGGCGCGTTCACCTAGTTCATTGACGATCGTTTCGGCTGTTTTTGTCCCGATTCCAGGAAAACGATCACTTGAAAGGAATTTAATAATGCCATTTTTCGTTTTGGGCATTTCTCTTTTAAATGTCTCGACTTTATATTGTGTACCGAACTTTGGATGTTCTGTAACTTGTCCAAAAAACGAATACGTTTCGTCAATCTCAAGCTCTGGAAGGTGGCCAACTATTGTTGTTTTCTTCGCTTCAATTTGTTCATTCGTTTTATCGATTTTAACTGTGGCAACTGTATAATCATTTTCAGCATTACGGAATAGCACGTGTGTCACTTTTCCTTTAATGTATCTTCCTGTTTCTTCAACATCCATAAGCAGACACTCACCCTTTGTTCAGTGCATCTTCTACAACACGTTTCGCATTTCCAGCAAGTAAATGGTCCTCTTGATTCGTTAGAGCTAAGTCAAAACATTTTAGTGCTTCTTCTACTCTTTCTGAAGACAAATGAATGACACCAAGGTTGTAATAGGCATCCGCATGAGTTGAGTCTTGTTTTATTACGTCAATAAATAGCGCTTCTGCTTCTGCTAGCTGGTTTTGTTGTGCAAGGCAGAGACCATATTGAAATGTAATCTCCAGATCGTCTGCTTGCAATTCATGTGCACGACTTAAATTAGCCTGTGCATGAGCAAGGGAACCTAACTGATAATGGGACATCCCAAGCATATAAAATAAGTCAGCATCCGCTAACCCTTTTTGTTGTGCTGTAAGAAAATGTTTTATCGCTTCTTGGTAATGCTCGTCTTCATACGCAAGCACACCAAGGCTATAATAGGCGGTGGCCGCGTTCTTATCTAGTTCAATTGCACGCTCATTAAAGACAACGGCCCGTTCTCGGTCACCAAGCACACGTAAAAGGTTCGCCATATTTAAATAGCCTTCTGGCGCTTTTGGGTTTTCTTCAATATAGACAGTAAACACCTTTGCTGCCTCTTCATAGTTCGCTTCCTTCATAAATGCAATTCCTGTTGATAAATCCATTTATACATACCCCCTTGAAAAAAGGAAAACGCCTTTAGACGTTTTCCCTTATAACCTCATCAATTGTTCCTCCACCGAGGCAACGTTCTTGATCATATAACACGACTGCCTGTCCTGGTGTAATCGCACGTTGTTTCTCATGGAAGAGAATATCAACCTGTTCGTTTTCTCGTGGAATAACCGTGACCCATTGATCATCTTGACGATACCGAAACTTTGCTTTACATGTAAATTCAGCATCTGGCTCACTCATAATCCAGTTCATTCCTACTGCTTTTAAACCAGAAGAGTATAACCCTTCATGATGAAAGCCTTGTCCAACGATTAATACGTTTCGTTCTAAGTCTTTATCAATAACAAACCAAGGTTCACCGGCACCACCTATTCCTAATCCCTGCCTTTGTCCTAATGTATAGTACATTAATCCATCATGCTCGCCCTTCACTTCACCATCAACGGTTTGCATTTCGCCAGGTTGAGCAGGAATAAACGTTTGTAAAAATTCTTTAAAATCTCGCTCGCCAATAAAACAAATGCCTGTACTATCTTTCTTTTTCGCTGTTGCTAGCCCAGCCTCTTCCGCTTTCTTTCGTACATCTGCTTTCGCCATATGACCAAGCGGGAACATTACTTTAGATAATTGCTTCTGACTTAAAGCATTCAAAAAGTATGTTTGATCTTTATTAGCATCAGCACCTTTTAGTAATTGATACTCCCCATCTTTATAATCAATTTGCGCATAGTGCCCTGTTGCTACATAATCAGCCCCAAGAGCGATTGCGTGATTCAAAAATGCTTTAAATTTAATTTCTTTGTTACACATAACATCTGGATTTGGCGTGCGCCCAGATTTGTATTCATCTAAAAAGTACGTAAATACTTTGTCCCAATACTCTTTTTCAAAATTGACCGCATAATAAGGAATATCAAGCTGTTGAGCAACACGCTCCACATCCTCATAATCTTCTGTTGCAGAGCAAAAGCCTGAATCGTTTGTATCGTCCCAGTTTTTCATGAAGATCCCAATGACGTCATAGCCTTGCTCTTTTAATACAAGTGCTGTAACAGAAGAATCGACGCCACCAGACATTCCGACGACAACTCGAGTCTCTTCTGGTTTTTTCATACATTTTCCCTCGCTTATTTAATCTATTCGATAAAATCATCTCGGCTTTGTTCTGCCTTGACAATTGTAGCTATTTTACTAAATGCTTCTATCGTTTCGCTTTCTTCATTAGTTAATCCAAAGCTAAAGCGAATCGCTTCCACTACTCTATGGTTACCTTTTCCATACATCGCTTCTATAACATGGGATGGAACCAGTGTACCAGCTGTACAAGCAGAACCTCCAGATGCAACAATGCCCGCTAGATCAAGTTTCATTAGTAATGTTTCAGTCTTAACGTCACGAAAACTCACATTAAGAATGTGGGCTAAACGCGTTTTCGATCCGTTTAGTACATACTCTACACCATGAGCATCCATTATTTCTATAAATGCGGCTTGGAAAGTATTGTACTTTTGCTGATTGACGTCCTGTTGCTCTTTTGCAAGCTCAATCGCTTTTGCAAAACCAACAATACCCGGTACATTTTCTGTGCCGGCACGACGTTTCCGCTCTTGTTCACCACCATAGGTCGTTGCATCAAGGGTCAATGCTTTTGATACATATAAACACCCTACACCTTTTGGTCCGTTCACCTTATGACTAGCAAGTGAAAGCATATCAACACCTAACAACTGACGATCAAGGGTTTTTAATCCTGCAGCCTGAACAGCATCTGTGTGAAAAACGGCTTGGTGAGATTTAAGAATGGCTCCAATTTCTTCTATTGGTTGTATTGTTCCGACCTCATTATTACCATACATAATAGATACCAAGATGGTCTCTTCTGTTAATGCCGCTTCTATATCGTTAGCTGATACTCTTCCAGTTGTATCCACGTCAACATAGGTAATCGTAAATCCTTCTCTTTCAAGTTGCTTCATCGTGTGTAATACTGCATGATGCTCAATTTTAGATGTAATCAAATGCTTTCCCTTCATTTGATTCGCTCGAGCGTATCCAAGCAGTGCAAGGTTGTTCGCCTCTGTACCACCACTTGTAAAGATTATTTCATCCGTACTAGCATGAATATGTGTGGCTAAACGATGTCGAGCATCCGTTAATGCTTGTTTTGCTCGACGCCCAAATCGATGACTACTCGATGGGTTGCCGAACACTTCTGTATAATATGGAATCATCGCCTCAATCACTTGTGGGTGAACCGATGAGGTAGCAGCATGATCAAAATAGTATTCGTTCATTCCATCACCTTTTTAAATGTAAAACATGTAATAATCTTGCTCGCCATCTTCTTTAAAGTTCGCTAAATCCGAGAGCGTTGTTGTATCAAGCACGTCTTTAACAGCATCTCTTATTTTAATCCAGAGATCGCGTTTAGCCGGCTCTTCATCATCCAACACTTCCACCGGGCTAATCGGTCCTTCCAATACACGGATAATATCACCAGCTGTAATCTCTTCTGGCTGCTTTGCCAGCTTATAGCCGCCGTACGCACCACGCACACTTTTTACCAGCGTTGCATTTCGAAGCGGGGCAATTAGTTGCTCTAAATAATGTTCAGATAGATTGTATTCTTGTGCAATTGACTTTAATGAAATGGGACCTTCCCCTTCTTTTTTTGCTAGTGCCATCATAATTGTCAATCCGTAGCGACCTTTTGTCGATATTTTCATAATGAGTAGCTCCTTTAAATCGTTTCCTATCCAATTCGTTCACGTATTCGCTCACATTATTTCTCCATATCATATTATAGCATGATTTCTTATCTGATTAATAGGTTGAGTGCTTTTCGATTTGCTCTCGAAAATAAAGATAAGCTACACTGTAAACAGAATGAGTGAGTCAGGAGGATACGAATGAAACAAAAACCACTTGCTTTTCGAATGAGGCCGACTTCTATTGATGATGTAATCGGTCAAGAACGCTTGTTAGGTGAAGGAAAATTATTACGCCGCATGGTGGAAGCAAACCAACTTTCATCAATGGTCTTATATGGTCCTCCCGGCACTGGAAAAACGTCTATAGCGAGTGCCATTGCTGGTACGAGTGGCCATCATTATCGCCTTTTAAATGCCACCGTCCATAATAAAAAAGATATGGAAACGGTCGTAGCTGAAGCAAAAATGTATGGATCCATCATTCTCATATTAGACGAAGTTCATCGACTCGATAAAGCGAAACAAGACTTTTTATTGCCACATTTAGAAAGTGGCTTAATACTGCTAATTGGTGCTACAACGGCCAATCCTTATCACTCTATTAATCCTGCTATTCGAAGCCGTTGTCATATATTTGAGCTTGAACAATTAAATCCAGTTGAAATTGAACAAGCACTTCACCGAGCTTTAACTGACAATGAACATGGGCTTGGTCATGAGAAAATTGACATTGATGCTAAGGCGATTACACATTTAGCTCTTGCTTGCGGTGGTGATGTACGAGCTGGATTAAATGCTCTCGAACTCGCGGTTCTTTCGACTCCAAAAGATGAAAATGGCATTCGATCTATTCCGTTAGAAACAGCAGAACAAAGTATCCAAAAGAAAAGCATTCAGCATGACAAAGACGGTGATGGCCACTATGATGTTTTGTCTGCTTTTCAAAAATCCATTCGCGGGAGCGATGTTGATGCAAGTTTACACTATCTTGCTCGATTATTAGAAGCAGGAGATTTAGTTAGTATTCACCGCCGCCTTCTTGTTATTGCATATGAAGATATCGGACTGGCAAACCCTCAAGCTGGTTCACGCACATTAACTGCGATTGAAGCGGCAGAACGTATCGGTCTACCCGAGGCACGAATCCCATTGGCGAATGCTGTGATTGAACTGGCTCTATCACCTAAAAGTAATCGTGCCTATAAAGGAATCGATGCTGCTATAGCGGCGCTTCGCGAAGGAGGAAACGCAACAATTCCGCTACATTTAAAAGACGCGCATTATCAAGGTGCTAAAAACTTAGGTAGAGGTACTGAGTATAAGTATCCGCATGACTTTGACGGAGGTTGGGTAAAGCAACAATATTTACCGGATGCTTTTAAAAATCACCACTATTATGAGCCAAATCACGACAATAAATTTGAACATGCGCTTGCTGCACTTTACGAAAAGCGGCAGTAACAACTTTTGAATCTGCTAGAATTCTTTTCTCTCTCCTTTATTACTAGCCTAGTATAAAAAAAGAAAACTCTGGTTAAAGTAATAGCAAGACATAATTGCTAGGAGTTGAGATAATGAAAACAAGACAAGATGCGTGGTCACACGAAGATGACGTATTATTAGCGGATACAGTACTTTCCCATATAAAAGATGGTAGCACTCAATTAAAAGCTTTTGATGAAGTAGGCGATGCGTTAAATCGAACATCAGCTGCTTGCGGATTCCGATGGAATGCCGTTATACGACAAAAGCACTTACGTACAATTGAAGAAGCGAAACGAGAAAGAAAGATGCGTAAACGTATGATCGCCGCACCTTTTTCAACAAGCTATCAGAAGCTTGAAGCGAGACCGTTTGAATCTATACAGCCAACTACGCAATTCAATGAAAACGAACCGTCAATGGAATCAATTATTGCCCAATTAAAGACATTTGACCTAGGGGCTTCTAGTTCATTAAAAGAAGAGAACCAAAGGTTACGTCAAAAACTACAAACAGCACAAGCGCATATCGGAGAATTAGAAAAGCAATTATCGAGAAATAAGCAAGAGCACAGCATGATTGAAGAAGATTATCAATCACTTATCTCCATTATGAATCGTGCAAGAAGAATGGCTATTTTAGAGGAAGATTTAGATGATCAAGTCGCGTTTCGAATGGAGACGAACGGAAATCTTGAAAAAATCGATTAAACAAAAAAAGCCTTGCTAAGGCTTTTTTTGTTTGTTAGTTTTGTCGGTTAATGGTTATTCCCTCTAACAAGTTTGTAATAACATGTCCAGCCATAATTAATCCTGACACAGATGGCACGAAAGCATTCGAAGACGGAGGAAGCTTTGCTTTACGAATAGTCCCTTGCTCGGCACTTTCTGGCACAATTTCTTGACGGATATCTTCGCGAATCTGAATGGGTTTTTCATCTGAAAATACAACTGCTACCCCTTTTTTAATACCCTCTTTTCGAAGACGTGTGCGAATCACTTTGGCAATAGGATCATAACTCGTTTTTGAAATATCTTCAATACGTAGTCGAGTTGGATCAAGTTTGTTAGCAACACCCATACTTGAAATGAACGGGATCTTACGCTTCCGACATTCTTTTATTAAATGAATTTTATAAGAAATCGTATCACTGGCATCAATGACATAGTCTAAACCGTGAGAAAAGAAATCTTCATATGTCTCTTCTGTGTAGAACATTTTTAAAGCAATGACCTCACAATCTGGATTAATGTCTTGAATTCGCTTAGCCATTAAATCCACCTTTGGTTGACCAACTGTTGACAATAAAGCATGAATTTGTCGATTAACGTTTGTTATATCAACATCATCTTTATCAACGAGTACAATTTTACCAACGCCTGAACGAGCTAGAGCTTCAGCTGAAAACGAGCCTACCCCACCAATCCCAAGCACCGCAACTGTACTTCCTTTTAATCGATCTAACCCATCATGGCCAATGGCCAGTTCATTTCTTGAAAACTGGTGTAACACGTTCATCAAACTCCTTTACGTTTCCCTTATGCTGTTGTGATTTTATCATATTCTTATAAAAAAGCACATATAAAAAAGCATTCCCTAAGCGGAAATGCTTTTTTCGTGATCCCGATCATGCCGTAGGTAGTTAATGCTTTGAACCTGCCAGGCAGGTGGGTGCTCTGTACCACTTCTTTTACGTCCTCAGCTTCCGAGGCATGTAAGCAAAGCCATAACTACGAGCTCCCTTTTTTAAGGTGTTGGCTCAAAGAATAAAACCCGTACGAACATTTCAGGAATCATTTGATTAACGTTATCATAGCAATTTAATCGACTTTACGCAACTGTTTTCGAAAAATTGTGACTAAAGACACATACGAAGAGTTTCTATTTGTATGTACCCCGTTTGAAAGAGAATGAAACTATCGCATATTATGTGAGTTTTCACAAAAAATATGGTACATTCTTCTTTAAAAGGGGGCTACGTCTATGAGCGCAATTGTAAAGCAACGTTGTATCGAAGTCACACAAGAAATCGGTCTGCTTGAAAAAAGAATCGTCGAAAGTTCCTTTGAGTTAAGCTTGTTCAGCGATCGTATTGAAACAGAATCGGACCGTTTTCCACTTGACAGTGTATTTGATATCTCTTATCGCTTCCCTAGTGATTCACCTGAATCGCTTGGCTTTTTGTATCTACATACAAGTCGAGGTGTCTCCACGTATAAAATCAAAACGTCACCAGAACAATTCATTCAAGAATTTAAAAAACTAGTCCCAGAAACCAAATATCGATTATGATTCACTTTGAACCGTTTCTTTTAACTGTTCCATTTCTGTTAAAAGTGGAAATGTATGAAATGGCGTTGAAAATGGGAGTGGAGTCACAATAAAGACTTTCCCTCCTTTTACTTCATGCTCTCTCCAGACCGTCGTTTTGTCTAAATACGGTTGGATTTTACTTTCATGATTTCCTTTACAAAACCACACTTCCTGTGTCGTTACATTGTCAGCAATTCCCTCTTCAAGCTTCGTTAAGCGATTTGTAAATCTAGGTAGGACATGCTTTTGCTGTTCGTGGAAAACAAAATCTTCAACAACACTATTTGCTGTTGTTTCTTTTCCTGCTCCTGGTCCCGCAAAAATAAGACGTTCCATATCCTTACCTTCAAGTGTTACCGCATTTAAAACGCCACGAATTGGTGCTAACGAGTGTTCTTGATCAATTAAAGCCGGTTTAACAAAACCTTTTAAAGACGTCACATCAGATTCTAATTTAGCAATTAATTTAAACGATAAATTCAATTCTTTTGCCGCTTGAATATGCCATTGATCAATATGACTTATGCCTACCCGTTCAATATCCTCGGGACAAACCCACTGATCATAACATTGTCGAGCTAGTAAACAAAGCTTGTATACAGCATCCCAACCCTCAACATCAGATGTTGGGTCTTCTTCTGCATACCCTAATTTTTGCGCTTCTCCAAGTGCAGCTTCATATGTGCTACCCTCGCTCATTTTCGTTAAAATATAGTTACTCGTCCCATTCAGAATACCGGCAATCGATTGTATATTTGTTGTCAATAACACACTTTTGAAAACATTCACAATAGGTATAGCCCCACATACAGCTGCATCCCAGCCATAATAAGCTTGATTTTCAAAAGCCAATTGCTCTAATTCTTCACCATGTAATGCGACGAGCTTTTTATTTGCGGATATAACAGATGTTCCTTGTTTCAAAAGAGCCTTCGTATACGTTTTCGTCAGTTCCGTGCCATTAATCGCTTCAAACACAATGTCGTATTTATCTGTATTAAAAAATGTATCCCATGATGAAGTGAATAATGTCGAGTTGACGTCCTTATACTTCTCTACATTTTTAACTAGAATGCGAACGATTTCGAATTTTTCTCCGATAATCGATTCAATTTGCTCTCTTGAGCCAATTAACCTTTCATACACACCACTTCCTACTGTTCCATACCCTATTAAGCCTATCTTCATCTCCAACACCCTTTCTCTCTAATACAAAAGCTCCTTTTCTTAGATAAGAAAAGGAGCTTTTCGCCTCCACTTATCTTTCAGAACAAAGTCTGCTGAATGTAGCACCTTAACCTCACACAAGGTTGGTTGCCGGGCTTCGTCGGGTCAGTTCCCTCCACCACTCTCGATAAGATATAAACAAGAATTCTATATGATATTATCCGTCATTATAGATGGAAGGGTTGCGTCTGTCAACCACGCTTCCCTAAAACAGAAAGATTTAAATCGATTAATTGTTCTAAACTAACAGCACCTGGCGCACTAGTCATTAAGTCACTTGCACTCGCTGTTTTCGGAAACGCAATAACCTCTCTTAAGTTCGTCTTTTGAGCTAGTAACATGACGATACGGTCTAATCCTAGTGCGATACCACCGTGAGGAGGCGTACCGTATTCAAATGCTTCGAGCAAAAAGCCAAATTCTTCATTCGCTTGTTCTTTTGTAAAGCCAAGGGTTTCAAACATCTTTTCTTGAAGATCACGCTCATAAATACGCTGTGAACCTCCACCTAATTCATAACCATTTAGTACGAGATCATATGCTTCTGCCCGTACATCATCTGGATTTGATTGGAGTAAATGTAAATCTTCTTTCTTTGGTCTAGTGAAAGGATGGTGTAAAGCAACATATCGTCTTGCTTGCTCATCATATTCAACAAGCGGAAAATCAACAACCCAAAGAAAATTAAATTTAGACGAATCGATAAGATCGAATTCCTTTCCAAATTTCAACCGAAGTGCACCGAGAGAATCAAAGACAACTTGCTTTTTGTCTGCTCCGAAGAACAACAAGTCACCTGGAGTGGCTTGCATGTGCTCGAGCAATGCTTCAGACTGCTCACTGTTAAAGAACTTTGCAATCGGTCCTTTAAGGCCATCTTCTTCTACCTTTAACCAAGCAAGACCTTTTGCTCCGTATGGCTTAACGAAGTCTGTTAAAGCATCTATTTCTTTACGAGATAGCTTGCTTGCCCCTCCAACAAGGTTTAAACCTTTTATAATTCCTTTTGATTCTATCGCTTGTTTAAACACTTTAAACTCAGTATCTTGAAGGACCGTTGTAAGGTCAACAAGCTCCATATCAAAGCGAGTATCTGGTTTATCTGATCCATAACGATTCATTGCATCGTCATATGTCATTCGTTCAAAAGAACCTTCTAATTCTAAACCATGGGTATCAAGCATTAACTTCTTCATAAGCTTCTCTGTCATTGCGAGAACATCCTCTGTTTCTAGGAAGCTTGCTTCAATGTCGATTTGCGTGAATTCAGGTTGACGATCAGCACGTAGATCTTCATCTCTAAAACAGCGAACAATTTGGAAATACTTTTCAAAACCAGACACCATTAAGAGTTGTTTAAAGATTTGTGGTGATTGTGGTAGTGCATAAAATTCACCGTGATGAACACGACTCGGAACTAAATAGTCTCTCGCACCTTCTGGTGTACTCTTCGTCAACATCGGCGTTTCAATTTCTAAGAAGCCGTCGCTATCAAGAAAATCACGCACTGTTTTTGTAATTCGATGTCTGAGTTTAAACGCCTCCTGCATATCAGGACGACGTAAATCTAAATAACGGTATTTTAAGCGCACATCTTCAGAGGCATCTGTATTTGCTTCAATTTGAAACGGAAGTGGTTTAGAAGCGTTTAATAATTCACATTCATGAACATGGATTTCAATTTCGCCGGTTGCAATTTTCGCATTAACAGCTTTTTCATTTCGTTCAACGACGATTCCTTTAATAGAAATCATATATTCATTCCGAACACGATCAGCCTGTTGTAATGCTTGCTCATTAATATCAGGACTACAAACTACTTGAACAAGACCAGAACGATCTCGTATGTCTAAGAAAATAACCTGCCCTAAATCTCTTCTACGCTGTACCCAACCAACAAGCTTTACTTCTTCACCAGCCTGCTGCTTTGTTATTTCTCCACAATGATGTGTTCGTTTACTCACGATTCTGATCCCCCTTTAATACTTTCCCCTAATTCCGTTACAATTGATTGATAAGCAACTGTCTTTTGTTCGCCAGAAACCATGTGACGAATAACGGCTTGTTCATTCGCTAGTTCATCTTCTCCAATAATAATTGTGCACGTCGCTCCATTTCGGTCTGCAGCTTTAAACTGTGCTTTCATTTTTTTTGCCATGTAGTCTTTATCTGCCCGAAAGCCTTGTTTTCTTAAATCATTTAATAAGACAGCCGCTCGTTGATTTGCTTCATCACCTAAAGCAACAATATACGCGTCTAGCTTTGGACGTTCAGGTAAAGTAACACCTTCTGCTTTCATCGCAAGAATAAACCGTTCGATGCTGAATGCAAATCCAATACCAGGTGTTTCTGGTCCACCGAATTCTTGTACAAGACCATTGTAACGCCCACCTCCGCACAAAGTTGTAATAGCACCGAATCCAGGCGCTGTGCTCATTAATTCAAACGCAGTATGATTGTAATAATCTAATCCTCTAACAAGGGTAGCATCTACTTCATAAGCAATGCCGAGCTGGTCTAACGTTTGTTTTACGTTTTCAAAGTATTGACGTGATTCATCATTTAAAAAGTCTAAGATAGCAGGCGCTGTTTTCATTAGCGGATGCTCTCTGTCTTTCTTACAATCGAGAATACGTAATGGATTTTTCGTTAAACGTGTTTGACAGTCTGAACAAAACTCCTCAATCGACGGTTCAAAATGATTAATAAGTGCTTGACGATGAGCGTCACGACTTTCTTTATCACCTAATGAATTAATGACAAGCTTTAAATTGACTAAGCCGAGTCGATTGCAAATTTCAATCAGTAATGCTAATACTTCTGCATCTAAATGCGGGTTTGCACTACCTAATGCTTCAACCCCAAACTGTACGAATTGACGCATTCTTCCTGCTTGTGGCCGTTCGTAACGGAACATTGGCCCTGTATAGTATAGTTTTGTTAGGGCATTCGCTTCTCCATATAACTTGTTCTCTACATAGGAGCGTACAACAGATGCCGTTCCTTCTGGGCGAAGCGTTAAGCTTCGATCACCGCGATCCTTAAACGTGTACATTTCTTTTTGAACAATATCCGTTGTATCCCCTACTCCACGGGTAAATACTTCTGTATGCTCAAATATTGGCGTACGAATTTCTTCAAAATGATACGCTTGGCATACTTCTTTAGCTGTTTTTTCAATAAGTTGCCAAACGACAGCATCTTCAGGTAAGATATCTTGCGTTCCTCTTGGCAAACGAATAGACATATGATTTCTCTCCTTTTTAAAAAACAAAAAAACTCTCATCCCAGATGATTACTCATCTGGGACGAGAGTTGAACCCGTGGTGCCACCCAAATTTGAGACTGCGTCTCCTCTTAATCTGTTAACGCCAGCTACGTTTTCCCCTACTAGTGTTTCAGGGAAAAATCCTCAAAGGTGTTCATTCATATCGGTAGATGGAGCTACTCCCAGCCTAAGGCAACTCTCTCTAAGCATCTAGAATCCGCTATTACTATTCCTCGTCAATGGTTCATTTTGCCGTTTTTAATTAGTTGCTTATAACTATACGAAATGATAGCACGCTCGTCAATAGCTAATTTCTCATCAGAGCTTTCTTCATAAAAATAATTTCATTTGGTGTTACGCCGCATTCTAACCGAGCATAAGCAGTAATGGCTTCATGCTGTTGGATTCGATCCATTGAGTCCTGAATGGCTTTTCGCACTTCTTGCTTTCCATGGACACGCATTGGCAACCGCTCCTAATAATGACTTCTCTATAGGATAGCCATTGCCTAACGTTTTAAAACCCCAAATTTCGAAAAAAAGAACTAATTCTTACTAGCATCATAAATTTGTTCAATGATCGACGTAACTTGCTGTGCTTCATACGGTTTGACAAGTGACTCTTCACGCCCAAGACAAGCATGAACAAAATTACGAGCTTGAGCGATTCCCTCATTGCTCTCTCCAGCAATCCAATCGGCGTTCATCGTCGACATCATGCCTGAAGACGCTTTATTAATTGCTAAAGGAAATACATTAATCCCGCCTGTAGTTCCAGAGATACTAATGGTTTCTTTATCGCTAGGTACATTCGCTGCCCATGATGTTTCGAATAGCATGGTGGCACCATTTTTAAATGCAATGTATGCTGTAGCGTGATCCTCTACATCAATTTTCGTTGCGTCATAAGCGCCCCACTCATTTACTTGATCTTCATGTCGACTGACAAGCTCATACGTTTGTCCATTTACACTTTCAATTTCTGGATAGTCGACGAGCCATAACGCCAAATCTAAAAGGTGACACCCATAATCCATTAAACAACCACCGCCTTGAAGGTCTTTATTAATAAACACGCCCCAGCCCGGCACTTTTCGACGCCTCATGCCCTCGACTCGTATGACAAGAGGATCACCAATCTCTCCGGCTTGAATAAACTTCTTTGCAGCGAGTGCTTCTTTTTTAAATCGATAGTGGTAGCCAATTTGTAATACATTGTTTGTTTCACTTGCTACTTTATCCATTTCAACTGCTTCAGCACTTGTAATGGCCATAGGTTTCTCACAAAAGACATGTTTACCAGCTTGAAGCGCATGAATAACAGATTGATGATGAAATTTATTTGGAGTACAAATCACCACCGCATCGACTTGAGCAAAAAGCTCGCTTTCTGAATTAGCAATAAATGGGATGGCAAATGAGGCTGCTACTTCAGTCGCTCTCTCTTGATTAACATCATAAACACCATAAACTTCAACGTCTTCTATTGTCTGCAAAGCTGGAATGTGACGATTTGTCGCAATCCCACCTACACCTATAATCCCAATTTTCATCTGATCACTCCGACTGCCCTGGTACAGGTTCTAATGGCCGGGCATTTCCGTAAGTAGGATAGGCTCTTTTCGTTGGTGTAGCCCATTTAACTGCATTTTTAATCACTGTTTGCACGTTTTTATCTTTGTATGTTGGAAACGTTTCGTGCCCCGGTCTGAAATAGAAAATTTTCCCATTCCCTCGGTGGAATGTGCAGCCACTTCTAAAAACTTCTCCTCCTTGAAACCAGCTCATAAAGACGATTTCATCAGGATTAGGAATATCAAAGTGCTCTCCATACATTTCTTCTTTTTCTAACTCAAAGTACTCATCAATGCCATCAGCAATCGGGTGGCTTGGACTCACAACCCACAGCCTCTCTTTCTCATCTGCTTCACGCCATTTTAAATCACAGCTCGTCCCCATTAATGTTTTAAAAATCTTTGAGAAGTGACCTGAATGAAGAATAATTAACCCCATTCCTTCTAAAACTCGTTTTTGAACCCGGGTTACAATCTCATCTTTTACTTCATTGTGTGCAATATGTCCCCACCAAATTAAGACATCTGTTTTATTCAAAACCGCTTCCGTTAGTCCATGTTCTTCTTCATCTAAAGTAGCTGTTTTAACGGTATGCTCCTCGTTTAAAAACGATGCAATCGCTCCATGGATGCCTTCAGGATACACACTCGCTACCTTCTCACTTCGTTGTTCATGACGATATTCATTCCAAATTGTAACGTTTGTCATCAATTTAACCCCTTTTCATTATGTTGAATGTCGGATTTGTATTGGTGCCTCTAAAAAAGTCACAGGCTCAAATTGTTCGATTTGATTTGCTAGTAACGCCAACAGCATTTCCATTGTTTGTTTTCCCATTTCAAAAGTAGGCTGATGAATGGTTGTTAATTGCGGTTCTAACAATGTCGCAGTCGGCTGGTTATCAAAGCCTACAACCGCTAGATCTTCTGGAATACGCACATTTTTTATTTTAGCTTCCGCGATAATCCCAGCAGCAATTTCATCACTGCCGGTAATGATGGCATCTGGTCGGTTTGTTAAACCCAATATTGTGCGAAGAATGTTTCGACCATCATCAACAGAATGACCTGAAAATCGCCAGCTCGAATGAACGACTTTTCCTTCCATCTCCATCGCTTGAACAAACCCTTCATACCGATCTTCTGCTAAAGGCGAGCGCACCCCTTCTGGTAAGTGATTCACGTCATACACATTGCAGTATGCAATTGAATGGTAGCCTTTGTGAAGCAAATGTTTCGTTATGGTGGTCATCGCCTTTTTTTGATCAATCGTTATAACTGGCGCCCCATGTAAACCTCTTGGATATTCATTACATAAAACAATGGGCCCATATTGTAAATACGGATAAATCGTCTCCCATTCATTTACAACAGAAGCTAAGATAACACCATCCACTTGCTTTGTACGAAGTAGTTCAAGAAAATGAAGTTCTTGGTCAGCTCTCCCCCGTGTGTTACAGAGAATCATTCGATACGAGTGCATCGTTGCCACTTCATCCATCGCATCTACTACGGCACTAAAAAACGGGTTTACAATGCGGGAAACAAGTACGGCAATAGTCTTTGTCTCCGTCCCTCGCAATCGTTGTGCAGAGGAATTAGGCGTATAACCCAGTTCTTTAATTGCATCTTGGACTGCTTTACGCTTCTTTTCGTCAACATAAGGATGATTATTTAACACTCTTGACACAGTTGACCTGGATACACCTGCTTTTGTCGCCACGTCTTTAATCGTTGACATAATAAAAACGCCCTTTTTGTGAAATCGATTTCATATCGTACACTTTTTATTTTACCGAAATTCACTTGAAAGTCAACTAAAAAATAAACCGTTTTCATTCAAGGTTTTAAACCAACAAAAAACCTCGCAACTTATGCGAGGTCTTCTTATCACCTATGATGTCTCTTTGCTTTCTAAAATAATTGTCACAGGCCCATCGTTGAGTAAGCTAACATCCATATGCTCTCCAAAACGGCCTGTTTCTACTCGTAAGCCTACGTCGCGCAATTGATCATTAAGCGCCTCATAAATCGTTTGAGCATGATCAGGCTTTGCCGCTGCCATAAAGTTAGGACGACGACCTTTTTTTGTTTCCCCGTATAAAGTAAATTGGGATATTGATAAAATCGCACCGCCTATATCCCGAACAGACAGATTCATTTTCCCTTCGTTATCACTAAAAATCCTTAAATTAGCGATCTTATCAACACAATAACGAACATCCTTTTCTTCATCTTCATGAGTCACGCCTACAAGCAAAAGAAGACCGTGATCAATGGAGCCGACCACGGCTTCTTCCACACTTACGGAGGCATGTTTGACGCGCTGTAAAACAATTCGCATGCCTAATCCACCTCTGCTTTATTAATGCGTTACTCTTCGAACCGAATAAATATCTTTTAATTGTTTAATTCGATCAACAATCTTTTGTAGATGTTGCTTATCTGTAATGGAAATACTCATTTCAACTGTTGCAATTTTATGCTTATGATCTGATCGTCCAGAAACAGAATTAATTTGTGTACGCGTTTCTGTCATTGTGTGTAATACTTCGTTTAAGAAACCATTTCGGTCAAATGCCGTAATTTCAATATCAACATTGTACGATTTAGACGAATGGCGATTCCCTTCCCACTCAACATCTAGTAATCGTGAACTCGATTGTTCTTCACTCACAACATTCGGGCAATCCGATCGGTGAATGGAAACACCTCGACCTTTTGTAATATAGCCGACTATATCATCACCAGGTACAGGCGTACAGCATCTAGCAAGGCGAATAAGCAAATTGTCAACGCCTTTTACATGAACGCCAATTGAATTCGATTTTTTCTTAGTCGTAAATGATTGAATATCATGTAACGCTTCATCTAATGATTGGTTGTCTTGTTCTTGTTCTTTTGCTTTACGCTGCTTCTCCGTCATTCGGTTCACAATTTGCTTTGGACTAATGCCTCCATAGCCGATTGCCGCATACATATCCTCATCGCCTGCAAAACTGAACTTCGTCGTTGCTTCAAGTAAATTTTCTTGAGTAAGAATTTCTTTCGGGTCAAAATCAAGAGCTTTAATTTCTTTCTCAATTAATTCTTTTCCTTTTGCCACGTTTTCTTCTCTTTTTTCTTTCTTAAACCATTGCTTGATTTTGTTTTTCGCATGAGACGATTTGGTTAATTTTAACCAATCTTGACTAGGTCCATATGAGTGTTTAGACGTCATCACTTCAACGATGTCGCCTGTTTTTAACTCATGATCAAGGGGAACCATTTTGCTATTTACTTTTGCGCCGATACAACGGTTTCCAATTTCACTGTGAATGCGATACGCAAAATCAAGCGGCACTGAACCTCTTGGGAGCTCAATAACGTCTCCTTTTGGCGTGAAGACAAACACCATGTCAGAGAAGAGGTCCATTTTCATGGATTCCATGAATTCCTGTGCATCGTTTGTATCCGTTTGTGATTCAATCACATCTCTCAGCCAGCTAAGCTTGTCTTCAAACGAATACCGTTTGCTTGATAAAGTTTTTCCTTCTTTATAAGCCCAATGCGCCGCAACACCGTATTCCGCAACACGGTGCATATCTTCTGTCCGAATTTGAACTTCAAGAGGATCACCGTTCGGTCCTACAACCGTTGTATGGAGCGATTGGTACATATTCGCTTTCGGCATCGCAATGTAATCTTTGAATCGACCTGGCATTGGACGCCAGCACGTATGAATAACGCCTAATACTGCGTAACAGTCTTTTATATTTTTGACGATAATACGAACTGCTAGCAAATCATATATTTCGTTAAATTGTTTTTTTTGAATGACCATTTTCCGATAAATGCTGTAAATGTGTTTAGGTCGACCAGATAGTTCTGCTGTCACGTGAACATCTTCAAGCTGTTCATTAATTGTATCTATGACATCAGAAAGGTAATCCTCTCGCTCTGCCCGCTTACGCTTCATCAGATTTACAATCCGATAATACTGCTGAGGATCTAAATAACGTAAAGCTGTATCTTCCAGCTCCCACTTAATAGTAGAAATCCCTAAGCGATGCGCTAATGGAGCAAAAATTTCCAATGTCTCGTTAGACGTAACTCGTTGTTTATGTGGCGGCATAAATTTGAGTGTACGCATATTGTGTAGACGATCGGCAAGCTTAATAAGCAGCACACGAATATCTTTTGCCATCGCCATTAGCATTTTACGGTGATTTTCAGCTTGCTGCTCTTCTTTTGATTTGTACTTAAACTTCTTTAGCTTCGTCACGCCATCAACAAGCATGGCTACTTCTTTATTAAAATGTTGTTGCAAATCTTCCACTGTTGCATCTGTATCTTCAACAACGTCATGTAAAAACGCCGCTGCAATCGTATTCGGATCAAGCTCTAACCCTACAATAATACCTGCCACTTGAACTGGATGTAGGATGTAGGGCTCGCCAGACTTACGATACTGCCCACTATGTGCTTCTTCAGCGAACGTATAAGCTTTTGTTAAGAATTCAACATCATCTGGCTGCAAATAGGCGCTTGCTTTTTCGAGCACCTGATCAATCGTCATGGAATCACCTTACTCATTCGACAAGTTTTCTTTCTATTATCCTTTACTCATTCATTCTTGTAAAGAGGGTACGCTTTTTCGTTTAAAAAAACGACTGTTTCGTGAACAGTCGTTTTCCCTTTTTTATTCGTACGTTGTAAGTGAGAAAATATCATATTGCTCAAGCTTTTTACGTCCATCAATGTAAGCAAGTTCAATTAGGAATGCCAGGCCAACAACTTCTCCACCAAGCTCTTCAACAAGTTTAGTTGTTGCTTCTATGGTACCGCCTGTTGCAAGAAGGTCGTCTGTGATCACAACACGCTGTCCAGGTTGAATGCTATCTTTATGAATTGTTAAACAATCTTTTCCATATTCTAGACCGTAATCGCACTCAATAACCTCTCTTGGTAGTTTCCCTTTTTTTCTTACTGGAACAAAACCAAGCTCTAGCTCTGTTGCAATTGGACAACCAACAACGAATCCTCTTGCTTCTGGTCCAACAATAACATCAGCTTGTTGTTTTTTGGCATACTCAGTGAGCTCCATAATAGCCTTTTTATAAGCTGGTCCGTTTTGCATTAACGTGGTGATGTCTTTAAACCGAATGCCTTTTTGTGGCCAATCCTCAACAATTGTAATATGTTTTTTATAATCCATGTACGATCGTCTCCTTCTTCTGTGAAGCATTGCTTCCTATTCGTTCTGAAAATAACTCTCTAAGTTGCCCATAAGAAGCATAAACGAGTTCATTTTCGAGCCACGTTTGTTCTTGTTTTGCTTGATACGTTTTTGAATCACTTAAGGCTTTTTTTGCTGGTGCTTCAACAATAGTCAAATACTGATCATCCATTTGAATAAAGCCTAAATCAATAAATACTTGGTTCATAAATGAAGTGGTTTCAGAGGACCATCCTTTATGCGCCTCAAGCTTTTTAAGATCAGCTATCTTAAATGACTGTCGTTTCTTTAGAAATGCGTAATACCATTTGAATTGATCTCGATTTGGATTCGTTTTAAAAAACGATTCTTCTTCTTCGGAAAAAACAACATAGATTCGACTAGGCTTACTACCCTCTTCAAATAGGCAATAAAGCTCTTCCCGATGTGACGGTACATCCAGTATGACAATATATTTATTTGTAAAAGAAGGTAAAGGATCACTTGAGCGATAGACTACAATGCCTCGCTCTTGACATGCTGCAAAGGTTTTTTCTTGGAAAGCAATAACAATTGACTTTTCAGCAGGTAAATCTTCTAATCGTGCTCCTACTCGATTCAATTGTAAGCTTCGCCAATCAAAGAGCTGCCATTGTTTCACAGCAAGGTCATCCACTATTAGCTGTGGCTTCACTCGACCGTTCCACTCATTAATTGACAGCGTCCCAACTGCAGACACGCTTGCTTGTGGCGTAATATGTTCAAATAAATCACCTTTACGAAACGCAATTCCATCCAGCGTCTTCTCTTCTCCAGCAAACTGAAATTTCAAATGACTCGAATCACTACCAATTCGTTTAATATCTGCAAGCTTCACATCATCAATTAACACTTTTGGCTTTGCATTCTCTACACCGAAAGGAGATAGCTCTTCTATTTCTTTTAGCACATCAATGGTGACATCATCAACAGCTACCGTTAAATCAATGGTGGTTATTGGTATAAACGCTTCTGGCGCTAGACCTGTTTTTGCCTGCTCGATGAGTCGTTCACGCAAGCTATCAACATGTTCGCTTTGTAACGTCATCCCTGCAGCCATTGGATGCCCACCAAAGTGAGGAAGGATATCTCGACTTTTTGATAATTCTGCAAACATGTCAAAACCCTCAATGCTTCGAGCAGATCCCTTAGCTAAGCCCGTCTCTGGATCAATTGTTAGTACAATGGTTGGACGATAAAATTTCTCGACTAGTCGAGATGCAACAATTCCGATTACCCCTGCATTCCAGCCTTCTTTTGCAACAACAAGGGCTTCTGGAATTCCATCCATCTCCTGAACAACATCCATTGCTTCTTTCGATATGTCGTTTACAACTTTTTGGCGTTCCTTATTTAAGCGATCTATTTCCGTAGCTAATTCATCCGCTTCTTCTCGACTTTCAGCAAGTAGCAGTTCAACAGCCGGAATGGCTGAATCCAATCGACCAGCAGCATTCAGCCTTGGTCCAATGGCAAAGCCAATATGATCAGCTTCCACTTCTCCAGCAGTCATACCACATACATCTTTTAACGCTTGGATACCTGTTTTATCTGATGTTTGAAATGCACGAAGGCCCTTTTTAGCAAGCAAACGATTCTCTCCGACCAATGGAACAAGATCAGCAATCGTTCCAATAACGGCATAGTCGAGCAACTCGTTTGGAACACGCCCTAGTAGTCCATGTGCCACTTTAAATGCGACACCCACACCTGCTAATTCCTTAAAAGGATACGTGCAGCCAGGTTGCTTCGGATTAATCGTTGTATAACTATTTGGAAGTGTTGGCGGTGGTTCATGATGATCCGTAACAATAAAATCCAACCCAATTTCTTTGGCAAAATCGGCTTGTGTTACAGCAGAAATTCCTGTATCTACTGTAATGACAAGAGAGTAGCCTTCATCTTTTGCCCACTGAAGCGCTGGATTATTCGGTCCGTATCCCTCAGTAAAGCGGTTTGGGATATAGTAGTCACAGCCCGCTCCAATCATTTTTAAAGCGGTAACGAGAACAGCAGTTGAGCTTACACCATCAGCATCATAATCTCCGAATACAAGAATTTGTTCATTTTTCTCGACTGCAGATTGAATTCGATTAACAGCTTCCGCCATTCCCTTTAATAAAAATGGATCAAGAAACGCTGGTTCATCTTTCATTAGAAATTCACTTGCAGTTTCTGGATTAGTAAAACCTCTATTAACCAAAAGCCTCGCGGCAACTTGGGAAAGATTTAATTCATTTACTAAATTCGTTACTTCTGTTGTATCTTGCTCTAAAATGCGCCACCTTGCGTTTGGTTGCAACATACGTAAAACACCCCTCGACCCTCCTATTATACAGGAGTCGGCGAGGGGTATCAATAATCGAAAATTAGTCTTTTGTATGATCTTTTTCCTTGCGCAAACGACTTTTCGTCTCAGTAGATTCGTTCTCTAAAGGTGTTGTCGCTTGTTCTTTTAAACGTTTAATCTCTAATTTCTGCTGATGCAGCTTAAGACCGGAGAGGGCAAAAGCAACAATAGCGCCGAGTAAAACGGAAAAAAGAATAATAAGGATGAGCGGCCAATCTGTTTGCACAAAAAGCAAGTTAACCGGTACACTCTCCACGTTTAATACTGAGAAGACGGCAATTAATATAGCTGCGATCACACCGATGATAAAATACGTTTGCCCTTTCATTCCGTTCACCGACCTATTCTTTTATACATAATCTTCTTCTACTTTTTTCGGTTTGTTTTTTAGTCTGACCAATCGCTTCCATTCCCATACGAGCCACATTTGTGCACATAGGAACATAGAAGAATACGTACCCGCTGCTAGTCCAATTACAAGGGCTAACGCGAATGAACGAATGGCTTCTCCACCAAAAAGAAAAAGTGCAACTGCCGCAAACATAACGGTTAGTACTGTATTAATGGAGCGCGTTACAACTTGCAGTAAACTTTTGTTAACGATTTGCGCTAGCTGTTGAAAGCTCTCAATGTCTTTTTCTTTGTTTACATTTTCCCTCATTCGGTCAAATGTTACGATGGTGTCGTTAATAGAATACCCGACAACTGTTAAAATGGCCGCTATAAACGGAACATTAATCTCCACTTGTAATAAGCTGAACAACGCAATAACGATAAACGCATCATGTAACAGCCCGATAATAGCGGAAACACCATAAAGAAATTGAAATCGAACTGCTATATAAAGCACAATACCAACTGAAGCAATTAAAACGGAAATAATGGCATTTCGCGCTAACTCTTCTCCAACAAGTGGTGATACTGTACTTATATTTGGTGAACTTCCATATGTTTCATTGAAATAGGACTGAATGACAGCAATCTCTTGTTGTGAAAATTCATCAACGAACCGAGCCGTTGCATTTTGGCTTTGATCACCACCAAGAGTGACGTTTGGCACATATGAATTATCAATCTCAATTGCCTCAAAATCGGCCAAAATTTGTTCTTCGGTCAGTGTTTCATTTGTTTGAATCTCAACATTTGAACCACTTTCAAAATCAACACCTAAATTTAATCCCATTGTAACTAAAAGAATAACGCCAATGACAATAGTTAATCCTGAACCAATAAAAAATTTATTCCGATGCTTTGTTAAATCAACATTCCATTTTTCCGGACTAAACCTCATCGATCTCACCTCGCTTAACTCCAAACCAACCTGGGCGTTTGTTTAAAAATTTACTATTGACCCATAAACCTAGCAATAAACGAGAGCCCCATACGGCGGTCAAGAAACTAACGAGGATGCTGATTATAAGCATAACCGCAAAACCTTGAACCGAACTTGTACCAAAGTAAAACATTACCCCTGCGGCGATGAGTGTTGTAATATTTGCATCGAAAATAGTTGCAAATGAGCGTCTTCCACCAACTCTAAAAGCAGACATGATGGATTTCCCTGTCTTTATTTCTTCTCGAACTCGTTCGTACGTAATAATATTCGCATCAACAGCCATTCCAATTCCTAAGATTAAAGCAGCAATTCCAGGTAATGTTAACACTGCATTTAGCGCATTAAACACAACTAGTACTAAGAACGTATAAACACTTAACGTAATAATCGCAATGATACCTGGGAAGCGATAATACAACGCCATATAGATGAAAATAAGCGCTACACCGATTAATCCAGCATTAACTGTTTGTTTCATTGCCTGCTCACCGAGAGACGCTCCAACGGACGTTGAATAAATTTCATTTAATTCAACAGGAAGCGCTCCGGCATTCAGAATTTCTGCTAAAAATCGCGTCTCTTCTGTTGTAAATTGACCTTCTATTTGCACATTACGGGTTTGCAGTGTTTGTCTAACAGAAGCAGCAGAAAGGAACTTCGGGTCAGCCTTCATTGCCTCTTCTTCATAACTATCACCTTCTTCAAAATCAAGCCACATGACAAGTAAATTTTCACCCTGTGGTTGTTGAGAGAGCTCTCGTGTGATAGCCCCAAATTTATCAGCATCTTCCAACGTCAGTGTTACAATAGGTTGATTTGTATCCGCATTAAGGGTCGCACTTGCACCATTTTGCGTTAAATCACTACCGTCTAGTAGAATATTATCTTCCACATCACGAATCGTTAAATCGCCACCAGTAGATAAAATGTCACGAGCAGATTCTTGATCCTCTACCCCTGCTAGCTGCACTCGTATACGGTTGTCCCCTTCTATTTGAATCGTTGGTTCTGACACACCAATAGTATTAACACGCTCATTTAAAGCAGTTGTTGTTGACAATAACGCTTGCTCGTCAATGACATCCCCTTCATGCATCGCCTCTACTTCATAAAGAACTTCAAACCCACCTTGTAAGTCAAGACCTAAATTCACATCTTGAAGAACAGGTCGCGCCAAATAGCTGACCCCTGCGGCCAATATCGCCACAATGACAAAGAAGAGCGCAATTTGGCCTTTTTTAATTTTCATTCGATTAATCCTCCATTCTAGCTGCCTATCCCTTTTGTTTCAGTCGCCGCTTCAAACTCTTTAAACCAATCAATCGGTTCTTTATATGTATTTACAGTAAGCCAAGTCATATAATCTTGGGGTTTAATAGACAGCAATTCATCGACAAACGCATAGAAAGGCATAAACGTTTTCCGCTTCTTCTGCTTATCGACGATATACAACCAAAGGTCAGCTGTCGTCACACGATCATAGCCTAGCTCGTGGAATTCGTCTTTCTTAATTGACAGGATAGGCGCAACGTCTTCCTGCCATACTTCAAACTGCTGCTTTTCACCCATGCTTCACCCTCATCTCCTGAAAAAAAACTGTCATCATACATATACTAACAAAATTACTCAAATCCTGCTATCACTATTAAACGATATGAGAATCTGTTTTACAAGCTTGTCATGTCCTGTCCCTCACTGCATAAGCATAGTAATAGGAGACGTATAGAAAAGGCAGGATTCCAATGAGTAAACAATCATTTCTTAAAGGTACTTTAATCTTAATTATTGCTGGCTTTTTCACTAAATTACTTGGATTCATTAATCGAATAGTCATGGCTCGTATTCTCGGCCCTGAAGGTGTTGGTCTCTATATGATGGCCATCCCAACGATGTTACTGCTTTTAACGTTAACACAAATGGGACTGCCTGTCGCAATTGCCAAACTTGTTGCAGAGGCTGAAGCACGAAACGAAGCGTACCGAATCAAAAAAATACTCGTTGTTTCCCTTGCGATAACAGGCGTGCTTTCCATTTTCTTTACCATTTCACTTTTATTACTCGCTCCCATTATCGCCACAACCTTGTTAACGGATACTCGAGCAATTTATCCACTATATGCAATCATACCAATTGTGCCTATTATTGCCCTCTCTTCCGTTCTAAGAGGGTACTTTCAAGGCTTACAAAATATGAAGCCTACTGCATACGGGCAAGTCATTGAACAGATTGTCCGAATCACATTAGTTGCTGTTTTAAGCCTTGCTTTCCTACCTCTTGGTATTGAATATGCAGCCGCTGGAGCGATGCTCTCAGCCATTTGTGGAGAACTTGCGTCATTACTGTATATGGTTTATTTATTTAAAGCTAAAAAACCTTTTCGATTTCGTAAACATTTCTTTTCCAGCATGAAAGGTGAAAAGAAAACATTCTCTGATTTACTTACAATCGCACTACCAACAACTGGTAGTCGTTTAATCGGTACAACTGCTTTATTTTTTGAACCAATTGTTGTTGCCCAAAGTTTAGCGCTAGCAGGAACGGCTACAATTATTGCGACCCAGCAATACGGTTTACTTGTTGGTTATGTAGTGCCTTTACTTACTTTGCCCACTTTTATTACGTACTCGCTGTCCGTGTCTTTACTTCCGAACTTAAGTGAAGCAGTGGCTCAGCAAAAGCATACTCTTGTTCATCATCGACTTGAGCAAGCTATACGGATTAGCCTACTGTCAGGTGGCATTTGTGTTGTTATTTTATATGTGTTTGCTAGTGAGCTAATGACGATTATGTATCATGCCCCAGAAGCTGCTAGTCTTCTGAAAATCATGGCTCCATTTGCGTTGTTCTTATATTTACAAGGACCTTTGCAAGCAGCCCTTCAGGCACTAAACTATGCGAAAGTGTCTATGATGAACAGTTTAATCGGCGCGATTATTAAGACAGGCGCGATTTTTGCACTTGCCTCTAACCCAAGTTTTGGGATTATGGGTGCGGCATTAGCTATTGTAGTTGGTTTTGTGCTTGTGACACTGTTACACTTTGCCTCTATTGCCAAAACAACTGGTTTCTTCTTCCACATTGTACCGATTATAAAATTGACGCTACTCATTGTCGCGACCGGTCTTCTCGCCAAACTTCTAAACGATACGCTTCTTCTATCGTTATCTTATACTGTTCGAACGATCATCAGCATCGGATTAACAACAACCTTTTATCTTCTAGGTATGTTTAGTCTTCAGCTCATTACAAAAACAGAACTTCGATTATTTACAAGGAAAAAATAGTGCACAATAAAAAAAGTGCTAGGAGGAACCCTCTCTTAAAGAGAGTTTCGCTCTAGCACTTTTTTTCTTACCAGAAAAACAATCCAGCTAATGCAATTCCAGCAATGGCACCTAAAGCAATTGGATACCCGATACCATATCCCCATCCATAGCCATATCCGTAACCAAACCCTCGGTTTCCTAGAGGCTGTATATAGACGTTATTACGATCGACTTTTGTAATACGACCATAATGGCGTTTGCCACAGCGCTCCGTAATATAGACGCATTTACCCATATGATCTTGACACATTTTAAAGTTATCGCTCAACAGTAACCCTCCTCCCATAGTTATACAACCTATACTATGTGAGGAAAGAAGCGCCTGTATCGTCACTTAACCACTGTATTTCACCCAATCTTTAATAAGGATCAATAAAAAAACGGTCTTTTGCTCGAATAGAGCAATAAGAAATTTGTTTAATGTCATGGAACCCAAATGCCTTTATACGTTGCCGGAGCCATAATTCAGTACGTTCTAGTTCAGCTAATCCGGTTCGATACACTTTTCCATCCACTATTACCGGAATAGCCCGTTGGCCCTTCATTTTATTATCTGTAGGCAGCTCTGGTCCATGCACTTGACGATTTAGCCTACTGCCTATCTTTCGTATGACTCTCATTACTAAGACCATCCCATATAGGAGAGAATCTCTTATCGCTTTTATTAATACAAACGCCATTTGCGTACTTCTTAAATGAATAACCAACCCTATCCCCCCTATCTTGATGCTACTATGCCCTCTCAAGAAAGTTTTATGCTAGACAGCATGTTCTTGTTGTCCATACATATGTATGTATAGAGAAGAGAAGAAAATAAGAAAGCAGGTGACAGGATGGTTCATCGATTTTTTCCGGCTATCTTTATCGGACTAAGCTTTGCCCTTGGCATTGCAATCGTTTCGGCAGCCATTATTGCAACTTTATTATCACTCACATCATTAACCGAACAATCAGTTGGTTGGCTTATGATCGCGATTGCGTTTCTCGCTTTATTTGTTGGTGGCTTTATTTCAGGAGGAAAAGCGAGAACAAAGGGTTGGCTCGCTGGCAGTTTATGTGCCATATTCTTTTGCTTACTAGCTACCGCTATTAGTTACTTAGGATACAATGAGGCACTAACCGTAAAGCAAATGATTTTATTTGCTGCATATTGCGGGATTGCTGCATTAGGGGGCGTTATTGGCGTTAATCTTTCCCCAGACGAATCGTAAAAAAGCAAGGTGAGCGGATACGCTACACCTTGCTTTTTGTTATTAGTCGGATTGTACGACTTCACGGATCGCTGAACGATCATACGTTAACTTACGATTGTCATTGACTAAAAGAACAACAACCGTTTCGTCAATTGAGTCAATTACCCCATGTAAACCACCAATTGTGATGATTTTATCTCCACGCTGTAAAGCTGCATGCATTTCACGAACTTTCTTTTGCTGCTTTTGCTGTGGACGAATTAACAAGAAGTAAAACAAAACGATAATTCCGATAAACGGTAGCATCGTCAGTAATAAACTAGCGCCCTCATTCATTGAAAAACTCCTCCTTCCTTGACTAAAGAGTGATACCGTTTAAAAGTTTTTGGCATTCTCTTTATTAAATCCATAGCTCTCAAAAAATTCGTCACGAAAATCTTGAAGTCGATCTTCCATAATGGCTTGTCTGACTTTTTTCATCAGCTGCAATAAGAAGTACAAATTGTGATACGTTGTTAAACGGAAACCGAATGTTTCCTCACACTTAATTAAGTGCCTAATGTAAGCGCGACTATAAGTGCGGCAAACGTGGCAATCACAATTCTCATCAAGCGGACGAAAATCGCGGGCAAACTTCGCATTACGGACAACTAATCTTCCTTCACTTGTCATGCAAGTACCATTTCGTGCAATGCGGGTAGGTAAGACACAATCAAACATGTCAATTCCTCTTATCACCCCGTCAATAAGTGAATCAGGCGAACCAACACCCATTAAATAACGCGGTTTATCCGCTGGCATTAAAGGCGTTGTAAATTCAAGCACACGATTCATGACGTCTTTTGGTTCTCCCACAGACAGTCCACCTACAGCATAACCGGGGAAATCAAGTGATGTCAAATCTTTCGCGCTCTGTTTACGAAGTTCTTCATATTCGCCGCCTTGAATAATCCCGAATAACCCTTGAATGGATGATTTACCGGACTGATGATGTTCTGATAGGCACCGCTCTGCCCATCTACTCGTCCGCTCGACTGATTGTCGCATATAGCTATAGTCAGCAGGATAGGGCGGACATTCATCAAAAGCCATCATAATATCCGAACCAAGAGAGTGCTGAATTTGCATTGCTTTTTCTGGAGATAAGAAGAGCTTTTCACCGCTTAAATGGTTGCGGAAATGAACCCCTTCTTCTTCAATTTTACGCAAATCACTTAAACTAAATACTTGAAAACCACCGGAATCCGTTAAAATCGGCTTATCCCAGTTCATGAATGTGTGCAAGCCACCTGCTTCTTCGATAATATCTTGTCCCGGTCGTAGCCAAAGATGATACGTATTGCTTAAAATAATTTGTGCATCCATCGCCTTTAAATCTTCTGGACTCATCGTCTTTACCGTTGCCATTGTTCCAACTGGCATGAACATCGGTGTTTCAAACGTACCATGCGGTGTGTGCACTCTTCCTAATCTAGCTCCTGTTTGTTTACATGTTTTTATATGTTCGTACGTAATTGGCACAGTCAATTTCTAATTTCTCCTTTAACAAGAGGGCGAATAAACATCGCATCCCCAAAACTAAAAAACCGATAGTTATTTTTTACAGCGTGAGCATAGGCACCTAATAAAAAGTCTTTTCCTGTCATAGCGCTTACTAGCATCACCAGTGTAGATTTTGGGAGATGGAAGTTCGTCACTAAACCATCAATCCCTTTAAACGTGTAGCCAGGATAAATAAAAATGGACGTCCAACCAGTTTCCGCAACAAATCTTCCATGCTTACTGGCAATGGTTTCGAGGGTTCTTGCAGAAGTGGTACCTACTGCAATAATATGATTCCCTCTTTCTTTCGTCTCCTGCAACGTCTTTGCAGCTTCTTCCGTTAACTCATAATATTCCTCATGCATCTTGTGATCAAGAACATCATCTGCACTTACTGGACGAAACGTTCCTAGCCCTACATGAAGTGTTAAATAAACAATTGAAACCCCTTTTTGTTTAAGTGCATTAAGTAAATCTGTTGTAAAGTGAAGACCTGCTGTTGGTGCAGCGGCAGAGCCTAATTGCTTTGCATACACTGTTTGATAGCGGTCCTGATCTTCTAAACGTTCTTTAATATAAGGCGGAAGCGGCATTGTTCCTAGCTCATCAAGTAGTTCATAGAACAAACCATCATAAGAAAACTCTACAATTCTTCCACCGTCTTCTTTTTCTTCCACACAAGTTGCCATAAGCTGTCCATCGCCAAACGTAATAACCGTTCCTAGTTTAACACGTTTAGCTGGCTTCACTAATGTCTCCCAGCAATCACCAGTCGTTTGTTTTAACAGTAAAAATTCAATTACTGCACCTGTCTCATTTTTTTCGCCAATTAACCGAGCAGGCAACACTTTTGTATCATTTAATACTAAACAATCACCAGTGGCAACTTCGTTTACAAGCTGTGTAAACGAAGAATCATAAAGTTCCGAGCGATCCCGATCAAGTACAAGAAGTCTTGATTGACTTCTCGCTTCAAGGGGCGTTTGCGCAATGAGTTCTTCAGGTAAATAAAAATCAAAATCGTTTACATTCAAGCCAATCACCTTTTTACTTATTCTCTAGTCAAAACTCCTACTAGCATACCGTTGAATGCGCAAAACCGCAAGCCTGTCATCTCCTGATGAAAGATAGTATAAGCGAGAGTACTACGCTAATAATAATACACGTAACAATTGGGAAGTAAATCGTTGTATTTCCGCTTTTAAAAAGGAAGTCCCCTGGTAATTTGCCTAGCGGGATAAATCGACCTGCCAATTCCCAAATGAGTCCAATTGCCAGTATAATGGCGCCAACAATCATAAGTGTTCTACCCATCTTTACGATACTCCAACTCGAAATGAGTATAACTACTTGGGGTTGCCACTCGACCACGAGGCGTACGTTGAATAAATCCTATTTGAAGAAGATAGGGTTCATACACTTCTTCGATCGTATCGGCCTCCTCGCCAATTGAAGCCGCAATGGTTTCAATTCCAACTGGTCCACCATTAAAACGATGGATAATGCCTTTTATTAGTTTTTCATCTATATGATCAAGTCCTAATGGATCAACTTGAAGGCGTTCAAGGGCGTGTTTTGCCATGTCTAAAGAAATTCGATCATGTCCATCGACCTGAGCAAAATCTCTGACACGCTTTAATAATCGATTAGCAATTCGCGGTGTCCCTCTTGACCTTCTTGCAATTTCAACCTCTGCCTCCTTTGTTAACTCAACGTCAAACACATAAGCAGAGCGATGAATAATCTTCGCTAAATCATCCGGTTTGTAATAATCTAGTCTCGCCAATACTCCGAAACGATCTCGCAACGGTGCTGAAATCATTCCAGCCTTCGTTGTCGCACCAACTAACGTAAACGGGGGTAAATCAAGACGGACAGATCTAGCTGTTGGTCCTTTTCCAATGACAATATCAATGCAAAAGTCTTCCATTGCTGGATATAGGATTTCTTCTATCACACGGTTTAAACGATGAATCTCATCAATAAATAAGACATCCCCAGGCTCAAGAGATGTGAGGATAGCGGCTAAATCACCTGCACGCTCAATGGCGGGACCTGCTGTTGTTTTAATCTGACCACCCATTTCATGAGCAATAATGGCAGCAAGGGTCGTTTTTCCGAGACCTGGAGGCCCATATAAAAGTACATGATCCAATGCTTCTTGTCTTAGCTTCGCTGCTTTCATAAAAATGGATAAATTGTCTTTTACTTCGTCTTGACCGATGTACTCCTTTAGCAAAGCCGGGCGAAGCTGTTGTTCCGTAATTTCTTCAGTTACTGTTGATTCAGCCGAAACGACTCGCTCATCCATGCCTGTTTACCCCCTTCTATGTACGAAGCATAAGTGCTAATGCACGCTTGATGTACTCGTCGGTTTCAAGATCTTCCCCAATTAGCTTTTTCTTCACTTTATTTAGCTCTCGATCAACATATCCTAGTGCTTTCAACGCTTCAAGTGCGTCAGCTAGCTGATCGTTTTCTTGGTTAGAAGTAGCTAAAGGTGCCTCTTGTAACAATGATGCGGTTGTAAAATCTTCTAGTTTTCCCTTTAAATCTAAAATGATTTGCCTAGCTGTTTTCTTTCCGATTCCTGGGAATCTCGTTAGCAGCGCTTCATCCTCCCGCTCAATCGCTTCCACGATTTGATCTGTTTGACCAGCTGCTAAAACCGCTAAAGCGCCTTTTGGTCCTATTCCTGATACACTCAATAATTTTTCAAATAAGCTACGTTCCTGCTTATGTTTAAATCCATATAAGCGCTGAAAACCTTCTCGCACATAGTGATGAGTCACTACCGTTATCGTCTGATTTTTTTGCCCAGTGAATCTATATGGATTAGCACAAATAATTTGATAGCCAATACCATTTGTTGTTTCAATCACAAGATGCGAGGGTTCAACCTCCACTAATACACCTTTTATAAAGTCAATCATGTATTCTCCTCCAAAAAAAACCGAACATTTATTTCTATAGTAGCACACTCTCCGCTTCTTTTTAAGCCATAATAGTGGGTAAAACGAATGTCAGAACAGCTCAAAAAAGCTTATCGGTTCTTCGACAAGCTTTTCATGAAAAAAAGATCGTACCCTAGCTCGTTTTATTGAGCGCCCTGGCCAACAATCGCAACTAATTCGGCAACAGTGGATACTTTCATCCCTTCAGCAAGGGCAAGCTGAACTGAAGGAGTTAATGGGTACCGCTCCAGTTGGTCATAGGTTTGAATAATTTTCTTCGCTTCAGGTTGACCCGTGTATAAAATTAAACGGTTATCATCGGACAAGCCTAAATAGCCATTTTGCTTGACCTCAGGTGATAGATCAAGCAGTTCCTGCTTAAAATGAACAAACCCTTTTTTCTGATCCACCACTTGCCAATTACTGTATTCATACCAGAAATCTTGTAAAGAATAAATTGCTTCTTTCCTCGTTTCTTCTTGACTAATGCCATCGGCAAAAACGGTTTCAAACAAGAGCTCCACTTCATTGTCAGCCTGTTCGCTCACTGCATCAGGACGGCTTATTTCTGTTGGTTCATTCTCATTCCAAATAATCAATGTACTATAAAAAAGAATAACAGAAAACGCCCCAAGTACGAAGGGTATCCAGTGTTTATGGATGATTTTTTTGTACATACGTTATACGCTCCTTCTATGTGCAGATGCTACCCATTCTTACCATTTTCACTTCCTTCTATTCCTTAAAAAGACACAGGATTTTCATATCTTCGCCTTTAGTAAAAAGAAAACCATGCCATAATAGAGTGTAGAAAAAAGGAGTGATCTCATGAAAAAAATCGTCTCACACGTACTAGGTTTCATCTTTGTTGTGCTGTTAGCAGCATGTGGCGGCAATGAGGCAAATGATGCGCAGAATGAAAACGTGGAAACGGATGAAACCGTAACCATTAAAGCGCTTAACTGGCATTTTGACGAAGAAGAGTATGTTGTCCCATCCGGCGAAACAACAATTGAACTTATTAATGAAAGTGGCAACCATGGAATTATTATTCGAGAAGCGAATGGCGGCGAAGATGTAGTGCTTAACAAGCAAGGTTCTACTATTGCTACTTTAGCGCCTGGAGAGTATGACATTATTTGTTCAATTCCTTGCGGGAGCGGTCATGCAGATATGACTGCAACACTGGTTGTCACATAAAAAAAGAAGGCATATGCCTTCTTTTTTTAACGACTTTTTTCAAACGGTCTCTTTGCTGCACGGCCTAAGTCTTTCATCATGTCTTGAAACGTATTTTCTACTTCTTTAAAAGCAGCGCCTGTTCGTAAACGGTCATCCATTTTACTCATAGAAGTGTAAGCATCCCTATCAGTAGTGACGGTTACATGCTTGTCTTCTCCCATAATACGTTGAACGTGTTTATGCATATCACGATCTAGGTTATGTTGTTTGCCGTTGGTTTTATAACCAACAACAACTTCATCACCATGGACCATTACACGCGGATCTTGAACGCCATCCATCTTTTTCAGTTCAGTTGTTAAACTGCTAATATGCTTTCCATCATAATCTTTATGATAGTGTGCTTCAGTTGTCTTTTTGTGCATAGACGAACGTTTAAACTGCATGCCTCTACCGCTCATCGTGTCATGTTTGCGATTTAGTACACCATTTTCATCAACCATACCAGGTCGATCATTACCAGTTATTCCTCGTCCATGAGCCATTTTACGATTTTGGTTATAGTAGGCTTTTGGGTTATTTAAACGGTCATTCTTTTGTGAGAAACGATTGTTTTGATAATACTCTTTCCCACCGACACCGTTTCCATAATACGGATAATTCGCATTATAGTCGTATCCACCGTTATCATACCCCATTTGTGCTTCACTACCACGATACATATTCCCTTGCGTTTGATTTCCACCATTACAAGCTGTAAGACCAGTCGTAATAACTGCCGCACATAGAAAAGAAGCTATTGTTTTTTTCATATTTGAAATCCCCCTTTCAGTGATATTGTCCACCAAAAGAGGAATTTTAATCTGTTAGTTGTTGGGTTTTAATTAATCTTCTTGAGTATCTCTTTCATCATAATTATTCACTTGTTCTTTCGGTTCATAAGGAGCATATGATGATTGCATTGCATTCATTGTCTCCCATTGTGGCGCTTGATTATGAGCAGGTGCATCTCTATATCCATACTCATTTTGTACTTGACCGTATTGCTCTACTGGTGGAGCGTATGAATCCATTTGTGGATAGAACCAACTTTGATTAGATGTGTTCCACTGTCCATCTTTTTTTACAAACGTAGGATGATGGTGTTGATCATTCACCCCTTGTTGCATAGGGGCGTGGTGATTTCCACTCATCCCTTGTTGCATAGGGGCGTTGTGGTTTCCTCCCATTCCTTGTTGCATAGGGGCGTGGTGGTTTCCTCCCATTCCTTGTTGCATAGGAGCGTTGTGGTTTCCACTCATTCCTTGCTGCATAGGGGCGTGGTGGTTTCCTCCCATTCCTTGTTGCATAGGGGCGTGGTGGTTTCCTCCCATTCCTTGTTGCATAGGGGCGTGGTGGTTTCCTCCCATTCCTTGTTGCATAGGGGCGTGGTGGTTTCCTCCCATTCCTTGTTGCATAGGGGCGTGGTGGTTTCCTCCCATTCCTTGTTGCATAGGGGCGTGGTGGTTTCCTCCCATTCCTTGTTGCATAGGGGCGTGGTGGTTTCCACTCATTCCTTGTTGCATAGGAGCGTGGTGATTTCCACTCATCCCTTGTTGCATAGGGGCGTTGTGGTTTCCTCCCATTCCTTGTTGCATAGGAGCGTTGTGGTTTCCTCCCATTCCTTGTTGCATAGGGGCGTGGTGATTTCCACTCATCCCTTGTTGCATAGGGGCGTTGTGGTTTCCTCCCATTCCTTGTTGCATAGGAGCGTGGTGGTTTCCTCCCATTCCTTGTTGCATAGAAGCGTGGTGGTTTCCACTCATTCCTTGTTGCATAGGAGCGTGGTGATTTCCGTTAGTCGTATTCATCATTGGTTCAACAGATGAAGATTCGTTTGTTGTTGACCATTGATTCATTAATGACTGTTGATTTCCAGCCATTTCGTGCATAGGATGATTTTCATTCATCGCTTGCGGGATCGTTGACTGATTACTTACGCTCACTTGCTGATTAGCGGCATATGTTGGTGACTTTGGATACGTCCCACATGATGAACACGCTGGCTTTGGCGGCAAAGGCTTCGGTTCAGGCGCCTGTGAAACACTCTGTTTTGGTGGTTGGGCTAATGTTTTCAACGCACTTATAGAGTCTAATTCGGTCGCATTTGTAGTTGGTTTTTTTAATGGCTCAAGTTTTTCACTTTTATTTAGTAGCGGTTTTTTCGGTTCTTTCACAGATGTTTCTTTTCGAACAGCAACTGTTGGAGAAGGAATCTTCACTTTCATTCCTGGCATTAATACGTCTGGATTTGTAATCGTTGAATTCGCTTGTTTAATTTGCTTTACCGATAAATCATACTTATCGGCCAGTTTTCCTACAGTGTCCCCTTTTTGTACAATATGAATTCTCATTGGGTCGTCCCCCCTGTTATAGGCATTCGTACACACTATGCGCACTGTTTCCATAATGTTCCCTTCAGAAAAGAATATGAGAATAATTTATTGCATATGCCGAGGACAACTTATTTTATTTTACTGACAATAGCATGCGATCTAAGGCCACTTTGGCATACTTTGTTATTGCTTCAGGTACTTTAATTTCAAATTGGTACACACCTTCACGTAATAAATCAAGCGTCCAACATAAATGTTCAAGGTCAATTCGATTCATTGTTAAGCAAGGACACATAAAAGGGTTTAAGGATTCAATTTGTTTGTCAGGGTGTTGTTTAGCTAACCGATTTACCAAATTCATTTCTGTGCCAACCGCCCATTTTGATCCTGAATGAGCTTGTTGTATCACTTGAATAATATGATGTGTACTGCCTGCATCATCAGCAGCTTGAACAACGTCATAACTGCATTCAGGATGCACAATAATAGTCATATCAGGAGATTTCGCCCGCTTTTCATCAATCTGGGTAACAGTAAATTTTTCATGAACCGAGCAATGCCCTTTCCATAAAATGATTTTAATGTCTTCTAGACTAGTGTCAGCCACTCGTTCCAACTCATTTTTGTGTGGACACCAAACAGCCATTTGCTCAAGCGGAATGCCAATTTCAGCTGCTGTATTGCGACCAAGGTGTTGATCTGGTAAAAACAAGAGCCGTTCTTTTTGACCCAACGCCCAGCTGACCATTTCTTTTGCATTTGATGACGTTAAACAAGCTCCACCATGTTCACCGCAAAAAGCCTTAATAGCAGCAGTTGAATTAACATACGTTAATGGCACAAGAGTATTTCCGTAAAGCTCTGTTAAGCTTTTCCATGCTCGTTTCGTTTGTGCATGGGTTGCCATGTCTGCCATAGAACAGCCCGCTGCGAGATCAGGTAAAAGAACCGTTTGACGACGACTCGTTAACATGTCAGCCGTTTCCGCCATGAAATGAACGCCACAGAACACAATAAATGCTGCATCACTTTTTGCACATAATTGGGCAAGCTGCAAGGAATCCCCTGTCGCATCCGCAAATTGAATGACTTCTTCTCTTTGATAATGATGACCTGGTATTAGTAATTCACTACCAAAGTAGGCTTTTGCTTGGCGTATTCGCTTTACTTTCTCTTCCGTTGACATCGTCCGGTAGTGCTCAGGTAGAATTGTTGGTTTTACCAGTTCCACTGTGCTTCACCCTCTCTTAAGTAACATGCTTAAATCAAGTGCTTTTACCGAATGGGTGATAAACCCTAAAGACATAAAGTTTACTCCTGTGCCTTTGTATAGGTGTATCGTTGACAAATCAATTCCCCCGGAAGCTTCGGTTAATATTGAAGGTGGGACGAGTTGTTGATAGGCGCGAATCTCGTCAGGCGAAGCATTATCAAACATAATGACGTCTGCTTTTGCCGCCACAGCCTCTTTTACTTCCTCGGCATTCGTTGTTTCTACTTCAATTTTCAGCATCGGCCCTGCAATTGCTTTTACACGTTGAACAGCCTTTGAAATGGAACCACAAGCCGCAATATGATTCTCCTTTAACATCACAGCATCATGTAAGCCATTTCGGTGATTATACCCACCACCAGCGCGACAGGCTGCTTTATCAAACATTCTAAGCCCTGGTGCAGTTTTTCTTGTATCACACAAGCGTATGGAAGGGTCATTTAAGCGCTCCTTTGCTAAATGAACCGTTGACGCAATGCCGCACATACGTTGCAATACATTTAGTAACACACGTTCTCCTTGAAGAATGGTACTTACGCTCCCTTCAAATGTTGCAAGAACATCCCCTTTTTCAATAAACTGTCCTTCTGTTTTATAACTGGACGTTTGAATGTCATTATCAAAGAGAGAAAAATACGTACTCATCACTTGGGCACCTGCAAATACACCTGACTCTTTAGCGGTTATTTCAGCAGTTGCTGTCACGGTTGATCTAGAAAAAATACTTTCTGACGTTTCGTCTCGATCGCCAATATCTTCTAAAATAAATTGTTTTAGCGCTTCTTTTACTTTAATGCTGTTCACAGAAACCTCCTTGAGTTATGACGGACATTTTCCCATAGCAAAAACGAATTGTTCGCTCTCTCCAACTAGATGATTCCGTTAAAAAGTCGCTCCGTTGATGGGTTCCTCTTGATTCTTCCCTTGTTAATGCCGCACGTGTAATGAAGGTCGCTACTTCAAACATACCTTTATCCTCAAAGGATTGCTTACATGAGGCAGGCTGTCTTCGATATGCATCAAGCCACTCTAGCATCTCCTGCAAGCCTTGCTGGGAGCGCTTTATGCCTACTTGATGCATCATCCGCTGCTGCAATTCATCACGTTTAGGCAATAGATGTTCCTGAGGGTCCACGAGCACATGGGAAAAGGGATCATCCGGATGTACTGGTGGGTTTTTTTTAGATTCTGATACTATGTCGTCTGCACATGCTGTTGCAAAATAAATTGCTTCAAGTAAAGAATTGCTTGCAAGCCGGTTTGCACCATGTACGCCAGAACAAGCTACTTCACCAATCGCATATAAGTGTCCAACTGCCGTTCTTCCGACTTGGTCTACTTCCACTCCTCCACAAATAAAATGGGCACCTGGCGCAACCGGAATGGGGGTTCTTGCTGGATCTATCCCCTTCTGTAAACATGCTTGATATAGAAATGGGAAACGAGTTGAAAAATAATGAAGATGTCTTACATCTAAATAAATGTCTTCTCCTTGCACGATTGCCTCATGAAGAACAGCTGATACGAGATCTCTTCCTTCTAAATCACCTTTTGGATACCGACTCATTAGACGCTCTTGTTTTCCATTTATTAAATAGCCCCCTTCACCACGAACAGCTTCACTAATTAGGATCGAATATTTCCCCTTTAAAATCGTTGGATGAAATTGTATGTATTCTAAATCTTTTAACACAGCACCTGCTTGGTAAGCGAGATACATTCCTTCTCCTGTAGCTGTCCTTGCATTTGAATTTAACGCGTAAAGTTGGCCTACTCCTCCTGTTGCCAATACCACAGCATAAGCGGTCCACTCTCTTTCTAACGTGCATATCCCCGTGACCACACCCCCTTTTCTAATCAACCCCGTTACCTCTGTATGTTCGTATACAGTTACGCGAGGAGCAACACGCGCCCATAAGGTTTCTATAATGGCTTTACCTGTTTGATCTTTTACGTGAACGATTCGATTTTTTTGATGTGCGCCTTCGCGGCCAAGTGCGTAATACCCATTTTGCGTATCAAACTGCACACCTATCTCTTCAAGCTCATGAATGAGGTTTCCAGCCTTTTCTGTTATCAACTTGACCATCCTTACGTCATTAGCCCCTTTCCCGGCGCTTAACGTGTCTTGAAAATGATGAATGGGATGGTCCATCTTATCAAGGGCTGCCGCAATCCCACCTTGAGCAAAGGCCGAGTTACTTTCTTTATAAGATGACTTTGTGAAAATAATCACATTAAAATGGTCAGCAAGCTTATGTGCTGCAGTTAAACTAGCTATTCCAGATCCAATAATAATGACGGTTTTCAATTGAACCTCCCACTCGTGTAAATATACACTTGTCTTGTCACCTATATTTACATAGAATAAAAGAAAATACAACTATAATTTTAAGGAGCCAGTATGCATTATTTTGACTATAGTTCTACATCACCAATGTCAGAAAGGGCGCTTACCGCTTACCGAGAATGCGCATTAGAACAATTCGCTAATCCCATGAGCGCCCACACACTTGGGGTTCATGCTGAATGGCATTTACATTATTACCGAGAGCGAATTGCAACACAGTTAAATGTGGCAAAGGACGCAATCTACTTTACAGGATCAGGATCTGAAGCAAATTTTTTAGCCATTGTCTCTTTAGTGCGTTCGTTGATTCATAAAGGAAAACATATCCTTACAACAAAGACAGAGCATCCATCCGTTTTATCCACTTTTTTGTATTTGCAAACACAAGGATTTGACGTTGATTATGTGGAAGTTCTTCCAACTGGTGAGGTATCGATTCCATCTTTACTAGCAGTCATTCGCGAAGACACCGTATTTTGTTCAGTTTCAATCGCAGCAAGCGAAGTAGGCACCATACAGAATGTACACATCCTTAGTGAGATTTTACGAAGTCATGATATACTATTTCATAGTGATTGTGTTCAAGGTTTAGGAAAGATTGAGATCGATCTCTCATTAGTCGATGCAGCCAGTTTCTCTGCTCATAAGTTGTACGCTCCAAAAGGTTTAGGTATCATTTATTTAGCACCTGAGCATTATTTTAAACCGTTTCTACAAGCTGTTACCCATGAGTACGGGATGAGACCAGGTACAGTGGACTTGCCAGCTATTGCTGCTTTTACAGTTGAACTGGAGCACGCATTGTCTATTAGGGAAACACTCTCAACTAAGCACATTCGTTGGCAGTGCTCCATTCTCTCAGAGTTAGGAACAGACGTATCCATTGTCGGCACTAATCCTCCTAACCGTTTACCTTTTCATCTAGGGATGATGGTTCACGGATGGAGCGGTCAACAATTTATGCTTGAATGTAGTCGAGCTGGATTATGTATCGCGATTGGTTCAGCTTGTCGAGCTGGACAAGCTGAGCCCTCTAAAGCTTTACTGGCCCTTGGGTATACAGCTGAATATACTCAACAATACGTTCGCGTTACGTTTGGAGAGCCAACAACATCAGAAGATATCTCTTTCTTGATTCAAACGTTTAAGACAATATTAACAAGGTGATTACGATGAAAAACCAACCAAAAAAATTAGTATCCTCAGAAAGACGTTCTGCAATTTTACAGTGGTTGCTTGAAGAAGGTCAGCCGATAACAGGAAGTGATTTAGCTAAACGTTCAGGTGTTAGCCGCCAAGTCATTGTCCAAGATATGTCGCTGTTAAAAGCAAAAGGCGAGCCTATTTTTTCTACAGCCCAAGGGTACCTGTATTTACAACAGCAAAAAGAACAGCGAATCAAGCGTCTTATCGCTGTTCAACACGCTCCTGAAGATACAAGAGACGAATTATATACGTTTGTCGATAGTGGCTTAACCGTAATAGACGTTATCATTGAACACCCTATTTATGGTGAAATTACAGGAACATTACGTTTATCCAATCGTCAAGATGTGAATGCCTTTTGCGATCGCTTGCAGCAAGAAGGTGCTTATTTACTATCTCAATTAACGAACGGAATCCATCTACATTCTGTTGAAGCAGATACTGAACAACAAATTGAGCGAGCACTTCAACATCTGAAGGAAAAAGGCTATTTAGTAGAGGAATAAGATGATAGGCTAAGTTAAATACCACAAAAAAACGCTGAGCCTCATGTAGATCGATTTACCGATTTACATGAGTCCAGCGTTTTTTTTATTTTTCTACTCGCGTAAGTTGGTCGCTATACGTACAGTAGCTTCCAAGCACATCTACTTTACAGCCTAATGCGTTCAATTCGGCAATCGCTCCAGGTAATAGTACATCGTCCATTAACTGTTGAACATCAATAATAAAGAAATAGTTACCTAATCCTGTTTTCGTTGGACGAGACTCAATCTTAGATAAGTTGAGTTTCCGCCATGCAAAAGCAGATAACACTTGATGAAGCGCTCCTGTAAAATCAGACGGGAGTGTTACCATTAGTGTCGTTACTTCACCTACGTGGGCTTGTTTCGTTACGAGTTGCTCTTGTTGATGACTAGCCGAAACGACTAAAAATCGCGTTTGATTTTCACGGTAATCATGAATGTCTTCTGCGACGATAGAGAGACCGTATAGATTCGCTGCCTCTCGGTTTGCAATTACACAAACATCATCTTGCTGATGTTTCGCAAGCCAAGCAGCTGCCTGCGCCGTCGAATCTGCATGCTCCACTATGACGTCAGGAAAATGCTCCTGTATAAAAGCATGACATTGAGCCAATGCTTGCGGGTGCGAGATGATTTTTTTTGGAGCAATAGAAGCAAATTCTTTTCTTGAAGCGGACAATAAGTGATGTGCAATACCAATTGAAACCGCCCCAACGATAGGCATTGGTTTTTGATGGATTAAATAATCAAGGGTGACGTTAACAGTTCCTTCGATCGCATTTTCGATTGGAACAACTGCATAATCTGTTCCTTTATTAAAGGCTAAATCAATTGTTCTTGGTATGGTTTTTAACGGTATTCTCTCATCTTGAGGGAAAAGAAACTTCGCTGCCATTTCTGTAAAGGTTCCTCTTGGTCCAAGAAAGCCGATTTTTTTCATTTTACTCTCCACTCCCCTCTTTATCTACGAGCCAGAGCCAACCATTTCTACTCGCTCGACTGCTTCAAGTGATTTCATTTTTGCAAATAACTCATGGAGCCCAATTTGAATTGGAGCGGTATCCACGGATAAGGTAATGCTCGCTCGACCTTGAAGTGGAATCGTTTGATTGATTGTTAATATATTCGCTCCGGTACTCGCAACAATTTGAAGTAATTCTGATAACGTCCCGGATCGATCTTCTAAATTAATCATTAACGTAATAATACGTTCTTTATTAACAGAATGAAAAGGGAAGATACCATCCTTATATTTATAGAATGCACTTCGACTGATGCCTACAAGCTGAACGGCTTCATTAATCTTCGCTGCTTTTCCAGTTGCAAGTAGTGCCTTTGCTTCTAACGTTCGCTGCATTGCATCGGTTAACATATCTTCTCTCACTAGAAAAAACTGATTGTCACTCACCCTTCGTATCCCCCCCACTCGTATTCATTCGTCTTAGCTAGTCAATAAACTCAAATTCAAATTTCATAATTCGAACCATATCACCGTCTTTAGCGCCTTTTTCACGTAAAGCCGCATCAACACCCATTCGTCTTAGCTTTCGAGCAAATCGTCGTACCGATTCGTCTCTTGCAAAATCAGTCATCTTAAATACACGCTCTAGCTCAGCACCACTCACTTCATAGACACCATCATCAGCACGTGTAATGATAAATGGATCAACCGGTGTTTCATGTCGATACACCACTCGCGCTTCTTCATCTGTTTCTTTATCATGGAGTGGAAATTCCGGCGCATGCTCTAACTCATCAGCTATCGCTAAAAGGAGCTCTCTTACACCCTCTCGCGTAATCGCAGACATTGGATGAATGTGAACCTCTTCGTCCATTTCTTGTTTAAATCGCTCTAGATTTTCAGCAGCATCTGGCATGTCCATTTTATTAGCTACAATAATTTGCGGGCGCTCTGTTAAACGATAATTATACTGTGCCAGTTCTGCTGTAATTTTTTTATAGTCGTCAACTGGATCGCGTCCTTCCATGGCCGACATATCGATTAGATGCACAATGACACGTGTACGCTCAATATGACGTAAGAATTGGTGTCCAAGACCTACACCCTCATGAGCGCCTTCAATTAATCCTGGTAAATCCGCCATAACAAAACTACGATTATCCTGTGTATCAACAACGCCTAAATTCGGTGTAATCGTTGTAAAATGATAATCAGCTATTTTTGGCTTCGCTGCAGACACAATTGAAAGCAATGTCGATTTACCAACAGACGGAAAGCCAACTAGCCCAACATCAGCCAATACTTTGAGTTCAAGAACTAAATTTCGTTCTATACCTGGCTCTCCATTTTCAGCATGATCAGGAGCTGGGTTTGCTGGTGTGGCAAATCGAACGTTTCCACGTCCACCACGTCCACCTTTTGCAACAATAGCTGATTGTCCGTGTTCCGTTAAATCAGCAATTAGTGCACCTGTCGTTTCGTCCGTTACTGTCGTTCCCGGAGGGACTGAAACCACTAAGTCTTTCGCGTTTTTCCCATGCATGTTTTTTGACATTCCATGTTCTCCACGCTTTGCTTTAAAATGACGGTTATAACGAAAGTCCATCAATGTCCGTAATCCCTCATCTACTTGTAACACAACATTGGCGCCCCGGCCTCCATCTCCACCAGCAGGTCCACCATCAGGAACATATTTTTCACGACGATAAGCGACCATACCATTCCCGCCGTCGCCACCTTTTGCATATACCTTTACTTTATCTATAAACATTTTATTCCACCTCTATATAACGCTCGATGCTATTAAGCTTCTAGTAGCGCTGTAATTGCGTACGTATGTTGATCAATTGCTGTTAGCTTACTAATTTTACCCAATGATGCTAGGCTATTATCCAATGTCTGCCTGTTTAAAATCTGGTCAGAACTGATTTCAATTAAACAAGAAGAATCGAAAAAAGTGAAGAAAATATGCAATTGACTCGTATCATTTTCTACAATCGCGTCATAAGCTAAAAAGAATTGCCTTAGCGCACAAGTTAAATGCTCGTCATACTTTGCTAAAGAGAATAGCTCTCCATCTATTTCAACGTCCAGTAAATGATTCGTTTGCATATACTTTTGCATTAAAATGGTTACGGCAGCTTGTGGTAAATCCAGGCTACTTAACCGGCTTTCATTTGCAGTTTGAAAGACCATTTCATTGATAATCGTTGTGACCCGATCGTGGTTTCCCAATGCAGCATTTCCCTTGATAAGCTGCATCGCATTCAACCAATCATGTCGGATTGAACTAAGAAGCTTGATTATCTCTTTATCGTCTTTCATCGTCAACTCTCCTTTTAATAAGGAAATCCAGCACATCTTTCCTATTATAGCATAAACAAATTCAGACAAACAGGGATGAAATTTGCACACGCCGTCAAAAAAAATTCACTTTTTTCCCAAAAAAATATTTACAAATTTGTGAACATCCGTTATGATTTACAATAGTTAATGAAAAAGGAGATGAACAAAATGTTTATGACAATGAAAACAGCACAGCCAATTTCATACGATTCGTTTTGTTCACGTTATATTCGTTAACAGTCATTCTTTTAAATATGGCTTAGCATACGGTGAACAGGTAAACGAAGGGCTTTTAATGCCTTTTAAGAGGACCTGTATTTTTTATGCCTATTTACTGGAAAATTTTAGAAAAGGAGTGTCTATAATGACAATTACGCAATGCCAACTGCAAACACATTTATTAATGATGATCGATGAGGTGCCAGGCTTTACCTAAACTAGCACCTCCTACGAAAGGAGGTCAGTAACACAATGACTTTTTCGATTTTGTTCTTTTCTATTCATATTAAAAAACGAACGTATTCAAAAAAAGAACTTGAGACCATTGTTTATAATAATAAAGCAATGGAGCGATTAGAAGAAATTCGCACAACTTATTACATGCATTAAAAAAAGTGACGTGATGGCATTTATCACGTCACTTTTACTGTATCAACTATTTTCTTCGCTACTTCATTCCCTTGCTTCACGCAGTCCGGAACACCAACACCTTCAAATGCAGCACCAGCAACATGCAAGCCAGGATGTGTTGCAGTCAACTCATGTGCAAGTTGTTTTACCCGTTCGACATGACCAACCTTGTATTGTGGCATTGCTTCATGCCACCTTGTAATGTGTACGCGCTCGGGGGTCGCGTTACTATTCATAATACCTTTTAAATCTGCTAAAACGGCATTTGTTATAGATTCGTCACTTTCATGAACGATCTCAGGTTGATCAGGCTTCCCTACATATGCGCGCATTAACGTTTTACCTGACTTTCCTGTATGTGGCCATTTTACATCTGTCCACGTACAAGCTGTTATCGTTTCTTGTCCATTTCGAGCAACGACAAAACCAGTTCCTTCATGAGGATTATCGATTGCATACTCGGGAAAGGTCAGAGCAACGGTTGCACAACTTGTAGCTGTCAGAGCTTGCAATTGCTGTTTAATCTTATTATCCGGTATTAGCTCACTTGCTTTTTGCGGTGGTGTCGTAATAAGCACCGAGTGATACGGTCCTTTTTTCTCACCATTAGCTAAACGGACTAAATAACGATTGTCTCCTTCTTTCACAATCTCTTCCACTTGTGTATTGAAGGAAACACTCCCTTCCTTAAGGTTCGCAACAACTGCCTCAAATACTGATTGTAGTCCCGTTTTTACTGTTAAAAACATACCTTGTTTTTTGACGTTTTCATGAGGCTGCTGTTTCTGTTCGAGTGCTCTGAGCAAACTACCTTCTTCCTCCATCTTTAAAAAATGAGGGAAAGTCGCTCTCATACTTAACTCGTAAATATTTCCACCGTAAATACCACCTAATAAAGGCTCAATTAATGAAGAGACCATTTCTTTACCTAGTCGATGTTCAAAGAAATCTCCTAACGAGATGTCCTCATTCACTCTAGGGGCCATTGGCTTATTATATTCCTTTAAAAGTTCTTTCTTACCATCATCCGAAATTAAGTCCGTTTTCATAAATTCATCAAGGTCAGTAGGAATACCTAAAACCGTTCGCTTTGGATTTGGATAAAGGTCGCCATCTTTTAAGATATATGCTTGTCCCACTTCATTACGAACAAGTTCCTCTTCTAAACCAACTCTCTTAATTAAATCGGTCATGGCGATTTTACGCTCTAAATAAGAATCCGCGCCACCTTCAATAATAAACCCATCATCCACTGTTGTTACAACTTTACCACCCGCACGATCCTGTTGCTCAAACACGTGGTACTGTATGGATGTATGGTCTTCTAACCAAAGTGCAGCAGCTAATCCAGTAGCCCCTGCACCGATAATGGCTACTTGTTCATTACTCATACGTATCAACAGCAGCAAACTGTTTTTCAATGGCATCTGCCATTGCTTCTAAAAAGAGCGGATGATCATTTGGCATTGGTGGTCTTAAATAGGTAGCACCAATCTCATCGGTTACAACCTTACATTCGTAATCATTGTCATATAAGACTTCTAGGTGCTCTGCTACAAAACCAACTGGACAATACATAAAAGCTTTATAGCCTTTGTCGGCATACAACTCTCTCGTCAAGTCTTGCACATCAGGGCCAAGCCAAGGATCCGGTGTATTCCCTTCGCTCTGCCATCCAATTTCATAATGCATAACATCTGCTTTTTCAGCTAGTAGCTGTGCCGTTTCTTTTAATTGCTCAGGGTACGGGTCTCCTGCTGCAATAATCTTCTCAGGCAAGCTGTGTGCAGAAAAAATCACGCAAAGATCGTCTTTTGAAGCTACTTTTTTCATTTCTTCTTGAATCATTTCTGACCAATAAGTTAAAAATTTCGGCTCAGTGTACCAGCTTTCTACTGATTTAATTGTGAGTCCACCTAATCGCTCGGCTTCCGTTTTTGCACGTCCATTATACGACTTTACGCTAAACGTGGAAAAGTGTGGTGCAAGTACAATAGATACCGCTTCATCTAAACCATCCGCATGCATTTGCTGAACCGCATCCTCTATAAAAGGTGAGATATGCTTTAACCCTAGATATGGAATAAATTCATACTGTTCAAACCGTTTATTAAGTACCTCAGCAAGTCCGTCTGCTTGTTGTTCGGTAATACGAGCTAATGGACTAATCCCACCAATTGCCTCATACCGATCCGTTAAATCTTGTAACGCCTCTTGAGAAGGCGGGCGCCCATAACGAATATGCGTGTAATAGGGTTCAATCTCCTCTTTCTTTCGAGGGGTACCATACGCCATTACAAGTAACCCAATTTTTTTCTTCATTTTCTTACCCCTTTCGCTTCACTTCAGCTGAGTATTCATGAATAAAGGCCGTTAATCGTCTTAATGTATCCGGAGATACTTCTGGGAAAACGCCCTGGCCTAAGTTAAAGATAAAGTGGTTACTCTTTAGTCCCTGGTCTAAAATTGCTTTCGTCTCTTGCTCAATAACATTCCATGGTGCAAGTAAAATGGACGGATCTAAATTTCCTTGAACCGTTTTTTCAATTCCTATTGCTCTGGCTTCATCGATTGTCGTTCTCCAGTCAAGTCCAATGACATCAGCTGGCATATCTTTCCACGTATTCATTAAATGAGGCGTACCTACCCCATGTAAAATGAGCGGAACTCCTTCCGAACGGACTTCCGTTAAAATTCGATCCATTACTGGTTTAATAAACCGTTTGTAATCACTTACACTCAATGCTCCCACCCATGAATCAAACAACTGTATGGCTTGCGAACCAGCCGCAACTTGTGCATGCACATACGCAACAGTCATCGTACCAAGCTTATCCATTAACAAATGCCACGCTTTAGGGTTCGAGTGCATGAATGCTTTTGTTTTATGATAATTTTTTGAGGGACCGCCTTCAATCATATAACTCGCTAATGTAAATGGCGCTCCAGCAAAGCTGATTAGCGGTACATGAAGCTGGTTACGTAGAATTTTTATCGTTTCTAATACATGAGCAACATCTTTTTCAGGATTTAATTCCCCTAATTGCTCGACATCTTTTTCTGACGTAATAGGATTGTAAATGACTGGACCGATTCCTGACTTAATTTCTACATCCACACCGATAAAAGGGAGCGGTGTCATTATGTCTTTGTATAAAATAGCAGCGTCATTGTTATATTGATCAACTGGTAGCTTCGTTACATACGCACAAAGTTCAGGGTCATGTGTAATGTCAAACAAGCTATGTGTTTCCTTGATTTTCCGATATTCAGGTTGAGAGCGCCCTGCTTGTCTCATATACCAAACCGGTACATGGTCATGAGCCTCTCCCCTACATGCTTTCAAAAATGTGTCGTTAAACGCCATACTCACTATTATCCACCTCTCCAAACGAACAAATCTCACAAAGTCTATCTTACTTGAAACAAAACAGAAAATCGACGTTTCTGCTTATTTATCGTTCTCTTTTTATCTCTTTAACTATAATAACCTACTGAACAGTTGTACACACACTATGATAAATTGTCATGATTTTGATGGATTTTGTCAAAAATCTTGGCATAAGCGTTATTTTCTCAACACACGTCCTAGTATCTCCAAGTTAAGGGACATTCAAAAGCTATATTTTCATTCCTTTTTGATCATGCGTCTCCATAAAAAGAATACGCTTCACTGTATAGCCACATTACTTACCAATGCTTATACCCGTCATTTTAATAGAATGAACTAAAAAAAACGTAGCGTCAAAACACTACGTTTTCGTTATGATTATGGAGTAAGAGAAAAAGAAAACTCAAAGCTCGGTTTTAGAACCTCACTCTCAGATCCTTCTACCTCTGTTACAGGATCATATGCAACGATTTGATAACTTGGAATGGAAAATGGATTGTACCGTCCTTCTGAGTAGCTAGATTCTGTTAAGTTCGAAGCTACTCTTTTTCGTTCATCGTCTTGAACTTCATAAACGTTGAATTCCATTCGATCATCTTCAAACGCATCCCACTCTAAATAGACGCTTAACAAACCATTTCCTCCGAGAGAATAACTCGCTTCGAAATTATTTATCTCTTGCATCGCAATAGGTGGCTCAAGATCTTTAACACCTTCTGGCTTTACAAACGCTGTCCCTTGATTTGAAGCAGGCAGCTCATCTACCATCGCTTGAAATAAACGCGTCGGGTGTTGACTTCCCCCTGTAAAGTACTGATCGTCGGTTGTCGTATCATATCCCATCCACACACTTCCAACGACCTCAGGCGTATACCCAACGAACCAAGCATCTCGTACTGCTCCCGCTACATTTGGGTAGCCCTGAGTTCCTGTTTTTCCAGCGATAGGAGACGTCGTTTGCACACCAGTAGCGCCAGTACCTTCTTTCATTACTTGTTCGAGCATTCGCGTCATTGACCAAGCGGTTTGCTCAGACATGACCTCTGTTTCAACTAGATTAGCTCCACCAACTCGCTTGCCATTGGAATCATAAATATCTTTAATAAAATGAGGTTCAATCAACTGACCTTCATGAGCAAAAGGTCGATACGATTTGGTCATTTCGTAAGGAGTCACGCCTTCATAAAGACCACCTAACGCGAGTGATAACTGTCTGTCTGGCACCTGCAATCCAAACTTTCTTAATTGACGAACCGAATCACTGACTCCCATTTCGTTTAGTAGCCAAACAGCTGGTGCATTAGCCGATTGAACGAGGGAATCATATAATGTCATTTCACCACTATACTCTCCAGTGGCGTTTCGTGGTGTGTAGCCATCTTCTGTTTCATCCTCATATAGAAGCAATTCATCCTTTAACGTAGAATAAGGATGATACATGCCACTTTCCAAAGCTGGCGCATATACAGCAAGTGGTTTAAATGTTGATGCTGGAGATCGATTAACATTAAGTCGATTTAACCCTCTTCGAACATACTCTTTTCCACCTTGTGCCGCTAACACCCCGCCAGTGTTAACATCCATGAACATCATGGCTCCTTGCGCATCTTTACTTCCTTCAGGGTAAAAACGTTCATCATTTAATGCTCGATAAGTCTCATGCTGAAACGCCAAATCAATCGGACTCACAATACGATATCCACCTGTAAGTAATTCATTGTTACTTATGTTGTAGCGCTCGCTTGCTTCATCCATCACCATATCAATGTACGTAAACAACGCTTCATCCAATACATATTCTTGATGATCCGTTTCTACCGGAGCATCCTGATAAGATGATGCTTCTTCGCTTGATAAGTAACCCTGTTGCGCCATGACCTTTAGTACTAGGTCGCGGCGTTCTTTGTTTTTTTCCACTTCATTTAATGGAGAAAACGTACTAGGCGCATTCACGACAGCAACTAACGAAGCACCTTCATACACGGTTAACTCTTTAGCAGGTTTATTAAAATACAATTGAGAGGCTGCTTCAATGCCATAAGCACCATGACCAAAATATATTTGATTTAAGTACATTTCTAAAATTTCTTCTTTACTGTACCGTCGCTCCAAATTCATTGCTATTAGTACTTCATTCGTCTTACGGAGCCATGCTTTTTCATTTGATAAAAACAAATTTTTTGCAAGTTGTTGGGTAATCGTACTCCCCCCTTCAACTTTTGCTCCTGCTAGTAAATCTCGATAAAGCGCCCGACCAATTGCTCTAAAATCAATGCCTTGATGTTCATAAAAGCGTGAATCTTCCATCGCAACAAACCCCTGCTGTACGTACTCAGGGATTTCTGTAATGCTAACAAACTCTCGATTTTCCATATATAAGTTCGTAATTACATTTCCTTCTGTATCGACGAGGACGCTCGATCGATTCATCATAAGTTTCTCTTCGTCTAGCTGATAAGAACCAGCTAACATAAAGATTACGAATATAATGAAAGACAGTGCTACCATACCGACGAACGCACTCGCAACCAAACTCCATTTTTTCAGCAGATCAATGACCCCCCTATAGGTCTTATAACACAATGAAAACAAACTACAATCCAGTCTATCGTACTTATCATATAAAAAAAAGACAGGATTCGGTGAGATTTTCGCTTAATTTACAATGTATTTAGGGGTTCTTTGACATTTATCACGTAATGTTCAAAATTGCATGCTAAACGAATTCGCTTTCATTTGTTTAAACATGTTACACTTGGAAAGGTCATAGACTAGTACATCATTATCTATTTTTTGTTTTAAGGGGCTGAGCTAAATGGAAGTAACCTTTAGCATTGCGTTTTTCGCAGGCTTAGTTTCTTTCTTTTCACCGTGCATCTTTCCTTTAATGCCTGCTTATTTATCTCAACTAACAGGCACTACTGTCACAAATGGGGCCATTGCTGCACCTAGAAGGATCATCCTGTCCAGAAGTTTTGGCTTTATTGCTGGTTTCACACTTGTCTTTATGCTGTTCGGATTAGCAAGCACGATGCTTGGGCAGCTTTTTGTTAGCAATCAAGCACTACTAGAGCGCCTTGGAGGAATTGTTATTATTTTATTCGGTCTACAAATGACTGGACTGATTTCTATTCGTGCTCTGTTCTCAGACAAAAGATTAGAGCCGTCTTCTAATACTGCGGCAAGTTTTTCAAAATCGTTATTGTTCGGCTTTTTATTTGCTGCTGGCTGGACACCATGCATTGGGCTTGTGTTAGCAAGTATTCTCACTTTAGCAAGTACATCTGCTACTATATGGAGCGGCGTCTTTTTGCTCTTTATTTATTCTGTTGGACTTGGCATTCCGTTTTTACTTATTGCCATGCTCTGGGCACGTTCTTTGCACAAAATGAGACGTATGAATCGTTACTTACCGATTATCCAAAAAGTCAGTGGCGTTATTATGATTATCCTGGGCATTCTTTTATTCACTGGTTATTTTTCAACACTTGCAGCGATGATGGCCCAGTATACGCCTAGCTGGATGAAATAAACCGTATGTTCTTGCAAGATTCTCCTTACTCATGAGTAGTGCCGCATCGTGGTACTACTCATGCTGGAGTAACTTAATAGAAATTTAAACGTGAGCTTTATTTTGAACCTTATCCTTCGTAAACAGCTCATAACAATTCGCTTTTAAACACAATACCAAAAAAAAAAGCCGTAACTAGTAAAGTCAAACAATGACTTTATGGAACGACCTTTTCTACATATTCCTCATTTAACCCTTCTCCAGAGCTGCTCGCTTGAATTCTGCTAGCCAACGCATTCGACAGAGCTGAATGGTGTTCTCTTCAAGTTTTGTGAATAAATAGTAGTTCGCTGTTCCTCCAAATACCGCCCCAACAACTGGAAGGAGTTGCAAAGTCTTCGGAATATCAATGGTATCTCGATATTGAAGCTGCAATTGTTTCCAATTCGTTTCATTAATCGTACCAAACTGAATATAGGTTTCAACTTCTTTTAATACATCTAATCGATGTGCTCGATTACCATAGCTAAACTGAAACAATAATAAAATAAAAAAACGGTCGTGTAGTGTTGCGGTTGAAAATCCATATAGATGTGCAACGTCAAACAACGCTTTTAATTTTAACGATAGAAAAAGAGGGAAATCCATTGCCCCTGCAACAAATCCCCCTGCCCCAGTTCCAATCCCCTCCGCTAATGCCATACGGCGATAACGTCGAAACATATCCACCGCTTTCTGGTCTGCTTCTTCAAGGGAAAAAGAACGTATTTCTTTCACAATTAGTTGATTGGACATATCAATGCCGTACATAATTGCTTCCGCTGTCATTTTCACACATTGTGTAGCAGCTGCATGGTAGAGTTTAGGCATCTTTAGATTGATCGCATCTTGCAAATGTCCAATCCTTTTTTTCAAGTGTGATTCTGGTCGTTGTTGCTGCCGTTTCCATACTGCAAGCTCTTCCTCTACACCCTTTACATTCATTACGAGAGCCCCCTTCGCTACATTTTATTAGCGGACTCTGCGATACTTTCCTTTTTTTCGATGAACGAGTGTTTGGCTTCCATATAGTCCAAGTAGCGCACTGGCAATTAAGACAAGCACACCATACAAAAGATCACTTGTAACAACTGCGAGTACCCCGTATACGATAGCAAGTAAAAACAGTAAACGAGCTGTGATATACGTTAATGCTTGCTTCTTTTCTTCAGGCTTTATCGGATATAAATCAATCCAAATACTAGCAGAATGATGAAAAGAAAGAGTTGATAACTGCATCATCGTAATATGAGTAAACAGCAATGCCATTGCCAATTTCATCCACCCTAACGGTAGCACATAAATGAAGAGGCCACCCACAACAGCGAGGCGCAAATACGTACCAAGATAGTCATTCGCTCGAATAAACGTCCGCGCATATAAGTAGTGGTAGACAGTACCTTTTTTTCCACCTAACGATTGAACAGCCCATTGTAAGTAATGACGCTCCCGCACTTTATTGCGAAGCTGAGGTACATCTGTAAAAGCGTTCGCGATTCGATAAAAGAACATGACCATCTGATTTTCAACTTCAATTAATCGATCCCATTTTAAGCTATGCTTTTTTTCAAGTGGTTGCCAATATCCTTTGTACAGGATCGTCATAAGAACGATAATGGCTACTATTAACCACACCGTAGCTTGTGCGAATAGCAGATAAGTCGCCACAGCATTAATTAGCAAGCGAAGAGCCATATTTGAATAGCGCTCTCCTTTTGCCACAAGGCGTTGCTCCTGCCAAACACATAAGAGGTTCCATATTTTTATTAAAATAAGAAACAATAGTGCTAGCCAGAAGGCAGCCCCTGTGCCAATACGTTCTGTGAACATTGGGCCAACAGCCATAAATAACAAGACGATGTAACTGGCTTGCCATATACTTGAGTATCTTAATGCTTGATTGAAATAAACCGTCATCTTTGTTTCATAAGGTAATAAGAAAACAATATCAGCCGGTTTAACAAAGGTCCGAATGGAACCTGCCGTTAAGCGCCACGTAAACAGCACAGTTAACAACAGTACAAGCGGAAAGTCCGCAGGCATCTGCTCTACAAACTGCTGGTAATAAACGGTAAGGAAAATAAATAGGAAATAAACAGAAATAACAAAGCCACTGTTTAAGATTAATTTTAAATATCCTCTCGCCTCTGACCAGTATTGATGACGTCTAGATTCCCAAAGCTCTTGTGCCTGTCTCATTCCTGAACGTCCTTCGTCATTTCAATATAAATATCATCCAGAGTTGCATCGCTTTTCCCAATGGCTCGTCTCATTTCATCGAGCGTACCAGTAAGCACCACTTTTCCCTGATGTAAAATAACAAAGCGATCACAGTAACGCTCAGCCGTTGCTAGAATATGGGTTGACATTAGTATTCCTGCGCCTTTTTTCTTCATTTCAGATATCCAGTTTAAGAAGGACTGTATTCCTACCGGGTCTAGACCAACAATCGGTTCATCCACTACATATAGCTCTGGTTCCGCTAGAAAAGCACTCATAATCATCACTTTTTGACGCATTCCTTTTGAAAAATGATTAGGGTACCACTTTTTCATCTTTACCATATTAAATTCTTTTAAGAGTATTTCTGCACGCTTTTCAAAGTCTGCTTTTTCAATTCCATAGGCAACACTTGTTAACTCTAAATGCTCCCATAATGTCAATTCATCATATAAGAGTGGTGTTTCTGGGATATAGGCGAATGATCTTCGGTACTGGTCTGCATTATCGGCAAAACGCAACCCGTTAATTTTCACTTCACCAGCTTGTGGGTCCATTAACCCTAGTACATGCTTAATGGTGGTACTTTTTCCAGCACCATTCAAGCCGATTAAACCAACTATTTCTTGCTTTTGGACACCAAATGAAACGTTATGTAAAACAGGCTTTTTTGGTGTATACCCACCTGATAATTCATTAATCTCTAACATATTAGCCATTTATGTCATCACTCCCCCTTGTAGTTTAGCAAAAAAAAACCAGAAAAGCACTTTCAGACCTCTTTCACTCTATTCACCATAACGCTTTTAAAATCCTTTCCCCTTCTTGATTGCTTCTTTCCATAAATATGCGTACACTTTTAGCTAAGAAGTAGTTTAAAGGAGGATTTTCTATGTCAGATTGTATTTTCTGTGCTATAAGAGATGGACAGCTACCAGCCACAAAACTGTATGAGGATGAGCACGTTTTAGCATTTTATAACATTCAACAAATAACGAAAGGACACACACTGATTATTCCGAAACAGCATCATGAGGCTATTTTTGACCTTCCCTCAGAAACAGCTTCTCACCTATTTTCAGTTGTGCCAAAACTGGCTTCTGCTTTAAAAGAGAGCTATTCGTGTAAAGGAATGAATATCGTGAACAATAATGGACAAGTGGCTGGCCAAACTGTGTTTCACTACCACCTTCATCTTGTTCCTCGATATGGAGAAGAAGCTATTTACAGCCATATTTGGGATAAAGAAGCAAGCCCAGATCATGTAAACGGGTTAGAACCTTATACAAAACGTTTCAAAGACATACTAAACAGCTCCATTTAAGAAAAAGTCACTTCCTGGTGACTTTTTTTTTACATTATTATTCTCAAATAAAAATAATTTACGATTTTATCGCCCAAAAAGTCAAAATTATGATATCATTTCTAAAAACACACGTTAAAGGGATAAAGGGAGTCAAAAAAATGAAAAATGTTCATAACTTTAGCGCTGGTCCTGCTGCTTTACCTCGCCAAGCACTCGAAAAAGCACAAGCAAGTTTTCTTAATTATGATGCATCACAAGTCTCTATTATGGAAATGAGTCATCGTTCTAAAACCTATGAAAACGTTCACTTTCAAGCAATTTCTCGACTGAAGTCGTTAATGAACTTAGATGAAGATACCCATGTATTATTTTTTCAAGGTGGAGCGAACCTTCAATTTTCCATGGTTCCTATGAATTTTCTAAATAATCAATCCAGTTATGTATTAACAGGTGTCTGGTCAGAAAAAGCCGCAAATGAAGCGAAACGATTCGGGACTATTGACGTACAAACACAAGCTAAAGAAAGTGGGTTTTCAACCATCCCATCTCCGGATGAGCTTTCTTATAATGACGAAAATTCCTATTTACATATAACATCAAACAACACAATTTATGGAACACAATGGAAAACATTTCCTCATCAGAAATTGCCGCTTGTCTGTGACATGTCTAGTGATATTTTGTCAAGAGACATTGATTATAATGCGTTTGATCTTATTTACGCAGGTGCTCAAAAGAATCTTGGTCCTGCCGGTGTGACCATCGTCGTGGTTAAAGATTCATTTCTTAAAAACGCTCATGTAGACGTATCACCAATGCTTTCTTATCAAACCTTTGCTAAAAGTCAATCTATGTATAATACACCACCTGTCTTTTCGATTTACATGTTGAACTTAGTGTTGGAGTGGATTGAAAGCGAAGGCGGCGTTTCAGTAATCGAAGCCCGAAATGAAAAGAAAGCTTCCCTACTCTATGACATCATTGATCGCAGTGAAGGGTTTTATCGTGGTCACGCCGAAAAAGAAGCTCGCTCTACAATGAACGTGACCTTCAATTTGCAAAATAATGATTTAGAGAAAATGTTTTTACAAGAAGCTGAAGAAGCTGGCCTTATTGGATTACCTGGTCATCGTTTGGTTGGTGGTATTCGGGCAAGTATTTACAATGCAGTTCCACTAGAATCATGTGAAGTACTTGCAGCTTTCATGGATTCCTTTAAAAGAAAACATTCGTAGCATACAAAAGTCACCCTTTACAAATAGAATATAGATGGAGGAATGGTTATGGAGCCAATGGCTAAGCACTCAATGTTATATAGTTACAAGCTAGCTGTATTAAGCAAAGCGATGTGGAAATCCGTCGAGAAAGATTGGCAAAATTGGATTAAACCGTTTAACTTAAACTTGAATGAGCATCATATTTTATGGATTGCTGATCAGTTCAACGGCGCTTCCATTTCTGACATTGCCTCATACGGTGCCATGCATGTGTCAACTGCCTTTAACTTTTCCAAAAAGCTAGAAAAGCGAGGGTTATTAACATTCTCGAAAAAGCAAGAAGATAAAAGAAACACGTACGTTTGCCTAACGAAAGAAGGAGAAATACTGTTACACGAGACTTTACGTGTATTTAACGAACAAACCTTTAATGTTTATCAAGGCTCTTTGCCAATCAAAGAGATTTACGGAAGGTTCCCGGAATTCTCAGAATTAGTGTCGATTGTACGTCACTTATATGATGATGATTTTATTAGACAATTTAATGACGATTCCTTTATTTCACCTCAGCCATCATTGAAGCAAAAAAATTATTTATAGGAGAGGCGTTTTCTTACTCTCTATCTAAAGAACCATCAGCGTCTGCTGATGGTTCTTTGAAAACATTATTGTATAAGTGATATGTCTAAAACATCCTCATCTAAGTTGACATCATTAAAGCGTAAACCAAAAGGCTCTAACTCTTCAATCGTTCTTAAATCAATCACCACATGTTCTTCACTTGGATAAAGATAAATCCATTCTGGCAGATCAGCTACTTGATTAAACATACGCAACGCAGTTTCCGGTGAGATTGATAAAAATCCTGCTGACAGATTGTCTGCTTCTAACAATAAACTGCCATCTTCCTGTACCGTTGGATCGAAACGCATAGCTACATCAATTGAAGAAAGGACAGCATCGACTTCACCTTCCAAATAAACACCATCTTCAGCCAGGTAAAAGTGAAATGGTATATCTTCCTCTAGTAAATTGTCCAATAAAAGATTTGTCTGATTTAGCGTCATCTGAAAACTCAATAGCTCTTCGCTTTCATTGTTTACAGTAGGCCGTTCCCTTGAATCAGAATCTAAATTACCAAAGAGCCTTATTGCCCCAATTAACAATACAGAAAGAATGATGATTAAAACTGCAAGAACAATAAAAAAGCCTGTTTTATAAAAACGGTTGGTTTGTTGTCGTCTACTCATGCTTCCTCCTACTCCTATGTATGAATGTGTTCTACTGTCTTTATACCCTTTTCTACTCTCTTTCAACAATAGTTTAACCTGTTTTTTGATAATTTTTGTTCTGAATAGAGAAAGCGCTCATGGATAAATCCATGAGCGCTACACTTTACTAGCAAATCCAAGAAGCCCCGATAATCACTAATAAAATGAATAAAACTACGATTAATGCAAACCCACTGTTGTATCCTCCGCCTGCGTAACTCATGTACATTTCCTCCTTTGAAAATTTCACATTTTTTTTGATAGAAAGCACATTGAGCATGTTGAATGTGAAGCATTAGAAACGCTTCAAAACACGCTTAACCCTTGCTACCCGGAGGTTTTAGAGCTTTCTTTGTGCTTTGTTACCTTATCCTATGCAAAAAGTAAATATGGGTACTAGGCGAATGACCTAATTTCCCAATAATACAGCAATTGTTGTAGGTTTTTATTTATGATATAGTAGGTTTTGTGCAAGAAAAAACTGGGTAATTTAACTAGTTGACCTTGTGTACAAGTTATGCTGACGATAATAGATCTCTTCAAGGAGTGTTACAAATGAAAAAGTACTTACTCGCTGGTTTCGGTGCTGTTGCGCTAACAACTTTAGCAGCATGTAATAATGACGAAGGAAACGGATCTACCATTGCTACAATTGAGGGTGGAGAAACGATTACACAAGAAGCGCTATTTGAAGATTTAAAAAACAATCAACAAGCAGCAGGCGCTTTGCAAAACGCTTTCTTTACAGACTTAACTGAACAACTATTAGCGCTTGCTGGCGAAGATATGGACTTTTCTGAAGAACAAATTAACGCAATGGTTGCAACACTTCAAGATGAATTCGGTGTTAACTCAGAAGATGAGCTCGTTGACATTGTAGTTGAAAGACTTGGATTAGAAGACCGTGATGATATGATTGATAATTTAATCATTCCAGAACTAACTTTAATTGAGCTTCAAGCCCAAGATTTAGACTACACTGATGAAGACATTGCCGCTTATTTCGAAGACAATCGTGAGCAATATGAGCAAGTCGAAGCTCGTCATATTCTTGTTGAGGAAGAAGACGTTGCAAATGACATTATTGAACAATTAAATGATGGAAGCGATTTTGCTGATCTCGCTGAAGAATTCGGCACAGACGGCACTGCTAGTAACGGCGGTGATCTTGGTTTCTTTACACGCGCTGAAATGGACGAGGCTTTCGCGGAAGCTGCATTTGACTTAGAAGTTGGCGAAGTAACAAGTGAGCCTGTTGAATCAGCATTCGGCTTTCACGTAATTGAAAAGACAGACGAGGCACTTGAGTATGACACAATGCCTGACTCGGCGCAGATGGCCGTTAAACGCGCTTATATTGAAGAAAATGGACGTGACTTCTTTGCGGTAGTTGTGGACTTGCTTGAGCAATATGATGTAACCGTAGAAGACGAGTTCTTCCAAGGTGTTATTGATCAAGTCCAAGCGAGCACAAACCAACCTGAGACAGAGGAAGAACAGCCAGCTGATGAAGACACGACAGAAGATGATTCAACAGATACTGATGAAGACACTACTGACGAAGACACTACTGATGAAGAGAACGAATAAATAAAATGAGCTTGTTGACCTTATCCAAGTCGGATAGGATCAGCAAGCTTTTTTAATGTCACGCATACTAAATTCATCCTACGTTTCTTTTAGAATTCCCCCAAGAATTGTTGAACATAATGCCCTATCTCTTTTGGTCTAACATCTAATGAAGATAATTGATTACAAGGTACCCATACTGGCTCATACGTGCCACGTTTTCTCTCTTTGTCGACATACTCGTCCCCTTGTCCAATTTCAATATCTCCCTCAAGAATAGAGGCAAGAAAAAAATAATGTGTACCGTGATAAAAAACAGTCGTGAGCAATCGTTCAATGCAAATGTGTACATTGAGTTCTTCAAGGGCTTCTCGAATGGTTGCTTCCTCTAGCGTTTCATCCTTCTCTACCCCACCGCCAGGGAACACAAAGTAAGTATCGTTGTTATGAACTCTTTTTATTAATACTACTTTTTGATCTTTAATGAGTACCGCACATCCTCGATTTCTCATGAGACACTCCTTTAAAAGCACTATTCAATTAGACGAAACCACGCCACTGAAGCAGCGATGTGATTAAATCCTCTTTACCATTCGGACATCTAAGTGCTCGCTACAATGGATGCCCTCTGTTGCCTTTGTTTTAAGCATTAAACGTTTATTCTGTCAAACCACTCCTTCGACGGCAGTTGAGACCATATCATCGCATTCCAATTGCCTTAAAAATAGGTGAAATTGATCTACTCTAATCGCTCTACTGCTCTCTTTTTCTATTTCTCCTTTATAAACAAAAAACCTTCAGGAAGAGTTGTTTCTAACCTGAAGGCCATTCTTTTGTTTTTCCAAATCGTAACATGAGGCTTAAAGCTCTTGCTGCTCTTTTAATTTCTTTGCTTCTTGAATACGTTCCATATAGACATTTCCTTCTTGTTCAATAAAGTCCTCATCAATTTCCTTTTCTTCTTTTAGTGCCCGAATCCACTGATAGCCACTAAAAACAATACCGAGGATGAGTAAATACGTCCACCAAGGGCTGGCAAGAACGAATTGACCAACGGATGTTTGTGTTAACAGAAAGGCTACAACTAATACGACTACGGCTCCAAGTGCAAGAAATTGGCTTGTCTCTTTTGTTTTCATTAGAATTATTCACCCTTTCTACTTTCTAGTAAGCGTTTCTTATCTAATGATATGGGTGATCAAGCCTAAGTAGAACTTTTTTTATAGATCGAGTGGTTTTTTATGAAAACTCGGTTTGTAAAAGCTCCGATTTTCTAATGCCATGACTCGTTCAGAAAATTCTCCTGGTTCCACTCGCTCTAGCGCACGATCCATCATATTAATCTTTGCATCAACATTGTCAATCATATGCAACACCTCTGCCTCACGAATATAAGGGGGCTTAGGACTTCCCCATTCCCCTTTTCCATGATGACTTAACATAAGATGCTGAAGAATTAGTAGCTCTTCGCCTTCAATTTTTAATTCCTGTGCCGCTTCGTGAATTTCCATAGCACCAATGGAAATATGTCCAAGCAACTTGCCTTCAAGCGTGTAGGTCGTATCAATGGCTCCAGAGAGCTCTTTTACTTTTCCAATATCATGAAGAATAACGCCTGCATACAGCAAGTCTGTATCTAGGTTCTCATATTGTGCAGCAATATTTTTTGCTAGACGTAACATGGAAACAACGTGAAAAGCCAATCCACCCATAAATTCATGATGATTTTTCGTAGCTGCTGGAGATTCAACAAACGCGGTTTGATGCTTCTTCACAATGTAACGGGTAATGCGCTGGATATTTGGGTTTTGAATATCAAAAATAAATTGGTTAACCTCATCAAGCATGTCTTCAGCTGACAATGGCGCGGAGCGCACAAAGTCGTTAATTTCCACTCCATCCATTGGACTAGTGGGACGAATGCTCGCAATTTTCAGTTGGGTACGTCCTCTATAATCAATCACGTCACCTTGTATATGTACAATCGTTTTATTGACAAATGTGCCTTCGTCTTCTGGCGAGACACCCCATAATTTCGCTTCAATTTCTCCTGTATGATCACCTAAAATTAAGGTTAAAAATGGCTTTGAGTTACTCGCTATTTGCTTCGTCGCCGTCTTTATTAACAAGTACCGATTAACCGCTTCCCCCACTTGATGGTATTTTATTCCTTTTTCCATAACGGTCACCTCTTTAACATTTTAATCTTTCATTAGTATAGCATATACAGCTCTTATCGTATGAACGCTTCTTCTTAAAGAATCTAAAAAAAAGCTCGACCCTGCCACAGTGACTATGACAAGATCAAACCTTTATGATCGTTTCTTTTCTTTTTTCTTTTGTTTTACATCCTGTGCTTGATAAGGTTTTGGCAGTCCAATGGTAAATCGAACGCCTTCTTCAATATTGTCTACCTTCGCGAATCCATGATGCAATTCGGCAATTTGCTTAACAATGGCTAACCCCAAACCAAATTTCCCTTTATTTCCTTTATAGAATGGGCTAAACAATTTGCTGAGATCTGCATCAATTGGGTCTCCTTCGTTTTCAACAATGATATATGAATAGCGCTCATCTTCTTCCGCACGGATAGTTAATTGACGTTTAGCATAGCGCAATCCGTTTTCGACTAAATTTTCTAGGAGCACTTCACATTGTTCGATGTCTGCCTTTAGTGTTTTATCTGCACCTTGTACATCAATGGTCACATCATCTCTTTGATAACGAAATCGCTCTTCAATCTGATACGCAAGCTTTCCAAAAGGAAACTCTTCTACTTTAAGCTGCTCTTTTTGCATCTGGTCAAGCTTTGTATAGTAAAGCATATCAATGACTCGACGCTCCATCCGATTCGCTTCTTCTGTAATAACATCCATTGTCTTACCAAGATCTTCTTTTGGTAGAATGCCATCTTTTACTGATTGAGCATAGCTTTTAATGACCATAATCGGTGTTTTCAATTCGTGAGAAGCATGCTGAATAAACGTTTTCTGAGCGCGATCATAGCTATTTAAATTTTGTCGCATTCGTTCAAATTGATACGAAAGACGCTCAAAATCTTCGTCCCCTTCCCATTTTAACGGCTCTTGCCAGTTTCGATTTGCAATTTGTTCTAGGTGATTTTCTAAAATGGCTAATGGTTGTCGCAAATAATGCTTTAACCAAATGGCAGGAAGTAAGCTTAGTGCACTTGTGAGCAATAATAAATAAAGCAGTCGCTCCCAAAGATTCTGGACCATTTCATCACGATACGTGTCCCACATATAGGTGATCAAATATAAATCGGAACCTTCAATCGGACTAACTAAATCATTCACCGTATAAAAGAGAGTTTGCCCACCAAATGTCGTTTCATATCGGCCTGTTTGTGTATTTTGATCAACTGCGTTTTGACGCATCTCTTCGTGAACTGGTGGGTCAGGTACCACATCAATTGGCGTATTATAAATGGCATACGTTGATCCGGTAATTTCAATTAAAAACGAAACCGTCGCTCGTTGCTCCTGCCTAGATTGGTAAAACCCCGGCTGCTGGCTCAGGAACGTCTCCCAGTTTGCATCTTCTTGCATTAATTGGTCCCGGACACTGTTATCAATAATTTGGTACGTCTCTTCTGTCAGCGCCCCACGAATTGAAATGGGATAAACAATAATAATAGAGAGTGCGACAAGCACAATTAACGAAACGAATGCAAGCCATATTCGTCTCGTTAAATTAATTTTTATCATGAGGATAAGATCCGGTACCCGTACCCATAAAGCGTTTCTAAATGAATACGCGGCATTTTCTTACGAACCCGGCGGACGACGTCGTCAACAGCTCTCTCAGATCCAAAGTAATTATCGCCCCATACATGCTCGATAATTTTCTCTCTTGAGAAGGCTTTACCAATTTCGGCTGATAACAATAGCATTAGATCCATTTCTTTCGTTGTTAAATCAACCGCTTCATTATTCTCTTCTGTGTCAATGATCGTACGTCCAATAGGATCAATTGTATATGCGTTTAATTCGACTTTTTGTACGTCTGATGTACTTGAACCGTAAACCCGATTTAAAATTTTCTTTACACGAATAATGAGTTCTTGTGGCAAGAATGGTTTTGATAAATAATCATCACTTCCCATTTCAAGCCCTAACACACGATCCAAATCTTGATCTCTTGCAGAAATAAAAATTACCGGCGTATCTTCTTCATTTTTTATTGCTTTTAATACTTGATACCCATCTGTGCCTGGAAGCATAATATCTAACACCCATAAGTGAGGCTTGTCCGCCACTGCATCAACCGCCGCATCTCCATTATCAAAGACTGTAACATTCCAACCTTCTTTTTGCATATATGCTTTTAAAACTTCTGATAAGTTTTCTTCATCTTCAACTAAGTAAATATCATACTTCTCCATTTTCAGCATCCTCTCTATCGTTTCACTTGTAATACATTTTACATAATTTTAACGGGAAACGCCATTTAAGTTCGTAAATTACGTAATCTCACGTATTTATTTGACTATTACTCCACGATTATGTAATAAAAGGACAACTCATGTGAGTAGCCCTATAGTAAAGAGATCGCTGCTAGTGCCGTTAAAGGCAATACCCATCTTCTCCACCCGTATGGACGAAAACCACCATACGCATACGGAGGTGGATAACCATACCCATACCCATAGCGATGAGGTTCGTTGGCAGAATGAAACCCTTCAAGTTGAGTGATTTGCATTGGGTATTCATTCTGATCAACCGGATAAAGTACATAGACGTTTTCTTGATCCACATATTCAATAACCGATTCAAATTCCTCGCCATTTGTTAAAGAAACGTTAACAGGGTAGTTCGTATAGCGTTGACAAAGCGACATCATTTCTTCGTTTCTCATGTTGTATTCCCCCTTTTTCTTTACTCTATTCATTAAGTTAAAAATAGGTGAATACACACTCTATCCATGATACACTTAATGAAAACGTTATCAGGAGGTTGTTATGACGTATTTTTTAACAGCATTTAATAAAGATAGTTCTGTAGTTTTAAATGAGCGCATTGAAGCGGAATCCGAAGAATCTGCAATTCAAGTAGCAAAAGCAAAGCTAGAAGAAGCAAATGCCCAAAGTTTAACTCACCGTTTAACTCACCAGGGCAAGATGATTTTGTTTGCACGTTAATAAAAGCCCTAGCGGATGAGCCGCTAGGGCTTTAGGTTCACTCTTTCAATTGCATATTTAACTGCTTACGGAACACTTCATGAACCATGTATGCTAATCCACCTTGATTCATAGTACGAGTAACCCAATTTGCTTTTTCTTTCACCGATTCTGTCGCGTCTCCCATCGCTACACCTAAACCTGCCATTGCGATCATTTCAGAATCTTCCTCGCCCACTCCCACAACAATGACTTGGTCTAAAGAGAGCTGATTGCGCTTTACAAGCCATTGAAGTGCTCGCTCTTTTTCAGCACCTGCACCAACAACAAAGCATTCGCCTTTATTCGTTTTCATAACGTTTAATTCAGGTATCTCTTGTTTAACAATCTCACAAATATAGTCTAGATCTTTTTGCTCGTCGCATTTAAGGCTAACGTTTAACGGCCCTTTCCCTTCCTTCAGAACGTGCTCATACAAGGAGTCCACATACGTTAACGGGTACAGAATTTGCTCACCAGGAGCATTAAAAGACATTCTCGCTAAAAGTGTTTGTTTGTGCTGTGGGCGAATAGATGCGCAATAATCGCCATACTGTAGCTTTACCTCACAATCAAATCGTTCCATAACATGACACAGATCTAACGTTGTTTCAAGACTTAACGGTCGATTGTACCACTCGTTTTGGTCTGTATCGGATATAAAGGAGCCTCCGTGAGCAATAATCGTTGCGTCGCATTTTACATTTCGGGCAATTTTTTTTGCATACGAAAAGGAATGATTTGTCACCAACACAACGGATACTTGCTTTTTTTCTAAGTATGCCATCGCCATTTTCGTCTTTTTTGATGCCTTGGCTTCCCCTTCTAAAAACAGTTTATCAATGTTCATGACTAACAAGTTATAGGTTTTCAAACGTGTTCCTCCTTCATGAAGTTCATGTTGTATAGCTGGACCTAACCTTGTTTAAGTTTTATGCGTTTTTAGATGAAGTAGAACAAGGATCCATTAAAAAAAGCTTGCCACTTTTAACAAGTGACAAGCTTTTACTTCATTACTGTTCTTGAGAAGGATCGCCGTAGATCTTCTCCAATGGCTCAGTAATAATCTTATTTAACTCTGTAATAATTACACTAAGTTGTTGCTCTGCTTCCATCAGTTTTGAAATCAACTCATGCTGCTGAACAAGTTCAAATTGCTGCTGTGCTTGTTGCGCTTCTTCTTCAGAAATTTGAATACCTTGCATTTGCTTTTGTTGAAGATCTAGCTGAAGCTTACGAAAGTTTTCAAGCATTTTTTTTGCAATTTCATCTGCTTCAATTTGTGCATGTAGCTCATGAAGCGCCTTAAACTCATCACTTTGTTCAAGTGCGTCTTTTAATTCATGTGCCTTATCATATGTCATACTCATGTTTATCACTCCCTACCAACCGACTATAACACGTCAGTCGACAGAATTCACGTCATACGACCATTCCTAATAAAAAAAATGAACAATTAGCGCTTGAATCAGACCAACGGTTCCTCCAATTACGCCTCCTAATAGCGTAATTAATCGCAATTCCTTCTTTGTAATCTTCATAATAAGCTCTTCTAAATTCGCCATAGAAAAGGATGCTACCTGTTGTTCAATCACTTCATTTAAGCGCAAGCTCTTCATAATGGACGTTAAATGCACCTCTATATAACCTGTTGTTACACGAACAAGTTGAGGGGCCCACTTATCGACAATTTGATCAATATATGGCGTTGTCCATGTTTGAAGAGGTGCATCGTACCAATTTAAAAGCGGGATGTTCTTTTCTAAACCAACCGTTGCTTTATCAATGACGGTGTCAATATATTTTTCTGCTTCAAATGACGATACAGGTTTTTCTAGTAACTGCTCCCACTCACGAGCAAGTAAACCATGAAGCATCTCTGTTGTTTTTTCATCATCCAAAAATTTAACAATTTCTGGATAAACCATCTCCACTACTTTTTCGCTGGAAAGAAACATTGAAACCATTCCACCAAACTTGCCTTTTGACGACAAAAAGTTCGTCGCCATAGCAGCCATTTTTTCTTGGCCTTCTGCACTTTCTACATATACTTTCGCTTTTGAAACCATCGTTTTTGAGAGACCTGGCAAATAGCTTACGATAGCAGACTGAATTTCCTGTGGAACCAGTTGCTTTGCTGCTGTATCTTGGTGCTTCTGTACATACTGTTTCAGTCGTTCTTTTAACCACGTCCTTGATTTAATAACAAGCTGGTCTTTACCATTGTCAATAGATAATAGTGGTTTTAACATTGATTCAACTGTATTGTCGCTTGTTAACCATTGTTTCACTCGCCCACTTACCCAATCAGTGAGCTCCTTTGAAAACATTTCACTCGTTAATTTTTTACTTAACCCTTCGGCTGTTAATAAATGATTCGCTACTAGATTTCCCATCTGTGTTGCGAGCTCTTGCTGTCTTCTCGGTAATAATCCTGGTGTTAACGGCAGTTGCCACTTTCCTATATAGTACGCTCGATGAGGTCGAAACAACATCCTAATCGCTAGCGCATTAGTCGCTGCACCGACAATTGCACCTACTACAGCGAGAAGAAGAACTAACAAAATCCATTGCACATTAAACGCTTACTGCTTCTTAGCAGCAAACTGCCTCCTTCAAAAAAAGAATTTAAACGCTTTGTCCTTAGTATAGCTTATTTTTGTTCCCACAGAAAACGAACACTATGATAGACTGAATTATGTAACCCTTTACAACTTGATAAAGGAGCGATTCGAATGCTTGTACATTTCCAATATAAACCCTTATATCAACGCACTCAGAAGCAAAGTTGGGCTTTTTCTTTTTACTTTAAAGGACAGTTCATATCTGGCACTTATCACTTTGATGGTTCCATTACGTGGGAGGGTGCGCAAGTTGAGAAAAAAATAAGGGATGAGCAGTTAAAGCAAGCTGTACATGACTTAATGCTCTATCACGTTTATGAAGAAGAACACCAACCAAAGCATAAAATCTAATCATTTTGCCATTCTACTAAGAGGAGGGATGGTAAAATGAAGGAACGAAAAGATTTGGATAGCCGTAAAGAATACGAACTTGATATTGACCGCTATGTAAACGAAGGTTTACATGGTGGACGTGTTGATCCGCATACTGGCGGAAAAATTGAAGAAGACATGCCAATTACAAAGGAAAAACAGGATTAAAAAGCTCAATCTCGAGCTTTTTTTTTGTTATACTACACACAAGCGATCAACAGAAAGGTATGTTTTCAAATGAATGAAACCATAAACCAAACATTTTCACATGCATTTTGGCAGCCTAGTGATAACGTATCAGACCGTATTTCTTTTCAGTATAAACAACACGTTTTCTATTTTCATCGGTTAAAGATTACACAACGTGAACGAACGCTTTTATCCTTGCTGTTAACAGAGGTGGATCATACACCACGACCAGCCACAGCTGAGGAACAAGAATGGTCAAATTATTTATATGCTGCTGGTGAACAACCACCAAATGCTGGAACGTTCACCGCTTTACATTTTTATATTGAACAACCTATCGATGATCATGACTCGTTTCGAGAAGCAATTTTATCATTCTTCCCTATCTCTACCCTTATGATTTGGGAAAGCAATACGAATGGTTTGCTATTGTTTCCATCTGATTATCGTGAATATGATTTAGATGCTTTAACGGAATTAATTGAGTCAGATTTCTATACAATCCTTTATACATTTTTAGGCATTCCTATTCACTCAAATCAATGTAAAACAAGACTGTCATTTGAAAAAAAGCTTTTTTTAAAACAAATGGACAAGAAACGTTCAACCCATATTTTCAGTGCCACTGAATCAAGTTTAGCTGAATTAAAACAACAGCTGCATAACACCGAATTTGAACAATTGCGCAGTCACTTTCTTTCAAACGAGCTGCTTCACGATGAAGAATTGTTACATACAATCACTGTATTCTTCAAAAATAATTTGAATACATCACAAACAGCTAAAGCGCTTCATTTACATCGAAATAGTCTTCAGTACCGACTTGATAAATTCAACGCCCAAACAGGGCTTGATTTACGCATATTCTCTCATGCAGCGCTTACGCATTTGTTTATGCACCAGCCAACTTGATTCATGTACAGTTTGCACAAAGCCATATTGTCATTCTTTGTGCAAGCTGTACATAGCTTTCATCTTATGAAAGGGTTTACAATAAATTTAGTTAAAAACGAGGGGGAAGAAAAATGGCGTCAATTCAATTAAATAATGTATACAAAGTGTATGATGGAGATGTAACGGCAGTTTCAGATTTTAATCTTGATATTGAGGACAAAGAGTTTATCGTATTCGTTGGTCCATCAGGTTGCGGTAAATCAACTACGCTTCGTATGATTGCTGGACTTGAAGAAATATCAAAAGGTGATTTGATTATTGGCGATAAGCGCATGAATGACGTAGCGCCAAAAGATCGCGATATTGCCATGGTATTCCAAAACTATGCGTTGTATCCACATATGAACGTTTACGACAATATGGCATTCGGATTGAAATTGAGAAAGTTCAAAAAAGACGAAATCAAAAAACGTGTTGATAATGCAGCAAAAATTTTAGGGTTAGAAGAAATGCTAGATCGTAAGCCAAAAGCGATGTCAGGCGGTCAGCGTCAGCGTGTTGCACTAGGTCGTGCTATAGTACGTGATCCACAAGTATTCTTAATGGATGAGCCACTTTCAAACTTAGATGCAAAGCTACGTGTACAAATGCGTGCTGAAATCACAAAACTTCATAAACGTTTACAAACAACAACGATTTATGTAACTCACGATCAGACAGAAGCAATGACAATGGCGACTCGCATCGTTATTATGAAAGACGGTCTTATTCAACAAATTGGGACACCTAAAGATGTGTATGATAATCCAGAAAACGTATTTGTTGGTGGCTTTATTGGCTCCCCATCTATGAACTTCTTAAGTGGTAAATTAGATGGTAAGGATTTTGTTATCAACAATCAGCGTATTGAGGTTCCAGAAGGAAAACTATCTGTTTTACGTGAACAAGGCTTTACAGATAAAGAACTCATTCTTGGCATTCGCCCTGAAGATATTCATGATGAGCCTATTTTCATTTCTTCATCAGAAGGAACTAAAATTGATGCTTTAATTGATGTAGCTGAATTAACAGGTGCTGAAACTGTACTTTATTCTTCAATTGAAGGTCAAGAATTTGTTGCACGTGTCGATTCTAGAACGACTGCACAAAGTGGAGATACGATTGAGCTTGCATTAAATATGAATAAAGCCCATTTCTTCAACCCAGAAAACGAACAACGTATTCGCTAAAAAAAAGAGACGAGTTTATCGTCTCTTTTCTTGTTCCATTGTATTTAATTATTTTTGGTAACCGCCACTCATTTGTTGTTCAGCCATTTTAACTAAACGTTTAGTGATTTCCCCACCAACTGAACCGTTAGCACGTGCAGTTGTTTCAGGACCAAGGTTAACACCAAATTCTGAAGCGATTTCGTACTTCATTTGGTCAATTGCTTGTTGTACACCAGGTACAACTAGGTTATTTGAACTTCTGTTATCTGCCATTATGTTTCACCTCCCTGTGTAACTATAGAATGTCACGGTCTCTCGTTTTCTATGTATGTTTATTAAAAAAATTTTTTAAGGAAATAAAAGGAAGTAATTATAACGATAAAATGTAGTTACACAGGCTCATAATGACAAATAAAAAGACTTAATTTCTTAAGTCTTTTTAAACGTTATCGCACTATACGGGGTATACAGGGTGTTTGCGGTCTGTAAATACTACTTCTTTGGTTTCATATAAAGCGAACCTTCGTGTTAACTCTTCGCGTAAATCATTTCCATTAACAACCCCATCAATGACTAATTCTGAAGCAAGTCGATACACATCAATATTTTCTTTGTATTCTTCTCTTTTTTCAGCAATAAATGCGGCTCTTTCTTCCGGAGCTAATGCTGCAATTTTATTTGCGTAAACTGCATTTACAGCGGCTTCTGGTCCCATAACAGCAATTTGTGCTTGTGGTAAAGCTAAGCAACAATCGGGATCAAATGCAGGTCCTGCCATCGCATAAAGTCCAGCACCATATGCTTTACGAACAACTACAGAAATTTTCGGAACCGTCGCTTCAGCCATCGCTGAAATCATTTTTGCACCATGACGAATGATACCCGCACGTTCTACTTTTGTCCCAATCATAAAGCCAGGAATATCAGCCAGAAATAGTAATGGGATGTGATAGGCATCGCATAATGTAATAAACCTCGCTGCCTTATCTGCTGAATCGTGAAATAATACCCCGCCTTTTGCTTTAGGTTGATTTGCTATAATGCCAATCGTTCTTCCGTTTAAACGAGCAAATCCAGTAATAAGTTCAGGTGCAAAGAGCTTTTTAATTTCAAAGAAGCTGTTATCGTCTACCAGTCGATCTAATAGATCGTACATATTAAAAGGCGCATTTTGATTTTCTGGAATGATCTCTTCAATTGTTTTAGGTAAATCTTTAGGCGGGATTGCCTCCGATAGAGGTACTCGACCTTTATAACTTTGTGGGACATAGCCAATATATTCTCTTGCTAAATCGATTGCTTCTAATTCATCTTTTGCAAGCATATCGCCACAGCCAGACACACGGCAATGCATAGATGCACCACCCATTTCTTCAAGGGAAACATCCTCACCGATAACCATCTGCGCCATACGAGGCGAGCCAAGATACATGGACGCATTTCCGTCAACCATAATGACAACATCACAAAACGCTGGAATATAAGCGCCACCAGCGGCTGATGGGCCAAAGAGAATACATACTTGAGGAATTTTACCAGAAAGCTTTACTTGATTATGAAAAATTCGGCCCGCACCTCTACGACCTGGAAACATGTCAATTTGATCAGTAATACGCGCTCCAGCTGAATCAACTAAATACAGCATTGGTACTGCTAATTTCTCAGCCGTTTCTTGGATGCGAATGATTTTTTCAACTGTCCGCGCCCCCCATGAGCCAGCTTTTACTGTGGAATCATTCGCCATGACACAAACGGTTTTACCGTTTATTTTCCCGGTTCCGCAAATAACCCCATCAGCAGGTAAACCTTCTGCTTCTGAATTTGCAAACATGCCATCTTCAGTCTCTAAACCATCATCAAATAACAGTGCAAGCCGTTGCCGTACAAAGCGTTTTCCTTTCGCTTCGTTTTGCTGATGATATTTTTCTTGACCACCTTGGTGAATCGTCTCTACTTTTTCTTTATATCGCTTTTCAATACTCACAGCCTTCACCTCTAGCGCCCTTGATAACGGGGTTTTCTTTTTTCTTTGAATGCGTTTAATCCTTCCATTCGATCTTCCGTATATATCGTTTGTTGATACGCATTGTTTTCAACCTTTAATCCATCCTCCATTGTGCAGTCAAGACCTACATCTATGGCTTGTTTTGCAGCCCGGATTGCCACTGGACCATTTTGTGCAATAACTGTCGCCAGCTCAACTGCTTTTTCATACACCTGTGCAGAGGAGACAGCGTATTCACAAAGCCCAATATGTTCAGCCTCTTTACCACTTATACGTCTAGCTGTATAAATTAACTCTTTTGCTTTACCGACACCAATCATACGCGTTAAGCGCTGTGTTCCTCCTGCACCTGGAATGATTGCTAAAGATGTTTCAGTTAAACCGTATTGAGCCCTCTCTGAGAATACCCGTAAGTCTGCCGCAAGGGCCAATTCCAATCCACCTCCTAATGCTAGACCATTTGCCGCGACAATGACTGGCTGAGGTAGTGTGGATATTGCTTGAATAGTATCCCCGATTAACCTCACAGCTTCACGAACTTCTTCTTCTGTCATGGCAATACGTTCTTTTAAATCAGCACCTGCACAAAAAGCTTTTTCACCAGCCGAACGTATAATGACAACCCTTGCTTGAGAATCGTTCCGTAATGCTTCGACTTGAACGTTTAGTTCTTTTAACAGCTGCGTCGATAAGGCGTTCGCTGCTTGTGGTCGATCGAGTGTTAACGTAACAACTTCTGCTCCTTCTTTTTTCAAGAATTCGTTAGTCAAGTTCAATTAAATAATCTCCCTCGTTGACAAACTCACCTTCTGGTTTAAGAATGGCTTTCACCGTTCCTGCCACCTCTGATTCAATTGGAATCTCCATTTTCATTGACTCTAAAATGGCTACTTCTTGTCCTTGTTCCACTTGATCACCAACCGACACAACTACTTTCCACACGTTTCCTGCCATAGATGCTTTAATATAACTCATTGGTTAACCTCCTGAATTCGTCTTGTTAGTTCGTCTTTATACGTATCCATAAAAGCAGTCGTTGCTCCCCCTTGTTTGAAAATAGGATGATCGACAATCGCTTTTATCGCGGGGATATTCGTTTTAATCCCGATCACTTTATAGTCATTTAATGCGTTTTCAAGCTTTGCTATCGCATCATTACGATCTTTTCCATGAACAATGAGCTTCGCAATCATCGGATCATAAAAATGACTAATGACGCTACCTGCTTTAATCGGACATTCGTGACGAATGTGCGGCGCTTCTGGCAGTTCAATTTCTTTCACAGTCCCAGGTGATGGAAAAAAGCGTACCGGGTCTTCAGCATAGATTCTTGCTTCGATGGCGTGTCCTGTTGTCCTTAATTCATGCTGCTTCCACGGCAACGTGTCTCCTGAAGCGATTCGGATTTGCCATTCCACTAAATCAAGCTTGTAAATCTCTTCTGTTACCGGGTGTTCAACTTGAAGCCTCGTGTTCATTTCTAAAAAATAGAACATTCCGTCTTCATCAACAAGGCATTCGATAGTCCCAGCATTTTGATACTGAATCGCTTGAGCTGCTTTTAATGCCATATTGATCATTTCTTGACGACGCTCATCCGTTAAAAAAGGCGATGGTGCCTCCTCAATAATCTTCTGATGTCTTCTTTGAACGGAACACTCTCGCTCACCAAAAACAAGTGTATGACCTTTTCCATCAGCTAATACTTGTAACTCGATGTGTCTTGGATTTTCTACATATTTTTCTATATAGAGCGCCCCGTCTCCAAAAAATAAAGCAGCTTGTTTCTTATTTTTTTCAAACGCTTTTTGGCAATCGTCATCACTGCGGCAGATCGTAATGCCAATACCTCCTCCACCTGATGCTGCCTTCAACATAACCGGATAACCTATATGATTTGCTTCGAACAATGTATCTTCAATCGTTTCCACTGCATCTGTTCCAGGAATAACCGGCACTCCTGCTTCCATCATCGTTTTTCGAGCTTGCAGCTTATCCCCCATAAGGGAAATGACAGATGCATCCGGTCCAATAAAACAAAACCCATCCGCGCGGCACTTCTCAGCAAAAATGGCTTGCTCTGATAAAAGCCCATAACCAGGATGGATAGCGTCAACATTTGCATCTCTCGCAATAAGTAAGATTCGATCTTGATTTAAATAACTTTCTTTTACACTCGATTCTCCAACCAAATACGCTTCATCAGCTAGTACTGTATGTTCTGCATCTCGATCCGCTTCTGAATAAATTGCCACGGTGCGAATGTTCATTTTTTTGCACGTTCGGATAATACGGGAAGCAATCTCGCCGCGGTTTGCAATGAGAATGGACTGAATCATGAAATGAGCTCCTTTCTTTATCTACCTAAGCCTAAATGTCTAGCGATAACAAGACGCTGAATTTCTGATGTCCCTTCACCAATTTCTAGTAACTTCGCGTCTCTTAACATTCGTTCCACCTCATATTCACGCATATAGCCGTAGCCACCATGAATTTGCAGTGCTTGGTTACATGTACGCGTTGCCATTTCAGAGGCAAAGAGCTTAGCATATGCTGCTTCTTTTCCAAATGCTTTCCCACTATCTTTTAGCTGTGCGGCTTTATGCACCATGTTTCTTGCCAGTTCAATTTCCATTGCCATATCCGCAAGCTTAAACTGAATTGCTTGAAACGAGCTTATTGCTTTACCAAACTGCTTTCTTTCTTTTGAATACGCTAATGCACGATCAAAAGCTGCTTGTGCAATACCTACTGCAAGAGCCGCTATGGAGATTCTTCCTCCATCAAGTGTATATAAGAATTGACTAAATCCTTTGTCTGGATCACCTAATAGATTTTCTTTTGGAACACGGACATCTTCTAAAACAAGCTCACATGTATTCGAAGCCCGAACCCCCATCTTGTCGTAGTTGGATGAAATTTTAAAACCAGGTGTATCCGTTGGAACTATAAACGCTGAAATCATTTTTTTGCCGTTTTCTTTTTGACCGACAACAGCCGTAACAATGACGGTTCGAGAATATTCAGCATTTGTAATCCAACACTTTTCACCGTTAATAACATATTCATCCCCCTCTAAACGGGCTTTCGTTTGGGTTCCTCCAGCATCAGATCCTGCATTTGGCTCAGTAAGCCCAAAGGCACCAAGCGACTGTCCTTTTGCAAGAGGCGTGAGATGCTGTCGCTTTTGTTCTTCTGTACCGTAATAATAGATTGGACTTGCACCAAGTGAAACTGCCGCTGCATAACTTAACCCTGTTCCACCACAAGCGTAGCCGATTTCTTCAACAGCTAATGCATAAGAGACCGTGTCGCCTCCAGAGCCACCATATTCTTCAGGAAATGGAATACCTAAAACACCTAATTCTCCTAATTTTTTAAAGATGTCATCTGCAAATCGTGACTCTTGATCAAGCTGAACAGCTAATGGGGCAATTTCCTTTCGTGCAAACTGACGTACCATATCCCGAATCATAAGTTGATCTTTTGTCAAAGTCATTATGTGCTCTCCTCTTTTCCGTTAATATGAGCGGTCGTTCAGAATCAGACCGAAAAAGACAAATCTAAAAATGTAAGCGCTATCAAAATCGTAACGTACTCTTATATGGAAGTCAAATCATTTCTCTTTACTTTATGGCTATTCGGTCTTTTCATGCCATCTTTTTAAATTTCCATTATTTTGTGGTCGTATGTTTTAATAAAAATAGAAACCTATATGTGTATACATCCGTAACTATAAAGAAGAAGAAAGAAGGAGGAACATTATGATTGTCATTATTCTCATTGGCATTGTTGTAGTAATTGGACTTTTGTGGGCCGGAAGCTATAACTCCCTAATTAAACACCGAAATTGGGTAGAGGAATCTTGGGCACAAATTGATGTTCAACTAAAACGACGCTATGACTTAATTCCAAATCTAGTTGAAACGGTAAAAGGTTACGCTAAACATGAAAAAGAAACATTAGCTTTAGTTATTGAAAAGCGAAATACCATTGCCGAACCAAACGCAAGTCGGAACGAGCGAGTGCAAGAGGATGCAGAGCTAAACGGTCTTTTACGTCAACTATTTGCCTTGAGTGAATCCTATCCTGACTTAAAAGCCAATCAACAATTTTTACATCTACAAGAAGAGTTAAGCGGGACAGAAAATAAAATTGCTTATGCAAGACAAGCTTATAACTCAATGGTTATGCGCTACAATACAAAAATTGAATCTTTCCCACAAAACATTGTTGCTTCTACTCATTCCTTTACTAGGAATGATATGCTTGACATCCCTGACGAAGAGAAAGAACCTGTTCAAGTTACGTTTTAAGGAGGTTGAGCCGCTTGTTTTATACGCAAATTGCTCGTAATAAACGAAATACTGTTTTTCTTGTTTGCTTGTTCATCGTCATTGTTCTTGGTATTGGCTCAGCTGTTACGTATGTGAGGGCAGGTGATTATATTAGTGGGGCAATCTTTGCTGGTGTAATCGCTACCGTTTATACCATCTTCATGATAACAACAAGTACAAATGTTGTTATGCGCATGAATCATGCTAGAGAAATTACTTCATCAACGGATCAAGCTTTTCTATGGCACACTGTAGAGGGACTGTCAATTGCTGCGCGAATTCCGATGCCTCGAATCTATATCATCGATGATCCGAGCCCTAATGCATTTGCAACAGGAATATCGCCTAAATCAGGCGCTGTAGCAGTAACAACTGGTTTGATGAACCGTTTGAATCGAGAAGAAATTGAAGGTGTTTTAGCTCACGAAGTTGCACATATACGAAATTATGATATCCGTCTCTCTACAATAGCAGTTGCCCTTGTTTCTGCTATTGCCATTCTTAGCGATATTGGTATGCGGTTTTTTATTTTTTCTGGAGGACGAAACAACAATAATAAACATCCTCTCATTATGATAATCGCTCTTCTTCTCGTTTTACTAGCGCCTATCATTGCAGTTGTCATGCAGCTAGCGATTTCACGGAACAGAGAATATTTAGCGGACGCTAGTGCAGTGGAACTAACAAGAAATCCAGAAGCACTTGCAACAGCATTAGAACGGATTACAGATACACATACACCTGTTGAAGAAGCATCAAGTTCAACAGCTTCACTTTACTTTGCAGATCCACTAAAGAAAAAAGCCGCTTCCTTATTTTCTACACATCCACCAGCTGACGAACGCGTTCGTAGACTTAGACAAATGTAAAAAAAGTCGCTAAGCTTAGCGACTTTTTAATTGGGCTCTTTCCATATCTACTTGTTGAAGCATTTCAACCAGAATTTTCATACCCGTTTCAATTTGATCTTCTGTTGCATGGGTAAAATTAAGTCTTAACGTGTTCGCTTTTGGATCCTGTGCATAGAATGGCGCTCCTGGAACATAGGCCATTCCTCTTTCAACGGCTCTCGGAAGAAGCGCTTCGGCATTCACTTGTTCTTGAAGTTCAAGCCATAAAAACATTCCACCTTTAGGCTCAACAAAATGTAGTAATCCGTCATTTCTTGCTTGCTGCAAATGGTATACCATTGCATCTTTACGAGTACGGTACACTTCACTTATCCTCTGAATGTGACCATCAAGGTCAAAATTTTGGCACAATTCATAGAGAGCTTGGTGTGCCAAGGAGTTTGAGTGTAAGTCGTTGGCTTGCTTTGCTTGTGCCATCATTCGTACAATTTGATACGGACCCACAATCCAACCAGTACGTAAAGCAGGAACTGCCGTTTTTGAAAATGTACTAGTATAAAGTACGTGAGAGCCGTTATCGAGAGCAGCGATAGGTGTATATGAATCATTTGTAAACTGTATATCACCGTATGGATCGTCTTCAAAAACAAGTACATGTTGCTTTTTTATAAGGCGAACTAACTCTTTTCTTCTTGCTAATGTCCAAACACGACCTGATGGATTTGAAAAAGTCGGGACAACATAAACCATCTTCGGGTTGTATTGCTTAATTTTTTCATTTAAGTCGCTCATTACCATACCATCTTCATCACACTGGACTGACACAATTTGCGCTTCATAGGATTGGAACACTTGAAGAGCAGCTAGATAAGTAGGTTCTTCTGTTAAAATAACGTCTCCAGGACTAATCATGACCCGTGCGAGCAAATCAATGGCTTGTTGCGAACCCGTTGTAACGAGGACGTCGTCTGGCGAATAGCCTTTTATCCCCTTAACAGCCATTCGTTGTAGGATCACTTCTCGCAATGGACGGTATCCTTCTGTTTCTCCATATTGAAAGGCTTTATTCCCTTTTTCAAAGGCACTTGTAAATGCGTCCTTTATGGCTTGTGTGGGAAACAGACCATCATCTGGTAGACCTCCAGCAAATGAAATGACATCTCCTTGATTAACAATTTTCAAAATATCCCTTACTACTGATGACTGCAAATGTCGAACTCGTTTTGCGAATGCGTATTTCATCTCTACTCCCTCAATTCCATTTCTTTTTTTATATAAAAGAGTGCTTCTATTCTACCTCATTTAACTAAAAAGTCAATCAATTTAAAAGGAAATAACGTTACCCTCTATGGTTTACGTAAAAAGGTCATAGGAACCATCTCTAGCATTCCTACGACCCTCCTATTTATTCTTTAATAGCGGCGTACTGTGATTTCACTAAATGATAATAAAGGCCTTTTTCTGTCATTAATTCGATATGTGTGCCCTGTTCCATCACATTGCCTTGTTCAAGCACAATAATATTATCAGAATCTCGTATCGTCGATAACCGATGGGCGATCATAATGGCTGTTCGACCAGCAAGAAGCGTCTTTAACCCTTCTTGAATTTTCAATTCCGTTTCTGTATCAATACTGGCAGTCGCCTCGTCCAGAATGAGGATTTTTGGATCAGCAAGTAGTGCTCGAGCAAAAGAAAGTAGCTGCCTCTCACCTACTGACAGGACGCTTCCTTGCTCTTCTACTTCTGTGGCATAGCCTTTTTCTAATTTACTAATAAACGTATCTGCACCGATTGCTTTAGCAGCGTGAATAACGTCTTCGTCACTTGCATGAGGATTACCAAAGCGAATGTTTTCCATGATAGTGCCTGCAAAGATAAACGTATCTTGTAGCACATAGCTAACGTGGCTACGAAGATCATCAACTTTTATATCTTTTAAATTCACATCATCTAACAGTACTTCACCTTTTGTTGGGTCATAGAAACGGCTCATTAGGTTTACTATCGTTGATTTACCTGATCCAGTATGACCTACTAGCGCTATAGTGGTTCCCGCTTCAAACGTTAAGTTTATCCCTTTTAATGCCATTCGCTTGTCGTCATATGAAAACTCAACGTCTTTGAAGACCATTTTTCCTTTTACATCCGTTAACGGTTTTGCGTCTTTCTTACTTTTTACATTCGGTTCTTCATCTAAGAACTCAAAGATCCTCTCACTTGAAGCCATTCCAACAAGTAGCTGATTATACACTTGACCAAGCCTTGAGATTGGTTCCCAAAACATGCCAATGTAAAAAGCAAAGGATACAAAGACCCCTAATGTCAATCCGCTACCATCACTTTGAATGAGAAACGCTCCGTACCATATAAGAATGGCACCGCCAATGGCACTGGCCATTTCTACAAATGGACGAAACATGGCATTTTGCTTCGTTGCTTCGCGCCAGCTTTCATAATTCTGAGTGTTTACATCATCAAAGAAGTCCATGTTCTCATGTTCTTGCGCATACGCTTGAGTAACGCGAATACCTTGAATGCTCTCATTTAAGTGAGAATTGAGCCGGGACTGGCGCAAACGAACGGTTTGCCAAGCTCGACGGATTTTTCTTCTTAACTTTGTTGAGATAAAGAACATAATGGGCAAGATAATTAAAATCACAACGGCAAGTTCCGGACTCAAGTAAAACAAAATCGCCACAATTCCAAGAAGCATAACAATATCCATTAACAAGTTAATAACACCATTTGTAAATAAATCTTGCAACGAGTTCACATCGTTAATAACACGGACGAGAATTGAACCCGCTGATCGCTTATCAAAAAAGCGATGAGATAAATGCTGAATATGATCAAACAATTTCTTTCGAATATCAAATATGACAAATTGCCCAAGCTGGTTCATCCAGCGTATTCTAAAGTAGTTGGCAATGTATGAAACGGCATAAAGACCGAGCACAATCGTCGCGTAAATGAGCATATCTTGAGTTGTTGCCACACCTTGCTCTAGCTGTCCAACTGCAAATACACCAATGAAAATGGGAATTGCTAAACGAACAGCAGTAGCGAAAAGCATCATTAGTATCGTTTTTGGTAAAAGCGTTTTTGCGTACGGCTTTAAGAAATTAAACAACCGCACCATTTGTTTCCAGTTAAACGGTTTTTCAATAATTTGTTCAACAGGATAATGAAAACGCGTTTTTTTTCTCACTTCTTCCATCATACACCACTTCCTTAAGCCTGTTGAAGTACATAATGTTGATCTTGGTTTTGAATGTCGTAAATTCTGCGGTAAATTCCATGTTCTTGGAGTAGCTCCTCATGTGTACCGCGTTCTTCTATTTCTCCTTCATTAAGCACAAAAATTTGGTCACAATGCTTGACGGAAGAAATTCGGTGCGCAATGATAAACGTTGTTCGTCCCTTCATAATTTCCCGCATTGCTTTTTGAATCTTTCCTTCTGTCTGCATATCGACTGCACTTGTTGAATCGTCCATAATTAAAATGCTTGGATTCATAATCATTGCCCGGGCAATTGCAATTCGTTGCTTTTGTCCTCCTGACAACCCTAGTCCTCTTTCTCCTAAGATTGTGTCGTACCCTTCAGGTAGCTGTTCTATAAATTCATGGGCATCAGCTCGTTTTGCTGCCGCAATAATATCTTCCATAGAGGCATCAGGATTCCCATAAGCAAGATTATCGCGAATGGACGATGAAAAAAGAAAGGTTTGTTGTAAGACAATTCCTACGTTTTGACGTAATTCCTTCACGTCGTACTCTTCAATCGGTTTTCCGTCAATTAGTAAATCTCCGGACGTTTTTTCATAAAAGCGCATCAATAGTTGAATAATACTTGATTTTCCTGAACCAGTTGAACCAACCAAACCAATGGTTGAACCTTGAGGCACATTAAAAGTTAAATCGGTAAGCGCATTTTTAGCCTTATTATGATAGCGCAAACTAACGTTTTCAAAACGAACCTCTCCTTTTAATTTTGCATAAGGCTTCGTTTTTTCCGGTCCATTATAACGCTCTTTTTCATCTAAAATTTCTAGCAATCGTTCTCCAGAAGCTTTTGACTGAGAAAATTGGTTAATCACAAATCCTAGGTTCATTATTGGTCCAATAATAAACCAAACGAGACTAAAGAATGCGGTTAACTCTCCAGCTGTTAGCTGTTGTTGAACTGCCAAATATCCTCCGAAACCTAAAAGGAGAACAGCAGAAACGTTGCCGATAAACTCCATTAGCGGGAAATATGTACTCCATACATTTGATATGGCAATGTTTTTTGTGCGATAGTCTTCATTTGTATAACCAAAACGATTTTTCTCCGTTGTCTCTTGTGATAGCGCTTTAACTGTATGCATACCACTAACATTCTCTTGTACTTTCGTGTTTAACCGCGCAAGGGAACGACGGACTTTACGAAAGCCAGGATGAACACGCTGATCAAATTTGTAAACAGCAACTGCTAGAAATGGGAGTGTAACCATTGTTACTAAGGTAAGGGGAACGGAATAATAAAACATGACAACCATAGCAAATCCAACAAGTAAGACGAAGTTAACTAATTGGGCAAAACCAAAAGAAAGGAAAAAGCGAAATGCTTCTACATCTGCTGTCAGCCGCGACATTAAGTCACCTGTTTTAGCATTGTCATAGTAGCGGAAAGGGAGATATTGCAACTTTTTGTATAAATCTTTTCGTAGCCTATAAACCGATCGAACACCGAAAAGATCCCCAAAATATTGGTTTACGTATGTGGCTACACCTTTTATAGCCATAATTCCTATTAACCCAATGGCCAGATAAGGAATAATTCCATACTCTCCACCTGTAATCCCTACATCAATGGCAATTTGTAAAAATACTGGATAAATAACGGTGATGGCTGTAACAAACACCAATGCAATTAGAGACCAAATAAAATACCGCTTATCGGGTAAGTAATACTTCGCTAAACGTCTAAACGTTTCCATAACAAATCACCTCTTTACACCTTAATCCTTAGACTAACGAAATACATTTTTAGTCACAAAATTTATCTTACTCTGAAAACAATAAGGCGTCAATCAATTTGACGCTTTTTTTTGAAAATTTTTTAACTGGATTTTCACTTAAAGATGACGCTCTCGTTTTCAGGGAATGCGGTAATAAACTACACTCTGCTTCTTCCCTGTTGTTAAGCTTTTCGTTCCTAAAAAAGGATTACTAAACGGTTACATATGTTTTTTTGAACGCCTCCCGACAAGTTCCCCCTATTGAATGAAAGAAACTAAAAGAAAAAAGCGCTTTTGACAGACGCATTCATTACAGAATCGTCGCCGAATACGCTTTTGTACTGACCCTTACATATACTTTCGATGAACTTTGTTTCCATCATAAATAAAGGTAACCATCTTCCCATTTACACTCGTCTCTAAATGAACCGTTCTTCCCCATAACTGATACACATAGGGAACCACTTTTTCTAAATAACTAACATCCAATTCAGTTCCTTCAAACGCATGCTTAATATATAACTCACCATTTTTCAAGTAATCACCATCTGTGACTACAAGATAAGGGAAACCGCCGTTTACCCTTGATTGCGTTAGCTGATCACGAACACCCTCCCATGCTTTTTCAGTGATTTTATAGTCGCTACCTTGCTTCTGAAATAAGTATAGATCTTCTTCTTCAACAAATTCCCTCGTCAAATAATTTCTTAAAAATGAAGTGTCTGATTCAATTTCTCTTACTTCGAAGATTTTCTCTCTTCCACTACCTTTTTTAATGCCTTGAAGTCGAACCATTTCTTCGGTTGGATGATCATACCGACGTTCAATATCTTCAAATAGTTTAATGCCCAGATAGTATGGATTAATCGATGTCTGTGACGGCTGTACGACTCCTGCATTTAATTTAGCAAATTCAATGACTTCGTCACTTGTAAGATCCATTTCTCTTAATATTTTCGCGTGCCAATATGAAGCCCAGCCTTCGTTCATAATTTTCGTTTCAAGCTGTGGCCAAAAATAAAGCATTTCCTCTCTCATCATCGTTAAAATATCTCGCTGCCATGACTCCAAATGACGACTGTTTTCTTCAATGAATAATAGCATATCTTTTTCTGGATGCTGCGGGAATATTTTTTTTACTGGCTTTACTACCTTTTCCTCTTTTTCATCAAGAGCCCACAAATCATCATAATCAGTAGCTTTCTTTAAATTGGCTGGTTCGCTGTCTTTCTTTTGTGGTTTTACAAGTGTTGGATCCACATGTTCTTGAATTGCAAGCACCGCATCAAGAAAATCTTCAACGGCTCCTTTCCCATACGCATGCTCGTATCTCGCAATTCGTTCCGCTGTGGCACTCATACTTTCAACCATGTCTTTTCTAGTATTTGAGAATCGGATATTGTTCTTAAAGAAATCGCAGTGTGCCAATACGTGGGCGACAATCAACTTATTTTGAATTAATGTGTTGCTATCGAGTAGAAAAGCATAGCAAGGGTCTGAGTTAATCACTAGTTCATAAATCTTGCTTAAGCCAAGATCATATTGTAGCTTCATTCGGTGATACTGTTTACCATAGGACCAATGATTATAGCGAGTCGGCATTCCATAAGCACCGAATGTATAAATAATATCTGCTGGACAGATTTCATATCTCATTTCATAAAAATCTAGCCCAAAACCCGTTGCAATTTCTGTTATTTCAGCAATTGATCGCTCTAATTCACTCCAATTAGTTGACACAATCGTCCCTCCTCTTTTCACTCATTCTATGAAGTACGAACTTAGAAAATGAAACAAAAAAGCACTTTGCGGTCGCAAAGTGCTTGATAGGTCTTCTATTTATTAAGCAGTATACTGGTGGATATACGCCATAACAGCATCTTTTAACTGTTGAAGTTTTTGCTCGCTGTCTTCTAATGATTCACCTTTCACACCAAAATAAAACTTCACTTTCGGCTCTGTACCTGATGGTCGTACGCAGAACCACGCATCTTGTTCAAGGAAGTATTTCAAGACATTTGACGACGGAAGATCAATTGGTGTTGTTTTTTGACTTTCTGGTGAAATACTGAGTCCTGTCTCATAATCCTCTATTTTGTTAATGGACAAGCCTGCCATGCTCTCTGGAGGATTCTCACGTAAGCTCGTCATAATCGCTGCTATTTTTTCTACGCCTTCTTTGCCTTTGAGGGTTAACGATTCAAGTCCTTCTCTGTAGAAACCGTACTTCTCAAACACTTGTTGAAGTGCTTCATATACGGTTAACCCTTTTTGTTTGTAATGAAGGGCTAGCTCAGCCGCAAAAAGACAAGCCTGTACAGCATCTTTATCACGTACAAAATCTCCAATTAAATAGCCGTAACTTTCTTCATACCCAAAGAGAAACTGATAGTCACCTGTACGTTCATATTCTCCAATTTTTTCGCCAATAAACTTAAATCCTGTTAATGTATCTAAAGACGTTAATTGATACCGTTCGGCAATAGCTCGTCCAATCTCAGATGTAACAATCGTTTTTAAAACAATTCCATTATCCGGGAGCGTCCCTCCGGCATCTTTTATCGAAATTAAGTAATCAAGCATTAATGCGCCGGTTTGATTACCGGTAAGCACCACATAATCATCTGCATCATTTTTCACAGCGAGACCGACTCGATCGGCATCTGGATCTGTAGCGAGTAAAATATCCGCGCCTTCTGCATCCCCATAACGAATCGCTTCTTTAAACGCCGCATGCTCTTCTGGGTTAGGAGACGATACGGTTGAAAAATTAGGATCCGGCAGCTCTTGCTCTTTTACTACGCTTACTTGGCTAAACCCAACATCTTCTAGAACTCGTCTAACGGGAATATTTGCTGTTCCATGTAGTGGTGTAAAGACTATTTTCAACTGATCTCCTGCCTCTTTAATCAAATCCTTTTGAAGCAAGATGCTTTTTAATTCTTCATTATAAGCGTCATCAATGTCTGCAGAGATGATTTCATACAGTTGAGTAGCTTTTAATTGATTTTCATCGCCTACCGCAATACCTAGTTCATCTTCTATTTCATTTACACAATCCACTAACTCATCTGCTAGAGCTGGAGGGAATTGTCCACCATCTGAGCCATACACTTTAAAACCATTGTACTCTGGCGGGTTATGTGACGCTGTAATGACAATACCTGCCTCAGCTTGTAAATGCCGAACCGCAAAGGATAACTCAGGTGTTGGTCGTAAGTCATGAAAGACATAAGCTTTAATTCCTTGTGCTCCTAATGTTAATGCGGCTTCATGAGCAAACTTAGCAGATTTATGTCGCGAATCAAATGCAATGACGACTCCTCTTGCTTTCGCACCCTCTCCACGTTTAGCGATAAAGGAAGCCAGGCCTCTTGCGGCTTTTCTTACAGTGTAAGTGTTCATTCGATTAGGACCTGGACCAATTAGCCCTCTCATCCCTCCTGTGCCAAATGCTAATGTTGTATAAAAAGCGTCTTCTAACGCCTTCTCATCTTGTAGTAATTCCGTTAATTCTTCTCGCACATCTGGCTCTAACGCTGAATAATCGTTCCACTTCTTAGCTAACTTTTGATAATTCATTAATTCTCCTCCAAAAAATCTAGCATTTTACGTTACGTTAAGTTTCATAGGCTTGAGTGATTTCACTCTCTAGCTTTTCTCGGAATCGTAACTCTTGCTCTTCTGTCCAATTTAAGCGATCGCGCATATAACGAAAAATCGGTTCCTTGACAGTCATTGTTAATGCTTTGTCCATATACAAATAACCCGTGCGCTGCACAAGAAAATCAACAGGACTAAGAATCGATTCTTCTTCAATACAATACAGGAGTTCAGCAAAAATTGCCGGACTTAAGCCGAACATTTTTGCTTGCTTCCCAAACGTCCGCAGCCTTACGTAAAGCTGTCCTATATTTGAACCATATCGGTCAATGAGCTGATTGGCTTCGTACTCTGTTAAGCCATACTGTAAGCCCTCTTCTGTCCGTTTCTTTTTATAGAAAAGAAAGTCATCTAAGCCACCTACATATCCACCTGAAATGGTCACTGTATCGGTTTGACAATTTCTTTTATGATGCAGTTGTTTGCATATACGATCCACTACTTGTTCTGCAACGGAGCGGTAAAACGTATGCTGGCCACACACAACAGATAAAAGACCTGATGGAGATTCAATCCACTCCTGTCGCTTATATTCGTGATGCTTTTTCTTCTTATCAATTGGATATGGACGCTTCACGACCCAGCTTGCTTCAATGTCATCATCCTCTAAAGGGTGCTCACTAAAGGTGCGATTTAACAAATCGAGCAACTCTTTATTACTTGTGCGCTCGTTTTGTTTTTGAACAGAATGCCCAACAATAATAGACTGACGATACGGCACCAAGCTAACAAGCTGATGTTGTTCGGTTTCGATGTACATGGCATGATGAACGGGCATACGGTCTCTTGGCACCGTAAAAAAATAATCCTCGACAGAGTCAATGACGATGTTTGTAAGAGAACGATCTTGAACGCGAAGGGAATCAACCATTGTACCACTTGCATTAACAACGTGCTTTGCTGTTACTTTATGTACTTCGTTTTTGTTCTGATCGACTACAAGTGCACCGCTTATTTTATCATTTTCATAGAGAAAACTCTCTACTTTCATATAATTAAGCGCATCTAGACCTCTTTTTACTGATTCTTTTAATAAATCGATAGCTAATCTTGACTCATCTATAAGGAATTCTTTATACAAAGAAGCGTGCTTTGCATGCTTTAGTGATAATGCAGGTTCCAGCTTTGCTAGTTCTTTCTTCGTAATGTGCTTTCGCTTCTCTTTAAATGCCATTTCGGTGAGCCGATCGAGTAGCTTTGAGCGAAATGATTTTGTGAAGAGACCAGTTTTATAAGTTGGTAAGATCAATTCGGTTTGTTTAATCAGGTGTGGAGCGTTCTCTTTTAAAATTAAACGCTGTTTAAATAAATCATTATACATTTTCATTTCTAAATGGTGCATATGCTGGATTTCAGCATGAAACAGATTAGACCAATTTTTTGAAGCACCTGAAGCAAAATCTTGCTGATCAACTAAAAGCGTCTTTAAGCCGCGTATGCATGCGTCTAATGCAATCCCCGCTCCTGTGACACCGCCACCAACAACGAGTAAATCATACGTTGCTTCTCCCATTTTATCAATGGTTTCATCTCTATCTTCGTTAGAAAAAGTACGAATCATTTGCTCTCCCCATTCATAGCCTATTCCTTCTCAACACTATACCATTCATTTACAATTAAATCAGATTAAAAAAGGAATTTCCTGTCCAATGGCAATCTTATCTTTAGACAGGTTTGTGCTTACAGCTACAATCTGAACGTTCGCTTGATTCGCTTCCATAATCGATTGGGCAAATGCTGGATCTATGATAGCCTCAACAGCCACAGACCGAATATCATTTCTTTGTGCAACAAATAAAATGGCCGCTTCATAACGTCCTTGTTCTGTAAGCTTTGTTAACTCTTGTACATGACGAGCACCTCTTGCGGTTGGTGCATCAGGAAAAAAGCCTTCTCCTGTCCTCGATAGTGTAACGCTTTTCACTTCTAACAACCGTTTTTTACCTTGATCGTTTTTTAAAAGAAAGTCAAAACGAGAAGAACCTACCTTACATTCTCTTTTTTCAATTGACCATTTACGTAAGGAAGGGATTCGTTTCTCTCTTATTGCCGTTTCTGCTAGCTTATTCGCGATCGTTGTCTGCAGAGATACAAGATTGCCTTCTTTTGTTTCGCATAGGATGGCTGTCCAGCTTGTCTTGCGACTGCTTTTATCAACGTATTCTACCCAAATCGTTGCCTGTTCAACAAGAAGTTCTTTTAGTCTGCCTGGGTCTGGAAGATGGGCTTCAATCTGTTCTCCTGTGTCTTCTCTCTTTACAAGCAGGATAAACCGATTTGGTCGTTCTATAAATGTCGTTTTTACTAGTGTTGGAAAAACAACCAACATACTCTCTCCTTTTTTCCCTACAATTAGTTTACATCTACTATCATAGCAAGTTTTTCTTCAGATGAGAATGTATTTGCTCTTACTTCCCCTCGCCATTGACCTGAAAGAAAAAATAAAATCTCTCCTTCATATAACCCATTTTCTTTATGATGGAATTGTACATCCACTTCATGCTCATTCAACACATAATGGCCTACAACATTCGCAGTTGTGATAGGCTCACCAAAATGATCTTCTACAAATACTTGAAGATCGGCAGTTTCGTTCTTTTGAACAGTTTGTGGGACATCTTTAATGACTAACGTCTGAACACCATCGTACGATCGAATCGAATAAATAAAAATTACTGCAGCAACAATTAAGATTAGTAAGCTAATTTGTTTCAGAATCACAGGTGTAAAAGGTGAATTCACAATTCTCAACTCCTTTTAACACCTAGTCTTGCCACTGTACAAAAACATAAACGAAGACGCCCACAAAAAAGTTGGGGCGTCTTCTCACTTTTATTGTTTGTATACGACGTGATAAATATCATCTCGTCGATCACGCAGTTGATTCACACTTCCAGATCGACGGTTCCGCCTAAGAATCTCTAAATCGACATCTCCAACAACAACGGTTTCTACGTTCGGGCTACACTCACCAACGATTCCGTCACGTGGAAATTCAAAATCAGACGGAGTGAAGATTCCAGACTGAGCATATTGAATATCCATGTTTGCCACATCAGAAAGATTTCCAACTGTACCAGAGATGACTGTGTAGACTTGGTTTTCTATCGCTCTAGCTTGAGAGCAGTAGCGAACGCGCAAGTACCCTTGTCGATCATCTGTACAAAAAGGAGAGAAAATAATATTGGCTCCTTTATCAGTTGCGATTCTACCGAGTTCAGGGAATTCAACGTCATAACAAATCTGAATCGCAATTTTCCCACAATCTGTATCAAATACTTTCACTTCATCTCCACCAGAAATGCCCCAGAATAACCGTTCGTTCGGTGTTACGTGAAGTTTATATTGTTTTTCAATCGTTCCATCGCGGCGGAAAAGATAGCTAATATTAAAGATCTTACCCTCTTCTTCCACATAATGAGAGCCACCAATAATATTCACATTGTATTTAACTGCCAGATTAGTAAATAGCTCAATATAATCTTCTGTAAATTCCGTTAAGCGCCGAATCGCTCGACTTGGGCTTTTCTCCGGCAAGAACGACAGCAATTGCAATGTGAAAATTTCCGGGAATACAGCGAAGTCTGACTTGTAGCTTGCTGCGACATCTGAGTAATACTCACATTGCACGGCGAACTCTTCGAATGAAGAAATCTTCTTCATTTCATATTGAATGGTTGTGATACGAACAGGAAACGATGTTTTGAATCTTCTTTTAGGTGTGGACGGCTGATAGTCAATGTTGTTCCATTCCATAAGCGTCGCATAGCGCATACTTGCCCGATCATCATCAAGATAATTGGCATTTACTCGCTTCAGTGAAAACCCATTAATGACCTGAAACGTTAACACTGGGTCATAGATATTATGCATCATCACTTCATCCACATATTGCCTTGGCGTAAATCGGTCTGCGTACTTGTAGTAATTCGGAATTCGACCACCAATGATAATACTTTTAAGATTCAATTCTCGGCATAATTCTTTTCTTGCTTCGTATAAACGTCGCCCAATTTTCATCCGCCGGTAATCCGGATGAACCATTACCTCTATTCCATACAAATTAAATCCATCAGAATCATGGTTCGTAATATAGCCTTCATCGGTAATTTCGTCCCAAGTATGCTGGTCATCATACTCATCAAAATTAATAATTAAGCTAGAACACGAGCCAATAATTTCTCCATCATATTCAACACAGAATTGACCTTCAGGAAACACAGAGATATGACTCTTTAATTCTTCGTATCGCCATGGCTCCATATTTTGAAAACATTGTTTTGATAGCTTAATAATCGCATCAAAATCTTTTTCTTCTATATTGCGAATGATCATCTTTTTTTCAAACTTTGACACATCAATTTCTTTCATGTTGTTCTTCGTCCCTTCACACTCTTCACTACCATCAGTATCGCTTCTCTTTAACACTTTTACTCACTTACAGTGAAAGAACCTTTTTCCTCATGGTTGAAATACAGGGCAAAGTGATCGCCATGCTTCATTTCCCCTACCCCTTTTGGTGTGCCTGTAAAGAGTAAGTCACCTTTTCTTAGCCCAAATTCCTTTTTCACTTCTTCAAAAAGAGAGCTTAAACTAAAAATCATTTGGCTTGTATAGCCCTCTTGCACTATCTCTCCGTTTTTTTTGAGTTGGAAAGGAATTATTTGGCACGCTTCTTCACCTGTAAAAGCAAAAAACGGTGTTAAGATAGCTGCATTAGGAAAGCCTTTTGCTCGCAGCCAAGGATGCCCTTTTTGCTTTAACGTATCTTGTACATCACGCAATGTTAAATCCAATCCTAACGCAACTTCGCTTACCACATCAACTAATTTATCTTCTTCTGAAACATCGCGGTCAATTTTTAATACGAGCTCAATTTCGTAATGAATGCTCCCTTTATCATGCGGGAACACTAGTTGCTGGCCGTCTGCTAGTGCTAATGAGCTTCTAGGCTTTGTAAATAAAAGTGGTTGCTTTGGGACATCGTTACCTAATTCCTTCGCATGCTCTGCATAGTTACGACCTACACAATAAATATCCCCAATATCTTTAAAACGGTTTCCTGTCATTCCATCCTCTCCCTTTTCACTTTGTAAAAACCCTTTTTCTTTCAGAAAATTATCCATATGTGCTCGCTTTCGAACACTTGTGTATTGAGCCATAAGTTCAGTCCATGTGGTTGATCGGCTTCCATTTGTACGCTCAAGGTAATAGCGCTCCATTTCAGCATCATATGTATCAATGAGTTCCTGTTGACTTGTGTTATACACTTCTTCGTGTACAACCGCTTGCTCTGGTAAACGAGGCTTCTGGGTTATGTCTTGACCAGGTGCACCAATTGCAAGCCCCATGACCGGAAAAACGTAATCTGGTAAGCCAAGCAGCTCACTTACTTCTTTTGGTTGGTTACGAATTCCGCCAATCATAACTCCGCTTAAATTGATAGATTCTGCCGCTAACAACATGTTTTGCGCCACAAGGGCAACATCTACAGCAGCAACAAGTAGTTGTTCAGCGCCACCAACATCAAACGAAACTCCATGCTTTTCGCTGGCATATCGCTGTCTAGTGTAATCTGCACAAAGAACAAAGAAAACAGGGCATTCTTCAACCCAACGTTGACCACCTGTGAGCTCAGCCAAGGTTTGTTTTGTTTGCTTTGATTGAATGGAGAGAATCGAATAGGCTTGCACATGATTTGACGTAGACGCCCATCGAGCCGCATTTGTTATCGTTTGTATTTGTTCTTTCGTAACGTTTTCCGTCTGATAAGCACGAATGGAACGGTGTGCACTCATTCCTTTTATTATTTCATTCATACCTGTCCACTCCTTTTTTCTTTAGCCTCTCTTTTAGTCTACTTTAAATTAGTAAAAATACAAATAGAATGAATTCACTTTTCAATCTTTTGAGAACGTGGGATAATTAGTGGGTTATGTTATTTATTTATATTGGAGGATTGATCGTTTAGCATGCATACACCTTTACAGCAACATGACCGAATTATGTCTCTTGATGTAATTAGAGGAATTGCATTACTTGGCATTTTACTCGCTAATAGCATTGTGTTTCAATTTGGGATGCTCGGTAGTATGACTCCCGTTAGTGGAATGTACGCTAATGGTGAATTAGACGAAGGAGCTCATTTTTTTATTCGCTTGTTCGTTGATGGAAGTTTTATTACCCTGTTTTCATTTCTATTTGGTTATGGAATGACGTTGCAGCGTGACCGCTTTAAAGAAAAAAATCAATCCTATAGTCCTGTTTTTTGGCGTCGAACCGTACTTCTGTTAGTATTTGGCTTATTACATATTCTTTTCATATGGCGGGGAGATATCCTTCTTACTTATTCGCTTACGGCCATGCTTCTATTCGCTTTTATGCCGTTAAAAAAACGTGGCATACTCATTAGTGCACTCATTTGGTTTGGAGTTTTAGGACTCACGGCTCTTATTCCTGATGTAGGTGAAACACCTGCTCCTTATTTTTACTCTGCTGAACAAGCTGTTCTTTCAGATGGTTCGTATCGTGATCATATCCAATTTCGGGCAAGCCACGATCTTATAGGCATTAGCACAGGAGATAGCACAGTGGCTTTCGTCTTCGGGGAATTGTTTTATCAACTCTCCGCTGTATTAACCGTTATGCCAATGTTTTTATTCGGTGCATTTGTGGCTCGAAGTAAGTGGCTTGAAGCCTTTCATTTATACCGCAAAAAAGCATTGTTGCTGTTACCTGTATTACTTCTAATAGGGATCGCAGCTAAGCTTCCAAACGCACTTGCTGAAGGAATGAACACTCAATATCAAACGTTATCGATATATATTGGCGCACCTTTTCTAGCGTTATTTTACGGAACGTGCATAGCAATCCTTGTATCATATGGGTCTAAATGGTTTTTCCCTTTTGCCAACGTTGGAAAGATGGCGTTCTCAAACTATATTCTTCAGTCTATTCTTTTTACATTTTTATTCTATGGATATGGACTTGGACTTTATGGTCAATTAGGAGTTTTTTATGGTGCACTCCTTTCTATCGGGGTTTATGGGCTGCAAGTGTTACTAAGTTCGATTTGGCTACACTTTTTCCGAATTGGTCCCTTAGAGTGGATGTGGCGAAGTGGAACTTATTTGAAGTGGCAGTCAATAACAAAAAAAGATACGGTAGCGAAGAAGTAATTCGCCCGTATCTTTTTTATGCTGATTCGTCAAAATATTGACCAGCTGCGTCTCGATCAACTATAACGGTTACACGTGGATGCTCTTTCAGAATCGAAGCAGGAAACGCTTGATCTATTCCACCCTCAATAAGGGTGGAAAAGGCATGTTGCTTGTCTTTACCGGAAATTAATAATAGTATTTCCTTTGCTGCCATAATGCTTGCAATCCCCATTGTAATGGCTTGCTTTGGCACATCCTCTTTAGCGTTAAAATAACGCGCATTTGCTTCCCTTGTCGCATCAGCCAACTCAACCATATGAGTGGTTTCTGAGAAATCAGTCCCTGGCTCATTGAAGCCAATATGACCGTTATTGCCAATACCAAGCAGCTGAATATCAATCCCGCCTTCTGCTTTTATACGCTGTTCATAATCCTGACATTCCAACTCTATGGATGCAGCTTCTCCATTTGGAATAAAGGTGTGCGTTGACTGAATGTTAATATGGTTAAAAAGCATGCCTTTCATATAGTGATGATAGCTATTTGGATCTTCTTTTGAAAGCCCAACATATTCATCTAAATTAAACGTTCGGACTTGTTCAAATGAAACCTTTTCCTGCTCCGACATGTTAATTAGTTTTTCATAAGTTCCTTTTGGCGTTCCACCTGTTGCTAGCCCCATTGTCAATGATGGCTTTGCTTTTATATGTTCCAGTAAAATTGACGCACCAGCCTCACTTAATGCATCATAATCTTTCACGTACACAATCTTCATAAAGAACCTTCCTTTCTTATAAGCAGTGGCTACCTTTGCAAAATGTAGAGACAATCTTACCGTCTTCCCAGATAACGAAATCAGCGTCCTTCCCGACTTCAATCGTCCCTTTCCGATCTAGCACATTAATTTTTCTCGCTGGATTATAGGTTGCCATTTGGATTGCTTCTTCAAACGTGCACCCTGAAAAAATCATCATATTCGTTATCGCTTCATTCATTGGTAGAATCGACCCAGCCAAACTTCCATCTTCCAGTGTCGCTTGCCCATCTTTCACTTGGACGTCCTGCCCGCCTAAGTCATAGGTTCCATCAGCTAACCCCTTGGCCCGCATTGAATCGGTAATAAGAAGACAACGATTGGTGCCTTTTACTTTCCAAGCAAGTTGAATCATATGTGGATGAATATGAATGCCATCTGCAATGAGCTCTACATCGAGTTCATCTCTTAGTAACGCTGTACCGACTACACCTGGTTCTCGGTGATGCAATGGACGCATGCCGTTAAATAAATGTGTTGCTTGATTTAAACCGTTGTTGATTGCTAATTCAATCTCGTCATATTGTGCATCTGAATGTCCAATTGATGGATTGATTGCGTGCTCACGAAGATAGGTTGTTAACTCTAAACCACCTGGTTTTTCTGGTGCGTACGTAACTTGTTTGATTTTCCCTAGCGCGATATTCGTCCATTTCTCCATTAGTTCAATCGCTGGATCGACAATATATTGGGCTGGCTGAGCCCCTTTTCTTACTTCATTTATGAAAGGTCCCTCTATATGCAGTCCTACAATTTCAGCCCCTCCTTGATTTGGGTGAACGGCCACTTGGTGAATCACCTCTTCAATAGACTGAATCGATTGCGTAATTGTCGTTACTAGAAATGACGTTGTCCCTTCCCTCGTTAAAGAATCTTTCAATTGCTGTAATCCTTCATCTGAATGGTCCATAACATCAACGCCATAACCGCCATGAATGTGCAAGTCAACAAAGCCAGGAACAAGCCATTGATTATCCGATAACGATACTACCTTCGTATCTTTTCTTATAAGGTGTGGGGCATCACCCGTTCCAACTTCAATGATTTTCCCAGCTTCGACTGCTACAAAGAACCCTTCACATCTAGTCTCATTTGGAATACCTGAAACCATTTGCTTGCCTTTTAAAAGTAGTTCTGCCACTTTTTTCACATCCTTTATAAATTCATTATATTATCTAGATGTTTAGTTGTCTATACCAATTGTCTTGATTCAATTTATGCTATACTTTCATTATGAAAATTATGCTTTTGCGGAGGAACGATAATGATTGATAAACAATCTCCTATTCCGATTTATTACCAAATAGAAGAACTTATACACAAACAAATTGAAGATGGACTATTAAAGCCAGGTGATGCCCTGCCTTCTGAGCGTGAATTTGCTGATCGTTATCAAATCAGTCGGATGACCGTTCGTCAAGGTATAAATAACCTCGTTCAAAAAAAACAGCTCGTACGAGAAAAAGGCAGAGGAACATTCGTTGCGCATCATAATATTGAACAATCATTAACAAAAACAACAAGCTTTAGTGAAGACATGGTTAATCGCAACATGGTTCCTGAATCAAAGCTTCTTTCATTTAAACGAATAAAAGCGGATGCCGACATAGCTAATCTTTTGCAAGTTGCTAGTGGAACTGAAATTTATTCAGTGTTTCGCGTTCGGTTAGCGAACCAAATTCCGATAGCAACAGAGCAAGCCTTTATTCCAACTGATATAGCGCCTCATTTAACAGAGACTATTTTGCATTCATCCCTTTATGCTTATTTTGAGCATGAACTTGGCTATGAGATTGATCACTCTGAACAAACGATCCGTTCTGTATTAGCAAATAAAGAAGATGCTCATCTACTTGACATCTCTGAGGGAGACCCGCTCCTCGCTATTCGTAGACAAGCCATTACGTCAACGAACCGTGTATTAGAATTGGTGTATACACGTTATAGAGGTGACCGCTATCACTTCGTTACCCGTATGTCTCGTTAAACAAAAAAACCTCCCGTTACGTATGCTTGATACGCTACGGGAGGTCATTCGTTTCAATTAAGAGCTAATGTAGTCTCCTCCATTAATATGGATTGCTTGACCAGTCATATATGACGAATCTTCTGAGGCGAGGAGTACATAAGCCCCCACCAGTTCACTTGGTTGACCAGGTCTCCCCATTAATGTATTTTGACCAAATTGAGCTACTTTTTCTTCATCAAACGATGCAGGTATAAGAGGTGTCCAAATTGGTCCAGGCGCTATACTGTTCACACGTATGTTTTTACTTGCTAGTGATTGCGCCATCGAACGTGTAAATGCTGTAATCGCCCCTTTTGTGCTCGTATAATCAATAAGTGAGATATTGCCGCGATAAGCATTAATTGACGATGTATTAATGATCGCACTACCTTCTTGTAAATAGTCTAAAGCCGCTTTTGTAAAATAAACATACGAGTAAAAATTCGTTGCAAAAGTTCGCTTCAGTTGCTCATCACTCAATTCACGTAAATCATTGACTGGATGCTGTTCAGCAGCATTGTTCACCAAGATATCAAGTCCACCCAACTCTGCTACACAGCGTTCAACAGAGGAGACACAAAAAGATTCATCCGTAATGTCGCCTGAGATCGTAATACAGCTAACACCATGGCTCTCCACTTTTTCTTTTGTAAACTCAGCATCTTCATGTTCATCTAAGTATACAATCGCAATGTGCGCCCCTTCTTTTGCATAACCAATTGCTACAGCTCTACCGATTCCAGAATCGCCCCCAGTAATAAGCGCGACTTTTCCTTTCAATTTATCCGTTCCTTTATAATTCTCGCTTTCATAAGTAGGCAAAGGATTCATTTGTGATTCTATACCTGGTTGCTTCTGTTGCTTTTGTTTTGGAATACCGTTTGAAAGATCGTCAAAATGGTTCATGTATAACCCTCCTTATGTTCTCTCTACCTTTTTTTCCTTAATCCATAAACGATAAACATAGAATTAAGAAACCGAAGTTTTTTTCTTCTAATGATGAAAAGCTCTTGGACAGTATTTGGAAAAGCAGGTATACTAAAAGGCAGATTCGAGGTGACAATAGTAGTGAAGAAAATTCAAGTTTCACGCAAATTGCTGTCGAAATACAAAACGATTAGACAGGCTCTACTAGATGCAAATGATGGAGACACGATTGAGATTGAACCTGGTCTTTATCACGAGTCTCTACAATTATCTAAATCGGTGACCATTATTGGACTCTCTGATCAACCTGAAGACGTACGTATTGCAGGTAGGTTTAAAGTAATCAAAAATGCTTCGGTTCACATTAAAAACCTTTCATTCTCTCAATCTGATAAAGGATTGTTAATTGAACAAGGTCACGCTCATGTCATTCATTGTCAATTTCATGAACTTAAGAAATATGCCATTCAAATAAAAGAATACGGTCACTTATCATTAACGGATGCTACAATTCGTCATAATGGAATTGGAATACACAATAGAGGACGAGCACGTATTGAATATTGTGCACTTTACGAGCAACACGGAAGTCAAGTATACACTGGATCAAACGGCCGTCTTATTATGAAGCATTCTCACCTGTATAACGGCGAAACAACAGCGTTCTACTTTGATCAAGAAAGCCGTTCTTACGTTGAGCATTGCCAATTATATGGACACCACTCTTCCCAACGGCAAATTAAAGCTCAGGGAAATAGTGAGGCTGTGTTAGAAAGCTGCCAAATTTACGAAAGTCAGTCTGGAGCTGTCTATTTGCAAGATCAAGCAACACTAACGTTCCGATCGTCAAAATTCAGTGACAATGCCCCTGTGCAAATTGAAGCACATGGCGGAGAACTCTTTTTAAAGAATTCAACGATTGAAAGTGGACAAGTTGGAATAAAGCTTGAGAACGGTAGTAAAGCCGAGATCGAACAATGCACGATAAAAGACCATACTCATGATCAGCTTATGATTCAAGATGCATCAGCCTATCTCTTTCATTGCAAAGTGCATAACGGTGAACGCTCTGCTCTTAGTCAAACGGCTAATAGTTATGTTTACATTGAAGCAACGGATCTATTTAACCATGCTATGCCGCAAATTGCTCTTAGCGAAAAGGCTCGCTTAAGCATGAAGCATAGCTCGGTATTCGAAGGTGCCCACTACGGGTTATGGTTAACAGAACGGTCTAGTGCCACAATCGCTCACTGTCGTTTCTTCGATAACGAATTAAACCAGATCGTTGTCGCAGATTTTAGTGAGGCGACTCTTGATGATATCGATGTATTTAACGGACGACAAAGCGGTCTCTATATTATTGATGGAAGCCTCGTTCACTTAACGAATAGTAGTTTCTATCACCATCATGATGCCTATCCACAACTGTATGTGTCCAATGGCTCACAGTTAAATATGAACGAATCGAAAGTGATTGATAGCTATGAGAGCGGCATTCGATTTGAGAAACAATCTTATGGTCTTATTGAGCACTGTCAAATTAACGGACATTACGAAGCTCAGATTGATATACGGAATAGCTCCCCAACCATACGAGAAACGTTTATTCAAGATGGTGGGACATGTGCCATTCGCCTCCTTCATGCAGGTGGATTCATTGAGAACTGTTTCTTTACTGGGCATGAGCACAATATTGCCATCGGTGGTAGCTGTGAGACTGACATTATCGGTCAGGAGGCAGATGCACTGCGCCAGTATGAAGAAGCATTAAGTCAGACAATTGATATGGATGCTGGATTAAAGGGAGAAGAGCTCCACAACGCTCTTAAGAAAGCACAGGAAACGGCCGACAGAGAAGCAAGAACAGCTGAAATTGTAGGTTTAGTAGAACAATTAGAAGAAAGACTTGGAAAGAAGTAGTTGGCATTCGCTTGCACTGCTTCTTTTCATTTGTAGAAAGGAGACTCATACGATGGTTAAAGATTATCTTTATCTTATTATTGGCACATTTCTGTTCAGCTTATCAATTACGTTGTATGCTATGCCAAATAATCTTGCTGAAGGCGGAATTGTTGGTTTATCGTTACTTTTGTATTTTGCTTATAATATCTCCCCTGCACTTGTGACGTTTGTTTTGAACGCCGTTCTTTTACTAATTGGCTTTAAATTATTGCCGCGTCATATGGTGTACAAATCCATTATCAATGTACCGCTATTATCGTTTTTTATTTTTTTAACAGAGCGTCTTGGTCAACCGATTGAGGATCCGTTACTTGCTGCCATTTTTGCTGGGGTTATTACTGGTATCGGATTTGGGTTTATTTTTCGAGCAGGCTCCTCAACAGGTGGGACATCCATTATTGCCCGCATGTTAAATCACCGTTTTGGGTGGGAATTAACCGGGACTAACTTTGTCCTAGATGCTGTAATTGTTGTTTGTGGTGTGTTTGTTATTGGACCCATTTATACGATGTATACGATTGTTGCTCTTTATGTTGGTAAGAAAGTCACCGACTATGTTCTTGAAGGGTTTGATGCAAAAAAAGCAGTCAACATTATTTCACCTGAAGCACAACTAATTTCTGAAAAAGTGACGAAACAAATGTCATCTAGCGCAACGATTTTCAACGGGTACGGTGGGTATTCGAAAAAAGAGCGGGAAGTCATTTACGTTGTCGTTCGCTCCTACCGCTTGTTCTATTTAAAGAAACTTGTTCATGAGATCGATCCAAACGCTTTTATTGTCGTTCATAATGTTAAGGATGTTTCTGGAGGAACCTTTTTTGCCACTCAGCATGATCACCCTCTCGACTCCACAACAATGCCAGATTTTGAGGAAGAGCGTCCTGAGTTTGGTAAATAGGATGGAACTACCATAACAACAGTCGACTGGGCTTCACACGAATCTTATTGAAATGCCCAGTCGATTTCTGTTTAGCTATCATAGTCTCTCTACTTTCATAACCTTCGACATTCCAATAAGACATAAAAAAGCAGGCTCCATCGCCTGCCTCTGATCATTATCACCCTTTAATCTGCCCCGAGCCTTTAACAGTGTATTTGTAAGTTGTAAGAGCATGTAATCCCATCGGTCCTCTCGCATGTAGCTTCTGAGTGCTAATCCCAATCTCGGCTCCAAAGCCAAATTCGAAGCCGTCTGTAAAACGAGTTGAAGCATTATGGTAAAGAACAGCTGCATCAACGGCTTGGAAAAAGAAATCTCTCTCTCTGTCATCTTCCGTCACAATCGCTTCTGAATGGTTTGTTCCATATTTTTCTATATGAGCTACCGCTTCTTCTATTCCGTCAACACACCGAACAGCGAGAGATAAATCAAGATACTCTTTCTGCCAGTCTTCTTCTGTCGCTGCACCGATCTGGGGATGAAGCGCTTGTGCTGTTTCGTCTCCAACAAGTTGAACCCCTTTTTGCCTTAAATTTTCTGCTATAGTGTGCAAATGTTGTTCTGCAAAAGATCTTTCAACAAGTACTGTTTCACAAGCGTTGCAAACAGAGGGACGTTGGGTTTTCGCATTCACAATGATAGCCGATGCTAACTCAACATTTGCCGCATTAGACAAGTAAACATGGCAGTTTCCAACTCCGGTTTCAATAACTGGAATCGTCGCTTCATTGACGACGGTTTGTATAAGTGATGCACCACCACGTGGGATCAGTACATCAATGTCACCTTTTAATTTCATAAATCGATTCGCTTCTTCTCGAGAAGGGTTTTCGATTAATTGAATGATATCCGTATGAATCGATGTTTGACGTAATGCCTCTTTTAAAACCGACACAATGGCTTTATTTGAATGCATGGCACTTCCACTTCCACGCAACACGACCCCATTACCTGTTTTAATGGCAAGTGCACACGCATCGACGGTTACATTAGGGCGTGCCTCGTAAATCATTCCAAATACACCAAACGGCACCGCTCGTTTTTCTATGAGTAACCCATTTGGCCGTTCCATTGTCTCAAGTACTTGGTTAATTGGGTCTGGTAACGCAACAAGCTGTCGCATTCCCTCCGCCATATCGGCAATTCGTTCCTCCGTTAGTAATAGACGATCGATGAGAGGTTGGGCTGTTCCTTTTTGTTTCGCCTCTGTAATATCTTGTTGATTTTCGTCTAACAAATATTCTCTCTTTGTTTGTAGCGCCTCCGCTAGCAAAAGCAACGCTTCGTTTCGCTCCTCTAGAGTCGCTCGAGCTATTGTTGGTGCTGCTTTTTTTGCCCTTTTTGCAATCCATTCCACGTTTTCCATCGTTTCTCCCCTTTTACATAGCCACCCAAAAATTTCGATGTATGACCGTTTTTTTTGATCGAGTTGTCACCTTTGCGATTTCTGCACTATTTTTTCCTTTTAACTGTTCAAGTTCCTCACAGGTAAAGTTTACTTTCCCTTTCCCGATGATTTCGTCATTTTCCCTTCTAACGTCAACAATTTCACCGACAGTAAACGATCCGTTCACTTCGACAACCCCAGCCGATAATAAACTTTTGTGTTGTTTCAATAGCGCTTCAGCTGCACCGTTATCCACATATATGCTACCTCTTGGCTTACTATGGTACAGAATGTATTGCTTTGTCATTGACATAGACGTTTTCGAAAAAGAACCAATATACGTTCCATCCCCTTTTCCTACTAAAACATCCGCAAACTTATCCTGTCCTGTCCCACTCCCAATAAAGACGTTTGTGCCTAACTCAATCGCTGTTTTTGCCGCCGCAAGCTTGGAATACATTCCCCCAGTCCCTACATCTGAAGTCGTTTGATCAATTGTTTTTAACAGCGCATCCGGTACTTCAGATAGAAAAGAGTACTTTTTAGCATGTGGATTCGTAATTGGATTCTCGTCATACACCCCATTTACATCGGTAAACAAGCAAAGCATATCTGCGTGAACGATTCCGCTAACAAGGGCTGACAAGCGATCGTTATCGCCAAAAGTCAACTCTTCAACCGATGTTGAATCGTTCTCATTAATGATTGGGACCGCCCCGCGTTTCACTAATTCGCCGAGAGTTTGTGAAATATTAGAAAAGCGGTGCTGGTCAGCAAAATCTGCCCGTGTAAGTAACAGTTGTGCGGCAATGTAGTCGTGTTGATTGAACGCATCCATATACGCCTGCATAAGTAAACTTTGACCTACTGAAGCCGCCGCTTGTCTCTGAGCAATCCCTTTCGGCTTTCGCTTAAAGCCTAAACTTGAAAATCCAGCAGCTACGGCTCCCGATGTAACGAGTACAATACGGTAATTCAGCTTCAACAAATACACCATGGCCTCCACATGATTTTCTAATTGCTTAACGTCTAGTCTACCGTTTTCAGCTGTTAGACTACTACTTCCAATTTTAATAACAATGGTTCCTTGCATACGTCTCTCCTCCTCCAAAAAAAGAGCCCATCCATCCTTAAAAAATAAGGACGGACGAGCTCCGCGGTACCACCTTAGTTAGCATACAAAAACATGCCCACTTTACATTGATAACGTCAATGAGACGATTGGTTTTGCCAACTGCTCCTGGAATAGGATTCAACAAAAGGAGGGATGGTTGGTTCTTTCAGCCGCTGAAACCAACTCTCTAAACATGTTCTTTTGTCTACTTGTTCCAATCTACGCATTACGAACAAATGAAGTTAGAGGTGATTATACAGGAGTCCACTCACAGAAGTCAATTGTTTTTTCAGACCCTCTCTTCTTCTTTTGCTATAATATCGTTTAACAATACTTTCTAACTAAAGAAGTTCATGACAACAAGATCAGATATCAAAGCGGCTAAGGGATAATCAGACGAATCCCTTAACGAAAGGAGTCATTTGCATTTTGATTAGAAGATGGACTCTCCCCTGTTTTCTTTAAACACAACTAAGGAAGCCAAAGTTGACGACGAATAAAGTGAAAGGCTTCTTTCTTATTTGACGAAAGAAGCCTTTCACGTCCAGTTATCAATGTATTCTGACTAAAAAACAGCTACTACGCATTTATACCTTCTTCTTCTTTCTGAAAGAAATGCTTTAAAGCGTGATAAACATCGCCTTTTTCTTTTAGAATATAGTGCATAAAACGTGGATCATCCACATTTTTGTAGGCACCCATTAAAGTCGAATTACGAGAATATTGATTAATTTCTCCGTAACCGAACAAATTCGAGCGATCCATTAATTGCTTCACAAGTTTGAGACAGCGAGCGTTATCTGAAGTTAAGTTATCGCCATCCGAGAAATGAAACGGATAAATATTGTAAGCAGATGGGTTGTATTTTTCATCAATTAGCTCAAGTGCTTTTCGATAGGCTGACGAACAAATCGTTCCTCCACTTTCTCCTTTAGAGAAAAAGTCTTCTTCATTTACAACTTTTGCTTCTGTATGATGGGCGATAAACTCGATTTCTACTTTTTCATACTTTGTACGCAAGAAACGAGTCATCCAAAAAAAGAAACTCCTGGCAACGTATTTCTCAAAACGTCCCATAGACCCACTTGTATCCATCATTGCAATGACAACCGCTTTGGATTCCGGTCGAATCGTCTCGTTCCACGTTTTAAAACGTAAATCTTCGTTGTAAATTGGCATAATGCCTGCTTTTCCTGTTAATGCATTTCGCTTAATTGCCGCAAGAATGGTACGCCTCTTATCCACATTCCCCATTAATCCTTTCTTGCGAATATCGTTAAACTCAATATTCTCAATGACAATTTCTTGCTCTTCTTTCTTTTTCAAATGAGGCAATTCCATTTCAGCAAACATCATTTCTTCTAATTCTGCAATCGACACTTCTGCTTCATTGTAATCTTCCCCAGCTTGATCACCTGCCCCTTGCCCCTTCCCTGCTCCAGCTTGTTTATCGCCGTTCGGATCACGGGCAACGACATCGCCTACCTTACTATCTCCTTTTCCTTGCCCAACGTGTTTATTCTTATCATAATTGTAACGAATTTTATATTCATCAAGGGAGCGTATTGGAATTCGAATGACATCTTTTCCATTAGACAGGACAATATTCTCCTCGCTGACTAAATCAGGCAAATTCTTTTTAATCGCGTCTTGAACTTTCTCTTGATGACGACGTTGGTCCTGATATCCTTTACGATGGAGGGACCAGTTTTCCTCAGAGACAATGTACTGGTGCTTATTGTTTTTTTCCATTCTTGCCCTCCTGCCATTAACATTTTTGCACAAATGACTTGCTACTTACATAACATAGATTGGATTGATTTCTTGCCTTAACTTATCCTATGTTTCACTTGCACAAGAGTTGCTAATTAATTGCGAGAGGACAAGCTAAAGCTGTGCCTAGCTTGCTTATTTTTATTGATGCTACTGCTACTGTCTGTTCTAAATAAAAAAAGCACTCTACTCAGAGTACTTTTTTCTGGAATCGTCATTCCATAAATCCAAATTCAGATAGCGGCCAGAATCGTAAACCAACTTTACCAATAATCTCATCTTCATGCACAGGTCCAAACGCACGACTGTCAGAGCTATTCGGGCGGTTGTCACCAACGACAAAAACATGATTGTCTGGAATGATGCCTTCATACTCGTAATCGTTTGTATATGGGTTTGTAAGCGATCCCTGCACTTCATCCAAGAAAGGCTCATCAATCGGTTCATCATTAATGAACAATTGATCGTTTTCGAAACGAATCGTATCTCCTGGTAAGCCAACTACTCGTTTAATATAGCTATCCTGCTCAGTCGCATGGAAGACAATTAAATCAAAACGATCCGGTTCGCTAAACTGATATGCAAGACGGTTAACGATAAATCGTTCTCCATCGTGGGCGGTAGGTACCATTGATTCCCCTCGAACCTCAAAGCTTGTGACAATAAACGTTCGAACGACAAACGCGATAAGAAGCGCAATGACAATCGCTTTGATCCAACCCCAAGCCTCTGATTTCACTTTATTTTCAGCCAATAATGTTCCCCGCTTTCTACATTCACAACATCTATTCATAAATTACCACTAAATGAAAAAAAGAACAAGAAGGCCTGCTTGAGACCTTCTTGTTTCATTATCGGTTTAAAAGAGATCCAACATACCTTAATAATTCGTTTGCCGATACTGAGTTATAGCCATGTTCATCGATTAAACGAGCAATAACATCGTTCATCTTTTTCAGCTGAGACTCATCTGGCGTTTTGACGGATGTTGTTATTTTTACAATATCTTTCAAATCCGCAAATAGCTTCTTTTGAATCGCTTCGCGCAGACGTTCGTGGGAGTTGTATTCAAAACGTTTCCCTTTTCTTGCATATGCGGAAATGCGAATTAAGATTTCTTCTCGGAATGCTTTTTTCGCATTTTCTGAGATGCCAATTTGCTCCTCAATGGAACGCATTAGCTTTTCATCAGGAGACATTTCATCGCCTGTAAGGGGATCTCTGAGCTTATTCTTGTTACAAAAAGCCTCTACATTATCTAAGTAATTGTCCATTAATGTTTTCGCTGACTCTTCATACGAATAGACAAATGCTTTTTGCACTTCTTCTTTTGCAATTAAATCATATTCTTTTCGAGCAATTGTAATATAGTCTGTATAGCGCTCTTTATCTTCTTTCGATATAGAGGCGTGCTGATCTAAGCCCTCTTTAATCGAGCGTAATACATCTAAAGCTGAAATGGACGTTAGCTGTTTGCGAATAATCGCTGAAGAGATGCGATTAATGACGTATCTTGGATCAATGCCGCTCATTCCCTCATCATTAAACTCAGACTGCAGCTCTTTTACGTCTTGTTGATTAAACCCTTCAACAGCTTCTCCGTCGTAAAGCTTCATCTTTTTAACCAGATCGACGCCCGCTTTATGAGTTGTTTTTAAACGTGTTAAAATCGTAAAGATGGATGCCACTTTTAGAGCGTGAGGCGCAATATGAACATGAGATAAATCACTATCTGCAATCATTTTCTTGTAAATTCGTTCTTCTTCTGAGACTTTTAAATTGTACGGAATTTTCATCACAATAATGCGAGAATGCAAGGCTTCATTCTTCTTATTCGATATAAAAGACTTGTATTCTGATTCGTTCGTATGAGCCAGTATAAGTTCGTCAGCAGAAATTAACGCAAATCGCCCTGCTTTAAAATTACCTTCCTGTGTTAACGACAATAGATGCCAGAGAAATTTCTCATCACACTTTAACATCTCTTGGAATTCCATCATGCCACGATTCGCTTTATTGAGTTCACCATCAAAGCGATACGCGCGCGGATCTGATTCAGAACCGTATTCGGCAATTGTCGAGAAATCGATACTCCCTGTTAAATCAGCAATGTCTTGCGATTTCGGATCAGACGGTGAAAATGTGCCAATGCCTGTTCGTTTATCTTCTGAGAAGAAAATTCGTTCTACCATGACGTCTTCAATCCGTCCACTATACTCTTGCTCTAAACGCATCATGTTTAATGGTGACAAATTTCCTTCTACCTTAATACCAAATTCGTTTTGGAACTCTTCTCTTAGATGAAGCGGGATTAAATGAAGAGGGTCTTCGTTCATTGGGCAGCCCTTAATTGCATAAACGGCTCCATTTTCTGTACGAGAATAATCTTCTAAGCCTCTCTTTAGCATCGTGACAAGTGTCGATTTCCCACCGCTTACTGGCCCCATTAGTAATAGGATTCGCTTGCGGACGTCTAAGCGTTTTGCCGCCGAATGGAAATACTCTTCTACTAGCTTTTCCAACGATTCTTCTAATCCATAAATGGAATCTTTAAAAAAGGAATATTCTTTTTTTCCATCTTTCTCTTCCACACCAGCGTCTTTTATCATATTGTACACACGAGAGTGAGCAGTCTGTGCAACCCATGGTTTTTCTTTGATTAGATCCAAGTATTCAGCAAAAGTTCCTTCCCAGCGTAAACGTTCTTCATGATCTCGATACTGTTCAATTTTGTTTAAAATATTCAAGTTGTATACCTCCATTCTCGTGTAAGCGAGATTAATTAACCATATGCGTTACCGCACATGAACATGCTTCTTTTCTTGAAAGGTAGACTGTCCGCACCAGAAAAAGAATGGTATACTAACGTATACGCTAGATAGAAAGTGAGTATGGCAATGAAAACTTTTTTTGGCTGGTTTTTTATTAGTTTATTTGCAATTGGCAGTGCATTCTTATTTCGATCTGCCTCTGCAGAAGTAAGTGATGTTCAAACCATTGGTCAAGTTGTTGGTTCTCATATTGATGAGGAAATTCTCTATTTGTCTTCAAACAGTACGATTTATGCGGACAATGGGCAGATTGTTGCAGAGATTTCCTCTGAAGGTGGTATTAACCGCAGTTATTTACCATTTGAGCAGGTACCTGAAACGGTTGTTCACGCATTCGTCGCTACTGAAGATCGTCGTTTTTTCCAACATCTCGGCTTTGATGCGTCTGGAATGGCACGGGCACTCATTACAAATGTAAGCAGTGGTGAGATTGATCAAGGGGCCAGTACTATTACCCAACAAATGGTGCGCAACATCTTTCTAGATCATTCTCAAACCTATCAACGCAAGGTGAGTGAACTATTGTACGCACACGAACTAGAGCAGCGTTTCTCTAAAGAAGAGATATTAGAATTGTATTTAAACTCGATTTACTTCGGTAACCACGCATATGGGATCGAAGCTGCAAGTCAGCTTTATTTTAGTGAACATGCTGAGCAGCTATCATTAGCCCAAGTCGCTTTTCTAACAAGCATTCCTAACAATCCGACTGTATATGATCCATTTACTGCAATTGAAAATACAAATAAGCGAAAAGAATGGGTATTACAGAAAATGAAAGAAGAAGGGTACATAAACGAGGTTGAATTTGGTGATGCGATTTCTGAAACGATTGAGCTTCATCGTTCTTCTTTACGAAACTTATATCCAGATTATACGGATTTCGTTAAACATGAATTTTTAGAATTAATTCAGGCTACAGAGGGTTATGATGAAGAAGCGGCACAGGAACGATTGAATGAACTTTTTAAAAAAGGAATTCGAATTGAAACGGCACTAGAGCCAAGTCGACAGCATGCACTCAAAGAAAGCTTCTATCATGAACTTCCTGCTGATGTAGAAGGCGCCAGTATTGTTGTTCGAAACGATGATCGAACAATTGTCGCTATTAGTCACGGACGTGAATATGAAAGTGGAAATTTCATGCTTGCAGTTAACTCTTTTCGACCTCATGGCTCTGCTTTTAAGCCGCTTATTGATTTTGCTCCTTATTTTGAAGAAACAGGGACATCGATTGATCAAGTCGTGAACGCCAACCCAAGCGAGACTTGCACTCAAGAAGAAAGAGACAAGCGCACACTTGGTTGTGTCGCCAATTATAATGATGTACTGCCAGGTAGTGTCACACTGCGAGAAGCATTTAAACACTCATATAACATACCTGCTCAACAGTTACTCGATACAGTTGGCATTGAAGAAGCCATTGCTTATCTTGAGCCATTTCATTTCAAGAAAATGCATGACGAGCCTCGAGACATCTCCTTAGCGTTAGGTACCCTTGATGTGTCTGTTTACGAAATGGTGCAGGCCTATCAGACCTTTGCTCATGATGGTCTATTCACTCCAGCAAGAGCCATTACAGGTGTGTATGATGAACATCTGCAACTTCTGTATCAATGGCCGGATCAAGAAGAAAAGCAGGTGTGGAGTAAGGAAACGAATGATAAAATTCGCACATTGATGAGTGAGGTTGTGCAATCAGGTACTGGACGAGAGATTCGTCTTTCTACAAATGGTTACATTGGTGGGAAAACTGGGACGACAAATGACTATCGCGACCTTACATTTTCAGGTATGACAGATCGCTATACGGCAACGGTTTGGGTAGGACGAGACACTGGATACGTTGAGGACTTATCACCAAACCGACCTGCTATGAATATATGGGAAGCAGCTGTCCGGTAAAATCAAAAAAAACCGGTTACCCGGTTTCCTTCGTCTTATCGTTTATGAGGGTTTTCCTCATAACCTCCAGAAAAAATGGCGATTAGAAAAACGACGCAGACGCTCATCATTAAAAACGTTCTCATAAAATGATCCTCCTTGCAAGGGGCGTAAACGCTCTCTTTTATTATAGCCAAGTTCATTCAGAATGAAAAGCCATTCTCTTACAAAAAACACGAAATCATGCTAAAAAAGGAGTTGACCAATTATGTATATTGTCATGAACGAGTTGCACGTTAGCCCAGAAAAAAAGAAAATGCTTCACGAACGATTCGGCAAAGCTTCTACAAATATGGCTAACGTAAAGGGCTGTTTAGAATTTATGTTCTTATCAAACGAACAAGATCATAAGAAAGAAATTGTCTTTACAAAGTGGGCTTCAAAAGAAGACTATCAGAACTGGCTTTCAAGTGAATCGTTTGCAAATGCTCATAAAAGCAACGCGGCATCAAAAGAGCAAAAGCCTGCTGCCAATGCGAATGAACTCCATACTTATGAACTGATTCACCATTTCCAAGGTGAATAAAAAAAAGCGCTTGTCTTTACGTTCATGAGACAAGCGCTTCTACTAGCTATGACTTCCAACTATAGGAGATTATCATGAATCGATATTTAACTGGACATTTACCATTAATCAGTATTTTTTTCTTCAGCTTATCATTTGCTCTATATGGTCAACGTTTTGCATTAGATTGGTTAGAACGAAATGGCATTTTAACTGGAATGGCAGATATTCTTTCCATAAATGAAGTTCGTATTGGACTTATAATTGTTTTATTACTAGTGTTTTTCATGATCTTTGCCGCTTTAAAATTAATAGCCGACACGGTTACATCCCTTGCTCTTCTATTTTTTTCAAAGCAGGAAGACGACGACCTTTGGACGAAGACACAAGGCGGTCAGTGGATTTACTTTGCAGGTAGTATCGCTGCACTTGTCCTAAATCCGTTTGTGATCGTGTTACTACTACTTTTTGTAGCGTCGTCCTTCGCTTACATTTTATTCATTGTTTACCGAATCGCCGAATCCTTGACCATCCCAGGTTTAATTGGCTTTATTTTTCTCCAACTATTCTTTTGGTCAACCTTCTTATTCACGATTATTTTTGTTCTATTTCGCTTATACAATACGTTTATTGCTAGCTTACCGCTGTAATAAGCGTATTTACGTTAATGCTGGAAATCCTTGCTGCCTAAGTGCTTCATAAATAACAATGGCTGCCGTATTAGACAAATTAAGAGAACGAATCACATCTGTTTGTGGAATGCGAAAACAGCGTTCTTGTCGCTTCTCCACAAGCTCTTGTGGTAACCCTGTTGTTTCCTTACCGAACACAAAAAAGTACTCTTCTTCTCTATTGGTGTAATCAAAGTCACTATAATTTCGTGTCCCTATTGTTTCGATAAAGAAAAACTCTCCTTGATCATACTTTTGAAACAATTCATCAACTGAATCATAATAATAAATCGTTACGTTCGGCCAATAGTCGCAACCTGCCCGCTTCAACATTTTATCATCTGTTGAAAATCCAAGGGGGCGAATTAAATGTAGTGTTGTATTTGTGCCTGCACATGTGCGAGCAATGTTTCCTGTGTTAGCTGGTATTTCTGGTTGGTATAGTACAATATGCAATCCCATTTTCGTGCACCTCTATTTATTTTTGCTTTTCACATAAAAAAATGTAGAACAGACGACACATACTACAATCCCTAGCAGTAATACGCAATTTTCATGAATGAATACTGCTGCGAATGCAAGAACTAAAGCGACGATCCACAAAGCTTGAGCATACTTTTTGTCATTCATTTGTTCTCACCCTTATATGATTCTCTGCGTCTCCTCTATATTACACAGGAAATCCTACTATGACAAACATAGAAAAAAAGCAGAAAGAATCGGTTTCTGCTTAAGTGGAGATATGAAAAAATTTATATTGAATTTGGTCCGTGTAAGCCGGAGAATTTTGATAAGTCCAAAATCGATAACGACTATTAACTGTTTGCGCATTTACTAAAGGTTCATTGTTTATATCTTTTGCAACAACGATCGCACAATGATTCCAAGTACCATTTCCGTTAAAATCGTAGCAAATCACGTCACCTGGAATAAGTTCATGCGCCGATTTCTTTTCTTCTCCTCGTAAATGACTTGTCGCTCCACTTAAATACCATCTAAATGAATGGGCAACCGACCAGCTTAAGCTCATCGTCTGTTCATTTGCATACCACCACCCTCTTTGTTTACTTGCCTTACTCGTCATTGATGCGCCACCAGCATAAAGACACTGAGACACAAAATTTGTACAATTATCCTCAAATCGAACAAACGCTGGATTATAATCGTTCCACCATTGCTCTGCATAACGGACAGCGTTCCGTCGATTATACGTCGAACTGTCTTCACGATAAATTTGGCCCGAACACTTCTCTCCGCGTTCCTGTAGTGACAAAGGATGCACCGGTACAGCTTCATCGGATACTAGTTTAGATCCTTCAAATCGTGCTCGTCTTCGCATTGTTCGCTCTTCCATAAACATCATAGTTCCTTGTTTTAAGAGCCGGTCTATAACCGTTATATACTCAACCTGCGTTTGCTGTTCATAGGCCATTACATTCATAATATCTCCACTTATTTTTGCGCTAACTACTTTTGCACCTCGTTCACTCATTTCAAGGGCGTCTTTTTCAAATGCAGCTTGTTCTTTTTCATCTAAGCAACTCGCTTGATGTCCATTTAAAAAGGCTTGATTCAATTGTTTGACATTGTCATGCAAAAGTTTCACTAATTTTTTTTTCATAACGGTTAATTCCTTTCAAAAATTAATTGAATAAAAATTTATAAGGATGTATAATTATGATTATCTTAGAGTGAAACGGAGCGAGCGACATTGATACGCAAAGCTGTAATGACTGACTGCCAAGCCATTCACCAATTAATTCGATCGTCTTTTCAAATATATAAGCATGACCCGGTCACCGCATCTGCCCTTCATGAAACAAGACTTTCCATTGCTTTACGACTGTCTCAAAAAGAAGAAGCGTTTGTCTGCATGAAAGAGAATCGCATCGTTGGCTGTGTTTTTTTTCGACATGATGAAAAAACGTGCTCTTTTTTTCGATTAAGCGTTGATCCGTCCTATCAAGGGCAAGGAATTAGTAAACTTTTACTTAAAAGCGTTGAGAAAGAAGCGTTGCATCGCCAATGCCTCGAACTCACTTGCGAAACGAGAGAAATGAATATTCCTTTTTACTGCAAACAAGGCTATCAGAAAGTATCCTTTAACAACCACTCTTCCTTATATGTATTTAAAAAAGCATTGAACATGTCAAAAAAAACATGGCAGTGTGCGTAACTGCCATGTTTTTTCTATGAGATCTTCATTTTTGATTCTAAGGCAAGCAAGCGTTCTTTCGTCGGCAACCCTCCGCCGTACCCTACCATTGCTCCATTTGAGCCGATAACGCGATGACAAGGAATAACAATGGGGAGGGGATTTTGATTGTTTGCCCCACCGACCGCTCGTACTGCTTTTGGAGCACCAATCATCTCCGCAATGTCTTTATAACTTTTTGTTTCACCGTATCCAATTGTACGCAAAGCTGACCACACTTTTTTCTGAAAAGGTGTACCTATTAAATCAATCGGCACATCAAAATCTTGTCGCTCTCCATTCAAATACTCAGTTAACTGATCACACACAAGAAGTGATTCATTCTCTTTCAAATCATACCACTCTGGCTTTAGCCCAAATCTCATCAACCGAGCCGTTAAATTGACTTTATTCACTGCTCCAAATGTTACATGAGCTAACCCTTTATCACTCGTGACAACAGCCATTCGTCCAATAGCTGTATCTAGCTCTTTCACATAAAATCTTGTTATAACGCGCATGTCACTCCTGCCTTTCTTTTTTATTTCTTTTCTCTTATAAAGGAAAGACCTTTTTCAATTTCATTTAGCACGTTCTCATCTTGCTCATTCTTTTTCGCATCTTCCAATGCTTTTTCCTCTTTTTCACTTTTACTAATTTTTCCGATTGCCCATGCAGATGTTCCACGAATCACTGGTCTTGGATCCTTTATTAACAGATCTAGCAAAGTAGGAAGAGCGGATTCTTCCTTATAATGAGCAAGCGCAATAATCGCATTTCGCTGAATTGGTTTTTTTCCACGCCAAGAGCCCGCCATATGACCGAACTCGGCTTTAAACGTCTTGTTGCTCATCGTTAATAATGGTAACAGTAACGGCTTCACTTTCTCTGGGTCTGGTTTCATCTCTTCATGCTGATGATGATCCTTATTTTTATTATATGGGCAAACAAGCTGACAGGTGTCCCATCCATATAAATGATTTCCAATTTTTGATCGATACTCTTCTGGCATAAATCCTTTTGTTTGCGTTTGATACGAAAGACAGGCTTGTGCGTTTAACACACCGGGCTCAACAAGCGCACCAGTTGGACACGCATCAATACATTTTTGACACGATCCGCATAAATCTTCTATTGGCTCATCTGGAGGGAATGGAAGTGTCGTTAAAATATTTCCTAAAAACACGTAGCTACCAAGCTCCGGGGTAATAATAAACGTATTTTTTGCACTCCAGCCAATGCCTGCTCGTTCCGCTACTGCTCGGTCTGACAATGCACCTGTGTCAACCATTCGAACGGTTTCAACGGTACCACATTCCACAAACAGAAATTGTTCGATTTTTTTCAAACGGTCATTTAATACATCATGATAATCGATTCCCCAAGATGAACGAGAAAAAAAACCACGTCTGCTTCCTTTCTCACTTTTTGGGGCATTAGCGAGCTTTGACGGATAGGCAACCGCAATCGAAATTATGGTGCGAACTTCTTTTAAACTTAAAGATGGATCGACTCTTTCGTCAAGATTTGGATGTTCAAATCCTGACGCATAGCCCCGTTCTTGCTGTTGTATTAACCGGTCTTTTAAAGACAAAAAAGGATCGGCGGTTGTGATCCTTAGCTTATCTACACCTATTGATTGACTGTACACTACTAATTTTTGCTTTAGTCGTTCATAATCCATTGTATTCTTCCTTTTTATACGAAACAGTTGATTTCTTCTAGCATACAGAAACATAATAAGAAAGTAAAATGCTTAAGGCGGAGGAACAATCATGAAAATAGGCGTTATCCACTACACAAATATTCATATTAGCGATTCATCCACTATGCTAAAGGGACGACTGCAATTCCATCAAGAGTTATTACATTTTGACTTACTTGACCAAGTTGACTCACCTCAAGAAGAAACGAGAACGCATCACGGTCGGATTTTACAATCCATAAAAAATGAAGACTATTTAATACCCGTTCATTCGGGAATTGATTTAACTCACTTTTTCATGCTGGAATATCAATTACCCATTACGTTACACGATACAGAGTTGCTTTACCCGCCCCTTCATAAAAAAGGGAACGCCCTTTACGATCAATCAAAAGAAATAGCTTCACCCTTTCACACGAATCAAAAGACACATACAAGCGAAATGACTATTCATGCTTTACAGTGCTTCTTCTTTTCCCATGCGTCTACTACTCATAACTACAACCAGCTATTAGAAGCAGCAGGTACAATGTTTACACACGTACATGGTGGAACGTTTAAGGTTGAGTTACTGTAGATCTCTGTTTAAAAATGGGGTGAACGGGTATAGTATTTGTACACAACGTTTGCAAGGAGGAAGAAATCATGGCACATGAAAAAATTCAAGCAGTCTTAAATAAGCAAGTAGCGAACTGGAGTGTTCTTTATGTAAAACTCCACAATTATCATTGGTACGTAAAAGGACCTCACTTTTTCACCCTACATGAGAAATTTGAAGAGCTTTACAATGAAGCAGGTGAAACCGTTGATGAACTAGCTGAGCGTTTATTAGCGATAAAAGGACAACCTGTTGCCACAATGGAAGAATATTTAAAACTAACATCTATTGATGAAGCAACGAAGCAAATTAGCGCAGACGAAATGGTCGCTGACCTAGTAAGAGATTATGAGAAAATTGCTGATGAGCTAAAAGCTGGTATTGACGTATGTGGCTCACTTGAAGACGATGCGACGGAGGATATGCTAATTGGTTTAAAAGAATCCATTGAAAAGCATGCATGGATGTTGCGCGCCTACACAAAACAAACGTCGGATGTACGTTCATAAAGAAAAGCTGCCTGTAGAAGGCAGCTTTTTTACTTATACATGTTTGATGTAACGTATGCGTGTAACAGATGATATGTCGCTTCTAGAGAGCGTTCATGAGTTCGCTCCATTGAGTGTGAACCTTCAATACCCGGTCCAATGAGACCGTGAACAATATCATGTCCTGAGCGAATTGCTGCAGATGCATCAGAGCCATAGTATGGATATATGTCTAGCTTATACGGAATCTGGTGGTTTTGACATAACTGAACAAAGTGATTACGCAGTCCGTAATGATACGGACCACTAGAATCTTTTACACAAATGGATGCAGTATATTCGTCTGACTGTTGCCCGTCTCCAATCGCCCCCATGTCAACTGCCACATATTCGACAACATTATCCGGAATGCCTGCATTTCCCCCATACCCAATCTCTTCATTATTGGAAAAGAGAAAATGAGTGGTATAAGGAAGCGTTACCTGCTCCGTTTTCACTTCTTTTAGGAGCGTTAATAATAAACTAACGCTTGCTTTATCGTCTAAATGTCTCGATTTAATAAAACCAGAAGACGTCCTTTCAAATCGTGGCGAGAAGCTAATAAAATCACCAACATCCAATCCAAGTTGACGAAGGTCGTCAATCGTATGAACCTGTTCATCCACTCGAACTTCCATCGTTTGTTGATTTCGTTCAATCGTTCGTGCTTCTTTATATACATGGACAGAGGATTGATGCACCACGACCGTACCTGTCGCGATGCTGCCGTCGCTTTTATGAATAGTGACGTATTCTCCCTCAATGGATTGATATGCAAAACCACCAATCAAATCAATTTTCAAGCGACCATTTGGTTTTAATTCTTTCACAATCGCTCCAAGTGTATCTAAGTGTGCGGTTAGCATCCGTTGTTTCTCTTCACTTTCCCCTGCTATCGTTGCAACAATGGCGCCTTTGCGTAGCTTCGTATAAGTAATCTTGTTCGCTTCCAAAAATCGTTCAACAAATGTCATCGCTTGCTCTGTAAATCCAGAAGGGCTTGGAATCTGTACAAGCTGTTCAAGCAATACAATTGCTTCTTCTTTTCTAAACTTCATTTCCTGCTACACTTCACTTTCTCCATCAGATCTTTCTATTCTATCGGTAAGAGCCTAAACATTCAAATGCTTAAAGCTCAATTCTCTTCTTCAGGAAATAAGTCGTGCAAAAAAGAAGAATAAAGAGTAACCCTGTGTCCATTACCATTTGTTCATTGCTCGTCAGCTCAACAAAAAAGAAAATTCCACTCTCTGGTTCAGTATGATTCTCGATCTTAAGCGCAACATACGGATAGACAACGACAAATAAAAATCCATAAATAAATAGCACTCCATACTTCACCCATGTTTTTATTCCTAAAAAAAGATAAACAGGTAAAAGAATCATAATGATGCCTAAAACCGGAGCTATTAAAGTGAACCAAATTAGTTGGAGCGGGTAATTTAGTAAAAGACGACTTTCCTGAAAAACAGTTTGTAAAATGTGACTTTCCGCAGCAAAATAAATAAACACTAGCATGAAAAGGGCAACGAAGATACATTGGACAAATAACCATATGAAGTTTGCTGTTATTTTAGCAAGAAGCTTTAGTAAGATAGCACCTGGAGCAAGATACCAATGATGTTGTATTCCTAAGCGCCATTCTCGCCAAACCGATTCAATAATAATGAAAAATGTCGCAAATACAAGGTAAAGAAACAACAATACGGTTACTGCCGTTACACCAGGCAATTGAAACGGTTCAGCGAGACGCATACGAATAATACCCGCAATGACGAGCATAATGGTAAACAGTATCGCAATAATGACATTAATAGGTACTAGCAGGCGTATATCTCTCTTTAGAAAAAAAACAAACTCCTTCATGCTCTTCCCACCCTTGCGAATAAATCATGGAGCGAGGCGCCATGTTCCTGTCGCCATCCTTCTAAATCTGGTATCGTTGTCACTTCATCTTCTTTGATAAACATTGCACCATCGGCGAGCATTTCGACGTCTTCATACGCATGAGTAGCCATTACAATCGTCCGATTATTGTCCAATAGAAAGTCTGTTAAAATTCGCTGCATGGCTTCTTTTTTTGTCGTATCCAAATTCGCTAACAATTCATCGATAAATAAAAATGGTTTTTGTGTAGAGATTGCGACAATTAGTGCGAGTAAGTGGCGCTGACCTGTTGATAGTGAACCCCACTTTACTTGTGTCGGCACGCTCACTTCATGACAATAATGTAGCGCTTGCTCTTGATTGAATTCAGGATACAATTTTTTTTGTTGAGTAAGGATCGTTCCTGCAGTTTGATAAGCTGGATAGCCAACTCCTTCTGCTACATAGCTTGCATTCTGCGCTCGGTCAATACGACTACTGGCGTCTCCAAGACGAATTTCTCCTTTAGAGAAAGGTGCCAACCCGGCACAAAGTTTCAGTAGCGTAGACTTTCCTGAACCATTCGATCCTAGCAACACGATAAATCGATTTTGATCAAATCGGCAGGATACATTCGTAAATACTTGTTTCCGTCCATAGTTTTTGTGTATACCTTTCACTTCAAACGAATACATCCTTTACACCTCCTTTACTATTTTCGTAAGTGCCTCAATCATGGTTTCATCGGTATAACCTAATTTCCGCATATAGTGGACTAGTTCTGTTAATTGTTTTTTCGCTAACGCTTCTTTTAGCGTTCGAATAATCGCAAGATCTTCCGTTACGAACGTTCCTTGTCCCCGCTTAGAGTAGGTCACCTGGTCACGATCCATCTCTTGATACGCTCGGGATACTGTATTCGGATTCACTTTTAACGTTTGCGCCGTCTCACGAACAGATGGTAATTTTTCTCCTGGCATTAACTCTGCGCTACAAATTTGTTGATAAAAGGAATCGACAATTTGGGCGTAAATGGCTTTGTTCGGATCAAATTGAATAGACAAATGCCACAGCCCCCTTTCTAAAGCAATAAGCCAGGCGAAGTAAACGCCTGACTGTTTTATTAAAGCACATCTCTTTTTTTAAATACAAGATGAGCCGCAATAAGAATGACAACAATATGAGCGCCTAAAAACGCTAATGATCCCCACATGCTTTCGAATGGTGGCTCCATAAAGATCATCTCATTTGAATAATAATTACTAAATACATCTATATGGGAAATGACAATCCATTTCGACCACTCATACTGATGAATGAATAATTGAATGATGCTACTAAAAAACATCGGTGCAAACGTGATAATAATCGTTAACGCTGTGCTCTTAGTTAAGACGGCAATTAATGTAGCAAATGCCATGTAGAAAACAAGCGTTGGTAGCTGATAAATAGCCATTTCAAGTGTCGTTTTAAACGTCTCTCCAACTGAACCACTGCCCGGGTCAAACACGAGTAAGCCAATGATAATCACTAGCAGGACGATGGCAAAATACATAAACGTTGCTAGAAGCAAGTTACCAAACCATTTTCCAAACAATATATTGTGACGAGAAGCTGGACGAATTAGCAATTGTTTAATTGTTCCACTTGAAAATTCTCCGGCAATCGCCCCTGCAATAAGAACAACACCAAACAACATTACAAAAGTCGGAAACGCGTACACACTTATTTCAGCAAACTCATTTGCTGTCATTGCAGAATCCATTTGTGATTGAGTGAATAGGAAGAGCGCTACAGCACCACCAATAAAAAGAAGCATAATAAGAGCAAATAACCATATTTTGCGACCATACCAAGATTTTAACCATTCATTATAGATAATGCCCATTAAGATACACCTTCTTCCTGTTCTTCTGTAAGCGTAAAGTATGCGTCCTCTAGACGGTTTTGATACGTTACACCAAACACTTCAATTTGCTCTTTTACTAATGCAGTAATGATTGCTGGTATATCCTCATAGGATTGTTTTTCAAGCTCAAGTGTCTCTCCATTTTGTTTAACAAACCCAAATGGTGCTAACTGTTCAAGGGCCTTCTTTACAGGCTTTGCTTCTATTTTGACTGTTAATGTTTTTTCTATTGTTTGACTTTCGTTCATCGAAATTTCATCAACGACTTCGCCTTTTTTAATGACGATGGCTCGATCACATAACATTTCAATTTCATTCAGCTGATGGCTTGATACGAGTAAGGTTACACCATCTTCCTTTGCTAACCTTTGCAGATAGAAGCGCAAATCACGTATGCCTTTAGGATCTAAACCATTTGTTGGTTCATCTAAAATAAGAACCGAAGGCTTATGTAAAAGTGAAACCGCAATTCCTAATCGTTGTTTCATACCGAGAGAATAATTTTTTACTTTTTTCTTCATCGCATCTTGAAGTTCAACAAGAGCAACGACTTCTTGAATACGCTCCTTTGAAATGGGTTCATTGCTTAACCTAGCGAAATGCTCAAGATTTTGTTGACCTGTTAAATAGCCATACAAATCTGGATCTTCCACAATCGCGCCTATTTTAGCTAAAGCCGCTTTTCGATCCGTTTGAATACTCTTCCCTTCAATGAGAACATCGCCTGAATTTGGTTTGATTAACGATACGATCATTCGAATCGTTGTTGTCTTTCCAGATCCATTTGGTCCTAAGAAACCATAAATTTGTCCTCGTTGTAACTGAAAGCTCATCTCTTTAATAATATGAGCTTTCCCAAATGATTTGTTTAATCCTTTTACTTGCAAAGGAAAGTCAGCCATAGTTGTCCCCTCCACTTTTTGTATCGGTGTTCTACTTAAATAGTACACTATGATAAAAAATAGTTCAATAGAAAATAAAAAAACCTTGGTAATGACAAACCAAGGCTTTCTCTCTTACAACTTAAACGACACATACTTCGTTTCAAGATACTCTTCCATTCCTTGCTTACCACCTTCGCGACCTATCCCACTCTGTTTGAATCCGCCAAATGGCGCTTGAGCAGCGGAAGGACCACCATCGTTTAATCCAACAATACCGTATTCCAAAGCTTCTGTGACACGAAATGCTTGATTAATATCTTTCGTAAATACATAGGCAGCTAGGCCATAAATGGAATCATTTGCTCGCTCAATTGCTTCCTCTTCTTCTTTAAATGTAGCGATTGGCGCAACTGGTCCAAATGTTTCTTCTACCATACAGGCCATTTCATCCGTTACATTTGTTAATACAGTCGGTTCCATAAAAAGACCGTCTGTGTTCTTCCCGCCTGTAACGACCGTTGCTCCTTTTTCTTTCGCATCCGCAATATGAGACAATACTTTGTCGACCGCATCTTGATCAATTAACGGACCTATATCTGTTTCTTCATTTAACCCATCGCCTACTGTGAGCTTCTGAACTGCATCTTTCAATTTTGCTGTAAATGTCTCCGCAATAGACTCTTCTACGTAAATGCGATTGGCGCAGACACACGTCTGTCCACCATTTCTAAATTTTGATGCAACCGTATCTTCAACAGCACGATCTAGGTCCGCATCTTTGAAGACGATAACAGGAGCATGACCACCTAATTCTAATGACACTTTTTTCATTGTCTCTGCTGCGTCTTTCATTAGCTTTTTCCCAACTTCGGTTGAACCAGTAAACGTTAATTTACGGACACGTTTATCTTCCTGCCACACTTTAGAGATGTCACTAGAAGAGCCAACAACAACATTGATGACACCCGCTGGAATGCCTGCTTTTTCTGCTAGTTCTGCTAGCTTCAAAGCAGTTAACGGGGTCTGTGATGCTGGCTTAATAACAGCTGTACAGCCTACTGCTAATGCCGGAGCAATTTTCCGTGTAATCATCGCCGCTGGAAAATTCCACGGTGTGATTGCTGCGACAACGCCAACTGGTTGTTTAATCGCAAAGAGTCGTTTATCACTCGTTGATGCAGGGATGGTCTCACCATAATTTCGCTTCCCTTCTTCTGCATACCACTTGATGAAGGAATTTGCATAACCAATTTCACCGCGAGCCTCTTTAATTGCTTTTCCCTGTTCTAGGGTCATGAGTTCTGCCAGTTCTTCCGTTTGCTCATGAATATAATGATGCCATAACTCCAACTTTTCACAGCGCTCATACGTTGACAGTGTTGACCATGATTTAAACGCATTTGCAGCAGCATCTACAGCAAGCGCAGCTTCTTTTTCCCCACCTTTTGGTACTTGATCCACCACATCTCCGTTTGCGGGGTTTGTAATATCAAGCTGTTCCAATTCTTCACCAATCCATTTGCCGTTCACATACAGCTTCATTCTTTGACTCCTTTCAACTCTCTTTTTGGTGTTTGTTCCCTCCTATCGTTTTTTAAAACGTTCGTTTGTGGAAATTAAATTAACAGAAAGTATTGAACTTTTAAGTGAACGTCCTTATAATTAGAAGCATTCACTTATAATCAAGTTTTAAGAGGAGGTGTCAATTACGAAGGCGGAACGGTTTATCAATCAACTAGAGAACGCGCTTAAGCATCAATTTGACGTATACGGAAATGACAAGCTGGAAAGCCTTCCACTTCGGTTCAGTGCGCACTATTACCGTCGTGATGACCGGTATATGTTCACAAAGAATGTAACCGTATGGAGTGTTGAAAATAATCAACACATCTTCTTGTATGAAGCAAAGACAGCTTCGATCGAAGAATTCGAACAATTCAAACAAGAATTAGATCAGTATATACGTCAACATAAAAGCAAGCGCACAAGCCATATGTCATCCATTTATATCGGCATATTCTTAACGGCCAACTCACCTGATCCTATAGTAGAGAGAAAAGCAAAAAAGACTAGAAAAGTTTCATTTATTCAATGGGGAAAATCGGGTTGGTACGAACGCTATCTGGCGGTTCTTTCACTACCTGATCAGAGAGTCACGATGAATAAGAAAGGCTACCCGTTTATTAAATCATTTATTGAGTCAATAACGGAGAATTAGAAGGTGGGGTTTTAGAATGAATTTTGTTACATTGATGCTACTTTGTGGTGGTGTGCTAATTGTTGCCTATTTCACATACGGAAAATACTTAGAGAGGCGACTTAAGATAGACAGTAGCAGACAAACGCCTGCGCACACACTTTATGATGGGAAGGAATACATTCCAACGAAGACACCGGTTCTTATTGGTCACCACTTTACGACCATTGCTGGTGGGGGTCCTATCACTGGTCCAATTGCAGCGATTGTATTTGGCTGGCTACCTGCCGTTATCTGGATCATAGTTGGGAGTATTTTTGTTGGCGGCACACACGATTATGCTTCATTACAAGCGTCAGTTCGTCACAAAGCGAAATCAATTGGAGAAGTGATTAAGGAGTATATGGGTCGACGGGGACAGCTAATGTTCTTATCCTTTGCAATAGCTACGTTAATTTTAATTATCGGCGTGTTTGTCATATTAGTTGCCAATACATTTGTATCCTTTCCTGGCGCAGCAACAGCATCACTTTTATTTATTGCAGTAGCAATGGTTTTTGGCTTACTTGTTAACCAAGTACGAATGAATCTTGTTCTCGCAACCATCCTTGGTTCAATTGCAATGGTCGGCTCCATTTGGTTTGGTCTCAATTTCCCGATTGAGCTAAGCGCGACGGCATGGTCATTTATTTTAATTATTTACGCGTATTTTGCATCTGTATTACCTGTATGGTTGCTGCTTCAACCAAGAGACTACTTGAACTCATTTATGCTGTACTTTCTAATTGGTGGTGCCTTTTTAGGGCTCTTGATTGCAAGACCAACTATCCAAATGCCAGCTTTTACTGGTTTTTATAACAGTGAACTAGGCTTTCTTTTTCCTATTTTATTTATTACCATTGCTTGTGGGGCGATTTCTGGATTCCATTCATTAGTGTCATCTGGAACGACCTCTAAGCAATTGGACAACGAAAAAAATGGACGCTTTGTCACATACGGGTCGATGCTACTTGAAGCATTTGTTGCCATTATTGCGATCGGTTCCGTTGCCTACTTAACAATGGGCGAATTTTCAGCATTGATGGCGCAGTACAATGATCCGATCAGCGTTTTTTCATTAGGAATTGGTGAATTCATGAGTACGTGGGGACTGCCTGTTCAAGCTGGTATTACATTTACAGCTTTAGCTGCCTCGGCCTTTCTTATGACTACTTTAGACTCCGCCACACGCTTAATGCGCTATACCGTATCGGAGCTTGGTGAGAGCATTCATGTAAAACTGTTAACAAACAAACATTTCGCTACGGTGGCTGGTTTAATTGGCGCAACGGCCCTTGCTTTATCAGGAACATGGCAAACCGTTTGGCCTTTATTCGGAGCAGCCAATCAAATGCTTGGTGCGTTAGCACTCTTAGCCGTTACGATGTGGCTTGTTAAAACAAAATCAAAAGCATTGTTCGTTATCATTCCAATGATATTCATGTTTATCGTTACAACAAGTGCTCTTCTTGTCATGCTTTACTCGAACTTTATGGCGCAAAACTATTTGCTATCGGTCATTTGCTTTATCCTTTTCGTCATGTGTGTCTTCCTCGGAATTGAAGGAGCGAGAAGCGCTAGCAACAGAGATAAACCAACCGATTCAACTAATTTAAATGCATAATTACTTGGAGAAAGCATAGACAATTTAGCAAAGGTAGTGTAAAAACAAACTACGTTCAAACTGTTTGGGATGATAAACATAATGAAATCAGTTTATAAGAAAGGGGCTGAGTCAATCGACTCAGCCCTCTTTTTCCAATATAGAGATCCTTCTTATTTCACGACTAGTTCCTTACGCTTGTTCTTCGCAGCTTTTACCATCGCTTTTAGCGCCTCTACTGTTTCTGGTTCTTTTCTCGTTTTCAAACCACAGTCTGGATTTACCCAAAAGATTCGCTGATCCAGCACCTGAAGGGCTCGGTTAATACTTGTTTCCATTTCTTCCTCTGTTGGAACTCTTGGACTATGGATATCGTATACGCCTAAACCAATGCCTTTGCTATACGTGTAATCTTCAAACGCAGTAATTAATTCTCCGTGACTTCGAGACATTTCAATTGAGATGACATCTGCATCTAATCCATCAATCGCTTGAATAATATCTTGGAAATCCGAATAACACATATGGGTATGAATTTGCGTCTGTGGTTGAACCGTCTTTACTGATAGCTGAAACGCTACAACAGATTGATTTAAGTAATCTGTCCAATTCCTTCTTTTTAACGGCAATCCCTCTCTTAATGCTGGTTCATCTACTTGAATAACTGTAATACCAGCACTTTCTAAGGCAAGCACTTCCTTTTCAAGAGCTAATGCAATTTGATTTACAACATCGCCTGGTTTCAAGTCCGTACGTGGGAATGACCAATTGTAAATCGTTACAGGACCCGTTAGCATCCCTTTTACCGGTTTCTCTGTCAAGGATTGAGCGTAAAGGGTTTCTTTTACTGTCATAGCCTCTTGGAAGTAGACATCACCGAAAATAATCGGTGGTTTCACACAACGTGATCCGTACGACTGCACCCACCCGTTTGATGTAAATTCAAATCCACCAAGCTTTTCACCAAAAAACTCAACCATGTCGGTACGCTCGAATTCTCCATGAACGAGTACGTCTAAATCAATTTCCTCTTGAATGTCAATCCAGCGTTTAATTTCTGCGTTAATAAACGTTTCATACGCTTCGTTTGAAATTTCTCCTCGTCTCCACTGTAGCCTCGTTTTACGCACTTCAGGGGATTGAGGAAAGCTGCCAATTGTCGTTGTTGGCAAGCTAGGAAATTTGAACACTTCTTGCTGAAGCTCCATCCGTTTATCTGCTGGAACCTTTCGTTTTGAATCTTCTTTCTTACTCCGCTCTAGTGCTTCTCGAACTTCTTTGTTTGTACGACTTGCAGATTGATTTAACGCTTCAATTGCCTCTTTTCCAGCTTGTAAACGTTCAGGTCCTTGTTGCTTATTCACGACACTTTTGACATGATCTAATTCCGTTAATTTCTCTTCCGCGAAAGAGAGTGCCGCTTTCAAGTCACTAGCAAGCTTTTGTTCATGCTTTAACGTAACTGGAACATGTAAAAGACTGCATGATGGCTGAACAATTAACTGCTCTTTGGAAACAACAGTTAAAATCTCTTCCACAATTGAATGGGTCTCTGTCAGGTCAGTACGCCAAATGTTACGGCCATCAATTAACCCTGCAGCTAATGTCTTGTCTTTCGGAAAGCCATTTCCCTTTAATTGCTCCAAATTATTACTGTAAACAAAATCTAACCCGAGACCAGCAACAGCTAGCTTTGTCGCACGATCTAACGAATCAATTCCTTCAAAATAAGTTTGTAGTAATATCTTTGCATTAGGAGCAGACTTTGCGAACCAATCATAAGCTTCTTCAATAATGGACCATTCTTCCTCTGATACATCTCCAACTAGAATGGGCTCATCTACTTGAATCCATTCCACACCAGCGTCTGCAAGCTCGTTTAATACCGTAGTATAAAGTGGCAATAAGCTTCTGACATGATCGACAAACGAACGATTGCCATACTGTTTTGACAGTTTCACAAACGTAACAGGGCCTAACAATACAGGCTTCCCAACAATATGGAGTTCTTTCTTTGCTTCCTCAATGAGCGTTAACCAACGATTATGAACTAATTCTGGCTCCCTACCATTTAGCTCTGGAACAATATAATGATAATTTGTATCAAACCACTTTGTCATTTCGGCTGCAACGGCGTTATCATTTCCTCGCGCAATTGCAAAATACGTATCTAAATCAACTTCTCCACCATCGTATGAAAAACGATCAGGTACCAATCCAAACGCAACCGCCGTATCTAACACATGATCGTAGTGGGTAAAATCGCCTACAGGAATTAAATCAAGTCCAGCATCTTTTTGCTTTTGTACATTTGCAAGGCGCAACGCTTTTTGCTTCGTTCCATATTCCTCTTTTGATATTTTTTGGTTCCAATAAGCTTCAAGATTTTTTTTCCACTCTCGTTGTTCCCCAATTCTTGGAAAACCTAAACTTGAACTTCTCACGCTACTCATTCTTTTGCCTCCTCAAAAAGTTGTACTCATCATAAAAAAATCCCTTTCAAGAGAAAGGGATAGGAAATCTACCAAAAAGTCACTAGTGACAAGACAGCTAGTTTTAAAGGCAACATTTCCACTCCTCTCTAGATCCGCGTAGAGCTAAGCAGAACGATTCGGCAGGCAATCTGACTTCGTACAATTGTACGTCACAGTGGCGGGACCGTCTTGGATTTACACCAAGTTCCCCTTTTAAGCAGCGGAACGCTACACCGATTCGTTTTGATTATGAAATTGAAAAAAACCCTTTTCGAATGAAAAGGGTTTATGCGACATCACCGCATCCCCCTTATCTTCCAAAGTTTCCTTTGCTGGAATTAGCACCTTTTCCTAAAAGAAAGGTTGCTGAAGCTTCGTCGGGCCAGTCCCTCCACTTCTCAATATAAAGAGTGTTTTCTTATGTATGAGTATTCAATTAATTTAGCACACAAAAGGAAATCTGTCAAAAGGTAATTTTTCAGACCTTGTCCCTTTAGTTCGGTCAACTGTGTCTATCCACTCCGTTGACGAAATAGCTTCTTATCCATCGCCGAGGTGAACAATCAAAAAAATGTCGGTGGTAAACCCCTGTTTTTATCAGTAAAATCTGTTAAACTAGTTAAGTTGACGTAAGGAGGAACATGTATGTTAAAAAGAAACGATCCTTGTCTTTGTGGCAGTGGAAAGAAATATAAAAAATGTTGTATGCAAAAAAATGAATCGAAAGCAATCGTCACACAAGAGCTTCATCAATTAGAAACGGAAATGCTTTATACAGCTTTCACAAGATATCAAAAAGAGCTGACAAATTGGGTACAGAGCTATCATCATGTGTATCCAGACGTAGAAGAGAACGTAACGGAAACGTTATCTAGTATGTTACTCGTTTGGCTCATTTTCCATAGACCGATACAAGATAATGGACAGACCATTTATGATACGTTTCTTGAAACAAAAATAAGAAAAATTAAGCGCCCGCAAACAGCGCAAATTATTGAGACGTGGAAAGAAACAAAACCAGCAGTACTTGAGGTACTAGCCCTAACGAATGAAACAGAGTGCGAAAGCCGCAACTTGTTTACCGGTGAAACACTCACCCACCTGATCCCTTCTGAGCATAACGAAACGGTAGAACCAGGCTCCACCATTATTGGATTCCCTGCCAAAGGTGAAACGAGTATGACTTTCATCGGTCCGGTTATTAGTAACCGTCCAGTGAAAACAGCCGATATTAAGCAAAAAATTGACGTTTTCCAATCTAACGGAAGTGACGATCATTTTACAGCGAAGTGGCCGCAGCTACTTTCTTCTTTATTAGCAGAGAATGAAGCTGTTGTGAAAAGTGCAGATGACTTTCAGTGGTCTTCTGAACAAGTAAAAGAAACGGCTACGATTCTGCTAGAGGGATTAAAAAAAGACCAACACTCTCCGGAGATTGAGCAGTTGGCTTTAGAGAAATGGTATGCTTTTACAACAGCGAAAAAAGTGAATATACGGAAGCCTGAAGCTTTCGCAGCTGCAATGGAATACGCACTGCAAGAATTCGCACCTCTTTCCGTAACACAGAAGGCTTTGGCTGAGAAATACAATGTAAGTGCATCTACTATTTCAAGCCGTTCCATTGAAATTACGAACGAACTACGCGCAACTGAATCCGTGTAAATGAAGAAGGTATAAACCATGCGAAAACCATCCCTTAGCATCATCATAGGTATTAGCTTACTTTTATCTGTTGTATTTGGGTTTTTCTTTGCTGTCTACTACTTTGGCATAATCAGCCTGTTTTACTTACTTGGAATAGAATATGATTCGCTTTGGGCTTTAGCTTGGTTTGTACTATTGTTTGTGTTTGGTAGCTTTTTCATTGAGGTCATAACGAAAGGAATGATCAACACGATTGTTCCGAAAATAAGCGGTTACCCGCTTCAGAAAACAGCAGAAATTACAATTCAATTTATTTTCGTGTTCCCGCTCGTACATGTTTTAGAAAAAATTTCTACAACCATTACCATTCCTATTATTACTCAAGCTGCACTAGCTTTTCTCATCGTTACCATCGAAACATTACTAGCTAATAAGGATTTCACTAATCAAAACAAACCCAGTTGACTTTGTCACTGGGTTTGTTTTTTATGAGGGTTTGCTTATTAAGCCACTTTTTCTACTTTTTCACTCTCGTGCGAAACATCGGTATTCTTTGCTTCACGATAGCCTGTATATACAAAGAATAATGCGATGATCACATACCCCACCGTATAGTCAAATGCCGCGTTTAGCGCGAGCGACGGGGCGTGCATAAAGCCAAAGAATGAGAGTAATGCTCCAATAAGAGAGAAAATACTTGCCTTATAAAAATCTTTATCAATTAAAAAGACTGTAATGGCACCGAGAATAATAGCTGTGAACATTGCACCTTGTCCAAGAGGGACAATTCCTTCCGATATACCAGCGACAACCTCTGGCGCACCATTATTAAAGCGTGTCATCATATAATTTGCAATATAAGGAAGCATCGCTAAAGCAATCGCTGGATAGTAGCGACGGGCATTGTTAGCAAATGTACTTCCAATCATAGACATTCCTACAAATACGAGAATCGGGGCAACTGCCGCCATTGGAATTAAAGCGGAAAATGCACCAATTAATCCTGTGATCGAGGCTAACGCAAAGATACTTGCATTTAGAATACTATAACCACGCCCAGCTCCAAGCTGTTTCGCTCCAACTGTCGCAATGTAAACGGTGGTTGGGAACATCCCACCAAAACAAGCACCTAGCATCGCACCAATTCCGTCCACTGCCTGGCATTCTCTCACATCATACGAATCTCCAGCAGCTGACATTGCATCGACATTATTCATTGTTTCAATCGCATTATAAATCGTAATAGGAATTAAAATCCCTAAAAGACCAATAAGTGCACCAAACAAATAACTCATCCCTTCAAAAGCCGCAAGGGTAGGCAAGAAAGGGTAAAAACCAACATTGCTTAGTGCTGTTGTTAAATCACTACTGGTTTGATAGCCAAGTACAAAAGCTAATACAACACCAACAATGATTGCTAATAAAGAAGCAGGAATATTAAATGGAAGACCTACTTTTGCAACAAAACCAACTAAAATCACTGCCATGGCCACAAGTCCAATAATTGGAATTTCAAAAACCGAAAACAACATTTCACCGGCAACAAACGTAAATGCTACCCCTGCCAAAGCACCTAAAAGCGCTGGTCGGGGAGTATGTTTTCGCACCCAGTTCCCAAAGAAAGCAACAAGTGCTTCTACAAGTCCTGATAAGAAAGCAGCAGCAACCGCAATTTTCCAAGCCAGTTCATGGTCGTTCGTTAACGCGAGTGCGGGTGCCGTCACCCCAAACAAAAATACAAACATAACCGGTGTGGATACACCATAAGAGAGCGCTGTAACGTCACTCCGATTCTCTTTTTGCGCTAAACGCTTCGCCATATGCGCATAGTATAGATTTCCTACAATCACAGCTACCGCGACACCTGGAATAATCCTCCCAAAGACGAGGTCTGTTGAGAAGCCCATCGCCAGCAAAGAGACGGTGATTACAACAAAATTTGCCAAATTATTTTGAAAGAGTGCAAAGAACGCATCAACATCCTGCCTCTTAAATAACGGATAATGTACCTGGTTCACAAAACATCCCACCCTTCGTTAGTTGTTTACTAAAGCAGTTTCATCAATGAATGTTACTGTTGAACCATCTAGAGAAGCAATTCTTGCAAGTGATTCAATTCGCAAACCTCTTTCTTCAAGCTTTTTACGACCATCTTGAAATGATTTCTCAATAACAATCCCTACGCCTGCAACGGTTGCACCTGCTTGTTCAACGATACTCACTAAACCAGATGCCGCTTCCCCATTCGCTAAGAAATCATCAATTAACAGGACTCGGTCTCCTTTTTCAATCAACTCTTTTGAAACCGTCACTTCGGAATATTCTTGCTTTGTAAAGGAATAAACACGGCTAGAGTATACATTTGCTTGATTCATTGTTAACGATTTTTTCTTACGCGCAAAAATGAGTGGTACGTGTAACTGATGCGCACACATAAAACTTGGCGCAATACCTGATGATTCAATCGTAATCACTTTTGTTACGCGATCGTTCTCAAATAATCGTGCAAATTCCAACCCGATTTCTGACATTAATGTAGTGTCAACTTGGTGATTAAGAAATTGATCCACCTTTAAAACACCAGTCGATAAAACCGTTCCTCTTTCCATAATTGCTTCCTTTAATTGCTTCATTTTTCATCCTCCTAAAATAGAAAAAAGCCGAAAGATAAACGGACTTCTCCGAGTGATCTTTCGGCTTCTACATGATGTAAAAAGCGCGCAAAAATGGATCACTCGTAGTCAGACCGTTAAATGGCAGTCTGGTAGAGACTCGCGGACCTTATTACCGCTATTATACGAGTAAGCTATAATATTCGTATTTACTAGTTGCTAATGGATACATTATAAAGAAGAAACGCATAAATAGAAAGGGGTTTTTTACAGAAAATGTTGCTAAAAAAAGAAAAACCGGTTACAAACACCGGTTTTGTTACTTCTTCCATTTAATTGCAGTAGGCTTTAAACAACGACGGCATTCAAAATCAACTGTTAACGTATGAATCGTCGACGTTGCTTGGCAATGAGGACAGGTTACCGTCTGAATTCGCAACAAGGAAATTCCCAAGCTAAGAATCGATACCATTAAAATTAAAAAAGCTTGTATCATGCTTCCCTCTTGTGTTGCAGCCATCATAATCCCTGCTACAACCCCCGTTAAACCAATTAAGGCCATTACCACTTTTCCTATACGCAACAAGAACGGTAGCTTTTTTCTTTCAATAACAAGATCAGTATGTTCCAAGTCGTTCCCTTCTTTCAAAGAAATTAAAGCGATTTCTTATTCTACTAGCATAGCACATCAGTAAGTTTTTCCAAACCACCAATCTACAAGCGTCTTTTATTGTGCATTTAAATAGCAACGTGTATAGTCATCATTGGACAGCTTAGTTGTCCGTGAATGGCAGGAGGTGAACAACATACAAACACTTACATTTTGGCTTAAAGCCGCTCGAGCTCAAGTGCTTCCTGTTATGATTTTACCTGTTATGATTGGATCGGTTGCTGCTTATGCTTGGGATGGGATTTTTCATCTGTTCTTCTTTTTACTTACTTTAATTGGCGCTTTAGCAGCTCATTTGTTTTCAAATATGATTAATGATTTATGGGACTTCCGCAATGGTGTTGATACGCAAGCCGAAAAATCCGAAGAATCCATTTCGACTAATTCTCGATTATTGGCGAATGGCAAAGTGAGCGAAGGTCAATTTACATTTGTCACTTGGGCTTTGTTCGTAATTGCGTTTGTGTCGGGACTTCTTTTAGCTATTTTACGAGGTTGGGAATTACTGCTGTTTGCAATTGCTGGTGGACTCATTGCTTACTTCTATGTAGCACCGCCTTTAAAATTCGGTTATAGAGGCAAAGGCTATAGTGAGATCGCCATTTTTCTTGCTTTCGGTGTACTTCCAATAACCGGAAGTTATTTTGTGATGACCCGTTCATTGCCTTTGGAAGTCTTTCTTCTTTCGATACCAGTGGGGCTATTAACGACACTTATTTTGTTTAATCACCATTTCCTCCACTGGCGCGCAGATCAAGAGGCTGGCAAAAAAACATTGGTTGTTTTGTGGGGGGAAAAAGATGGTCTCATCTTTTCAAAAAGTTTGGCTGCACTCGCTTTTCTCTCCATTCCACTTTTAAGCGTTATTCGTGTTTTACCTTGGTACGCAATTGTTGCCTTATTCGCTGCCATTCCGCTTGCTAGTGTCTATAGGAAACTCGGTCCAACAAACAAAAGCCCGGTCTACGGACAATTAATGGGCGCATCCTTAAAAGCAACCACGCGAACCGGTATCGTTATTATAGGATCGTTATTGATTTACGGGCTAATTTAGAGAAGGAGTGATGCTGTGTGAAAAAGGTTTTAGGTAATTTTGATACAATTTTATCCAGCGAGGATACATGGAAAATAGGTGGGTTCCCATTACCAGACGGCTCTTTCTGGAAATACCAAGAGCCTGAAGCTGTTGTCATTGTGCGCAACGGGACACTCTATGTACGTGCTCCTCTATCCAACCATCATGACTCTATTCAGATTTTAGACAATGCGAAGCATATGTATTATTCAGCTGAACCTGTTGAAATTCCTGAAGAAGGACAGATCGAAATTGAGGTAGAGATAAAAGCACGAACAAAAGATACGAAGCCTGGAGATCTATACGATGGATATGTTTCATTTAATTTGCTTGATTTCACTACAGGTGCAGCACTTGATTTCTTTGCAACAGACGATCAATACGCATCGGTTTATGGCATTTTACCGTTTCCTGGTGTGACAGTGCCTGACACTGGAAAAACCAAATACTTCTGCTTATTTAAAGAAGCAACAGATCATTTTAAACCTCATGAATTTAATACATTTACCATTCGATACGATCGGCAGAGGGACGAAGCCCTTTTTTATGTAAACGGGCAAGAAGTAAGACGGGAGACTAATATACCAGTAAAATTAAACCAATTCACAATTGCACTTGGTATTATGACAGAAAAAGATCTTACGAACGAAGGTAGTGTATCTGTTCACGGACAAACAGTCATTGGTGAATACTCTCCTGTCACTATCACGTGCTCGACTGATGCAGAATAAAAAAAAGTCTAGTGAGCTATAGCTCACTAGACACTCATAATGACCTTACATGTCATCCTCTGTTTCATCAAACTCTAGCCCACCGAACATTTCTTCAATATCAACACTGTTTTCAATGACTTCATCCGGTATATCAATTGAATCAATTTCATTGTACATGGAATAGGTTCCAGCAACGTCCATCGTAAAATTAGCCGTTTCCCCTTCTTCCTCCATTAACATATCAACACTCATAGCGACTGACTGTTGATAGAATGTATCTTTGTCTACAACAAGGCTGTAAGTCATATTCTCGACTTCCATATTCTCGAACATCGTATCTAATTCTTCTTGAGGGATAGCCGCTTCATTTTGGCCACCCATTTCCATAAACCAATGGATAAACTGTTGGAAGTCTTCATTATCGCCTTCCATAGAAATAACATAGGAATCCTCTTCCTCTGACATCTCAATATGTGTCATCATGTCTTTCAACATATTAATTTGCTCTTGTGAATCGACTTGAAGCTCATCTTCTAACTCCATCTCATCACTAATATCCATCATTAACCAGCCTTCACCTAATGGATTTTCCATATAAAAGATGCCATCTTCGAAGTACTGATCCGTGCTAACATCCATCCCAAGCTCTGAAGCAGTCATCATGGTGTTCATTTTAAAACTAAGTGGCTCAGAAATAGCGTCCATTATTGTATCAACAGCAAATTCCATCGTTTCATCTGCTTCTTCCGCTGACATACGAATATCGTATGTCATACTCATTTCTGTTCTAAAGCTATCTACATTGTTCATCGCTTCTTCGGTATTTGTTAAAACCTCTTCAACTGATAAGGATTCCCCTTGCTGAACCTCTTCATTTGAATTTGTTCCTGTTGAACTGTTTTCTTCTCCACCTGTTTCGTCACCACCACAAGCTACAAGCATCAGTGTACTAGCAGGTGCAACGATCAACCATGTCATTTTTTTCAAGTTAATACCCTCCACAATAATAATCTTTGTCTATATACCCTTTAGTCCGTTACTTTAAACAGACGAGGCAAATTGTTAAGCGCCTTCACTGTTACATAAACGTGAGGATAGCGCAAACACCTTTGAATCTGTTTTACTTTTGTTACATTGTAAAATACGAGTCGATAGCCTTCTCTTTGGCATTTTCTCACCACTCGCTTTGAGAAAAATAGATAGTTCATCGTCACCGATGAAATACGTTGATTTTCCATTCGTTTAAATAGTCTTTTCGTAGGCTTGCGCTGAATATAGCCAACCTCCAGCTTAGGTGGTGCTACTTTTTTCAGGCGGTCAATACAATCGTGATCAAATGAAATTACCTGCACATCCTTCAAGCTTCCAACTTCCATAATATCAGCTAACACTCTTTCTTCAATCTTTGTTTCCAGCTGCTTTTGATTTTTCAGTTCAATGATTAATTGAACTTTCCCTTTAAAATGTTTGAGCACTTCTTTAAGCGTTGGAATGGATTCTGTTCCCATCACTTTCAATTCTCGTAATTCCGCAAGGGTAAGTGTATGTACAAAACCGTTGCCATTTGTTACCCGGTTTACTTTCTCATCATGTATAACAACTGGAACATTGTCCAAACTTAATTGGACATCCAATTCAATCATTCGACAACCACTATTGAAGGCCTCTTCAAACGCACGCATCGTGTTTTCAGGATAAAGACTAGAAAACCCTCGATGGGCAATAATTCGATTCATTTACTGTCCCCCTTTGGCCGAATTTAGCCTTATCTCTTCACAAATAATTATGATTGCGATATAATTCTTTAAGTTACACAAAACGTAATTATTACGGTTAGGAGCATATAATGAAGAAAACATATTTACGCTCTCTTGGATTAGTAGCACTAGTGATGGTAGCTGCTTGCAATAGTAATCAAGGAGCGGATGAAGATAGCGATCAATTGCATATAAAGACATCGATTTTCCCTTATGAAGATTGGACAAAAGCCATTGGCGGCGATTTTGTAAACGTGGAAAACATCGTTCCTGCTGGAGCCGATGCACACACCTATGAACCAACGCCACAAGAAATGATTGAAGTAGCAGAAGCAGACCTCTTTATTTACAATGGCGCAGAGTTGGAGCCCTTTGCAGATAGCATTTTATCTGCTATAGAAAATCAATCTGTACACGTTTTAGAAGGAAGTGCTCAAACCCATTTAATTGATAGCGATCATGATCACAGTGAGCATACGGACGCATCTCCGATTGCTGAGGAAGGCGATACTAAACTAAATGGCCTTCAAGATCATTATCACAGTGGGGATTCACTCACTTTATCAGTGGAAGAGGACGGTGAATGGGTTTGGTATACACGTACAGATGACGAAGACTGGGAACAAGCATCAGAAGAGCCTACCACTGAATTCACCCTAACAGCAGATCAAGATAACTTGCAAGTAAAAGCGATCCAATATGATGAAGAAGATACGATTATCTCAACTAGCGACACTGTTCTCATTCTAATTGATGATCATGATGACCATCACCATGGCGATCAAGATCCTCACGTATGGTTAGATCCCATTCGATCCATTGAGATTGCTCAAAGCATTCGCGATACATTAACTGAGCTTTTACCAGAGCAAGAAGAATACTTTAATGAGAACTTTCAAACGCTAGAAGCTCAGTTTCATGAACTGGATGAAGCGTTTATCGATCTAGTTGAAACTGCACAGGGAGATAGCTTTATCGTATCACACGCTGGTTACGGATATTGGCAGCAACGCTACGGTTTGAAGCAAATTGGCATTGCAGGAATTTCACCAACAAGCGAACCATCACAAACCGAATTAATCCAAACCGTTGAAGCAGCTCAAGAACTTGGACTCACCTACGTCTTCTTTGAACCAAACATTACACCGCGAGTAGCAGAGATCGTCCAAGATCATTTAGAAGCGGAAGCCCTACTCATCCATCCTTTAGAGTCGCTAACAGAAGAGGATAAAGAGAATGGGGAAGATTATTTTTCTTTAATGTACCAAAACGTTAATGCGCTAGAAAAAGCGCTCAACGAATAAGAGCAAGGCATCCTTCTATGGTGCCTTGTTTTTTTAGTGGTTCATCTTAAGAAGTATCTTTCCTTGGTGTTTACGAGTTTGAAAATAACGATATGCATTCTTCGCTTCAGTCAGGGAAAAGACTCGATCAATCTCTGTCTTTACTGTACCTTCTGCAAGAAGATCTAGCACTTTACTCGCAGCTTTCTCTACTCTATCAGGTTTAAACGCTCTCATGGTTCCAAAACTAAATCCTTTTATTGAACGACAGCTTTTATGTAAATCTTCGTTTGATACATAACTTTTTTGACCACTTGCATTCCCGAACTGAATCAACGTCCCGAAATGAGCGAGCACGTGTAAACTATCCTCTGTTACATGCCCTGCAATACTATCAAAGATAACGGAGACGCCTTTGCCTTCTGTGATAGCCCATGTATCATTCTTAAATGACTGATAGGTACACACATGACTAGCTCCCGCTCGGTAAGCTGCTTCCGCTTTATCCAAAGACCCAACCGTACCAATAATCGTTTTTAATCCTGTACGCTTTGCTAATTGAATAAGCGTTGTACCGACGCCGCCAGATGCCGCATGTACAATAATAGAATCCTCATGCGATAGTGGTACAATCTCTTTAGTAAGAAAATAGCTTAAAAACACAACAATTGGCGATGCCGCAGCTTGCTCCCATGATAGTGTAGCTGGAATACGGTATACTAACTGTTCATTGGCAATCGCATACTCCGCATGACCACTCGTCTTCGGAAACGCTATAACGCGATCACCGACACGTACCTTCGTTACATGTTCCCCTACTTGGTCAACAACCCCAACAAGATCGATTCCTAACTGACCTGGCTTACTTGCAGAAACGACTTTTAGATCAGCAAAATTTAAGCTCGACATTACGACGTTCACTCTTACCTCAAAGCCTTTAGGTTCTGGTTTATTCATTTCTTCCACGACTATACCCGCTTGCTCATTCATCCTTACAGTAAGCATGCTCATCACTCCTTCCTCTTTATTATAGAAGAAGAACGCGGCTAGAGGTCATTCATAATTCAAATCGTCAGTAATCCAGTTTTTTTATTAGTTAAGGGGCAGATTGGTTTTTACTTTTTTGATGATGGACCATATCTAGCACAATCATCAGCGCAACACTTATCGTTTCATGCCTTGGTTCACCCACATGCAAATGATATGTATCACCCCAACTTAACCACTCTTTCTCAACCGTCATAATGGTTGTAGTCCCATCTTTAACCGCATAATGATGATCAAATAGACTTCCCTCGATCGTCCATCCAAGTGGTTCAATTTCATAGCGCGCACGAAGGAAACTCATCTTTTTAGAGACAACACATAATTCTTTTTCATCATTCGCAATCGAATAACGCGGCATAAGCGAAAAGACATGCTGCTTAATTTGAAGCACCGGCACACCTTCACTAGTCGTAATCGCCAGCTGATCCCCAATAGAGAAAAACTTCCCGTCTACTTTGTAAACGGGCTTTTTTTCCCTATTGAACACTGTAAACTGATCCCGAAATGAAAAAACCCGCTGTTTAATGAAAAAATCCATCGAATCGCCTCCACTCACTTTATATACGGGATTAGGCAAAAAAAGATTCAAAAAAAAGAAACAGACAAGGCTCTAAGCCCTGTCTGTCTAAAATTGCTTTTTTATTGAAAATAGAACGTGATGATAATTGGCATAATTAAGCTTACTACCGTCAACACCGTTCCTATAAACCAACGTCTATCTACTTTCCGCTCGTTTTGCGTTCGTAAGGTTTCTTCTCGAGTCTGTTTGATCTCCCCTAGTGCCTGCTTCGCTTTTCTATATGCAATTTCTGCTTTTTCTTCAGCAGCATCGGCTTTCTCTCTCGTCATTGAAAGTTCCTTACGCACTTCTTCTAACACACTCGTCTGACTTTCTAATTGTTGCGTTACTTTCGCAAGTGCAATCTCAACTTCGGTTAATTTACGGAGGAGATCATATGCAGATGGCTCAGTCATCTTCGCCAACCCCTCCTTCTTAGCAGTATAAAAAAGCCCCTGACTTAATCTGTCTGCGACTCTTCTTTCGGTTCTAAACGCTTAATTAGTTTTACTCGTGCTAAGTCGGCTAAAGCAAGCAAACGTGGATCTTGAACATATTCATCCATTGATACCACTACCCGACCATTTGCGTTAATATCACCTGTTGGATCCGTTACATTAAAGCGAAGACGAACTTCGTCAACCTCTTCCTCAAAATTATAGGTGAAATCAACACCAGATACACGCACATCTAATTTTTCTACCTGTCCCATTATTCAACATCTCCTTGTTTGTTTTGATTCAGTTTTGCTTCCTCAAAAGCCTCAGCAATCATAAAGTGTGTTTCCGCCTCTTCATTAGATAGCTTTTTATCAAGATTCATAACAACGTGTTCCAATGTTTCCAATGCTTGGTTTAGATTAGAATCAGCCATAACAAATTGTTCATTTAATAGCTTTTCTTGCTGCGTTCGAAATTCAATTGCCGCGTCCTGGTCTTTTAATTGAAAGCCACCAGCTTCCGTTCGAACTAACTCACCATTTGTATCTAATTCTGCATGTGCTTTTAACAACTCAATTTCTTCAGAAACCATTTCTTCATGTTGTTTTTTCAACTGATTCACAACACGCATCCTATGAATATTCTCAACACCCGTAAGCTCTATATCTAGTAGAAACTTCGCTACTTTATCCAATTCTTTCTTCATAAACTTAATCACAGCAACCGCTCCTTTAATTCATGTATTTCTCGTTTTAACAATTGATTTTCAATCTCTAAAAAAGACACTCGATCCAGGGTGTCTTCTACTTTTTTATCGAGTTCTTGGATGGCATGTACTGAGTAGTAAACAATCCGATCATTCTCAACACCCATGCCATCCTTAGTGACAACATTAGGACTGTCTTCCGCAATAATACCAACTCTTCTTTTAGGAAAAGCCTCTGCTTCTAGATCTGACTTTAACAAGAAGGTCATTATATCTAGTTGTTTAACATGATCAAGTCCACTTTCATTGAACTTCTGAATATCATCTTTATACGTTCTAGAAGAACCTTGGTGAAAGTTAGAGGCACGAATTGGGCGATACCCGATATTGTTATTGTTGTACATTGAATTATTTGTAACACGAACTTCATTTGTTGAACAACCCAGATACAAATCACGATTTGCACCTGTAGCTAAATTTACTCGAATAGAGTTGGCAATTACATCTTGTACTTGAATAGGACGATAGCTTATATTACCACCGTTATAACCTCTGCGATCAGTTACTCGAAGAGAGCCATCTACTTTCATATATGCATTGGAGCTTGACTCCCTTGCTTCAAAATCACCAATAAAAGAATCCGCTTCAAAGACACCTGAATTATAATCACCGTTACCATTCGTTGCCCATATAGTCGGTCTACCTGATTGAGTTTTCTTAAAGCGTAGTCCGGATGCATATGGCGTATTCGTCTGTGGAGAGCCATAGGCAATCCAACCATCTGTATCGCTAGCGCTAGAGTTATTTTTCACATTAAAAACAAAATGATTATTCCCTGAACGGTTGCCGTCTCTCGGTCGCAGAACAATCGTACCTCGATTCGCTATAACTTTCACATCACGATCTGCATCAAGTATGACATCTCTTGTATTTGTTTTTAATGCAATATTTCCCCTATTACTAAATGCGGTAAGACCGCGGACATTATCAGCGCCCCATTCTCCTCCGTTGTACATATGAGAGAAGAATTCTATTACACCAGATCCGTGGTATTCGGTATTCGAATCTTCATCGTTAAACCCTTCAAGATAAGTTGAAATGCCAAAATCCGAATAATACAGTCTCCTCTGCCTTGTCTCATTATGAGCCATAAAATAACCATCTTTTAATTGAAGGTTTACCCAAGATGAATTTGTATTCCCAAACCATGTTCTTGTATATCGACCACGTGCCTGAAGTTCTCCACCTTCTATCGATGTACTTCTATTGCCTTGATGAGAAATAATAGTACTTCCCTGAATATTAGCACTACGAATATTTATTGAAGTAACCGTACCTGCGCTAATCTTATCCGCTGCTAAACTAGCTATCTTAGCACTAGTAATTGTTCCATCTTGAATGTGTGCATTTTGGATAATTGCATTTTGCAAGTTCGCTCTTGTAATAGACGCATTAGCAAGCGCACCATTAGCAGCGGTAATACTATTTGCTGACATATGATTGGCAGTAATAGAACCATTTACAAGCAACTGAGTATTGGTCATTCTTCTGACAACAATGTTGTCAGCATACATGATATTATCGGTTGATTCATTTCGGTTATTTGTGACCCAAATTCGTATATAAGCAGTTCCTGCTGGAACCGTATATGTTCCTGAAAGTTTTCGCCATTGTGTTGTACCGCCAGTAGCCTGAGCGACTTGAGTCCAGCCTAAATGATTTTTTCCCGCATCATACCTGCGAAACCCAATCCCAGCATGTCTTCTTCCAGCTGAACTACTGTGAAAACGAGATTCGAACTCAACGTAAAGGCTATCTCCTGCCACTACTTTAATAAGGCGCTCTTGTTGGATATCAATGTTTCCAGTGTTGCCAGTCTTAGCGCCCATCGTTTGTGTTGAGCCATTATCAATACTCCAACTTCTCATGTTATAGACTGTTGCACCACCGCCGATCCAACCTGCTGGTGTAGAACCAATGACATCATCTTCAAAGTCACCATTATCTACTAAGTTAGTAAAATCACCAACTTGTAGTAACTGCGTATCAATTTTAACTCTTTCAGGCGATAAATTAATTGCGGAAATGATGCCATCTCTTTTAACGCGTAGATCGATTTGATCAGACATGACTCGAATGGTACCTTCTGCAGTTGTCAAACGACCATTAATACCGTTAACAGTGCTCGTCGTTGCACGAAGACCGATAGCTGTTGAGTTTTGCTGAATGGCTGTTTCAGCAGATGAAATACGCCCCCCTTGACTATCTTGCTCTTTTTCAATGGTACCAACGCGTGTTTGAAATTTTGTATCGGTCAACTCAAGTTCCCCAACTCTTGTTGTAACGGAACCTAAGCCACTTTCAGTTGACGAAACCCGGCCACTGATACCTTCCAACGTTGCATCTAAAGAAGTTTGCCGCTGATTATAACGTTCAGTATTTACAAAGAAAGAAGCCGGTTGCTTCCAACCTGTTAGTTTGTTCCCTCTTTCTAATTGTCCCCGCCAAATATGAACATCAAGATTAGCGGATGAACGGAGCTGAAATTGAATATGGCTAGTGCTATTAGCAATCCAAGTATAAGAAACTCTTCTTTCTCCACTAGGCTCTATATCGACTCCACCTTGATTTGAATTGACATTGACTACTGCGTTTCCGTTATTTCTAATCCACACAGACATTGTATAGGGTACGTTTGGTATTTTTTCGTTAGCGTTTAGAATTGTCATCACTGCTTTAAGAGCTGTATTTCCTCCACTGGACCTAACTCTTGTCGCTTCGGTAGTATTCCAAGCACTAATCTGTTGATTTTGATTGTTAAGTGTTAACGAGGAGCCTTCCCAAGCACGTAGTGAACTAAAATCGTTTGGGTTATTCCAAAGGTTTTCTCCTCCAATTTCTTGTGCTTGCAATTCTCGCACAGACGTCGAAAACCCGTTTAAATCCTGTCTAAATTCACTCACTGTATTTGTCAATGTTCCTAGACCACTACTCGTTGATTCCACTTTTCCTGTAATCTCGTCTAATGTAACATTAAGAGCTGTTTCGCGTTGTTCGTAGATAGAAGTGTCTACTTTACCATCTAAATCTTTGCTAACTTGACCTATAGATGTAGAAAACCCTTCTAAGTCTTGTTTGAACTGACCCACTGTATGTGTGAGTGTTCCTACATCACTTGTCGTTTCCTCTACTTTCCCAGTAATACCTTCTAAAGTAGAGTCAAGTGAGGTTTGCCTCTCAGAGTATGATTCTGCATCTATTAGATCTTCAAATGCTGGCGACCACGCAGCCGCTCGTTTACCTTCTGTAACCATTAATTCTGCTATTTCAACAGTACCTGATGCAATAAAATCCGCACTTAATTGAAGGCGTATAGTTGTTGTATTTGCGTTTACTTGTCTAGTTTGAGTAACCTCAATCTCTCTATTTTCGCTTAAATTCGTAATCGATTGGATTGTATGCCAAGCGTTTGGATTGTTTTCAAACCACTGTAGCGTGAGCCTCGAGGAATCCTCACTACCGCCCTTTATATCCTTAATCTTTATTTTGCAAGAGATCGTTACTTCTTTTCCAAGAACACGATCCGATACATCATAAACCCTTACAACTTGGTTGTTGACATTCGTCCAATTCGAGTGCACGAACGGCTTATACGTGCCGATAGCAAGGTTTGTGGTGGGACGTTTTTCACTTTGCAACTGGCGAATCGATGTAGAGAACCCTTCAGCACTTAAGCTTAACTCTGAGCTAATATCTCGTAAATCTGTTACTTCACCAGTCAATTGGTCCACTTGTCCGCTCGTTTCACCTACAAGGAAATCGATGCCCTCAAGAGACGCATTTATCGTTGTCATTTTTTGATTGTACGTTGTGTAGTCAACTTTATCTGTCAGTAATTCGTCGACCTCACCTCTTGACAGAGTGGCAGATAGGCGTCCATCCACTTTCTCAAACTCCGTTGTAACATGCTTCTCAATTGAGGTTAGTTCTTCACCCAATTGATTGATTTCTTCTTTAAGCTGTGTTTCTTTTTCTTCTAGGGCATCTTCACCATCTTTAATTGCTTGATGAATGCGACGAACTTCTTGATCAAATTGAGCACTGTCAATTCGTTTCTCAAGCTCTTCAGTAAGAATGGAATAAACGTCTGCAATTTCCTGATCGCTATAGTCCTTTGCTCTTTGTTGAATAAGCTCTAATGCATCATTCGCAATTTGCTCAAACTGTATACCATCCTTTCCAATGATATCAGCTTCTTTATTTAACTCCCTTAATTTCCTAGCCAGTTCGGGACCAAAAAGAATATCATCGGTTACAACTCGAGCAGTTGAAGCCTCTACTTCTGCTGAATAATTTGAAGCGCGCCCATGGTAATTGACTGCACGGACTCGAAAGTAATACGTCTTATTTGTTTCTCCGATAAAGTTAAACCCATTTAACGAGCCTCGATAAACAAGCGTTTCCGGCGAAGGAAGAAAACCTTTTACTTCACTAGCAAATAATTCATAGGCTTGCACATAAAAAGCCTCGATGTTAAAAGCCCAGAATATCTGCACTGTCTGAAATCCACCTGTTGCCTCTACGTTTGCAGGCACATCTGGTAATATATCGGGAAAGCGATCAGGTGAGATCGGTTTGTTTCCTTGATTCCACTTTCCTCGGTTATCATTAATCTCACGAATGACTTGGTCTAATCGATCGTCATAGCTATGGGCAGACAAAAATTGCCCCATTTCAACTGTTGCAGATCGATTGACATCCATTAAATCATACTCAATCGCAATCACACGTGCTTGGATTTCAATTGGTCGAGTAAACATCCGATCAAAGGCTAGCGCCGTGTCGCCAAGACTTACTTTTTCATGTTCATAGCCACTCAGTTGCTCAAGTAATTGAACGGTGAGCTGATAATGAACTTCCGGCTGCTTCACACGTTGTAAATGTTCCCATGTCGCATGCAAAAGCGTTTCAGGATCTTCAATATCGCTATTTGTATAAATACCTTCACGATGTAACAGCTTTCCATCGTAAGGACGACCGTATCTAGTTAATGCGTGTTCATCACCAATCCAAGCTTGTCCTTTTGGCTTATTTGCCGGATCTCCATCTTTTACTTGCCAGGTTACTTCGGAAAAGTCAGTTGTCTGATCATCTGATGATGCACCCTGTCCATAAAGAGCCGTTACAGGATAAGAAAGAACCGTTCGCTGGATTTCTTGAATATCGTGATCAACTTCAAAACGCTTCCCTACATACTGCCCACGACGAGAAAGAATTTTAATTGTTCTCGATGTAATTTGATTACCAGAAAAAGTGACAATATCTTTAAACTCTCCACCCCACAACCTTAAAATAGACCAGATGGCATCAACCGATGACTCGAAAGAAAGTGGGATAGATCCAACCCCTAAATCAATATCGACTTGACCACGCCAGCGTGTACCACTCAACACGTAATTAAGCACGACCGACGCATTGGCATTTTTAAAAGAGCGCTCTTTTACGAAGTGCTCCTTTAGCTCCATAAAAGCAGGTTCACATAAGGCGTAGGTCTGGCGCTCAGTCCCACTAAAATGATCATCTACTTCTTTAATCACATAGAGCCTAAGTTCTCCCTCTTTATCTCGAAAAACCACTTGGTTTTCTTCCTTAACAAACTGTGCCGAACTGCTCGCCGAATCCACGATTAAACGTAATGGCTGATCAGGCAGTTGGTTTAATTCTTCTCGAAAAAGAGCGGAAATTAAGCCATTATCCTCGCCAATAGTAGTAAGCAAAGAATCGTTTTGGTCTAATACATACATGTCCTTCATGTTTCACACCTCCTTTTATTAAAAATAGATATTTTGATACGTAATGGTAGATGGGGCCGATACAGAAAGGGTATTTACACCTGGTCTTAACGGAAACCATCTACTTTCAAATGACAGTAACGACATACGTGCGTCACGATTTAAATAAATGGCACGTTTACCTGCATCAATTTCAATAACATCATTTTCTAAAAATTGGTGCTGTAAAATTAATTTTTCACCATTTTGGTTACGAATTTCAAACTGAAATGTTCTTGTTTCAATACGAGCATGTAATGTCCAAAACACCGGTACTTGCCCTACAACATGAATATCTCTTTGTTCTTCCGTTATTGGAACAACAATTTCTCCTGCATATTGGTATGGCGTTGGACACAAAAATTGGATAATTCCTTTCGAGAAGTGCTCATACTCTTCAAGTTCTACGGATAAAAACCTAGCCAAATAAAATTGGCTAGGTGTATCGGAGAACACGAGTTTTTGTTCATCCTCACTATATAACCATGAAGACAATTCAAGCTTTAGCTCTTGCATGGTTTTATCACGATGATAGATGACAACAGGCACGTCTAGAATAATGGAGTCCATTTTCATACCAGTTACCCGCTCACCTGCTTCTACTCGCTCTGTCGTTGTATAAGAGATAGACGGTAGAACGGGTCGCTGCAGATGACTTAATACAGTAATATACTTTTTTCTGATCCCATTAAACGTAAATTGCATAGTAACGATTCACCTCCATCTTATGTGTAAAACCTATTTTTCCGCATTGATTTTCTCTCTTGAGCATTTGTAATATGTGGTTCAACGAGTGAACCAACAACAGTAGAATCCATTTGAACCGTCAGCTGCTTCTGTTCTCGTAACGTATCAACTACTTCTGTTAACAAGTTCTCGACCGAACGACCATTGTTCTTTTTCTCAAAGAAACGCACCTGATTTGAATAAGAATGACTCATGTTTGGATGAACGGGTTCTAGCGGTGCCATGTGAGGAGGATCAATTTCAGAAGGTACAAGAGACGTCATTGCATTCATCGCACGATTCACTGATCCTAGATCACCTTCAATTCCAACCGCTAAACCTTGAGGAAGAAAACGACCAATCTCGTCTCTGAACAATTTTGATGGCGAATTAATTCCAAAAAATGATTTTAGACTTCCAACCACACTGTCCATAAACCCACTGATTTTTCCAATAATCCAATCTTTTACGTTATTCATCCCTCTCCAAAGGCCACGAATTAAATCAGATCCCACCGTTACAACACGTCTAACCGCTGTTGAAATACTACCAGCAAGTCGCGATACGAGCTGAGTTCCAAGCTGCATAATACGAGGGAACCCATTTACGATTGCTTGAAACACACTTGAAAGAATGGTTCCAATTGCACTAAGAACCATCGGCATGGCTGTTGTTAATCCGCCAATTAAAGATCCGATAAGAGAAATTCCGCTTTGTAAAATTAAAGGGAAGTTCGATGCGAGTGTACTAATAATAGATATAATAATTTGAACGACAGATTGTAAGAGAGCCGGTACATGATCCATAATCCCTTTGATAAGACTTTCCAGTAACGTGATTCCAGCATTAATTATCAGTGGAAGCTGGTGTGTTAAGCTCTCAATAATTAAAGCAATAACATCTAATGCCGTTTCAATGATCATCGGCAGAATAGTGACAATCCCTTTGATTAAGCTCTCAAGTAACTGAATACCCATCTGAATAATAAGAGGTAGCTGCTGGGTAAGAGTTGTCAAAACCATTGTAATAATTTCTACAGCAGTTGCTACGAGCATTGGCAAAATGGAGATCACGCCATCAATGAGACTCATTAACATCTCAATCCCCATCGTTAAAAGTAATGGGAGTTGTTCAGCTAATGTCGTAATAAGAGTCTGAACAAGATTCAAGGCGGTTTCAATGATCGTTGGTATCATTGTCATAATCCCATCTACTAAGCTCATCAATAGGTTTATGCCCATTTCAATCAGCAGTGGAAGTTGCTGTGTAATGGTCTCAATAAGAAGAGAGATCACGCCTAAAGCTACTTCTATGATCATTGGTAACAAAGATACAATACCGTCTATTAAGTTGGTTAGTAATTGAATACCTAATTCCAATATAAGAGGAAGCTGTTCAACGATCATTTCAACGAGCATAGTAATAATGCCGGTTACTGTCTCTAGTAGCGTTGGTACAAAACTCATAATGCCATCTACTAAGTTCATCAACACTTGCATACCTAATTCAATTAATAATGGCAGTTGTGTTGTAATAGCTTCTACTAGTTGAGTTACAACTTGTATAACCACTTCAACTAATGTACCAATCATTGAGTCCATTCCGTCTAGCAAACTTGTCAAAATTCCAATCCCTAATTCCAACATAAGTGGTAGATTCCTTGAAGCATTACTAATCAATAATGAAATGATTTGTACGCCTGCCTCCATCAACATTGGTAAGGCAGATGTAATGCCTTCAACGATATTGCTAACTACCTGTATAGCTGTTTCAGCCAAAGCAGGCAACATCGTTGTTACTCCCTCAACGAGTCTTTGCAAAAGCGCTGCTCCAGACTGCACTAGTTCTGGCAACCTTGCAACAATTCCAGTCATAAATCCATCAAAAATAGATGAGGCTACTGAAAAAACCTCGCTTCCGATGGACGAAATTTTTTCCCATACTGCTTGTAAACTTGAACCTAATGACCCATTTGCATTTTGTAAATACAAAAAACCAACTGCTAATGCTGCTATTAACCCAACAACAATGCCGATTGGCGATATAAGGAACCCAAATACTGCAGCTAATGGTTTTATTTTCATTAGAGTGGCTGTTACATTTATTGCTGCTGCTTTTAGTGCAGTGAAACTGACAACCAGTTGATTGATTAAAGTAATGGTTGTTGTAGTCGACTGCAGTACACTTGTCACCATTCGAGAAGCTTCTGCCGTCACTTCTGAAAAAGAAGTAGATAGTTTGTCCGAAAATGGAATGGATAATTTGCTAGCCTGGTCTAGGGCGTACGCAACGCTTGATACCTTCTGTTCAATATCATCAAGTGGGCTTGAATCACCCCAAATGCCACCACCTAATTGATTAGCAGCTGTAAAAAGTTCTCCTACACTACTTGTCACTTCTCCACCACTTTTTTGGAGCGTTGCAGAGGTTTGCTGAAATCCTTTTCCAATGTCTGAAATGGATTCAGTAAAAGACGTAATGGATCCATCAATGGATGTAATCTTATTAGTAAAATCAACAATTTCCGAATTCATAGACTGTATCACTTTATTTAACTCATTCAACCCTTTCCCTCCTTTCTCTAAATGTAAATTGTTGTAGCCAATTTTTAGCTTTTTCTGCTTTTTTGACTGATGCCTGAATAGAATTATCGTCTTTCGTTGCTGAAGTTGGACGTTTATATAAATCAGCTACTTTAGGACGCTTGCTGCGACTAGCTTGTTCATGCATTAACGCAATTTGTGCTTCTCGCTCCATTGCATCATGTATCGATTCTAATTCAGCATCCATTAACAAGACGAACTCTCTTGGAGTTAAAGCGTAAAAAACAGAGGGCTCTAACCGCAAATAACGCCAACAGGTAACGAGTTGGCGTTCTACATAAGTCAGTCCATTTAATTGCGTTAAGCTCTTAACATCTCCAATGCTTTCGCCGCTTCCGGATTGTCCGCTACTAGTTTCTTCGCTTGATTGCGAAAGAAAAAACTCTCCGTCACAACCTTATTACTAATTTTATAAATGTCATCAGAATCAAGCTGCTCACTCATCATCGCTTGTTCAATTTCAGCTTCAACATCTTTTAATGAAAAATCCTTGCCATGATGAAATAAGCCTGCGTGTACAATTTGTGGAAATGCCTCTAAATCGCCCATCATCGCTTTTCCAATGATCCCCATTGGTCCGCCCTGAATCACACGATTTAAATATTTCACACTTTCCATCGTTAACTTTAATTCATATTCTTTTCCTTGAAGTACAATTGTTGACATGATGCCATCGCCCCTTTTTTGAATTGATGAAGGTATCTAAAAAGATACCTTCAGCTGCTAGTAAATACCTAAAAACTATTCTTGATCGTCTTCAGCCGGTGCTTCTGTTTCCACCATATCTTCGTTTTTCAGCTTTCCGTTTAGCTTAGCGCTTAATGTATATGTTGCGTGTTCTCCATTACTGTAACTTTGCTCCCAAGATGTAATCATATATAGACCCGATTTTGCTGTTTTCTTTCGGCTATTCACACGATAAATTTCGATAAATTCCTTGTTATCAAGCTTTTCGTCCATATAGTCAATAAACGGGTCGCCTTCTGTTACAACACCTTCAAGCGACACTTCTACTGATTCTTTCCCATAATCACTGCCTGTTTTATCTTTTGTATCTAGTTCAATTTCATCAAACGAACGATTAAAAGAACCTCCTGTTTGGTTAAAAGGACGTAATAATCCTTGACTATCCTTCACTGCAAAAATAAATTCTTCCCCTTTGTATTCCTTCGCGAAAAATTGTAAGTTAAATGGTAAACGTTGTTCTGACATTGAAATCTCCCCTTTTTGTAATGTTTGTGTTTGTACGTTATTTCGATTCACTTGTATGCCTCCTCTCTTATTCTCTAAGGAATTCTCCTCTTCCTCACTTATAAGGCATGAACCCAACCAAAAAACACGATCATACGTTCTTATTTTAGCAAAAAAATTTTTTAGCTTACATAAAACACTTGTTTTCCTTTTGTATGGCTATTGTCCTCACTTACATAGGAGACCGATCGGCTGCCTGTAATAGGCGAGCGCCTAAATTCAATCTGATGATACACTTTCTCCCGCTTATTTCTACGAGCATGCTGATGATCAGTTAGGATCGGAAAACACTCGTGAGCCATTTTATGACTATTACGATTACTAAGCTCTTCATGTAAACAAAGAGAAGCCAATTTCTCTAGCATATAACTAGGAGGCACTTTCTCATGTTGGTCGTAATAAGCTTCAATCAACTTCTCAATCTCTTTAAACCTTCCCGGTCTAGACATCGCCCCTGTCTTTGCGTGTATCTTTAAATCTTCCATACGATCTAGAAGGTATTGTTCTGTCATTCTAAATGCCTCCTCTATACCCTAAATCATGATGAGTCCAGTAGTAAAAAATATCTGCTATTCTTTCTGTCGAACGTTTTAGTAACTCTCTGACGTTTTGTTGAGCGATCCCCATTTTCTCTGCCGTCTCGACTTGGGTGTAATCACACATATAAACATAGTATAGCGCGTCACGCTGACGCTTTGTTAAATCGGCTTGTTCTATAGCATCTTGTAGATCAATAAAGATGTCACAAGCTGCAAAATCATCGTGTAGTACCCTTGATTGAAGAGAATGGATATCTCTTAACAAATGTTGTACTTGTTTTGCAGATGACAGCATTCCATATTGTTCTTCTAATCGAATTGTAACCGCTTCTCGACTTACCTTTTTCATGTTTGTCTCTCCCTTTACCTATTGAAAAACTAGATAAAATGTCGGTATAGCCGTAACAATCCATAAAATATAGAATGCTATTTTGTTTTCAATTTTATTAACCAATGCACCTAATGTGATAAAAAAGAATAACGTCATTTGACAAATTAAAGCAAGTAAAAAAAACATATTGATCCCTCCATTACATCATTGTTCTTACAAAAAACCTTTGAACAACACTATAAAGAGAAGCCAATTAAAAAAAATCAAAAACCACCGCACATTTGTATGTGCAGTGGCTTATTAAATTAAAAATGTTTATCATTATATGTGTCTACCTCTGCTGGCGTAAGCAAACGTGTTGCTTTTCCAATCGTTCCTCCCCATAGTCCCCAAACGAAGTTATGGTCTTCAACAGCTTGACTAAAATCCCCTTCATGCCACCTTAATAAAATTTGCTCATAGCGGCTACCATGGGTAAACTCATCTGCTCTTACAGTAGCAATGTCGAGCAACCATTCAATTCGCTCTTCTGTCAGCTGGATTTTTCCCCACTTTTGCTCTGCTTCTACAAGTCCGTGGGACATGTAATGAATCGCCTCTTGCATCGCTCGCTCTGACAGATCTTTAGGAAATAAATCATGTAAATCTTCATCAATAGAAGCAGTAAGCACGAGTTCTTCTGTTTGAACGTCACTTTCACCTGAATGATTATTCGTGTCGTCCCCACTATCGCTGCCCTGTTGCTCCTCTGATGAAGCCATACGCTCAAGAGCATTCTGCCCAAAATAAAAGCCTCCAAAACCAATAAGTCCCATCACACCTACTATAGAAAGGAAAATGATAAATTTCTTCATCCAAAACAACCCCTCAAACAAGTCACCATTCTTTCTGACTACGTAATTATCCCTATCACATGCAGTCTATCATAGTTTTGTCTCATTGTAAGCAGATTGTTAATAATTTTTTGTAATTTTAAAATTTATGCCGCTTGTCGTAGGAAGAACGAAAAATTAGGTTATCTTTTGAAAAGTACGTCATAAAAGTGCCATTCCTTGTATGCTTATTTCCAAACGCACGATTCGTCGCATACGCTTTTTCAGGCGTGATTGTGAGCATAAACAAAAAAATCAGCCTCTAGTAATTACTAGAAAGACTGATAGATCAAGCATTTTCTACTAAAATCACGATACCGGTGGTCGGGGTCGAACCGACACTCCAAAGGAACACGATTTTGAGTCGTGCGCGTCTGCCAATTCCGCCACACCGGCATAACAACGTTGATATGATGCTGTTTTTCTATTATAGAGTATACACAAGATCTTTTTATACGCGCAAGATCTCGTTAAATTTAGTATAAAACGTGAGGTTTAAAAAAAAGATTAATTATTGCGCGTGTGAATAGTGCGCCACCTAGTAAGTGAAAATTTAACACTTAATATAATGCTTGTCAATGTATTCTTACGCAACTTTTAAATTATTTCCATTCGAAGCTTATATAAAGTTTATACTGAGTTTATGAAATCAATACGAGAAATCATTAATAGTTCAAAGGTTTAATTTATTCCCAAACTTGATGTAGTTCTAATCTAATTTGTATTTTCCATTCAAATAAGTGATAATGTACTATAATTACATTTATTAGGAGAGATTTAATGATTAAAAGTATTCATATTGAAAATTTCAAATGTATTAATGGTTCCTTCACTCTAGACTTTAAAGAAGGTATTAATATTTTAGTGGGAAATAATGAAGCTGGGAAATCTACTGTTCTAGAGGCGATTCATATAGCTCTCAGTGGTATATTTAGAGGAAAAACTCTTAGAGGTAATTTATCTCAATACTTATTTAACTATGATGTTGTAAATCAGTATTTAACTGATATGAATAATGGAAATATTTCTAAACCTCCTTACATTTTGATTGAACTATACTTTGATGAATTAATCCCAGTTTTAGAAGGCGATAAATACACCCAAAAAGACCAAATCGGAAAGACGAGCGGAGTTGCTTTTAAAATCGCTTTGGACGAAAAATATCATGAGGAATATGAATCTTTAGTCAAGCTAGGAAACTTGGAAAGTCTGCCAATTGAATATTACGATGTGGATTGGTACTCTTTTTCTAGAAAAGCATTAACCTCTAGAAGCATTCCTATAAAATCATCGTTTATAGATGTTGGCTTTAGTAAGTTTCAAAACGGATCGGATATCTACATTTCAAGAATCGTCAAAAACATTTTAGAAACTGACGAAAAAACTAAAGTTGCACAAGCCTATAGAAAAGTAAAAGAAACGTTTTCTAAAGATCAATCAATTAGTGAGATAAACTCAAAAATAAATAGTATGTCTAAACTGAGCGAAAAAGAAATAGAACTGTCTGTTGATTTAGGTTCACGCTCAACTTGGGATGGTAGTTTAATAACTCAGCTTGATAAAATACCTTTCGAATTCATAGGAAAAGGTGAGCAATCAATTATAAAGACGGACTTAGCCCTATCTAACAAAAGGAGCGAGGCTTCATCCATCATTTTAATTGAAGAGCCAGAATGTCATATAAGTCATACGCGTCTTAACCAACTGCTGAATAGTATTAAAGATAATTATCATGACAAACAGATTATTCTTTCCACTCATAGTAGTTTTGTCTCAAACAAACTAGGACTAGATAATTTAATCTTACTTAACAAACAAAAAACTGTGAAGTTTGATCAACTTGAATCTAAAGTATTTTTTGAGAAAGTTTCTGGTTACGATACTCTTCGATTAATATTGTGTAAGAAAGCAATATTAGTAGAGGGAGATTCTGATGAATTAGTTGTTCAAAAAGCGTATCGAGACAATAATAATGGTAAATTAGCTATTGAAGATGAAGTAGAAATTATTTCAGTTGGAACCTCTTTTTTAAGATTTTTAGAAATTGCCGAGCACTTAGAAATTCCTGTAAAAGTTATTACAGATAATGATGGGAATTTAGATGCATTAGAACTAAAATATTCTAACTATATAGGAAAAAATAAAAAGTCAAATATTGAAATTTGTTACGACAAGACTGTACATACTGGTTCCCTCACTTTAGGAAAAAATAAAAAGCCTTTTAATTACAATACTTTGGAGCCAGCCTTGCTACGTGAAAATAGTTTAACAAAACTCAATTCGATTTTTAACACAAAATATTCTAACGAGGATGAGTTACATAAATTTATGAAAGCTAACAAAACTGACTGTGCGTTAAAAATATTTTCATCGGAAGATAAAATAAACTATCCAAATTTTATTATGAGGGCACTTTAATGGAAAATACTCTTTTAATTGCCTCCGCTGGAGCCGGCAAAACAACACACATTGTAAGGGAAGCTATAGATTGTACAGAAAGCGTATTAATTACTACCTTTACAGAAGAAAACGAAAAAGAGATTAAAAATAAATTTTTCGAATTAAACAAAGGAGTAATTCCTCATAACGTTACAATCAAAACATGGTTTTCGTTTTTAATTGAACATGGTGCTAAACCTTATCAAGGGAAACTAACAGAGCGAAACATAAACGGATTACTCTTGGTTAATGAGAAATCAGCTCTTAAATATAAAACAAAAAAATTCCCTATTTATTATAAAGAAGAAGTAACTGAAAAACACTTTTTCTCAGATCAATTTCAAATTTATTCCGATAAAATCTCGAAATTTGTAACGCGGTGCAATAATTTGAGTAATGGATATGTAATTGACAGAATTACCAGCTTGTATAAACATATCTATATAGACGAAATACAGGATATGGCTGGTTACGATTTAGAAATAATTAAACTTCTATTAAAATCCGGCTCAACAATTAAAATTGCTGGAGACCCTAGGCAAGTTACTTATCATACACATTTTCCTGAAATTTATAAGAAGTATTCCCAGGGTGACATCCAGAAATTTTTAATAAATGAATGCAAATCTATAAAGTATAAAATTGATCCAGACACTTTGAGAGGAAGTTGGAGAAATAACCAAGCTATCTGCGATTTTGCTAATCAATTATTCCCTGATTATCCAACTTACAATTCACTTCACAATGAAACAACTGGCCATGATGGAGTATTTCTAGTTAAAGAAAAAGATGTTGAAAGATATTTGAGCAAGTATTCTCCAACTCAATTACGATATTCCCGTAGGAAAAAATTAATTCCCCTCACTGAGATTAAAAATTTCGGGGAATCAAAAGGAGCAACACGCGATAGAGTAATTATTTACCCAACTAAAAAAATATCAGATTGGTTATTTGAAAACAAAGCCCTTGACAATTTTGATATAAGATGCAAATTTTACGTTGCAATAACCAGAGCTAAATATAGTGTAGCAATTGTATGTAAAAACAATATAGAATCAGAAATTTACCAAACTTTTCAAGTCTTTGATTAAGTTTGCTTAGTTAGGATTGATACTGATTTTTACTTTTAAAGAAACTTAGATTTAAGTTAATTGACACTGAAATCCGCTTTAATTTACACAACATGTGCTCAAAAGTTTTTTTAATATAGGATAGACAAAAAGAGAACCACCTCGTAAGGTGGTTCTCTTTTTAGGTGTTATTCAAATGCCAATAAATATTCTCCGTTACTAACTTTCACTTTTACCCCGATAGATAGGAACAAAACTTCTCCAGCTAAGTCTTTATCAACAAATTCATAATTAACTTGATACTCAAAGCTCCCTTGCCCTATTCCATCTAATTTATAGACTTTGAAAACAAACGCTACCACCTTGATCAGTTGTAGTGCGCCCAAAACCACCCTTTGGTAAAACATAAAATATCAATCTCATCTTCACCGCTCCTTAGATATAGTTAAATTTCCTTTAACTATATCAAGGTTTAGATTAAAGCATATCTCTCGAGACTATTTATTTATACACCCTGTCCCATACGTACAAAACATTCTTGTCTTCTCCTCTGTATTGTATACCTTCTGGGCAAATACACACTTTAAGCAATCTTTATTGGGATCGACTTTCTTAATGTTTATTCTCTTTAAGCCAATAGGCTTGGAATATAAAAAAAGACCCACAATGTGTCGGTCTTTGCATCTTATATAAGCACCAATACTTGATCATACAGGACAAACAGTCCTATTAGCCCTAACGCGTAATAATGCCAGACTCTGGGCTTCTCCTGTCTCTCTTTGTCTTTAGAATATCTATCAATTCCTACTAACACGAGAGTAAACAACAAAATAAATGTGTTAAGCGCTTCAATCCATACAGCGTCTGTAACAGTTGTAAGTAAAAATAAGCCAATTGTGATAAATGCGAACACTGGCCACATTCTGACGAGGAAAATCGTTATCACTCCTTTTTAATAAGCCTAACATATAAAAGCTCATACGGCTATTAAGCTCGTACACGCTTTTAAGGGTTTCATCACGCTTGCGCAAGCAAGACAAAGGTCGTTATTGTTGTCGGCGTTTGTCCGCCATACGGTACGTGATACTATAGGATGATCTTCTTTTTAAAAAGAGAGAAGCACCTTCCAAACAGATCTATTTGAATCCATAACTCAGCGCAGTTCACACCAGCCTCTTCGTATTTAGTACTGTAATGATGAATCATTGGCTTCACCGCATTTAACATGTTGGGTATTTTCCATACTATTAGTGTATCAGATTTTAGCAAGATTTTTGTTCCATTAATGTTCCCCTTTGCTATAATTCAAAAAAGGGGTGGTCTAATGAGCAGCGTGACTTCTGTAATTAAAAATTATAAACAACCAAAAGGCGGATTAATCAATCCGAAAGATTTTTCTGTTATAGGCATTGAAGAAGTAGAATTTTTGCACGATAGGAAAGAGGAAAACTTAAGCCCTTCTTTAATTGGAATTGTAGTCGATTACTTAACAAGATTAATACATAACGGCGATTCTGAAAAATCATTCAGAGTTTCTTTAAATGGAGCATCAACTTTAGGCTGGAAACATCATGATAGAGCAGAGAATCTGCTTATAGACATAATTGGTTTCGATGAAGTATCAATTATTAAAGCCTGTCATCTAGCCAATTACGATTCTGCGTATAGATTCAGAGGAAGTTATAAACCTCTAGAAGAAAACCCTAATCAAAAAACCATCGATAATATTAGAATTATGCTTGAAAGATCAGAACGTTTTTTCAAAAAATATGGCCCTATAATTGACGAGGGATTTAACTTCAAAGGAGCTTACACATCTAACATCAATACTGGAGATGCCGATTTCCTTACAAAATCAACTTTATGGGAGTTTAAAGTCCTCTCAAACGCCCCAACCAGCAAGCACACGCTCCAATTATTAATTTATTACCTTATGGGGATAAATTCAGAAAATAAAACTAAATTTAAAGACGTGTCTAATTTAGGTATTTACAACCCCAGATTAAACAAAATTTATTTATTACCAATTTCTAAAATACCTCATACCACACAATTGAAGAAGTTAAACGAGACATTATTGGTTAATAAAAGAGGGTGCTTTTACAACACTCTCTTTTAACTGGTAAGTGCATTAAAGTATCTATTTACTCTCATGCTTATTTTCCTTACATATTCGTATGAATTACCCAATTCATCTGCCATTTCAGGAAAACATTCCCTATAAGTAATTTTCTTATAAGCTACTTTATGTTTAGCCCCTTTAGCCTGTCCAACATCGCTTTCATTTCATCGGGCCAGGAGTATTACTCTCTTAGCTCTCTGCGAACCTCGTTGTACTTCCTCAGAATTTCATCCGCTTGCCTATCAATTCATAAGCAGAAATTTGCATAAGTCTTCCCGTTTACCCGTTCAGACTTATAATCTATTAGCACCTAAGCCGAGCCTTGCCTATCCTGTGAATTAAAATAAACATTCACATGGGTTCTATCGTCAGCCAAAAATTTATGCTCATTCATAAAATCATATAATTGTGCCGATGTAAATTTAGTAAAATCCGAAGTTTATATTATACCCATGGCGAACGCCCGCAAACCGACCCACATCCCAATAGAACCTACGGGATAAGAGACAAACTCACTTCATATATTTTTATGCCGTCCACCCCTGCTCATACATGTATACGATAGCCCCATGGTGCTGCGCTGCCCCTCTAAAATCCTTAATATCCTCTCGAGCCAGAAACACCAGCCGAAAGATCGGGAACACGTCCTTTTCCACTCTGTACTCCTCTATCTCGCCTTTACGTAGCTGGTCTAATACTTCTTGTGCTAGTTCCTTAGTCATGTGATCACCTCTACCATATTAGAGCAGAGGGTATTTGCTTAATAACACATAAAAAGAGGACTACCTCGAAAGGTAATCCTCTTTTTATGTGTTATTCTAAAATTATACGATCGTGAGCTGCGCTTGCATCTTGTGAATACTTACTTATTAATTGAATTAGCGCCCTGTCATTATAGCTCTCATTGGAGCACACTACTGCCACATTATTGATAGAAGCAATAAGATCACTTAACTCATTCAAATTTTCGGTTTGAACGGTATTAACCTTAGTTGGCAATCCGATATCATCAAAGTTAAATAAAAGTCGATCTAACTCTTCTCTTTTCTCGTTAACCGCAATTCTCAAGCCTTTTAAATCTATTTCTTCTCGATGGAAAGACAATAATAAATCATTAATTTCTTCAAGTTGTTTTTTAGCTGAACTAAAATGTTCGTTGAAACTTAACTGAAATTCCTCTTCGTCATGTTTGAAAGTGCTGATTTCCCTCAGAGCTTTTTCTCCTAACCATAAAACAGTTACGTAAGGCAATCCATAATTAATTTCACTTTAACATAAAAATTAAATAATTATAAACACAATCAAATGTTATAAAAACTAATTAAATTATTGCTTATGTTACAATTTTTCTATTAGGAGGAATTAAGCATAATAAAAATAATTGATAACCGTGGTGAAGATCATGAGTGGTTGCTTATTGTTGTTACCGTCTGTTCTTATTTAACGTTTAAGAAAATCTCAAAATTAGAACGACACAGGAAGAAATTAAAAAGGACTTTCAAGCCTTATTAAATCAATAAAGAGCGTGTATGAATTTCTTGATCAGAGATTATTGTGATTGTATCTCTAACTGTGCATTTATTTTTCACTGTTTTTAAGTCACGATTTAAATTACTCGAACTTGCATTCTCTCTTATTTTTAAACATCTGTTTGAGTGCCTTTTTTGTTTTAATCTAGTATTAACTTATATTTTAACTAATTCATACTTGGAAATGAATCAACATCCAATAATTCTAGATCCTCAATAGATAATTCAACTAACTTATCCTCAAATTCACTATAATCCATGTTTCGACCAACTATTTCACGATTATCCTTATCCTCAATCCAATATCTATATTCTTTCTTTGGATTGCCATCTCTATCTAGAAGTTCCTGCTCAGCTATAATATAGCGATCAGTTTCATTTACTCTTACTACTTTCTCAGGCACCACAGTGCTCCCACTAAGGTTTTCCCCTGTTTCATCATATATTAATTTTGCATCATGAGCAGATATATGCATCACAGAGTAGCCATCATCTAAAATAAAGGATTGGTTGCCTAACCCAGCACAGCCCACTAATATTATTGACAAAATACACAAAATATAAATATTTTTCGACATATGGTAAATCCTTTCATTTCCATGATATAGTAATGAAGCAATTTATCTTAATTATATTACAAATTGGGGGTAAGTATGAAGAAATTTTTTTGTAGTCTATCTTTTTCTTTATTGTTAGCTGTAAGTGTAGGAGGCGTTGCACAAGGTTCTGAGGAAATCATTAATTTTGAAGAACAGGGGAGTTATGAAATAACAGATGAAGATCTAGAAGGTTTAACAGATTATGAAATTGACGAACTTTTTGAAGTGCATGAAGATGAATTTTTGGATAACTTCGACAACGGCGAAGATTGGGTTGAATGGTCTGAAGATGATGAAGATGAATTATTAAATAGTATTGAAATTGTTGAAAAAGACCCAGATGTCATTGAGCCACATGTATTAATCTTTAGCCCGAAAAACGCATGGGAATTAGCTGCAGTAACAGTTGTTAAAAATAGATATAATCATCCAACTACAGCGTCTTTCATAGTAAATAGTGTGAATAAAGCCAATAACATCACTTTACAGAATGACTCTTCCTTAGCAAAAAAGGTAAGAGATAGCACTGCATGGAAAAATGAAGTAAAAAAACAAGTTAACCAAAATAAAAATTTATCAGGATTTGGTCGTTCAGGTTCAGTTACTTTAACCGGCGGTGAGCCTCATACAGCACTTAATAAAGTAAGTTACTTTATGAATGCAAGAAAAGGAAGTAACGGGAAATGGACTTATACTGCTACAATCTCAGATAGATGGGATTTTACATGGTTAGGATACAAAAATTATTACGGTAACTTTACTGTAACTTTAGCAAATAACGCTGCTTATGCATCTCAAATGAATGGGATTATGAAACCTTTTAATATTAAAGTTTACGTTAAAGGCTCAAATTAAATTGGAAAAGACGCTAACCAGCGTCTTTTTTTGATCCTCAAGTAATTTAACAAAACTTAATAGTTCTCTTTGATAGTAAATTAAAGTATCATTAGCCAAATTTTTTATACGACATTCTTTTAAAAACAAAGATATGGCCTCTTCGAAATTTTTAATAGTACTCTCATCTGCAGTAACAATTAATTTAGGATTGACTTTACCTCGTCGACTCAATAAATACCCTCCTCATAATAAAAAATAGTGCGCGTAAAAAAGAAAAAAAGCTGCTTCTCCATAAAGGAAAAACAGCTTAAAGTACTACTATATCAACGTTTTACGATACCGGTGGTCGGGGTCGAACCGACACTCCAAAGGAACACGATTTTGAGTCGTGCGCGTCTGCCAATTCCGCCACACCGGCATAACAACTTATCGACAACTAATAATATACCATCGTCAAAATGATTCGTCAACGTTTTTTTCTATTTTTAATAGTGATAATTGCATTCAATTCCCTAAGAAGATGTAAATGTTTAAGTACACTTCACAAGGGTACTAATAAGTACTAATAAATACCAATTCATTCAACATTTCACATAGGAGGATAGGATGATAAATAAATTCACTATGTCATTTTTTGTTTTATTACCTTTTATATGTTTAGCTGCTTGCAGTAATAATGTTCAAGTTGATCTGGACTCTTATGTTAATTCTGATGAGTTGCAGCAGCTTTCTCAAAAAGAGTTAGCAATTATGTCTGAATTTGAAAAGCTTACGATTGGTGAAATCGAACCGGATGACGCCGCTGACTTTTTAGCTGAACATGTCATTTATCCGTATAGTGAATTTGTTTCTGATTTAGAAACGATTCGTCCAGCTACATCTGAAGTAAGTGACTTGCACAACCTTTATATCGAAGCAGCATCAACTCGATTGGAAGGCTATCATCTTTCAGAAGAGTTTATTGCAAGCCTCGGCTCTGATTCTATGACGATAGCAAATGACACGTTGATGGAAGCGAGCTCCCTTATGCACCATTATAGAGAAGAATTAGCACTATTAGCGGAAGAACATGATGTCGTTGTTAAGTAATCAAGTATAAGAAAGAAGAAACTATTGAGCTTCTTCTTTCTTCATCCATTATTTTATGAAACAAAGCGCAATACCATAACCACAGTCAGCGTTATAAGCCTTTGTTAGCTTCATGACTTTTACATTCCCTTTTTCACTAGGTTGTCCTATTCCATTAATGGCCATTAAATAATCACCTATTTGTACATCTTCATTTACACGTACATATACTTGGCCCATCATACCTACAATATTCCATTCGTCTCGTTCTTTGCGGTCCACATAGGGTTCATTGTAATCAAACATAGGGTTCTCTAATGGTAATAGAACACTCTCTTCGCGATAGCTTGGCAATGTGTTCCCTTCTTCGTCTACATCGTATGTGCGAACACGCTGTGGTTCAAGTATTAAACCACCAAATTCGTTTGTTAAATAACGGTTCTTCCAGTGGAATGATGCTTCACCTAATACAACACCCGCCGTTTCCGTAATAACACCAATAATAATGTCATCCTTATTTGCTAGTTGAACTTTGTCCCCTTTTAATGTCACTAACATGCCCGTTTCAATTGGCATTCCATCTACACTTTCAAAGTACTCAGCAAAATCTGTGAATGTACTTGAACCTGTAATTTGTCCAGAAGCTCTAATCGTTCCGTTCCTACTATTAAGCTCCCATTTGCGATTGGAACTGCTTGAATTCCCTGAAGCACCATATCCCCCTACTACTGAATAACTAGTGGGATTACTCGTCAGGTTACTCGCAAGCACCATTGATCCAAACCCTCCGTTTGGTTGACCTGCAATTGCTGCACTTGAACTTATTATGCTACTTCGAGGACCACGTGCTCTAGAATTACCTGCACTTCCTACTACAACAGAGCCTTCGCCTTCTGCATGTGAATTAGATGAAGCTGCCACCATCGTTTTGGATTGAATGGCTGTAGGTGAAGCTGTACTTGCAAGTATAATTGATTGATCATGTGTTGGCTCTCCAGTGCTAGATGCCAACCTAGCGCCACCTGAAATAACCGTAATTGGGTTAGTGTATCGAACGCCACCGCTGATTACAGCAGTTTCATACCCGCTTGCATTTACATGACTAATATTAATTGAATTTGTTGTTGACTCAACAGCATTCTTTCCACCATTTCTTGAGTGGATGGCATTAACACCATTAACCGTTACATGACTATGTCCGCTTCCTACGAAAATCCCATTGTTATCACCAGCGTCGTAAAGGTTGATATTGTTTAATGAAATATGGTTTCCTCGGTTGCTTCCCCCATAAACAATGACACCATCACTTGCACGATGAAATCTACTAATATTCACACCATTCAAAGTGACATTCCTAGCTTTATACTGAATCGCAACGACAGGACCATTTCGAAAATCATACGATTCATCACCAATTGCAGTAAAATTTGTAATGCTTACGTTCGTATATGCACTTATAACAAGTGCACGAGGGTCAATATTGTTTTGAAACCCTTTTTTATTATTAGGATGCAAAGCAACAAGGTTTGTAGCCGTTAAATGAAAAGCCGTCGTTGAATCTGGATCTTCCCCTGTATGATGACCGATGTGTCGAAAATTATAGCTTCGAGCATCTTCTTTTGAAATATGTCCATTAATATGCACATTGCTAGCAGCGCTAGAATTATCATGTGCTTTTATTTCAATTCCACCGTAGCAACCGGAAGTATAATTATTCGTCAGGAGTATGTGACGGCTCCCATCGTCAATCTCTATTCCATTTTGATTTCCTCTCGTTGAAGGATCATACGCATAACAATTTGATAGAGTAATGAATTCACTGTGGTGTGTTGTAAAGCCGTCATCAACCCAGTCAGTCGCTTTGCATGAATCGATCCATACGTATTGTGATGGCCCACTATCAACCGTCCCGTCTCCACCATAATGGTAGTCTAGTCCTGTCGAAGTAACATCAAATCCATGTAGGGTGCTATTATACGCGAACACATTCGTAATCCAAGCGTATTTGACTCCGTGAAGCGTTAAACAACTAGAACGACTTCCTCCAGCAGGTTCTGCACCTCTTCGTCTATTTCCATCTAAGCTCAGATTTTTGACAACAATATACTCTCCACCATTATCTTTGTCTTTTACGGATACGGTCCATTCTTCGTTCGCTGCTGTATCGGGTGTCTGTATAGTGGTGAGCTCCATACCTTGACCTTCTAAAACGGTTCGATTTGGGAGCCGAACCGTTGCAAAATATCGTTTAGGACCAAGAATCAATTTAACGTTTCCGTCCCCTAGCGCCTCTTCAAAATAGGGCGTTTGATCTTCTTCACTTGCACCCTCTGGTATGAAATCATCAATGTAAACGACCCGTGCATCTTCAATTTGCGCGACAGTATTGCTTAATTGATCAAAAGATTGCTCCATTTGCTTTTCCATTGCTTTCACCTCTTTTTTATGTAGCTACTAAACGGTAGCTCTTTATAGAGAGAGAAGCAGTATTGAAAAAAACAAAAAAACCAGCTTAAATTAAACTGGTTTTAAAAAAAGCGCGCCCGAGAGGAGTCGAACCCCTAACCTTCTGATCCGTAGTCAGACGCTCTATCCAATTGAGCTACGGGCGCTTACTATGAGAAATGGTGCCGAGGGCCGGACTTGAACCGGCACGGTTGTCACCAACCGCAGGATTTTAAGTCCTGTGTGTCTGCCAATTCCACCACCCCGGCATGTATGTAAGGACCATCTCATAGTTATTAAATTGTTGGAGGCGGTAACCGGATTTGAACCGATGATAAGGGTTTTGCAGACCCCTGCCTTACCACTTGGCTATACCGCCTTAGGATAAACAAAGAGCGGAAGACGAGATTCGAACTCGCGACCCCCACCTTGGCAAGGTGGTGTTCTACCACTGAACTACTTCCGCAAAAATGGCTGGGCTACCTGGGATCGAACCAGGGAATGACGGAATCAAAATCCGTTGCCTTACCGCTTGGCTATAGCCCAATAATGGGGCGACCGATGGGAATCGAACCCACGAATGCCGGAACCACAATCCGGTGCGTTAACCACTTCGCCACGATCGCCGTAATCAATTTAATTAAATAATGGCAGGGGTAGTAGGAATCGAACCCACATCAAAGGTTTTGGAGACCTTCGTTTTACCATTAAACTATACCCCTAGGATGGTGGAGGGGGACGGATTCGAACCGCCGAACCCGGAGGGAGCGGATTTACAGTCCGCCGCGTTTAGCCACTTCGCTACCCCTCCACTTTGAAAAGACAATACTTATCTTACCTAATACCGCTAGTTCTGTCAACAACTTTTTTCAGTGGTGCCGGCCAGAGGACTTGAACCCCCAACCTACTGATTACAAGTCAGTTGCTCTACCAATTGAGCTAGACCGGCAAAAGTAAGTGGTGGCTCGGGACGGAATCGAACCGCCGACACACGGATTTTCAGTCCGTTGCTCTACCAACTGAGCTACCGAGCCTTATGTATGGCGGTCCGGACGGGACTCGAACCCGCGACCTCCTGCGTGACAGGCAGGCATTCTAACCAACTGAACTACCGGACCATATGTTTTGGTTGCGGGGGGCGGATTTGAACCACCGACCTTCGGGTTATGAGCCCGACGAGCTACCAGACTGCTCCACCCCGCGTCGTTAAAAATAATGGTGACAACATCATATAAAAATGAAAATAAATGGTGGAGGATGACGGGATCGAACCGCCGACCCCCTGCTTGTAAGGCAGGTGCTCTCCCAGCTGAGCTAATCCTCCAATATAGTATGCATCTGTTTAAAAATGGTGACCCGTACGGGATTCGAACCCGTGTTACCGCCGTGAAAGGGCGGTGTCTTAACCGCTTGACCAACGGGCCATTACACTAATTTACGATTTTTTATGTATGAATATAATCTGGCGGAGAGCGAGGGATTCGAACCCTCGAGACGGTTTTACACCGCCTACACGATTTCCAATCGTGCTCCTTCGGCCAGCTCGGACAGCTCTCCAGCTATGGCTCCACAGGCAGGATTCGAACCTGCGACCGATCGGTTAACAGCCGATAGCTCTACCACTGAGCTACTGTGGAAAATGTATTGATGTAAGCCTGGCAACGTCCTACTCTCACAGGGGGAAGCCCCCAACTACCATCGGCGCAAAAGAGCTTAACGACCGTGTTCGGCATGGGAACGGGTGTGACCTCTTTGCTATTGCCACCAGACTTATTTTGACGTCAGATCAACGGCGAATCTCTTCGTCCTATTTGTGTCTTTCTGTCAGTCACGTACGCAAGTACGCTCCTTCCTTCAAGCACTTCTAGTCCTCGATCTTCTTGTTGCTCTTTGTCAAAGGAATGAAATCCTTCTTGTTAAAAGAATCGGTGATTCTTTCAAAACTAAATCAAATCATCCACTCAAACTCAAGAAATTTAGGATAAGCCCTCGACCGATTAGTATCAGTCCGCTCCATGTGTCGCCACACTTCCACTTCTGACCTATCAACCTCATCATCTCTAAGGGGTCTTACTGGCTTACGCCATGGGAAATCTCATCTTGAGGGGGGCTTCATGCTTAGATGCTTTCAGCACTTATCCCGTCCATACGTAGCTACCCAGCGATGCTCCTGGCGGAACAACTGGTACACCAGCGGTATGTCCATCCCGGTCCTCTCGTACTAAGGACAGCTCCTCTCAAATTTCCTACGCCCGCGACGGATAGGGACCGAACTGTCTCACGACGTTCTGAACCCAGCTCGCGTGCCGCTTTAATGGGCGAACAGCCCAACCCTTGGGACCTACTTCAGCCCCAGGATGCGACGAGCCGACATCGAGGTGCCAAACCTCCCCGTCGATGTGGACTCTTGGGGGAGATAAGCCTGTTATCCCCAGGGTAGCTTTTATCCGTTGAGCGACGGCCCTTCCATACGGCACCGCCGGATCACTAAGCCCGACTTTCGTCCCTGCTCGACTTGTAGGTCTCGCAGTCAAGCTCCCTTATGCCTTTGCACTCTACGAATGATTTCCAACCATTCTGAGGGAACCTTTGGGCGCCTCCGTTACTGTTTAGGAGGCGACCGCCCCAGTCAAACTGCCCACCTGACAATGTCCCTGACCCGGATCACGGGTCGAGGTTAGAATGTCAGCACCATCAGGGTAGTATCCCACCGACGCCTCCACCGAAGCTAGCGCTCCGGCTTCCAAGGCTCCTACCTATCCTGTACAAATGGTACCAACACTCACTATCAAGCTACAGTAAAGCTCCATGGGGTCTTTCCGTCCTGTCGCGGGTAACCTGCATCTTCACAGGTACTATAATTTCACCGGGTCTCTCGTTGAGACAGTATCCAAGTCGTTGCACCATTCGTGCGGGTCGGAACTTACCCGACAAGGAATTTCGCTACCTTAGGACCGTTATAGTTACGGCCGCCGTTTACTGGGGCTTCAATTCAGAGCTTCTCCCTTACGGGATAACCCCTCCTCTTAACCTTCCAGCACCGGGCAGGTGTCAGCCCCTATACTTCGCCTTACGGCTTCGCAGAGACCTGTGTTTTTGCTAAACAGTCGCTTGGATCTATTCACTGCGGCTCTCTCGGGCTTTAACACCCTAATAGAGCACCCCTTCTCCCGAAGTTACGGGGTCATTTTGCCGAGTTCCTTAACGAGAGTTCTCCCGAGCGTCTTAGAATTCTCTTCTCGCCTACCTGTGTCGGTTTGCGGTACGGGCACCTGTATTCTAACTAGAGGCTTTTCTCGGCAGCGGAGGATCAGGGATTTCGGACCCTTGGGTCCTTCACGGTCACAGCTCAGCCTTCACGGAACACGGATTTGCCTATGTTCCAGCCTTGCATGCTTCGACGCGCACAGCCAGCGGCGCGCTCACCCTACCTTTCTGCGTCCCCCCATCGTTCAAACAAATACGAGGTGGTACAGGAATATCAACCTGTTGTCCATCGCCTACGCCTTTCGGCCTCGGCTTAGGTCCCGACTAACCCTGAGCGGACGAGCCTTCCTCAGGAAACCTTGGGCTTTCGACGGAGGGGATTCTCACCCCTCTTTTCGCTACTCATACCGGCATTCTCACTTCCAAGCACTCCACTAGTCCTCACGATCTAGCTTCACAGTCCTTGGAACGCTCCCCTACCCAATCCCTACTGGGATTGCCATAGCTTCGGTGATACGTTTAGCCCCGGTACATTTTCGGCGCAGAGTCACTCGACCAGTGAGCTATTACGCACTCTTTCAATGATGGCTGCTTCTAAGCCAACATCCTGGTTGTCTAAGCAACTCCACATCCTTTTCCACTTAACGTATACTTGGGGACCTTAGCTGATGGTCTGGGCTGTTTCCCTCTTGACTACGGATCTTAGCACTCGCAGTCTGACTCCCGAGTTAAAGTTTTTGGCATTCGGAGTTTGACTGAATTCGGTAATCCTGTGGGGACCCCTCGTCCAATCAGTGCTCTACCTCCAAAACTCATCACTCGAGGCTAGCCCTAAAGCTATTTCGGGGAGAACCAGCTATTTCCGAGTTCGATTGGCATTTCACCCCTACCCACACCTCATCCCCGCATTTTTCAACATGCGTGGGTTCGGGCCTCCAGTCGGTGTTACCCGACCTTCACCCTGGACATGGGTAGATCACCCGGTTTCGGGTCTACGACAACGTACTTACTCGCCCTATTCAGACTCGCTTTCGCTACGGCTCCGCCTCATCAGCTTAACCTTGCACGTTATCGTAACTCGCCGGTTCATTCTACAAAAGGCACGCCATCACCCATTAACGGGCTCTGACTAGTTGTAGGCACACGGTTTCAGGATCTCTTTCACTCCCCTTCCGGGGTGCTTTTCACCTTTCCCTCACGGTACTGGTTCACTATCGGTCACTAGGGAGTATTTAGCCTTGGGAGATGGTCCTCCCAGATTCCGACGGGGTTTCACGTGTCCCGCCGTACTCAGGATCCACTCTGGAGGAAACGAAGTTTCAGCTACAGGGCTGTTACCTTCTTCGGCTTGTCTTTCCAGACAATTCACCTACTCCGTTTCTTTGTAACTCCGTATAGAGTGTCCTACAACCCCAAGAGGCAAGCCTCTTGGTTTGGGCTGATTCCGTTTCGCTCGCCGCTACTCAGGAAATCGCATTTGCTTTCTCTTCCTCCGGGTACTTAGATGTTTCAGTTCCCCGGGTCTGCCTCACCCTGCCCTATGTGTTCAGGCAGGAGTACCATCCCATTACGGATGGTGGGTTCCCCCATTCGGAAATCTCCGGATCAAAGCTTACTTACAGCTCCCCGAAGCATATCGCTGTTCGTCGCGTCCTTCATCGGCTCCTAGTGCCAAGGCATTCACCGTGCGCCCTTTCTAACTTATCCATTTTTACTTCAGATTCCCTTCGTATCTCTTCGTCTGGTTCCTGTCTTTCTGTCAGTTACGTAGCGAACTACGCTCCTTCCATCAAGCATTCCCCATCCTTAATCTACTTGGGTCTCTTTGTCAAACAGTTAACCTAAAAGGTTTATGAATTCTTGACGTCTCGTTCAAACAGTTGTAACACCGATGAACAAAACTTAATTTGAGTTGATTGATTATGATTTAGTTTTCAAAGAACCAAGTTTGACGTCAGATAAACGGTGAATCTCTTCGTCTGGCACGTGCTTCTCAATCAATCACGTAGATAACTACGCTCTCTCAATCGAACACTACCATCCTCGATTTTCTTGTTTCTCTTTGTCAAAACACTATAAGAATGAAACAGAGTTCATTCAAAACTGAACAAAAGATCCAAAGCGCTATATGACCCGAGGTCATACATCGACTAGAGTAAAAACTCCATAGAAAGGAGGTGATCCAGCCGCACCTTCCGATACGGCTACCTTGTTACGACTTCACCCCAATCATTTGTCCCACCTTAGGCGGCTGGCTCCAAAAGGTTACCTCACCGACTTCGGGTGTTACAAACTCTCGTGGTGTGACGGGCGGTGTGTACAAGACCCGGGAACGTATTCACCGCGGCATGCTGATCCGCGATTACTAGCAATTCCGGCTTCATGTAGGCGAGTTGCAGCCTACAATCCGAACTGAGAATGGCTTTATGGGATTGGCTCCACCTCACGGTTTCGCTGCCCTTTGTACCATCCATTGTAGCACGTGTGTAGCCCAGGTCATAAGGGGCATGATGATTTGACGTCGTCCCCACCTTCCTCCGGTTTGTCACCGGCAGTCACCTTAGAGTGCCCAACTAAATGCTGGCAACTAAGATCAAGGGTTGCGCTCGTTGCGGGACTTAACCCAACATCTCACGACACGAGCTGACGACAACCATGCACCACCTGTCACTTTGCCCCCGAAGGGGAAGCTCTGTCTCCAGAGTGGTCAAAGGATGTCAAGACCTGGTAAGGTTCTTCGCGTTGCTTCGAATTAAACCACATGCTCCACTGCTTGTGCGGGTCCCCGTCAATTCCTTTGAGTTTCAGCCTTGCGGCCGTACTCCCCAGGCGGAGTGCTTAATGTGTTTACTTCGGCACTACGGGCATCGAAACCCCTAACACCTAGCACTCATCGTTTACGGCGTGGACTACCAGGGTATCTAATCCTGTTTGCTCCCCACGCTTTCGCGCCTCAGCGTCAGTTACAGACCAGAGAGTCGCCTTCGCCACTGGTGTTCCTCCACATATCTACGCATTTCACCGCTACACGTGGAATTCCACTCTCCTCTTCTGCACTCAAGCTTCCCAGTTTCCAATGGCCGCTCGGGGTTGAGCCCCGAGATTTCACATCAGACTTAAGAAGCCGCCTGCGCGCGCTTTACGCCCAATAATTCCGGACAACGCTTGCCACCTACGTATTACCGCGGCTGCTGGCACGTAGTTAGCCGTGGCTTTCTGGTGAGGTACCGTCAAGGTACCGGTAGTTACGCCGGTACTTGTTCTTCCCTCACAACAGAGCTTTACGACCCGAAGGCCTTCCTCACTCACGCGGCGTTGCTCCGTCAGACTTTCGTCCATTGCGGAAGATTCCCTACTGCTGCCTCCCGTAGGAGTCTGGGCCGTGTCTCAGTCCCAGTGTGGCCGATCACCCTCTCAGGTCGGCTACGCATCGTCGCCTTGGTAAGCCGTTACCTTACCAACTAGCTAATGCGCCGCAGGCCCATCCCTTAGTGACAGCTAGACGCCGTCTTTCAAGTGATAATCAGGTGATTCTCACTATTATCCCGTATTAGCTCCGGTTTCCCGGAGTTATCCCAGTCTAAGGGGCAGGTTACCTACGTGTTACTCACCCGTCCGCCGCTGACTTCCAGGAGCAAGCTCCCTTCTGTCCGCTCGACTTGCATGTATTAGGCACGCCGCCAGCGTTCGTCCTGAGCCAGGATCAAACTCTCCGTTAAAAGTGTTTACTTACACACGGATGTGTTGACTTCGACGTTGCAACATGGACGTTGCGATCTTAGTCGAAGATCCTAAGCTGTTGCACATTTTAAAGCTGTGTCTAACTTCATTGACGAGATACCTTGTATCTCTTTTTACGCTTGGCTTTTGTTCAGTTTTCAAAGAACTCATTTTTGCGACTTCATGATCTTACCATATTGATAATCATTCGGTCAATATCTTTTTTATTTTCGCCGTTGTTACCGTGTTGCCCTGGCGACATGTAATAATATATCATGGCGACAAAAAGTCGTCAATACATTTTATAAACTTTTTTTTAAAACTTATTAATTCTATTGTAACCGCGACTAAAGCAACCTTACCACTTAGCCGATCTATTCATAGATTATACAACGTATCATTCTAAAACGTATAGAAAGATCGCCATAAATCTTGAACGTTCTATGTTATACTATACCTGTATCTACTAATAGAATAAACCTTCTATACTAATATTGGAGGAAAAGATAATGGGCCTGAAATATTCAAACAAAATAAATAAGATTCGTACATTCGCTTTAAGTCTCGTTTTTATTGGCATCTTGATTATGTACATAGGCATATTCTTTCGAGACTATCCTGTTGTGATGGTTATCGCAATGATTCTTGGTTTACTTGCAGTGATTGGAAGTACAGTCGTTTACTTCTTTATTGGCATGTTATCTACAAGAGCTGTTCCAGTTGTTTGTCCTTCTTGCGAGAAACCAACAAAAGTCTTGGGTAGAGTCGATGCTTGTATGCATTGTGACCAACCATTAACGATGGACCGTTCTCTAGAGGGTCGTGAATTTGACGAAGCCTACAATGAAAAAAAACAAACTACAAATTAAAATGAAGCACAAAAAAAGTCACTCTAATTCTTAGAGTGACTTTTTTTAATGTCCCGTTTTACACGTAACACACGTGCCGTATATCTCCATTCTGTGGTTCTCAATCTCAAATCCAGTTACATGCTCAGCTAGCGTTTCAACTTCATCCAAACCCGGATAGTGAAAATCAACAATCTTTCCACAGTTTTTACAAATAACATGATAATGATTTGACGTAACGCAATCAAAACGGCTTGAAGAATCACCATACGATAACTCTTTCACGATGCCGACTTCCTTAAAAACGCGTAAATTATTATAAACAGTCGCAACGCTCATGTTAGGAAAGCGACCTTCTAAAGCTTTATAAATTTCATCTGCGGTTGGATGAGCTTTCGTCTCATATAAGAATTCAAGTATTGCATGACGCTGCGGAGTCATACGCACACGAGTGCTTTTAAGCGCATCAATTGCTTCTAACAAGCTATGATTGGCCATGGTCTGCACCCTCACTTTCAATAAAAACTATTCTTACTTTAGATTTATTATAAGTTGTAAACGCTCATTTAGCAAGTAACGATTCACCAAAAAAGCCACTCTTTCTAGAGTAGCCTCCAAACCGTTACGTTTGATCTTGTAGTAATAACGGAGTAGCATTAGCTGCTGGTACAAGAAACGATGTATAGCGATGGGTTTTACTCTCTTTTCGTTGCTTCCGTTTTTCCACTTCTAAACACGCATTTTTTAGTGATTGTTGTAGTTGGTCGACATCGGTTTCATGTACGCCAAAAAGGAACGTTGTACTTCCTTTTTTCAAGAAACCACCTGAGCTTGAGAGTTCCGTCATTCGGTAACCTTTCTCTCTAAGGTCTTTTTCTACATAGTCCGCATAAAAGTCTTCTATGATACACACGAGCAATTTCATTGGTTCTCCTCCTTTTAATATCCTTTCTTACTATGAACTTCATTAATAAAGTTCTCTTTTCCTTCTATAAAGAGCGAAAGATTTTCATTAAAGATTTTTAGCGCTCTCTCCATATAAAAAGAAGTGGATGCTGAAATATGAGGAGTAATCGTTACTGAATGATGCCCCCAAAGCGGAGAATCACTTGATAATGGTTCTTCATTAAAGACATCAAGATATGCATGATCTATATGCTTATTATCCAATACACGAATTAATTCGTGTTCCACTACAGCATTTCCTCTACCTAAGTTTATAAAAACTGCACCTTGTTTAACAAGACGAAATGCATCTTCATTTAGAATCTTCTTTGTTTGTTCTGTAGCAGGGAGAACATTGATAAGAAAATCAGCCTGCTTTAACGCTAACTCCCACTCACGCATAGATACCACGTCATCAAAAGGATGAACCGGTCTACCGTCCGTATTGACTCCAATTGTTTTCATACCGAAAACGGCTGCTCTTTCTGAAATCTTACTCGCAATCGCTCCTGTACCAAGCAAAACAACCGTTAGGTCTGTAAGTTCTGATGGTTTTTGGTTTCGTACCCAAGCTCTTTCTGCTTGTGCCTGCCGATAGTCTTGCGCTCGTTTAACATAATCCAACATCATCCACATTGCGTGTTCTGACATTGGGGTTGCATGGATACCTCGACTATTTGTGACGAGAATATCCCGATTAAGAATTTGTTCAAATGGAAGGTGCTCAACGCCTGCCGACAGTACGTGAATCCATTTTAGGTCTTTTGCCTGCTCAAGAATTGTAGGGGTTACATCTTCACCAAATGTAACAAGTACGGTTGTGTCAGCAAAAGAGGTCACTTCTTTTATAGAAGAATAGAATTCAAAATGAACCTGTTGATAGGTTTTTTTCAACTCATGCTGTCTCTCCTCTGTTTGGTTGACAACAAATAACACTTGTTCACTCATGATGGAAGTCCTTTTACAAACTCTAATACTTCATTAACATGGTCTTTTACTCGAACACCACGCCATTCCTTTACAACAGTAAAGTTCTTATCAATCACAAACGTAGAACGCACAATACCCATATACTCTTTACCGAAGTTCTTTTTTAACCGCCATACATCATACGCATTTGCAGCCTTTAATTCTTCATCCGCTAGTAACGGAAAAGACAGGTCATGCTTCTCCATAAACTTCTCATGGCGATCGACAGGGTCTGGACTAATTCCTATAACAACTGTATCCTGCTCCTTAAACAACGCAGTTTGATCTCTAAAATCACACGCTTGGGTCGTACAACCAGGCGTCATGTCTTTAGGATAAAAATAAAGTACGATTGTAGAGCCTTTGTAATCAGATAAGGTTATCTCTTTATTTCCTGTTGCTGGAAGTGTTAGGTCTGGTGCTTCTTTTCCGATTAAGTTCATTTGTAATCCCCCATCTATACTTTTATTCTAGCGTATCCGATTTTAAATGTTTCTTCAATAAAGAACGCCTGTTTACTTTTATTCTCACTTAAACGGCAACATATGCTATCATAGTTGGGTACAAAAAATGTGCAAACCATAATGGAGGGTTATATGAATCGCAATACATCCGAAAAACACTATAAAGAAGCACAAGACTTAATTGTAGGTGGCGTGAACAGCCCATCCCGAGCTTACAAAGGTGTAGGCGGCGGAACACCTGTATTTATGGAACGAGGTGAAGGAGCTTATCTTTATGATGTTGATGGAAACAAATACATTGACTATTTAGCTGCGTACGGCCCCATTATTACTGGTCATGCTCATCCAGACATTACACAAGCCATTCAAGACCAAGCTGCAAAAGGCATTTTATACGGCACACCGACGCGGCTCGAAAATGAGTTTGCTCACATACTGAAAGAGGCCATCCCTTCTTTAGAAAAAGTACGCTTCGTTAATTCAGGCACAGAAGCTGTTATGACTACAATTCGAGTAGCACGTGCTTATACTGGCAGAGAAAAAATCATTAAATTCGCTGGCTGCTATCACGGACATTCTGATCTTGTCCTTGTGGCTGCAGGCTCCGGGCCATCTACGTTAGGAACCCCTGATTCAGCTGGCGTTACAGAGGGTACTGCCAAAGAAGTCATTACTGTTCCATTCAATGACAGCGATGCTCTTAAAGAAGCATTAGACAAGTGGGGACCTGAAACAGCTGCCGTTCTCGTTGAACCGATAGTTGGAAATTTCGGCATCGTTGAACCAGAGCCTGGATTTCTTCAAAAGATTAATGAATTAACCCATGCAGCAGGTGCACTTGTTATTTATGATGAGGTCATCACAGCTTTTAGATTTATGTATGGGGGAGCGCAAGATCTTCTACAAGTAAAACCTGATATGACTGCTTTAGGGAAAATTATTGGTGGCGGTCTACCTATTGGCGCTTACGGTGGTCGAGTAGATATTATGGAAACAGTTGCTCCTCTTGGACCTGCATATCAAGCAGGAACAATGGCCGGTAATCCAGCATCAATGACATCTGGTATTGCCTGTTTAAATGTATTAAAAAAAGAAGGAACTTACGAAAAGCTAGATGAACTTGGTATGACACTTGAAGAAGGGTTGTACCTCGCTGCAGCGAAAACGAATGTTCCGATTACGATTAACCGCTTAAAAGGTGCATTGACGGTATTTTTCACTGAAGAGCAAATTACCGATTACGATGGTGCATCTAATACAAATGGCGAGCAATTCGGCTTATTTTTTAAAGCAATGCTTGATCAAGGAATTCATTTAGCCCCATCCAAATACGAGGCATGGTTCCTTACTACAGCGCATACACAAAAAGATATTGAAGAAACGATTGCGGCCGCGGAAAACGCATTTAGCATCGTCGCAAACCACTTTTACCAATAATTGTGCGTATAAGGTTATCATTTTGCATAAGAGTAAGAGATATGATTCTAAAATGGTGACTAAAAGAAAGGAAACATCCGTACATGAGACTTGGAGCACGGATATTAAAAACGGGTTTAGCAGTTGTTCTAGCACTATATTTAGCTAGGTGGCTAGGCATTAGCCCACCAACATTTGCGGCTATCGCTGCTGCTTTCGCGATTCAACCGTCTTTATTTAGGACGTTACGAACCTTTAGCCATCAAGTTCAAGCCAATCTTATTGGTGCAACAATTGGTGTTTTATTTGTCATGACGTTTGGGCACGAACCATTTGTTGTAGGGGTTGTTGTTACCGTTTCGATTGCCATTTTTATTAAGCTAAAACTTGAGGCAGCCATTATTCCAACAGCGATTGTGACGATTATTATCATAATGGAAAGCCCCTCTGATAATTTTCTCCAGTTTGCCTCTGAACGCTTTATTCTTGTTTTAATCGGTATTGTAGCTGCTTTTCTTATAAATTTAGCATTTATTCCACCGAGGTACGAAAATAAAGTGTTTGATAAGGTAACAACCGTAACCGACGCGATTCAAGAGTGGTTAAATCTACTTGCCCGCCATGATGCGGATACGACTGTACTTCGTGAAGACATTAAGCATCAACGTATAGAACTTGATAAAGCGAATAATCTTTTTTCTTTATACCGAGAAGAGCGAAATTACTTTCGCGCCAAAACGTTTTCGCAGCGAAGAAGAGTTGTTGTATTTAGACAGATGATCCAAACAACCGAGAAAGCGTATCAAGCTCTTGAGGCGATTGAAAAGCGATCAGAAGATTATTTGCAGCTGCCGGAAAATGTGCAAAGTCGCATTGAAGAACAAATTTTATCACTAACCGATTATCACCAAAGAATTATTCTACGTTATAACGGGAAAGTGAATACCCACGCAACTGATGAATATGTTGACGAAATTGAAAAAGGCCAATCAACGATGACAAATCTTTTTGTTACACTTTATGAAGAAGAACAATTTGATTTGTCTCAATGGCACAGTTTTTTACCTGCGATCTCAGCATTAATTGAATACCAGCAAGAACTAGAGCATTTGGATACACTAGTAGAAAATCATCACACACATGCACCAGAAGATGAGAATCAATAAAACCCAGGAGGGAGCCCCTCCTGGGTTTTATACTTCTTGTACACTGTAAAGCTTATAATAAGCCCCTTTTGCCTGCATTAATTCTTGATGTGTGCCTTGTTCCTTCACCGTTCCGTCTTCAATGACAACGATTTGATCTGCATTTGTAATGGTAGACAATCGGTGAGCTACAATAAATGTTGTCCGGTCTTTCGCTAGCTTTTCTAGCGCTTCTTGTATGAAATGCTCACTTTCAAGGTCTAAAGCAGAAGTTGCTTCATCGAATACAAGAATAGGCGGATTTTTTAAAAATACACGCGCAATCGCAATACGTTGTTTTTGCCCGCCAGAGAGCTTAACGCCTCTTTCCCCTACTTCTGTATCGTACCCATCTTCCAAGCCTAAGATAAAGTCATGAGCGTTCGCTGCTTTCGCCGCCACTATCACTTCTTCATCTGTAGCATCCGGCTTTCCAATTTTAATATTCATTTTGACACTATCACTGAATAATATGTTGTCCTGCAACACCATTCCAATGTGATCACGTAAGGTCCGCACTTCTAAATCACGAATGTCTTTACCATCAATTAGAATGCGCCCAGCTGTCACATCGTAAAAGCGTGGAATTAAGCTAACTAATGTACTTTTTCCACCACCACTCATACCGACGAGGGCAACGGTTTGTCCTGCTGGAATGTCTAATCGAATATCTTTCAAAATGGGATGGTCATCCTCGCTATATGAAAAAGAAACTCGATCAAACGTCATTTTCCCATCCACATGAGTAAGGGCTGTTGCGCTTGGTTTATCTGTAATATCATACTTCTCATCAATAAACTCAAACACACGATCCATTGACGCAATGGATTGTGTTAATGTTGTGGACGAGTTAACCAACCGGCGTAACGGTCCATACAAACGTTCCATATAAAGTACGAACGCACTCATAACGCCAATTTCTAAACCATTTTGTAATACAAAAATGGAAGAGACAAATAACACGAGAAGTGGAGCAATATCCGTCACTGTGTTTACAACAGCAAAGGTTTTTGCATTCCATTTCGTGTGGTCAAGCGCTTTTGTTAAGAAGTTTTTGTTCCGGTGAGAAAATTGGTTTTGCTCATAATCCTCATTAGCAAAGCTTCGAATAACATTCATCCCTTGAACACGTTCATGCAAATGGCCTTGGACATCGGCTAATGCTTGCGATCGTACCCGAGTTAGTTTTCGTAAATGCTGATAAAAGTATTTAATTGAAAAGCCATAAAACGGGAACATTGAAATCGCAACGAGGGTTAACCAAACATTTAGATTTAACATAATGATAATGGCGATGACAATCGTTGCCAAATCGAGCCACACGTTCATTAATCCTGTGATAACAAAATTCTTTGTTTGCTCTACGTCATGAATAACACGGGAAATAATTTCTCCCACTTTACGATTAGAATAAAAACGTAAGCTTAGCTTTTGTATATGCGTGAAGAGATGGTCGCGAATATCAAATAGAATATGATTTCCAATCCACTGAGCAAAATATTGGCGGTAATATTCTATCGGTGGGCGTAATACGATGAAAAGTACGGCCATTCCGCCCAGAATCCAGTATAGCTGTTTGTATTGATCATCCCTTGCCATCGTTTCATTTAGTAAGATATCATCAATGATGTACATCATGGCTAGAGGAAACAAAAGCGGGATACCGAATTTTAAGATGCCAATTAAAATGGTAATGCCAATTTGCTTTTTGTATGGTTTCACAAAAAACATATAACGTTTAATCGTATTCAAGTTAATCCTCTTTTCTCAGGAAAAAAGTAAGCCTGTTTTCACAAGCTCACCTTTACCGATATTGCAAGTACCGTTCATACCAATTTTCAACAAATTGAGGTGCAAACGGACCCTTTCGTTGATGAATCCAAGAAATTAATTCATCTACACTCCGTCTCAAGATGGCGTCAAGTTCGGGAGGATAATGCATTAATTTGCTATGCAGTTCATACTCATCTTCATCAAGCAGCTTCATCGTCATATCAGGATATACTTTAATATCCAAGTCATAATCAATATATTTAAGCGCTTCTTCATCCCATGTAAAGGGTGTTCCAATATTGCAGTAGTAATAAATCCCATCTGCACGAATCATACCAATTGTATTAAACCATTGATCCGCATCAAAATAACAAATCGCTGGTTCACGTGTACGCCAATGCCGACCGTCAGATTCTCGTACAATGATTCGGTCATTGCCTGCAATTACTACTTTAGAAGACCCTTTTAAAATCGTCGTGTCTTCCCATATTCGATGAAGCGTACCATTATGTTTATAACTTTGTATTTGGATGGTGCTGCCTTCCTTAGGAAAGCTCATACTTTTCTCCCTTCGGTATTATTTTTACCAAATTGTTTACTATCCAACTCTACTCTACATTTATATTATACAATGTTCATACTTTATTTAAAACGTAAACACTCTATAACGCAAATATAGAAGGAATGTGACATAAAAAAACACCTTTCTTCCGAATGGAAAAAGGTGTTCTTTCCCAACAATTACTGTTGGTTTTTCTTAGAAGCAGACTGAGCGTTTTGCTCTTTCACTTCTTGTACATCTGTTTCACTTGCGAATTCAGCGTTGTACCCTTGTTCAGAAGCTTGGTTTTGCTTCTTCACTTGGTTTTTGTTTGTTTTAGATGCTTTGTTGTTCATGGTTATCACCTCCACGCTATTTAACTTCTCCCGAGGAGGTGATTTCTATACAAAAATTTTTAGGCTAAGCTAAAAGTGAGATGCCGCCGTCTACAATGATCGTTTGACCACAAATCATACTGGAATCGTCTGATAGTAAGAACATTACTGCTTTTGCTAAATCGTCTGCTTCAACCATTCTTCCTGCGGGTGTTCGCTCAGCAGCATCTTTTAGCAATTCCTCTCTATTTGGAAAATGAGTCAATGCATCTGTATCCACAGCACCACCAGAAACAGCATTCACAACAATGCCTTTTGGAGCGAGCTCGACAGCCAAATAGCGTGTTAATGATTCAACGGCCGCTTTTGATACACCTACCGTTGTATAATTTTCTAAATAGCGAATAGAGCCAAGTGAGCTTAAACTAACAATCTTTCCTCCCCCTGTTACTTCCATCCGTTTTGCTGCTTCTTGCGCGCAAAAAAGAAGGGCTTTCGCATTAATGTCCATTGTCCAGTTCCAATGGCTCTCTTCAAGCTCCATTAAAGGACGTAGAACGCCAGACGCTGCATTATTAACAAAAACATCTAAACGTCCGAAATGCTCATCAATTTCCGCGAACATTTCTTTTATTTTATCTTGCTTTCCAACATTCGCTTTTATTGTTAACACGTCTACACCTAAAGCACGAATTTCTTCGGCTGTTTCTTCTGCTTGAGAACGACTTCTCGCAAAATTAATGACAATATTATAGCCTTGCTGGGCAAGTTTAATGGCAATCTTTTTACCAATACCACGACTGCTTCCAGTAACTAATGCAACTTTTCTTTCCATATGAAATCCTCCAATTATTTACTGTCTATTCGCCTCATTATAACGTATAGCCACGGTTTATAACAGACAATCTAATAACAATAGGAGGGATAAGCCATGTATGTAGGACGAGATTTATCTGAATTAGAGATGGTGAAACCAGCAGATTGGACTGATAAAGAATTAGCTTTCTTTCATCACGGGATGCAACAAATGACTGCTTATTTAAATGTACAAGGAAATTCAAAGCATAAAGCCATTATTGAAGAAATTGAAAAGCGTGGTGGACTTCATCATCAAGCAACTTGGACAAGCGGAACAGAAGTTCATTATGATTAAGGAGAGAAACGATGGATAAAAGTAAACAGCTTTACTACGTTAATTTAAATCCAATTAGTATGGACAACATTAGCTTAACAAAAGTAGATGATGGACAATTAATTGAATATGAAATTTCCGCTACGGAAGCGGAAAAGGAAGAGTTTGAACGACTCATCCGTGAAGTTCATAAGCACGATGTTGAATTGGGAAATCTCTTTAGCTTTAAGCATTTTGATGATTTAACAGCTGATGCTGATAAAGACGAATATCAAACTGGTATGAATGATATATACGATCGACTCTATACATTAGGAACAGAAGAAACAAAACAGAAAATTTCCGAAATACACCTTCAAAACGAAGACGACACGACACCAGGTTTATAAGTACAGAAACAGGGCTTTATCGTTTAAGGTCATGGAGTAAACCTTATCGGTTATAGCCCTGTTTCTGTATGGAAAGAATAAACTCATCCGAATATTCTTAGCACTTTGAAGCTCATTTAGCTAGTTTACGCATCTACATATTCATTTTTGACTGTCCACCATCAACTTGTAAACTCGATCCAGTTACCCAGTTAGCTTTTGGGGAAGCCAAGAATACGACGACATCCGCAATTTCTTCTGGCTTGCCAAAACGCCCTGCAGGGATGTTTGTTTGCACAAACTGGTTTATTTTCTCAGGATTTTCATCGAGACGCTTCTGCCAGTTACCAGTGGGGTGTAAAATACTTCCTGGCGCCACGCTATTAACGCGAATGCCTTCATGCATCACTTCATCAGCTAACGCTTTCGTAAAACTAATTAACGCTGCTTTTGCATTATTATACGTTGCTTTCCCACCTGATTCACGACCAAAAATAGAACTGACATGAAGAATAGCCCCTTCTTTATTTGCTTTCATTCCCGGCAAAACGAGCTTTGAAAAATGGACTGCAGAAAAATAATTCAATTCAAACGCCTGATGGAATTCATCCATCGTTGTTTTTTCAATTTCCGCACCATTACTTCCGCCTGCGTTATTAATTAAAATATCTATTGGACCAATTCGTGCTGTCACTTCTTGAAAAATCCGCTCTCGTTCTTCAAAGTTGGTCACATCCCCTAAAATTACGGGAATGTCAGTCGGAAACGCTTCCCCTTCTCCTCTTGCACATACAGCCACTTTACATCCTTCATCTGCAAATGCAAGCGCAATCGCTCTGCCTATCCCTTTCGTTCCACCTGTTACAAACACGGTTTTCCCTTTTAACTGTAGGTTCAAAGTAAATCCTCCTCTAGACAATAGCTTAATACTTTTTGTTGCGATACCGGAAACGCAAACCCTTCTAATTCTTTTTTCGATACTGCTTTCCAGTGTTCTGGAACAGCCAGTAAACTGACATCACCTACATAAAGATCTATTTCCCAAATAATATGGCTAAAAACATGTTTAACATGAAAAGGTTGCTTTTGAACGTTCTCTGTTATTGAATACGTATGATGAAGAACCCCTTGTCTCTCTTCATCTGAAGATGCTTGTGGTAGCATAGGCAATTGCCATAAGCCGGCTAATAATCCTTCAGAAGGGCGTTTTTCGATATACACTTTCTTATCTTGGTTGACGAGAAGGAAAGCGTCTAAATGAATTGTTTTTGCTTTCTTTTTCTTACTTTTTATCGGTAATTCTTCTTGGATACCTAATGAGAATGCATCACATTGTTCCCTTACAGGACAAAGTAGACAGCCAGGTGACGTAGGTGTACAGACAAGTGCTCCTAGCTCCATTAACCCTTGATTAAAACTAGACGGATTGTTTTTGTCGATGGCTTCGTACAGAATGGCTTCATGAACTTTTCTCGTGCTCGGCTTAGCAATGTCATCTGTTAGATGAAAGACTCGAGACAACACCCGCATTACATTCCCGTCTACAGCAGGTTCTGGCAACCCATACGCAATACTTAAAATCGCTCCAGCTGTATATGGACCTACACCTTTTAATGATTCCATTTCTTTTCTGCTTTTTGGTACTTGCCCTCCGTAGTGCTCTACAACTTCACGAACACCTTTTTGCAAATTCCGAACACGGGAATAGTAGCCTAACCCTTCCCAAACTTTTAAAATGGCGTCTTCGTCCGCATACGCTAAATCTTCCATTTCTGGAAATGAGCGCATAAACCGTTCGTAATAAGGAATAACCGTATCAACCCTTGTTTGTTGAAGCATGACTTCAGAAACCCAAATTTGATAAGGTTCTTGATTTTTTCTCCACGGGAGGTCTCGTTTATGTTGTTCATACCAATGGACTAAATTGGTTTGAAACGACTCTATTTTATGTTGATCAAGGTTTTTCAAACAATCACCTACCATCTTGACTTGTCGCATCAATACATTCATCATGAAAGAATGCTTAGTTTACTTCACGACGGGTATAACTATAGCATAAGTTAAAAAAATGCGTAACAATTGTAGCGCTTGATAACGTACGAATGTTTCACAAATTAAAGGAGGATGTTATAGAGAATGGATACATCCACACATATTGTTATGGGTGTGGGGCTGGCTGGACTTGCGACGTTAGATCCAAATGTCTCAGCATCTCCTTATATGGCGACAGCCGTATTAGCTACAACTTTAGTAGCCTCAAATGCTCCAGATTTCGATACAATCCTTAAATTACGAAATAATGCCGTTTATATTCGGCACCACCGAGGCATTACCCATTCGTTACCGGCATTATTTCTTTGGCCGTTTATCGTCTCAGGTGGACTGATGCTCTTTTTTCAAGACGCCTATTGGCCAACATTACTTTTATGGGCAGCTATTTCTGTTTTCTTACATGTGTTTGTCGATATTTTTAACGCATATGGGACACAAGCATTGCGCCCGATTAGCAACAGGTGGATTGCACTCGGTGTCATTAATATTTTTGACCCTGTTATTTTCGGCTCTCATGTTTTTGGGATTATGCTTTGGATTCTTGGTCTACCTTCAGGTCCAGCGTTTATTGGGATTTATTTGTTTCTTATTTGTTACTATGTTTGGCGCTATAAACAAAAACAAAAGGTGGTTCGCCAAGCACGACAAATACACCCAAATGCTTCCCACATTTTTGTATCTCCAACGATTCGTTGGAACAAATGGCATTTAGTCATACGTACACCTGACATGTTGTACGTTGCACAATCAAAAGATCGTGTTATTCATTTCTTTGAAAGCTATACGTTTGATCCGATTCCAAACGATTCAGTTATGCAGGCGGCACGTTCGGATAAGAATCTAGCCGCATTCCTTTCTTTTTCACCAACATATCGTTGGGAGATGGAAGCAACTGATGACAATGGCTATGAAGTCCGTTTTGTAGACCTACGCTATCGCAGCAACGGATACTATCCATTTGTTGCGATTGTAAAGATGGATGAACAGCTAAACGTTATTACTTCCTATACAGGATGGGTTTATAGTGAAGAAACATTAAGAAAGAAGTTAAAAATTATTACGTAGCCTGGTTATAATTCCCTCCAATAATTAGTTCCTCATCCGGTCATATTAACGGTAAGCCGATAAGGCGGAGGGGGTTTCACGAGTGCGAAATAAAGCGAAAAACTTTCCGAATCCGATTTCGTTTAATGGTAATAAAGCCGATAACGCCGATGCAGCCGCATCCAAGCGTCCGGATGGATCTATTAATGATCATCCAAAAGAACGAATGAGTTCGTCCAACCACTTTAAAACGTTTTAATACTGGGAGGAATGATTCATGGGTAAGGAAAATAGTAAATCGCGTTTTAACAGTTTGTACCAAGATCCGTTCATGTCACCGCGTGCCAATTCAAAGCACGCCTTCCACCAAGTGAATGGTGAAACCCAGCAAAGTCAACACAATATCGTGCTTGAAGCGCAGATGCGAAAACGTACCTAGCGCTAAAAAAGAGGCTTTCGAAAAGAAAGCCTCTTTTTTATTTATCCGTTATTTTATCAGCTAATAACGAGATTGGGACGCCCGCAAGCTCTCTTTCACCTGTTCGGTACCCCCAAGCAAAACGGCCATTCATATAGGACACCTCGAATATTGTAACCCCATCAGTCATTCGATACGCTTGTCCAGGTTCAATGGAATCGGGGTCTACTAAATACGACTGCGCAATCGTCTTTCTTCTTTCATAAACGGCAAATTCATTACTATTGCCTAACTGCTCAGCTTTTTTAGCTTTCTCGTTTAACATTGCAATCTCTAGCTTCAGCTCATATTCATCCATGTCACTAAATCGCTTTTCCATTTACTCAGACATTCCTCTCATTTGTTCATCTACGTACGCTTTACAATCGTCAAACGAAAAACCTTTTCGATATAACGCTTGAATCATTTTCTGTTTTAACTCGTAAGGTTCAGTATATCTTTTTTTATAAGTCCGAAACAATTTGTCCCCTTGATACGCTAATGCCTGCTTTTCTTCGTCGTTGTTCATCTCATCTGTAAACGTACGCATTAGACGGCTTATCGCCTCATAACGAAATCCTTTTGCCATAAGTTGCGTTTGCCATTTCTTAAGTTGCTGCTGTTTAGAATCTTTAACGATGCCTGATTTTCGATCTTGCTTGTCCTTCCATTTTTCCAAACGGTTGACTTCCCAGTTAACATCATACTCACTCAAAGCACATTCTATATGCTTTTCAGCAACACCCTTTTCCAAAAGCTGCTGCTTTAATTTAGTTGGTCCAATAAAACTTTGATTTACTTTTGAGCGCACGAAAGCGTGCGCAAACGCTAAATCATCGATTAATCCTTCCGCATTTAACCGTTGAATGGCTTGTGCGATATGACTTTCTTCGCGCTCTTTCTTTACTAAATACTCTTTAATTTCTTTCTCGGAACGCATTCGAAATGATAAATAATGAATAGCCAAATGAAACGTCTTCTTTGCCTCATCCGCTTCGGCAATTTCTTTCATGGCGTCTTCATCAAGCTCCATCCCTTTACGCAAGTTGTATTTAATTAGAATATCTTCATCCACACTAAACGAATAACGCTCAATTTGACGGTCAAGTACAAAAATATTGTAACGCTGTTTAGCCTTTTTTTGCATCGTGATCTTTGATATGATCGGCAACAACCTCGCTCCTTTCTTTACTAGTCATTCCTTAACGTGTTATTCGTTACGGTAAAGGGTATAACAAGAACAAACGATGATAAAGGAGCTCAGGACATGAATATTGCTATTACTGGAGGTACGGGATTAGTAGGTCAAAAATTAACAAACTATTTAGTCGAGCAAGGACATACCGTCACTATTTTAACGCGAAATGCAGCAAATAAGCAAAGCAAAGAACACATCTCCTATGTAGAATGGCTTCAACCAGATGCCACTCCTGCTGAGCATTTAGAAGGCACAGACGCATTTATTAATTTGGCTGGAGAATCCATTATGGGGAGGTGGACAGCATTAAAAAAAGAACGCATCCTCTCAAGTCGACTAGAAGCAACGACCGAATTGATTTCCATTATAAAACAACTGAAAAAAAAGCCAACCGTTTTCGTAAATGGTTCAGCTATGGGCTACTATGGCTATTCTGATACACAGCAATTTACAGAAGAGGATAAACCAGCGAACACACCATTCCTCGGTGAAGTTACACAAAAATGGGAGAACGCCGCATCTTTAGCCTCAGAACTTGGAATTCGAACAGTGTACGTGCGAATTGGCATAGTTTTAGACACAAAAGGAGGCGCACTTCCGAAGATGCTTCTTCCTTACAAATTCTTTGTTGGCGGTAAAGTGGGCTCAGGGAAGCAATGGATGTCTTGGATACACATAAACGATTTAATTCGCTTGTTTTTATTTGCCATAGAGGAAGAAGCAATCTCTGGCCCTTTAAATGCCACTGCGCCTCACCCTGTTCGTATGAATCAACTAAACCGAACCATTGCTAATGTGATGAGTCGTCCACATTGGATGCCTGCACCATCTTTCGCTATAAAAACCGCCCTCGGTGAAATGAGTACGCTGATCCTCGACGGAGCTTACATCTTTCCTCGTAAAGCCATTCAACACGGTTTTACATTTGACTACAGTGAACCGGTAGCCGCACTTAAACAATTGTTAAACTAACGATAAAACGCATGGTTTCAGATACAACTGATACCATGCGATTTTTTAATGAAGCAGCACTTTCTCGAACTTGATACTCTGTTCCTCAATACCAAGCTTCTTTAAAAACTGCTCTGCTTGCCTTAACGTATCAAGCGGATATTGTGTTTGACAAAGCTGCGTTGCTCTCCGAAGACTCTCCTGAAACTGCTTGTTTAATGCCAAGTCCCGCTTCACATTATAAATCGCTTTTAAAACCTTTTCATCTCGCTCAAAGCTAACAAATCCCTCTGTTTGATTGTAATACACAATAAGAGGTACATGGGTATGGGGATGAATAATATGTGTCTTGTATAACTGCATAACTCCTCACACTCCGTGGACGTTTTTCTTTTATCTTATGTAACGATTGTACCACGGTTAAAACAAATGCCTAGTTCAAATAAATATTGTTCCCACTGCACTACTACCATGTTACAACTGAAAAAGATTCCTACTCTTTATTTTTCTTGCTACACTGTAAGCATATATTGTTTTAGGAAAGGACTACAGAATGAACACAAAACGTACGATCATGCTTTTACTGCTTGCACTTGGACCAATCCTCACTATGCTTTCTGTAACAATTGAGCTAGAGTGGCTTGCGCGTAGCGTAAGAGTAATCGGGGGAATTCTGTTTATGAACACCATCATTTTTTACCGAGAAATAAGAGCGTCCCTCCACAAAACTCTTGCAAAACGAAAAAAGACTCTCTAAGGAGTCTTTGTATCATAAACGAAATGTAGTTTCTTTATCTATATGTTTAAAATGGTTTTACAGTCCTATTAAGATCCGCCGGGTTGCGTCGGTCCGCCTTTTATTTCAACTAACTCAGGTATAGTACCAGTTGTCAGTTGAGCAAAGGGCGAACTTAGTAAAAATAACATCACAACGATGATACTTATCATTACCTTTTTTATACGCCAACACCTCTTTAAATTATACTATCTAGCTTTGTTGTGAAGAACGTTGCAAAGTAATTGTTACCACTTTGCTTCATTTCGCCGTAACCTTCAAACACTTGATGTACATTTTTTGTACATAAACCTAAATAGAGCTTACCAAAAGGACTTAGTTGACTTTGATTCTTAAGCAACCGTATTGCTTTATTCACCTCCCCTCGAACGTAGTGTTGATGTGCCACTTCTTCTTCATCTCCACAACTTAAACAACGGTCATGGATAACATTGTGTATACTTAAGACAAACGCAATATCTTGCTCCATTTCTTCGTGTTTCTTTGAATTTGCTTTTTTATAACAAGCTTGAGCCATCTCCAAATAACGTATAGCCAAATCGACGGAATGGCCCTGATAGGCGTGTCCAAGTAAGTGATTTGCACTAGCTACAATGAAATCAGAAGCTAGAGGACTTTTAAGAATGTTATTGGCATTTTGTATCGCATCTTGAATATCGATGCGGTTATATAAACTATCATAAGCTCGCTGTAAATCGTATTTAAGTAACAACGAATCTTTCAAGAACCCTTCTCGTAACACATGTACTTTCCGATCCGTTCTCGCCAGAAAGTTGTTCATATCATAGAAATTTTGTTTAAATGTTAACGTGGATTCAATTAATTCCAGCTTTAAAAGCGCTTCTGGAATAGTCACTTTCCCAAATAAGCTTCGACATCTTTCCCACGCCATTTCTGAAGTCAGTAAATCTTTATCCCGCTCAAACCGGTATATCTCTATCCATTCTTTCACTTCGCCTTTATGATCTTGATGAACAGATAACAAATCATCAAGCAAGTCTCTTCTGTTAAAATTCGAAGCATATTCAAGCGAACTCAAAATACCAATCGGCTTTGTCAGCGTCCGACAGTAATCATCCATCACATCTAAGTAATCTTCTTTTTCAATATAGCGAATAATAGCAAAGGAATTAGAAAATTGCAGATCTTTTTGACCTTTCTTATCCAAAAACATAGAAATAAGCGGCTTCGATATTCCTGTTGCTTTTGAGATGTCTACTTGCTTATTCCCTTCTATACTTAAATAATTTCTAACAAGTTGATATAGATATTCAGACAAGAAAGACCCTCCTCTTCACTACGATGATGTACGATGTAATTATTGTTTATTATAAAGCAACAATAAAAATATTGCTGTCGAAAAATAAAAGAATTTCTTCTTTTTTAGCGTTTTTCCTAATATTTTCTTGAAACGTACAAGTTTTCTTTGATTAATCATTCGCTTATTCCAAGAACCACAACATACTTAGGCATGTGAGCTATTTGGATCTTTGCTCACATCCATCTAATTCCGGACAAAAAAATAAACCCTTAATGGTACTACACCCCAAATGCTAGCTTGGCACTCTAACTATTTAGGGGCAATACCAATAAGGGTTCTTTTTAACGTAAAAGCTCAAGTTTCTTTTTATGAAATTCTTCCTCTGTAATGATTCCATCATCAAGTAATTCTTTAAATTTTTTAATTTCATCTGCTACTGAAAAAGCTGTTTCAGTAAGGGGTTTTTGATTAGATTTCCGTTCGCAAATAATATGAGCTTTTCCAAACAACTAAGGAGTCAATATGCTAGGCGTTAATCCAAGATGTCCATGTTCCACCAGTCTTTCTACGTTTTCTTAATCCAATGGAAGATTGTACAAATGGTGTAGCTATTTGCAAAGCATCATTATTTAACTGATAGTGATCAATCATCCAAGCTGTTTGTCCGGCAGGAACATTCGTAGCGTCAGTTTGTCTGATCCAGTAGCGACCGTTCTCGCTTATTGCATTTGCATCTGTTACAGCTTTGGATTGACTGTGGAACGTTCCTAGTGTCCCTTTTAAAGATGAAATCGTACCATCTGGTTGAACTCTAAAGACTGTTCGATCATTTTGATAATCGTACAAAGACATAAATTCTTCTCGTAAATTTAATTTCACTTTTCGCTTGTTACCCTCCCACACTTCAATTCCTTGGGTTTTATAACCCTCCTCTCCTCGAAGTTGTATAAAGCCCCTGTTGTATTCATCAATTCGCTGTACCATAGATTCTACTTCTTGAAGGCGTTTAGAGATTCTGCCAACGTCAGATCCCAACGAGTAAAGATCTTGAGCCGAAACACCGTTCACTGGTTTTTGAATGTAGAAGAAATCAGGTACTTTTCTTTCAGTCATGCCATTATTATCGATTGAACGATTAACCATGGCACCTCTCACTACAGTTTGAGCACTTCCACCGCCATCCAGTGTAAAAGCAAAAGCAACCTCCTCTTGCAACATGATTTCTGCTGACTCATGGGAAGTGAAGCCCCTATCAAAATTCGTACGACCATCTACAGTCAAAATGACAATATCTCCAGTAATCTTTTGACCAAAAATTTGTGCGGGCTGAGGATTTTGATTATGCTCATAGTCATCATAAACAGTCTGCGGAAGTTTAGCACCATTTTCTATTAAAGGGATAAACCCAGTGACTGCATTCGTATAACCCTCATTAATAATTGTGGTTGCTGTAGTCTGAGGTCGAAATACTTTAAATTGATTGTTATCATTAAACGCAAGGATGTATCTAGCTTTATCTGTTCTTCTATCGGATAGAATCCTCCGATTAACAATATTGACTCCCGATAAAGTCATTTGAGTAGGGTGAAAAATACCTGCATTTATTGTAACTGTATTTGAGTTACGTTGTGCAAATGACCTTGCAGTTTCACCTGTTTGTGCGTTATTAGCTAACCCATGTTTAAGAGTGCCCCCTTCTGAAACTTCGATTACAGTTACATAGTAAGTAGTACCATTCTTTCTTCCTTCTCTAGTTGTAACACCACTATAAAAAGCTGAATCTTCAAGCATGTTCACACTATTACTATTTTCGTTTGTCATCTGACACTCCTCCATTTTGACCATTGAGAGAACTACGTTGAAATCGCAACACTTACTGAGTCTGCTTTCCATTACAAGTAGCATCTATATCTCTTCGTATTTATATTGGTTCAATACACAAAGAGACCAGAAGCAAGATTTATCAAAGGTCGTTAATCATTTTTTTAGTTCGTGTATAGATAGTTGAGTTGGTCTCTTTCAACTGGTCTTCTTCACACAATGTAGTAAACTGAAATCCATTTATGATAATTGGAATAACAAAATCAGGGTTTAATACACAAAAAGAGAACCACCTAGTAGGAAGCTCTCTTCAGTACATCAAATTTATTTTTTCTTAATCTCATTTTTTTATCAGAAAGACCTAGGAAAATAAGTGTACTCATAGTAACAACGTAGAAAAATCAATACAATTACCCCGCGTAGATGATTGCACCTAAAGTATAGTTATGAATAATTGGTATGTTACTTCTTATTATGAGAATGACATTCTATACAGCTATATACAATTAAGAAGTTACTAATGAAACAATAAATGAAGTGCTTTACCCTCTTCTAGTTCTTTTAAAATGCACTCCACACAGTCTTACCATATGGTATCATCAATCTTGCGAGGAATAATTTCATAGGACTAAGCTCCAAAACCGTAACTTTATGACACCTCCGTTTTAGCTAAACCTTTTACTCAAATACTTATTTAATTTTCAATACTTGTGTTTTTGCCACAATGTCGTACAGGGATTGTCTTTTTTTTGTAAAAATGGCTGACAATATATACGAAAACATAAGTGCGTAAATGAGCCCGCCAACCAAATAATAGCTAAATGGGACTTCATTATTACCTATATAAACAAGACGATACACAAGAAAATGTGACAATTCCCAAGGCAAAAATTTTAACATCGTTCGAAAAGTTAAATGAAAAATTGATAGTTCTTGCCCATTGTATCCCACAACTCGTATACCGACTTTCCTTTTTCCAAAAGATTGTTTACCAATTGAAGAGTCGCTAATAATGAAATAAAGTGAAACAGGGAATGTGACCATGATAAATCCTGCAAATTGCGCTACAATCAACGAGCCTGTAAAAAATTCTTGTAGAGATGGAAATATTAGTACATTGACTATAAATAGAATAAGTAAATAAATGAGAATAAGTAGATAATCAATCATAAAAGCTTTAAATCGCAGAAAAAACGAAGCATTCATCAACACATCCCCTTTTACCTTTAATGTATAAGCACTTTTATAAAATTATAGCTTATATTCACACCAATAATCTTTTTATTTTCAAAATCATGTGCGTTTCATCATTACTTGATCTCGTAGTGTTGTTTACCGTGCTTTTGATTCCACATAAGTAACGGGCATAATACTCACAATATAACTTCGTCTTCATCTCTGTCTTGTATATCTTCTAAGTAACTGCTCATTTAGACAATTTTTTATAGGATCCCTCTTTCTCTTGTTTATTCTCCTAAAATTATGTTTACCTATAAAGATGTAAGGGTATGTAAACTGTTTACGCTCTGTTCAAAGTTGCTCGTAAATATGAGACAATGTCTTTACGGCTTTTTTCTAAGCCGCAAAGGAGAATGCCGATGTACAGAGTTGTTCGGTACGTTAACGGGATTACAGAAACCTCAGTGGATTCAGAACGCAACGAGAAAACCTTTACTGATTTAGCTTCTGCGCAACTTGAAGTTAAAAAGTTGAATTTAGATCTTATTCTATTAGACGGTGATGTCTGGAGAATACAGAATATATAAGCAGGCTCAAGCCTGCTTATTTTTTGTTTTAAGCTGCAGGGCACACCGCATCAGTGATTCAAAGTCTTATAAAGCTGTATACTCCACTTACGATAAAATATAGGGGAAATAACCACATTATGCCTAACATTATCCGATTATCGTTTTTGTGGTTTCGCTTATACGCATAGATAATTGTTGTTATAAACAATCCGGCAAGAAAAAAATCCGAAATGATTAAATAAATAGCATTAGCTTCTCCTTTACTTAGGGAATAAACAAGGCTTATGATCGTTGCTACAAAAAACACAACGCTCATACTAATTATTGCAAGCTTCATATTCTTCATGAGACCCTCCCTCGTGTTACTCCATTACCCTATCACGGAATTAAAAAACAGTAATAGAAAGCGTATACGGTCCTTTTTAGTTTGACCTTACGTGTTCACGTCCGTTCATTCGTTCGCTTAAAGCCCTCAAAAGTTCTTATATGAAAAAAATTCTTAGTTTTAGCACTCCTTACAAGAGGTATGGTTTTCTATAAATTATTTTAGGAGGATTAAAAATGTTCGCTAATAAGTGTTTCAGGAATGCCCTAGCAGTAGGTTTTGCAGTAGCCATTTTTTTAATGATTGTCTCACGACTTAATACACAATCAGTCCTCGGAATTATTGTTATTTCAACAGTCGTTTATTTCATCTGTTATGTTACGTCACGTGAAAAAAACAGAACTGTATTTGATAAAGAATAAAGTCCTAAAGGGGTAGGGTGAACCTACTCCCTTTGACCACTTCGTAATTGTCTTATCCTGGAACTTAATCTTTTTACGACCTCCCTCAAGGGTACTGGATTGAACATCATTTATTGGAGGTTCTTATGATTATAAAAATCCCTTGCTAGATGCGCTTATTGTTTTCCTACTATCTTTTGTCTTTACATACTTACTCAGCTTTCTCATTCGCTTCGGCGACCATCCATTCATAGAGAACTGGTTAACTCATTTTGTTATTGCGACTGGATTAACGATTGGTCTATGTGTTTTTCCTTTCATTTTCAAGAAAAGAAAAACATAGGAGGTATTCCCATGTATCATTTTAACAAATGGTTTGACTCTCTTATAGTAGCTCTCGTGTGCGGTAGTGTTTACTTAATATTGAGCATAATTCATGATGACCAAGTAAAATGGCTGAATGCCTTAATACTTGCCTCTTCTCTATTTTTGACATGGACAGTAATCATTCCTCACCCTCGTAAAGAAAGAAGTAAAACCAATACCAAAAAGTAAGAAAAGATTTACCATGGAGACACTAATGACAAGAAATTCTTCTATTGCAAAATCTCACGTTACCAAAGATCTTCACGGAAAAACTCATTATCGCCAAAATGTGATCATTGCCACCCAAACGAGAAAAAACCCTGTATTTACAGGGTTAGCTCGGTTACACTTTCAACTTGCGCCGTCCATGGGAACATGTCGACAGGTTGAATGTTTTTGATTTTATAGCCTTTTTTCATCAGTTGTTCAATGTCTTTTGCAAGGGTGGATGGGTTGCACGATACGTAAACCACTCGTTTTGGTTTTGCTTTGATGATGAATTGAGAGGGATAATTTTTCATCCACTTCAAAAAAGATAGTGAGTGACTTGTCAGAACTTTAATTAACCAAATATAATTCCTCAGCTTCTCTTCATATCATTTATCACCTTTTTATATTACTCTAAGATTTGTCGAAATATATTTTTTGAATTTTATGTAAAATATGTTAACCTAAAAAAAGTTTGGAGGTCATTTAAAATGAAAAGTCCTGCATCAAATTTTATACGCTTAATTCTTGTAGCAATTTTTGCACTACTTCTACCATCATCCGCTTAAGCCGAGGAAAAAAGTGATGAAAACGATACAATTGAAATCATGCAGACTAATATTCAATTACAACATACAAGTAGTGGTGATGTTAATGGTAGGGTCGGTAGAGTATTAGGTACCGGTTCCATACCGGCTGGTTGGGTAATTGAATACAATAGCGGTAAATCACCTGTCCAATGGACTAAAGACAACATTCGAAACATTGAGTTAAACATTAAAAGACAAGCTGGTGCTCTTTACAAACAAGCAGTTAACAAATACATTTTTTTATAACTATACTACAAATAGAGTTTCTTGGGGTTGCATTCCAGGTCAGCATTGCTTAGCACCTACATCTGGAGAACTTCATGAATTTAATAATTTTTAATTCATCCGATCTTAAAACAATAGTGGAGGTTTTTTCAACTTGTGGTTCTTTATCGCAATGGTGCTAATAGGAATTTTATTACCCATCACTCTTCCTTCACCTAGACTTTTTTTAGTACAAATATTCGGAGAAAATAATCCGTTGGCCACCATTTTTATAGCTTTAGTGACCTGTGTTATTTTTTTTATCATCCATAAACTATTTAAACTTGTCATTAAGATTTATTCTCGAATCCAAAAAACACAAAAGAATTAGTACATGTTCCAGTTTCATTAAATTAATAAAAAGGTGAATATTAATCAACAACAAGGAAGTTCAAATTAATTTTATGATAGTAATAAAATTAATTTGAATTACTACTATCTAAGGAGGTTATGACAAATTGAAACATATTTTCACCATCATAATTGCCTTAATTTTAACTCAATTCATACTCCCTTCACCAGTGCATTTTACGATTCAAGTTTTTGGAGAACAACATCCTTTTGGCTTTATTTTTCTAACACTGTTAGGAGTCATTCTTTATTATTTGATTTTAAAGATTGTTGATACTTTGATTACTTTCTTCTATCAGCTACAAAAGAAACATCAGGATTAGCTTTTATTCTGGTGCTTTATTATCGCCAAAATGTGATCATTGCCACCCAAACGAGAAAAAACCCTGTATTTACAGGGTTAGCTCGGTTACACTTTCAACTTGCGCCGTCCATGGGAACATGTCGACAGGTTGAATGTTTTTGATTTTATAGCCTTTTTTCATCAGTTGTTCAATGTCTTTTGCAAGGGTGGATGGGTTGCACGATACGTAAACCACTCGTTTTGGTTTTGCTTTTACAATTGATTGAAGAAGCTTCCCATCACATCCGCTTCGAGGAGGATCTACAATCACAACATCCGGTTTGAAGCCTTCCTTTAACCAGACCGGCATCCATTTTTCGGCTGTTCCTACTTCATAGGATGCACGAATCCCGTGTTGCTTAGCATTTTTTCGTGCGTCAGCAATCGCTTCTTTCGTCGTGTCCATCCCTCGTACTTCTTTAGCGTTCTTACCTACCCACTGTCCAATTGTTCCAACACCACAGTAGGCGTCGATTACGTTTTCTTTTCCAGTTAGTTTCGCTGCTTTCTTTGCTTCGTTATAGAGCTTTACCGTTTGGGCTGGATTAAGCTGAAAGAATGCGCGTGCAGATAAATCAAAAGCAAACTCACCTAGTCGTTCGTTAATCGTTTCTTCCCCATCTAAATGATGAGTATTTTCGCCAAAGATAAGTGAAGTCCGCTCATGATTAATATTCTGCATAAATGATGTGACTTGCGGTAATTTCTTTCGTACTTTCTCAATAAGTAACTCTTTTTTCGCAAGCTCTTTTGTCCGGGTTACAAGCACTAGTTGTACTTGCCCCGATTCAAACCCAACTCGCGTGACGATGGTTCTTACTTGTCCATTATGTTTTTTCTCGTCATAAATCGGAATCGATAAGTCTTGTAAAATTGTTTTTACTACTTGCGTCACTGCATTAAGCTCTTTATGCTGGACAAGACATTCCGATAAATCAATGAGTTCATGAGTCCCTTCTTTATACAAGCCTGCCGCAACTGTGCCATTCGTCTTCCGCGTTTGTAATTGGCTTTTGTTGCGGTAAAACCATGGATTGTCCATACCAATCGTATCGTTTAAAGGGAGTTTTTCTTCGCTTAGCTTCGTATAGCGATAAAAAGCTTGTGCCACAATGTCTTTTTTCCCGCGTAACGTTGCGGCGTAGTCCATATGCTGAAGCTGACATCCACCACACTCATTGTATATTGGACATGGCGGGGCTTGGCGTTCTTGTGACGTTTTTCGTAGCTTCCGAATTTTCGCCTCAGTAAACCGTTGGCTTGCTTTCGTTACTTCTACAACGACCTCTTCACCCGGTAACGCTCCTTTAACGAACACGACTTTCTTTTTGAAATAGCCTACACCTTCACCATTAATACCTAAGCGTTTAATTGTAAGTGGAAACCGTTGACCTTTTGTTAGTTGAATACTACTTTGTTCCTTGTCATTCATAAAAATTTAATTTTTTCCTCCTAATTGAAACCCTAATGTATTGGGGTTTTCTTTTACATAGTATAACAAATTTTTCTACCCTTCCTAAACTTTCTAATTCATCTTATGAAAACTTCTGATAAAATGGAGAAGTAATTGTGTTCGGAGGTGGTGATAAGTTGTCTATTCCTACGGATATAGCTTCTCTAAAAATTATGGCTCACGTTTACAAAAAACAAGACACAGATTATGTATTTGAAAAAACAGTTGAAAGCTTAGTTGAGACAGTACCTTATATTGACTGGGTTGGCATCTATATGTATGAAGATTTAAACCATACACTTGTTGCCGCTTCTTGCTTTAGCAATGATTTACGATGGGAATGTAATGGTGAATTAAAGTTCCCTGTAAAAAACGCTGCTAGCACAGAAATTGGGATGATGATTGTACGGACAAAAGAATCAATTGCATTTGATGTAACCGATCTGTCTACTTTGGAAACGATCGCAAGTGCCATTGCTTACGATAGTCAAATGAATTAAAAAGGAGCCGCAGATGCAGCTCCTTTTTATTTATGGTAGTGGTTGATCCAACGCTAAGTCATCTAAACTTTTAAATGTATAGCCCTGTTCTTCACAAGCATCAATAATATCGCCTAAGGCGGCTGCATTATCTGGTGAAACCGAATGAATGAGCATAACAGCACCTGGGTGTATTCGCTTCATCACTTGTTCAAATGCATACTCTTTTCCTCTTTGTTTATCGACTTCCCAGTCCTTATAAGCTAGAGACCAGAATACATTTGTATAGCCTAATTCTTTTGACAACATAAGTGTACGTTCACTAAATTCCCCTCTAGGCGCTCTCAAATACCGCATTTGCTCTTCCCCAGTAATGGTTGTAAACATGTCTTTAACAGAATCTAACTCATCTTTGAGCTTGCTGTCGTTTACTGCTGGCAAGCTCGGATGGTGGAAGGAGTGGTTTCCAACAATATGGCCTTCATCCACCATACGTTTGACTAATGGCTCCGCTGTTTTTAAATAGTGCCCTGTCACAAAAAAAGCACCTGGAACGTTCTTTTCTTTTAATACATCTAGAACCGTTTCCGTATAGCCATTCTCATAACCGTTATCAAACGTTAAATAGAGTGCTTTTTCATTTGTATTTCCGATATAATAACTGTCCGATTGCTTTAATAACGCTTTATACTTTTCCTCTGTATCAGCTGGTGTATGAGTAGGCGCAGGCTTATAACTCCAGTTAAATTTCGTATTATCGAAAGCGTAAGCCGGCTTTACTGCAACTGCTATAAATGCAAAGAATATAAGACTAAAAACCAACCATCTTTTCATATCTTTCCTCCCGTTAAATTGTACTTGATGTTAGTATGAGGTTCACAGTAAAAAACTATTCGATTTACACATCTTTCGTTTTTTTTCGACTTGCATGTTCAGATACGCTATGGTTTGATTGAAATTGGTGTATGAATGAATATTGGAGGCACGTGCATGTTTAAATGGACAAATTTCTTTCGCGGCTTTGCAATGGGAGTTACTGAAACCGTTCCTGGCGTAAGCGCGAGTACAATCGCAATGTTAATGGGTATTTACGAACAATTACTTGGCTCATTAAGCGACATAACAAAAGGAAACATAAAGCGAGCACTAGGGTTTTTAATACCTTTAGGGATTGGAATGGTTTTTGCTTTACTGATTGCTGCAAAATTTATTAAATACTTACTCGCAGAGCACCCCATTCCAACAATGTTCTTATTTGTTGGCCTTGTAGTTGGTATTCTTCCATTTTTATGGCGCTCTGCGCATGCTGAAACGAACAAACGCTTTAAATCCTACCATTATGGATTCATTCTTGTTTCATTCACGCTAATGGCTCTTACTAGCCTTATCGGCGAGCCTGTGGAAACGGTGATTACCGACTTCAATGCTGGAACATACATTTATTTATTTTTTTCTGGTGTACTAGCAAGCATGGCGCTTGTTTTGCCTGGCATTAGTGGTGCATTAGTGTTAATGGTCCTTGGCGCTTATTACACGGCTATTTCTGCTCTTGATTCATTGCATTTGCCTGTGATTTCAGCGATTGGCTTAGGTGTGGTGTTCGGCGTACTATTTACAAGTAGAGTAATACGTTATTTCTTAAAAACCTACACACAAGCTACCTATTCCATTATGTTAGGTCTTGTAGCAGGATCCATTCTCGTTATTATGCCATCTTCATTACCTGATAGCTTTTTATATGGTCTTGTTACATTTTTTACGTTCTTAGCAGGCTTAGTAACAGCGCTCACTTTTGGACGAGCTGAACGCACCTAGTGCTAAACAACTAAATGTTTAGCACTTTTTTGAATTGTTAATTTTTTTAAATAAAGTGTTTGACGTTCTTCTATTCTTCCCATAAAATATAAGTACTTAATAACGAGAGCGGGGTGATTCGATGGTGGAGAGTACAAAGTAGATAGAAAAACGATACATGCGTGCAACTATCGTTTGGAACTTCTCGTTTGCTTCCCAATCGAGTCGGGCTTCCGCTATTCTTGCGAAACCATCTACTTCACATAAAACACATTGTCATTGTACGCACTACGTTTACACATTTGGTAAAGAATATGCGTTAGCCTGTTGTTCCAAACTAGGAAGCTCAACTAGCCTATTTTTTGAACACTACAGGAGGTGACTCCCTCTTTACGAGGGGAATATTTGGACATACAACAGGGACTTAGCCTTATCGCTGTGGCGATATTAATTGGATTAACCGCATTTTTTGTGGCATCAGAATTTGCAATCGTTAAAATTAGAAGTACGCAGCTTGAACCACATTTAGAAGCTGGAAAGAGATCAGCGAAGTACGCGAAAAGGGTAACGACGCATTTAGATGAATATTTATCCGCTTGCCAACTCGGGATTACGATTACAGCCCTTGGGATTGGGCGTTTAGCTGAACCAACGTTCGAGCAAATGCTTCATCCATTTTTTGAAGGGGTTGTACCGCCTGCAATGGTAACAACACTTGCTGTCGTTGTTTCGTTTAGCTTTGCAACGTTCTTACACGTTGTTATTGGTGAACTTGCCCCTAAGACGATCGCGATCCAACGAGCAGAACAGGTAACTCTTTTAATTGCCCGTCCACTCGTCTGGTTCTATCGCTTACTCTATCCTTTTATCTGGGTTTTAAACGGATCTGCTCGGATTTTAATCCGCCTTTTAGGCTTTAAACCAATGTCAGAGCATGAAGTAACCCATTCGGAAGAAGAGCTGCGCCTAATCATTTCTGATAGCTACAAAGGTGGGGAAATTAATCAGTCTGAGTTTAAGTATGTTAGCAAAATTTTTGACTTTGATAACAGGCTGGCAAAAGAAATTATGGTTCCTCGAACTGAAATTTCTGCCGTCTCTATAGAAGATAGTTTAGACGACAATTTAGCCATTATGCGTGAAGAGAAATTCACACGCTATCCAGTAGTAAACGGTGATAAAGACAACATTTTGGGCATTGTCAATGTTCGAGAAGTCCTAACAGATATTGTTTCTCCAGCCATTACCGAAGAAGTAAAGTTGGAGAATTATATACGTCCGGTCATCAACGTAATTGAATCGATTCCAGTCAATGATCTTCTTGTAGAAATGCAGAAGAAACAGACACATATGGCAATTCTTTTTGATGAATATGGTGGCACTGCTGGTTTGATAACGGCTGAAGATATTATCGAAGAAATTGTTGGCGAAATTAGAGACGAATTTGATGTGGAAGAAGACCCTCTTATTCGCACTATTAATGATGATCATTACCTTTTAGATGGAAAGACACTCATATCTGATGTCAATAAATTGCTTCACGTTGAACTAAACGAAGATGAAGTAGATACAATTGGTGGTTGGGTACTTACGGAAAAGTATGATATTGAAGTAGGCGAAACCATGATTTTTAATGACTATGCGTTTACTGTAAAGGCCTTTGATGGTCACCAAATTAAATTAGTAGAAGTATTGAAGCGATCGGATGAAGAAGACGTTGAGGATCACTATCAAGCTTACGGTACTTCTTAAAAAATAATGTAAGACGCATACAAGTAGCTGTATGCGTCTTTTTTTATAAAATTCCTTTACGGGCTTGGTAGTCCGCTTTAACTGCTTCTAAATGAGCCGTTCGATTTGTATAGTCGATATAAAAACGATTTGATTCGAGATCCCACTCAACAAGGCTAACGCTCGTATTGCCAATTACAAATGGACGACTTGCTTCTCCCCACTGTTTACCGACAATTAAATACGTAAGTACCATGCTGATAAAGCCCCCGTGGGAAACGAGTAAAATCGATTCGTCGTTGGCATGCTTCTCTTTTAAAAGAGCAAATAATTGTTCACAACGTTCACTGAGGTCATCTGTTGTTTCAGATCCTTCTATATCAGCACCAACAAGAGGCTTTCCTTTTAAGTGAGGGTACAGAGTATAAATGTCTTCTCTTGTTTTTCCTTGAATGGAACCTAAATGCACTTCTCGTAATAGTGTGGTTTCTTTTAAAGATTGATTATGTTTTTTTGTAATCGCTTGTGCGGTATGAAGAGCACGGGTCAAATCACTCGTATAAATTTGGTCAATCGATAAAGATTTCGTAAATTCAGCTACTGCGTCGGCTTGTCGTTCCCCGAGGTCACTTAATGGAAAGTCCATTGTCCCTTGAATTTTCCCCTGTTTATTCCCTTCTGACTCTCCATGGCGAATAAAATATAGCTTCATAGTTACCGCCTCCTTCTTTAAGCGTTTGGCCAGTCTCGTCGAAATTGTTGACATTTCACCTCGATGTCGTCAATCATCTTTAAAATTGAATCGAGTTCTTCGACACTAGCGGAGTCGGCATCCATTCCTTCAATAACAGATGCTAATAGTTCAAATCGCTTTTGTAAATAATCAAGTTGTTCATTCTTTGTTGATACAGCACGACCCATTTTATCTCTCCTTTTAACTTACATGCAATGGCTTAAGTTTAACAAAGTATGCATATACTCTCAAACAGTCTTTTGTTTCTTTACAAGATACGATAAGATAGACGTTGTAGTAAAGGAGTATGATTTAAATGATTACAAAATATTCTACAAGCATTACACCAGAACACGACCCTTGGGAAGCCTACTTAGATGTAGCTGAAGCAGGCCAACTTTCATTAACGAATATAGAAATAACGACGACTACCTTATGTAATATGAGGTGTGAACATTGCGCTGTTGGCTATACACTATCTCCAAAAGATCCTGAGGCGCTTCCACTAGAATTGATTATACAACGGCTCGACGACATTCCAACACTTCGTGCGTTTAGTATTACTGGCGGAGAACCGATGATGTCAATGAAGTCAGTTCGAGAATACGTTGTCCCGCTTTTAAAATACGCTCATGAACGTGGTGCAAAAACGCAAATTAATTCTAATTTAACAATGCCGCTAGAACGCTATGATCTTATTATCCCTTATCTAGATGTGCTACATATTTCCCACAATTACGGTAGCATTGACGATTTTCACCTTATCGGATTTGCTCATGCCGAGCGTAAACCAGGAGAAAAACAACGTGAAGCTATGTTTAACCGGATGATTGACAACGCTAAATCATTAACGTCTAGAGGCGTATTGGTATCAGCTGAAACAATGATTAACAAACGAACGTTGCCTCACCTTGAATCCATTCACAAACAAATTGTTGAAATGGGTTGTCAGCGTCATGAAGTTCATCCTATGTACCCTAGTGATTTTGCCTCCGCATTGGAGACCGCTTCACTTAGTGAAATTCGCGACGGCATTCATCGACTTTTAGACCATCGTGATCCTAACGTATGGATGTTGTTCGGAACCCTACCTTTTTACCCTTGTTCCGATAACCAAGATGATCTCAATTTACAAAAACGATTGTATGCAGAGAAGAACGTGACGGTTCGTAATGACCCTGATGGACGTTCTCGACTAAATATTAACTTGTTTTCTGGAGATATCATTGTCACCGATTTTGGAGATGCGCCTGATTTGGGAAATATACAGCATACATCGTTACCAGACGCCTATAAAATTTGGCAAACCTCTTCATTAAATGCAGGGATTTCCTGTCATTGTCCAGCTGTAAAATGTCTTGGGCCAAACTTACTTGTACGTGATGCTTATTACAGTGACATTGACTTTACAAAAAGAAGCTCAAATTTGTAGCAAACAAAAAAAGAAGTACACGAAGCGTGAACTTCTTTTTTGTTTTATCTAGGTTTTGTTGACGCCATAAAGGTAAAAGACAAATTATCTTGAACCGGAATCCAAGCACCAATTCCTTGCTCCGTTACGTTTTTTACGTCTAACTTTGGCTTCCCACCTCGTAACGTTAAATAGACTTCTCCGTATGTGACGTCCCCTTTTTCATGAACAGCCGGCACATAGCCATACAAGTATCCTACTTGGTTTGCTGGCACGTTGTATTGATTATTCTTCGCCGTGCTTTGTCCAATAACCGTATCAAACGCTAAAGGAAGATTCGTTTTTTCTGCTGCAGAAATCATCATCATTTTTTCTACAGCTTCAGAATTAGGTATCTTCGCTGTTAATCCACCGGTTATTTTCTTCTGCTGCTCTTGATAATACGACATTGTTTTTGGCGCATTTCCGCCTCGATTATCAATGTAATTCGTATTCACTTTTTGATATTCCCAATTCACTTCTGTTCCTTTTGATTCATAAGCAAGTGGCCATTCGCCTAAATAAATGGATGCTTTCATAGCAAAACCTAATTTGGCAAATTGGATGGATGATTCATTCATAATACGGATAAGATCTGGATTTTCAATTTCTTCATGAGTTGAATCCAACAGTTGCTGTGCCAATTCACTTGGTTGTAAATATGGCAAATCTTGAGTCGGATTTTTATAAGTATTTTCTTTTGATATCGATAACACAGACTGAGGAATCATAAACGTATTTTCTTCTTTTTGCGGCTCTTCTGCAGCAAACGTAAGATTTGATTGAATGAGCATAAATAGTAAGGATGCGATCATTATCTTTTTCATCAAATTTTCTCCTTTTTTTATTGATGTGCTTAGTGTTAAACAATCGTAAATGTTTTATCCACATCGAAAAAGAGAATGTTTACCAAAAAAAAACAACAGCAGCGCTTGGCTGCTGTTGTTTGCCTTAAAATCATCTGCTTTAGGGTAGAGTCGATCGTTGTCTTTTGGAAACACCTTCCTTCATCATGTATGGTCTTACATGATAAAAAAGACATTTACATTGCTCAACGCAACCACCTCTTCTAGTTAGAAAACGTGTGACACTCAACATCAAGCTACCGCAATTGATTTATAGGAAGAACTGTAGCATAGCTACCGTCCTTACGTTTAGAATAACCCGTTGTTTTTTTTCTATTCAAGTTCTCGTTGTTTTTTTAAAGCTTTAATTTCATCTGCTGCTTCTTTTGCTGCATGAATCGCTTCTTCTGAAGTTTCTCGAATGTGAACCGCTTTCTCCGTAATTGCTCGAACATCATTAGCAACATCTTTCCAAAGAAGATTCACACCTTCAATCGTCTCTTTTGCTTGAGAAACCATCTCTTCTCGATTATCACGCAGGAACGTATATGCCTCTTCCGCTTGCTTACAAGCAAGCTTTGCTTCTACGCATACCCGCTCACGCCATTCCTTCTTCGACGCGACTGCAACAACAACTGCTGTTACAAGAATGAAACCCCATTTACGCTTACCCATTATCTTCATCCTCCTATGCACTAACTTGTTCTAGTATCATTTTAAAACAATTTTCGACGCTTTTGCAAAGAAGAATGAAAAAACTGTCAGCGAAATTACGCTGACAGCTCTAATTGTATGTCTGTACCAATGATTTATCCGTTTCTAATTGTTCAAAATTTGGATAGGATTTTTGCTTAAGTTCATTCATTTCCTTTGAAAGCGCATGTATCTTGGCCTCTAAACTTTCCATACGTTGACGATCTTTTTCTGTCATTAAGCTTCCCTCCATTGTTTTAACGTGCCCTTATTTTCATTTATATATGCAGAATAGTTTACCAAATGTACACCCTACGTGTAAAGTGTATCCCTTAAAAATACACAAACTTTTTTTCGTGACTTTTTTCGACATAAATCTTCTTTATCGAAAATTTGTAACAAATTCCCCTTGCATATACAAATAGAGGTGATATACTGATGTTAGGAAATATTCAGAAAAAGGTGATGGATTTGCGCAGAAGACATTCTGTTCGTTATGAAGACTTAATGGCTAGAAATCGAGATGAATTGTTGAAGGATGCGGATGCACTTTCAAAAATAGACGACAAGTTATACGAACGTGCTCTTAAAAAGAATCGAGCTTCAGTAGACAACACTTCTACCAAGTCACGTCGTTACTAAATACGAACTCTCTCTCGTTCTACTCACTCTTAGTAGTGAATGAACTTGAGAGAGTTTTTTTTGTATATATTTTTTTTACTTGCACAAATTACCTCTTAAACAAAGTGAAAAGAGGATTCACATGGATAATGTCTTACTTTCAAGAATGTTATTTGGTACGTCAATGGCATTTCACATCATCTTCGCTACCCTAACCGTTGGTATATCTCTAATGATTTTTTTCGGTGAACTAATGCGTGTTATTCGCAAAGATAACGACTACGCTGTTTTAGCAAAACGCTTAACGAAGGGCTTAGCGATTTTACTAGGGGTTGCCATTCCAACAGGAACGATTGTTGCTGTCATGCTTTCTCTCCTGTGGCCCGGTTTTATGGAAATCGTTGGACAGGTCATTGCGCTCCCGTTTCAAATTGAAATTTTTGCGTTTTTCCTTGAATCTTTATTTTTAGCGATTTATGTCTATGCGGCTGATCGTCTCACAACGCCTATGCGTATCATTAGCTCGTTTTTTATAGCTTTTGGTGCAGTTGCTTCAGCTGTTCTTATTACGAGCGCTCATGCGTGGATGAACACACCTGAAGGCTTCGACATTATAAACGGAGCGATTACAAATGTGAATCCTTTATCAGCGGCGTTATCGACTAGTTTTTGGGCAACGTCATTACATGTTGTTAGCACTGCTTATATGACAGGTGCTTTTGTGCTCGTCGCTGTTGCAGCCTACAAACTAATGAAACCATCGATTACTGATGCTGAGCGTCGCTACCACCATAAAGGAATGCTGTTAGCACTCATCTTTGGATTAGGAATGTCTTTATGGACTGGCTTAACAGGTCATGATACTACGGTGATGCTTTATGAGGAAATTCCGATTAAACTCGCTGCTGCTGAAGGTTTGTTTGAAACTCAGTCGAATGCACCATTAACGCTATTCGGGGTTCCAAGTCCTGAGGAAAATGAAGTGATCGGTGGGATCGAAATTCCAGGTCTATTAAGCTGGCTTGCTACCTACTCAACAGACGGTGTCATACAGGGTTTAAATGATTTTCCACAAGAAGACTGGCCACCGCTCATCGTCCACACTTTATTTAATGTTATGGTCTTTATTGGTGGAGGATTAATTGCCATATCTGGAGGTGGATTATTGTATTGGTTTCTAAAACGCAAGACTAAAAATTTTGTGTTTCCGAAGTGGATGTTAGCTGCGTTTGTTGCATCTGGTCCACTTGCAATGATCGGCATTGAGACAGGCTGGATTTTCAGCTGTACAGGTAGGCAGCCATGGACCATTTTCAACATTCAACGTACGTCTGAAGCCGCTACTACTTCAGGAAACTTAGGGATCATTTTCTTCTTTTTCGCTGTACTCTATGCGGTTCTCTTAGTTATCACAAGTCTTGTACTTTATTTCTACTTTAAACGTAATCCTCTTGCACAAGACATGAATGCGATTGGATCATAAGGAGGATAGCGAATGGAACCAGTATATTTAGGCATTTTATTAATTTGGATCCTATTATTTATTTACGCAGTAGCAGGTTCAATTGATTTTGGAACAGGTTTTTGGGCAATGTATTATGAGCGAAGAAATAATGTTCAAGCCTCACGTATTGCCAATAACTTTTTGTCACCGGCGTGGAAAGTGACGAACGTGTTTCTTGTTTTACTGGTTGTCGCATTCGTTGCCTTATTCCCTGGTGCCGCACCTACACTAGGTACATTAATGATTGTGCCACTATGCCTAGTACTTCTACTGTTAACAATTCGAAGTGCGTTTATGGTTTACGCTTTTAGTACAGAAAAGTATTCAAGAGTGCTTACACTTGTGTCCGGCATTTGCGGACTCATTATTCCTGCTATCTTAATAAGCATTCTGCCGGCGGCGATTGGTGGCTTCGTAACCGTTGCAGGAGACCAACAATATATCCTCTTAGATGGTCTCCTGCAAAGTCCAGCATTCTATACGCATATCGGCTTCGGCTTAATGACAGAGCTGTTTATTTCCTCCCTCTTTATGGCTGATTATGCGAAAGAAGCTGGGGATTTTGATACCGCTCGAACCTATCGAAGAAACGCCCTAATCCTTGGACCACTCACACTGGTCATTGCTATCGCAGCAATCTTTACGCTTATTCCAGAAGCGCCGTGGATGTTTGACAATTTTATGGATTTATGGGGATGGTATACAGCTTCATTATTTGCTTTCGCCATTGGCTATAGTGCTTTATGGTGGCCATCAAAAAACAGAGAATTAGGGCAGCCACGGATGGCGCTTATTTTCACAGTCATCCAGTTTGGTCTTGCCAGTTTAGCCTACGGGATGGCGCACTTGCCATACCTACTGTATCCAGACGTCACGATATACAATTCATTCACGAACGAAACGATGTTTCACTATTTATTGATTGGCTTTATTATTGGCCTCGCCATCTTAATCCCTGTTTTTATATGGTTTTGGCGCTTGTTTTTTAAAGATAAAGCGTATTTACAAAGCGACGGTCACGACTATTAGACACTAAAAAAAGAAGCCTCTCTTAAAGAGTGCTTCTTTTTGCATTAACGTTCATCTACTACTGGGTATTGACTAATATTGCTTATTTGAAAGTCTGCTTCTGTGAGTTCTACATCTGAATCAAACATGGTCAGTCGAGAAACTGTTCCATTATAGCCTGCAAAAAACTCATTTTGCCGTACTTGAATGCCTGTTTCTGTGTCAAACCAAAGGTTAATCTCTGTGTCTTCATTTTCTGTTACAGCAAAGATATGGTACGCTTCATACCCCTCTGTTTCAAAAATCCCTCTATAATTCAGTTGATAATCAGCACTTTGATTGATAAATTCATGAAGATCTCGAATGGAGATAGTCGGAACAAATTCATCAGCAGCTGTTTGCAATGTTACTTGATCTTCGCCCTCAATATAGAGAGTCCTCGCTTCTGGCGTTTGTGCCTCATAGATCGTAGAGGCTTCATTCTCTTCTAACTCCACACCGGAATCCTCTCGATAAAAATAGTCAGGGCCGTTTTCGTTTTCCATATATTTAATGAGCGTAAAACCCTTGGCCTCCATTACGGACCCATCATCCGCTACATCGTGGTGTTGCCACTCAAGTGAGTAAGATGAAAATTGCGCTTCTGCCTCAATTGCTCGATGAATGATGCCTTCTGGATTTAAACCATCTTCTTCAGCAATGACTTCGTCTGCTTCATCTTTTTCTGAAGACTGGTCTTCTACTTCCTTTTCATCCTTTTCTTCCTCTTCTTCTGAAGAGTCATCAAACTCATGATCCGTTTCGGTCTCTTCTTCCACCTCGGTTTCGTCTTGATCCCCTTGAAGTTGATCATTCTCTACTTGTTCATTGCTCCCCTCATCAACCTGTTCCGTCTCCGAAGGTTCTTGATCGTCAGCACAAGCCGTGAGCATCATAGCACTGCATAAAAGGAAAAACGACGCTTTTTTCACCTTTATTGCTCCTTTCATTCTTAAAAACAGCAAAACTTCTTATTATTTATAACGTATGTTACAAACAAATCTATCTGTCACATATACACATTCATTAAGCGCATACACATTAGCACGTGGAAGGGATCATGAGACACTTCCCTTATTTTATAACTAAGATACACTTAAACCTCCATTTTGTCAGTGTTTATTTTACTTTTTTATTCTTTTACTAAATCTATCCCATACAAGAAGCCACCAGAAGACTCACGTGGAGAGTCTACACTATAGTGAAACTTCCCTAATTGGATAGAGCTAAACATCCACTATTCCATTTGAAATTGTCTATAAAAGAAAAACGCACAGCTAGTATGCTGTACGTATTTCTCTTATTAAAATTTGCGAATGTCTTCTAACACTACATCAATGGCCTCTTGCCAGAAGTCAGGTTTTGTTAAGTCTACATTGAGATGTTTCTCTGCTAATGCTTCGACTGTCATGCTTCCGCTATCTTGCAGCAAGGAGATATACGCACTTTCAAAGGATGTTTCAGACTTTAAAGCTCGCGCATAGATTCCCATACTAAACAAATATCCGAATGTATATGGGAAGTTATAAAATGGCTGCCCAGTAATGTGGAAGTGTAGTTTTGATGCCCAAAAATAAGGATCGTATGAAGATAATTTATCGCCATATGCCTCTTTTTGAGCATCTACCATTAACTCATTTAAACGTTCTGTTGGTACCATACCGTTTTTACGCTCTTCATAGAACCGTGTCTCAAATAAGAACCGCGAATGAATATTCATAAAGAAAGCAAGAGATCGGGACAGTTTATTTTCGAGCAACATCTTTTTAACATCTGAGCTCTCGGCTTCGTCAACAAGAGCGTCTGCTACAATCATTTCTGCAAACGTTGAAGCTGTCTCGGCAATACTCATCGGATATTGCTTTTGTGATTGTACGTCATTGTCTTTTAAACACCAGCTGTGATAGGCATGTCCTAATTCATGGGCAAGGGTAGCAACATTCGACATCGACCCGTCATACGTCATGAAAATACGTGTTTCTTTATTCATTGGGAAGTTCGTACAAAAGCCTCCTGGACGCTTTCCAGAACGATTTTCTGCTTCTACCCAACCTTCACGCAGTGCCATTTCTGCGAACTCAGCCATTTTTGGACTAAACCGGTTGAAATGTTTAATAATTAAGTGACACGCTTCTTCGTATGGAATGGTATTTTTTGACGCATCTTCGAGTGGAAGTGGCGCACCTACATCATGAATCGATAACTGATCCACACCGAGTAATGTTGCTTTTTTATCCATGTACGCATAGAATTCAGGTTTATTTTTTGTAATGGTCGCCCACATTGTATTTAAAGTGTCTTCCGTCATACCGTTAAGCTCTAGTGGTTCTTTTAAAACATTTTCCCACCCACGCTCTTCATAAAGCTTTAAGCGAAAGCCCGCTAAACGGTTTAACGTCTGCGTAAACAATGGTGCCTGCTCTTCCCAAGCATGTAAAGCAGCCTCTGATGCTCGTTCTCGAACTTGGCGATCTGTACTTCCTAAGCGATTATGTAGTTGACCTGCCGACAACATCTTTGTTTCTCCATCTTCTTCAAACGGTATAACCATTCGTCCGACAGCTTCATTGTAAACGGAACCCCATGCATGATAGCCATCTTTGGCAAGTTTTGTTGCTAATTCTTCTTTTTCTGTATTCATTTTATCTAATGCATGTGAACGGGTTTTCTTAAGAAGGTAAGCAGACGGCTTCACTTGCTCATTTGTAAGCAGTCGATTGAATGCGTCATCAGACATACTTCGTAATTCTTCCTCTAAAGATAAATAAAGCTTTTGTGCTTTCACTTTTTGTTCTTGAACGTTTTCTGCTAAAAGTAACGCCTGTTTATCTTTTACATCTTGAGCGGCTAGGCAAGAGACGAATGCAGCTGTTTGCCAAAGTCTTGGGCTAATGGTTTCAATCGCTTGGACTAATTCTTCCACTTGAACGGACGGTTTGTCTAACCATTGGTCTAATTGCTTGTTTGTTTCGTTGAAGAATTCTGTGAATTCATTTGAATCGCTTCCGCCTTCAAAAATTGAATGTAGATCCCACGTCATTGGAAACTGAACAGTTTCTTTCATCATATCCTCCTCAAAAAAAAAACGGTTTTATTTCGTATTCCGTAATAGCGTACCATTAATAGATTAGATTTGCACGTTATAGTTAAAAGAACAAACTTGAAACCATAAACAAAACAGTTAAAGCACTTACGAGTAGTAACACTTTCTCCTGCTTACAATACCTTGTCCACCAATTCAACATAATAAAAGCCCCCTCTGTTCTCACTTAATCGTATGAGAGCAAAGGCAGGCTTATGCTTATATCAATGCATGTAATTTCGGAAATACGTGAAGCGCAGTATCGTGAAAGAATGCCTCATGGTGCTTTTCTGGAATAATCCCACCTAACCATTCTGCGTATGGCTTAATTGGGACAAGTGGCCAATCGGTACCGAACATGTAGCGCTCATAAGCATCCCCATAAATAAGCGCATGTTTAAAATGATCGAAGTATGAATTATCTTTTTTCATATGCTGCGCTACTTTATCTGTTGTTCCCACAATTAGACCAGATAAGTCTGCATACACATTCCGATTCTTATACATCACTTCTGCCGCGGTTAAACACCACGGATCTCCTAAATGGGCCATAACAAATGTCACATCCCGATGCTTTACAGCAACCTCATCAATGGTTAAGGGGTGTGCGTATTTTAGAATGGCTCCTTCTGCATACGTATCACCAGTATGAAATACAACTGGAACACGATGCTTTTTCGCAAGTTCATAAACAGGCTGATACACATCATCAAATGCATAATATGGATAATACCCTAAATAAATCTTCACCCCAACATATTCTTTTTCTTCTAGTAAAGCATCTAGCTTTTCAGCTGATTCTGTCGAAAAGCGAAAAGGGTTTATCCCGATACAAATGCCCATTGTTTGTGGTCGATTCGGCAAATTCAGCCCCATTAAATCGGGAGCGGAATGGTCGGGAAAAGCACCGGTAACACTCTCTTCCACACCCATGCCAACTGTTGCGATGACATTTGCATCTTGACATTCCCGTTCAATCCCCGTATGGTCATAAGCGAGCATGCTTGCATCGACTGCTGTTTGTTGGAAGGTGTGAATTCTTGAAAAATGAACATGTGCATCAATGATTTTCAACGTTCGTTATTCCTCCTTAAATTGCAATGAAGTTAACCATTCCCATCCCTCTGCTTGCACTAAACCTTTTGTCCATACAAAACAATGTGGCTGTGAAACAGCAAATCCATTCTCCTGCTGCCAGTTAATCGGTTCCCTAGTCATATACGAGAATACATCATTATTCTCATAAAATTCTGGTTTGCGTTGGTGCTTCGGTCTAGCTATAAGAAGCGTCTCTTCCGTCTCTTCACAATAGAGGCGCGCTATTTTTTCTAATTGATTTCCAGCAAATGTTTGTGTCCTTTCTCCTAATCGAAACGAAAGCTGATTCGAATTAGTAGGGTAAAGAAATAATTGATCACGATTAAAAAAACATCCCATTAACCATTCTTGCTCATCGATTCGATCCTGTCTATCTTCCAGTTCTGTATAATGTGTCAGCAACATACATCCTGGCAACGTAAGAAAATATTGGCTAATCGTGGCATTTTTCCAAATTGGATGATCTGAAAAGGTTATAGATATTCTAATCCCCGTCCACTCTTGATTCCAATTATCCACTCTCGTCACAAAGCTTGTCTGACGTTTTTGTTCATATACCGTTCTCAATTGTAGATTAGTAGGTATAGTCATAAAGCCGCCGCCCCATGGATTCCACCAACTTTTTGCACCTGCTGTAGGGAAAGAGTGATGAAGCCACTCTCTTTTCGTCTTAATCGAATACAACGACGGATAAAACGAATTGGCAGCTTTAAATGTGAAAACACCATTATCAACAAGATGAACCTCTACTCCATTCTCCTGCTCTACTTGTGTCGTGACCGTCTTGTCCCCAACAAATAGCGCTTGTAAATAATGAGTAAATCGGATGGATTTACCTTGAACAGTAACGGCAAGTGTTGTTACTGGTTGGTCTGGTTGGTTTAATTTATGCTGAATGGTTTCTGTGCCCTTCATCGGTTCGTACGGATAAGTAACAGATTTGTCATCAACGATTGTAATCATCCCATGACCTGGTTGATTGGGATTCGTTTGAAGTGCCACGTTTACCTCACCACCTCGATGGTAGAAACCATGAGTAGCAAACGCCACTTGTTTTAATGGTTTTACAACTGGCTTCGTATGCTTTCTAGCCATAAAATGATCAATGCTGTTATCTACATTTGAATAGAGAAGTAGTTTCTTAGAAGTGGATTCTTCCCCAACTTGAAGCGGATCTAATTTCCAACGAACGCATAAGTCGTCATCGATCTCTAAGCATTCTGCACCATCTTTTCCCTCAACTCCTAGAGTACTACTAGCCCACTTCATAAACACCCATGGATCACTAAGCTTGTCTAAAGGTAGATCTTGAATCCACACTTGGTTTATTTGGGACACATGCACCACTTCCCCCTTAATAGGCAAATAGATCGAATCAGGTTGAAAGTAAAAAGGAATAATCAGTTGTTTTAAATCTAACACGTTTCTACTCTTATTTTTAAGAACATAGCTTGCTTCAATGATTCCATTTTTCTCCCACTCGTACACAATGGTTAATTGCGCATCTCCATTATGAATAGGATAGTTAATTGTTATGAGTACACCATTATCTGTCACTTCCGGCTTGAGTAAAGTCCAGCCTGTTTGAGCCAGTTCATTCGATACTGGTTCATTGAAGCTAGGATAAAGCATAGTCCAAGGTTCGTCCTGACCGAATTGTTTCATCGTGACGAAGTACGTTTCATAATCAAAGACGAGTTGACGTCTTCCATTCACAACAACAAGACTTCGCTCCTTTTCGAAAAAACCAATGGTATCGTCTGATTCTACAAGAAAAGGAACCTGCTCAGTATAGCTTAAAGATTGGTGTCGGCCCTTGCTTTCACTCGCTAGCTCTACAAACAATGGCACGACACCAGCACGTTTTTGCTTACATGTGAGTGTAAATGATTCTACACCAGTAGCAGCCAGAGAAACGTCTGCTTCGCTTTGATTCCACTGAACAAGCGGATGGTCGTTCACACGCACATTCACTTGTCGACTTGTCGGTAGATGATTCTTTAGTTGAAAAAAAACCTTCCCTTGTTCTAACTGTGGTTTTGCTTGAAGTGCAAATGGTTTTTTTATTGAATATCCACACGCTAATGGACAAGCTATCCCATCCATAAATAGGGGCATACGTGCCATTGGGTATGTAACGCCATCTGAGATTGCTTCATCTTCCTTCCTAACCTCAGAAATAATAAACGGAAAACGATAGGTTTTCTGTTCATTCTTTTCTAGTACATCATCTACTGCCATCTTCATTTGTAAACGGTTATCAACCGTTTCAGTTACGTGAATAGATAGAGGGCAATTCTTTTTATTATGAATTTTAAGAGTGGCTTCATATGGATGATTCGGGAACAATTGTTTATGAGGAAGCAAATACTCTACCATTGCCTCTGCGGTTTCAATCTTATAGACCTTTCGACTTGAATGCTCAATTCCAACTGAGACCTCATCATGCTCGAACTCAAAGCGATACGTAAAAACGGAAAATTCATTTTCTTTTTCCACATCCGGTTTTACCGTTAAATCCCGTTTTAATGCTTGATACCAGTTTGTTTCAGTCACGGATCTCTTTATAAATGGGTGTTGCAGAACAAGAGGTATAAAGTTCATTAAATGGGTTGTCTCTTCACGCTCTTCCCAGAAAAAACCACATCGTTTGTACAATGGAACAGCTTTTGTGTTACCTGGCCAAGTATGTAAATCAAGACGAGGCCACCCTGCTTTATAGGTCCGTTTGATGGCCTCAAGCACAAGCTGTTTCCCAATCCCTTTACCGATATGCTGCGGGTGAGCATTCAATAATGGAATGTATAGTGCATCTTTATCCGTTTTAAATTCAGCCAAACCACAATAGCCTACCACCTTGTTTTCTTGAAGGGCTAACATGGTTGACAAATTCCCTGAGTTTCGCTCGTCTTTATCACGATCTTCTGCCGATTCAACTTTGTCGCCACCGCCAAAGTTTTCACGACTCTCATTCCACATTATTGCCGTAGCTTCAGCAAATTTTTTCTCATAATCTACAATTTTCATAACCTTCCCCCTTTTTCAGTTATCATAAGATAAATTTTACTTTAGCGCAAAAAAAGAACCGCCTTTTAAGGCTGGTTCTTTTTGGAATTAAAGATTTCTTTAGTGATCAGCATGTTGCACATAGCTAGAAATATCAAGTTTCAATTGATTTGCTAATGCTTGGCCAAGGGTTTCATCCGCTCGATAGAAATTACAAACTGCACGTAAAGCGGTTTCTTCTTTTACTTGTTCTAGATCACCAACAATATTTTTTATGAGGGCTTCTTGAACACTTTTTTCGTAATTACGGTAGATCTTTCCTGCTTGACCAAAATGATTTTTCTTCTCAATCGCTATTCTACCTATTGTACCGCTAATAGGCGCTCTATAGTCTTCATACTCTTCCGCCTCAGCAGGTGTTTCTTGGTGACGGTTCGGCTCATAATTTATTCGATTTGTCTGCTGTCCAATTGGCATTGCACCATCACGCTGAAAGTTTGCTTTTTGAGCAAATGGGCAATTGACTGGTAAATTTAAATAGTTTGCGCCTACACGGTAGCGTTGCGTATCAGAGTAAGAGAAGATTCTTCCTTGAAGCATTTTATCTTCTGAAGGTTCGATTCCTGGTACAAGATTTCCCGGATTGAAACCAACTTGCTCCGTTTCTGCAAACACATTATCCGGATTACGATTTAATGTCATTGTACCAACGTGTTGATAAGGAATGTCTTCTTCTAACCAGTCTTTCGTTGAATCCAGTGGATGGAAATCAAAGTGATCAAGGTCTGCAGGGTCAAGAATTTGAACATAGAGATCCCACTCTGGAAAGTCACCTTTTTCAATTGCTTCATACAAATCTCTTGTTGCATGGTTAAAATCTTTCCCTTGAATTTCAGCTGCTTCTTCTCCTGATAAGTTGCGAATCCCTTTTTTCGGAACCCAACGCAGCTTTACATAGACCATATTCCCATGTGCATTCACCCACTTAAACGCATGGACACTTGATCCCCGCATTTCTCGGTAGGAAGCTGGTATGCCTTCATCTGTAAACAAATGCATGAGCATATTCGTTGTTTCAGGTGATAAAGACATAAAGTCCCAGTAACGATCTGGATCTTGAATATTTGTACGTGGGTCGGGCTTTAATGAGTGAATGACATCTGGAAATTTAATCGCATCTCGAATGAAAAACACGGGTAAATTGTTGCCAACAAAATCATAGTTGCCTTCTTCAGTATAAAACTTCACAGAAAAGCCACGAGGATCTCGCAATGTTTCTGGAGAGGTACCACCGTGAATAACAGTAGAAAAACGAACAAACAATGGCGTTTCTTTTCCATCTTCAGCAAGGAAAGCAGCTTTTGTATAACGTTTCATATTCGTCTTCACCTTAAAAACGCCATACGCACCAACGCCTCGTGCATGGACAACCCGCTCAGGTATACGCTCTCTGTCAAAGTGAGCTAGCTTCTCTACTAAATGATAGTCTTCTAGCATAGTCGGACCATGTTGCCCGGCTGTTCTTGAATTCTGATTGTCATAAATCGGATGACCTTGATTATCTGTTAAACGTGTCATATGTAGTGCCTCCTTCAGAAAACAGGTATCATTCTATTCCGTTGTTGCAATGATAAACTGTTCCCCTTCCTAGAAGCATTCAAACCTGTTGCAAAAAGAATTCTTTTTTAATAATCATTATTATTTATTCTCTTCGCTTGAAAAGCGTTGAAACACAGACCCTGGACTTTCTTTGTAGATTGCTTCGCCAGCCAGCTCATTTACGATTCGTACATTTCGCTCTACTGATAATCCTAAATTGGTTGCGCTTGTCCCTAACGCATGCTCTAGATTCGTTAATGAAAAGACGTTGTTCTTTCTTCCATCAAGAAAACGTAAAGCTGCGTTTCGAGTCACAGCAAATTCCTTCTCTGATTCCATTTCCACCTCTTTTAGCATTTCTTGAAACCATTGAGGCAGTCTAGGTTTGTAGCCAGTCGCGAATACAACCTTGTCTGTGCGATGTTTAAACGATTTATCTTCTTGCCACTGTTTAGCAAAAAGTGTGTATCCTTTCGTAGCACTCTTTTCTACACGACTCACTTCCGTTGTTGCTTGAACAAGTGCTGGCGCATGATGGGATTCAATACTACGGTGATACAACTTGTCATAAATTTTGTGAAGCGTTTTTTGTTGTACACCATTTCGCAAGTTCCCCAGCATCGGAAGAGCTTTTTTTCTCGTATCATATGAAAGGCTATGAAAATAATCCACATAGCTAGGCGAAAAAAGTTCCTGACCAATTTTTGAGTCTTCAAGCTGAAAGAAACCCGGTGAGCGAGTAAACCACGTTAATTCATAGTTATATTGAATTTGGTCGTCAAGAAGCTTATAAAAAATTTCGGCCGCACTTTGTCCAGATCCGACGACTGTAATCGATTTCGCTTGTTTTATCTTCTCTTCATGAAATCCATAAGAACTAGAATGTATGAGGTCATCATTCAACCCTTCTTCCAATTCTATTGGCACCATCGGCTCACTACCAGTACCAACAACAAGATGTTTACTATAGTAGTGCTCTGTTTGATGATTCCCTTTTACCGTCACCTCGTAGCATTCATCCTCTTTTACATAGCGGACATTTACTACCTTTTTCCCAAAATGACAGTTCGTTAATTGTTCTGAAACCCAGCGGCAGTAAGCATTATATTCTTTTCTTGGTACGTCGAAACGGTTAAAAAAGAAAAATGACATTAAGCGGTCATGAACATGAGCATAATTTAAAAACGTATACTTACTCGTGGGGTTTGCAAATGAAACTAAATCGGCTAAAAATGGGACCTGTAAATCGGTCCCATCTAATAACATTCCAGGATGCCATTGAAACACATTTGTTTCATCAAAAAATGCGCTTTTTACGTTCGTCTTTTCCTCGAGTAAAGCAGCAAGTCCTAAATTAAACGGACCAATTCCTATTCCAATGACATCAATTTTCTCTTTCATATACACGCTCCTATTTGAAAACACTTCGAATAATTTTGTTCATAACTTTACCGCTTTTATAGCGTAACGGCATATCAAAAGCGGTTGTTTGTTTTAGCATGCCCTTTTGGTGAGAAAAAGTACGGAAACTCTCATACCCGTGATATGCCCCAATGCCACTTGGCCCCTTCCCACCGAAAGGTAAGTAAGGATTCGCTACATGCATAATCGTATCATTGATACAGCCGCCCCCAAACGAGAGCTGCTCGGTGTAAAGTTTCTGCGTTTGCTCCTCTTCTGAAAACACATATAAAGCAAGTGGATTAGGGAACGATCGGACTCTTACTAGGACTTCTGTTGCTGATTCAAATGGAAAGATCGGTAAAATCGGTCCAAAGATCTCATCTTGCATAATAGGGGCATCCCAATCAACATCTGTTAATAGAGTAGGTGCTATTAAACGGTCTTCCTTTGAGCTCTGACCACCTAATACGATTTCCCCATCATTTAAAAAGGCTGCTAATCGATCAAAATGTTTATCATTTACAATTTGTGTGAACGTACCTTCTTTTGTTCGTTGGGAGAACAGATTGTACGTATGCTTTTTAAGCTTTTTCAAAAAATCTTCGTAGACTGACTCGTGAACCATTACATAATCAGGCGCAATACACGTCTGCCCCGCATTCGTAAATTTCCCCCATGCAATTCGCTTTGCCGCTAAGTCAAGCTTTGCGTCTTCGGCAACAATGGCGGGACTTTTTCCACCTAATTCAAGGGTATGGGGTGTTAAATGTTCGGCAGCATGTTTCATAACAATTTTTCCTACGGCCACACTCCCTGTAAAGAAAATGTAGTCAAACCCCTGCTTTAACAGAGCTTCCGAAGTTTTGGCATCGCCTTCTACGACTGCGACAATTTCTTGAGCAAATGTTGCGCGAACAGCTGCAGCAATTGCACTTGACGTATGAGGTGTTAATTCTGAAGGCTTAATAACCGCACTATTTCCAGCTGCTAGCGCCCCTACTAAAGGAGAAAACGTTAATTGAATTGGATAATTCCACGGCGCTATAATCAATACACTTCCGTACGGTTCATTTACTAAATAACTTTTTGAACCGGTATGTGTAACAGGTGTTTTCACTGTTACTGGCTCCATCCATTCTTCTAATGATTCCAGCGCATGCGTTATTTCAGCGTGCACAGTTCCAAGTTCCATCATAAAGGCTTCTGCTTCTTGCTTATTTAAATCTTTGTTGACTGCTCTAAGAAATTCTTGTTCATGTTGATGAAGCATTTCTTTTAATTTTTCTAGCTGCTGCTTTCTAGCATGAAAAGATTTCATGGCACCTGAAAAGACAAATTCTTGCTGAACACCTTTTAATGTTGCATACATAAACGTCACGTCCCCTTTTATGTGTTCTTGTAAAGTATTCCCTATACCCGAAATGAAAAACGTTCACTTTTAACTTTTTCGACCATAATCAGCTTTAATTTCACCGTTTCGTTCTGTATCCCATTTTAATACTTGGTGATGATTTGGATTTTCTTTTAACCATTTCTCAGCTCGATCAATAAGGGACCAAATCTCTTCTGTTTTTTCATCACGTGGCAATGTTGAATTTGCTTTTTTCTTTCTCACCCAACTAATGGCCGTTTTAGAATCAGAATAAACCGGTTTTGATAGTTGTTTCTGTTTTAGATAAGCAAGCCCATGTACAATTGCTAAAAATTCACCCATATTATTTGTTCCGAGCTTAATTGGCTCTTTCTCGAATAAAACCTCGCCCGTTTTTGTATCAACACCTTTGTACTCCACACGTCCTGGATTCCCATGACTTCCAACATCTACACTAATGCTGTCCCAAATGACGTCGTTTCCACTATCCTGTTGAACTCGTTGTAACGGTTTCTTAGCTGTTTTTTTAATCCCTTGACCTGGTTTCCCTGAAAACGCTTGTTCCGCCTCAGTCTTTGTTGGAAATGATTTGTACCGGGCTCCTTTAAACCCTTTCACTTGCCTTTCACATTCTGACCACGTTTCGTATATACCAGGCTCTTTTCCTGCCCATACAACATAATATTTTTGCTTTGCCACTTTTTCTTCGCCTCACTTTGGTCAACTACGTTTACTAGGACATTCCTAAACCAGTTCTATTATTCTTCTACTCATGTAGTGTATCACACTATAAATCTTCATCACTACGCCTCTACTTCCTTGATTAAAACGTTTAATTTTTGTCTAAGCTGAAGCAAAGAGGAGGCGAATCATGGAAATTAATGTGGATCGAAAACGCTCTGTGGAGGAAATTGGAAATTTTGTCTGTACGGAAAAAGAAAAACTATTCGTTCTCGTGTTAGATAAAGGGGACAAATACCCCTATTTACTCTTATCGTTACAAACGTTTCATATCATCCAAAATTATGATAGCATGCCTACTCGTGAAGAGTTAGAAGAAGATATAGGGGAGAAAATAAAAGAAATTTATAGTCAAAACTACGCATCTATCACACTTCATTAGCTGTGTCAGAGAATGATTCTCCCTATTGTTACGAATTTGTTCAGTGGCATGAGCAGCAGATATCCTCCTGTTTCATGCAATGGAATGAACCAAAAAAAACTCCTCAAATCAGGTTGCGTGATTTCAGGAGTGAGTGTTTATTTATTTTATTGTGCAGAATCGGCAGTTGATTGCTCGTACCAGTTATCCAATACTTTCGCATCTAAAATTCGTTTTTTAATGTATATCGTTTGCTTTTTAAGGAAAAGTTCTTCCCATTTCACTTCAAAGTCTGAAGCCATCTCAACAAGTGTTAACAGCTCTTGCCAAGCCACATATCGTTTGTACCAAAAAAACGTTGGCTGTTCTGAGATGTAAGGATATAAATCGTCAAACTCTGTATGCTTACAATCAATTGTACGTTCAAATTGTACCTTCGCTTTCTCTAATCGTTCTTTCAAATATGGTTGCAATTCAGTCTGTTTCACTATGATGCCCCCCCTCGTGCTTTTTGTAATTATAGCACAATTCTTTCATCTGTACAGAATAGAAAAATCACGAACTTCATCAAAAATTATGTTAAAAACCGACTTCGTTCTTCTTCAGTTGGTAGACGACATGTGGTTTTCTTGCCGAATAAGCGATAACGATTTGCAGCTACTACATCGTAAAGCTTATGTCGAATTAAACGTGGAACCCACTTTCCAGCTCCCAGTATAAACCAACCCCCAGTCAATTTAGGTGCTACCTTTAATACTGCATCGCTTTTTACATATGCTTTTCCATCTTCAATGACCACCATTGTGTTTAAATCGACTTCAAGTTGATATTCTTTTAAAAGTGATTGGCCTTTTTCAGATTGGAGAGATGCAAATTGATAGTATTTTTCTTTGTCTCGTTTCATGACGAAGTCTACTAGCTGATTACACAGACTGCATACACCATCGAACAATAGAATTCCACCCACACGATCACATCCTTCCTCTATCATTAGCCTATCATAACAAACATTAACATTCCTATTGTTTGAATCATTTTTTTCATCCTGTTTACATAGGTTACACAACGGTAATGACTCAATGAGGGCATTTTCTTAATTTGTTTCCATTACATGAATCCCTCCCCCACCTTTTGAAGCCCCTATATTTAGGTGCTTCTTTACATTTCTGTAACAAAGCAGGCATTACGACTTATATCTCCAAATCGAATTGAAACGTTTTTTCCATCCTTTTTCACTTTATCTCTCTCCACACAGTTGGTACACTATCATGTAGTCAAAGAAATAGAAGGAAATGTGGTGATTGGTTATGTTTTCAACTGCACAAATAGGCATTGATTTAGGAACAGCAAACATTTTAGTTTACAGTAAAGAAAAAGGTATTATTTTAAACGAACCATCTGTCGTAGCACTTAATATAGATACAAGAGATGTATTAGCGATTGGAATCGAAGCAAAGAAAATGGTAGGGAAGACCCCTTCACATATCGTTGCCGTTCGTCCATTGCGCGATGGTGTTATTGCTGATTTCGATGTTACAGCTAGCTTATTAAAAGAAATTATGAAAAAAGCAAGCAAAAATATGGGACTTGCCATGCGCAAGCCAAATGTAGTTGTTTGTGCGCCGACTGGATCAACATCCGTTGAAAGACGTGCCATATTAGATGCGGTACGTAGCTGTGGTGCGAAAAACGTTCATATTATTGAGGAGCCTGTTGCAGCCGCTATTGGCGCTGACTTGCCTGTTGAAGAGCCAACGGCAAATGTCGTTGTCGATATTGGTGGTGGCACAACTGAAGTGGCGATTATTTCTTATGGTGGGGTTGTCTCTTCTAATTCCGTTCGCGTTGGCGGAGATAAACTTGACGAAGCTATTATTCAATACGTTCGCAAAACATACAACATTTTAATTGGTGAGCGAACAGCAGAACAAATAAAAATAGACATCGGTTATGCACCAATTGAGCACGAGAAGCTGACAATGGAAATTCGTGGACGGGATCTCGTAAATGGGCTACCAAAAACGATTGAACTCCATTCATTCGAAATTCAAGAAGCCATGGGCGAGCTCTTGCACCAATTATTAGAAGCACTTCGAGCAACACTTGAAGATTGTCCTCCTGAATTAAGTGGAGACATCGTTGATCAAGGAGTTCTTCTTACTGGAGGCGGTGCCCTTTTAAACGGACTAAAAGAGTGGATTTCGGATGAAATCTTCGTTCCTGTACATGTTGCTCCGAATCCTTTAGAGTCGGTTGCAATTGGAACTGGCCGTTCATTATCGTTTATCGATAAACTTCAAAAAGCAACTGTTTAACCAGGTTTAGAACATGGTATGAAAGAAGCGCTATGCGCTTCTTTTTTTTACCTAACCTCTTCGTTTATTTAATATGCACGTTTTCGGTTCTTATAGAAATGCACTAAACCTAATTCCTCATTTAGAAGCCATTCCATCTCTTTTAAGTCTTCTCGTATCACCATTGTATCCATCTCAGACCACTGAACCGAATATACGAAATAATAGTTCCTTACCATTCGAAAGGTAACAACTGATGATGGAAAGCGGTTGAATATGGCTTTTATTTGGTTTCGTTTCCAATATGAATAGGAGACCAGTTCCACAATCCATACACCTCCTTCTTACATCAACTGATCATGTAAATAAATAGCTTGCTGCTCTTGTTTGATATACCCTTTTCGAATGTTTTCACGCACACGTTGAAAGTAAAAAGCTACCGGGTATTCAGGCCGCTTAGCGTAAATCTCAGCAACAACTTTTTCAATTGGTACAGGCTTATCAAACTGCCTTAATACCTCAAGGACTTCTGGATCGAAGTAGCTATCCTTACGTACTTCGTGTGTAAACCGATCGATTCGTTCTACTAATCTTTCATGTTCTACGTTTGAAAACGATGGGACCATAACGCTCCATTCCCTCTTTGTTAATGGAGGTTGCTGCGCTAATTCCGTAAACAGCTCTGGTGCGCGCTCATGAATGTGCAGGGGGCCAGGAACTAGTCGAAGCGTTAACCTTTCTGAATGATTTAAACGCTCTGCTAACTCCATAAATGCAAGCTCTTCTCCAGCAGATGGCCCAATCCATGCGGTAACACATCCTACTTCTAGTGCTGTTTGAATGGCATCTCGTTGCATCTGCTGCTGCTTCAATACTTTCGTTCTTTCCGCTTGAAGTTGGTTCACACCTAGTAACGTTTCAATACGCTGCATCCGTTTTTCTTCATTTTTCATCATGCCCATCTGCCAAAATGGCTCATACACGAGTTGTTGTTCTTCTTCAAAGGGGGTTTTCACATTCATTGAACAGAACAATTGTTTTTCCATTTAGAACACCTTCTTTATTTCATTAAATGAGGATACTGTTTATTCATATAGTCATAATAAACTTGTTCTTGCTTATCATACGAAGCTTGATTGTATGTCTGTTGGTTTTGTTCGGCTTTAGCAATAAGCGCCTCTGGTCGATGCCACATACCGTTTTTCACAACCCATTCGATCAGTCGTGTTGCTGAAATGTCTTTCAAAGGGTTGCTTTTCAAGATAACAAGGTCCGCTTGTCCCCCTACTTTACAGACACTGTTCAAACCGAAAAGTTTACTAGGAATCGATGTTGCTGATTGGATCGCTTCAAAAGGAGAGAGACCGCATTGGACGAGTAATTGCAATTCTCGATGTAAAAGCTGACCCGGGTACGTATCGACTCCTGCAGGTGAATCCGTTCCAGCTAATATTGTGCCTCCTTTTTCATGGTAGGCAGTCGTGATTTGTTTGTTCACTTCCAATAGTCGTGTTTGTTTACTTGACTGAATGTATGGTCGTACATAGTTCCAATGCTCCTCCAAGCTTGTCAACGCGCTCGTTTTAACAGATGTTGAAATGCTCCAATGAGACTCTTTTGTTCCTTGTGCAAATAAACTTAAGGTTGGTACGACTACGACCCCTGCTGTTATCAATTCTTCACACAAGGTAGAAAGCTTATCTTCGTCTAAACCTTTCTCAAGTAACGCTCTATCTTCTTTCTCTGAAAGCAAGCAATGCCAATTTGGAACAAGAGACTGAATGATTCCAGAATTATGTTCTAAAAAACGAATACCCATTTTGGCAGCTGTTCGTGCGTCAACATCGGTAGAGGCTAATAAGTCAGCGCTAATGTCAAGTTTATATTTGGCGGCTTCGTTTACCACTGCCTCCATAACGTCTCTTTTTAATTGACCATAGACTTTTATAAAAGATGCGCCTACGTCAACTTGTCGCTTTACTTCTTCTATAGCGTCATGTTTAGACTGCGTAGAGAACGAGCCACTACTCGTCTTCCCCCATAAGCCGGGTACACCATCAATCATTCGATCAGCAGTAAAAATGGTCGGGTCAAAGGAGGCGTACTGGTGATCCTTTAATGGCTTTAAATGAAGCGAATTTCCTGCTGTATTCCGAACACTTGTAACACCAGCAGCTGTAAAAAGTGGTGCATATGCAGGCTGTATATGACAATGATTATCAACCAGTCCAGGTAATGCATACGTTCGCAAATGAGAAATTGGTGCCTCCATCATTTCTGTAACTTTTCCATCGTTAATTGTAATGGTTTGGCCTTCAAACTGTCCTGTTTCCAAGTTTAATACGTTAAGTGTCTCCATTTGCTTCACACAGCCACCACCTTAACAGCTATTTTTTATTTGTAAAAAGCTTACCATATTCTTTCTATACCCACATGTTTCAAAATCAAAAAAGCCCGCTCCTATAGAGCAGGCTCGATTACCTATTAATCAATTGGTCGTTTCATCATGCCATATAGAACACCTGTCACAATGGCACCAATAATAATTGCGAGTGCATAAAGCCCCATATAGGAGAACGTTGAATCATTTACGAGCAACATGGTGAACACGCCACCGTGAGGAGCTGGCAACGTAATTTGGAACAACCCTGTCAGCCCTCCTGCAATTGCTGCACCAATAACACTTGCTGAAATAACACGGACCGGGTCTGCTGCCGCGAACGGAATGGCACCTTCTGTAATAAAGGATGCACCAAGTACATAATTGGTTCGTCCAGACTCACGTTGCTGTTTTGTAAATTTATGCTTCCAGAACGTTGTCGCAATCGCTATTCCTAGCGGTGGCACCATTCCTGCTGCCATAACAGCCGCTTGAGGCCCAAGATTCCCTGCATCAAGCATAGCAATACCAAATGTATAGGCGGCTTTATTAATCGGCCCTCCCATATCAATTGCCATCATAATACCGAGAACAATTCCTAATATGACCATATTCCCTGTTCCTAAATTACCGAGCCAGTTTTGTAAACCGGTGTTTACAGAGGCAAGTGGGGTAATAAGGACATACATAATTAAGCCGGTAAAGAGTATATTTAAGACTGGCGTAAAGAGAATGGTTTTTAAACCGTCCAAAGACTGTGGAATACCAGAAAGTAATTTTTTCACACCTAAAGCCATATAACCTGCAAGGAAACCTGCTAATAAGCCTCCTAAAAACCCAGCATCTCCATTGTATGCCATGTAACCTGCTATCAAACCAGGCGCAAACCCGGGACGGTCTGCAATGCTCATCGCAATAAAAGCGGCTAGTACTGGAATAAAGAGGGCAAATGCATTATCGCCACCAATAAAGCCTAGAATATTCGTAACAACATTGTCTTCTCCTAACAGCGCATCCACTTCAAATAAGAAGCTAATAGCAAGTAGGATTCCGCCACCAATAACGAATGGAAGCATATTGGAAACACCATTCATTAAATGCTTATAAACACTTTTTCCAAAACCACCACTTGATTGGCTTTCCCCGTGATCCTCTTTATGACCGCCTTGGGCTGAGTAAACCGCTTCTTTTCCTGTTAAAGAGCGATCAATTAGTTGGGCAGGCTTTCGAACACCATCTGCTACTGGCGCAATGACAATTCGTTTCCCATCAAAGCGATTCATTTCAACTTTTGTGTCAGCAGCAACAATAATACCATCTGCTCGGTCAATATCTTCTTTTGTAAGACGATTTTTCACCCCGCCTGAACCATTTGTTTCTACCTTTATAGAGAAGCCTCGCTCTTGTGCTTCTTTTTTCAACGCATCAGCGGCCATATACGTATGGGCGATACCTGTAGGACATCCGGTAACACCGATGATAAATGTATCCTCAGCAGATGTAGACTGAACTTCCTCTTCTTCTTCACTTTCTTCTATTTCTTTTTTATCGATTACTGCAATAACGTCATCAATCGATTGAGCGGCAAGGAGTTGATCACGAAAAGCTGTATCCATTAAAAATGTTGATAACTTTGAGAGAGTTGCTAGGTGTTCATTATTGGCACCTTCAGAAGCAGCGATCATAAAAAATAGCTGACTTGGTTGTCCGTCTAGTGCTTCGTAATCAATCCCAGCAACAGAACGACCAAAGGCGATTGCAGGTGTTCGAACAGCCGCTGTTTTTGCATGTGGAATGGCAATTCCCTCACCTAACCCCGTCGTACTTTGATCTTCTCTTGCTAAGATAGCTTTCTTATAATCCTCTTTATTATTCAATCGCCCTGCTTCATCAAGCTTCATCACTAATTCATCAATGACATCTGCTTTTGAAACCGCTTGTAAGTCAAGTATAATGGTATCTTTCTTTAGTAAGTCAGAGATCCTCATCTCGTATCTTCCTCCTTATGTGGTGCTCACTTCAATTTCTTTTTCTAAACGTTTTACTTCCGCTAGTTCACCAAAACCAAGGGAAAATGCGGTTGCACTTCCTGAAGCCATTCCGAAACGAAAGGCGTCTTCTAGACTTGCTCCTGCATGATAAGCATGAATAAATCCAGCAACTGTCGCATCACCAGCACCGACAGAGTTTATCAATTTTCCTTTTGGTGCATTGGCACTGTAAATACCATCTCTTGTTGCCAGTAACGCCCCATCTCCTGCAAAACTAACAAGAACATAGTCAATACCTTGTTCAACAAGAGCTTTGGCATGAGGAATCGCCTCTTCTTTTGTGGTAATGACTGATTGTGTTAATTCCGCTAACTCATGTTGATTCGGTTTAATAAAGTATGGTTTGGCATTAATAACCTGTTTTAGCGCTTCACCACTTGTATCAACAAAAACATGTACACCTTGTCCATTTAATTGTTCTGTCCACTCTGCATATAAGTTTGCTTGTAGCGATGGGGGTATGCTCCCTGCTAACACAACGATATCGTCTTTTTTTAATTGTTTAAACTGTTGCTCTAAAGCGGCTTTGTCACTAATTGTGATCTCAGGAGAGAAACCATTTATTTCTGATTCTTCTTCTGCTTTTATCTTTACATTGATACGTGTATCACCTTGAATACGGATAAAGTTTGAGTCAATTCCATCTTTCTTAACGGTTTCATGTATAAAGTCTCCTGTAAATCCACCAATAAAGCCGAGAGCTGCGCAATGAGTCCCGTACCCCTTCAACACCCTTGATACATTGATACCTTTCCCGCCAGCTACCTTTCGATCGCTTGTTGAGCGATTCACATGACCTACATGTAATGTTGGAAGGGACACATAATAGTCCATTGCGGGGTTTAAGGTCACCGTATAAATCATAGCTTAACCACCTCTACTGCCGTGCTTTTCTTTAATTCTTGATAGAGCTTCTTTCTTTCTTCTTCAACGTATGAGCTTGTTACGATGTGTACGTCCTGGATAGAAGCAAATGTAGAAAATGTAATGTCGCCAAACTTTGTATGATCAGCTAACACATAAGCTTGCTGAGCAAATGCAATGGCTTTTGCTTTAATGTAGGCTTCTTCGGGATCAGGTGTGGTGAATCCATCTTGAAGGGTAAGCCCATTTGTGCCAATAAAGGCTTTGTTAAATCGATAACTTGAAATGGCTTCAAGAGCGCCTCTTCCAACAAACGCATACGTACCTTTTTTCACATGACCCCCAAGACCATGTGTATGAATATCTGCTTCTAGCAACGCTTGAATATTCATGACACCGTTTGTCACAACCTCTATAGTCTTTCCTTTTAAATAAGGAATCATTTCATATGTCGTACTGCCAGCATCTAAAAAAATACAATCGCCATCTTCCACCCATTCAGCTGCTCGTTTAGCAATTTGCTTTTTCTCATGACTGTTTTTGAATGATTTTTGAGCCATCGTTGGTTCATCTCTCATCGTTTGAAGTACCGTCGCACCACCATGTATGCGCTTTAATTTCTTTCCTTGTTCAAGTTCAGTTAAATCTCTTCGTATTGTTGATTCTGAAGAACGAGTAGCTTCAATAAGCTCATAGATTTTTACTACTTCCCGTTCTTGAACTAGCTTAAGAATCATTTCTTGTCTCTCTACAGTTAACATACATACACCTCTTTGCTTACAAGACTTTTTCATTATACATTCAAAAACACTCACAATCAATCATTTTCGATCATTTTGTATGTGACAACTTTATCCTGTAAACGTCACAAAAACGCTAGTAATCGTATTGTAAGAGAGAGGTAGCTTTTTCAACTAGCTTCTCCCTTAAATTGTCCGTTACTAGCGTTCAGTATGAATCTTATTCATTTGTCTATTTTATTCATTTAACTGTTCTACTTTTTCAGCTAGTTCTGCCCAACGTTCTAGTGTCTGATCAAGTTCAGCATCGACGACTTCTTTTTCCTTCATCGTATCAGCGATTTTTCCGTAGTCACTACCTGCTTCTTGGATGATCACCTCTAACGACGCTTGCTTCTCTTCAAGTGAAGCGATTTTTTCATCTATTTGCTCCCATTCTCTTTGTTCCTTGTAGGAAAGTTTTTTACTGGTTTTTTTCCGCTCAACGGTTGGTTCTTTTTCTTTCTTTGGAACGACTTCCATACGTTTCTCTTCTAGGTAATCTGTATAGTCCCCTTGATAACGTTGAATGGTTCCATTTTCAAAAATTAGCATTTGCTCGACGACACGATCAAGAAAATACCGATCATGAGAAACGGTCACAACTGTACCAGGAAAGGTTTCAATATAGTCCTCTAAAACCGCCAGTGTTTCCACATCGAGATCGTTGGTTGGCTCATCTAAAAATAGTACATTGGGTTCGCTCATTAATATCCGAAGCAAGTAAAGACGGCGCTTCTCACCACCTGAAAGACGGCGAATATAAGTCCATTGTTGTGCTCTTGGGAATAAAAAACGCTCAAGCATTTGCTCAGCCGTAATTTGATCTCCTTTGGCGGTATACACAACTTCAGCTATTTGTTTAATATAGTCAATAACGGTCAAATTACCATCAAGCTCAGCATCTTCTTGAGTGTAATAACCAATTTTTACCGTTTCTCCAATTATACATGCACCGCTATCAGGCTCCATGCGATTTGCCATAATATTTAAGAGCGTCGTCTTTCCACTCCCGTTAGCACCAATGATACCTAATCGCTCTTGATTAGTAAGCAGATAGGAAAGGTTTGTAAACAAAGGCTTATTATTAAGGGTTTTGCTAACCTCTTTTAATTCGATTACTTGCTTTCCTAAACGTTGTGAACCAACCGCAACGTCCAATTGATCTTTACTTTTTAAGCCTTGTTGATTTTTTAACGCTTCCACTCGCTGAATTCGTGCCTTTTGCTTCGTTGTTCGTGCTTTTGCGCCTCTTTGAAGCCAAGCCATTTCTCGTCGAAGTAAGTTTTGTCTTTTTGCCTCTGCTTGCTCTAGTTGTTCTTCCCGGTGCGCACGCTTTTCTAAATACGTTTCAAAGTTCCCTTCATATTGATATAGGTTTCCGTTTGTTAATTCGTAGATCGTTGTGGCCACTCGATTTAAGAAATAGCGATCATGGGTAATAACAACTAGTGCACCTCGATAGTGATTTAAGTGTCCCTCTAACCATTCAACGGTTTCATGGTCAAGGTGGTTTGTAGGTTCATCAAGCAGTAGCAAATCAACTGGCTGAATAAGCGACCGTGCAATAGCTACTCGTTTCTTTTGGCCTCCGGACAATGTAGCAAGCGTAGCTGTGAGATCAAAAACACCTAATTTACTAAGGATTGTTTTTGCTTGTGTACTTGCTTCCCATCCATCGACTTTATCCATATGGGCTTGTAATGTAATCAAATTTGATTGCAACCGTTCATTCATTGGATCTTTTTCAAGTATTGCTAACCCTTCTTCATAACGAGCGACCGTTTGCAACAACTCTGATTCACTTTTAAAAATATAATCAAGAACCGTCTCGTTATCTGGAAGTTCCGGTTGCTGTGATAGGTATTCAATTGTAAAGTCGTTTGCGTGATAGAAGTGGCCTGCCTCTTTTCCTTCCACTCCCGCTAACACTTTAAGAAGTGTGGATTTACCAGTCCCATTTACACCTAATAGTCCTATTCGATCTCCTGTTTCAATTGTAAAATCGATAGAGTGAAAAAGCGCCTTTTCCCCAAACGTTTTACTTAGCCCCTCAACTCTTACTAAACTCATGAACATCTTCCTTTTTCCATATGATTCGTTATCTATGCAGTATAGCACACTGGACTATTGATAAGACGCGTCTTCATAAAAGAAGTTCGGTGACTTGATTTCATTCTGAAATGACTGATGAAAAATAGACGTTTGTGCCGGAGACATAGGCGGAATTAACCAAGTCCAGTCTCCTGTTACATCTCGATTCTGCTTTGCTTCATTTTTAATAAACTGCTGAAATTGTTTTGCAGCAGTATGATGATCAACAATACTAACGCCATCTCGTTGAAACGAATGTAAAACGGCACGATTTAACTCAACTAACGCTTCATCTCGCCATAGTGAGGATTCTTTCTTTCGCTCAATATTTAATTGATCTGCTACTTGCTCTAAGCGATTGTAGCGAAAATCATCAGCTAAGTTACGTGCGCCTATCTCTGTTCCCATATACCAGCCATTAAAAGGGGCAGCAAAAAAGGATAGTCCTCCGATTTCTAGCCTCATATCAGCAATAATCGGCACCGCATACCACTTCAATCCTAAATCACGAAACGATTTGTAAGTTGGGTGATGCAAATGCACTTCCTTCACAAGTTTTTCTGGTATAGGATAATAAACAGGTGACTGGCCCTTAATGGAAAATACAAGGGGCAACACATCAAAATCAGTTCCATTCCCTTTCCAGCCTAATGATTCACAAAGTCGTGTGAATTCAAGTGAGGCTGGGTCACCAACGACGTTTCCGTTCTTTTCATATCCTGCATAACGGATGAGCTGATGATTCAAAATTCGTACCCAATCTCCTTCTGGAAAGATCGTAATCGTAGGAATAATTTTCCCATCATTTGTAGCATACGTAATGTGTCGCTTCAACGCATCAACAACGTCATCTTCCGTTCTTGCATCCCTCGCATCAAATACATGCATTCGCTCCCAAAAAAGTCGTCCGATACAGCGATTGCTGTTTCTCCATGCCAATTTTGCGCCATACATAAGCTCATCTGACGTTAATGTATACGATCCCCTACTGTTAATCTCTTGAAGGACCTCTTCAATACGTTCTGAGACTCCTACTTTGCTCGTCTCTTCATAAAATTGCTTCAGAAATGCTATCGCTTGTTGCTCCCGTTCCATTCCCATAAATGTCAACAATCCTCCTAAAAAAAACTGTGTAGCCGGTTGCTACACAGTTTTTTGGCTATTGCTTTTTATCGATTTCCGCTTTAATATCGTTTTCTATTTGACTAGGCTTCGTTTGCGGAGCGTACCGCTTCACGACATGACCATTTCGATCAACTAAGAACTTCGTAAAGTTCCATTTAATCTCTTCGCCTATTGTACCCTTTTTTTCACTTTTTAAGTGCTTAAAAAGCGGATTAGCGTCTTTCCCTTTTACATTGGTTTTTGCAAAAAGAGGGAAGGTCACACCAAAATTCAATTTACAGACACTTTCCATTTCATCATCAGATGTTGGCTCTTGATTCATAAATTGGTTACTTGGGAAGCCTAATACACGCAATCCGTCACTTTGATACGTTTGGTGAAGCGATTCTAAGCCATCAAATTGTGATGCAAACCCACATTTCGTTGCTGTGTTCACAACAAGAAGAACGTCACCTTCATAATTTGATAACGGAAAATCCTCACCCTTACTCGTTTTTACCGTGTAATCAAATACAGACATGTTTACCTCTCCTCCATTGCTTCTTTTCAACAAGTATAAAGGTTCTGCCTCCACAAGAAAACTAATTTGCTCACGTCTTATGTCTTCTAGCAAACTCTACAAAGCGGAAGCGGTCTGGACGGTGTCTTGATTCTGTGATTTGCAGTAAAGTTGCATCTTCCAAGTATGTCAAACTGTGCACAACAACGATATGACTCCCTGGTTCAACATCAAGAAGCTCTACATCTTCTTGGGTGGCAACGTCAACGACAATCTCTTTTTTGGCAAAACTAATTGTGAGATCTAACATATCCTCAATATAGGCGTAAATACTTCCAGCACAAATATCTTTTGTTAGCCCTGGTACAAGTGCTTTCGGGAACCAATCTTTATCAAGAATAATACGTTCTCCATCAATCATCCGCACCCTAGCAATTTCTAAAAGTTTGTCTCCCTCTGGCAGTTGAAATGAGTGAGCTTGTTCTGCTGTTGCTTTTAGTTCATTAAACGCTACAACAGCTGTTGATGCATTCATACCTAATTTTTGATTTAACTCTTGAAAACTTGTTACGCCTGAAACAGGAAAATCAAGTCGCTGTACATCTAATACAACAGAGCCCTTCCCTTGAATCTTCTGAATGTACCCATGTTCAGAAAGCTGCTTTAACGCTTTACGAATGGTTTCTCGCGAAGCTTGAAATTGAGTCGATAGCTCATGTTCGGACGGCAATGTATCACCTGGCATATAGCGTCCTTCATGAATATCACGAATTAAATGTTGGTAAATGGAATGGAATTTACTTTTCAACGTATCGCCCTACTTTTTTAACAGAAATGCGATGGTTTCGTAAGGTTCTAACTCTAATGATGCTGTTAGCTTTTTTTCGCCATCGTAATTTCGTATGACTTGTTCTCCTTCTAACGATACCATAGAAGCGGGACACGTGAACACGGATTTAGTACGATAAAAGTTTGAGATAACGAGAAGCTTCTGCTGTTCATTTTCCCTTACATACGCAAACACAGTCGGATGATTATGTGTTAAATGCGTGTAATTTCCATCTGTAATCACATCGTACTCTTTCCGAAGTGAAATGAGCTTTTTGTAAAAATAAAAAATCGAGTCTTTATTTGCTAACGCCTTTTCAGCATTAATGTGCTTGTAATTGCGTGCAACATGAATCCAAGGTGTTCCTGTCGTAAATCCAGCGTGACGTTCATCGTTCCACTGGACAGGCGTACGAGAGTTGTCACGTGATTTATGTTGTAAAATTTCTAGAACATCCTTCTCACTTTTACCAGCCTGAAGCAATTCATTATACATATTCAACGACTCTACGTCTCTGTAATCATCTATAGAGGTGAAATATGGATTGGTCATGCCAAACTCTTCACCTTGATAGACGTAAGGCGTACCTTGCATAAGATGAATCGTCGCAGCAAGCATTTTGGCAGATTGTTGGTGAAACGTTTGATCATTACCGTAACGACTCACAACTCGTGGCTGATCATGATTACACCAGAAGAGCGCGTTCCAGCCCCCACCTTCATGCATTCGTACTTGCCATTCAGATAGAATTGATTTTAATTGTTCAAAATCAAAGTCAGCAACAGTCCACTTTTCACCGTTTGGATAATCGACTTTTAGATGGTGAAAATTAAACGTCATGGATAACTCTTGACGCCTCGGATTTGAATAGTTAATACAGTCTTCAATCGTTGTCGAGGACATTTCTCCTACTGTCATGCTGTCGTATTTAGACAATACTTCTTGATTCATTTCGTGGATGAACTCATGAACGCGTGGTCCATCTGTGTAAAACTTACGTCCATCACCAGGAGCTACACTACCGTCATCATTTGGGAAGCGCTGGTCTTTTGAAATCAAATTAATGACATCTAAGCGAAAACCGTCAATTCCTTTTTCAAACCAAAAGTGCATCATGTCATACACATGCTGACGCATTGTTTCATTTTCCCAATTTAAATCGGCCTGAGACACATCAAATAAGTGCAAATAATAGTCTTGGGTCGCTTCATTCCATTTCCATGCAGAGCCACCAAACTTTGATTGCCAATTTGTTGGCTCTTTTCCTTCTATTGCTTCTTTCCATATATAGAAATCGCGAAAATCTGCGTCTTTACTTTGCATCGCCGATTGAAACCACTGATGCGCTGTAGAAGTATGGTTTACAACTAAGTCCATTATGACCTTAATGCCACGTGAATGGGCTTCTTCTAACAACTGATCAAAATCTTCCATAGTTCCATACTCGTCATGAATTGTGTAATAATCCGCGATATCGTAGCCGTTATCCTGTTGTGGAGACGTATAAATCGGTGTTAACCAAATAACGTCAATTCCTAATTCTTTTATATAATCAAGCTTCTCAATGATCCCTTGTAAATCACCGACACCATTACCTGTTGTGTCATTAAAGCTCTTTGGATAAATTTGATAAACCGTACTTTTTCTCCACCATTCCATTACAGTTCACCCTTTCTTTGGTATCATACGTACTTAGTTTACCACACTTGTATATACAAGTAAAAAAAGACCTGCTTAAGGCAAGTCTTCCTTTTAAAAAACTCTATGAATTACTATAGTTCTAACTCTTGCACTACTTTCCTATTCATGTAGGCTTTTCGGATTTCGAATCTTGCCGTATAAGAGCGTTGCAATAAACGGCAATAAGATGACGATTCCCATACCAATTGCAAATGCCCCCCAGCTACCAGGCTGGATAGAGAAAATTCCAGGTACACCACCTACACCAACACTAGTTGCTAACACACTTTGAACAGAAATGAACATGCCTGCAAAACCAGAGCTAATAATAGCTGCTAAAAACGGGAAGCGGAAGCGAAGGTTCACTCCGAATAATGCTGGTTCTGTAATTCCCAACCAAGCTGATAGACCGGATGTACTCGCTAACCCTTTTAAGTTCTTGTTTTTCAATACAAAATACATAGCAAATGCTGCAGACCCTTGGGCAATATTAGAAAGCGCTAAGATTGGCCATAAGAACGTACCACCTGCGCCACCGCTCGTTAACTGTAAATCTACAGCTAAGAAGGTATGGTGCATGCCGGTAATAACGAGTGGTCCATAAATAATTCCATATAAGAATCCAGCAATGGCAGGAACCGCACTAAATAACCAAATAAATCCGTCGGCAATGCCATTTCCAATAGCAAATGTAATTGGACCAACAGCAATAAATGTGATAAAGCTCGTTACAAGTAAGGCAACTGGTGCAACCGTTAGTAAATGGAATGAATCAGGTATGCGTTTCCTTAGGAATACTTCAATCTTTGCAAGAATAATGGATGCGACGAACACTGGTAAAACTTGGCCTTGGTAACCAAGCTTTTGAATTTCTAATCCAAACAGGTTCCAGACAGGAATCTCCCCTGCTTCACGAGCACTTCCGTAATCCCACGCGCTTAATAATGCTGGGTTAACGAGAATTAACCCTAACACAATACCAAGTAACGGGCTGCCACCGAATCGTTTTACGGCTGACCACCCTATTAACGCTGGTAAGAACGTAAAGGCGGTGCTGGCAATCACGTTAATGATATCCGCAAAATCAGTCCACTGAGGATGAACATCAATGATTGATGCGTTATCATAAAAAATGTTATCACCAGTTAAAACGTTGTTTAACCCCATTAACAAACCAGCCGTTACAATTGCTGGCAAGATAGGGATAAAGACATCTGCCAATACTTTAATCGCTCTTTGTAAGGGGTTACCTTTCTTGGCAGCCGCTTCTTTCACATCGTCTTTTGACTGCTCTTCACGTCCCGTAAGCGCCATTAATTCTTTATACACTTTATCAACAACGCCGTTTCCTAAAATAATTTGAAACTGTCCGTTTGCTGAGAATGTCCCCTTCACAACGTCAAGGTCTTCTAACGCCTTTGTATCAACTTGACTTTCATCTTGTAAAACAAGACGCAGTCTTGTTACACAATGAGTGGCAGAAGAAATGTTTGCTTCTCCGCCAATGGCCTCTAAAATCTGCTCAGCAGACTTTTTATAGTTAACAGCCATCTTGTTTCCTCCTTTGCTAACGTTTTCAAAAACGTCGCTTTTATTCTTCTCTAATTTGTATATACAAATATATTATTCGCATTGATCATACCTTGTATATACAAATTAGTCAATAACAATGATAGCCATTTTAATCTTAATTTCTTCTTCCCTCTTTTTGATCGTGTTACACTACTAAAAAAGGAGGCTTCATAAAATGGAATTTGATCCACACTACCACCCATATCCTTCCACAACAATGCCGATTTATGCAAAAAAAGGTATGGTCGCAACATCACAACCACTTGCCGCTCAGGTTGGTAGAGACATTTTAAAGCAAGGAGGAAATGCAGTTGATGCTGCCATTGCGACAGCCGCTTGTTTAACTGTTGTGGAACCTTGCTCAAATGGAATCGGTGGCGATGCCTTTGCAATAGTCTGGCTAGATGGAGCCATTTATGGATTAAACGGTAGCGGTCCATCACCTGAAGCATTAACCATTGAGGAAGTGAAACAGCGAGGGTTTGATTCAATGCCGACAACCGGACTTATACCAGTAACGGTCCCTGGTGCACCTGCTTCATGGGCAAGTCTTTCCGAACGATTTGGTAAACTATCGTTACTAGATGTACTCCAACCAGCCATCGACATTGCAGAAGAAGGCTTTGCGGTCACCCCTACGATTTCAAGACAATGGAAAATGAGCTACAATCGCTTTAAGAAGCAACATACAGCTGAAGAATTTACCGCATGGTTCGATACATTTTCGTTACATAACCGTGCCCCTGAACCCGGCGAAATATGGCGATCTCCCAATCATGCCAAAACGTTGCGTTTAATTGGTGAAACAAACGGAAGAGCTTTTTACGAAGGGGAATTAGCTGATCAGATCGATGCCTTCTTTAAAAAACATAACGGCTATTTACGTAAAGAAGATTTAGCAGCATACGAACCTGAGTGGGTTCAACCCATTTGCACAAATTATAAAGGGTACGATGTATGGGAGATTCCCCCTAATGGGCAAGGCTTAATTGCGCTAATTGCGTTAAATATTCTCGAAGCATTAGAAATTGGCGAAAAAGAAAGCGTAGAAACGTATCACAAACAAATTGAAGCGATTAAGCTTGCTTTTGCTGACGGAAAAGCGTATATAACCGATGAGGGTCACATGAGTGTACCAACGGAGTCTTTACTTAACAAAACCTATGCAGCTAAACGAGCAGCAGAAATTACGGATCAGGCTAACTTGCCGACAGTTGGTAAACCCGTCGGTAGTGGGACCGTATACCTTTGTACAGCTGATGAGGAAGGCAATATGGTCTCGTTTATTCAATCGAATTACATGGGCTTCGGTTCAGGACTTGTTGTACCTGACACCGGTATCTCCTTACAAAATCGCGGTCATGCTTTTTCTTTAGATGCTAGCCACGATAATGCGTTAGCACCGAAGAAACGTCCGTACCACACTATTATCCCCGGCTTCCTTTCTAAGGATGAAAAAGGTATTGGCCCATTTGGTGTTATGGGCGGATTTATGCAGCCACAAGGGCATGTGCAGGTAATTATGAATACGATCGACTTTCTTTTACACCCTCAAGCTGCTCTAGACTCCCCTCGTTGGCAATGGACTGAAGGAAATAAAGTAATAGTAGAACCAACATTTCCACGACATATTGCAGAAGGCTTAGCGCGAAAGGGTCACGAAATTAGCGTTGCAAATGATGTCATTTCATTCGGAAGAGGCCAAATCATTTGGAGAGATGAAACAAAAGGTTCGTATGTCGGTGGCTTGGAAACACGAACTGACAGTGCCATTTCCTCGCTTTAACACAAAAAATCCCTCCAACGACTTCACATTAAGTGACTACATTGGAGGGAGTCTAATATCTATCCTTCTTTCGTTTTTCCTTTACTTCTATTGCACTTCTCTCATTATCTAAATATCCTGCTTTCACCTGGCCGCATGAACATATTTAGCTTTAGTTTCTTGCAAATCGTAATATAGTGCAATATGGTCAGCAAGACTGCGCTCATATTCATGCCAATAATAATACCGTTCATCTGTAAACTTGGCATTGAACCTAACGAAATCATTAAACAGAAAGATACGACCGTTGCGTAGAATGAATGAAGAAACGCATCTTTAACGAGTCCAATTCCAATTAAATACGCCTGTAATGGTGTAGCACAATACTGGAATAAAAAATAAGGAATTAAGATTTTCAAGTAGTCGGCTGCTGGTGATGGCCCAAAAAACATGGTCGTTATTGGTTCAGCAAAAAAATAAAACACGAGTACAACTGGTAATCCATAACCAAATGTAACAAGTAACGACAGTCTCAGATAATAATGAAGCGTATCATACTGACGTTTTGCATAGCTATCAGCAACAATAGGTATTAGCACAACAAGAAGAGAATGCGCTACAAATGCAGGAAAGAACCCGATTGTAAAGGCAATCCCTGCTAGTTTTCCGTACTGTACGAGGGCGACACTTTCAAGAACTCCTGCATTGGTAAGAGCCGTTGTAATTAAGAACGGTTTTACTGCAAACGTAATAGAATGAAAGATGCGTAAGCCTGTTGTCGGAATGGAAACAGCCAATAGCTTTTTCTGTACTTCCTTTTGACTGACTTTCTTTTGTGGGTGACCCTTTTTTGTTTCGTGTATCTTGCGAATAAATACAACCACTAAATAAAAAAGAACAAGTAGTTCACTCAGTTTCAATGCCAATAACGCCATAAAAATAGCAAGATCGCTCGTAAAGGAAAACATGTAAAACACAATGAGCAATCCACTAAGCTGTGCAGTTCGTTTTAAAATATTTGCGATTGCAATTTTAGAGGTTTGGTGTGCACCAATTAGATAGCCCTTTGCGACAGACGAAAACGTAATGACTGGTATAAGTAAAAAGAGCATCCACTGTACACCAACATGATACTGCTGTAACACACTTAAGTGTGGCAAAATGAGAAGTGCTGCTACCATCACAGTTACCGCACAAATGGTTGCTAGTTTTAAGGACTGTACTAGTATACCCCAATGATACTTTGGCTCCTTTTCAGCAATTAACTTTGATATCGCAACTGGCAGCTCCACACTTGCTAAAACAACAACAAATAACATTGTGGGCAATATCGCCATGTATAGTCCAAATGCTTCATCACCTAATTCTCTAGCTAACACCATATTAATAACAAATTCCAAACACTCTCCAATAAAAGCTGCTCCACTCAAAACAAGAACACCACGGAAAAACGTACCCAAAGCTCATCTCTCCTTTTCTCTCTTTAATAAGGTATGAGACAAGTTCGTAATTTAAGACAGAAAAAAAACAAGCGTAGTCGCTTGTTTTTAATCGTCCCATGTATCTGCATTTTTTAAGCCAGGAATGTTCTTGCTTTTAAATACAGGATTTTTCCCTGCTTTTCGCTGTAATACATAGTCATTAATAACGGCAATGGCAATTTTACTTATAAGCACAATGGAGATTAAGTTTACAACGGTTGTAAACGCCATAAATACATCCGCCATATCCCACACAAGTCCAATACTAGCAAGAGAGCCAAATACGATCATGCCCATGACTGCTAGACGGTAGACCTGAAGCCAACCAGTTCCTTCTTTAATAAATGCAAGATTCGTCTCTCCATAATAATAATTTCCCACGAGAGAAGTAAACGAAAAGAAAAAGATAGCAATTGCAATGAATGGGACAGCCCAATCACCGACTAGCAGACTTAATGACTCCTGCGTTAACGCCACACCATTCACTCCTTCTGAAGCAGAAGAATAGACATCCGTTAACAATATTACAAAAGCGGTTGCTGAACAGATAATAATTGTGTCGAAGAACACCCCCAACGACTGAACAAGCCCTTGTTTTGCCGGATGCGACACATCCGCTGTCGCAGCGGCGTTCGGCACACTCCCCATTCCAGCCTCATTTGAGAATAAGCCTCTTTGAGCACCGACTAATAAGCCAGCAAAGATTCCGACACTTGCTTCCTGAAAGCCAAATGCATTTCCTACTATTAATGAGAACACCGCTGGAATCGCTTCTGCATTTGTTACAACGACAAATCCCACAACTCCAAGATAAAGTACAGCCATAATCGGTACAACAATACCTGAAAATACAGAGATAGAACGAATTCCCCCAAAAATAATGACACCGACTGCAAGGGAAATAATAATTCCGACAATAAGTGGATCAAATTGGAACGCGTTTTCAAATGCGACGGCAATCGTATTTGCCTGTAGTGAATTAAAGATAAACCCAAATGTAACAGCAATTAACACTGCAAAAACGATCCCTAACCATCGTTTTCCTAGCGCACGCTCAATATAATAAGCTGGTCCTCCACGAAATTGACCATCAACACGTACTTTATAAACTTGTCCTAGCATACTTTCAATAAAACCTGTCGCCATACCAATAATGGCAATGACCCACATCCAAAAAATTGCTCCAGGCCCTCCCATAACGATTGCTAATGCTACACCAGAGATATTGGCAGCACCTACACGAGAGGCAGCACTAATACAAAACGCTTGGAAAGCAGAAACTTCCCCTTTTTTCGTTTTCTTTTCGGTAATGGCCCGAAACATCTCTGGAAATAAACGAAATTGAACAAAATTAGACCGAAATGTAAAATAGATCCCTACGCTAATTAAAGCAGCGACGAGTATGTACGATGTAACACCATTAATACTTTTTATAAGATCGTGAAATGCGTCCATATAAATCCTCCAATAGTCAACTAAAACAATCTTTGAATTATACCAAACTACATATTTTTTTGCAATTTATGAAAAGACTTACTAGATATAACGCTTTCTAGTAAGTCCCTTTTATGATTAGATATCTGTAAGAGTTAGGAGACGAATTTGCTCATCTAACTCCTCTTGGTGTGCTTTCATTTCTTCTTCTGTCCACGATAGTAAATCCGCCATTGCTTGAACAATTTGCCCCTTAAACGTTGAGACAGTTTGAATATCAAATAGCAAATCTGATGTTCTACGCAAGAAAAAGTCTACTGGTGTGAGTGCCATCTCGTACTGAATGGCATATCGTAAAGAAGCCCATAAATCTTTTGGTACGTGATACGTTTCTGCCCTCGAATCATCTAAATAAGCGAAGACTTGAGGCACATTTGAACCATATCGCTCAACCAATTTTTTTGCAATCGGTTTATCCAATCCCAACTGTACGCCAGCTTCAATATGGACATTATTGAAATGCTCCAGCTGATCAGAACCACCAACTTTTCCACCACTTAACACAAGGTGTTTCGTCTTTGATTGCGGATATGTGTCTACCCCGCTGTCTTCTAAAGACTTACATACACGGTCTGTAATGTCAGCCGCCATTTTTCGGTAGCCTGTTAATTTTCCACCTGCTATCGTAATTAGGCCACTACTCGAAACAAAGATCTCGTCTTTACGAGAAATATCAGACGGGTCCTTTCCTTCCTCATGAATGAGCGGTCTCAACCCCGACCAACTTGATTCAATATCATCTTTTGTTACTTTATGATCAGGAAACCGAGCCATAACAGCTCCGATAATATAATCTACATCTTCTCTTGTTACACCTGGTTCATGCATTGATCCTTTATAATTTGTATCCGTTGTTCCGACATACACTTTTTCATCTCTAGGGATCGCAAACATCATTCGCCCATCGTTATAAGGTGTATCAAAGTAAAGTGCTTGGTTTAAGGGTAGCTTTCGTTTTGAAAAAACAAGGTGAACACCCTTTGTTAAGTGAATCGTCTTTCCTTGTTTTGAGCGGTCTTGCTCACGTAGTGTATCAACCCAAGGCCCTGTTGCGTTCACAATGTGCTTTGCATGAATTACAATAGCTTCCCCTGATTGTAAGTCTCTTGCAACTACACCATTAACGTGATTATCTTCATACGTAAACGACTCTACCTTCACATAATTGGCTAAGTGTGCTCCATACATTGAAGCTGTTTTCGCTACTTCCATTGTTAAGCGGGCATCATCTGTCCGATATTCAACATACATTCCTGCCCCTTTTAGCTGGTCAGGAGCCAATATCGGCTCTTTCTTCAACGCCTTCTTCGCACGCATCATTGTTCTTCGTTCTGATTTTTTGACACCTGCCAATTTATCGTATACACGCAGACCAATTGATGTTGTAAGGGAGTTAAAGGTACCACCTTTATAAAATGGAAGCATCATTCTTAGCGGCGTTGTTACATGGGGTGCATTTTCATAAACGATTTCTCGTTCTTTTCCTACTTCAGCCACTAGCTTAATTTCAAATTGTTTTAGATACCGAAGACCACCATGAATTAATTTTGTTGATCGACTTGAGGTGCCTGCTGCAAAATCTTGCATTTCGACTAAACCTACTTTTAGCCCTCTTGTAGCTGCATCAAGTGCTGTTCCTACACCTGTAATGCCTCCACCAATAATTAATAAGTCTAATTCATTACGTTGCATGTCTTCCAGTGAGTTTTTTCGTGTTTTTGACGAAAAAGTCATTTCATCATTCCCCCATCTTAGTAGCCCAATCAGACATTTCTTTTATATTATTCCACGTAACCGATCTTTCAAACACATTGATTGATTGGTTAGTAACGAATCACTATACTAAACAAAAAGGAGAAAAACAGATGCGCATTGCAATCGTTATTGGTAGCTCAAAAGGATTAGGGGCAGCCGTTGTTAAGCAATTGCTGGAAGAACAGTATGAAGTGATTGGATTCTCAAGAACAGAAGCACCAAAAGAGATACATACACATCCATCTTTTACTCATGTACCCTTCGATGCTAGCCATGTAGCTACACGTCAGGATATTTTTTCAAACGTATTCGCTTCAATTAATGTTTCGCTTGCCACAGAAATGTTATTTATTTATAACGCTGCTCTTATTAATCCTGTAGGGAGGCTCGGCACTCTCGAAAAGGTAAGCTTTAGTCAACAAGTCGAAGTGAATTTAGTAGCCCCTCTCGAACTAAGCAATTTATTTATTCAGTCCGTGCAATCGTTAACGATTTCAAAACGAATGCTCTTTGTTACATCAGGAGTAGCTTCAAAGCCTATTAGTGGCTGGTCCGGTTACTCTAGCTCAAAAGCAGGGCTAAATATGATTGTACATTCAATCGCAAAAGAACAGGAAGATGCCTCGTCACCTGTTTTAGTAGCTGGGTTTAACCCTGGTATCATGGATACGACTATGCAACAAACCATTCGACATTTTCAAGAAAACCAATTCCCATCTGTAGCACAGTTTAAGCGCTTTCATGAAAGCGGAAGACTTCAGCCTGCATCTATCGTCGCCCGTTCTCTTATTCGCTGTCTACAGAACCCCACTTTTGCAAATGGACAAATCGTTCGTGTCGATGACTATCTTTAAGCAAAGGTATGCTGGTATACCAGCATACCTTCAACTATAAACAAAAAAGATAGCAAGTATGATTCGCTACCTTCCATCTTCTTATATGGAAAATTTATATTTCCTATTCATTTTCCTTTTCTATCGGTAATGAAAGGACTACTTTTGTTCCTTTTCCAGGTTTACTTTTAAATGTTACCATCCCGTTCATCATTTCCACTATACGAATGGATACCATTGTTCCGATTCCATTGCCTGACTCCTTTGTTGTGAAATACGCTGTGCCTAACTGCTTTAATTGCTGTCTACTCATTCCTACACCGTTATCATTGATTTCAATTTGCGCTCGATCTTTTAAACGATCTAATTGTATGGTTACAGTATCCCCTTCATTTGACGCTTCAATGCCATTCTTCACAAAATTCATCAGCGCTTGCTTTACCTTGTTTTCGTTCCCGTTTACGATGGCTTGCTCACATGTGCCGATTGTCAGTTGAATAGACCGCTCTTGTGCATAGGGAGTGAGTAAAGCCACTACCTCACGTGCGGTTTCGTTTAAATGAAAGGTAGCGTTCGTTTGCGGTCTCGTTGTATTTAAAAACTCGTAAATAATGGATTCTGCCCGATCCAGTTCACTTAAAATCAGTTTATGATATTCAGCATGTTGTTTATCTTCTGACAATAATTGCACAAACCCTTTTACCACTGTTAACGGATTTCGTACCTCATGGGCAATTGAAGCCGCCAGCTCCCCTTTTGTAAAATCTTTTTCAGTCGCAACGAGCTCTGCTACAATACGCTCTTTTTCTAATAAAGTCTCAAATAAATAAGTAACAAGCACAACGGTGACGACAAGAAAGACAATATACAACCATCCTGCTATCCACGATTCAGACAGGTGGTTTTCATAGTTAATTAAGTATAAGGTACCAAAGGTTTGAATAGTGGCAGGAAGAATCACTAACAACGATGCATAACGAATTCTTGACCATCTAGGTGGTAACATATAAAAGCGGTTAACACATAAGGCATAAAAAAGAGCAGTTAACACGATCAGTACTACCCCTAGTAAAAATAGATCTCCACCTTGACCTATTCTGCCTACTACCGCAATAGCTGCAACGCCCCAACCAGCTCGTTTACCTCCATATAAAAACGCAAGCAGTATCGGAATATAGCGTAAGTCCCATTGAATGTTTCCAACATTAATGGAAAAAAACAGGCACAATAAAACCGCTCCGCTCATAAATAAAAACATCGTTAATGAACGTTGAATTTTCCAGCTACCTTCAGCCCGAAGGCCATAGATAAGCACGGGGATTACAATGGCAAATACATTAATAATGAGTTTTTCAATAACCATGTCATTTAGCATCCCCCTCATTCACTATGCTTATCATTTCGACACTGTTTGCATCATTCCTTTCTAATTTATAGAATTGCGTCCATATTTTTAGTTCGTTGCAATTCATAATAAAAGCCTTTTTTCTCCATTAACTCTTCATGTGAACCCATTTCCGTTAATTCTCCTGCCTGCAAAACGAGAATTTTATCAGCTGTTTCAATTGTATTTAGCCGATGCGCAATTACAAAACTCGTTCGTCCATGCATCAAACGCTTTAGCGCCTCTTGAATCTTCATCTCTGTTACAGTATCAATACTAGAAGTCGCTTCATCAAGGATTAATAGTTTTGGATCCGCTAATAACGCACGGGCAATTGAGACTAATTGTCTCTGACCTTGACTAATGCCGCCGCCATCTTGCTTTAACGTTGTTTTATACCCTTTTGGCAGTCGCTTAATAAAGCTATGGGCATTTGCCAACTTCGCCGCTTCGTATACCTCTTCATCAGTTGCCGTAAGTCGTCCATAGCGAATGTTTTCAAGAATAGTTCCTTGAAATAAAAAGGAGTCCTGTAGTACAACGCCCATTTGACTTCGCAAGTCGGGTCGATTACGCTTTCGAATGTCGGTTCCATCAATAGTAATTGCACCTTGATTCACATCGTAAAACCTCGTCAGCAAATTAATAATCGTCGTCTTCCCAGCTCCAGTTGGACCAACAAATGCAACGGTTTCACCTGGCTTTACTGTAAATGAGACGTTCTTTAATATTGGAGATTTCCCGTAGGAAAAGCTTACCTGTTCAAACGCCACATGGCCTTGTAAATCACTTTGAAAAGAACCATCTTCCGTTTCTTCTTCTGGCTTTTGATCCATGATTTCAAATACTCGCTCAGCCCCTGCCAATGCAGAAAGTAAAGCATTGAACTGGTTTGCTAAGTCATTCAGTGGTCTTGTAAACTGACGAGCATATTCTACAAAGATAACAATCATTCCAATAGTAACACCAGCAACTTGATTAACCGCCATTACTCCCCCGATAAAAGCAATAACAGCAAAGCTTAAATTATTTAAGACGTTCATGACTTTTGGAATAAAACCAGAATAGGTTTGCGCCCAAAAGCCAGCTACTCTTAAGGCTTCATTTCGCTGAGTAAATCCATCAATGACCGTATCTTCACGAGAAAACGTCTTGACCATTTGCTGACCCGCAATCGTCTCCTCTGAATAACCGTTCAATGTCCCAAGAGTACGTTGTTGCTCTTTAAAAAACACTTGCGTTCGCTTCGTAATCCATTTTAAACCATAGAACATAAGAGGAATAACCGTCATCGTCACAATCGTTAAAATGGGTGATAACCATAACATGACTGCTAAAATACCGATAAATGTAACAACACTCGATAAAATTTGCACGATAGATGAATTTAAGGTTGCCGATATATTTTCAATATCGTTTGTCACTCGACTCATAATGTCGCCATGTTGCCTTTTATCAAAAAAGCGAATCGGCAGTTGTTGTAGATGGTTAAACAAATCTCTCCTAATCTCATAAATCGTAGCTTGCGCGATACGAACCATAATAAAATTTTGAAAAAACGTTGCAATTGATAAACCAATAAAAGAAGCGAATAAAAGAAGTAAGATGGTGCCTAACCCATCAAACGTCATTGGAATGATATAATTATCAATAATAACGCCAATAAGAAAGGGACCTACTAACATAAGTAAGGAACTGATGATAACTAAAGCCATAACAACAAAAATGGCACTCTGACGTTTGCGTAGATATGCAAGAATTCTTCGCGTTGCTTCTTTCCAGTCACGGGCTTTTTGACTTTTACCAACTCTTGCAGCATGTGGGTGAGCTGGCTTTGAAGGCTGATCTTCTTTTTGCTTATGTTGATAATGACGCCAGTCAATTTTTTTATATTGAAACGGCTCTTTTAAGATTGTTTTAATAGACACGCTACTCCTCCTTCCCGTATTGTGACTGATGGATTTTACGATAAAACGATGATTGTTCCATTAACTGCTCATGACTCCCGTAGCCTTCAATCTTACCGAATTCTAGCAATAGAATTTTATCTGCCTTCCTCGCTGTCGAAAGTTTTTGCGTAATAATGAGTGTCGTACATGAGTAATCCTCTAGCGCATGTAAAAACTGTTCTTCTGTTTTTGTATCTAACGCACTTGTACTATCATCCAAAAGTAAGATCTTAGGTTCACGAAGCAATGCACGTGCAATTGAAATGCGTTGCTTTTGTCCCCCTGATAAATTGACTCCTTGTTGTCCAACCACAGTATCGTAGCCTTGTTCTAGTTTCTGAATCGTCTCATGAATTTGCGCTGCCTTAGCTGCTAGAACAATCTGTTCAAGTGAAGCATCTGGGACTCCCCAAGCAATGTTCTCTCGAATTGTTCCCGAAAACAGACGAATAGACTGGGGGACGTAGCCCAGTTGCTTTCTGAGCTCTTGTATATTCCAGTGTTTAATGGACGTTCCATCTATTGTCACTTCACCAGAATCCGCTTCATAAAGTTTCGGAATGAGTTGAAACAAAGAAGTCTTTCCAGATCCGGTTTCACCTAAAACTGCAACGGTCTCCCCTGCATGTACGTGAAACGAAATGTCTTCTAAAACAGGCTCTTTTTGCCCATCATAAGAAAACCATACCGATTGAAACTGAACCTCACCCTTAAATGTAGGAGGTTGCGGGAGCTGCACTTGACCTTTTAGTTCATCATCAGGCTCTAACAAAACTTCCTCAATTCGCAATGCTGATGCTTTTGCTCTTGAAAACACCATAATAATCATTGCGAATACACCTAGAGCAGATGTAATTCTCGTTGCGTAGTTAACGATTGCCACAACATCGCCAACTTGTGCGGTATTATTATCAATTTGAAAGCTACCGAACCATAGCACAAGCAAGATCGATGCATTCATTAAAAGTAAAAGAACTGGCATCGTTAGTTCCATCAATCGAAATGCCTGCACCATACGCTTTCGTAGCGTATCACTTTCTACAAAAAAACGATTGACTTCATGAGCCTTACGTACAAAAACTCGAACAAGTCGAATCCCTGTCAAATTTTCTCGAACGACATGGTTGACCTTGTCGACTTGGTTTTGAACTTGTCCAAAAATATGTACACCTTTTTTCAAAATCCATAGTAAAAAGAAAATAAGGATTGGAATGGTAAGAATTAGAAAGAATGCCAGTCTAGCATTTATTAAAAAAGCCATAAAGGCACCACCTACAACGAGTAAGGGCGCTCTAGCCATAATACGTAACCCCATAAAAATGGTATTTTGAATTTGCGTTATATCGTTTGTTAGCCTCGTCATTAATGAAGAGGTGGCAAACGGTTGCAATTTGTCCAAACTGGACCGCTGAATATTTTTAAACATCGCGTTTCGTAAATCGAACCCTGTGCTTTGCCCTGCATGTCCTGCATAAAATGAGTTCAGTATGCCTGCAACAAACGCAACGAGGGATAAGCCAATCATGACACTTCCCCAAACGATAACGGTTGTTAAATCTTCTTGAAGTATGCCATCATCAATGATTCGGGCCAATAATAAAGGCTGGATTAATTCAACTGTCAGTTCTAACAGCATAAAAATAAACGCAATAATTGCAGCCCACTTGTACGACAGCAAATAAGAAAAAACTGTCCTCAAATCTATCTACCCCTCTATCTTTCTCTTTCAGACTATTATAATCGATATAAACAAAAAAAATCCTAAGAATGCACTTAGAATTTTTTTCATAACGTATTTTTACGGGGACTAATGTCATCATTCTATTCATGTACGTTTACGAAAACATATACTCAACATGTTTATTCACTAACATAATTACACATTCTACTGTCGACTTTACTAGTACTATTAAACGTTTCCATCTATATTTATCACGTTCATTATCCAGTAATCGCAAAAACAAGTATACCAGCTATACACACAAAAAAAGCAGCAGAGATTAATTTAACAAACCGCGCGTTCACGTCCGATCCCCCTCTTCATCATTGCTTCCCTTAGTATACAATGATTTGATCTGTTGTACTATGTAAAACATACAGAAAAAAGTCAAAAATTAGTTAGATATACCCTGTTGATTATACGGTAAACTGTAATGCAATCAGACAGAACCTTCCACATGATGATGAGGTTGTTCTAAGCCACAATCTGTTCCATACGTTTCGGAACACTACACCCGTCATTTCCCAAATAAAAATAGTAGTGATTGACTAATCGCAAAAGAGAACGGCGACTCACTAAACATGAACCAGCCGTCCCATTGATTTAAAAAAACTGTTACTTTGTCCATTCCTCTTTGTCTCTCCATTCAAGGCGCTGACGAATAAATACCGACTTCCTCTTGACCATGCAAAGCCGCTCTAAATGAATAGACTTAAAAATCCACACTTTAGTTTAGCTGAAAACCTTTTTTTGCTGCCTCATTCGCCATTATACTATAGCCTTTGTTATTTGGATGAAAAGCATCGCGAGAAAGAACATAGTGATTTCGTCTTTTAAAAGCCTGATAGACGTCTACAACTTGTACATGTGGAAACCGTGTTAATGATTGTATTCCGCGGTTGAACGACTTGATAGACTGGTCCACAAATGGTACAGAGTCCAGTGGATTATAGCTATTAAACACAATGATTTTGTAAGGAATGGCTTTACCTCGTTTGATTTCCGTTATATACGAAACCAATTGAGTCATCCAATAAATAGCGTTTTTAATTGCATGTTCTACTTTTTCAACGGAAAAAGGTTGTCGACCATATTGCACGGATTGAATTAAATCATTTCCACCACCTGTAATTGTAATGAAATTGGCTTCCGTAATGGATGTCACTGGTTGCTGATAGACGAGACGATGGATTTGACCAGTTGTTAAACCACTCCGAGCTACTGTTAGTGTTTTCACAGGAGCTTGTAAAGCACCACTCGCATAATGTCGGTAGATTGAAACAAACCCATCAGGCTTGCCTGAAGCGCCTACACCCGTAGTTAGTGAATCGCCGATCGCTAAGTAGTTAACTCCTCTACGTTCCAAACTAAACCCTCCCTTCTATCCACTCTATTCAGTTGCCAAAAAAAGAGGAACGGCATACGTTCCTCTTTCAACTAACTATAATGGAATAATGGGGGAGAGCGTCCCTTCATATGAAAGTGATAACGAATGAAGTGCTCTTGTACAACCTACATAAAGCAACTTTTGATGAACAGGATTGTTTGGATAATGATGGTTTGATACATTTGTTAGCATAACAGCGTCAAACTCAAACCCTTTTGACAGGTAAATTGGTAGTATGGAGATTCCGCCTTTGTACGTTGTATCCCCTGCACGAATTAGCGTCGCTGAAATAGCGGCTTCTTTTAATTCCAAAGCAAGCGTTTCCGCTTCTTTCTTTGTCCTAGTTAGAAAGGCTATGGTTTCATACGCTTTTACATCACTTAGCCACTGAAGCATGGAAGACAGTGAATAAGAGATCACTTTCACAGGCTCACCACTTCGAAAAACAGGCTTTGCTAAAGGCGGATGGTTTTCGACCTGTTCAAGAATACCATTACTATATTCAATAATCTCCATCGTTGAGCGATAACTCTTTTCCATTTGCACGTAAGTACAGTTCTGACCAAGAACCTTTATAAACGAGTCCCACGTAACAATGCCTTCTTCACCGTGTATGCCTTGAGCAAGATCTCCTAGAATCGTCAAGCCTCCTTTTCTCGTATAGTCATTTAATAAGGAAATGATAAAGGGCGATAAATCCTGTGCCTCATCAATCACTAAGTGATCAAAGCGAGCTTCCTTATCTATACCAATTAATTGTTGGTGTATGTAGACCATTGGAGCCAGATCTTCAATAAACAATTTACCACTGCGCAGTGACTGAGAGATTGGGTGGTTTTGTTGCTGTAAAAAATTCAGATACAGCTTTAATTCATCTGGTTTTTTCCAGCTGTTCATATAACTTCTTACTGCCTTCAACCCTTCTGTTTTATACGCTTTGCGTTCTTTCTCATCCTCAAACATCCTTACCTCTATTTCAACCCAGCGCTTTAACCTTGCTTGCAGTCGTTCTCTTTGCTTTAAAGGAGCAGAATGAGCGAAATCCTGGGTTATCCATTCCTGTATCTTCTCCTTCTGAACAAGGCCACTCGCCCAAGGTATAAAATCTTTGATTGGTAGACGATTGGCTACTTCTTCCTCCACGTATTTCTTAAGTTGATCTCGAAAAGCGAGAGACCCTTTCTCTTTAATAACGACTTGATTTTCTGGTTCAACCTGTAGCTCAAAACGAGTGAAGATCCGGTCTTCTGTTGACTCCACTTCATAGGAATCATCTAATTTTTGCAAAGCCCAATCAACATAAGTAGACTGCTGAATATCGCCTACTCCTAGCTCTGGAAGCACTTGGGCAATATAATCAAGGAACATTGCATTTGGAGCAAAGATCATCATTCGTTCTGCTTTTAAACGCTCTCTGTATTCATAAAGAAGAAAGGCCAACCTGTGAAGAGCAACCGTTGTTTTTCCACTACCTGCTGCCCCTTGAATAAGCAATGGCTTCTTTACATCAGAGCGAATAATTGAGTTCTGCTCTGCTTGAATGGTCGATACAATGTCTTTTAATTTGTTGTCTTTTTGTTCACCTAACTTATAGAGAAGGAATTCATCCCCACCGCTACTTTCTTGGCCCTCTACGTAACTATCCACAACTCGCTTTAATTCACGCCCTCGAATAACTACATTTCGTTTTAATTGGATTTCGCCTTCCACGATACCATCTGGCGATTCGTAATAGACATCCTCTTCACTGCCGTTAAAACTATAAAATAAAGAAGCAACCGGTGCTCGCCAATCAATCACTAAAGGGTGATCCTCTTCATCATCATGTACACCAACTTTACCAATGTATAGGGCTTTCTTGTCCTCATTTTCAAAATCAAGAAAATCTAAGCGAGCAAAATATGGTTCTTCATTTGCAATTCGGAGAGATTGTCGCTTCGCTTCCCGTCGATCTTCTAACACTTGTTGAGTAAAGTCATCTCCTCGGTAAATCGGAATTTGCTGAACATGTGTAAACATTCGATCAATCTTTTTTAATGACGCTTTTAACACAGCCGTTTCGTAATCATGCTGGTTCATATTATATTCACCCTCTCTCAAGTCTCTTTTCTTATTTTGCATAATTTTTTAAAAAAAATATAGACTTTTTCTTTTCAGTTTGATAAGCTTTATATAGTTCAATTACCTAAAATATTTATACCAGTATTTGGTATTTTTTCATAAAAGACTTACGCTTTTTTCTTTTTTTTCGCGTAAGTCTTTTACTATATTAAAGGAGTGAAGTCACGTTGCCATCATTATTATTTATCGGTGCTGGAAGAATGGCTGAAGCTGTATTTAAAGGCGTTCTAGCTAAACCAAATCCAGCATTCTCACCCGTATACGTAAGTAATCAAACAAACAAAGCTCATTTAGATAAGCTCACACAGGTTTATCCAATTGAAGCGATTTCAGATTGGTCTGAAAAGGTTACTGAAGCGGATGTCATTCTGATTGCCGCTCCACCTTCTGCACACCCATCTATTTTGAAAACGTTACGTCCTCTCGTTAGGAACCAACTCGTGTTAACTGTAGCTGCGGGTATCGGACCTTCTGACCTTGAAGCACAATTACCGGCTGGGGTAGCAACTGCATGGATCATGCCGAATACGGCAGCGCAAGCAGGAGCTTCGATAAGCCTTTATACATACGGTTCACATGTAACGGATACACAAAAAAGTTATGTCGAATCATTAGTAGCTTCTATCGGGACAGGTGCCCAACTAAGCGAATCACTTATTCACGAATTAACTGCCGTTACTGGAAGCGCACCTGCTTTCGTTTATGAATTTGTCATTCAGCTTGAATCAATTGCACAATCTTTTGGCATTGACCAATCTCAAGCTCGGAATCTCGTTGTTCAGATGCTGGCAGGAAGTGCAGATATGCTTAAAGCAGGTTTTACACCAACAGAATTACGTGATCAAGTCACAACACCAGGTGGTGCTACTGAAGCTGGTTTGAAATCGTTACAGGCAGATGATTTTAGTGGTTCCATTGCTCGTGGTGTTCAAGCAGTAACCGATCATGCCAAAGCAAAAAGCAACTAGTATATAAGAAAAGGCTGTAGACAATGTCTACAGCCTTTTCTTTAAAATACACGTTTCTCACCAAAGTGAATGTTACTCCTCTTCAAATAAACGTAAATAAGTATTAATACGGTTATTTCGGCAAAAGGAATGGCAAGCCAAATCGCATGAACGCCTAAAAGGAACGGTACTATTAATAAAAACAGCAACATTAGAATGATCTGTCTCCCAGCGGTAATCCATGTTGCAATCGCTACCTCTCCAATTGACTGGAAATACGTCATCAGTACAAAGTTTACCCCCATAACTAAATACGCTATAAAGAATAATCGTATGCCTCTTACCGCTAACTCTTTTACTTCCTCAGGGAAATCTCCAAAGATATTCACAATTGGGACTGCTGCGAACTGGCCAATTAAGAAGCAAATGAGTCCGGCAACAAAACCTGTTCGAATAGCTAGTTTCATAAGCTGTCTTTTTTTCTCATGTTCTGCTGCACCATGAAAATAACTAACAATAGGCTGAACCGCTGCTCCCATTCCTAAGAACATGAGCAACATAACTGCATGCACATAATTGACAACGGAAAAAGCGGCAACGCCCACTGTACCCGCAAGACGTGCAAACATAATGTTATGAGAGACTGTAAAAACAGATATGCCTACTTCTGCTAAGAAACTTGGAAACCCGAATCGTAAAGCTTGCTTTGATAATAATAAATCAAATTTCACCTTTACGAACTTTAAATTACTTCTTTTCGTAAAGAAATGTGAAGATAGAACGAGTAAGCCTAAGAACGCAGCAATGATCGTTCCGAATGCGATTTCACGCACCCCTAAATCGAGTACATACAGAATAACGTAGTTAATGCCCACATTTGAAAAAGCCGTTGTGACGAGCGCTGCCATAGCAAGCGTTGGGTTGCCATCATTACGGACAAAAATACTTGATGCATTTTCCAAGGTGAAAATAAAACCGAAAACTAAGAAAACATTCATATACGCAGCAGCAAATGGAGCTGTTTCCTCATTTGCACCTAGTGCGTAGACAAGTGGCTCGTGAAAGAGTAAAGCCAAAGCGCCTATTACAATGGTCCCCAACCCAATTAGTAAAATGGAATGGGTGAAGATGACTTGCGCACGTCCCTTTTCTTTTCTACCCATTGCTTGTGAATATAGAGTCGCTCCACCAATCCCTAGCCATAACGATAAGCCCACAAAAATGGTATAGACTGGACCAGCAATGTTTACACCAGCTAACGCAACAGGACCAAGTCGATTGCCAACCATAATACCGTCAACTGCTAGATTAATGGCCATTAATAGCATGCCAACCAATGATGGAATTAAATACCGCATAAAGAGCTTACTAATCTTTTCAGTTTCCAACGGATTTGCAGTATCTTCTCTTCCCAAATTTCCACCTTCTCTTTAACTCAAACGAAATCAAATCGTATGTATTATAGCAAATTTTCGTAGTACTGCGTCAATCTTTTTCTGTTTGCCTCATTCATTTACCAATCGTCTACTCAATAGAACCTCATCTTGTCATTTATTCTACGCATTCACCTTACCAAATTAACCTTTCTTTCTTTTAAGCAGAGTTCATAAACAGCCGGATTCCCCATCGCTTCCCATTCGCTGAAACCAAATTCAGGCTGATAATAGCGGATAAGTAACGCTAGAAGATTTCCGTGGCTTACGATAATGGTTGGTTCAGTTAAGCTGTTTACGACAGACAGAATACGCGCTTGAGCTTCATGGGACGATTCACCACCTTCGAGAGAATAGGAATCGTCAGCAAAACTTCTCTGTAAATGCACAAGCCAATTGGTAAGTGAGACCGGACTTAAACAACGCTCCATTAGCCTTTCCTCTTGCTCAATTGGTAATCCTAACAATTCCGCTGTCGGTTCAATCGTTGAAATTGCCCTTTTGTAAGGGCTTGAAAAAATCATGTTAATCGCCTTCTCTTGAAAAAACAAAGCTAAATCCTTCGCATCTTGTTTCCCTTTACTCGTTAATCTGGCAGACGGTTCTTGCCCTGTTGCTTCAGCATGCCTTACGAAATAAAGAATTCCACTCATGTAGAACAGCTCCTTTTAGTGTGTATGAATAAATTGAAAAAACGAACATGGAAATGTTTCATGTTCGCTTCTCAGTATACCTTTATTACCCTTGGTCTTTCATTTTTGGATCAAGGGCATCTCTTAATCCATCTCCTAACATATTAAATCCTAATACTACCAGCATGATAGACAAACCTGGGAATAGTACCGTCCAGTAAGCATTTTGAATGTAACCTCTAGAATCAGCTAACATTCTTCCCCATTCTGGTGTGGGTGGACTAGCTCCCATTCCAAGAAATCCAAGTGCGGCTGCTTCTATGATCGCAATCCCAAATCCTAAAGTTGCTTGCACGATAATTGGCGCTAAACTATTGGGTAAAATGTGATGAAACATAATTCGTCCATTTTTCATACCTTGCGCTTTTGCGGCTAAGACAAACTCTTCTGCTCGTAAACTGATCACTTTTGAACGAACAATTCGACCAAATATCGGCACATTAATAATAGCGATGGCCAACATCGCATTTTGTAGAGATGGTCCTAAAATCGCTACAATGGCAATGGCTAATAAAATACTTGGGAATGCGAGCATAATATCAAAAATTCTAGAAATAAGCATATCGACCCAACGTCCGTAGAACCCTGCTACTAATCCAAGTGTGGTTCCAATGACAAGCGCACCACTAATTGAAAAGAGGCCGATTAAAAGAGAAATTCGTGCACCGTGTGCAACACGAGTAAAAACATCTCGTCCTAAATCATCTGTCCCCATCCAATGTTCTGATGAAGGAGGCATTAAACGAATGGAAGGATCCGTTTTGTCGATCGTATACGACGTTAATAACGGGGCGAAAATAGCAAGCAAAATAAAGAACGTTAAAATAACAGCACCGACAAGTGCTAATTTATTCTTGAATAAATGGTAGAACGTATCTCCCCATATCGACCTTGTTTTTTCTTCTTTCGACGGAGGACGCTGATGAGGTTGAGTGGCTATTGGTCTTGATTCCATCTCTTAATCCCCCTTAATATTTAATTCTCGGGTCGATAGATGCATAAAGAAGATCGACAATGAGATTAATAAACACAAAAATGGTAGCAACAATTAAAATGCCTGACTGAATAACTGGGTAATCTCGATACGAAATACCCTCATAAATATACCGACCAACCCCAGGCCAACTGAAAATCGTTTCCGTTAGGATGGCTCCACCGAGTAATGCGCCGGCTTGTAAACCTACAACCGTTAATACTGGGATAAATGCATTTTTTAGTGCATGTTTATAAACGACAATACCTTGACTAGAGCCTTTTGCTTGAACCGTACGAATATAGTCAGACCGCAATACTTCTAGCATGCTTGACCGTGTCATCCTAGCAATAATCGCCATTGGGATCGTCCCAAGAGCAATGACAGGTAAAACAAGATGGCGTATAGCCGTTATGGTTTGATCAAAATTTCCTCTTAATAACGTGTCAATAATATAAAAATGAGTAATTGGTTCAATCGGTGCTCGTGGATCGCTTCTTCCAACAGTCGGAAGCCAACCTAGCTCCTGTGCAAAGATCCATTGCTCCATCAATGCCAACCAGAAAACCGGCATTGATACCCCTACAAGAGCGATAAGCATACATGCATAATCAAAAAATGAATTTTGTTTCCACGCACTGACAATACCTGCGTTTACGCCAATAATGATGGCAAATAACATGGCAAAAAACGTTAGCTCCATCGTTGCAGCTAAATACGGCCAGATCTCGGTAATGATTTCATTATTTGTTCGCATGGAAACCCCAAGATCGCCTGTTAGTAAATCTCCTATGTAACTACCATATTGAACCCAAAATGGGTTGTTTAAGCCTAGCTGCTCTTCTAATTCTGCAATTGCTTGAGGAGAAGCTTGTTCGCCTAAGATTGTTTGTGCTGGGTTTCCAGGAATGAGCCAAATAATCGAAAACGTGACAACCGTCATCCCAATTAAAACAGGAATTAGTAAAGCGATTCTTCGTAACATATAAGAAAACACAGTTTCACCTCTATTCTTTGGATAAAGAAGGCAGCAGCATTCATGCTACCGCCTTTCATCGATGTTATTGATTTGTAAGTGAAACGTGCTTCAAGCTTTCACTCGTTGATGGGTGAGGAACATAACCAGAAATGATATCCGAACCTGCTAACACGGGAATCGAATGAACAAGTGGAACCATAGGCGCATCTTCATGAATGAGCACTTGTGCTTCTTCGTAGAAGTTCGCTCGCTCATCTGGATCGACCGTTCGTTTTGCCTGATCCAATAGTGCATCTACTTCCTCATTGCTATAGAACGTTTGGTTACTTCCTGGAATACCATCAGTATGAAGAATGGTTCCTAGGAAATAATCAGCATCGCCATTGACACCGGACCATCCAAGCATAAATACATCATGATAGCCGAGTTCAATTTCCTCTAAATAAACAGCCCATTCTTTTTCTACAATGTTAGCGGTAATATTCAATTCACTTAATTCTGCTTGAATTAATTCAGCTGCGCGCATTGGATTTGGCATATAAGGTCGAGCAACAGGCATCGTCCATAAATCAAATTCAAATCCATCTTCAAGTCCTGCTTCTGCTAAGAGTTCTTTCGCTAAATCTAGATCATATTCGTAATCTTCGATGTCATCATTATGTCCTAAGTAATCTTCCGGGATTGCATTTTTAGCTGGGGTAGCTTGTCCACCGTATACAGCTGCAATGACACCTTCTTTATCGATTGCATGGTTAAATGCTTTTCGAACGAGTGGGTCATCAAATGGCTCTACTTCGGTATTAAAACCAAGGTACCCAATATTATTTGGTACACGCTCAAAGATTTCGAACCCATCTGCGCCTTCAACTTGGGCGATATCATCTGGTGACAATCCATCCATTAAATCAATATCACCTGACATGAGAGAAGAGAGTCGCGCTGAATTGTCGCCGATAACAGAAAACGTAACACCATCTAAGTACGGAAGTCCTTCTTCCCAATAATCTTCATTTTTCTTTAATACAATGCTTGAATCTCGTTGCCAGCTTTCGAACTTAAACGGACCCGTTCCAACTGGATTCTCGTCAATATCTGTCCCATATTCCTCTAAAGCCGCTGGAGAGATAATACCAAAATAACTTGCCGCAACATTTTGTAAAAACGCACCTAACGGCTCATTTAAAACAAATTCAACTTCATAATCACTAACAACGTTAATTTCTTCAATGACATCTTCTTCGCCTACACCAAATAGTGTTCCATATACACTGTACGTATAGCCTTCATCTCGAAATGCAAATTCGTGATCTGGATCTGCCCAACGTTCAAAATTGACTTTAACAGCCTCCGCGTTAAACGGTGTACCATCATGGAACGTTACACCTTCTCTTAATGTAAAGACATAGCTTAATCCATCTTCACTAGGCTCCCAGTTTGTCGCCAACCCTTCTTTTAGTTCAAATGAATCTTGTTCAAACTCAATTAATGTTTCATAGATTTGTTTTGTTACACGTGATGATTCTCCATCAGTTACGGCACCAGGATCCAATCCTTGTGAGTCTCCGCCTCTAGCGAAAATCAATACCCCGCCATCTGTTTGCTCTGTACCATTTCCATTGTCATTTGTATCTGTGTTTCCATCACTTGCTGTATCTTCATCGCCTCCACAAGCTGCCAATAATAAAAGAGACAAGCATGATACTGAAATTAAATTCATTTTTACTTTTTTCATTGAATAATCCCCTTTTCATCATTTTGATTGAATAAATGGCACGCAACGCGATGGTTTGGTTCCACTTCCTGCCAGACTGGTACTGCTGTTTTACAAATATCCATTACATTCGGACATCTTGTATGAAACGTACAGCCATTCGGCGGATTTGACGGACTCGGTACATCTCCTTTTAAAATCGTTCGCTCTGATTTCAAATCAGGATCAGGTATTGGAACAGAAGACAATAGTGCTTTTGTATATGGGTGCTTCGGTTCTTCATATAGAGCGTCACTTGAAGCGAGTTCTACCATCTTGCCTAAATACATGACTCCAACACGATCACTTATGTGTTTCACAACACTTAAATCATGGGCGATAAACACGTAGGTTAACTTAAATTCGTCCTTCAATGACTCCATTAGGTTAAGAATTTGCGATTGTACAGAAACATCTAAAGCAGACACTGGTTCATCACAAATAATTAGTTTCGGATGAACCGCTAACGCCCGAGCAATTCCGATTCGCTGTCTTTGGCCACCACTGAACTGATGAGGGTACCGATTGGCATGCTCTTTTCGCAAACCTACTTTTTCAAGCAATTCTTCTACGCGTTTTTTTCGTTCTTGTTTATCGCCTATTCCATGGATAAGCATTGGCTCACCAATTATTTTCCCTACTTTATGACGAGGGTTTAATGAGGCATAAGGATCCTGAAAAATAATCTGCATATCTCTTCTGATTTTTCTAACTTTTTCATCAGGAAGCGCCAATATATTTTCTCCATTAAAATGAACCTCTCCGGATGTTGGCTCAATTAACCGCAAGATCGATTTTCCAGTTGTTGATTTCCCACAACCAGATTCGCCAACAATCCCGACGATTTCCCCTTCTTCTACGGAGAAGGATACGCCATCAACCGCTTTCACTTCTCCTACTTTCTTAGATAAAGCGCCACCTTTAATATCAAAGTACGTCTTCAAGTTTTTAATTTCTAGTAAGGGCTTAGCCGACACTTTCTTGTTCCTCCTTGTATAGCAGACAGCGACAAGCACGACCTTCTTCTAAATCGAGTAAAGCTGGATCTTCGAAGAAACATGCATCAAAAGCAAATTCACAACGATCTGCAAAACGACAGCCGTTTTCAATAGATCCTGGCTGTGGCACTGTGCCTGGAATCGAATAAAGCGTCTGTTGCTTTTCAGCCATATTTGGCAATGAACGAATCAACCCTTGAGTATAGGGATGTTTTGGATCTTTTAAAATCATTCGGGTCGATCCTTCTTCAACAACTTGACCTGCATACATCACGACAACACGATTACATATGTCGGCTACTACGCCTAAATCATGTGTAATAAATAAAATAGCTGTTCCTTTTTCTTGATTCAATTCCCTCATCAAATCTAGAATTTGTGCTTGAATGGTTACATCGAGAGCCGTTGTCGGTTCGTCTGCAATTAATACTTCAGGGTCACACGACATCGCCATCGCAATCATAATCCGCTGACGCATTCCGCCAGATAATTGATGCGGATAACTTTCAACAATTTCTCTTGCACGAGGAATACCGACCATCTCGACTAACTGGATGGCCTTTTCTAGCGCCTCTTTCTTTGATAGGTTATTGTGATTACGAATGGCTTCAACAAGTTGATTTCCAATAGTGAACAGAGGATTTAAAGAAGTCATCGGCTCCTGAAAAATCATGGAGATTTCTTTTCCTCTTATTTTCTTCATTCTCTTGTTCGAAACAGTAACGAGGTTCTCCCCATTAAAGAGAATTTCACCTCTACTAATTTTCCCAGGCGGGCTTGGAATAAGTCGCATGATGGATAAGGACGTTACGCTTTTCCCACAACCCGATTCACCTACAATTCCGACAACTTCACCTTTATGTAGTTGAATACTAACGCCATCAACAGCTGGCACAGATTTTCTACCAGATTGAAAAGTCGTTTGTAAATCTTTCAATTGAAGCACAATGTTATCCATTAGACCCCCCCTTACGGCACTACTAAAGATACGTATAACAATACATAAGATTGATTCATATAACAATGTTTTTTAAGTTTTTAAATAGTTTTATCTAGTAAAAATTTTCCCTAGACTCCTCCTCTATATTCTCTATTTAACGACAATTCCCTTTATTTCTTCAACGATTTCATATAATTTATCACACATTTTAATTATTTGCAATTTTTGTCGAATAATAATGAAGTATTATATTCATATAAAAACGCTGTAAACAAATGATTCTTCACAGAATCACCGTTTACAGCGGGCTAGATTTCTTACTCGTCTGAAGAGTCTACATCTCCCTCTTCGTTCACTTCTTGTTCATTTTCATCCTCTAACTCAAAGTCTTCGATCTCTCCAAATTCTTCATCCGTCGTAAGGTTAATGAATTCAATAACTGGCAAAACACTTTCTCCGGTATCGTTCACAATGACTTCAATTTCGTCCCCTGGCTGAATGAATACAGCAGCTGCATTTCCTGTCATATCAAATTCTAATACACGACTTTCTCCCTCTAGTAGCACTTGGATGAAACGAGAATTAGATACTTGACTCACTCGATATACAGTTCCTTCAACCTCTAACTCATCTAGTAGATTCGTCGGTATATAATCATCTGTTCCTAAATCGTTTGCTAACATTTGACGATAATGGTGAAACGCTTCCTCTCTCGATGTTCCAGTAGCAACGCTTGACGTGTCAGCATGAACCATAGCAATTTCACGCATTAACCCACTTTGATCCACTACCGGTACTACCCATGTGTAGTTATCATAGATTGAGTACAAAACAGGTTGTGTACCTTCCCATTGCTCACGTTGGAATGAGCGATTCACGGCATCCCTTGCACCTCTAGCATTCGTCATACCAGATGTTCCTGCATAATAGGTCGCATCTCCTGTTTGGGCATTAACCATCGTAAAGCCTACCATTGCGTTGGATTCCTGATTGGGTCTCATATGATCGATCATCCAATACATATTCCCATCTGGTCCAAGCACACCAATCATCTCTTCATCACTCGTTGGTTGGTGTACCCCTTCTTTGGCAAATAAAGAATTAATTAATCCATTGCTGTACGTTCCAAACCAGTACGCATAATCAAGTGCTAATGAATAATGAATAGCATTATCGATAAAGTCGGGTTGTTCCCCTAACGCATACTTCTGCGTTTCTCCTGTAACTGGGTCAACTAAAATAACGCCATCTGCTTTCGGTGCACTACGGTAATGGTCATAGTACGCATAGGAATACGCGTAATAAGGATTTCCATCATTATCCGGTTCGAAAGAATAATCAATCAATATAACGTCACCATAAAGACTTCTAATATGCCTTTCTAAGTTTTCTCCTAAAAAAGCACTCGGTACATACGTCATTTCATAGTCATCAACGAGTACCGCTTCTGCGTTTGGATTCTCTGCACTAACCATAACGTAACCAGGTGCGCTATCCGCTCTCAGCCAACGCCAGACACTAGAATATTCAATTGGCGATACCCAGTATAATTCGCCATCAATTCGCTGAATGGCGGACTCGCCTAGTTCATAAAAGGAATAGTTCTCTATATTCCCGAATACAATTTCCGATTTGTATCGAGCATAAGAATGTGGAACGGATCGAACGCTTTCTTCCGTTACTGAATCAATTGAATCGGTTGAAATCTCAATTTCACCTAATTCACTTAATTGTTGCGTGATGGTTAGTGGGTATACAATGTTCATAATAAGCAACCCAACAAATAAAACAGCACCAATTCCTGCTTGAGTTAAGCGAACATTACCTTTTTTAAGTTTCTGCACTTTTTTCTTTTTAGTTGCGGTAGATAACCCTTTCGCTGCTTGAAAAAAACCTGATACAAGCAAGTTTAAGGCAACGATAAATCCGAAACTATTCAAAAATCCAGTAAGTGAATGATCCACTAATAAAATATAAATAATAACAAAACTTAACACTACTCCAATTCCGTAGCGGAGTACTTGGCTCAACAACCATTGCTTTGGCATTTGTTTCATGCCGCGCACCCATTCAACCGGATTTAAATTTAAACACGTTAACCCCATAATCATAATCCAAAAAAACATCGACTCTCCCCTTCCCCTCACAGTATACTACGAGTGAAATGGATTTGGGTTTCAATTACGTGCAAATTTACTGTGGATATGAGAAAACTAAACTATGATAACTTTGCTAGAGGTGAAAATCGATGAAACAAGCACTCATTATCTTAAATCCAAGTTCAGGTAAAGAAAAAGCACGCACGTATGGCGAACAAGCATCTCGCTTGCTAGAAGATATAGGCTATACAGTTGCAGTAAAAGAGACACAAAAAGAGTTTGACGCAACCTCTTTTTGTATAGAGGCGTGCGAGAAAAAAATCGACTTAGTTGTATCCCTTGGTGGAGATGGGACGCTACACGAGACGATAAACGGCATGATTGACCAAACATATCGACCCAAACTAGCCGTTATTCCACTTGGTACAGTAAATGATTTTGCTCGAGCACTTCATATTCCTTTACAACCAGAAAAAGCAATTGACATGTTACGTTCCACCACTACACGCAGAGCAGATATTGGTAGAATAAATGACCAATTATTTATCAATGTTGTAGCAGCTGGTCAATTAGCTACCTCACTATCAGAAGTTCCATCAGAAGATAAATCAAAACTCGGTTTTTTTGCATATGTAAAAGAAGGCATTAAAACGTTCGCAGGTGATGCTTCATGCACAATGAGTGTCGAATACGATGAGCAAACATGGGAAGGACGAGCATTACTCTTTATTGCAGCCTTAACGAATTCAGTTGGTGGCTTTGAACAGCTAGCACCTTCAGCAGAAATTGACGACGGTTATTTACATTGCTTCATCATACAAGATACGAATTTATTAAATACAGCTGTGGTTGGTACTTCCTTACTAGCCGGTACTTTAGAGCATAGTAAATACGTTCATGCCTTCAAAGCAAAGCGCGTTCACGTATCGGCAGAAAGTGAATTAACGACGAATGTTGATGGAGAGTCAGGAATGTCATTACCTGTCACGATTGAACTTGTCCCTAGTTATATAGATGTCCTTGTACCACTAAACAAGTAAACGAGCGCAAAAAAACCGTCGTTTAACGCGCTCGTGAACTAGTTTTAACCAGATAACCACTTGCCTTTTGTTCGTATCATACACTTACATACTACTAATCAATTGCCAAATGAAAAAGATAACGGCTGCAACCGCTGCTAACGAAAAGGCTATACGTAAAATGGCTTTCGTTACACCTGCTAAGATGACAAACAAAATAACCGCAATAATGATCCAAATCATTGTATCCATTAATATTTTCACCTCAAGAACCTAATCTTTACTCGACAAAAATGCGTACATTCACATCAAGCTCGATACATTTAATGCACATTCTACAAAATCCTACAAAAGCTCGCTCTTTTTTCAGAAAATTTATAATGAAGTCCCTCTTTATGTATGCCATAATACAGTTAAGAGCAAGAGGGAAGGAGTTCGTTGTATGTACGCTGTAACCCGTATCGTCGATGGCTATACTCAGTCGCTAAAAAACTCCTCTACACCTTATGACAAGTTATTTTCCTCTTATGAACATGCAGACCATTTAGCTTCAAAACTAAATTTAAATACATTCCCTGAAATGCACTGGAAAGTAAATAAAGTATTTCGACCATAATGGCTTACGAGCACCCCCTTATAGGATGGGGTGTTTTTTAGTAGTTCCCTCTTCTTCTCCCTAACAAACCTGATTATCCTGTGCATAAAAGATGTACGATTCGAAACAATATGGTAAGGTTTAACTTATGTATTTCAATGAGGAGGAAACATGTCACTATGAAAAAGCATTACCTTGTCGCAACTGCATTCGCTACCATGGTTTCTTTAAGCGCATGTGGAAGCGATAACAGCAATCAAGGCGATTCAACTGGTTCTATTCAGATAGGCTATAATTTATACGCAGAGGCGATCGCATTTTCCCACGTTTGGGAGCAGCTTTTAGAAGAACAGGGCTATGATGTTGAACTAGCTTCTGTTGAAAAAGCATTTTTATTTTCAGGTGTAGAGCAAGGAGATTATGACATCGGCTTTAACACTTGGTTACCATTAACAGATAAAGCTTACATTGACGAGAATAATGATAAACTTGATGTTCAAGAAGATGGTGTGCTCTATGAAGGCGCCACATTAGGGCTTGCGGTGCCTACATATATGGAAGATATTCAGTCAATAGCTGATCTCCCAGATGCTTATGACGAGCTTAATGGGACCATTTATGGCATTGATCCAGGCTCAGCGTTAATGGGGTTAACAGAAGATGACGTAATTCCTCATTATGGACTAGAAGATTTCTCACTTGCAGCTTCGTCTGAACAAGCGATGGTTGCAGAACTTCAAAATGCTTATCAAAATGAAGAGCCTATTGTTGTTACATTATGGAGCCCACACTGGACTTTAGGAGAATATGACTTGAAATTTCTTGATGATCCAGACCGCATTTATGGTGAGCCAGACGATATTTATTATCTCGCTCGAAATGGATTAGCGGAAGATCATTCAGACGTTATCACGTGGCTTAATAATGCTAAATTCACAGATGAAACACTTGGAGAACTTCTTCAGTTACAAGCGGAATTAGATGATGACGAAGAAGCGGCTAGACAGTGGATTGAACAAAATCGTGAACTTGTTGACAGTTGGTTAGAAAAGTAAAAACCAGGGCCTGAGCCTTGGTTTTTACTTTTGATTGGTAAAACCCGCTTTATAAAGCATACTAAGTACAAATGGATTTACCTTGACAGCGTACATAATTTTAAATAAGATAATACAATCCTTTTCGGATAAATTTAATAGGATAAGGTGATCAAGTGTCTACGAAAGCGCAACAGGAAGAAACAAAACCATTGAATCCACCACAGCGTCTTTTAGTGATAGTTGGTATAGTTGTATCCATATTATTAACTGTCTTTTTAGCTCTTACACAACATGTTGTCCAACCCTTGTTAGCACTAATAGGAATTGGACTTGGATTTACATTATTTCATGCTAGATTTGGCTTTACATCTGCTTTTCGAAGGTTAGCATCTGTAGGGAATGGCCAATCTTTACGAGCGCATATGCTTATGCTTGCAGTAGCCTGTTTATTGTTTGCACCAATCTTAGCAGTCGGTACCACGTTTTTTGGAACAGACGCGAACGGATACGTTTCCCCTGTAGGCGTCAGTTTACTTGTCGGTGCCTTTATTTTTGGTATTGGTATGCAACTTGGTGGAGGTTGTGCGTCAGGTACATTATATGCTGTTGGTGGCGGACGATCTGTTATGTTTATCACGCTACTTTTCTTTATCATTGGTTCTACAATCGGAGCAGCCCACTTTACGTTTTGGATGGACGATATGCCATCAGCCGAACCCTTTTCTTTAGCAACGTCAACTGGACTAGGCTACGGTGGCGCACTGTTAGTATCTTTACTTATTTTTGCAGGTATTGCGTGGATTACAATTCGTATTGAAAAGAAAAAAAATCCACCAAAAATGGCAGCCGTACCCTCTGCCGTTGGCTGGAAGCGCGTATTTAGAGGTTCTTGGCCTTTATTTACAGCGGCAATTGTACTTGCAGTGTTAAACGCCTTAACTCTATTGACACGCGGTACGCCATGGGGTGTAACATCAGCATTTACGTTATGGGGTTCAAAAGCCGCCGATGCAATTGGATTCGATGTTGAGAGCTGGGGCTATTGGCAAGGAAGTACAGAAGCCTTACATGCATCTATCTTCGCTGATACGACAACAGTTTTAAACTTTGGTGTTATATTAGGCGCCTTTCTCGCTTCTGCAGCAGGTGGGTTGTTTACACTATCAAACATCACTGCAAAAAATGCGGCTGCCTCTGTTATTGGTGGTTTGCTAATGGGTTACGGCGCACGTCTCGCGTTTGGTTGTAACGTGGGTGCTTATTTTGGGGGTATTGCATCCTTTAGTGCACATGGCTACATCTGGGGCGTAATGGCCATCGGTGGAACCTTTTTGGCACTCAAGCTACGACCTTTGTTCGGACTGTCGGTTCCTAAACCGCAAGATCGTTTTTGCTAGAACGGAAGAGCAGTAGTGATATTCCTACTGCTTTTTTTCTTTAATACCAGTAAATCTTGATACGTTGTATAGTGAGTACGACCACACCAACTTCGATTTTGGTTTAAACCACCAATTTGTTAAAACAAGTTAAAAACGCCTTCCCAACTTGCTCAAAGTTCCCACCTACAAATTGTTGCAGATGATCTGGCGGAAGCTGATTAACCATGACTAACTCCTCTTCGTTGTTCTCATAATTCATTCATCAGAAAGCTAGCATCAATTGACAGACTTATTCAAATCCGGTTGTTTTTCCCCAATAGAGCAGGTAGTCTTATGACGATAGAAGCTTAAAGGTGGACATGAAAATGAACGTAAAACGAAAGATCATTGTTTCTTTTATTGGGTTTAGTCTTATTTGGGTGATAGGAACCGATTATTTATTACTAAGTTGGGAGCCTGAACTATATTCCTTTTACCAAAAATTAAAAGGGATTTTCTTTATTATCGCAACCAGCGTTTTTATTTATTTCTTGTTAAACAAATCAGAGAAGATTAACACGTTAACAGAAGAAAAAGAGAAGGTCGAAACACTTATTAATTCTATTCCTGACTTCATCAGCTTTAAAGATGGGGATGGTCGTTGGATTCAATCTAATACATTTGCCTTAAAACTTTTCCGTTTAGATCAACATCATTACATCGGAAAAACAAATAGCCAGCTTGCTGAAGAACAACCTTTTTTTAAAAAGGAATTTTCACTAGCAAATGAGACAGATGAACAAACGTGGGCACTCCAAAAAACAACGAGGAGTGAAACTGTTATAACGCTAGAGAATGGGGAACAGAAAATATTTGATACGACGAAGACGCCTCTTTTTACAGAGAGCGGTGAGCGTAAAGCCTTAATTGTTGTAGGTCGAGATGTGACAGAGCGAATACAAGCAAAACAACGATTAGCAGAGAGCGAGCTTCGATATAAAGCATTGTTTGATTACAGCCCTGAGCTTGTTTATATGATTGATCTTCAAGGAAATATTACCGATCTTAATCAACATTTCATCCACGTCACCGGCTATGATAGAGAAGAAAGTATTGGAGAACCATTCATTTCATTTATTGATGAACGAGATCATGTTCGCTTAAAACTAACATTTTATCAAGTGATAACAAGTCGAGAAGTTGTTCAATGTAATGAGATTCGGATCAAGCATCGAACTGGAAAGAAGGTCATCGTCAATTGCGCATCGCTACCTATCATGATAAATGGAGAACTTGTCGGCATTACAGGTTACGCACACAATATGACACCGATGATCGAAGCAGAGGAAAAACTTCGTACGACCGAAAAGTTAGCCGTAGTTGGCGAATTAGCAGCAGGAATTGCTCATGAAATACGCAATCCATTGACATCACTTCGAGGATTTGTTCAACTGTTTCAAACAGAGAGCAAGGAAGAGAACCCTATTCATCGTATTATGTTAGAGGAACTGGAACGCATTAATATGATTGCAAGTGAATTACTCGTCCTGTCACGCCCTCACGATGTCATTTTTTCGAAAACAAATGTAACAAACGTTCTATCAGATGTCATCCATCTATTATCTGCTGAAGCGAAAGCAAATGGCAGTAGCTTATCATTTAAAAAGCCGTACCCTCTTTATCTATATGGGGATAAAAATCAACTTAAGCAATTGTTTATTAATGTTATTAAAAATGCGATAGAAGCGAGTGCCAGTGCTATTATCGTGACAATGCAAGCCCGAGATGGGTCGCTTACCGTCAAGATTAAGGATGACGGTCACGGTATGAGCGAGGAACGTATTGAACGATTAGGTGAGCCATTCTTTTCACAAAAAGAAAAAGGCACAGGCTTAGGATTGACAGTTAGTCATAAAATTGTTGAACAGCATGAAGGTACCATTTTTTACGATAGTACAGTGGGAGAAGGAACAACCGTTCACCTTGCGTTTCCGTTATTGAAAGAAGTCCCTTAGGTGTCAACCTAAGGGACTTTTCTTTAGATACTCCACTCTTTCTTTGTTAAGTATTTCATTCCTCCTAATAGTAGTAAAATGATAAGGCTCATTGTGATCCAAACGGGCTTGAAGCTTATAGGATCGTTCAAAAGAAAGGCTTCTACCAAAACAAGAAGTCCTGCAGGCGTCCACAAGGCGCCCTCTCCAAATAAAACTGGAAAAAGCATCACAAGCATCATTAGTAAAATACTAAGGAGACTTACTACTGCTGAGCTTTTAACGATTGTTCCAATGAAAAGGGTTACAGTCACGATAAACATTAACCATAATCCATAGATGAGTACCGTAAACACGATTGATGAAAACGATATCGATCCATACAATAGGGAAATATAGTAAAGTGCTGCTAATAAACCCGCTATAAAACTTCCTATTACTAAAGCAAGAGCTACAACCCATTTTGAAAGCCAATAGGACCAATGTGTCACTGGTTTCACAAGTATGAGCAAGGCTTCTCCTGTTTTTCGTTCATTCGTATAAGTCGACATAAAAGACAAGACGATTGCAAACATACCAATTTGTGAAAATTGGTTCAAGGTATTAACAACTACTTCCTCCGCAGTTAGTGTTGGCATTGCAAAATTCGCCCCTTCTGGCAAACCACCAAGTAAAACGAGCATATCTTCCATGTAATAAAGCGTTAATGGCTGCATCATCCCTAAGATGACAAACAAAGTCGGCAACCATAAACATTTATAGTTGCGCCAGTTTTCAAGCGCTTCTTTTCTTATTAGCGCGGTAAGCTGATTCATATCGTCACCGCTTTCCGAAAAATATCCTCGAGGGTCTTTTTACGTTTTTTAATTCCATCAAATGAATAGCTACCCTTTTCAAGAATTGATAATAGCATTAAATCGTATCGCGTCTGATTTGGTGTGATCCTTATCTCAACATAATTTACCCTTCTAGTGATACACCATGTTGGGTAAACAGCTTTAAGTTCAGCTTCTAGCCTTTCACACTCTGCGGTCTCAATTTCTAGCACATACTCTTCCCCTTTTGAATGAAGAGAACCGGTTTCGACTAATTGGCCTTTGTGCATAAACATATAGGCATCACTAATCTGCTCTGCATCATGAAGAACATGAGTTGAATAGATGATCGTTCGCTCTTTTTTTAGTGTTAGTAGAAGTTCCATTACTTCTGTTCTAGCTTTAGGGTCTAATGCTGATACAGGTTCATCTAGTAACAGCACTTTCGGGTCGTTCACTAAGCTCTGAGCAATGCCAAGTCGTTGTTTCATTCCTCCAGAGTATGATTCTATGCGCTTCTCCTTTCCATCCTCAAGGCGGACAAGGGTTAAAAGATCAGTAGCTTTACGGACCGCATGCTGTTTTTTCATGCCAACTAATTGACCGACATGCGTGAGATACTCTAATCCAGTCATCCAATCGTGGAAAGATGGGAATTGAGGCAAAAAACCAATGTACGAACGGATATCTTTTTTCGTCACGCCTTCAAATTCAATTCTGCCAGATGTCGGCTTTAATAAAGAAGCAATTAACTGCAACAGGGTTGTCTTTCCTGCTCCATTCTCACCGATTAGTGCCGTAATGTTATTTGTCTCAATGTGAGCGTTCACATGACAAATTCGAGATCCTTTACTAAGCTCAATTACGTTAATATTCATTACTTTTCTTCCTTCCGAAGATAAAGTATGCTATTGGGCCAAGTAAGTTAATGACTATAATAATGATTACCCATACCCATTTCTCACCTCGAACATAATTACGGCGGTACAGATCAATTAAGGCAACAATCATCAGTAGTAGTTGAACAACTATAAGTGGTATAAACATCCTTACGATCTCGATCACATCATTCATCTTACTCATCCCCTCTTCCTTTAACGATCGGTATAAACCAATAAGTCCATATAAAGTAAACAACCAGCGGCATCGGAAAATGAGTTACACCCCAAATACCCCAAAACCATTTCATCTGCCCATTCTTTTGACTCTTAAAATACAAATAAATACTTTGCATTAAGAGCAGTATTCCAAGTGCTATCCAAGCCCAGATAGGAACTTCGGTTAATGGTTGTAAATCATAATTCATAACGATCCCTCCAACGTTTCACCAGTCCCCATACAAAAAGTACAGGAAGTAATCCCACTAAGATAACGTTCATCGTTACATAAATAGCTGGTAACCTTGCAATCGAAAAAACAACGATGTTAACAAGAATGAGCGTTATGACAAAGAAGAGAATGGCTTCACGTCGCTGTTTTCGTTTTGTTTCCTGAATAAGCGCAATCATATCTTCTTTGGTTGGTGAATGTAGTTGACTCCTATCCAGTTGAGCCCATCCATCTTTCACTTTATCGTCGAATTCCTTCATCGCTCCTTAACTCCTTTCGAATGTAGTCAACCGCACTATTCACTCTCGACTTTGCTGTCCCAGTCCGAATTTGACAGATTCGTCCAATCTCTTCGTAGCTGTAACCATAATAATGCTTCAATAAGAGCGGAACTCTCTTTTTGCTATCTAGCTTCAGTAAAACATTTTGAATATCAAGCCATTCAGCATGCGGTTCTTCTTTCATCGACCATTGTAACCGTTGCATCCGTACATACTGATCTTCATGCTTCCTCTTTCGTTTTTTATCTATAAAGGCATTAGTCGCAATCTGAAATAGCCACGTAGAAAATGTTGCTTTTTTTATCTTGTAACTTTTTATTGCTATAATCGCCTTTGTCATCGTTTCCTGGGTTAAATCTGCAGCATAGTCAGGATCGAAAGTGACTTTTAATAAAAAACGGTAAACACTGTCGTAGTGATTCGTTAATAACACAGCTAATGCTTCTTCTTCGCCTTTCTGCGCTTTTTGAATCAATACTTCAAGCGGTTCTTCCATAACACCACCCCTATGCTCTTCATCTTTCTAATCTGCACAACTGTTATACGTTTATAAGATCAATTCGTTCATTTTATTTAAACCCTTTTTTTGAGCAGTAAAATAGGGTTTTATTTTGTTCTATGTTATAGTGCTTAACAGTAAACACGAAAGGAAGACCGTTTAAATGAGACTAAGCATTCTTGATCAAGCACCCATACCGCAAGGGTCAACCTCTACTGATGCACTGCAATTTACGAAAGCACTTGCAACCTTAGGGGACGAATTAGGCTACCATCGACTTTGGATGGCTGAACACCATAATGGCACGTCTTTTTCGAGCTCTGCTCCAGAAATTACAATCGCACACTTAGCTGCTCAAACGAAGCGAATCCGCCTAGGAACAGGCGGTGTCATGATGATGCATTATTCGCCCTTAAAAATGGCAGAAGTCTTTAAAACATTAAGTGCTCTCGCGCCAAACCGTATCGATTTTGGTGTTGGTCGAGCTCCCGGTGGGGATCATCATTCCATTCACGCCCTTGCTCAAGGAAAAGCATACCAACCAGATGATCAGTACGATAAATTAGCGACAACGTTACAGCTGATCAATGATCAAAAAACCAATGATCCTCTTTATAATCAAGTCATTGCTTCCCCACACGAAGTAGCGTTACCAGAAGCATGGCTATTGGGATCTAGCGGAAATAGCGCTAGACAGGCAGGAAAGCAAGGGGTGGGGTACTCATTTGCACAATTTTTTAACGGAGAAATGTCTAAAGAGATCTTTGATACGTACCGCCATTATTTCGAGCCATCGTATTTCATGCCTGATCCAATCATTAGCGTGTCGTATGCAGTTACAGTTGCAGAAACAAAAGATGAGGCAGAGTTTCTTGCTCTACCAATTGATTTGGCCCGATTATTTCTTATGCGTGGAAGACTACCACAAACGCTTAGTCCTGAAGATGCTCAACAGTATCCTTTAACAGAAATGGATCGAGCCATTCTTGCTAAAAATCGCTCATTACACCTTGTCGGAACACCTAAAGAGGTAAGCAACCAGTTGTTGGAGGAAAAAGAGACGTTCGGCTTTGACGAAGTTATGATTAATAGCAATCAATATTCTTTTGAATCCAGACTCAATGTTTATCGTTTGATGGCGAAAGAACTGCTAAATAAACCAGCTACCAAATAATTGGCTGCTGGTTTTACTATTTCCCAAGAAATAAATTGTCGTAAATAGGAGCAAGCACGATGTTTAGAGTCGAGTAAGGCTTCATGTCTAGAATGTTTCATCAAGTAACGATTCCGTTGGTTTCTTTCGTTTCCATTATGTAAACATCATGATAGCTTCCTTCATGCCATTCTCGTTTCTCTACTTTTCCCACAATTGAAAAGCCACATTTTTTGTAACAAGCAATAGCACGTACGTTTTTAACTCGTGGATCAACCGTCACAATTGCAGCTGCATCTTTTTCTCGTATACGTGCAATAAGTAGGTGAATAAAAGCACTTCCAAAGCCTTTGTTCCAATACGTCACTTCGCCGATAAACAAATCCATTCCGTATACCGACTGATATACTGAATACCCGTATGTTCGCTTATCTCCAACTGTTAATTGATAAGATTGTAAGTACGCTATCGGCACACCACCCACTTCACCAATCCAGCGATCTTCTTCAGTATCGGCATAAAATTTTTCTTGTATCAGGGCTTCTGTAAATTGCCGATCTCTTCCCTCATAAAATGCAAGAACCTCTTCTGTCGTTAACCACTTTAATAAAAAAGCTTTATCCCCTTGTTTTAACGGTCGAATTGTTGGGTCTTTTTTATACACGGAACTCCCCCATTTACCGAATTATTCTGAAAGAATAAAAGAAAAAAGGACGTCGCCCTATTAAAGGCGACGTAACCATTAGAGCTGAATCGTAGTTTTCCCGTACATATATTTCTGCAAAGCTTTAGGAATGGCAATTGAGCCATCTTCTTGTTGATGATTTTCTAATAACGGAATCAAAATTCTAGGTGTTGCGACTGCCGTATTATTTAACGTATAGCAGTATTGAAGTTTTCCATTTTCGTCACGATAACGAATGTTTGACCGTCTCGCTTGGAAATCTGTTACGTTTGAAGAAGAGTGGGTTTCACTATAACTTTCACGACTCGGCATCCACGTTTCAATATCATATTGTTTATGATTTTTTTGAGACATATCGCCTGTACAAACAGCCACCACTCGGTACGGAAGTTCCAATAAGGTTAAAATTTCTTTTGCAATCTCGGTAATTTCTGATAAGAGACGATCGGCTAGTTCTGGATCATTCTTGCAAAGAACAACTTGCTCAACCTTCGCAAACTGATGGACACGGTATAAACCCCGAACATCTCTTCCAGCAGATCCAGCTTCTCTTCGGAAACAGTTTGATACTGCACCTAAGCGAATTGGTTCCTCAACATCGACAATCTCATTTCCATAAAAACCAACAAGGGGTACTTCCGCAGTACCTACTAGATACTTATTGTCTTTCTCTAGATGATACGTCTGCTCTTTACCATCTGGAAAAAAGCCTGTACTATATAATACTTCTTCGTTTGCCATTAACGGTACGTCCATAATGGAGAAACCACGCTCATGTAATAAATCGACAGCCAACTGCTGAACCGCTCTATGTAAAAATAGTCCTTGGTTCTTTAGCACATAATTACGCGTTCCAGCGATTTTCACGCCTCGCTCCACATCAAACATTTCGTGAGCCTGTCCTAGTTCCATGTGATCTTTAGGTGTAAATGAAAATTGTGGGATCTCCCCGACTTTTTCTAATTCAACATTATCTTCGTCAGAGTTACCAACAGGTGTATCTTCAGAGACAACGTTCGGAATTAAATTCATTATGTGTAAATAAGACGTTTCAACCTCTTGGTATTCGGTCTCTAACTCTTTAATTGATTGGTTCAGAAGACGGACTTCTTCTTTCTTTGCGTCCATTTCCTCTTTTTTCTTTTCTCTTGCTAATTCACCGATCGCTTTTGTTTGTTGATTGCGCTCTGTTCGGTAGCCTTCAATCTTCTGAATAAGTTCGCGTCGCTTTTGATCGACTTCAATGAGTTCATCTACTGGGACGTTTAACTTCTTTTGAACTGCCGTTTGTTTAATTCTGTCGGCATGATCCCTTATAAATTGAATATCTAACATGTGTAAACCTCTCTCATTCTAATTTCTCACTCGTATACATTGTAAACGACTAGTAATCATTATGTACATTTTAGCACACCACTATAGCTTTCACACGTAAAAATATGCTTTTCCTTTACACAATCAACCTCTTTACATACATTCATTTAAAAAACACGCTTTTTTCCAGAAAAAAGTGGTTTCGTTTTGCGGAAAGAAGGGTATACATTTGAGCTAACTTTTTCTGATATAGTGTGTGTAGCTTGAACGCGAAAAAAGTTGGCACAAAAGCCCAATAACACCTGTTACTAAAAAGGAGACTTAAATGGACATTCGATATTTAGAAGCGTTTCTAACGATTTCTGAAGAAGGCAGTATTTCGAAAGCCGCTACTCGACTGGGGTTAACCCAACCCGCTGTTAGTCGACATGTAAAAGAATTAGAAAAATCTTTAAACAAAACGTTGTTTATTCGCTCACACGAGGGGATGACATTAACAGAAACAGGACAACTTTTCTATAATGAGATGCAGCCCATTTGGCATGAACTACAGCGTAAACTCCATCGCTTTGTACCAAAAAACGCGGTTCGCTTAGGTGTTGCACCTTTTATTTCGTCCACGTATTTACCCCAAACTCTTACATATGAAGCCTCAAAAATGAACATCACGTGCACATATACACGAGATAACTGCCTTGAATTTATACCGATGCTAAAAAAAGGAGACATTGATGCTGCAATTTTTGAAGACTATCCTTCTCATGAAGGCTTTTACTCGACACTCGTTAAGCATGATGAATATCAAGTTGCCATAGCTGAGGACCATCCACTTGCTGATTGTGAAGAACTCTCGCTTGAGCAATGTTTTTCATACCCACAAATTGTTCCACCAAAAACAAGTCGCTTTTATCAAATGTGGCATACATTATGCGAGAAAAACGGTTGGAAAAAAAGGGATATTCATAGCCTCCCTTACCGATCCTTTCTCTATTCTTTGACACAAAACCATGCGGTAGCTATCATTCCAAAGTTGATGGTTGAACCACCTTGGAATCGACATTTTCTATTCAAACGCCTCTCTAATTGTCCGTTCACTCGGGACTTATACCTTTTCACTTCTAAGAAATCTTACTTAAAACCTCTTCAACAAAGTTTAATACATACGCTTCAAAGGTAAATAAATATTTGTACACTAAATAAAAACCTACAGATAATAACCTGTAGGTTTTCCTTTTCACTACTATCGTTTTGTTGTTGGAAACATACGATGAACCATTTCCATAAATTCATCTGCAAAACCACTTACAGGTTCACCATTCTCAATTCTGTCACCGTAGCCTTTCATCCGTTCCACAAAATCAGGGTTTGAAGAAACATGAACATCACTAAGATTGTGATCAACTTCCATTGCTTTGTCAGCAATTTTTTGCTTCATATCGTCTGATACATCATGTGATTCGTCATCCATTGTCACAGCAATATATGCTTGGCTTCCCATCACGATTGCCGCTGCATGATGAACACCATCTAATTTACGAACGCTATCAGCCACTTCACCCGAAACTGTCATATGTTGTTCACCATGATCATTCATGCCGTAGCCTTGGTTTTCAACACTATCTTCACCAGGTTCATTCATTTCCATATCATTATCTGGTGAATTCATATCATTATTATCGTTGCCTCCACATGCGACTAACGCTGTTGCAACAAAAGTAAGGGCTAAAGAATGCAATAGATATTTCTTCATTTTCATTCAACTCCATTATTCATATTTTGTTTCACTCTTAGTTTGGCTTTCTACTAAAAAAATTATGTATATCATGAAGATTTTTCTAATTTTTTTTGATTTTTGCTGAATGCACTCCTCTTTAATGGAAATGAAACACTTTTTTTACTGCTGGTTCATAGAATATGAGTAGACAAGTTCCTTCGTTAACTTGTTGAAGTGAAAGGAGGCATACAATGAAAGTCGATGCAGTTTTTGAAGGTGGAGGCATTCGTGGTATTGCTTTTGCTGGAGCAATTGAATCAATGGAAGCTCATGGTGTGCAATGGCAGAAATTAGCTGGAACTTCTGTAGGGGCTATTATTGCCGCTCTTCTTGCAGCAGGATATACAAGTAAAGAAATAAATGAACAATTAAAAGTATTAAATTTTAAAGATTTACGAGGGAAGAATTGGGTCAATCACATCCCTTTTGTTGGAAATTTTATTAATCTCGTGTTTTATTTAGGTATGTATAAGAACGATTATATTGACGTGTGGCTCGAAGAACTATTACGGAGGAAAAACATTCGAACCTTCGCAGATCTTCCACCTGAAAAACTTAAAATCATTGCATCAGATATTAGTAGCGGACAAATGATCATTTTTCCTGACGATTTAAACCGTTACGGTATGAAACCAAGTGATGTAACGATTGCTCAAGCAGTGCGAATGAGTACATCTATCCCCTTTTTTTATCGCCCTGCTAGATGGAAGCTGGCAAACAAAAGTAAGGCGTATATTGTTGATGGCGGCTTACTAAGTAATTTTCCGATTTGGCTGTTTGATGTTGAAAATCCTCGCTACCCAACCTTCGGCTTTCGCTTTTTGAAAGATCGAATTGAAGGGGATGCCATTATTCCAACGCCAATACATTTAGCACAGAACATTGTCAAAACGATGATGCAAGCTCATGATATGAGACATTTAAGTGATGAAACGAGAGATCGCACAATACAAATTTATACCGATTCCATCACAGCAACCGATTTCCTACTAACGGATGAGCAAAGCGATTATTTGTTCGAGTCTGGTTATCAAGCAGCTGAACTCTTCTTGTCTACATGGGATTTTGATGCGCACAAACAGCTTCGTTCTAGGAAAAAAACACAAAAATAGGGATACGTCTTATGGACAAGTATCCCTTTTTTCAAAAAGAATGAGTTAATTTAATAGTGCTTTACCTATTTCGTAATCATGCTGCATTTGGTTAGTTGGTACCATACTACCACCTGTTGCCCAAGCTAGATGCACAGCATCTTTTGCTGAATTTGCAACCTGTACAGGTCCGAATAAAGCTGTAACTGCTGACGGCTCGAGAGCTATTTCTTCTTGATCAATGAGCATCGCTAAAAGCTTATACATCGTCTCATCATTTACCGTATAGATACCTCCAAGAATTGGTTCCATCACCTTTCCGACAAAGCCTGATGGTCGTCCTACCGCAAGTCCATCTGCAATCGTTCGATTGTCAATTCCTATATCTTTCACGTGAATATTTTCATGTAACCCTGTCATCATTCCAACAAGCATACAAGGAGAGTGGGTTGGTTCTGCAAAATAACACGTTAACACCAATACTTAGTCCTAAATTCCCTGTCGAACCCACGACAATTGTATAGCGAGACAATACGTCTTGATATGTAGACTCTATTAACTTCTCATAAGACTCTTCTCTTGAGAACACGCTTTCCTCAATAAGGATCTTTTCCGCAATCGTCAAAACCTCATAAATGCCCCCTCTTGCTTTAATCGAACCTGAAATTGGAAGCAAGTGGTCACCTTTTAGAAACAAACTACCGTTAATCGTAACCTGATAATACTCTTCAAGGGACTGCTGAAAAGAGTCGATTGCCAATAGTGGCGACTCTAACAATCCGTTCGTTCGTTCTGTTTCTGGAAACGCAAGGGATATATAAGGAGCAAACCGATTTAGTCGAGCTTCTGCCTCTAAAATCGCCTCCATGGATAATGTATGGTTTTTTGTAATGGCCTTCTTTCCTTTAGACGTGTTAATCCACAGATATTCTTCTAATGCTGTAAGCTTAGTTAAATTAGGAAATGCTTTTAATAGCCGTTCTCGGGTCATCTTATTCCCCTTTCTGCAATCGTCACAATAGCACCTGTTGTTGATGCTTTTTTTGTTTGAGCATGTAGCTCTCTCACTAACGTAGATTGAGTAGAAGCAGATACACATCCAGCTCCTAACCGCACGTCCGGATCAATGACTCTATATTTTAATTTTATATGCTTAGCTTTTAAGTGAAAATGAGACGGTGAGAGCGGCTTCTCAAACGCTGTTAACAGCGCCTGGATGGTTTCATGTTGACTCAGCCGTAACTGTTCCAAAACATCAAAATCGGTTTTAACTAAGTCATCGAGTGTCACAATTCCTGCTTCTAAACTTACTGATAAGATATGCGCAAGCTGCTGATTAGCAAAAACGTTCGTTGGATGTAAAAAAAATTCAACCGTTTCTTTAAAATACATAGATGCAAACCATTCTGCCCAGCTTAATTCTTCGCAAACGATATTCCCATCGATCACAACCAATTGATTAAGAAATGCATCAACATCCTTTAAGGAAATCACACCATATGAATAAAGATCACGCAACGTATAATCAATCCGATCTACACATAAATGAGGCAGTGACCTTTCTAGAAGCGTCCACTTTTTATTGGAAAATAAAATGGACTGGGCGTTATAACCTGCTTGATCGATTAGATCAGGTATGGTTGTTCCTTTTACAAGTCTTTCATAAAGAGTCTCATGATAGTTTTCATCCTTATTACCTAGAACATAATCAATTACATGGGAAAAGGCTGTATGTGATAGATCGTGTAATAAAGCGGCTATTTGCTCTTCAACGCCTCCACCCAATTTACGAACAAGCAGCATTGCTCCAATGGAATGCTCATACCTTGTCACGTTCCATTCGGGTTTCACAAGAAAGCAACCGCCTGCCTGATGTACTTTTTTCAGACGTTGAACAGGTGGACTAGCTATTAATGTTTCTAGAACTGGTTCAAGCTTAAACATACCATAGAGCGAATCGTTAATGACCAAAGAATGCACCCCCTCTTACTCTATTATGTCATAATTAACCATGTCTTCGCTTCTTCTATCTTGCATTCTTTTGTCGCAAAGCTGTACAATAGTTGTCATAATCTTCTAAGAAGCTTTAACCATTAATGATAGGAGCATAGCTATGAATATTCGAGAAATTCAAGAACAAGACAACCAAGATGTAGAACAATTAATTCGAACTTGTTTAATTGAATTTGGCGCAAATAAACCAGGAACTGCGTGGTCAGATCCTGATTTAAGCCGTTTTTATGAGCTGTATCAAAAAGATAAAACGCAGTACTGGGTAGCCGTTAAAGATGGCCGTATCATTGCTGGTGTTGGAATTGGCGGTGTATCTGGTTTTCCTACTATATGTGAACTACAAAAGATGTACGCCTTACAAGAAGCTAGAGGGACTGGTGTTGCAGAGCAATTATTAGAGGTAAGTTTAGCCTTTGCTAAGCAATATTATGAAGCATGTTATCTCGAAACAATTCATACGATGCATGCTGCGAATCGTTTTTACCAAAAGCATGGTTTCCAGAAGCTAGATGAACCTCTACTTAAAACAGAGCACTTCTCTTGTGATGCTTGGTACATGAAAGCACTACAATAGCAACAGCTATGTTTAATATCTCCTACATTTGGATATAGGAACAAAAACCGCTTAAGGAGGAGATGACATGGCAACATACAATTCATTAGATGTTGGAGTCCATTATAAAGCGACAGACTTAGATCAATTCGTGAATAAAAAAGATGTTGTTCTTTTATCTTCAAACGAAAATCACCTTTTTTCTGATCCCGAACGGGAATTCAAAGTCACTCAAAGCTTTGATGGATTCTTTGAGCACGCTTCAGATAATGGTGAAAAGGAATATCGATCTAAGAAAGCGTATGTGTTAGAAAAAGTATAGGAATTTCTGTTCCATTGGCTAAAGCTAATGGAACTTTTTAATTGAAAGAAGAGCGTGTTTTCACACACCCTCTTTAAAAGATCCATATGAAAATAGGAATCAAAAGGGATGCAACGATAGCACTTAGTGTCATAGCAATGGAACTCATCGACAGAGGAATGTTCCCATACTCAGCTGCTTTAGAAATTCCCATGGCGTGAGATGCACCCCCGAGTGCAATGCTTTTACCATATAGACTCCTTATACCTGCTTTTTGCATGACCCATGGTCCAATGAGAATACCGCTAAAGCCTGCCACAAGGACAAATGTGGCTGTTAACGGTGGCAATCCGTGTAAGGCTGCAGAGATTTCCACTGCTACAGGTGCTGTAATCGATTTTGGAAGGACTGTCGCAACGAGGGTCTCATTGAATCGAAACAAAAGCGCCAACCCATACACCGTACTGAACCCTAAAAAAACACCAATGGATACGGCGCCACCAATCATAACGCTATAGCGTAGAACAAGAACGCGTTGCTTGTACAACGGAAACGCTAATGCCACAATAGCAGGTCCCATTAAACGACTTAACCATTCTCCTCCAATTAAATAGTCTTCATACGAAATATTAAATAATAGTAAGATGAGTAAAATAAACACGGTCGATGTCACGACAGGCAACAGAATGGGATAGGGGTAGCGTAAGTAAAGCTTCCGAAACAAGAAATAGATGACAACCGTTGCAGCAACAATGGCTATAGCTATTATTGGATACATCATTCGTCCCAATCACCTCGACTTCTTTCATACCATTGACAGAAATGCCCGATTCCAATCATCGATAGCAACGTGCTGACTATAACAGATAGGAATAGAAGAAATCCAGTCGTTGATAGAAGTTCCGGATATTGCATAACCCCTAAATTAAACGGTATAAACAAAAGGGGTAACACGAATAATAACGCGGTGGCTCCTGTCTCGACCCAGCTTTCTGGAATTATTTTTGTGCTCAATAATAACAGCAATAAAAGAAACCCAATGATTGAACCTGGAATAGTAAGATTCAGCCAACGGGATAAGAAATCTCCAAACGCGGAGAGTCCATATAAAAATAGAACCTGTAGCAAAAGCTGTAAAGTTTTCATAATCCCCTGTTCTGTTGTAACAGGCTCCCTCCTTCATTTAGGTAAGACAATGTGGTAAGCTTTGATAAAAAGAATATGCTAGAATCATAGCATGTTTTCGATTAAAAAGGGGCACTTCTACTATGTTACCTGTCTTCCTGATCGCCGCCTGCATTTGTATCGCTGGCCTTGTTCTTACGCTTGTATCGATGAACCGAACAGATACAAACTACAGCAGTGAGCGTAGCATTAAAACATTTTCTTGGCTTTATTTTTTACTCGTTCCCATTGCACTAGCTTTTGTTGTTTTACTCGCATTTCTTTTATAAGAATAGAAATGAAAAGCGAGAATGTCAATGACGACACTCTCGCTCCCCTTTACTAGTTCAATGCTTTATGAAGAATGACTTCTACTGTTAGGCAATCTTTGCTTAGACGACTCTTCAAAGTGTTCATGTTTGTCGATAAAAAATGCCTTAATATAAAGTGATGCCCCATATAAGTAAATGCTACTAATTTGATGGGCGGTGCCAGCGATTAAATTGCTCTTGCATCTTCTTCATCTCTTTATGCACTCGGTTTAACTCCCCTTGCATTTGCCTCATTTGTGTATACAAATACATCGCATATTCCTGCTGATCACCAACTGGGCTGCGAAGTCCACCAGTTTGTGCTGCCTCAGCTGAAAAGAATGTCGCTGCTTCTTGCGCCTCTTCATCAACGCTTGATGAAGCATCTCTTTGTCTTGAAATGTCACGTGCAATCGTAACGCCGACAAACCCTAGCGCAGAAGATATGGTACTTAATATCGTACCTAGATAGATCATATCTTCAGATAGTTCTAATAAGCTTTCCAAATATTGTTCATGGGGATCGTTGTAATTATTTTTACCAGTCCCCTTATTTTTCGCCATGACACACCCCTCCCAATAAGAGTGTTGTATCACTATCTTATGTTCACTATTCTAAAATATTGCTTGAGATCTCCATATAATCTTTCAACGGAAACTCCCTTTCATATTGTTTCGATAATCGGCTAGACAATCCATATGCTGCTGATTGAAGAGAGGCGGCGCATTCTCAGGGTCAACAAAAGCAAGTTCAACTGTTTCCACTCCATCCACATTTAAACTCCCTTTGACTGGATAGCCTTTAAAGAAATGCAGAACGGTTTGAGCCCGATCACCGTTAAGATATGTAGTAAAATAATCTGAATATACGCCGATAAGATAGTCAATTTCAACATGTAAGCCCGTCTCTTCAAAAACTTCTCTTTTGGCACAATCTGCAAGGGATTCACCTATTTCCATGGCGCCCCCAGGAAATCCCCATTCGTTATAATCCCCTCTTTTTTGAAGAAGAATTTGCCCCTTCTCGTTCACTACACAAATACCAGCAAAATTAAGAATTATTGGAGCCGACCCTACTTTGTTTCGAATCATCTTGATATAATCCATCTGTTGACACCCTTTCTTGTTAATACAAAAGGCTGTCTTGTGCACTTAATGCCAATGAGACAGCCATCTATTTACTATTTCGGTAATGACGCTTTATTAAAATAAGGTTATGTGCCAGTAATTCCTCCTAAAAAGCTTGTGGCATTTCTGTTGTCAACCTGTGAAGATCTTGTTGATTCCATGCCTCTTTAATGGTTACTTACGGCTCTTCTAATTGAATGGTCCGAAACATAGTTCCTAGTGTAGTTGTTCCCAATTCAATTTGATCTGTAAATATAACAGCCATCTTTCCTTTTAACGATGACCCATTAATATTTCAACTTTAACAGCATGTCCTTTACCTCATCATCTGTCATAATGAGCTCATGATATCGCTGGGTAATTTTAGTAAGCACTACATCGTGATAAAAGAATTCCGTAAAAAATGTCACGAGTGGCTTCGATTGGGTTCGAATGGCCTGCCACCCGTGTTCTTCAATCCCAGCAAAGACCATTTCCTTTTCATCTACAATTAAAATCCGGCTTCTTTCTAAAGAATCGTGTCCATGGGTTGGGATTAAAACAGACATAGTTGGAATTACCGTTTGAATCGTTCCTATCGCATGCAAGTGCACCTCCCGCCCACTGTGATACACTTCCTCAAGCAAAGGAAGAAAGGCTTTCATTTCGTCCGCCCAAAGAGATAAATGAATGGATTGTTTGGCTCCTTCCATTAGCTCTTTCATAATAGACAAGATTGATTGATCCTCTCGTAATGTCCATACCCGATCGTCAACTTCTATTTCTTCAACTTCAATTTTCTTTAACTCTTCAATATTTGCTTCAAAGTTTGCCGTTAATTTCTCTATTAAAGCCTCCATCGGAAGACCAGTATATTGCCGCTTTTTCTCCACAAAGGCTTCGAGAACAACTCCTTTTTCAATCAGTTTTGTAATAACCTCATATACTTTCGAACGCGGCACACCTGACCGCTTCACAATTGCCGTAGCATCTAGAGGCTGATTGACTGTAATTAATGATGTATACACTTGACTCTCATATTGGGTGAATCCAAATTGTTGTAGCAACCTAATCAACCTTTCTTTCTCATTATCCCTTTCTTTAGGATAGACCAAACTCTATAAACATTTCCACTTGTAGAGAGATTTACATTTATGTTACTCTTCTAGTGGTAACAAAATAACGAGAGGTGTTTTATGAATAAACGTGTTTACTTACTAACCATCGTCTCTTTTGTCGTTGGTCTTGTTGAACTTATTTTAGGTGGCATTTTACACTTAGTTGCATCCGATTTAAACGTTACATTGGGACAAGTCGGTATGCTGATTTCCATTTTTTCATTTGTATTCGCGTTATCAGGGCCCATTCTTTTATCCGCTACAGCGAAAATAGAACGAAAGAAGCTAACACTCATTACATTAGTGGTATTTTTATTTGCGAACATTCTTGCTGTCGTTAGCTCAGGCTATTGGATTTTACTACTCGCTCGAATGATTTCCGCAATGAGCGCAGCGCTTCTCATTTCACTGTGCGTAACCATTGCATCAAACATTGTTAGTGAACCATACCGGGCACGTGCAATAGGTATTGTTTTTATGGGCGTTAGCGCTTCTCTTGTCTTAGGCGTTCCGATTGGTTTACTGCTTGGAAATGCTTTTGGTTGGCGAGCACCATTTATCCTGATTGTTCTTTTAACAGGTTTATCCATTTTATTTGTTGCGCTATTTATGGAAAAAATCACTCCAAAGCCAAGTATTCCTCTCATTCAACAACTAAAATCATTAAAAAACACGAAAATTATACTTATTCAACTAACGTCCTTTTTATTTCTTGCAGGACATTTAACACTTTATGCTTATCTAACACCCTTTTTACAATCAATCGGTATTGATGGAAATTGGATTAGCATGATGTATCTTCTGTTCGGTATTGCCGCTATTATTGGCGGAGGTATTGGTGGCCTACTTTCTGATCGATTCGGCCCGCAAAAAACCATTATTGGTGTCATCTCTCTTTTTACGGTAGCCATCTTTTCCATACCGTTGACTACAGCATTTATGCCCCTTTTTATTGTTGTCATGATGGTTTGGAGTCTATTAAGCTGGGCGATTACTCCGGCGATGCAGAGCTATTTAATTGCTTCTGCACCAGAAACATCTGATATTCAGCAAAGTTTAAATAACTCCGCACTCCATTTTGGTATTGCTTTTGGTTCCATGAGTGGCGGACTTGTCATCGAGAGAAGTACCGTTGAAATGAATGCCATTGTCGGCAGCCTCTTCGCTTTACTCGCTCTCATCGTAATTGGATTCTCAATGAAAAAATCTCTTCAGCCAAAACCACAAGAAGCTGATTTAGCCTACAAAAAAGCCAATTAATTAATCAATTGGCTTTTTTCTAAATCACCCATTACCGTTTGTGTCTCTTCATTTCTTGAGAAGCACCAACCGTTAAATGTGTTACATATACATGTTCTCTACAATTTTTGTTTTTGGAGGATGTAACTCAGGATGAGCCGATGACATGATTTTCTTTCGCAACAAGTAAAGGGTCACAGCTAAAAGTAACACCCCTGAAGGAAGCAGGGTTCCAATTGGCCCTAAGAAATCATACATAAATCCATAGAGGATAAAGCTAAGTGGCATGAGTGCAGTAGCACCTGTTTCTAGAATGCCAAATACCCTTCCTTTATATTGATCACTTACCCGTTTTTGCAGCAAAACACCAATGGGTGTATTCACATATGTAATGGAAAAACCAATAAGTAGCATAACCATACTATAAAAAATCACTATCCCATTGTAAGGAATAAAGACTATTAACGGTAATACGAATAGCGTCATTAAACACGAAAAAGCAAGTAGACCTTGCTTTACATTCATTAACGGAAATACCACATCTTTCTTTATTGAAAAATAGAGTCCTCCAAGTAATGCCCCTCCTGCTAAGATCCCTTCAATGATGCCAAAATGGCGAGTGTCGATTTGCAAGGTTTCAACGAGAATAAACGGCATGCCAATTAAAAGAGCCCCAGTAAAAAAATTGACAACTAACGCCATTCCAACGATTGTCCGAATAATTGGTTGCTGATGAATAAAGAGAAACCCCGCTTTCATTCCTTGCCACATGTTCTCCTTCTTCTCTTCCTTTGTTCGCTCAGACCCATAAAGTGTAAAATCCATTGTCGCTTCCACGCAAACAGCAAGGAAAAACGCAATAATGAAAATCACTAAAAACACTTGAATAGGCGAAAAGGCAAAAAGCATCCCTCCAATAATCGGCCCCCCAATCGTTGAAGATGAGACGACCATCTGATTAATCGCTGTTGCTTTTTGAATACGTGCCTCATCTACCAGCCGCGTAATAGAAGAAGTAAACGCAACCCCAGTAAACATTTGCGAAATGGTAAGCAAAGCAGTTGTTGCATAAATGGCGATAACCGATAAACCACTCGTTATCGTATAAGCGAGTAGTCCCGAAACGATTAAAAGAGAAACCACTTGAGACGATAGAACGACTCCTTTTTTCGGAAAACGATCCGCTATATAACCAGCGAATGGAGCAAGAATCGTCCGCGGTAAAATAGTACAAATCATATTAATGGCGAAATTCATTGCAGAACCTGTCATTGTTAAAATAAATAAACTCATTGCAAAAACATAAATACTATTTCCAAACGACGAGATAAACTTACTAAACGCAAAAGTCCATAAATGATACGTTGCACGCTTTAATTTTACATCCATTCCAAGCACTCCTCTAATAAGTTTAATTTAATTAAACTTATTATATACAGATAAAATGAAAAAGAGCAACGCAAAAGTTTAATAATATTAAACTTTTATTTTTATTCTCAATCTTTTATAATGATATGAAACACGGAAAGAAAGGCGATCCGATATGAGCACATTAGGAGAACGAATCCGGCAATTACGCAAGCAACGTGGAAAAACCCTTGCAGAAGTGGCTGAAGGGCGTTTAACAAAAGGCATGTTAAGTTTAATAGAAAACAATAAGGCCCAACCTTCTATGGAAAGCCTTACTCACATTGCTGAAGCCCTTGAGACAGACCCTCAATCGTTATTAGCAGATGTGAATGTCATTACTGAAGCAGATTTAAGATCATTAATTATCCAATTAAAAGCTTTATTAACCAATCATCGTTACGATGACGTTGCTTCCCTCCTTACCCCTTTTGCAGGAATGACGTTGCCACATACGTATGAAGCTGCACAGTTCGTTCGGGACTTAGGGAAGGCGTATTTTTATAAAAGCCAATCTATCCATCAAACAGATACCGGTCTTTTTTTATTAGAAAAGAAAACGGTTAACTCTACAGTTGATGAAAATAATTGGCGCACTTATTTTGAAAATGCCGAACAACGTTTTATTGAACTTTCTTTTCTAGACGAAGCCGCAAATACCGCGCTTGACTATATTGAATACCTCACTTTTGAATTAGAATATGAAAAAGCAATAGAGCTATTTACTAAGAAGCAAGCGGCATACGCTGATCAGATAAAAGACTTTGATCCTCTCACCTTATCCAAGTGGAATTTCCAAGAGGTAGCGTTGCTTATGATCATGGGAAAATCAAATTTAGGGAGAAAACGGTTAAAGGAATCACTCACGTTTGCAATAGAAAAACGACAATTTTACAAGGTAGATCAATACTACCGCTTTGCTATCCATTTCGCAATGCTAGCCAAAGACGAAAAAGAAGTCAATTACTATTTGCATAAGCATCATCTATTAACAGAATTGTTGGAGGATGATTATTTAAAAAGTATCCATACCCTTAATAAAGCCATAGTAGCGATCATGTTTGAAAACAACCCTACCAAAGCGCTAGAAGTAATTAATGATAGAAAAAATTTTGTAAGAAAAGACGATACTTTAAGAATTCTATTTCAACACATTTATGGGCAAGCCTTATATGAACTTAAACGCTACAAGGAATCGCTTCACTATTTACCGTCTATCAATGAATACCCATTCCGTATCCATGTGCTGGATTTATCAATGCTCACAACGGCAGATGCCTATAAAGCATTATGTTACGCAAAATTAGGCGAGGATGAAAAAGCCCGCGTTCATGCAACAAAAGCAAAGGAAAGCATCCTGAAACAAAACTATGCAATCGACTATCATAAATCGTTTATCTTGCAAACGTACGATGATATTTTTAAGGAGGTGTAAGAAGTTGGTCTACCCAGCTTCTTTTTTAGGTTGATCATGCGATGATAGCTATGTACTGTAACAAATGAAACGTATTACAGACAAATTCACTTCTATAGACACTTATTCCGCCTCCTTTATTGGGTTACATTTCTGTTCCCAGACACAAAAACAATACTTTTTACCTATTTATACGTTAAATAAAAATTCTTATTGCTTAATTCATTTGAAATCAGCTACAATTTAGGCACAAAGAACCTTTTAATATCTCAATCAAGATATTGAAACAGGATAATAGGCGGGGTGTGCTATGGTTAAAAAGTATGTCCCAGTAATGAATGGCGCATTTATGAGGCCAAGGATTGTTGCTTTCATTCCTGCACATAATGAAGAAAAGTCCATTCGAGATTGCTTAGAAGGACTAGCTGATCAAGTACTACCAGCACATGTATTGCTTGATATCATTGTCATTGCAGATAATTGTACTGATCGGACCATTGAAAGAGCAATTCAAGCAGGTGAGGATTTAAAATTAACTGTCATTATTTTAAAAACCGAGAACAATAGTCAGCGAAAAGTTGGCGCATTAAACGCCGCATGGAAAAGTTTATATGGTGATCCTCTAAGCTTATATGAATACCATGTGTCGAGCTATCAAGAAAAATACAATCAATCTATAAAAGCGATTTTAGGTATGGATGCCGATAGTCGTCTTGCTCCAGGGGCACTAAAGCAACTTTGGGACGATCTTATGAGCGCCCGTAATATTGGCGGCGTCATGGCAAAATACACAATGCGTATGCCTAGGAAAAAAAGTCTTTTGTCTTTAGATGACCCTTATTATGAGCAAAAGTTAGAAAGCGGATTATATGGAGGGCCGATAGCAAGATGGTGGACGCACCAGCAAAAACAAGATATGACGAGCTGGTTGCTCACCTTGCAATATCAAGGTGGAAGTACTTACGTGTTAGGCGGGCAAGGTACATTGTTTCGACCCGAAGCCTTGCAAGACGTTGTTAATCGCAATAATTTAGATGGGCCGTGGCAAGATGACAGTGACGTTGAAGATATGTTGTTAACATGGCAACTTCAGCGAGCAAAGTGGAAAACGTTAATAAGCCCGTCGGCACGATGCTTTGTTGACTCTATGAGATCTTATCACACGTTCCGTCAACAACGCATTAAATGGTCGTCAGGTACTGTAGAGCTATTAACCAATCGAGAGTTAAATGTGTCAAGCTCACATATATTCCGGATGTGGGGCTCTCAGCTTCGACGATTGCTTGATTTACTCATCAGAATCCTGTTAATCATTTTAATTCCTTTAGCTTTAATGACAGATCAATTTCAATGGAGTTGGTTATGGATTATTCCTGTTGTCGTGGCTTCATTATTAAATTTAATTTTAGCTTTAAAAACCCCTATGCGACGCCCAATCGATGTGTTGCTAGCGATAACGCTTATCTCAAGTGAAATCTATCTCTGGGCTAACCTTATGACATTCATTCAGGTGTGGAAGGATCGTCTTTCGAAAAACAAAAAAGATGGCTGGCACAACCAGTATAGTGCCGAAAAAGGACAGACAAAAAGTAAATTGGTGGAAGGCATGAGTCTCGTGATCCTTTTACTCTCTCTTTTTATTTTCGTCTCAGTTTATTACCGCTCTTTTTTTACAAACCGAACGATTCAAGATATCGTTACTCCCTATCTTGAACTCGGTTGGCAAGTGTTAACTTACCTTACGATTCTTGTAACAATCATTATGATTCATCAGCTCTGGACATTAAGAAAACCAATTCGTGCCTAAATTTATTTTTATTCTTATCTTACTTAATACACTGTAAACATATTATAAAAAAAGAGGCCTAGTAAACTAGGCTTCTATTTATGTTCTTTTACCATTTGAATAAAGAGCTGATGCATCCTTGGGTCATCTGTTAACTCCGGATGGAATGAGCATGCAAGAAAGGGACCTTGTCGAACCGCTACAATTTCATCATCGTATTCACTTACAACCTCAACCTCTTTTCCTATCTCCTGAACAAGAGGTGCGCGAATAAAGACCGCTTCTACATATTCTGAAATGCCCATCACAGATAAATGGGCTTCAAAACTTTCTCGTTGTCGCCCAAATGCATTGCGTTCGACGACCATATTAATAAACCCTAAATGGCCTTCTTTTTGATCGGTAAGGGAGCGAGCCATTAAGATCATGCCCGCACATGTACCAAAAACAGGCCTTCCCTTTTTACCAAATGCTTTTAATGGCTCAAAAAAATGATCGTTGTCAATCAGGCGCCGCATCGTTGTTGACTCCCCACCAGGAATAATGAGACCATCAATTGCTTCAAGCTGCTCCACCCGCTTTACAGCAATACCAGTAGCACCGTTTTCTTCTATCATCTTAATGTGCTCGCTCACCGCACCTTGGAGAGCAAGTACCCCAACTTTCACCATACTACCAGCCACGATCCTGCATACGTTCTTCTGGCGCAATCGTTGAAATATCTAGCCCTTTCATAGCCGTTCCTAAATTCTTTGAAAGTCGTGCGATTAAATCATAATCTTTGTAGTGCGTTGTCGCTTCTACAATCGCGCGAGCGAACTTTTCCGGTGATTCTGATTTGAATATACCTGAACCAACGAACACCCCATCTGCGCCAAGCTCCATCATTAATGCTGCATCGGCAGGTGTTGCCACTCCACCAGCAGCAAAATTCACAACCGGAAATTGACCAGATTCTTTGATTTGAAGCAGAATTTCATAAGGAGCACCAATATTTTTCGCTTCTGTCATCAATTCATCAGTTGACATGTGAATCACTTGTTTCATTTGAGCCTGCATTTTCCTCATATGACGAACAGCTTCTACAATATTCCCTGTACCTGGTTCTCCTTTTGTACGAATCATAGATGCCCCTTCACCAATCCGACGCGCAGCTTCGCCGAGGTCACGAGCGCCACATACGAATGGTACAGTAAAGTCGCGTTTATTCAAATGATAGACTTCATCTGCTGGTGTTAACACTTCACTTTCATCAATGTAATCTACACCCATTGCCTCAAGAACTCGTGCTTCTACAATATGACCGATACGCGCTTTTGCCATAACAGGAATGGATACAGCTTGAAGCACCTGTTCTGTAATTGTTGGATCAGCCATACGAGCCACACCACCTGCTGCACGTATATCAGACGGTACACGCTCTAATGCCATAACAGCAACTGCTCCTGCTTCCTCCGCAATTTTTGCTTGCTCTGCATTAACAACGTCCATGATGACGCCACCTTTTTGCATTTGCGCCATTCCTTGTTTGACTCGATCTGTCCCTAACATACGTTCCATCTTGCCCACTCCTTTTTGATTGCATTTTTCAGATTTATTTCATAGTATAAAAAGAAACTGACTGTATTGTAAGTGCCAGTTTTTAAAAAAATAATGGGTTCAGATAAGAGGGACGATAAAATGGATTTACTATGGGTACATTTAGACCGAGAGGCTACGACACCTCTTTACGAGCAACTTTATTTGCACGTAAAAAAAGAAATTACAGCTGGACGAATTGATCATGGTACGAAACTACCATCAAAACGAAAGCTTGCCGAATTCTTAAAAGTAAGCCAGAATACCGTGGAGTCCACGTATAACCAGCTCGTTGCAGAAGGATATGTAGAAGTGCTGCCACGGAAAGGTTTTTTTGTGCAGGCATACGAACAGCTTGACTATGCACCTGTTTCTTCCAAGTATACAACAACTAGCGTAACGGAATTGTCACCTATTCGATTCAACTTTCATCCTACGCATATCGATACACGTTACTTCCCATTTGATAAGTGGCGCAAATATGTACGTCAAGTCGTCGATCCATCAAATCAACAATTACTTTTACTTGGAAATGCTTCCGGCGACCAAGTGTTTCGGCAAGAGATTGCCAATTACCTTTATCATTCCCGTGGCGTCCAGTGCACATGGGATCAAATTGTTATCGGCGCTGGGATGGAGACATTAGTGCAGCAACTCTTTCTCTTATTTGGTAAGAAAAGTGTTTATGGGATAGAAGACCCTGGATATCAACTTATGCGCAAGCTATTGCGACATCATCCACACGATTTTTATCCGTTTACTGTTGATGAAGAAGGTGTAGATGTACAGGCACTCACTCAATCACCTGTTACGATTATGTACACAACGCCTTCACACCACTTTCCTTATGGAGCGGTTTTATCTGTCAATCGACGTCAACAACTGTTAAAATGGGCAGAAGAAAAAACTGACCGTTTTATCATTGAAGATGACTATGATAGTGAATTTCGCTATAGTGGTAAAACCATTCCGTCTCTTCAAAGTATGGATAAGCATCATAAAGTAATTTATGTTGGCAGTTTTTCAAAGTCCCTTATTCCATCTGCTCGGCTAAGTTATATGGTGTTACCACAAACATTAGTACCGCGGTATAACGATCTGTTTTCGTTTCATCATTCTACAGTGTCTCGAATTGATCAACATGTACTCACATTGTTTATGCGAGCTGGGGATTTTGAAAAGCATGTAAACCGTATGCGAAAACTATACCGTCGGAAGCGTGACATTGTCTTACAAGCCATGAAGCCGTATGAAAATCAATTATCAATTATTGGTGAGCGCTCTGGACTCCATATTGTCGTTGTGATTAAAAACGGTATGAGTGAAGAAGAACTTGTTCAAGCTGCAAACGATGTGCAAGTAAAGGTTTATCCGCTCTCGCACTATACGATTGAACAACAAGTTTCTCAGCATCCCCGTATTGTGCTTGGCTTTGCCAGTATTCCAGAGGAACAACTGGAAGAAGCTGTTACGACAGTCCTTCAAGCATGGAAATACACGAAATAAGAGGCTGGCTTTCGCCAACCTCTTATTTAAAAACCATATGCATCTTCTGCTTCTTCTCGTATCTTTTCAAATGTTCTTGTTAAAAGGTGTGTGTCTTCAACAAGACGTTCAATACGGAATCGTACATCATCATTCACTAATTGTTTTTGCTGGAAATCTCTTTCTTCTGCAAAAACAATGGTCTGAACAAGTTGTGCTTTCATATAGCTCAAAATAGGCTTGAGCTGTTGCTCTGCCACTAAATAGTGCTTTGAGCTACCAGCTGTTACAACAATACTTACTATTTTATTCTCGAAAGCATTAACAGGAAGCAAATCAAATACATTTTTCAACGCACCAGGGATAGACGCTTGAAATATAGGGGTTCCAATAATTAGCGCGTCCGCATCCATAATCGTACGTGCCACATATCCAGTATCTCCCGTATAATCAATAAACTGTCGACCGTCACTATAGTGAATGTTCTGTTCAGCCAAATCGATTAGCGTGACGTCCGTTGCCTCATCATAGGCATGTATGTGACGAACGACCTCATTCATAATGGTTCTTGTTTTTGATCCGACAACCGATCCAGATAACGCAACGATTTTCACGCCGTTTCCCCCTTTGTATATTTCCGAATAGCTGGTAGAATATCTGTTGCAATTAACTCTAAGTTTTTCTTTAATTCTTCAAATGGCACTCCACCGAAATCAAGCTGAGCAATGTAACGTTGATGGCCAAACAATTCGTATTGGTAAAGAATCTTTTCAATAATTTGCTGAGGACTGCCGACATTTAATACGTCTCGTACATCCTCTCCTTGTGCAAATGCTCGTTTTGAGAAGCCTGATCCGTTCGTTAATTTTATCCCTTCGTTCACACAAGGATAATAGGCACGCTGAGCTTCTTGCGTCGTTTCTGCTGCATAGAAAAGTCCAGCTGTGGCGATTGGGAATTCAGCTGGGTTATAGCCACTTTCCGTTAATGCACCGCGGTACGCATCAATTGAACGTTTAAACGCTTCTGTCGGACCAGCCAAGTGAGCAAGAAACATCGGCACACCAGCAATACCTGCTTTTATAGCACTTGCTGGGGTACCACCAACAGCACGCCAAATTGGCATTTTCCCTTCTAATGGTCGAGGTAAAACCTCTGCATCTCTAAGGGATGCTCGAAATTCACCATCCCATGTAACGCGCTCTTCTTTGTTAATTTTGTTCAGTAAGTCGAATTTCTCTTCAAATAATTCCTCGTAGTTGCGCAAATCATAACCAAGAAGCTCGTATAAACCTACGCGTGAAGCTCTACCTGCAATAATTTCCGCTCGTCCATTAGAAATTAAATCAATCGTTGCAAAGTCTTCATATACACGAACTGGATCAGATGTACTAATAATCGTAGAAGAACTACCTATTTTTATGTTTTTTGTTGCCTGCGCGATTGCCGCAAGTACAACAGAATGTGCCTGCGTCGCAAAGTAAGCTTGATGACTTTCACCAACACTAAAAAAATCTAAGCCAGCTTCATCTGCAAGCTTAGCAAATTCAATAATTTCATGAATGCGTTGCTGAGCAGAAATACGTTTTCCCGTATGTGGATTCGGAAGATGATCTCCTAGCGTATAAATACCAAATTCCAAACCATTTTCGTTTTTTATGCGATTCATGGAAATCCTCCTAAATTCATTAAGTTACATTGTTTGTATCTTCTTTTATTTTGCCTTATGATAAACACATTTAAAAGTACGTACTTTAACGAAAGAAGGTATACAAAAGTATACTAAAGGAGTCATTTTATGAACATTATACCTGACCAATGCCAAGTAAATCAGGCGTTGGAGATTTTTGTCGGCAAGTGGAAACTGCTCATCTTACTTCATTTAATAGCCAATGGCACGACACGTTTTGGTGAGTTTCAACGAGCGATACCGAACATAACCCCAAAAGTACTCACACAACAGCTTAGAGAATTAGAAGAAGAAGACATTATTGAGCGACACGTTTATACAGAAATTCCGCCAAAAGTTGAATATAGCATTAGCACATACGGGAAGACGTTAGAGCCCATTTTTACGGCCATGCACACTTGGGGGCAAAACCACTTACTGTACAAACAATCGCATAAATAAAAAAAGCATGTTTCCTATAGAAGGAAACGTGCTTTTCTCTTACACTTGACTCCCGTCGATTACATCGAGTACCCTTTCAAGTTGATCAATTGCGATTTGTCCTGGTGCAGAAGCTGCTTGACCGACAGCAAAACTAACGGCAGAACCGAAAGCACCGCCAAATAAGCGAGAAAGGGCTCCTTTAGGACCCATTGACATTGTGATGATGGGAATCGTTAATTCTCGATTTGCTTCTTCTGTCACTTCAGCAACAATTAACACATCATGAAGTGATTGTGGCATTAATGCAATTTTCCCTACGTCTCCACCTTCTTCTTGTGCTTGTTTTAAAACAGCCAGTAACGCTTCTTTTTCAGGTGTCTTTGAGAAATCGTGAAACGACATCACCGTTTGTATTTCTTTCTCCTTTGCCAGTGAAAGGATCGTTTCTTTCGCTTCTTTCGGGCAACTTAATTCCACATCGACGGCATCAATCACATCTGCTTTCATGACACTGACGTACAAATCAGTTACTTGTTCCTCATTTAAAGAAATGGGTTCTCCGCCTTCACGAGTAGAACGTCTTGTAAATAGCACCGGTATCCCCTTAGCGTTCTCCTTTATCCATTTCCCTGTTTCAATAACAGATTCTGTCTTGTGAAGCTCTTCGAAAAAATCAACACGCCACTCAATGAGCCCTGGCTGTTTCTTTGTAATAACGAAGAGTTCCTCTTTAATAGCCGCGAACGTTTTCCCTACAAGAGGGGCGCAGATTAGTGGACGTTGAATGTGTTCAGCTTCCATTTTCTTTATAATTGTTGACATACTCTTCTCCTTATTGACGTTACGTCTCTTTATCGTAAACGCTTTCTTAATTCGTTATGTTTAATCACGCTCAACTTGTGCTCGTACGTCTTTTAAACGTTGCTCAAATTCTTTAATCTTTTCTTTTGAGAACCGCTGAACAAGACCAGAGATGGATAAACAATGGGTTACACTCCCATCACGATTCGGAACAGCTACTGCAACTGCCGCTAGACCAATTTCACGTTCTTCTATGCTAATAGCTATGCCTGATTCCTTAATTCGTTGAAGGTCAGCTAACCGTTCGTTTTGTTCGACTGTCGTTAAACCCTCTACCGATTTTTGCTTTCGTTGTTCAGACTGATAAGCAAGTAAGACCTTTCCCCCTGCTCCTGCATGAAGCGGTAGTAATTCGCCAATTCGAACAGCATGACGAAGAGGCTGATACCCTTCAAATTGTAAGATACATACTCGTTTTCCTCGGTCAACTGTATACAAATTCACGGTTTCTAACGTCTCATCTCGAAGTTGCTTCATAAGTGGTGCCATAACATCTTTCAACTGATAAGCATCTTTTGCAATTTGACCTAAATAAATTAATTTGGTACCTAGCTTATACTTCCCTGTTTTCTCATCTCTCTGTACAAGCATTTCTGTCTCAAGACTTGTTAGCAATCGAGTTGTTGTCGACTTTGCTAATTCAATTTCAGTTGCGATTTGTGTTAAAGAAAGCTCCTGATTTTGGAACGAAAAACAATCTAGTATGGATAATGCTCGTCGAACAGTTCGTAATGAATCACGTTTTTCCATTACTCTAAGTCTCCACCTTTTCAACAATTATTAACTAATCGTTTTGTTAAAAAGAGTGTACCACAACAGATTTCACATTTCTGAAATCATACCACGAAATTTTATAAAACACTAGTATACAAGTTATTTTTTTACTGCATGCGTATTTCCTTTCTCAATAAATGTTTTTGCAGATGCTAAACATTGCTTTATATACTCAAACGTCCCTAACTCTTTCGTTCTTTGTCTATTGGGCATCTCAAGTGAAAAAACCATATCATCAGGTAAACACGTTAACATACCTTTTAAGGGAAGGCCACCTTCACCTATATACAATCTCTCTTCTCGTAAAATACGTGTCATCTCTTCTTTGCTTGTTGGAATTTCCTTTTGTGCATCACATAAATGAAAATAATGAAGCCATTCTTTTGGAATTGATTTGATATCATCCACACAATCATGAGCTCGATGAAAGTGGTGGGCATCAATCATTAGTCCTACATTTTCTCTTTTTACATCTTCTAATACATGAATGGCTCCCTTAAGCGTTCTCACAGATGCAATTGGTACTGATTCCAAATTAATAGTTAGTCCGTATGGCCTTGCTATATCACATAACTGAGCAAACTTTTCACGACCAAGCTCTGTATCGTCTGTCCAAATGCTACTTAAAACGTGTTTTGCTCCAAGTTCTGCCGCCACTTCAAACGCAGGCTCATAGATAAGCGGATCAATGTCATCATTAATTCGAGCCAATTCTATATCATATACACTTAACCCCGTTTGTTGTAGCGCTAGTTTCGTTTCTTTAAACATTGCTTTGTTGTTTGCTAAATCATAGTTTGGTTCATTAGGCAATCCCATATAGATAGGACGAATACTAACAAAATCGTAACCAGCTTGTGCCGCTAAATAGGTTAACTCTGGTGGTGCACACTCTAAAGCCGTGAGGTGAGCTAGTGAAAATGGATGATTCATCATTATCCTCCTTTTAAATATTAATACTAGTATACAAGTATTTCTTGGTTCAAATTCTAGCGATACTCTTATCCACTTGTCAACTACTTTCCTCTTATCTTCTTTGTGAATTGTTTTTTTGCTGAATTGCAAAAAAACAATGACAAGTTCTTTTTTCTCTGCTACAATTCACTTACGTATTTCCGCTCTACAATATTCTTATTCCATTTAACGGAACTTTTTGAAAACGCTTTCTATATAATATGGAGGTGATTGTATGTTTCCTAAAAAGTTAATAGTGCTCCCTTTACTTATTATGTTTTTAACTTCTTGCAACTCTGCTACAACTGGGACGGATTCGGAAAGCTATCCATCTCGTTCAATCACTGGTGTTATTCCATTTGGACCAGGCGGAGGAGCCGATTCCATCGCTCGTGTGATTAGCCAGTATACTGAGCCTATTTTAGGTGAATCTATCGTCCTGCAAAATGTTGAAGGTGGCGCTGGTTCAATTGCTGCTTACGATGTACATAAGGATCCAGCAAACGGGTATAAAATTTTGTTCGGCGCAGAAAATCCTAATTTATATCGTACAACAGGAATATCTGATTTAAGTTATCATGACTACGAACCATTGATGTTGTTTACTAGAACCGTTCCAGTTGTTATTGTCCACCCAGACTCGCCTTTCCAAACATTGGATGATTTGATTGAGCAGGCGGAAGCAAATCCAGGTAAAATTCTAATGGCTACAACGGGACCTGTTGGCACTTCAGGTGTTGTCACAAGCATGTTAGGGCTTGATTTTGCAATGGTGCCTTACAAAGGAGAAGGTGCTTCCATCACAGGTTTAATGGGCAAACAAATTGAGGCATCGATTGTTTCATTACCGTCCGCTTACAATTACATTCTCGCTGATAAAGTGAGAGTGTTAGGAATTATCAATGATACCCGCTTAGAAGAGTTTGGTGATTGGCCTGCCCTTGGTGAAGTAGCACCTGACTATTTAGAACATCTTCCCTGGGGTGCATATTACGGTGCATACGTAAAAAAAGGAACACCCGAACCTATTATTGAGGAGCTTAGAGATAGTTTTACAGAGGCTTTTCATACTGAGGAATTTCAATCGTTTATTGAAAGTAAAAAAATGATTCCGCTCGGCCTTACTGGTGATGAGGCGCTTGACTATCAGGAGGAATGGGAGTCAAGAACAAACTGGTTCCTTTACCAATCTGGCTTTGCAGAGCATCCAAGCAACTACAATATTCCCATCCCGAGTAATTAAACACGGAAAGAAAGGAAGAATCCTTTTGATTAAGTCCCCGGCATTTTATTTCTACATAGGTTGGATTGCAGTTAGCGTTCTTTTCGTTACACAAGCAATGCGCATACCTGTTTATGATGAATTTCTATCATCAGGGCGGTTTTTACCACTCGTCCTGTCTTTTTTAATGGTTGTTTTTTCTTGTATACTAGCGTATCAGCACTTTAAATCTTCAGAACACGTTACATACGAACTTTCAAATTCATTTTACTTTTTTGGCTTTATTGGTCTCGTTTTTGTTTATATTATTCTTATTCCCTATGTTCCATTTAGCATCGCCACTCTATTGTTTTTATCTATAAGCTTTCTGTTTTTCCGTACCCTCTCTTTATGGAAAAGCTTCCTTCTTTCATTCGGCCTGGTCGTTGTTATAGTGTTTGTCTTTCAAACTGTTTTTCAAATTGTTTTCCCTTAATTTTAATTCGCTTTAGAAAAGAGGAACGTTATGGAACAATTTCTTATGCCGCTATTTGACTATCAGCTTCTTCTTCTCGTAGCATTAGGAACATTTGCTGGTATCTATGTTGGGGCTATTCCTGGTCTCTCTGTTACAATGGCCACTGTTTTGCTTTTATCTCTAACGTATTCATGGGACACATTATCTGCACTTGCTCTAATTGTTGGGGTATATGTCGGGGGGGTCTATGGAGGTGCTCGCCCGGCCATTCTTTTAAACATGCCAGGTGGTCCCGCTCAAATTGCTACTTCCTTTGATGGTTACCCACTTGCACAAAAGGGTGAAGCAGGGTTAGCCATAGGACTTTCTACAATCTTATCCATTGTTGGAGGAATGGTCGGTTTACTTCTGCTCGTATTCGCCACTCCTGTATTATCTGACATTGCACTTTATTTCGCTCATAGAGACTATTTATTGCTCGCTTTACTCGGTTTATTGTTAGTCGGTACAATGAGTCAAGGTGCGTTTATTAAATCTATTTTCCTTGCTTGTTTCGGTGTCTTTATCGGTTTAGTTGGACTTGATTTGATTTCGGCTAGCCCCAGGCTAACGTTTGGTATATTGGAACTTCAAAGCGGTATTAATGTCATTATTGCCATACTTGGTCTATTCGGTTTTGCGGAGGTTCTCTATCAATTGTCTCAAAAAACAACGAAAGATCATAAGGATAACGTCGTTGGAAAAATCATTCCACCCTTAGCGATGGTAATCAAGTTCTTGCCCCTTACACTTCGAACTTCTGTGATTGGGGCATTAGCTGGTGTATTGCCTGGTGTTGGAGGCGAAATTGCAGCTTTACTTGGTTATGACCACGCTAAACGTAGCACGAAAAAACCAAGTCGGCCATTTGGAACAGGCGCATACGAAGGGGTAATAGCTCCTGAAACAGCTAATAATGCCGCGATTGGTGGTGCATTTGTTCCTATGCTAACACTAGGTATACCAGGCGATGCGGTTACAGCTGTCATCATCGGTGCACTCATTGTACATGGACTCGATCCAGGACCGTTGCTTATTACGAACTCTCCTGATTTATTTTGGGTCATTTGCGGTTCTTTATTTTTAGCGAACCTTTTTCTACTTATATTTGGGATGACTGGCATCCATTTATTTAAAAAGGTGATTTCAATTCCAAAAGGTATTCTTATGCCGGTTATCCTTGTTCTTATCGTTGTTGGAGCTTACTCTATTAACAACACAATGATTGATGTTTATTGGATGATCGGATTTGGCTTGTTAGGTTTTGTCTTACGGTTGTTTGGCTTTCCTCTTGCGCCCCTTGTTTTAGGCATTGTGCTTGGACCCTTAATTGATCAATCGTATCGTGCAGCGATGATTACTGCTCACCACGACCTAGGTACGTTCTTTCTTGGCTATGTGACTTCACCTATCAGCCTTGTATTAAGTATTCTGTTTGTCACTATGCTTCTATCTACGATAAAAAACGTTCGTAAAACAATCCAATAAAAAAAACAAACAAGCCCGTATCATTTACGGCTTGTTTTTTGCTTAGCACATTTGTAGAAATAAACGGCTTCTTTTAATAAGTTAATTTGACTATCAATTTCTGCTCGGTAGCAGGCATAGAGCAATTTATTTTGCTTTTCTTTTTTTAAGATGGTTAATTCACGCTCAAATAGCTCGATCTCCCTTACAATCATTGTATAACCTTCTTTCTGACTCTCTACTACTCTATCATACCTGCCTTTCTCTTACTTTAAACCATAAATTTTAATTATAAGTAAATCGCCATTCTAACCATATCCACTGCTTGTATACCGTTCTCCCAAATCGCTTCCTCATAATGTCGTAAAAAGAAACCACGATCAATCCATTCCAACCGAAATCCACATTTTTGATAAAGGGCTATTTGGTGTATCCCCGAGTTAGATGTTCCGATTTCGACCGTTTTATAACCAGCTTGTTTCGCCGTTTCAATGGCATGTTGTACAAGCGCTTTTCCAAATCCATTACCGTGTAACGCTTCCTTTACAGCTACATTGACAATTTCAATGGTCTCTGGCCTCGTTTGAATTATTACATAGCAACCAATATGTTCGCCCTTTTGTTCACACACATAGCAAAGACCTTGCTTCATATAGCTATCAACAATTTTTTTGTTAGGATCTGCTAACAACAATAGATCATACGGTACGGCTTCATCTTGATGTAACTTTCTAATTATCATTGTTCGTTCACTCCACTTTTCATTCGTTTTGTCCATTTTTTCTTAACAGCGATCGTGCAAAATAACAACACAACACCTATTAAAAGGAACCATTCCGTTCCTCCGGCAATAAAACCCTCCATTAACAAAAAGAGTGCCATTAAATAAAGGCCGTTGCCGATAAAAGTTGCAAAGAGAAAGGTTTTTACTGTTATACGACTACTTCCGGCAGCTACGTTAATGAGGCTTGAAGGCATTACAGGAACAAGCCGACTTGTTAACACAACCCAAAAACCGTTCTTCTCAATAGCTTGAACCCAATTTTTTCGAACTTTCTGCTGAAAGACATGTTGTAACCAGTAACGGTACAAACAAAAGGATAATAAACTGGCTATAATGCTTGTACCAAGACTCCACGCATAAGCAAGCCAAAATCCTAATAAGAGATAGTTAAAAATCAGGATTAAAGCTAGAGGAATAACGGTTAAAATGCTCTGAACCAGCAATAAGACAAAAGACAGGGATAATAAAAACGGCATTGATTGTTGAAATAACTCACTTGTTTCAAGACCCTCACCTGTTCGTAACTCTGATACCCAACTTGACTGAGCGACTAGAACGATTGATAGGATGATTAGAATGGCTGTGGCTACTTTTATGATCATGGCACTCTACTTTCCTTACTTGTTTTTCTTTTATTAAGAGAATTAGAAGACGCTAAACACCGTTGCCACAGCTACAATAAACAACAGGTAGCCAAATGCAAACAATAAATTTTTCTGAATGATTGAATACGGATTTGCCTGCAATTGCATTGCTAAGATGGTAGGCGTTATATTAAATGGTCCAATCATGACTGTACTCAATCCCACTCCAATTAAAAGTACACTCACGCCATATGGATGCACAACCATCGCCTCAGCTAAAAAAGGTGAAAAGATAGCAATAGATATTAAAGGATGAAATCCAATTAATGCAAAACTAAAGATACATAAGGCAATAAGGAGATAGAATAATAGAATAGGACCAGTCTCGTAAACATAGGAGAAAAACAAATCCATTTGATCAAATAACGTCGTGTATGGAAACACTTCTACAAAAAAGCCAGCCGCCAAAAATAAAAAGAACAATCCATGGAGCTGAGTGGTGTTTCCTTTTACATATGCAGAGCTTAAAAGCAAAAAACGGTTTCCTTTTTTAATGAAAAATGCCCATAAAAATGTAAATGGAATAATTAATACTGTAACCGAAAATAGAAACGATTGAGGAATAAGCGTATTTAAGGTTAAAAGAACGACGATAAAGCAAGTAATGGCAAACCCTAGTTCTAGTAATTTCTTTCTTAACTGCGCCGGGTTATGGGTTCCCTCAACAGCTGCTTTTAAATCAATATGCTGTAATTGTCGATTATGTATAAACCAGTCAAGTGAGATAAACAAAATACTAATTGCTAGCAGGGTTGGAAACAACAGCAAGTAACTCGTTCCAGTCATATCAATTGTTGAAGCAACAAGAACTTCCGTTGGACTCCATAGGAGCACGAGTCCATACGCACGTAAAATACTATGTGCAAAAAAACGTTGAATGAATGCATCCTTTAACTGAGACACTTGGGCTCTGACCGTTGAAACAACTACTGGAACTGTTGCTACATTCAAAAACAACGTCAACATATAGGTCATCAATGATGTACGTCGATATAATCGAACCATTGTTAGTTGTGGTGGCTTACGAATCATTTGACCAAGAGCTCGATCGTATTTTCCAACCGCGATAATCGTACTCATATATGGCAATACAAATAATAAAGCTAATAAGCTTGTCATCGAACCAAATAAGGAAAGAAACGCTCTTTCTTGAGGAACATAAAGAAAAGCACAAATGAGACCAACAAAAAAGAAAGTCGTTCCTGCCCAAAAATATAAACGTTTCACTTTAAAAAAGTTCAATCCAATGATTACAATGGCCAAGCTACCGATGATACTTTGAATGACAATGTGGTCGTAAAATTCACTTGTGACGTGCAGTAAGATTAAACTAAGGTACAAATAAAAAATGGCACTCTCCTACTTTCGCCTGTTAAGAATCTAAGTAAAAGTATACCATCTTTTAAAAGAATATATGGAAGTTATGCATTTATTCAGTAGATTGACGATGACTCTCCTCAAAAAAAAGAAGAGAATGGGTGCAGTCATTCTCCTCTCCTACATAGGTTTTCTACGTGATTTCAAAAAATCCTCTTCCCAATTATTAACCGGCATATTCGCGTCGTTTGTTCCACTGTTCTACTTCTAACATACGAATAGACCCATTCGCTTTACTGTATTGAATCGTTGCCCTTAAACGTTTTTTCCCCTTTATTTGATAAGCCGCAAAATAAAATGAGTTTGGATCATCTTCAAGGAATTCTACTCCATCTGGAAACTGCTTTAGTAATGAAAGAATAAGACGAGACCAACTTGCTTCATGTTCATTTAGCGCAAGTAGGACAATAAGGCGTTTGTTGCAAAAGGTAGCACCATCATATTTTCGAATGTTATACAATTTGCCATCTCCAGCTCGAAAGATCCAATCCTCTTCTGTCTCTGAATGTAACGTCGTCTTTATTTGTAAAAATCCTTCCAGACATTGTTGCGCTTCATGTGTTGATTGAACATTCATGACCACACCGCCTTTATCCGTCTTCTTCCTTTCATTAGCCTATTCCCTCTCACCATTGTTTCTCCTGCCTTGTCGACGAAACCTCTAATAACGTGTCAACGTTCTTCGTTTTTTGCAGACTTCATAACCATTCCGAGTGTTTAACACTGGAAATTAAGGCTATAAATTAATAGGAGGTGAAATGAGGATGGAGGAGTACCACTCAACGAGTAAAAGCGAAATTTGGTGGCGAATTGAAGTCATTGCTTGGGTTCCTTTTTTCATAACAATGATTGTTAGCTTTCTACTTACGTTTCATTTCGGCTTGCTAGATCAGACAATCTTTACAACGATTGCACTTATTCGCGCCATTACATTCATTGTTGCCCTTATACCGAAGACCATTAAGTGCTATTACTTAGGCTTAAAAAGAACATATGCATATGGAAGCCTTGCCTTACTTCTTGTACTCGATCTTCTTTATGGCATTTTCTTTAATCCTCTATAAAGAAAAGCACCTCGCTAACGCTTAGGTGCCACAGTACGTGATATATGGTGTCTTGCTTTTCGATACTTGCGCAAACCTTTTTGATGTCTCAGTCTCTTTGTATGGATCTTGAATCGCTTTAACGAAAGCACGTAGTAATGTGTTGTCGTTATTGTTTTCAACAGCTTCTAACACTTGTTCCACGTGTTCATTTCGAGGAATGATAAAAGGATTTACACTTAGCATTTGGTTTTGAATGTCACTCCTACTCCTTGACTGTTGATCCACGCGGTTCTCCCACTCTTTTTTCCATGCCTGACAGTGTTCTTCGTTTTCGACAGATGCAGGAAGCGTTCCCTCTGTACTTAATTGTCTAAACGTGAGCGTATAATCGAGCTTATGTTCAGCCATCATTTTGAGCAACCTATCAATTAGTGAGCGATCTTCTTTCTGTTCATTATCAATAAGGCCTACTTTTTTTCTCATCCCCTTTAACCAGTAGCTTGTATACAACGGTGTAAAGGTTTCAATTGCTTGTTGAGCCAACTGGACGGCAGTTTCTTTATTATTTGCTAATAAAGGAATGAGCGCTTCTGCTAATCTAGCGAGATTCCAATTTGCCATATAGGGCTGGTTTCCATATGCGTAACGCCCTTGTCTGTCAATAGAGCTAAATGTTCTCATTGGATCGTACTGATCAAGAAATGCGCACGGCCCATAGTCTATGGTTTCGCCACTAATAGCCATATTATCTGTATTCATAACACCATGAACGAAACCAACCAATTGCCAATTCGCTATTAAGTGCGCTTGTTTATCAATTACCTGACATAAGAAAGCAAGATACGGATTCTTTTCCTCGCTAACAGCATGCTCATGCCGATAGATGGTATAATCTGCTAAGGCTTTAAGGTCAGAAACGTCCCCTCGTGCAGCTGCATATTGAAACGTACCAACCCGAATATGGCTTTTCGCTATTCTTGTCAACACAGCACCTGGCAAACGCGTTTCCCGTTGCACTACCTGACCTGTTTTCACCACAGAAAGACTCCGCGTTGTTGGAATGCCTAAACCATTCATTCCCTCACTCACCAAGTATTCTCTTAGCATAGGACCGAGTGCTGCCCGACCATCTCCCCCGCGTGAAAAAGTTGTTCTTCCAGACCCTTTTAATTGGACATCATAACGCTCACCTTTTGGTGTTACGTGTTCTCCAAGCAGCAAAGCTCGACCATCGCCAAGCATGGTAAATTGACCAAACTGATGACCAGCATACGCTTGCGCAATTCCTTCGCTTCGATGTGGAATCCGATTTCCCGCTAGCCAATCAAGTCCCATGTCTGTGCTTGGGATCGTCTCATCAATCGATCGCTCTTTTGCTAATTTATGATTAAAGATAACCACTTCTGGCTTCGGTACGGGATTTGTTTGTTGAAGACTATAAAAAGTAGCTGGTAACGTTCGATAACTATCTTCTAATGGCCACTCTTTTATTTTCTGAGACTCCTTCATCATCTTGTCCCCTTTTTAAATACGTTGTATAATGCCATCTAACCATAACCTCTACTGCCAATCAAGTTGAACTAAATAAATTACCCGTCATACAAAAAAGTAAACCTTTTTTTCGTAAAAAGTGATCCAAACCATTGATTCGTACGTTCTCTTTATAAGAAAGCTTTCCATGCCTTTTTATTTGGCTTTTCTCGACAAATACATGTAAAATCAGCAAAGAGCTATTATTCCGATTTTTATGTTCCTAAATCGAGATCAAGTAAAAAAGGAGAATATGATGTCCGAACATGATGTACAGCTTTATAAAAAGCTTAGGCGCGGAGAAAAAGAAGCCCTTGAACAGATGTATGACAAGTACAGCAAACTTCTCTTTTCTTTTAGCTTCAAAATGACGCAAGAGAAACAATTAGCAGAAGAAATTGTTCAAGAAGTCTTTATAAAAGTGTGGACACAGAAGAGTTCTTATGATGAAACAAAAGGTAAATTCTCTAGCTGGTTACTCACTATGACACGTAATACAGTTATTGACCATCACCGAAAAAAGCGAGAAATCGCTTCAGAAACCGCAACGAAAGAAATGACAGAAGACCCTGGTCCAAGTGTAGAGGATCAAGTTGAATGGAAAGAAAAACGCGCTGTCGTAAAAAAAGCCATCAGTCAATTAAAACCAGAACAACAAAAAGTTATTACCTTATTTTATTATCAAGGCTTATCACAGCAAAAAATTGCTGATTCGTGTAATCTTCCCTTAGGTACAGTAAAAGGAAGGTTACGGCTTGCTTTAAAACATCTGAAAACTACGATCCAAGACATAGAACAGAATGGAGGGATCATTCATGAGTGATAAGTGTACTCATTTAATTGACTACGTTAACGGACAGTTGACTGATACAGAAACGAAAGAATTTGAAGCTCACTTTAAAACTTGTTCAACATGCGAAGAAGAATTAAATGAAATCAGAGCGCTTACGGATGACTTAGGGTTTGATGTAGATCCAGTTGAACCTCCACCTGAAATGAAAGAACGGATACTTTCAGCTGCGTTTGCAGAAAAAGCGCCAGTTGAATCTCAATCCTCAGACGGTAAGAAACCAATTGCAGTAGGATCTACAACAAACAAACAAGAACAACATATACAAAAAAGAAAAAAGAAAGCAAATTGGCTTATCCCAGCAATGGCTGCGGCGCTCTTCCTTTCTTTAATTGGGAATATCTATACAGTGAGTCAACTTGGTGAACCTGATGATGTAGCAATCGAACCAAGCATAACCGTTGATTCTTTGGTTCAACGGTTAAACTTACAACCAGCAGCAGAGACGATTCCATTTCAAGCTACAGCTTCGTTTGTCAATAAAGATCATTATCAACAACTAGTCGTTGAAGCCGAACAACTCTCTCAACCAGAGGATACACAAGTATACCAAGTATGGTTGTTAAAAGATGGTGAACCATATCGAGCTGGTACATTTACTCCAGCCGAAGACGGGAGCGGTATCTCTACATTCGACATTGATCCAGAGATGGGTTACGATACCATTGCGATTACAATAGAACCTGATGAAACAAGCGAGACACCTGAAGGCGACATTGTGCTAGTAGAAGAATTATAATTGCCTCCTGCCACTCAATACGTGTGGCAGGTTTTTTTATGCAAAAAAAGTTTTTTAAAAAAAAGTGATCCATTTTGACATCTCTTGCGTTAGCTTAGTGAAATCAAAACAAAAAGGAGTGTTTCAAAATGAAAATAAAAAAAGCATTAATACCCGTACTAGGTGCATCATTAATTGCCCCATCATTTGTCCAAGGAGCTCAAGCACAAGAAAGCATGTCACAAGTAACGACACCAGCAGTTGAATTAAGAGGAACACTCGACCACCTTTTATCTGAACACTTTGCCCTTGCTGTTCTTTCTATGCAAAAGCAATATGATGGTGACGATGGCGCTGAAGCCGCACAAGAAGCACTTATGCAAAATGCAGCGGATATGAAACCTGCTATCGCATCATTATATGGCGATGAAGGCGCTGAAGAATTTGACCGCATCTTCTCAGGACATAATGAATACACCGCTGATTATGTTCAAGCAGTAAAAGATGGCGATACAGAAGCACAGGAAGAAGCTTCTAAAATGATTGATGAATTTTACGTAGAGTTTGGTGAATTTCTTGAAGGCGCAACAGAAGGCGCACTTCCAAGTGATGCAGCTATTGAAGTATTAGACATTCATGAACAACAAGTAGAAAATGCGTTTAATGCGTACGTGGAAGGCGATTATGAAACAGCCTACATGACGTACCGTGAAGGCCTATCACATATGTTTGATATCAGTGCTGCATTATCAAATGCCATCGTTGAACAAAACCCAGAGATGTTTGAAGGAACAACACCTTTAACAGACGCTGGAAACTTACGATCTGATTTAAGTAATCTTGTTGCCGAACATTTTGCCTTAGCAACCCTTTCTATGTCAAAAGAATTTAAAGATAGCGAAGATTTCGATTTCGTTAGCTGGGCAGAGGATGAAAATACAGCCGACTTAAAAGCAACTATTGCGTCTGTATACGGTGATGAAGGCGGCGAGCAATTCGAACAAATTTGGCAAGGAAATCACATTTTAGCTCAAAGTGAATACGTAAATGCTGTAAAAAATGAAGATGATGAAGCAAAAGAGGCTGCAAAAAACAAGCTAAGTACATTTGCTGATGAGTTCGGTACATTTCTAGACGCAGCAACTGAAGGCATTTTACCAGCAGCTGATGCTACAGAACTTGTTAACATGCACGAAGATCAAGTATTTACAACCTTTGACCGTTATACAGAAGGTGACTATGCTGGATCATTTGAAACATTCAGAGAAGGCTATGCCTTTACATTCGACATTGGTTCAGGCTTAGCTGGTGCCATTGTTGAGCAAAACCCGGATCTGTTTGAAGAGGAAGCTGCAATGCCTGAAATGCCACAAACAGGTATGGGTGGAAGCCAGCAAGGTATTTCTCTACAATGGATGGCATGGATTCTAGCAGGAGCTACAGTCGCATTCACTGGTTATTTTGGAGTACGTAAATTTCGTACGAATGCTTAATAATTTAAATGAGTAAATGTTGGCTCAAGAACGGATAAAAAACGCGTTCGACGGCGCTTTACGTAAATAGCATGTGTCTGAAGTCTCTTCAGCAAAATTTAAGGCTTCCTGTTTTACTAGTAAACTCACTCATTGCTCTAGAGCAATGAGTGATGTTGTTCTAGTGCTGTAGCGAAAGCATCGTCGTTAACGCTTTTTACATTTTTTAAGGAGGATGATCTGTCGTGCAAATTAGACCACTTCTTGTACTCTTTCTTTCCCTGCTCACACTTATCGGTTGTAGCACCTCTGCTGAAGAATCTTCCTCTTCTTCACCTGTTACACAAAATGAAATAGAGCCACCTGTCCACCTTGATCAGGAACAAACAATTGCAGAAGAATTCGCGATCAATGCTGACAAGATTGAAGAGGCTTATCATGAATTAAACAAACAAAGCGAGCTTTTCCCTTCTAAATTAAGAATCCCTGCATTGGATGTTGAAGCGCCTATTACAGAAGTAGGTCTTTTAGAAAATGGTCAAATGGGCGTTCCTGACAATGGAACAGATGTCGGCTGGTACGAACCAGGAACAAAGCCAGGTGGACGTGGTAATGCTGTGCTGGCGGGGCATGTTGATGATAAGAATGGACCTGCAGTATTTTTTTATTTAGGTGATTTAGAAGAAAATCAATCGATCTTTGTCACAGATGATAACGGAGAAGAATTAGAATTCACTGTTGATCGTATAGAAAAATATCCTTATAACGATGCACCACTAACAGAAATTTTTGGTTCTACCAATCACAAGCAACTAAATTTAATTACGTGTACCGGCACATTTGATCGACAGAGCGGTAATCATGATGAACGACTTGTTGTGTATACTTCGTTAGTAGAAGAAACAGATAGCGAAAATCCGCCTGACGAACCGACAGAATTAACCGTTCAAGGAAACTTATTATCGTGGTATGCCGTTCGAGATGATTACATTGCAGGCTATCGTGTGTATGAAGTAAGTGAGAACGGAAAAGAAACGCTTGTAGCGAGTGTTTCACAACAAGAACGAAAATCATTTTTAATTGAAAAAGGCAACGCCCGCTATACCGTCAAAACTGTTGATTATTTTGGGAATGAATCCAAACAAGCACAAGAAAAAGGAGACGCCTAAAACGATCTCCTTTTTTGAGTCTTTATAAAGTTGCTCGCTCTTCATTGGTAAATACTCTTGATCTCGTTAAAAACCGCTTTCCTTCTGGTCCTTCTACTGAAAACATCCCGCCACGACCATCAACAACATCAACAATAATCTGCGTATGTTTCCAATAGTCGTACTGAACTTTGCTCATATAAAAAGGTGTACCGGCAATCGTACCAAGTAGGATATCACTATCTCCGACAAGAAACTCTCCTTCTGGATAACACATCGGCGAACTGCCATCACAACACCCACCTGACTGATGAAACATAAGGGGACCATGCTTTTCTTTTAATTGTTCTAAAAAGGCGATTGCTGTTTCTGTTGCTGTGACTTTCTCAACCACGCGCTCATCTCCTCTTCATTAAACGAATTAGAAAAGCCCCATTGGACTCGTGCCATAGCTGACAAGCAAGTTCTTTGTCTGCTGATAATGGTCCAGCATCATTTTATGATTTTCCCGACCAATACCTGAATTTTTATACCCTCCGAATGCAGCGTGAGCAGGATAGGCATGATAACAATTCGTCCAAACTCGTCCCGCTTCAATATTTCTCCCTAAGCGGTAAGCTTGATTCATATTCCTCGTCCAAACACCTGCACCTAACCCATACAGTGTGTCATTGGCAATGTCTAACGCCTCTTCATCTGATTTAAAGGTTGTCACTGAGACGACCGGTCCAAAGATCTCTTCTTGGAAAATACGCATGTTATTTGTTCCTTTAAAGACGGTTGGCTGAATGTAATAACCGTTTTCACTACCATCAACTTTATTTTGCTCCCCACCTGTTAAGACTTCAGCACCTTCTTGCTTGCCAATATCAATGTAGGAGAGGATTTTTTCCATTTGTTCAGAAGACGCCTGAGCTCCCATCATTGTTTCTGTATCAAGTGGATTGCCAATTTTGATTTCGTTCACTCGTTTGAGCGCTCGTTCCATAAAAGCATCATAGATGGATTCATGAATTAACGCTCTAGATGGACATGTGCATACCTCACCTTGATTTAAGGCGAACATAACAAAACCCTCTACTGCTTTATCTAAAAACTCATCGTCTTCATCCATAATATCTTTAAAGAAGATATTTGGCGACTTACCACCTAATTCAAGGGTTACTGGAATGATATTTTGTGACGCGTACTGCATAATTAAACGCCCAGTTGTTGTCTCCCCAGTAAAAGCAATTTTCGCAATACGCGGATTCGACGCAAGCGGTTTTCCTGCTTCTACCCCAAAACCGTTCACAACATTCACAACCCCCTTTGGCAAGAGGTCTTCAATTAATTCAAGTAACACCATGATTGAGGCAGGGGTCTGTTCTGCCGGTTTTAAAACAACACAGTTTCCTGCAGCTAAAGCTGGCGCGAGCTTCCACGTTGCCATTAATAATGGGAAATTCCAAGGGATAATTTGACCAACTACACCTAATGGCTCATGGAAGTGATAAGCGACCGTATCTTCATCAAGCTGACTTAAACTACCTTCCTGTGCTCGAATCGTCGCGGCAAAGTAACGAAAATGATCGACCATTAACGGTATATCAGCCGCTAATGTTTCACGAACTGCTTTTCCATTGTCCCACGTCTCTGCTACTGCAAGCATCTCACTATTTTCTTCAATCCGATCAGCAATTTTATTTAAGAGATTCGCCCGTTCAGCAGGCGGAGTTTTGCCCCATCGATCTTTCGCCTCGTGCGCAGCATCAAGTGCTAGCTCAATATCCTCCGATGTGGAGCGAGCTAAAGTACAGAATACGTCACCAGTTACCGGCGTAACGTTATCAAAATATTGACCCTTTACAGGGGCTATCCATTCACCATTAATAAAATTATCGTACGTTTGCTTAAATGAAACGAGTGAACCTTCTTGATTTGGGTTTGCATAAATCATTCTTATTCCTCCTCTTTCAAATAAAGTAAGCGCTTACAATATAACTGTATTTTACCTTTTGTACAGAATAGAGTCAAAACATTTGATAAACTATTGTTAATATGAAGGAGTGATTTGATTTATGAAAATCTTATGGTTCTGTATGACGCTGATTCCGGGTCCTTTTTTGTTTCATTTTTATGAAACCACTATGCGAAATCATGGTGCCGATATATCGTACTCCTTTATTAACGGGTTTCTTGTTATCTGGTCGATTTTGGCGGGCGTTTTATCCATACGGGCCTCGTTGCGTGTTTTCTTTCTTATGCATAGCTTTATGATTGTTGGCTCCATTATCCTTGCACAGCTCTTTATTATTCCTCCTAATGATAGTTGGTTTAACCCCTTTACCATGAATGTCGTCATTCTGTTATCTGCCCTACCCATCCTATTTGGACAACTAATGACTCGATTGATAACACAGTCACTTTACCGCTTTATAAAGAATAAAAATCTCCCATAAATTTCGCATCCTTTACATGATTTTTGCATATACGTAATTGCGCTAAAGCGTGTATAATAGATGTATCCTAATCGTTTGAGGAGGAATAGTAATGTATCACCTAAAAAGACTTGTAGACGGACAGACTTTTATTTTAAAAAACATCCATTCTGTGACTGATCGGGTATTTGTAGAATTTGAAAATGCCCTTGAATATGCAAAAAAGCTTAATACATTAAACCCTCGTCACCCTTGGTCCGTTGCCAAAATAAATGAACAATAAGTAATAAGCCTGTGAAAGAACCATACATATGTCTACACAAACTAGAATGTAACGTATTCTAGTTTTTTTCTCTAAAAGCGCTTTTGTCAAAAACTTTTTATCATAAGAGTTGCTTCTAAAGACGACTTGGGTCTTCATGAATTGTTTTAACACTCTTTTTCACGCGTAGAAACACTGTCGCGAGTGCACTCACCTTTTTATGTCACAGGAGGTTCGACTTAATGGTTTCACTTCCCTCGCATTTAAATACCTTTTTCACATACAAAGAAATCAATTTTATAGGTGATGAATTAAAAAACAAGCATCGTATAACGTTTCATAACGATCAATTTTTTATAAAAGCTTCTCGACATGAAGATTTAGAGTCTTTTAAATTAATTGAACATGAAATTTTTGTTTATAACTATTTAAAAAACCATCTCGACAACATTCCTCCTATTATTTGGTGCTTTGAAGACTCTTCATTAAGTATGTTTATAATCGCTTATTTAAAAGATTTTCCATTAGCTACTAAAAGGGACGCATATTGCTTAAAAGACTCAGTAAATTTAAAACTAATTATAGAGAAAATAAACACCATCTCTAATATCCCCATCCCCGCAAAATGGAATTTTAATGATAACAGACAAGAAAAAATGGAACGCTACATCTTTAATGTTCAGGATTTCCTAGCAACATCTATCAAACAAAAGCTAACATCGCTTTTAAAGACAACGCCAGCCAACACTAAACTTGTGTTTTCTCATGGAGATTTATTACCGATGAACATTCTTTACTCTACCACCGAAATCACCTTTATTGATTGGGAGTGGGCAGGGATACGTTCAAAGAATTATGATAAGACACTCTTCTTGTTATTTTCACATGAACCATCTCAAATAATCACAAGTTACAATCTTATAGAAGAGTCTATTTTGTGGGACACTTTGTTTATATCGCTCAGAGAACTTAATAATTTAAACCGTTTAAAACATCTACCTTTATTTGAAAAAAACATCCCTAAATGGATAAAAGCAGTAAGTGTAACGTTAGAATCATAGATAAGAAACCTTAAAGAAGCTTAATCGTTATTATGACGCAAAACTTTCCATTTAAATCTTCGTCCTATCAACGCGCAGGGTATCTGAAAATGACGTAATTATTTTGGTCAACTCATACATTATCGCTATCTAAGTAGGAACAAATTCGTTCTGCTAGTAATATAGGCGAGTGCCGAAACGCATCAACCGTGCTCCCTGCTAAATGGGCGGTTAATGTGACATTATCTAGTGCGAGAAAACGACTGTCTTTTGTTAAAGGCTCATAGTCAAACGTATCTAGAGCTGCACCAGCTATGACGTTTTCTTGCAAAGCTCTTATCAGCTCCCCTTCTTTTACAAGGCCAGAACGAGCGGTATTAATTAAGATCGCCGTCTGTTTCATTTGCTCAAACTGTTCATAGCCTAACATCCCCTTTGTTTCTGCTGTTAGCCGACCATGTAAACTGACGACATCAGAAGCCTTTAACAATTCTATTAACTCCACTTGGGTACACGTTGTTTCACCATTAAAATATGGGTCATAAAATATAATCTTTGTGCCAAATCCACTTAAATAGTTTGCCACAAGCTGACCGATGTGACCAAACCCGATGATCCCGACTGTTCGCCGCCCTAATTCTGGGATGTGGTCCTGGTTGGCAAAGTCTTTTTGCCAATTTCCTTTCATGATCGAAGCATGAGAACGACCGATGTTTCGCATCTCTGCAATAATCATTCCAACCGTAAATTCTGCTACGCTTCGTGCATTTCGACCTGATGCATTTAATATTTTGATGCCTCTTGCTTCTGCTTCCACTACATCAATATTTTCAACCCCTCCTCGTAGCACACCGATGAGAGATACGTTTTGTGCTGCTGCAAGAACGGAACGGTTCAAAGGTGCGAACTGCGTTAAAATGATGTCATATTGATCGATGTCATAAGTAATGGAATTTGGCAATGAAACAGCGTCAGAGCCTTTTTGTTCAATTAATACATTATCCTTTTGTAAGTCCTCTACTTGATCATGGTGCCACTTACGTATGGTTAATTCAATGCCTTTTTGTTCAAGACTAGCTAGCCCTTCCTTCATTACATGCTCGGAGATTAACAAATCAGCAATAGCCAAACATTTCATATCTCCACCCCTTAGACGTTGTTAATGCATTAACATTCCACCTGTAGCATCAAACGTTGAACCGGTTACATAATTGGCTTTTTCTGATACTAAAAAGGTTGCAATCTCTGCCATTTCTCGTGGTTGAGCTACACGACCAATGGGAATTCTATTCAAATAATACTCTTCTTTTTTTTGTAAAGATTTTCGAATCATGTCTGTTTCCACAATGCCTAATGCGAGATTATTTACAGTAATTCTATCTTTTGCATGTTCTCTCGCTAACGATTTAGCAAATCCTAGTATGCCAGATTTGCTTGCGGCATAATGAGCATGCCCTGTAGTTGAACCATGAAAGGCCGCTTGAGAAATAATATTTAACAGTGTTCCTGGACGCTTTTGATGCACACAGTGTTGAACAAACAGCTGGCTTAATAAAAAAACACTTGTTAAATTCGTTTGTAAGGTTTCATTCCACTCATGTAAAGACATGTCTTTAATGTAACGAGTTGGCCAAACAGCAGCATTGTTTATTAAAATGTGAACAACTCCGAAATAAAATGCCTGTTCAACCGTCTCTTCGATGCTTTTTGTGTCAGCAAGATCCATTTGCACAGCGTTGGCCACTTGACCCTTCTCTCTAATCGCTTTTACAACTTCGTCTGCTTTTTCCTTATGTCCATGGTAGGTTATTGTTACCTTCGCTCCTTCATCCGCTAAACATAAAGCCATTTCTCTTCCAACCCCTCTTGAACCACCAGTAACAATGGCATGCTTTCCTTGTAAGCCTAGATTCATTGTTTTACTCCTAACGCCCAAACATCCGCCATCTTCTCAACCGTCTCTTGGTAGCGCTTAAATTTTTGTTCGTAAATAGTGGCTTTTACTTGATTGGGCTGAATGGTTGTTTTCACTTGAACCATAGCTTCAGAAGCTTGTTGAATAGACTCATATTCACCAGCCATCACAGCCGCACACATAGCCGTTCCAAGTGTTCCATGCTCTTGTACATTAATAACCTCTACCGGTAACTGCAAGACATCTGCAAACAGTTGAACCCAAACATCTGATTTTGTTACTCCACCTGCAAGCCGAACGACCGTTGGCTTTTCCCTAAATTGAAGCAAGCGCTCAACATGCGCCATATGACTAAAAACTACACCTTCATAAATGGCACGTAAGAGGTGTGCTCGCTGGTGCCAGCTCAACAGTCCAATAAAGCAGGAACTGGCATGAGATACTGCATTTGAGCCAAATAAAAATGGCAAAAACAGTAGCTCACTTTCTTCTGGTTCTGTTTGAGAAACAAGCTCATTGCAAAGAGGGTAAATCGATTGATTCTTTGCCTCCGCTTCATTTTTTTCCAACGGCATGCATTGATTGATATACCACTCTAAATTACTCGCTGAGGTTGGACTGGCTTCAGTTGTTAACCAGTATCCATCCATACAATAAATAGACGTCATAAATAAACGTTTATCGACTACTGGCTTTTTTGTAATGTACTCATTAATACTCCAAGTACCAGCAACAATACATAAATGATCTTCCGTTACTAAACCAGATGCAATAGCAGAAGCGGAAATGTCAAACATCCCACCAGCAACCGGTGTTCCAGCTTGTAATCCAGTGAGCTCAGCGACTTCTCCTGTAATCGTACCGCAACAATCTGTAGAACCTCGTAAAGGCGGCAATTTCTCCAATGCGTCCTCTATCCCGAAAAATGCTAATAGCTCTTTGTCATAACGTCGGTCACGAACATTAAGAAGACTTGTACCTGAGGCATCGGTTTGTTCAAAAAAAGCTTCTCCCGTCAACTTATATCGAATGTAATCTTTCACCATGAAAATATAATCTGTTTTCGCATAGACGTCTCTTTCGTTTTCTTTCAACCAAGCTAACAATGCGACTGGCTGACCTGCCCAAACCGATTGCATCGTCTTCGGTAGGATTTCCTTGTCATAGCGAGGGTCCGCTCTCCATTGATGAACGTACTTTTGAGCTCTTTGGTCTGTAGATATGATTCCGTTATACGTCGTCTCTCCTGCTTTATTCATAGCGTATAAGCCATTCCCATGCCCTGTAATAGAAATACCTAATAGTTCAACAGCTGCTATCGCCGAGCGGGTCAGAACCTCACGAATAACAGCAAGATTGGCTTGCCAAAGTTCTTCACAATCTCTCTCTGTATGATAAGGTCTTGGCGTTAACATCTCTGTCTTCCTTACCGCTGTTACAACTTCTTCTCCTTTCAATGAGAACAGCGTAGCTTTCGTCATCGTACCGCCATTATCAATGCCCAATACATATTTCATCATTATCCTCCTTAAAACGTTATGATAACGACTACATGGTTTCTAAGTACATGGTTTGATATAGCTGGTACGCACTCTCTACTGAATCTCTTTTATGAATAAGCGCATTTAGCGCTGCCACCATGGCAACAGGAGACTTATTTTGAACAATGTTTCGTCCGACCGCTACACCCTTGGCACCGTTTGCCAAACAGTGGTTGACAAATGATAAATATGCCTTCACATCATCTGTTTTTGGTCCGCCTAAGGCAAGCACCGGAACTTTGGCATATTGAGCAATTAGCCGATCATCCAGTTCACCTGAATAGCGGGTTTTAATTACATCCGCCCCTAACTCAACCGCCATATTTGCCGCAGCTGCAAGAATAGGTGCATGGTTCGAAGATTCCGTTGTTACTGCATACCCATATGGCAGTGACTCCACTATCAAGGGAACGTTCCATTCATCTGCTTGACTCGCTAATTCTCGCACAGCTTGATGCGTATGCTTTTCATTATGAGCACCTGGAAACGTCATGACAATTACTCCATCTGCACTAAGACGCAGTGCCTCTTTAACACTTAATACAGTGGTTGTATCAGGAACAGAAGCATCAAATACATTTGTTGACATATCTGCTCTCAACATCATCCCAACATCTTGAAATGCGTCTGGATAACGTTTGACCATTCCGTATGTAGCGAGGACTGCATCAAGTCCATGTTTAACGAACGTAGGAATGAGTGGAATTACCTTGTCAATCCCTTCTATTTTTGACGAAAAATAAGAACCGTCTAAAGCCAATGTTAAAGACTTTCCATCTTGGGCAAATACTCTAGCTAGCCTACGCTTCTTTGTCATTTCCCCCTCCAGTTTTTGAAATAGTGCGACTTCAAATCAATGTGTTGATCTTAATAAACTGGACAAATTGATGTCAAGAGCACAATGAAAGGGACAGGTAAATATTTTTGTCAAACTGAAGCTAAAAGAATTACTTGATATGGAAGCCATTACACTAGAAGAATTTGAAGCACAAAAAGCTCAATTACTTCGAACAAACCGTTACTAACTGCTGAACCTTTTTGTAAGGTTCTTTTTTTAGCGCGTTATCTCTATACTCTAAACAGTATAGAGCCTCCTTTTATGATAGAATTTACATGAACGATTTACGTGATATATTCTAAAATTAGGTGATGACATTAAATGATCGCAAAAACAGAAGAAGATTTTAACGGATTAAAAGAGATAGGCCGCATTGTCGCCTCTATAAGAGACGAGCTTGTTCATCAAACAATTCCCGGAATTTCAACGAAAGAGCTCGATCGACTTGCTGGCACTTACTTTGAAAAGGAAGGTGCTGTTTCGGCACCGAAAAGTGAATATCAATTTCCTGGCTTTACGTGTATCAGCGTCAACGATGAAGTGGCGCATGGCATACCTGGTAGCCGCGTTATTCGTGAAGGAGATTTGGTTAACATTGATGTGTCTGGATCGAAAAACGGCTATTTTGCAGACACAGGAATATCGTTTGTAGTTGGAAGAGGCAACAAACAGTTAGAGAAACTATGTAGCGTAGCTAAGCAGGCATTTGAAGAAGGGTTAAAAAAAGCGGTCCCTGGTTCCAAGAAAAGCAGATTAGGTAAAATCGTCAATCAAACAGCTCAAGCAAACGGTTTTACAGTCATAAAAAATTTGACCGGACACGGTATTGGTCGTGCGATTCATGAATCACCTGATCATATTTACAATTACAACGACACTTGGGATGACGAACTTCTTAAAGATGGCATGGTTATTGCCTTTGAGCCATTTATATCCACTTCTGAAGAAGAAGTATTTCAAAAGAACGACGGTTGGACATTCGCAACAAAAAATAGTTATGTTGCTCAATATGAACACACCATTATTCTAACAAAAGCAGGTCCTATCATAACCACTTTGTAAACCATTGTCGACCTTAACAGAGAGCACTAACACTCTCTGTTTTTCTTCGTGTCCTGCCACCATGTTCATTGTTACCAGTTGTCACTCTCCTTTACTTGAAAGGCGTATTGCCTTAATTCCTCTGTAACTGAATTAGTAGAATCGCATTGATCACAATAAATATGAGGCGCTTTTGTTACATATTGACTTAACACATATTCGGACAATTTCTTTGGTGTTCCACATTTGTTGCAAAACATGAGTACAGGCATATGCTCCTCCTATCTTTAGCTCCCCTAGCATAATTCCTACTAAATTCTTTCTTTCACAATTAATAAAGCCTTCTGCTCATTATCCGTCATTTCATCATGACCATCTGTTAGAACCTTTACAGCAACTTGCCCATTTTTCTGACGAATGAATCGAGCTACAATCGTTAATCCTTTGTATACATCTGCCGTATTGTTTCCATTCTGTTGAATGCTTAACATCTTAAACCCCCTTCGCTTAAGTAGAGCGCTTTCTACTTCTTAAAGAGAAGAACTTTATAAAAAATCAATCAGTATGAACAAATTTTTAAAGATTCATCACCTACAAAATTACAGAAAACTTAAACATTTATTCGGCGATCGTCTAATTATGTCGAAGCTATATATCTACAGAAATAAGACCTTTATAATAGAGACTCATTACATAAAAAGGGGTTTTATTTATGAAAAAGCTTTTATTATCTAGCGCTTTAGTGAGTTTAGTTGTATTAAGTGCATGTGGGGATGGAAACGAAGAAACAACAACGGATCCAGTAGAGGAAACATCTGCGGACAGTACAGAGACTTCAGACGAGAGCACTGAAGATGCTGACGAAACTGAAGAAGATACACAAGAAGAAAATGATAGCGCAACCAATGACACTACACTCGATACCGGCGAATTTGTCTATGAAATTAAAGAAATTGAGCAATTAGATAGCCAATATGATGCAAGTACACAAATCTTGGCAGTTGAATTAACCTTTACGAATAATAGTGAAGATGCAGTAAGCCCTTGGATATCCCAAGGCATTACCGCTGAACAAGAAACAGACACGACTGTGGAAACGTTAATGGGTTCAAATGGCCTATATCCTGAAGACTACAAAACGGAATTAGTTGAAATGGGCGATACAAACGTTAAACCAGGCGCTACTGTTGATGCAGTAATTGGTTTTGAAATCTTATACCCAGGTGAGCCAGTAACGTTAAAAGAATTTACTTATGGAGATAGCTCTTTCGAACGTGTTGTTGAAACAACAGAATAACGAAATTATTTACACCCGCTCAAATGAGCGGGTGTCTTTTATGTACTATCGTTTAGGGTTTTGAACCGTTTTAAAACGATTATTTCCTACTACACTGTACGTAAATGCAGTTGTCCCCTCTTTCTACTTAACGATGTAAAAAAGAGAGCTACCTTATGAGGAAGCTCTCTTTTTTCATTCTGTTTGTCTTTCTTTTTTTAATAGCTCACGTAACATCCTGTTAAATCAATGTTAAAACCGCCACACACTCCACATGATTTGTATTGAGTTAACATTTTGTACCTTGATGATTCTATTTGTTACCAATTGAATATTTTTGATCCTGCCTGTTATGTATTAAGGACTCCCACTATCAATTATTTGATTCTTTTTGTATGCCAATACAACATTATGATTTAAACTGCGTGGTCGTAACGTGGTCATGTGGTCAAAACCAGTCTTTCTTTCTATTAGTTTGACTGGTTTTATTTCCTTTTCCTATAATTAAAACATCATCTGTAGCAATCACAACTCCCCTTGGAACATCATAACTCTCAATAGTAGTTCTCATCTGTAACACTCCGATCCGCCCTGTCATTTATTGTTTTATCACGATATACCTTTTATTTGTTTCACTTGTCCAACTGCTCAACGTGCTCACATACGATTAAGATAAGTTCTCAACCATATGTCAACAAGGCGTCTAATGACGCCTGCTATTAATTGTAATATCTTAAGTATCAATAATTGGGTGTGATGGACCGCCACGCTTTTCAACTTTTTCATCGACTTTAACTAGTTCGTATTGATCATTAACCGTCGGAATTAAAACCGTTGCTAATACAACTACGATAGCCACCATTCCTTTTAATTTCTTCATCAAATCACCTCCTTTCATTAAGTAAATTATTTATTTCCCGTTCAAATATTGTTTTATAGAACAACATTCCCATTTTCACAATTTGCGCGTGCCCGTTCAATAGGTGTTGTATGTCTTTGGTTACCATCCCTTTATATAATGAAGTAAAAGGATTATCATTCCCGGTTTCATTTAATACTTCACTAGCTTTATCTAACTCTCCTCTTACAATATATTGATGAGCTAGTTCCTCGCCCTTTAGAGGAGTTTCGATAATTATTTTATGATAATTTAAGACAAACGGAATATCATTCGTTTTTAACTCTTCAGAGAAGGAATCGTGATGTGATCCTTTAAACAATAGTGCAGCTCTATCAATTTGTTTAATACTCTTATCACGATCTGTAAACATGTGAGAATGACCGGTAGTTAAATGTGCAGAAGCAACTAAGTAAAGAGGGGCTACATTACTATTTATCACAAAATCTGCGTAATACCTTGCCTTATCTACGTTATTGTTAAAATAGAGGTGAGCATTAGCAAAAAAAACGTACAGTTTAACCTTAAATGAATCTTTAATAAAACTACCTCTAACCTTATCCAACTTCGGTTCTAATCGATCAGCCATCTGTAATAAGATCCTATAATCATTTCTATAGGTAGAGACAGTCTCTATTAAATCTAGCTTGATTTTCATTTCTATTGAAGATACTTTTCCATAAAGACTCTTGCAACTCTCAACAATTTCTGATGTTGTCATATGGGGTTTTCTTCTATTTAAATCATATACATCTAACCAATCTTTAATCTCGCCTTTTTTATCACTGTGCATTGCGATTAGATTGTCTGTTAAATCCGCACGTTTATAATTAGATGCGAATTCAAGCGCATTCATTATTCCCAATGGCTTTTCAAGTTTGATACAATAATTGTCCATTATTTCAAGGAAATTACTAGGTGCCAAGAAACGGACAATTGCTATAACTGTTGCAAACTCTAAATCATTTTTACCAGCAGCTTTCAAAAATCTAGATATGTAGACTTGTGGAAGATCTATTGCGTTTGATATGTCCACTTGGGCAATATTCTTTTCGTTCATGTACCCTTTTACTATTTCATGTAAATACAAAGCAGACTCTAATGTGGCTTTGGTTTTCACAGTCATTCTATTCACCCCACTTACAATTTTAAAGAATTTTTATTTTCTGTAAGTTAATCGCATATAGATTCGCTTCCTTTTATTCTACAATATTCTTCTTAAATTCGATATTGGGAAAATTATAAACGAGATTTTATATAAAAAATGTCGAAACATGTTAGAAGTGTTGTTTTTTTAATAAAAAACTTATAAAAAGCGGAACTTACATTGGGAAATAAATTTGGTACTTTTATAATATCACAAAACACTTGTTCGTCAAATAGAAAAATAAAGTGGATTTTTATTTAAAATTTAAACACGAAACGGATTATTAACAGACTGTAAAACCGTCCCGATATATTCTAGGGGCGGAGGGCATCTATATGGAAACATTTGGCGAACGACTAGCCTACATACGAAAACGACATAACCTGTACCAATATGAGGTAGCGGATAAGTTAGGCATCCATAAAGTTACCTATGCTAATTATGAGCAGGATAAAAGACAGATGGATTACGCTACTCTTGTTAAGTTTTGCGAGCTATTCAATGTGTCATCTGATTTTCTGCTCGGTATCATTCATATACCACACAGAATTGATGAGTACTCTAAAGAAGAAGCTGACTTTATGAGACGCTCGCTCGATGTATATAGAGAAGTAAAACGAAATAAATATTAATAAAAAGAAAAAAAGCGCCGAATGAGGACGCTTCTTTTTTATGCCAAGGCTCCTCCGATCCCAACTAACAGATTCATAAATATTGGCATGAGCTGCACTAAAATATAGCCTATGCTTGCATTTTGTATCAATCCCACCCCTCGCTCTTTTTGATTGATCATAAACATTAGAGCGCCGCCTGTGAGCATCACAAGGGCAATAGGGTATGATAGTGCTTGGATCGCGTCAACAAGTGGCATAAACGCTTCTACAATAGTCTCCTTTGCGCTGTCAATCGGACTCCAAACAGGCATAGCATCCATTGGCATACTCTCGGTTGCGCTGGCATAAACTGTTTTAGCTTTGGTGTTGGATATAGTAATTGCGGTTGCCCCCGCTGCTAATCCAGTGCCAACTTTTATGTTTAGCTGTCTACTGGCAGCTCTTTTTTTAGTTTGTTTAGGTGGACATTCTTTATTATTTAAAAAATCACTGACTGATCCGACTGTTTTTACTCGCATGCTCTACCACTCCCTCGATATAATCATTGTCGATCATAGGTGTTTGAACAATGTATTTGCGGTCTGTTAGGTAAACGCCACGTCCTTTAATAAAGGGTAAATGCGCTGCATCCGTTATCCCCTCACCTAGCACGACTTCACTCGCTTTATCAGTCTGCAGCTTAAAGCACAATTTGGCATCACAGTTTTGTTTAATATTGTGGTTTAGCACCTCACTGTATGGCGTTTGCGTGGCATATATGAGTCGATATCCAAGTGCCCCGCCTATTCGTGCAATCCTAGATAAAATCACTTCACATTGGTTTTTAATTTGCCTAAGTTCCTTATCCTTCTCGATCCCCGGTGCTAACTCTGCCCCTTCATCAATAACGACAAAATGCCTTGCCTTTATACCTGCCTCTTGTACGTTCTCATAGCCACCAGCCTTTAGATAATCCATTACCCCATCCATTTGTACGTTGATTATTTCCAGTCTCTCCAACGCTTGCTCTGCGTCGCTCGCAATACCTTGTATCTGAGGACATTTGCTGTAACGGCTAAAGGTTAGGCCGCCTTTGAGATCGATCAGAGTAAATAAGGCATTATCAGGTTGATTTGATACAAGAGTTGTAATGGCCGTCTTTAAAAAAATTGATTTACCATACCTTGTCGTACCCGCCACAACCATGTGCATAATCTTATCAAAGTCGTGTTTGATTTCCTTATCTCGGGTCACCCCAATTGGCACCGTCCATCCTTTGCAATTATTTTCATATGGCAAAAGTTCCGTTAATGGTCGATTGTAAATCTTAACTTTTAGAGCAGTGTCATAGCTTAACAGTACCTCTTTTTTGTATGTCTCTCCGTTCGTAATTCGTTTTATATTGTGTTTTAGTCCCTGGTCGATATTTATATTTCTAATGTTGCCCAACTTAAATCCTTCCTTGGATCCATTCAAACTAGTTTCGATTGCCTCTTTCTTTTTCTTGAAATCGGAAAACGTCAAACCTTCAGGTAATCGGTACACATATTCGGTATGGTCCATCGCTTTCTTCGTCCTCAATAGCTTTGGCGTATCCTCTTTTTGGTTGTATTTGATGTATAAACCACACTTTCGGAATATCCGGTCTAACCTCTGTTTGTCGGTATGGCCCTCTTTAAGATACTCTGCCCCAATCCACGCTGCACCACCTAACAACAGCTCAAGGATCATCTTTGTGACCTAAGCATCGGATTATATGGAGGTGGTGTTTGTGGCTTCTTCGGTGTTACCACCTCGACCCTTTTAATCGGTAGTACCTTGTGCTCTGACTGTGGTGTAGCGCTGTGGGTAGTATCGGATGGTAGTAGCCCTTTTCTTTTAATCTCATCGTCTAACAATTTCTTTATAAACCGCGAGAATGATTTCTTTCCGATCAACTGTAGACGCAATATATCGTCTTTATTTGTCCTATTAAAACTAATGGATCGCACCCACTTGTTACTCATGTGATCACTCCTCTGTTGTCGATTGATACATGATATTAGCGGTATTGCTTGTATGAGAACTTAAAAGTAAATAAAAATAACTTTAAATTCTTAAAGGTTTATCCTAATTGAATATAGAAATCCATAAACGGTGATGAAAAATGAAGAGTAGAATAGGATTTTGGATAGATGAAAGAGGATTGCAAACGAAATACATTGCGAAAAAATTAGGCGTGACTACTGAACAAGTGACTAAATGGAAGCGCGGAGAAGGTCATCCACGAATACAAAGAGCTTTTGAGTTGGCAGCACTTTTGAACGTAAAAGTAGATGATTTATATGAGAGTGTCGATCATAGCGGTAATAACGAGTCTGAGAAATAAGAGAAGTTTTGACGGTAGTACCTGACGGGGATATACAACTAAAAGCTAATAGCTTAGCTTGGCGTGCTATTAGCTTATGATTGCGGACAAGTAGTTTATTACATAATTTTTCAAGTTTATCTTGTGTTCTCTAAGTTTTAAATAGTAAAATTAAATTTAGCAATGTTTACAATTTAATACATTAGGGGGCATTACATGAATAAGAAATTATCATTTTTACTAGCTGTTGGTCTTGTTACATTGACTGCTTGTGGTTCCGATGACGCGTCATCTAATAACCAAGATGAGGCTGATAATGAAGCAACAGCATCGGCAGAGACAGATACGACCGAGGATGAAACAGAAGAGGATCAAGACGACGAGGAAGAGGAGACAGACAGCGAAGACACTGGTTCAGATAACGATTGGGAAATGCAAGTTGGCGATACTAACGAAGATGGTGTTTTGCGCCTGCTAGGACGTAATGACACAACAGAAACAATTGAAACTGGCTCCATGTCTCTTGATTTACCTCAAGTAACAGTGAGCGAAGTTGTTGATTGGCCTGCTGAATTAGCTGACTTCTACGACTTCGAACCAACAGGCATCATTAGTATAGATATGGAAGTATCAAATTCCTCTGAGGACACAGTTAACTTCTACATGGATCAGGCGACTATAACTACAAATACTGGCGAACAATTAGACCCTGACTTCATGAGTTCTGATCATATCGGCGGCGAATTTATCGGTGCAGTTAATAAAAAAGGAACTATCGTTTACATGCTTGAGAACTCTGATCCTAACGAAGTCGAGTGGGTTAGAATCTTGATAAGCGCGCCTCATGATGATGATTTTGAAAGCGCTGGCGATGAAGTAGATGTACAAATTGATTTTTAAAAGAACCTTAATTGGTTCTTTTTTCTTGTTGTGCACAGAACATACATTCGTATATAATAAATCCAACTAAGAAAGGATGATTGAAATGGAACTACCTGAAAATCCTTTTGGTTGGGATCCGTTAACCGTAGAAGATCGACCAGAAATAAGTATACGCTCATACATTATCAATCGACTAACAAGAGAGTATTTACACAACATATATGACCGCTCACCCGATCTACACCAGCAGATACTTAAACTGATTGCAGATGACCAATTCGCTAAGAGACACTACTTCAAACAAGCGAACATTAAAGTTGAGGAAGAACCAAGCCAAGTGGATAATCTGTATTTAAATTGGCAGTACTGGTGTAAAGGACGCACAGGCATGGTTGGAGGGACAAGGTCGACACTAAAAAAAGATATAAAAAGGAATTTGTTGTATTATATGGGCAGGCTAAATGAATAAATGCCCTTTCGACGAGGCTTTTGAGATACGTTTAGAGGATCTAGACGAGGATCGACTGTGGGAAGAAATCTTAGCGGGTATAAGCGATGAGGATAAGCGCTTGAGTGTTACTAAGTCGTCGTAGCTTATGTGGCGGAAATGACAAATGTCGTTGCGTACGGAGACCGATTGATGTAGGTCTCTTTTTTGTTGCTCAGTGAAGGCAAAACCGTAATTGTAGAGTGCGTAGTTAACAACTTGATTGTAGTTACCATAATGATTGTTGGCGTTAGGGTACCGATCAATAATTGCATCATGGATGGACCATAGATAAGCGAATGCTTCAAATTCTCTTCTCATACTTAACCTCCTTAAATATCCTATTCTACACAAGTAACGATAAACCTTTAACAACTGTTTAGTAATGAATTAATTACCGATATATACTATAGTTATCTAAATAAGAGGTGATTTTAATTGAATGAGAACGATAAAAGTAAAAGTACAACTATTAATCAAGATGATTATCTAGATAAATTTGATAAAAAGAGAAAAATGATGGCTCTTAATTATGCTTTGGATATTAGAAAATTTGAAATAGAACTGTATTGGAAAAGAGCGACTTATTTTTGGACTTTTCTTGCTGCGACATTTGCTGGCTACTTTTTACTTGTATCCTCAGAAAGAGATATGTCATCAAGTATATATGTCGTTATTCTTAGTTGTATAGGATCGGTCTTTGCTTACAGTTGGTGGAAGGTCAATGAGGGTAGTAAAACCTGGCAAGATAACTGGGAGAGACAAGTCGATTTATTTGAGGATGATGTTTTAGGTCCGCTCTACAAATCCTTAATAATTAAAAATAATACACCTAAATTTTATTCAGTATCAAAGATAAATTTAAACTTAAGTAAGAATATCTTCCGTATTTGGTTGGGATTAGTTATAGTTCACAGCATTCTATTTATCGTGGACAAAATTTATAGATTTAACTCTCCCCCACCTGATTTACCTCCTGATTTTATACATGAATTTACTACAATAACTATTGTTGAATCTTTCTTATTAGTGATTGCATTCATTTCATTAAAAATAATTATAAAAATAATTGATAGTTCAACAAACAGTTCTCATGACCTAACTAATAAAGGTGAAGATGAGAACTATACAGTTTATTTAAGAGAAAATGGAAAATGATGTAATGATATTTAATAACCCCCTTGAGACCTCGCTGAGAAGCGGGGTTTTTGTGTTTATATTTATAACAATATATAAATGTTTAATGAATCCTTTGTATATATAAAGTATAATAAAAATTACAATCTTTTAGAAAAGGCGTGGGTATTTTGGCAACTGAAAAACCAATTGCGGACAGATTATTAGATAAAAGTCACGAAGCATTTATACTAGGAATTGAAATCTACAATAAACCCACCATACAATACAGAGTTGAGGGATTCGCCTTTTTTATCTGTAACGCTTGGGAACTAATGTTGAAATCACACCTTATAAAAAAATTTGGAGAAAATAGCATTTACTACAAAGAGAGCGATAGAACAATTTCGTTAGAGTATGCCGTTAAACAAATATTTACCAACGACAAAGACCCCTTAAGAAAAAATTTAGAAAAGATAATTGAGCTACGTAATACGAGCACTCACTTTATAACAGAAGAATATGAAATGGTTTATATTCCCTTGTTTCAATCATGCGTAATTAACTTTTCCGAGAAATTAAGTGAATTTCATAATTTTGATGTAACAACTCTAATTCCTCAAAATTTCCTTACACTAAATGTCTCAATGGAAGCGATTGATAATAGCAAGATAATCGCTAAATATCCAGAAGAAATTGCGAAGAAAATAATTGATGTAAATGAAGAGATTAGTTATCTTAGCAAGAAATCTAACGCTCATGGTAAATTTGCCATAGTTATAGAGCATCAACATTTTTTAGTAAAAGATAAGAGTAAAGCAACTTCATTCGTTGGCATCGATAATAATTCGGATGTGAAAATTAAGGTATTAAGAGAAATAAAAGATCCAAATAAAACACATCCTCATAGTGCAAAAAATTGTATTAATTCGTTAAAAAAGAGATTAGGTAAAAGCGAAATTGAATTTGGAATTAATATGCATGTATTCTTGTTATTCGTGGATTATTTCGAATTAAAATCAGATGAGGCTTATTGCTTTCAATTTCAATCTGGGGAATCGGGGAAACAAGTGATATACAGATACTCACAGAGAACAATCGATTTAATTTATAAAGAAATTGAAGCAGACCCTGAGTATATATATGATAAATTAAAAGAGGGCATGAAAAAAAGATAACCTCAGGGGCAAAGGAATTCTAAGTGGTTAACCACATACTCCCATTCGGGAACCCAGCCTTATCCATCGCAAGTTATCTTTATTATATATATTATATCTTATATCGAGATATATGTATAGTTTTTTATAACGTCTTAAGATAGCTGTATAATAGTGAATTTGTTTAACCCCGCCGAAGCGGGGCTTTTTTGTTTATCCCAACTGATTTACTCTTGCTCTAACTTGATTATACTGCGCCTGTGAGATACCTAATGACTTCCTACGCGCCTCATGTCCATTACCATGCTTGCCTGCTATCACCTCTCTAGCCATCTGGTCAACGGATTTAACAGGACTCTTTGTTCCGCCACCTGCACGACGGTTAACCTCAGCTCGCACTTTCTCGTATTCTGCCTGAGAAATTCCCAAGGATCTTCTACGGTTATCATGACCATTGCCATGTTGGTTGTTGATGACTTCCGTAGCCATTTGAGCAATGCTTTTTTTAGGCTTGGCTGGTGCTGGCTTTGATGATCCTAGACCTGATTTCCGGTTGACTTCCGCTCTCACCTTCTCGTATTCAGCTACACTGATACCTAATGATTTACGTCGGTTTTCGTGCCCGTTACCATGCTTTTGAGCGATTACTTCATCAGCCATTTGAGCGATGGATTTCTTCGATGGTTTAGGAGCAGGTCTATTATCAACAATTACCCCACCTGTCTTTGTATCGTTCGGAATCGTCACTTCTCCACCTAAATAAGCAATCGCCCCTTTAGCAATTGCCTCGCCTTGCGCTTTCAATTTGTCATCATCACGCATAACAGCCACATCGTGGCGAGAGTCCATGAACCCGCCCTCTGTTAGTATTGCAGGCATCCTCGTCTCTCTTGTGATATGCAGATTCGCCTTTTTAACCCCACGATCACGCAATCCCATTGCTTTAACATATAGAGGGTGTACAGCCGCCGCTAACCTTTCAGCGTCTGGGTGATTGCCATTTTGGGTAAAGGTTTCAATACCGGTCTCCTCATCTCTCCACCTAGAGCCCAAAGCGTTATGATGGACAGAGATATAAATATCAGCGCCCCATGAATTAGCGCGGTCTGTACGTGTTTTTAGCGATACATCTGTTTTACCCGTCGGATCATCTAAGCGTAATACCTCATGACCTGACGCTCTAAGGACAGCAATTGCGGCAAGTACTACCTTATTGTTAAAGTTCCATTCGTACTCACCCGCTGGTGTTCTTTTACCTGCTGTCGATCCATTACCTCCGTGTCCTGCACACATTGCAACTTTAGCCATAATTATTTCCCCTCCTTAGTTTGTCCATCACGATGTTTTACAAGTTCGAATAACCCTGTTGCTGATAGACCTGCAAAACCACCAGCCCATAACCTTAATGTTAATTCCATGTCAGTAAAAGGCGTTGCCGCCGCACCGATCGATAGACCGATAACCAACGCAATTAAAGGCAAAAGATTTACCTTCACCTTGAACGTCTTTTTAACCAACTCAATAAGTGCTAACACGATAGGTGCAAGCACTGTAGCGAACAATAAAACTTCCTGCATATAAATTCCTCCTCATAATAAATAGCCACCCCGAGTCTCACAGGATGGCTTACGTCGTTGGGAATCCCCCTAAAAGCTGTATGATGGCTAATATGATGACAGTAAAAATACCACCAGCGCCAAACACAATTTTAAGTAGCTCCCACTTCCCTTTTTGATTTTCCCTCTTCAACTCGTATTCTGATTCCACAACACCAAGTCGATCATCGACCTTATTTACGCTGTCTTTAACACCATTTACCGCGTCTTTAAATCCTTTTGTATTCTCTGCAATCTGTATCAGAACACCCTTTTGCTCAGAAAACAATATATGCAACTTATGGTGATCGTCCTTCATATCATCCATTTTTTTTACTACAGGAGCCAACTGCTTTTGAATCTCAACCTTTACTTCGGCTCTTGTAATCGGCGTGTTGTTCTCCATGCTATTCCTCCCAAGACAGCGATAGCCGCACTAAATAAACTCATAGCTAAATAGCGATAAGGCAATACGCTCGGTGTACCTGCATCAAATGAGGCTAATGCATATAAAAATAGCAAGATGGTTGTCATTAACCCTCCTGCAATAAACAATAAATATTGATATTTGGTTTCAGCGACTACCGCAATTGATAAAACCACAGCGGCCGCGAGAAATAATATTCCCCATCCGTACTGCGGTATTAATGTTGCCATCACTTTGTAAGTTTCAGATTGATAAAACAACCCTCGATCCGAGAAAATAAAGAAAATCCCTGTGACGCCCATATAGAATGTTAAGACTATTGACAGTGTGTCTAGCATGGTGTCATATTTGATCATCTTGTTCTCCTCCATCGCCTTCCCTCCTCTCATGTGCCATATTTATCAGGAGTTTTGGCTCGTTTACTCCCTTGTGTTTTGTGCTATAAATAAGTACCGCCTTTTCCTTGTGTAAGGCGTAGGGGAGTATCGGCTCCCCGTTTTCATGTTAGATCCAATGTCACTCCATAAAAGATGAGGTTTGATGCTACTAACGCATTTCTTAACCTCACCTGCCCGTCAGTTGAGATATCTAGGATTGCACTACCTGACACTAAACCCAACAACCCTCCTGTAAGTCCATCCAGCCCTACTACAAGCATTTTTGGCGTTATTGGTCTAAATCCTTGCGGCAAGACTGTAATGACCGTATTCGCTGATAGTAAACCCGAGCGAACGGCTCCTTGAAAACGAATTACATTCGGATTGAATTTAGCTACTTTTAAAGTGTGACCATCTAAATTGCGGTAGTTATTTTGTAGGGCCAAAGAGTTCCAAGGTGGATTAGCACCCATTGCTTTTGCCATTTCCATTGCTTGATCCGCTTTCTCCTGATGGGTTAATTCTTCAGGCACTTTCCTCAAGACAACACCTCCTTTATTAAGATTTCAATTGGTGCATTTATCGGTGGTGCATCAGTAAAACTAATTTGCGTTGTGCTTGTTTCGTTATAATCCGGTATGAATCCAACGGGCAATAAGTCAGCAGGAGTTCCACTTATACGCTTCGTATAGCCTACATACACGTCTAATTGGTTCATGCCAATATCATAAGAAAAAGGCAATGTAAAAACCGTTTGAGTACCGTCACCTATGAATAAGGCTCTTGACCTATTGCGGTTATTGGCTTGATTTAAAGCATCACTAGCTTCTTGCTGTGCAGAAGCTACTTTTTCATCAACCTTGTTCAAATCATCGCGTACCGCTCTAATATCCGCTTCCACATCGCTAGATGAAGGGTTGCTATCCCATCTACGAACTTGCTCGAGCGTTACATGTCGTGTCATATCGTTAATATGATTTGATAAATCTTGACTGTTTCCACTAACTGCTTGTTGAGCAGCCTTTGCTACTTCATTAGCGTTGATTGACTCTTGCCTAGCGACCGCAACAGATGCATTCAACACATCGATGCGTTTGTTATTCTGTTCAAGACCATTGATTTTGTCTGTGATGTCACGACGAAAAGAGCCCAGTTCGACAACGGGACTTCTGTTTTCATATGGATAGCGCTCGACGGAAATGATCTTCGCTTGAATATCGAGCTGCATCTTTTCATGTATGGCCCAAATATAGTCCCCTAATTGAAAGTCATGTAGCTTAAGACCATTCTCTACTAATTCCTCGTATTCCACTTCTAAGTGATAGTGCGGCAGTCCACTTGCTCTACGCGCCGCCTCTGCATCAATACCAGCTTGGGTGGTAAAGCGGTCATCCTGAAAGAATGCTTTATACAAGCGCTTATTACCAGTTTCGTGATCGGTATACCGTCCGCTATGTTCAGACTCGTATATCGTTTTAACAATCGGTTGGTCAGTCTCCTCATTCATTCGCCCCCAACCTTCGATGTACGTGATGATATCAGATCCGTCTTGATGCTCACGAATCGATTTAAGGTTGTGACCGTGACGGAATTGACCATCGGTGTAGCGCGCAATTTCAACCGCTATCGTTAAATGTCTGCCGCTTATTCGGTAATGGACACCAAAACGATCCATAATCTGTTGCATCATTTCAAGCGCCGAAGCGCGGCCGAAGTTTTCAAAGTCTTCACTAGGCAAGTCTGCACCGACAAAGGTATATGTGACACCTGTGTTTGCTAAAGCAAGATCAAGCGCTCGTCTGATACGCAAGGCGCCTGTTGTTTCGGTTGTTTGATACTCAGCTTTTAAGATATCAAATATCTCATGACGCGCCTCTATAGACTTTACGACAGTGGTGCCGAGTGGATCGTGGTCGTATGGATCAATGACATAGCGCTCGTTCTCGAATATGATCGCTTCTTTTGGCAAGAGGAGATCAAATAAATGAGCATTACTCTCATCCTTTTGGATGCTGAATGAGAAAGATTTCTCGCCATCGTCGGTTTCTCGCGCTGCCTCGGCAAAGGTGCCTGTGAGTGGTTCAAATACACCGGACATAGTTTGGATAATAATTGGATCAGGTTTTTTCATAGACCCTCCTTTCAATGAAAAAAGCACCCCAATCGAGATGCTTCATTGCACTAAGTGCTTTCTATATTGTTCTTGCTTGTATTCCTTTGTTATGTGAGCATATCGCAATGTTGTTTGCGGATTGCTATGTCCAAGGATTTCTTGAACCGCTTCTAACTTTGCACCATTATTTAAAGTCAAAGTCGCGAATGTATGCCTTAGCACGTGACACGAAACTTTATGATCAAGATCACAATTCTTTGCTATTTTTTTGATCTCATCTTGGATGGTCTTTTTATCCATACGTCTGATCGGCGACCGCTGCGTAACCATCAATGCAGGACAATCATCATTTCGCGATTTTAGATACTTGTTAAGGTGGTACATGGCTTTGAACGACAAGTAAACCTCTCGCTCTTTATCACCTTTCCCGACAACGTTGCTACTCATGTTTTGTGCATTGATATCAGATCGATCAAGAGAGTGTATCTCTGACAAACGACAACCAGTGGCGTAAAACACCTCTAAAAAGGCTCGTTGTCGTATCGTTTTACACGATTCCCTCATTAGTTCTAATTCTTCTATCGTCAACGCTTTCGGCATGCGTTTTTCAGTCTTAGGTGGATTTATTTTCAAAGTTGGATCACGCTGAATAAACTCTTCGGCGACAAGCCATCCAAAGAATGACTTTAACACCGATAGCTTTTTCCCAATTGTGCTCATTTTTCGATTTTCGTAGCTGGAAAGGTACGTTCTAATGTCCGCACTCGTAATATGCTCAGTCTGTTTGTTATGATGATCCATGTGCTTACAAAAGAGCCTGAGATCAATGCCGTAACCTTTTATGGTCTCTTTGCTTCTGTTCTCAAGCTTCTTGGCTGAAAGGAACATCTCAACCTTTTTAGGTAAGTCTGACTCGACTTGTTGGGCTCGAGACTGTTTTACATGGTACTTGGATACAATAAATGACACTTTGTTTCTAAGCTTGTCCACATCAATCCCTGGCACAAGATCATACACAAGTGCAACCATTTCAGACAACAAATACTCTTGCGCGTTGACTTCCATTCTTGCTACGTTATTCATTTTTTATTCCCCCAGCGGAATGTATTGCGCTTTAGACAACACCTGCCAATAAAAATAGAGCAGGTGCGCATCTGGGTGCGCTGACGGTCAGGGAGCTACCCTTTCCTACCTACTCCTAGGCTATCATACCACGTTTTTCCATTCAACAAATAGACGAACATTTGTGCTTGATATTATTCGACAATTACCAGACAGTAGCGTCCTACTCCTCTGAAACAACGTCTTTTGCATCCTCAAAACGGTCTATTGTCTTTAAAAATTCATAGCCTTGTTCAAAAACATCTCCACCTTCATACGGGATGTCAACAATAAAAGAATCAATATAGGGCGCTCCCAATTCTGCCTGCGATTGATTCGCGTAAACTTTCACATCAATTGCCATGCTGTTACGATTCCCTTGAAACGTATCGATCCTCGCAAAAGCCCTGCGTGCCAGAAGACCATTGTTTAGCTCATAATAGGGTATTTCCAAACCTATAATCATTAAATACCACCTCTATTTAATCTGGCTTCTATAGCTTCAAATCGGTTAATAAGAACAATATAATGCTGTTGAGTGTAAAACCCTTGAGCATTTGTATCTCTTTGCCAATCATCTTGAGATCCTAGTCCAACCGCCGTATAAGAAACCCCGTTAACAATAGCCTTTTGCCCCACATAGTTTGGTGTAAAACCGATACTACGTCTCACACCCAATTGTACAGGCACCCAGGTACCGGGTGTCCCACTAGCGGCGCATACCCATTTTTCAATTCCACCACTATCAGGATTCGTATTTTTACAAACATCGCCAGTTTTCCACGTCCCGGTTGTTGGTACTGAATCAGCCCAAAACTCGCTATTTTGAACACGTCCTAATACATACGGTGTGTTACTTAAAAACTGTAGCTGGTTATTCCCTCTAATTATTAAGCCCCTTGCATTTGCACGACAGGCACGTTGTTCATTATCTCCGAACACGACTACTGGGTTTTCAACCTTATTGATATTAATCTCAACCGACACGCCTTGCGCCGAAGTCCCTCTAAATCTGTTGCGATCAACAAAGCCTACCGCTTCTTTACCATTGAAATAAATCATCCTTTGATAAGCGGCTGTAAACACTTCAACGTCATTATCGTAAAATTTGAAGTTTTTAACTGAACCGATACCGAAATATTCGTGATTGTTAGCGTTTATAGGTTGCAAAAATCCATTTTGATAAATAAACAAGTTACCAACTACGTCATCCATATTTCGATAAACAATGAATTGACCTCTATCAATACTGCTGTTATCGCAGTCGTTATTGCAGAAAGTTATACTTTTAGTATTTCCTGCAATCGCAACCAATTTATTTGGGACATTAGCAAAGCGGTTGTTTGCTATGATATACGATCCACCTGACAGTACTATACTTTCATCATACCGATCGTCAAATTGACACGCTGTTACAAGAACACTATCTACTGTAGATAAGAAGTATAGTGAGTTATCTCGAACATCTTTAAAAAAGCTGGAAACCACGATATGGTTTCCGTGCGAAATAACAATAGCTTGATTTACTTTATTGAAGCTACAATCAGATATTAACGTGCCATCACTCTTCTCGCCTTGAATGGTAATGCATCGGTTCAATTCATTAACTCCGACTCCGTATTGAAAACCGTGATTTTCAAAATCGAGCCCAATTAACTTTCCGTTAATACAGTTATGCAATCTCACGCCACTATCGGTCGTGCCGTGTCCGAAATCTTTGCTATACCCAGTAAACGAGCAATAAATAATCGAGAAGTTTGTACACTCATTCAATGCTAATGATGTTCGCCCACGATTTTCCTGATCGAAATCAAGACCGTTAATTATTAGTCCATCAATTTTGTCAAACTGAAGCAATACATCTTGTCCATCTGTAGTAGGTTTAATTTTTGTTTTAAATCCCAACAGATTCACATGCTTCTCACACTTAATTGTTGATCCTGTGTAGTATTCTTTATCGCCAAGTACGAGTGTATCACCTGGAGCTATGTCAATCAAAGCTCTTTCCAACCGACCTTTATCATCATTTTCTGGAATTAAACGTTTATAAACAGCCATAGAAACAACTTTATCACCACCAACCGAGTGTAGTGCTGTTTGTGCCAACTGCGCGGTAGTCCGTTGCTGTACCGCGTCCAATTTAGCGGATGCATTTGGGTAAACTTTACCGTCTTCTACATCCACGCGAATCATTTTGGTTTCGTCTAATTGCTCTTGCCCGTCCACTGCTTCAAATAGACGTTTCTGCGTAATTTCGCTTTTCCAATCTGCGGAAGCCGCTTTATCTTCTGCTTTCTGCGAACGCTCACGCGCTTCCTTTGACTCCTTATGCAATCCCGTTATATCTTCAAGCGTTTGATAAAGCCGTGGGCCTACCTGATCATTAATACCTGACATGCAATCCCTCCTAGAAGTACAAAAAGCGGAGGTCGAATTCAATCGTAAAGGCTCCGCTTGTACCTGTTATTTCGAAAATGTTTTCTCCTACCGCCAATGTCATGACATTGCGGTTTGTTTGTCCGAATATAGATGACCCGTTTTTACGCGAAAAAACACCATCTAAAACAATGGTGTCATTTGTATTGCTTGATCCGTTGTATCGCCATACCTCTCCTGTTGTCCGATTTGTAATCGTGAGGTTGTTGCTTGCGCCTTTGTAATAAATGCGTAGGTAATCATGACGTCCATCCACATCTGTGTCACCCAGGTTCCATACGCTAAATCGTCGTTGCGTAAATTCGTACGAGAGAGGCACGCCAAGTGGTATATTCTGCCCGAATGCCCATACATCCTCACGAAAGGTAAAGTCGTTTCTTAGCGTCCCTAGCGACTCTGCATAGGGGCTTTTCGATATGAACGGTACTTCAAACTCTCCAACCGGGCCCGCAATTCGATTAACAGGAAAAGAAGCAGCGCATTTAACACGCCACCTCTTTCTAGATTCCTCACTTGTATAAACAATAAATTCCTCTCGGCTGTCGAAAATGCGAAACACCTGTGAGCGAAGCATTGCATAATGATAGTTATTAACGCCGGTTAAGTAAAAGCGAGCGTACAGCGTACGCCCTTCGTATGTTGTGCCTAGATCGGCATAACCATCTACACCCGGTCTTGTAGAGGTTTCTGTTACCGGGGAGGGAGAATCTACGATGAAATCAGAGCATATCAATCCTAGTTCCTCATCCAACACGTATTTCGTACCGTCTAGCCTTTCTACTGTAACAATCAACGTCTTCCCCCTCCCTTCATAATGATTTTATTTGCAGCCATATCCGCTTGCATCTGATTCAATGGCTTGAGTAACGTTCTTGCCATCGGTCGGCTATCCACGTTTAAGACAAGCTCATCAGGCATCCCTTCGAAGCCTTGTCCAACTAACTGATTAAGCTGTTGTAACAAGCTAACCACTTTGCTGTCGTTGTCTGTGAAGCCAAGGTTATCACCCGTCTCTTTCCAGATTGCTTTTTGTCTTACGCGCTTCGCTGGATCGTGAGAGATAACCGACTCTGCCCATCCACCTTCCGCAATCCAAGCTAACTGAGCCATGTCTACAATACCACCATCCGCAAAGCCAGAAGGGTTAAGCGGCCTACCGTTACGTCGCACCTCATAGTGTACGTGCGGCCCTGTACTGTCACCAGTTGAACCTACAAGTCCAATCGTTTGTCCCGGTCTGACGATATCGCCAACAGATACGAGGTTACGGCTATTGTGAGCATATCGATATTCTAATCCACCGCCTGATTGTACATAGATGACGTTTCCATAACCTGTACCCCATCCGCTTTTTGTGACTCGACCAGCGGATTGTGATGGGATTGGCGTACCGCTCGGCGCCGCCCAGTCATCACCGTTGTGGGGCTGGATTCTACCCGTTATAGGATGACGTCTAGCCGGGTTAAAGGATGACGACTTTCTAAATGGAGACGGCCAACCCGGACCATTGCCTCCACCACCTGCGCTAAAGTCAGGTAGTAAGCCTTTCACATAATCAATGACCTTATTCTTGGCATAACCAAAAGCCCCTTTTGACATCTCACCCATGCCACCAGGGAAACTAGGAGCGACAACGCCCATTGTATCCAATACTTTGTTCATGAGGTTCTTAGCACCTCCTGCCATCCAGTCCCATACGTCCATTGCTTTGTCTTTTAGGGCACCAACACCGTTTTTCACAGCGCCTACAGCACGACCGCCCATGTCCTTTGTCCAATCAATCGCGCCAGATACAAATTTACCGACGCCATTGTTATAGTGAGGTAATGAGCTTAAAAAGCTTTTCGTATCTGGACCACTCATTACAGCGGTACCTCTTGGCATGTTGACTAGCGTATTTGTATTAGGTGACATCGCTAAGCGACCATTCGGGAACTGAATCAATTCCTCCATGCCACCATCACCGACCATCGCAAGACCGCCGGGGTGTCCTCCTGTACCTTTAGCGTATTGTGGAATCTCGCTGTTGTTTAGCTGACGTCCTCTATTGCCTCCACCTGATGCACTCGCGTAGTTCGGCTTCCATTCTGGCAATCTAGTGCTTACTCCGATCTTATCAAGCACCCAATTTACGCCACGGATAACGCCGTTAACACCTACAGCTAAACCCTCTAGCATTCGGTTACTAACTGAACTAATGCCTTCCTTAACTTTGTTGGCCATGTTTTTAATCCCCGTACCAATTCTACCAGGTAAGTCTCTTGCTGCAGATACGATGTCGTCAAATGTATTCCTAACATTCGTCCACATGTTGGATACAATGTCGCTTACCCACTTCCTTGCGGTGTCGAAGCCGTTGCGGATGTTATCTCGAATCCGAGTTACGCGAGACGCGATATTTTCATAAATACGTGTCCATATAGATCGAATGAATGTCCAGACGTTATTAAAGATGCTCGATATCGTCTCTCTTGCAGAATTGAACGTGTCTCGAATGCGATTGAATATTGAAAGCACACGGTCACGAATGGCATTGAAGATACTAGTCCATACCCTTCTAATGAAAGCGAGAACGGCATTGAAAATACCCATCGTATTATTTCTGGCCATCTCCCAATGCTGACGTATCCGATTTACCGTATTTTGCACAAATGTCCTTATTGTCGTATAGATGCTGTTCCACACTCGTTTTATAAAATTCCACACAGAATTGAATATTGATCGAGTTGTGTTGAGAACAAAATTAAACGCTGATCGTACGGCATTAAAAATATTGTTTGCGGATGTACGGATAATGTTAAACAGATTCGTCCAGAGATTTGAAATGAAGTTACGTACTGTGTTAAAGATGTTTCGCGTCGTATTCCAGACATTCGTAAAAGCTGTTCGAACCGCGTTAAAGATTGTTGTTGCGACTGTACGAATGATATTGACATAAGCATTCCAGACTGTCGTAATGAAGTCCTTTACCGTGTTAAACACTGATTTCGTTGTGTTGTACGTTCTAGTAAATGCGGACTTAACAGCATTAAAAATACGACCAGCGAAATTTCTGATCGTCGTAAACATGAAATTCCATATACGTCTAATGAAGCTGGCAATTGCGTTCACAGTTCCCATCGTGTTATCTCTAGCGCCAGTCCAAGTGCGGGCAATGAATTGACCTATTGAAGTTAGTACCTTACTGAAGAAGTTATAAATACCATTCCATACATATGTTATGCCATTCCTAATGCTACCTAGTACTGAATTTACTGTTCGAATATAAGCGTTAAATCCTGCTGAAATAAGCTCACCTATTCTAATTAATACACTTGAGAAGATTCCAGTGATAAAATTCCAACCATCTGAAATGACCTTTCTTAAATTGGTGAATATATTTCCCACTGACTTCCACATGGTTGTAAAGGCTTTGATAACTGGTAAACTTATTTCTTTAACCGCTCCGAATATTTTTGTTAACCCCACCCAGAAGTCAGAAATAAAGTTCTTTATATTTCTAAATGTAAATTGGGTTATATCTACAATATAATCCCAAGCTCTTTTCAGCACTTTCCATGCAGGTTGCACACCTTTAGTGAAGAGTTTTACAACAAACTCCCAACCTTGTCTTACTAGTGACCTTAACAAGGTAAAAAACATGATTACGCCTTTTGCGATCCTTCCAAAGAACGTTAGATTAATAATTCCCCAAATAAGTTCAATGGCACCAATGAATAAATTTTTTATGCCTTCCCACATCTTAGACAGGTCGCCTGTGAATATACCAACAAAAATGCCTATAATACCCTGAATAACATTGACTGCACCATTAATAACGTTCTTTATCGCTGTCCATATCATATCAACAACAAATAAAACTGCTGGCATGACAAAGTTCACGATTGATAGGATCGTGTTAAATGCATTGGATACAGCATTGGAAATGGATTGACCTTCCTTTTGCCAAAACCCATAGATTTTATTAAACATCGTTAAAACAAACGGAACGACTGCATTTACGGCATCTTTAAGATATGGCATCGCGAATGATGCAACTTCTTTTATACCGCCTAAGACTGATTGTAATGTAGGTAAGATGTTCTTGAAATGTTCAACCATTGAGCTACCAAAACTTTGCACAATCGGTATAGCTGCTTGAAAAACATTTTTAATGATACTGAACCCATCGCTTAACGAAAGCAAAGGCAACTTACTTATAGCGTTAGATATATAGTCAAATGCTGTTACAGCAACATCTTTAAAAATTGTTATCGCATTAGGTAGTTTACTAAACGTATCACCGAACCAAGCCATTGCCGCTTGGATATGGGGTTTCATCGGCTCCATGATAGTCGCCATTGTTGACGATATGGATGACTTCAAACTATCGACAGAGCCTGTCCACGTATCTTTCATTCGCTCCATTAAACCAGCCATGGCAGCCGTCTCACCAGCAACGCCATCGGTTCCGTTTTGCATGCCCTCTACAAGCGATTCAATTGCCCAAGTAGACTCGATAGATCCACTCGAAATTTTCTTTTGCATTTCATCAACGCTTATACCCGCTTGGTTAGCCAAGATTTTAAGAGCAGGGACACCATTACCCTCTAGTCGCCTAATGGGGTCGAGGCTAGCATTGGCTGTTATTTGTAAATCTCCAAAAGCGGCCGCAATCATGTTCAACCCTTGCGATCCTTTACCAGCACCAGCGGCAGCATCACCAATTGCTTGCATTGTCGGAACTACTTTATCCGTTTCCATCCCGAATGCTACAAGGTTTCTCGCAGACTCAGCCAGATCAGGGAACGCAAAAGGTGTTGTACGCGCAAATGTAAGGACATCATCTAGAAAAGCATCTGCTTTCTCAGCATCACCCAACATGACTTCTAGGGACACACCAGCGTTTTCAATCGCAGATAACCGCGCCATCCCTGTATTGGCTAATGCACCTGTCGATAACAACCCTAGCGCCGTCGCGTACCCTTTTACGACATTCGTTGCCTCGCGGAAAGGCGATACGATTCCACCAATAACACTTCTCGATATAGAAGCCGTGGCGGTCATTACAGGTTGTGCAATCGTCCCTACAGCGTTACGGAATGTAGTTAAGCCACCCCCAAGGTTTCTCAATACGCTATTTACTCCGTTAAAAGCCGAGGTCATGATAGACGCCTGTTGAGGCATTTGGCTCGCTGTGTTTGCAACTTCTCTTCCCACTCTACGTACAGATTGAACAGAGCTAGATGACATCGTTTCGAAGTTCCTCGCCATTGCATGTGTTGATGCATTCGCTTCATTCAATGGGTTTCTTAGGGTTCGTATCGCGTTACTGAGCGTATTGGTTTGGCGAACGCCCTGTGTGCCTAATGAACGCATAGAACGATTCATATCTTCGGTTGAACGCGCGTTGTTGCGCATCGCTGATATAAATTGACGCGAGTAGTTCGTTGAGGTTCTGTTCATCTGATTAAATGAACGTGACGATTCGGTTGCCATTGCCCTTGTGCTTCTAGCAACAATTGATCCCTGTCTGGCAATATTTTGATACTGTTGAGCGGTCATTGTCCCAAACGACCGGACTTGTCCAGACGTACGGTTTACGACTCGACCAAATTCATTCGTTCGATTGGCGAGTGTAATTGAACTACGACTCGCTAACGTATTAGCTTTGGACATGTTGTTAATACGTGCTGTAACCGTCCTCGTTTGTCCATCCGCTGTTTTAAATGTTCTCGTCATTGTACGAGCGGCTTGATTTGTCTGATTCAAACCACGTGTATTCTGTACAGTACCTTGAGTCATTGACCGCAAATCTTTTATCGCTTGTCTAATAGCGGTTCTTAAACCTCTTGCATGAGCAGTGAAGTTTGCACGTAACTCACGTACAGATGTTGCCATTCTCCATCCTCCTTTCAAGGCACAATAAAAAGCACCCTGAAAGCAGGATGCTTATGCAAGAAGCTTACATAGCTTCTGATATTCTTTTGCGTCAGCCTTTAAGTACATTGTGTAATTTACGCTCCCATCAGAAAACGCAATTGCTACAACTGAATCATCTTTCTTTCTACCACCTATAGCAGCACCCACGATAGCACCAGCACCCCATGTAATTGGAGCGGTAACGATACCACCTACAACAGCGCCCGCGGCGGCTTTACCACCAGAACGCTTTCCTTTTTCTTCCCAACCCATTCCTGTTACCATAATAGATCTACTTCCAAATTGAAGTGTCCCAGACTCTTTCCCTGCCTTAATAGTTACGTTGCCTTTTTTAACTCTAGGATGACCGCCTAGATGTTCTAATTTAATTGAACCTAATGTTCTATTAGTGGTTTGTGATTTTTCATAATCGGGCATTCTTTTTTGACCGGTGTAACTTTCCTCCATTTTTTGCCACATCGGTTTGTCCCAATGAAATTTAGCCTCTTCAATCCCCTTTTCTGAATAACCTTTTTCAATTAGTCTTTGTTTCTCTTTTTCCCAACCATCTACTTTAGATTCTTGCAACCCTTTTTTCGCTTCTTTTATACTATCTTTGAATATCTCTGGGATAGCTTTTAAAGACTCCTTAAACTCTACATTTGTTTCGGCTAAGATTTCTTTCTCTGTACGATTTTTTTCTTTTCTGATAGAAGAGGTTTCACTGATATAATTTTTGACCTCGTCTTTTAGTAATGATTTCTCTGATTTATAACGAGCTTTAATAATCTGTTTTTGTTTTTTTAAATCAGTAATCAAATTATGAATGTCTTCCCTATCTCCTGTTGGTAATTTGTTCATTTTCTTCCTAAGATTCATTTCTTCTTTAAAATTCGCATCTATATCCTCGCGATATTTGCGCTGTAATTCAGTTTCCTGATTCCTCAAATCCCTTAATCCTTGAGACCTTTCATCACCATTGACTATCGATGACCAAAACCCTTGTTTCTCAGCCATAAGAAACACCTCCGCTTATTCATATAACTAGTATACGAGTAATAAGCAGAAAAGACTACATATTCAGCCTTTTTTGTTGTTCCGCTTTAAGTCTGTTCATGAGACCTTCATCCCACTTATAGACCTTCGCAGGGCCTTTCTTTTGTTGGATAAACTCTTTCGGCTTAAGCTCTTGCGCGAATTTATCTTGCGCCTTCTTCTCCTCTTTTGTTTGTGGAGTACGCGCATGTACCATCATGAGATATTCAATATACATACGCTGACGCTCTTGATCTGCTTTGCTTTCATCCTCTGTTAGTGCAGTATCCATAAAGCCTAAGAGAGTCATCGCCGACATTTGTTTAATTTGATTATAACCACCTAATTTGTTGGCTAATTTATAGCCAAAAGCCTCCTCTAAGCTGACGTCTCCTCTTCTTTCTTCTCTTTCTTGAGGAATTTGAACGCCTTCTTGGCGACGCCCAAAGACTTTTTTGCACGTTTAACCAACTTCTCCACATCATTTTCTTCTACAACTGCTTCAAAAATGTCGAATACGTCCAACACCTTTTGTTCACGTAATGTCTCTAAGTCGATATTAGATAAGACAGATAAGAGTTCAACAGCTTTACCAGGCAATTTAACTGTCAATGTTTCAAACGACGATACTAGTTTTTGTACCATTTGTTCATCACTCATGCCTTCTGATTCTTCCAAGAAATCATTTACAACGTTTAATAGCTGTTCGTCTTGCTGTAAAACGTCAAAGATTTCTTTTAGAGTCCGCATTGCTTTTTCTAATTGAAATACGCCAATCGCTTCAATTTCATGGTTAACCTTCTTTACTTCGCCTTCTTCACCTTTTACTTTTAACGAGATTGTTGTCATTTAACTTCCTCCTAATAGATAAGGGGCATAAGCCCCTTTATTCGTCTTCTTCTATCGGTTCTTCTGGTTCCCCGTCCGGCTCTTCTGGTTGTAGTTCAGGTTGTGGCTCAGGATCCGGTTGGGGCTCATTAGGGCGTATCTAATCCCGAACGATCACCAATATAGAAATAGTTTCCGTCCTTTGTTGGGTCTGCGCCGTCTTTAGGAAATACGGAAAATGTCATCGGCACATTACCTTGCTCGTTGCCAAATGATCGGTTAAAATCGCCAATCGCCGCAACTTTATAGAGATAAATATCTTGAGACGAATCAGATGCATTTCTCGGACGAATTGTTAAGGTGCGTGCTCGTTCCCTGGCAGATGAACCAATTTTTGCATCTTGCAGTCCTATTACTCGCCCATCAGTACCCTCAACCTCGCTCGCAAAAGACATAGCTGCGTGTAAGATTTTAAGCGTCTGACGTGCTGCTGAAACAACCACCTCTGCTTCCCATCCAACTAAACGTTTATCCCATGCTGTATTTCCGTAATCTAAAATAACGATGTCTTCAGTTTCTGGTGTGAGTGTCACCTCTCCACCTTCGTTTTGCATTTCATCTACACCATCAAAACGAATTTCGCTATCTAAACCCTCATCAATGATAAAAGTTGCTGGACCAAACGGAATGTCATATGGATTAAATTCTGGCATTATAATTCCTCCTTGATTTCTAATAGAGTCACATCAAAGTTGATGGACCATTGCATGAGATCGCCCTCTAGACCGATTTGTATCGGGTCTTGAACTGCGGACATTAAAAAGACGCGATAGCTCTTTTTCTCTATCCCGTCGTCTATTGATATATCAAAATTACGATCTAAACCTCGGCGGTGGAAAAGATCGAATACCTTATATGCTGCGTGTTGCGCTAAATCCCAATCAGAAGAGCGTATCCAAACCTGATAGTTAGGGTATCGCATCATAATTTCGCTTGATGAGGGACGTAATCCACCTTCGCTATAGACAGTGCCAGTATGGTCTTTTGCTGTATACTGGTCAAACGTCCACGTGAACTTAGGTAAAGCCCTAGCTAACTCTTCACGCATCCAAGCCTGTATCACTTGCGCCCCCTCCTATCCATGGTTCGTTCTAAAATGCGCTCTCCCGTTCGTTGGAAATCTTTATCCGTTACACGGATAGCTCGCTCTAAATAAAGTCTTCCTGCCCTTTCGCCTCGCCACGCTGGTTTATTGTGCGTTCTTCGCCCTCTACCACCAACGTAATAGTTATCGCCCGGCAACTTGTCGTGTACACCCATTCTAGGAGGTTCATAATGTCTTCTTAAAGCGTACTTCGAAGAAGAACCACCTTCGAATTCAAAGCCTTGACCCTTTTTCTTAGGTGGATCAAAGGAGATAGAGTCCTCTAAATCCCCTTCGTCATGATGTACAAGTGCTTTGGTGCCTTCTTCAAGCAACGAACTGTACTTGCCTAGCTCTTGAATGGCTGCACGCTCAAACCTCTTAGGCATCGCCTTAAACTCTTTTTCAAGCTCTTTCAACCCTCGCCATTGAACACTCATAAAATCGCGTCTAGCCACCGTACACCGTCCTGAAATAGACCTTCGAACCGCTAAGGTTCGTTGACTCTTCCCAGTTAACAACCTGAGCCTTGCGCTCTTGGCCGAATGTGTCTGTATACGAAATGGTTGAGTCGAAACCGAATTCAACATCAGGCGGTAAGTCAAATTCAATACTCGTTTTCTCTTCCACACCCTGACGGTTACGCACGACCCTAACTTTGTTTGTGATACGCGCTTTTGTCGGTGTTTCTTTAGGTGCTATAGGGCGACCGCGATTGTCAGTAATAGGATTGCCATTTTCATCTAATTGCGTTGTCATGACGACTACATCGTCTCTCATAGGAGGTTTCATTGTAGCCGACCCACTCTACCTTTAGACTTAAGCAAAGCCTTCACTTCTGGGGCAATTCCGTTTCCTGATAAAGAAGCAGACACGCGATTGGTAGAAAAAGAGGACACTCCTTGCCTTCGAAGCTTAGCGTATTCCTCTTCCTCTCCTTCAAGCATATACAAGAGTTGTAAGGCTACAGCACGCTCAGATAACAAAGATGGACGGAAGTGCGCTTTAAGTACCTCCTGCGCATTGAAAACATGCTTTACCTTGTCATCGGACGATAACCCATCATATAAGCCTGTAAAGGGCATTTGAGCGAGATAAGCGTTTATAGACTCATAGTCCATTCCAATCACCTACTTCTTTTTCTGCCCTTTTTCCTTTTGTTTTTCTTGAGCCTCATGTCCTTCGGAGTCCCCTTGCTTGGCTTCGGCATCTGAATCCTCCTTCTTTTCATCATCCTTCTGCTTATTCTCTTCTTTCACAGGTCCGATGATTTTAACGTAATGGATTGATTCAAGGTACTTCGCTGACTTTGTATCAATATCCAGCTTTTCGCCTTTCTTTTTTCCATCAACAATGGCATCTAATACTTCGACAGTATGTTTAGACATGCGCTACCTCCTTATGGTGTGAATACATCCAAGTGTTTAACTAAGAATGGGTTTTCGAGTACAGGGAACCCGGCACCTACCGTCTCAACGACAGATTGTACTGGTTTCTTTTGATCTTCTGCTGTCAACAAAATACCTGGTTGAAAGTTATTTTCTAGCGTTGGGCCAAGTAAGTATTTGCCTGCGCCGCTTGAAGCCATAACAATCCGATTAACAGGTAGGAACTCATTCGTAAGAATGCTTGAGGTTTCGTTATCCTTATACGTTATAGCTCGGTCTAGCACTACCTCAATTGAAGGTAAACCAAATTCTTGCAGCACGTTATTTAAATTTGCTTGGGATGCACGATTAGAACCCTCTGAACGTCCAGCCTCTGCAATAATTTGCTCGTTCTTTAACATCATTTGAAGAACCTGACGAGACAACAGCATGGTTTCAGGCAGACGGCGATTCAAATCTGAATAGGCTTGCACTTGCTCTTCTAAGAACCCTAAGATATCAAAGTCAGGAGAACTAAAATCATTGCCACCTGTAAGAGCTACTTTGTTTTCAGCGGGGATGCCAAAGTCGAAATCAAACTTAATTTTGTTACGGTTAGTAGATAACTCTCCTTTACAAAGTGCCTCAGCTTTCGCCAATTGAATAAGGCGGCGCGTCGCATCCACAATATCTACAGCACGTACCGTAATACGATCAACAGCATCTTGATAGCGAGCATTATTCATTGCCTCATGAAGCGCCTCAATCTCGCTATACGTTACAATGTCTTGTAGACCGAACTGGGCAATTTCGCCCATGTACGAAGCCATTTCGTTACGATCAACGGTCGGTGGTTCTGAACCTTTCCCGATGTAACCGGCTAGGAAATTATTTGTCTTGATGATGTCACCAGCGAAGTTACGCGAGAACACGGGCTCTGTTGGCAAAAAGCGATCTGCAAATGAAATGGGAGCATCTTGCTCCGACTCATCGACCAACGCACGAAGCGCTGGCTGTTGGAATTCTTCTAAGTGTGTAATACCTGGCATTTTGTTTCCTCCTCGTTTTTAAACATAAAAAATACGCCTTGTTTGGCGTTTAGATGTGTTTTATATAGCGAATAAGCGGTCTTGTAAGTTCTTTGAATTTCTCTGTTACCGTATCAGGAAGCTTTGCTTCATAAACTGATGCTTTGATAAGTACCTCACCAATGATGACGTCATGCTTACCATCAACGTTTACATCAACATTTAATAACGCAAAATCATCATACCCCTCTGGTTTTGATCCCTCTTCGCCATCTGAATAAACCTCGTATTTACCAGTCCCAAGGTTCCGACAAACTGGCGTTCCAACAGGTAAGTATTTCGCTCCTGTATGCTCTGCATCGAGCGTAATACCGTGTTCAGTCCACTGCAAATCTCGCGAAGCGAGGATATTGATACCGCCTTTAAATTCAGTACGGCCGTGTTTTAACGTATAAGACATGTGTTATTCCCCTTTCCGATTTTTGTTTCGTCTTGCTTGGATACGAGCGTAAGAACTTTTACCAACCTCGTAACCATCTGGCTTTTTCGTTCTACTATTATTCTTTTGTTTCACTCCTGGTCCATAACCAGATTTAGAAGGTTCCTCTTCCTCCTCTTTTTCAGTGAAGTACTCTGGAAACTCTTCTGCTAGGTCTTCGAATAGCTCCTCTAAGTTCGTTGGTTCGCCATCATCATCCAACTCAATCTCATCAATACTGATAAGCTTCGTTGCGAGTTTAGCGTTGAACTTATTTTCCATAGCGTATTCTTTGACCGCTGCCCTCTTCTCTTTACGTTCAGCGCGGGCGAGACGCTTTCCATACTCGTCCAACTTAGAGTCTGCTTTATTGTCATCCTCTTCGTCGTCTGGATCTTCCTTGCTTGCGGCTTCTTGTTTAAGGCGCTCATATTCTTCTAGGTCAACGTCTTTATATTTTTTCAGTCGCTTCCCTAGTTTCCCCTTCATGTCTGCTTCATATTGCTTTTTAAATTCTGGATTCTTCAGTAACTCGGCGAGGTCAGGAGTATCGTCCCCTTGGTCGTCGTCTGGATCATCATCCTTACCACCATCAGCAAACATTTGAAGGTTCATATCTAAACGTAGCGCTCTTTTCTTAAACAATGGTTTAGCAAACATAATCTTTCTCCTTTCGTCTGCACGTCTGGTGTGCGATCCCGTTACTCGTACATGTTTATAGTGTCCCAGCACGGTTTGACACGACAAATAAGCCACTATCCACTAGAGGCTTTTGCGTTTCGTTTGATTGCTCGCATTTCTGCTTTCTTATCTCGAAAATTAAGCGAGTTGGCTTTCTTCATACGTCTAAAGGCGCCTAATGTCTTAGGGGCATCATCACCTAGCAACATGACCATTTCAGCGTATTGTTTCTTTTCGGCGTTACGTTGTACACGTTGTTTTTGCTCTCTTTCATACGCTCTCTTTTGTGTAGGGGAGCGAACATCCTTTACAGGATCAAAGGCTTTCCATCGGTCTTTTTCTTCCTGAATCTCTCGAGGTGTCTTGTATTCCAATACAAAAGGCCTGCACGTACAACGGCAGTTCGGATGAAACGGCGGTAGCTTGATATTGTTATCATTGATTGACGCGAAGCCTTCATGCTCACCTGTTAAGCTTACGACTAAGTTCTGATACCGAGCGCATACCTGACACGTTTGCCCCTGACCGCTTATCTTGACGGTTGTCACTCCGTTTTCGGTGTAGCGATTAACAGCGCCCTTTGTGTTAGCGTCCCTCAGTTTCGTTCGAACCACTGTACTAGAATAAAAGTCGATTGGTAACAGCTTCCCATCAATAGTACGATGACCGACAATGCCATGTTCTTTAAATCTCTGGCTGATGCGAGCGGATATCACGCGATTATGATCACCTTGAATAGACCCACGCGCCATATCATCTTTAAAGGTCTGTCTGACCTGATTAATATCAGCGGCCATATAACTCTTGGCAACTTCGAGCGAAGCTCGTATGTCTTCCATTCCACTGTTTGTGATCTCAAATAAAGCCTCTCGGTGTAACTTACGCTGTAGAATGGGACGAATAACCGCTTGGTCACTCTTCACAATGCCAGCGACCGCCAACCCCTCTTCCCTTAGCAGCGTATTACCTGTTATCAAACCAGACGTATACGCTTCTAGGATTTCGTTAGGCAAGACTTCTTCAATGGCTATTCCTAAACTATCGAGTGTGTCAGAGATTGAACGTATAAGCTCCTGTGCGCCTCTGTCGGTCGATAAACCTTCTATACTACCGACGTTACGGTAAATGTCTTCTAGAGCATCAGAGAAGTAGCGTAGAAGTTGGTCAATGTTCATTCTTCATCGCTCGTCAACGGTTGGTCGCGGTTATCAAGGTAACTCGACAACGTGCCACCACCAAATGTATTAGGCGTTTCTGATGCCATTTCTAAGCGCTCTAGCTCTTGTTGTATCCACTCTTCTGATGCCAGAGGGTTACAGTTGCGCACAGTTGTTTCAAGGCTCTGCGTGCCTTTCTCGTAAGCCATCGCGTTCTCTTCCAGCAATTCTTTGCGGCTAATTGGAATCATAGAACGAATTGCAATGTCCGGTTCCTCAATCATTACCGCCTCATCCTCTTCTGCCATGAGCCACAAAATATTTTCATAGAGCTGTTGGAGGAAGTAGATGTACTCGCTTTGTATCTGCTCCGCTTTTAGAATGGATGTTAGAAGGTCGTAGAACTTCGCTACACCACTTTGAGCGGATGCGGTACCAGTTGACTCACCTAAGTAGTAATCAATCGCCTTTGAGCTTGTACGCGTTTCTGACAGAACCATCTGCATAAGGTTGCGCACAGTCTCAATGTCACCAATCTTGCTCGTATCAATTTGAATGATCTCAAGCGCTTTTCCGTTCTCATCAAACGTTGTGATCTCTAAATCGCGATGATCAATCTTTTTCTCCGGGTTGTCTTCCCCATAGCGTTGAGCCGCTAACTCTTCCAATCTACTGAATACTTCTTCACTCACTGCGATACGAGGTTTACCATTACGCTCAAAAGTTATAGCCGAGCGCGTTAGTGTCCAGTTGATTTCATCCTGCTTTCCTTCTATGCCTTTAAGGCAACTACGACCTAGCGGGTTTCGGAATGTCTTCTCGTTTGCCCAATACACAACAAATGGACGGTTGCGCCCTTTGTATACCTTCTTGAGATCCTTCATACCAAGTAGCTGTTTCGCTTCCTCTTCATCAACAGGGATAAACTCAGTGCTGTTGTCCTCACCCATAAAGAGTAGATGTTCAGTGTGCAATCCATCTTTCTCCACTCGTTCACGGTAAACGTGTAAATAGCGGTCGTCATAGATCTTGCGATCATAAACCAGATCTACACCCAAATCGTCATCGTGCGGAAAATAAACGTCACGCTGTTTCATTTCCATACGTGGGCCCAGTTCGTCGATCCATACACAACCAACCAAACCACCATCTACCTGATGCTGAACTATGTTCGTCCAATGTTCGGTACGAAGCTTGCTGTTCTTCTCAATTTGTTCAATGATCTCTTGTTGCGCGTCCAGTATTTCAGCATTTAGCGAGTTGTCATCTGGTCCCTCTATCATGCTGTCTGTTTCGTCGTCCAGCTCTTCGATCTGTTCTTGTCGTCTTAAAAGCGAGGATGTGACCGAACCAATCGAACGAGCAACGAGTACCGCAGGTATCTCTGGTATTAACTTACTCACATTCGCTATGATGTAAGGCGTCTGTATTTGTTGTGCTACATGATTCCCCTCTGCGATTGCGTCTGTGATCTCGCCTTGTTGCGCTAGTCGTTTAGCGCGTGGGAACAATTCAATATGATTACCTTCGTACAGGTCGCGGTACCGCTCAATGCTTCCGTGTGTCTCTTCTATGATGCTCTTGTCAAACTTGTCCCATGTTCTTAATGCCATGTGTCACCTCCTACCAAGGGTTTGTTGAACTTAACCCCGCTTTCTTTGCAAATATAATGGTGTTCACAAAATAACGATCACCGTCCATATGATGATCGTTTTGCTTGATTGGTTTATCTTCGCCGCGTTTAGCCGCTTTCTGATCCCACGTATAGGAGCTGAACTCCTTAAATGTTTCAATGCAACAGTCGTTGTAGAGAATGAGCATACGGTTCAGCGCGCTTGCTACGTTCTGTATACCGTTCGCTACATCGTTCTTTGCGTCTTGCACCCTAAAGCTATCTCTTTTAAGCTGAGCCTTAAAACTAGCAGCAGAGGGATCGACAATGACAGAGGATATGCGATAACCATTTGTAAACTCTTTTAGATCACGGCTATACTCAACGTCCGTCTTCTGTTTGCCTTTCTCGCGACCATCGTAGTGGTATTCTTTCACCTTATACCACGTGTTCTTTTCCTTGCCCCACAATCCAAATGTCGTAGGGTTCTGCGTTCCGTAGTCAATCGATACATAAAACTGCGAATAGCGCCGTTCCTCTGTAGGTACGACGTGATAATCTTTATTAAACATGTCATAGATAACGCCCTCAGCGAGTACCCATAGACCTAAGATATAGCGCTTATAGAATATGCCCGTGTACATCCGCTTGTATCGCTCTTTAATCGCTTTTGAGAGCGAAAGGTTATCATCCATCGTAAAGTGTAAATGTAGCAGTCTTTTTTCGTGCTTAAGATCAAGAAACTTCGTTTTGAACCAATGATGCGGTCCAGCAGGATTGCAGTTATACCACATCTTCGACCCGTCCACCGAACAACGCGCGGTTGCTTGGTTAACAAATGATTCAGGCATGAGCGCGACCTCATCAAAGAACATACCCGCAAGGGTAATACCTTGGATTAAGTCTTGACTACTTTCATCCTTACCACCAAAGATATAGAAGTAATTTGCCTTACCTCTGAATGTAATGGACAAATAGTTATCTGCGCGGTGATCCTTAACGTGATAGCCCCTAGACTTGAGCATTCGCTTTAACGGTGTAATAACGTTCCGTCTAAGCGCTCCTATCGTCTTACCAGACATGCCAAGGTTTTCCTCGTTGAATGTCTCCATTGCCCACATAATGTACGAGAGAGACATGACAACCGTCTTACCCGCTCGGACTGAACCATCACATATGATGCCATCGTTATCTTTAAAAGGCGATGCATCTTGCCACCATGTTAATACCTTGAGTTGCTTCGTGCTGAACGGTTTAAATTTAAACAGCGCAGGTTTAAGCTTCTTCATCGTTCCACACCTGCTCACTAGCGCCCTTTATCGCATCCATAAAGCCGTCATCTTCGTACTCTTCTTCATCATTAGAGAGGAGACTGACTTCCGCTTTTGTCTTGTTAACGTTAAGCTGCAACTGTTCTAACTTGAGTCTGCGAGTATCATCTTCATGTGCCATATCGTTAAACTGTTTAATGGATGAGCGTAACTCTGCAATAGCTCTAGACTGCGCGCTCAAGAAGTTTGCTTGCTTATCCCATGCATATTGATTGTCGTATTGAAGCTCTTCTGCAAAAGCAACCTTTACCAAGTTACCTTCTGAATCGACTTTCAAGCCACCCTTAACTTTCGTGAGCGCCCTTGTAGAATCATTGGCATCGTTCACCCACATAATCTTTTGAGAACGCAAAATTGCGGCGTATTGTATTTGTATCTGATCCCACAAAAGATCAACAGGGTTTGCATCTTCAAGCATACCGATGATCTCCAATGTTTCTTTTGGCATGTAACGAGAAAAAAGCCCGTGCTTTAGCGCGGCACTGTTCCGTTCGGTAAATTGATTTTGTGGATTGGGATTACCACTCCGATTCTGTTGTTTCTTTCTTGATTTATCTGGTGCGCTCTTTTTAGTAACGCTCCCTTTGCCATTAGTAACGTTACCATTGCGCTCCCATTCATCATGGCTCTTCCATTTGCGTATCTGAGACGGGGAACAACCTAACTCCTCCGCTATCTCTTTCAACGGCTTCTTTGTCTCTTTCCATATCTCATACGCTTCGTCTCTTCTTGGATCTCTCTGTCTAGCCATCTACATACACCTCTGCCCCCTTCTTTGCTGATCTATTTAAATAATGCCACTATACAAACCTACCGGCTTTGTATATCTATCATCGTTAACCAATAAGCGAATAAATTCATCTTTGTGTTCCAGATAGAACTCGCGCTCTTTATCGGTCATAGGTACAGACTCCGCTAAGTACTTCTTATCTAATCGTCTTGCAGTCAGCTTTATCCGCTCTCCATCCTCGAATTTTATCGTTTCAACTGAGAATTGAATTGCACTGTTTTCCATTACCACAGATGCAGCAGGTGCCGCCCAATCTACACATGGTGTACCTACAACTCCACCAGTTTTATACCCTTTATAAACTCCATAACAATTCATCATTTCACCCCTCAATTTTCATAATAAAAAAGCAGCCCCTCGGACTACTTTGCGTGGTATTTCATGTATCTCGCTTCTAAAGCTTGCGTTACGGCTACTGTCTCACCCTCTGTGATGGTCTTGTTCTTGATCTTAGGCAGAATCGTATGTAGCCATTGCGCGAATTCCCTGTCTTGTTTCATGCGTTCCGCTTCAAGCTCAATGATTACGTTTAAATCAGGTATCTTCTTTTTCTTCACAACCGCTCACCTCTTTTTCCATATCTTACATTATTCCCGATCTAGCGACAATAAGGCTCTTGTGATACTTTCTATAGCTTGCTCTTCAAACACACAACCGCCCCCTATATCTTCTTTATCCTTGTTGATAGGCATAGTGTGTATGTGTAATAACTCATGTACTAACGTATGCTCCATGTCATTGAGAGGAAATCCATCTGAGCCGTTCCAATCCATCGGATCTAGTATTTTAATTGCCGCTTCTCTCGACTCGTAAAGAGCATGTATTTCACCAGCGCGACCAGTAACTTCAAATTCAACCAGCCGTTTTATCTTAGCTGTGATGATCCAATCCCTCAGTCTAAGTTTTCCTTGCCAGTATTCTAAACGCTCTTGCAACTGTTCTTGCGTCAATATGACCTCTTCCACCTAAACCCCTCCTCTTTAACACACAAAAAGAGAACCGCCTCGTAAGGTAGTCCTCTTTTCAGGTATCACATTCTGACTTTCTGAACAATTCTATTAGATATTTGAACAATTCTGTTACTCGCGTTTATTTGTTTGTCTTTTTCAACCTCAAATTTTTCAGAATCTGTCTTGATGTTAACTGTATCAAGAGTATCAGACATACCTTGAGTAGCGTCGACAAACTGCCTATAAGCTTCGATTAGCTCATTGTGCTCTTGTTTCAATTCAATGGGAGCTTCAAGCCTCTTTAAATCCTTAAACTGATTTTCAAATTCCATTATACCTTCTTTATAAATCTCTTTCACTGCTATAACTTCACTTAACCCTTTCGGTTCAGCAGTTTTAAACTTTTCGCTTGTAGCGGTCATCCTTTGTCCTATTGCCGCAACAGCAAGCATGTATTTCTTAATAGCTTGGTTTAATTTAACTTTCAATACAAAAACCCCCTTTCCGCACTATTCGACATCAAAGAGGATTATCCTGTTATTTTTTCACACACCCTGCCCCATACGTACAAAACATTCTTGTCTTTTCCTCTGTCTCGTATATCTTCTGGGCAAATACGCATTTTACGCAATCTTTATTGGGATCGATCTTCTTCATGTTTATTCTCCTTAAGAGCGAATATAAAAAGACGTCCGCTAGGACGCCTTTACTTAGCTGAATCGACTACCGCCTTGAATAAGTAGTCCTTTACACGTTGTTCTTTCGGTAACTCGCTATAAGCGACGAAACAAGGATGCTCTTTCTTCTCTGGATCTTTTATAGCTCCATACTTCCATCCGTTCTCTTGTTTATCTTTCATCCAGTTCTCATGGGATTGTTCTGGCGTCACATCATTTTCTAAGTGAAAACAAACGCCATTGATTGCACTATCCTTTTGCCACTGCGGAGCTTCCTCCCATTTCGGTTGGCTCTGATCTCCTGTTGCTTGACAATAGGCACGATTGACTTCATGCGCTGTTTTCGCTATTTGTTCTATGTTCATTTAATTCATCTCCTTTTAATATAAAAAGCGCATACGGCTATTAAGCTCGTACACGCTTCTTTTTTGTTTGTTCATCGGGTTAGGATTTGCACCTAACAAAGTATAGGATAGGCGTGACATCAGACGCCTCGTTTTACTGCTATGGGTAGGTGTACGGTTACTCAAAAGAGCAAAGGACACGACTTTCCACCTCTATTCGGCTGTGTTCCTACCTTACTTACTGATCCCCGAATAGCTCTCCTATACCTGATTAACGTCTACCTATTCCGTCACCGATGTGTAGTTTTTCACGCTTGCGTAAGCAAGACCACTGGAGTGAGGGGCTTATCTTGCTTACGGTACGTGATATTATAGGTTTGCACTCCACGTGAGGCATGGACAGCCCAATCTTTGTGCGCATTACACGCCTCTAGCCCCAATATGGAGTGCGGAATAAGTTATATCGTATTGGGTATTATCCCATACTTACATATTACTATGGATTTAGGGTCGAAAACTGCAAACTTACTGCAAACTTACACCCATCCAATTATGTGCCCTATTTCTTCTAACACTTTTTTTCGGTAATAATGACATGTTCTTTCACTCACATTTATCATGTCAGCAACTTGAATTGCAGAATAATTTTTTCCGCTCCAATATTTAACCCTCACAAATTTCATTTGATTTTTATCTAACCCGTTATATACCCTTTCGATCGCATCAGCTATCTCTTCATAATTTCTAAGTTTACGATCTTCAACAAGACGGGTTGCAATTCGCTCTGTTTGTCGCGAAATTGCTCGTACGCTGTTTACCCCCTTCCCTTGGTTTTCATCTACATATTCTTGATAAGGGTAAAGCAATTCCATTCTGCGCTTTTCTATTTCTTTCACGATATGAGGGTATTGGTATAACTCAGCCTCCACATGTTTTAACCTTGAATTATAAGCTTTTCTTTCTGCGATTGCTGTCATTAAGAACCCCCCTATTATTCGTTGATACGTGCATCTTTAGCCATCTTCTTTAGTAACCAATACGATTGTTCACTCTTATGCTCTTCCGCATGACAAGCGGCGCACAGAAGCACAATGTTACTCTCTACATGAAGTCCACCTTTTGAAAATCGTTCTTTATGATGAAAATGCAATCTGTTTTCACTAAAACATTTAGTGCACTTGTTACGATCACGCTTCCTAACTTCGTTTTTTATAAATTCTGGTATAGTGCGTTCTGCTTCAAACCCTTTTGTTCTCCTGCCTAGGTACATTCTTAATCGATGTATTTCATTTTTCGTGATCATGAGATCACTTATATATCTATCCGCAATCCAATTTGGCACTTTTTTACGACGCTCGTATCTCTTAAGTTCGTCCGCAAATATTCCAATCCGATGACTCATTTTGTTAGTGTTATAGCCTCGTAACATTCGAAACCCTTGTATCTCTGCCCCGGTGTATTCTAGTTCATCTGGTTGTCTCTGATTTTGTGCAGCTTTATAGTTAGTGAGTGTCTGCCGTTCTTCATGAACTATAGCAACCCCTTTATTCTCAGTGACGTAATCCCAATATTCTTGAATACTGATGTTATAATGGCCTAAGAAGTCTGTTAGGGAGATTGAGCCTTTTGGGTTGCGTCTCATGCTTCTAAATTCTTCTACAGTCAGCTCTTCAAATGGTTTTTCTATGAAATCGACTTTACTCATGCACTCTCCCCTTTTCTTAACCGGTTTCGTTCTGCCACCTCAATATGCTTTGTAACAGGCTTGCTTCGGTTCGTGTGTTGTTCATGCTGTCTAGCCCTGCCTTATACATTTCTCTAGCTATATCACGCTTAAAACGAAGTTCTGCTATGTCTTTTTGCCCCTTTGCTAATTCAAGAATGAGTGTAGCCGGGTACTTTCGATCATCTTTTAACCTCAAGATCTCCTGCCTTAACGCAATCTTGTATGCTTTTTCCGTTTCTGCTTTATCTTTCGCTAGATTAAAGATCTTTTTACTGGTCACATCTAGCCTCTGCTGCACCTCTCGCATTGACTGGATGACGCTTTGTAAATCACTCATATAAAGCTGCTAAGGTTTTATACCGATCATCCTGCTCCATCCACCAAAGAACATCCCAAGCCTCTAATAAAATTCGGTATGATTCCGGTAATGAAATTGGATTAGTTGATGCATACCCTTCAGCAAGAAGTCTTAACTGTTTAATATAGCGGTTGTCTATTCCTCTTATCGAAAGATCATACTCAAAACTATTCATTTCCTCACCCAACCCTTTTTATTGTTCTTCTGCCAGACAACCAACTCTATGCCCATTACGCTCTCAAACATCTTCTTAACGAGTGGAAAGCGTTCATTTGCGTATCCTTTTACGTCAATGACTTCCTCTTTGCCATCTTTATAAGTCACTTTGAAATCTGCAGTATACTTCCATGGCTGGCGCATCCTCTTACCTGTGCCGCTACACAACGTGCATTTGTTCATTCTGAGCGTTTTTTTATTCTCGACCTTCCCATTACCCTCACATCGGTAACACGGCACAGAAAAGGCGCTCAAGAGCGTGTACTGCGGTTGTAATTCAATTGCTTTTACGTTCTCGTCTGACCTTAGCAGGAGATAGAACTCACCTTCTGCCTTGGAGTCGAATTCATTTCCGTAGTAGCTTGTCTTTCTGCTTTTTATCTTTGCCATTGCGCCGCTCCTCTCTTCCCATTAGAGCAAGAGCAATGGAACAATATACAATCACTGCTGCTAGTAATATAAATGAGCTAATAAATATCTTTGGTAAATGGATCACACTTCTTGCTCCTCTCCGCATCCCTTACAGGTTCTTGTCCACTCGCTTTTCGCCACTCTCAGCTTGAATCTTCCATCACCACATTCACACCGTCCATGTCTCATTCTGACCTCCGGCTCAGGAGCAGGACCCTCTCTCTGCTCCCTTACCGCATCAGACCATTTAGGTTTCACCATTAATAGCCGTTTGCTTGCCGTTCGTGGTTGATTTTGTTCTTGTCTAAGTAGGCTTGTTCGATCTCTTCCCATGTGAATCCAAGACTTTCTCCTATCACCAAGAAGATATTTAACATGCTTTTGAAATTTCCGACCGTATTGTAAGCACTAAAGTCACCGACCTTATCAAACATACGTAAGAAATAGTTGGTCACATTTTCTTGATCTTTTGCATCATCATGGTAGAAATAAATGTTATCCACTAATCCATTTAATTCAGGATCTATGACAGAATTCCCTATACTCAATACAAAGTGCAGGCAGTCTACATACTCTTCGAGGAGTGGATTATAAGGTGCTGGATATGCACCTAGTTTTAATTCTGGGTCACTGTATTTCATTCTCGGTGCAAAAGTTCTCGCCTTCTGATTCTCGCTCCAAAACTTAAACCCTCTCCACTCGTTGGCGCACTCTCCTAGCTCTACTAGAAGGGCTAGGATGCGTTCAGGCAAAAGATCTTTGCCTTGGAGTTCTTTCTTTTCAATGATTGCCTCGTCTAGTTCTTTTTGTATTTGAAACAGCTTTGTTAGATTCATAAGCGCCTCCTAAAATATAATGGTTACTGCCATTGCCGCTATTGCTACACATGTCACCAAGCTATATGTTCGTTTGTCTTCTTCGTGTTTTTCTCCGATTGTTCCGAGTCCAAATATTACGATCATGATTGCTAAAATGATTTGAAATGTAATTAACATTGTTTCATCTCCTGTCTATTCCACCTACGGCCGTATTTCTCTTCGACTTCTCTGCGGTAGTTGGAGTATTCATCTCTCATACGTTCATACTGCGACCGTTCATAACTGATACGACGATTCATATAATTTACAAAGTCGGGATCATTGCCGTTAAATAACTTCTCCGCTTCTCTAGCTAGTGATCGAATCATGCTATCTTTTAACACCTGTTCATCAATTAAAAGTTCCTGTTTGCGCGCTCTCTTTTTGCACCACCCATGCACATAAACTCCAATGCCCGGCGGTATCTCATCCTTTACCTTGTCAAAAAGCTCCTCGGTCATAACGTAATAGTTTAAGTGACCGACAAAAGTCTTTTTTGCTTTGCTTCTAAAATCCGCAACAGACACTTTAATTTCATAACAACGCCAAACACCTTTTGTGTCGTAAGTCATGTAATCCACGCGCTCTTTGCCAAACCAGCCAATTGTTACCTCGAAGCCACCAAAAGTCCCTTGCTTGATAGTCGCTTTGTATATGGCCCTTTCAAGTTGAAGGGTTAATTCTGTCTTAGCCACAGCATTCACCCTTTCTTAAAATGGTAAATCATCCGAACTAATATCAATCGAACCGTCATTTGCAAACGGATCGTTGTCGTACTTACCGTTATTGTTATTCGTGTTATTGCCTCCACCTTGGCTATTCCTCGGCTCTAGGAACTGCACCGACTCTGCGACTACCTCAGTCACAAAAACCCTCTTCCCCTCGTTGTTGTCGTAGCTGCGCGTCTGTATTCTGCCATCCACACCCGCTAGGCTTCCTTTCTTGAGGAAGTTAGCAACGTTCTCTGCTGGTTTGCGCCATATAACACAGTTGATAAAATCTGCTCCTCTTTCTCCTTGTTGATTAGAAAATGGTCGATTTACGGCAATTGTAAAGTTCGCTACAGCCGTTCCATTAGCCAAAAATTTAAGCTCAGGATCGCGCGTAAGGCGACCAACTAAAATTACTCTATTGAGCATTGTTATTATCCTCCTTTAAATTTAGATAGCTTATTTTGTTATAAACAGACCTTCTTGAAATCCCTAAAAGACGCGAAATTTCTGTCGGTTTCTTGCCCATGAGAAAGAATTGCTTTAACTGTTCATCCACATCTTTATAGAAAGGGTGATCTTTCCGATCCTTATATCGTTGCCTTGCTTTTTTGGATATCTTTTTTCTTGTCTCTTCGGATCTTTTCAATCCTGTATGATGCATAACTGTATGATCCGTATGATTCATCACTTCTAGGTTAGTCAGTCGATTATCGTGCTTAATTTCGTTCAAGTGGTGTACAACTTCATCACTTTTTAAATAACGCCCTAAATGATGTTCCATTATAACCCTGTGTTCCATAACATAGCCTGATACATCACCATTTGGATGGGTTTTAATTAACAGTACAACGTAACCCATTCTGGTTCTTTTTCTTCCAGTTATGTCGTGGATGTCTTTCCCGATAGTAATGGAGTAAAAGGTCTGCTTTTCAATAGGCAAACCCATCTATACTCGCTCCTTTATGATTAACAGAGCTTTTTGCTCGTCGTCTGCGATCTCGTCATGTCCGTCTGTAAGTACTTTTACCGCCACTGTTCCATTAGCCTGACGCGCCAACCTAGCTACTATGCTGATGCCTTTGTATATGTCTGCTGTGTTGTCGCCGTTATGTTGTATCGTTAACATGTTCTTCATTGCCTCCTAATAGTGTTATTAGATCCATAGATTGCATGTACCTGACTTTCTCCGCGCAAACTCTCCCGTAACCGATCACTTGACTTTCTGGACTCATTAGCTTGCGCTGGCACCTTTTACAATGCGTATAAGGAGCTTCACTCATGGGTTACTCCCTCCCAATCGGACAGAGGCTTTCTCACCCTGCCCGGTATTTTGTCTTTCGCTACATTCCGTTCCGTCTCCCCTTCTGCGTACACTTGGATGACTAACAACTTTTCCTCGCCTTCACGGTGATAAGCCACCCACCTCATAAGGGCCTCCTCTATACAGGAATTAATTGACCGTATTTCTGTTCGATTTTGTCCAACCACTCACCAATCCATTTGGATAGCTCGTTTTCGTATTGTCTGAAGTAATAACTGTATTCTGCTGCATAAACCTCTGCGAGCGGACGCCTTGAGTAATGAAAATAAGGTATCGACTTGATTCGTTTGCCCCCATTTAAAACTACATTGCGAAGCATCGTGTCAAAGTAACAGGCTTTTAAAAACGATAACGGCTCCTCATGTATGATCTCTGCCCAATCCATGCCAATCTCAGGTTTATCGCAGTTAAAGGGGCAAAAGTAACAACGTGATCGCTTCTCTGGTAACTGGTTGTCTTGCAGGAACTTAATGCTATCCTGTGTTGTTAACCCCTGTTCTACAAGAGGATAAGCTAGGTAGATATATTTAAATTGCGGTGACTGTTGTAAGCTAATGCGATTAATCTCGTCGTATGAAAAACCAATGTCGATTACAAATGCAATGTTGTCTGGCATTTTTTGTTTTGTTGTGCGATTTAACCGCCCTAACACCGCTCTGCGTACAGCTTGCTTTACTGGGACGATCTTAAAGTCCACAGTGCATTGCCTCGGCATAATCCCTGCCTTTACTTCTTGACCATTCTCGTCGATCGTGTTGCAATAAACCGGCATCTGAAAGCGCTGATAGTCCGTTAGGATATAACGGTGCAGCATTTCTTCTAGACCGCCCTCCATGCTGTTGTGAGTGGCGATAATAAACGGTGTACGATTGTTAAATTGCTTTTGACGATCCTGCCACCACGCAACTTGTTCATGTATAAATTGCGGTTCCGCTCCCGTATCTGCAAAAACGATAAAGTCGTAATGGATCTTACCTTGCAGGTGATCTTCTAGGAGGTGAGCAGATTGGGTACCTCCACCAAATGACAAGACTCTGTAGATGTTTTGTTTACCGTTATTACGCAAATCATTTATAAGATCGTCTTTTGATTTAAAGACGCCATTGATATACTTTTTGTGCTGCGTGTAGTCGTTCGGCTGTTCAAATAGTTTAAGTTGATCCATCGGGATCTCCTTTCTCACAGAGCCTTTAGATCCTCACTATCCATGTAGTAATAAGGTCCGTACATAAATTCAAACTCTGATTGCCAATGTTTTAGCCTTGCTTGGCTTAACTCAGCGTGCATTTGCATATGACAGTCGTTGCAGAGAAGCAGACCGTTTGTGAATACACCTCGACCGCTCCCGCTACCCTTTGGTTTTACGTGGTGAATGTGATCACCTATCCCATTGCACTCTTGGCATGTGTTTTCAAAGTGCTCTTTGATCTGCTGGCGTATGGTCTCCGAGAACTTGCCTCTGTTCACTCGTTGCCTTGTCCGCCTCTTATGCTTTGGTTTAGCGACTGCCCTCACTGGTTGTTGCGATAGGTCTTGCATCGTTACACCTCCGCGTAATATTGTTTTGCCATCGGTCTTATTTTCAATCTAAAGCGTTGATTAACCATCTGAGGTGTAGAACTATACTTCTTAGCTATTTCTTTTTGCTTATAACCAAGCAACTTGGCTTTTACTATCTCTTGGTCTTTACCATCAAGAGTTGAAAGGAAGTCTCTTACAAACACCATCCCGAAATCACTTTCTTTTCCCAAGAGCTCACCTAGCTCATTATCCTCACTGACTTGCTTTTCCATTGACCATTTAGTTTGATTATTGGCAACAATCAATAAACTAATTGCTCGTTTTTCGGGTATGTTCAACCTTTCAGATACTTCTTTCTCATTCAATTCACGCCAATTTATTTCGGCTTTTAATCGCGGAATTAATTCAAGCAAATGTTTTGGTACACCCAATCGAACAACATCTTTATTGATCTCAAACACCATGTCACGCTTGATGATTATATAAGCGTAACTGGAGAACTTAACGTTTCGGTCATCCTTGAATGTTGTAGCTGCCTTAATGAGCGCAACCACTCCAATGTTTACTAAGTCCTCATAATCAAAGGTTGTAAGCTTTAGCGATGACTTGATCCTATTAGCTATTGAATAAATGAGCTTCATATTTTCGTTAACTAAAATCTTTTGTTCCTCTGTCAAAATGTAACCCCCATTTCTTTAGCGACCTCGTAAAAGCGTCTTTTGTATTTTGGATCGATTAGCGAATCTAATTTATCTGCACTATCAGACCAATCAACCGCTTTTTTATAAATTAGCACCTGAATGCATTTCATTAGCTCTTCGTACTGTTCAAGCGCCGCTTCGTTAAACAGCTCTCGGACGGTCATCTTCATACCTCCGATCTAAGTTGACGAATAAGTTATATTCTTTAACAAAAGCCAGTTCCACCGTTCCGACTGGACCTTCTCTTTGTTTACCTATGATAATTTCAATCGTATTTTTGTTTTCCGATTCCTTATCGTAATAGTCATCGCGGTACAGGAATGCTATTAAGTCAGCGTCTTGTTCAATTGCGCCTGATTCACGTATGTCGGACAACATCGGTCTTTTATCTTGTCTAGACTCAACGCCCCTTGATAACTGAGACAATGCAATAACCGGTATTCCTAAATCTCTAGCCATTGTTTTTAGCGCCCTCGACATTTCACTTACTTCCTCTTGTCGGTTGCCTCGCTTCGCTATCGGCTTGAGTAATTGCAGATAATCAATCATGACAAAATGCTTTTTATCTGGGTACTTACGCATAAGTTTTCTTGTTCGAGCGTAGATTTGCGGAATTGTCACCGAAGAATTATCGCCAATGTACATATCAAGTTCACTTATTTCAGACATGCCATTGTTGAATTTCTTCCAATCGTTTTCGCTAAAGAGTCGGTGTGGATCACGCATTTTTTGACTGTCAATATGAGCATTCGCCGACCACATACGCTTTAGAAAGCTTTTCTTACTCATTTCTAGTGAATATAAGTGACCGAACGCACCTTGCTTCATATGGCCCATCGCTACATTTAGAGCAAATGCCGTCTTACCAACGGAGGGCCTAGCCGCAACAATAATTAACTGCCCCTCATCATGACCGTTTGTCATTCTGTCGTACTCTACGAACCCGGTTGGCAATCCCTTTTGAACTACACCATCGTAAGCCTCATCGTATATAGCCATAAGCTCGGTTCTAGTATCAAATTCATCTGATTGAATCCCAGCTTGCTCTAAGCTTGATAATTGGCTTATTAACTCACTCAAGCCCTCTTCTGTACCAGTATCATTCGTTGCTTGTAGGTATTCTTGTGTTTTCAACCTAGCTTCTTTACGCTTCCAAGCTCGTATAATCGTATTTTCATAGTGTTTGTAGGACTCAGTTGTCAAAAGTGAATCAACCGCTTCTTTTAAATTGACCTGTCCCATTGCCGTTCCTAACTTCATGTGTAATGCAGCCATATCAATCAAGCTATCATCAGCATCTAGCTCCCTCATTGCTTTAAAAACAGGCGCATGATGCGGAGAAAACTGTTCTGGCGATAGTTCAATTTCTTTAATGACCGTGTTGTCGGCTAGCACACAGGCTAGCAACATTTGTTCAGCTATAACGTTTTGGTGGTCCACTAGCCTCTGCCTCCCATTGATCCATTTTGGTTAGATAACCTTTGTTATGCTCGCTCCGTTCGACTTCTCGCAATTCATGAAGTGATGGCGGAAAAGGAGAACGTTCAATGTGCTTGTCCAATTTATGCAGCGTTCTCTTAAAATCTTGGCTTTCTAGATGACGAAACCAAAGTTCAACGGTCTTTTCGTTCAATTTTAATTTACCGGGATAAGCAGCATCGACTTGCTCAAGCAGTTGAACTAATTCAAGTCTTTTCATATCCCCTCATCCTTTTCAGCAGCGTATCGGTATAGATCTTCAAAAGCAGATTTGGTTGCTCCATTGTTAGCAATAACATCTTTCTCGTTTAGGTAAGATTCAAAGTTACTTGCAGCGAATAAAGTAATCGGTCTTAGATAGTTGTCCATCTTAGGATCGTTCTTCCACTGTTTGGTTTTACGTTCAATGACGGTTTTAAAATCTTCTAGAGAATAACCTTCTTCAATCAGCGTTTTGATTAAGCTATTTGTTTTCTTAGAACCGGGTGAAAAGTTTTTGTCGGCAACGGTGTTGAGATGGTTTATAATCTCAACGACATTCTCTTTATTAGTTATTAGTTCTCTATGATTAGTTCTTAGTTCTTCCCCATGGTCTATGGATAGGGTATCGGTAGGGTATCCATACCGTTCTAATTGCTCGACATATAACTCGGCAAACGGTTGATGCTTAACGCTTTCTAGCTCTTTCTTTAGTAACTTAATCACTTTCGGGCTATTGATGAAGTTGTACTTTGCCCAATTGAGCAAGACAATCTCTTTTGTCGGGTTGTTGTAGAGTACCTTACCGTAATCGACAAATCGATCGACTAATTTTTGAACCGTTTCTCGGTTGTAACCCGTCTCCGTTTCGATAATCCTTAATGGTAATTCGTATATTCCACATTGTGTCGTTTTACTGTTTGTCATGAGATATAGGTAGAAGAATTTTTCTTCTGGTGTTAGGTCAAGAACAAAACCATCTTGCCAGAAATCAATTCTTACGTTTCTGTATTTAGCCATTTGTAACTCCCCTTAAAAAATAGTTGCTATTTGCTAAAAAGTTGTACTAACAGCAAGCCTTTTATGGTATACTGTTAGTACCTAATATTTGTTCGTGTTATTTCTAAGTCACTGGGCCAACAGTGGCTTTTTTGTTTGTCCAATTTTCTTAGACAGCCAATCAACACCCTTTGCCGTAACATATGTTTGCGGCTTATTTATCGTTTCGTCACCAATAACTACAGATGTTTCCTTTACGACAAAGTAACCTTGATCGATGTATCTTTGATACGGTGTGTTGTTAGGCATTAGTATTTTCATGCTTCTCAACTTTGCGAATAAAGTGTTTCTACCTAACCCGAGCACCTTTGCAACCTCTGCCATCTTTTGATTGTTAGAAGCGCTTATAAAGCGATCATGAGCCTCGATCTTTGGTTGATCCTCTTCAATTTTCTTTTGAAGATTAGCGGCTAACATTAAAGCCTCTGAAAATGATTGTGGTAATTGAACGCTGTAAGAACCGGTTTCTCGAATGCTTGGTAAAACTTCTTCCGCGATCCAATCACTGAACTTTTCCGCTTCCTCTTTTCGAGACTTGAAGATTAGCTTGTATAGTCCTGCTTCGTTAACGGCAATGGCGTTCGTTTTATAATTTGTACCGCTATAACTTAAAGTTAGAGTGGTTTTAAACTTGTTATTAAGCGTCATTACAGCTTTCGATACGTTTGTAATACCTAAGATTTCACAAACATCTTTTGCAACGAACCATGGCTTGCCATCTTGTACAACTGTTCGAATTTCGGAAGATTCATAACTAAATACTTTCATCAAGTCGTTCATTTGATCTCTCCTCTACTGTTTGTTATCTGAAAACCACTTAGTCGTTTTACCGATGAAAGCAGTCTCCAGATCTGTATTCATGAACATTTACTCTTCTTCGGAAATCCATCGTTTGTTCCGTCAGATCCTTCATACACGTATATGAAGTCACCTAGCTTACATCCGAAAAATTCACATAAAGGAACGATTAAGTCTGGATCAATTTTGTTCTGGGAGTAGTTGTTAAACTTGATTAGCTTTGTATAATTCAACCCAGTTATTTGACTTAATTCTTTTATGGACCTGACTCTTTTCCGAGCCATATGCTCACGAAGGTTATGCCGAAGTTTCATTGTTTCACCTCACTTTGCTACCTTCATTTATAATTTTACTACAAAGGTGTTAAAATAACAATATTGCGATTATGGGTCTTTGTTACTAATTTTTACACCTTTATAATAAAAAGTTGTATAAAAGTTGTCATTTAGAGTATAATCGTAGTAAATAACAACAGCTTAAGGAGTGTCTCATAATGGGAATGAAAAACCGCCTTAGAATCTTGATGGCCGAGAAAGGAATAAACAGTGTTTCTGAACTTCATCGTTTGATACAAGAGCAAGGCTACACCATGAGCAGAAGAACATTAGACAAGTTCGTTAGAAACGAAAATAATAGAATCGATTACGATACAATCGTTGCTATTATCAAAGTGCTTGAATGTTCATTTGATGACCTTTTTATAATTACTGATGAAGAAGAAGAACAAAACTAATCCAGTCGCACATGTCAATTGCATATTAACTGGAAGGGAGGGGCGCGCACGGTAATGTGATCAGCTCCTTTTTATTTTGATCTTATGTATGTTCGTGATGAGTTTAGTACGTATGTTCGGTTTTGAAACGCGTTGAAAGGAGAGTTTGACTCCCCTTATGTCTTTTGAACCTTACCTAATGCCTGTCTCCCTACAGTAATCGCAGATACTATAGCAATCGTTGCGTTTAAAATGATAGCTTATTTACTTTAAACACTCTTTTGTTTTTCCTACGGATCTCGTATTCACTGGGATCAAAGCAAATATGAACATCGGATTCATCCGCTAAACTCTTATTCCAAACTTGAATTTCAATCCCTGATTTAAGTCTGTTAATGTTTTTAAAATCCGTATAAAAATGTAATTGCATGCTTTATCCCTCCCAAGTGTGATACTCCCCACAGAGGGGAGCGTTAATCTGCATCAAATTCTTTTAACACAGCAATGTTATGCCAGACTACCTTCATAACTTCACTAGATGATCCAATTACTTGATGCGCTTTGGAATTACAGGTCTTGCATATAAACCAATTAAAATTTCTAATACTGTCGGTATGCTCCATTTCATTTGAGCACTTGTAACAGATCATCCCTCTTCCTCCTATACAGTAGTAGCCTTACTCGTAATCCGCTAAATTCCTGTAAACGCCGTTCTCTTCATAACCGAACCACATGTAGCATTCACTCATGAACCACTCTTGCATATCTTTTTTAATTTGCTCCAGAGTTGGCTCTGTACTGTATGTCTGTACCTTCTCTACTTTGGTGCCATCTACTTCAAAATTAAATTTAACTTCATGCATCCGTTTCCCCTCCTATAGCTTCTCGCAAAATACGTGAGCCACGAACGTGTCATTATCAAACATTACAGTTCCTATAAAATCCATATAACTTGCTGTATCAAGTAATGGATTCCCTGTCGTTCCGATTACGACTGTATAATCATCCATTTCTTTTACTTCTGGATCGACTATAGCCCATAGAACTAACTGATCTTTCTGATTGGCAACTGATAAAACTTTTGCCCCTTCTGGCAATTCCAAATTTTGTGTAAGAACCAATTTCAAGTTATATTTAAATATTGATTTCAAACGTTTTCCCTCCTATATAGGCAGTATCATCGTTCTATAAGTACGCAATCCTCTTCAAGTACTCTAAATACTTCGGTTTCATCTACTCCGCAACATATTACATTAAGCACTTTTTTTATCTCGTCATGATTGACTGGTTTGCCACTAATTTCAATTGGCGTTTCAACCCACGTATTAGATTCAAGAGCACCTATTACTTTGTGCACATACCATTCGTTCGCTACTCCGTATCTTTGCTGTTCGATCTTTACGTAATCACCAAAATCAATATCATTTGTTTTTCGATTACCTTTAAATGCTGACATGCTTATCCTCCTAGTGGCAGTAGCCTAATTGTTTATTCCTAAAAACTCACGTAATTCCGTTTGACTCTTACCAGTTGGATAAGCAGTTGTAGCGCTCATTTTTACAAGTGTCGATACAGCTTCATAATGTTCCTGTTCCATAGCTAACAAGTGAACTTCTCCATTGATTTCTAATACCGCTGTCACCTGTGAATCTTTTAAGTTTGTCGTCATAAGATCCTCCTAATAGCCTAATTGTTTAGTAACTCCGATTCCCTTTGCTTATTTAATAATCCGGTCGTAAATATGATGTGCATCATAAAACCAATGTGTTTCATGGCCCGTCTTCTCGCACTTTAAAACAGCGGTCACTTTATGAGGTTTTGATCCAGCAATAAGGTAACCTTTGTACGTGCCCCACTCATATGGTTTGCCGACAATTTTCTTTGCCATTTCAACCTCTGTATCTCTCAAATCATTTCTTAATCGTTGATGATAAGCTAATATTTTTACAGCCTCTGCAAGATCATCTATACGATCATTTAAGGCGACCATGTTTAATCCTCCTTATCGCTGTTTGGTCATACTGCGAATTACCATCCGTATTCTTCTGGATTAATAATTCCGAGTTCAATGTCACTAACACATTCCTCGCATATGCCAGTTTCTCGTTCTAATTCACGTTCGCAAATTTCACAATAAATTACAGCCATTTAAATTCCTCCCCTACAGTTTATGGATACTACTTGTTCTTTGAAATCAATCGTAAATCTGTTGGTCTAATAGTTTCACGGACAACCTTATCTACTTGGTGGTCGCCTACGTATTGCTTGTGTTCATCCGTCACATTTACAAACCCGATATACAAACGGTTGATAAAATCCTGCTGCTCTTCCATCCGCTCTAACATGCCGCTAATGTATACGGCTTGATCGACATTCTCTTGCATGGCGTGCTTTGCTAGATCGCTGTTGCTCCAATCAGAAGGCGTAAAGGGTTTAGGGTACTTATGACACCCCTTCTCTATTTGTTCTCTACGAACGGCTTCTCTGTACTCATGCGCCTCTTTATAAAATGGATGTTCCAAGTGCTGTTTAAGATCCACGTTTATCCCCCATCTGCTTTAAAGCATTGCGTATGTCGTTGTGTAGGCTGTCAGGTATGTGTGACAGCCATTCTTGTAAAGCCTGTTGTGTATCGCTCATATGCTTAACCACCCAATGGCTAAAATCGCTCCTAGCCCTATGCAAATGATTCTATCTACCAACAACTGAGCGTTTGTGATTTCCTTTGATTTAGCACTCATTTGATCACCTCAAGACTAAATTTGTCAGGGCGTGGCGTTACTTCTACACCGGGTATCTGTTCGCCGTTCTCGTCGATCAGTACACCGTTTATAACCTTGGCCGCTTTCTTAATAGCTGACCAGTCAGTCGATTCTTTCACCTTGACCATTTCGTTAGCTTTGGCATATTTAAAGAGCATGTCCTCGTCTTTCGTAAATTCAGGCTGTTGTTTAACCATTTTCAGCTTCACATTCGGTAGTTCAATGGATTTCTTTTTCAGCCCACCTTCCAATTGCTCTCGAAGGAAAAACTCTAATCGATGCGTGTAAAATTGCTCGGATTCCAGATAAGGTCTTTTAGCCTCTTCTGCCCACTCTTTCAAGCGATTCTCCTTGTTTTTGAGAGCTTCCAATTGACTGTCGAGCATATCTTGAATCTCTTGTTGCTTACCTTTGTGGTACATGATGCGAGCGTCAGCTACCAATGCATCCTCCATATTTGATACGGTAAAGTCCTCAGCCTGCTCACCATCGTTTAAAATTGCTTCAACCTGCTTCTGTAATTCAGTCATATTAATTCCTCCATTATTTGAAAAGTGTGTTATAATTGGACTAACCTTTTTATGTTAGAGCGCTTTCGTGGTTGTGAGCGCTCTATTTTTGTTTTTCATCTATCTTCCTCTGTAAAAAATCATTAATTTTTTCGTAAGAGTGACCTTCATCAATTTTGTCATTAAAGAATTTTTCAAAGCCATCCTTTGTGCCAGCTAACGTTTCCCACTTAGCTTCTAGATCAATAACAGATAATTCCTGATAGTGACTTGGGGTAGGATTATTGTTTGGTTGATTATTACTCGGTAACGCCCATGCAGGTAATGTAGGTGCATCCCATCGACCTGTTATTTCATCATTACCTTTGCCTGATTTAATATAAAATTGACCTTTGTCTTTTATATCCACCCAATACTCATCAAGATTGTAAAGGTAACGACCAATACCAAACTGTACAGCCGCTCGTTTCATAGCCCCACTGAAACCGCCTTTGGTACTCTCGATATTCGTTTCATCAGAAGCATCCCATTTCGTGACCCACTCACCGCCAATTTTGACTGTGATACCGCACATAACGCCTTTTTGTCTCCACTCAACATATTCGTTTTTCCACCCACCTACGCCGAACACTTCATCTAAACGATTCATGATAGCTCGGTTCGTCACATATGCCATTACAGTTGCTTTCGGCCCTTTTTTTGTCTTCATTGCTCTCTGCACCCGCCACTCAATATCTTCTGCTTTAAACGGCATTTGGAGCTGTTCCATAATGTTATCCATGTGTTTCACCTCCTCTTTAGAATTTAGTTACCAACAAATCTCCTTGAATGCTTAATGTGCGAAAACCATGCTTGTGTAGCTCTAATGCGATAACACCTTTTAAGCGGTCGAAATCTCTAAAAAAAGAGCGATCAATGAGCGTGTGTGGTGATCCTTCCGCATACTCATCTTGAACCAGTTCGATGCAGCGGCGTTTGATTTCTGATGTAGGTTCCATTAGTTAAGCCTCCTTTCTGACTTTTTGATTGTTTAGCCAATTAATCATATCGTCTCTAAACACCCTCTTTGTTCGACCAGCTCTTATTAAAGGGAAACCGTCTCTCTCTACAAAGTCATACGTAAATCGCTCTGAGAAACCCATTATCTCTGCAACGTTTTTCATGTTAAGCAGTAAAGGATAATCCTCAATTTGCTTTTTCACTTGTTAACACACCTCCTTTTTAGTAACAAATAAGTTAACAACAAGACAAAAAAATTTATTTTGCTCATTAACGAATTTGTTTGCGTCTTTTTGATTAATTTTAGTATAAACCAACGTAACAAATAAGTAAACATTTATTTTTAAAATCACTAAATTAGTTACTTTTGTTTCATATATGTTACAAATATTCTATTCGTTGTTGCTTGAAGTTACAATTAGTATCATAATGTTCTTATTGGCATATAAAATGAATTATTTGGTGGTGGAAGCCTGTATGAATACACAAGAGAAAATTGGAGCAAAACTTAAGGAATTACGATTAAGAAAAGGTGTTACTCAACAAGAGGTCGCTGATCGAATTGGAGGTTTAACAAGAAACTATATATCACAGATGGAGAGTGGCAAACGTAAAATCTCCATTGAATTTCTTCAAAAAATGGCGGATTTATTTAACGTTGATATAACCTACTTTTTTGAAGAAGGAAATCAAGTTAGTTTATCTGAAGAAGAAAAAGCATGGGTGTTAGATCTACGAGAATTAGAAAGACAAGGCGTATCTGCGGAGGATGTTCGTAAATGGGTTAAGATGGCCAGAGAAATACGCGATAAATAATATTTCGGTCTATTGCTTAACCTGTCTTCTTCAATAAACGACATAATGAATATTAAAATTGGAGATGTGGTTCTATGAAAGGTTACTTTCGAAAAAGAGGAGATAAATGGAGTTTCACAATTGATATAGGTGTCGATCCCGCCACCGGAAAAAGAAAACAAAAAACAAAAAGTGGATTTAAAACTAAAAAAGAAGCACAATCAGCATGTGCTTCAATAATTGATCAAATTCAAAAAGGTTACTCATTTAATAATGATAACGTTAAGTTAGGCGAGTTTCTTGACCATTGGTTAGAAGCTGTTGCCAAACATCGCGTAAAACCCTCTACATTCATTAATTATAACAGAGCTTTGCAGAGAAGAGTCAAGCCGGTTATAGGGTTAATGAAAATTAAGGACTTAAGACTACATCATGGAGAAAAAATGGTTAATGACATGATCAATGAGGACAAGTCTCCGCGCTACATCGAATATACTTTCACGGTTTTAGGTAGTGCGTTAAAACACGCCATTAAAACTGAGCTTATTCTAAAGAATCCATTTGAATTTTTAGAACTTCCAAGAGCACGAAGAAGAAATTACGAAGTTTGGGACAATCAAGAATTAATTAAATTCATTAATTTCCTGAAAATGGACAATTTATTCTACATGGTTCCATTGGTTATAGCTGCACAAACTGGCTTGCGAAGAAGCGAGTTTTTAGGCCTAACATGGGATAAAATTGATTACGAACGTAAAAAACTTATCATCGACCAATCGTTGATGTTTGACGAAGTATCAAAGGGATTTGTTTTTGGTGACTTAAAAAGAGAATCTTCATATAGAACAATAACTATAAACGATTCTTTAATTACATTATTAAAAGAGCATCGTAGAAGACAATCAGAAATGAAACTAGCTCACGGACAAGATTACGATAACCGTAATCTAGTTTGTTGTATGCCTAACGGCAAACCAATATATCCAAGACAACTGTCAATGCACATGGATAAGATATCAAAACTTGCAGGTTTAAAGAAAATAAGAATTCACGACTTGAGGCATTCCCACGCTACGATGCTATTACGACTAGGAGAAAACACTAAAATCGTATCAGAAAGATTAGGTCATGGCAGCACCAAAATTACTGCCGATACCTATTCTCATGTCACACCGGACATGCAAGAAAACACCGCTCAGAAAATCGAACAAGCATTCAATTCCTGAGCAATGTGGTCAAAATGTGGTCATTTACATCATATCGGCACGTAAAACCCTGTTAAATCAATGTTAAAACCGCCACACACTCCACATGATTTGTTTGTGGGAACATGTCAACTGGTGTAACTTCTTTTGTCCGGTAGCCGCCGTCTTCTAAAATGCGTAAATCTCTAGCAAGGGTAGCAGGGTTACACGAGACATAGACGATTCGTTCTGGTTTCATCTTAAGCATCGTGTTAAGCAATGCTTCATCGCAGCCTTTTCTCGGTGGATCTACAACGATAACATCGGCTGTAACGCCTTGAGCATGCCACCATGGGATGACTTTTTCTGCTTCTCCAACTGCAAAGGTTGCATTGTCAATATGGTTGAGTTTTGCATTTCGCTTTGCATCGGTAATCGCTTCAGGCACAATTTCAACGCCATACACGTGCTTTGCTTTTTGAGCGAGGAAAAGAGAAATGGTTCCGATACCGCAGTAAGCGTCAATAACGGTTTCGCTACCAGTGAGTTCTGCGTAATCAAGTGCTTTCTGATACAGTCGGTTTGTTTGATCTGGGTTCACTTGATAAAACGAGCGTGCCGATATGGCAAAGCGGATGCCGTTGATCTCATCGTACAAATACGTTTCTCCCCATAACACATCCGTTTGCTTTCCGAAGATCACATTGGTACGTTCGTTGTTTATGTTTTGGACAACCGATACAACAGTTGGGATTGCCTCTCGTATACCCGCTATCAGCTCGTCCTTTTGTGGGAGCTTTTTACCCCTTGTTACTAAAACAACCATTACTTGATCCGTTGTCTTGCCGTACCTTGCCACAATATGCCGCAAAACGCCATTATGTTTCTCTTCATTATAGGCAGGAATCCGTAATTCTTTTGCTAATCGTTTAATGGTTTGAACAACAAGATCATTCTCTTTATGCTGAATGATGCATTCATCCATATCAACAATATGGTGGCTTCGCTTTGCATAAAAGCCTGCGACAAGTTCTCCGCGTTGGAATGTTACAGGAACTTGCGACTTATTCCGATAGCGCCACGGCTCATTCATTCCTACAACTGGATGAACCGGAACATCTGGTAATTTACCAATGCGTGCCATTACTTCTTTGACTTGCTTCTGTTTCATATGCAGTTGGGCGCCGTAGTCCATATGTTGAATTTGACAGCCACCACATTGATGAAAAATTGGGCATGGTGGTTCTACTCGGCTCGGACTTTCATCGACAAGGTTCATTAACCGCGCAAACCCGTAGCCTTTTTTCGTTTTCACAACTTTCACTTCCGCTTTTTCACCTGGAAGTGCTTGTGGAATAAATAAAGCATAGCCCTTTACTTTTGCCACACCTGAGCCATCATGAGTCAAATCTTCTATTGTTACCGTGAGGGTTTCATTTTTTTGTACAGGTACTATCTGTTTCATATAAGGTTTCGTCCTTTATTCGCTAATGTCATCCGTACATTGTATCACGTAGTAGTTGGTAAAAAAAGAGGCCTGTACACCTGTACAGCACCTCCCTTCATTATACCTTTCCTTTTTTATAAAAGTTTGTAAAGTAATCGTTTGTTTCCGATACGACGATTTTCCACAGTAACAATAAGGCAATTAAGTTCGGAATCATCATGAGCGCGTTCGCCATATCCGCAAATGCCCATACAGCTTCAAGACTTACTAATGCCCCAATTCCACAGGCTGTTACATAGATAAGACGATAAACGGTAATACCTCTTGTGCCAACAAGGTATTCAAAACACTTTTCACCGTATATATACCAGCCAACAATTGTTGTGAAGCCAAAGAAAATGACGGAAAGCGCTACGATATACTCACCAAATGTTCCAAGGACCGATCCGAACGCGGCTCCCGTTAATGCGCCACCTTCCAGAGATGGATCATGAATAACGCCAGATAGAAGTCCACCTGAAGAATCCCAAAAGCCTGTCATAAGGAGAACAAGTCCAGTAACCGTGCAGACAATAATCGTCACAATAAACGTGCCTGTCATGGCAACAAGCGCTTGTTTTACAGGATGATCGGCACGAGCGTTCCCTGCAATAAGTGCTGCTGTACCAAGTCCAGCTTCATTTGAAAAAATTCCTCTTGCAAATCCGTTTCGAATCGCTTCAGCGACGATAATACCTGCAAAACCACCTGTTGCCGCTACTGGATTAAAAGCGTGGTAGAAAATCAGCTCAAAAGCTGGGATAATCATGTCATAGTTCAGAAAAATAATAAGTAAAGCGCCACCCATATAAAGAACCGCCATGGTAGGAACAAAAATTGTTGATAATAAACTAATTCGCTGAATGCCGCCAAAAATGATGAGGCCAACGAGTATAACTAAAAGAACAGCCGTTAGTAGATTTGGAACGGAGAAGCTGTTGTTCGCTACATCGGCAACGGTATTTGATTGAACACTGTTTCCAATTCCTAACGCAGCGATAGCACCGAACAGCGCAAAACCAATTGCCAAAAATTTAAATTTACTCCCTAATCCTTTTTCAATATAATACATAGGACCACTTGAATATTCACCGCGATCATTTTTCACGCGGAATTTTACAGCAAGTAGTGCTTCAGCATACTTGGTTGCCATTCCAAGTAAACCGACAACCCACATCCAAAAAATAGCTCCCGGACCACCAAAGCTTATCGCTGTTGCTACACCGGCGATGTTACCGATTCCAATAGTTGCTGAAAGAGACGTCATTAACGTACGGAAGTGGCTAATATCCCCTTCTGCTGAGGAATCTTTTTCGTCTTCCTTCCCGAATGCTAGTTTAAATGCATGAAGTAACCTGCGAAATTGAAGACCTTTTAATGCAAGGGTTAAAAATAGACCTGTACCAAATAACAAAATTAATCCTGGTGGGCCCCATAAAAAGCTGTTAATGTTTTCTATGATGTCTAAAATGCTCATCTTGTCACTCCTGAACCAAAAGCTATTGTATGATAGTATTACTAGTTGTTAGTTATTCTACCATGCTAGATTATACTTGTATTTGTGAAACTCCACAATCTGAAAACGTTTCCTTCGTTTTTTCACACAATCTACCATTTCCCAATGAAGGAGGACCAGCGATGTTCGATAATTTACAGCAACAATTTAATCGTTCATTCGATTCTTTAGAGGACTTTGCTGACTTAATTAGTGACTACTTGCAATGTCCCGTTACGATAGAAGATGCCAACCATTATTTACTAGCTTATAGTTCACATGATGATGAAACCGATCAAGCAAGGGTTTCGACCATTATTGGACGTAGAGTACCCGAACGAGTCATTAATCGTTTTTGGAAAGATGGTGTTATCCCCAAGCTTAATTACAGCGACGAACCACTTATTATTCCTACAATTGATGAAATCGGACTTGGTAACCGCGTCGCCATCTCCATTCGAAAAAATGAAGAAGTACTAGGTTATATCTGGGTTGTAGACGTTCGCGGCATTCTTAATCAGGAAAGCTTAGCACTATTAAAAATGGCTGCGCGGAAAGCCCGAAATCAGCTCCTACAATTCAATTTACAAAAGAAGAAAAAAGAGCGCAATGAACAAGAGTTACTCTGGCAAATGATTACTGGAGAAATCGCCAACTACACAAGAATGAAGGAGCAATTACTTCGGATTGGGCACCAGCTAGATCAGTCCATTGCCATTGTGATCTTTTCAATAAAAGACTTGTCAAAGGACGTTATGAAACAATTGACGTATCTTACAAACACCACGCAGAAAATGAAAATCTTAATTCACACATTCGATGATGATCAGTTAATACTGTTAGTAACACCTAAAGATAAACGGACTTTTGTAGAAGAAACGGAACAATTTCTTCATTCTTTCCTCAAACAAGTAAACGATCGATTTGATCAAGACATACAAGCTATCGGCTGCGGTTATCTTAAAGAAGATGTGCGTACTATTAATGAAAGTTACAATGAAGCCACCGCTGTTCTGCGATTAAAACAGTTATTTCCTAGGGAATTAAAAAGTGCCTATTTCTATCATGAGTTGGGGGCTTTCCGCTATGTTGATTTGTTAAAACGCACACCTGAGCTTCAAAAGCTAGCGACGAACCCAGCATTAGAGAAGCTAGTCACGTATGATCGTGAAAATCAAACCAATTTAATGGAGACATTAGAGACCGTTCTTGATTATGAAGATCAATTAACTAAAGCTGCTAAAAAACTTCACTGTCATGTAAACACGTTAAATTATCGCTTAAAGCGAATAAAAGAAATTACGATGATTGATATTAAAAATCCAGTCCAAAAAATTGGTCTTTATTTTGACCTAAAGTTAGTTAGAAAAAAACACTAAAGCCTTTTGTTGATTTAAACAAATAACCGGTTCCATTTTGTTTTTTTGTAACAATGCGTTCCTTCATTTGTGGATTTATACTAAACGTACACATTCACACTATCTTGTTTGGAGGAATTATAGATGATTATTGGAATCCCTAGAGAAATTAAAAATAATGAAAACCGTGTGGCAATGACCCCTGCCGGTGTTGTAGCCTTAACAAAAGCTGGTCACCAAATAATAGTCGAAAAACACGCAGGTGTCGGATCTAGCTTTGAAGATGCCGATTACGCTGAAGCTGGCGCAACGATACTTTCAGAAGCAAAAGAGGTATGGGCTCAGTCAGATATGATTATGAAGGTTAAAGAACCTCTTTCAAGTGAGTACGGCTACTTTCGTGAAGGATTGATTCTATTCACGTATCTACACCTAGCAGCTGAAGCTGAGCTTGGTCAAGCGTTAGTTGACAGTGGTGTAATTGCCATTGCGTATGAGACAGTTGAAGTAAATCGCACGCTTCCACTTCTTACACCTATGAGTGAAGTAGCTGGGCGTATGGCTTCTCAAATTGGTGCCCAATTCCTAGAGAAATTAAAAGGTGGAAAAGGGATTCTTCTTTCTGGTGTACCAGGCGTAAAACGTGGGAAGGTTACCATTATTGGTGGCGGTGTTGTTGGAACAAATGCAGCGAAAATTGCAGTTGGTTTAGGTGCTGACGTTACACTCATTGACTTAAGTGCAGACCGCCTTCGTCAAATTGATGACCAATTTGGAAACGACATTCAAACATTAATGTCCAACCCACTGAATATTGCCGAAGCAGTCAAAGATTCTGACCTTGTGATTGGTGCCGTTCTTATTCCAGGCGCAAAAGCACCTAAGCTTGTGACAGAGGAAATGATCAAATCAATGAGCCCTGGATCCGTTGTAGTTGACGTTGCTATTGACCAAGGTGGTATCATTGAAACTGTAGATAAAATTACAACTCATGATAACCCAACATACACGAAGCATGGTGTAGTTCATTACGCTGTAGCGAACATGCCTGGTGCTGTGCCTCGTACATCAACACTCGGACTTACCAACGTAACAATTCCTTACGCGATGCAAATTGCGAATAAAGGGGTTCAACAAGCATTAGCAGATAATCCTGCTTTAGCGCTTGGACTAAACGTTGCAAATGGTGACGTTACGTATAGTGCTGTTGCACGTGATCTTGGATATGAGCTTGTTTCCGTTGCAGATGCATTAGCAAAAACGCCGGCACAAGCATAATATCCTTCTACCGCACACATAAGCCCCTTCATCGTATGATGAGGGGCTTTCTTGTATAGGAAAAGGAGTAAAGAAATGACACAAACAAGTTATCGTCAAACATATGCTACGATCGAGCTCAGTGCCATTGCTTATAATACACGTACGTTTAAAAAGCTACTAGCGGAGAATTGTCAGCTAATGGCGGTTGTAAAAGGGAATGGCTACGGCCATGGTGCTGTTCCTGTTGCCAAAGAAGCACTTGAACATGGCGCAACCTATTTAGGTGTTGCCATAATAGATGAAGCCGTTGAACTTCGAGAAGCTGGAATTACAGCACCTATTCTCGTGCTCGGCTATACACCACCTGAAGCCTTCTCCACCGCTATTAATAAGGATATTACAATTACGTTGTTTGATAAACAGCATGTGCAGTCATTAGGACATACCGCTACTACATTACAGAAACAAGCAAACGTTCACTTAAAAGTTGACACAGGCATGGGGCGAATTGGTATGCAATCCCCAGATCAATTAGTAGAAACTGCCAAAGCAGTTCACGCACATCCTTCTCTTCACCTTGAAGGCATCTTTACTCATTTTGCGGAAGCCGATTGTCTTGAATCTCGTTTTACAAATGAACAGTATTCTAGATTCTGTGAATTTCTTCAAGCTGTAGAAGCTGAAGATATGACGATCCCGATTAAGCATTGCTGCAATAGCGCTGGAACCCTTTATCATCCAGAGAAGCATATGGATATGGTACGTGTCGGTATTAGTTTGTACGGATTGCGCCCAGATACAGCACTTACGTTTCCTGTACCACTGCAACAAGCTATGCATGTATATGCCATGGTAGCCGCTGTCCGATCCGTTCATAAAGGCGAAACGATTAGCTATGGTCGAACACATATGTTAGAGAATGACCGAAAAATTGCCACGCTTGCTATTGGCTATGCAGACGGCCTTTCTCGTGCTCTTTCCAACAAAGGATATGCCTTGCTTTCTGGGCAACAAGCACCTATTCTTGGTCGTGTTTGCATGGATCAAACGATGATTGATGTAACAGACATAAATGGGGTCCAACCTGGGGACGTGGTTGAATTTTCAATTGATCATATGGCTGATAGTACCGATACCATTAACTACGAGATCGTTTGCGCCTTGACAAAGCGTGTCCCACGTTATTACAAGAAAACCGCCCACTAAATGAGGCGGTTTTTTTGTAGATTTAGACAATGTAGCCGATTACCATTACTGTTGCCGTCCAAAACAACGGAATGAGAACAAGAACAGTGAGACGTTTTCCCTTCCATTTTAATGGATCTTCTTGATCGACTTTTTGTGCGTTGAAAAAATAAATAACATTGTTAACGAGAGCCCTACATAGAAGTAGATGCAATAAATAAGCACATCGTTTGTCGTAAGACTCATTGGAGGCTGCGTGAATGGTGGCCAATTGTTTATCATTAAGAGAATACCTGGTATGGACATAATGACGGTTACTACAACTAAAGCAGACACAGAATTGCCCCGCTCCTCTTTATGCTTCATCAATTTACGGTGCCATTTCCAAGGGGATAGTTTCTTTTTCGTAGTAAAGTTGACATACGATCCCCTTTCATAAACGGTTTGATAACCACATCCAACCAATTGCTGCTACTAGTACCCAAGCACATACGATTCCGAGTATCAGCGCGAAAGACTTTCCTTTTATAACAAAATCTTTTTCTTTCTCAACCTGCCATGAATCAACAGCTCTCCCTTTTAAAATCTTACTAATGTTTACAATAGGTACGAAAATACAAATAAAAATGAAAAACACAGCTACCGCACTCGCCTCGTCCAACCTCATTGGCTGTGAATTCGTTAGGAAGAACAGGCAGATAGCTGAAAGCAAATAAAACACTCCATCTACTCGTTGCTTCCTTATCCATTCGTCTGCCCCGTATTGCTAAATCTCATGCTCGACCAATAGCTGTTGCCATCGTAAGGGAAGCAAGCTCTTTTGAACGGCAACCATATTCCAGATCGTTAACACAAGTTGAATGATAATCGTAACACCAACCAGCGTGGCGAACGATATATGCCCTTGAACATGAACTACAAATAGTATGACGAACAATAAAAGAAATACGTTTAGCCACAATACTTCTTGTCTTCTTGCTTTTTGTATGTGTTCATTCATCGTTAACCGTCACCCTTTGTTCTGGCATTAAGAAAAGAAGAAATAGATGATTACGCCAAATAATACCCAAACAATCAACATTGCTATACCCAAACACAACGTTTTTCCTTTAAGGGTAAAACCTTTACTATCATGACCAAAGAAAGCATCTATATAGCTTTTGCGAACGATATGACCAATGTTTCTAGATAAAACAAAAATCATTAGATAGAGAACAAGTATTTCAACTAGTATAGTATTACTATAGAAAGACTGATTGCTAGGATTAATCATAGAAGGACCGATGAAAAAACTAAGGATCACTACTAGAACGAGTAGTAAAGCATGCCCCCACCTTTTTCTATTCTTCCAAACCGCATAGCCGTAATAAGTAATTTCATGAGCTCGAAGCGTTTCTTGCCATTTAAAAAAAGGTTTTGGCCATTCTGGTTTAACCGCTCTTATAACCGAAACGACTATTAGACTGACTAGAAAAAAAAGGATCACCATCTCAAAGATTCTAAAATAATAACTGACGAAAAGAATACTCATGGTTAGTAAGATAACGGCATTTTCAAAGACCCACTCTATTCGTCGTTCTTTACGTATATCTAACAATCCGTCTCCCTCCCTTATCAACCCTTATAAGAACTATAACAAATTTTACCTTCTTTAGAAAACCGTAGGATAAAAAAATAAGAGCTGATCAGCTCTTATTACTAAACTAAATAGTCTACTATCGTTAAAATAGCTGTATAGCTAAATAAGTAAATAGCAACGACAACAACTGGAACGAACAAAGCAAGAAGGAGCGGCTTTGTTTTACTACCTTTTCCCCGGTGATGATTAATAAACATTGTTTCTAAGAACAAAGAGACATTGCACAATACCGTAAAGACAATGATAAAAAAGGGAAAAGAAAAGACATAGCCTTTTGTTAGCTGAAAATCATTTATAAGAAATGGTCTACTGTAATAAAGCAAAGCACTTATACCAATTATAGATAGCAATAAGCCTTGAACCATGAGCCAATACGTCCAACGTCCCCCCAATATGCGAATATGAAAACGATGAAGTTGTTGTAGAGATGGCAGAAAATGAAGTAGATGCTTCCGCTTAAACAGTATAAATAAGCCAATTGCCAGCACTAGCAGGCTAGCAAAACAATAGACACCTATAAAGATAGATCCATCTACTGGCACCAAACTGAAAACACCAAGAATGTACATCGAAAAGAGTAATCCGTTTAACCATAGCCAGTACTTTAATCGAAGATGACGTATCTCTGCTTCTGACATGAACTTCTCCCCTTATCGTTTTTCCTTTCTTTACATATATATACGGGAAGAACGAAAAGATATCAAGAATCTATACGACAAGTCTCATTGAGCATTTTCATCAAGTTAAGTTAAATAGGAGAGTATTTCGTCACTGACCTTACTAACTCCGGCACCTGATAGAAAGGGCAAGCCATGAAGAGTAGGGACACCATATGAACGATAGACATTGGTTGTCGTAATAATAAGATCAGCTTGGTCACGCTTATCTTCAATTTCAGTGAGACGACATTCTACGATCGTAGCTGTGATTTTGTTGTCTTTAAGCAATCTATCTACTTTGCCAGCAACAACCATCGAAGTAGCCAAAGCTCCAGAACATGCAACAATAATCGTTTTCACATCAATTCCTCCTTATAGGTTTTGTACATGCTTATTTAAATACTGACTTGCTTCATAGGGTGATGATAGTGAACGAATGGTAGATAAAAAATGACGGTTTTGTATTTTTTCCAAGAGGGTGAGAACCGTTTTACGAGCTGCTTGATCATTCTTAATGCCTAATAAAAAAATAACGGACACAGGAATAAAAGTACTCGTTGTTCCCATTTGTTCATAATAAATCGGTCGCCGTAATGTAAGCAGACTAATTTTACTTTTCACTATAAACGTCTCATCACTGTGTGGAATGGCAACTCCTGTTGGTTGAAACGGAATACCTGTCGGATGTTCTTGTTCTCGTTGAAGTAAAGCTCGCGTATAGCCAGAAGTGGCACATCGTGAAGTTTCCATCTGTGTGCCGAGAGCTGTAAGTAGTTCTGTTTTTGTGTGAATCGATTGATTCAAATAGACGAATGACGCATCAAATAAGAAATGATCCATCGATTACTCTGAACTTTTAGCAATCACAACATCTTTTGTCTTTTGTTCAATTTCTTCAAGCATGTCGTTATCTGCTTTTTCGTCTGTTATGAGACGCTCGATTTCTTCTATTTTTGCAACACGATTCATATGCACTGTTCCAAACTTCGAATAATCAATCATCATCACATGCTTGTGCGTATGTTGCAGCATCAATCTAGAAACTTCTGCTTCACCTAAGTGTACGCTTGTATAACCATGTGTTGGATGTAATGCACCAGCACTAAAAAATCCAATATCAACAAATAAATCATTCATCGTTCGTGTTGCTATCGGGCCAACGGTTGACCGTTCATTTCGACGTACGTTTCCACCAATTAAAATGAGTTCAAAATCGGAGCCGTCCACGACTTCATTAGCAATTGCTAACGAATTCGTAACAATCGTTAGGTCTTTAGCATGGAGCATTAGTTCTTGAGTGAGATAAAGGGCGGTTGTACCGTAGTCAATGTAGACCGTGTCTCCTTCTTCAACAAACGCTGCTGCTTTTTTAGCAATCCCTCGTTTTTCCTTTTCATTCACCGATTTACGATTTGTATAAGCTGTTTGAATGTTGGATTTATTCAACACAGCACCGCCGTGAACTTTACGAATGAATCCTTTTTCTTCTAAATCATATAGGTCTTTGCGAATCGTTTCACGGGTCACTTGCAAACGTTCAATAAGATCCGAAATTTTAACAGATTGAGATTCATACAAGTCTTGCATAATTTGTTTTTGCCTTTCCTCTGCAAGCATGAAATCACACTCCTTTTCTATACTATACTCAACAATGACAACAAAAGCAAACTTTTTATTTTGATTAATGTTGCTTAAATCGTAAAAAACCTATAAAAGCAAATAAAAAGCAAGAAACTATCATAAAAAAAGAGATGTCCTCGTTCGACATCTCTTTTTTATTCTCTTCTATGCTAGCGCTTTTTTCGGTTTTTTGGCATTAATAATTGAAAATGGTGGTACATGTTTACAAATTCCGCAGGTAGCACGCCACCACGTTCACCATCTAAATTTAATTGCATTTCATGATTTTCGAGCAGCTCTACCTTAATTCGATTTGCCTTCACATACAGAAGTTTGGAATGATTGATATGCTCCCCTCTTAATGCAAGGGATGCCAAATGAACAAATTCTGGGAATGATGTTTTTTTCACTACAAGGAAGTCAAACATACCATCTTGTAAAGATGCACTTGGCGCTAGCTTTTCAAAGCCTCCAACCGAATTCGTATTTGCGACGAGGAACATCATAATCTCGCCTTCAAATAACTTGCCATCATACTCAATTCGTACCGCGGTTGGTTTTACTTGAGGAAGTTTTTCAATTCCTTTTATGTAGTAAGCCATTTGTCCAACCATCGTTTTTAACTTTGCTGGAACTTCATAGGTTAATTCAGTAAGCGTTCCGGCTGCAGCAATGTTTGTAAAGTATTTATTATTCATTCGCCCGATATCAATTGGCTCATAATGACCGTCACAAATGACATTCATCGCTTGTTCTATATCACGTGAAATCTCAAGCGCACGAGCAAAGTCATTTGTTGTTCCTGCTGGAATGATGCCGAGCATCGGACGCGTTTCCAAATCAGCTAGGCCGTTAACGACTTCAAAAATCGTCCCATCGCCTCCTGCTGCAATAACTAAATCAAACCCTCGCTCCCCTGCTTGTCGCGCTGCTCGAATGGCACAGCCTTCTTCAGGTGTTGTCGCATGGGCAGATGCTTCATAACCAGCTTGTTCTAATCGATTTAATATATAGGCTAAATTTTTCTTTAATTGCTCTCTACCGGAGCTCGGATTATAAATTAATCGCGCTCGTTTCATTGCAATCCCTACTTTTCCATTTCACTTTATCCCATTCTCATTGTACGTTATTTTCCAAGAGAAACGTATGCAAGAATGACTGAAAAGATGTAAAAACTAGTAAACATCTTCCTTATTTTTCCCTAAAGATCAGCATACTAAACGCTTTCGCCATAAAAAACAAGAGAACACGCTGGCTCTCTTGTTTTTGTTACTTACCGTTTGTTCATCTCTTCCACTAATAGCTTATTTACCATCGGTGGATTCGCTTTTCCTTTTGATGCCTTCATTATTTGTCCGACAAGGAATCCGAGCGCACGATCTTTTCCGTTTTTGTAATCGATAATGGACTGTTCATTTGCATCTAATACGTCAGTAACCATTTTACGCAGTTCACCTTCATCAGAAATTTGCACAAGTCCTTTATCTTTAACGATTTGTTCCGCATCGCCACCGTTTTCAATAAGCTCTTTAAATACTTTTTTAGCAATTTTTGAAGAAATCGTACCTTCTGAAATAAGCTTAATCATGCCGGCTAAACCAGCTGGTGTTAACGCAACATCAACTAATTCCTTCTGTTCTGCATTCAAATAAGCAAGTACGTCACCCATTAAGTAATTTGAAGTAAGCTTAGAGTCTGCCCCTTGTTGCAATGTCTCTTCAAAGAAATCCGACATTTCTTTTGTTAACGTCAATACATGCGCATCATATGCAGGTAAGCCAAGGTCACGCACATAGCGTTCTTTTCGCGCATCAGGCAGTTCAGGAATCTCTTGACGAACTCGCTCTTTCCAGCTGTCATCAATATATAGATTAAGCAAGTCTGGCTCAGGGAAGTAACGGTAATCGTCTGACCCTTCTTTGACACGCATGAGAATCGTTTTGTTTCCAGCTTCATCATAGCGACGTGTTTCTTGCTCAATTACACCACCAGCTACTAACACTTGTTCTTGACGCTTTTCTTCGTACTCTAAGCCTTTACGAACAAAGTTAAATGAATTTAAGTTCTTCAACTCTGTTTTTGTACCGAATTTTTCTTGCCCTATTGGACGAAGAGAAATGTTTGCGTCACAACGTAAAGAACCTTCCTCCATTTTACAGTCAGATACACCTGTATATTGGATAATCGCTTTTAACTTTTCCAAGTAAGCATATGCTTCTTCTGGCGTGCGAATGTCTGGCTCAGAAACGATCTCGACAAGCGGTGTTCCTTGACGGTTATAGTCGACAAGAGAATAGCCATCATCAGCGTGCGTAAGCTTTCCTGCATCCTCTTCCATGTGCAGACGCGTAATACCAATCTTTTTCTTTTTTCCATTTACTTCAATTTCAATCCATCCGTTTTCACCAATAGGCTTGTCAAATTGTGATATCTGATAGGCTTTAGGATTGTCTGGATAAAAATAGTTTTTTCGATCAAACTTTGTATCTGTCGCAATTTGGCAATTTAAGGCTAAAGCAGCTTTCATTGCAAAATCAACAGCTCGTTCATTTAATACTGGTAAAACACCTGGATAGCCAAGGTCAATCACACTCGTATTTGTATTGGGATCAGCACCGAAATGGTTAGGGCTCGGTGAGAAAATTTTTGATTCTGTTTTTAACTCTACGTGTACTTCTAATCCAATAATTGTTTCAAAATTCATCACGAATTCCCTCCCTTACAATGCTGGCTTTTCTTTAGAAAATGATGTTGCTTTTTCGTACACATCGGCAACACGGTAAATCGTTGCTTCATCAAAGTGCTTACCGATAATTTGTAAGCCTAGCGGCAAGCCATCTTTAAATCCACATGGAACCGATAATGCCGGCACACCAGAAAGGTTAACAGGAATGGTTAAAATATCGTTTGCATACATCGTCATTGGATCATTTAATTGATCCCCAATGCGGAATGCAGGTGTAGGTGTTGTCGGACCAATAACGACATCGTAAGAAGCAAATACATCATCAAAATCTTTCTTGATGAGCGTACGAACTTGCTGTGCTTTCTTATAATAAGCGTCATAGTACCCTGAGCTTAATGCGAATGTGCCAAGCATAATTCTACGCTTCACTTCATCTCCAAAACCTTCAGAGCGCGTTTTCTTATAAAGATCGAGTAAGTCTTTTGCCCCTTCAGCACGATAACCATATCGAACACCATCAAAACGAGCAAGGTTGGCAGAGGCTTCTGAAGATGCAATTACATAGTAAGCAGCAAGAGCATACTTAGAGTGCGGTAAAGAAACTTCTTCCCATACGGCACCTTGTTTTTCTAAAACAGCTAGCGCATCAAGGACCGATTGACGTACATCTGGATCGACACCTTCTCCAAGATACTCAGATGGCACTGCGATTCGCAAACCTTTAATGTCACCTGTTAAAGATTCATGATACGGCGGAACCGGTAATTGTGCTGACGTAGAATCAGAAGGGCAGTGACCAGCAATTGCTTCAAAAAGATACGCATTGTCTTCTACAGAGCGCGTAATTGGACCAATTTGATCAAGGGAAGATGCAAACGCAACTAAACCATATCTTGATACACGACCATATGTAGGTTTTAAACCAACAACTCCACAGTACGCTGCAGGCTGACGAATGGAACCACCTGTATCAGAACCGAGAGAAAATGGTACTTCGCCAGCAGCAACCGCAGCCGCAGAACCACCACTCGATCCACCAGGAACGTAGTCTGTATTCCATGGATTTGCTGTTGTTTGGAACGCTGAGTTTTCATTTGAAGAACCCATCGCAAACTCATCCATATTAATTTTCCCGATTGTAATTGTCTCAGCCGCTCTTAGCTTGTTCATGACTGTCGCATCGTAAATCGGATTAAAGTTTTCTAGCATTTTACTTGAACATGTTGTACGTAAGTCTTTTGTAACAATATTATCCTTAATCCCAATTGGCATTCCGAACAATACATCTTTTGCAGATGCATCCACTTCATCTAATTGCTTCGCTAAAGTACGAGCTCGTTCTTCATCTAATGTTAGAAACGCTTTAACCTTATCGTCTACTTCTCCAATACGCTTATACGACGTATCAACAAGGTCACTCACATTAATTTCTTTTGCTGCTAACTTATGGTGCAGCTCTTTTATCGAATGATCAAATAATGACATGCTAGTCCTCCTCTTAAACAACCATTAAAACACTGAAGGAACACGGACTTGTCCGCCTTCGTGATCTGGCGCGTTTTTTAACACTTCTTCTACTTTCAAACCTTCAACTGGCTTATCTTCACGCATAACATTTTGCATCGTTAGCACATGAGTTGTCGGGATAACCCCTTCTGTATCAACTTCGTTTAATTGCTCTGCGGCAGTAATAATGGCTTCTAACTGCCCCTGAAAACGTTCTGCTTCTTCTTCTGTTATGGATAAACGCGCAAGGTGAGCGACGTGTTTAACTTGTTCTTGTGAAATTCTAGACATAATGGCACCTCCAAAACGAACTTTTGACAATATGATTAATAATACCAAATTCAACACACTCAAGCAACAAAGCATCATTTTAATAATTTCACAATATTTCTGAAAACGCTATCTTTCTGCCCGCTTTTCTGCGATACTTTATGAGAGTAACGTTAAGTAGAAAAGCATGGAAAAGGAGGTATGTATGTACCGATTGGAACGAACGACAAACAACTCGGTCACGGTTCTATTAAAATCTAGTGATCAACAACCGCTCATTTTCGATTCCTATGAAACGGCGCAAGCTTTTGCCTACAAACTCAATGTGCATCTTACCAAACCCCCACCTTGGGAAGTAAAGCCGTATCATTAACCTCTATTCACTCTGGTGATACCCTTCCCAAACCACAACATCGCTTCACCCAATATAGGCTTATATAAAGAGCTTTACATATGATTAGCTAAGCTTTCTTCCAATGACATTTGCTGAAACGGGCTTTAAGTCGAGCTCTCTTGCCCATATAGACAATTGTCCAATATGATGAATTTCATGGGCGATGATATGCCGCATAATAACTCCCCACGTATCGTAAGGTGGATGGCCATCATCGTATATACGATGCTCATACGAAGGCGTCCAACGCTCAATAAACGGTTGCACGTCATAATGGTAGGTTTGATGAAGCTGCCGTATGTCTAGAAGTGTTGTTTCCTGTGACAACGTTGCTTCTGGATCTGGCTTACATTCCAATCGTCTAATCCAGCTCCACTCTACATCAATAATATGGTGTAACGTTTTGGCAAAACTACCAACACCTCCAATTCGTTCTTTTAAAAAGGCTTCTTGGCTTAATTGTTCACACCAATTTATCCACTCTTCACGAACTTGCCAATTATAGTGAAAAAACAATTTCATTGATGGTTGCCCCCCCCTACTCTACCGTTTTAGCATAAATAGCCGTATCCGTTAGCATTGTTTTGTCAACAGACCACTCATCATTTTTTAATATGCCTTCCAGTTGAAAGCCTGCTCGCATTGCAACTGCACGACTGTTTTGATTCGCTGAATCACAGCGAATATACACCCGTTTTGCTTGAATGTGAGTAAAAGCATATGCTGTAATTGCCTCTACTGCTTCTGTCACGAACCCATATCCACTTTTACGAGAATCAATCCAATAGCCAATCTCACATTTTGGTACTTCCCAATCCAATTTATGTAGCCCAGAAGATCCCACGAATTCCCCATTGCTTTTTTCGAATAAGAGTAATCGAATGTCTTGCCTTAATAGGAATTTTGCATATGCTTCACGTAAATTTTGTTCCACCTCTGCCGCTGTCTGTTCCTTCGTAGCAAAAGGAAGCCATTTTTTCAACTCTTCTTTTGAACGCTGGATACTTGTATAAACCGCTTCACCGTCTCCTTTTTTTGGAACGCGAATTCGTAATCGATCTGTATTTATTTCTTCTGGTAAGTGACGTAATATCGGATCCATATTCATACCCCCAAAATAAAAAATGAACATTTTGAAAATAAAATGCAGATAGGTAGCCAGCTCGTCTAAGAACTGGCCAGCTTTTAATTCGTTACGAAAATAAACGGATCTCGATCAGGGTAATAAGACACAATGCCTTCAATCACACCTGACATCGAAGATATTTCAATGTCTACCGGTACTTCTTCAAAGTATTCTTCTGCTTTTGAAGCTGCAAACTGGGTCAGTGCTACAACCTCTGCTTTTCCTTTGTATTGAATATTAATCGTAACCGCTAATTTTGCTAAACGATTTTCTTCATAGCGAGCTTTACCGACAACCCCGACGTGATTCTCAAAGAAGCCTTGAATGTCTGATTGAAACTTAGAAAACCGGTCAGCATCATATTGGTAATCATTGTTAGCGTCTGAAGATGGGAAGTGGATATGTGTTTCATTAATGTCTGTCCATTCTCCCCCTTGTCCAGGTTCAAATACACCTTTCATAAAGAAATTCCCAGCATTAAGATCGTTGCTTGGCTTATCGTCAAATAAAGCAACAACAATTGGGACATCACTAATATCTTCTTCTAACGCACTTGCACCATCACGCAAACGCTCCACGATCTTCTCCGCCGCTTCTCTCCCAGCTTGCTCCTGTTGGTTTGCAGAGATCTCTTGAGAATCCGGTGTGCCTTCGTACGTAAAGGAATAGACACTATAGAGCGCTAACCCAATAACAATGCCCTCTGTCTCATACGTACCATTCTCGCTTGGCTGCATATAATTATGTTCCAAGATATTTCTTAAAATAAGTGGATCTTGCTTACGAGCATCAATGGATTCTTGTAGATCCACCTCCTCATCATCCACTCCTAGTTCTGGATTTAAACCATCTGGATTTGTCTCACTATAACGATTAATCCAGTTAACGACCGTTCCTCTTGTTAGATGTTGCCCCTCCTGAAAATAATAGGAGCCTGGTTCAAACGTATCCTTTGCAATTTCTTCTAGTCCTAATTCAAACCAGTCTAAATTACTGCGATTCATTGTGTTTACACCGTAGCCTCGTGTTTCTCCATGTAGATAGGCTCCGTCTTTCAACACACTTGAATAATGATTTTCTTCGGAAGCAACAGGCGGAATAACGCTAAGAGAATCATCTGTTATCTCCACTTCTGGTACATCTTGCTCCCCATCATCATTTCCTCCAAAAATCGAACACCCTGCCAAAAGCATGGTGCTTAGCCCAATGATCCCCCAACGTTTCATTGAACGTACCCCTCTCTTAATCTAAATCTTCCATTGTTTGAACAAATTTCGCTTCTGTCCAAATCGTAATTCCAAGACTCTCCGCTTTTTTCTGCTTTGAGCCGGCATCTTCTCCAGCAATAACAATATCGGTTTTCTTACTGACGCTGCCTGTTACAGTTCCACCAAGTGCTTCGATTTTTTCTTGGGCTTCTTTACGGTTCCAATGACTTAATTTTCCTGTTAATACAATTGTTTTCCCAACGAAAGGCGACTCAAGATCGCTTTGCTCTATGACTGGTCTTGCACCTCTATACTGCATATTCACTTCCGCTTGCTTCAATTTATCAAGTAACTCATCTACTTCCGGTTTATCGAAATAAGACACAATCGAATCTGCCATTTTTTCGCCGATTTCATTTACACTCAGCAGCTCATCTACAGAGGCTTGACGAAGGTTACCCATCGAATCAAACGCCAATGCGAGGGTTTTTGCCGCTTTAGCGCCAACAAAACGAATCCCTAAGCCAAACAATAAACGCTCAAGTGAATTGTCTTTTGATCGTTGGATTGCATCGAGCAAATTGTCTACGGATTTTTCCCCCATCCGTTCGAGTGAAAGCAGTTCATCACGGTCTAACGTATAAAGATCGGCTACATCGGCTATTAATTGATGAGAGAACAGCTGGCTAATGACTTTTTCACCTAATCCATCAATATTCATCGCGTTTCTTGAAACAAAATGAATCAGCCCTTCTCGAATTTGTGCTGGGCATTTCGGATTCAAACAGCGTAATGCTACTTCGCCTTCAATCCGGTCTAGTTCGCTCCTACATTCTGGACATTCCGTTGGCATATGAAAATCAATTTCTTTTCCAGTGCGCTTTTCTATAATGACACCAACGACTTCAGGAATAATGTCGCCTGCTTTTTTAACGATCACCGTATCGCCAAGCTTAACATCTTTTTCTCGAATTAAATCTTCGTTGTGTAGGGATGCTCGCTTTACGGTTGTCCCTGCAACAACAACTGGTTCGAGAATAGCGGTTGGCGTCACAACACCTGTTCGTCCTACGTTTAATTCAATATCGTATAATGTTGTCACTACTTCCTCAGCGGGAAATTTATATGCTGTCGCCCATCGTGGACTTTTAGCTGTAAAGCCCAACGTTTCGTGTTGAGCAAGATCATTCACTTTAATTACGATTCCATCAATTTCGTAAGGGAGTTCATGACGATTTTCCACCCACTTTTCCGTAAAAGCAATGACTTCATCGATGTCCTGGCACACTGTCGCTTCTTTGTTTACTTTAAAACCTAAATCATCTAACAACGCCAATCCTTGATGATGACTGGTAATGGTCTGACCGCTTAATTCACCAATTGAATAAGCAAACATAGCTAAATTCCGTTTAGCTGCAATCTTAGGGTCAAGCTGTCGTAATGAACCAGCTGCCGCATTTCTAGGATTCGCAAATTTCTCTTCCCCAGCTTGTTCCTTCGCTTCATTTAACCGCTCAAACGATTGTTTTGGCATATAGGCTTCGCCGCGAACTTCAATAGAAACAGGCTTTTTCAAGCGTAATGGGATAGAAGGGATTGTGCGCAAATTGCTTGTAATCTCTTCTCCCGTAGTTCCATCTCCTCTTGTCGCGCCTCGTACAAGCGAACCGTTTTCATACGTTAAGGAGACGGCTAAACCATCGAACTTCAGCTCGCACACATACGAAACCTGATCACCAACTGCTTGGCGCACGCGACGGTCAAAACTACGTAAATCATCGGCTGAAAAAGCGTTAGACAAGCTCATCATCGGGACACGATGGGTTACTTTTTTAAATGTAGATGCAGGTTCCCCGCCAATACGCATCGTCGGAGAATCGTCTGTTGCTAACTCAGGAAACACTTCCTCTAAGTGAACTAACTCCTGCAGTAAGCGATCATATTCTGCATCAGGAACTTTCGGTTGATCAAGGACATAGTAATGGTAGCCGTAATCCTCTAATTGCTCTTTCAACTCTTTCATCTTGCCCTCAGCTTGTTGCTTGTCCATTCATGTATCTCCTTTACCTTATACTTTCGTAATCGGGGCAAACTTAGCGAACAATCGTTTAATCCCTGTTGGTGGCGTAAACGCAATATCAAGTTCGACTGAATCCCCTTCTCCTTTTATACTAACAACTGTACCGACGCCCCATTTTTTGTGAGACGCTTTATCGCCAACCGCCCATTCAAAGCTGTCTCCACCTGTATTGGTCATCCTTGAAGACATGGCGCTTGTTCGCTTTGCTGCCATTGAAGCTGCGCTATTTCCTTGTTTACTCCCTCTACTCCAAACCGGAACACCGTGCTCTTCCCTACAGTCTTCTGGAATTTCTGCAATAAAACGTGACGATGGATTCGTATTGGTTCGTCCGTATAATGTTCTCATTTTTGCACTCGTTACATACAACTCTTTTTCAGCTCTTGTTATACCAACATATGCTAAACGTCGCTCTTCTTCCATTTCTTCATCATCAAATAATGAACGATTGTGAGGGAAAATACCTTCTTCCATCCCAATTAGAAACACGTAAGGAAACTCTAATCCTTTAGCTGAATGAAGGGTCATAAGTGTGATAGCCTCTTTAGGTGCTTCCACCTTATCATCATCAAGTTGGTCAATATCTGCAACTAAAGCTAAATCTGTTAAGAAAGAAACTAAATCCTTTTCCTCACTACGCTTTTCAAATTCCTGCGTAACAGAAATAAATTCATCAATATTTTCTAAGCGTGATTGGGCTTCTATCGTTTGTTCTGCTTTTAACATATCTCGGTAACCTACCTTGTCTAGAAGCTCTTCAACAAGCTCTGTTACCGATAAATAATCTTGTTGTTGAACCCACCCGCTAACTTGATCACGAAATTCAACAAGTTTTGTTTTAGCTCGAGCTGTCACACCAATATGATCAATTTCAGCTAAAGCCCGGTACATCGACAGACCATTTTGAGTGGCGTATGCAGCGATTTTATCTACCGTTGTGGCTCCTATTCCTCTTTTTGGAACATTAACGATTCGTGCTAAACTAATGTCGTCTTCTGGATTGGACACTAATCGCAGATAAGCAAGAACATCTTTAATTTCTTTACGATCGTAGAACTTTGTGCCCCCAACAATCGTGTATTCTAGATTCGATTTAATAAAGAATTCCTCAATAATTCGAGATTGGGCATTCGTCCGGTAAAGAATAGCCACATCAGCATAGGAAAAACTTGACTCTTTTGCAGCTGTTTCTTTTATTTTTTCCACAACAAATTGTGCCTCAGCTTGCTCTGATGCCGCTTCATAAACGGTTATCTTTTTCCCTTGGTCATTTTCTGTCCAAAGATTTTTCGGCTTCCGGTTCCCGTTATTTCCAATGACTTTATTAGCAGCTTGCAAGATCGTTTTTGTGGAACGATAGTTTTGCTCTAGCATAATGACTGTTGCATCTGGATAGTCTTTTTCAAACGAGAGGATATTCTGAATATCCGCTCCTCGCCATTTGTAAATCGACTGATCGGAATCACCTACAACACAAATATTTTGTAGACGGTCGCCCATTAGCTTTATAAGCTTATATTGCGCTTTATTTGTATCTTGATACTCATCGACATGAATGTATTGAAATTTGCGTTGATAAAATTCGAGGACTTCCGGCACATCACTGAACAATTCAATCGTCTTCATGATTAAATCATCAAAGTCTAACGCATTGTTTACTTTTAAACGCTTCTCAAATTCTAAATACACATCTGCGGCTACTTGATCAAACATGCCTTCAGCTGTTTTCGCGAAAGCTTTCGCAGATCTAAGTTCGTTTTTCGCACTAGAAATCATGCTAAGTATTGCTTTAGGATCAAACTTTTTTGTATCAATGTTTTGTGCTTTTAAAATTTGCTTAATAACGGAAAGTTGATCTGCCGAATCTAGAATGGAGAAATTACGATTGTAACCAATTCGATCAATGTCTCTTCTTAAAATACGAACGCACATGGAGTGGAAAGTGGAAATCCAAATATCTTCAGCGATTGGACCAACTAATTGCGCAACTCGATCTTTCATTTCTCGTGCTGCTTTATTTGTAAACGTCAAGGCAAGCACTGCCCATGGAGGCGTTTGATTATGACGTAACAAATAGCTAATTCGGTGTGTTAAAACACGCGTCTTTCCGCTACCAGCTCCAGCCATAAGTAAGACTGGACCATCTGTGTGTACAACCGCTTTTCGTTGCTCTGGGTTTAGACCTTCTAACATTCGTTCTATGATTGTATCTTGCATTTAATAGGCACCACCTTTTACTGCTTTTACTGTCTTCACTGCTTCTTTAAAATTTGTATAAATAGCATTACCGACAACTGTCACATCAGCATACTGCGCATATTGCTTTGCCTCTTCTGCCGTTTCAATTCCACCACCATAAATTAGTTTTGTTGAAGAGAGGACAGCTTTCGCTTCCTTCACCACATCAACAGAACCTTTCTGTCCACTATATTCAATATAGAAGAACGGCAAGTGTAACATGTTTTCTGCCAGTCTTGCATAAGCCGTTACATCTTCAACTGACAAGTCAGTGGTAGCATCCGTCAACTCTGCTACCTTTGCATTGGGATTCAACACACAATAGCCCTCAGGAATGAACGTATCCCAATCAATTAATTCGCCATACTCCTTCATTGCCTGGTGATGTTGACCAATAATCCAGTTAGGGTTGCGGCTATTTAAAACCGTTGGAATTAAATAATAATCAAATCCAGGTGTAATGGAATCCATATTTGAGACTTCCAGCGCAACGGTTATGGGGTATCGTCGCACTTGTACAAGTAGTTCTAATGTATTATCTAACGTCACACCATCAGTTCCACCAACAATCACCGCGTCGGTTCCTGATTCGCATAAACGTTCTAGTTGATCTATTGTTAATTCTTTATTAGGGTCGAGCTTAAATACATGCGACCACTCATTTATGTTATTCATCATCGGTTTTCACGCGTGCCTCCCTTTAACGAGCACATATACGCACGTTCGTTCTGCACATTATTATAACAAAGTTAGCCACGCATGTCGTGTATCCATTGCGTGAAATTAACGGAAATTCACTCAAAAAAGCTCTATCTTTTTTGCACTTAAGCATTAGAAGAGCTTTTACGTTTTATATGATATTTCTAGAATTGGAAACAGCCTCTACTTATTCTTGTTTATCTCCATATATAACACTCTCTAGCAGCTCAATCTGTTCCTCTATGTACATTTTATAGCGTTTATTGAGTTGGTTGCTTTGCTTTTCCATTTCAAGCTGCACTAATTCTCTCTCAAAAATAAGTCGTTCGTCATCCGTAATCATCAGTTTAGCCCCTTTTCTAGCATCATACGATTAGGATTACCCACAGTTACACCTTTCATGTGTCAACTAAGAATCGTCACTCCAAATAACAAAAAAACCCCTGCATTAGGCTTTGCAAGGGTCCAAAAGGGGTCTATTAACTAGACGTGTATGTGTCACGTTCTTTCTAAATGATAACGAATATCATTATCAATGTCAAATTGTTTCTCTTTCTTTTTTGTCACTAAAGGCGAAACGGCTTGCACAAGTTCTAATTTGAAGAAAAAAAGAGCAAATCTAAAGAATTTGCCCTTATTCTCTCATTATTTATTTACGGTTACTCGTTCCAATTCTTTAAGAATTTCATAAGCACCATTTGATTGATTTGAACAAACAACGATCGCAAGACCTTGCTCGGGGTAATAGACAGAACGATAATTAACGCCTGGATCATAGCCCATTTGTATAAATTTTACGACGTCCTGTTCATTTGACTCCATATATCCGATATACCCATAGAATATGTCTTCATCAACATGTTCTTGAGGAGCCATAAAGTTTCGCGTCATTTCAGCAGACAAAAGTTTACCATTCATAAGCGCTTCCCAGAAAATACCTATATCAAGTGCAGTCACATAAGCACCGCCATCTGGTCCGCCTTTTGCAGGTAGTGAAAACACATTTGTTTTCACTGTTCCATCTGGTTTTTCAATATAGCCACATGCAACATTCCCAGGAAGTTCATCCACTGAAAAATAGCCTGAATTCGTCATACCAATCTTCGTAAAGATCGTTTTATCAATATAGGCATCGAAATCCATTCCACTTATTGCCTCAATAACGAGTCCTAAAAGAATATAGCCTGTATTATTGTACTTAAAAGACCGACCAACCTTATCTTGCATTTTTTCTAACCGAAACATTGGCAGGAAGTCTTTTGCAGAACGGACTTGATACATAGGGAAAGTCTCCCAGAGCTCCTCATAGTCATCCATTTTCTCCTCATCAAAGTAGTCTGGAATTCCTGATGTATGGGTTAAGAGATGATGGATCGTAATCGAGTTGTCAAAATACGGGAGATCCACACGTAAGCAGTTTTTAAGAGTCGTGTCGAATGTGAGTTTCCCTTCTTCCACTAGCTTACAAATGGCAACAGACGTAAAGATTTTGCTACCAGACGCAATGGAAAAACGAGTTTGTGGTTGATTTTTTATTTTTTCTGAACGGATTGCATGACCGAAGCCATCTGAGATTAGTTCAATACCATTCTTGCGTACATAGATACTCCCAGAGAACTGCAGTTCCTTTTGTTTTTCAGTAAGATTAGTCCAGTTCATTTGTTTATTCATTTTTATTCCTCCTGAATGTGTTTTTTAGCAAGCAACATGGCCTTTTTAAACACATTCAATTAGCCTTTTCACATTTGAAAACGAATCATTCTGCTCTCCCCCTTTACTTATTTGAGCTTAGCATCCAAATTGATTTTTTTCAATTATCAATCTTCATTTTTTAGTCATGAAGCGTGCAGTTTACAATGAACAGCCTAAGAAAAGTAGAGGATAAACAATATGACAAAGGAAACCGCAAGCATAATGTAGGAAAAACAGCCTACCAACATGGTTGATAAGCTGTCAATAAAGCGGTTTATGCATACGCTGGTATTTTTTCTTCTTGTCTTAGAGTGACTTCTTTTTGAAGAAGATCGTATGTCAGACAAACTGGTTTCCCTGTGCGTGGATCTGCGACAATACTTGCATCAATCTGAAAAACATCTTTTAATACTTTCGCGTTCATTACCTCTTCAGGCGTTCCTTCTTTTATAATTTCACCTGAACGAATACTAACCATATAATCTGCAAAACGAGCCGCATGATTTAAATCATGAATAACCATAACGATTGTCCGATTTTGCTCTTGATTTAAACGCTCCAATACCTGCAATACTTCAAGCTGATGAGCTAAATCCAAATAAGTCGTTGGTTCATCTAAAAGGAGGATATCTGTCTCTTGAGCGAGCGCCATCGCGATCCACACACGCTGACGTTGTCCTCCAGACAGTGCTTCAATGGAACGGTCTGCGAACTCTTCCATGTTTGTTTGCTCTAGCGACCAACGAATTAACTCTTTATCGTAATCTGTTAATTGACCGAAACCTTTTTGATGGGGATAACGACCATAAGCCACTAATTCTTCTACCGTTAATCCACTTGGCGCTTCAGGTGACTGAGGTAACACGGCCATCTTCTTCGCAATCTCTTTTGTGGACTGCTTATGAATGGACTTTCCATCTAAATACACAGCCCCTTTTGAAGCTTGTAAAATGCGAGCAATTGTTTTTAAAATGGTTGATTTCCCACAACCATTTGGTCCAATAATCGTTGTTATTTTCCCATCTGGTATATTCAAATGTAGATCACGTACAATTTCTCGTTTCTCGTATCCAATGGAAAGCTGTTCAGTAGTTAATCGTGACAATCGTTTTCCCCTCCTAAGGTGTTCTCATTAATAGATATAAAAAGTACGGTGCACCAATAATCGCAATGACAATGCCAACTGGAATTTCGGAAGGTGCTAACACATTTCGCCCAATCATATCAGCTGCCAATAAAATGAACGCTCCAACAAGGGTCGCTGTTGGAATCATAATTTGGTGCTGCGGTCCAACTAACTTACGAGCAATATGTGGGGCAACTAATCCTAGAAAGGCGATTCCACCTGCTACTGCAACAGAAATGGCGGCTAGTGCTACTGCAAGGATAAGCAAGAAACGTCTTTCTTTTTCCATTGATACCCCTAATGATATGGCAGATTCAGTTCCGACCTGCATCACATTTAATGTTCTCGCTTTATAGATCGCGAGAGGGACCAAAATGAGTAACCAAGGTAAAATCGTTACTACATAAGACCACGTTGACCCCCAAATACTACCGGTAAGCCAAATCGTTGCTTGCATAAAATCATTTGGTGCCATCCTTAATTGTATAACGATAAGAAGAGCACTAAATGCAGCGTTGACGGCAATACCAACTAAAATAAGCCGAACTGGTGTAATGCCTTTTTTCCAGGCAAATATATAAATTAAAAAGGCGGCAAATGCCGCGCCAATAAAAGCGAAGAGCGGCATAATGAAAATGGAAAGTTGACTCACTCCTGTTAAAGAGCCTTGAAAAAAGTAAATAAAAATGACAACAGCGAGACCTGCTCCTGTATTAATTCCAAGAATTCCAGGGTCAGCTAATTCATTTTGAGAGATACTTTGTAGTATAGCTCCTGAAACGGCTAAGGCTGCACCGACAAGAAGTGCAATAACCATTCGTGGTAGTCGAAATTCGAATAAAATTAGGGCATCTCGTTCGGAACCAAGTCCGACTAATGTACGCAGCACATCTACAGGTTGAATTTGAATGGCTCCTGTTTGTAAAGAGACGATAAACGTTAAAAGAATGAGTAAGATAAGGGTAACGATTTTAAAGGCTGGCTTTTTTATTAATGCATTCATTTATAATTTCCTCCCGTCACGTCTAGCGAGATACAGGAAGAACGGAACGCCGATTAAAGCTGTCATTGCCCCGACTGGTGTTTCAAACGGTGCATTAATTATTCGTGCAGCTAAATCCGCTAACACGAGTAACAATGCGCCAAGAACTGCAGAGCAAGGGATTATATAGCGATAATCAACACCTACTAAACCTCTTGTTATATGCGGTATAACTAACCCTATAAAACCAATCGCACCTGCTACTGCTACGCCAGCGCCTGTGAGCAATAACACCACAATGACACCAAGGGTCTTAATGAGACGAATGCGTTGCCCCAATCCTTTTGCTACATCTTCTCCTAGACTTAATACGGTTACAGAGCGAGAGAGTATAATAGCAAGTGTCAATCCGCCAATGGCGACCGGCACAATCATTTGCAAGTTTGACCACGACATGCCAGCTAAACCACCAGCAAACCAAAAACTAATATCTTGAGCGACATTAAAGTGAATCGCAATACCAGAAGAGATTGCGCTTAAAAAAGCTCCCACCGTAACACCAGCTAGCGCAAGCTTAGCCGGAGTCAGTCCACCTCGGGCAAAGGACCCAATGAAAAAGACAAATGCTGCCCCAGCACCTGCTCCTATAAACGCGGCCACCATTAAGCTCGTGCCAGAAATACTTGCACTAAATGCGAACATAATGGCAATAGCAAGGGCAGCGCCATCCATTACACCCATGATGGAAGGTTCTCCTAAAGGATTTCGCGTCATGCCCTGCATTATAGCTCCAGATACAGCCAAGAAGCTCCCAACTAATGCTGCTCCTAACGCTCTCGGTATACGAATATCATAAATAATCTGATGTTCCGTTAATGTTGGGTTAAATGCTGTAATAGCATCCCAAATCGTTCCGACACTAATGTTAGCAGCACCGAACGAAATGGATAAAACCAGTGCAGCAGTTAAAAGAACAAAACCAAAACCGATCACAAGAATAGCGTGACTAGGTTTTGAGCGCGCTTTTGCTTTTTCTAAAGTTGTTACTGCTGATTGTCTCCCCATACGATCATTTTCCTCTTCCACTTGCTACATTCTATTGATAATCATTATCATACATCATTATGAGAAAAGGGTAAACAAAAAACAAGAAATCTCGTCTTTGTTTACCCTTTTAAGGTGATTGATTCATTTTATTTAGTATTTTTTTCTGAACATTCATTATGAAAACGAAAGAAAAAGCTTGTAACTGACGTACGCAATACCAATCCATAGTGGTATACTCATTAGCAGAGCCCATAAAGCACCAACAACTAAATTTTCGCCTGTTTCATTTTGCATTTTTTCTTCCATCGTTTAACCCTCCTTTATCTTTCTTACTTTTAGTATATGAGCCAACCTTGTTGTTCAGTTTAATAAAAGGTTAAGATTTTGTAAGGATTAACACTTGAAAATACAGGCATAAAAGTAGTAGCATATGCTACACTTGCAGGAGAGGGGTGCCTGTTGAGAAAAAATTTGTTAATAAGAAACATCTATTCTTCCTTATTCTTTTCTCGTTTGAACATGCCATTTCCTTTTTCCCTCTTTTATTATTTCTCTATACCCATTAGGTCGTACGTTCATACGACGGTCATGTATTGAAAGGAAGACTCCTATGACGACTAAACAAAAGAAAGAAAGACCTTCCCTCGTTATGATGATTTACATGTGGATTTTTATTCTTGTTGCACTTGTAAATCTAGTAGGGATCGCTTCACAAAACCTTTATCAAAGCATTTTCCCTTTTTTCATTGTATCGCTCTTAAATATCGTTTTAGCTGCTCTTTTAATTTTACATGCGCTTAAAACGTCAGATTCACGTGAACGCCGGCTGGCGATTATTTATTTAATCGGAATTGGGTTTATCGCAGCTGTCACTTTTTTTCGTTACCTGTTTATGCAAGCTTAACCGGAAGGCTATAGTCACGATTGCCTATAGCCCTCTTTGTATTCTAGTCTATTCATGAAGGAGCTGCTTATATGATTGAAATCTTTGAAGTAGGTGTTCGTGACGGATTACAAAATGAAAAGACTCTATTAACGACGGAACAAAAGATTGAGATGCTTGAACATCTAGTCCATTCTGGTCTCGAAAAATTGGAAGCGGTTTCTTTTGTCCATCCAAAACTGGTTCCTGCGATGGCTGATGCTGAAGCAATTTTGGCCCAATGGAACCGCCCGTCTCATATCCAAGTAGCCGGACTTGCTCTTAATAGTCACGGTATCGATCGTGCCATGATGACCTCCATCACCCATTTACACACATCTATTGCTGTCAGCGATGCGTTTAACTTAAAAAACGCAAAGCGATCTGTTCAGGAAGGCTTGGAAGACCTCCTGCCCCATATTAAAGAAGCACAACAACTGAAGCCAGTGACAGCAATTCTTGCTACGTCCTTTGGTTGCCCGTTTACGGGGATGATTCCTTCTTCTTCTCTCTTGAAAATGGTTGAGAGCTTCTTAACAGCAGGTGCAAGTAAGATTGTCCTCGGAGATACAACTGGCATGGCAAACCCTTCTATGGTAAAAGAACGAGTCGCTTCATTGTATGATGAGTTTGGAAGCGAATTAAAACTTGGTCTCCATTTTCATAATACGCGTGGTTTAGCTCTAGCCAACACCCTTGCTGGCTACGAGGCTGGCGTTCGCCATTTTGATGCATCAGTTGGTGGTTTAGGAGGGTGTCCATACGCACCACTCGCAGTAGGAAATGTCTGTACCGAAGATATGGTACATATGTTTCACGAGATGGATGTAGAAACAGGTGTAGACCTTGATCGTCTTATTCAAACGGCTCAGATGATCCAAAACTGGTTCCCTCAGCCCCTGCCTGGTATGGTTATGAAAGCAGGTAAAACAAGTGCATTAACAGATTGATTAGCACCACTAGCGTTTAAATACATTAAAAAATAAACTGAATTGACTGGAAATCAATTCAGTTTATTCTTTAATGATTATCACAATAATTTACACTAATTAGGAAATCGGACAATTGCCAGAACATGTGACATTTCCATGATATATGTAGACCCAGCCACCATCGGCTCTAACAATTTGTTGAATTCTTAGTGTTCCAGAATAACCATTGCTATTGTATCTAATAGTAGTAGGAATACTTTGACCATCTCTATAGAACCTTGAGACTTGAACATATCGTGAAGAAGACTCTATCGAAATTTCTTCTCCTACCGATGTAAGTTGTTGATGACTAGTGGTAGTAGATGCCTGGACATCGTCGTTAGACGTTAGCAAAAAAGCAGTGGCTGACAATGAGACAATTAATAGACTTTTTATTTTTTTCATGTTGACGCCCTCCATATTAAAAGTTATGTATTTTCTGAATTTAATTTTAACATAAATAATTATAAAATAGTATACTTTTCTGTAATTTCTATTAAATCTAGTTTAAAAGTTCTAATCTCTAAGTGACTTGTTTGCTATCGGAACTATGTAAAGCTTCAGCTTCATTTCTTTTATTTGATGCGATAAGAAGTACATATCAATCTTGGTATTCTTAACAACAACCTAGAAAATAGAGTGACTTTAAATAAAACTAAAGCCTCTCCATTTATTTCAAAAGTATGATTAACAATCTATTATTCTACTTTTGTTAATTAAACCATCTATTTAGTTAAAACTTATCTGATAAAACGCTTTAAAATGGTTACTTGGTTTTAACCTCTGGATTCCTTCTTTATCTTCTAAGTTTCCAGTAGCATCCCACTTATCAGCAATCCCGTACCAAGGCTCAATACAAACAAATGCAAGTTCTTCCTCTTCTTCTTTATATGGTGACCAGATGCCAACATAAGGCGCACCGTGAAGATCAACACGTAGTTTGGTTTCTTCCTTCAAAACAATTTCCACAGTATCGATTCCTTTATATACGAGGGCATCGTCTTTAAACCAATGTGGTGCAAGGGAAAACGACTGTGGTAATGACTCTACCTTTTTCAGCAAGTTGTTCGTTACTTGAAACGACGTTACCTCTTTCTCTGATTGCAATGTAAGGATATGGTCTTCTGCTTTGGCGCCTTCTTTCATTGGGAGGGAAAAAGCTGGATGTCCTCCAATTGAAAACAACATGTCTTCGTTGGAATCATTGACTACCTGCCAATGAACATGTAAAGCGTTTTCATGCAATTCATATTGGATATAAATAGTAAATTCAAATGGATACACATGTGCAAACTGCCCAGAGGATTCAAAATGAAAGCTTGCTTTCGTTTTTGATAGTGAATCGGTTACAAATATTTGATCCCGTAAAAACCCGTGACGAGGAAGTGTATATGACTTTCCCTTATACGAATACGTTTCATTTTTTAACCCACCCACAATAGGAAATAAAATGGGGGATACTCTTCCCCAGTAAGCTGGATCACCCGACCACATTCTATTTTGAGCCATGCTTTTATGAGTAACCTTCTGAACTTCTGCACCTTTATGAGCAATTTCAACTTGCAACAAGTCATTTTCAATAATAATAATATGTATTCCTCCTCATTCAAGCATAGTGTATCTTTAGTATGAAGGAGTCTAAAAAAAACGCAACGAATATGCAGGAGTTTGCTAAAATGATTCGAAATGACTATTCGAAAGCGTTTTCTTTAAAAAAGGGAGGGTCAAATGGAAACGATAAAAACGAAACAACCAAAACAGTTTCCTTGGAAAAAAACGATCTTTATTACACTAGGCGGGTTGATCTTTATCGTTCTAGCAGTCCTCGTTTGGGCTTATCTGCAAATTCAAAAGCCCATTCCACAAGAGTTAGGAACGTTAGAGCTGAATGGATTATCAGCGGAAGTATCTGTCTATCGAGATGATCAAGGGGTTCCGCATATTGAAGCAAATAACGACTATGACCTTTATTTCGCACAAGGTTTTGTTACGGCTCAAGATCGTTTGTTTCAAATGGATCTCAGTCGCAGACAAGCATCTGGTCAATTAGCAGAAGTCATTGGTGAGAGCATGCTTGATCAAGACCGTTACTTCCGTACATTTGGATTACGACGAGCAGCAGAAGCATCAGAGGCAGCATATGATGAAGAAACATACGGTTATTTAGAAGCGTATGCGGCTGGGGTTAATGCGTTTATGGAACGCGCTATTGATAATGGAGAACTTCCCATTGAGTTTCGGCTAGCTGGATACGAACCCACCCCGTGGGAACCGTTAGATTCTTTAACAATCGGCAAATATATGGCCTATGACTTAAGCGGGAATTGGCAAGGCCAGGCGTTCAGACATTGGCTGGCGCAACATGTGACAGAAGAAGAGGCTCTTGATTTAATGCCTGCCTACCCGAATGATGGGCCTGTCATACTAGATTTAGCCAAGTCGGTTCCGATCGACATTGAAACCGCTTTTGCAACAACGACAAATTACTTGCCACACCCTTTTTCAGGTAGTAACAATTGGGTTTTAGCTGGCGAAAGAACAGCTTCCGGTGAGCCTCTCCTTGCTGATGATCCGCATTTAGGGTTAGCGACACCAAGCATTTGGTACGAAACCCATCTAACGTCTCCATCTGTAAATGTAACAGGGGTGATTTTTGCGGGTGTTCCTGGAATTATCCTCGGATCAAATGAAGATATTGCTTGGGGCGTAACAAATGTAGGGCCTGATGTTCAGCAACTTTATTTTGAGCAGCGTCATCCTGATAATGCATCAATGTTTCTGTATGACGATGAGTGGTATGAAGCGGAAGTGATAACAGAAACCATCCTCGTTGCAGATCAAGAGCCATACGAACATGAAATTACGATTACAAAAAACGGTCCTCTCTTATCAGAGTATGCATCTTTTGAAGAAGAGGCGGAATATGCGCTCTCCATGCGCTGGACAGCTCATGAGGCAACAACAGAATTACAAGCTGTTCTCGATTTTAATCGGGCCGATAACTGGGATACATTTGCCGATGCGCTGACGTCTTTTCAAGCTCCGGCGCAAAATTTTGTGTTTGCTAGTAAGGATGGAACGATTGCCTATCGAGCAAACGGACTCATCCCCATTCGCCCCGATGAAGACGATGCATTAGTACCAGTTCCAGGTTGGGACCCTAAATATCAGTGGAAAGGCTACATTCCTTGGGACGAACTTCCAACTATTATTAACCCTGAATCAGGCATTATTTCAACAGCAAATAATCAGATTGTTGGGGAAGACTACCCTTACCACATTACACATACATGGGCACAACCTTATCGACATCAACGAATTATTGACGTGCTCTATGCTTCAAATGATCATACAGCAGAAGACATGATGAATCTGCAAATGGATGTGGTGAATTTGCAGGCAGAAGAATTTGTCCCTATTCTTATTGAAGCACTTGAAATGAGCGAGTTAACGGACGTCGAACAACAAGCAGTAACCATGCTTCAGTCATGGAATCGTGAAGATCGAAAAGAAGAACCAGGACCACTCTTGTTCCATTTTTGGATGGATGGCCTGACAAAGCAACTTTTCGAAGACGACATCCCAACTGACCTTTACGGACTCTTTGAAGGAAGAGCAAACATTGTTGATGAAATGATTCGGGCAGCGAGTCAAGGGCAACCTGGACCTTGGATAGAAAAAGCAGGTGGATTGGATACCCTTGCTTACAAAAGTTTTCAACAAGCCGTTGAACGGGCATCAGAACTTCAAGGGACAACGCCTAATGACTGGGAGTGGGGGGCGTTTCACAAAGTTGTTTTCAATCACCCACTTGCTGCCATATCTCCTTTAAATTATTTATTTAACGGTTCTCCTTTACCCGTTGATGGAAGCCGTATAACCGTCAAAGCAGCAAGCTACAATACGGATACCGGCGTAGTAACCAATGGAGCTGGCTGGCGTGGTGTAATGGATTTGTCGGATCTAGAGAATACACATCACCTTGTTGGTCCCGGTCAATCTGGCCATGTCTTTAGCGATTCGTATCATAACCAGCGAGAAGCTTGGGTCCACGGAGACTACCACGTGACATCAATTGATCCAACGATTTATCAATCAACAGATCGGCACCTTACATTAATACCGCAATAAAACAAAAAATAGTTCTCATAAAATGAGAACTATTTTTTCTATCAACTTATTGTTCAATAAAGGAAAACGCTTCAACATCGAATAACCCTTTTGAAGTTAACTTAATAGAAGGAATAACAGGTAACGCTAGAAAAGCTAACGTCAGAAAAGGGTCAATCTCCTCATGATAGCCTATTACTTTTAACGCTTCTTGAAGTTTATTTAACGCCGTTTTCACTTGACTAGTCGACTGTGTGGACATCAACCCTCCGATTGCGAGTGGAAGGGTTGCAAGAACACGGTCGCCGTCTACTACTGCCATTCCGCCACCGATTTCCACTACATGATTTATTGCATGGTAAAGACTGTCATCATCGACACCGCAGGCAATAATATTATGTGAATCATGTGCAACTGTCGAAACAATTGCCCCCTTTTTAATAGGTATGCCTTTACAGATCCCAACTCCGATTGTTCCTTTTTGATGGTGACGTTCCATCACAACTAACTTTAACTGGTTTTTGTTTGGTTTAAAGCAGTTGTTTTCTATTTCTACTTTTTCGACTGCTTTCTTCGTCACAATAGAGGTTAAAGACGCTTCAATAATGGTTGCCTTGTCACTATTTTTTAGTGGGAGCTGAAGGTTCTCTTTTGTAAATGGCTTCACACGAACGCTGTTTAGCAATTGTAATGGTACTTCTACGTGTGAACGCAAAGATGACAGCAATGTCCCTTTTTCAGCTACTTTCTCACCTTCAACATACACACTATCTACCTCAAACGTATTCAAATCATTTACAACAAGAAAAGTCGCTTTCTTTCCAGGGGCTATGGCACCCCGATCCTGTAATCGAAAGCATTCTGCGGCGTTTAAACTTCCTAGCTGAATCGCCTGCAAAGGATTAAGACCAAGCTCAATCGCTTTACGAACATTAAAGTCAATGCTGCCCTCTTCTATTAAATCGTCTAAGTGCTTATCGTCTGTAGCAAAAGCAAAACGTCTACTATTGAATGGCGTTACAGATGGTATAATGGCTTCCATATCTCGTGTTGCCGTTCCTTCTCGCATGAGGACATAAAAGCCTTTTCTCACTCGTTCAAGTGCCTCTTCAGCAGTAATCGCTTCGTGATCATTTTCAATCCCAACAACTCGATATGCATTAAGCGCTTTTTCACCTAAGCCAGAACCATGACCATCAATTGGGTGGCCTGCTGTTTTTGCTAAAGATATCTTTCTCAACATTTCGTCGTCCCCTGAACATACTGCCGGATAATCCATCACTTCTCCTAGCCCATAGACGTTGCCTTCTTTAAAAAGGGCGTCCGCATCCTTACTAGAAAGAGTTGCGCCGTTTTCTTCAAACGATGCAGCAGGGACACTCGATGGTACCATCATCTTTATGTCTAGTGGCATATCTTTTGAAGCTTCAATCATGTAACGCACCGCATCTGCTCCACCAACATTCGCGATTTCATGAGGATCCGCAATAATTGTTGTTACTCCTCTAGGTATGAGAACGCGAGCAAGCTCTTCTGGACGAACCATCCCTGATTCAATATGTACATGCCCGTCTATAAGACTAGGGCAAATCCACTTCCCTTTAACGTCCACTACTTTTTTGCCACTCGTATACGCACCAATTCCAACAATTATGCCATCTGTGATCGCAATATTCCCTTGAAACGTTGAACATGTGTATACATCAACAATTGTTGCATTTTGTAAAAGCAGATCACATGCTTGCTCTCCACTTGCCGCACGTAATTGGTTTTTTAAAGACGTAGGTTCACTCATACAGGGCTCCTTTTGTTTTTAACGACTATTGTAGCGAATCTCGACGCTTAGTACCATCCTTTTTTAGAAATCTAATTAGCAAGATTATTGTTGCATAAAAAAACCGCAGGCAAGAGCCTGCGGTTTAATCGTTATACATCCTGTGTTTCTTCAAGCTCCTGGGCGTCAATCCGATCTAACGTCATTCGATAGCCATCGTTCCCATAGTTTAAACAACGCTTGACTCGGGAAATCGTTGCAGTACTTGCGCCTGTTTCGGTTTCAATCTTATGATACGTGTAACCGTCTCTTAGCATACGTGCTACTTCAAGACGCTGAGCAAGTGATTGTATTTCATTAATCGTACAAAGATCATCAAAAAACTCGTACGCTTCTTCAACGTCTTTTAAAGAAAGAATCGCTTGAAACAACTGATCCAATTCTTTTCCTCTAAGTTTATTAATTTGCAACAACCGTCACACCTTTCGAGTTAAGTGCTTCTCTACGATGCGCTTATTTTTTAAAGTGGTAAAGCACCAAAGTAGTTTCATTTTACCTCATTATTGCCGGAAATAAAATTCTTTTCTTTCGAACATCGTAAATCCCTTTCTGTGTTACCCGAATATAGGGTAAGTGAGTGGATGAAAAGAATTGCAAACTATACATCGGATCTTCATGTTTATAGCCACGTTCTCTTAGTTTCTTCGTAAAGCTTTGTTCTTGGTTCATAATGACTTCCATCGGTTTATCCGACATCATGCCAAGTAAGGGGAGCTCAATTCGGTCAATAACTTGATCTTCTTCTACAAGGATTAATCCTCCACCTTGCTTTTTCAATTCGTTAAAGGCTTGCACCATCGCCTTAAGAGACTTACCAATTAAAATAACATCCCCAGTATATGAGTAGGAACTTGCCAATCCCATCACAGACGTAGAAAATCCTTTAAGCGTTGTCGTCACTAGCCATTTACCTTTCTTATCAATCATGGCGAAAAAGGATTCATCGTGATCCGTTGATAGGGCGGTTGATGCTGTTTCTAACATAGTTTGGTACGGCTTTAGGATAACAGCATTTGTCATTTCGATGCCCATTGGCATCGAAAAATGAAGTTCGTTTTCTGAAAGCGTCCAATTAAATTCAATGGGTGCAATACCATAATCAGACCATGGGAAACTCGCTTCTTTCGTAACAGCTTCTCCATCGCGTAAAATCCACTGACCTTTTGCAAGCACACTAACAGGGGTAGGCGAATCTTTTGCAGACAAGAAGTTCAGGTGAGCAGTGCGACCAGGTCCAATCATTCCTAATTTATGGTCAATATTATAGTAGCGCGCTACATAATATGTTGCCATCCCGTAAGCATCGATTGGATCAATTCCAGAATCAATGGCAATCTGTATGCATTTATTCATGATGCCCTCTTCGTAAAATGAAGGGGGTGAGCCATCTGTTGTCATCAAACAGCGCCCAAAATAATCAACACCGAGCTCTTTTAATTCTTTAAATAGCCGTGGTAAATCTGGTCGTATAGAAGAATGACGGAGTGACACTGTATAACCAACATCGAGTCTCCGAACAACTTCTTCCCCTGTAATGGCCTCATGATCACAAGTAACACCTAATAACGCCATTTGCGAGAGCGTTTTCTCAGATGCTCCCGGCAGATGCCCTTCTATTGGTTTTCTTAGACGGGTCGTCTCTTGCATCCAATGTAAAGTTGTGTCGTCACCTTGTAAAACTCGCGGCCAAGAAGTAAGCTCTCCACCTTGAACGACGAGATGATGCTCCAGCCATGCTTTAATTTTCGAATTAGAAAACATATCATCTTTAAGCAATTCTGATTGAGAATCATATCTCGTCCACCAATACATCGTTGTCGGTAGCTCTTCCAATTTTTCAATCAAAGAAAGCGCTTTCTTTTTTTCTAAGTTTAAAAAATAAACTAGATTGTCATTAATCAATGTGGTAGTCCCGCGCTCAGATGCATATTGAGCTAAACTAAGGGGATTATATAATTGAAATGGATGGGCGTGATGTTCAATATAACCTGGAACAATAAATTGACCTGTACAGTCTACTACTTCGGCATCGCCTAACGTCTCAGGCATCTCCTGTCCAACATAAACAATCTGATCATCAGCAATCCATATATTGGCTTCGAGCCATTTTCTTCTTGCAAAGTTTAAATAAGTGGCATGTTTGAGTACTAAGGTTGGTGGTCGTTCACCACGAATAACACTTAGATGCTCTCTTAGCCTAGTCTTCGTCCATCGCTGTATTCGCTCAGTCGTCATTATATCACTCATTTCGTCTGTCAATCTTTCACTTATCTTACCATATATCTGGGTAAAATTTATGTTGAATTGTGACATTTTATCACAACTTTTTTTGGAGGTTTTCACTATGATCAACAGATTAAATCAACCATTTACACTCATTTCATTTTTCTTAACAGTCGTATTCCTTTTACTGTCGGCAAAACCCATTAAACAATTGACAGTCATCCGGTGTATCCTCATTTTCTTTGGTATCATTAAATGGATGGAACTATGCTTAGAAAAAAAGAAAAACCATATACAACCAAATGTAATAAATCCGTCTTAGCTTTACTGTACCAAAGAACGTTCTTTAATACAAATAAAAATACTCGGAAAAGAGAAAAAGGCTAGGTAATATGTCGTAGCCTTCTTTTCTTTTCTAAAAAAGTAACACCATTACCATTCCAACAAATGATACATTAACCGATACACAAAGAAAAACAAAACATAGCCACCAGAGGTTAAAAAGAGGGGGTCTAAGAACACACCATGTATAGACGTCATAAAGACAGTTTGATCGAGAAGAATTTGTTGAATGGCGGACATCGTTATCGCAGCAAAAACGATTGTGCTAATCACTGCTAAAAAGGCCATTACTTTTTCGGCAATAATCGATTGCCTCACTACAATAACGATTGCAGCTGGTATGACCGTTAACAAAACAATAAATAAGAACATGAACCATTCCTCCTTCTTACGTAAGATTCGTATACAGAAACGGCTTTTTGATAGTTTCTTCATTTATCACTTTATCTATACCGTTCATCTAAAGGTAGGAAGAATAATGCTGTTTACATCGCTATACACTACCAACGTATGGCAAAAGAAAAACGAATTCATAAAAAAGAGCAGACAGAAAAAAGGCTATGCTTCTTGTTTAAGCATAGCCTTCTTATATGTTTACTTATTCATTTGTTGGTAAATCTGTAATAGAGTCAATATCCATGTATTCAGGCACAACAAGACCGATTTTAGTACCTTCAAGATTTGCACCTAGATCTTCTAAGTCACCTTCATAATCTTCAATGAAATGTCCGTGTGTTAATGGTAACCAAGCCGCTACACTCGCGTCTGAATCACCAGTTGCAAGAGATTGCCACATATATGGTGCTTCCATGTCCATTAAATTCGGTTCAAAGCCCATATCAGTAAGAACTGTCGCGATCACATTAGTAGAGGCAATTTCTGAATCCCAGTTCACAAGGGATAACGTAATAGATTGGCCATCTACTTCCTCGACACCATTAGTCCATTCGCTAACTGTATCTTGGTTATCATCCACCCAGTTACGCGCAGCTTCTTCAGGACTTGCGCCTTCTTCAATTTCTAGCATGACGGTTTCCATATCTTCTGGTGTCCAGAAGAAATTCGTTAAAATTTGATGCGCTTCTGGCATGTCCTCTTCTAAACCAAGACGTGCAATCGTATGAATATTCTCTGCGTCGCCATAAATATTATCTGGATCGTCTAAGTATTTTAAATCAAATGATTCGAACTTCCAGTGTGGTGACCAACCTGTCACAACAATTGGATCATGATTTTCAATATGATTCGCAAGTTGCTGTGTCATAACCGCACTACTTGAGACATCTAACTCTAAATCTAAATTGTAATGCTCAATCGCATCTTCTGTTGCAGTCATGATACCTGCTCCAGGTTCAATCCCCGTAATAGCTGTTAAATTCTCTGCAATCTCTTCTTGAGACAACATATCTGCTTCATCTTCAACTGAACCTGTATTACCATCACCATTGTCGTCACTACCACATGCAGCTAATGTTACAACTAGTGCAAGACTTGTTGTCGTTCCTATATGCTTCCAATTCATACGTCAATCGACCTCCAAATTTGTTTTCTCTATTTATGTGAAGGGGGAAACCTCCCCCTACGCATCAACCTCGTGCTTCTTGCTTTTTATTAAAGCTTTGTGTTAATCGGTCAAGAATAATAGCTACGATTACGATAGCAATCCCTGATTCGAATCCAGCTCCAATATCGTTTTGACCAACAGCACGATACACATCACGGCCAATACCCGATGCACCAATCATCGCAGCAATAACGACCATTGAAAGAGCGAGCATTACAGTCTGGTTAATTCCAGCCATAATCGTTCCTTTTGCAAGTGGCAATTGGACTTTAAATAATTTTTGTGTACTCGTTGACCCGAACGCTTCTGACGCTTCAATAAGTTCGGTGGATACTTGACGAATCCCTAAATTAGTCATTCGGACAGTTGGAGGCATCGCGAATATAACAGATGCCACAACCCCTGGTACCATTCCAACACCAAAGAATGTTACAGCTGGTATTAAGTATACAAATGCGGGCATCGTTTGCATGAAATCAAGTATAGGCTTGAAAAACGCTTCAACACCATCTTTTTTGGCCATCCAAATCCCTAACGGCACCCCTAAAATGACCGAAATGACACCTGCCGAGAGAACGATGGACAATGTATCAAGCATTCCATTCCAAAAATTCAAGCTATCAATAAAGACTAAACCGATGGTTACAAAGGCAACAAGTCCCCATTTACCACGATTTAACAAATACGTTGCAATAGCAATAAGGATAATAAACAGCCAACTAGGCGGTAATGATATAACCCAATAAATTCCATCAATTAATTGACCAATTAAAAAGACAATCGCACTAAAAAACCAATCTGCATTTCGATTTAACCAGTCGGCAATGACCTCAACCCATTCACCTACTTCCAGACGGGGTAGAAAATCCATTAAAATCGACCTCACTTCCTGATAACGCACCTAGAACTGCGCTTCGTACAATAATACCTTTTAATCTATTTTCTTCTTTAACAACAAGCGGTACAGCGCTCACTGCTAGACGGTCCATTAATTCATTTAAAGGCGTATCCTTTTCTACACTTGGAATATCTTCAATAATAATGGATTCTACACTGTTAACATTTTGCTTGATCAGTTCAGAAACATCTGTAGCATGAATAATACCAACAAGGTCTCGATTACGCTTTGTCACGTAAATACTAGAGATGCCTGCATCTTTCATTCGTTGCAGCGCCACACGAGGACCATCTTTTTCAAGATTAATCGTCTCTGGACGAATCATGACGTTTTCAGCAGTAAAAACTTTCGAACGATCCACATCTTCAACAAAGCGCTCAACATATTCGTTTTCCGGCTTTGTTAAAATTTCCTCGGGCGTCCCAATTTGAACAACAGAACCGTCTTTCATGATCATGATGCGGTCACCAATTCTAAGCGCCTCATCCAAATCATGCGTAATAAAGATAATCGTGCGATTCATTTTTTCTTGTAGATCAAGTAATTCATCTTGCATATCTTTACGAATAAGTGGATCAAGTGCCGAAAATGCTTCATCCATCAAAAGAATGTCCGGATCATTTGCAAGCGCTCGTGCTAAACCAACACGTTGCTGCATACCACCAGAGAGTTGATCAGGATAACTTGTTTCATATCCTTTTAATCCAACAAGTTCTAATGATGTTTGAGCTGTCTCTTTTCTTTTTTCTTTCGGAATACCTTGAATTTCAAGACCATATTCGACATTGCTTAAAATGGTACGGTTTGGAAACAAACCAAACTTTTGAAACACCATGCTCATTTTTTTACGTCGAACTTCGCGAAGGTTTTTTTGGTCCATTTTCGCTAAATCTTCCCCATCGACCATAACGCTTCCGACTGTTGGATTAATTAAGCGATTTAGAAGTCGAACTAGCGTTGACTTCCCACTACCAGAAAGTCCCATTATTACGAAAATTTCGCCATCTTCAACTTCGAAACTCGCCCGATCAACCCCAACGGTCAATCCAGTTTTCTCTAATATCTCAGGTTTTTTCTTACCTTCTTTTAGCATATCTAAGGCTCGTTTAGGTTTTTTGCCAAACACTTTAGTTAAACCTTCAACCTTTATTTTCGACAAATCTTCCACCTCTTTATACAATTCCTGCGTCTTTATGACTATGTAACTATACCCTATAAATCAAAATGTAATCAAACTGAATAAAGCATTCTATCCGTTAGTATTGTTTGTACAGTTTTTATTAAACGAATTTAATCGTACCTTTCCTTTGAAATGCTCCATTATCCTAATAAATCCTCTCATTTCTCTTAGTGTTCTCTTTTTTTGTATTTTGTTACACTTTATTTATCAATCTTTTGGAGGAATATTATGGAGACAACAAACTATGATCCATCTTTAGATGAACGACTCCAACATATACGTGAAACATTCATCCATGAGCTATCCACAAACCTTCATCTATACGGCATGAATGAATCAACTGGTCGTCTTTACGGAGCACTCCTATTTGAAGAAAACGCCCTAACCCTCGACCAAATGAGTGATCATTTAGGTATGAGCAAGACAAGTATGAGCACGAGTATTCGTCAGCTAACGGAAGCGAATATGGCCAGAAAGGTATGGCAGAAGGGTGTACGAAAAGACCTCTATACGTCAGAAGACGATTGGTATAATTCCTTTATAGCCATTTTTACAAAGCAATGGCGAACGGCTATAGAACGCAATCGTAAAGCCAGTCTAGAAATGGAACAGGAGTTACAGTCTCTTCTAGAGGAAGCCCCTCACTTAACAGATCAAATTAAAATTGATTTAATAAAACTCCAGCACGCAAACGGCTATTATGATTGGATCGATGACTTTGTTACCACCCTTGAAAGCGGGGTAATTTTCAAAATATTACCAAAGAAGTAATGCACGAGTGAGGCGAGGGCGTGAGACTGTGACCGTGTCTTCGCCTCGCACCGTGTACATATTATTCTTTGAAGCGTGCAGAAATCCAAACAAACCTGAACTTTATGAAGTTCAGGTTCTCTTCTAAACAGACTTTCTCTCCATTAAACGAATACCAATTCCAGTAAATGCGAGACCCATGAAAATAAGTACCGCACTCGGGAATAGAAATTCGTCTATCGACCAATTACCATATGTTGCACCCGCCATCATCTCTAACCCATACCGAAGTGGACTACCATAGGACAATGCGAGCATCCATTCTGAATCCACAATGTCTAATGGCCAAAAAACTCCACCTAACATAGCAAAGCTTGTTCCGAATAATGGAATGACTGCCGTTAACTGTTGTGAAGATGTGACAATCCCACTCATAAAAATCCCAAACGCCATCGTTGCAAATAAATAAGGCACCATGACAAGAAAGAGTGACCAAAACCCTCCATAGAAATCTACATTAAATACCGTTGCAAACAAAACGAGTACAATGGTAATTTGCGCAAAGGAAAGCATAAATGCCACAAGCAAGTTGCTCAGATAGAGCTCGGTTTTTGTAGTCGATGTTAAAATTAATCGATTCCATACACCGTCCTCTTTTAATTCAAGAATCGTTAAAATTGTAAAACCCATAGTGAAAAAGGAAAAGAAAAGCGTAAAGCCAAATAAACTTCGAAGCTGCTCATCTACCTTTGTTTTTTGCTCCATTGCCTGTGATTCAAATGCAAATACATCGTCATTCGTTTCCGCCGTACCTACCTGTTCCACATAGTGTAGTAAGTAATGAGACTCAAGTACTGGTTGAACCATGTACATAAGAGGAGCATTTTCAAAAGCACTATGAATCACGTAGGATGATGCTTTTAACTCCACAACCGCCTCCACGCCTTGTGCACTTAAAAGCCGATTTGCTTCTTGTTTGCTTGTCGCTTCAAATACATACTCTTCATAATTGCGATTTAATAAAGACACTCGTTCATTTAGTACATCTTCTCCTAACGAATCCGAGTAAACCGTCACATGTATGTGAGAAGATCCTGCGCTACTCATGATAAGCGTAAAAAACACAGTCATACCGATCATAAGAAGCAAGGTAAATGGAGAACGTATAATTTCTTTCGTGTATTGATAAAAAATAGCTGTCATGACTCTATGCCTCCTTTAGATGGAAACACAACCCACGCAACGACAAACAACACAAGTGAAAAGATGGACAAGTAAAGAAGTGAGTTCGAAAGTTGTGCAATCGATTCACCTTGACCGGCTTGGATGAACGCTTGAAGCGCCCGTCCATTTGGTGTAAACTGTCCGATTTCATTAAGTAATGGTGATAAGTTAGATGACGGAAAAAAACTCCCACCTAAAAACCCTAAAATAGACACAACAAGAAGCATAAAAACGTTCGCTACTTTTTCTGTATTTGCTCGAAACTGGATTGCAACAAGGAGTGAGGCAACACTTCCTACTGCTAAACAAAGCACAATAGCAACAGCCATAAAGCTTAGCCAATTTGTGATTGTAATTTGAAAAATCAGCATAGATAGACCAAACAAAACCAATAATTGAAGAAAGACAATTACGCATGAAGTCGCAAATTTCGCCAGTAAATAGTTTGCAGGTTGAACATTTGCTATGACTAGTCGCCCATAAATTTTTCCTTTTTTCTCGGAAAATGCGAAATTCGCCATAAGTCCGGCAGTAAAAAAAACATACAAAACACCCATTCCATATGTGTAATATTCAAATGATGTAAGAGGTGATGTCCCTTGAACCACAACGTTCCCGAAATCAATTATCCCCTCATCATTTTCAGCGAGTTCTGTATGTGCATACACTTGCTCCATGTACGAATTCATCATCGTTTCAACCATCATCGCATGCTGCCTTTGTTCTTGATTTACGTATAATTGAAAAGACTCTACCTGTTCTGACCAACCTCCTACAAGCTGCTCATGCCAAAGCATCAGTCGATACTCTGACGGAATTTCTATGACAGCAGTGTAATCTTCATGCACCACATTACTATCAGGTGAATAATAATCGACGCTTATGTCACCATCCATGTAAGCAAAAAGAGAGTCAGGCACAGCTAACGGCTTTAATTCGTCTTCATGAACAGAAAACCTTTCAGATGCTATCTGTAGATCTTCTTCAAGTGTGGATGTCTCGATTACAGCAATTGAGACGTCCTCAAAACTCACCTCTGAGGAAAACGAATTCGTTAATGCAAATCCTAAAATCATAGTAGATACAAAAGGTAGCAACAATGTTGATAAAAGCGCTCCCTTATCATGAACGAGTTGTTTTAATTCTTTTTGAAAAATACTCATGATAACGCTCCTTTAATCGCGTAAAGTACGACCTGTTAAATGAAGAAATACATCTTCTAAAGTCGACTCTTCTACTTTTATAGCACGCACTTCAACATTCTCTCCTTGCGCCACTTGTAACAATTCTTTAAATAATTCTTTTTTGTAAGAAACGACTCGATAACCGCTCTCTATCTCAACGACAGATTTCACATCCTCCAATGCTTGTAACTGTTGTTCCAATGTTTTCTTCTGTACACGGACGATTAATTCATACGTACGTTCCACACTTAGAATTTGCTTTAGTTCATTCTTTGTACCCGATGCGATAATGGATCCACGATCCATAATGTAGATACGGTCGCACAAGAATTCAACTTCTTCCATGTAATGACTGGTATACAGAATGGTTTTTCCTTCTTCTTGTTGTAATTTACGGATTAAATCAAGCAAGTGCCTTCTTGAATGCGGGTCAATGCCAACAGTCGGTTCATCTAATATAAGGAATTCTGGCTGATGAATAAGGGCAACGGCTAAATTTAAGCGTCGTTTCATTCCTCCTGAAAAGGTTTTAACTTGATGATTCTTTCGTTCTTCTAGCTCCACTAAGTCTAATAATTCATTGACACGTTCTGTTAATGCTCCTCCTTTTAATTTGTAAGCTTTTCCGAAGAATTGTAGATTTTCGCGAGCGGTTAATTCACCATAAAGCGCAATATCTTGTGGAACGACACCGATTTTTTCTCGAAATGATTTTAATTGTGAATGAATAGACTTTCCATTAAAAAAGATCTTTCCTTTCGTTGGCTTGCTTAAGCTCGATAACATCTCGATTAACGTCGACTTTCCCGCTCCATTCGGTCCCAGTAAGCCTACGGATTCACCTTTCTTTAAATAAAGACCCATTCCATTGACCGCATGAACCGATCCAAACGATTTTGTAAGTTGCTCTGCTTCTATCAAAATCGGTCACCTCCTACTCATTACGACAAGTGTAAACGAAAAAAAGAGCGCTCGCGATTCACTAGAGTCACTCTTTTGTCTTGTTTTATATGACTGGAGTCATATGTTGTGTTTAACTGCATAGATCGCAAGCTGTGTACGGTCCCGGACATCTAGTTTCGTGAATAGTTGACTAACGTAATTTTTGACAGTCCCAATCGTTAAAAATAAAGCTTCGGAAATCTCGGCGTTGCTTAGCCCTTCTCCTACCATTCTAGTAATTTCTATTTCTCGTTCACTTAAAAAAGGAATCTCTGTACGACTTGATTGCTTCCGTTCAAGCAAAGTCGGAATAACTTTCGCCGCTACTTGTCCGTCGAGAATAAACTCACCCTTTAACGCTTTTTCAATTGACATGAGAAGGTTTTCTCGATCTGCATCTTTTAATATGTATCCGTTCGCTCCTAACTTCAATGATTCAAGTGCATATTCTTCATCAGCAAAGGTTGTGAGCATGACAATTCTTACTTCCTTGTTTGTATTACGAATTTCTTTTACTGCTTCAATTCCATTCATCATCGGCATACGGACGTCCATTAGTATTAAATCAACATGATGGGTCATAGTTAGTTGAACCGCTTCTAACCCATTATTTGCTTCCAACGTTTTATACATACCATCAAATTCGAGCATCATTTTTAATCCTTGTCTAACAATGAGCTGGTCTTCAGCGAGCAGAATTTGTTTTTGAATCAATAGGAAACACCCCTTTCATGTAAAAAGTGTCTTCATTAAAATGTGCATAAAATTGCCCATCTAATTCTTCAAATCGATTTCGAAGTTGAGTGAGCCCGAATCCTTCATGAAACCTTTTCTTTTCAGCTTCGTTTTCTAAAATGGCTACGTACATATAGTCTGCATAGACTGATAACGTTACATTTACTTGTTTTGCATAAGCATGGCGCATTGCATTGGTTAATCCTTCTTGTACAAATCGGTAAAGAGCCGTGCTTTGCTCATTTGTTAACCCTTTTGATAGAGCCCCTGCCTCGGTCGTTAAGCGAACGTGTACGTGGCTCTCTGCTTCAAGCTTCCGAATCAATCGAAGAATCATGGCCACACCGCGAATTTCCTCCATCTCAAGAGCGCGCACCGCTTTGCGCATTTCATCTAGCGCTTGCCGAGCAGTCTGTTTTGCCTCACTTAAATAAGGATTTTCGATCCCATTTTGCAGTTCAGCCATCTGCAGCTGCATTCCAAGCGCCGTCAGTTGATGACCGACAGAATCATGGACGTCTCGTGCAATCCTTGTCCGTTCTGCTTGTTTAACGGTATCTTCCTCTTCAACAAGCTGCCTTTTAAGTAAACGTTTTTCATACAAAAGTGTATTCACTTGTTCCTGATTTACATGATTCAGTTGTATTTGTTTGTTAAGATAAACCGCACAGTAAAGGCTTATAAAAGATAAGAAAAGCGCTATCGTAGTCATTGATAACGTACCTTCACTTAGCAGAACCGAACAGAGAAGGATTGCGCCAAAAGCGAAATTGTAGCGTTTAGCGACAATTTGTGAAAAGTAAGGCAGCAATACAAGTAGTAACACGATCAACCACGTTTGTTCTCCAGGAAAAGTAATCATTGTCACGAGTGCTAAAAGAATATAGAGATAGACGCCATTGGACCATAATGGCTCAGAACATACTCCACCTATCATTATGCCTAATAGAATCCAAAAAAAAGCATTCGCCAATAGCGAAGGGTCAAGAAAAACGACTACGCCATTCGCAATAACGATAAAGCATATTGGAAGCCAGCCATTCATACAGAACCAATCTCTTTATAATAGTAATTCGTTGCTTCTAATTGATGGGATCGTGCGGATTTTGCAAACTGAGGAATCGTCCCCGCAAACGTGTAGCCCAATTTTTTATAGAGTTCATTTGCCGATGATCCCTTCTCCGTATCAAGTACAAGTAACGTTATTCCTTTAGCAACTGCCGCTACCTCTACTTCCTTCAATAATTGCATTGCGTACCCGCGTCCGCGAAACGTTGGATGAACCATTACTTTTGCAATTTCTGCACGGTGTCGACCATTCTCTTTTTCACTACAAGCAAGTTGTACAGTACCAACCAGTTTCCCTTGTTCCATCGCTATAAATACCATTAACGTATCTTTTATCTCAACCGTATCCCAGTAAGCTTCTGCTTTTTCTATTGATATTGGTGCTAAAAAATTTATAGAGGCTCCTTCGTTAACACATTCTGTTAACAACTGACTCAACTCTTTTTTATACGCTGTTAAATGGTAAATTTGTTTGATCATGAGTAGGCTCCTTTTCTATACATTCCACGTACCCGAAGCAAGCAGCACAGCCTGTCCACCAACATGTATGTCAAAAGAATTGACTTTTTTCTCCCCTTTTAAATGAAGGGTGGAGGGCCTATTCATGAATACTCCTTGTTCAGATACAAGCGACAAACGTGACACAGCTTCATGTTTCATTATAAAAGCTAAAATGGCACCATTTGAAGAACCTGTTGCCACGTCTTCTGGAATGCCGTAGTATGGTGCAAAATCTCGAACAGAAAGATCTGATCGATCCCCTTCCATCGCAAAAACACAAATTCCTTTTGCTTCAATGCGGCTAATTAACGCTTCGTAAGCTGAATGGTTCAGTTTTGTTCGCTTCAGGACTTCTACAGATTTCACCGGTGCAACTACAACAGGAAGCCCTGTAGAAATTTCTTGAACAGGCCAAAATGGGTGAAAATCAACCTCTTTTAAACCTAATACTTTAGCAGCTTCACAAGGTGGTATGACTTGGCTGAATTGAGGTGTTTGCTGAGTCATCCAATAAATCGAGGTCTGATTATCGATTAAAACAGGCACAAGACCACTTTTTGTTCGGAACACCATCTTATTTGAAGTACTCCCGTAGCGTGAATGCCATATAAAAGCAGCCCCTATTAGAGGGTGCCCTCCAAATGGAATCTCTTCTTCAGGTGTATGAATCCATGCATCAATTATGTGATTTTCCGTTAACTGAAGAAAAATCGTCTCTGAAAAATGAAGTTCTTTTGCCAGCTGTTGTCGAATAGAGACTTCAAGATTATCATCCAAAATAAAAACTGCGAGTTGATTGCCTGAAAATGCTTGATCAGTAAACACATCTACTATATAAAAGGGAATTTGCTTCATTTACTTAAACACCACTTCTTTAGACAGAACCCGTTGAATGACGTTAACAAGTAGCGTTGTTCGTTCTTCTAATGAAGAGACTTGTAAACATTCTTCTTCACTATGAAAGCCACTACCCACTGGACCCATTCCATCGATTGTTGGAATACCGAGTGCTGATGTGTATGAAGCATCGGATCCTCCACCTGAAGACGTTTCTCCCACTTCAATCCCTTCTAAGCGGGCTTGTTCTCGCACAAGTTCGTACAGCTGAATCGTTTTATTCGATCGTATCATTGGCGGTCTCGTAATCCCTCCTTTAACAGACGTTGATGTGCCTTTGATTCTCGTTTCATTCGCAATTGTCTGGATAGCTGCTTCAAGTTCTCTTGCTTGTTCCATTTTTGAAATACGAATGTCTATGTCAGCTTCTGCGTAATCTGCAACTGTATTAACCGCTGTTCCGCCTCTTATAACCCCAACGTTCACATGAGTTCCTGCTGTAGCATCAGATAGCTGATGTAAAGCGATAATTTTGTAGGCTAATTCTTCTACCGCGCTTGCCCCCTTTTCAGGGTCATTGCCAGAATGGGCGGCAATCCCTTCAACACGCATAACATATCGTCCTCCACCACGACGAAACGTCACCACCGATCCGTCTTTTCGTGCTGGCTCCATAACAAGAACAGCCTTCTTCCCGATTGCCTGTTCCTCAATGATGCTACGTCCAGATGGTGCACCAATTTCTTCATCGCTTGTTAACAATACTTCGATTTGGTTTAGAATCGCAGGATCGGTTTCATGAAGCGTTTTAAGCGCAAAGTAAGTAGTGACATGGCTTCCTTTCATATCTGCTACACCCGGTCCATAAGCTTTATCCTCTTTCACCACAAAAGGGCGAGCAGCCGAAGTTCCCATTGGAAAGACCGTATCCATATGGAGCATGAGCAAGATGGAGGGTTGTTTATTTGTTTTCTCTTGTTTCAACAAGATATGGTGACCATACTCCTCTTGCTTGAACATGGTTTCTACAAATCCTAGTTCTTTAAAGGCATTTATTAAATAGGAACCAACCTTGTCCACTCCTGCCTTATCATATGAACCACTATCCATCATCACTAATTCTTTTAACATATGTAGCATCTCTTTTTGTTTGCTCACTCTTATCACTACTTTCATACATTCATATTTTTCTGACATCCTTTTCTAAAAGGAAGAACCTACGAGTAGGATCATAGGTGATTGCTTTTAATAAAATAATAGCATGATACTAATGGAAATTGCGGCAAAAAGTAAAGCAAAGGGTACGTTTGTCATCATAATGCGATAAGGATTTTGCTCTGTATGACGTGCTGTCATCGTCACAATAATGCCATATGGAGACATCGTGAATGTTGCCAGGGCGCTGACAATGTACATCACCGTTAACGGTATTGGCATAATTGGCATAAGGATGGGTCCAATGACTTCATGGACAAGTACCATTGAAGCTATGGGATGAATCCCAATCATTGCAAGTAAATAAAAGCTCAACGGGATGATTGCAAGTAATAGTACCGGCTGTTCGCCTAATTGATAAAGGGGTTCTTGCACATAACGAAGCACTTCTGTTTGATTAAGCATTCCGGTAAACCAACCAAGTGAGACAAATAACACAATAAAGGGATGAATGCCCGTTTGTAGCTGTTTCCCTAAGGAAAAAAGACCTTCTTTAAGAAAAGCCCTCCCTTTCCCTAACATGGATGTCCACGCTAAAGAAAAAAGTGGTATAAGCAGGACGACAGTTAAAATAAAGGAAAGATCTAGCCATTCTCCTAGAGCCATAACAAGTATTAAAAAAACGATCACTGCGCTAATGAGCGACCATTTCGAGCGACCACCTTCTTCTTGGAAAACAATAGAGAGTCGTTCATTCTGCCGCATAGCACGCTTTCCTATTTCAACGAACGTCATCAATACTGACAGGAGAAGTAAGTACGGTATAAGAGAAAAGTAACTCTCTCCTGTTAAGCCAATTGCTGTCACAACCATAATTTCCATTGGCATCCAAACAAGCGCTAGTGCATAGCCACGTAACGTCGTTTGGCTTATTAATACATCACGCTCTTTTTTAGTAATGGCAGTTAATTTTTCCTTTAACGTATGTTGCAACAAGGGGAGAACTGACAAGTTCATAAAAGGAACAAATCCATATGTCGTTAGGAGAGAACGTGTATGTAATTTCCCATTTGTAGTTGCCCCTTTAAATAACCATGTCTGTACTTGCTTATCGTAATGAAGGGTTTCAATTGCCGCTTGCATAAGAGGCACAATCGCCACAAAAACAACAAGGGTTAAATTGTTTGAGAATAATGGCGGGATGTCTTGTAAAGATACATTGCTAAAAGGAACGAACAATGCGCCACCAGATAAAAAGGCCAATCCCATACCTTGAAATAAACGATTTGAGCGAAAAAAGGAATAGACGAGCATCGGGAGTGTCAATAAACCGCCTATCCACAGTAATAGACTCGCTTGAAGGGCTAGCCCAATAAAAACAAGTAATAAAATCATTCCGTAGTAAAAGCGTTGCACATTCATTCCTCCGGTTATCAAGTAACTCTGTAATCGTACCTGAAATGTTGCTAATTGACCAGAGTAAACGAATAGAGTGACATTTGTTTTCTTTATTTAACGGCACCCATATTATTAATTTGGAATTGAACATCCACATCGATAGTAGTGAAAGGGTATTCCTCTTCCTTCCACTTTTCACTATCTATTCCGCGAACATGTTGCCTTACAACTTCTGTGACACCAATTGGGTCGAGCTTGTTTTCTTGTAAAAACGTGATCATTTCTTGAAACGCCTCTTGGAAATGCTTTTTAGATTTTTCTTCGAGATCGCTTGTACTAAATTCTTCAATTCCTATTTCTTTTTTTTGTCTAAGAGTACCTTCAATCTTTATTTCTACGGAAATGTTTATTTGGTCATCATCCATGACATTCACTTGCCACTTTGGTTTAGACTTTAAATAGCGGTACACAATCCCTCTATCTTCTCCTAGGGGAACGTACGCATTTCCTTGTGTGGTCTTTTCAAATAATTTTCTAAAATAGCTGCTTTGTTCCAAGTTTATTTCAGTTTTATACTGATCCTCTTTAAAAAAAGCAAGCCCCGTTACCTTTACACGATTGTCAATGTGGTCAATGATAGGCAAAAAAGGATCAGTGCCTGACGCATAATAGCGGTATAAAAACTCATGCATGCTCGTTTTAGGTAACTGTTCAATTTCATTTTTATCAATAAGATTGAGTATGTGTTGTTGAGCCGTTGATTGGAATGGAAACTCAGCATTAAAGAGATCACTTGCATTGCCTCTACTAATCAGCAGCTTTAAATTTTGCTCAATGGTAGGATTTCGCTGAATTGAATCTAACGTGCTAAATAGCCCTTCTTCTTTTGCAAATTTCTCGCTAAATATATGAAGCCTTGTTCGACTTGTATCAACAAGACGAGGGGTTTCAGCTTGTAAACCTTGAAACAATCCAGCGAGATGAGGGTTTTCTATTTTTATTAATTCACTCTCAGGTAGCTTTTCATCCGCAGGCACAATGATGGTTGTAATTCCGGTCGTTTCCACATCTCCGTTGTCTTTCAAATCATGAGCGAGTGCTTGTAAATACTGAATATCTTCATTTAGTTGCATATGGGGTGTGCACGAAGATAAAAGTAATAAAGCAATGAAAACCGCACTAAGTATGCTTCTTTTTTGCATGGCGTCTCATCCTTTTTTTAAAAATAAACGTTAGAACCGCGAGAAAGGGGATGTAAAAATACAAGGTGTAAAAGCCTAGTTCATTAATGACATGCTGCACCTCAGTTAAGCTAAAAAAACGCCTTCCAAGCAAAGCACTCGTAAAAACAAGGATGACAAGTACCAATAGCCAATGCTTTTGCTTCCAACCGATTGTTCGTTTCCCAAGATAGCTTGCGGCCCATAAATACATACAAATATTTGGCAGCAAGATAAGAAGCCAAATTGAAATACCTAGATACTCCATTCTCCAAACGGATAACGTAGGCCATATGATATTAACTAAGTGATTTTCTGTGAATACAAGGTAAACGAGAATATACGTGAATAAATAAACACACATGCTCAATATAACACCCAATTGTGCCCACTTAGCAGAATGCTTTGCATTTTTAATAAAAGGGAACGCTACTAACAACACTTCAAATCCTAGAAATTGAAACGTCATCTCTCTTGATGCACTCATTACGTCACGTATGGAATGATTCCAAACAGGGGTAAGATTATGGACTTGCAATAGGCCTTGAGGATAATTAGAGTACAGCAATAACGGGACTGTCATAAAAATGGTTAACACACTCAAGCCCATAATGGTTCGAAAGCCTGAACGTGTGAACAGCAAAGCTAGTGCTAGCATAATAAAAATTAAAATTCCATGATACATGTCAGGAAATACCCAAATGATGACCATATCCACATAAATAACAACGATGGTAGAAGCGAACAAACAAAAATAGAGAATAAAGAAAACGTCGACTATCTTTCCGACATACTTACCAAAAAAACGAGTATGAATGTCTGCAATTGTCATTCCATCATCCAAGATGTAATAAATGAGACGAATAACCACCAAAACGCTTGCCGCTGAAAACATAATGGCGATCCATCCATCATTTCCAACAATTCCTGCTATACTTTTTTGAAACGTAAAGATACCAACACCAATTTGCATAAAGAACACAAGGAAAAGCGCAAAAAAAGATGAGACTTGATGGTTCTTTATATTCATGGTGAACCTCCTTCCGTCTTCTCATGCTTATAATTCTTCAATATCTTGCTTCGCTTTTACTTTTTTATGGCGTGTAAATCGATCTTGCTTCTTTGTCCGTAATGTCTCAGGTCGCTTTCCCTGAAACCAAATAGGCAATCGAAAAAAAGAGTCTTTAAAGTCCTTAATACGTAATGGGTACACAGGTGTTAAATAAGGGTGGCCAAAAGATTTCAAGGTTAGTAAATGATAGATACAAAGCAATAGACAAATGGAAATGCCGATAAACCCATAGAGCTGCGCAAGCAAGATAAACGGAAAACGTAGGAGTCGAATGGTGTTTCCCATTTGATAAATCGGTGTGGTAAAGGATGCAAGGGCCGTTAACGCCACGATAATTAAAAGAACACTACTGGCAAGCGATGCTTCAACAATGGCAGTACCGATTACGATACCCCCAACGATTCCGATTGTTTGACCGATTCTTTCAGGGAGTCTTGCTCCTGCTTCCCGTAACAATTCAATCGTCAGCTCTAAAATAAGCACTTCAATAATCGGTGGATACGGAACTTCTATCCTTGTCGCCACCATTGTAATTAGCAAGTCATCTGGTATGAGTTCATGGTGAAATGTTGTAATTGCAATATAGAAAGAAGTGGCAATGACTGAAAAAATAACCGCACAAATTCTTAATAAACGAATAAACATTCCTACTGGCCATTGATCATAGTAATCATCCGGTGAAGAAAAGAATTCAATTAAATTGGTTGGACCAATTAAAGCAAGAGGCGAGCCGTCCAGAACTAGAACGACTTTTCCTTCTGTAATACTTGAAGCAACCCGATCAGGTCGTTCTGTTTCTAATAATTGGGCAAAGGGAGAATTGGGATTATCCGTTATAAGCTGGCTTACTTGTGTAATGTCAACGAATTCATCGTAATCCATGTCTGCAAGTCGCTGCTTTACCGTTTGAACAAGTTGATTATCAGCAACATCTTCTATATAAATCATCGCCAACCTACTCTTGCTTAACCTACCTACCGTCATTTCATCTACAATTAATTCAGGAACCGCAATTCGTTTCCGAATTAAGTTTAAATTCACATCAAGATCTTCAATAAGGCCTTCTTTTGGACCGGCTACGGTGTACTCATTTTCGGTAATCGTTACTTCACGACCATCATGCTTTTTTAATGGTAGGGCGATAAAGGAATTGAGCTTGTCTGGATTTCCAATTAATAGAGCCCCGCGCATAATTTGCGTGCTAAACTCTTCACCTGTATGCACAGATTCTACTCGTTCAATTGGTAAATGAGCTCCTAGTTCTTCAATGGGAACATGTTTATTCGTCTTTATGTATTCAATCACTTTGTGAAAGGAGTGCTTGTCTCTCATAAGAGAAGAGAGGTAATAATAACGCAATGACTGATTAGAGTGCGTCTTGTCAACGACAAAGTCCGCTGACTTCGACAGAGTCGCAATCGTTGTCTGTATATCCATTTTCCCCAAACGAATCCCTCCCCTTTTTCGGCTAAAATGACATCACCTTCATTTAGGAATGCCACAAATAGGTTTTTTTATGTTTCTTCCATACAAAAAACCAAAATCGCCTCTTCTCTAGGCAATTTTGGTCTTGCTTTATCTAGGACTGCCATTCAATTTTGTTAATTACTAGTAACCTTTCCCTAAAAAAACCAAGATAACCCATCCCCTGGCTATCTTGGTTTCGTGTTAAATAGACTGTAACGCTTTATGCGCGATATCTTTACGGTAAAATAAGCCTTCACTCGTAACATATTCGCTTACTTGGTACGCGTGTTGCTGCGCCTTTTCAATGGTTTCTCCTGTACCAGCGACGAGTAGGACTCTACCACCGTTTGTTTTCCAATTTGTCGAAGACTGTTTTGTACCAGCATGGAAAACAAGCCCTGCCTTAGCTGCTTCTTCTATTCCTTCTATGACAACACCTTTTGCATAGCCCTGTGGATATCCTACACTTGCATGAACAACACCCACCACCGCTTCTTTTTTCCATTTTAACTGAACCGGTTGTTCGTTTAGAACACGTAGCATCACGTCAATTAAGTCCGATTCTAAACGTGGCAAGACTACTTGTGTTTCTGGGTCACCAAAGCGCGCATTAAATTCGATGACTTTTGGGCCATGAGCAGTCATCATTAAGCCTGCATAAAGAACGCCAGTAAAAGAGCGCCCCTCCTCCACCATCGCATCGGCTGTTGGTTGTAGAATTTTTCTTACAGCCTCTTCAACGTCATGGTCTGAAAACTGAGGTACGGGTGAGTATGCGCCCATGCCACCTGTGTTTGGACCTTTATCTCCATCATATGCTCGCTTATGATCTTGCGCCGGAACCAGTGGAATGACAGTTGTCCCCTTAACGAATGCCATTAATGATAGTTCTTCCCCTTCAAGGTATTCTTCAATGACGACTTTGGCACCAGCTTCGCCAAACCCATGATCGACTAGAATATGATGAAGTGCACCAATGGCTTCTTCTTCAGTTAATGCAACAGTTACGCCTTTTCCTGCCGCAAGACCATCTGCTTTTATAACAATTGGTGCTCCCTCTGCCCTTACATAACTTGCTGCGGCTTCAAACTCAGTAAACGTTTTTGATACTGCTGTGGGTATACTGTACTGATGCATTAATTCTTTTGCAAACGACTTAGATCCTTCAAGTATGGCCGCCTCTTTCCTTGGACCAAATACAGGTATCTCTTCAAGCTCAAATCGGTCGACTAACCCTTCTAATAAAGGAATCTCTGGTCCGACAATAACTAAGCCAATGTCACTTTGTATGGCAAACTGCACAAGTGCATCGTGATCGGTTGATTCAAGCCCAAGGCAAACCCCAAGGTCAGCCATGCCATCATTACCTGGTGCTATATAGACCGTTTCAACAAGCGTGCTGTTTGCTGCACTCCAAGCAATCGCATGCTCTCTTCCACCGTTTCCAATGATTAATACATTCATGAATCGTGTCCCCCTTAATGTTTAAAATGACGTAATCCAGTAAACACCATCGCAATGCCATATTCATCTGCCTTTTGGATCGATTCATCATCTCGAACAGATCCTCCAGGTTGAATAATCGCTGTTACGCCTGCTTTCGCTGCTGTTTCTACTGTATCACCGTAAGGGAAAAACGCATCAGATGCAAGCACCGCCCCTTTTGCTCGCTCGCCTGCCTGTTCAATGGCTATTGCTGCAGAACCAACACGATTCATTTGTCCAGCACCAACACCGACTGTCATCTCACCATTAGCTAAAACGATGGCATTTGATTTAACATGCTTGACGACTTTCCATCCTAAAGATAACGCTGTCCACTCTTCTTCAGTCGGCTCGCGCTTTGTCACAACATGAAGTTCCGCATCATCCAACCCTAGCGTATCTTCTTCTTGTAACAATAAGCCACCGTGAATGGACGTCAGCTTATCTTCTGTTTCGCCTTTATCTACTGCTACTTCTAGTAAGCGAATGTTCTTTTTCTTCGTCAAAATCGCTTTCGCTTCTGGACTAAATTGTGGAGCAAGAATGACCTCTAAGAAAATCTCACTCATTGTCTGTACTGTTTCTTTATCCACTTCACGGTTAAGGGCTACAATGCCACCAAATATTGATTTTGAATCTGCTTCATAAGCGCGATTAAAGGCGGTAGCAATTGACTCGCCAGTTGCTACACCACATGGATTCATATGCTTAATGGCAACAGCAGCTGGTTCTGTAAATTCTTTTATGACTTCAAGTGCCGCGTTTGCATCATTAATATTATTGTAAGAAAGCTCTTTTCCATGTAGCTGTTTCGCTTTTGCAATAGAAGAGGCTGATCCAGTGCTTTTCTCGTAAAATGCCGCTTTTTGATGGGGATTTTCACCATAACGTAAGGCTTGCTTATGAGTGTATGTAACAGTAAACGATTCTGGATGACGCTCGCCCACCGCTCCTGTTAAATAAGAAGCAATTAGAGCATCGTAAGCAGCGGTATGGCGAAATACTTTAGCAGCTAGCTTTTTACGAAAAGAACGTTGTTGCTCATCGCTTTCTTCTAAGCTAGCAAGAACGGTCTCGTAATCAGCTGGATCCACAATAACTGTCACATCAGCATGATTTTTCGCTGCAGAACGTAGCATACTTGGCCCACCAATATCGATGTTTTCAATTGCATCGTCAAAAGAAGCATCTGGCTTTGCAATCGTTTCGGCAAATGGGTAAAGATTGACAATTACGTAATCTATCGGTGTAATCGCTAATTCGTCAATTTGTTCCATATGTTCGGTTTTATCACGTCTAGCAAGTAATCCGCCATGGATGGAAGGGTGTAACGTTTTCACTCGCCCATCTAAAATTTCTGGGAAAGCTGTGACGTCCGATACATTCTTTACTGGAATTCCTGCTTCTTCTAACGAGCGCTTTGTTCCACCCGTTGAAAGAATCTCGATATCCTTTTCTACTAGCCCATTAACAAATGGTATCAGTCCATCTTTATTTGATACGCTTACGAGTGCACGTTTTTTCATTCGTTTTCTCCCCTAGTCTTTTCTGCCACAAGCTGATTGACAACCTGTGGGTAAAGTTGGTGCTCGACTGCTTGAATTTTTTTTGTTAATGAAGCATGATTTTCATCTAACGCAATCGCTATTTTTTCTTGGGCGATCACCGGACCTGTATCCATGCCTGCATCGACGTAATGGATGGTAACACCAGTTTCCTTTGCTTTTGCTTCAAGTGCTTGTCCAACTGCATCAAGACCTGGGAAATGCGGCAGCAAAGAAGGATGGATGTTTACGATTCTTCCTTCATACGCTTGCAAGAGTACAGATCCAATCAGACGCATATAGCCAGCTAATAGGATCAGCTCTACTTTAGCTGCGTTTAATCGTTCAATCAAGTGTCCTTCATATGCTTGTTTATTTACAAAGCTGTTCGGAATGACTTCTGCAGTCTCTACTCCTAATTGACTTGCTTTTTTAAGAACAGGCGCCTGTCGTTTATCGCTGACAACGAGTACAACGTCTCCTTTAGCTGATCCATTTTGTGTTTGTTTAATCAGATTCTCCGCATTTGTACCAGAGCCAGAGGCAAAGATCGCTAGCCTCATGGCTGAATACTTCCAATTGTAATACCTGATTGACCAGTCACTCTACCAATAATATAGGCTTTCTCTCCAGCGTCTTCTAGACAGCGAATTGCTTCATGAAGGCGTTCTTCTGTTACTGTAAGCACCATACCAATACCCATATTAAATGTTGAGAACAGATCCTGATCCGACAACGATCCTTGATCTTTTATAAATGAAAAAATCGCAGGAATTGGCCATGATCCATAATCAATTTCTGCGCCTAAACCTTCTGGAAGCATTCTTGGGATGTTTTCATAAAACCCACCACCCGTAATATGTGCTGCCCCTTTTACAAGCTGCGACCGGACAGCTTCAAGAACAGGTTTGACGTAAATTTTAGTCGGTGTAAGCAGTTCCTCCACAAGCGGCTTTCCTAGCTCTTTAGGAACACTCTCCAACGAAAGACCGGCCTGTTCAAGCAATAGCTTACGGACAAGCGAAAAACCATTTGAATGAAGTCCACTTGAAGCCAAACCAATAAGTACGTCACCAGCCTCGATAGACTGTCCAGTGATCATCTGGCTTTTCTCAACGGCACCGACAGAAAAACCAGCTAAATCATATTCTTCTTCACTGTACATCCCAGGCATTTCCGCCGTTTCTCCGCCAATGAGAGCACAACCTGCTAATTCGCATCCGTCTGCAACACCCTTGACAATTGCTTCAATTTTAGCAGGATCGGCTTTGCCAAGAGCTAAATAATCTAAAAAGAACAGCGGCTCTGCTCCTTGAACAACGATGTCATTCACACACATGGCAACTGCATCTTGGCCGATTGTATCATGCTGATTCGCCATAAAGGCAAGCATAAGCTTCGTTCCCACACCATCTGTCCCCGAAACAAGAACAGGTTCTTTCAGCCCTAGATGGGATAAGTCGAAATTCCCACCAAATCCACCTAAACCACCTAATACACCTTGTCGTTTTGTCCGTTCTACATGGGCTTTCATACGTTTTACAGCTTCGTAACCAGCTTCTATGTCAACGCCTGCTTGTTTATATGCTTGTGACACATTGAATTCCTCCACTTCTTCTCTTAAAGTTTTGCATGTGGATGTAGCGTATCCGCATAAATTTCCGTTGGGTACTCTCCTGTAAAGCAAGCTAAACATTGTCCGCAGTTATGCATCGCTTCTGAGCGACCAATTCCTACTTTTAACCCTTCCGTTGATAAAAATGCCAAGCTATCGGCACCCATCATTTCTCTCATTTCTTCGATTGAATGAGAAGAAGCAATGAGTTCTTCTGTTGTTGATGTATCAATGCCATAAAAGCACGGATTCTTTATTGGTGGTGATGAAATACGGACATGAACTTCAACGGCACCGGCTTCTCGTAACATGTTGACAATTCGTCTACTCGTCGTCCCACGCACAATAGAGTCATCAATCATAACGACACGTTTTCCTTCTACCACACCACGAACAGGGGAAAGTTTCATTTTAACGCCTTGCTCTCTTAACTCTTGTGATGGTTGAATGAACGTTCTTCCGACATACCGGTTCTTAATCATGCCAAGTTCATAAGGAATGCCCGCTTGTTCTGCATAGCCAATGGCTGCCGAAATACTCGAATCTGGGACACCTGTCACCACATCGGCTTCAATTGGGGACTCAATGGCTAACTGCTTTCCTAAACTTTTTCGAGCCGTATGAACGTTGATGTGATCCACATTCGAATCAGGTCTTGCAAAATACACATATTCCATACTGCAAATAGCACGATTGCCAGGGGAAACAAAGCGCTCGCTTCGCATCCCTGTATCATCAATGACTAATAGTTCTCCAGGCAATACTTCACGCTCAAACGATGCCCCTACAATATCAAACGCACATGTTTCAGACGCAACCACATAAGCATCACCTAACCGTCCAATCGATAGTGGACGTAATCCATTTGGGTCTAACGCAACCATTAATTGGCGTTCATTTAATACGGCAAATGCATAAGCACCTTTTAAAGAGGAGAGCGCATTTTTCATTTGATCTTCTAAACTATAATAGCCGCTACGTTTTATTAAGTGAGCAAGCACTTCCGTATCAGACGTCGATTGAAAGATCGATCCTTGTGCTTCAAGCTGGTGCTTAAGATGATTCGCGTTAACCAAGTTTCCATTATGAGCAATAGCTAGGCCGCCTTTTTGCGAGTTGAAAAACAATGGCTGAACGTTCGCATAGCCACCCCCACCTGCTGTTGCATAGCGAACATGCCCAATCGCTGCTTTTCCGTGCAAGCCTGCTAAAATATCTGGATTAAAGACATCATTTACGAGACCAAGCCCTTTGTGAGCAGAGAGTTTTTCGCCGTCAGAAACGACGATACCAGCTCCCTCCTGCCCACGATGTTGTAAACTGTGCAAGCCGTAGTACGTTATTTGCGCGGCATCTTTATGGCCAAATACAGCAAACACACCACACTCTTCATTTAATCCTTTGATTTCAGCAAACATGGGATAGCCCCTTTCCAAGCTGACTCAAGTTCTTTTACCGCAGCAGACAGAATGGTTTCTCCATCCGTCGTTATTTGAAGCGTTTCCTCTGCTGTTACAGTTCCAATACGCTTTGCATCGCGAACGACTTGTTCAAACTGCTGTCTATGCGCTTCTTTTACTGTTACAACAAAGCGTGACTGACTTTCAGCAAATAAGTCGGCTACATCATTCGTCCAATTCACCTGTGCGCCAAATGATGTTCCGAATAGCTTTTCTGCAATGGCGACAGCCATTCCACCCTCAGCAACATCATGTGCAGAAGCAACGATGCCTGCTCGAATCGCAGATAATAATTGCTGTTGACGATCTTTTTCCACTTCTAAATCAATGGTTGGTGCTTTTCCGGATAAATTGCCTTGGATTACTTTTTGGATCTCGCTCCCACCAAACTCTGGCTTCGTTTCACCAATGACGTATAAAATGTCTCCAGCCTCTTTTACCGTTTGCGTTGTAATGTATGATACATCTTCAACGAGACCAACCATACCAATAACTGGCGTTGGGTAGACTGCACCTCCAGAGCGTTCATTATAGAGCGAAACATTCCCTCCAATTACAGGTGTATCAAGCACTCGACACGCTTCACTCAATCCGTCTGTTGATTTTTCTAGTTGCCAAAAAATCTCTGGTCTTTCTGGATTCCCATAGTTTAAGCAATCGGTCACTCCAAGTGGTATTGCACCTGAACAAACAATGTTTCTTGCTGCTTCTGCGATCGCAATTTTTCCACCGACTTCAGGATCTAAGTATAAGTAGCGTGAGTTGCAATCTGTTGTCATGGCAAGTGCTTTCTTTGTTCCACGAATTCTTACAACCGCAGCATCTGATCCAGGCGACACAACCGTATTCGTCTGCACCATATGATCATACTGCTGGTAAACCCACTCTTTGCTTGCAATCGTTGGTTGTGCAAGCAAGTGAACAAGCGTTTCTTTTGCATCAGAAATAGTTGGTACAAATGGTGCTTCTGCTTGAAATTCCTCAAAATAAGCTGGCACCTGGGATGGTTTGTGATAAACCGGGGCATCTTCCGCAAGTGCATCTACAGGCACGTCCGCAACCACTTCTCCGTTGTGAAGAAGACGTAAGCGACGATCATCCGTTACAACACCAACTTCAACAGCATGGAGATTCCAGTGTTCAAAAATGGCTTTAATTTCGTCTTCTCGCCCTTTTTCTACGACTAATAGCATTCGTTCTTGTGATTCAGATAACATCATTTCGTAAGGCGTCATGCCTGTTTCACGCTGAGGAACAAGATCTAAATTCATTTCAATACCAGAACCTGCCTTACTCGCCATTTCTGCTGATGAAGACGTTAGTCCTGCTGCACCCATATCTTGAATTCCAATTAATGCGTCACATTTCACCACTTCAAGGCATGCCTCAAGAAGCAGCTTCTCCATAAATGGATCCCCCACTTGCACAGCTGGCCGCTTTTCATCGGATGAATCACTTAATTCTTCTGACGCAAACGTGGCGCCATGAATGCCATCTCTACCAGTACTTGCACCTACATACATAACTGTGTTGCCGATACCTTTAGCCTGTCCTTTTTGAATATCCTTGTGATCAATTAAACCGACACACATCGCATTCACGAGCGGATTCGCTTCATAACAAGGATCAAATTGGACTTCTCCGCCCACAGTCGGCACGCCTATACAATTGCCATAGCCAGCAATACCCGCTACTACTTCTTCAAACAAGTACTTTACTTTAGGTGACTGTAGCTCTCCAAATCGTAGAGAATTTAACAAGGCAATTGGACGAGCACCCATTGAAAACACATCACGTAAAATTCCACCAACACCTGTTGCCGCGCCTTGATATGGTTCAATCGCTGATGGGTGATTGTGACTCTCAATTTTGAATACAACCGCTTGCTCGTCTTCAATATCGATAATACCAGCACCTTCACCTGGTCCTTGCAGTACTTTTTCACCATCTATAGGAAATTTTTTCAACAAAACTTTCGAATTTTTATAGCTACAATGCTCAGACCACATGACAGAGAATAAACCAGTCTCCGTGAAATTTAAAGGGCGCCCGACAATACTTTCCGCTAACGTAAATTCTTCATCCGTCAATCCCATTTCTTTATAAAGTTTTTTCTCTTTAATTGTTTCTGCACTTGGCTCAAGAAGTAGTGACATAAGATTCCCTCCAGTTGGATAAAATCGATGTAAATAGCGCCAGACCTTGCTGATTTCCGAGTAGTGAATCGACAGCTCGCTCAGGGTGTGGCATCATACCGAGCACATTCCCTTGTTCATTTACAATTCCGGCAATTTGCGCTTTTGAACCATTTACATGCTCGTTGTAGCGAAAAACGATTTGCTTGTTGGCTAGCATTTTCTCATACGTTTCATCATCACACTCATAATTCCCTTCACCATGGGCAACTGGAATAAGGACGGTTTCGCCTTGCTTGTAAGAAGATGTGAATACTGTCTCATTGTTTTCAACTCGAAGCTCGACATTACGACAAATAAATTTTAAGTCAATGTTACGCTTCATTGCTCCTGGCAATAAGCCTGACTCTAGTAGAATTTGAAATCCGTTACATACACCTAGCACCGGCTTTCCAGCGTTCGCTGCCTCCACAACAGCCGGCATAATAGGAGCGAACCGAGCAATTGCACCCGAACGCAAATAGTCTCCGTGGGAGAATCCACCTGGCAATAACACAGCATCATAACCATCTAATGATGTCTCAGTATGAAATACATACTCTACCTCTTCACCTAATCCATCTTTAATAGCATGGTACATGTCGGCATCACAGTTGGAACCAGGAAAGACAATGACTGCAAACTTCATGATGGGACAACCTCCTCCACATCAAAGCGATAATCTTCAATAACCGTATTCGCAAGTAGCTTTTCACACATTTCTTTTACTCGCTCATCTACATTTGCCACATCTTCAAGCTGTAGTTCTAAATACTTCCCAATTCGAACATCTGCTACTTCTGCATAGTCCATTGTGTGGAGTGCATCTTTTACAGCAACTCCTTGTGGATCTAAAACACTTTCACGTAATGTTACATACACCTTTACTTTATACATGTCGTTACCCCCATAGGTAGATTAATAGTTTGCTTGTTTTAAACGGTGAGTCGGTTTAAAATCTCTTGATAACCTTCTTGAAGATTACCAATATTACGTCGAAACAAATCTTTATCAAGTCGTTGGTTCGTATCTTTATCCCACAATCGACATGTATCAGGCGAGATTTCATCCGCTAAAAGGATCGTTCCTTCTTTTGTGCGTCCGAATTCAAGTTTGAAATCAATTAAACGAACGTTAATACCGTCAAATAATTCACTCAACTGTTCATTGACCGCTAATGCCATCCTTTTTAACGTTTCTACTTCATTTTGACTTGCTGCTGCTAAAAGACCGATATGGTCCTCAGTGATCAAAGGATCACCGAGGGCATCGTCTTTATAGTAAAATTCAACAATGGGTCTTGGAAGGGCTGTTCCTTCTTCTATACCAAGACGTTTTGCCATACTGCCTGCTACCACATTACGGACAACCACTTCTAACGGGATAATCGTTACTTGTTTGACAAGCTGTTCTGTGTCAGATAATCTCCGAACAAAGTGAGACGGAATCCCCTGCTCGGCAAGACGCATAAAAAGATGCGAAGAAATCTCGTTATTTAGCTTTGCTTTGCCTAGAACTGTATCTTTCTTTTCACCATTGAATGCTGTTGCTTCATCTTTGTACTCCACCCAAAGTGTGTCTGCTTCTTCTGTCCGATAAATGCGTTTTGCCTTACCTTCATAGAGCAAGTCTTGTTTTGTCACGTTGTCATCAGCCCTTCGTTAACGAATTTTACTCGTTTATTCCTAAACGATTAAAAATGGTATCCACGTGTTTCATATGGTGTTCATAATTAAAGCACTCATCTAATTCTTCATTCGAAAGCACGTCGGTAATTTTCGGCTCATTTTCAATGAGTTCGCGGAATTGTACGCCTTCTTCCCAAGCTTGAGTCGCTTTTGGCTGAACCAAATCATACGCTTCTTCACGTACCATCCCTTTATCAATTAAACTGAGCAATACACGCTGGGAATAAATTAACCCGTACGTACGTGTCATATTTCGCTTCATATTCTCAGGAAACACCGTTAAATTCTTCACAATGTTTCCGAAACGATTTAACATGTAATTTAATGTAATGGTTGCATCTGGTAAAATAACACGCTCAGCTGACGAGTGAGAAATGTCACGCTCATGCCAAAGTACAACATTGTCATAAGCAGTATTCATATAGCCGCGAATGAGTCGAGCCAAGCCAGTCATATTTTCAGAGCCAATGGGATTTCGTTTATGTGGCATTGCTGATGAGCCTTTTTGCCCTTTGGCAAAAAACTCTTCTACTTCTCGAAGTTCGCTTTTTTGAAGTCCACGAATTTCAACAGCGAATTTTTCAATCGACGTAGCGATAAGAGCTAAACTCGCCATATATTCCGCATGACGGTCACGCTGTAGCGTTTGTGTAGAAATTGGCGCTGGATTTAGCCCAAGTTTCTTACAAACAATTTCTTCTACACGTGGATCAATATTTGCATAGGTTCCGACAGCTCCAGATAGTTTTCCAAAACGAACACCTTCTGCAGCATGTTCAAAACGTTCAATATTACGTTTCATTTCTTCATACCATAGAGCAAGCTTTAAACCGAACGTCGTTGGTTCAGCATGGACACCGTGAGTACGGCCCATCATAATGGTAAATTTATGTTCGTTCGCTTTTTGTTTAATAATGTCTAAGAATCGATTAAGATCAGCTGCAAGAATATCATTTGCTTGCTTCAGTAAGTAGGATAACGCTGTATCAACAACATCTGTTGATGTAAGACCGTAGTGCACCCACTTGCGTTCTTCACCCAATGTTTCTGAAACGGCTCGAGTAAATGCAACAACATCATGGCGCGTTTCCTCTTCAATTTCTAAGATTCGGTTCACATCGAAGCTCGCATTTTCACGAATTTTTTTCACATCTTCTTCCGGAATTTCGCCAAGCTCCGCCCACGCCTCACACGCAACAATTTCCACTTCTAGCCACGCTTGATAACGGTTTTCATCGGTCCAAATGGCACCCATTTCAGGACGAGTATAACGTTCAATCATTCTATTTCCTCCAAGACTTTCATTTTTTTCTCCCAAAAGGCATCAAGGGTTTGCAAACACCTTGTTGTATCTTCTCCGAGCACTGTTAAATGACCCATTTTCCGCTTCCATTTGGCTTCTTTCTTTCCATATAAATGAAGGGATATGCTGTTCAGTTCATTCAAACGTTCCATAAGCGGTGCAACATGCTCTCCGAGTAGATTTTCCATAACAGCAGGAGTTAGCAACGTCGTTTCCCCTAGTGGTAACCCACAAATGGCACGGATATGCTGTTCAAATTGAGAGGTCTTACAAGCCTCTATTGTATAATGCCCAGAATTGTGCGGTCTAGGGGCAAGTTCATTCACAACTAATTTGTTCTCAACTGTTACAAACATCTCAACCGCTAATGTCCCAACCACTTCGAGTCCATCAACAATCTGCATGGCAATTTGTTTTGCTTCCTTTTCCACTAATTCACTAACACGAGCTGGCACAATCGTACGATGCAAAATACTGTCTTGGTGTTCGTTTTCCACTACTGGAAAAATCGCAATCTCACCATGACGAGATTTTGTTGCAATCACTGAAACTTCACAAGTAAAGGGAACAAAAGCTTCTAAAACAAGCTCACCATAAGTAAGGAGGTTCTCTGCGGCCTCTGTCAGTTCATCCCATGTATGAACCACTTTCTGTCCTTTTCCATCGTAACCACCTCGGCACGTTTTCAATACCGCCGGAAAGTTCGTTATCGCAACGGCTTCTTCTAGATCATGAAGAGATTGAATAGAAGCAAACGGAGCAACAGGCACATGAAGTTGACGTAATGCCTGTTTTTCCTTTAATCGATGCTGTGTTGTCGCCAGCACTTGATATCCTTGTGGAAAGTCACTAACCGCCAATAATTGCGCGGCTGCTTGTTCATCAATATTTTCAAATTCATACGTAATGACATCACTCATTGCTGCCAGTTCTTTGCAAGCTTCATAATCATCGTAAGAAGCCGTAATGACATGATCTGCCACTTGAGCACAAGGTGCGTCCGGAGTCGGATCAAGCACAGCAATTCGATACCCCATTGCTTTTGCAGACAACGCCATCATTCTCCCTAGCTGACCACCACCAATAATGCCAATCGTGCTTCCTGGTTGAACAATGGTCATTGTAAATCACCCCGATGATCCATCACCGTCTGTCTAATTTTTTCTCTTCTTGCCTGTAAGCGTTCCTGTATACGTGTATCTTCTATTCCAAGAATTTGTGCTGCCAAAAGTCCTGCATTCGTTGCTCCTGCTTTTCCAATTGCAACAGTAGCAACCGGGACACCTCCAGGCATTTGTACAATCGAAAGAAGAGAATCCAATCCATTTAATGCCTTCGATTGAATGGGCACACCTATGACAGGTACTGTCGTTTTAGCGGCTACCATACCAGGTAAGTGAGCTGCGCCTCCCGCTCCAGCAATTATCACGTTTAGTCCTTTATGAAGGGCTTGCTCTGCATATTCAAACATTAAATCTGGCGTTCGATGAGCAGAAACAACTTCTTTTTCATACGCTACGCCTAATTCATCTAACACATCACATGCATGTTTCATCGTCGGCCAATCTGACGTACTTCCCATTATGACGCCAATTCGTGGTTGGTTCATCTTCATCCCCCGATACCTTTTTCTAAAAAAAGAAAAAACACAGTTCGTCCATAATCTACATAAGAGAAAAGACGACTACTGTGTCGTTAAAGCCTAAATAAGCGCTTTTGTCTTTCCCCATAGTCTAACAATTTACGGTCGTTAGGTAGAAACGTTCAGGCCTTATTCCTGAGATTATATGAGGTGATATATTCGTTTTCATTCCAATTCGCACTTTCAGTTTACGCAGGAATCTGTCTCATGTCAACATATAGTCGAACATTTATACAAATGTCTTTTCACAATGTTCGCTTTTAACACAAAAGGAAAAAGACTCACTTTCTCTCTACATTTGCATAAGCTATGGTAAATGCCTATATAAGGAGGAAATAGGGTGCGCTCCTTTGAACAACGAATTAAACGGTCATTTTTGTTTATTGCTTTCGGCTTATCTTGGAGTATGGTTGCGTTACTGTTAGCGAGACCTGATCTGCCTCCTCAATATTTTTTATTTTTTGCTTGTCTTGCACCAGCTGTATCTGCTGTCATTGTGCACGAGTCGACTACAAACCGCTCTTTAGCTCACTCTCTATTTTTAACAGCAAAACCAACGCTAGCGTGGCTGCTGAGCCTAATCATTCCACTCGCTTTTATTGGAATATATCGCATCTCTTTTCCAAGTGAATTCGGACTGTTTCATCAATGGTGGTTTTATCTCTTCTTCATTACTGCGTTATTAGAGATTGGTTGGCGAGGGTTCTTCCAGAAAGAGTTGGAGGTTGATTCATTTTGGCTTTCATCTATAACGATTGGCGTGCTTATGGCATGTTGGGCCACGCCTATTCTTGTTGTGTTTTTTGGAATAAATGACCTGCATTTATTAGCCTTTATGTTCTTTTTTTTACTCATTGCTGCTCCATCTACGTTTCTAATAGGTTTAACTAAATCGCTACTACCATCAATGATCTTAAATGGTTTTTTCCTTTATTTATTGACGTTGCTTTTTACGCATAACGATATGCTCGTTGTCTTTTTCGCTTTGCTGCTCATGCTAAACGGTATCGTCATGCTTGCTCATGCAGTCTTTCCACATTATTTCACTCAAGCATTTATCAAAAGAAGAAGTTAATACGAAAAAGCCCTACTGCAAATGAACGACAGTAGGGCTTTACAAGTTTAGCTAGCTCTTTTCCTGTTGGTTATCAATGAGAATACCCTCAAACATAATTTGTTGTTTTTTCCAGACTGGCTCTTTTCCTTTTACTTCTGTAAAAACAGGTTTTTCCATTCGTTTTATTGGTTGATAACCAAGCTGTTGCATTCGCTGCAAGCACTCGTCAATTGATTCGCCTTCCTTCACTTCAAACCGCTGCTTTTTCTTCATTTTAATGCCCTACCTTTTTCACGTACTTACATGTAGTGTATCATAATTTATTTCAACTCCAGTTAAGGGGGGATTTTACGACAATCAAAAAAAAGAGCTGAACCCAATTAGGCTCTTTTGGGCTAGCTCGCTTCACTGACAAGACGGTCTGTTTTCCTGCTACGACTTTACGCCTTCTTTCCATAAATGCTTAATTGCATCCAAGCCCAACTTTGCTCCTTTTTGGCACGCTTCCATTCCCTCGAATTCAATTGAGACATAGCCTTCATAATTCTTTTCTTGCATATACGTAACAATCTCTCGAATCGGAATGTCACCTTGTCCAACAATGGCACCTCGCAAGTATCGACCTGAGGTTGTTTGTAGCCATCCTTCTTTAATTGGCAATTCGTCTGCCTTTCGATAATAGAAGTCTTTAAAATGAACCATTGACGCATAGGGGAGATTATTCGCTACACCAACGATTGGATCCTCATCTACACAGAGAAAATTCCCTACATCAAGGGTTGTTTTAAAATTATCTCGGTCAACGGCTCGAACAAGCCGTAGCACTCGTTCACTTGCTTGAATATAAAAGCCATGATTTTCAACACTTGTAATGACGCTATATTGCTTTGCGTAGTCTGCTATTTCTCGACAAGCATGAATAAGCAATGGCAAATCCTTTTCGAAAAAAGCATACGATGTTTCATGAAGACTACGACTTGCTACATCATGACGCATTCGCGTTGCACCCAGTCGTGCGGCTATATCGACATGATGCTTGACTATGTCAATGGCTTCTTCGTATGCTTCTTTAGAATGTTGAATGAAATTTGCTCCTACTGCATAATTTGAAATTTCTAATCCTCTATCATTCGCTCTGTTTTTTATATCATTTACTAACTCAATGTTATTGAGCAGGTCAAATCCAACCGGTACAATCTCAATATGATCTGCACCTGCATCGGCTACATAATCAATCACATCCAAAATCGTCATTTCCCCAGCTTGCATCGCTTGGTACAAACTATACGAACTAATCCCTATTTTCATTATCGTTTCTCTCCTTTTTCACCTGAATCATATAAGGGTAGTTGCTTCTTGCGTTCAGTTGATTGTTAATGGTTTCACGTAATTTCTTAATAAAAGAGTTATACGTACAGTACGCTTTGACTTATCAATATTCCTTTAAAAAGATAGAGTAAAAAAATCTTCTTTTTATAAAACAAGGAAATTTTGTCTTTTATCGACCCATAGTTATAAAAGTTAGTTTATAAAGTATACTAATCTAAAAACTCAAATAAGTATATAGAAGATTTAATTTTATGACTTTTACCTCATTAAAAAAGAGCCTTCTCCATCAACGAAGCTATGCCGAAACAACGCTCATTGATAAAAAGAAAACTCTTTCCCTCTATTGTTTTTTAGCCTTTTTGCACAATCAACTGATCATTAAACTAAACAAACCAAAATCGCTTTTTCCGCTCAAACCTCTCCGTATAATCACCTGTCATTTGATAAAGAGCTTTTTCCTCTACTCGGATGCGCACACTTAACATCCACGCGTTCAACACTGTAAAGAGGATTGCTGTCCAATACGCTTGAAAGATAAGAGGGACAAACGCTATTTCGGTCATGACGACTGCATAATTCGGATGTCGAAGAAAGCGATACGGACCTTTTTCAACGACAGGCGCATCGGGCAACACAATAATTTTTGTATTCCAATACCGTCCTAAAGAAGTTAACGCCCAAATACGAATACATTGGGCTATAATAACGATTAATAGTGCCACCACACTAATACTCGTAAAGCTTGGCGTAGTAAAGGTCACTTCTAAAAGTAAGGCAATAAAAAAACTGACATGAAGAGCAACCATCCAATGATAATGCGTTTTACCTACTTCAATACCGCCATTGCTTTTCATCCAACGTTCGTTTCTTTTTGCTACAACAACTTCAATCAATCGTTGCGCTATGATAACGGATATCATACCATATACCCATATCAAGATTCCTCACCCCTCCATTCTACTAAAAGCATTTCTGAACAAAAGCCAGGCCCTAGTGCAGCTATTAATCCCTTTTCTCCTCGTTCATGTTCCTGCTCCATACACGCTTTTAAAACATATAAAACAGTTGGCGATGACATGTTTCCATATTCACTCAATACGAGACGTGAGAGCGCGGTTTTCTCAGACGAAAATTTAAGAGCCTTCTCATAGGCTTCAAGCACCTTTTTTCCACCAGGATGAGCAATGAAAGCGTCAATGTCCTCAAGGTCTACATTTTCTTGTTGCAAATAGTCTGTGACAATGGGTTCTAGCCAATTTGAAACAATAGATGGAATGCTTCTTGAAAAAACAACGTTTAAACCATTATTCTGCACATCCCACCCCATTACATCTTCAGAATCTGGCATTAACGTTGATTGAGTGGACTGAATGGCTACATACTGTTTTTGTTTCCGTTCTTTCAGAAGTGGTGATTCATCGCCTACTAGCAATGCGCAAGCTACTCCATCAGCAAACAGGGATGTGCCAATAAGATTGCTTTTAGAATGATCATCCTTTTGAAAAGTTAACCCGCAAAGCTCAACACAAACGACGAGCACTGCTGATTCAGGATAAGCCAAACAATACTCATAGCCCCGACTCAACCCTGCGGCTCCACCTGCGCAACCAAGTCCCCATAACGGTATTCGCTTTGTATCTGTACGAAAAGGAAGCTTGTTCATAACCCGAGCATCTAATGATGGAGTAGACATGCCTGTACTTGAAACAAATACAATCGCATCAATTTCAGTAGGTTGTATACTTTTCTTTAAAAACGTATTGCTTTTTAAACATGACTCAATTGCCGTTACACTGTATGTCGTAGCATCCTCAATGTAACAACGATTCCGTTCACCTAATGTGTGATCATTTTTGAACCATTCCATTGGCTGGGAGAAATGACGTTTGCGTATTTCCCCATTTGCGAACACCTTTAATAAACGTTCAATATCATGAAAGCTCTCCGAAAATAACTCTTTTGCGAATTCCATTGTTTGATGTTGTGGTAACTCGTGTGGTAGATCAGCAGTGGCAACAGACAATATAGCGGGCATATGTAGTCCTCCTCAATATAGTCTTATTAGATTATCCAAAGGCTGACAATGTATGAGCAGTATGACTACTTTTTCCAAATAAAAATCGTTTTCCCATTACACACTTTTCATTAATAATTGGGTTGTCTTTCCAACACCATTGTTATACGATGTATGTATAATACCTTGTTATACGATGTATGTATAATACCTTGTTATACGATGTATAAGTAGAAAGGATGAATGCGAAATGGACAAAGAAATGATGAAGGGTAGTATTGATTTTTTACTATTAACCCTTATTGATGCCCACGATTTATACGGCTACGAAATGACAAAGAAACTTAAAAATCTTAGTGGCGAAACTTATTCGATGAGTGAAGGTACACTTTATCCTGCATTAAAACGAATGGAAAAAAAACAGTGGATTTCCTCCTATTGGAATGAAGAAACAGGCACACGAAGAAAGTACTATACGATTACAGACGACGGCAAACAAGAATTACAACGAAAGAAAAAAGATTGGGCTACGTTAAATTTGTTGATCAAACGAACAGGAGAGTCTTATGAGCTCTAAGATCAATCAGTATATCACTCGAATTGTGAATCAAACCGATTGTTCAACAGCAGAACGACAAGAAATGTATGATGAGATGTATGACCATTTAACACTCATACAGAATGATTATATGGAGAAAGGCTATTCCAAACAAGAATCGGAGGAGATGGCCATAAGGGCATTTGGTCATGAGGCAGCAATTGGAGATGAACTCCAACAAGCAATGTTTCCATACCGACGAGAATTTTTGCTCGTATTAGCACTTGGCTCCTATATCTTTATTTGTGTTCAATACTTTTCTATTCTTTTCGTTGAGCATGTCGCAAATAACTGGTTGTTTCTCCCTGCAATCGCTCATACATTCCTGGTTTTTTTCGCACTAAATCAAACGTATGCTGTTAACCGAAAATTATGGCTAAACGCTTCTCTTGTATTGAACATTCTGTTAATGTTTACTTTTGCTAACCCTACTTTCAGTAACAATATCATTTGGAACCTGCTTCATTACATGATTCTTGGAGGGTCTATTTTCTTAATATACAGAACTGCGTTAACTTATTCTCAAGGCGGAAGCAATATAGGTCAGAAGCGATTGATTCACTCTGTCAACATTACATTAGGGTTTTTGCTATTAGTGGCGAATGGCTTTGTGCTGTTTTCATTTCTTTTTTTTGGTAGCTTTAATTGGCTGTTTGCCATTAACCTTTTTCTTCCTTTTATATTGTGGGGCTTTGTTTATGCAATCCAAATTCGACTAGCTACAAAAAAATCTAAGTGGATGAAGCTTAGTTATACACTCTGGTTTTACACCTTACTTTATATCGTTGCTTTTGTTCTTCCTCTTTATTTCCCGGCTTTTCTAAGTAACGATTTAAACAATCTTTTAACGAACTTTTTATTCCCTTTTTGATTCTTTCGCTAACGGAGGTCTTGTCATTGTTGAATAAGAAAATGCTTTTTCTGTCAGTTGGAACTATCATTGGTTCATGTTTGCTCTTTATAACCATTGGTTTTCTCGTCAACGCTACTCAAAAGACTGAACCCGCTTTCACAGGGGAATATGACGTCAATGTAATGGAAGACTTACTGTATGTCACAACAGAAAATTCAGTTGACACATTATTCTTACAGACAAATAATGAAAGCGCCCTCTCTTTGTTTACATCTGATTCGGAGGCTTTTCTTTACAGTCCTATATTTATTGATGAGCATACGGCTGCATTTATACACACAACAGGCTATGAACGAGGAAGCGACCCTTATGAGACGTCGTCTGAATTTGCCTATAGCGCTATTTCTATTGTTGATTTCGTTACAGAAGAAATAACGACCCTTGTTGAAACTCGTGGCGTTCTCTTAGACCTCATTTATATTCCGACTACGGATCAATTCATCGTGACGGGAGACAACGTTAGTCAACATATAGAGCCAGAAGCGCAAGAAACAAGGAAAACAGCGTTGTATAACGCTGCAGATGGGGAACTCCAACTCATTTATGAAGGCTCTTATGCTGTACCTAGCTCCATGCAAGCAGCAAAAGATGGGCAACTCATGATGATTCTCCCTGATGATCAAGGGAACTGGACGGTTGATACTATTTATGAATCCATAGAACGAATCTATATCGCCGACCCTACCGTTACTCCACTTAATCTTGAACTATTCTCTAGCGATGAAAAGACAGCTCCTATTACAAGCTTTGTCCAAGTGAAAGACGGGCTCATTTATCAGACCATTTTTAATTACGAACAATCAGATGGCTCATTTGACTATGACTTGGTTCCATATTCTTTTGAAACGCAAGAAGAAGGAAACCGTCTTCGAATAGGTGGTCACGACATTGAAGCGCTTCGTAGTATTCCTACGAAGGACATTCTCTATTACGTAAAACGCACCGATGCGTATCGTGACGGCAATACGTTCTCCATCCATCGACATGATTTAGTCAGTGGGGACGAAAAAGAGATCCCTCTCATTGCAAAAGAAACAGACTAACGGGGTCACTGTTTGGTTTTTTATGCTTTGCCACCATGTTATCGTAAACGACCTCTTGACCTTACCGTTACGTTACCCTTTACGATTCCACTAAAGGAGGTGCGATTATGGAGTACACAGTAAAACAATTAGCGAACCTCGCTGGCGTCAGCAGCCGAACGCTCCGTTATTACGATGAGATCGGTCTGCTTAAACCGAAACGAATGAATTCAGCTAGCTATCGAATCTACGGTCAAAAAGAAATAGATCGCTTGCAACATATTCTATTCTATCGCGAGCTTGATGTCGGTCTAGACGCGATCATGACGTTGATGAATGAGGATACGTTTCACGTTGAAAAGGCTTTGCTACAGCATAAAGCTCATTTAGAACAAAAGCGAGATCGTTTAAATCAGCTTCTTCAAACCCTCGAGCAAACCATCGCTTCTACAAAAGGAGGAGAACCTATGTCCAATCAGAGTAAATTCGCTGCTTTTAAACGGCAACAAATCAAGGAAAATGAAAGGCTTTACGGAAAAGAAATACGTAAAGAATATGGAGAAGACACGGTTAATGAAACCAATAACCACCTCTTACAGCTAACAGAATCTGACTATCTACAGAGACAAAAAATAGAAAATGCACTAACCGAGCGATTGCGTGAGGCATCCAATTCCTTGGTTATCACGAAAGAAACAGAGCAGGAGATTACTCAGCTTCACAAAAAGTGGATTATGTTCTCATGGTCTACGTACAGTGAACAAGCACATATTGGCTTAGCAGATTTATATGTTGAGGATGAGCGCTTTAAGCGCTATTACGATGCAATTGCATCAAATGCGGCATCCATTTTACGAACTGCGATTCGTAACACGCTAGCTCCATAAGAAGAGTCATTCATAAGTCAAGTAGCCTCCAGCATATGTTTAAGGACGTTGATGATAATGGAGGCTAGAAATGATGAATGTATACCCTCCGTCCTTACCATCTTTTCAAACGGAACGACTGTTTATTCGTCCTCCCATGAAAGGAGACGGGGATAAACTATATGAGTCTGTACAGTTTTCTAAACAAAATTTATCTACATGGTTACCGTGGGTGAATCAAATGGTGTCGTCTTCTCAAGCAGAAGATGCAGTGCAATATGCTCATCAACAATTTATTGATTTAACAGATTTACGGTTTCACTTATTTGAAAAAGACACACTTTCTTTTGTTGGTTCTGTCGGATTTCACGAAATTAAATGGCATGTCCCACGTATGGAAATTGGCTACTGGCTTGATGTACGATTTCAAGGAAAGGGCTATATGTTTGAAGCCATACAACCTTTACTTTCTTTTGCCTTTCACCAATTAAGTGTTCATCGACTAGAACTACGTTGTGATCCTTCAAACAAAAAAAGCCGTGCTTTAGCAGAAAAATTAGGCTTTTCACTAGAAGCCATTTTAAAAGAAAATGAGCGCGCTACCGTCACAACTGGGTATGCCGATACATGCATTTACGTGTTATTTCACTCGACGTTTACACAAAATAAATCGACATTCTCCTGAATGTCGATTTTTTAGCATTATAAAAATGGAATGACGATTCCTCCGTATGCAAATGCTATTACAATCACAAGGGCTGGATGCACCTTTAGCTTTGTTAATAGCAGAAAAGCGACTGCCGCAATAACAATGGACTGAATCCACCCAATCGACTGGAGCGCATCATTAAAGATCGTTACAGTTAAAAGCAACATTAACATACAGATGACAGGCTGTACTGCTAAAGAAAGTCCTTTAACAACAGGAGATTGACGATATTTTTGCAAAACCTTCATTAATAAAATGACGGCAACACTAGATGGAACAATGGTTGCAGCAAGCGCTACAGCCACCCCTCCCCAACCGGTTATACTGAAACCAACATATGCGGCAATCTTTGTTGCAATGGGGCCAGGAAGTGCATTTCCTAAAGCAAGTACATTATTAAATTCTTCACTCGATAACCATCCAAAACGGTTAACGACTTCTTCAAACATAAGTGGAATGGATGCTGGTCCACCACCGTACCCTAATAAATTGGCAATGAAGAAAGCAAAAAATAGATAGACATAAATCATTCTGACTCTCCTTGCTGCCGCTTACGCCATTTATCAACCAATCGATAGTGAAATAAGCCATAGATAATGAAGGCAATAATAACAAACCCAGGGTGAATATTTAGTCCTTGAAGGAGTACAAATGCTAAAACAAACGTACCAATTCCCATGAGCCAACCGAAGCCCTGCACTGCTTTTTTACCAAAGTCATACGCCATTTGCCCGAGCAGCACGGCAATAACTGGTGTAACAGCGCCAATCATCCCTGCAATAACTGGTGAGTCACTTATTAAATCCACTACCGAAAACAACAAGATCATGGCAATACTTGTCGGAAGAATGTGCCAAAGGGTTGCCCATATGGCTCCTAGCCATCCTTTTTGTTGATAGCCTAAATAAGCAGACATTTTTGTGGCAATCGGTCCAGGAAGCGTGTTTGCAATCGCTAAGGTCTCCCCAAAGTCATCATGACTCATCCATTTATATGTCTGAACTGCTTCATGCCTAAAAAGCGGCATAACAGAAGGACCACCGCCAAACCCTAATACACCTGTTCGAAACATTGCTAATGCCAGTTGTTTATACGCCACTTTGATTCTCCCTTTTCGTTAGTTTCTAATTTTCTCTAGATCAAATGTAGGAATAAGTCCTTGCTCCATCGCTCGTCCTAACAAGTTTTCTATTGCTTCATAGCCACGATCACCAAGGTTTCTAGTAAATTCATTCACGTATAAATCAATGTGAGCTTGAGCAACTTCACTTGAAAGCTCCTGTGCATGACTCATCACATAATCCTTCGTTTCTTCTGGTGTCTGCCAGGCATATTCTACTGATGCAGTTGCCCAATGCGTAAATTGCTCTTTACTTAATGAACGTTTCGCAATAATAGCGCCTAACGGAATCGGAAAACCAGTATCTTCTTCCCACCATTCTCCTAAATCTTGCAATAAACACAAATCATATTCTTGATAGGTGAACCGTGCTTCATGAATGACCAACCCAGCATCAACAATACCATCCTTTACAGCTGGCATGATCTTTTCAAACGGCATCACTTTAATTGTAATCGTATTGTTTGTCAATGCTTGTGCAGTCCAAAGACGGAACAATAAGTATGCTGTTGAACGATCACTTGGCACTGCTACCGTTTTACCTTCAAGCGACTTAATGGATTGCTTTTCTTTTGTTAACACAAGTGGACCGCATCCTCTTCCTAAAGCGCCACCACTTGGAATAAGTTGATAGTGATCTAATACATATGGTAACGCCGCGTACGATATTTTCATCACGTCAGGTCCAGTTTGATCGATTGCCCAATAATTGGTTTTATCAATATCTGCATATGTCACTTCTAATGGTGGTGCACCTTTAATTTTCCCATGTACCCACGCATAAAAAACAAATGTATCATTCGGACACGGAGAAAAGGCAATATTCATCTTGTTCAACCTCCTTAATCGTTTGACCAATTTTTTTAATCCCTTTAAAAGCAAGTGGGAAATTCCATTTTGATTTGTCACGAACACCTACTTCATTTGAAATGGTTCGTAATTCTGAGAAAGGTAGATTAAATGATTTGGCTGCGGCTGCGACTCCGTATCCTTCCATCGCCTCAGCAATGGCACCTAACTTTTCTCTCTCCAAATATGTTTTTTCTGTGCCTGTTGCTGTTAGCACAGATAAAATGATTCCTTCATGTACGTGATAAGAATGGCTTAATTTCCCAACAAGCTGACGATCAATTCTCGCTTGTTGTTTTTGTGTTCCAAACCCTAACTCATCAATAGAAATAAACCCCTCTGGAGATTCTGCACCTATTTCCGGAGCAATAATACTAGATGCAGCCACAATCGATCCTATAGCAGCACGCTTCGGAAAACCACCGGCAATTCCAATATTTATCACACCTCGGTAAGGCTTTGTTGAGAGTTGCTTTGCTGTATTCGCTGCTGCTGCTGCAAAACCAACCCCACAAACAATTACTTCAATCGTCGATTGTTTTCCCAACCCTTGTTCCAATGCTTCTTTTTCTTGCTCTACAGAGACAGCAAGTAAGACTGGAAGCTTATCCAACATGTAGCACCAAGCCTTTCTAACGATTCTAACAAATTAGTATAGCATATAATTCTTTGCTACGCTGAAGGAATGCAATGTAAGAAAATCAGACATTTCCCTCTTTCTAACGCATACGCTTTTAGTAATTCTTTGGAAGAGGTGAGTAAAATGATCAAAAAAATAAGTTTGATCTTTTTAACGGTTATCCTTGTTTTCTTCTTTATGCAACCGAATCTATCTTATGGTTTCAGTAAAGGAAAACCCGATCCGTCTGCACCGCCCGGCACTTGGTACATAGGTGATGCACCTCATGTAAAAACAGGCAGTCCCATTTTATTTGTACATGGTTTAACTGGCTCAGGAGCAACATGGTTTGAGCCAAACGATATGTACCGACAAGCTCGCGATGCTGGTCATCCTGCTGCCTTTATTAATCTCTACCCTGATCAATCATACTGGGATAATGGTCAAATGCTCGCCAGCAAATTAGCCGAAATGTATAACCATTTTGGCGAAAAGATTATCGTTGTCGGTCATAGTAAAGGTGGCGTGGATACACAAACAGCGCTCCTCCATTACGGTGCTGAACGCTATGTTTCAAAAGTCTTTACCTTAGGCACGCCACATCATGGAAGTCAATTAGCTAATCTAGCATATAGTAACTGGGCTGGCTGGCTCGCAGGCATTATTGGCATGCGCTCTCCTGGTACAGACTCATTGCGAACAGGAACGATGGCTGCTTTTCGAAATCAAACCGATCGACTTGTAGGTGCCCATTCTGTTCCCTTTCAAACACTATCAGGTCGCTCATGGGGCTCTTTTGGAACATCTCTTTATTTCGGTGGTGTCTATTTAAATAGTTATGGAACAAACGATGGTGCAGTTACAGTTGACAGTTCTAGACTCTCTTATGCAAACGAACTGGCATCCCTTTCCCTTGATCATTATGCGATTGCAGAAGGTCATCGTGTATTCCGCTACTTACAACCTCGTCTTGCCACCAACGAGCAAGAGGTTGAAACACAACAAGCAGACTATGGAACCATTATTCGTGGCGGTGAACTAAATGGTACAGCAACCCAAACCTTTCAGCTTGAAGACGAGATCCAAGCCGTTACGTTTTCAGTCTTAGCTCACGAATCATTAAAAAACGTAACGCTCATCTCTCCAAATGGCGATGAACATCTTGTCGAAGCAATTGAAAAAGAACACGAGCAAAGTATTTTTGCTGGCGCTTATAGTCATTTTATTGAATTGGATCAACCAGAAAGCGGAACGTGGACAGTAGAAATGAACAGCACAACAGCAGGCGGCTACTTCGCTGTGGCATCGATTGACGGTGGGTTAACCAATACGCTTCAGCTTGAAAAAGATGTTGTGAGCGCACTAAATACGAATCCAGCTGATGTCACCTATTCAGTTCATATAAATGATGAGCTTTATGTAGAAGATGAAGCTCTTGACGCGCTTCACACATTCCATCTGCCAATGAAGAGCAATACATCACAAACGATTACGACGGATTACAACGGCATCACAAAGGATGGAACGCCGTTTGAGCGAACCGTTGTAGAACACCTCTTCACTGATGAGAGAGGGAATGTCTTTCATTAGCCACGCCCCTTAATAAACATCGTTTGATAAACGTGTAAATAACTAGCTACACTGAAAATCGATGCGGGCAAGACCGTAAGCCTAGTTATGGTCTCGCCCCCTTTAAGTCTCTCTTGGCTGCGCTTCTTCTGAAGGCATCACCTGCATTTTTGTATCTGTTATAAAAATTTCGTCTTTGTGTCTTTGCCGTTGTTCTCTGAACTTTTCATCTTACGATAGGCATGAACATTTTTTAAAATCATATACACGTGCTCAATGCCATCTTCTATAAAAACCTCTGACACTTGAACAAACCCATACTGTTCATATAAAGCTCGTATATAATATTCCGCTTGTAAACGTATAGCGGTTTCTTTTTGTTCCTCTAGTAAAACCGTCATGGCTTGTTGCATCAATAAATGGCTTAATCCCTTGCCACGACTTTCTTTTCTCGTCAAGATCCGTCCAATCGATGCTTCACGGTATAGGACTCCACTTGGAATTAAACGCGCATAAGCCTGGACTGAACCATCTTCGTCAGATAAAAACAAATGCGTAGCGTGTAGATCAATACCGTCTAAATCTTGATACATACTTTGCTGTTCAACAACAAAAACATCCATTCGCGCTTGGATAATAGCGTATAGTTCCATCGTTGTTAGCTGTTGAAATGATTTTTGTTTCCACCTCATTACTATTCCACCTTTCTCCTACACTCTATCAAACAATGCGCAGTCATTCACTAATTAGAGATTTTGATTCCTATTTACGTTTTCTCCTAACGTATTATGGGTAATCAAATGTATATCCATATAATTGAAAAGAAGGTGAAAAATGATTAACAAACGGCTATCTTTTTTTATGCTGTTCTTTCTTATAGGTTGTTCTGATAATGATCTCTCTCATGATGTTGTTCTAGCCGATCCTTTAATGAACGAAATTCCCATTGTTTCTATTTACAATTCGAACAATGAAGAAATGGAAGCGACTTCATTTGCTATCTGTTGGAATTATTGTGATGAAGCTACCTTATCCCCGATAAATGAAGAAGGAAGAGTCCAAAACAGCAACGCCTCAAATGAAGCTGAACTAGGCGAAACAATGGAAATCGCTCTCCATTATGAATCCCCCCACACCATTTCGCACCAACTTGTCTCTTTTGATGGCTCCTCTTCAACCGAAGAAGAATTAGAGAATGAAACGTTCGAGGTCCATGGTCAAGGCGACATTCAGTATGCGATTGTCACACGGTTTCTAAACGAAAATGAAGAAACGATCGGTCGGATTCAAACAATCTTTTCTGTGCACCTAAACTAGTCTTCTTTTCCAGTAGGGTCCTTTTACAAGATCAGTGTCTTAACAGAATAAGGCACTGTTTGATTATTCATTCAGGAATTTACCTCGTCTCACCTCAATTTAGTTCTCCTCTTGTGAATTTTATCCCTTTTACCATATTTTCATAGTAAGATAGGGCTATATACGATTACTAAAAAAGGAGAGAACGGCGTGCAATTAACAATAAAAGCAAGGGGAGAGCATGTTGACGTTTTATCACATTTACTTGCCAAAAACCCTTACCGCTTATACGAACGTGATGTGAACGGTCACCTCGTTCGGTTATTTTTTTCTCATTTTTCCGCAGATTTTGTTGAAACAACGATCTTTGTTACACCTGATCCAATTGAACTGTCTCGTAATAGTGCACGTGCATTTGATATTACTTCTTATATCAATGATCGTGAATTTGCTGTGAGCAGTATCTTTTGCACGTTTCTTCGTTCAGCACTTGGTACAGCTCTTAATGGAAAACCAAGGGATCCATACTTGCCATGGGTAGACCATCCATTTTCGTTTGAATTTTCATTTGGACCATTGGCCAGTGCAACCAGCTTATCTCTTCTCAAGCGTCTGTTTGAACCCATCGGCTTCTCCGTGAGTACTGTTTTTGCGGAACAGAAGGCGCCGCTAAGTATAAAGGATAGAAGCTCGGCTCAAATGATAACGTTAAAAGGACGCACCACCTTACAAAAAGGAATTAGACAGCTATTTGTTCTCATCCCTGTTCTTGATGACTATAAACATTATTTTATTGACGAAAAAGAAGTCGATAAAATGAAGCGTTACGGAGAAGGCTGGCTTGAGAATCATCCAGAACGAGCTTATATTTACGAAAAAGCCCTACGATTTAAAGCCATTTATGAACATACACAACATAAAGACGTTCAACCAGTGAAAGAGACAATGATCCGACTAAACGATAAGCGCTATGAGACGATTATTCAGAAAGTTTCTGACTTACATCAAAAAGCGAGTGTTGTAGACCTTGGTTCTGGTGAGGGAAAGTTAACGGTCAAATTAGGCTATGTAAAAGGGATTAAAGAGCTATTAGCGGTAGAACCGTCTGAAATGGCAATGACTCGGGCGTTAAGGCAATTTACAAAACGCACGAAAGAATTGGAATTTCTTCAGCCAACCCCTTTAAGAAGTTCTTTATTTTATTACGATAATCGTTTACAAAATAAAGACGTCATTATCCTATGTGAAGTGATTGAACATATTGAAGAATTCCGCTTGCCAAAAATGATGAAGATGATTCTCAGCGATTACCGCCCACAAACACTTTTCATTTCGACACCGAATTATGAGTACAACCAACTCTACAATCTGGGTGAAGGCTATCGTCACCCAGATCATCGCTTTGAGTGGACAAGAGATCAGTTTCAAACTTGGTGCCAGGCGGTTAATACTGGCTTTTACAACTTAGAGTTTACAGGGATTGGGGAAGAACACAGGCAGTTTGGTCACCCTACTCAGCTATGTCACTTCCAAAGAAAGGAGTCTGTTTAAATGGATGTGTATGTACCTTATGCTGGAATCGTATTATGTGTCGGTCCATCTAACAGTGGCAAAACGACGTTGCTTGAGTCTTGGGTGCAAACCCAACAAGTAAAATCATCTGAAATTGTGAGCTCTGATGATTACCGTGAACGTGTTGGTGATGTGCGTTTTCTTGATTGGAAAAGTCGTCCAAGAGATGAGGCAAGTTCGTTAATGGAACAGTATCAAATCCAATCAGCAGAGGCTTTTCGAACGATGGATGCAGTCATTGAATCAAGATGTCGCTTAAACAAGCTGACGATTGTGGACGCTACTCACCTTCATCCAGATGACCGTGAGCGCTACCGCAAAATAGCTCGATCACACCACCTGCCTATTCTCACGCTTCTTTTTCATACAAAGGAAGCTACTCTTCTTCTTCGAGATAGTGAACGTGATGAGCCTAGGGGGAAAAAACGTGTAAAGCAGCAGCTTCAAACCTTTAAGCAACAGCTCCGCCTCCTAAAAAAAGAGCGATACGCGAGATCCTATTCCATTTATGAAGATGAGATTGTTCACCTTATTCGTCCTGTAGAATCTCCAATTGAATTGGATGTTGGTAAAGGGCTAGATATTGTCGGCGACATACACGGCTGTTTTGATGAATTTCTTACTCTCCTGCATAGATTGGGCTATCAACAAAATGAAGCCGGTTTCTATATTCATCCAGAAGGAAGAACGTTTCTCTCATTAGGAGACATCATGAGTCGTGGTCCTAAATCGCTCCAAACCCTTCAGTTTTTTCACAATCACATTCAGGCCGGCTTAGCGCATATGGTGGATAGCAATCACGGCTGGAAGATCGCCCGCTGGCTCGATGGTCAACATGTTCAACTAACGCATGGAGACGAAAAGGTTGAACAGGAATTTCTCACCTATGAACACACACACGGTTCAGAGAAAGCAACCGAATTAAAAAAACAGTTAAAAGACCTGTTACTAAAAGCTCCTTCTCATTATGTTTTAAAGAAAAATGGGGTTGCTACAGCAGTCTGCGTTCATGCAGGTATACGAGATGAGTGGATTGGAAAGCAGTCTCATGAAATTAGTGATGTCGCTAGATATGGGGAAACAGACGGTTTTGATGACGCCAATAAACCTATCCGTAAAGACTGGACTGTTCACCATAAGACGAGTCCTCTTATTATTTGGGGACATGATCCGCGAAAAAAAGCAATGGTGGTAAATGGTACGATTAATATTGATCAAGGTGCAGTATTTGGTGGTGAACTTACAGCGCTTCGTTACCCGGAAAGAGACACATTGTCTGTGGACGTCGAAACCGACTATTCTAATGGGGATCACAACCCATTGCACGAACTTGAAAAAGCACGATTTGCTGTACCGAACATCGCTAAATACATCCAAGGTTACACTGCGTCGACTGAGTTACTCGGCAACATCCATATAGGGGAAGAACACGTCATACCAGCTTTTGACGCCCTATCCCATGTCACTTTGCCGTTAGAAGAACTTGTCTACATCCCTCCAACAATGAGCCCAACGCCAATGCCATCGTCATTAGAGGGATATTTAGAACATCCACAAGAGGCCATTGACTACTATAAGCAAAAGGGAATTACGCGAATGGTTGCCCAGAAGAAGCATATGGGTAGTCGTGCTGTTTTGCTTTTATTTAAAACAAAAGAAGTCGCATCGTCCTATATTGATCGACCAAGCCTTGGCGTTATTTATACTAGAAAAGGTAGGGCATTCTTTGATAGAACAACAGAACAAGCTATTCTTGAAAAGCTTAACAAGGATTTACAGCCTTACTTTGAAGAGCACCATACGGATTTTGTTCTTTTAGATGCTGAAATTATGCCTTGGAATTTAAAAGCAAAAGAACTCATTCGTAAACAATATGCGCATGTCGCTGAAAACGCTCGATTGGATCGAATGCAGCTCCTTTCGAAATTGCAATCAACTAGCTTGGATCATGATCTTGCTAGCTGGGTAAGTGAATACGAAAAAAAGTTAAATCATGCAGACATCTTTGAAGAAGTTTATCAGCACTATTGTTGGGAAGTTGAGAACTTAGAGAGCATCCAAATTGCTCCCTTTCATGTGTTAGCTCATAGTAATCGGTCATTCTTTAATCATCCCCATACTTGGCATATGGAGCAAAATCAGTTATTTTCAGAGCTCTCCCCTTTATTTGTACAGACGGAATGGAAATTAATTGATTCGGATACTTCTGCGGCTGAAGTCATCTCTTGGTGGGAAGACTTAACCGACGATGGGCAAGAAGGCATCATTATTAAACCAGAATCCTTTATTTGTAAACAAAAAGGAAAACTCATTCAGCCTGCGATAAAAGTCCGTGGACAAAAATACCTTCATATCATTTACGGGATGGATTATTTAGAACCAAAAAACCTTGAGCGATTGAAAAAACGAAACAGCGCTAAAAAGCAGAAGCTCGCCTTAAAAGAATTTTCACTTGGAATCGAAGCAGTTAATCGCTTTGTTGCCGGCGAATCGGTAGAACGGGTGCACGAATGTATTCTTGCTACATTGGCTCTCGAGAGCGATCCCGTTGATCCTCGTTTGTAAATAACCAAACAGCCTCTCCTATTCAGGAGAGGCTGTTCTTCTACTGCTATTCAACACCTTCTAGCCATTCAGTCACTTTCTCTTGATTCTCCTCTACCCACTGCTTTGCTGCATCCTCTGGGTCCATCCCCTCTTCAGCAATTAACAACATCACTTCATTCATATCATCTGCTGTCCAGTAAAACTGATCAAGAATGCGGAAGGCATCAGGATCTTCCTCTTCTAACCCTTCTCGTACAATCGTTCGAATTTCACCCTCTTCTGCATAAATTCCTTCCGGATCATCTAGAAAACGTAAATCAAACGAATTAAATTTCCAATGAGGCTCCCAAGCTGTAACAACAATCGGCTCTTCATTTTCGTAAGCATTGCGCAACTGTTGCGTCATAAAAGCATCTGTACTTAGCGTTTGCTCTATATCAAGATTATACGCTTCAATTACGTCTTCTGTTGCGATAGCAATCCCTGCACCAGCATCAATTCCGGTTATTTCCGACACAACATCAGCATTCAATTCCTCAATACTTGTCACATCCATGTATGTTGGAACAGCAAGTCCGGTTCGTGCCCCTTCAAGATTCGCACCTAAATCGACAATCTCCTCTTGATAACGCTCATAATCTGCCTTCATGTCGTCCGGCAACCATCCGGCTACGTGTGCATCAACGCTACCATCAGCCACACTTTGCCACATAATTGCTTGCTCCACAACCGTTAATGTAACATCGTAGCCCGCTTGCTCAAACGCTTCTTTTATCACGTAATTCGATGCAAGTTCTGAATCCCACGCAACATATGTTAATTCAATTTCCTTGTCCGATGAAGACTGACTTTCACTCGTTCCACACGCGGCTAACGTGAATGGTACAATAGCAATGATTGGCCAAAATCGTTTTTTCAACTTGCATCTCTCCATTTCTTTTTGTAAAATTTGTTTAGAACGATTTAAACGAATTAAATATAATCGTAACATAGCTACTTGATCTGTCAAACAAAAACGCTTACACTTTTTTCTAAGATGTAGCTATTAATAAGGAGACATAAAACATGGATAAAGAACAAGCTCGAGAAGAACTTGATCGTATACACGCTATTATTAAAGACGGCATTGCCGATACGATGGACATTTACGGCGTAAATCGTTCGATCGGACAATTATATGCTACCCTCTATTTGAGTGACGACCCAATGAATTTGAACGAACTTCGAGATGAACTTGGTATGAGTAAAGGGAGTATGAGTATTGGTGTTCGTAAGTTATTGGACGAAAATATTATTCACCGAGTCTATCGCAAAGGGGAACGAAAGGATTTATATGAAGCAGAACAAGACTTCTTCCAGTTTTTCACTTCTTTTTTCACTCGCCGCTGGGAACGAGAGCGGGATGTGAACATGGCAGCCATAAAAGAAGCTGTTCCCTATTATAAAGCACTCATTGAGAACGAAGAGGTACCTGAAGAGATTCAAGCTGAAGCTTCATTTACGTTAGATAAAATTCATTCCTCTCTTGCCTACTATGAATTTCTTGATATGCTTGTCACCCAATTTCGAACAGGTAATCTAGCAAAAGAACTTGTTGAAAGATATAAAGATGCGAATAAATAAGTTTAACTGCGTTAGACAACTCCAATTCGTGTACGTAAAAGATGAATGTCCTAGGCTGTAGGATGTTCATCTTTTTTATACTCCTGTTAAAAAGAAAGGCTCGCTTGCTACTACACATTGTGAAATTCCTTTTCCTTTGACAATCAAAAAAGACAATGATAGAGTTAATTTTGTATTAATCGTTTAAAATATATTAAACAAAATGAAAGGTGGTTATTTGCTATGAACGTCCAGCTATTCATTAATGGAAAGTGGGTACATGCAGAAAACCAACAGACTCGCTCGATTATTAACCCATTCAATCAAGAAACGATTGCCACTGCTGCAGAAGGAACGAAAGACGATGCGGTACGAGCTATTGTTGCTGCGAGAACCGCATTTGATGAAGGGAATTGGCCGCACATGCCAGCAAGCGAACGAGGGGAAATGGTTCGTCTTGTCGGTCAAAAAATTAAAGATCATCGCGAGGAACTCGCTCATTTAGAAACGTTGGATACTGGCAAGACTCTCGAAGAAAGTTTAGGAGATATGGATGATATTGCAAATGTATTTTTCTACTTTGCCGGACTTGCCGATAAAGATGGCGGTGAAATCATTGAAAGTCCAATTCCTGATTCGACCAGTAGAGTTGTTCGTGAACCGATCGGGGTTTGCACGCAAATTACACCGTGGAACTACCCATTGTTACAGGCAGCATGGAAGCTAGCCCCTGCTTTAGTAGCAGGAAATACACTTGTTATGAAGCCAAGTGAAATAACGCCTCTCACCACAGCAAAAGTGTTTGAGTTTTTTGAAGAAGTAGGATTCCCAGAAGGTGTTGTTAACCTTGTACTAGGAACAGGTACAGAAGTTGGTTCAGTCTTATCCGAAAGCCATGATGTCGATCTTGTTTCATTTACAGGAGGAATTGAAACAGGTAAGAAAATTATGCAAGCAGCAAGTGGCAATGTTAAAAAGATTGCCCTTGAATTAGGCGGTAAAAATCCAAACATAGTATTCGCTGATGCAGACTTCGATACAGCAGTCGACCAAGCATTAAATGCCGTTTTCTTCCATGCTGGGCAAGTATGTTCTGCTGGCTCTAGACTGCTCGTTGAGGAATCGATTCATGATCGATTTGTTCAAGCATTAATTGAACGTGCTAAGCGCATTAAACTAGGGAACGGTTTTGATGAAAGTACCGAATCCGGCCCCTTGATTTCTGCTGAACATCGAACGAAAGTAGAGCGCTACATTCAGATTGGATTAGATGAAGGCGCTACACTTGCCGTCGGCGGTAAACGACCAGATGCCGATGAACTGAAGAACGGATTCTTTTTAGAACCAACGATCTTTACAAACTGTAAGCACGATATGCGCATTGTGCAAGAAGAAGTCTTCGGTCCAGTGTTAACCGTCGAAACGTTTACGTCAAAAGAAGAAGCGATTGCTAAAGCAAACGATACGATTTACGGCTTAGCAGGAGCTGTCTTTACAGCCGATATTGATAAAGCTGAACATGTTGCCAGCAAATTACGCATGGGGACTGTTTGGATTAACGACTTCCATCCTTATTTTGCTCAAGCACCTTGGGGCGGCTACAAACAATCTGGCTTTGGACGTGAGTTGGGCAAAATCGGGTTAGAAGAATATACCGAAGTAAAACACATTTTCCGTAATAAGCAGCCACAACCAGTCAATTGGTTTCAATCTTAAAAAACCACCAATAAAAGGAGCGATGTATTATGAGTATGCATATGAAAGTGGAATCCATGTTAAGCTATCACACGTTTGAGGTACCAACTGCTATTAAGCACGGCATTGGGGCTATTAAACATCTTGGAGATGAAATAAAAGCATTCGGTTCAAAGAGAGTACTTCTTGTTACGGACCCGGGAATCTATCAAGCTGGTGTAACAAAGCCAGTTGAAGATAGTTTAAAAGAATCAGGTGTCGAAGTGGTACTTTTTAATGAAGTTGAACCAAACCCACCGACGAAATTAATTGCACGTGGCTCTGCTTTTTATCTCGATAATAAATGTGATGGTCTAGTTGCTGTAGGAGGAGGTTCTTCTATGGATACGGCTAAAGCAATTGGAGTAGAGGTATCCCATGAAGGACGTGTCTTGGATTATGAGGCAGCAGATGGGAAAAAGCCTCTGGAACATCGAATTCCTACACTAGCAACCATTCCAACAACTGCAGGCACTGGTTCAGAAGTAACTCAGTGGGCAGTCATTACGGATGAAAAAAGAGAGTATAAGTTTAATACGGGCGGGCCATTAATCGCAGCTCACTTAACCATTATTGACCCTGAACTTCACACATCGATGCCGCCACACGTAACGGCAATGACTGGTATTGATGCCATTGCTCATGCCGTAGAGTGTTATACCATGAAATATGCACAACCTGTAACCGATGCTGTGGCTCTTCTTGCCATTGAATATGCGGCTACGTACATCCGTCGGGCATTTTCAGACGGCGATGACCTAGAGGCACGTTATGGTATGGCTCAAGCAGCCATGTTAGCAGGCTTATCTTATGGAAGTGAGTCAGCCGGAGCCGCCCACGCAATGAGTCAGTCTCTAGGTGGTATCGTACCGGTTGCCCATGGTCAATGTGTGGCAGCGATGATGGGACCAGTAATGGAGTTTAACTGGAAAGGCGCGCCAGGACGTTTTGCAAGGATTGCGCAAGCGTTCGGTATTAACACAACAGACATGACAACAGAAGAAGCTGCAAAAGCCGCTGTTCAGTACATGTATGATCTTGTAGAAGAATTAGAAGTGCCGACACTTGAAGAACAAGGTGTTGATCCTAAACAAGTGGATCGTTGGGCTGAAGAAGCTTTAAAAGACCCACAAACTATTGGAAATCCTCGTGATTTAACGAAAAAAGATTATGTATGGATTTACGAGCGTTGTTTTAATAACGTTCCAAGTACAGTACGCTAGTCAAAGGATACTCGTCTATAACCAACACCCCTCTCATTCGTCTGAGAGGGGCTTTTTTTGATCGATTGACTCTTTTTCAAAACTACTATAACGTATAAGAAAGCGCATACATTTCACTGAATGAAAGAAAGAGAAAGGTGGTTTTTTGCTATGTTTGGTGTTGTTATTCGTTTTTTTGACCGCATTGTTCAGCGTTATTTACCTGATGCCTTTATTTTTGCTCTTTTGTTAACCATTGTTGTTTTTGTACTCGGTGTAGGATTGACAAGTAGTGATCCGATTGACATGATTCATTACTGGGGAGGTGGATTTTGGGATTTGCTCGCCTTCACAATGCAAATGACACTAATCGTAGTGACTGGTTATATTCTTGCAAGTACAAACGTCATGTCCTCCTTAATGAAACGCTTAGCGCTACTTGCACACACACCTGGACAAGCAGTTATTCTTGTCACCGTTGTCGCCTCTCTCGCCTGTTTACTAAACTACGGCTTCGGTCTTGTTGTTGGTGCCTTATTTGCTAAGCATGTGGTTAGACGTGTGCCAACTGTTGATTACCGTTTACTTATTGCAGCTGCTTATAGCGGATTCCTTGTATGGCATGGTGGTTTGTCTGCCTCTATCCCACTAACGATTGCCAGTGAAGAGCACTTTCTAGTAGAGTCCTTAGGGATTATTCCTGTTACACAAACCTTATTAAGTCCTTATAACATATTTATCGTTACTACGTTAATTGTAACATTGCCCATTATTAACTACTTTTCATTGAAATCCATTAAGCATAAAACCTACATAGACCCTCTGTTCTTAGAAACAGAAATAAAAAATGAGCTTGCCGTAACGAAAGAAAGCGCAGCAACTCCTGCTGAGCGCTTGGAGAATAGTCACATTCTGTCATTCGTTATAGGAGGCGCTGGGATTCTTTTTGTCGTATTTCATTTTGCCAACAACGGCCTTGATCTAAATATTAACATCGTCAACTTCACGATTTTATTTCTTGGGATTCTGTTTCATCGTACGCCTAAACGCCTGCTTCAATCAGTTAATGAAGGTGTAAAAAATGCAGGCGGTATTATCATTCAATTTCCTTTTTATGCAGGAATTATGGGCATGATGGTCGCTTCTGGTCTATCTGACAAGATTGCGCTCTGGTTTGTTCATATTTCAACCGAAACGACGCTCCCTTTTTTAACGTTTATCAGTGCAGGGTTAATTAATATGTTCATTCCTTCTGGAGGTGGCCAGTGGGCAGTACAAGGGCCTATTATGATACCAGCCGCCATCGAACTTGGGGCTGATACGGCTCGGGTAGCAATGGCCGTTGCATGGGGAGACGCATGGACCAATATGATTCAACCGTTTTGGGCATTACCTGTTCTTGCCATCGCTGGCTTAAAAGTACGTGACATCATGGGCTTCTGTTTGATCTTATTAATTTGGTCATTTGTCCCGATTTCAATTGGGTTATTATTTTTTTAATCGTTGTTCGTTTGAGCCCATGTGTAAGCATACACGTGGGCTTTTGAGGATAGAAAGTGCCCCTCAAGCATTATTTCAGTTTCACTGGAAGTTCTTTTAAACCGCGAATGACGAAGCTTTGTCGCCACTCTAGGTTCGCCAGAGCTGTATTAATTTGAATCTCTGGAAAGGCGTTAAGCAAGGTTTGTATCGCTATTTTCCCTTCTAATCGTGCGAGTGGCGCACCTAGGCAATAGTGAATTCCTTTTCCAAATGCAAGATGCGGACTTCTTTCACGAGTGATATCGAGTTTGTCTGGCCCTGAAAAAACCGTAGGATCATGATCTGCTGACGCTAGGGAAACGAGAACATGATCTCCTTTTTGGAGCTGTTTCCCCATAAATGTAAACGATTCTCTTGCATAGCGATCGGTACTAAATTCAACTGGACCATTAAACCGTAAAATTTCTTCAATCGCTCCATCAATTAAATTTGGTGATTCTTTTAATTTTTTTAACTGCTCGGGATGTGTGAACAAGGCGAGCATTCCATTCGCGATTAAATTAACAGTCGTTTCGTGTCCAGCAACGATCATGAGCATAATGGCTCCATATAACTCTTGAACCGATAGCTTATCCCCATCTTCTTCTGCACGGATCAATTCTGAAAGCAGATCGTCTTGAGGATGGATTCGCTTCTCGGCTAATAATTGTTCAATGTAAAGCTGAAATTCTTTTATATGCACTTCAACTTGCTCATAGAAGCTTGGATCATCGTTTATTTCAACCATACTGTTAGACCATCGTTGAAAATCTAAGCGATCTTCTGGAGGGACACCAAGTAGTTCACAGATAACAATAATGGGAATGGGGAATGCATAGTCAGCAATTAAATCAACCGTTCCCTTCCCCTTCATTTGTTCGACTTGTATCTTTGCAATTTCTTCAATTCGGCCTTGTAAGCGCTGAATCATTTTCGGTGTAAAACCACGCTGAACAAGACTTCGCAACCGTCGATGGTCTGGCGGATCAGCAAACAACATGCTATGAGTAATCGGCATCAATTCGTGTTCACTTACATCTGGAAAAACCGTTCTTGGATTTTTAACAAACCGTTCATCTTTTAAGACCGCATCGGCCGCTTCATATGTAAATGCAACCCATGAATCATGAATACCACTCACTAATTTCACCTTTGCGAACGCGTCATGAGGGCGGATCTCCTTGTAAAATTCGTATGGTTCTTGATGAAATTCTTTTTTATTCAACACAATTGACATACTCGTCACCCCTCTCTACATTTATTTCGAAACTGTTCTCTACTTTTCCTGCCAAAAAAAGAGGATCACCTAAATGATCCTCCATCTATTCGTTATACCATTACTTTACACATGTCTTTTGTAAACTCAACTGGATCTTCTAGCGGTAACCCTTCAATTAACAGCGCTTGGCTATAAAGAAGATTCGTGTAGAGCGCAAACTTCTCTTCATCCTGTCCGTACGCCTGTTTTAACGAAGCAAATACATCATGATTGCCATTTAACTCTAATACTTTTTCAGCCTTCACGTGCTGATTATCTGGCATCGCTTGGAGAACTTTTTCCATTTCAATCGTAATGTCACCATCAGCCGCTAAGAAGACTGGATGCGTCTTAAGACGTTTTGATGTCCGTACGTCTTTTACTTTTCCAGCTAAGATGTCCTTCATCTTGCTAAACATCGCTGTATCTTCTTCGCTTGTTTCTTCTTCCGCTTTTTCATCGTCATCTATTTTCAAGTCAGCACTTGAAACCGAAATGAACTCTTTGCCGTCATATTCGCGGAGCATCTTAATCGCAAACTCATCCACATCTTCTGTAAGATATAGAATCTCATATCCTTTATCTGCAACCATTTCCGTTTGTGGTAGTTTTGCAATTCTCTCAACAGAGTCACCCGTTGCATAGTAAATTTGGGTTTGATCTTCTTTCATACGAGACACATAGTCTGCTAACGAAACCAGCTTTTTCTCTGTAGAAGAATGAAATAGCAATAAGTCTTGAAGGTCATCTTTATTCGCACCAAAATCGTTGTAGACACCGAATTTTAATTGACGGCCAAATGCTTGATAGAACTTGTCGTACTTCTCTGGGTCTTTCTTTAGCATCGTTTTGAGCTGACTCTTAATTTTCGATTTAATATTTTTTGCAATTAACTGTAGCTGACGATCATGCTGCAGCATTTCACGAGAGATATTAAGGGATAAATCCTCTGAATCAACCATTCCTTTTACAAAACTAAAGTAATCTGGTACAAGTTCAGCGCTCTTTTCCATAATTAAGACGCCATTTGCGTATAACTCTAGACCCTTTTCAAATTCCTTCGAATAATAATCATAAGGCGTGTTTTCAGGGATAAATAAAATGGCATTATACCGAACGGCTCCATCAACCGCAACATGGATATGCTCCAACGGTTTATCAAAACCATAGCGCTTATCTTGATAAAATTGAACATAGTCTTCATCCGTTAGTTCACTTTTATTTTTGCGCCATATTGGAATCATGCTATTAAGCGTTTGTTCTTCTTCAAACTCTGTATACTCTTCTTCATTATCTTCTTTTGGCTTACTGACCGTCACATTCATTTTAATTGGATAGCGGATAAAGTCAGAGTATTTTTTAATGATTTGCTTGAGACGATATTCCTCTAAATACTCATCAAATGATTCTTCCTCACCATTCTCTTTTAAATAAAGTGTTATAGTTGTTCCGACTTCATCTTTTTCGGCTGGCTCAATTGTATAGCCGTCCGTACCGTCTGATTGCCATAAATAGGCTTGATCACTATCGACCGAACGACTTACGACAGCGACTTGGTCTGCCACCATAAATGCCGCATAAAAACCAACGCCGAATTGTCCAATAATGTCATGACCATCTTTAATTTCATTTTCTTTCTTAAAGGCGAGGGAGCCACTTTTGGCAATCGTCCCAAGGTTTGCTTCAAGCTCTTCTTTCGTCATACCAATCCCGGTATCACGAAGAGTTAACGTTCTTGCTTCTTTGTCTGCATGGACGTAAATCGCATACTTGTCCTGTTCAAACTGAAGATTTTCGTCTGTCAGTGAGCGGTAGTACATTTTATCAATCGCATCGCTGGCGTTTGATATTAGCTCACGAAGGAAAATTTCTTTTTGCGAGTAAATCGAATTGACCATCATCTCTAGCAAGCGTTTGGACTCTGCTTGAAATTGTTTCTTTTCCATTTTTGTACACCCCTTATCATCTAACACCATTTTAGCACTCGATCACTCCGAGTGCTAACTCATTTCTTATTGTACCGAATTCACGACATACGTCAATAGGTAGTGTCTACTTCAATCAAAAAAGGGTACGCAATCACGTTCAACTTGTTACTTTATATATCGATTCACAAAAGACCATATCTGTTTATAATAAACGGCTGGCTCTGTAAACTTTGCGCCAACATGGTCTGCACCATCTGCAATCCAAAGGTCTTTCTCCTTCGTAGCTGCAGCATCGTATAACTCTCTAGACATGTATGTGGGTACTAAATCATCTGCACTACCATGAATAAAAAGCAGCGGTGGTGTCTCGTTTTTCACTTGCACAAGGGCTGAAGCTTCTCCAAAGGTATAACCAGCTGCTAGTTTCGTTAGTGCACTCCCCATCTGTAAGAGTGGGAAACTCGGGATTTGAAACAAGTTTTGCATCTGGTGCGACAATTCCTCATCTACTGCTGTATATGGACTGTCTGCAATAATGACCTTAACTTCCTTTGGTAAATCCACTTCACCAGCCACCATTAAAGCTGTTGAAGCACCCATAGATTCTCCATGAATCACGATTTGCTTTAGCCCTTTTTCATCAATTAATTTGTTTAACCAGTTTAGTTGATCCTGGCGCTCAAGCCAGCCAAAGCCTATATAATCGCCTTCACTTTCACCATGTGCTCGTGCATCCGGTAAAAAAAGATCAAAGCCCTCTTCTTCATACAGTTCTCCAGCCAGTCCCATTTCACTACTTCCGCCTCGATAGCCGTGGAGAAGCAAAGCCAGTTTCCCTGTTTGTTCTTCATTCGTTATATAGCGACCGTAAAGCGTTAATCCATCATACGTTTGTTGTTCGATTCGTTCCACCTCTTTTGTGGCTAGCCATTGTTCGCCACGCTTCATTAATTCAGCGATGTTCTCGAGCTCTTCTTTCGCTTCTTCCTCTCCCGCATAAAGATCGACATTGCTTGTACTCCTTGCAATTGCCATAGTAAATAAATAATAACTAGCCGCAACAAGTGTCCCACCAAGTACAACCGATACACCGCCAATACTCCAGAGCATCCTTTTCGTTTTTTTCTTCACGCTTGCTCCCCCCTGCTTATAACCCGTTTTTCTTAATCCCTTCTCTTCCCGCTTTCGTTCGTTTCTAGACCTACAATCCGATTATGAATCGTTGCAATAGGATTTTGCGTTTTCATATAATCCACAAAACCGTCTTGAATAGGACCGTATTTGTGAATAAACCGACCAGGTTGAATTGGGTAACCATCGCCTCCACTATAAATAAAGTCACTTGTAGCAACCGTATACCACGATGATGGATTAAACGTACCACCATCTAGTTTTATTGCGTCAACAACTGGCGTACCTTCTTCCCACTTAACGGTTACCTTCATTCCACTTACATGTGGAAATTTCCCATTTTCTAACGGGTAACCACGTATACCGTGTTCAATCATATCTACTAACACTTGACCACTAACATCGACCGTTACAATTGAACTATTAAAAGGGAACGCAGACTGGAGATCTGCTTTCGTCACAGTGCCTTTTGGAATTGAAGAACGGATGGCTCCACCATTTAAAAGAGACATATCTGCATTAGTCTTTTTACGAATGGCGTCTGTTAGAAATTGAGTAAGGTTCGTTTCGCCCACGCGAACATGTTGACGATCGCCTATTAAGGCAACGGGAGTAAATCCAACCACTCTCTTCCCATCCTTGTTTATACGCTCAGCTACAATGTGAAGCTTCTTTTTCGTAACGAGATGCTCCCTTGTTGTGGAAGACGGTTTGAGTAGCTGCGCCTTCTTAATAAGCTGATCATTGTCATACTCAATTGTCACAAGGCCAAGGGCTTGAAGATGCGCTCCTGTACTTGCAAGCAACGTGTTGTTTTCAGCGACATGACCAGTTGGTAACAACGTATGACTATGCCCATCAATAATGACGTCAATATCCGGAACCTTTTCTGCTAATTGTTTACTTGTTTCAGGACTCCCTTCCATACCAAGATGCACAACTGCAACAATAAGATCCACTTGCGCCTGCTTTAATTGATCAACAATGTTTGCCGCTTGCTCAAATGGATTTCTTAGTTCAATTTCCTTTACATTGTTTGGATTTGTTTTGGTTATCGCTTCTGTTGTTGTTAAGCCAAAAAGGCCAATTTTTTTAGTTGCGACGGTTTTTATTATGAATGGGGAAAAAGGCTGCTCCTTCCTTCCTTTATAAAATAGATTGCCATTTAAAAAGACAAACCTTGCTTGCTTACGTAAATGAAGAAGATGTCCAAAACCATAGTTAAAATCATGATTACCTGGTACAAAAGCGTCGTAATGCAAATCATTCATTAACGAAACTGCTACTTCTCCTTTAGAAGCTTGAACAAATGGTGTTCCATGAAAGGTATCTCCTGCATCAACGAGAAGGCAGTCTCCTTCACAGTTTGAATCGATCAATGTCTTCAATTTTGCAAATCCGAAGCCTTCCCCTTCCACCATCCTGCCATGAATATCATTTGTATGTAGGATGCGAACCATTTCCCCTTCCGCACCGTAGGCAGGATTTTCACCCATTAGAAAATACACTAAAAAAACGATTTGGATACTAAGTAAAAACTTCATTCCTTCCACCCTTTCTTTCTAAATTAGGATGTACAGAATGAAGTATTGTATCACACGTTTTACCGATACCAATCCGCAGGGTCATCCATATGTAAAAAAGGCACATTTGTATCAATCGTTCCTGTTATTCGATCCAACGCTATAGGCTCTCCATTTAACCACTTTTTAAAATCGATTACAGTCGGCTCTTGATCCGGTCCAAGAGTAAACCATGCCTGTAATGAAGAAGGAAAGTAAACCGATGTGTGGATCGTCCCTGCCCAACTATCGTATAAATCCGAGAATAAGCCTTTATTTGCAGAATTAAATAAGTGATACGCTTCCTTCGCTGACATAACCGTTTGTTGATTCTTTTTTAAGACATCCAGCCTCCTTGTTGAGTCAACGAGATGGTGACGGTTTTCAGAAACAAGTTCCTCAAAATGATTCGTGCACCGAATACTTGAACGGATGGCTACTTCCCTAGGTGTTGCCTCAATAATAACGGTTCGACCACTTTGATCATAGACAATATAGCTAAACGAATGGCGATGTGGGATTTTTTTTAGTAGCGTAACAGCTTGTCGACAGTCTCACATGTCTCTAAAATAAACCGACCAATCATACAGCAAATGAATCCAGCACCAGGTTTCTTACGATTCATAAAATTGTAGCCCATTGCCAATCCCGCTTCGTTCATTCCATCCATTCGACCGCTTATACGCTGACTGGGAGCTGCAACCGCTAATCCACCATCTGTCGGTTTAAATAAGGTATACCGACCTTCATATGTTTTAGGATGGTAATCATAGTTGCGAATCAAATAATGATCACCTGTAGCAATGGAACACCCCGACTTTAAATAAGGTACTCTGTAGCCACCAAACTCTTTCAACACCTCTTCCATCGACCACTCAAGTGCTTGCTGCATTCCGAGAAGTTCTTGCCATATTTCAGCCGATATAGCGCTTATTTCCCGCTTCGCTTCGTGTACATCAATTGAAAAACGCTGCTTGCGCACATTCCATTGATTTGAACGATTTTTAATGATTAGTGACGCTTTGATTTCCATGCCTTGTTCATACCCAAATGTTTCATGATCGCCTTTAAACTGAACGATGTTGCTATAGATTTCTTTCATTCGTATCTTTCCTTCCCTGTAAATCAGCTACTATCTGTTTTGCAAAATGCCCTAAATCATTGTGTACATAGGCACTCATCACACCGGCGCATACATTGTCAATCAAGACTTCTTTTATAAAAGGAGAAAGATTTTCCCCTTCCACCTTTTGTTCTACTGTCACAGCAGCTAGAATGCCAATTTCTGTCGCAACTTGATTTAGCTTTTCAACTACTGCAGGATGTTCAAACACAACGGTTGCAAACGGAGAAAAAAGGGAGGAAATGTCTTCCTGCACGCTTTTGCTCGTCGCATCTGCAAAAATAGCAGCCTGTTTTCCAGCCTCAATCGATGTCGCATGACCAATAATTTTCGCTTCTACGAAATGCAACTTACTGTAAGCTTGTTTAAGTTCCTTATCAACCCATGCTTTTGTTGAGCAATTCATAATAATGGTGTTAGGGCTAGCGTAGTGCGCAATGCGATTCAGCACAGACGTTGTTGCATCTTGAGGCACGCAACACAAAATAAGATTCATTGTGTTTAAACAACGAAAGTCTGTTGAATAGGCTACTTTCAAGTAAGCGGCTAATTCCTTACCTTGTTTAGAGCCTCTATTTAAAAGGGTTAACTGAAAATAGGAATGAATCTGTGTTGCGATCGCTTTTCCCATTCGACCTGTTCCAATGATAGCTACTCGCTGCTTTTCCATTGCTAAACCTCCTACTCTTAAGAAAAGTATACCTTTTTTTCACGATTTCCTACAATCTCAAAAGACTTGGCACGCTTCTTGCATTAGAATTACTGAAACTGATTATTGAGGAGGATTACGATGTTATTACCTTACACACATGAACCATTCACTGATTTTACAATTGAAGAAAATAAGAAAGACCTATTAGATGCGATTAAACAAGTCGAAGCTCAGCTTGGTGGTCACTACCCACTTGTTATTAATGGTGAGCGTGTTGATACTACCGACAAATTAACGTCTTATAACCCTTCCAATAAAGCTGAAATTATTGGAACAACTGGAAAAGCGACTAAAGAACATGCAGAGCAAGCAATTGAAGCTGCAAGTGTTGCATTTGAATCTTGGAGAAAAGTAACGCCACAAGAGCGCGCCAACATCCTAGTTCGTGCTGCAGCCATTGTTCGCCGCCGTAAGCATGAATTTACTGCTATGCTTGTAAAAGAAGGTGGTAAGCCTTGGAAAGAAGCTGATGGAGATACGGCAGAAGGTATTGATTTTCTTGAATACTATGCGCGTCAAATGATTGAACTTGCAAACGGCAAACCAGTTAATAGCCGCGTTGGAGAACAAAATAACTACATCTACACGCCAACAGGGGTGACGGTTGTCATTTCACCTTGGAATTTCGCTTTTGCCATTATGGCAGGTACAACGGTAGCACCGCTCGTTACAGGAAATACGGTACTCTTAAAACCGGCAAGTACAACACCTGTTATTGCGGCTAAATTTGTTGAGGTTCTTGAAGAAGCCGGTGTTCCTAAAGGCGTCATTAATTTTGTTCCTGGTAGCGGTAGCGAAATTGGTGATTACCTAATTGAACATCCGAAAACAGCTCTTATTTCCTTTACTGGCTCACGCGATGTAGGTGTTCGTCTTTATGAGAAAGCAGCAATCGTTCAAAAAGAGCAAAATCATCTAAAACGTGTCATCGTAGAGATGGGCGGTAAAGATACTGTTGTTGTTGACAGTGAAGCAGATATTGAGACAGCTGTAGACGCTATTGTCGTTTCTGCTTTCGGCTTCTCAGGCCAAAAGTGTTCAGCAGGTTCTCGTGCAGTTATTCATGAAGATGTTTATGATGAAGTTGTTGAAAAAGTCGTAGCACGCACAAAAGAATTAACTGTTGGAAACCCTGCAGAACCAACAAATCTTTATATGGGACCAGTTATTGATCAAGCTGCTTTTGATAAGATTACTAGTTATATTGAAATAGGCAAAGAAGAAGGAAAGCTTGCAGCAGGTGGACAAAGCGATGATTCAACAGGCTACTTTATTCACCCAACTGTGTTCGTTGACGTTGATCCTAAAGCGCGAATCATGCAAGAAGAGATCTTTGGTCCTGTTCTCGCAATTAGTAAAGCGACGAGCTATGATGAGGCGTTAGAAATTGCCAATAATACCGAATATGGGTTGACTGGAGCCGTTATTACAAATAACCGCGAAAAAATTGAGCAAGCCAAATATGATTTCCACGTTGGAAACCTTTATTTCAACCGTAACTGTACAGGTGCCATTGTTGGTTATCACCCATTTGGTGGTTTTAAAATGTCCGGTACCGATTCAAAAGCAGGCGGCCCAGATTATTTAGTCCTTCATATGCAAGCAAAAACAATCTCGGAAATGTACTAAAATGAAAAAGACACGCTCCGAAGCGTGTCTTTTTTTGTCTATACAAAACTGTCTAACTAGACAATTCGTTTTACAGATTATAGTGCTTTAGCTTATTGTATAAGGTCGCTCTAGAAACACCAAGCAATTTTGCAGCAGCCGATTTGTTGCCGAACGTTTTTTCCAAAGCGGCTAGTATCTCGCTTCGTTCATCGTTTCTTGAATAATTTGCAGAGGAGACATGATTCATCTGCTTTTGAAAAGATTCGGGTAAGTGATACCAATGCACACGGTCCTCTGTATCATTTGTTAAAATGATCACCCGCTCAACTAGATTACGTAATTGACGAATATTCCCTTCCCAACGATGATTCATAAGCATATACATGACTTCTGGATCAAACGTTGGGACAACTTTATCATAGCGAATGGCAAACTCGTGAGCGAATCGTTGCATTAACTCCGGTAAATCATCGAGTCGTTCACGTAAAGGTGGCACGTGAATTTGAATCACATGCAGGCGATAATAAAGATCTTCTCGGAAGGTTCCTTCTTGAATCATTTCATCTAGATTTCGATTCGTTGCAGCAATTATACGAACATCAAGAGGAATTGGCTTATGATCGCCTACACGATAAAATACCCGTTCCTGTAAAACGCGCAAAAGTTTCACCTGTAATTCGAGGGGCATCTCTGCTACTTCATCTAAAAAAAGAGTCCCCCCTTTTGCAACATCTAGCTTTCCTTTCTTTCCGCCTTTAACGGCCCCTGTAAAAGCTCCCGGAACGTAGCCGAATAGTTCACTTTCAAACAGCGCTGATGGGATCGCGCCACAGTTAATCGCTACAAATGGCTCTTTATCCCGCTTACTAGCATGATGTACTCCCTCTGCAAATAGTTCTTTTCCTACACCACTTTCTCCAGTTAACAATAGATTAGCTTCTGTTTTAGCCACTTTACGTGCCATATCGATCGCTTGAGTTATTGGTTTACTCCTACCAATGATCTTTTGAAAAGGTTCGTCAGCTACTTGCCCGTTTAAATCATGTAAGCTCGCTGTTGTCGATGATAGTTTTTCGTTTAACTTAACAACATCGGTTATGTCTCGTTCTATTGAAATGCCACCAATACACTCTACACCTAAGAATACCGGGACTGTATTCACAATAACGTGTAAACCTTGTTTTGGCTGATTATATTGATTCATAACCGGCTGCTTATCTCGAAGAACTGACCACAGTACGAGAGCATCTTCTTCAAAAAACTGTTGTAACGGTTTCTTTTTAACGTTTTCATTATTTAAATGATAAAGTTCTTCAGATCGATGGTTAATCGCTAATATCTCACTTTCATGATTCACAATTGTAACTGCGTCATTCATTGCCGTCACTAACGTTTCGTGAAAAGAATGATACCGCTTTAATTCATAAAGAAGAAGTGAGGGGATGAGTTCTTTTTTCACTCTGCCTACAACATCGTTTAATTCATTTACTGTATAGATCGTCGTTATTTGATCGCTAAAAGCAGGTAAATTCATGAGTAACGTTGACTCTGGTAATGTCCAGCTGTCTTCTTCAGTTTTACCAGTGTACGGTTCTGCTACATCTTTTAATGAGGTTTGCAAAGGCGACCCTCCTTATTCATTATACACATTAGACACATTTGTCACTTAATGTCTATATTTTAGACGATTTACCGAAAAAACACTACTGTTAACACTTTTTAAGTTGGCACACTTTTTGCATTAAGAAGTGTATAGCGTTTACATCATTTGTAGGAGGAATGAATTATGGTCCTAGAACAACCACTTCGTTCAGTATTTATGCAGCTAGCTAAAAATAAATCGTTAAATAAGGCCGCAAAAAAATGGGGACTGAAGTTTGGCGCTTCTCAAGTTGTAGCAGGAGCTACCTTAGAGGATGCCATTAAAAATGTTCAATTATTAAATGAAAAAGGAGTCGCCTGTACCCTTGATCATTTAGGAGAATTTGTCACAGAAAGAGAAGAAGCCATTGAATCTACCGAGGCTTGTTTAGCCGTTTTACGTGCAATCCACGAAACGAACGTTGAGTGCAATTTATCATTAAAGATGACACAACTTGGACTAGATATCGATGAAAGCTTTTGTTTATATAATATGAAACGAATTTGCGAAGTCGCCCAAGCATTTAATATTTTTATTCGTATTGATATGGAAGACTACTCACATTGTGAGCAAACGTTGCGTATTTTGTCCATTCTACGAAATGAACATCAGTTTGACAACGTTGGAACCGTGATTCAAGCCTACCTCCATCGTGCAGAAGACGATGTAAAGAGCCTAAAAGGGGTTCCACTCCGTCTGGTAAAAGGGGCTTACAAAGAATCAGAGACTGTTGCCTATCAAGATAAGGCGACAATCGATAAAAATTATCTGAACATTATTAAGATCCATTTAAACAACGGAAGCTACACGGCCATAGCTTCTCATGATCATACGATTATTGAGAAGGTAAAAGCATTCGCTATCGAACAGAACATTTCAAAGGAACAATTCGAATTTCAAATGCTGTATGGCTTTAGAGAGCAACTTCAAAAGGAATTGATTGATGAAGGGTATAAAGTCCGTTCTTACGTACCGTTCGGCACAGATTGGTTCGGGTATTTCATGAGGCGCTTAGCAGAAAGACCACAAAATATTGCATTTGCCGTTAGAGGTTTTTTCGGAAAATAAATCGTCACTAATCTAAAACACCTTCTACTCAAGGAGGTGTTTTACGTTTGATTTTGTACAGTATATACCTTTATACGCAATAGCCTGGCAACGTCCCTTGGCTTCAGGGTGGTTTTCTTCGGGGTTGTTCCTCTTGTTGATTGATCCACGATGCTTCTTATGAAGCTTTTATGAAAACAACCCTTTCGTCTCACTGGGGGATGCACGCTGCTTTCCCTTCGATGTTTTTTCTTGTTGTTCTTTTTTATCGTGCTCGTATTTTACGGCGTTTTCTTTGTCTGACTCGCTTCTGTCGAAGCGCAACTCTTTTGCGTCTTTCTTTTCTATGCAAAAAAAGACACCTTTTCAGGTGTCTTTCTCATTGCCTGGCAACGTCCCTTGGCTTCAGGGTGGTTTTCTTCGGGGTTGTTCCTCTTGTTGATTGATCCACGATGCTTCCCATGAAGCTTTTATGAAAACAACCCTTTCGTCTCACTGGGGGATGCACGCTGCTTTCCCTTCGATGTTTTTTCTTGTTGTTCTTTTTTATTGTGCTTGTATTTTTCGGCCGTTTTCTTTGTTTAACTCCCTTCTGTCGAAGCGCAGCTCTTTTGCGTCTTTCTCTCTAAAAAAAAAGACACCTTTTCAGGTGTCTTTCTCATTGCCTGGCAACGTCCTACTCTCACAGGGGGAAGCCCCCAACTACCATCGGCGCAAAAGAGCTTAACGACCGTGTTCGGCATGGGAACGGGTGTGACCTCTTTGCTATTGCCACCAGACTTATTTTGACGTCAGATCAACGGCGAATCTCTTCGTCCTATTTGTGTCTTTCTGTCAGTCACGTACGCAAGTACGCTCCTTCCTTCAAGCACTTCTAGTCCTCGATCTTCTTGTTGCTCTTTGTCAAAGGAATGAAATCCTTCTTGTTAAAAGAATCGGTGATTCTTTCAAAACTAAATCAAATCATCTACTCAAACTCAAGAAATTTAGGATAAGCCCTCGACCGATTAGTATCAGTCCGCTCCATGTGTCGCCACACTTCCACTTCTGACCTATCAACCTCATCATCTCTAAGGGGTCTTACTGGCTTACGCCATGGGAAATCTCATCTTGAGGGGGGCTTCATGCTTAGATGCTTTCAGCACTTATCCCGTCCATACGTAGCTACCCAGCGATGCTCCTGGCGGAACAACTGGTACACCAGCGGTATGTCCATCCCGGTCCTCTCGTACTAAGGACAGCTCCTCTCAAATTTCCTACGCCCGCGACGGATAGGGACCGAACTGTCTCACGACGTTCTGAACCCAGCTCGCGTGCCGCTTTAATGGGCGAACAGCCCAACCCTTGGGACCTACTTCAGCCCCAGGATGCGACGAGCCGACATCGAGGTGCCAAACCTCCCCGTCGATGTGGACTCTTGGGGGAGATAAGCCTGTTATCCCCAGGGTAGCTTTTATCCGTTGAGCGACGGCCCTTCCATACGGCACCGCCGGATCACTAAGCCCGACTTTCGTCCCTGCTCGACTTGTAGGTCTCGCAGTCAAGCTCCCTTATGTCTTTGCACTCTACGAATGATTTCCAACCATTCTGAGGGAACCTTTGGGCGCCTCCGTTACTGTTTAGGAGGCGACCGCCCCAGTCAAACTGCCCACCTGACAATGTCCCTGACCCGGATCACGGGTCGAGGTTAGAATGTCAGCACCATCAGGGTAGTATCCCACCGACGCCTCCACCGAAGCTAGCGCTCCGGCTTCCAAGGCTCCTACCTATCCTGTACAAATGGTACCAACACTCACTATCAAGCTACAGTAAAGCTCCATGGGGTCTTTCCGTCCTGTCGCGGGTAACCTGCATCTTCACAGGTACTATAATTTCACCGGGTCTCTCGTTGAGACAGTATCCAAGTCGTTGCACCATTCGTGCGGGTCGGAACTTACCCGACAAGGAATTTCGCTACCTTAGGACCGTTATAGTTACGGCCGCCGTTTACTGGGGCTTCAATTCAGAGCTTCTCCCTTACGGGATAACCCCTCCTCTTAACCTTCCAGCACCGGGCAGGTGTCAGCCCCTATACTTCGCCTTACGGCTTCGCAGAGACCTGTGTTTTTGCTAAACAGTCGCTTGGATCTATTCACTGCGGCTCTCTCGGGCTTTAACACCCTAATAGAGCACCCCTTCTCCCGAAGTTACGGGGTCATTTTGCCGAGTTCCTTAACGAGAGTTCTCCCGAGCGTCTTAGAATTCTCTTCTCGCCTACCTGTGTCGGTTTGCGGTACGGGCACCTGTATTCTAACTAGAGGCTTTTCTCGGCAGCGGAGGATCAGGGATTTCGGACCCTTGGGTCCTTCACGGTCACAGCTCAGCCTTCGCGGAACACGGATTTGCCTATGTTCCAGCCTTGCATGCTTCGACGCGCACAGCCAGCGGCGCGCTCACCCTACCTTTCTGCGTCCCCCCATCGTTCAAACAAATACGAGGTGGTACAGGAATATCAACCTGTTGTCCATCGCCTACGCCTTTCGGCCTCGGCTTAGGTCCCGACTAACCCTGAGCGGACGAGCCTTCCTCAGGAAACCTTGGGCTTTCGACGGAGGGGATTCTCACCCCTCTTTTCGCTACTCATACCGGCATTCTCACTTCCAAGCACTCCACTAGTCCTCACGATCTAGCTTCACAGTCCTTGGAACGCTCCCCTACCCAATCCCTACTGGGATTGCCATAGCTTCGGTGATACGTTTAGCCCCGGTACATTTTCGGCGCAGAGTCACTCGACCAGTGAGCTATTACGCACTCTTTCAATGATGGCTGCTTCTAAGCCAACATCCTGGTTGTCTAAGCAACTCCACATCCTTTTCCACTTAACGTATACTTGGGGACCTTAGCTGATGGTCTGGGCTGTTTCCCTCTTGACTACGGATCTTAGCACTCGCAGTCTGACTCCCGAGTTAAAGTTTTTGGCATTCGGAGTTTGACTGAATTCGGTAATCCTGTGGGGACCCCTCGTCCAATCAGTGCTCTACCTCCAAAACTCATCACTCGAGGCTAGCCCTAAAGCTATTTCGGGGAGAACCAGCTATTTCCGAGTTCGATTGGCATTTCACCCCTACCCACACCTCATCCCCGCATTTTTCAACATGCGTGGGTTCGGGCCTCCAGTCGGTGTTACCCGACCTTCACCCTGGACATGGGTAGATCACCCGGTTTCGGGTCTACGACAACGTACTTACTCGCCCTATTCAGACTCGCTTTCGCTACGGCTCCGCCTCATCAGCTTAACCTTGCACGTTATCGTAACTCGCCGGTTCATTCTACAAAAGGCACGCCATCACCCATTAACGGGCTCTGACTAGTTGTAGGCACACGGTTTCAGGATCTCTTTCACTCCCCTTCCGGGGTGCTTTTCACCTTTCCCTCACGGTACTGGTTCACTATCGGTCACTAGGGAGTATTTAGCCTTGGGAGATGGTCCTCCCGGATTCCGACGGGGTTTCACGTGTCCCGCCGTACTCAGGATCCACTCTGGAGGAAACGAAGTTTCAGCTACAGGGCTGTTACCTTCTTCGGCTTGTCTTTCCAGACAATTCACCTACTCCGTTTCTTTGTAACTCCGTATAGAGTGTCCTACAACCCCAAGAGGCAAGCCTCTTGGTTTGGGCTGATTCCGTTTCGCTCGCCGCTACTCAGGAAATCGCATTTGCTTTCTCTTCCTCCGGGTACTTAGATGTTTCAGTTCCCCGGGTCTGCCTCACCCTGCCCTATGTGTTCAGGCAGGAGTACCATCCCATTACGGATGGTGGGTTCCCCCATTCGGAAATCTCCGGATCAAAGCTTACTTACAGCTCCCCGAAGCATATCGCTGTTCGTCGCGTCCTTCATCGGCTCCTAGTGCCAAGGCATTCACCGTGCGCCCTTTCTAACTTATCCATTTTTACTTCAGATTCCCTTCGTATCTCTTCGTCTGGTTCCTGTCTTTCTGTCAGTTACGTAGCGAACTACGCTCCTTCCATCAAGCATTTCCCACCCTTGATCTACTTGGGTCTCTTTATCAAACAGTTAACCAAAAAGGTTTATGAATTCTTGACGTCTCGTTCAAACAGTTGTAACACCGATGAACAAAACTAATTTGAGTTGATTGATTATGATTTAGTTTTCAAAGAACCATGCCTACAGGATGTAGGTACCAAACGCTCTTAGAGCGGTATCTACTACCTTCGCATTCTTGATCAGAAGATACATTCTTCCGGAACAAAATAAATCCCTTAAAAAGGGTATCGAATTGGTGGAGCCTAGCGGGATCGAACCGCTGACCTCCTGCGTGCAAAGCAGGCGCTCTCCCAGCTGAGCTAAGGCCCCGTTTTATTAAAATGGTGGGCCTGAGTGGACTCGAACCACCGACCTCACGCTTATCAGGCGTGCGCTCTAACCAGCTGAGCTACAGGCCCATTTTAATAAGAAAGAATGAGTTCTTTCAAAACTGAACAAAAGATCCAAAGCGCTATATGACCCGAGGTCATACATCGACTAGAGTAAAAACTCCATAGAAAGGAGGTGATCCAGCCGCACCTTCCGATACGGCTACCTTGTTACGACTTCACCCCAATCATTTGTCCCACCTTAGGCGGCTGGCTCCAAAAGGTTACCTCACCGACTTCGGGTGTTACAAACTCTCGTGGTGTGACGGGCGGTGTGTACAAGACCCGGGAACGTATTCACCGCGGCATGCTGATCCGCGATTACTAGCAATTCCGGCTTCATGTAGGCGAGTTGCAGCCTACAATCCGAACTGAGAATGGCTTTATGGGATTGGCTCCACCTCACGGTTTCGCTGCCCTTTGTACCATCCATTGTAGCACGTGTGTAGCCCAGGTCATAAGGGGCATGATGATTTGACGTCGTCCCCACCTTCCTCCGGTTTGTCACCGGCAGTCACCTTAGAGTGCCCAACTAAATGCTGGCAACTAAGATCAAGGGTTGCGCTCGTTGCGGGACTTAACCCAACATCTCACGACACGAGCTGACGACAACCATGCACCACCTGTCACTTTGCCCCCGAAGGGGAAGCTCTGTCTCCAGAGTGGTCAAAGGATGTCAAGACCTGGTAAGGTTCTTCGCGTTGCTTCGAATTAAACCACATGCTCCACTGCTTGTGCGGGTCCCCGTCAATTCCTTTGAGTTTCAGCCTTGCGGCCGTACTCCCCAGGCGGAGTGCTTAATGTGTTTACTTCGGCACTACGGGCATCGAAACCCCTAACACCTAGCACTCATCGTTTACGGCGTGGACTACCAGGGTATCTAATCCTGTTTGCTCCCCACGCTTTCGCGCCTCAGCGTCAGTTACAGACCAGAGAGTCGCCTTCGCCACTGGTGTTCCTCCACATATCTACGCATTTCACCGCTACACGTGGAATTCCACTCTCCTCTTCTGCACTCAAGCTTCCCAGTTTCCAATGGCCGCTCGGGGTTGAGCCCCGAGATTTCACATCAGACTTAAGAAGCCGCCTGCGCGCGCTTTACGCCCAATAATTCCGGACAACGCTTGCCACCTACGTATTACCGCGGCTGCTGGCACGTAGTTAGCCGTGGCTTTCTGGTGAGGTACCGTCAAGGTACCGGTAGTTACGCCGGTACTTGTTCTTCCCTCACAACAGAGCTTTACGACCCGAAGGCCTTCCTCACTCACGCGGCGTTGCTCCGTCAGACTTTCGTCCATTGCGGAAGATTCCCTACTGCTGCCTCCCGTAGGAGTCTGGGCCGTGTCTCAGTCCCAGTGTGGCCGATCACCCTCTCAGGTCGGCTACGCATCGTCGCCTTGGTAAGCCGTTACCTTACCAACTAGCTAATGCGCCGCAGGCCCATCCCTTAGTGACAGCTAGACGCCGTCTTTCAAAAGAGAATCAGGTGATTCTCTTTATTATCCCGTATTAGCTCCGGTTTCCCGGAGTTATCCCAGTCTAAGGGGCAGGTTACCTACGTGTTACTCACCCGTCCGCCGCTGACTTCCGGGAGCAAGCTCCCTTCTGTCCGCTCGACTTGCATGTATTAGGCACGCCGCCAGCGTTCGTCCTGAGCCAGGATCAAACTCTCCGTTAAAAGTGTTTACTTACACACGGATGTGTTGACTTCGACGTTGCAACATGGACGTTGCGATCTTAGTCGAAGATCCTAAGCTGTTGCACATTTTAAAGCTGTGTCTAACTTCATTGACGAGATACCTTGTATCTCTTTTTACGCTTGGCTTTTGTTCAGTTTTCAAAGAACTCGTTTGCGCCATCTGTTGGCGACTTAGATATAATAACAAGATTCAACATCTATCGTCAATACTATTTTACAAAAAAATATTAAAAGTTTTTTTTAAATTGTTTTACATTAAAAATAGAGTACTTTTACCAACCTCTGATTTATTCAAATAACAGCAAACGTACGTGGTTCACAATTTCCTCATCTCCATATACCTATCAACAATAAATGAACGTTCTTATTTATTTAGCTAAACCTTTAACATGAAATAAACCCTATCGCTCTCTTTACTTGCCATCTTTTCTTTTTAGCGAATCTTTAAAACTCTACATGATAAGGTTAGAGTAATATGTAACTCCTTGAAGTCATTCATCCTAGTCAGGAAATAAAGTCTCAAAGATAACTTATTCCTAGGTATGTAGCATTCACAATTTGTTCCTCGTATAGACGCCTACACACCCTTTGGAAGAGCAAAAACGGCCAGCCCTAGCGGCCAGCCGTTTCTACTACTCATTCTATTAATGTGGTAAGAAAAATAGGAAAAGAACAAAAGCTACAAACAACAAGTACATTAACGGATGTAATTCTTTTCCTCGTCCCTTTACAACCATTGTTAATGGGTAAAGAACGAAGCCAAGTGCAATACCAGTTGCAATACTGTATGTTAACGGCATCGTTACAACAGTAAAGAACACGGGAACAGCAATTTCCATTTTAGTCCAATCAATGTGACGCAATGATGTAGCCATCATCACACCAACTACAATTAAAGCAGGTGCCGTCACTTCTCCAGTTATAACGGATAAAAGTGGCGAGAAGAATAATGCGACTAAGAAAAACAATCCCGTAAAAATAGCGGTAAGTCCTGTCCGACCACCAACAGCAACACCTGATGTAGATTCAACATAAGCCGTCGTTGTCGATGTTCCGAAGATCGCTCCAACTGTTGTGGCACTAGCATCTGCAAATAACGCTCTTCCAGCTCGCGGTAAACGGTTATCTTTTACAAAACCTGCCTGTGTCGCTACTGCAAACAATGTTCCTGCTGTATCAAAGAATACAATGAATAAGAATGTTAAAACGACAATCAGCATTTGTAGCGTAAAGATTTCTTCTGTCCAGCTTACAGGTTGAAATGCAGCCCCAAAGGTGGTTAAGCTTGGTGGCATGGAAATAATTCCACCATCCAAACTGTTCATTCCAGTAATAATTCCTACTAATGCAGTTAAAGCAAGACCGTAAAAGACAGCGCCTTTTATATTCATCACAACAAGAATAATCGTCACGACAATCCCGAAAATCGCAAGTAATGTTCCAGGTGTTTGAAGATTTCCCATTGTAACAAGCGTTGCTTCATCTCCAACAACAATTCCAGCGTTCTTTAAACCAATAAACGCAATAAATAATCCAATCCCCGCCCCAGCAGCATACTTAAGTTCCTCTGGAATGGCATTGATAATTTTTTCTCTAAGTTTAAAAATCGTAATAAAAATAAAGATAACACCAGAAGCAAATACAGCAAATAATGCTGCTTGCCAAGACATACCATAATTGATAACGACTGTGTATGCAAAGAAGGCGTTTAAGCCCATTCCTGGTGCCAGTGCAATTGGGTAATTAGCTAGTAAGCCCATGATGATCGAACCGACCATTGCTGCTAATGCAGTGGCCACGAAGACAGCGCCCTGATCCATTCCAGCTGCACCTAATATATCTGGATTTACGAACAAAATATAAGCCATTGCAAGAAACGTTGTTAGCCCTGCTATTGCTTCTTGTCGTATTGATGTTTTGTTTGCACTTAATTGAAAGAATCGATCCATTCTTTTCTTTTCCCCCTAAAATAAAATAACCCTAGGATGTTCTACCTAGAGTTGACGTGACAAGGTTGTTTTATGCAAACAATGCCTCTCACATCGTAGTCAAGCTATTTACGGTAGCTCGGTAGAAACGTGCAGACCTTATCTCTGCGTATATACGACTGAAATGTTTATGTGATTTAGTACGAAATTTAGTGTAGCAAGAGGCTCCGGACTTGTCAACAAAAAATACGAACAATATCAAGTTAATAAGCGATAACATTCGTCATTAACCTATTGATTTCCATTTTTCAGGTTTTCTTGTATACTTGGCGTACGATAAACGTATGGAGGAGCTTCATGTACGTCTGCAAAGCAACATGTAAAACGACTTTATATATTCATGTTGGCAAACAAGATATGAATATAGAAGAAACAAAGCAGTTATTTGAATCCCAATACAAAAAAACCATTACCAATACAGTAAGAATTCTTCACCTCGAAAACTATAAATATTGGCGAAATCAATATGATGAAGTGGCTGCAACCGCAACTATAGAAATACTCGTGCCGGACTTAAAAACAACCCGCTATCTAGAGGATTATGAGTCCATGGCATGTCGAACTGTTAGACGAATACTTCCGACTAAAGGTTCAGGGATTCAAATTATTTCTAGTGAATGGTTATGGCCAAGTCGAAAAAAAGGGTATAGTAACTAAATAGTAGATAAAAAAAGGGGGTACTTACGTTGATTCACAACATTACAATTGAATTAGCGATAGAAAATCTAGAAGATCGCGGTGTCACCATTGAAGACATTATGGACCTAGTCTATGATCTTCAAACACCTTATGTTCCAAACTTAACGAAGGAAATGTGCCGCAATCATGTGATGAAAGTGCTTGCGAAGCGTGAAGTACAAAATGCATTATTAACAGGAATTGAGTTGGATCGTTTAGCCGAACAAAAAAAGCTGTCATCTCCTATACAAGAAATTATTGAATCGGATGAAGGACTTTATGGAATTGATGAAATTATCGCTCTTTCCATCGTCAATGTGTACGGATCGATCGGCTTAACAAACTTTGGTTATGTGGACAAAATCAAACCAGGTATATTGGCAAAATTAAACGATCATAATCAAGAAAAATGCCATACCTTTCTTGACGACATTGTCGGCGCTATTGCAGCGGCTGCGTCAAGTCGCCTTGCTCATTCCGAAGAAGGCGCCGGTGTGCGTGATTAATAACAGCTAAAAGCAGCGGAAACCAATCCACTGCTTTTTTTATGCGCCTGTTTCTTTTTTTGCTAGACACCTAACCAATCCAATCCCGGAAATCATACATAGTCTATCAGTATTACTTGCTGCAAGGAGGTAAATAAAATGGGTCATCGATGCTCGAAATGCGGCAACATGCAAAATGTCCACATATCGGAAACCGATCCTATTATCCACTCTCCGAAAAGAAGAATTGTGGAAGAAGTTGAAGTCGTAATTGTGCCCGAAGTACATCCAATCGAAACCATCGTCAAACGCAAAAAAATTTTCCGACATGTTCATCACTATCCAGAAAAAATCATTGTAGAAGAAGAACAACATACAGAGAATGTACCGTGTAGTCAAAATCACCAAAATCGTCCTCCAAGACGAGGCTGGGGCTGGTTTCTTTAATATAGGAAGAAAAGCCTGTAAAGAATGAATCTTTACAGGCTTGCTTTTCTAATTACGCTTTAATAAACTTTATCGCCATTAAAAATGGAGTTTTTCACAACTACATAATCAACGTTTCGAATGGATTCAAGCTTCGTGCCTCCGGCGTAGGAAATGGAGGATTGAAGATCTTGTTGCATTTCATCTAATGTGTCCTTTAAAGAGCCTTTATGCTCTACGAACATTTTTTTGCCCTCAACGTTTTTCTTTTCGCCTTTTTGGAACTCAGATGCAGAGCCAAAATATTCTTTTACACGTTTCCCGTCTATCTCCGTTGTCTCACCCGGCGATTCTTCGTGACCTGCAAATAGCGACCCGATCATCACCATGGATGCGCCAAATCGAACCGATTTTGCAATGTCACCATTTGTACGAATACCGCCATCAGCGATAATTGGCTTGCTAGCAGCTTTTGCACACCAGCGTAATGCGGCTAATTGCCAGCCACCTGTACCGAATCCTGTTTTAATTTTTGTAATACAGACTTTTCCCGGTCCAATACCAACTTTTGTTGCATCTGCGCCTGCGTTCTCTAACTCACGTACTGCTTCAGGCGTACCAACATTCCCAGCGATGACGAAGCTAGTCGGTAAGTACTTTTTTATATGTTGAATCATTTGAATGACAGCATTTGAATGACCATGTGCAATATCAATTGTAATGTACTCTGGTATAACTTGATCGGCAGCTAGTTGTTCAACGAATCCATATTCTTCCTCTTTTACTCCTACACTAATCGATGCATATAGTCCTCGTTCTTGCATCTCTTTTACAAAGTTATACCGTTTCTCTGGCTGGAAACGATGCATGACATAAAAATAATCGTTTTCAGCTAAATAAAGTGCAATGTTCTCATCTATAATGGTTTGCATGTTTGCTGGCACAACAGGTAACTTAAATGTTCGACCACCTAATTCTACACTTGTGTCACATTCTGATCGACTATTCACCACACATTTAGCGGGAATTAATTGAATATCTTCGTAATCAAATACATTTTCCATCTATGACACCCCTAAAAACGAATATTAAACTCTGTAGACGATTTAAACGTTCGCCCATTTGGTAATATACATGATTTTCTACTGGAAGTCAAAGCTTTCGTACAATTTACGAAAGCGTTTACGAGCAGACTGACAATATAATGGTGAAAAAGCGCAATTTTATCCATATCTTTTCCCGTTAGAATGAGTAACATTAACGGTAGGAGCGTGATAACATGGAAACCATTGAACGACATTCTCTTACTAAAGCCTTTCAAGCATTTGCTAACGAACCACCTTCAAGTATCTACTTTTCTCCAGGTCGCGTTAACCTAATTGGCGAACATACGGATTATAACAATGGCTATGTATTTCCAGCTGCCCTTACCATGGGAACTTACTTGGCAATTAGCTTTAGACCTGATCAATCGATTCAAATGAAAAGCGAAAATTTCCCAGAATCCTATACTCATTTGACTAGCTCTTTGTCTTATTCAAGTGAACATAGCTGGAGTAATTATCCAAAAGGTGTCATGCGTGCATTTCAAGAACTTGGTTATACCTTACCGGGAATGAATTTACTCTATTATGGAACACTTCCTAACGGGGCTGGACTCTCTTCTTCCGCATCCATTGAAATGGTTACAGCGTTTTTCTTAAACGATGTACTCGATGCCGGGCTAAGTCGTACTCAACTTGCTCAACTTTGCCAAAAGGTTGAAAATGACTACATCGGTGTAAACAGCGGCATTATGGACCAGTACGCTGTTGGTCTTGGAAAAGAGGCACATGCGCTGTTTATACATACAGGTACACTTGAACACGAACTCGTTCCACTTGCGTTAGGTTCTTACTCGATCGTTATTACAAATACCAATAAAAAACGTGGACTTGCTGATTCAAAGTACAATGAACGCCGCTCAGAATGTGAACAAGGGTTACACATTCTACAAAAAGAAGGCTATCCTTTAGACTCATTAAGTGATTTAACTACAGCGACATGGGCGCAAGCTAAAACGGTAGTAACAAATAACAGTTTAAAAAAACGCGTGAATCATGTTGTGACCGAAAATTCACGCGTGAGACAAGCTGTGACTTTTTTAAAAGCACATGACTTAAAAAGCCTAGGGGCATGCATGAATGAGTCTCATCAATCACTTGCTGATGACTATGAAGTAACTGGCTACGAACTCGATTTGCTTTATTCAATCCAAAAAGAGCAGCAAGGTTGTATCGGCACAAGAATGACTGGCGCTGGATTTGGAGGTTGTACAGTCAGCCTCGTCCATCAAGAGTATATTGATGCTTTTAAAGAAAATGTTTCGTTCCTTTATGAACAGAAAACATCCATTAAACCCGATTTTTATGTGAGTCTAGCTGGTGACGGCGTTAAAAAATTGGATTAGGAGAGATGGCGAATGATTCACGATTTAATTGAAAAGTTACTTTTGTATGGATTACAAAGAAAGCTGTTCTTACCTGAAGATAAAATGTACATCCATAACCGTCTCCTCCATTTTCTAGGCTTACAAGCACCCGAAGAAACTCAGGTCACAGCGGAAGATGATCTTGAAAAGATTTTAACGCCTCTCTTAGATTGGGCTTACAATAAAGGGTTATTTGGACCAAATACAACGACACACCGTGATTTATTCGACACCGCTTTAATGGATCTTATGCTAGCGAGACCGAGTGATGTCTCGCACACATTTTTTTCACAGTATCAACAATACGATCCATCCTATGCAACGAAGGCCTTTTATCAGTTCAATAAAGATGCTCATTATATACGAGTTGATCGCATTGCTCTAAACGAGAGTTGGGACGTGGAAACGCCATATGGTCCGTTAGAAATTACGATAAATCTGTCAAAACCAGAAAAAGATCCTGAAGCTCTTGCAGAAGCTCGTAAGCAGAAAACGAAAAACGTATATCCTTCTGGCCCGCTGGCAAAAGAGAACATTGGGTATGCAGGCTCACTAACTCAGTCCGCCAGACAAACCTTGCGCTTTATTCCTTTATCCTTAGCAGGTGAGCAATGGTATTTTCAGTTTTCTCCATATGTCTATTACAACGAGCATGCTATTGTCTTTTCTGGTGAACAACAACCAATGAAGATTAGCGAAAAAACATTTATGCGGTTATTTGATTTTATCGATCAATTTCCGCATTACTTTATTGGATCAAATGCAGACTTACCAATCGTTGGTGGCTCGATCCTAGAGCACGACCATTATCAAGGTGGCGTGTACGATTTTCCAATGGCACAGGCCCCACTTAAACAAGATTTGCTACCTTTTGGAAACGAATCTATTCGAGCTGGTATTGTCGACTGGCCCATGTCTGTTATTCGTTTAACCGGTAAGGATCGTCAAGCACTTATTACTACATCTACCCATATTCTTACAGAGTGGCGCTCGTATACAGATCCTCAAGCTGAACTCTATGCTTTTTCAAACGAAGAACCGCATAACACTGTTACACCTGTGCTACGGATGAAAGAGGGAAATTATGAGCTTGATTTAGTCTTACGAAATAATCGAACAACAAAAGACCACCCGCTGGGTCTTTTTCATCCACATCAAGAAACACATGCCATCAAAAAAGAGAACATTGGTTTAATTGAGGTAATGGGTTTAGCCATTTTGCCAGGACGCTTAAAACAGGAATTAGAAGAGATTTCTAAATATCTTTTAAGCGAGCACGCTGAACAACTACTTAGCACATCACCTTACACTGAAAAACATACTCATTGGGCATTGAAATTAAAGAATCGATTAGGCCAAGATTTAAAGGAAGAGAACGTAATGGGAGAATTAAAGAAAGAGGTCGGTACGATTTTTTCCAGCGTGCTCGAACACGCTGGAATCTTTAAAGATTCTTCTGAAGGTGAGAAAGGATTTTTACGATTTTGGGCGCATTGTCAAGAATCTTGGTCAAAATAAAAAAAGGAGTAGTCTATCATTTGACTACTCCTTTTTCAAGCTTATACGTCGTTTACTTCAATTAAACGAACATTTTTCATTAACACATCAATACGGCGTAATTGTGCACGAGCAGAAGGTGACTTTGCTTGTACAAATAAAATTTCCTTGTAGCCGTGATTGACATAAGACTGAATTAATGCCTTCAACCCATCTAGCATGGACTGCTTTGAAACCATCATATCGCTTCCATCGAGAATAAGTGTATAATCTGAGCAGTCTATAGATGCGGCATGCATAATGTAATCCTTCTTATACGCATCTGCCTCTTCTTCTGTAATAAATCCGCTCACGACAATCGTAAATTGTTTTTTTCTTTCATCAATACTCATCGAATACATAATCAATCCACCCCTTATTAAAATCTGTATAGCAATGCAGAGAGTGTGTAACCTGCACCAAATGAAAACCACACAATTGTTTTTCCTTCAGTGAACTTACCAGAACGCAAACCTTCTTCAAACGCAAAGCCTGGAGAAGCATTTCCCGCATAGCCATATGATCTGCTAACAAATAACCACTTGTCCATAGTAGAATTCATTAACTCACACGTTCGTTTCACTAGACCTTCGTGGAATTGCGAGCAAATAAAATAGTCAACATCTGATTCTGTTAAGCCATTGCGTTCTAGTAAACCAGGCAGCACTTCCATATATTTATCCGGAATCCATCCTGCCGGCCCTACATCCCATCGTAACGTTCGCTCACGTAACGATGTCTCTTCTTTAAAAACTTTTGAATAGCCAGCAGAAGGAAAGCTCATCAGCTCCCAACCGTCTGAGCCAATTAACGTATCTGAATCGAGGATACCTTTTCCACCTTGGTCGATCTTTTCAAGTAGTAGTGCACTAGAGCCGTCTGTTAAAAAACCATATGTCGCAGGATCTTCTTTGTGAGAGATGTGAGTCGAATTAAACACACTTACAAGCACACAGCGCTTAAGATCTTTTCGAGTTTTCATATACGCGCTTACCATATCAAATGAAGAGAGCAATCCTGTACAGTTCTGGTTCAAATCCATTACAAATTTAACGGCACCATCATTTCCATCTCCTAATGCATTGACAATTGTGATGGCATTTGACGGAACCGTATACTCTGGCGCATCTGATACAAAGAAAAATCCCTGTACATCTTGTAAAGAAAGTCCTTCCTTTTCAAGCAACGCTTCACATGCTTTCGTAGCCATTGTAACCGATGTCTCTTTCCGGTAGTCCTCTATGTATGGATGATTTTCACGACCACCAACATCGAATAGAGAGTCAACTTGAGCGCCAACAGACGCAAAATGAGTACGCATTTCTTCACGATTCTTAACGGTTTTAGGTAAATACTTAGCGACATTTCTAACGATTACACTACTCAAGCGTAGCTCTCCTCTCTTTATTAACCTACACTATGCATATCGACAATTTTCGAGAATTGTTAATAGCTCAGCATGTAAATTCTTCAAGAAATAGGCTCTATAAAGATTCTTTAGGGAAAACGCTACTCAGACCCCTTTATCTTCAAATCTTTACTCGTTTCGACTTTATCGCCACCCATAAAAAATGTCGTAATAAGCGCTAAGCTAATCGGAATTAATGCTAGAGTAAAAATAGAGGTAATCGAATCAGACATTGTCGTTGTGATCGTCGCTAGTGCATCTTCTGGAATTTGTGCACGGCTTTCCGGAGTGAAAAGTTCTTGAGGATCTAGCTCAATCCCTTCTGTCTCTATACCGCTCAATGATTCTCTCATGCGATTGGAAAACGTCATCGTTTGAATCGTGCCAAAGATAGCAATTCCAACCGTCATTCCAAATGAACGAAGAAACGAGTTGGTGGAATTCGCTGAGCCACGATAGCGCTTCGGCAGATTATTAATCGAAGCTGCTGGCAATAACGAAAATGAAAACCCAACACCTATTCCTGCTAGAAACATATAAACACCCAACATGACTCTTGATATTTCAGGAGTCATTGTTGCGAGCAAACTCATACCTGTTAAAAAACAAACCGCTGAAAAGATCATCATGGTTCGAAACGGAATACGCGTTTGTAAAAGCCCGCCTGTCATACTCCCAACAACTGAGCCAATCATCATCGGCATTAACGTTGTACCGGCACTTGATGCTGATCCTCCAAAGACTGCTTGCACGAAGATGGGAATAAAAATAGCTAACACAACAAATGTACTACCGTAAATAAAAGCAATGATTTGCGATGTGGCAAATAATCTTTTTTTAAACATCCAAAAGGAAATGATTGGCTCTTCAGCACGTCTTTCTGCAAAAATAAATACAATAAAAGCGGCAAAAGCGAACCCAAACAAACTGATAAGTGATGGTGACGTCCAGCTATAGGCTTCTCCACCAAGTTCCAATGCAAACATTAAACAAACCACAGCAATTACTAACGTCGAAGCACCGAGCCAGTCTATTTTTTGCTTTTGTGGTTCAAGCGTTTCCTTATAATGTCGAGCAATTAAATAGAGCGCCACAGCACCAATCGGTACGTTAATATAAAAAATCCAATGCCAGCTTAATGTTTCCGTTATAAAGGCTCCCATTAATGGACCGAATACACTTGATACACCGAATACAGCTCCAATTAATCCTGTCATTTTTCCCCTTTTTTCAGGAGGAAATATGTCAAAAATAATGGTGAACGCAATTGGCATTAATGCTCCACCACCTATTCCTTGGATCACACGGTACCCAATTAATTGACTCATAGAATTGGCTAATCCGCACAGTATTGAACCAAGTACAAAAACGATTAAACCAAACAAAAAGAATCGCTTTCGCCCATACATGTCAGATAATTTACCATAAATCGGCATACCTGCCATCATGGCTACCATGTAGGCAGCTGTTACCCACACAAATTGATCGTAATTGCCTAAATCGCCTACTATGGTACCCATTGCTGTAGCCACAATTGTATTGTCAATTGCCGCCATAAAAATTCCGAGTAAAAGTCCTGCTGTTACCAGTGATGGTGTTCTCATATGTATACTCCTTACTTAATGACACTACAATCTTTTCACTCTATTAGTTTACACTAATACAAGCTTTACATCCTACAAAAAATAAACGATGGATCGTAAAAGATGTACAGTTCGCATGATTTCTTTCTCATGCAAACTGTACAAAGTAAATCTGTCTACTAAAGCTTATTTGCTAATTGTTGTGTGGCATAGCGTAACAAAACAGGCGCCACTTTTGTTGAATAAGAAAGTTGCAATCGTTCGGTTCGCTTATGAGCATCTTTTCCGAACGGTCCCACGTTTATGGTTGGAATGTTAAGCTGTTGTATGGCTTCCATTGGAATATGATAATTTTGTTGATACAGTGGCATAAATGTGTCGAGGGTTGTTTCCACTTTTGTCTCTCCTTGAGAACGTAAGTAGCTAACATCAGATAAACCTGGGAAAAAGGTTTTTAACACAATCGACTCTTGAAAGGATTCTGTACCAATTTTCTGTAAATCGTTTGTTAACGCTAGTAACGCTTGGTCTTCCTTCTCATTTAACTTTACGTGTGGGTAGTAGGGCGGCTGTAAAAGCAATAAATAAAAAGGTGCCTGATCCAGAAAATAGGTTGATAAATGACGAGCAATGGATAACGTTTGTTCTGTAAAAGTCTCGTTATCTCGAATACTGTCATGTAAGATGGTTTCATATGACTGCTTAAAGCTCGTGCCGAATTTTTTGATTCCCCGTTGGTACAGCTCAGCAATTGTATAGACCTTCGGTTGTGGAACTGCCGCAGCTAGTGCATCTGTTCCAAAAGCAAGCCTATGCTTTACAAGACGCTCATAGATTGCTTCACTTGCTTGCTGGCATGCTCGCTTCACCTTCTCCATTACAAGCTCTGGACTTGAATGTAAGGTTAATACATTGTAAAACAAATAGGATTCATTTGGCGTTTGCACATCGTACGTTTCTTTTAAGTCTCGAATGCGTAAACAAGTAGGCGATGGGGAGGATTCTCCGTTTAATTGATCAGAAAATGCGTCTGACCATTCCATTTCTACAGCAAGCTGCGCTGCCATAACCGATGCATTAATCCCCTCTAACGGTTGCCCAACATGGGTTTCTCTTCCTAAGCAATAAATAAACGGGAGCAGCTTTCCTGTTGAACCAGTATAAATATATTTATTGAAGTCATTGGGATAAGCAGAAAAATTCGGTTCGGAACAAATACATGCAGAAAATTGCCAGCCACTTTCCTGTAATTTTGCAAGTTCCTCTACCGCCGCAAACATTCCAAGTGATAACTTTTCTTCATCTGGTACAGCTACTAAGCAAATATTCTCAGTTGATTCTTCATCACGTGCAATATCCTCCATGATTGAAAGCTGCATCGCCAATCCGGCTTTCATATCCATCGAGCCTCTTCCAAACAAATAGTCGTTTGAATCCAAATCGGCTCTTGCGGATTCGTCTAAATACCCTTCTTGTTCTTCCTCTAACTGCTTTTTTAATGCTTCCGGCTGGAACGCTTCCTCTTTATATAGCCCGAAATCATCAACACCAACTACATCATAGTGGCTAAGTAAAATCGTTGCTTGTTTTGTAGATGGCTTCTTTTCCAGCATAGCAACGACGGCACAACGGTTTAATGGATCCTGTTTAAGGGGGATGCGTTTAATAGATGATGGATGCGCGTTAAAATAAGGATTTCGCATTAAAATGGTACAGATTAAATCTGCCATTTGGTTTTCTTGTGTCGTACCAGAGATACTAGGCTGTTGAACGAGTTCTTTCGTCAATGCTAGAACCCGATCAGAATAAGCGTACGTGTTGTAATGAGAATAAGACATAAGCGAAACCTCCTGTGACTATGCTAACGTATCATATGAATTTCTCGAAATGCTGTTCCTTTTACAAATACGCTCTTGATTCGACAATTCCCTTTATTTCTTGTGGAAAATAAAAAACCGCAAGAACCTAGATGGTCCATTGCAGTTTTTTATTTATGAATGCGCCATTTCTTCTGCTTGTCTCGCTAATAGTAATGCACCTTCTATACCTGCGTGCTCATCTAATCCAGGAGCTACTACATACTCTTCTGGATCGCCAATATCCAAGTAGCCATTTAGCTGACGTATTAATTCTTCACGAACAAGGGAATACAATTGCTTTTGCTTCATTACTCCGCCACCTAAAATCACTTTTTTTGGTGACAAGATGTAGGTATATGCCGCAATTGCTTGAGCTAGATAGTAAGCTTCTAATTGCCAGACGCGGTCATCATCTGCTAACTCAACTCCGGCTTTCCCCCAGCGTGCCTGTATTGCAGGTCCAGCAGCCATACCTTCTGCGCACGTTCCATGGTATGGGCAGTGACCTAAAAACACATCGTCTTCATGTGGCTTAACAGGCACATGACCCATTTCTGGATGAGAGAATCCTTCTAAGATATTCCCATTTACAACGGCACCTGCTCCAATTCCCGTACCAACGGTAATATACATACAACTATCTAGCCCTTTTGCTGCCCCCTTAGTGGCTTCAGCAAGTGCAGCACCATTTACATCTGTTGTTAATGAGATTGGTACATGAAGTGATTTAAAAGCGTCCAATAATGGATAGCCTTCCCACCCTTTTTTTGGGGTACTAGCAAGAGAACCGTATGTATGTGACCCTTCTTTAAGATCAAGAGGACCAAAGCTGCCTATTCCTAAACTAGTAATGGAATTCCTCTTAAAAAAATCAACAATAGGGGGAATCGTTTCTTCAGGCGACAGCGTTGGCAGTGTTAATTGATCGAGCCATTCCCCATTTTTATCTGTCACCACGCAGATCATTTTCGTTCCGCCTGCCTCCAAACCACCATATCGAGCACTATCCATCTTCTTCTCTCCTCCTACCCATCTAACTAGTAAAGATTATAGCACTCTGAATCTTTTTTTTCTTTACGTTTTATCTGTTTTTTTGCAAAATAAAAGAAAAAGGAGTTTCCAATGAATCATTCATCTGCAAGACGCGCAGGCTTTTCTTTTCCTGGTTTGCCTACTGGACCAATGAATGGTATTACCGACGTAGCTGGTGTACTGGTCGGTCATCGTACGCTCACAGATGGGAAACAAATTCAGACAGGCGTAACCGCCATTATTCCCCATCCAAAAAATCTGTTTGCGGAAAAGACCATTGCCAGCTCTTTTATACTCAATGGCTTCGGAAAAACAACTGGCCTTGTGCAAGTAGAAGAACTTGGAGTTATCGAGAGCCCCATTATGTTAACAAACACCCTTTCCGTTCCCGCTGTTACAGAAGGCACACTTTCCTATCTACTTGCTCATAATCAAGAAATCGGTACAACAACGAGCACCGTCAATGTTCTAACAGCAGAATGTAACGATGGTTACCTAAATGATATTCGACAAATGATCGTTAAACCAGAGGACGCAATTTTTGCCATTAAAGCCGCGAGTGAACAACCTGTTGAAGAGGGGGCTGTTGGGGCTGGTACTGGTATGTCATGTCTCGGGTTTAAAGGTGGTATCGGCACAAGTTCACGTCTCGTTTCTTCTTATACGGTTGGCTGCCTCGTCCTGACGAATTATGGACAGAAGCAAGACTGGATCTACAGTCGCCACAGAAGGAAAATAAACATCTCAGATGGAAATGGCACCTCCATGCCAACGCCAGATGGTTCCATTATTATCGTGCTCGCCACAGATGCACCGTTAGATGCTCGCCAATTAAAACGACTAGCAAAAAGAGCTGCGCTTGGCCTCGGACGTACGGCATCTTTTGCGGCTAATGGAAGTGGTGATATTGTCATTGCGTTTTCAACAGCAAATCGGGTGCCTCATCACCCACTTGCACCTTTACAAACCTATACATTCTTGCATGATAGCGACGCATCCATGTCAATTCTGTTTGCTGCTGCTGCAGAGAGTGTGGAGGAAGCTATTCTTAATTCGTTATGCTCAGCCACGACCACTACAGGATTTAACGGACATACCTGCTTGAGCATACGTGACGCTCTAAAGAGATAGTTCCTGCACATTAGCCTAAACCACTGCATACAATAGGCAGGAATGGAGGCGTTAAAGGTGGATAAAGAGTATGAGAAAAAAGCAACTGCTTACTATCAAGGAATAAACCAACAGCTGTTTTCTTTAATTGATCCAAAGGTCGAAATGGTACTGGATATTGGCTGTGCAGAAGGTGCCCTTGGCGCTGCAATCAAAGCCGCATATGGCGCAGACGTACATGGCTTTGAATTGTTTCAACATGCTGCCGTCCAAGCTGAAAAAAAACTCGACTCTGTTACTGTGGGGAATATTGAGTCTGATCCTCTTCCATTTGAACATGAACAATTTGATGCGATTATTTTCGCAGACGTATTAGAACATACGTTAGATCCTTGGTCAGTACTAGCAAAAGTAAAACCATACTTAAAAAAAACCAGTGCCATTTACGCAAGCATCCCAAATGTCGGTCATATATCCATTATTGAGGAGTTGATTCAAGGCACTTGGAATTATGTAGATGCTGGTTTACTTGATAAGACACATTTTCGATTTTTCACAAAATCAGAAATTGAAAAGCTATTTCATACGAGCGGCTATCAAGTAGAAACGATTGTGAATAATCAAGTACTGTTTCCCCACCAACAACTGCTCATGCAAAAAATACTTGAAGCTGGACAATTAGCCGGGCTAAATACAACACATTTCTATGAACAAACGACTGCGTATCAATATATGTTAAAAGCAAAGCCATCCGTTTAAGTTCGGGTGGCTTTGGGTTTAACCCTCCCAACTAACGGTTATAGTAAGGTAGATGAACTGATTGGAGGGATTCATTTGCCGCTCACCGATGAACAAAAAAGTAGAATGTTGCCATCGAAGCATCGCCAGCGTGAAATTGAAAAACAATCGGATGAAAATGACCGATTTCATGAATTATTGGACAAACTAGAGGATGTTACCACGAATGGAAGGCTTAAAGATATGGCTTTTCATTTTACAGATACAAAACAAGTGGTAAAATCAAACTTAATCGCTGGTATTGCTAGAGGTGTAGGATTAACGATTGGAGTAGCACTTTTTGTCTCTCTACTTCTTGCTATACTTAATTTGTTCGAACCATTACCGATTATTGGGGAATGGCTCGCCAATTTAGCGAACATCATTGAAGCAAATCGATAAGTTGACGAAGGAGGTTTTTAGAAATGGATTGGTTAGGAATTGGCGTACTTGTTTTTGCGGTTGCGTTTCTTATCGCCGTTATTTGCTTATTACCAGCTATGCGTAATTTGGCGAAAACCCTTGATAAAACTGCAACAACCGTGGCGCAGCTTGAAAAAAGTTTAGACGATATTACAGGTGAAGTAAAAGTCACCCTCCATAATACAAACGAAACGATTATGGATGTAAACGAAAAAGTGTCAAAACTAAACCCGCTTTTTGATATCATTCATGATTCTGGAGAAGCTGCACATCGAGCTTCAAGCGCCTTATCTACATATACGCTTACAAGAGTGAATGCTGCGAAACAAGAAGCTGTAACGGCTCAACCTGATCAAGTTTCTGGTATTATTAAAGGCATCGCCTTTCTATATTATTTTCGAAAAGCAAAAAAACAGCAGAATAACGTATAAAAAAGACGGGTCTCCTCTTTAAGAGGACGACTCGTCTTTTTTAATGATACACAGTTAGGAGTTGATTAATCTGTTCCCCCAGTTGATCTTTCTCGACATCGTAAGTTCCACCTAGTACGATGCGATCAAACTTGTCGTTATTGCGTAATAGTTCCAGTTGGTAAACGAAATGATCCCTCGTTTGAATACTAACAACAACCTTTTGACCGTCTTTACGCGTTACATATAAGAGCACACCTTGATCCATTGGAATATATCCTTGTACGTCCCACGTTCTTAGCCAGTCTTTTTCTTCTGCTTGGATGGTTACAATAATATCTTCAGCAAGCTCTTCCATTTTCTGCCCCTCCTTACCTTTTTAGTGTATCACGCCTTTGATTTACTAAAAAAGGAGGAAATCGATCGTTTATCAATATGAAGCGGTTCTTCAATTCGAATGGATTTAGAGGAGAGCAAATTCCCCAAGTTTTCTTTCATCTGTTCCTTTTGCGCTGGATTTATTTTTGATAGTACCATGTCTATTTCTTCTACCTTGTCTTCATCGTACTTTGTAAAAATTTCTGAATAGTTCCCTATCATATGAATTAAGTTTCCACTTACTAATGCACGGATGCATTTTCTTCTTCCTTTATCTGTTATTGATAGTAAGCTTGTCGCGTCCATTATTGTGTACGCTCCTTGCTTCACTAATTTGTATAATAAATCGGGATTCTTTTGTATGCGGGTATCTTTTTCTGGATAGAGCAATACCGGATAATAACCTGCCACGGCAAGTCGGTACAGCTTTTCTGCTGCGCCCTGTAGATCTTCTCCATTAAGGGTAACAAGAACAAATAAAGTCTTGTTTAGAGGAATTGCTTTGCCCGCTTTCAAGTCAGTAAGAAGATCGTCATTAAGCGGCAACACTTGCCCTGGTAAGAGCGTAATGTCATTCAATCTCTCGTTATACGCTTTTACTGTCTTTGTAATCTCGTCTCCCCACGTTGCAGGATGTTCGCGTTTAAAAAGTGGAATGTAACAGAGCGATTGCATGTGTCGGTCGCGCAGAAAATGGATTTGTTCAAGTAACTTTGAGCGTGATCGTGAAACACCACTAATTTCCGGTAGTCCTTCTTTCCATACATCAAACATATGCACTCCTCCTTTTATTATCATCAATTAGACATTGTTCTTATAAGTTCCTTCTTTCTTCGATTAAGAGAAATAAAAATAAGCGAGTAGCAGAAGGAAGCAACTAAATAATAGAAGATGGGGTTTTTTATTCATTGCTAAAACAGCAATAAATTCACGCGTATAGGCGTTAGGCTGAAAATACCAGGCCGTTGGGGAGCCGATTCCTTCAGCTGCCATCGATAACTGTTTTGCGATTAAGCTCGATCGAAAAACATGAAAATGATTCGTAACAAACACGACTTTTTGGTGATCAGGTATTATTTTTTTTGTATACAAAAAGTTTTCGTACGTATTGCGCGCTCGATCTTCTATAATGATTGATTGAGGTGGAATATGTCTGTGAACTAGATAGGCTTTCATTGCCTCCGCTTCGCTTATAATCTCATCTTCCCCTCGCCCTCCTGTCACAATGATACGGGGAGGAGGTGCCACTTTTTTTTGCATCGTATAGAAATAAATTCCTCTTTCTAATCGACTTGCTAAAATAGGTGAAACCTTCTTTCCCCTTAACAAGCCAGCCCCTAAGATCACTATATAATGTTGATTGTAATAGGGTCGATTGTAGCGATATAAAATAGAAGAAACGAGAAAAGATAGAAACAGAAACCCATAAAACCCAATGTATATCGTTATGGTAATGGCAAGAGGCTCAATGGTAAGGAACGTTGTCGGGATGAGCAGAAGAAAACTAAACATACCTAAGCTCGCTAGCAGTGAAAAAAAATTATTCCGCTTTCGTCCTTCTTTTCGTATTAACTTCCATGTATTTCGTATAACGTACCCTATCACAAAAAGTAAAAATAAAAGGAGCATGAGTGCAAATAGAAAATAGAGTATAAGAATAAGATGATCATATCTACTCACAGGTCCAGTTGTCACAACAGCTAGTCCACTTCCTAAAAACAACAGCAAGCTTAAGGTTAAAAACATACCGTTAAAGATACTACGTTTCTCAATCTGCATACTCAGTAAAAAAACAAGCCCACAAACGATTCCTAACAATAAAAAGATATTCATGCTACTTCACCTTCGTCCATTTATCCATTCATTCCTTTTTTTTGCTTGTCTCAAACGCGCCACCGTATATTCGTTTCTTGCAAACAAAAAAAGCCGTTTTCACACGGCTTTTTTACACAGGTCTATTAGTTTACATGTTTCCAGACATCCCATTCTCCTGATTGATTAGGTTCTTCTCCACGTGTCCACCATTTTGCTTCGTACCACATGCCATTATGCTCGACTTGATCTCCTTTTATATAAATTGTATCTTTCGACCAAATGCTCGTTTCTGTTTCTCCTTGACACACACTCACCTTTTTCCAAACATCCCACTCTCCTGAATGTTGCGGATGATCCCCTTGTGTCCACCACTTTGCTTCATAAATAAACCCGTTTTTTGATACTCGATCCCCTTTTACATAAATCGCATTTTCCGACCATTCAGAAACATCACAACCTTGCTGTTCGTCCCCATTAAATACAGTGGTAATGGCCTGAACTAAATCACCATCTCGATTATTACTTGCTTCCCAGAACATAGCACCACCTAAGCCTTTGTCAACGATATAATTTGCTTTATGGGCAATAGACTCTGGGTCATCGTACGTAATAAAGGTTCCATCTGTTTCATTAAACAAGAAAGGAACTTTCGATGCATCATTCCAATAACGCTTGTAGCCATTTTGATTCACATAATGGTCTTTTAAATCTTGATAGTCAAAAGTGGCATTTGACCATGTTCCAATTTGAGCAGGACCATCGCAGAAAGCATACTCGCCATTATTCTCAGCATCGCACCCTGTCCACCCATATCCGTAGAAAGGCATCCCCATTATTAATTTTTCTTTTGGAACTCCTGCCTGTAAATGCCCCGTAATCGCAGCATCAACATTTAACGCATCTGCCCAAGGAACAGTTGCTTCTTCGTCATAAAACAAAGGCGCATTGTGCCCATTTTGTGCTTGCCATGTGCCGTTTAAATCATATGTCATAATTTGAATCCAATCTAAAATATTCGCAAGCTTTTCCATTTCATTATTCTCTAAATAACTAGGTGAAGCTGAGGACGCAATGGTAAGTAAATACTCTTTACCATCTTCTTGACCAGCTTTATCTAGCGCCTCTCTCGTTGCTTCTAGAAGTTTCGTATGGTTTTGCTTATCCTCTGGACTACGCTCATTCTCAGGCATCCCGCCACTAACTGGGTACTCCCAATCCAAATCGAGTCCATCAAATCCATACGCCCTTACAAAATCAACAGCAGATTGAGCGAATGTGTCTCTCGTTTCTTCAGTTGCAGCCACTAATGAAAGACGGTTAGACCACGTCCATCCCCCAACAGAAATAACGGTTTTCAAATGAGGCTGTTCTGCCTTTAACTGATTTAGTTGATTAATGTTCCCTTTAATAGCCTCTTCCTCATCGTCACCAGGATACACTTTACGCACATCTTGTTCTGGATCTCCTAACACAATTGTTCCATTCGGCACGTCAATCGGTCCAGCTTCATCTTCACAGATCCACTCTCTAGGGTTCGGCCCTGACGGATCTAAATTCCCGTGAACCCCTTCCCAACATACATTGGCAAACGCATACATAATATGAGTCATTTGCTCTGCTGGGAGATCCTTCACTTCATAGCCTCTTTCTTCGGCTACCCAAGAAGGATAATACCCAACAACTTTTAACGCTTCATGTTGTTGTTCATTTGCCCATGTAGCTTGATCACTTCCGTTAAAAAGTAATAACGTTATAATGATAAAAAGTAAAGACGTTCGTTTTATTCTCATGACCATTCCTCCTTTTACTAAAACAATTGCACAATGATTCTGCAAAATCCTCCTTTTTATTTCCAAATAATCAGATATAACTAGGAATCTCTCTTCCTATTTTCATGAAATGTGTCTAAATAGCTATTGTTTCTTCGTTTTCCCAAGACTATAGTGTTAGAATAGTCTTTATATCTATTTAGTTCTGCGGCTATTTTTAAAGCGAGGGATGATCTATGCGTAAAATTGATCAAGCATTCCAACTATCCATTCGATACACAGATAAAGTAACAAATCGAGTTGACTTTATTCATACAAATGAAAAGAAAACGTTCATTTTAAAAAAGAAATCCGATCAAGAGCGAGCACGAATGGAAGCTCAACTTCTTCAAGACTTGCATAGAAAAGAACAACCTGTGCCAGTTCCTTTAAAAACAACCTCTAATGAATATACTGTTCAAAGTCAAGACAGTTTTTATGTCGTTTACTCCTATTTGGACGGTCATTTAATCGCAGCTGAAACCCTTTTAGATCAGCAAGCACTCGTAAAACAATCTGGCTATGCACTAGCAAAATTAGACAATGCTTTACTTGAAGTAAGCGATTATCACCCGTTCAGAAAACGTCACGTTTACACATCGTTATATCATAATATTATTCCATTTATGAAAAAAGAAGCGATTGCCCTTGATGTCGTTCATCTTTTAACAGAACTGGCAGACGAGATGCTCCTATTGGAACAACTTCCAACTCAGCTTATTCATCGAGATCCTCACTATCGTCACTTTCTTTATTTTGAGGATACAGTAAATGGCATTATCGATTTAGAATTGGTGGAAGAAAATATACGCGTGTTAGACCCATGTTACTTTGCGACCAGTGTGTTAAGGGATGTCTATTCGAGCCCAGCAGATGTGGATCGCTGGTTTCCAGCAATAAAAGCGTTTTTCCGCGCCTATCATCAAGAAAACCCATTCACCATCCAAGAACGAAAGGCTTTCTGGCTAACACTTCTAAGCATTGAAGCTGTTATGATCGCTTTTTTTAGTCACGATGAAGAACGTATGGAAAAGAATCGCTCCATGTTTCTATGGCTTTATGAGAACAGACAACTTTTTGATGAACTCATTCACCTTCGCTAGTAGTTTCCCATTCTTAGGTTGACGCTTTGGTCATAACGACGAAAAACGCAGGCTAGCCCCAGCCTACGTTTTTCAGCTTTTACTTGTGGGTAAGAAAATCCTCAATAGCTGCTATTGCTTCTTCCTCATCAGGCCCGTCAGCCGTTAGCTGAACGTCGTCTCCTGGCTTTAACACGATGCTCATTAAACCGAGAATACTCTTAACATTAATAATCGAATTCCCTTTTTTCAAATGAACATCTGCCTTAAATTGACTCGCTCTTTCTACTAGTGCCGCAGCATTAGAAGCGTGCAACCCTTGGGATAACCCTACTTTTACTGTCTTTTCCATAAAGTCTTCCTCCTCTTTATTTGCCCTTCCATATATATGCGAAAAACTTCTTCATATGAAAGTTTCTTTTCAGTCATGGTGAGATTCATTTCTACATACGTATAGAATAACTAGGACAAGAAGGAAGGTGGCAACATGCAAAACACTCAATGCCTCTCCCATATTCAACGTATTACCCCTTTAGCAAAAAAGATCGAAGACATTCTAGAGCAACAAAAAGATTTGGAAGCAAAACAACAACAACTTGAACGAGGTCCTTTACGTAGTTTGTATCACGTTAAAGACTTAAACAGCTTGTTTGCTGTTTCCATTTTAGTGTATCTATTCGTCTTTCACACCGTTTTTTCAGCCTCGCTTATCACCATTTATCAACTCTTTTCTCGTATCGATATACTGTTCATTTCAGTCATCAGTCTGTTTGTTCTTTTTGTTTTCATGCCTATTCTAGCTTACTTCCTTCTGATTTGGAGTATAAATAAGTTGTTTAAGCGTTGGCTTTATTATGATCATAAAGAAAATGAAGTATTACTGGCTTTAAAAGAAGCGAAAGAAGTAGAATACGAGCTGAAGCATACACTAACCGACCAAACCACTATTCCTATGTACTATTTAAAGACGTATGCGCTAGCAAAATTTGAAACTTATTTTCTTCATCAACGGGCAGACTCCATGAAAGAAGCGATTAACTTATTTGAATTGGAACAACAGCACGTACTTCAGCAATATCGTTTTTACCAGTACAACGGAGAACGCCGTTTTTCAAAAATGTATGAAAAAGCAGCTGAGTTTGAGAAACAAGTTAGCTCCTAAATCACTTGCCGCTTACCGATCTCGTGAACGGTAAGTCTTTTTCGTGTAAACAAAAATTACTCTCTCCTTTACAAGAGAGAGTAATTACTAGGCTTGTTTTCTTATGTCTTCCCATTTCTTGTGAACATGGGTTTTCGTTTGACTATTTCCACATTCTTCACATGGTTTGATTGAGCGTACGTACACAATCCAAAACATAGCAATCAAAATACCTACCAGACCACCCATCGTATCTACCAGTACATCCTCAATCATCGGTGACCGACCTGGGGTAAAAGACTGTCTGTATTCATCAATACTTGCGTAAAAAACAACAAAAAATAGCGACATTGCACTAGCGTAACGTAAGCGTGTAAAGTAAGCAAGTAGCCGTGTGCCAATCAAACCAATAAATAAAAATGAGAAGAAATGAGCCGCTTTCCGAAGAAAAAACTCCACAAATGATTCTACTGACAAATACTCTAAACTAATCACTCGCTCGCCATATGGAAACGAAATGTGAGCAATTCTTGTTTGTTCAATCCACTGAATCGGTAGATGACTTAATATACCACGTATATCTTGATTTCCGTATGGTGTAGAACTTGAAAACGCAATGACAGACACTGCTATGAGTAGAAAAAGGCTGAAAATCGTAACTTTTACGGGACGTGACAAAGACTCACCTCATTTTTTTGTTCCGTCCATTATACGCTTTTTTGATATTGAATCGTCTATAAATGTAAATTTTCTCACAAACTCTTATCTTTTTCACAATCTAGAAATGCATGAATAGCCTCGCGCCAGTGTCGCATTAGTGGGAATTGATTTAACTGCAAATTTTTATGAGCAAATACAGAATATGCAGGACGAGATGCTACAGTAGGATAATCGATTGTTGCGCAAGGTTTTACTAATTCAGGAACTCCCTGCTTCATAAAAATCTCATGGGCAAACTCGTACCATGAACAGCTACCGCTATTAGACACATGGTAAATGCCATATCGTTTTGTCCCGATGAGTGCAAAAAGCATTTCGGCAAGATCAGGTGCATAGGTTGGTGAACCAATTTGGTCATCAACAACATGGCAAGGAGATTCTTTTTCAGCCAAAGCCAGCATCGTTTTCACAAAGTTTTTTCCACGATGTCCAAAGACCCATGATGTCCGAACAATAAAGAACTTTGAATGAAATTGTTGGACAGCTTGTTCACCTGCGAGCTTGGATCGCCCATATACGCCGAGTGGCGCAGGCGGGGTCCATTCATCAATTGGCTCTTTTGCGCTACCGTCAAAGACATAGTCTGTGCTTACGTACACAAAAACTGCGGCTAGTTGCTCTGCTACAACACAGAGATTCCGAGTTCCAGCTGCATTCACTCGATACGCCTCCATCTCATCTTCTTCCGCTTGATCCACTTGTGTGTAGGCAGCACAATGGATGATGACGTCAGGTTGAATGGTGGTCAGCACACTTTCCACTTTACGAACATCTGTAATATCAAGCTCTCCCCTTGTCAACCCAATACATGGAATCTGTTGTGATGTAGCTAAAGCTAAAATAGCTGAACCTAGTTGCCCGCCGGCTCCTGTTACAAGAAGCTTCATAGTGTATGCCCCCGATACGCACCTGATAACACATCCTGCCACCACTTTTTATTTTGAATATACCAATCGATCGTTTCCGCTAATCCTTCATTAAAAGAGTATGTTGCTTTCCAGCCAAGCTCTCTTTCAATTTTTGACGCATCAATAGCATAACGAAAATCATGACCAAGTCGATCATCCACATGATGAATAAGGGCTTCTGATACGCCTAATGTCTGGACAATCCGCTGGACAATCTCAATATTCGTTCGTTCATTTCGCCCACCGATGTTGTAAACTTCACCAGGCTTACCATTACGTAATACGGAATTAACACCTCGACAATGATCGTCTACATGGAGCCAGTCTCGTACTTGATGACCATCTCCATAAATAGGAAGCGGCTTATTTCGCAACGCGTTTGTTACCATAAGTGGAATTAATTTTTCGGGAAAATGATAGGGTCCATAATTATTTGAGCACCGTGTTATGTTTACATTCATTCCAAATGTTTCGTAATAGGAGCGCACTAATAAATCTGCTCCTGCCTTACTCGCCGAATAAGGGCTATTCGGTTGCAATGGCGTTTCTTCTGTAAAAAATCCTGTCTCTCCTAAACTACCGTAAACTTCATCTGTCGATACTTGTACAAACTTCTTCACATCGGCGCGTTTAGCTGCATGTAATAATAGTTGCGTGCCATACATATTTGTATGTACAAATGCACCTGGATTGACAATACTGCGATCTACATGAGACTCTGCAGCAAAGTGAACAACGGCATCTATGTCATAAGTAGAAAATACGCTTTCTATTTGATGACTATCGCAGATGTCCCCTTGTATAAAGCGAATGGCGTTACGCACTCGTTTTAAGTTATCGAGATTACCGGCGTACGTTAGCTTATCATACACAATCAGATTGTCTTCTGGATAATCTTTAGCGAGTAACCGCACAAATGCACTACCAATAAACCCTGCTCCTCCTGTAATCAGTAGATTCATGATCATTCCCCTTTAAAAATTAGTTTCTGCTTTATGAAGCAGCGGATGCGCACGGTCTTTTTTAGACAAAATAGGTTGACTACACGGCCACTCGATTGCAAGCTCTGGATCATTCCAGCGAATACCCCGATCATGAAGTGGCGAGTAGAGTTGATCCACTTTATAGGCAACTGTTGTATGGTCCACTAGCGTGCAAAATCCATGCGCGAATCCCTTTGGCACGAGAAGCTGTCTCTGATTGTGCTCACTTAAAACGACCCCTACCCACTGTTTGTACGTTGGTGATTTTTTACGAATGTCAACAGCTACATCAAAAATTGCTCCTGTAACACATCGAACTACTTTTAATTGTGAATCAGGGTTTAACTGATAATGGAGACCCCTCAACGTTCCTGCTTGTTTTGATAACGATTGATTATCTTGCAGAAACACTTCTTTAATGCCTGCCTTTTTAAACACATTTTCGTTATAGGTTTCCACAAAATAGCCTCTGTCATCTGCGTACACATTTGGTTCTAGTAAATAGACACCTTCTAATTTTGTTTCATGTACCTCCATTGTTCACCCTCCTTTTGCTATACGCAACAAATACTGACCATACTCATTTTTCTTTAGCGGTTGTGCAAGTGTAAGTAATTCTTCTTTTGATATATACTTCATTCGAAAAGCAATCTCCTCAATGCATGCAATTTTTAAACTTTGACGTTTTTCTACAGTATGAATAAATTGCGAAGCCTCGAGCAACGATTCATGGGTGCCAGTATCTAACCATGCTGTTCCTCTTCCTAATTTCTCTACATGCAATTGCCCCTGGTTTAAATACATAACATTTACATCTGTGATTTCCAATTCTCCTCGAGCTGATGGCTTGATCGCTTTTGCATATTCAACAACACGATGATCGAAGACATAGAGTCCTGTTACTGCATAATTCGATTTTGGCTGAGTTGGTTTTTCTTCGATTGAAATGGCTTCACCCTTTTCATCAAAGTCAACAACACCGAATCGCTCTGGATCACTTACGTAGTAGCCGAATACTGTTGCTCCCTTGTTTTGTTGCATCGCCTTCTTTAAGCGATCTGGTAAACCGTGTCCGTAAAACAGATTATCCCCTAGTACAAGAGTGACATTCGATGTCCCTATGAACCTCTCACCAATAATAAACGCTTGCGCTAATCCCCCAGGTTCTGGTTGAATCTCGTATTGAATTGAAAGTCCGAGCTGGGCACCATCTCCCAACACTTGCTTGTAACGTCCTGTATCTTCTGGTGTAGAAATGAGTAGAAATTCCCTAATACCTGCGAGCATGAGTAAAGATAAGGTGTAATAAATCATTGGTTTATCATAGATTGGAAGTAACTGTTTGGACGTAGCTTTCGTTATAGGATAAAGCCTTGTTCCACTTCCTCCTGCCAGTATAATTCCTTTCAGATTAAACACCGCCTTAGAAAAAAATCCATATAGAGGAATCTATGCAAGCAAAACAAAAAACCTGCATCATTTATGCAGATTTTTTTCTTTTGCTCGGCTTTGTTGTTAGCCTTTTTTTATGATGATAACGAAATAATAGAAAACGAGTGCTACTAAATACACAAGCAATCCAATTAGAAGGAAGCCAAGACCATCTATTGGTTGATCAAATGCTACAAATGAAAAATCGATAAATACACATAAAAATAACAGCACCATGATGACATTCGTTTGAGCGACCATATTTCGTGTTAACTGTATAAGGATCGTAATGTTCTCCTCTGTTACCTTAATCGGAAAATTAAAGAGTGAGGGAACAAAACGTAATGCAAACAGCATGAGTGAAAGACCCGTTGTGAGAACTGGCAGTAAAAATAATAATCCTTTGTTGCCATATGTATAAGCCTCTGAAGTAAACGAAGCTGAATGAATGGGTACCTCCGTCGGCAACTTAGGATAGATAATGATAAACATAACCCAAAAGCCAATCAATAGAAAGGCCGCTATCGTTGTCATCCCTTTTTCAAGTCTCGTTGTCCGGACAACTGGAATCTCTATTTCAATCATATACAACTCCCCCCTCCCTAATATACGCTTCCGTTTGCTCAACGTTTCATTTTTATAAAATAAAAACGCCTTAGCTTTCGCTAAAGCGTTTCAATTCCGTTATTCATTTTCTACATACTGTAAATCAACAAGACCATCAATGTCCGTACTAGCCATTTGTCCTGCTTCTTCACTAATGGCAGCCATTTCTTGAAGTACCTGTTCATTTACATCCACAGTTGGAAATAAGCGTTCCAGAGAAAGACGTATTTCGTCGTAGTCTAATTCGTTCCCAGTTTCTCTTTGAATATGGTCCACAAAGATTTGTGCCGCTTCATCAGGATTGGTAGCGACAAACTCTACCGCTTCTGTATGTGCACGTAGGTAGGCACGTGCTAAATCTTCATTTATCTCTAAAAACTCATGACTTGCGGTTACCACCGTATTAGTGGAATCCTCTCCCCAAGCAAATTCGTCTGCATCAACTAAAAAAGCGGCGTCTAAATTATCTGCAAGAAAGCTACCCCAAGGCTCTTGAGTGGCAGCAGCATCAGCGTCACCTTGTGAAAATAAAATCGACGTATCTGCTGGTGCTTGCGGAACAAAATTAATATCGTCTGCGTCAACACCTGCATCTGCTAACTCTTTTCGTAACATGATATCTTGAGTGGAACCAATGGTCGGGATGGCAACATTTCTTCCTGCTAAATCTGCAACAGACTCTACTCCTGAATCCGCACGAGCCATAATAACGGCTCCACCGTTCACAGCCCCTGCAATAATGGAATGGCTTGGATTTCTTGTGTACGTATTCATTGCTGGCACTGGTCCCACGGTACCGATGTCAATTTCATTTGCCGACATTGCTTCCATAAACTGCGCTCCATCTGGTACAGTCATTGTCGTAAAACGAGCATCTTCACCAAATGCTTCTTCAAAATAGTCATTTTCTAATGCAACAATTGTGGAGATATGAGTCAAGTTAGGAAAATAGGCAATGCGTACTTCCCCTTCCGTTGCACTATTACCGCAAGCTGCAAGTGTAATGCCAGCCCCTAAAGCAAGTAAAGATCCTTGTATTACTTTTTTCATAGCATGTCTCTCCTTTTAATGTAAACCTGGTTTTAATCCCCATTTTTTCTGTACCGATCTCTCTACACGTAAAAACACAAGGTTATCCACAATGGTTCCAATAATACCAATAACAATCATGACAGAAAGCACTAAATCCATTTGGCCAAGCGAACGGCCAACTGTTAATAAATAGCCAAGACCACCAGCAGCTACAAATAGTTCACCGGCCATAATAGCACGCCATGCAAATGCCCATGCTGTCCGTACACCTGAAATGAGATGAGGCACTGAAGCGGGTAAAATGACCGTTCGCAATAAATGACTTCCTCCTGATCCGAGGGTTTTGGCAACGTTCATATAGAGAGTCGGTACATTTTTAAAGCCCGTGCTCGAACTAACTGTCACCGTCCATGTAGCCCCTATTGTGACGATAAATAGTAAAGAGGCATTTCCGTATCCAAACCAAATAATAGCAAGCGGAAGCCAGACAATACTTGGTATTGATTGAAGTGCCGTCACTAAAAAGCCGAGGGTATCGTCAACGAGTTTATATCGAGCAATTAAGTATCCTAATGTAAGACCGACAATAATGGCAATGGTAAACCCGAGTAACAATCGTCCTAATGTAATTCCTGTGGCTGTTAAAATCTGTCCAGATAGGAGTCCACTTACAAATGTATTTATAACCGTTGTACCACCGGGATCTAACGGAAATAGTAAAGGTGGAAATGAGCCTGGCGGGAAGTTACCTACCCTAGATGTTATCTCCCATATAGCCACGATCATCGCGATGAATACGATCCGTCTTATAGCTGTAGTCATCTCCAAACTCCTCCTTCAACACTTTCTCCATTTCTTCTTCAAGTTCAGCTAATATTCTTCGTTCTAAATCAACTAGATTGCTGTCAGCAGGATCTCTTGGGAGTGCAGCTTGAACAGGGAATTCTCGTTTTATTTTTCCTGGGCGCGTCCCCATAAGTACAATTCGATTGGAAAGCATCACCGCTTCCCGAATATTATGAGTAATGAATAGAATGGTTTTACCTGTATTTGCCCAAATTTCAAGCAATTCTTTATGCAAGACCATTCGTGTTTGCTCGTCTAACGCAGCAAACGGTTCATCCATTAGTAAAATATCTGGATCCATAACGAGTGCCCGAGCAATCGCCACCCGCTGCTTCATTCCCCCAGAAAGCTCATGTGGAAAAGATTTAGTGAAATTTCCTAGATGCACCGTTTTCAATCCTTCGATTGCCTTTTCTTCACTTTCTGCTTTTGATACGCCTTTCAGTCGTAAGCCGTACGTCACATTGTCAAGGACATTCATCCATGGAAAAAGGCCAGCTTCTTGAAAGACAACCACTCTGTCGTTGCCTGGTTTTTTCACCTGTTTCCCACCTGCAATGACTTCTCCAGTAGAGGGTGTATCAAGTCCGGCAATTAGATTAAGGATCGTTGATTTTCCACATCCAGAAGGACCTAATAATGAAATAAAATCTCCTTCTTTAATGGTTAGGTTAATATCGCTTAATACATGTAGCGATTGTTTTTTATTTTTTTCGAAAGATTTCTCTACATGATTTAATTGAATTTGCATCTTTGCACCCCCAAATACCAATAATACCTACTAATATAATAAGAATTATAGTTTTTTTTAAGTGTAAGGGATGTCACGATAATCGTCAATTAGAATCATTCGCTTCGGATAAAATCATGTTTTTTATTCAAAATAATGGAATAGATTACTGTTACTTGTCACAGTGATGGATGTATGATAACATTCCAAACTTATGACTGAATTCAGGAGGAACAATTGAAAAATTTTAAATTAGACTGGCCTGTCTTTGCGATATCTGGTGGCTTTTTACTCGTATTCGTTATTGCTTCACTCGTAAATGCAGGCTTCGTCGGTAACCTAGTCAATACAGCATTTGCCTGGTCATCTTTAACTTTTGGTGCATTCTGGCAAGTACTGATGATTCTTACATTTATTATCGCCGTCTTCATGAGCCTTACCGAATTAGGAAAGGTACGATTAGGCGATTCATCCAAACCAACGTTTTCTTTCTTTAAATGGTTTTCAATGATCATGATTACACTTCTTGCTGGTGGTGGGGTATTTTGGGCAGCGGCCGAACCGATGTATCATTATTTAGATACTCCGCCTATGTACAGTGAAACCGGTAGTGCGGCTACAGCCATTCAGGCTGGTTTGTCAACTGGATTCTTGCATTGGGGCTTTCTTGCTTGGAGTATTTTAGGTACACTTGGCGTTGTTGTTCTCATGTATGCAAAAAAGAAAGGACAGCCCCTTAAGCCACGAGCACTGCTTTATCCACTCTTTGGAGAAAAGATTATGCATAAAAGTGTCTTAGGCACACTGATTGATGTCTTTTCTATTTTAGCCGCTTGTGCAGGAACAATTGGACCAATTGGATTTTTAGGATTACAAGCTGGATACGGTTTGAATATGCTTTTCGGCTTACCAGACACATTTGCGATACATTTTGCGATGATTTTCTTTTTAGTCGGCATTGCAGCAGTATCAGCAGCAACTGGAATCCATAAAGGAATTCAATGGTTAAGTCGGTTTAACGTCATTATTACAGTTATTCTTGCTATTGCCATTTTGATTCTAGGACCCGCCCGTTTTATTATTGATTCATTTGTAACGAGCTATGGCTCTTACATGCAAAACTTCTTTCCAATGAGCTTATATAGAGGAGATGAAGGGTGGCTTTCAAGCTGGACTATTTTCTTCTGGGGCTGGTTTATTGGATATGGACCGATTATGGCGATTTTCATTTCTAGAATATCCGACGGACGAACCATACGTGAGCTATTCTTAACGGTTGCATTTTTAGCACCTGTTGTCACGAACTTCTGGTTTACTGTCGTTGGCGGTACAGGCATTTTTTACGAAATGAACGAACCTGGATCTGTTAGTGATCCATTAAATGAGGGTGGCCTTCCTGCTTCCATCTTTGCCATTGTCAATCAGCTACCACTAGGTGCTTTATTTGCATTTTTGTTTATTTTTGTCACATGCGTGTTTGTAGCAACAACGGCAGATTCAATCTCTTACTCCATTTCAATGATTATAACTGGGAAGGAAACACCAGATCGATTTATCCGGATTTTTTGGGCCCTCATTTTCGGAGCTGTTGCTGCTGCACTTCTTTATATTGGTGAAGGTAGTATTGATTCGCTACAGTCCTTCATCGTTCTTACCGCTGTTCCGGTTTCCCTCTTTATGCTACCAACACTCTGGCTAGCTCCGTTGACAGCGAAACGACTATTACGTATTCAACAGAAAGAAGAAGCGAAGTGAGGCATCCTCACTCGCTTCTTTTTTCATTTTCTTTTATGACCTGATGTATGGAATCAAGCCTATTAGCAATGTGAAAAAGTATACCTGCACATAACCCTAACAAAGCTCCGATGGATTCAGCCGCTACAAACCCTAGGACTATTCCAGCTAACATGCTGACAAGAAGCGAACCATTCATGTTTATCCCCTATCGAATCAGTCGTTTTTACGCATGGCTTGCGATGAAGTCTAGCTCTCCATATATCTCAAACGTTGTCGCATCTACTGGTAACAGTAAATGGTCCCCCTTTTTTAATGGAAAAGACTTATCTCGTACCGTTAATTCTCCAGATCCTTTAATTACAGACACTAAAAGATAATCGGCTTCAACCGCCGCATTCCAATAAGAGGTGATTTGACCGTGATACACTGTAAAATAGGGTGATGCAACCAGTTCTGTAATCGTGCAACCCTTATCTTTTCTTACCGTTTTTGTGTTTGTTCGCGCTTTTCTATCTGGAATTTGCGTTACTTGCTTCGCTTTCTCAAGATGCAACTGACGCTTATTTCCTTTTTCGTCTGTACGATCAAAATCATATACGCGGTATGTTGTATCTGAACTTTGCTGCGTTTCTAAGATGAGTGTTCCTGCTCCAATTGCATGAATCGTACCGCTTGGAACATGAAAAAAGTCGCCAGATCGAATTGGAATGCGATGAAATAGCTCATTCCATTCCCCCGCTTCTATTTTCTCATTAAATTCAGCTTCTGATTTTGCCGTATGTCCTAAAATAAGCTCTGCATTTTCTTCTGCTTCAATAACATACCAACACTCGGTTTTTCCGTATGCTTCATTCTCTTCAAGTTGAGCCGCTTGAGCATCATTTGGATGAACCTGAACCGATAAATCTGCCGAAGCATCTAGCACTTTAACCAATAGAGGAAAGCTCCCTTTTGTGTTTCCTCCAAAAAGTTCCGCATGATTCTCCCATAACTCAAGCAATGATTTCCCTTTATAAAGCCCATTACGTACTGTACTTAATCCATTTGGATGCGCAGATATTCCCCAACATTCTCCTGTATGTAAACTCGGTAAGTCATACCCAAATTGCGCTAGCTTTTGTCCACCCCAAATTCGTTCTTGCAGAACGGGGGAAAAAAAAATTGGTTCTGTTGTCAACCCACTCACTCCTTTTACCCTTTCTCTCTTTAAGCCTACCATATTCTTTGTTTTTGCCCTACTCGTTTCCTGATTATCTACATGAAAAGGACATTAGCTTAAAAATCAAACTCCTTCTCTTTATTACGGAGACCCTCCAAACTACTCAATCTATACATTGCTCGTTTACACAGACTCACACTCAGTAGAAATCATTCAAATCATCATTATCCCTTATCTTATTGATCCATTCGAAAAAGGGCTATGGTAAAAGGATATTCTACCTTGCCACACAGCCCTAATGCTACTTCTTAACCTCTTCCTTGTTCTCGCATACGTAATTCTATTCTTCTTGTTTTTCCTGATATCGTTTTCGGCAGTTCTTTTATATATTCAATTTGACGAGGGTATTTGTAGGGCGCTGTTTCTTGCTTCACAAACTCTTGCAATGTGACGGTAAGTTCGTCTAACGAAGACGGTTCTTGATTAAGTACCACGTACGCCTTTACAATGCTCCCTCTTATTTCATCAGGACTTGCGACAACAGCGCATTCTTTTACCGCTGGATGTTTCGTTAGCGCATCTTCCACTTCGAACGGACCGATTGTGTAACCAGACGAGATGATAATATCGTCGCCTCTTCCTTCAAACCAAAAGTAGCCGTCTTTATCTCTTCTTGCTTGATCACCAGTTACATAATAATCCCCTAAAAAAGATGCTTTCGTTCTTTCTTCATCTTTATCATATCGTTTAAACAACGCTGGTGAATCTTTATGAACAGCAATCATGCCAATTTCATCTACATCTGTTTCTCGTCCTTCCTCATTAATAATATGCACGCCATTCCCTGCTGTAGGCTTTCCCATTGATCCAGGTCTCGCCTCCATACCAATCATTGTCCCGATCAAAAGCGTGTTTTCCGTTTGTCCGTAACCGTCACGAACGGTGATACGAAATAAATCTCCAAAGGTAGAGATCACAGCTCGGTTTAGCGGTTCTCCTGCTGAAACAGCTTCCCGAATGGAAGACAAACGATACGTAGATAACGTCTCTTCTTTTGCTAACATTCGATACTCCGTTGGTGTCGCACAAAAAACAGAAACGTTATGCTCTTCGATAAGAGATAAATACGTTTTGGCATCAAATGGTCCGTCATAAATAAATGCTGTTGCGCCCTTTCCGATAACAGATAAAAATGGACTCCATACCCACTTTTGCCATCCAGGTGCAGCCGTTGCCCATACGATATCATGCTGCTTAACACCAAGCCATTCCGTTGCAGCCGTTCGCAGGTGGGCAGAAGCCCAACCATGTGTATGTACAACTGCTTTGGGATTTCCGGTTGTACCAGATGTATATGGTAAAAAGGCCAGATCATCTCTATGAGTGCTACACTCAAAGGAAACGCTTTCATTTTCCGCTAACGATCTTAAATCTTCCCAACCACTTTTTTGATCACCAACGACTAGCTTCACCTTTAATGTCGGAGTAGAATCCATTTTGTCAACTTCATCCGTTAAGCCAGTATAAGCAATAACGGCAGCGGCTTCCGCATGTTGGATCCGATATGCTAAATCCTTTGCACGGAGCATACCAGAGCAAGGAATGATAACCAATCCAGCTTTTATACAGGCTAAATAAGTAGCGTACGCCTCTGGAACACGCGGAAATAACAAGAGAACCCGGTCTCCTTTACGTAATCCAAGAGATGCGAATGTATTCGCATATTGGTTCATGGATTCAATTAATCTTTTGTATGTCCATTCAATCTGCTTGCCGTTTTGACCTTGCCATAGTATTGCCTTCTGATTACCATTCGCATTCTTCTCCACTTCAACGGCTACGTTGTAATGTTCTGGAATAACTAATGTGTCCTGTACCATTCTTATCACCCCTCTTTGCATCCATTATATAAATAATTCAGTTTTTTTAAAAGAATAAAACGCTATTCTTGTTTACAATAAAAAAGCAGGTCGGTTTGAAATCCGACCTACTTTCTACTCGTTAAACGAGAGCTTGATTTTTCTCATTAAAATAAATCGCTTTCCCAGTTTTAGCTGACTCGTAAATCGCTTCTAGAATTTCGCTTACGACAAGCGCTTGCTCCGCTTTAACGACTGGTTCTGTGTCATTTCGAATCGCATCAATCCACAGTCTAGCTTCTTTGTCTGCTTGCGTTTCACTGCCACCATCGTAATACGCTACACCCCCAGCTTGTAGGTCCGGCTTCGTTACATACAAACGGCTCAATTTCTCACCATTTATTCGCAAACCATCGCGCATATCTGCTCCTGCTGCAGTACCGCAAAGCGTCGTTTTCGCTTCATCCACATCTAGCGTATTTAATGCCCAACTTGCTTCTAACGTGACCGTTGCTCCATTTTCCATTGTAATGAAAGCAAATGCAGAGTCTTCAACTGTAAATTCTTTTGGATCCCAAGGTCCAAAGGCATTTGCAGCATTTTCTGTGTCTGATAATTTATAGTACACATTTCCTACAACACTTTTTACTTTGTAGTTATCCAGTGTCCAAAGCGTTAGATCAAGTGCATGTGTACCAATATCAATTAATGGACCCCCGCCTTGTTCTTCTTCATTTAAAAACACTCCCCATGTCGGAACTGCCCGACGGCGGATCGCATGCGCTTTAGCAAAATAAATATCCCCAAATTCGCCTTCTTCTGCTAGCTGCTTTAAATACTGAGAATCTGGACGATAGCGGTTGTCGTAACCAATTGTTAATTTCTTACCTGTACGTTTTGCCGTCTCAACCATTTCCCTTGCTTCAGCGGCTGTTTTTGCCATAGGCTTTTCACAAAGAACATGTTTACCTGATTCTAGAGCAGCAATCGAAATAGGTGCATGTGATTTATTCGGTGTACATACATGAATAACTTCTATTGATGTATCCTTTAATAATTCTTGGTAGTCGGTGTAGACATCTGCGCCTTCAACACCATAATCAGCAGCCGCTTTCTCTGCCTTTTCTTTCACAATATCGCAAAAGGCAACGAGTTCAACACCTTTTTGCTTAACAAGGCTTGGCATTTGTTTCCCATTCGCAATACCTCCACAGCCAATAATTCCAATTCGAATCGTACGTTTTTCCATTCGTATTCACCTCTATGCTTTAAGTAGTTGCTGCAAAAATGTAGCGCTTTCTTTTATTGAGACAAACTCATCCTTATCAAATTCCTCTTGCTCCACCGTGTACCAGTCTACCTGATATGCTTTTGCCGTTTGGTGGATAGCATGAAAATCCATTATGCCTGATCCAACTTCTACATTTCGCAAGTCTTGTGCATTATTCATATCTTTCATGTGAAGTAGCTTCACACGTTCTTTATATTTACGAATCCAATCGACAGATTTCAACCCTGTTGCTTCTAGCCAAAAGGTATCTAATTCCATAAATACCGCTTTTGGATCTGAATAACGAAAGAGCAAATCTAATCCATATTCACCTTCAAATTTCTTTAATTCAATGTCATGATTATGATAACCAAATGCAATGCCTGCCTCTGACGTTTTGTCGCCTATTTTAGTAAATAGCTCCGCCGTTCTTTTATAAGCATCTGCATTATCGCGATACGAATCAGGTAAACCTGGGCAAATGATGTAAGGGCTTTCAATTTTGTGTGAGTACTCAATAACTTGATCCAAATTTGATTCGAGCTGCTCAATTGATATATGACTGCCTGCTGCTTGTAAACCGATACCTTTTAACGTGTTATAAAGATCCGTGCTTGTTTTCTCATAGTACCCTGCAAATTCAACGCCATCATAGCCTGCTTCCGCAACCTTCTCTAACGCACCAAAAAAATCCTCTGCACAACGTTCTTTTATAGAATATAGTTGCAGCCCAATTTTTGGCATCAATCCACCTCCAATGTACTGAATCTACTAATAGACTATCATGACTCAACAATTGATTATATACTAAAACTATTCAATTATATAAAATTTTTGTCATGAAGGAGCATTTTTATGTTTGATCAAAGTAAAGCATACAAAGAAAAAAAGTTACTTGAAAATGAAATCAAACAACCCATCCATTGTCACATTGAACAAAGCCTCCCTGATCGACGTATTGCAAGTCCTCATTTTCACGATGCCATCGAGTTACTTTATGGCTTTTCAGGAACGGCGTATGTGTTTGTTAGCGGTCAGTCGTTTAGACTCAAACCTGGTGATTTAATCATTATCAACGCTCAAGAGGTTCATGGCATCTATGCGGAGAAAGGAGGAGACGTTAAATATATCGTTATTAAGCTTGAACCTGAAGTGTTATATTCAACGTCTCGCTCCTTATTTGAATCTAAATATGTATTACCGTTCACAATGGGTAAATCAAGCCCACAAACTCTTCTACAAAAAGAAGAAATTGCCAACACCAGTATTCCAAAAAGTATTACAAACATTATGACCGAGTTTTCAAAGCAGGACTTTGGGTTTGATTTTGCTATCCGTATTCATATTTGTTCCATCTTTTTAGCTGTCCTAAGACATTGGCGGGATGTTGGGATAACCGTCGGCATAAACGATGATTTGAGTGAAGACGACCTTCAGCTTATGCGACAAACCTTTCAATTAATTGAAAGCAACTACCATACTCCTTTAACAGCAAAAGAAGCGGCACATGCATGTAACTTAAGCTATAGCTACTTCTCAAGAAAAATTAAAGCCACTACTGGGCGCTCTTTTACTGAATTACTTAATTACGTTCGCATTACGGAGGCTGAAAAACTACTAACAACAACGGACTTGTCGATTACGGATATTGCCACTTCTGTTGGCTATACAAACACAAGTTACTTTATTTCTCAGTTTAAGCAAGCAAAGCACATATCTCCCTTGCGCTTCAAAAAGGTTACGAGTAAGTCGTTATAAAATAAAACTTTTTTGTCTTGACAGTTTTGAAATCGATAGCTAGTATGAATGGTAATTCAAAACGAGGAGGAGTTTATGATGATACGAGTTGCTTTATTAAGCCGTTGGCATGTTCATGCTGACGACTATGCTAGAGAAGCAAGTAAGAATCCATCAATTGCTATTACAGTGATTTGGGATGAAGACCCTGCTAGAGGAAAAAGATGGGCGGATGAGCTTGGTGTTGATTTTGAAAACAGCCTAGAGTATACCTTAGCAAGAGAAGATGTTGATGCCGTCATCGTAGACACACCTACCGCCATGCATAAAGAAGTCATCCTTGCGGCAGCGAAAGCTAAGAAGCATATTTTTTCCGAAAAAGTGTTAGCGCTTACGGAGGAAGATGTTGAAGACATTTTTACTAGTGTGGATGAGCACAACGTCTCGTTAATGCTGTCTTTACCGCGTTTAAATGATCCAACCTATCTCTATGCAGAACAAGCGCTACAAGAAGGTTTACTTGGGGAGCTTACATCTATCCGTTGTCGCCTTGAACATGGTGGAGCGCTTCCTACAGAATCACATCCTAACGGTTGGCTCCCTTCTCATTTCTTTAATAAAGAACAATGTGGTGGTGGTGCTTTAATCGACCTTGGCGCACATCCTATTTATTTAACAAATCGATTTGGTGGCGATGCTGTATCCCTTTATGCCGATATGGCATCCTACACAGACAAACCTGTAGATGATCATGCAACGGTGATCGTGCGCTATGCTTCCGGTGCAACCGCAACCATTGAAGCCGGTTTTATCGCCTCAAAGAGTCCATTTATTCTTGAATTACACGGAACGGACGGAACCATTCTTGTTGAAGAGCGTTCATTACGTATCCAATCAACTCATTTAGATGAAAGTGGATGGATCACTCCAGAGTTACCTGAACAAGCTCCAAGTGCGATGAGCCAATGGGTTGCGCACATTGAGAATGGAGAAGAACCACGCATAACACGAGAGGATATGCGCTTACTTACACGTATAAACGAAGCAGCTATTCAGTCATCTGAAGCTGGTAAGCGGATTGAATTAGGGAATAAAAAGCATACAACGGTTTAACGTAAACAACCTAAGGGAAATGGGATGGATGAGGTGAAAAAATATGAGCCAACAACATACCGTTTTCTACGATGCCCAGTGTCCTTTATGCCAGACCATCAAAAAAACTTTGCGTTTTTTTGATCGAGACAATTGTCTACGTTGGATTCCTGTTCAAGAAGTCCGACCTTCAACAAGGCAAAAAGCTCGCACGTATTTTGCTGATATGGAAAAAGAAATCTATGTATTAACAAAACACGGTCATGTGCTCGTTGGTTTCCCAGCCATTCGTGAAATCCTCTCATCATTACCTAGTCTAATATGGGTTGCCTTGTTAATGAAACCAGCAGCTGTTGAAGCAATCGGTCAGATCGTCTACCAATTTGTCTCCCATCGACGACACGCATGGTTTGGTCAAACTGAATATATACGTCCTGATTTTATTTAAGAAACGGTTTAGCACTAACCTCGCTAAGCCGTTTTTGGCGTTACCCTTCTTACCTTTTTGCATATGATAGCACAACAGCCTATAGACTTAAGGAGGGTTTATTCCTTGTCTACAGATAACCGCTCTGGATCTATTTTTGATTTACTTCGAGACGAAAAGAAAAGACGCTACCCTGATCAACCTCAAGTAGCGACTGACGATGGCCCTGAAGACAATCATTCCCTTATCTTTTTTGGATTGTGGGTGAGTGCCATTGGTACGATTTTTAACGCCATCGCTGCTACAACACAAGCAGATTTAGAAGACGCTCTCCGTTCGAATTTTTCTATATATGGCAATAGCTTTGAAGCAACAGGCAATGCATTAGTTGCAGAAGGATTTGCATCAGGTGGTCCAGACAAATACGGGAGCTATATCATCACAATTGGCACACTGTTTGCCCTTTACGCAGATATTGGCAATCTAACAGAAGAGGTCGCTATACAGACCGAAGTAAAAGGATCATTCATCGAAGCACTTGGCACTTCTTATGCTCTATTTGGTGTTGTACCTCCGGAAAACCCTACGCGCTTCCAGATCTATACACTCTATTCAGCGCTATTACAACTTTTTGGCAACGGCTTCGAGGCCTATGCCGGTATAACAGAGCTTCGTGGAGGAAATGGCGAATCGTTTTACGAAATTGGCACGATTCTTCAAGCAATTGGCGCTGTTTTAACTGGGCTTTTTTATGAGGGAGGCGACCGCTTTTTATAATGATTGAATGCTTTCATTTCTTAGTTCTTTAATCGTTTCTCTCAAGCCCACTTCAAAAGAGGTCGGCTGCCAATAGTCCAACTCATTCACTAACTTCTCACTGTTTAAATAAACAGGCCGTTCAGTTAGATACATCATTTCAACAAGTTCGCGCATTTGAGGTGAAAGTATACCTAGAAGTCGAATCATTCTTTTCTTTACAACGCGAAATCCTTTTGTAGTCCTTGTTTCTTTACGAATAAGCTGAAGCAGATCTTCCCCTCTTATTGTCACACCGCTTACATTCCAAACTTGGTTGTACACACGGTTCTGAAAGGAGAGGTCGACAATCGCCTTCGCCGCGTCAAGTGTATAAAGAAATTCTCGTTTGATCGTTGGACAGCCAATGTAGTTCGCTTTCTTCCCTACTACAGCATTGCGCAATGTCTCATGCAAGAGCGTATTAACCGCATAGGGACCATATAAGTCAGGCAAATGCACGATAAGTGCTGGTGTCGTACTTTCCAATAATTGTTGCTCCATTTGCAGACGAATGGTGCCTTTTTTTGTGGACGGCTCTTTTTTTGACGTTTCTGCTACATAGCTATCTTTGTCACCATAAGCATAAATATTATCCGCAAGTATTAAGCTCATGTTTGTATTTTCAGCATGAGCTATTAACCGATTAAGACAAACCATCTGCTTTTCTTCCCATTGCTGATAAGGAAAATTAACGGCATGATAGACTGCATCTGACCCTCTAACCGCTGCAAGGAGATCGGTTTCCTTCAATACATCTCCTGAAATAAGCTGAACCTTTTTATTCCCTCCAAACATAGCAGTTAGTTTGCTTTTTGTTCGAGCAAATGCAACGACTTCCATTCCTCGACTTAACAATTCCTTTGTTAATGCATAGCCAACTCCTCCAGTTGCCCCTAAAACCGTCACTTGTTTCATCATATATCCCCTTTTCTGACCGCTGGTCAATTAATGGTATAAAAAAGCCATGTCGGCTTTTTTATGACAAAATCGCTTTCGTTAAAAATTGAACATGTTTCTTAGCAGCTTCTTCTACCTCTGAGAAGTTGTTTACACGATGAATATAGTGTGCAACAAACCCATGAAGAGATACAAATGTTGAATAGACATCTCCAATGGACGCATCGTTATTAGAAAAACTACCTAACGCTTTAGCAAAGAGATCATAGCTTTGATTAGCCGCCCGTTTAGATAGTGCGTCAATAGCTGGATCTTTTATCATAAACATGAATTCATAATGAACTTGATAGTGTAGTCCAAACTCCAGATAACAAAGCAGTAGTTCAATTAGTTTCTCTTCGTTCTTAACTGATTTGGCTTGCACCTTTTTTATCAAGTCATTTAATTTCTCGAAGTAACGAGACACAACTTCAAAAAAAAGCTCAGCTTTATTGTTAAAATGATAGTAAAGCGCACCGTGGCTACACTGTAGTTCTTTTGCAAGTGAACGCATTGATACGTGTTGATAGCCTTTTGTTTGAAACTGTTGACTAGCAACTTCAACAATCATTTCTTTTGTTAATTCGTTTGCTATTGTTCGTCTTGGCGTCATTCTCACCCCACCTAATTGACCACTGGTTAAATAATACATTAGCGCTACCAATCGCTCTTGTCAATACTTTTCTGAAAATTACATGTTAGTTTATGTTTTTTTCGAAATAAACTAATTCAACGCCGCCTTTAACAACTTTACGTTCTACAAGCTGATAGCCTTGAGATTGATAAAGCTGAATAGCAGGTATATTTTTTGCTCCCGTCGCCACTTTCAACATACATGGCTCATTCAGGAGCTTTTCAATATGTTGCAAAAGCTTCGTCGCAATGCCTTTGCGAAAATGCCTCGGGTCGACCATCATCCTTGTGACTTCAATCGCTTGGTTAGAATCATCATCAATGGAAACAGCGCCTAGAATGGAACCTTCTTCTATGTATAGATAAAACATTTCTGTAGTCTTAAGAAACTGTGCAAACGACTCCATCAACGGAGGAATTTCGTGAAAGTCTAGCATATTTGCTTCAATTTGATAAGCCGCTTTTTGAAGACCGTATAATGCTTTTGATTGATCATTATTTCTCACTTGTAGTTCACGTATCATTTTCTACCCCCAACTAAATGGCTACACATTCTCAAATCAGTTGCACCTATCAAGCTCGTACTATCAATCTTATACTAAGATACTAACACCTTTTCAAACAACACCCTGTTTTGATTTGGTCGATCATTGTAAGAGAAAACAGTGCATTTCCTATTCTTACTTCACTCTCTTTTTAACGGTAAGTCTATTCGATTGTAATAGAAACTAGCCGTTCCATTCACTCGTGTTATTCCACTCACACTTCCTTTTTTTATGGTGGTTTTCTCCATTTTATACTAGGTTTAGGATTAATGCGATGCCGTTTATTGGCTAAGAGATACATTAAAACACAGTGATATTTCACAAGATTTGTTTACTGCTGTGTTTAAAAGATTACTAGTTTGGTCAGAATGTCTCTTATACCGTTGGTGAGGAGGACATTCTGATGAACACAAATAGAAGGCAACTCAATGGTTTTATGATTATTTTCACCCTTGCTTGTATCTTGCTGGCCGTCACACCGGCCTATGCAGTCGAACAAGGCGAAGTGACAGTTAATACAACGTTAAATGTACGAAGCGGACCATCTACATCTGCAGAGGTTATTGGTGTAAAATACAACGGCGATATCGTCGAGTTTATTAATGAAGGACAAGGCTGGGGGCGTCTTATTGATGGCTCGGGCTACGTTAGTCTAGATTGGATCAAAAAAATTGATGTACAAGCAGCGTCTACGAATTCAGAGGTAGAACCAAAGCGCATAATGCTCGACCCTGGTCACGGTGGCCACGATAGTGGTGCCGCAGCAAATGGGTTAATGGAGAAAGATATCGTACTAGCTATTGCTCATAAGACAAAACAACGATTAGAGGAGTTAGGGTACGTTGTCAATATGACAAGGGAAACAGATGTGTTTCTTTCCTTAGAAGAACGAGTCTCCTCCACTTCTTCGTGGGGGGCCGATCAATTTGTTAGTATTCATGCAAATGGTCATACGAATACAGAGGCGAGAGGAATTGAAACATTTTATCACCCCTCCAGTTCGAGTAGTCAAGTATTGGCTCAGTCTACACAACAAGCTTTACTTCAAACTACAGGTGAAATCGATAGAGGTGTTAAACCAGAAACATTTCATGTTCTGCGCAACAGTAAAATTCCGGCCATCCTTGTTGAAGTAGGGTTTATCACAAATTCTGAAGAAGCCGTAAAATTAAATGATGACGCGTACCAAACAACCATTGCTCATGCCATTGCAAAGGGCATTGTCGAACAATAACACTGTACTCTTTTCTTTTCTCCACTTAAACTATGAATATAGGAAAGAAAGGAGAGTGTAAGATGAAGACGTTCACCTTACCAGGAACAAACTTAGAAGTTTCAAACTTAATCTTAGGCAATATGCGTATTAATTCTCTAGATGACAGCGGCATTCAACAACTGCTCGAAACCGCTTATGAACAAGGCATTAATTTTTATGACCATGCCGATATCTATGGCAAAGGAGAATGTGAATCCTTATTTGCCAAAGCTTTATCACATACAGACATTTCCCGGGAAAAGCTTATTTTACAAAGTAAGTGTGGAATCCGCAAAGGTGCGACCGGTTACTATGATTTCTCAAAGGATCATATTCTTACTTCTGTTGACGGGATTTTAAAGCGTTTAAACACTGACTATCTAGATATTTTATTATTACATCGACCTGACCCACTTATGGAGCCTGATGAAGTAGCTGCAGCCTTTCATCAACTTCATACAAGTGGAAAAGTCCGTCATTTTGGTGTGTCTAATCATACCCCTCATCAAATCCAGCTGTTGCAACGTTCGGTTGAGCAGAAGCTGATTGTGAATCAAGTGCAATTTGGTGTTGCGCATACACCATTAATTGATTCAAGTATGTCTCTTAACATGAAAACAGACGAGGCTGTTAACCGTGATGCAGGAACGCTTGATTATTGTCGCCTCAATGACATAACGCTACAAGCATGGTCACCGTATCAGAACGGATTCTTTGCTGGTACGTTTATTGGGAATAAGAAAGATTTCCCTGAGTTAAATTCCGTTCTTGAACGCTTAGCAGAAGCCTATCAAGTTACTCCGACAGCGATAGCAACCGCTTGGATAACAAGGCATCCAGCTAACATTCAAGTCATTGTAGGATCGACAAAACCTTCTAGAGTAAAAGAAGCATGTGCCGGATCATCTATTCCATTAACACGTGAAGAATGGACAGAGCTATATGCCGCAGCAGGAAATCTTATTCCATAAAAAAGAGCCGTCGTAGTAGTCGACGGCTTCTTTTTCTAACGTTCTTCCAAACGTGCGATGCGATCATTTAAATCAGGGTGGGTGGACATCAATCTCATCATTGATTTCCCACCATTAATTTTCATCGTTTGTACAGCAGTGTCATCGGTATGATCGTTTGCTTTCGCTCGGTTTACGTACTGTTGAAGTGAACGCAGTGCATGGACCATTTTGTCTCGACCAGCTAAGTCTGCACCGCCCCGGTCAGCGTGGTACTCTCGATGACGTGAATACGCACTAATAACAAGGCTACCTAGTATTGAGAATAAAATTTGTAAAATAATAATGGATGCAAATTGAACGATAAACTGCAGTTCAGGGCGAACAAATCGAGACAGTACAATCGCAATAACTCGCGAGAAAAAGACAACAAATGTGTTCACAATTCCTTGTAATAACGTCATTGTTACCATATCACCGTTGGCTACGTGAGCCACTTCATGGGCAATAACACCTTCAACGGCGTCATCATCCATTGTGTGTAACAATCCTGACGATACCGCAACCAAAGAGCGTTTCTTTGATGGCCCTGTTGCGAATGCGTTTACTTCGTTACTTTGATAAATTCCTACTTCAGGCATATGCACAAGCCCTGCAGCTCTTGATAAACGATGGACTTTCTCTACAACAGCTCGTTCTTCTCTTGACATTGGCCCCTCTGGATCAATGACTTTGACTTTCATCATCATTTTAGCAATCCAACGAGACATGGCTAATGAAATAAATGAACCAGCAAAACCAACAATTGCACTAAATAATAAAATAACCGCAAATTGAATGGAACCATCGCTTGATACAAATGAACCATCAATTCCGGTAAATTGTATAATGAGTGACCAAACGATAAAGATCGTTGTTAGAACAAGAATATTAGTTCCGATAAACAACATAATTCGTTTCCCCATAGTACCCCTCCAAAATAAATCTTTTGTCTAGTGTACCATGGCTCACCTTTTTGCAGAATAGAATCTCATCAAATTCAGCGATGTTCACATTTCTGTTACATTTCCTCTTTAACAGTTAGCCCTAGTAGTCGGGCAAACCCAATGGCTTGTTCTTTTGAGACGATTAATCCTGACAGTATATCTTGTGAGGCTTGAAAAGAATTGTATGTACAAGTGCTAATGTCGACTCCATTTAAAGATGTCTCATGAAATGAGCAATCATCAATGTCACACTTATCAAGAATAAGTTGTTTCACTTTCGCATGTGCGACATTGACTTGCTTTAGCGAAGAACAACTAAACTGTGTTCCCTTAAGCGTTACATCAATAAAATTGCTTACATTTAAGACGCAATTTGTAAACGTAGTGTGAGACAAATGCGCGTTAGTAAATTGACTACCGATAAATTTGCAGTCAATAAACTCAACCCGATGAAACAGACTTTCTGACAGATCTACATTCGAAAAGTCACAATTCACAAATCGCACATCGGTAAAATCAGCTTTCACCATGTGTGAGCGCGGGAATGAACAGCGAGTAACGATACATTTAGAAAGGATTAGCTTTTGCAAATTGGAATCACTGAGGTCTTCTTGATATATGCTGGAACGAACTAATTCTCGATCCTCTTCAACCAAGACCGATTGCAATGATTTTTCTTCAAGAACTTCTGGTATTTTTGGGGTTTCCTTCTTCATTTCTCTCATCACCTGTCAGTAAAATAAGCTAAGCTCATTGTTACACAATGGCTTAGCCTTGTATAGAATTACTTCTCATCTGTTTGGTTTAAATCAGCTAACTCAGTGAATAAGCGAATTGGGCGCTCTACCGGTCGTTCTACTGGTGTTTCTACTGGTCGTTCGTTACAAGAAGCGCACCGTTTTTTACAGCGACAACCTGGACAAATTCGAGCAGAAAAACCTTTTACAGGTTTGTAGTGGCCATGTCTACCAGATTCATAATAACTCATAAGCTTCACCTCCCAAACCTAAGGGTCTGCTATACCTTATGCATCGGGATTCGATGTTGTGTGGACAAAGGTCCTAATGCTTTTACCTAATCTTATATTTCCTCACTAACATACAAATGGTTTTCCGTCCTAAATGGATCCTACATCAGAAGGATATTATGATCTTTACCGAGAAAGGAACAGTATGCATTAACGTTTTAAGCGCATTCATTAGATGGAGAACAACATTCTAGGAAACGAGTCTTTCACTTAGAGAGGAGTGATTGCATTGGACTATGTTCAATCATTACGACAAAAAGTTGGAACACAGCCTTTAATCTTACCAGGTTCCGTTGTTTTGATCGTTAATCATCAAGGTGAGCTTTTGCTTGAAAATCGAAAAGACGGGGGTTGGGGATTACCCGGAGGATTAATGGAACTAGGGGAGTCTTTAGAACAAACAGCAGTAAGAGAAGTGAAAGAAGAAACTGGACTGGATGTAAGAAATCTTCAACTTCTTGGCATATTCTCAGGCGAAACATACCATTTTACAATCGACAATGGTGATGAAATATACTCCGTTACTGCTGTTTATTGGACGAAGCATTTTAGTGGGACCCTTCAAGTGAACCCGAGTGAATCGAAAGAAGTTCGATTTGTAAAAAGCCTTCCCCCGACATTAAAGGATGAATACAAGGACTATATCTTGCCCTATTACCCATCTATTTTAGAAACAATCCGAACGTCTGAATCGATGTAAATTCAGCGTTCGGATTACGTTCTTGCTATTAAAATGGTTAAATCAATTGTAATAGAAGAACTTCCTTTGTTGATATAGTCGCACCTTGCTCTTTCTTGGACCGTCCAGCCAAGTGGAGACATATCAACAATCCACTGACGCTCCTCTGATGTAACCTCTTTTTTATAGGAGAGAGTCTGCACATCCGTATCACTAAAATGACGGTTAAACAGCTCAATCGTTTTTGAATTTGAATACGGCTGTGCTGAAGCTTCAGCAGTATAAGCACGCAATTCCTGTAAATAGTTTGCTCCTGGAACAACCTTAATCAACTTCCCTCCAGACGTTAGCACACGCTTAAATTCGGCATAGTTTGACGGGGATAATATATTTATAATGATGTCGATGGTTTGATTACCAAAAGGCAGATTTGCAAGGTCCCCGACTATCCAGACATGATCCCGGTAAGACTTAGCAGCTTGTTGAATACCATCTTTTGAAATATCAAGTCCAACTGGAAGAATAGTAGAAAATCTTCTTTTGATTTCATTTAGATGAGAGCCTTCTCCAGTTCCGGCATCCAGTAATAGATCCCCTTCATCAAGCTCTTGTACCAGCCTATCATGCATTGGCGCATACAGTTGTTTCTGTTGTATTATTGACTGCCTTGCTTGAAATAAACGTTTATCGTACTGACTTGATCCCGATTGAGTTAAAGCATAGAGGGTCCCTTGCTTCGATACATCAAACGAATGGGCATGCACACAAACCAGTTTATACATATCTACTAACTCTAACGCTTCCTGACAATACGGGCATGTTAATCGACCATTTAATTGTCTTAGTAAAGACGAAGCCATGTCTCGTTTACTCTTCAATTCCCCCATACGTCACCTTCTTTCAACTATTTACTGTACCACATGTATTCTAAAAAAAGAATATTGCTCCCTCTTTTTGAGACTAAAAAAAAGGGAAAATCTTTCTATTTTCATAGCAATCTGTTAAAATTAGTACGAATATACTGTAAAGCAAGAATGAAAAGAGGCCTCTTATGCTCGATCAAACAGCAAAATTTTTATTTGTTTCATTAAAAAAAGATATGGAAGCGAAGTTAAATCGAGAGCTAACAGTAGAGGAAAAGAAATTTCTTCAAGACCTTTCAAAAAAGAATAGTCAATCTATGAAATAACGGAGCAACTAGACATGCTTCTAAAATGAAAAAGGCAGAAGGATGTACGCCATCCTCCTGCCTCTTCCTCATTCCATTCTCTCATTCGCTTCCTGTTCGTCTTTTCCTCCTTTAGCTAGCAAATAGAAAGCCGCCAAAGCAGAGATGCTAGAAAGGAACATAATGACCCCCATTGGTACAGCCGTATCTTCACCAGCTATACCAACAAGTGGTGCCGTTATAGCACCAATTACAAAAGGTAATAATCCAAGTAATGCAGAAGCACTACCAGCTCTGCCACCTTGTGACTCCATCGCTAATGAAAACGACGTTGTCCCAATCATTCCGATCATTGATACGAACAAGAAAATAGGAACAACAATTGAAAATAACGGGCCATTTATTATGGTCATAATGAGTAAGACACTGCTCGCAAGAGTAGCTGTTATTAAGCCAAAGCGTAAAAATGAACGTTCAGGAATAATACCTGCATACCTACCAACTAAATGAGTGCCTACAATAATTCCAAGACCATTCACACCAAATAATAGACTAAACACTTGCGGTGACACATCGTAAATTCCTTGATATACAAATGGGGTTCCTGATACATAGGCAAAAATACCACCCATCATTAAGCCTTGAGTAAACGCAAACCCCATAAATGCTCGGTCTGAGAGTAAGCTTTTGAATGTCCGCAATGTATGACCTATACTACTTTGTGTCCGCTTTTCTAATGGCAATGTTTCTGTTAATCGATTGATGACAATGAGCACAATGATAAGACCAAGTAGAGCTAAAGAGATAAAAATCCAGTTCCAATTTGCTCCCGGTATTAGTAGCACGCCACTTCCGAAAACAGGTGCTAAAATAGGTGCCAATCCATTAATGAGCATTAATAGAGAAAAGAACTTTGTTAATTCTCTTCCATTAAATAAATCACGAACGACTGCCCGGGAAATAACAATTCCAGCAGCAGCAGTAAAGCCTTGCATAAATCTTGCCACAATTAACGTCCCTATATTAGGTGCAAGCGCACACGCTAGAGAAGCGAGGACATAAAGAAAGATTGAAATAACAAGCGGCTTTTTCCTACCTTTTGCATCACTCATAGGTCCAACCACAAGCTGACCTGCCCCTAATCCTAATAAACAAGCAGTTAAGCTCAACTGCACAAGTGAAGCTGGGGCATGTAAGTCTGATGCAATAGAAGGAAAGCTAGGCAAGTACATATCAATCGTTAACGGCCCGAAGGCTGCCAATGTCCCAAGCAATAAGGCTAAGCCAAACCGTTTACGTCCCGTAATGGCTGTTTGTTCCAAGCTACCCCTTCTCTCCAATAAATGAAATCGATTTCATAAAGCCACTGTCAGTAGATTCCTTTCTATTTTGCCACTGTTGCAGCCGAAAAGAAAGGACTAATTTTTGGTTTTAAAAAAAGAAGATTGCTCTCACTCTCTTTCGGGTACGTTAGTAAAGGCACTAATGAAAGGAGTACAGTATAATGTTTACATTCATTGACCTTGCACAGTTGATCATGTCTGCAATCATTATTTTACCTATTGTAACCATTATTCGTGAGTCAGGTTACTACTTAACCGCGGTTTTACTAGGAGCTTCAAATAAAAAATTGGTCGTTGGAAGTGGCCCCAAGCTTTTCTCATTAAAGACCATCGAGGTACGCCGTTATTTTTTTATGTATAGTTGGATGGAGTATGAGGAGCTTAACCCAAAAAATCGTTTTTGGCATGGGTTTATATACGCGTCGCCTATTTTATCAAGCACCATTATAGCTGTGATTGTAAACTCACTCTTAGCGGCACAAATCATTCCTGACAATATGTTTTGGAGTACCTTCATGTTTTATATCTTTTATTTTGTATTTTTTGATCTTATACCTGTTTACCTACCAGATGGGCAACCAACAAACGGAAGAGCCATTTTTGACTTGATTTGGCACGGTCAGCGTTCAGATTATTTAAAGAATGAAGAGCGTTCCTACACGAGCTCTCAAGAAAAAACGATGCAAAATCGTGATAAAGATAAACAAGAACGAGATGATCACTCAGACCCTAATCAAGCCGATCATAGAGATGGCTATACAAAAGAACAAAAAGAAACAATCGCCCATAGTGAAGAAAAAGAAGAAGACTTTTCAGACCATACAAAACGAGAGGAATAGTGCCTCCTCTCGTTTGTGGTGCTATATAGCATGGAAAGACATGTACATCTGTTTTTGCGCAATCAAATAAGCCCACTTCTTCACTATGATCTCGTTGAAACGTTCCCTCGATATCCCAATAGAGCCGAACTGGAACAGACTGAGTTTCCTGATACGTCATAATCTGGTAGTGCCAGCCGCTTGAAATGGATCCATCCATAAAATAGATAGCATGTTGATTAGCTGCTGTGTGACTGTACGTTAATTGCATCAACTTATTCCCTTTTTCGAGCGTGGACAATGTATTGAAATGCAGTCGTTCGCTCAAGTAAACGAGTCTCCCGTTCACCCGTATTCATCAGTTGGTTAATGGCTATAATGTCAAACCCTTGACTGTCAAAAAGTGCATAAATTTCTGCCTTTGTAAAAAAAACGAAAATGGGTTTTATCTAATAATCCCGATTCTGTATACGTCCATGTACCGCTTAATAATTGTTCCATAATCGTGATATGGCCAACATTTGGGATGCTTGCATAAATGGAACCACTAGGCTTCAACAATGTCGATGCCGCCTTTAACACTTCCCATGGATCAAGCATATGATTGCTTGTTTCCAAGAAAAAACATCTACACTGGGTAGATGTGATTTCAATTAACGTTTGTTACCGCTCTACTTCTACGTACTTTCTTCTAAGCCTTTCCTTCCCACTCAAGACTAAACTGTGTTAAGAATTGTTCCATATAGTGGTGGCGTTTTTCTGCTAATTCCTTTGCAGCATGTGTATGTAATTTGTCTTTTAGCTTTAATAACTTCTCATAAAAATGATTAATCGCTGATGTTTCTCCATTACGGTACTCATTCTTAGTCATCTCTTCACGTACAGCAATTGCCGGGTCATAGATGGCTTGCTGTTTAGAACCAGAATATTGAAACGTACGAGCAATGCCTATTGCGCCCATTGCATCGAGTCTGTCAGCATCTTGAACGATTTTCGCTTCGATCGTGCGTAGTTCCATTCCCTTGCTGAACGAAATCGACTGAATAATTTCGAGTATATGATCCACTTGCTTTTTTTCTAGATGTTGTTCTTTTAGGAAATGCACCACTTCTTGTATCGCTTGTTCCTCATTTGCTACAAGTTTGTCATCAATCGTATCATGCAGCAATGCAGCCATTTCAACAATAAATGAATCTGCCTCTTCAACACGCGCTAATGTCTTTGCTACATTCCTGACTCGTTCTGTATGAAACCAGTCATGTCCGGTTGTATCCTTCGCTAGCCTTTGTCTCACCCAATTTTCTGTATGTTGAAGTATCATTCAACCCCTCCTCATCCTTTTCTTTGCTTTGGATAGTAAAAAATGGACCGGCATACTATAAAGAAAATAAAGACGACACTTGGCCAAATCCATAGTGTTGCCAGTGATTCATTCAGTACAAGTAAAATCCCGTAGCCGATAAGTGGAAATGTAGCAGCAAATGAAGCCAACTTAAACATCATTAGAAATGTTAATTTTCGATCTAGTAATCTTGCTACTGACAAAGCGATTGCGGAAATGGAAGCAATCAACAAATAAACGGCACCAGAGAAAATAGGAAAGAAAACAAAAACAAAATAGACTAGGTAAATCGGTAATGCTAAATCACCTAACGCCCCTTCCCTATTTGAAAACGATTGAACCAACAGTGGAATACAAATAAAAATAAGCAAAATGCCTATATAAAAGAACGGGACCCCAATTCTCATTCGATTCAGTTGAAATACGGCTTTCTTTTTAGGAAGCTGAGCACTAACATTTACTTGCTGAAAAAAGTCTTTCATCTTAAGTACCTCACTCTACTAACATTCTTTTCTATTTTACATGATTTTTAATCGATGTGCTTCCTATCCGCTATTGTTTAAATCATTCATTTTCGGGAAACTAGTTTCTATCGACTCTGAATAGAATTGAGGAAATCTTATGGACTATTTGTTTAACAAATCTCAGCTTTTAACGCGACTGCTAGATCGGACGAAAGTAGGTGTGCTCGTAACAGACCCTTCCCAAAAAGATAATCCAATCGTTTACTCAAATCAAGGCTTTACGGATATGACCGGGTATGAAGAGACCGATGTTCTCGGGACCAATTGTCGTTTTCTTCAAGGTGAAGAAACCGATCAAGAAAAAGTAAACCAAATTAGGCAAGCTATAGACAATGAAGAATCTATCTCGGTTGAAATTATAAATTATCGAAAAGACGGAAGCTATTTTTGGAATGAATTAAACATTGAGTGTGTCACCCTTGATCGACCAGATATAAAATACTTTATCGGCATTCAAAAAGACGTTACGGTTCAAAAAGAAATAGAATTGAACTACTTCGAATCTGTACAGCGGATCGACACAATCTCAACGCCTATTGTTCCACTAGTAAATGGCATTGCGGTTATCCCACTGGTTGGTGAATTTGGCAAAGCGCGCTTTGACCATATGTTTGAAACCGTTACAAAGGAAATCTCCGAGCAAGACTTGTCAACATTAATTGTCGATGTTTCCGGGTTAGAGGAATTTGATGAGTACGTTGTTGAAGGGATTTTTCGCTTACGTGATATTATTCAGCTTGTAGGTACAGATACGATCTTAACAGGAATGTCACCGATTCTCGCAAAACAGTCGGTTGGCCTTCAAGAAACCACACTGAAAGGCATGAAAACAGCAAGCTCGGTTAAAGCATTTCTTCGTCACTATTTTGACCAAACGTGAAACATTATTGAATGGAGCCCGTATAGAGGATACATACAATAAGGAGGCTACAACATGGGTGATTTTCCTTGGTGGGTGCTTATCCCTTTGGCTGCTATTCTATTTCCAGTTATCACTACCCTGATTAATAACCGCATGAAATTAAAAGAATTAGAAATGCGGCAAGGCGCCGGTCCAGAGTTTGACGAAATTGACAAGAAGCTTGATCAAATTCTTGCCCGTCTAGATGCATTGGAAGAAAAAAAGGAACAAGAGAAAGAATAAGAGGTTATCCACTCTTATTCTTTTTCCCAGCATGTAAGAAAGTCTTTAACTGTCGAGAAGCGCTCACGTTTATTCGCTTGCACGGCTTTTATAGATGCTTGATAGAGCGTTTCTGAAGCATCCCATTTTTCTCTTGAGCGATCTTGCTCGCCTCCAAATAGTGCGAATGCCATCGCACCCATTGTATACACCATCGTCTGTTGATCAATTTTAGCCCCTCTCTCAAACTCTTCAGGAGACATAAAGCGCGTTGATCCCCACATCGTTCCCCTTTTATTAACATAAGGAGTCTTTGAATAAAAATCGATGTCGCATATGGTCATTGTATTTGTTTTAAAGTTATACATTAAACTCCCATCATAAAAATCAATGGATACATAGCCTTTGTTTGCAACCATTTGGTGGAAGGACAAAATTTGTATAAACGCTTTTCGCTTTTTTTCAAATGGCAATTGCTTGGAACGATAAAAAGGTGAATCAGGATGGGTATATTTTTCTGGGGGAGGAAATTTCCAATGTGGGTGTAAATTTTCTCCGTCTGTCCAACTAAAAACAAGTGCATAGCCACTCGGTCGTTCAATGGCTTCAATGTACGTAATTAAAGTAGGATGATGCAAGTCTTCGTACACCTTTTTCGCTTCTTTTAGCTGTTGAATGGCTTCTGATGTTGTATTCGAACCGTTAATAGTTTCTGCTCCTGCATACTTGATAAAATATCGTTTTTGCCCGGATTGGATACCAAAGCTTATATTGCCAGAGTCTTGTTGATCAAAGACAGCAAAGACCTTTCCATAGCTTTGTAACCAACTAAAATCATGCGCTTTTTTCAACTGTATCGTATATCCATTTAATTCTTGGAACACACTATTCCCCCACTCGTTTCGTTTTTTATAATGGTTCGCCATAGGCTATGTGACCATGTAAGTGTTTTGAATTTTAATAGTCTCCTCAATTCGCTCAGCATACACGCATTCACTCTAGTAATAGATTCTCAGCGGTCTCTTCTACTAGAAAAGAAGGAGTATGTCTCTTGGATAACATGGTTCGTATGATAAATGACTCGGACAATTTCTGTTTAAACCATTTTTTTCAGTTCTGTTTTTCCACTCAATATCTCTATACAGTAGAATTTTCTATGTCGTATTTCCCTTTCTAAGTAATACTCTTTTAGTATCTCAACATTATGAATTGATAGCAAGTTAATCAAAAAAGGCAACTAGCCTAATAAAACGCTAATTGCCTCTGTAAAAGCTAGATTTCGACTGATTGCTCGCTTATATACTTTCCTGCATGCTCACCTGAAAGCTTACCAAATACCGCACCAGACATTAAGCCGGAACCACCCGGATAATTATGATAAAAAAGTCCTCCAATCATTTCACCTGCTGCAAATAATCCGGGAATTTCGTCTCCATGTTGATTAAGAATATGACCATTTGGACTTGTTCTTACACCTCCAAATGTAAACGTTATCCCACACGTAACTGGAAATGCTAAAAACGGAGCTTGGTTAAATGGAAGTGCCCAATTACTCTTTGCCGGGTGTATCCCCTTCGTTCCTTTGCCATCTTTTATGGCCGGATTGTATTCTCCAGGCTGTACAGCTTGATTATAGTTATTGATCGTTTTGATTAATACATCTCCGTCAACACCCATTTTATGAGCTAGTTCCTCAATGGTATCCGCTTTATAGACCGAGGCTTCCTCGAGCCGATATTCTTTTCGTAAATTTCCAAAAACATTCCCATCAAACAATTGAAACGCTTTTTGCTCCGGTTGTTTCAGCGTTTCTTTTCCATATTTGGCATAGGTGTAATTTCTAAAATCTGCTCCTTCGTCAACAAATCGTTCACCAGCGGTATTAACGATTAAACCTAATGGATAGGATGATTTTTTGTAAATATCACCAGGTTTAGAAAAATCCCCTGTCTCCGGTGCAAAATAATCCGTCGTATGTGCATGACAACCTTCCCATTGACCATATTTTACGGCACCTAGTTTTAAAGCTAATTCTAAGCCATCACCTGTATTATATTCCGTCCCACGAACAATGGCATGTTCCCATTCTTCACCCAACTCTTCCATACGCTTTGCTGCATTTGCTTCAAAGCCACCGCACGCTAAAATAACGGTTTTCGCAGTAATTGTCTCTTCTCCCTTCTCAGTACCGACTGTCAATGTAAATTGGGATGATGATGACTTATCTAGATCTTTCAGTCGAGCGTTATAGGCAATCGAGATGCCTAGTTCTTCTACTCTCTTTAGCAATGACGAAATTAGACCAACACCTTTATTCGTTGTCTTTAACGGGAGCCCACCCCAGAACTGCTTTTTTTCACCATTCATGTAATATTGATTTTCGTTTAATTCAAATTGGATGCCGTTGCGTTTCATCCACTTAATCGTCTCAAATGAGCGCGTCACAAGCTGTTGTGCTAATTGAGAATCGGTTTGCCCTTCTGTCACACGTTGCAGATCGTCCATAAATTCATCTGTTCCGTAGTTTGGCATTTGAATTAATCGATCTTCTACCTTTACGTCATCAGACAATACTTCTTTTAAGGAATGCCAATCCCCATATGCGGTTCGAATTGCACCATCAGTAAAATAAGAGTTTCCGCCTCGTTTTTGTTTCGGCGCGCGCTCAAGAACGAGTACATCTTGACCACTTTCTTTTGCGGCAATCGCTGCGCATAAAGCTGCGTTCCCTGCGCCAACTACTACGACTGGCCATTGTTGTTTCTGATGAATTCTATTCATTTACATATCTTCCCTTCTGTCATGAGGTTTATTACATGATCGGTAAATTCGTTTGTCGTCGCTTGACCTCCAAGATCCGGTGTTGCTATTCCCTCTTTCAATGTGGCTGTTACTGACTCGCGCATTATGGAAGACAGTAAAGTTAAATCACGGTCTTTCTTTTGTTCACCAAGCCATTCAAACAACAGTGCAGTAGAGTCAATCATCCCAATAGGGTTGGCAATGCCCTTCCCAGCAATATCAGGTGCCGAACCATGTGCAGCTTGAGCCATCACTTTTGAAGCGCTTGCATTAATTGAACTTGCTAAGCCTAAACTCCCAACAAGTTCACCTGCTAAATCTGAGAGTATATCCCCAAACATATTTTCTGTGACAATTACATCAAAGTCAGGCATACGTCTAACTAAGTGCGCACACATCGCATCAATATGATAATCATCCACTTTAACGTCAGGGTACTGCTTACCAACTTCCCGACAAAGAGACAGGAAGAACCCGCTCCCTAATTTGATTACATTTGCCTTATGCACAATCGTTACCTTTTTACGTCGGCGCTGAGCTTTTTGAAACGCCGCATGGGCAATTCGTTCGATTGCTTTTCTAGTAAACACCCCTGTCGTCAAAGCAACATCTGGGGTCACCATCATTTCTCCTACTCCTTGGAACATATTTCGATCAACGTAAAAACCCTCTGTATTTTCCCTATAAATAACAAGATCGGCTTCGTCAATCATCCCACGTACAAATGGACTTGATTGAATTGGTCTTATATTGGCATATAAATCAAAATGATGCCTTAGCTCTCCACTTGGATTTCTAAGTTCTTTTAATTCAGCTGGGTAGGAAAGTGAATCGTGTGGACCCATTAACCAGCCTTCTAATTCAGATAGGTGCGCAATCGTTTCATCCGGCATACTTGTTCCGAATTGTTTAATCGCTTCTTCACCCATTTGTAGCGTCTTCCATTGAACAGCTACTCCCGCATGCAAGGCAGCCGCGGAAGCAATCGCTTTTGCAGATTCAACAATTTCATAGCCAATTCCATCACCGTGCAATACACCTAACGTAAGCACGACAGCACCTCCTTCTTTTTCGTTCATGCTTTTAGCTTACTAGCGTTAGGTCATGAAATAAAATATCATTTTTTTTGCATTTCCAATAAAATTTATTTATGATCTATTTCCATCGTCTGTATAAATTGAATAAAGCGCTCCACAACCGCTAATCTTGAAGCCTCTTCACTAGCAAGCAACCAAGTACGGCGAATAACAGGCTTCTTGTTTTTAAAATGTAACGGTTTAATGTACAGTTGATCCTTTTCAGATAAAGAAATCATTGGAGCAATAGAGTATCCTAACCCTTGTTTCACCATCTCTTTGCACGTTTCAAACCGATCTAGATCCATCTCTGTATAGGGTGGGTCTTCAAAGCGGTCATTCCACCAAGATTTAATGGACTCCGTTAGTGAAGTATCCGTTCGATAACTTAAATACGGTTGCATCGGAAGACTTTCTATTTTTAGTTTCGTTTTTGATATAAGCGCGAGCTGTTCTTCTTTCAAGAGCAACTTAATACCAGGCCAAGAAAAATCATTACGAAGAATACCTACATGAACAACATCATTTTGCAACAGATCAAGGATCTGGGTACTCCAGCCTGTCCGAACTTGAAAACGGACATTTTCATATTGATCAGAAAACGCTTTCAACATTTGTGGAAGTAAATATTGTGCATAATTACTAGAGGCACCGATTCTTAACGTACCACTCACTTCATTTTGCATATTCAGTAGTTGATCTTTCATTTGTTGATACGATTGAATCATTTCACGTGCTTGCTGTGCCAAATAATCGCCTTCTGATGTAAATCCAATCCCCTTTTTTGTTTTAAAGAAAAGCGAAACCCCAAGATCTTGCTCAATGCGTTTTAATCGATAGCTAATCGATGGCTGTGAAACAAATAATTTTTCAGCTGTTTTTGTAATATTTTTATTCTTATAAAGCTCATGTATAAGATGCCAATCTTTTTGATCCACCACATTCACTCCTCTTTTAAATTGTCCTCATTATACCGTTCATAGAAAAATTTTATAGTGTTTTATAAAATACAACTATTTTACTTATGTTTTGCAATCGCTTACAATTCGATTCAAGAACCAATTCAAGGGGGTTACAGCTATGAAGACAAAACACCTATCATTTTTTATTTTTTCATCCTGCATATTCTTTACCGCGTGCAACACCATTGAAGCAAACGATGCAAGTGAACAAACAACAACCGGCTCTTTATACGAGGATCGTGTTATTTCCTTTGTTGTTCCCTTTCAAGCTGGAGGAGGAACAGATGTATTTGCTCGGTTTATGACCCCCTATTTCTCGGAACATATTAGTGGCTCTCCTCGTGTTCAAGTTGAGAATATCCCTGGAGGAGGAAGCATTACAGGTACGAACGAATATGCACAAACTCGTAAACCAAATGGCAGAAACATTTTAACAACGAGTGGATCGTCCCATATTCCTTATATTCTCGGTCAAGGATCGGTTCAATACGATTTATCGAATATGACGCCGATTATTGGCTCTCCATCAGGTGGCGTTGTTTACACCAATCCAGAAAAAGCCTCTCAAGGTGTGCATGAACTTGTTGAGACATCAGGAGAACTTTTTTATGCAGGAATGTCTCCAACTGGTTTAGATCTTATCACCCTTCTTTCTTTCGAGGTCCTAAATTTAGATGTAAAAGCCGTGCTTGGCTATGAAGGGAAAGGTCCTTCACGTGTAGCTTTTGAACAAGGAGAAAGCAATATTGATTATCAGACAACAACTGCCTACAACCGAAATGTTGTGCCGCTTGTTGAAGAGGGTAGAGCGGTTCCCCTTTATAGTCTTGGTCAAATTGATGAAAATGGCGATCTTATCCGCGATCCTCAGTTCCCTGATTTACCTACCATTGAAGAGCTGTATATTGAATTACATGATGAAGTTCCTACTGGTGAAGCATGGGAAGCATATAAACAATTTGTCGGTGCCGGATTTACTTTACAAAAGGCGGTTTGGGTTCATGATGATGCACCAGAAGCTCATAAAAAAGAGCTTCACTCCTCCATGATTTCATTAATAGAAGATGAACAGTTTCAAGCGCAATCAGAAGAAATATTAGAGAACTATCAACCGTTTATTGGAGACGATTTACAAGATCGCATTAACGCGATGCTAGACGTCAACGAGAGTACAGTTAATTGGGTACGACAATTTTTGTTAGAAAATTATGACGTCGATGTTAATCGTCTATAAAAGGAGTGCTGTTCATGCTAGAGGCTGCTTGGGAAGCGTTACTAATTGTTTTGCACCCATCACGAATTGGTTTTATGTTCTTAGGCATTTTTATTGGTATCTTTGTCGGATTACTCCCAGGATTAAGCGGAACCGTAGGAATGTCTTTGCTCCTTCCCTTCGTATTCGGATTAGATCCTTTTGTTGGTATGGCCTTGTTAATCGGTATGGTCGCCGTTGTTCACACTGGTGATACATTTCCTTCTATCTTACTTGGTATCCCTGGTACGTCAGGTTCTCAGGCAACGATTATGGATGGCTACCCTTTAGCGAAACAAGGGCAGGCTTCTAGAGCTATGGGAGCATCCTTCTTTTGCTCAATGGTAGGTGGAGTTGTAGGTGGCATCTCTTTATATTTAATGATCCCTTTTGCCCGCCCATTAATATCGGCTTTTAGCTCTCCAGAATTATTTATGTTAACGATGCTTGGCCTAAGTATGGCTGGATTACTCGCCGGAAAGTCACCAATTAAAGGCATTATCTCTGGCTTACTCGGCCTTTTGATAGGCTCCATTGGAAGCGCACCTGCCGTTGCCGAATACCGCTATACATTTGGTTCTTTGTATTTATCAAACGGTGTCTCATTACCTGTGGTTGCTCTTGCTATTTTCGCTTTTCCAATTATGATCACAATGCTTTCAAGTAAAGGAAGCATTACGAGCAATCGACCCATCAAAGGCGGGATTATGAAAGGCGTTATGGACTCTCTTCGAAATAAGTTCTTAGTTTTTCGTAGTGCCGTTATTGGCACATTAATTGGATTTGTTCCTGGTCTTGGAGGTAGTGTTGTCGACTGGATTGCTTATGGTGCTGCTCAAAAAACCGTTAAAAACAATACATTTGGTCAAGGGGATATAAGAGGAGTGATTGCGCCAGAAAGTGCGAACAATGCGAAAGAAGGAGGCTCCTTAGTACCTACCCTATTATTTGGAATACCTGGATCAGGGACAACCGCCATCCTTTTAGGTGGCTTAACTCTTATGGGGCTAGAAGCTGGTCCAAGAATGCTTGGTGCCGACTTGCCTGTCACTTTATCCATTGTATGGACACTTGTATTCGCAAATATTTTCGGGGCGTTACTTTGCATGGCTTTAATACGACCTATATCCAAAATTAGTTTTATTCCGAGTGAAAAGATTGTGCCGTTTTTACTTGTCTTGCTTATTCTAGGTGCTTATCAGTCTAATTTCTCATGGGGCGATATTATCGTCTTTATCGCTATTGGCCTTCTAGGCTATATGATGACCATTTTAGACTGGCCAAGGCCCCCATTACTAATTGGGTTCGTACTTGCGATTTCAGCTGAAAGATACTACTGGATTTCCATTGAGCGCTATGGTTGGGAATGGCTTACAAACCCTATTGTTATAGGCATTGGCATTGTTATTGCTTTCCTCTTAACCGGAGGAATGTTAATGAAACGGTTTAGTAAATCGGTTGAGTCAAAAGGGGGAAATATGTCGCTATGAATAAAGACATCTTGAACATTATCTTTACGCTATTTCTCTGCATCGTTTTTGGTAGTGCCGCTATTCTCGCTTTAGGATTTTCTCGACTAGCACAATTCTTTCCACTTTATGTGTCGGTGGCTGGAACCATTTTGTCCATCATTTATCTTATCGTTTTACTCATTCACTACAATAAAAATCGCACCGAGCATGAACGGATTTCTTTTATTAAACCGTTACGATACATCGGCTGGATTGTTGGTTATATTGGCGTTATTTACGTCTTTGGTATGTTTATCGCAACCAGTTTGTTTATTCTTAGCTTTTTGCTCATCGAAACAACGATGGTTTGGTGGAAAACGATCATCTCTGTAGTATGTGTGCTTGTCGCCATTTCCACTGCCAGCAGCTTGCTCGGCGTTTATTGGCCAACAAATATTCTAGGTTTTTAAGGAGTGATAGATGTGAGAGAGTTTGAACGTATCCGTGCAGCCATCATACGAGGAGGCACAAGTAAAGGTGTCTATATATTAGAACATGAACTACCTAGCAATCCCGTTGTGCGTGATCAAGTCATTCTTTCTATCTATGGAAATGATGAACGTCAAATAGATGGATTAGGTGGGGCAGATGCTTTAACAAGCAAATTCGCAATGGTATCCGTCTCGACAAGAGCGGATGCTGATATTGCTTATACATTTGGACAGGTGGGGATTGGCACAAAGACAATTGATTACGGGACAAATTGTGGAAACATTTTGAGCGGGGTTGGTCCTTATGCCATCGATGAAGGGCTAGTTCCTCCAGTCGAACCGATTACGAAGGTTCGCATCTATAACACGAATACAAATAAAGTTATCATAGCCCATGTTCCTGTCTTTAATGGACGATCCGTTTTTACAGGGGATTTCTCCATTGACGGTGTTCCTGGTACTGGAGCCCAGATTTTGCTTGAGTTTGAGCACGCAGCAGGAGCTGTAACAGGCTCGCTGTTTCCAACTGGCAATCGGAAAGACACGCTCTCTATTTCATATGGAGATGTCGAAGTAAGTATACTCGATGTGACGACCGCTGTTGTTTTTTTACATGCACAATCCATTGGTTTAAAGGGAACTGAACTACCGTCACAATTAACCGTCGAGCAACTTCACCAGCTTGAAGAAATTCGAAGCGAGGGTGCCAGATTGCTCGGATTTGTCCAAAAGAGAGATCAAGCAACAGCGGTTACACCGGCAAGCCCCAAGCTGATCTTAGTTCATGAACCATGTGCGTATCAAACCACAACCAATCAAATGGTTCGAAAAGAAGGGATTTCATTTGTTAGCCGTGCCATGTCTATGCAAAAAATGCATCATGCTTTTCCTGTTACCGGTGGTCTATGCACAGCTATTGCCTCACAGTTGAAAGGGACTGTCGTAGCAGATGTGAATCATACTACATCATCCTCCAATATAACGATTGGTCATCCTTCTGGCACGATGGGCTTTTCAGCAAAAGTGGAAGAACAAGAATATGAAGAGCCAATCATTAAGCAAGCTGCAGTTGCACGAACGTCTCGGAGGTTAATGGAAGGCTATACGTATGTGCCTCGTTCTATTTATTGGCAGTCTTCATGAGTTTGTAATGATCTGATGAATTAAACCTTTCCACATTGACGTCCTTTACGACGACAGCTAAAATTAGTTTAAAAAGGGTGTTTTGATGACATTTTACATTGCATCATCGTTTCGAAACGTGGAAGCTGTCCGCACGCTAGCTACTTCATTACAGAAACTTGGCTATACACAAACATACGATTGGACTCAGCATCAGCGTGCCTCAGAAGCTCAGGAGTTAAAAACGATCGGCGAGCTTGAAAAGCAAGCTGTTGAACGTGCTCGTTTTTTTATCCTACTGTTACCTGCCGGAAAAGGAAGCCATGTGGAATTAGGGCTTGCTCTTGCAACGAATAAGCCGATTATCATTCATTCACCCCCTAGAACAACGATTGACCCTTCAACGTTCTACTATCTTAACGGTGTCACTCATAGTAATAGTGAGCTAAGTGACCTTCCTACCATCATTGACGAATGGGTTCGTTCAACGTAACGAGCCCATCCATTTTTTTTGAGACGACTTGAGCTAGATGACTGATCGCTCATAGTAAACAAACTGTTGTGCCTTTCCTTTCCACATAAATGATTCGTTGTCACGTCCTATTTCATGAAACCCGTTTTTCACTAGCACTTTTTGAGACGCTACATGAGCTGAAGTCGTCTTTGCTGTCACTTTTTGTAAATAAGGATGGCTCTGCGCTTCTTCCATTCCTAGCGCAAGGGCTTTTTTCGCATAACCTCGACCTGAGAAAGCTTCTCCTATTCGATACCCTACATCTGCCGTTTCACCATTTATCGTTAGATTAAGACGGCCAATAAGTGCTCCTTCCTTATTGAAAATTAGATAGAAAAGGCCCTGCCCACTTTCCTCTTCCTTTATCAGTTCCTCTAAGCTTTTACGAAAGGCTTCTTTCTGATAAAAGGTTTCTCCCCTACTCGGTACCATCGTTTCAAAATAAGTGCGATTGGTTTGTTCAAACTGATACAATGTTGTTTCGTGATCTTGACGAAGTCTTTCTAATTTCAACCCCTGTTGAGTTGTTCGATTGGATCGGTTCTGCTGAGCCGGCTTTTCCTGTATGTTGTGCTTAGGTTTTTCGTTATCATTTACTTGTCTTTTCGTACTTTCTTGAAGATTCATCGGATCGTTCACTCCATTTCTTCTTGTTACTAAATTGTAATTTCACGCTCTTATCGCTAGAAAGCAGGTTCTCTCACAATTGATTTGTTTGATAGCATTTGTAATCAACTTTCGTAGCACGTATAATAATGCTACAATCCAAACTAGTAAACTGGTTATCTCTAAACCATCTAAAGAACGAACTACACCTAGGGAGTGGAAAGGATGAAGAAACGCCTCAATTTCAAAAGTTGGCTAATGAACGCTGTCACCACCTTTGCGGCTTTACTCGTCCTATTGGCTGGGGCACTTATGTTCGTTGGCTATAAAGCAACGAATCCAGCAATTCGACTCCTTGAAAGCAATCCTAGTCATTACGACCTTGCCTATGAGGAAGTTCAATTCTCGAATAAATTTGACCACATTTCATTAAGTGGTTGGTGGATTCCATCTGAGCATAATTCCCTTTTTAATACGGATAAAGCTGTTATTTTTGCTCACGGTTATGGATACAATCGTACTGAAATGCCGTTTAGTCCCCTGCAATTAGCCAGTCGTTTAAATAAAGAAGGCTACCACGTGTTTATGTTCGATTTTCGAAATTCAGGTATGTCTGAGCAAGCACCTACAACATTTGGCGGTAATGAAAAGACAGATTTATTAAGCGCCATTGACTATGTAAGTGAAACATACGAAATCGAGGATATTGCCTTAATGGGTTGGTCTATGGGCGCTGTCACTTCGATTATGGCAGGAGCAGAGTCTGAACAAGTGAAGGCGGTAATTGCGGACTCTCCCTTTGCCAACTTAAGTGAGTATGCTGCTGAAAGTTTTCAATACTGGACTGGCCTACCAAAATCATTTGCAACAGGAACGACCCGTGCCATTGGTGTGATGGTCCCTGGGTTTAATCCAACTGACGTAACTCCTTTGTACGCCGCTCAGTCGTATCCAGAAGATAAAGGGTTATTTCTTATTCACTCAATGCAAGATGGAGCCATTCCGTATTCGGAATCCGAAGCCATTCATCGGAGTGCTTCAGGAAGCGAACTTTGGCTACCGGAAAAAGGCGGACATATCCGTAGTTATTTTCATTTTGAAAATGAATACGAGGAACGTGTATTAAACTTTTTAGATCGCCATTTCATCAAGCATGAACCGTTTATCTCTGACCCCATATACTTTTCGTAAACCTTGTTGACCTATTTGTTCAACAAGGTTTTTGTTTTTATTTTCTCATAACATTCATTCATTTCAACAACCAAAATGACAGTTGTCATTTATTTTTGATGACAGCCATGTCTAGTATCGGTAAAAGCTACATTCTACACTTATATTCAAGCTATACTAAAAGGAGTTAATCATGACCGAGAGAGGATGGCTTGCTTTTGTTTTTTTATCCACGTAATCAGCTTAAACTATTTTTTTTGGACTTAAGTGTCTTTGCTTTTTTATTGTTTATCTTGCTTCAAGCTGAGTCTGAACTTTCTTATTTCATTCGACTACTTGCCTTTATCCTCATCCTCTTCTTATACGTTATCACATTGAACTTCAAGAAGTGGCTACATGTTCTAAGTAGTTTGCTAGGCATTTTGCTGTTCACCTTTTTAGCTATTCAAACAACCCCCAATTTGCTTATTTACTTATTTGTTTTTTCAGATGCCAGCGGGAATGTAAAGATTACACCCTATGTTTTGCTTACCCAAATCGGATTGGTATTGAGTTATGTAACTGTATCTAGCATTTCCTATGGGGATCCTTTTGCTTTTCTTACAACCATGTTCTTCCCCTTTCTCTTTCTTCAGCTTGCATTACCATACGTTATTCGAATGATTAAGCGTACACAAAGTTTGGAGAGGGATCTAGCTGTTGTAAATAAAGAAATCGAGTCTCTAATAAAAGAAGAAGAACGAAACCGAATAGCAAGGGATCTCCATGACACGCTTGGTCATACCATGGCTGTGATTAAATTTAAAAGTGAGCTAGCCATAAGACTAATGGATCAAGACTCGAAACGAGCAAAACTTGAAATGAAAGCTGTGCTTGAGGAAATAAAGGGTGCTTCTAAACAAGTACGGGAGGTAGTCTCAGAATTAAAGCACATACGCATTCAAGATGAACTACAGCACGGTAAATCCCTTTTCAAAGGAACCTATATCAACTACTTCATTACTGGTCAGCACTCCATTCCCCAGTTATCAGAAGTAACGGAATCCATGCTAGCGCTTAGCATTCGAGAAGCTCTGTTAAATTGTTACAAGCATAGTCGAGCCGATCGCGTTCATGTCCATTTTTCACTAAAAGATGCTACCCTGACGTGTGAAATAAAAGACGACGGCGTTGGAATGTCGCAAGAACGAGATCTTGATGGCACAGGTATTCAATCTATTCAAGAACGAATGGCGTTCGTTAATGGGAGAAGCGAATGGAATCAACATACCATAGGAAATGGTGTTACGATCACGCTATTCTTGCCTATAATTGATAAAGGAGGGAACGCTCTATGATTCGAATTTTTATTGCTGAGGATCAAACGATTCTGAGGGATGCGTTAACTTCTCTCATTCATTTAGAGACCGATATGAACGTAATTGGTCAAGCTAGGACAGGAAAAGAGGTACTAGCATCTCCCATCATTCAAGAGGTAGATGTTCTCTTGATGGACATTGAAATGCCAGAAGGAACAGGTCTTGAAACAGCAGCTAAACTGAAAGACATCGGTTTTAACGGTAAAATTGCGTTACTTACCACTTTTTCTCGTGCAGGCTATATTGAATCTGCCATGCGGATTGGTGTAAATGGCTATTTGCTAAAAGATGAAGCGATTGAAGACCTTGTTGATGGCATACGTCGGGTGTATAGGGGCGATACCGTTATTTCACAAGCGCTTCACCAGCAGTTGTTTCAACTCCAACACAATCCTCTAACAGAGCGGGAACAACAACTACTATCGTCCATTTTGATTGGAAAAACGACCGAAATGATGGCAAAAGAACACTTTCTGTCTATTGGTACCGTCCGAAATTATTTATCTACTGCTATGCAAAAATTACAAACAACGAATCGATTTGAAGCTGCGCAAAAAGCAAATGAGAAAGGTTGGTTAACAACATGAAAGGAATTATTTGGGAATGAATGTATTTTTGAACTATGGAGGAATTATTTTTATTACTTTAGAGGTTCTCTCTTTACTCTGTTTGCTGTTATTCGGTTTAACACGGTATTGGTTTAACCGTAAAACGATTAGCAACACCTTTATTTTTTTATTTATTCTTATGACTATTTTAGAAGCGATACTGGCTTGGCTACTTTATCGAGAAACAGGAGAAATTTCCTCTCTACAGATTATTATTACCATCTTTGTTCTTTACGCCATTACTTTTGGGTATCAAGATTTTCGAAAACTTGATCGTTGGATGAAGAAAAAAATTGGTCAGTGGCGTGGAGTAAATCTATTGACAGCTGACGATAATCGCAAAGCTGAAAAACAAAAAGACCCATTCTACAAAGCAAAGCACTATCGACATACTGCTTTTATTCATATCGTTGTTTTCTTAAGTGCACAAATGATTTTCTTTTCATTAGGAACAGAATCAATCCTCGAAGCCTTTTCTTATCTTCAAAATTGGTCCTGGCTTAACGGTGATACACCTATTGATGCTACACCTTACCCTAATGAAACCATTTATAGTATTTCCATGATATGGGGAATTGTTTTTGTCGCCGATATGATCTATTCATGGTCATACACCCTTTTTCCGCAAAAGACAAAATAGGCTTTCATAACCTGATTTTGTCTGTCTATTTCTTCTCTCTATCCATATACTTCATTATAGAAGCGATACGAGGAGGGGAAACAATACATGAGCATTGCGCCGCCGCAACTCAATCAAGGTGATACGGTAGGAATTGTAACGTTAGGTAGCCCACTTTCAGCTGACACCATTCGTACTCGGGTTGATTATTTGGAGCAGCTTGGCTTTAACACCCTTTTAGGAGAGAGCGTGTTCAATCGAACAGGGTTTTTAGCTGGGTCTGCTGAGAGTAGAGCGAATGACTTTATGAATATGGTGTTAAACCCAGACGTAAAATGGATTTTGCCGACGCGAGGAGGTGTAGGCGTCGCAGGTATTATCCCTTATCTTGATTTCACAGAAATTCGTGATAATCCTAAGATTATTTCTGGCTACAGTGATATAACGATCCTTTTAAATGCCATCTACCAGTATGTAGACCTTATTACGTTTCAAGGGTTACTTCTGATTGATTTTCGTGATAGTACCCCTTCATATAATTTTGATCAATTCTTTTCAGCGACTATGAACGGCAATGCCCCCTACCGATTCCTTAACCCGCCTGGAATACCCTTACAAGGGAAGGTCGGTGGAGTTGGAACAGGTGAACTAGTTGGAGGTAATCTAACGTCATTTGTTGATTCGTTAGGCACACCTTATGAAATAAACACGAGGGGAAAAGTGATCTTCCTTGAAGATACACACGAAGCAACGAATACGATTTATCGCTATTTAGCTCACTTAGAAGCAGCAGGAAAATTTGAGGATTGTGTAGCTATTCTGATGGGTACATGTACGGATTGTCCAGTATCCTATAATACAAGTTACCAAGATTTAATTGATGCCTTTATTGTACCTTTAGGCAAACCTCTTGTTACGAATGTTCAATCGGCACATAATTATTATAAAGGAACGTTACCTATCGGCGCGAATGTACGAGTCGATGGAACAAACGGAACGATTACCATCTTAGAAAATACTGTAGCCGGTAATTAGGCATACAAGTATGTGACGGAACGAAAGGCGAATTGGCCCTATGAACTGCCACTCTGATACTGAAGTGATAACGTTGGAGAGAGCATATCATGAAGGCTGTTCACCTTTCTTTTTTTACCGTAAGATGAAGAACAGAACAGCATTCCTTCACAGTGATGACCTTGCTACAAAAAAGATTAAGGCCTTACCTATAAAACGACTCCCTTAGTGAATTCACGAGTCTGTTATGTTTCGAGATTCTTGTGGTTTTTTCACAATCGCTCTTGATCGAATCAATTGAAACTTATTGGTGCGTAATTCCAAATCGTTTAACCTCTTTCTTCATAGAGCAATGTTTTGTATACTTAAATGTAAACGCTTTATTAATTGAATGGAGGCTAGACATGACTACTTTTACTGACGATCAACTTTTACAGCTAAGCAAGCATGCGAAGAATACCTTAATTGAGCACCTTGGCATTACACATAAGGAGGTTTCCCTTGATAAAGTCGTTATGACAATGCCAGTGGGACCAAATGTGCATCAGCCCTATGGGGTTCTCCACGGTGGTGCTTCTGTTGTTCTTGCCGAAACAGCCGCCTCCATTGCTACAGCTATTAACATTGATCAGGATACTCATGTTTGCTTTGGTATGGAAATAAATGCGAATCACATTCGTACTATGACTGACGGTTTACTTATTGCCACGGCCACTCCTTTTCACAAAGGGCGCTCCACAATGGTTTGGCATATTGAACTAACGAATGAAGAAGGAGAAACCATCTGTATTTCACGTTGTACCGTATCTGTAATGAAAAAAAAAGTTAACTAGCAAATTAAAAACAGCGTGTCCCCTTCAACACGCTGTTTAGCTCTTATACCGGACTTAATTCTTCTTTTGGATGGTACTCTTCTGTTTCATCTACTTCTTCAGAAATTAGTCCTGACAATACATGCACTCGTAGGATAATCCCTTCTAATTGTCCTTCTTCGGTAACAACCGCCAATGGAAAAGCGGAGGTTAATGCTTTGGGAATTAAATCTGTCACATAGCAATCTTTGGTTACTTTTTGAATCTCTTTTGACATGACGTCACTTAAAGCTTTCTTTTCTTTAATGCCTTTAATGGCTTGATCAATTGTAAGAATACCTTTTAAGCGCTGACGATCGTCAACAACAAAAACGCTTGATAGTCCATTCCGCTTCATTTCTTTTACTGCCACATTTAGACCATCTTCTACAGAAACCATCGCGTTTGGCTTCATCATAATATGTGAGGCTTGAAACACTTTTGAACGGTCAATGTCTTTTATGAACTCGGAAATATAGTCATTTGCAGGGCTTTCCATAATTTCTTCTGGGGTGCCAATTTGAACCACTTTCCCATCTTTCATGACGGCGACTCGGTCACCAATTTTAAATGCTTCGTTTACATCATGGGTTATAAAAATAATTGTCTTTTGAAGACGCTCTTGAATATCGAGAAGTTCACTTTGCATCTCTCTCCGAATGAGTGGGTCAAGTGCACTAAATGGTTCATCCATCAATAAGATGTCAGGATCATTTGTTAATGCTCGGGCAAGACCTACCCGTTGCTGCATGCCTCCTGATAGCTCATCTGGGTACTTATTTTCATACCCCTTTAATCCTACGAATTCGATATTTTTCAAGGCAATTTCGCGCCTTTTTGCTTTAGGCATTTGTTTGATTTCTAATCCATACTCGACATTTGATAAGATTGTTCGATGTGTAAACAGTCCAAAATGCTGAAAAACCATTGCGATTTTGTTTTGTCGCACTTTTTTTAATTGGTTGTTCGAGTAAGCGACAATGTTTTCTCCATCTAAGACAATTTCGCCATCAGTAGGTTTATTTAATAAGTTGAAACATCGAATGAGCGTCGATTTCCCACTCCCAGAAAGACCCATAATGACAAAGGTCTCTCCTTTCTTTATATCCATAGAAGCATCATAAACACCAACGGTATGATTTGTTTTTGCTAGTATTTCTTCCTTTGTCATTCCTTGTTTAATCATAGGAATCACAGATTTTGGTTTTGGCCCAAAGATTTTCGAGACATTCTTAAGTGAAATTTGGATGGTCATGACGTCACTCTCCTATGTCTTTGAATTTTATTTGCAAATCCATTTGTCATTCGATCAATGATAATCGCAAGAAACACAATACTAAGTCCTGCTTCTGCACCTAGTGAAATATCAACACGATTGATCGCTACTAGTACTTGCGCACCTAATCCACCTGCACCAACCATAGAGGCAATGACGACCATCGCTAGTGCCATCATAGTCGTCTGATTTACACCAGCCATAATCGTTGGAACGGCTTGCGGTAGCTGAACCTTCCATAATGTTTGAGCTTTTGAAGAGCCAAATGATTGAGCAGATTCAACCATCGAAGGACTAACCCCTCTAATAGCCAACTCAGTTAAACGCACAACTGGCGGTACTGCATAAATAATCGTTGCGAAAATAGCGGACACATTTCCAAGTCCGAAAAAGAAAATTGCTGGAATTAAATAAATAAAACTTGGCATCGTCTGCATGGCATCAAGTATAGGACGCATCACGATTGAAAAACGATTACTAAAAGCCATTATAATACCGAGTGGAATTCCTATAATTAAGCAAATTAAGACAGCGGCTATTATGATAGCTAAAGTCGTCATCATTTCAGACCATAGCCCGAATGCTCCGATGATAAAAATAAAAGCACCATAGATGAGACCAGAACTCCATTTCTGAAAAAACCAGCCAAGCGCAATAACAATGAATATGAATAACCACCATGGAAATAAGTCGAGGAAATCATTAATACCGTTAATAGTATTCACGCTTATAAAATAAATAAAATCAAATACACCTGCACCAGCTTCTGTTAACCAGCTAATAAATGCATCTATATAGTCCCCTAGATTCAAACGAATATCTGGAAAATTGTTCATTGTCTTACGATACACGTCGGTGTATCCATTCACCTCGTTTCGGAAAATTCAAAACACTAAGCAGGCTAGCGCACAGCTAGCCGCTTTTTTTATTTAATCGCATTTACTACTTTTTCAGCGATATCCTCTGGTAACCAACTTGTCCATACGTCTTCATGCTCTTCCAACCAACGCATGGCTGCTTCTTCTTCCGTCAATCCGTCTTCTTCCATGTACAATAAAGCTTCTTCCGTTAAGGCACTGCTCGTTTCGTAATTTTCAAGAAATTCAACGACATCAGGCGCTTGGTCTGGAAGATGCTGATTAATCGCAACCGTTACATCGTTTGGAGGAAACTCAGTCGAACGGTCTTCTTCCCATTGATCTTGATTGTATTCATCTTCTTCCAGTAAAGTTAAATCGTATTTTGCCGTAATGCCCGTCGGCTCCCAGTAATAACCAACCCAACCTTCGCCAGCGTCATAAGCTCGCACTAAATCTGTTACCATGCCAGAATCTGAACCAGGAGCAAACAAATTAAACGTCTCACCGAGTCCATATGTTTCAAATTTAGTAGAGATATCATCATAAATCGCCCAATCACTTGGAGCATTCAACACTCGACCCTTTGAAGAATCTTCTGGGTCAGGAAAAACGTCTGGATAATCAACAAGTTGATCCACTCGACGTAAATCCGGCGCTAACGGTTCAATCCCTCTTTCTTCATCTCCTTCAATGACGTAGGTCGGCACGTAAAGACCTTGAACGTTGTCATCAAAATTTGTTGAGACTTCAATGATGTCGCCTGATTCAATGGATTCATCGTAAAGTTCTCTAATATTATCTGTCCACACTTCCATATAGACATTAATATCACCATCACGTAACCCTTGTACAGTGGCTGCAGTAGAACCCATTGTTGTATCCGTATCCATTTCATAACCTTCTTCAATAATGGTCTGAGCAATGGCGTTATGAATTCGAATGCTCTCCCACCCTGCATCGGCAAACGTGATGACCGAGAGTTCATCTGCATTTCCAGTGCCATCCCCGCATGCCGACAGCAGGGCGATTGCCGCTACTAGACTTAGACCCGTACCTATTCTTTTCTTTTTCATTTATTTACCCCTTTTTCATTTTATTTTTCACCTTTTTCAGGTGTTGATGCTGATAGAGGTTGCATAGATTGCTTCTTATTATATTGAAGCGTTTACTTATTCACAAACTTGATTTTTATGTGTTTTATAGAGTTTTTCGCCATAAACACCGTGGATTGAATAGTAGGGCTTTTCTCCCTTACAAATCGTCGACAATTCAATCATTTACGACATAATTCGACTTTAACCTGCTTTTTTTCTAAAATTCTAGAAACGAAGTCGTGAGTACCCTTTCCCGGATTATGTCGAAGTTAAACCAAAAAAGGCGAAACAAAATAAATCATTGCTTCGCCTCTCATCTACCTTTCTTATTGATTTTTTAGTGTCCGTTTTGTCTTTAACAGCTCTTGAAATTGCTGGTCTAGTTTATTCCTCTCAGTCTCATCGGTAACAGTTGATAAACGTGACAACAGCTCTGATAGTTTAAACTCAATGGTTAATAAAGACTCGTCTGGCTTTTTTAATTCTTCTTCCACTTGGTTAACTGCCTTAATCTGTGCACGTTCATCATCGAAGGATAACTGGTGAGTTGCAACATCCCTTATTAATGTCCGATCATGTGTAACAAACAGGATCGTACCAGGAAATTTGTTCATTACTTCTTTAAGGGAATCTTTTGTCGTTAGATCCAAATAATTTGTTGGTTCGTCTAATAACCAAAGATTCACATTACTTAAAAATACTTTCGCTAAGGCGGTACGAACTCGCTCACCCCCACTCAAGTCAATCCCTTTTTTGAAGACGTCCTCTCGTTGAAAAGCCAAGCGAGATAAGACGGTTCGAATAAATGTTTCTGAATAAGGACTGTTTTTCCCTACGTTTTCAAGAATCGTTTCCTCATCTAAAATATCGTGTTGATGCTGTGAGAAATAACCTATCTTTGCTGGTTTGGCGATTGTCATTTGTCGACTCTCGATTTGCTGTAAAAGCGTCGATTTCCCTGACCCATTTTTTCCTATAATGGCAACACGACTACCTGCCGGTACAACCCCATTCACTTCTTTCAGCAGCCGTCCCTCTATCCATACTTGAAAGGCTTCAAATTGAATCATTTGTTTACTGTGAACAACAGGAAAGCGACTTAGGTCAAACTGAATCTTTGTTTCTTCTTTTGGCTTTTCTTTTTTTTCTAGTTGATTCGCTCGTGTTACCATCGCTTCAGCTGCCCGGTTTATTTTTGCTTTCTGAACACCGCTGCTACGTTTATGCAAACGTGCTTCAGAATTCCCCATTCTAGACGGTGCTTTCTTAATCTGATCAGAACGGCGCTGTGCTTGTTTTGCCGCTTGTAAGAGCCTATCTTTTTCAAGTTGATAGGATTGATAGGCTTTGTGCGCTTTGTCCATTTCTTTTTGCTTTTGAACTAGATATGCATCATAGTTTCCCTCGTATGCTTTCACTTTTCCATCTTCAATCTCCCAAATAGACGTACATACATTGTTAAGAAATGTTTTATCGTGAGATGTAAGTAAAATACCTCCTGAGAATGAGGTAAATACTTGTTCAAGCTGCTTCATCCCTTCCATATCTAAATGACTGGTCGGTTCATCTGCTAGTATAAGGGCAGCATTTGCTTCCAGCGCTTGGGCAATTTTTGCTCGTGTTTGTTCTCCACCACTTTTATGAACATGAGCTGGTACTTGCCATTGCTTTGCTTCTCTCGCTGATAATGGAGCTGAGAGCTCATGAAGCTGTGGAATGTAGGCCATTTTTTCATAACGAGTCACTTGCCCAAAATCAGCTACACCATATCCTGCTAGAACATGCAACAGTGTTGTCTTTCCAGCACCATTTTTACCGACCAATCCAATGCGTTGGTCTTTATAAATATATAATGGTTCATTATCTAAAATCACTCTTGCACCGAACTGTTTTTCTAATTTTGTTGTTTGTAGCAATAGCATATAAAAAACCCCCTCTAATACAGTTAGAGAGAGTTCGCCCGTAAGAAATTAGTCACCAAAAAGACACTACCCCACAAGCTCCTGTGGCGGTCGTATTCCTTTTAACCTAATCTATGAAAACAGACGAATCCTACTCTAACGTTCATGAAAATACTATCCAGCTCTCACTCGAGTGAATAATTGACTATTCCATTACGTTGGGTCGATTCGATTACTGCTTCATTGTATTAGGCACCAATTTCCTTCCTTATAAGATGGCTCTAATGATGCCATAGGCAGAACGCTTTGTCAATTGCTCTGTTGGCTGACGTGTTTAAAAAAACTAGCATCGTGCAATCGTTTTCGCTGACATAGCTTGTTATAGGGTAAAAAAAGTATCTTACCTATTCGATAAGATACCATGCTACACGATGATTATACTCTCTACCGCTTTAAAGCCTTCTAACACATGCTGTTCCTATACATGCCTAGCAAAAATCTGCAAGTATGCTAACTTGTCGATTCAGCTACAACTAAACGCTTCTTTCCTTCCCTTGCGGATAAAACAAAACTTTTACGAAGCCTTTTTCCCCTGATGTCATTCTCTTAAATACGTCAGGTCCTTGGTTGAGGGGGAGTCGGTGACTAATCATTGGGGCACCATTTATGGCGCCTGTTTTCATATAATGAATCGTTGCTTGCCATTCTCGTCCAGGAAAAGGGGCAGAGAGCGCATTCCATGACCCATGTACACTTAACTCATTTCGGACAATCTGTTCGAAGTAAAAGCGTTCAATAGGTACGTCCCCATAAGGGATCCCTAAATAAACCACTTCTCCACCTTTTTTAGGAAGGGCCAGCACTTGAGCTGACGTAATAGGAGACCCTGCTGACTCAATCGCGACATCGACTCCTAAACCATCAGTTAATTCTCTTATTTGTTCATGAGCTGATTGTTCTTTTGAATTAACTAACACATCTGCCCCCATATGTTGCGCAATCTCTAGCTTTTCATCATCAATATCAATCGCAAAGATTTGACGCGCCCCAAAGATTTTTGCCCATTGGATTGCTAGCAGTCCAATGCTACCACATCCCATTATTGCCACCGTTGCTCCAGGCTGAATCTTCGTGCGATAAAAACCGTGTGCTACTACCGCTGATGGTTCAATAAGCGCAGCCGTTTCGTCGTCAACCTCATCTGGTAAAGGGAGCACTTGAGTAGAAGGCAAGACGATATATTCTGCAAAGGCACCATCCTGTTTGGCACCAACAACATGCAAAGAACTGCACCTACTCGGTTCTCCGATTTGACAATAATGACACGTACCACATTGAAAGGTTGGACAAACAGCTACACGCATCCCTTCTTGAAGATGCGAAACAGATGAGCCTGTTTCTACAATGACACCTGTACACTCATGACCAAAAATCGTACCAGGAACGTATGGACCGAGCTTTTTATAACGAGACAAATCTGATCCACATATACCAACAGTTGAGATTTTAATGCGCACATCATCGTTATGAACAAGCGTTGGCACCGGAGCCTCTTCATAACGAATATCTTGAACACCATATAATTTTAAGGACTCCATACTTTATGATTGCTCCTTTGCTTGTTTTCCTTTACGCTTTCGAATAAGAGCAAACAGCGCGATCCCAACAACAATTGTGTTGAAAACCATTTGATGTTCAAAATAAAAATCACCGATTCCTCGCATTGGTCCTAGCATAAAATCTAAAAACATATCTGTCATCTTTATTTCCTCCATCCACTATGGGAGAAGGAAGAGTCTCCTCTTCCTTCTTCATATTGTTGTTATCCCTCTTCTACAGGAGTGAGTAGTACTTTAATCGCCTCACCACTTTTTATGGCATGATACGCTTCTTCCCACTGGGTGATATCATATTCGTGGGTCACAAGTGCTTTTGCATTGACATCCCCTCGATTTAATAATTCAAGGGATGGCTGCCAATCTGCATGTTTTTGGCTTCTTGTGCCAACCACACGAATCTCTTTTTGAACAATTTTCTCTAAATCAAACGATATTTCGGGTGTTGCAAAAATCCCAACTTGACAATATTGTCCTTTTTTCCGAAGAAGATCGAGCCCCTGCTTCGCTGCAGGTACTGCTCCTGAGCATTCATACACAATATCTGCTCCATACCCATTGGTTATGCCATCAACAACGTCTTTTAAGTTCTCTTCTTGGATGTTTACAACATAATCAATTCCGAGTTCCTTTGCTTTTTCCAAACGAATCTTATCACTATTCAAGCCAGTAATAATAACTTTCGCACCTTTACTTCTTGCTACTTGAGCAGTTAACAACCCAATGGCACCTGGACCAAGAACGACGACAATATCTCCGTGCTGAACTTCCGTTTTCTCAACGGCATGATACGTACAAGCTAGTGGTTCTGTCATTGATGCCGCTTTGTAATCGACACCTTCAGGCAGTTTGTGCACACTCGCTTCTCGAGCGATGAGGTAGTTCGTAAAGCCGCCATCTTGTTGTGTACCAAGCCCTTTACGTCGATTACACAAGTTATAATCTTTCGTCTGACAATATGCACACTCTCCACAAATGGAATAGGTTGTTTCAGATGTCACCCGATCGCCTACAGCGACTGATGTAACTGCTTCGCCTACCTCAACGACATCTCCAGAAAATTCGTGTCCAAGTGTAACAGGTACACCCACTTTATAGTGCCCTTCATACGTATGAAGATCGGTTCCGCAAATACCTGCATATCGTACTTTAATCTTCACTTGTTCTGCTGCCGGTATAGGTTCTGGTTTTTCTTGTATCTCTAAGTTTCCAAATCCGTGATCTGTTTTAACCAGTGCCTTCATAGTGGTTCATCCTCCTCATAGCAGTCCGTTCACTTAATAAAATAGACCGAAAAATCTAACAATAATCCAGTTCACGATGTTTCCACCTTGGTCAATACTTGATATCATGGCTGAATCTGCAGGCATGTTAAAGCTTGCTTCTTGCGCCATCGTTGTAAAAAGAGGGGCCATATCTGTCGCGATATATAACGAAATGGCAATCATAACCGTACCAACGATAACGGAGTGAACGATATTTCCGCGAGCAGCGCCAACGATGAAAGCGACAATAAATGGAATCGTTGCTAAATCACCAAATGGTAAAAGCGCATTTCCTGGAAGTAATACCGCCATTGCTACCGTAATTGGTACAAGGATAAGTGCAGTTGAGATAACGGCCGGATGCCCTAATGCTACGGCTGCATCTAATCCAATGTAAATTTCTCGATCTCCAAAACGCTTATTTAACCATTCACGAGCAGATTCAGATACTGGTAATAACCCTTCCATTAAGATCTTTACCATACGTGGCATTAAGACCATAACTGCGGCCATTGCGATACCAATCTCCACAATTTCACCGACACTGTAACCAGCTAATGCACCAATGGTTGCACCTAGCACAAGGCCAATAAACATCGATTCACCTAAAATACCAAATCGTCTTTCAATCGACTCAGGATCAGCATTCCAATCTTTTACTTTAGGAATTTTTTGTAATCCTTTTACAAGAAAGATTCCAGGCGCATAGGAAATGGTACTTCCTGTTGCGATGGATACACCTGGTAAATCATAGAATTTACTCATCATAGGTGCTGTCCAATCAGCTACTTTCAAACAAACAACTTGGAATAGAATAGCAGACAGTAGTGAAATGAAAATGTTTCCAGATACTACGTACACCATTGCTGCTGTAAATGTATAATGCCAGAAGTTCCAAATATCTACGTTCATTGTTTTTGTTGTTTTTGTTACTAGCATAAGAACGTTTACTGCAAGCCCTAGTGGAATAATAAATGCAGCAACGACTGATGCCCACGCAATGGATGAAGATGCTGGCCATCCTACATCAATAACGTTTAATTCAACACCCAACCGATCAACCATTCCTTGAGCAGCTGGTCCTAAGTTATTCACAAGCAAGTCAACAACAAGAAAAATACCTACAAAAGCAATCCCAATTGTTAAACCTGAACGAAATGCTTTACCCGGTTTTTGTCCAAATACTAATCCGAGAATAAAAATGGCAACCGGTAGAATAACCGTTGCACCTAAATCTAAAAATCCTTGAATGAAGTTAACAAATCCATCCATGGTCGGTCCTCCTTTAAGTAAACGGAATTTCTAGAACCTAGAAATTCCGTTCTCATTCGTTTTTGTTTACGCCTTTAATGCGTCTAAAATTTCTTGTTTCGTTTTGTCGGTTCCAATACCTGTTAAAAAAGAACGGGCGTTAATGACAGGAAATGGGTATTCTGTTTGAGTCATTGCTGTTGTAACAAGTAAGTCAGCTGTATCACGATGCGCACCTACTTCAGAAATTTTAATTTGTACCAAATCAACAGGAATTTTATGTTCTTTCGCCATTTCTTCAATTGCGCTATTCACGACCGTTGATGTTGCGATACCTGCTCCACACGCGACTAATACTTTTTTCTTTGCCATACTAATTTCCTCCTTATGCAGTCAATTCTAGACTGTCATCAATTAATTGTTTTACTTCTTCTTTTGATGCTGCATGAACAAGTTGCATGAGTTTACTTTCATTTTGAAACAGCTGCATCAATTGTTGCAAAAGCGATAATTGCGCATGCGCTTCCTTCATAGCTAACATAAATACAATCTTAACTTCCACTTGCTCAGAAGGATCGCCACCCATCATTCCAAAAGAAACTGGTTCTTTTAAACGACCAATGCTAATGCTTTTTTCATTGACATGCTCAACATCTGTGTGCGGAATAGCAACTGCCACTCCAGCGGTTGGTAAGCCAGTTGGGTACTCTTTCTCACGTGCGATAATAGCCTGAGCGAAACTTGATTTCACAAGTCCCTCACGAACAAGATTATCTGCCATTTGCTTTAAAACGCTCTCTTGGTTCGTCGCCTCAATATCGAGTAAGATCGTTGATTCATCTAAACGCATTACGATTTCACCTCTGTTCTCTACTCCTCATCCATCGAATAAGTCATGATCATCGTTTCTATGTCTTCAATCGACGATGCTTCTAAAAATACTTCCCGGTCTTTCTTTGTAGCGGCAAGCTTAATGAGCTGCCGTAATGCCCGAATATGTTGATGTTTGTCTTTAGCAGCGATAACGACTAGCACTTTAATCTGTTCTTCTTCTGAAAAATGAACAGGGGTTTCTAACTGCAGTAGACTCATTCCCGTTTGTATAACGCCTTCTTCTGGTGCCGCATGTGGTATCGCTAGCCCAGGTCCAATGACGATATAGGGATCACGATCTTTATTGGCGACAAGCGCATCAACATAGCGTGGTTCTACGATTCCATTTTCAACAAGTGGTTTAGCTGCTAGCTTCAGGGCTTCATCCCAGTCTGGTACAGTATCTTTTTGCTGTATCATATCTGCTGTTAAAAACGTCTCTAATCCATTTTGAAAGGCTTCATCCTGATACGTCTTACGATCTTCAGGAAAAAAGTACGAATGGAGTGCTTCTTTTAATTCGCTTTCATTTTCAATAGTAGCGTAGCCACTAATCATGTCCATTAATTGATCAATTTGAATCGTCATCGGTTTATAACCGTGAATGTCTTGCATCACTTGTTGCTTTAATCGATGCTTTTCTTCTCGACTCAAGAAGGCTTTCGTCACATATACCAGCTTATCGGTTGTTAAAGGTGTTTGGGAGAAAATAATATCGTATGATAATTCATAGCCATTGAATTGCCTCACTGACAGGGAATCAAGAAAGATAAACTCTGGAAAGAGTTCTTTTAGTTCCTTTAACATTAAGCGAGATACGGATACACCTTGCGGACAAACGACGATCGCTTTTGTTTTCTTTGCTATACTTTCACCTTGACGTGTCATCCAAGATCCGATCAGCATCGTTAAGTAAATCGCCTCTGTCTCAGGAATCTCCTTACCGAATAGCTCTTCAAGAGGGCCTAAACTACGCTTAACAAGGTGATGTAATTCTCGGTATTCAACGCTAAATGGATTTTGAACAGTCTCTATCTCCGTCAATTGATAACGAATTCGATAATACGCTGGCTTTGTATGCTGAACGAGTTTTTTCAACAACACTTCGCGCTCTTGTAAATAAATACAGGCACTTTTTTCAAAGGATCGTAACATGGTCGAAAGGGCTGGTAGTAAATCAGGAATGGAATCATCCTCTACTATTAAATCCGCCCAATGGACATTTGCCGTAAGAAGGTGTAGCGCGATAAATAGCCGCTCCTGCTTAGGTACGTCTGTCATGTTCTGAAAAATAAACTCCGTTGCTTGATACTCCTTTGTATCGGAAAGCTCTTCATATTCAATTGAAAAAGGTTCCAGACCACATCCACTCGTAATTCGCTTTAGTACGAGAAGAAAAATGTATGGCATAGCTAACAATTTTTCATCTGTAAAGCGAATACCTAGGCGCTTCTCCACTTTATCAATTCTTCTTTTCAACTCTTCAATTTCTTCTTTTTTTATAGTTGCTACATCTTCCAACCATGTCGTTTCTTGACTAGAATGCACAGCAATATCAACTAAATAAATGAGTAACTTCCTTATATGAAGCTCTTTTCCTTTTAAGCGATAGCCATTTCGACGTGAATAGTGAATATCGAGGTTATAATCACTTAATCGACTTTGTACACGCTTCAAATCATGTAAAATGGTATTCTTGCTATACCCTAACTCCGATTGAAAATGATATAACGATAACGCTTCTTCACTAGCGAGTAACATAAACAAAATGTAATGACTTCGCTGCTCTTCCGTTAAAAACCCTTGATCCTGCGTCCTGTTCGTTACATTCGCTGGCTGGCGTGATAACGTTGAAAAAACAGACTGATCAACAATGAAATGACCTTGCCTTGTTCGTTCTATCTCAGGCAGATCTTCAGATACAAGCCATTCATTAATTTTCTGAATGGTATAACCAAGCTGGCGCCGACTTAGATCATGTTTCTTCTCTAATACACCACTTGTTATTTGCCGGTTACTGATGATCTCATTGAGAATTTTTTGGCTACGATCATTCAATGCCAATGCAATCCCTCCTTTCTTAATGTGATTGTAGCATCGATCCTTTCAGGAAAGTATGCGCTTTCATCCCAACTTATCGAACTTCTTTTGTACATCATTGTGTTTTACAACCTAAATTCCAACTTTAACCATTATTTGAAATTGATGAACATGTTGCAACACCCAATACGGCAACATGTTCACACCCATCTTGTTACTTTGTTCTTAATTGGTAGCGAACGTAATATCGCCCATTCTCACGCTTTAATTCCATGCCTCGATAACCCTTCTGTAGTAAATGGCGTTGCTCATCTAGTGCCGTCAATTCTACTTCTTTTTCATCTAACACGACGACATCGTGTGTTTGGTTGAGGTTTTTAAAAAAGACAAATCGAAGTTTACCTCCATACTTCTCTTTTAACGCCACTACTTCAAGCCCTTGTTTAAATTTATCAATTAAACTAGCAGGATTTGTAGGCGCTACTGTTGCACAAATGAATGAGAATGAAGTCATTTCATTGACAAGTTTCTGCATCAACCAATCCCCCATTTTCTGTTGAAGACGTCGCCCTCTAAACTCGGGGTGCACAAAGGAGATTTCTTGATAAACCACTTGATTCAGCTGGTCTTTTGTTAAACCCGCATCAAGCCCTAGATGTTCAGTCTCCTCACTACTTGGTTGTAGCAATGCCCTAGCAGCAATAAGCTGCTCCTTAAAAAACACACCAACCATATAGCCTTTACCTGTTAGTATGCTCTCAAATTCTTCTTTCGTAAGTGTTGAAAGTTGCTCTTTTCGTTTAAGACTACTAAATACCGTTTCCTGCAGTAGCACTAATGCATCTATTTGTTCCTCGCTTAGCGGTTTAAATTGTAACTCTTCCATTTCTTAATCCCTTTCTTCCACGCTTTCTCAGTATGTAACTTCTTTTTTTATGCTTAAGCTTGTTTGCAGGATCAACTGAGTAGCTGTCGAACTAATGACGATCTCCCTTTTTGAAAGGAGGACTACTAGTGAATACGCAGGATGCGATTGCCATTGCCCGCGAATGGGTACAACATGTTGGTTCCCATCAACGTGGCTTCAAAGGTGCTTATTTAGCTGGATCTGTTCTCACACATCCACGTCTTGCTCCTTGGCCCGTTTCCTCGGATGTTGATATTATGATTATCTCAACAAAAGTACAGGATAAAAAGCTAGGTAAATTTATCTACAAAGGGCTCTTACTCGAAGTGACTACATTAGATTACCGTTTATTCCTTCAAAAAGAAACGATACTCGCAGACTATCATGTAGGTTATAGCTTCGCCCATACGATCGTCCTCAGCGATGTGGATGACGTTCTTGTACCTTTGCAAACAGAGGTAGCACGAGACTTTTATCATATGGAATGGGTGCACCGTCGTTGTGAACACGTAAAAGAAAAAAGCATAACTGGATTAACAACTATACCGACTTCTGCTCCATTCCACGAACAAGTAATGAGTTGGCTCTTTCCAACAGGGGTTTTAGCCCATTTATTTTTAACGGCAGCCCTTGAAAACCCAACGGTACGAAAACGATATACGGCGGTTCAAGCAGTGCTTAAACGATACAACATGGAAGACGTTCATGAAACACTTCTTAAGCAATTACGTGTAGAGTCGTTGACTAAAATGACTGTACAATCTAGTTTAGACCAGTTGGAAGAGACCTTTGTCCTTGCGGTCGAACATGCCAAGACCCCTTTCTTCTTTTCCACCGATGTTACACATTCTGCGAAACCTATAGTCATTGAAGGGAGTCAATTACTTATCAATAAGAATCAATATAGAGAGAGTTTCTTTTGGATCATTGCCACTTTCTGCCGCTGTCATATCATCTTGGCACATGATGCTCCTTATCTACATGAGAAACGTCTCCCTTACTTTAAGCAAGTCTTGTCATCCATTGGCATAACGACTGAAAAAGATCTCTATTCAGCTGCCTTAAAAACCCTTTCCACTGTTGATTATTTTTGGGATCATACACGCGCATTGATCGAGAACAACCCAGACATAATTCATGAGAAAAAGCACGGAGGCTAACGACTCTCCGCGCTTTTTTTGACTAACGTCCGTTCCAAATGAGAGGACGGAAATCTGTGTCATGACGTAAGCTTTGTATAAATGCAACAAGAAGATCAATCTCTTGTTCCATGTCTTGTAATGACACAACTTCCCGAGGCGCATGCATATATCGTAATGGCAAAGATACGAGAACGATTGGTACACCTTCACCCGTTAATCGTAGTTGATCTGCATCCGTTCCTGTTCTTCTTGGTGTTAATTCATACTGAATTGGAATAGTTCGTTCCTTTGCTATTTGCTGCAAGTGCTCATTTGCCTTTTTATTAATAGGGGCGCCTTTCGCAAGCACAGGGCCACCTGCTAACGTGACATCGCCAACCTTGCCCATTTCTGCGGTTGGATAATCTGTTGCAAAAGTGACATCCAGGGCAATTGCCAAATTTGGCTTTAAAGCTGAGCCTGCAAAATAAGCGCCACCCATATTTGTCTCTTCATTAACGGTACTGACCCCTTGGACGCACACTTCAGGAAGACTGGATGCAAGTCGCTTCATGACTTCAGCCACAATAAAAGCACCTGTTCGATTGTCCAAACCGCGCCCTACTACACGATTATTGCGCAAGTGAGTTGGTTCAATTTTATACGTAATCGGATCACCAATAGCTACTACCGCTTGAATCTCTTCAGCACTCTCGGCACCGCAATCAATAAATAAATCATCCATTGTTAAGTCTGCATTTGCCCCACCATGATGTTGGGCATTTGCACCAAACACACCATTAAGTTTCCCGTTCCTTCCGTGGATTTCCACTTCCATTCCTAATGCAGGTAAAGGACTTAAACGACCGAGCTCTTCTACATAGATAAAGCCTGATTCATCAATGGACTTCACCATAAAACCAATTTCGTCACAATGCCCTGCTAGGAGTACACGAAATGGGGCGTCTGGGTTAACCGTTGCGATTGCATTTCCAGCTAAATCTGTTGTTAAATCCTTCACATGAGGTTGCATATAAGTGAGCCATTTTTCTTGAATCGCCTCTTCATGTCCTGAGGGTGAAGGGGTTTTAAGCAGTTCAAACAAAAACGATGTATCCATAGTCCATCAGTCCGTTTCCTTTTAAAGTTCAGCTACTAGTAGTTGATTCTGCTCCTCATTCCACAAGAAGTAAAACCCCTCTTCCTCTACTATGAAAAAAGCAGTTTCCTCCACTAGCGACCCACCATCCATTGGCAAAATGATAGCCGCTAATTCGTTTTTCTGGTTTATTTTCAACATTTGTTCGTCTGAGTATGCATAATAACCATAGCCAAATTCATCTGCTGTTTGAAACGAAACAGACTGAATCACCTGTTCGTAGGGTTGAGCCAATATTGTTTCAATCTCATCTAAAGAGCTGCTCACATTGGTCTCGAGCTCTTCCTCAATTCTTTCCCGCTCCAATTCCTCCGCATCCTCGAGAAAATGGAAGGAGTCCGATTCAATAAATAAGTCGTCGCCATCATTCTCAATTTGAACAACACCTAGTTCGCTATTCTCTCTTACTACAGACACTTCTGTTCCAAACGGTAATGTCATAAGAGCTGTTGATGCTTCGGACGACGTATATAAAGAAGTATCGTCTGAATGAATGACTGCTTGTACAGGTTCGTCATAGTCAATCCAATCATCGGTTGCGTCTTCTTCCTCAGCTGTTTGAGATTGGTTATCTGGCTCAACAACCGTCGAACTTTCCTCAGCCTCAGCAGCAAAAAGTGGCCGTATCGCCACCAGATAAGCTGCAACAAGAAATAAAGCTGCATAAAGAACGAGCTGACTAAAAAAGAGGATTGAATGTTTCTTTTGCTCCTTTTGTTTGGCGTGCTTCTTTTTTCCAGCACGCCGTGGCGCTAAATCAGTTCCCTCTGCTTCGCTCTCCATTTGTTCGACTTTGGCAACCGAGCGCTGCAATTTCAGCTCTTCTTTATGCTCTTTTTTCTCTTGCTTGGACAAGGAATTAAAAAATTTAATATAGGCTTCGTACTCTTCAACAACTTTTTCCTTGTCGCCAAACGAGCGCATTTCACCATTATGAAGCCAAAGGACCCGATCAGAGATGTTTTTTATTTCTCTAATGTTATGGCTAATAAAAATAATGGTTTTACCTTCTGCTTTAAATTCATCAATTTTATCTTTACACTTTTGATAGAATGTTTTGTCCCCAACAGAAAGCGCCTCATCCACGATTAAAATATCTGGATTTGTATGAGCAGAAATCGCAAATCCTAGCCGTGATTTCATACCAGACGAGTAGTTCTTTACAGGCTGCTGTATAAAGTCACCAATGTCAGCAAATTCTTCAATTGAAGGCATTAGACGCTCTATTTCTTTTTTTGAGAAACCATGCATGAGACATTTTTGCTCAATATTTTCATGACCATTTAGTTGATTGTTTAAGCCCACATTAATAGCAATTAACGACGTCTCACCATTGACATCTAACGTTCCTTCAGTAGGAGGAATAACACCTGCTAAAATATTTGAAATGGTTGACTTCCCAGAGCCATTAATACCTACAATCCCAATGGTCTCCCCTTCGAAAATTTCCAGGGAAATGTCGCGTAGTGCATAAAAATCACGATTTTCTTTTTGCATTTTTGGTAAGAACATTGCTTTAAGCTTTTCACTATTGCTTGTAAAGAGTGTATATTTTTTTGTAACACCGTCTAATTTCATTTTAGGATTCATCCACAAAATCCCCTTTATAAATAATCAACAAAGCTGTTTTTAAATTTCTTAAAGACTGTTGCACCTAAGAAACCAATTAAAAGTATTACTGTCCAAAAATAGATCATGTACGTAATGTTTTCAAAAAACCACGTACCGCCTATAAAAGAGTCCCTAAATCCACTTAAAATATAGTAAAACGGATTTAATTGTAAAATTGGAAGTAAACGTTCAGGCATTGAATCAGGCGCCCAAATGATCGGACTTAAAAAGAACATCATTCGCATTCCCGCTTCGAGAAATTGATAATAATCTCGTACGACGGTAGCTAGTGTCGCTGAAAAGATGGTAAACACATAAAGAAATGCGTATAAACAAAGAAAATAATACGGCAATTGGAGTAAGTACACACCTGAGAAAACCGAATAAATGGCAAGTACAATGCACAATATACCAAGCATAACAAAGAAGCTAACTGAATTTCCGGCAATTGTAATGGTCGGCAATACACTAACAGGAAACTTCATTTTTGAAACCATATTAATTTTTTTGTGAATGCTGTTAGATCCTTGCAGCACTGTTGGACTGATAAAAAACCACGGTATTAGTCCGCACATTAAATAAACGAAAAAAGGCGTATCACCAACATCTTGACCTTGTCTTATACCAAGTCCAAAAATAACAAAAAAGACCACGACTTGCATCAGCGGACTAAATAACTGCCAAAAAGCGCCTAAGTAATGGAGTCGAAACTTACTTTTCTGTTCAAACGCTGCAAGTCTCCAAATTAAGTGCTTATTTTCGTATTGCTCTTTCAGCAATTGTAATAAGGCTTTCATTATCCGTACTCCTTAACCTTTTCAAATTCCATTCAAACTTGTGCACGACATTTTTTGCACCTGTCTATCATATCACTTTCATCTTCAAATCGCTATTTTTGATGTTACCGTTCGTTAACAATTAAAAAACTTGCTAGAAAGTCCTAACAAGTCTTTTTCATTAAAGCCGCTACCCTATGCTTCTGATTTCTCATTATACATCATCCATAAGCCAATATCTTCAAAGCCAATGTGTTTGTAGATCACCCCAGCACTTGGGTTATCGTAAAACAAGCATGCCACTTTTCCTTCTGAAAATACTTGCTCACATAAATGGTAAACACAAGCCGATGCATAACCTTTTCTCTTATAGTCCTCTAATGTTGCGACACCCACAATCATCGCCGAGTGGGTATTTTCCGCAGTAGTAGAAGCGGTAGAAACTATTTTTCCATTTTGACGTACGAAGCTTGCTCGTGAAAAACCTGACGCTAATTCGCGTTGTTTCTGTTCTGCTGTTTTCGGGATTGACTGATTAAACTCAGGAATTTGATCCAGCAACCTTAGTAACTCGGCTGCGTCTTTGGGTTCGGCTGATTGTACATCCTTTAATGAAGGGTTGTCACTCTTTGTCTTTGTGCACTTTGCATAATACATTTGTCTTTTAAGAAGAGATTTTTTTAAATACGGTTCAAGTTGTTCCGTCACATCTTTCAAACCAGACAATCCTTTAAAGGAAGAATCATTGTTTATGATTTCGGCAAATCCTTTAGCATCGTAGGAGCCTTCTGCAAACGGAACATAGCTTGCATGAAACTTGAGCAATACAGCGACTAGTTGATTGTCTCTATTAAATTCTCCCCATACCGTTTGAAAATCTGTTTCCATTCCATATGCTTCAATATCACCAATAATAAACAAGTTCTCCGCTGGCTTTTTCTTTACAAAGGCTAAGCATATGTCTTGATCGTTCATATGTAATTGTCTAATCATTCGTCTCCCCCCTTGAAGTATTCTATAGTTTACAAGTATTCTGTTAGTAAAGCTAGTCTTTTTAAGGAGTTTGGATAAATGAATAACGTAGTAAAGGAAGTTTGTCTTGAGAATGATACGCACGTTCACCAAGCCATTCAATATGGAGCACAGCGAATTGAACTATGCGACAACTTAGATGTCGGAGGGACAACTGTTTCATCAGAAACATGTAAACGAGTAGTCGCGACGTGCAAAAGTAATGGGGTAATGGTTATGGCACTTATTCGCTGTCGTGGAGGAGACTTTATTTACAATGAGGCTGAACTAAGGAAAATGGAGGCATCGATTTCATCATTTAAACACATTGGTGTTGACGGGTTTGTCTTTGGCTGTCTAACATCAGAGAACAAACTTCACGTGCCTCACATGCAAAGATTGTTACAACTTGTGGACCCACAAACGGTTACGTTTCATATGGCGTTTGATCAACTTGAAAACCCATTCGAAGCCATTGACCAGCTTTCCCACTGGGGAGTAAAGCGTATTTTAACCCATGGTCCTCACAAAGAAATCACAGAAAACCTCTCTACTTTAGCCGCTTATGAGACGTATGCAAACGAACGGATTGTCATCATGCCAGGTGGAGGCGTAACGAAGGATAATGCTGCTCATATTGCGGCTGCTACAGGTGTAAAGGAACTACACGGGACAAGAATTCTTTGGTAGCTTATTTAAATAACTTTTGCTGAAAGGCATACACAACCGCTTGCGTTCGATCATCGACATCCAGCTTTGATAAGATGTGGGATACATGTGTTTTTACTGTTTTAATTGTAATAAAAAGATGGTCGGCAATTTGCTGATTCGTTTTCCCTTCACTCATTAGCTTTAAGATTTCTTTTTCACGGTTCGTTAATGCTTGGTGCAACGATTCCTCCGTTCGAAAGGAAGAGATCATTTGTGCCTGAACTTTCTCATCAAGTACAGCTATTCCTTGTGCTGTTTTTCGGATCGCGTCAGCAATCTGCATCGCTGTCGACGTCTTAAGAACATAGCTTTTCGCTCCTGCCTCTAGTGCAGGACGAAGCTTGTCATTATCAAGAAAACTCGTGACAATAATGATCGTTGCTTCTTTCCATTGTGTAATAATTTCCCTGGTTGCTTCGATCCCATTCATTCCGTCCATCACTAGATCCATTAAAATAATGTCTGGTCTGAGCTTTAGCGCTTGTTCGACCCCTTCTTTTCCATTACTGGCTTCACCAACAACAGAAATGTCCTCTTGGGTTGATAAAAAAGCCGCAACACCGAGGCGTACAGTCTCATGATCATCCACAAGCAATACGTGAATCACGTCGTTTCCCCTCCTTCTATAATCGGTACTTTCACTTCAATACTCGTTCCTTGTCCTTCTACACTAATCATTCGTAACGTCCCACCAATTTCCTCTGCACGCTCTTCCATACTATGTAGACCGTAACCGTGTGGCGAAGACGTCTGGTTAAAGCCTTTGCCGTCATCAGTAATTTTTAGTAAAGCAAAGTCGTCATACCGCTCATAGAACACGCTAATTTCATTTGCTTCAGCATGACGTAGCGCGTTGGCAATGGCTTCTTGCGTAATGCGGAATAACTGATCCTCCACACCTGGTTTAAGGGAAAGAGAGCGAATACGAACCGAAAAATCAATCTGGTGCTTCTCTGCTAAATCTGCTGTTAATTGTTCTACGCCTTCTTTAAACGACTGATTCTCCAATTGAATAGGCCGTAACTGGAGCAAAAGCGCTCTCATATCATTTTGTGCATCATTCACAACTTTTTCAATTTGTTCGCACCGAGTCTGTAACGCTACTACATCGACGTTTTTTTGATTAACTGCTGCAGATAATAACATCGATGCGGCATAAAGCTGCTGTGAAACCGAATCATGTAGTTCTCTTGCAATCCGTTGTCGCTCTTTAAAGACAAGTTCCGATCTCAGCTTCGACTCATTTTCCGCCCATTGTTCCATCACACGTTGGGAACGGTCAGCTTGATTACGAACTCTTGTTTCAAGTTCTGCAATAAGCATTTTAGCATCATTAAAATCACTAGACACTTGATTGAGCTGCTGTTTGCTTTCCTTTGTATTGCCATTGGCAACATGCACTAACGTAGCGTGTAACGCACGAACGTCTTTTTTCCAAATAACAGCAAGCATGCTGTAGACAATCAGTGCAAGTACTGTAAAAAACAGAATAAGCCATACGAAAATCGGCACGTTATACGTTAATTCATTTCGAATCAATAGCTGTTCCCATTTAACTAAACCGTTTTTTTCAACATAATAGAAAAGTAAGCCTACAAGAAGTAATGGCACGAAAAAGACAATCATACCAACAGAACGGACGGCCTTCATCGATACATCACCTCAATATCTCCAGCAACAATGGACGTATAAATTCGCAGTCGCCGAGGAGCATCTTGATACGAGTCATTAACGACTTTTACGTTTTGATTAAACCCTATTTTATGGTTTCCAAATAGATCTGTCTGACCAAATAAACAAGCGTGCTCCACAGATACACCTGCATCATAAGGCACATAGAGTTTGGTACTCCCAATAAAACCCCGGATAATGACAATCGTGTCTCCTTTTGGGAGGACTGTGTTTTCAAAATGAATTTCCGTTGTACCAATACCTGTGTGGATATTAATATCATCACTGCGAAACCCTTCATGGGTTAATTGCTGATCTCCGAGGAAGGTGTTTTTAACAAACGCCTCTCGACTATCATTCGAAGCTTGTTCATTAATCGCTATTTCCATTTTAGTTGGTTTACTTGCTTTTTCCCAAAACAAGTAAAGCATGTAAAACAATGCACCAAAGACCATTAGTAAAAAGAAAAACGAAGACAACAGCGTTAAGATAAAGATGACCAGTCCTCCGTAGAACAGGAATTTACCTTTTTGCTTGCTCATTCGCTTTAAGCCATAATAAATCATCGCCGCAGATCCTACTAATACAATAAACGGAGCTACATTAATAAGTAGCTCTAATGCCGTTGCAGCAAGCAGGGCAAAGAAAATATAGGCAACATAATCTGTTCGGTTTCGCTTCACTCTCTTTGCCCTCCTCTGCGTTTGTAATCAGCCTTTAGTATACTACAAACTACTTTTCGTTCTCCTGCTTTTCAGCAAGTTTTTTTATTTCTTTATCAAAATCAAGAACCTGTCTTGGCTCGTGATCACTTTTGTCTTCCTCATATGCTTCAAATTCATCATTTTCTTCTGCATAATAGGTCCATTTTGACGCATGCGATTCAGCACGTGATTCTTCAGCTCTTGCAAAATCAGTAAGCTTCATTCGTTCCATTTTCTTTTTTAGGAAGTAAAGCTCTCTTCCTTTTTCTTCGAGCTTATTCACACGCTCACGCTGTTCTTCATAAGATTCCTTGTACTCACGAGCCAACTCCTGATAACCGTTTATTTCAAAATTCGCTCGTTCGATTAAATCCGTCGCTTGCGATTGTTCCGCAATGACCAATTGTTCTTTTCGCTTCTTTAGCATAGTCTCTGCTTCTTGCCACTCATTATAGAAATACTGCTCAAGCTCTTGCTGTTTCTTTACTGTTTCTTTCCATAACTTCATTTGCTTATCAAGCTGCTTGGCTTCTTGACCTCTCTTTTCATCCATTACCGGCTTCTTTTTACTTTTCTCTAATACTGCTTCAATATCAGCTGATACTTGCTCTTTTATTTGCTTTAAGATTGACATCTTCTACCTCCTGCATTCATTAAAATTTATCATAAGAATAATCTTTTGTTTCTTTCCATTTGTCGTAAAGCTTTAGCAGCAAGTAAAGCGCTACGACTCCAATAATTCCTGGCAAACTACTAATGCCTACTAGGACACCAATAACGAGTACAACCCACCAAAGTACCTTCATCACGACGGCTTCACTTAATGTTGCTTGACGCCACCCTAAGTAAGCAAGTCCAGCACCTGCTACTAATCCTAACATCGCTCCTAATGATGAAAGCAAGATGATGGAAAGTGCAACAGCACCGAGAATGATCCATCCTTTTGTTGTCATTACGTCACCTCCTGTCGATTTGTTACTACTAGCATACGATTCTGACCAATTCTTCGAAACGAGCTGAAGAACGATTTAGTTCTCAGTCTAGAGGCTGATATTAGAAAAACCACTACCTGAATGGTAATGGCTTTAACCGAGTGGCGATTTTAGAATAAGAGTGGAATAAGTAGTGCGCCAAAAAGAACTAAAACAATTGTCCCCCCTATTCCTGCTAAAAACAAACGGGGTCCCACTTCTTGAAAAGCACGAAACTTCACGTTTAAGCCAAGACCCGCCATTGCCATCGCTAACAAGAAATAGGCAATGCCAAGTAACCACTGTACAACATTTTCATGTAAGAAACCAAACGTTTGCACGAGGCTCATTGCTAAAAAACCGAAAACAAACCATGGGATTGGTAACTTTCGAAACGAAAAAGATTGAGCGACCTTTTTCTTCCGTTCAAACCACCACATTATGAAGATCATCAGCGGTAGTAATAACATAACTCGAAGCATTTTTACAATGATGGCATGATTTTCGGCTTCGATCCCACCAATTGAAGAAGCTGCAACGACATGGGCAATCTCATGTAATGTTCCACCTACAAAGATACCGTACTGTTCACCTTGTGGTAAAAGAAGTGGATAAAGTCCAGTATAGATAAGTGTAAAAAACGTTCCTAGTAACGCGATCGTCGCAATGGATAAAGCAACTGCTTTTTCCTGTGCTTTTATTACTGGCGCAATAGCAGCAATGGCCGCAGCACCGCATATGGCTGTTCCGCCTGCGAGCAGAACGGCAAATGAAGGATCAATTCTCAATTTCCTGCTTATCCCATATACAGTTAGAAAAGCGATAGCGCTTAAAACGATGGCATAAAGAAGACCACTTATACCCAAACCTTGTATGGCAAAAAAATTCAACCGGAGCCCAAGTAAAATAATTCCTGCTCGTAAAAGAACCTTTGAAGAAAACGCAATTCCCTCTCCAACATTCTGAGCCGCCTTTGTATAATTCCCCACAATCATTCCAATTACGATCGCCAGAATTAACGGACCAACTATTGTTAATCCTGGCACTTTTGCTAGCAAAGTGGCTACCGTGGCAAGTAAAGCGGTTAACCCTATTCCGATAGCCTTCTGTGTATTCATGTTGTTCACTCCCTAACCACTTAATCATAAGAACCTCCTCGCTATTTGTAAAATAAATAAGTATAATAACATTTATTAAAGAAAATAATAAAAATGGGGTAGCACAATGAATATTGATGAAATAGAGACGTTTATTACACTTGTACAAGAAAAAAATTTTACAAAAACAGCGGAGAAACGTTCCCTTTCACAACCTACTGTAAGTGTGCAGATCAAAAATCTTGAAAATCAGTTTCAAACTCAATTTATTAGAAGAACAACGAGACAGATCTTTCTTACCGAAGATGGTCATTTTTTTTATAAAGAAGCTTTAAAGATTCAACACATTTATCGCAACATCCAAGAAAGCTTGTACGCTCGCCATCACGAAGCTTCAGGGCTGTTGAAGATTGGTGCCAGCTTCACGATTGGTGAATATCTATTGCCACAAATGATTGCATCTTTAAAAGGGCTTTATCCAAACCTGACATTTGCTATTACAATTGCCAATACGGATACAATTATGCAAAAGGTGCAGCACTTTGACGTCGACTTTGGCCTTGTTGAAGGGACCATTAAGGCAAAAAACATTGAACAAACACCTTTTAAACATGACCAGCTTGTCATCATCTGTTCAACCCGCGATGTTGAGCACTATCAAACAATAAATGATCTTCAAAATCAAAGCTGGGTTATAAGAGAAGAGGGATCCGGTACAAGAGAATCATTTGAAACATTAATCGAAACCTTTCAACTCACCATACACTCCTCCATCACCATCAGCTCCACTCAAGGTATTAAGGAAGGGGTTAAAAACGGGCTAGGCTTGGCTTTTATTTCAGAATCGGCTATTCAAGAAGAACTCCGCAATGGATCCCTTCAAGTGTTAAACCATTTAAACTTGCAGACCGAAAGACAATTTTCCTTCATCCATCGTCAAGGCGTTCCTGTTACGAAAAACACAAAACGCTTTATTAAACACGCATTATCCTTAGATTGATTGGACTTTATTCCGACCTTCTCTTCTATGCATTTGACCTAATCTAGTAAAAACGAGCGTTTGTCCCCTTTCTATTGCCTATGCATGAAAGAATTCTCTACATACAGTATTAACATAGCAAAGCGAAGGGAGGCGACACTAATGGGTTATGGTTACGGAGGAAGTTACTCTGATTATTCGAATTCAAACGGTTGTGACTGCTCTACTTTATTCAAACACATCGCTCGTGGAGAACACGTAAAAGTGATTCTTAAAGGCGGCGGTAAAATTAAAGGTGAATTTGTAGATGTACGTGGCAACGTGGTAAATCTAGCAAACGTTGATTGCGACGATAAATGTAAAAAAGCGAGAATCGTTACGATTTGTTGTGACGACATCGCAGCAGTAGAAGTTTAATGGTTTCAAAAAATAATAGGATTATGCGGAAGGAGAAATTAAAAATGGGTTACGGAAATAATTACGGCTACAATTCTTGTGGCTGTGGAAATTACGGTTCAAATAATTACGGTTCTGGAGACTGCGGTTGCGAAACATTTTTCAAAAACATCGCGCGTGGTGAGCATGTAAAAGTCATTTTAAAAGGTGGAGACAAAGTTACTGGTAGCTTTGTAGGTATTGATGGTGATACAGTTGAATTAGCAAATGCTGATTGTCACTCTCACGACCACTGTAAATGTGATAAGAAAAAAGTTCGCATCATTACAATCTGCTGTGACCAAATCGTTGCTGTAGAAGTCTAATTAAGAAGGCCTAAGTGTCCAAGCACTTAGGCTTTTTTCGGTATTGGGAACATTTTCACTTTTCCTAACGTATAGATTGATTACAGACCATTTGAAAGGAGGTTTACCAATGACCCCTCGTATTGTCGTAACACCTATTCGTGCACTCATCGATCAACCATTACAACTATCTGTTTATGACTTAATGCCAAAGCAAAAAGTAACCATTAAAGTACAAACGAAAGATGACAATGATGCAATCTTTGAGGCTAGCGCATTATATGAAGCGAATCAAGATGGGAATCTCCACCTTGCTTCAACAGCTCCCTTGTCCGGAAGTTACAAAGGCATTGATGCAGAAGGTTTAGTCTGGTCAATGGAGCGGATTGGGAAAAAGCACGGTGATTATTTTGATAAGTGGAACGCTGAGCCGCTTACCTACTCATTTACACTTGAAGACTCTTCTGGAAAGCTATTAGATACAGCTCATGTACATAGAAAATTTTATGATGAAACCGTTAAACGCGTGCCTGTCCACGAAGCAGAACTAGTTGGCACCCTCTTCCACCCTGATACTGCCCAAGCTTTCCCAGGTGTATTAGTAGTAGGCGGATCTGATGGTGGTGTAAATGAACATGCTGCTGCACTTCTTGCATCGAAAGGCTATACTGTATTGTCTCTTGCTTATTTTGGAGCGGAAGGTGTATCGAAAGATCTTGAAAACATTCCCTTAGAATATTTTCAAAAAGCTACCCTTTGGCTTAAATCCCATGATGCCGCAGATAACACCGTTTCGCTTATTGGCTACTCCAGAGGTGGCGAACTCGCCTTACTGCTTGCTTCCACTTACGACGACTATCAATCGGTTATTGCCGGAGCTCCAGGAGCTTATGTAACATCCGGATTACGTAACACGATTTATGCACCAATTCCAGCCTGGACACAACAGAATGCACCACTGCCTTACTTGAAATTCACTTACACAGCAAAGCATTTTCTTAACATCGGGAAAAGCATACTTACACGTAAGCCTTTTTCTTTCTTACCAATCTGGTCTCTCTCACAAGCAAAAGCAACAAATTTAGACGCTATTCGAATTCCAGTTGAGCAAGTGAATGCTCCTCTACTAACCATTGCAGGTGAAAAAGACGAATGTTGGCCGTCTGCTGATTATGCTCGAATGGTTCAACACGAACTTCATGGCAAACGAACGGACAACAAACACCTGTATTATGACGAAGGTGGCCATTTCCTTGCCTTCCCCTATGGGCTACCAGGTATGCCAACTTCAACCTATATGCATGTTGGAGGTGGCATGATAATGGATTTTGGCGGCACGAAAAAAGGGAATGCCGATGCCGCCAGAGAAACGTGGCACTATGTGCAAGACTTCTTATTTGCGCATACGAAAAAGACCAGTTTGCACTATTCTTAGGCAACTGGTCTTTTTTTAACGCGAATCCCTTTCAAGTTGATATTCAAGCATTTTAATGATGAGCATCTGCTGTTTTTTCAGTTCTTCATTTTCTTTTCTTATTTGCTTGATTTGATAAAATAAGTAGAAAATGAGGCATATCATCACGACAACATAAAAAATAATCCTTCATCCTTTTCTAAATAATGGTTTTCTCAGCTGCTAGATAAGACTTCATCTTTTCTAACATCTGGGTAACCTGTTCATTTTTTTCTAGATGTACTTGGAAATATAGATAGGAGTACCACTGGCGGTAATAAATAAAGAAGGATAGTTCATCTACCCACTTTTTTTCTAATGAGAACGTTGATTGATAGCCTTCCAGCATGATAGAGGAAAACCATTCATACCAATCAGCTCGTTTGTCTTTTTCAATATGCAGTGATGCATGGTAAATCGCTATTGCGAGATCATATATATACCAATGCTGGATGGTGCTCTCAAAATCAATGATTGACGCTTTATTGCCGAGAAAACGACTATTTTCATGATGAAGATCATGATGGATCAGTCCATAGCTTGAATCGTCTTGCGTTAACGATGTTAATTTCTTATACACATTAAGCCACACTGCTTGTAGTGTATCGTCAAGTACAATACTAGCCGTTTGTACAATGGATTCCTCATGCCAGTGGTTCAATGGATAATAGTGGCTATATGCTTTTCCTGCGTGATGGATTGCCCCTATTTGCGCACCCCACTCAGCTATATTCCCCCCCGACAAATCAGTAATGGCAATGGTTTCACCCTCTATTCTTGACTGTACAAAGCAAAAATAACGCTCGCCACAATACATGATTTCTTCAAACGTTCGTTGTCGATTTGAATGAAAAACGCTTGCGGAAGGAATCCCTCGCTGATTCATGTATGTCATTACATTGATTTCATGCTCCATTTGCACCGAATTCGCTTGGTTTTCATGAAACACTTTTACAACATGTGAACCATTAGAAAACACATGATTGTAAAAGCCACCTATGCAAACAAATTGACAATCCTTAAGTTGATACCTCTTTGTTATTTCGTGCAACACCTCATTCAAAACCCCACCTCCCTTTAATTAGCCTATCAAAAAAAGAGACCAAAGGTACTCTTTCACCTTTAATCTCTCATCACTTTTTATAATTGTGCTCGTTCAGCTGCATCAACCGTATGTTTTAACAACATTGAAATGGTTACAGGACCAACGCCTCCAGGCACTGGCGTAATGGCAGATGCATTGGCTGCACAACCATCGTAGTCACAATCACCAACATTTCCTTTATTGTAACCAGCATCAAGTACGAAGGCACCCGGCTTGATCCATTCCCCTTTAATAAATTCAGGGCGACCAACAGCTGCAACAACAATGTCCGCTTGTTTGACATGGGCTTCTAACTCACTTGTGCGAGAATGACAAATGGTTACCGTTGCGTTTCGATTGAGCAACATCATGGATACTGGTTTACCTAGAATCGGGCTTCTGCCAACAACAACAGCATGTTTCCCTTCGATTGGTAAGTCATAGTGGTCGAGAATAGCCATAATGGCTGCTGGCGTACATGAAGGGTATTGGGCAAAATGGAAAGCATTTTGCGCAAATCCAAGAGTGGTAACGCCATCTACGTCTTTTTCAATCGCGATCGCATCAAATGCAGCACGTTCATCAATTTGCTCAGGAACAGGATGCTGCAATAAAATACCATGAACGGTATCATCCTCATTTAACTGCTTAATTGTTGCTAACAGCTCTTCCGTAGTTGTTTCTGTTGGCATTTCGATTTTCTTTGATTCCATCCCAAGCTTGCGACAGGCATTTCCTTTCATTCGCACATAAGTAGCAGAAGAGGGATCTTCGCCTACTAAAATGGTTGCGAGGGACGGAGTAATGCCTTTCTCATTCAGGGCTGTCACTCTTTTTGCAAGATCATCCTTAATGCGATTTGATACTTCTACTCCATCTAATAGTAAGGGCGTTTTCATTCAAACCATCCTTTCGTTATTTGAACGTGAAAAGGGCTATTCCCTTTTGCCCAGGCGCACGGCAAGTACGCTCTATGCTCCCTCGTGGTTATCCACATTGCGCCAGTTACATAGAGTCTTTACGTTTTTGTTTCATTTTAGCATACACTTTCAAAAAAAACACTTAAAACCATTCCATTTCCGAACAAAAATGCACTCTATCAATCTATTTGTACGTGATTTCTGAATTTTTCTGTGATTCGTTTTCTCTCATGATACAATGAAGCCAATTAAACAAGGGAGGAAAAATCATGTTTCAATCAACTCGATTACGACTGCGTAAAATGCAAAACACTGACATCTCACTTTATCATCAGTGGAGAAACGACCATGAGGTCATGGCTTCCACTAGCCTTGTCTTAGACGTTTACACATATGAAGAAACTCAATCTTTTGTCGAAAACGTGATGCTTTCCTCTGCACAGTCAAAATCATACATAATTGAAGAACTTGAACATGACACTCCTATTGGCGTCATTTCTTTAATTGGAATTGACTACAAAAACCGGAACGCTGAGTGCATTCTTGATATCGGTGAAAAAAGCAAATGGGGCAAAGGGTATGGCACAGAAGCACTTTCTCTCTTATTAACATACGCGTTTTACGAATTAAATTTACATCGATTATCGTTGCGCGTCTTTTCAACAAATGAAAAAGCAATTCATCTTTACAAGAAAGTGGGCTTTGTTCAGGAAGGAAGAATAAAAGAAGCCGTCTTTAGAAATGGAGGGTGGATTGATATCATTCATATGGGGTTACTACAAACCCACTATCAGCAACTTCTCTAGAGACTGCCACTCGTTCATGGATACAGTTTTTATTCGCTAGGCGATTGCCCTACTTTTTCATTTCTTTGAAGAAACTACAAACCATTTAGGGTACACCTGCATACCTTGATATAGAGAAACGCAGGAAGGGGGCATGCCAAGTGTCATACGCAGGCGGTGGTTACGGAGCTGGTGCTGGTGGCGGATTTGCATTAGTAGTTGTATTATTCATCTTGCTTATCATCATCGGAGCTTCTTATGTAGGTGGCGGATATTGCTAATTTGTTCTTCCAGATTGTAAAAAGATGACCTTTCGAGGTTGTCTTTTTTTGTTTACATTGCAACAATAGAATAAAAGCAAATAGAACGGAGGAAGAGCGTTCGATGTTACATACACAAACCATTTCTTTAAACAATCAACGAACCCACATGATGTCAGATATTCACGGGAATCTAAAGCTATTTAAAAAACTGCTCGCTACATTACATTATTCTGCTAACGATACTTTGATTCTGAATGGTGATGTTTGCGAGAAAGGGCAAGATAGTCTTGGCCTGATTCGCTATATAATGGATCTTTGTCATACGCATCGTATTTATACAACATTAGGAAATAATGACGCCATCCTCCTTCACCTTCTAAACGAAAACGAACAACTAGTACCCTACTTAGAACGACAACCTCATTCTCTTATTCATGAAATGCTTCGAGAACAAAACCGTGAATGGAAACAGTTTTCTTCTATTAAAGAGATCGCTCAATTTTGCTTAGACCATTATCATGCGGAACTCGAATGGATTCAGCAGCTTCCTCATGCACTTGAATCCGAGGATTTTATCATTATTCATGCTGGTATCGAAAGAAAGAACGATTGGAGAGAAACATCTTTAACAAACGCTTATGCCTTCCCATCCTTTTATGAGCATGGGCATGATGAAGAAAAGACCGTCATTGTGGGACATTGGCCTATTTCAAACTATTTAAGTCGTGAAAAAAGTCACTTAAATCCCATCATTGACTTTGACAAACGAATCATTTGTTTAGATGGTGGCTTGCAGGTCAAATCCATTGGGCAATTAAATGCCCTCACCCTCCAAGATGGGTTGTTCGACATAACCTATGTTGATGAGTGTGAACAGATAAAAGAAATTGTCCACTCCTTTGTAGATGAATCCAAACAAGGGACAATCAATTGGCCAAATTATGTAGTAGAAAAACGAGAACAACAAGAACATTTTACGCTCTGCTACAGTGCAGCGAACAAAGCGAATTATTGGATTAAAAATGAGTATTTAACCTATCAAGATGAAAAGTGGCAGTGTACAACTGATGTCAGTGCTTCGTTCTTAACTGTAAAACAAGGTGATCACGTTTCGATACTTGATGATCAATGCAGTGGATATGACTTAGCCAAAAAAGATGGCTATTACGGTTGGATTCCCAAATCTTGTACATAAAGAAAGATGTGAAGAGGTCTCTTCACATCTTTTCAAGGTAAATGCCTTCATCATACTTCCACTCTAAATAAAACACATCGCGATAATGATCAATCCGCTGCTCATAAAGCTGCTTATCTAACCAGTTTTCGTCTAATCCGGCTTTTTTAATATTTTCCCAGTCAACCACGCCATCATTGATGAAGGTAACAGGTAAATAAACGGGATCTTCTTTTAGTTTAAAATCCTCATAGGTTGGCTGATCGTATTTTTGTTTCTTTAGAACACTTATTTGTCCATCTGTCTCCAAAACCGCGTACGCAACCTCACGAACAGAAAAAGCGTCTTTTTGCCTTAATAGATGCTGAAGCTGATTCATGTCGAGTTTATTCCGTTTCATTTCCTTTCGGTTTAAGTGTCCGTTTTGAATAATGATAGACGGGTTTCCTTCAAAAAACTTCCTCGTCTTCCGAAACCGCTGCGTCGACCACTCGATAATAAACAACAGCACACCCCAAATTAATACTGAATACAGAATGGTCCCTAATTTCGTTTCGTTATCATAAATGGCATTCCCGACGAGTTCACCCAAAATTAATGCAGAAATAAAATCAAACGGCGTTATTTGCGCAAAAGACGTCTTCCCCATCACTTTTGTTAAAATCAGGAGCGCAAATAGTCCAACCGTCAATTCTAGAGTTGTCTGTAACAAATTTCCCACACCATAACCACCTCTCATACCACTCGTATACAGCATAGACCAAATTCGACGATTTCAGACGCAGAGACCTATACATGGTTTCTTTACAAAACTGTAAACTTCGATGATTAAAAAGTGGGTATACATAAGCATGAAGCAAGAGGAGGAAACAACATGACAGTAGAATCTATCCTTATCGGGGTAATGCTTATTCTCATTCAATTATTTGCACTACCGATTATTCGTCGTACACCTTTTGAAGAGCAGAAAATCCTTTCGTTATCAGGAGGCGTTGCGATTGCATATGTTTTTGTCTACATCTTGCCGACCATGCACGAAGAGCAGGATCAGCTTGGTGGAGATCTTGCATTAGACTCAGAGCTTTACTTTCTTGGGTTAATCGGATTACTCGTGTATTACAGTGTTTATAAAATCGCCAAGACAAAACACGATCAACATCGTTCCACGAATACATCTTATATCGTCCAAATCTCTTTCTTCGCCTTTTATACATTTATGATCTCCTACATTGTTTTTGCGTCAGATGTTAAAACTGTAGAAGCTCTTTTTTATGGTGTTGCTGTTGGGCTTCACTTTATCGGTATCTCCTATCACATTGGTCATGGGAATCAAACCGTTCACCGTCAATACGGCCGCTTCATTCTTGCCACAACAACACTCATAGGTGCTATTGCTGGTACAATCGGTCCTTCAACAGGTCTATTTGTCGATTCATTAATCGCTTTTAGTTCAGGCGCCATGATTTTTAACGTCATTAGTAAAGAATTGCCTGAAGAAGATTATGCTCACCTACCAACCTTTTTAATAGCGTCCCTCCTGTTTTCAGTTTCACTGTTAACGTTAAAAGCCATCTTTCAATGGTAATATACAAGAGCCACTCGACCTTTTTGTTGAGCGGCTTTTTTCAAGTGCTGATTAGAACTTCTATAAAAAAAAGATGCGTATCGCTATTAATGCTATCCCAATTGTTTTCAGTCATTTAAAGCTTTCATAGGATTCTAAGCAAAATGTACCGTAGATTATCTTACAAAAATACAGAAAATTCTATGTTTTTGTTGATACAATCACAAGATAGAGGAGAGTGGTTGGATTGACGAATGTGGTTAGAGAGAAAGTGACTGTAGCATCGTTAGAAGAGAATCAGACAATTCCTTGGTATCGTTCGTGGGGGCCAGGCGCTATTGTCGCTGCATGTATTATCGGTCCAGGTACTGTGACAACCGTATCCGTTGCTGGTGCCCAATTTGGATTTCAAGTCGCTTGGATTCTTGTCCTCGCTTGTCTTGTTGGCTACTTTATTCAACGACCTGTTATTAATTGGACTGTCGCAACAGGGACAAGCGTACTAGAAGGCATTCGAGATGACATAAGCAGCTTATGGTCCAAACTTATTTTCTTTGGCTTATGGCTCGGTGCCCTCGCCTTTCAAGCAGGCAATTTCATCGGGGCTTCCATGGCCATGAATCTTATTTTCCCATCCGTTCCGATGCTTGCCTGGGTTAGTTTGCTTTCAGTTTCGGCAATGGGCATTGCTTGGTTTGGCGTCTACAAAGTACTTGAGAATATTAACCGAATTGTTATGATCATGCTTGTTTTAACCTTTTGTTTAACTGCACTTGCTGCTCTGCCAAACGCAGGTGAAACAATCAATCAAGGATTCACGTTTTCCATTCCGCAAGGAGACTTACTCATCGTGCTTGCGCTAATTGCAACCATTCTTGTTCCAAATACACTTGTAGCACTTTCAGGTTTTATGAAAGACAAATACCGCCACTCCGCTTACACAAAAGAACAAATTCGCAGCATTTCAGTCAATGATTTAAAAATAAATTTCACCCTGTTAGCCATCATCTCTATTGCCATTCTCTTGTCTTCCGCTGCTGCGTTCTATGGATCAGGACAAACCATTAACAGTGCTGGAGATATGGCTGTGCAGTTAACACCTATTCTTGGATCATTTGCAACCATCTTTTTTGCCATCGGATTATGGACAGCCGGCTTTTCATCTGGCTTGTTTAATTTAACGGTGCAACCAATGTTATTTGGTCATGCATTCAAGCAATCAGAAAATCCAGACGCACCGGTTAACCGCATCATATTAATTATTACAGGTCTCATCCCCATTGCACTGGTGTGGATTTTTGGAGGCTCTCCTATTGAACTAATCATTTCGGCCCAAGCGATTAACGGCTTACTATTACCTGTCCTCACAGTCGTACTCTATAGGTTGACGAACAAAAAAGATCGTATGGGTCGGTTTCAAAACTCCGCATCAAGCAACATCATTACGCTTTTCATAATTGGCCTCGTAACATTACTCGCCATTCGTGTATTTATAAGTTTCTTTTAAACAAAAGCCTTAGTTGAAACTAAGGTTTTTGGCTTTAGCTCAACTATCAGATAAAGTATTACATTAGTCTCAATGGAAGCAACAAGATGGCACTAGACGCTTTATGCACAACTGGATCGCAGACTTTGCAATTTTTGAGCATCACGTTAGGCCCTGCTAGTGACAAGAACGTCTTCCTCATTTCATCACCTGTAAAAACGTACCAATTTGTTCTTTACAGTCGTTTACACATTCTAGTGAAAGCGCATGTGTTGCCGTGTACCGCTGCTCATGTAAATGTTGCGATAGTTCAATTTCGACAGCATAATTCTCATCAACTTCACTAAATGTCAGCATCAGTTCTCCAGAATCATCACTAAATGATGCCGTTGTTTTGCGATTTAGCCAACCTGTGCCCGTCAGTTTCACTAACTCTTTATGAAATCTCCGCAAGCTAGAAGCTCGAACATAATAAGGTCCACTATGGCAATAAAAATTTAATGTGCTCGTCTTTAACCTTATCGTTAAATCAGCATCAGCAGATTCTTTATAATAATCATCGAGTATAAGCGCGATCGATAATTCCTCATTACTAAATTGGAGAATGTCCATTTTTTCCCTCGCTTAAGTTTTAATTTTTAACTCTTTATATAAAATCATAGGTTCCACCTCAAGACCAATTAGTTTAGCATTCCAATTCGTGCCTACTAACAAGCCATCTTCATTCATTCCATGCAGCCAGTCTTTCTTAAATTCTGTTAATCGTCTAAACAATCCCCCATAAGAACAAAATCTCTTAAAGAGATTGATAGTTTTCCTGCATTAGACTCTGTAAGAAAATCGAAATCTACTAATTCAACGACTTGCCCCCGAGAAGCTACTTTTTTTTGTGCACTAAAAACCCGCACTTACATGCGGGCTTGTCATGACTTGTTAGTAGAATTATGCAACACGTTTACGGCTAAAGAATTTTCCGTGCTTATACGTTAATTTAACAAGTGTATTTTCGCCAAAATAGTAAATCGGAAATAAGAAGACTATTGCAATTAAGGCTATTGGCCAATTTTCGATAAATGGGAGAAAAGGTAGCAACCATTCGTTAATCTGCTCACTTAAAAAAATAAGGAGTCCAGCAAATCCTAACGCTGGTATAAGTAATAATAGTGATGTTTTTACTTCGTATACACGAGATTGGCAACCACGACATTTAAATGAAAAGGGGATCTTTGCATCGTAGAGATCTTCTTCCGTAAAGGGCTTTTCGCAAATGGGACAAAATTGGCTCATTAGGGCTCCTGCTTTCTAGATTAAATGGTTATTATCTATTTGTAGCAATATATATCCATTATACAGCCAGTTAGAATTCTAAATTCTAAAGTTTTTCTAAAGTTTCCACAAAAAAGTCGATCACGATCGAATGTAATTAAATTAAAATAAAAAATATCATTAAAAAAACTAAAAAGTGTTCTGAAGAACATTGGCAACGTTAAGATATACGAATAACACGTTACTACTTTTTTGTTTAAGGTGATACGAATATCCTCGCTGAAGAATAAATACGATCCGCTTCATAGAAGCCTTCTTCAATCTCGTAAGGATATGGGAAGGCAAAAAACTGAAAAGGTTCTAAGGATTTTACTTTAGGTGTCTCAAACTGAATTACTTTCGTAGCATCTTTTGGGACCGTGAAATACAATACTCTCTCGCCGTTAATATCAACCTGTTCCCAGTTCTTTAAAGCAATTAGCGCATACGGAACATCTTCTCCATATCCGTTACCTATATGAATAAAAGCATTTTCACCACTTGTTAACTGAGTAATGTAATTGTATTGTCCAACTTCTGTATCAATAATTAATCCTTCAATAATGTTATCTTCAATAAGGTGACTTGTACTCACTTCAACATTCTCTAAAAACTTAGTTTCTATAGGATCTGAAGAACTATATGCTCTTCTTAATGAAAAAATATCCTCATATTGGAAAGCTACCTCAATATTATCAGGCTCAGAATCAAAAGAATGATACGGATCTGTAAAACTAATAAAAGAGATTTCACTATTCACATTTGCTTTTAACTTCAAGTTGAAAGCAACCGTTTCTGATTTGTTTGACTGTACATGGTATGTAATTAAATTACGATCCCTTCCTTCGTAATGGAATGAAATCTGTTCAAAATTCTCAAAAGCAAGCAAACCAAAATCAATATCTTCGTCAAAATACTGTTCCATCTCGAATTCTAATGGGTACGTATCTTTAAGGTTTTCGCTTAAATAGGTATCAATGATTCTTCTGTCATCATCATAAAGTCCGAACGCAAATATGTCCTGTTTTTCTGTTGAATAGTTTCTTAAATCATTATCTTGCACTTGCTGAAAATCTTCTTCATCAATACTATTGGAACAACTGATTAAAAAGGTAGTTGTTAACCAGAAAATAAGAAAACGTTTCTTCATCTTGGCCTCCTATTAGAAGAAGCGTATAATTTCATAAAATTATACGCTTACTGTTATTTAAATATTAGTGATTTTTTCGAGTTACATGATTTATTGTCTTATAACCAGCATGTCTGTATTCATGGTTTCCTCGTGTGTATCCAGAACTTTTTTTACTGACGTATGATGTTGCAGCTCCAGCATAATTATCTTTTCTTGAAGTATCTGAAGCATCAGCTCTAACCGTGCCGCTCTGATAAATTCTAGCTCTTGCGTATACATAATCCACTACTCTTGTTGTCGATGAAGTAGCGGTTCCACGTACTTGCCCAATAGCGCCAGACACACCTGCTCGTGATGTAGCAGTTATAGTTGCCATTGACTCAAAATGATGTGGGTTTGGTATCACATGCGCTTCGTTAACTAAAAAGTCTATAATAGACTCAGGCGAATTGATATCACCGTAAGGATCTTTAGAGCCCAATTCTTCTGCATTGGCAAGACCAAAAAAAAGAGATAAAGAAAAAACGAAAGCGGAAGATAGTACCATTTTTTTCATATAAAACCTCATAATGTTTTTTTGTAATTAATTACATTTTTATTCTATTTGAACCAACAGAAAAACACAATATTTTTTTAAATTATTAAAAAATTTATGTTGATCGTTCATTGTCCATGGTTGTAACGCTAGCAACAAGCGTTACAAGACGAATTTTCGAATTCAGTGATAATATAACGGAAAAAACGTCCTTAGTCACCAATTGAATCACATTTAGCACCTACCACGAATGATATTTTCTCGTTTATAATTTCTAACGAATAAAGGGTTTTATCCATTAAACTGATTAAGTGTTGAACACTTGTGACCGAGCTTTATTTTTATCATTCAATTACCTGATGATTAACGTAAAGAAGTTCCTGTCCGTACTCGGTATGAAACAAACAAATCGCAAAACGGCCATTTGGCTCTAGTATCATGAAGCTGTTCATTAATCTACCATCCTCATACTGAATAAAATCAAACAGCTCATCCATGTGCATGACACACTCACTTACTTTCATGCTGAGTGCGCCTGTGATGTCACTTTCTTCGTGAAACAGATAGATATGAGACGTCAGTTGGTTCGGCTCTAGTTTATTGATTGTTTTTAATACAAGTTGTTTTGCTTCATCAACGGTTTCCATTTCAAATTCGATTGTCGCTTTCTTTTCATCATATGAAAGAACTGTATGCAACAATCGTTTACTTTCATCTGCGTCCCCATACTCGTAATGCAGTCCTTTTGATCGCAGAGAAGTCAACTCTTGCTCAAGCTTCTGTCTTACCCACCTCTCCCGATTTTCTTTCAGCTTTTTTTGCAATGGATCATTCATTTTCTTCGTCATCCTCTTGCTGTATTTTACAAAGTAAATGAGCGATTTCTTCTACTCTTGCTAATGAGATACCGTGTTCATATTCTAATGCAAGGGGATGATCCGTTGGTTCTAATTCAATGATTGGTAGTTCTCCACCTGCTTGATAATGCACCTTGGTTTTTAAATTAACTGTATCAGGATAAATCGGAATCTCAGTTGAAAGCCAACCAAACATCGGCTCGATAAAACCAAGACGACGTCTTTTTTTGACTTTATAATAGCTTTCTTTACTTAAAGACACCCAAACGCCCCAATAAAAATCGACATCTAGCTCTTCCACATAAATTGGTATGATGCCGTTAACAAAAAAATGCTCCTTATCTAACATACAGACATTGTCTTTTAAATAAAACCGCTTCTTTCTTTCTTCCTCATCCATATTGTAAAAATAGATTGGCGCTTCGGTCACATAAGAGAATGGAAGTTCTTCGTGAAACGTCTTACATTCGTGGCAATAATAACCCTCTTGCTTCATCATCGTTCCTCATTTCTTATTAAATGGTACCATAATGTTTCTTGCTCGTTCATGCAGCTCAACATAAGTTCGCAGTTCGTTCCAATCTTGATTTATTGAGAGTTTCAATAGTTCGTCACCTATCACGCACTGTTGTAAAGCGTGCCGCTGCGGTTTTGGAATCGTTCTATTAGCTAGCACGTAGCTCAAACTTCCCATCACTAACGAGAAATAAAGGTAACACTCTCCTTCGTCATAAGGCAGCCATGCATCCATTTGTTCCACCTCAAATGGATGCTGCCTTGATTCAATCTGTTTGTACAGTTTAATAAGCTCGGCTTTGTGTTGCATTTGAATAAGCATATGTGTTGATCACTCTCCGTTCTCTTCAAGCGACGGAATTTTTATACCTGTATATGTTTCTTTATGTGCCCTCGTATATAAAGCAACTTCATGATTGCTTAACCATTTTAACTCTCTCATAGCGTACCATAAGGTGTGAAAATCTGGTTCACATGTCAGTATGGACTTCTTCACAATTACTTTCTTTTCCCTTTCGATCACAACCTCTAGCTCAAAAAAGTCTAAATCCAGTCTTACCATTGGATACGCTTTAAATCGTTTATTCGGTGAAAGCTGTTTTTTCCAAGGTTTAACGTAATGATTAAATTCTTTTTTCACCATTTTTCTATACGCATCTTTAATAAAAGCCTGGTTCAAATTCTTTTTATCTGCCACAAATAGCACACCTTTTATTAACACGTCCGCGAGCATTTTTTTCTTCTCTTGCTTGTTCAATTGAGTGTATCTCTCTTGATCAAACGGCATCATGACATCAACACTCTTTTTCGGAACGAGTACACTGTATGCTTCTTGTTCCTCTCGGATAAATGCAACTTTTTCGTACTTCCCACAATGAATAAAAAGCGCCTCAGTATCTTCTGTTTTGATTTTCTTCTTTAATTCCCATCGAAACATTTCTGATATGCAAAGTGAATCTTTATAAAGCGTACTTTCCTCACTCTCATCCCAAAGAACCACCTCTTTTAAGAACATAACAGCACCTCTCACAACGTTCTTTTACTAAGAAAAAGTAGAATAGAGTGTCTCAATAGTTTCTTCTACCTCTTTAACTAGCTCTAATTCACTCTCAAAATCCAACAAACCTTTTAACTTAAACCACTTTCTCTCAATCGTCCAAATCGGTATATATTCATCATCTGATAGATGACCCTCCTCCATTAATGCAATTTGAATCGTGAGTTCAGAGTCTTTATCAAACCAACCTTTCTCTGGCTCATAAACGTTGACAAACAATTCAACCCCGAATTCCTTAAATGGTTGCTTATACGTTTCAGTTACATTCGCTGCTACTTTTTTAGCTATCGTGGCAATCCTGTCGAGCTTGATTTCTAGTTCATCCGTAAACTCCACTTGATGATACATTCTACTGTTCATACTCACACCCCTAGATTGACTGTGGCTCCACCATCAATAAATCACAGCGGCTACAAAGAGAAAAGTAAAGCATGGTTTCACCGAAAAAGAAATCAATATCTTCCTGAAACATCTCTTCCATGTCGCTATCCCCTGTAATTTGTGCAATAAACTGAAGCTTCCCACCGCAACGTAAACAACAATCTTGAAGCGGCTCTTGCGCAATAACTGGTTCACCAAAAACGCGTCCTACATACGCTGTTCCAAATTCAAAGAACAGACGATCAATCGTTTCGTCATCGGTTTGATTGTCTTTCTCGTGTACTTCTTCTAATTCAATTGATATGTACGGGAGCGGATTCAGGATGCGATCTTCTTCCTCCTGCTGTTCAAAGTCTTCTTGATCTTGCTTTATGATGCTTGCTGATTGACTGATGAAATCCAGTTTAAAATATTGGTTCTCCCAAAAAAGCGAACAATTTAAACAAGAGAATAGCGGTAATTCACTGATTTTTTTATCGAAATTTTGCTCACTAAATTTAGTCACATCGAGCGTAACGATCTGGTGCATAGATGCCAGACAAACTTTACACTTAGGTAAGTTCCATGTTTTCCCTCCAAAAAAGTGAGTTGACGGGTTCATAGGATGATTCTTAACAATTTTGTATGCAGGACGCTGTCTATTTAGTCCACGGCTCATATTCCTCACCTCTATTAGGCTAGTCTCTACTTCCACGGCTCATCACCGTATCTAAAATCAAAAATATTTAATATCTCTTTTAATGCTCGTTAGGGATCTAATCTGTTACTAAAAACTTGTACGAGTTTTTCTGCTGTTTTTTCTATATAATCGATTATTTCTCTCTTTTTCAATAATGTCGTCGTTTCTCCTAAATCCATATAATCTCTAAAATAACCATTTGTCTCGTTTATAATTTTGGGTAACCTAGAATATTCAATCTCTGTTATTGTTTCGTTTTCCGGTAATAATTCTAACGTTAATTGCTCTAAATTATATTTCTCTATTATAAAAGAATTTAATACTTGATAATCATGGTAAAACTTTTCCAACACTGGTCTTCGCTCAGCTAAAGGTTTGGGTCTTATATACTTCTCGTAAGGACCCTCTAGCCAAAATTTATCAGCGATAAGATGGCTATAATAACCTTTTACAAAGTCATCATTAAATTTTGTATTATACTTAAAGAGAAAACTTTTGAAATAGATTCTATCTTCTCCATCACTATTTCGTTTCATAAAATGAGAATCAAACTTTCTTGAATCTCCTTGCTGTTGCACATCTGGAGCTAACCCGCCTAATATAAATTTTTTTTCAAACGTTAATTCTTCACATATTATAGAAGAAATAGCTAAATGCATTATTCTGGAACCCATATATACCCCCTAAGTCCTTTAGCATAAACTAAATGTTATTAATGTACCTATTGACTTTTATGCAGTATAAAATCCATATAAGCTATATACATTATTTCTCATGCCTTCACATCAAGACAAATTGTATACGTTACCTTCTAGTCTTTGAATTTACACTCTATTCTGCCAATAAAACAATTCAGTAATCTTCTTTTTTCAACTTATCTATGTATATATTGGCATGACAAATTAATTTCCTATCACCTCATTCACAATTAGTTACTATGTCGTTGTATTGGTCAATACTTAAAAGACTGAATATTAAGCCACATTTGTAACGAACCATCATATTTATCTCTAAAATATTTCTAGTTATCTAAAGTTTCATGATAAGTTCCTTATATCTCTCTTCTTTTTCCATATTAACCTTCCTGTTTATAAGAGTTTTTATTATTAACCAAGTATGATAGTAAGTTAAGCCTTTTTAAATGATCACTAAAAATCCCATTCGAAAACTTCTTTCTTTTTTTCTTTAGACCAATCTCTGAATAACACTTTGTGTATCCATAAGTATTTCTCTTTCTTCATATCATTTGTTAATCGATCAGACCAATCAACAGCAACTGGGGTATGTTCAGAATATGAATTTATTGTTCTGAGAAATTTATCATATTGTAATAACTCACTTTCAGGTATTTCCTCAACACTTTTCCCTCTACTTTTATAATCAAGTATTGCAAGTTCTTTAGCCGTTATAGGTGTACTGAGTCTCTTAACAACCCCTATTTCTGATGGCGTTCTTTCCTCATTTAAAGACACGAAAAAATGATAACCTTTAGGCATTCGTTTTAATCCTTTTTTACTGTCCGTCTTTTGTGCACAATACAACCAATCCCCTTTATTTTCATAACTATTTAATTCATCATTATAAAAACCTATTAACATTTTTATGTACGTTCTCACTGTTTCTCTCCTTTTTGCGGACTTTGTAACTCCATATCGCTTGGTAATTTTAGCGCCAGCCACGTTCGTTTGAAAACGTCTCGTAATCCTTTGACGGAACATAATTCCATTTGTCATCTGTCTTTTCTTCAAACGCTTCCGCTGCTAGTGTCAACAATTCTTCGCATTCATCATCTTTCGGCATTGCCTCTGGATGTTTTACAACATGTTCATAAAAATCTTTGCCTTTTGCGACAGCGAGACAGCGCGTATAGAGAAAGAAATCTGGTGAAAAGAACGTCTCCTCATCCACGTAAGCTGCTTCACCAATAGACCTTGCATGTTTCTCTGTATCAAGCTTGTATAGTTTCTGCGCAAGCGCTTCTTCAAATTGTTTTATCTGCTTCTCTGTCATGGAGGCAAGCTTATCTCTCGCCTTTTCCAGCGGAATATCTGCTTCTAAATCAATCAGACTGATAATCTCCCAAAATGCTTTGCTAGGGAGGGGGTTTACTTTTTTTTCACTCTCTGCTTCTTCCTTCTTACGTAATTCACCAAGATAGAGATCCGCACTTTTTGGATCATGATTGTCTAACCACATTACATAGGGCTTAATCAAAAAATAAAATAGAGATACCCCACCTATAGTGCCCCTTGTTTTTAATAATCGTTCAGCTTCTTTTTGATTTAGTGGCCTGTTGCCTACAAAGATTAAATCGTCAACATCAATTGTCTCTGCGACAGAACGATCATAATCTTTAAAAGGCAATTCAAGTCTCTCATCATCTAAGCTAGGAATAGCATGATCAAAATAACTTGTTAAAGTAAATAATACTCCATCACGTTTATTATTTACATCATACTCTAATACTTTCATTACTGAGTAGTAACCATTTGGTAACTGATAAGCATAGACATCTCCTTGGTTAAAGTCCATAAGTCATTCCCCTTTTATCGTTTATATCTAGGTTTTGCCGTAGCTCAATATGTACGTGCCGTCTGTTAGTCGTCGGTTGCTGTTCTTATTGTACGTAAACGACTCGTTGCCCATGCTTGTACCTGATAATATATATTTATAGCTTGAGGGTTGTACTTAAAAACCACTCTTATTAGCAAGAAACCGCATTTTTATGCGGACTTCCTATGTTTATAGTACTTTTCCACTAGAATATTTCAGTCTCAGTCAAGTTTTAATACGTTACAAACTCTAAAAATATATTTATCGTTTGGGGATTTGGGATTAATCATTAAGCTGAAACCTTTGAATCTGATTCAACCAGTTTAACAACCATTCCTCTGGAATTTTTAACCAGATCAAGTCAACTCCTGGCTTTAAGATTGATGGATTTACTGTATTTTGTATATACATCATCCACTCCAAAGAGATTTCCTGCAATAAATCTATTTCTCTCTCTTTTAAGTTATCGTTGATCTTCATTGAACTTTCAAGAAATAGTATGCTTTCACATTCATCTACTAAATATACATGTGTAATTTCATCTCTCAGAGCTTCCTCAAGTAGTTTTTTAATTTTTTCTAAATATAAATCCATCTATACACCTCACCACTTACTTATAAGCTTTCCTCTTCCATTAAATCTATAGTGTACTTTCTTATTACCTTTCATAATTCTGACTTGATTTACCTTATTGTTATGAGTTACTGACTCATAACAATTTCTTTTCTTATTATTTCTTGACCGCCTTTGCCATATTTCTGGGCTTGTCTATAATGTTCCTTTAATTGACTGTACTGCTTTGATGATTTTGCACCTCTATATGCCGCTTTAGCACCTTTGACATATCTTCCACCAATTGCTCCTTTGGCGGCAGCTTTAGCAACACCCTTCCAACCCTTTCCAGCTTTGTATGCTCTATATCCATCAATTGCTGCCCATCCAGCATTAACTGCCAACCAAGCGATATGCCCATCCGGATCAACTAACATTACCGGATTATTATTCGCATACGTATAGCCATTTTGCGTAATGATGTCGTCTTCATCGCCTGGATCTGGGTCTAGGGATAAGAACACGCCGTGCTTTGGCTCGTAGTAGCGGGCCATGAGGTAGTACATGCCGGTTTCTTAATACCGTTCAGTTAATTTTCTCTATTAAAGAAACATAAGCCCGCACGTTCATGCGGACTTTGTAACTCCATATCGCTTGGTAATTTTAGCGCCAGCCACGTTCGTTTGAAAACGTCTCATAATCCTTTGACGGAACATAATTCCATTCGTCATCCGTCTTTTCTTCAAACGCTTCCGCTGCTAGTGTCAACAATTCTTCGAATTCATCATCTTTCGGCATTGTCTCTGGATGTTTTACAACATGTTCATAAAAATCTTTGCCCTTTGCGACAGCGAGACAGCGCGCATAGAGAAAGAAATCGGGCGAAAAAAATGTCTCCTCATCCACGTAAGCCGCTTCACCAATAGACCTTGCATGTTTTTCTGTATCAAGCTTGTATAGTGTCTGCGCAAGCGCTTCTTCAAACTGTTTGATCTGCTTCTCTGTCGTGAAGGCAAGCTTATCTCTCGCCTTTTCCAGTGGATCATCTGCTTCTAAATCAATCAGACTGATAATCTCCCAAAATGCTTTGCTAGGGAGGGGGCTTATTATTTTTTTATTTTCTTCAAACTCTTTATCTCGTAACTCTTTGAAAAACCTCTCTTTTTCTTCTGGGTTATGAATAGTTAACCAATCCCTGTACGGTTCAATCAGAAAATAAAATAGTGAACCCCCCCCCATCGTTCTTCTTCCTTTTATCACTAAAGCTAATTCTTGTTCATTTAATTGCTTATTCCCTACGAAAATTAAATCATCGACATCAATTTCCTCTGCTACAGCTCGATAATCTTTCTCATAAGGTAAATCAATTCGCTCATCGTCTAAGTTGGGAAGGATATCGTCAAAATAACTGGTCAATATAAATAATATTCCTTCCTTCTTCTTTTTCGGATTATACTCTAATACTTTCATTACTGAGTAATAACCGTTTGGTAACTGATAAGCATAGATATCTCCTTGCTTAAAGTCCATAAGTCACTCCCCTTTTATCGCTTGTATCTAGGCATTGGTCTTTTGTGTTTTCCCTGTCACAAAATGTAATTTCTCTTTTTTTATACACTTCATTAACAGCGGCTTATTAATATTCTCGTTAAACATGCTCGCTCCAAAGTTTTCACTTTTTAAGTGTCCATTTTGAAGTGAGCATAGCAAAATCTATTTCAGTTTGATACGTTGTTAATTATCAATAAAAGTCCAAAATTAAAGTAAGAACTTCTTTAACAAAATTATTAATAACACCACTCAATATTCTTTAATTTTTTTTCGTTTTTTAATATCTGTTCAGAACTTTCGTTTTCTAACTTTTCTTGAAATAAATTTCCAATTATTAAACCGGGCACAGATTCTTCAATTAAGCGATTTCTTCTATTGTTATAAATAACCTTTGCTAGTGGTTCTGCATTTTTTCTTAGTACCTTGAATGTGTAATCTGTTAGAAACCAATCTTGTAACCCTATAGCAGAAAATACGTTATCTTGAGTAAAAAGATTCACATCAAAAGACTTTAGTTCTGCTTCAGACTTAAAGAAAATATTAAATAAAATGCAAATTGCATCTCCTTCATGTTTATCAATAATTTGCATAATACCATAAGCATCTTTTATTGGCACAATAACAAAATCGCCAATCGTGAATGATTGTCCTTTTTTCGGCACATAATTTGTTATTTCTTCTCTAAACAACGCTTGGTATTCTTCGTAATGAAATGGTTTCGAGGAAACCATTTCATTAACTATTGCCGCTAGCTCAAATATCTTTTCCCCACTTTTACTAGAGAAAGACACGCCATCCGACTCTGGGTCTACAAAGACATTTCTTATACCTTGTAATTTCATTCTTTTTTTAATTAAACGGACAGCTTCCTCTGTTGTCTCAGTATTTAATTTTTCAGCGGCATCTACCCTAAACCAGAATTCATTTATAACTGCATCAGGAAAATGAATTGTTATATTTTCAAATTGAAAAGATTTGTCCATTTAGCTTCACCTTTACACTCTATATTTTCGCCACTTTTTCTTTGCTATTTCATTTCTCTTATTTTCCAATTTACCAACGCCCCCGTAACGATTAATCCATTTTTGTTCGTATCGCTTTGCCTGTCTGCCTGGTTTTGTTTTCTGTAATACCTTATATGAATATTTATTTTTATCACCTTTTGCATGTTCCTTCTGTCTTTTTTCAAACCTTTTTGAGCGACCAACATATTGTTTCCCTGTGTAATTATTTGTTCTTAGATAAATAGTATTTGTGCGTTGAGCCCTAATACCTTTAACAAACCCTAACGCCTTTTTCGCACCTTTGAATACTTTTCCTGGTCCGAAGTTGGATGCGGCTGCCCAAGCAGCGCCTTTCCAGCCCTTACCTGCTTTATACGCTTTGTATCCATCGTATGCCGCAAATCCTGCGTTTACTGCAAGCCATACCCAATGCCCGTCCGGATCAACTAACATCACCGGATTATTATTCGCATACGTATAGCCATTTTGCGTAATGATGTCGTCTTCATCGCCTGGATCTGGGTCTAGGGATAAGAACACGCTGGTTTCTTAGAACTGGGTTAAAGAAACTGCATTCCACTTGTTAGAAATAACTTACAAATGAAATACAGTTCAATTATTTTTTAATTTTCAAATCCCATTCTAGGTTTTTGCTTATTTTTAGAAACATCTATCATTAAATTCCTTGATTCTTCAAGTAATAATAGATAATAATTAAGTTCAACAAAGTTGTTCTTAGAAGACACCTCTAACATTTCTTGAAGAAAGCTACAATTTACTAAAGAATCCATTTGCTTTTTACGAACTCTTCTTCCGGACAGTATATAATCCATACTACCTACAACCAATGCGGAACAAAGATAAAAATCTCCTTCATCATAATTAGTTTCTCTTTCTATATACTGAATTTCTGAAGGATAAGGAAGATCTTTTAACAACTTATCTAAGCCTAATAACCTATACTTTATTTTTTTTTTATCAAATGATTTAAATTTAGACAACATATTCCTCCAGTCTATCTTCTCTTCCTCCATTTGTTATTCCAAAAGGTTACAGTTTTTCCGTTTCTCAAATAATAACCTCCTTTTGCTCCATTTTTTATTTTATATCCTTTTTTCTTATTGGATAACACTACGGGTTCTCTTCTATCTTTATTAGATCTATAAAAAGCTCTAGACATATCAGTATATCTCTTTTTACTATAAGATCTATTATTCTTAACAACATGTTTGCGGTGGTGATAGTTTAATGAACTTCTACTAGTTTTGAACGTTCCCCTATTCCAATGACGTGCAGTGTTGTACCAACCTTTTGCTGCTTTTAATCCAATCCCACCTACAGCACCGAGCGCAGCACCGCCAGCTGTTGCGCCTACTAATTTCCAACCTCTGGCACCTTTTGCTCTCGCTGCTTTATAAGAGCTTATTCCTCCAATAGCTCCACCTACTAAAGCCCAAACATAATGCCCGTCCGGATCAACTAACATCACCGGATTATTATTCGCATACGTGTAGTCATTTTGCGTAATGATGTCGTCTTCATCGCCTGGATCTGGGTCTAGGGATAAGAACACGCCGTGCTTTGGCTCGTAGTAGCGGGCCATCAGGTAGTACATGCTGGGTTCTTAATAACGTTCAGTTAATTTTCTCTATTAAAGAAACAAAAGCCCGCACCTTCATGCGGACTTTGTAACTTTATATCGCTTGTTCATGAGACAACTTTAGCGTCAGCCACGGTCGTTTGAAAACGTTTCGTCATCCTTTGATGGAACATAATCCTATTTGGCCCCCGTCTTTTCTTCAAACGCTTTCGCTGCTAGTGTCAACAACTCTTTGAATTCATCATCCTTCGGCATTGCCTCTAGATGTTTTACAACATGTTCATAAAAATCTTTGCCCTTTTCTAGGAAGATTTTAAGGGACATTTTTCTAAGAATGGCTGTCTGTTAACAACATATACGACCTTAATGAGCTAATAGACGTCTTATTGTCAAATTAGTGTCATCTATAATTTTTTTCTAAGGTTGACCTAAAACAAGGTGGTACAGTTTGATTGCGAAATACAACAGATATCAGATCAAATATTTCTTCTCCTAAAGGAAGCCAGTCTTTTCCGTGTTTTTCCTTGAGATGATGATTATTTATAGCCAGTACCCCTAGTTCATGTTCTCTTTCTACATAAATTACCCATTCCAATGATTCAGGATAGATTACTGCTTTATTTACTACAATCATTAGAGAGTCATTGGTCTTACCAATGTCTTCTATTAATATTTCTTCAAATTCAACTCCTGAAATTGAGGTAGGTAATTTAGCCATGAAGTAAAATCCATATTTTTCAAAAGTTTCATCGACGTAATCCCAGTCATCAACCATTGAAATATAAATAGTATTATCCCTAGATACTTCTGAAAGTCTTTTAATAGAGTTCCAACCGTCTTCTGATAGAACCCATTCAAATTCGTTAAAAAGATACAACGAAGTTTCTAATTTTAGTATTTGATTTGGAAATTCTTCTCTTACATCTAAAAAGGTTGTAATCCTTTTTTTTTGTTTTTCAAATACTGTTTTATCATTTATGAAATATTCCTTCAATTAAAGTATAACTCCCTTCGTTACTTCTATTTTAATCTAATTTTCATTGAAGCTTTGCGGCTTCCCTTAGAAAAGAACTCTGCTGTCGGTCCTTTTGTTGATTTTGAGAAACCTCTAATTGTATACCTACTTCCTCCCTTAGTCATAGAAATAACACCTTTGTTGTGTATAGATTTTTTGTAGCCATTTCTTCTTAGATTTTTTTCGAAATTCCTTCTAGAAGTATTAGTTTGTATATTTTTTAATCTAGATCCTTTTTCAGTTACATTCCTGTATGCAGATGACGACCTTACAGGAGTAGCTAATTTCTTTCTAGAGAGCTTATAGCTCTTCGCAAACCCTAGCGCCGCTTTCGCGCCTTTAACATATTTCCCTGGTCCAAATGCTGACGCAACCGCACCACCAACACCTCTCCAGCCCTTACCTGCTTTATACGCTTTGTATCCATCGTATGCCGCAAATCCTGCGTTCACCGCTAGCCAGAAGTAATGCCCGTCCGGATCAACTAACATCACCGGATTATTATTCGCATACGTATAGCCATTTTGCGTAATGATGTCGTCTTCATCGCCTGGATCTGGGTCTAGGGATAAGAACACGCCGTGCTTTGGCTCGTAATAGCGGGCCATCAGATAGTACATGCCGGTTTCATGGTCGTACTGGTAGCCTGCGTAGCGGTATGCGTTGTCTTTGACCGCTGCGGTTTCGTCGGCTTTCAGCGGGTTGCCCCACGCATCGTATTCATACGTTGCGAGTCGGTTGCCGTCTTTGTCACTAATGCCAATAACATCGCCATGAGCGTTGTAGTGGTAGTAGTATTTGACGCTACCTTTTTTCATCGCAACGAGTTGACCTGCGTCGGAGTAGGTGTACGACTTTGTCACGACGTTTGAACCGTTCGTTTCATAAAGGACGTTGAGGCTGTCGCCGTCGTAATGGTAGTTGGTAATCGTTGTGCCTACCGCTTTTTGAATGCGGCGTCCGTCTTCATCGTACGTGTACGTGACGAATGGTTTCGTTTCGCCTTTTTTCGTGACAGCGGTCATTTGATCGGCTGCATCCCACGTGTAGCTGTACGTGCCGTCTGTTAGTCGGTTGCCGTTCTTATCGTACGTAAACGACTCGTTGCCCATGCTTGTTAGCTGATTATAGACATTATAGCTTGCGGATTGTACTTAAAAACCACTCTTATTAGCAAAAGCCCGCATTTTTATGCGGGCACGTTCTATAAACGACATTTTATAGCGTTTAAAAAAACAGTTTTACTTCGTCTTCGTCAAGGTACGTTTTTAAGAAACCTTCTATGCCTTTCCATCTCTTCTTCACTTTATTTGTCTCATGAGACCAATGGTATACGAACTCATTATCAACGTGAAGGAAATACAAATCTCCAAATGATTCCATTGCTAGAATTATCAGATGCTTATCCTTTGTTACTTCTGCATACATGGTCTTTATGACAGGCTCGATGTAGAGATCTTTTTCTGGGTTATACGCTTTATGTTCATCGTATAATTCTGCTAGTATGAGACCATCCAAATCTCCACCGTTCCCTGTCAAGAGAAGTTCTTTATACGTTTCTGGTAAAGAGAGTTTATGACATTCTTCCCAAGCATGGATTTGTTCGATTGTTGCTCCTTCATTTAACTCGTAGTTTTCACTACCTACAATTCGATCTAGTTGCTTTGTCAACTTTTTATTCATACGACTCATCCTTATGAAAAATCAATAAACATACGATTTTCATAATGTTCCTTTCCCACTTCAAAAACTCGATCCAACAAAACATCCAGATTTTCAAATTCACGAATTTTTCTCAAGCTGCCTTCTTTAAATTCAATTACTTTTTCCTCTTTATCAAATGCGAACACGGTTCCATTTATAAAAGATTCCCCAAAGAAGTAATAGTCTTTCAAAAGTGTTGGGCCTCGTTTATCTAGCATTATATCTTTTGCAAAGTCTGCTATATCTCTAGGTTGCTGCAACTCCTCTTCAAGAGACATTCCCTTCTCATATAGATCTAGTCCACAAATATTAATAAGGTCAAATAGATACGCACCGTTTGTATAGCCTAAAAAAATTTTAAAACTATACGGCATTTTCCCTTGTATTGTATAGACATTTGCTTCAAGATCATTAAGCTCTTCATGAGTTAAACCGCTCCTAATTTTTGAATGCCAGCCTGTGCCTTCAGGCAATTCTCCAAATAATATAGTTCCTGATCTCAAGATTTTTTTATCATTTTCATATATTGAATTTAATGATAGAATTTTCGATTCAAATTTCAATAATTTGTTACCTCCTTCTAATTAACTTACCGGTAGTTTTTTTCCACCACCTCCCGTTATTATGCAATCTGTAATGTTTTTTTCTACTAACAAATCGTATATTATTTGGGTTTCCTGCCATATCACGATGATGTCTTACATTATTTATATGATGCCCAATCATTCCTTTGGCCTTGCCCTTGTTAACAATCTCAGCCTTCCTTTTATTTGACCAGTTTCTTGTTCCTTTTCCCGTTCTTATAATCATATCTCTCTCTTGCTTCCAAGCATTCCGAACTGCCGATCTTCTTTGTGTTGCTATTTTTGCACTAGAATAGAGTTTCTTTGCTGCTTTAAATTTACTGCCGCCAATAAATCCCCATGCAGCTGCACCAGCAACACCCTTCCAACCCTTTCCAGCTTTGTATGCTCTATATCCATCAATTGCTGCCCATCCAGCATTAACTGCCAACCAAGCGATATGCCCATCCGGATCAACTAACATCACCGGATTATTATTCGCATACGTATAGCCGTTTTGCGTAATGATGTCGTCTTCATCGCCTGGATCTGGGTCTAGGGATAAGAACACGCCGTGCTTTGGCTCGTAGTAGCGGGCCATGAGGTAGTACATGCCGGTTTCGTGATCGTACTGGTAGCCAGCATAGCGGTACGTGTTGTCTTTGACCGCTGCGGTTTCGTCAGCTTTTAATGGGTTGCCCCACGCATCGTATTCATACGTTGCGAGTCGGTTGCCGTTCTTATCGTACGTAAACGATTCGTTGCCCATGCTTGTCAGCTGATTATAGACATTATAGCTTGCTTTTGTTTCTGATGTTTGCCCATTTTTTGTTGTTTTGACTGAGGTTCGGTTGCCGAAGCCGTCATAAGTGAATTCGTTTTTCGTGCCGTCGCGTAACGTTTCGCTCATGAGCTGGTCAAGAGCGCCGTACGTGAAAAAACACCTTAATTAACAAAAACCCGCATCTTCATGCGGACTTTGTAACTTCATATCGCTTATTAATGAGACATATTTTAGCGTCAACCACGTATGTTTGAAAAAGTCTGGTAATCCTTTGACGGAAACAAAAGTATTCATCAGTTCTTCTAAATGCTTTAATGGTAAGAATTTTCTTAGGTTAGTTTTGTTTCTTTATAAATTCATTTAAGCTCCCCACAAATTCCCATTCATCAAAAATATGCTCTTTTTCCAAGCGATAGCATTCATAATCCTCTGAAGCCATATCAACAACATACAAATATGGTTCTTCCTCTCTAAGAAAAAGAAAGTTATTTATAGAATCTATACCTTTAATCATGTTTACAGAAATTGCATCTCCAGCTTGATATAGATCACTTCTTAACAATATATTAAATATTTGTTCCGAATCCGTTTGTCTTATTAAGCTATCTACTTCAACTTGTACGTTATGACCAAAGGTTAACTTTAGATCATACTCATCTTCATAGGTGATGGCAGTGAGCGTTAATTCATCGCCAGAAGGTAATTTCTTACCACAGCAATCTTTCAAGCAGCTCATTTGTCTTTTTAAGTCCGTATCAACTTTATGTAAAGGATCTCTAGAGAAAAGTAATGTGTAAGTGTGGACGTCGGAAAAAATAAAGTCTAACTGATCCATTAAAGAAAAATCTTCAAAAGTGAACACACCGCGTAAATAAAGCGTATCATTAATTAGGGTTGAATGACTTTCACCTTTAGAATCAATGAAACGCTCCAAATCTTCTTCTATTGATGCCCATATAGTTTTTCTTTGCTGAACTTTTGTTGGCCGGTCGATTTCTAAGTCCACAATGACATATAGAGAATAACCCTTTATAAACTTTGATAAGACTTGTCCCGCCTCATTTAAATAATCGTGAAAATCTTTCTCAGTAAAAATTTTATTCCCTAAAACATAAACATCGCTTTTAAATATACGATCCCGAAATTCTGTCCATATTTTCATTGCTACCACCTTAAATTATAGTAATTGTAATGATTTTTCTTTGAATCGTTAAAATGCCTTCCCCTATTTTGTTTTGAGCCAACTCCATAATAATGTCCCGCAGGGTGCCATAAAATTTTCTTTTTCCCAAAATGATAAGTTTTACCAGGCATATGGTTCCCTCTTTTGTATCTAGCTCCAGTAACTTTAGTGGGCTGTGAACTTACCGGTATCCCACTCCTTCTTTTCGCTTGAGGCTGTCGCCGTCGTAATGGTAGTTGGTAACCGTTGTACCAACCGCTTTTTGAATGCGGCGTCCGTCTTCATCGTATGTGTACGTGACGAATGGTTTGGTTTCGCCTTTTTTCGTGACCGCTGTCACTTGATCGGCTGCATCCCACGTGTAGCTGTACGTGCCGTCTGTTAATCGGTTGCCGTTCTTATCATACGTAAACGACTCGTTGCCCATGCTTGTCAGCTGATTATAGACATTGTAGCTTGCTTTTGTTTCGGTTGTTTGCCCATTTTTTGTTGCTTTGACTGACGTTCGGTTGCCGAAGCCGTCATAAGTGAATTCGTTTTTCGTGCCGTCGCGTAACGTTTCGCTCATGAGCTGGTCAAGAGCGCCGTACGTGAAAAAACACCTTAATTAACAAAAGCCCGCATCTTCATGCGGACCTTTACTTTTACTTTTAAACGACAGAATTTAATAATTACAAACAGTATTCCATCATAAATGATTAGTATAACTTAATAATTCTCTAATTCTTGCTCTAAATCGTTTAAAATTTCTTTTACGGGAACAGTAATAGAATCTTTATTGTTAAAAAAAATTGAAACACTGACTCCATCGTTGTCTATTCCAGGTAGCCAACTATCAATAAATTCTTCTAAATCAATTGAAACAGCAACTGTCTTCTTCCACTCTTTCATTGCACATAATTCAGCATGTTCTTTTGTGGGCCAAAAATTTAAGCTTGTACTTCCATTATCTAATTTTGAAGTCACCCACCCCTGTTCATTTCTTAGAGACCATACTTCTTCATAATCAGAAACCTTTTTTATAAAGTACTCATATCTTTTTTGTGAATTCATTCGCATGGTTTTTTCAATTTCTAACTTATTCATAGAGCATAGAATTCTCCTTTCATTTCTTCTATATTTCCATCTTTTAGTACCTGTTTTACCTTTACCGTACCCATCATGAAAGTGTTGTAATCTATGGTTTCTTATAATTTGCTTATAACTTGAACCCTTTCTTGCCTCATGCCCTCTTTTGTGAGCTAACTCATGCCCCTTCGGTACTCTATCGTTTTACAAAGACTTTAATTTAGCATGCTTTCCTTGTCTACCTGCACCCTTCGCAAACCCCCAGGCCTTTACGCACATTTTAATACTTTTTCTGATCCGAAGTCGGATGCAGCTACCCAAGCAACAACCTTCCAGCCTTTACCTGCTTAAGCATTGCTTGAGCTGTAGTCATCTTTATAGTAGATCTCAAATACAAAATGAGCTACTAAAGCCCGCACGTTCATGCGGGCCATTCTGTCGATCTAGTCAAGCTAGTTATAATTAATAAAGTTTCTTATAACCATTCTATATACTTTAATTTCCTCATGTTATATTCTAGCTCTTCATTTACAGTACCATTAATCCTATCCTCAAATAGCTCAATTACGCTTACATCAGCTAAAATTTCTTCAACCAACCGATTTCTCCTACCATTGTGAATAACTTTACCAATGATTTCTCGTTCCCGATCAACCACTTGAAAAGAATAATTTAAAACGGAAGTATCTGAAAACGTAGCTCCTGCAAATACATTTTCCCTCGTAAGCTTCATTTCCCTCTTCATTTCTTCAATGGATGCATACGTCCCGTCAAAGAATAAACATACTAGACCATAATTTTCATTTATCTCTATTAACTGTGCAGGTCCATATTGGTTGTTTCTTAGAGGAATAGCTAAAATATTTCCTATTTCAAAAGACTGCGCTTTTGGTACTTTGTGCTTTTTCATTCGATCTTTTATTTCTTGCAAAACTTGTTCATCATGTGAAAAAGACACATCTATTAATTGATTAATAAGCAGTACCACTGCCAGCATGGTCTCGCCTTTTCTTGTGGAGATAGAAGCACCGTCTGCCTCATCATCAATGATTATTCGACCTTTAATACCAGCTTGTTTAATTTCTTTTTTTAAGAGCCTCACTGCTTCAACCGTTGTTTCTGTAGAAAACAATTCAGCAAAATCTTCATAAATCCAATAGTCCTTGTTATCAATTTCTGGAAAGTAGACGTCCACCTCCCCTATAGTAACTGTTACATTTGCCATAAAAGCTTCCCCTTAAAGTCTTTTAGACAGTAGTCCTCAAATACAAAATGAGCTACCAAAGCCCGCACGTTCATGCGGACTTTGTAACTCCATATTGCTTGTTCATGAGACAATTTTAGCGCCAGCCACGTTCGTTTGAAAACGTCTCGTAATCCTTTGGCGGAACATAATCCCATTCGTCATTCGTATTTTTCCAAATTAGGCGTCCGCAAATCGTTTAATCGGTGCAGTACTCATGGACATCCATGAAAACTGGATTGGCTCTTCTAGAAAATATAGTGAATGGAACTAGGGTGTATGTAAACCTTATTCTTCGCTCATGTCTCACTCATTAGCGCCGATGGCGACTCCCTTGGGAACAGCAACAGTCTGAAAATCCAAGTGTGGTTTCCTCGAGGGAGTTGAGGCGTTGCCCAGGGAATGCGTCCATCGGCGCTATGTAATGAATATTACTTGAAGTGAGTGTTTTCATTTTCGGATAAAGGATGATATTTTTAGACAGACCTAAACAAATTATAAAAGCAGTGTATCGTGATTTTAAACAGAGATCTGGACTTTACTTTTAAGACGTCTACTATAAATTAGTGTCCACTATCATTAAATAATATTAATTCATCATTTTTCTGACTGAATTTTCAAAGAGAATAATCTCCCATTTACCACACCGACCAAGTTTCTTCCCTGAGAAAAAACATATGAGAATTTTATAATCTTATGGTCATTTGAATCAATCAAATTAAATGAATCATCATTATTAGTTGCAACCTTTCTAATGTATCCATCAGAATCGTTATAGAAATAATACTTTATATCATTTTCTATGAATAAAGAAACAGGAACGAAACTTAAAATTTCCTTATTTACAATTAATCCACCTTCATTTATTTCACAAACATTATAGTTTCCTTTCGACATATAGCACGCGAAAATCTTGCGCTGATTTATATATGTAAAACTGTAGGAATCTATAAGATCCATAGCTGCATCTATTTGACCGATTGAAACTAAATTATCATTAACGTGAAATCGATTTATTCCTCTCATACTAATATCATTTTTTAAGCATGAGAAGATACCCATCTCATCATAACCAATCCATATTGAATTGTCTAAATCTACAGCTAACGAATTAATAAATCTTCCTCCAAAGAATTTATTTATTACTCCTCTATCAGTATTCCATATTAATACGTTTGGTTCTATGTTAGGGACAAAATCTTCATAATCGACATCTTCTACGAGAATGAGATTGTTCTGAAATGGTATACAAATCATTATTTTTTTTTCGAAACAAAGTTGATGTTTCTCTAATATCTCACCATTTAAGCTATGAATCATGATATTTGTTCTAACAATTTGATTTTCTTCTACATTTGTAAGAACTACAATTTTATTATCACTCAGATTTAAATAACTGTTATCTTGATAATCAATACCTAAATCGGACATCTCTATTTTAATATTATTTTTCAATGTTTTCACCTATGTGCAGAGAGAGAATTAAATTCTCTCTCATATTTTTAATAAGGATAACTAGCCACTACAAAATTACCGTTTTTTACTACTTTAACTGTTTTTGTCAATTTACCTCGTGTATTCCTGCCAATTGGTTTCTTGAATTTCTTAAAATGTACCGTCCTTCCGTCACTCTGTCTGTAAGCAATTGGAGCACGCCCTGTAGCACGTGTAGTCTTTTTTAGTGACCTTATGCTCTTAAATTTGCTTTTCGGGGATCCGTTAGGCATTTTTTTTCTCGATTTCGGGCCATGATCCTCTTTAATATGCCTCCAATTGAAATTTTTACCTGACTTCGCAAACCCTAACGCCTTTTTCGCACCTTTGAATACTTTTCCTGGTCCGAAGTTGGATGCGGCTGCCCAAGCAGCGCCTCTCCAGCCCTTACCTGCTTTATACGCTTTGTATCCATCGTATGCCGCAAATCCTGCGTTCACCGCTAGCCAGAAGTAATGCCCGTCCGGATCAACTAACATCACCGGATTATTATTCGCATACGTATAGCCGTTTTGCGTAATGATGTCGTCTTCATCGCCTGGATCTGGGTCTAGGGATAAGAACACGCCGTGCTTTGGCTCGTAGTAGCGGGCCATGAGGTAGTACATACCGGTTTCATGATCGTACTGGTAGCCGGCATAGCGGTACGTGTTGTCTTTGACCGCTGCGGTTTCGTCAGCTTTTAATGGGTTGCCCCAAGCATCGTACTCATACATTGCGAGTCGGTTGCCGTCTTTGTCACTGATGCCAATGACATCGCCATGAGCGTTGTAGTGGTAGTAGTATTTGACGCTTCCTTTTTTCATCGCGACGAGTTGACCTGCGTCGGAGTACGTGTAGGACTTTGTAACGGCGTTTGAACCGTTCGTTTCATAAAGGACGTTGAGGCTGTCGCCGTCGTAATGGTAGTTGGTCATCGTTGTGCCAACGGCTTTTTGGATGCGGCGTCCGTCTTCATCGTATGTGTATGTGACGAATGGCTTCGTTTCGCCTTTTTTCGTGACAGCGGTCATTTGATCGGCTGCATCCCACGTGTGGCTGTACGTGCCGTCTGTTAGTCGGTTGCCGTTCTTATCGTACGTAAACGACTCGTTGCCCATGCTTGTCAGCTGATTATAGACATTATAGCTTGCTTTTGTTTCGGTTGTTTGCCCATTTTTTGTTGTTTTGACTGACGTTCGGTTGCCGAAACCGTCATAAGTGAATTCGTTTTTCGTACCGTCGCGTAACGTTTCGCTCATGAGCTGGTCAAGGGCGCCGTACGTGAAAAAACACCTTAATTAACAAAAGCCCGCATCTTCATGCGGACCTTTACTTTTACTTTTAAACGACAGAATTTAATAATTTAATCATTACAAACAGTATTCTATTCAGGTAGCCAACTATTAATAAATTCTTCCAAATTAATTGAATTAGTAACCATCTTCTTTCACTCTATCATTACACATATTTCAGCATGTTTTTTAGTACCTATTTTACCCTTACCATCGCCAATATGGAAGTGTTGTTTTACGCTACTACTAATTTATGTCAAACTCTTTCCATTGCTCCCATCCACTATTTATTTCTCCTAAATCCACTGGTACTTCACCTGTTTCAAGAAAATTTACAAAGGACTGAAATGATTTTGACTCACTTGCATCGGTCAAATAATCAGGATATTCCCATTCGTCAATTTCAAGATAGGTTTTGACCTTGCTATTTAGACCAATCTCTTTAAGTAATTCATTAGGTTTGTACCATAGGCAATCACTTAAAGACGTAGTATCAAATAAATGTCTGAAAAAAGATGTAAGGACCTTTTCTTTATTTTCACCTTTCAAATTATTAGTTGGAGGTGCAAATTGATTAACTTTGTAGATTTTGTTTATCAAGCTAACTTTGTCCATTTTCAATAATTCAGAAACCTCACTATGCTTATAATTTATTTCAAGTCCAAACCTATCTTTTAGTTTAACTCCCACATTAACAGATTTATAAGATTTTGATAGTGAATTACTGTAAATGTCGAGAGAAATGAACGGTCCCTTATTATTTAAAAGAAATGACTGTATTAAAATTACCCATCCATCATTACTTAATTTAATAATACTGCACCTACTACCAATATAATTAGTATATCTCCACTCAAAAATCGGTCGATTAAATTCATCAAATTCTCTATCTAATATTTCGAGTACCTCTTCAGCACGAATCATCAATTAAGCTCTCCCTTATCTAAAAATATTAAATCACTACAGATCTTGATTTTTAACTAATTATAAACATTAAATTTTGTTTTTTTTGATGAAACTGGGTAGAGTCCATTTAAATGTGTAAAAAGGTCATATGACAAGCACGATACGGTACACTGTTTTTATACCAATAAAAACATACCATAAGGCAAGCCATATGACCCTTATACAGTTTACAATAAACAATAAAGAGATACAAAGCTTAACTTACACACCTGTAAATAACAAAACTCCAAACTGATTCTGACAAACGCCTTTAAATAGCTTGCGTAATTGAAATTACCAAAAATTAACAGAATCGAATTTTTCCCATATTTCCCAATAAGTATTACTTTCTTCATTATCCACTATATAGTCTGCATTATTCTTAGAGATTGCATGAGCAACAGATTTGAAAAAAGAATAATTTTGTGTTGAATCAGTATCACTTACAGGATGGGGCCAATTTTCAGTTGAATATATACAATAATAACTGGAAGATAAAGCAGCTTGTTCAAGCTGCTCCTCTTCAGTTAACCATACCAACTCTAAAAAATTCTTGTTCTTTACCATTTCACGCAATGCAGTTATCCACTCATTCTTGTCATTAATTCGTTCTTTTAGATCTTTTCCGACTTTAAAATTAAATGTCTTATCTCTCACTGAAATTTCAAAGTTATCTTTCGTAAAACCAGCCTCTACGTCTTCAATGTCAATATAGTTACCTTGTTTGTCTAAAAAAATAAAAGGTTCTTCCCACAAGATTCCATCACTACCGCTAGTTACATCAGTACCAACAATTTGCACATCAATGCTTGGCCCTAATTTTGAAATTCCCAGAAATTGAAATGTAATTAACCAATGATTTTCATTCACAAATACAGAAAGCTTACCTTTAGCAAAATCAAAGTTAAAATTATCTAATAAACTTATGTCTCCTGCCTTAATTGAGTTATCCAAAACCTCAAACACACTTAGATTTTTTGAACACATTACTATCACCTACGTTTATTCATTTTTCTTGAATAAGCACTAGCTTACCCACCTTGCTTACTAGAACATGCTTTACAATGAGGATATAATTTTTGTTTTTTGCGATATTGATTTAGGGCAGTGACTGGCTGATGATCCCCTATCCAGTTTCCCGACTTAGTACCTGGATTTTTAATACCACAAGAGTGACAACCATATTTATCTCCTATTTTATTCAGCACCCGCCTTTCTTTTTTATTTAATCTACTACTTGTACTCCTTGCAGGTATAGACTTTTTAGCGTATGCTCCTGGTTTAAAATATTTTTTACCTTTCTTCGCAAACCCTAACGCCTTTTTCGCACCTTTGAACACTTTTCCTGGTCCGAAGTTGGATGCGGCTGCCCAAGTAGCGCCTTTCCAGCCCTTACCTGCTTTATACGCTTTGTATCCATCGTATGCGGCAAATCCTGCGTTTACCGCAAGCCATACCCAATGCCCATCGGAATCAACTAACATCACCGGATTATTATTCGCATACGTGTAGCCATTTTGCGTAATGATGTCGTCTTCATCGCCTGGATCTGGGTCTAGGGATAAGAACACGCCGTGCTTTGGCTCGTAGTAGCGGGCCATGAGATAGTACATGCCGGTTTCGTGATCGTACTGGTAGCCAGCATAGCGGTACGTGTTGTCTTTGACCGCTGCGGGTTCGTCGGCTTTCAGCGGATTGCCCCACGCATCGTATTCATACGTTGCGAGTCGGTTGCCGTCTTTGTCACTGATACCAATGACATCGCCATGAGCGTTGTAGTGGTAGTAGTATTTGACGCTTCCTTTTTTCATCGCGACGAGTTGACCTGCGTCGGAGTACGTGTACGACTTTGTCACGGCGTTTGAACCGTTCGTTTCATAAAGGACGTTGAGACTGTCACCGTCGTAATGGTAGTTGGTAATGGTGGAACCAACCGCTTTTTGAATGCGGCGTCCGTCTTCATCGTACGTGTAACTGTACGTGCCGTCTGTTAGTCGGTTGCCGTTCTTATCGTACGTAAACGACTCGTTGCCCATGCTTGTCAGCTGATTATAGACATTATAGCTTGCTTTTGTTTCGGTTGTTTGCCCATTTTTTGTTGTTTTGACTGACGTTCGGTTGCCGAAGCCGTCATACGTGAATTCGTTTTTCGTGCCGTCGCGTAACGTTTCGCTCATGAGCTGGTCAAGGGGCCGTACGTGAAAAAACACCTTAATTAACAAAAGCCCGCATTTTTATGCGGACCTTTGTATTTATGACTCCATATTGCTTGTTAATGAAACAATCTTAGCGCCAGCCACGTTCGTTTGAAAACGCGCAATATTCTTTAGCTGGAACATAAGCTTAGTTTTTCATTTGCATTATCTTCCTATTATTAAATCTTTACACTCATATATGTTTCTTTGTGCGCTCTAGTGTATAATGCAACCTCATCATTTTTTATCCACCGTAATTCTTTCATATAGTACCACAATTTATAAAGGTCTGGATCAATCGTTTTTATTAACTTTTTTAGCACAATTTTACCCCTTGCTTCAATAACAATTTCTAATTCAAAGTAATCTAGTTCAAATTTTAACATTGGATATGCTTTGTAATTAGCATTCGGAGATGGCGTCTTTTTCCACGGTCTAAAGTGATGAATAAATTTTTTCTTATACATACTTTTAAATGCGCCTTCAATATATTCTGCATCCCATTGCTTATTTTTAATTAAAAAGTTTACACCTCTGACTAATGCTTCAGTTAACAATTCTTTTTTCTTTTCATTTGAAGCTAGATTGTACTCTTTTTTGTTAAAGGGCAATAATAAATCTAGACTTTTTTTAGGCATTAACACGCTATACTCTTCTTGTTCTTCTCTAAGAATTGATATCTCTTTATAATTACCGCAATGGATAAAAACTCCTTCAATATTATTTGTCTTAATTTTTTTCTTTAGCTCCCATTGAAACATTTCAGTTATACATAATGACTCTACACTTATTTTAGTTTCGTTGCTTTCATCACACAGCACAATATTTTTTAGATACATTGCTACACCCCTATAGTCTATCTTATATTGGTGTGTCCTCTTATCAACTTATGAAGGACACGCCAATAGAATTATGTGGACCTTGCTACCATGGGCGACTATGGTGAGACATCCTTTTACCACCACTGGCTTTTTTAATTCCAGAAACTCTTCCACGTTCCCATGCTAGAGCACGTTCTCTTCCTTTCAAGTTCTTCTTTATTACCACAGCCTTATAACGGTTATAACCAACCTGTTTATTTAGCCTATTCATTTGACTATTTGCTCTTCTGGAGCTACCGTTTTTATTAAGTTTTCCACCACTAATTCCTACTTTTGCAGGTTTACCAGTCTTAGAATCAACAATTTTATAGCCATGGTGAATTTTTTTTGATTTTTTACTATTACCGTGCACCTTCTTCGCAAAACCTAGCGCCGCTTTCGCACCTTTAACATATTTCCCTGGTCCAAATGCTGACGCAACTGCACCGCCAACACCTCTCCAGCCCTTACCTGCTTTATACGCTTTGTATCCGTCATATGCGGCAAATCCTGCGTTTACCGCTAGCCAGAAGTAATGCCCATCCGGATCAACTAACATCACCGGATTGTTATTCGCATACGTGTAGCCGTTTTGCGTAATGATGTCGTCTTCATCGCCTGGATCTGGATCTAGGGATAAGAACACGCCGTGCTTTGGCTCGTAGTAGCGGGCCATGAGGTAGTACATGCCGGTTTCTTAATACCGTTTAATTAATTTTCTCTATTAAAGAAACATAAGCCCGCACGTTCATGCGGACTTACAAAATGAATAATTTCTTACATACGAAAAACCAAATTGATAAAATCCCTAAATTTGTTACGGTAAGCTGGAGGGATCTTCGACCAACTTTAATTCTTTTTGAAGCACTTTCTTAAATAATTTCAATAAATCACTACTACCTCTTAATTGAAATTCTCTTACAACTTCTATATCATTTTCTGTCACATGAAGTATTTCAACAATTACTATAATTGATTTTTTCATTCTCGAAAAAGTTAGCCTTAATAATGGCTCAACTGATTCAAATTGAAACTCTTTAGACCAACCTACCAATAATTTACGTAACCCCCTGACTATTTCTTTATATTCGCTTTCTAAAAGATGTACAGAAAAGTCTTTAAAGATAACTTTATCTTGATCACTTATTTTACAACTTGAAACAATAAATGGATCTTCTCCATGTTCATAATATTTTCTAGGGGTAAGTTCAAATTCTAAAAATTCGTCTCTGATTAAAGACATATCATACTCCTATGAATAAGAATTCAAGAGAAAGGCTTCTCTTGTAATTTACCTTATTTATTTTTGATACCACTCTCTTTTACCATACTTGTGAAAAACTTGTTTTGGTCCCTTTGCTCTTGATTTACCAAAAACCGTAACAATTTGTCCTCTTTTATTGACTACAACATTTGCTTTTTTTCCATAATATCTGGTTTTACCACCTGATTGTTTAATAGTTTTCTTTGAATTTCTTACAGCATCCAACTTTGCTTTTATGCTCACTCCTCTTCCACCATCTCTACCAATTGATTGATGTAGACCATGTTTTGTATGCCCTCTTATTACACCTGCTACTGCTTTTCTCTTTTTTGTGACCCCTGAGAATATTTTTCCAACTCTAAATGCACCACCACCTACAGCACCAAGCGCTGCACCTCCAGCTGTTGCACCAAACAGTTTCCAACCTCTGGCACCTTTTGCTCTCGCTGCTTTATAAGAGCTTATTCCTCCAATAGCGCCACCAACTAAAGCCCATACATAATGCCCATCCGGATCAACTAACATCACCGGATTATTATTCGCATACGTATAGCCATTTTGCGTAATGATGTCGTCTTCATCGCCTGGATCTGGATCTAGGGATAAGAACACGCCGTGCTTTGGCTCGTAGTAGCGGGCCATGAGGTAGTACATGCCGGTTTCGTGATCGTACTGGTAGCCAGCATAGCGGTACGTGTTGTCTTTGACCGCTGCGGTTTCGTCGGCTTTCAGCGGATTGCCCCACGCATCGTATTCATACGTTGCGAGTCGGTTGCCGTCTTTGTCACTGATACCAATGACATCGCCATGGGCGTTGTAGTGGTAGTAGTATTTGACGCTTCCTTTTTTCATCGCGACGAGTTGACCTGCGTCGGAGTACGTGTACGACTTTGTAACGGCGTTTGAACCGTTCGTTTCATAAAGGACGTTGAGGCTGTCACCGTCGTAATGGTAGTTCGTAATGGTGGAACCAACCGCTTTTTGAATGCGGCGTCCGTCTTCATCGTACGTGTACGTGACGAATGGTTTCGTTTCGCCTTTTTTCGTGACAGCGGTAATTTGATCGGCTGCATCCCACGTGTAGCTGTACGTGCCGTCGCGTAACGTTTCGCTCATGAGCTGGTCAAGAGCGCCGTACGTGAAAAAACACCTTAATTAACAAAAGCCCGCATCTTCATGCGGACCTTTACTTTTACTTTTAAACGACAGAATTTAATAATTACAAACAGTATTCCATCATAAATGATTAGTATAACTTAATAATTCTCTAATTCTTGCTCTAAATTGTTTAAAATTTCTTTTACGGGAACAGTAATAGAATCTTTATTGTTAAAAAAAATTGAAACACTGACTCCATCGTTGTCTATTCCAGGTAGCCAACTATCAATAAATTCTTCTAAATCAATTGAAACAGCAACTGTCTTCTTCCACTCTTTCATTGCACATAATTCAGCATGTTCTTTTGTGGGCCAAAAATTTAAGCTTGTACTTCCATTATCTAATTTTGAAGTCACCCACCCCTGTTCATTTCTTAGAGACCATACTTCTTCATAATCAGAAACCTTTTTTATAAAGTACTCATATCTTTTTTGTGAATTCATTTGCATGGTTTTTTCAATTTCTAACTTATTCATAGGATTCTCCTTTAATTTCTTCTGACGTTCAATATCTACTCATATATGGCTTTTATCATCCCGACAATTTGCTTTACTTTGAGAAATTTTTAGTAATTTAATTTCTGAAATCAATAATGCTTATAGTGCTTGTCTTAAGAATACTTTTTACTGTTTATCCTTCTTTTTAATTATAGTATCCAAAACTTTATTCTTTCCATTAAAATTTTTAATAAAGCAATCTCCGAAAATCCCAATTTCTTTTTTCCATGGATGCCCAAAATAGCCCCATTTTAGATCCTTTTGTATAAAGATGTAATAATCACCGTTTGGAAATAAAGGCACAAGCCATTCTTTCCATTCATCTCGTTCAATAGGCTTTCTTGGATCGAATTCATAACATTCATGTTGCCAATCCATAGCATAAATCAACTCATTTTTTCTTGTACAAGCTCTCATTGCTGTTAACACCATATCTTCTAACTCATCCGTTTCATATGAGTATTTAGAACTTATGTCAAATATTATATAAGGTTTTGGTAATTTAAAACTTCTTTGACTTTCAGGATAACCAAAATTCTCACCAATGGTATTCCAAACTATCTCAGTTTGTTCTTTTTTCATTAAGTTAAAGTTCATTTAGCTCATCTCACTCTTTTAAATGATTTATAATGATTCTTAGTATAATAAGCCCTTCCCTTAGAACCAATAACGACTCTCTCTTTACCTCTATTTCTACCCTTTACATAAGGGTTAACATCGTACTCTCTATAGGAATCTTTTTTAGGCAAGCGGTAATGATTTCTCGCTTATTGTTATGTAGTCATCTTTATAATAATTTTCAAATATGAATAAAGCTATAAAAGCCCGCACATTCATGCGGACTTTATAACCTTATATTGCTACTTTACTAAAAAATCTTAGCGCCAGCCACGTTCGTTTGAAAACGTCTCGTAATCCTTTGACGGCACATAATCCCATTCGTCTTCCGTTTTTTCTTCAAACGCTTCCGCTGCTAGTGTCAACAATTCTTCGAATTCATCATCTTTCGGCATTGCCTCTGGATGTTTTACAACATGTTCATAAAAACCTTTGCCCTTTGCGACAGCGAGACAGCGCGCATAGAGAAAGAAATCGGGTGAAAAAAATGTCTCCTCATCCACGTAAGCTGCTTTACCAATAGACCTTGCATGTTTTTCTGTATCAAGCTTGTATAGTTTCTGCGCAAGCGCTTCTTCAAATTGTTTTATCTGCTTCTCTGTCATGGAGGCAAGCTTATCTCTCGCCTTTTCCAGCGGATCATCTGCGTCAAAATCTATCAGACTGATTATCTCCCAAAATGCTTTGCTAGGGAGGGATTTTTCAAATTCATTTAGTTTGCCAGTTTCATCCTCTTCAAGTACCTTTTCGAATGCTTCGGGATCCTTTTTTTCTAACCATCGATAATAGGGTCCTAGAAATAATGAATGTAGATCATATCCAAAACCAAGCTTCCTTGACCTTAGATAAATGCCCTCTTCCCATGGCTCTAAGGGTTGATTTCCAACGAAATATATGTCGCAAACTTTCATAACTTTAATCCACTCGACTGAATATTCGTCTAGAGGTTTATATAACTGTGGGTTATTTATATCAGGCTTTGCTTCATTAAAGTAACGGGTTGAATAAACAAGGAGTTTATATTCTTCTTTTGGTTGAGTTATAAGTACTCTTATTGCTGAATAATAACCATTAGGTGTTTGATATATATAAATATCTCCACTGTTAAATTCCATAATCCCTTCTCCTTTTTAACGTTTTCTAGGCATTGGTCTTTTATGAATTTCAGCTCTTAGAATATGCATGTAACTCGGTTTTCTTATAGGTTTTAATCTCCATTCCTACTCGTAAAATTCTAACTCTTCATCCATTTCTATACGTAGCTTCTCAGGCTTTACTGCTATATATGACTCGTTATTTGGAAAAACAGCGACACTATAACCAGTTACCTTGAGGTAATCTAATATAATGGAACACCACTCACTAAAATTAAAGCTAACAATTTCATAGTTTTCCCATTTACCTGTTAAACTTTTTTCAGCAAATTCTTTTTCTGGCCAAACAGGTAAGTAGTAATCGCTCTCTTCACTAATAAAGGCAAACAAACTTCCTTGTTTAATAGTGTAAATTATTTCATCACGGCAAATTATTTTTATAAATGAACTATATCTTTTATTTTTATCGGCATAAAAAAGGTTATTAAAATAGCGATCATCAATTCTTTCTAGGAGATGATAAAAATTGAGTGAACCATTCGATTTTTTATCATTTGTTAAAATATTCTCCTCAACATAACCTTTGTAATTTACATCTGTTTTTTTTCGTCTTTCTTATTAGCAATCTCATATAAAAGATTATCTCTAAAATCTTTTGCGCTTATAAAAATAGACTGAGATTCATTAACATAAATTCCAATCTCAATTTGCTCATTAATAAATTGTGGTAGTACTTCTTTTAAGAACTCATTTATTTCTATTTTTTCAGGCAAACCACTAATAAAATTATTTGCACCCTTTTCTGCTTTCTCCATTTTATTCCATAAAAAAATACTATATTTGTAATTTGGATCATCACTTGCTAAAACAACCCAGTCATCATTGTCAACTAAAACCCAAACTCCTTCTTCTAGAATGAGTTGACTTAAAAATTCCTTATATCTCTCTGCTTTTTCCATATTAACCTTCCTGTTTATAGAGTTATTATTATTAACCAAGCATGATAGTAAGTTAAGCCTTTTTAAATGATCACTAAAAATCCCATTCGAAAACCTCTTTCTTTTTTTCTTTTGACCAATCTCTGAATAACACTTTGTGTATCCATAAGTATTTCTCTTTCTTCATATCATTTGTTAATCGATCAGACCAATCAACAGCAACTGGGGTATGTTCAGAATATGAATTTATTGTTCTGAGAAATTTATCATATTGTAATAACTCACTTTCAGGTATATCCTCAACACTTTTCCCTCTACTTTTATAATCAAGTATTGCAAGTTCTTTAGCCGTTATGGGTGTACTGAGTCTCTTAACAACCCCTATTTCTGATGGCGTTCTTTCCTCATTTAAAGACACGAAAAAATGATAACCTTTAGGCATTCGTTTCAATCCTTTTTTACTGTCCGTCTTTTGTGCACAATATAACCAGTCCCCTTTATTTGCATAACTATTTAATTCTTCATTATAAAAACCTATTAACATTTTTGTGTACGTTCGCACCGTTGTATATCTCTCCTTTTATAAGGGAAGAGTCTTCAAAACTCTTCCCAAATGTATTTTTCACTAACATTCTTAATCTATTACCTTCTTCTCTTTGCTCGAAACTCAATACTATGCTGTCGTCTATGGTCTTTTCTAAGTTGCAAACTAGAATATAAATAACTGTTACCTTTTCTAGCTTCTTTACCTCTCCAATGGGCTAAGTCGTAACCCGGAGGATTTTTCATGTGAGTCCTCTTTCCCCCACGTTTGTTCCTCTTACCCAATTGTCTTTTCTGGTTAGCCATAAAACCACGTATATGTTTTGGAAGTTTTGTATCGGCAATTAATGATTTCTGTTTTGCTAACTTACCGCTTCTTCCCGCCTTCTTCGCAAACCCTAACGCCTTTTTCGCACCTTTGAACACTTTTCCTGGTCCGAAGTTGGATGCGGCTGCCCAAGCAGCGCCTTTCCAGCCCTTACCTGCTTTATACGCTTTGTATCCATCGTATGCCGCAAATCCTGCGTTTACTGCAAGCCATACCCAATGCCCGTCCGGATCAACTAGCATCACCGGATTATTATTCGCATACGTATAGCCATTTTGCGTAATGATGTCGTCTTCATCGCCTGGATCTGGGTCTAGGGATAAGAACACGCCGTGCTTTGGCTCGTAGTAGCGGGCCATCAGATAGTACATGCCGGTTTCTTAAGACCGATCATTTATTTTTCTCTATTGAAGAAATATAAGCCCGCACGTTCATGCGGACTTTGTAACTCCATATTGCTTGTTCATGAAACAACTTTAGCGCCAGCCACGTTCATTTGAAACGTCTCGTAATCCTTTGACGGAACATAATCCCATTCGTCTTCCGTCTTTTCTTCAATCGCTTCCGCTGCTAGTATCAACAATTCTTCGAATTCATCATCTTTCGGCATTGCCTCTGGATGTTTTACAACATGTTCATAAAAATCTTTGCCCTTTGCGACAGCGAGACAGCGCGCATAGAGAAAGAAATCGGGCGAAAAAAAAACGTCTTCTCATCCACGTAAGCTGCTTCACCAATAGACCTTGCATGTTTCTCTGTATCAAGCTTGTATAGTTTCTGCGCAAGCGCTTCTTCAAACTGTTTTATCTTTCACCTATGGAGTAGATACACCCACATGATTTATTTTTTCTTACTTAAAAAAATATGAGTCATATAGGTATTATTAACCACAATTTATTATTTTGTGTGTTCTTGTCATTTTAAAAATTATCTACTTATCTTACGCTTTCTTTTTTCTATTCCATTTAACTTCTTAAACTCTGAAAAAGTATGAGAATACCAATCTTTTTCTTCAAATTGAACATAATCTATTCCAAAACACGGAGATACATCACCATCTTCAATAACACTTCCTAGCAAAACGAAATAATTCAACTCTTTAAATTCACTAATAAATTTAACAGAAGTTAAATTTCCAATATTATCCAAAATAAGCTTACGAACATTTCTAAAAGTAACTAAATCCCCAAGATCAACTATGTTAGTACAACCATTAATTTCAATATCTGAGATTGTTGAATTCTTGTTTTCATTTGGATACAGAGAACGAAGAGATTTGATATAAAATATAGATATTTTACTTAAATTATAATTATTTTCTATACCATATAATGACTCTATGTTCCCTTTTATTAACTCTAATTCTTTTAGATTTTTTAAATTTCCAAGTTCCCTTAAATCCTTATTAACAGACTTATAATTTGTGAGACTTAACTTTTTAACACTAGTTAGATCACCTAAACCTTTGACATTCTTTGACCAGTTTAAAGATAATTCTTCAACTTGCAGTGAACCGAGGTTTAAGGTTTTTTTTATCGAGAGATCTAACTTCAATATTTTTAAAGAAGATAATTTATCTAATATTGAAAGATCTAAATGCTTTTCTGATACAATGCTTAAATCCTCAATTAAAGGCATATTTTCTAGGAATTCAATAGAATCACCTCCATAAAATGCATCATTAATCTCTATACTTTTTATTTTTAAATGATTAACTTCTTTTACACAAAATTCTATATCGTTATAAATTTTATACGGAGAACACATCTTCTAATCACCTCTAAGCTTATGGGAGAAGCGCACAAAGATTCATGCGCTTCTAAATTTTAAATGCCTCGTCTTTTCTTTTTTCCTGGACTTTCTATTTTGTTATAATTTTTACTATTTCTCTTACCACCATCTCTTTTCAACCTAAGGTATTCTTGCCTAAAAGCCGCATCGTTATTTTTAGCCCTTGTCCAATTAATATTTTGATATCTAACCCCATATTTCTTTTCTATTCTCTGAGCTGATTTGGTAGCTCTAGAATAAGGCCCTTTACCATGATACCTTTTTCCATTGTTAAAATGTATTGTATAGGATCCAGTCGAGGCCTTTTTACGTTTGCTTTTTATTCCTTTCTTCGCAAACCCTAACGCCTTTTTCGCACCTTTGAATACTTTTCCTGGTCCGAAGTTGGATGCGGCTGCCCAAGCAGCGCCTTTCCAGCCCTTACCTGCTTTATACGCTTTGTATCCATCGTATGCCGCAAATCCTGCGTTTACTGCAAGCCATACCCAATGCCCGTCCGGATCAACTAACATCACCGGATTATTATTCGCATACGTATAGCCGTTTTGCGTAATGATGTCGTCTTCATCGCCTGGATCTGGGTCTAGGGATAAGAACACGCCGTGCTTTGGCTCGTAGTAGCGGGCCATGAGGTAGTACATGCCGGTTTCGTGATCGTACTGGTAGCCAGCATAGCGGTACGTGTTGTCTTTGACCGCTGCGGTTTCGTCAACTTTTAATGGGTTGCCCCACGCATCGTATTCATACGTTGCGAGTCGGTTGCCGTCTTTGTCACTGATGCCAATGACATCGCCATGAGCGTTGTAGTGGTAGTAGTATTTGACGCTTCCTTTTTTCATCGCGACGAGTTGACCTGCGTCGGAGTACGTGTACGACTTTGTGACGGCGTTTGAACCGTTCGTTTCATAAAGGACGTTGAGGCTGTCGCCGTCGTAATGGTAGTTCGTAATGGTGGCACCAACCGCTTTTGAATGCGGCGTCCGTCTTCATCGTATGTGTACGTGAGGAATGGTTTGGTTTCGCCTTTTTTCGTGACAGCGGTCATTTGATCGGCTGCATCCCATGTGTAGCTGTACGTGCCGTCTGTTAGTCGGTTGCCGTTCTTATCGTACGTAAACGACTCGTTGCCCATGCTTGTCAGCTGATTATAGACATTGTAGCTTGCTTTTGTTTCTGTTGTTTGCCCATTTTTTGTTGTTTTGACTGACGTTCGGTTGCCGAAGCCATCATAGGTGAATTCGTTTTTCGTGCCGTCGCGTAACGTTTCGCTCATGAGCTGGTCAAGGGAGCCGTACGTGAAAAAACACCTTAATTAACAAAAGCCCGCATCTTCATGCGGACCTTTACTTTTAAACGACAAAATTCATTAATTACAAACAGTATTCCACCATAAATGATTAGTATAACTTAATAATTTTCTAATTCTTGCTCTAAATCGGCTGAAATCATGCAGATGTTTGTTCAGGTCGAAGCCTAACAGGTGACTTATGCTATCGATTAGGGTTTCTATTCACACAAAATTCTTGACGCTACCAAGCTTAATCCTTAAACAGCCTGTCTTTTTCTTCCTTTGTTCTTTCTAAGAAGAAAACTTTATGTACCCTAAGTTCTTTTTTCTTTTCAAAACCAACTAACTTTTCTAACCAAGTAACAGCCATTGGTGTATGTTCAGGCTGTGAATTTATGGTTATCAGAAAACTCTCATACTCTTTTATAACAATTTCATCTATTAATTCAGCTTCGATACCTCTTGAATAAAAATCTAACTTCGCTAAATCATAAGCAGTTATACCTTCTTTTATTTTTTTTACTACACCCAACTCGGATGGCATACGTTCCGCTGTTAGAGAAACGAAATAATGATGTTCTTTAGCTATTCTAAACAGTCCTTTTTTTGTATCGTTTGTTCCAGCAATATAAAGCCAATCCCCTTTTTCCGAATGACATTTTAATTCTTTATTATTTATTGCTACCAACATTTTATTATAGTGTTTCAAGAACAAGACCTCCATCTACTCTCTTCAAAATATCAGTTCTGCAGAATTTATTTAAGTATGTCGTCTTCATAAAACACCTTCTTATAAAAGCAAGGGATACTGAATATAAGAGAGGTACTTTTTATCACTAGTGTTACATAAATATAAACAGAATGTTCAGACCTTAACATTCTCTGTTAAATTAAAAAAAGGCATACCCTAAGCAGAAGGTAGCTCTATCCATTTAGGAATAATTGTATATAGATATACCAGTGACTGATGCATTAACGACTTCAACAACTCAAGGGACTGTTTTTCCTGCGATTTTCCTTATCCATATGTGTGCACTTTTCCATAATGCTGCTCTTAAATAACGGCTGATTCGTAGAATCGAGTAGCGGCTTGTCGTGTGCAACTGCGCAAGTACGTTGAGACAAAAGACAATTAAAGCTGTGAAAATTTGATTGTATACGGCACGTTGCGACTGTCCGTAAAATGTCTTGATGCGAACGTGTTGTTTGATCCACTTAAAGAACAACTCAATCGCCCAACGCGAGCGATACATGTTTGAAATCTCTTCAGCGCTCCAGTCAAAACGATTGGTTAATAGCGAAAGCACGTTTCCATCAGTTGTTTTGACTCGTAAAAGCCGGAACACGTTTTCAGTACGGGATTTAGGTGAACCTAAATAGATCATCTCATCAGATTAAACCGCACTTTCGTACGGCACCTCAAACGCGTCAACGCGCGTATTACAGCGTACTTTCGTAATCGTGTTAAGAAAAAGAAACCATCGTCGGACATACGATCAAACTGTTCATAGTCGAGATACCCATGATCAAACACGTACATGCATCGGTTGTCACCAACAAGCACTTCTAGTTGTCCGCGATCATGTGCTTTCGCTTCAGTTAGCACGACTTTTTCTGGATACGATGTGCCTCTTTCCATAAAAACAAGGCGTAAATGAACCTTAACACCCGCTTTTGTTTGCAGAAACACTGCCTATTCATGGTTAGTTAATGACAAAGGTAGCGTGGTTGAGTCAATCATTTTTAGCGGCATCCGATGCTTAGCTAGGTGCGTTTTCGTATGAATTTGCGCCACTAAGTCATAGAAAATCATTTCAAAAAACGCTGGATCAAAGTGATTTAACCGACGAGAGAGTTGTGACACACTGATCGAATGGAGTCCAATTTCTCTTTGGAGTTAATCGTTAAACAAAGAATCGCTTAATGCATGAAGACTTTCTACTTCCTCAAGCTGTGCAAATAACAACAATTGAAGAAAAGATCGCGTATTTAACTTTTTAATATAGCGGTCGGTCTTCATATCTGCGGCAATTGCTTCAATAAATAAACTTGAAATGGGTGAAACCCATTGACCAAACGATGTTTTTTGTGTATTCTTGTCCATGTTAAGGTCCTTTTTATTGGATTTGGACAGGAAACCACCTGACCAATCTAGTATAAAGGATTTTTTTATGCTTATATAGACATAAAATGAATATTTGAAGTCTTTTTAATCATTCTTCAATATTACTACAACACTAGTGACTTTTTATGTGTTTAAAAAGCCTCACTGCTCTGTGACTTATTGTTATGAAATTATTTCAATTCAATAAAAATCAAGTTCTTTCTCTATATCAATGAGCAATTTCTTAGCTTCTACCGCTAAATAAGTGGAATCATTTGGAAAAACTGCTACTTTAATGTTCTCTTTTTCAAAGTAGTTTAAAATCAAACTAACCCACTCTTCAAAATTTATGCATACTATTTTCCCTTCTAACCAGTTACCGGTTAAACACTTATCAGCAAAATCTTTTACTGGCCATACAGGAAAATAGAATTGACCATCCTCCTGCAATATTGTAAACTTCCCAGCAATTGAAATTGTGTAGAGCATTTCTTCTCGACAAATGATTTTTATAAAAGCCTCATAACGCTTTTTTTTAGAAGCATTAAATAGACTGTTGAAATATTCTTCATTTATAGCACCAGAATATTTATAAACATCTAGCATTATTACATTTTTATTTCTCTCAACTATATCTTTTTCCTCTATATACTCTCTCCAATATTCCGACTTGTTTGTAGTTTGTATATCTCTGTTAATAATTTCCTTCTCAAATAATAAATTATTTAATAAATCTGACGGAGAAACATTTATTGAAGAAGATTCATCTATATAAAAACTAATTCCAACATTATCTTCAACAAGTTCTTCTAGTATTCCATTTAATAGCTCTTCAACTTTTATCTCTTCTGGTTCACAACCTTCCCAAAATTTGGTTGCAGCCAATTTTGCCTGTTCTTTTTCAACCCAAAAGCTCACATTGTACTCATTATTTTCACTAGCTAATGTAACCCATCCATCGTTATTACTTAACGTCCATACTTTGTCTTGCTTCACAATCTGATCTAAATAAACCTTATATAAATTGCTCAATTTACTTTTCCTCCTTCAATTTTATAAAGATTAATGATTCTACTAGTAGAATCATTAATCTTTACTTTAACCCCTTTTGTTTATTTCCTTCTTTTCTTATGTTGTAATTTATGATTACTTGCCAGATTCCATATAGTATATTTATAAGAAAACCCTTTGGCAGCTTCCTTTCCTCGTATATGTGTCATTTCATATCCAGGAGGGTTCTTCATATGTCCTCTGCGCTTTCCTGTTGTTGGGTTCTTTTTATACAAGTGCCTTCTTTGAGTTTTAAGAAAACCTCTTGCATGTTTTGGTAAGCTTTTATCGTCTATAGAAGATTTTTGCTTCTTTAATCTACCTGAACGCCCTTTCTTCGCAAACCCTAACGCCTTTTTCGCACCTTTGAATACTTTTCCTGGTCCGAAGTTGGATGCGGCTGCCCAAGCAGCGCCTTTCCAGCCCTTACCTGCTTTATACGCTTTGTATCCGTCATATGCCGCAAATCCTGCGTTTACCGCAAGCCACACCCAATGCCCGTCCGGATCAACTAACATCACCGGATTATTATTCGCATACGTGTAGCCATTTTGCGTGATGATGTCGTCTTCATCGCCTGGATCTGGGTCTAGGGATAAGAACACGCCGTGCTTTGGCTCGTAGTAGCGGGCCATGAGGTAGTACATGCCGGTTTCGTGATCGTACTGGTAGCCGGCATAGCGGTACGTGTTGTCTTTGACCGCTGCGGTTTCGTCAGCTTTTAATGGGTTGCCCCACGCATCGTACTCATACGTTGCGAGTCGGTTGCCGTCTTTGTCACTGATACCAATGACATCGCCATGAGCGTTGTAGTGGTAGTAGTATTTGACGCTTCCTTTTTTCATCGCGACGAGTTGACCTGCGTCGGAGTACGTGTACGACTTTGTCACGGCGTTTGAACCGTTCGTTTCATAAAGGACGTTGAGGCTGTCGCCGTCGTAATGGTAGTTCGTAATGGTGGAACCAACCGCTTTTTGGATTCGGCGTCCGTCTTCATCGTATGTGTATGTGACGAATGGTTTGGTTTCGCCTTTTTTCGTGACCGCTGTCACTTGATCGGCTGCATCCCACGTGTAGCTGTACGTGCCGTCTGTTAGTCGGTTGCCGTTCTTATCGTACGTAAACGATTCGTTGCCCATGCTTGTCAGCTGATTATAGACATTGTAGCTTGCTTTTGTTTCGGTTGTTTGCCCATTTTTTGTTGTTTTGACTGATGTTCGGTTGCCGAAGCCGTCATAAGTGAATTCGTTTTTCGTGCCGTCGCGTAACGTTTCGCTCATGAGCTGGTCAAGAGCGCCGTACGTATACGAAATCGCCTTACCGCTACCATCTTTAATGGATGTACGGTTTCCATTCGCGTCGTACGTCATGAATTCCTCTAAAAATGGTGCGCCAGCTTCAGATCCGACTGTTAGAGCCGTAACGAGGCCGCGTGGGTCATATGTGAAGCTTGCGCCTGTGCGGTTTCCAGATGAGAACGTTTTGACGTTACCTTTTTCATCGTAATCAAAATGGTACGTCGCGTCCCCATCTTTCATGCGAATGTTTTGTTCTTTTTTGTTGTACTCATACGTGTTCGTTTGTTTGAATGTTCCGTGGGTGAACACGAACGTATTTAGTTTATCGGATGTATCTGAGTAATTCCATTCTTGCTTTCCTGTTCGTTCGGCAAGCGTAACCATGCGGTCTTTTTTATCGAACGTGCGGACTTTCGTTCCGTTTGCTTTTTCGTCTTTCACCGTTAGCTCGTTGCCGTTTTTATCGTACGTAAAGCGGTAGGCGATTTGACCGTTGTAGCTTTTCGTCGCCATTCGATCTGTGCCATCGTACGTTAATTCGGTTGTGTGCCCGTTCGGTGTTGTTGTTTTAATGAGATTGCTGTTGGCATCGTATTGGTTCGTTACGACATCGTTAAACGGCCCAACGGTTTTCATCAGCTTTCCAGCTGTGTCGTACTCGTATTTAAAGACTTGTGCTTGTCCTGATGATGGCGCAATCGACTTTGTCAGCATATTGCCGTTTTTATCATGGGTGTACGAAATGCTTGTGCCGTTTTCAAGCTTTAGCTGCTTTAATTGATTGGCTAGATCATAAGTGAATATTTTCTTTTTACCAAGGGCGTCGGTGGATTCTGTTTCGTTTCCGTACGTGTCAAATACACTTGATGTCGTGAAACCTAATTCATCTTCTACTTTCGTGACATAGTTTCCTTGATTGTCAAACGTTTGTTTCTTAATGACATTGCCTTCAAGCAAACGCATGTCGTCAAACCAAGCCGTTCCACTACCTTGAATAAAGAAAGAAACATCTACTTTTGTGATTGGCTTACTCTTCGTTAGTTTTAATGCCGTTCGATTCCAGTCGTTCGTTCCTTCTGGGAACGTCGCTGGGCCAAAGTCTGCAGTCGTACCGTCTGTATAAAATACTTTTGCTTTTAAGCCGTAGTTCGTTGACTTTACATTGTCTGCTTTTGATAAACCTGTGAACGTTAAATCCATTGCTTGTTCATTGGCTGCTTGGTTTAACGTAACCGTTTGTTTGTATTCACTGACTGCTTGTCCTGCTGTTTTAACAATTTTAACGGACTTCTTGTCATCAAATCCAGCGCTGTCAACTGAGCCACCAGAACCGCTCCAGCTTGTTAAATTGTTTAGAAAACTTGAGTTTTGAATCGGGTTGTAGCTTGATGATACTTCTGCTCGTTCTAGCTGTACTTGGTCAAACCATGCGCTTCCACTTGCTGTTGGTTTTACTTTTTCTAGCTCTAAATAAACGCGAAGTTTTGCCGTATTTGCTGGCGTTACGAATGAAAGCTGACGCTCTGCCCAGTTTTGTTTACCGACAAGGTGACTGTGACGGTTATCAATCCATTTAATTCGTTTGCCGCTGGCATCTAGCGCTTCTACATTTAGAAATGCACGCGCGTTTACTGTATCCGTTTTAATTAGTGAGCTTAATGTATAGGAAACGTCTGGTAAGGCATCAACGACTTGAGTTGCTGCTTGATACACATGCTCGGTCACATCGGATTGCATCGTCATTTTCAACGAATTCGGACCTGCCAGCTTTCCAGCAGACTGCTTTTCAACTACATACGTACCGTTTGACTGTTTATCAATACGTGTCCAGCTCGTCGTACCGTCTTCAAAGCGACTGTTTGCTAGAAGATTGGCTGCCGTTGCGAGTTCATGGCTTTCTTCGGTTAGGTTTCCGTTTTTCGCATACTTAGACGCCGATGCGGTTTTCCCACTTTGATCGGTTTCCGATACAGCATCAAGACCGTCATACGCAATCGTTACTTCGTCACCTTCTGTATCAATCATTGATGTGACGTCATGGTTGTCGTTATACGTATACGTTTCTGTTCCGTAATCATCAACGGCTTTAATCACATTGCCATCTTTATCATACTGGAAGGATTCCGTTGGCTTACCTGATCCAATATCATTCGGGTCGGTTGTTTCTGTTAAATTATTTCCAACGTACTTGTAATTCGTTGTTAGCTTTAAGCTGTCCACATCTTCCACATACTGAATTGGGTTCCCAGCTGCGTTGTACGTGTAGGATAGTTTACGATTGTTTGGCTGCGTAAAAAGAAGCGTCCGTTTCGTTAAATCGTAAGCAAGTTTGAATGATTCGTTTCTCGGGTTAATCGCTTCTTTCAGCATATCACCGTTATAAAGGAAACGATTGACTACTGGTTTTGCATCGGTGTGGGTTGGTTCGTACACCGCTAGTAATTTACCATCTGCTGCATACTCATACTTCGTAACCGCACCATCAAAATCAGTATAGCTTACGAGTTTCCCATTTTCATAGTTGTATAAAAGTTTACGAGAGCCTGGTGCTTGTACTTCTTTTACTGTGCCATCAGCGTTGTAAACGAAGGTAACGGTTCGACCTGAAGCATCTTTCATCGTCTCTAAACGATTGTTTTTATACGTGTAGGTCGTCGTATTATCATGCCCATCAACAAGTTTTTCAAGCTTACCTGTCGTTTTTGAGAAGTGGGCTTTTGTTTGGTCTTTCGTCGTCAAAATCAACGCGTTGTTTTTATCTTCTAGCTCAAGGTATACGCCTGTTGGTGGCTTGTACGTGCCGTCGCTTTGTTTTGTAAAAATGTGTAGCGTACTGTCATCATCAACGAATAGCGCTTGGTTACCAGAAAGCTTCAGTGTCATTTCACTATCAGCATGCCAACCGTAACCGAACATGCCTGTTGTCGGTGCTAGACTGTTGTACGTTCGTGAAAACCCTAATCCCGGTCCACGACCACCAATAGAAAGGTCTTCTTCCGAAACGATCAAGTTTCCTGTTGCGGCGTTCACTTTTCCATATGGAACAGAAAGAATCGACCAATAATCTTCTTCACCAAAAAATTCCGTCGGCTGTCCAATAGATGGTTTGAATTCAGGTGATTGAATCGTTTCGCCATGCTTGTTGTAAGCGGTTATTTTGAAAAAGTAGTTCTTTGCTGTTGTGTTACCGCCTGCGTTCTTGTAAACAGGTGACGGATCAATTGCAAGTTCTGATCCTTTCCCATTCGTGTATAAGGCTGATTTACCAGCGGCAATGTCTGCGGCAGTTGGCCAGATCCCTTTTCCTTGGGTCGTCCATTGGGTGTCGTCCCCGGCATCGAAGCTCGTGAACGATTTACCATTTGACATCCACACTTTATAGCCTGTCGCATTCTCGACTTCTTCCCAATCCAGCATAATGTAGCCTGTGTTTTCCACTTTAATATTCGTGTAGGCCACACCATTTGGTGCTTTTGGTTTTTCTAAATCAGGAATATACGGTAAGGCGCTTGCCGAGCGGACCGTCTCACCATGAGCATTGTATGCTTGAATCTTAAAATTAAAGTCTTTTGCATTTGGATAATTCCCACCAGAGTTTTTGTATACAGGTGAAGGATCAACCGGTAGCTCTGCTCCAGCATTATCCGTTAAATGCAGAGCAAACTTGCCTGCTTTAATTTCTGCTGCCGTTGGCCAAATTTTCTTTCCTTTTGTAGTGTAGGAGGTCACATTTCCAACATCGACCATCTCATGCTTAGTGCCATTGTAAAGATAAAGCTTATAGCCTGTTGCACCACTTATGGCTGGCCACGTTAAATCAATGTAGCCTGTACCGTTTCCGTTACTATAGCTTTTTGAGGCTGGTTTGTCTGGTTTCTTTAAGTTTGGAATGTTCGGCTTATGTGCGTCTGACATAGCACTTTCACCTTGTCCGTAAATTGCGCTAACTCGAAACCAGTAATTTTTACTCGTTGGATAACTCCCGCCAGAGTTCTTGTAGACAGGCGAAGGGTCCACTGCAAGCTCTGCCCCTTTTCCGTTTGTATAAAGCGCAAATTTTCCTGCCGCAATGTCTGATGCTGTTGGCCAAATTTTCTTTCCTTCTGTTGACCAGCTTGCTACATCGCCAACGTTAAAGGCTTGATAATCCTTTCCGTTGTACACCCATACTTTGTAGCCTGTTGCACCCGGCATCTTCTTCCAGCTTAGGTTCACATGACCTGCACCATCCCCAGTTGTATAGGTTTTAGACGTTGGTGCTGCTGGTGCTGGAATGGTGTATGTGATACTGATGTGCGGTTTATTTGTTGAATTTGTAGTCGATACGACTTTTTTCCAAAATTCTTTTCCGTTCCCATTTGTGTGTAGCTTAAAGCCATTGTTAGCTTTTGACCCGTTCAACCAGGCTTTTACCGTATTTGTTACGTCAAAACTAGCTCTTTTGTTTCGACCAACATCTACTTTCGCAATATTTGTAGAGCCAGGCTTATTGTTCCAATTCAGTGTGCTCGGTGTCCAATCACTATTAACGGTATCTAACCACAAGCCGTTTGGATTGTCGCCGTAGTAATGGTGAATGACATGGGCGTTAAATGTCGCTTTTGTTACAGTCATATTCTTAACAGCATTAATGTTTTGCTTTAAGTAGCCATACGTTGTTCCTGTCGTGTTATCGTATTTCCCGACTTTTAAAACGTGGGCATTCTGAGAGGAATCCCACTTACTACTCGTTGAACTATAGTTCGTTGTCGGATAGGCGCTCATGACAAACGCATCTGAGCTCACGTTCACAGAGGTTGTTGGATCAATATAAACAGGATAAACACGAGCTTCGTCTGTTAACCAGTCACGATCCGCTTCCACTGTTAGCTCATAGCCATCTTCCATTTCTTCTAGCGTATAACGCACATCCTGTGATTCAGCGGTTTCTCCTTTTGCATCATCGTACTGTGAATCTGCCATATAGGGTTTTGGCAGTTCAAACGTCGCTTCCCCTTCTGTCGTAGAAAAAGTGATTGAACCATCTTCATTTTCTTGTGCCACTAGTTCGGTTTTAATATGATACGTAAATGTATGAAGGCCATTATAGGCATGTAATACAAGATCTTCTTTCGTACTTTGATCAAATGTAAAATGTCTTAAATCAATATTAGAAAAGATATTTTGGTAGGTAATTTCATTTTCATTAAAAGAGGCATGTTGGTTTTCAACTGGAATCACTTCTCCATCTTCATCCGTTGCCGAAAGAAGCGAAAACGTAATGGTGTTATTATTTTGGGTGTATGTGGCATACTCTCCATCTTCCATGATAGGTTTGAAGCTTGAGGCGAGGTTTGTGTTCTCCGTCGTAATTTCGTCAGACGAAACCTTCTCTAGCTCACTTGATATGTCTTGCCATTCCTCTGTTGCATCATCAAGCGTATGAATAGGTTCAAAATACACCTCTTGGGTATAAGAGCCATCCTCATTCAAGAAAAGTTTCGTATTCTCTGTACGATCATCAACTAGCTCTTCTTGTGACCCAGGGTCATCATTATCTTCCAATTCAGAATTTTTATCACTTTCACCCTCGACGAACTCAAAGTCTGGTTCAACATCTTCATAAAGAAGGTGATCGTCTCCATCTTCTTCTTCGTCATTCGTTTCTTCTACTACTTCTTCTCGTTCGTCTTCATGATTCTCCATCTCTTGTTGCTCTGGTTGGTCTTGTCCACCAACCTGTTCTGCAACTGCTTGTAGTGGCATGCCACCAACCACAATAAGCAAAGTAAGCAACCAAATAAAAAGCTTTTGTACCTTTCGCCTCATCTTCAAACCCACTTTCTCTCAATTTTTGTAACAAATTGGTTACATTTGTAACATTTTTATAATATGTGTTCTTCTCCTTTTTGACAAGCACATTTGTTCGACAAAATGTTGCCTATACACAACAAAGCCTCAAAGGCTTATTCCTTTGAGGCTCATGCATTAGTGCTTTCTCTTTCGTTTGCTATTTTTAGAAGACTGTTCTCTTACTTGACTTAATTTTTCTCGAATGGTTTGTTGTTTCTTTTTTTGTTGAGTATGGTCAACGGTAGCGTTTAAAACATGTGCGTGGGATTTATCTAAAGTGAGCGAAAGCCAAGTGCCTTCTTTTGCATCAGTTGGTAAATCCTGTTGTCTCATTTCAAATTGTTTTTGTAAGGAGTCAACGAGAATGACTGCGATACCATTCGTCACGCGATCGACAACACCATGATACTTACTGTCTGACACAAGCAATTCCTTCTTCCTTAATGGTCTTTAGTCTTGCTTCACCAATTCCATCTACATCTGTTAATTCATCAAGGGCTGCAAACGGTCTAAGGTCTACTATTTGTTGTGCCCGACTTGGTCCAATTTCCGCAATTTGCTCTAGCTCTTTTACACTTGCCCTGTTGATATTGACACAATCTGCCTCTTCTTGTTCACTTTGTATATCTACAGTAGTTCCGTCTGTAGAAACAATAATGGTTCCGACTTCATCCGTACCATAAATCGTTGCACCTGTTCCTCGCACTACTTCAAGAGCTTCTTCCCCTGGGTGGTCATAGGCGTTGTCAACACCTGCAGAGTAAATCGCATAGGAAGGTTGAACAGCCTCTATAAACGGCTCTGATGACGATGTATTTGACCCATGATGCGGCATGCTTAAGACCGTTGCCTGTAAATGTTGACCTCGATCGAGCATGTCTTCTTCCCCTTGTAGCTCTACATCACCTGTAAACAAAAAAGACACCTCTCCATATGTCAATTTCATCACAATGGATCCGTTGTTTAAATCGCCATTAAGGGTTTCAGGGTGAAGTACATCAATGGTAACATCACCTATTTCAACTTGCTCACCGGCTCTTGGCTCGTGGTAATCCACCTCATGTTCTAGCACTGCATCTAATGTCCGTTCAAATACAAGGGTATCTGTTTCATCTCCAGACATCCAAGCCTCCAACACAGTGAATTCATTGATGACGTCTGCCATTTGACCGATATGATCAGCGTGGGGGTGAGTGCCTACCACTAGATCTAGCTCTTCGATGCCCTGTTCATGTAAGTACTCAACGGTAGTCTGGTCATTCCAGTCTCCTGTATCAATCAGCATGTTGAATGCTTGTTCATCCTGTTCCCATGTAATGAGAGTGGCTTCTGCTTGACCTACGTCTATGTAATGTACAGCCAAAATTGGCGCATCCGCTGCGAGTGATGTAGATGGCGTATCAGCTCCTGCACAAGCCGTTACTAGTAAGAGGCATACTATAGGGAACATCCATTTTTGAGTCATGTTTCCTCCGTTTTTAACCTTTTTTATTTACTCCAAGTGTATCAATCACCATTTAAATAGACCACCCTCTTTTGACACTTTCTCCTCTTCTTGATACCATATCTCTTGGTAACAGAAAGTAGGTGGTCTTCCTTGAAATTGATTGACTATGTGTTTCGTGCGTTCCTTCTTGTCATCGGCGTTATTGCCGTTTTGTATAATGATTCCACATTAATTAGTTTCTTCATTGCTAGCATCGTGGCCTATTTCTTATTTTTGTTTTTTAAAGAACCGAAAGGGAACATGCGCGTAATCTACTTAATCATCGGTGGTGCAGTTGCATTGTTTTATTTCATTTTCTATTAAAAAAGAGTCGCGACAAGCACGACTCTTTTTTAATAGACTTAATCGTTTACTTCATGTACCAAAACAGATGAAACAGCGCTTGCAACCAGTTTATCGTTTTGATATAAATCAGCCGTCACATAACTCATCGTTCGTCCAAATTTTTCAACGACTGCTTTTACTTCAATTTCTCCAGGAAGAGCCGGGCGGTGAAAAGCAACATTAAGAGTAACAGAAGCAAACAGTTGCTTATCGTTCATTAAGGAAGAGATTGCATACGCCATTGCTACATCAGCAGCTGATGAAACAAACCCACCCATCACGACACCATGTCCATTAAGCATGTGTTCCGTTGGCCGCCAAATGGCATGAGCCATCCCATCATGCGCTTCTACCATTTTAACTCCGGTATAGGTGTCACACGGTGGCGGTTCTTTTTTAAAATGAATGACATCCATTAAAGGGTTTGACATAAACAATCCTCCGTTTATAAAGCGTTTTCATTTTTGCGTTTGCTTGGTTGCGCGTGGCTTATGAATCGCAGTGTGTTGTAAGTCTTCAGCTGCTTCCATTAGTACTTCTCCTACACATGGGTGTGGATACATCGGAAAAATGAGGTCTTCGTCTCGCATGCCTAGCTCCATTCCTATTGTAGCACTAACAATTAGTTCTGTAGCACCAGTGCCAACCATCTGTACACCAATAATATCGTCTCTTTCTTTGTCTTTCAAAATGGTTATAATGCCGTCCTGCGCATGGGACAGCAAGCTAAATCCATTACTTCGGAATGACGCTGTACCTACAATTGTATCGATGCCACTTTTCTTTGCTTGTTCTTGTGTTAATCCTACCATAGCTAGAGGAGGTTGGGTACGGTAAACCGTAGGCAATATAGTCGGGTCCCACCTTGAGGCATGGCCAGCTAACAATTCAGCAACTACTTTTCCTTGTTGAATCGCTGCTGTCGCAAGGAAGGATTCTTTGTTTACATCGCCAATGGCGTAAACGTTGTTTTTAGTTGTTTTCAATTCTGATGTTACAGTTATGTAGCCATCCTGATCGGTTTCGATCCCGACCCGTTTTAGTGAGAGGGCTCCTGTCTGTCCTTTCCAATTTGGTGAAACATACCCGAGTGTGGCTTGCACTTCTTCTCGTTTCTCAGCTAGACTATATACCACCGCCACGCTGGCATCTTTTAGTTGAACAGATTCAAATTCGATGTCTTGTTTTATTTTCATACCAGCTTTCTTTGCTGAACGAAACCATTCTTTTTCAATCACCTTTTCAATAGGAGGCGCACCATCTAGCAGCAGCGTCACCTCTACTCCCAAGGATTGATAAGCAAACGCTGCTTCTATTTCGTATCCTTGGTGACCAACGATAACGAGTGATGGTGGAAGCTTCTCTAATTGAAACAAAGAATAGGGGGTGAGCAAGCGCTCATTTTCTTCTGTTACTGATACATAGTATTGACCTGTTGCAAGGATAACGTGCTGAAACGAATAAATCTCATACTGATGTCCATTTGTGACGCTGATACGTTCCGCGGATAGAAAACTCGCTTCGCCAACAACGTATTCAATTTTATTTCCCTTACATAGTTGCACAATCCCTTGCTTTAACTGCTCAACGACGTTTGTTTGATACCTGCGGAGGACGTCCCATTTAAAGGGCTCTCGTTGTTCAGGAATACCAAGCTTGCAGCCTTTTACTGTCTGTTGCCACCGTTCTGCCGCTTCTGTGACGACTTTCGAAGGCATGCAGCCCTCATGTAAACAAATACCACCGAGCTCGTTTTTCTCTACAAGGGTGACATCTAAACCAAGCTGTGCTGCCCGGATAGCCGCTTGATACCCCCCTGGCCCACCGCCAATAACGATTAACTGACGTTCTTGTACAAACTCTCCGACAACCATTTACATCAACTCCAGTATAAGACGCTTTGGTTCTTCTAGCAATTCAACCCATCGATTCGTGAAAGCAACAGCCTGTGCTCCGTCTGCAATCCGGTGGTCAAACGACATTGACATGGTCATAACGTCACCAATAGCAAGTTGATCGTCCTTCGTCACAATGGGTCTACGCTTTGTCTTATGAATCGCAAGCAATGCCGTTTGTGGTGCGTTGATGATCGGCGTCGCTCCTGTGCTTCCAAGTGGTCCAACGTTACTGACCGTGAATGTGCCTCCACGAAGATCATCGCCTTTTAATTCATTATCCTGCGCTTTACGCGTCAATTCTTTCATTTCTCGATCAATGGTTAAAATGGATTTGCGATCGGCCTGTTTTAAGACTGGTACGATTAAACCATCTGGAGCATTTGTAGCAAGGCCAATATTATAGAAATCCTGAATCCGTATAACACCATTTTTTTCGTCTAAAACGGAGTTAAAAAGCGGATGTTCTTTTAATGTAATGACAAGTGCTTTTATAAAATACGCACCTAAAGAAAACGGCATCCCCACTTCTTTACACGCCGTTCTCCATTCAAGTAAGCTGGTTACGTTCGCTTCTTCAAAATGGGTGACGTGCGGAATTGTGTAAACCGATTCAGTCATCTTAGTGGCAATTTGCTTTCGTCTTCCTTCATAAGGAATCGTGCGTACCGATGATGGTTTTGACCCTGTGAAATAGGAACTTGATCGTAATTCTGGTGAAGGCTTCTTCGATTGTTGTTCAGGTTTTTTCTTAAATCCTTCTAATACAGCATATACATCTTGATCGATCACGCGCCCCTTTTCACCTGTTCCTAGGACATCTTCAATGTTCACCTGGTTTTCCCGGGCAATTTTTCTCGTGTAAGGAGAAGCTAATACGCGTCGTTGTGAACGAACTGCTTCACTCCGGTAATTCTTGACCGTCGATTTTTCTTGACGTTGCTCTAGCTCCTCTTTGTCTCTTATTTCCTCTATCATTAGAATCGACGTACCGACCATAACGGTTTCACCTTGTTCGATTAAAATTTCTTTCACGATACCAGCTTTAGGAGCGGAAAGTTCAGCTGAAACTTTATCCGTTTGCACTTCTACTAGCGGTTGATCCATTTTTACAACGTCGCCCACTTTAACAAAAAACGTAAGAATTTCCCCTTCTGTCATTCCTTCACCTATATCATGGAGCTTCACTTCAATCATCGCTGCATCTCCTTTCTTAAAACTGAACCGTTTTATGAATGGCTTCCACTACCCTCGAAACGCTCGGAATATAATGATCCTCTAAAGACCCAATAGGAACAGGTACGTCAAATCCTGTAACTCGCTCTATAGGAGAGCGCATTGACAGAAAGGAGGTATCGTTTATTACACTTACAAGGTCATTCCCTAACCCTCCTGTTGCGTGAGCCTCATGAACAACAACTGCACGGCCTGTTTTCTGAACCGACTCTGCAATCGTGTCCTTGTCTAGCGGGAAGAGTGTGCGTAGATCAATGACATCACAGGCTATCCCTTCTTCAGCAACTGCTGCAGCTGCTTTTTTCACTACAGCAACCATGGCTCCCCATGCAAGTAACGTGACATCCTTCCCTTCACTAAGTTTAGTTGCTTTTCCAATGTCGGTTTCATAATGATTCAAAGCCACGTCTTCTTTTTCACCTCGATATAATCGAAGAGGTTCCATCATTAAAACTGGATCTGGGTCTCTTAAAGCTGCAAGCAACAATCCTTTTGCTTCTGTTGGTGTTGATGGACAGACGACTTTTATTCCTGGCATATGAGTGAACAATGCTTCCATTGAATCCGAATGGATCTCGGGAGCACGAATACCGGCGCCATAAGGAGCACGAATGACCATTGGTACAGTGTAATGACTGAGAGAACGCATGCGAATTCGGGATACATGTGTCATGATTTGCTCATAAGCCGGATAGACAAACCCCATAAACTGTATTTCCACGATTGGTTTTGATCCTGATACAGCTAGACCAACAGCCGTCCCTACAATCCCTGCTTCACTTAGAGGCGTATCAATGACGCGCTCCTCACCAAATTGTGCTTGTAACCCATCTGTTGCACGGAAAACACCTCCATTGCGGCCGATGTCTTCTCCAAGTAACAGAACCGTTTCGTCCTGTTCAAGAGCAACTCTTAATGCATCATTCACCGCCTGCACCATCGTCATCGACCGTGTCTGTTGCGCTTTCGTCGCTTCCATCAACTGCTCACCCCTTTTACATGCTTTAAATAGCGTTCCTTCTGTTCTGTAATGGGCCAAACTGGAGTTGCAAACACATGGTCAAATACATTATTGATATCGGGTTTTGCAAACGCCTCCATCTTATCAACTGCGTCATTAATTTCTTCTTTCAGCTCTTTCTCGATGTGACTAGCCCATTGTTCATCCCAAATGCGCTCTCGTTTCATATAAAGTGCAAGCCTTGTTAAGGGGTCTGTTGTTACTCTTCGCTCATCACTTATCGATTGATCCCGGTATTTACTTGGGTCATCTGCCGTTGTATGGGCTCCATACCGCCACGTCAACGCTTCAATTAACGTTGGTCCTTCCCCTGCTCTAGCTCGCTCTGCCGCTTTTTTAACTGTCTGATAAACAGCGACGCAATCATTTCCATCAACACGTACACCAGGTATCCCATAAGCATCAGCTTTCTGGGCAATAGTCTCTGAGTTCATTTGCTTTTCGATTGGAACTGAAATTGCATATCCATTATTTTGGCAAAAGAAGAGTGTTGGTGTTTTGAAAACGCTTCCAAAATTAAGCCCTTCATGAAAATCGCCTTCTGATGTGGCACCGTCTCCAAAATACGCAATTGAAATAGCCTCAGATCCTTTTCGTTTTTCTGTCATCCCTGCGCCAACGGCATGAGGAATTTGCGTTGCAATTGGAACTGCAGGTGGAAAAATTCGTTTCCCTTCAGGAGGAACACAGCCTTCTGTTCGTCCATTCCAGTATAAAAATGTTCGAACCATATCGGCGCCAAACGTCAAGGTCGCTCCATGATCACGGTACGTTGGAAATAGCCAATCGTGATCTTTTAAGGCGAGAGCGCTTCCAACTTGAGCCGCTTCCTGTCCTTCAAATAAAGCATAGGTGCCTAATCTTCCTTGCCGCTGTAAGGTGACTGCCTTTTTATCGAATGTCCGAACCCGTAGCATATGACGGTAAAACGACTTTATTAAAGTACCCTCTATCTTCTCTTCTTGACTTACCCATTTTCCATCTTGATCAACTGACTGGACGAGTGGAAATCGATTCATTTAAAACATCCCTTTCTCTTGACGAATAGCCCACTTTGGACGTAAATGTCCTGTAAAGAAATGATTTCGCTTTGATCGGCACACGATTCTTTGTTTAATAAATTGTTCGGCTGCTGTTTCTGACGATAGTTGCTTTTCTTTTGCCGTCGTTAACAAATCAACCAATGTATGAAAAATGGCATGTGTTTTGACTTGAACTCGTTTCTTATTACTACCATACAATTCATCAGCCACTTGAATAAGACCACCACCGTTAACAATATAATCAGGTGCATAAAGAATACCTCTTTGATTGAGCATATCTGCATGTCGTACATCCATTAACTGATTATTGGCAGAACCGGCAATTGCAAGAACATTAAATCGAGGAATGGTTTGATCATTAATAATACCTCCTCGTGCGCATGGAACGAACACATCCGCTTTGACATCAAAGATGGCATCACCAGTGACAATATCAACACGTTGTCCGAGGGTCTTGCCAACCGCTTGTATGTCTAAACACGCTTCCGGCTGTAAATTTGAGACGTACAAATTAGCACCTGCTCGCAATAATGCGATTGCGACTTTATAGCCTACTTTCCCTAACCCTTGTATAGCATACGTTTTACCTGTTAAATCTTGATGCCCAACTAACACATGATTAACCGCCTTTAAACTATTCATTACGCCTTCTGCTGTCGGTACGGAAGAATCACCGCTCCCACCAAATTCTTCGGGCACACCAACGATACAGCGGGTTTCTTTCATCGCATGGACAAAATCCTCCATTGTTGTTCCCATGTCTGTCCCCGTGTAAAATCGACCATTTAGGGATTCAACAAATTGACCAAACGCTCGAAATAATTCTGGTGATTTATCACTAGCAGGGTCGCCGATGATTACTGCTTTCCCACCACCAAAATCTACATCGGCAGCTGCACATTTCTTCGTCATACCTCTAGATAAACGCAGCACATCTTCTAATGCTTCTTCAGTCGTTCGATAAGGATACATTCGGCACCCGCCTAGGGCGGGGCCGAGAGTTGTATCATGAATGGCAATAATTGCTTTTAATCCACTTTCCTTATCGTTGCAAAAAACAACCTGTTCGTGTTCAGACATTTCATGAAAGATATCCCATTGCATTCGTGCTTGATCTCTAGTTAATTCCATCATGATTCATCCTTTCATTACGTCAATTAACCAATCAAAAATGCCTAAAGCATGCAGAAACACTAGCACAATCGCAAATGGTACAACGATTCGAATAAACAGTAGCCACGCAGCAAATAATCTACGACCCGCTCCATTCCCAGCGCTAAACTCTGCATAGAGTACTTCTTTTTTCATACGTAACGGAATAAAGATCGCAATTAATAATGCTCCTACTGGTAATAGAATGTTGCTCACTAGAAAATCTACCGCATCAAAAAAGATTTGGCCGAAGATCGTGAATTCAGACCAGATGCCATACGATAAAGCAGATGGTATGCCAACAATAAAGATCGCAAGACCAATGATCCAAGCAGACTTTTTACGCTTATTTACATCACCTCTTGTTTGTGCTGCCACGATAATTTCAAGCATGGAGAATGCAGAAGTAAGGGCAGCGAATAAAAACAAGATAAGAAAAATAAGGAGAAAGCCCATTCCAAAAGGCATCTGGCTAAATACAGTTGGCAAGACGGCAAAGATTAGTGCTGGACCTTCATCAGGACTTAGACCGAAAGAAAATACAGCTGGAAAAATGGCTAACCCTGCAAGAAGTGCAACGATAAAGTTCATAATAACAATTGCACTGGCGGACTGTATTAAATTCTCTTCTTTCGATAAGTAGGAGCTATACGTGACCATTACTGAAATCCCTAGGCTTAAGGCAAAGAATGACTGCCCCATTGCGAATAACACACCATCACTCGTTAATTGACTAAAATCAGGAATAAGTAGGAACTCAATTCCTTCCATTGCACCGTCTAACGTCACGGAGCGAACGACTATTACAAGGAATAAAATAAATAATGCCGGCATCATAATCACACTTGCTTTTTCAATTCCAGCTTGAACACCTTTCGCTACAACAATAATGACGAATAGCATAAAGAACAAATGACCGACAATTACAAGAAATGGGTCTGCTATGGTTTGATTTAAAATGGCGCCGTATGCTTCGCCGTCTAACCCTGCTAACTCACCAGTTATTACTTTCCATATATAAATGACAATCCAGCCACCTACTACACTATAGAAAGACAGCAATAAAAACGCTGTAATCATACCAAGGTTTCCTAGACGATGCCACGCAGTTCCTGGTGCTATCGTTTTGTATGAATCAACGGCATTCTTTTGTGTACTACGTCCGATGACAAATTCACCAATGAGTAACGGTAATCCCACGAGTAATGTAAACAAGATAAAAATGAGGAAAAAAGCGCCTCCCCCATTACTTCCTGCAACGTACGGAAATTTCCAAATCGCTCCTAACCCAATTGCTGATCCTGCAGCGGCTAAGATAAAGCCGTATTTTGAGGACCATTGTTGTTTTTCCATAGTTAAGCTCCCTTCTTATCTAACAAGAGTTATTAAAAACTTTTCTCTTGTCATTAAGCCTACCATTATGGCTGTAAAAAGAGCAACAAGCATTCCATTCCACAAATCGGCGCACTTCTACCTTTTTAATTAACGCTAAATGCGTCAAACCATGACTGTTTCACTCTCATTGTCTCTTGTGCTTCTTTCATTACTTGATGGAGCAAGTCTTGAACACTCGGTAGATCATTAATAATCCCTGCAATTTGGCCCCCGTTCATAAAGCCTCTATCGTCATCACCCTCTATTGCACCAATTCGATGGATCTCTTCAGAAGTCCATTGTTTATAATGATGTAAGCTGAGCCTTGATTCATTCTGTAATAGTCGTTCTGCGTACGAGCCTTTTAAAATTCGCCTTACCTGACCATGAGAGCGTCCAACGATAACCGTCGCATCATCGGCAGCCAGTAAAAGCTTTTCTTTATATTTAGTGCTATAAGGTGCCTCTTTTGTTGCAATAAAACGAGTGCCCATTTGTATACCTGCAGCTCCGAGCATGACGACAGCTGCTAAGCCTCGACCATCTGCAATGCCTCCTGCCGCCACAACAGGAATACCTACACGTTCGCAAATCAAAGGAACTAATGTAAGCGTTGTCATTTCTGTCGAAGCATTAATTCCTGCTGCCTCAAATCCCTCTACAACGAGAATATCTGCGCCTGCTGCCTCTGCTTTTATAGCTTGTTTTAAAGAGGCAACAACACAGAGTACGATAATGCCGTGACATTTTAAGACAGGGATATACGCTTTAGGGTTACCAGCTGATAATGACACGATCGGAATTCTTTCATCTATTGCTAATGCCAACAATTGCTCTTTTTCTTCATTCATTGAGAGTGGAATATTTAAAGAAAAGGGAATTGCGGTTCGTCGCTTTGTTTCCTTAATTTTTTCACGAACGGTATCGGCGCTGTCTGTTCCACAACCAATTGTACCTAAACCACCTGCCTCAGATATTGAAGCGGCGAGAATGGGGTCACTACTATTCCCCATTCCCCCTTGAATAATGGGATACTGAATGTTCAACCGTTCTGTAATCATTGACAGCCTCCTACTCTTTAGCAATGAATGGATGACTACTTGCATCATAGCTTGATTCTTTAGAAGTTAAATCATTGTCTACTTCAAAGATGGACTCAAAGAAACGACTTGCAGGTTTCGCTAGTAAGCGGTAGTATTGCCCAAATAATTGTTTCGCTTCTCTTCCACTCCAACTAGCTGGCAATAGTTCCCGTGGAAGGCCTGGGTCAATAAATAAAAATTTTCGGTATTCATGCACGAGATTCGTGCGCACGACGAAGCAATCTGCATCTGTCAGTCTTTGTTCTTGCATCGCTTGTCGGTGCTCAAGATAAGAGGGTAAGTACTGTTCAATAAACGTTTGATACTTCTCTTCAATCTCAGAAAGCGGCCAGCTCTTTGCTACTAAATTCTCGTTTTCTTCACTCTTATAAACGGCTTCAAAGAAATCAACATACTCACGAATATCATATTTGTCGATCATCGTTTGGACACGCTCTTCTAATGGATTTGGCGAGATCCAGCACGACGCTGAAAAACTGCCAAAGCCACTCCATAAGAGTTCTTTTCGTAGCTCATCACGTAATTGGCGTTGTTCCTCTGGAATTTTATAGAGCAACATACGCCATTTTCCATCCCATGTGTGATCTTCAAATTTAAATATACGATGACCTGCTTCATCCATTCGATCGATGCCTCTCGAAGTTAATGAATAGTAACTTTTCGCACCTCGTCTTTCTGAGAGAAGCCATCCTTGTTTCACCATGCGGGAAACCGCCACACGAACGGCCTGTTCATTATGGCCAAATTCCTTCAACAACTGAATTAAACTACCAATCCACACTTTACTTCCATAGTGGCGTATGTAATCACCAAAGACTGTAAAAATCATTGATTGTGTATTTGCACCCATGCACTTCACTCTTTCTAACCGTTTTAAAACCGATTCTTTTTCCTATTGTATCGCTTATGGAAACGTTAGAAAAGTGAATCTTTTCTCCTGCTATCCCTCCATTCGTTCAAATACGGCAGCGATCCCTTGACCAACTCCGACGCACATGGTGGCGAGACCATACTGGACATTTGAACGTTTCATTTCATGTACCAATGTCGTCACCAATCTAGCACCGCTTGCACCAAGTGGATGTCCAAGTGCAATCGCTCCACCGTTTACGTTCACTTTATTAGGGTCTAGTTGTAATTCATTGATGCAGGCTAGTGTTTGAGCAGCAAACGCCTCATTTAATTCAGTTAATCCGATATCTTCCATCTTCAAACCAGCACGAACAAGCGCTTTTTTTGTTGCTGTAATGGGGCCAATACCCATTACGGCTGGCTCTACCCCAGCAACACCACCACTACGGTAACGAGCGATAGGCGTAAGTTTTAAAGCTCTTGCCTTTTCCGCAGACATTAGTAAAACCGCACTTGCCCCATCATTGATGCCTGAAGCATTTCCGGCTGTTACCGTTCCATTTGGAAAGAGTGGCTTTAATTGCTGTAATGTTTGAATGGTTGTACGGGCACGCGGATGTTCATCTTCTTTCACTGTAATCAGCTGTCCTTTATGATTTTTAGAACAAACAGGAATCTGTTCATCGGCGAATCGATTGCTAGTTAGTGCTCTTTGAGCTCGTTCCTGACTCATCAAAGCAAATTCATCTTGTCTTTCCCGGGAAATCTTATAGCGCTCTGCAACAGTTTCAGCTGTTTTTGGCATTGAATCGGTGCCATAAGTTTCATCCAATAAACGGTTTGTAAACCGCCAGCCGATGGTAGTATCAAGCAATTCCATTGGTCCTCTCGGAAAGTCAACTTCCGGTTTTGCCATGACATACGGTGCCCTCGTCATGCTTTCGGTTCCTCCTGCAATAAAGACATCTCCATCACCGATAGCAATACACCTAGCTGCATACAAAATGGCGTCCAAACCAGACCCGCAAAGGCGATTAATCGTTGTTCCAGCCACTTCTTCTGGCAGTCCAGCCAGAAGAGTAGACATTCTGGCTACATTCCGATTATCCTCACCAGCGCCATTCGCGTTACCCATAACCACTTCTTCAATTGTACTTGGGTCAAGAGAAGAATTTCGTTCAATGAGTGCTTTTATCACAATAGCTCCTAAGTCATCTGGACGGACATTTTTTAACGATCCTTTATAACGTCCAATCGGTGTGCGCACAGCATCAACAATGACTACTTCTTTCATGTCGTCACCGTATAATTATAGACACCCTTTCCTGTTTTTCGTCCAAGCCTCCCCGCCTGCACATACTGTTCTAGTAGTGGTGCCGGCCGGTATTTCTCTCCTAGTTTCTCATGTAAATAGCGTAAGTTATTTAAACGCGTATCAAGCCCAACAAGGTCACCTAATTCAAATGGTCCCATCGGAAAATTTAAACCAAGCTTTATTGCTTTATCAATTTCTTCAGGTGTACCAAGTCCTTCTTGCAGCATACAAAATGCCTCATTACCGATAAGCGCACTCATTCGACTTGTAACAAAGCCCGGAAACTCATTCATGATAACAGTCTCCTTGCCTAATTTTTCCGCTATCGCTTTTATACGAGCTACTGTATCATCACTTGTTTCTAAGCCACGAACAATTTCAACAAGCTTCATTTGGTGAACTGGGTTAAAAAAATGCATCGCAATTGTTTTTTCTGGTCGATTTCCATAAGACCCCATTTCCGTTGGACTTATTGTTGATGTATTGGATGCAAATAAACAAGCTTTTGGAGCATAACGTTCTAGTTGTTCAAAGACTTGTTTCTTCAGCTCTCTTTTCTCAGGTACGGCTTCTATTACTAAGTCTACAGATGTTACCGCCTCTTCGACTGATGTTGTAAATGTGAACCTATGTTGAAGTTGCTTTTGTTCGTGCTCCATTATTTTGCCACGTGCAATCCCCTTTTGGATAAGTTCTCTTATGGCAGTTTCTGCTTGATAGAGGCTAGCTGCGTTCGTATCAACAAGGTTCGTGTCAAAACCTGCCTTTGCGGCTACATATGCAATGCCACGACCCATTATGCCAGCTCCTATAACGGCAATGGATTCCACTAGTTCGACGCTCCTTCCTCCGTAACATAGGCTAGTTTCCTTTAAAGATAGGCTTTCGCTCTTCTAAAAAAGCGCTCATCCCTTCTTCTTGGTCATATGAATCAAACAATAAGTAGAAATTCTTACGTTCAAACTGCATCCCCTCATAGATAGACGCGTGTTGAGCAACTTCTACCGCTTCTTTAATTAGGCGAAGGGAAAGAACCGGCTGCTTTGCAATCGTATGAGCGAAGCGAAAAGCTTCTTCTTCAAGCTGTTCTGATTGAACAACCTTGTTTATCACGCGATGTTGTATTGCCTCCTGCGCTGTTATTCGATCTCCTGTTAATAACCATTCTAACGCTTTCGTCTTCCCAACAAGCTTAGTGAGCCGCTGCGTTCCTCCAGCTCCTGGCATAACTCCAAGCTGAACTTCTGGAAAGGAAAACATTGTCTGTTCTTCTGCAATGACTAAATCACAACTTAAAACCAATTCAAAGCCACCACCTAGCACGAGCCCTTGCACCGCACATACAATTGGCTTTTTGACCAATCCCAATCGATCCCAATCAGCAAACTGGTTCGCTACCTCCATTTTCATTGGGGTTTGGTCTGCCATTTCTTCAATATCCGCTCCAGCACAAAATGCTTTTCCTTTCCCGGTCAGAAGAACGACCCGAACGGTATCATCGTGGTCAAAAGCTTCCATAGCCATAACAATCTCTTTTACCATCTCTCGATTAAGGGCATTTAATCGCTCTGGACGATGTAATTCAATCCAACCAATTCCGTCCTTTACTTCATGGCGAATATAGGTAAAAGACGGCAACATTATTGTTCCTCACTAATCATTAATGTGACAAGGTTTCCAGCAAAAGACATTAAATCTTTTCCAGATGCCTTCCCTTCATCAGAGCCCATTCCTTTTTTTAAATCATCCATACTGTTGTAAGTCATCTCGCACATTAGATAATAAGGAGACTCTTTTCCCATCGGGGTACCCGTAAATGTAGTGACCTTCATTTCTGTTAAACCAGGAATCTTTTCTGTTAAAGGGGCATGCACATTAAAATAGTGATCATCAAATGCTCGTTTATCTTCAGGTTGCTTGTATAATGCTACTAATTTTGCCATCTTTATCTCTCTCCTTTATGTTTACAACATGTTCTTACAATGTTGATACTGGCTTCATCGCTTCAAACGGGTTTTTACATGATTTACAATAGACGATACTTCGACAAGCTGTCGGCCCAAATAAATTTTCGATTGTGACATAGGTGGACATGCAATAAGGGCAATCAATATGCCATGTACCATTAGCTTCAAGAAACAGTGGTGGTGGGGCAATTCCAAATGCCCTCAACCCTTCATGCCCTTTTTTCGTAATCCGATCAGACGTCCACGGTGGGGTGTGAACAAATCGAACCATAACCGACAAGATACCAGGTAATGATAGGAGAGCGAGCTCAATCTCCTTTTGTATAATCGGCAATGCCGGGCAACCTAAGAAAGTTGGTAACACTTCAATCTCAATCGTTGTGACGGATATGTCGATTCGTTCGACCATGCCTAAATCGATAATACTGACGGTATCAATCTCTGGATCTTTTACTCTTTGCAGCTGTTCGAGTACCGTGTTCTTTTCGATTATCGCTGTCATCTAGCCCCTCCTCCTTTGACTGTTACCAAGTGGCAACTGGATCCGTTTGATACACTTCTGAAAATGTGGCTATAGCAAGATGTAAATCTTCCGTATGCTGCCCATCCCGACCGTTTTGTTTCAATTCATACTCTAGAATCGTCTCGTCAAAACCAAGAGAGGTTACGATTGGATTCATCATTGATAACCATTTCTGTTCCAACTGTTTTGCAGAAGCACTGTATCCTTTCTTTTCGATTTCAACAGTCCAGTCACCGTAATGAATAAGATCACCGAAATCTTGCATTACCTTCTTTATCGCCAGTGTCATTCTCGTTTTTGCTTCATCTGTTGATTGCGAAAGCTGAATGAACCATGTGCGCCAATGCAGCAGGTGATAGTGAAGCTCCATGTTTACTTTTTTCGCAACATCAACAAGAGGACCGTACGTACTTAGTTGAAGGGCATCCATTTTCAATTTTTTAGCAAGAGTATAAAAGTAATTACGGACGACCGTGTACGCCCAGTCGAATGTCGGTGTACCCATATAAGAGCCTTCTCCATTTACCCGTTCCAGCAATATACTGTTTTTTCTTTCATTTGCCTCTCTGCCGTGTGCTAGAACATTTGCTTCCGAAAGCCCTAATGTTCCTGCTAATTCGTAAAACATAACTGCGTGACCCATACTGTTCTGACTAATGGAAGCAGATGCGACATCTTCTTCAATATGAGGTGCAAGCCCTAACCACTCCGCTCCTCTAAATGCGTAAATAAAATCATCGTCACCTAGCTGAAGAAGGAGCTCCGTTAGTGCTTCTCTTTCCACATCACTGAGTTCATGCTCGCTCATTCCTTTTTTCCTCCTTGCCAAGACAGTATTTCTTTTTCATCCAAAACCTGTTGCTCATATTGATGCCATTTCTTTTTTAAATAGCCGTAGCCCTTTGTGTTCCGATAATCTTTGTTATCCAGTCGTTGAAGGCTGGCTTTTTCTTCTTCTGAGAGCCCGTAAATATGCATTCTTTCAATAATCCAAATATCTGAAACAGGCTCTCTTCTCATAAAGTTCTCCTGCGCCATCACGAGTGCCAATTCTTTTGTTGGCGCAGTCAGGCTGAACTGATGGGTAAAAGGGGACGTTTCGCTTCGTTTGCTAAACACTTCAAACTCCTTGTAAAACCCTTTTTCGTCACTCATGAAATGGACCCCCTATTGGGCTAGTGCACGTCTAACCCATGCATGATTGTCGTATGATACTCGTCGTAAATTCAATCGTTCTTGTGAAGACGGGCCTTCATTCCGTGTAATTTTCTTAAATTCATTCCAGTCAGGTTGTTTATAAACCCAGCCGTTTTTATCTTCATGGAATGCAAGTGTGGAGTCTGGTATCGTAAGACCTAGCGCCCGTACTCGAGGAATATACTTTGTTAAAAAACGTTGCCGTAACTGCTCATTTGTATCGGTACGAATTTTATATTTGATGGTGACATCTTGTTTAGAGGACCCTGTTGTTTCTTTACTAGCTGGCCCAAAGAACATAAGTAACGGCTCCCACCAGCGATTTAAAGCTTCTTGAATCATGTGACGCTGTTCCTTTGTTCCTTCTGCCAAAGCCAAAATAATCGCTTCTCCATGTTGAGCATGAAAGACCTCTTCAGCGCAAATCCGCTTCAACGCGCGAGCATAAGGACCATAAGATGCACCTAGCATATTTGTTTGTGTGATAATTGCTGCCCCATCTACGAGCCAACCAATCATGCCAGCGTCTGCCCATGTTTTTGTTTTCATATGAAAAACATTGTGGAACTTAAGCTTACCGGTGAACAAATCATGCATTAAATCAGCTCGGTTTCGTCCATATGGCTTCATCAAATCTTCGACGACACGTATTAACAATTGGCCATGACCCATCTCGTCTTGAACTTTCGCCATAATCCCAAGCTTCCTCTGTAAAGAAGGTGCACGAGGTACCCATTCTTTCTCCGGCAGCGCCCCCATAACTTCACTTATCCCGTGCATGGAAATCAGTTTAATTAAGGTTAAGCGGTATTCTTCAGGCATCCAATCACTCGCTTCAACCTTCTCACCTGCCTCTATACGCTGCATAAATCGAACCATTTTATTCTCATCTGTCATGTCATTGGATAAAACATACATGTTCATCACCCTTTTTGTTCACATTATTTGCTTGAACATTCGGTTTGCCTTCCCATTTTGAAAGGTACTATTTTATAATGCCTTCCTTTTTATTCTTTCGGTGGTCAATTACACGAATTGCTTTTCCTTCTGACCTTGGTATAGCATTCGGCACTTCCAATACAACTTCAATTGAAATGAGACAGGCTGATTTCAGCTTTTTTTCAAGTTCGAGCTTTAACGCCTTTGCATGAGCATGAGCATATTGTGGTTCACTTGTTGATAAAGAGAAACACACACCTCTACGTGAATTCGGACTGTTTCTAATGCGCCAACATACAATCGGTGAATTTGATAATGAGGGGTAAGGTTTTCTAATTCAATGAGCACACGTTCCATTTCAGAAGGGAAGGCTCAGCACCGAATATTCCGTATTTTAAACCAATTGAGGCTGGATCAATTCCTAAATTCTTCATGTTCTCGACCAAGTTAATCATGTAGGACGGCGTGGCACAAATTCCGTCTGGCTTTAAATCTTTTAACAATAAAATCTGCCGTGCTGTATGACCTCCTGAAGCCGGAATTGCAGAAGCACCTAGGGCTTCAATCCCTCGGTGTAAGCCTAATCCTCCGGTAAATAAACCATAACCATAAGCGTTATGTATAAAATCAGTTTTCCTCCCACCTGCTGCGACAATTGCTCTAGCAGTCATTACAGCCCAGTGGTTTAGATCGTTTTGTGTATACGCTACAATGGTCGGTTTTCCACTTGTGCCTGATGAAGCTTGAATACGTGCCATTTTCTCTCTTGGAACAGCTAGTAAGCCTAATGGGTAATGATGTCGTAAATCTTGCTTAGTTGTGAATGGTCGTTTCGTTACGTCTGAGATGGTTTGAATGTCTCGAGGTTGAATGCCCATGTGTATGAATTTGTCACGGTAAAAAGGGACGTTCTCAAAGACTGCTCTTACAGTCCTTACGAGGGCACCTGTTTGCCATTTTTGTCATTCTTTTCGCTAGCGGCTTCCATGTGAGGCGTATACATTTGTTTCTCATCCCCCTAGCGTCGTTATTAACTAACACTTATAAAACGGAAAACAAATATTCGTTATATTAATGAAGATAACACTTAATGAAAACGCTGTCAATTTATCCTTTTCCTTTTTGGTAGCTAAAAAGTGTACTTAAATGAGTTAGTTAGAAACAAAAAGAAGAAGACAATACACGTTCAAGTCTTCTTCACTACGTTTTACGCTTCTTTCTCTACTTTATAATGCAATTCAACAAATTGATTAAAGGTCTGCACTCCTAACAAGTTCAAATTCACATGATAGTCCCCTTCTTGAAACAACGCTATCCCTTCTCCAATCATTTTTGGCGCAACAGTGACAATGATTTCATCCACTAATTTTTCTTCTAAGCAAGTCTTAAGCAGATCGCCTCCCCCTACTAGCCAAATGGCCTCCCCTTCTTGTTGCTTCAATGTCGTTAAAAACGTTTTGACTTTCTCGTTTGTAAACTGAGCATGCGCATGCGCGAGAGTTTTCGAACGAGTAAATACATAGCTTTCTTTATCTTGATAAGGGTATTCGTCCATCTCGTTCTTTATCCAATCAAACGTTTTACGCCCCATCACAACAGTGTCTACAGTTTGGTAAAAATTCGAAAAACCATTATCACCTTCTCCTTCTACTGCAAATAACCAATCTAGCTTCTCTTCTTTTGTCGCTATATACCCATCCAAACTTGTCGCAATAAACAAAATCACCTTCCGTTTAGTCACTTTCTACCAACTCCTTTTGTTCGATACGTTTAGTCTATCCGAAAATGATGACAGTTCATGTCACATTAAAAAAGATTAATGATGATGGGTATCATTAATCTCCTGCTTCCGATAAAATTAGATAATTCCTTGGGCGACCATCACATCAGCGACTTTTCTAAATGCGGCAATATTTGCACCAGCTATGAAATCTCCTTCTAAGTCAAATTCCTTTGCAGCAGTAGCACTTTTCTCATAAATACTTGCCATAATCTCTTGTAACATGTTATCAATCTCTTCGAAAGACCAATAAACTCTTGAACTGTTTTGCGCCATTTCTAAAGCGGAAACCGCCACGCCACCAGCATTCGCTGCTTTACCAGGACCGAATTTAATCGTGTGTTTCTGAAAATACGTAATGGCTTTTTCTGTACAAGGCATATTCGCACCCTCTATCACAGCTATGACGCCATTCTGAACAAGAGCTTTTGCATCGTCTTCATCTAATTCATTTTGAGTGGCACAAGGAAAAGCAAGGTCACAGGACAGGTTCCACATACGGTCTTCCTCGTTATAGGTTGCATCTTGATCATGATCAAGATAAGCCGAAATGGGCTTGCGCTCTTGCTCTTTTACTTGCTTAATCGTTTTAACATCTAATCCTTCTTCCTTATAAATATACCCGCTTGAATCACTGCAAGCTACAACAACTGCCCCTAAGTCAACTGCCTTTTCCATTGCATATAAAGAGACTTTACCAGCCCCAGAGACGATGATGCGCTTTCCTTCTAGCTTGTCCTGTTCATCTTTCAGCATCTCTTCAGCAAAGTAAACCGCACCATATCCTGTAGATTCGGTACGCATTAAACTCCCGCCTACCTCTATTCCTTTACCTGTGAAAGCTCCTTTTTCAAAGGCACCACGTAGTCGCTTGTATTGACCGACCATATAATCAATCTCACGTCCTCCCACCCCAATATCTCCAGCAGGAACATCCACGTTTGGTCCAATATACTTGGACAACTCGTTCATAAAACTCTGTGTGAAGCGCATAATTTCCATATCAGATTTCCCTTTTGGATCAAAGTCTGCCCCACCTTTTCCACCACCAATTGCTTGATCGGTTAACGCATTTTTAAAAATTTGATCGAATCCAAGAAACTTCACAACACTTTCATTTACGGATGGATCAAAGCGTAGACCGCCCTTATAGGGACCGATCGCATTGTTGAACTGAACGCGATAGCCACGGTTTACGTGAATCTTTCCATCGTCATCCGTCCACGCCACCCGAAATGATATCAGTCTGTCTGGTTCCACCATTCGTTCTAAAATGGCATAATCCATATAGTGAGGTGATTGCTCGAACAATGGAATAAGAGACTTCGCTACTTCTTGCACCGCTTGATAAAATTCAGGCTGACTCTGATTTTTTTCTTTCACTTGATCAATAACCTGGTCAACATATGCTTTGGCATCTTGCTTTTTTATTGTAGTCATAAAACACGACCTCCTTCGCTCGTTTCTACACCTTCTCCCCTTTTTTTATTCTGGTTAAACGCAAACAGCAACCCCTTTTGAGGTTGTCCAACTATTCCGCTTCCTGTTCAACAAAATAGCGTTGATGCTTCTTTCGAAGAACTTGAATAGCAAAACCTATCGCAACAAATGCCATTAATAAAGAGAGCACAACAATCGTTGTACGAAGTGAAAGAATATCAATGGTTATCCCCGTTACGATTACGAGAAAAATTTGACCGATACTTTGTCCAAGTTGAATCATACTTGTGACTCGCCCCATCATCGTGACAGGAACATGATTTTGATAAAAGAAGGATGTTCATAACAATTAAATAAATAAAGTCACCAATAGAAGAAAGCCCCGTTGTCGTTAAAAGAAGAGCTGGTTGCTTCCAGCTCTTCATACGTGAAGATGTTCCTTTAAAAACCGAATTACCGTCTCATAGAGGGAAATGCGATTTTCTATTTTCGTAAATCCATGCCCTTCATCATCAAATACCAAGTATTCAATTTCGGTACCTTGTTTTTGAAGTGCCTCTACAATTTGATCTGATTCTTCCTTCACTACTCTAGGATCGTTTGCACCTTGCACAACGAGCATAGGTTTTGTCATTTTCTCCAGATAGGTAATAGGTGAATCTTTTACCAAACGGTCCTTATCTCGCTCTGGATGACCAACCCAACGATCCATGATTGGTTTCCACGATTCAGGTACCGTTTCAATAAAGCTAAATAAATTGGAAACCCCACAAATATCCACCGCTGCTTGAAACCGTTCTGGATGGCGTCCGTGAAGCAATAAAGTCATGTATCCACCGTAACTCCCACCTAAGACGATAACCTTGTCTGATTGTAGTTGGTCCTTTGATTCTAAATAATCTAATCCCTCAAGGATATCAAGACGTGGACCCTCTCCCCAGTCCCCCTCTACTAGCTTCGTAAAGCTTGCTCCATAACGAGTCGATCCTCGATAGTTTGGCGAGAATACTTGGTAGCCTTCATAAGCAAGAATTTGAGCCTGTGCATCATAGCTTAATACGTCTGCCCATTGAGGCCCTCCGTGTGGAAGCAACACCGTATAGCCATTCTTATTTTCTTTGTGTGGTTGATATAGAAGCGCTTCAATTTCTAAACCATCGTATGAGGGATAGCGAATGACTTCAGGCTCACTTAATTGCTCTTCCTCTAAGCCCATAATCCGTACATCTGTTAGCTGCATCCATTCGCTTTGCATGTATCGATAGATATTTTTCGGTTTAGTCGGTGTTGAACCGAGCACAATGAGTTCTCCTGAATTTGTCATTGTCAGCTTTTCCACAATAGTGACGGGCAATGAAACCTCATTAGAGGTACCTGTTTCAATGTCAAAAGAATAACATTTATCTTGTACACCCGCTGAAGCCACGACGTATAAGCTGGATTCATCCTTTGATAGAAGTACGCTTTTTATCGATTCTTGATCGAGTTGGAACACTTTTTCGAATGTCTTTGACTTTCGGTTGTACCGAGCAAGATAGCTAAACTCTTCTCCTGCATTCGTTGAGAAATAAACGGTTCCATCTTTTCCTAACGTACTATCCCCTGTCACATGCTCATTATCAGCACCAGGAATCAATGGCTCACTTTCTCCATTTTTCCATAAGTACCCAACAATCGATGTATTGCTGTAAAATTTAGCGTATGTAAATACCTGTTCATCTTCACTCAAAGCCGATAGATAAAGTCTTGCATCGTCTCCTTTTAACAACGTACGCTCTTGTTCTGTTTCAATGTCGTACGCACAAATATCAAAATACGTTTTGTTCGACTCATCAGATGTGTAATACAATCGTTTTCCATCTTCGGACTGGGCATGAACAAAAAAATGTGTGCCTGGAAGGGTTCGGACTGGCGTAAGTTCCCCACCTTTTAAAGGCAGTGCATAGATTTGTGGTTTTTCATCACCGTCATAATCAAAACTGGCAAGGATGTAGCTACCGTCCTTACTAAAGCGTAGATCGTACACACTTTGACCAATCGTTGTCAATTGGTATGGAAACCCTTTCTCTATTTCCAGCGCCCATAGTTCTGGCGCTCCTGTGAAATCAGCTTGAAAGACAATGGTTTTCGTATCAGGACTAACCGCAAATGTTTTAATGGAATACGTTTTTAGAAATGCACGTACGTCTGGCTTTTTAAATGGTATCATGTCCATCGCTCCTTCTATTTCCATTGGATAGAATCATTTTAACTTTCAGTTTTTTAAAAGAAAGGACTCCTCATCCTACACGCAAACGAACGTACCTCTTACAGGTTCCTTTTCGCTTTTTATTCGAATAGATGCCGCACGATACGGGTCAAGACCATTCATCACATGAAAATGGATATGAGGTTCAGAAGTATGACCAGAATTGCCACATTGTCCAAGTAAAGCCCCTTGCTCTACTACATCTCCTTCTCTTACGGTTATGCTATTTTCTTTTAAATGACAAATGAGGCTGTATTCATCCTGCTCATGGGCTAGAATCACATAGTTTCCAAACGGTTCTGTTTCGTTTGTCATCGTCCCCGGCGTCACATCCTTTTGATTCGATACAACGGTTGCAACCGTTCCTTTATAAGGTGCAAATACTTCTTTGCCAAACGCATAATAGTTTTCATTTTGATCAGGTGAACCATCGAATGTAAAGCCATTACGGTTAACGACAAAATCATACGCATAACGCTGTGATTCAATTGGGTAATGGTAATTGACGATTTCATTTTGTCCACCCCAAAATGTCAGCCATTCTCCTTTAAAAGGAAATTGATAGGTGTTCGCTGTAACAACATTGTCGCTGTTAGCATTCATGTTTACGGGCATAAAATGAAGGAGATGAATACGTCCATCTTCTGTAAACCAAGCGCGAATGCCAAGTCGTTCTTCTCTCGCCAACCATTGGTGTTCCACAAACTCCTGTAAAGTCATCTTAGAAACCAATTCGAACGTGGGATTATTCTCCATAACCTCTTCGCAAATAGCTTCAAGCGCTTCATAGCTTAGTTCTGCTTGGTAATCCGCACTTAATTGCTGATAAATAGATCCATAGTCTTTCTGTTGTAAGTTCTCTATGAAATGCGAGGGTGTCACATTGACCATTTTTTTCATTTTTTCACACTCCATGTCACATTAATCTACTTTCTTTACTTTGTTTCTATGAAAAAGGTTTCATTTTATTTTAGACAGGCGCCACCGTTTTTGTAAATGCTGTTCCAAGTTTTGTCACGACTTATTCAATCAAAATACGGTAGTCGATTCGGTTCACTCATAAAAGCAAACATGGATAAAATCTGTTCTTCCGTATTACGGCTCGTTGATAGTTCAGGCAACTCGCTCTTAGAAAAAAACATCACTTGATCGGTTTCAGGACCTCTTGAAGCAGTTCCGTTCATAATGTCGCATTGTAAGAACACTTTATAATAGTGAAAGGGCTGGGGAGGATGTCCATGCTTTTGCATATCATAAAGCGCTAAAAGCTTGCTTGCCTTCGTACGAAACCCTGCTTCTTCAAAAATCTCTTTCTCGACATTTTCCTTTGCCGACAGTCCCACATCACAAAAACCTCCAGGTAATGACCACTTTTGTTCTGCTTTTTCACGCACTAACAAGATTTTTCCATGTTGAAAGATAACGCCACGAACATCCACTTTTGGGGTCTGATAACCCGATTCTTTAGCAAATAACGCTTTAACCACCTCTGTATCTACATCTCCATAAGTAGCTAGAATGTCTGCACTTAAATCAAGTAATTCATTGTATCGTTCTTGATCGAACGGATCCTTTGAAAAAGCTCTTCCTGATTGTGCAATCCCTTGGATTTGTTTCGCCCATAACAACCATTTCGGTTCCATTTTTAGTATTCACCTCATTTAAAGATCCCTTGTTCCTTTTTCTACCATTTGAGTTTGTACCTAGAATAGAGAAATGTCAATCGTCAACAGAGCAAGCCCAAAAAACGCTTGTCGCTAAACGGACAAACGCCTACTGCTCGAGCTGATCGATTAGTTCTTTCACTAATGACAACGAGTTCTCTAATTCTTCACTTGTGTTATCAACGCCCCCAATATTCAATTTCACATGACGTTGCTGTAGAGATGAATCGGCTTTAGCGATAATCCCTCGACTTAAACCGGGTTCCCTTTCTTCCAGTTCCAAGTGGAGTTCTTCTGCCAACAAAAGCAATTCTTCACCATACGCAGAAGCCGTATCAATCTCAATAAGGATTCTCGCTTGGCTACCTTCTTTCGTAGCCAAAGTAGAGTACGCTTTTGATAACTGTTCTTCTCCTACTCGATAATCTACTTCTAATATAGAGCTTGTCCAATCTACTTCTATGCTGTCTCCAGGTTCACGTTCTCCGCCTAAAAACAAAGGCATAATTAACAGACTCGTTATCAACCATTTGTGCACAACTCGTCCCCCTTGCAAAAAAGTGCTGTGTCAGTATTCTATGAAAGGAATGTTCATAATATGTCTTTTTTCTTTTAAAGGGGGTACTTGTTCACATGGAGATTCGAATGAATTGCAGCAAATGTTTATCTGCTTAAACAATAGGGGATGATACTAGTATTACATTATGTTAAATAGGGAGGAATTCATTATGCTTTGGACCATTCTTGGTATTATCCTTGCTGTCTGGCTCGTCGGACTTGTGCTTGATGTTGCTGGTGGCTTTATTAATTTACTTCTGATTGTTGCATTAATTGTATTAATCATTCAGCTTGTGAAAGGTCGAAAATAACGATACCCCGACACCGTTTATTGTGTCGGGGTTTTGTTTTCGTTTCTTAATGGCTCTCTTTCATACTAGCTTTGTCCAACAGCTAAGCCAAAACATGCCAAGACAACAGTTTATCCTAGGAAAAGAAAGCGTCGGCTCACTAGTTATGAAAATCCGTTCCTGATTCTGTCTTCTTAATGTAACCAGAACGAATGACGAAATCGCCAAAGCGCTCGTTTTCTGTACGTCTTTTTGAATAATCATGAATGATTGGAGACAACGTATCGAGAATTTCCGCTTCGCCGATGTTTTCCTTATACATTTTACTGAGACGCTCTCCGGCAAAACCTGCACCTAAATAAAGATTGTACTTCCCTGGCGCTTTTCCAATAAAACCAATTTCAGCTATTGCCGCACGGGAACAGCCATTAGGACAGCCAGCCATTCGAATGGTAATATCTTCATCTTTTAAGCCTGCATCATCTAGTACATATTCAAGCTTTGTCACAAGAGAGGGGAGATACCGTTCTGATTCTGCCATCGCTAAGCCACATGTAGGGAAGGCTACGCACGCCATTGAATTTCTTCGTAATCCCGATGTATACGTACCATCTGATAACCCATACTGTTCAATTAACGCTGTTAGTTGTTTTTTCTTCGCCGTTGTCACATTGCTAATGATGACGTTTTGGTTTCCTGTTAAACGAAAATCCCCTGTATGAACCTTGGCAATTTCTCGCAAACCAGTCATCAGTTGATAGTCAGCGTCGTCTTTAATTCGGCCGTTTTGTACAAATAATGTAAAATGCCACCGTCCACGAATGCCCTTTGTCCACCCATAACGATCCCCATTATGATCAAATTGAAACGATTTTGCTTCGCCAAGCTGCCAACCTAAGCGATCACGAAGTTCAGACACCAACCAATCAAGGCCACGCTTATCAATTGTATATTTGAAGCGCGCATATTTCCGCTCGGAACGATTACCGTAGTCCCGCTGGATCGTAATGAGCTTTTCTGCAATTTCTACCATTTGATCTGGTTTGCAAAAGCCAATGACACGCCCAAGCTGAGGATAGGTTTGTTTATCGCCATGGGTCATCCCCATGCCTCCACCGACAGCAACGTTAAAGCCTTGTAACTTCCCATCTTCAATAACGGCAATATAGCCAATGTCTTGAGAAAAGACATCCACATCATTCGCTGGTGGAATGGCTACGCCAATTTTAAATTTTCGAGGGAGATAGAGCGCTCCATACATCGGTTCCAATTCTTCTTGCTTCGGTGTCTCTGCCACTTTCTCTTCATCGAGCCATATTTCATGATAAGCTCGTGTTTTCGGTAACAAGTCATCGCTTAATTTCCGCGCATACTCATATACCTCTTGGTGATACTCCGATTGATAAGGGTTCGGCGTAATCATGACATTTCGGTTCACATCTCCACACGCTGCAATCGTGTCCATTAAAGCCTCGTTTATGCCTTGAATGCTCTTTTTCATATTCCATTTTAAAATGCCGTGCATTTGAAACGTTTGTCGCGTCGTTAACCGTAATGTGCCATTTCCATACTCGTGCGCAAGTTCATCCATTTTTAGCCACTGTTCAGGTGTTGCCACCCCTCCCGGTAATCGAACTCGAACCATGAATTGGTAAGCAGGCTCAAGCTTTTGCTGTCTTCGTTCCTCTCTTAAGTCACGATCATCTTGCAAATAACTGCCGTGGAATTTCATTAAGCGGTTATCATCATCATTAATACCTGACGAAATCGGTTCTGCCAGCGCCTCTGTTAGCGTTCCACGTAAATAATTGCTTTCGCGTTTTATCCGCTCTACGTCACTCGGAGGTCCATCCTGTGCCTGAATTGCGTCTTTATTCGTCAATTATATCCCTCCATTAATATACGTCTCGCAAGTAGCGGTTTTGCTGCTGCATTGTCGTTAAATACGCGACTGCTTCTTCCTCTGTTTTCTGACCTTCGTCTTGTATAATTTCAATCAGTGTATCTTGTACGTCTTTTGCCATGTGTTTTTCGTCTCCACATACATACACATAAGCACCGTCCTCTAACCATGTGAATAGTTCAGACCCATGCTCTTTCATCCGGTGCTGTACATACACTTTCTCCGCTGTATCCCGCGAGAATGCCACATCCATTTTCGAGAGAACACCGTCTTTTAACCAGCGTTGAAAATCAGTTTGATACAGAAAATCCGTTGTGAAGTGCTGATCGCCGAAAAACAACCAAGCTGGGCTTTCACTACCACGCTCGTCTCGTTCTTCTAAAAAGGCACGAAACGGTGCTACACCTGTTCCTGGACCGATCATAATAATGGGTGCTTCTTCACTTGGCAAACGGAAGCTTTCATTTTTTTGTATGAAAATAGATACTGTATCACCTGGTTCTTTCCGCTCTGCACATTCCACAGAACATACCCCAGATCGACTTCGTCCATTTGCATCATAGCGTACAGCCCCAATGGTTAAATGGACTTCTTCTGGTTCTGCTTCGTAACTACTTGCGATGGAATACAAGCGAGGTGGGATCTTTCTTAGAATCGCAGCAAAATTTGCTGCTCCTGCGTTCCAAGGGCCGAAGTCTTCGTACAAATCCAGAAGATCACGTCCTTCTAGATAAGCTTTTAATTCTTCTGCATGATCTGGTTGAAGCAATGTCTTTAATGCTTGATTATCTGTCAGCAATGAGGCTTTTTCCAATAGAGGCTTTGTGAGCACCGTAATTTCAAAGTGACAACAAAGTGCATTCTTTAATGGTGCTACATCGCCTTTTTTGTTAATGGTAACTGCCTCTTCTTCATCCCAGCCTGTTGTCTCTAATAATGCTTCCACAAGCGCTTGATCATTCTCCGGAAAAATACCAACGCTATCTCCAGGTGCATAAGATAGTCCCGATCCCTCAAGTGACAATTCTAGATGTCGGGTTTCTTTGGCTGAGCCTCGTCCATTTAAATTCAGATTGGTAAGCACCTCTGCTTGGAACGGGTTTGAACGAGAATAAGTCGTGCTTGTTGCGGATGCTGCTTGTGTTTCTGTTTGAACCACACCCTCCGGTTCTCCGCTTTGTTCAGCTAAGCTTTTCACCACCCCTGTTATCCATTCATTTGCTTCTTCATCAAAATCAAGATCGCAATCAACACGAGGATATAACCGGGTTCCACCTAATTCTGTTAAACGCTCATCAAAGTCTTTTCCTGTCTGACAGAAAAATTCATAAGATGAGTCTCCTAACGCAAGGACTGAATAGGCCAACCCTTCTAATTTAGGCGCTTTTCTACTATATAAAAATTCGTGGAAGGTAATTGCATGATCTGGTGGTTCACCTTCTCCATGTGTACTAACAACAATGAGCAACTGCTTAACATCTTTTAATTGTTTTGGCTTGTATGTATGCATAGACGACAAAATCACGTCTACGCCTTGTTCTTTTAACTGAGTTGCTGCAAGCTCTGCTAGCTGTTGACTATTCCCTGTTTGGGAACCATATAAAATCGTTACCTCACCCTTCGCTGCGATCGCGTCTTCTTTTGTTGGCTCGCTCTTCACCTCCGCACTAGCCGCTACTTCTGTACTCGCTGAGCTTCCTGACGCTGCCATAAAACCACTCAGCCAAACTTTTTGCTCTGGCGTTAAGGTTGGTAGTAATTGATTTAGCCATTCAACTTGTTGTTGAGTAAATGGACTATTCGTTGGTTGCAACTGCAAATTCTTCCACCTCTTATCTTCTCTCTTTTTCTACTAACGCGCACGCCTCGTTTAACCACTCTTCCCGGTTAGGGTTTCTCAAACGGTCCTTTGACGCTAATTCTTTTAACAGCTTTAGCTTAGCTTGCCTTTCTCCTTTTTGAGCGAGTATTCTTTTTCTCGCTTGCTGTAAAAATTGTAAATCCTCAGCTGCATGTGTAGGCAAGACGGCTTCAAGTGTTTCTTTTAATTGTTTTGTGTACGATGGGCTTGCGCCGGCTGTCGATACGCTCACACTTAATAACCCTTTTTGGATGGATGCTGGTACATAGAAACTGCCATCTTGTGCTACATCGCAACGATAAATCATTTGGCGAGGTGCTTTGTTTCGCTTAAACCCATCATGTAAAGCGGAATTATTGGTACAAAGAAAAACCCAATCCGCTAAAAAACATTCTTCATATGTTCCTTCACGTGCTTCCCACGTAACTTTGTGTGAACGAAGAAGTTCATCCCAATCACCCTCCAAACGCGGGGTAACGAGATGAATGTGCGCTCCAGCATCAACGAGCGATTGCGTGCGTTTCTTCGCAACCATTCCTCCTCCAACGACCGTTATTGATAATTGCGAAACTTGAATCATGTAAGGAAGGGCATGGCTCATAGGATAACCGGCTCCATTTCGATCGCTTCTTTTGCCCGTGCTTCTAGTACACCTTCTAAACCAAAATCGAATCCTAGAAAATCACAGAGAATGTAGTTTGTATCTGTTCCTTCATTTCGTACTCCAATTCGTTCTTCTAGTTCATTCATTAGTACACCTGTAAATAATAAATACGGCAACACGTAAACGTTCTTTGCACGTAATTGCTCACACTTCAATAACCCTTGCTCTACAGTTGGTGTTGTCGCAGCAAGAAAGGCTATTTCCACGTTATCACACGCTAGACGTTCATATAAAAGTCGTCCAATTTTTGCTACATCACTCGGTTGGTTTCCATCACTTGATCCTCGTCCAATGACTAAAATAGTCGTCCCCTCTTCACGTATACCGTTCATTGCTTGTAACCCTGCCCGTTGAAGACGATCAATAGCTACTTGAATGACATCCTGATGAATGCCAAAAGGGCGCCCATATGTAAATGCTATCGATGGGTACCGTCTCTTCGCTTTTCTCAATTCATCTGGAATATCTTTGTTGGCATGGTACGCCGTTAATAACAGAACCGGAACAACAGCAATTTTTGTCGCCCCTGCCTGTATACAACGGTCAATGCCTTCTTGAATCGTCGGCGCGGTTAACTCGATAAAGGCGAACGTTTGAAAATGAGAAAAGGATGGCTTTATACGATCAATGAACGTTTTAAACTGCTCATTACCCGTTTGAACTCGGCTGCCATGACCGACGTAAAGAACGGCTTGCACGGTTTATCACCTTCCCTTGCCTTGCATATAACCACTGCCCTAACACGCTGGAGGTGGGAGCGCTCACTTGAACTCCATGAAACCCTAGTGTCAGCAACGCTTTTACCACTTCCTCTTTGTTGCTATAGATTGGAAGTTCCCTTAATTCAGGGTACTGTTCAACGACCTTAAGTAAGCTTGGTAGTTGTTGAGAAGACGATAGAATAATAGCTGTAATCGATTGCTCCTCTTGTAAACGTTCTAGAATAACTTTTGTTGCAGTTGTCCACGTTCGTTCCAAATGTAAAAACGAAGACCACTCCTCTACTTCCTCCTCTAACGGAGAGGATAAAAGACCATAGTGCTTAAGCGCATCCTGGGCGCTTGCCGTCATAGCCACAAGGTTGAGCGAAACCGTCCGAATATCCACCATATCTTCTCTTAACTGTTGAATAAACACTTCTACGTCATCGCTAGAATAAAAGAAAACGCCATTTCCATCCCTTCGAAGCGCTACTTTAGGAGCGAATGCCTCCGCACCTGCTTGTCTTAAATCGCTTACTAAGGTTGAGGCATCTTCTGTTAACACAAGTGGATAATGCCCAAATAAAGGCCGATCCTCAAACCAACTTTTCCCCTCATAAAGCTCAGCTACTTTACCGACAAGCGTAATGGCTGGGTTCCCAATACCGTGACTCTTTACTTCTTCAACAATAGTCGCTAACGTTGCTTTCACCACTTTTTGCTTGCTCGTCGTTCCCCATTGAATGCATAAGACGCTTTCATTTTCAAGACGACCATGTTGAATAAAGTTCTCAACAATTCGCGGAAGATTTTTTACCCCCATATAAAAAGCAACCGTGTCAATTTTAGCAAGCCCTGACCAGTCCAGTTCAAGTGAATTCTCTTTTTGACTGTGCCCGGTTGCGACCGCAAAACTCGTACCCTTCGTTCGATGGGTAACTGGAACATTTGCATAAGCTGGTACCGCAATGCCAGATGTGATACCTGGTATAATTTCAAACGGGACTTGATAACGCTCTAAAAACGCTGCCTCTTCTCCTACCCGGCCAAATACACTAGGATCGCCTCCCTTTAACCGAACGACGGTTTGATGAATATCGGCTTGACGTACCAGTTCATCGTGAATGGCCTCTTGCCTTAAAATGTGGCGATTTGGGAGCTTACCGACATAAATCAACTCGGCTCCATCTTTTACTTCCTCTAGAAGTAAAGGGTTGACAAGCCTGTCGTACAGTACCACATCAGCTTGTCGCAATCGCTTCATTCCTTTATAACTAATAAGCCCAATATCCCCGGGACCTGCTCCAATAAGGTAAACGGTTCCTCTACTCATGTGTTGCCCCCTTACCTTACAATCTGTTTTTCCTTTAAATAGTTCACCAGTTTTTCTACCGATTGTTCAATGGTTTCCTTTGCCGTGTCTACAACAATCTCTGGATGACTCGGTGCTTCATAAGGCGAACTAATACCTGTGAAGTGTGGAATTTCTCCTGCCCTTGCTTTTTTATACAAGCCTTTTACATCTCGCTTTTCACACTCTTCTAAATCGCATTTGACATACACTTCAATAAATTCATTTTCAGCAAAACGCTCCCGTACACGTTGACGATCATTTTCAAATGGCGAAATAAAAGCTGTTGATACAATGGTGCCCGCATCAACAAACAATTTACTCACTTCGCCAATACGACGAATATTCTCTACTCTATCAGCATCAGTGAATCCTAAATCTTGATTCAGTCCTTGGCGAATGTTATCCCCGTCTAACACGTAGCTGTTTAAGTGATTGTTATATAGCACTTGATCAAGAGCATTGGCTAACGTTGATTTACCTGATCCAGACAAGCCAGTAAACCAAAGTAAACAGCTTTTATGATTGTTTTTCGTTTGGCGGTCTTCTTTTGTAATCGTTGCTTCATGCCAAACAAGATTGTCAACCGATTTACTCATGCACCTGCCTCCTGCTGACCACGAATTAAAATTTCAACGACTTCTTTCCGACTAAATTCCGCTGGTGGCAGTTCCCCTTTTGCTAACATCTCACGAACCTTTGTACCAGATAGAATGACATGCTGAGTACGCTCATGTGGACACGTTTTAGACGATGCCATGTTACCGCATGCTTTGCAGAAGAAACTGTGCTCAAAGAAAAGGGGTTTGATGCCTAATTCATCCGGCTTAAATTCCTTAAAAATCTCCTGTGCGTCATAGGTTCCATAATAATTTCCTACACCAGCATGATCACGCCCAACGATAAAATGCGTGCAGCCGTAATTTTTTCGAACAAGCGCATGGAAGATTGCTTCTCTTGGGCCTGCATAGCGCATAGCAGCTGGAAAAACAGACAAATGAACACGCTCTTGAGGATAGTAGTTTGCTAGCAAAACCTCATAACTTTCCATTCTAACGTCTGCTGGAATATCTCCTGCCTTCGTTTCTCCAACAAGTGGATTTAAGAATAACCCGTCCACCGTTTCTAGCGCTGCTTTTTGTATGTATTCATGAGCACGGTGAACCGGATTGCGTGTTTGAAAACCAACAACGGTTTTCCAACCCTTTTCAGCAAACTGTTCCCGGGTTTCCGCTGGATCAAGATAATAAGAACCGAACTGCTCCCGTTCTAATCGTTTTATTAGTACAATATCGCCACCGACGTACACACTCGGTCTAGAAAAGAGCTTTGCAACTCCTGGATGCTCCGTGTCCTCGGTTTGGTACACGTGCTTCGCTTCTCGCTTTTTATCAGGTTGATAGATGGTTTCAATCGTAATCACACCATAAACGTCGCCTTTATACACAAGCTTGGCTTTTGTATGATTTTTCAATAATTCTGCCTTTTGCTGATTAACTGGTAATGTGATGGGAATACTCCATGGTGCGCCATTAACTAAACGCATGCTGTCAACAACTGATTGATAGTCTTCTTCATTTAAAAAACCTGTTAACGGTGAAAACCCCCCAATTCCAATTAACTCTAAATCCGACAGAGCAAAACCATCCAGTTCAATCTCTGCCTCTATCCCTTTTATTGCGTAAGTTGGATCGTAAAGCTGTACAAGTTCCTTCTCTTTTACCACCATTATTTTTCCCCTTTCGTCGGTGCGTGTAGTCCACATTCTGTCTTTTGGTTGCCTTGCCAGCGCCCACTACGATTGTCCTGACCTGGCATAACCGGTTTCGTACAATAGGTGCAGCCAATACTTGGATAATGCTGGTCGTGAAGCGGATTGTAAGGAAGTCTGTGGAGCTCGATGTACATCCAAATTTCTTCTTCTGTCCAATGGATAAGTGGGCAAATCTTCACTTTTTTAAATCGATTATCTTGATTAATAAATTCAGTATTCGCTCTTGTAGGTGACTGCTCCCTGCGTAAGCCAGACAACCACGCATCAAACGGTGCCATTTCCCGCTCCAGCACATCTAATTTCCGGATTTGACAACATTGATCGGGATTTGTTAACCAAAGCTTCGCTCCAAATTGGTTCTCCTGCTCTTCTGGTGTAAGGGATGATTTCGCTAACTTGATCTTCATATGAGGATACCGTTGCTTGACTTTTTCAATAAGGTCATACGTTTCTTTAAAATGGAAGTCTGTATCTAAAAAAAGGATTTGTGCGTCTTTTTGGACTTTGGACAGTAAATCAAGCATGACCATTGCTTCTGCCCCAAAGCTACACGCATAGACAAGGTTCTTTCCATAAGTTTCGTGAGCAAAACGTAAAATATCAATACTATCCCGACTCTTCAACTTCGAATTAAGAATCGCATAATCCCCATTTTGCATTTCTTTATAGAGATAGCTCAATCGCGCTCCTCCTTCTCTATCATTCGTATTATTCCGATAATCCCTTGTATTTTAATATGATTTAAGAAAATTCTACTCTTGATTAAATAGACTGTCAACTACTTATTTTCTAATAATTCTTTCTGTAAGCTGACTATTTTTCTTCACTCACACTTTTGTTAGCAGCGGAATTGTAGGAAGTTTCGTAACGCAAATGTTTAATCTTGTTAAAGAACGGTTACACACAGGATAAGTCATCGTTCCTACTCGGTAGGATTAACGATAAAAAGGAGTGATACAAAATGGCCACAACAATTCGTTCAACAGAAAAAACAACTGAACAAATAGAACAGGAACAACAGAATACGCAACAAGAAAATCGTAATCACTTAACCTACGATGATGAAGTCATAAAAAAAATTGCCGCATTAGCAACAATTGAAACAGACGGTATTCTCGGTATGAGCGGAAGCTTCTTCCAAGGAATGAAAGAGACATTCGGCAGAGAAGAAAGTATTACAAAAGGCATTCGCGCAGACGTCGGCGAAAAGCAAGTAGCCATTGACCTTGAAGTATATGTTGAATACGGAAAGAGCATTCCAGCTATTTATAAGGATATTAAAGAGAGTGTAGCAAGAAATATTCACCAAATGACTGGATTAGAGCTTGTTGAATTTAATATGAATGTAGACGACGTTTTTACACGTGAAGAATTTGAAGATAACCGCTCAAGTTCAAAATCACGACCGGATTCAAACCGAGTTGAATAAGGCGCAAACCAAAAAAAGCTGCTTTAGTGGGGTAAACCCTCTAAAACAGCTTTTTTATTAATTTCTTTTACTCTAATTTACCCTCTTTCAAACGTACTCTCACTAAATAAAGCGCCGGTACAACAAATAACGTTAATACCGCTGAAAATAGTGCTCCAGACACAATGGTAATGCCTAATGGTTGAAACAACGTGCTGTTCCCAAACGCAATTGGGATTAAACCAGCAATCGTTACAAGCGAGGTTAATACAATCGGTCGAAAACGTTGTTCCGCTGCAAGCATCACCGCTTCTTTAGGTAGAAGTCCCTCTCTTCTTCGCTGTTCAATAAATTCAATGAGCACAATCCCATTTCGAACGACAATCCCAGCTAGACTAACACCACCCATTAATGACATAAAACCTAAACCTGTTTGTGTTAGAAACAGTCCGATCATCGCTCCTGAAAAAGCCAAATACACTGCACTAAGAACAATGAACGGAATCGTTAATGAATAAAATTGAATGACCATCGCAATTAGAATAAGAAAGACGACAATAAGAAAAATTTGGCCAATCTGTACAAAAACTTCTGTACGCTCAGACGTTTCTCCACCGATTTGAACACTGTAGTCACTTTCTTCTAACGCAAGAAGCTCGTCTTCAACTTCTGCAATAATGTCATCAGCTGATTGGTTCTCTGCTGGAAAAGCACGAACGGTGACAGAGCGCTCTCCTTGTTGACGAGGAATTCGTGGTTGGATTTCTTCCTCTGAGAGAGAAACAACGTCAGTTAACGGAACTCGATTTCCTGTTTCACCAGCTATCGTTACCGTATCAAGTAGTTCACGTTCATCCCCTTCAAAGACAAGACGCCAATCAAGTAACTCTCCGTCTTCATCAAATGTTCCAAGCGGGATACCTTCGCCAAGTACTGCCAACGACTGAGAAAGCTCATCACTTGTTAATCCATTCTCCTCCATTGCCTCTCGGTTTAATTCAACTACATACGATTGAACGGGATTCCCAATGGTATCATCAACATTTAACACACCGTCTACGTTAAGTAAAAGCTCCTTAGCCTCGGCACTTTTCACCATTAATTCGTCAATAGATGGCCCACTGATGTCAATCGCAATGGGTGCACCTACTGGAGGACCGGATTCAATAATGGATACCTCGTACGTTTCAATAACTGAAAAAGCTTCAGGTAACGTTTCACTCCATAGATCCATTGCTGTTCTTGCTTCAATCTCCTCTTTATCAATAAACACTAGGAAATTTGCTTGGTTTTGACTTTCTTCGCCACCACCATTGGCGTTAAACAAACGCGGAATGGATGTTCCTGAATAGGTAGATACAGACCGAACAAAGTCGTGCCTTCCTAGCCAAGAGGCAATCGCTTCAGCTTCTTCCTCTGTTTGTGCAAGTGGTGTACCATCCGCTAACGTCGTCTCAACAAACACCTCTTCTCGATCAGAATCTGGGAAGAACTCAATCGGAATCCATGGAATAAGAGCATATGCAGCCGTCCCAACAATTAAACCCGTGAAAGCAACAATAAAGGGATGGTTTACAACGCCTTTCATTAATTTCCGCCCATACCAGTTTCCACCTTTTTCTAAAAGCGGTCCTGCAAGACCTGCTGATCGCCCATCTTGCTTTGTTGGCTTTCGTTTCTCTCTCCATACACGATAAACAGGGACACCGATTAAGCCAACGGCCGTCGATGCAACAATGGCACTAATAACAACAACAGGTAGCGGACGAATAAATTCCCCTGCTCCACCTGGTAAGAATAAAATCGGAAAGAATGTAAACACCACAATAATGGTTGACGTAATAACAGAACCGAGTACTTCTGTCGTACCTTTTCTCGCTGCCTCTTTTGCTGGTTTGCCTAGCTTTAATTGACGCTCAATATTATCATTGACGACAATGGCATCATCGACTAAGATGGCTAGCACAAGGATATAGGCAATAAGAGAAATTTGATTTAAATCAACATTAGCAAATGGTAGTGCCAGTGAGCCAATGCTAAGCGATACAGGAACGGCAATCGCCACACTGATGGCAGACCCTATTCGCAAGCCTAATGAACACACAATGAGAACAGCTAGAAAAGCAAATCCAAATGACCACGCTAAATCTGCAAAAAGCTCTGATACGAGGTCACTTTGGGAATATAACAGCTCCATTTCTGCTCCTGCGGGTAACTCGCTTTCGAGTTCATCAACGTACCCGTCGAGTTCATTTTGTGCGGCAGGTACACTACTACCTGACTGTAACGTAAAGGTTAACGACAACGCTCGCTCACCATTAAATTGTACAGCTTCTTCACGTGCTTTATAGCTTTTTTCCATCACTCCAACATCTTGCAGTCGAACAATGTTGCCTTCTTCATCTACACCAACAGGCAGATTATTAAAGGAAGACACATCCTGATACGTTTCCATATTAACAGGAACGACGGCTCCTTCTGTTTCCCATTCGCCTATCGGTGATGTAGTTTCTTCACCTTGCAAGACTCCGAGTACTTGTGCGTATGAAAGGTTGTTCTCTTCCATTGCTTCCGCATCGAGCCTAACCGCTATTTCTTGCTCTACGACTCCCTGTACGTCAACACCTGTTATATCAACAAGTGAAGACAGCTTTTCTTCATACAGATCAATGAGCTGTATGAGCTCATCAACGTCTACATTTTCATTATAGGTGATTTGATACGTAGCGAGCCCTTGATCCCCTAGATCTGTTTCTACCTCAGGATTTAGAGCATCGTCCGGTAACGTGGAAGAGAGCCCATTTACTTGTTGAGATACGTCATTCCAAATAGTCGATTCTTTTCCGACACTTTCGTCGAGTTCGACCGTAATAAGAGATAAGCTAGGTGCAGAAACCGATTCATAGGAAGCAATTTCTTCATACCCACTTAAAATATCTTCGATTTGACTTGTAATTTGTCGCTCCACTTCTTCTGATGAAGCGCCTGGGTAAGCGGTAATAATTTGACCAATTGGCGGTTCAAATTCTGGTATTTCTCGTTGTGAAAGCTGCGTAAAGCTAATCGCTCCGACAACCGTTAGCATTGTAAAGAATAAGACCATTAGCTTTGGTCGATCAATAATCCAGCGCATATATTCCCTCTTTTCTAAGTAAGTATCACCACTTCATACCCTTTATCGGATCTTGAAAAACATTCTATTTCATGATTATCCAACAATCCCCATTGAATAACGAACGCACATTCGTCTATAATAAGAAGAAAAAGACGAAAGGATGTTCGCCATGCGTAAAGAAGAATTGTTTGTCAAACGAGGGAATTTACTGTGGGAAGGCAGTCGGATGATGCTGCCAGAGCACAAAGAAGGATGGCTTAAACTACAACAACAGGAAAGCTATATTCCGCTACATGAGCCGTTATCCGAAGACAGCTGGCAGGAGCTAGGTGAAACCATTATGGATGCGATTAAGCAACAGTACGACACTACCGTAACATTCTGGCATGATGGTCGTTACCACTCACTAGATGGAAAGGTCACGAAGTATGATGATTTGAACAAGCGTATTAAACTCCTTTTATCAGACGACTACGAATGGTTAAACCTTCGTATGATCAAAGATGTTTGTCGAAAACATTAACCCCTATCTGACTGTTATGATGGAAGACAGTCGCTTTGTGTCGAACTTCGATTAAGCACAAAAAATAAGTATATATAGTGTGAGATTATATTGATTAACACTATATATTGTGATAAATTACATGTATACAAGCAGAATCCTAAAACAAAGGGGAGCCTCGTCATGTTACAGCAACTATCCGATGATCTTCTTCTAGAAGCATATGATCGTGCGATCCAACATTGTTTAAATGCTGACTTTATTTCCATTATTAAACAAGAACTTCGGCGTCGAGGTCTCCTGAAACATATACATATGAAAAAAGATCGTTCTTAGTAGTAGAACGATCTTCTTTGCCTACCTTTTTATGGGGTAGGCTTTTTATAACTTTAATTCTTTTTCCATAAATGCCATAAGCGAACGAATCATGTCTTCTGAGAAATCAAACGCTATCCCCGCTGCTTTATAGACATCCGTTAATGACGTTGAACTGCCTAGGGCAAGTGCGGCTTTATACCGTTTTAATGTCTCTTCTGGATGTTCTTTATATTGCTTGTATAGCTGCATGGCTCCAAGCTGGGCAATGACATATTCGATATAATAAAATGGCACTTCAAAAATATGAAGCACGCTAAGCCACTGGGTTTCTTGCCACTTTTCATAACCAGACCAATCAACGACATTCGACTGAAGTTTTGTCAGCAATTCTTGATACTTCTTATTGCGCTCTTCCTTTGAATGGTTCGGGTGCTCATACAGCCAATGTTGAAACGAATCAATCACCATCCCAATTGGTAAGAACGTTACAATCGATTCTAATTGTTTCTGTTTGGCACGCTCATACTCTTCGTGATTCTCATAGTAGACATTCCAAAACGGCAGCGTAAATAACTCCATTGACATGCTTGCTAGTTCACTTGATTCCATTGGCGTATCACGATAAGCAGCTAGAGAAAGATCTTTCTTCCTATCGTTATGAATGCAATGCCCCATTTCATGAATAAGAGTAATCATATCCTTATGCTGTTTCGCATGGTTCATAAAAATAACAGAAAGCTGCGAAAGTGGCAGTGACGAACAGAACCCACCTGGCGATTTCCCTTTCCTGCTTTCAAGATCGAGCGTGTTCCCTTCATTAAGCTGAGAAAGAAGCTGACCAAAAGAAGGGTCAAGCTGATTTAACACTTTTTCTGTCTTTGAAATAAGCTCTTCTGTTGTGTCAAATGGTTTTAACGGCTCTTCCCCAGGCTTGATGGCGCTACGATCCCATGGCAAATACGAATCTAACCCTAATCCTTGCTGATGCCGCTTATGAATTTTTTCAACAACCGGCTTCACATACGTCGCGACATTCTCTGCTAAGCGTTTGCAATCCGCTGGTGTGTAGTCAAACCGATCATACTTCTGAAACATATAATCCGCAAAATTCGTAAATCCTGCGTTTTCAGCCTTTTTCTGCCTCAGTCGGATAAGCTCTGACAAAATCTCCTGCAAAGGCTCTTCTTTTTCTATGTAAGCCTCACGCAATTTCGTCATGGCTCGTTTTCGTTGATCACGGTCAACACTTTCATAATAAGCAATTAATTGAGGTAGCGTTAATTCTTCCCCATTCCAATCAACCGTCATTGATCCAGTATGTTCGAAATAAGTAGTCGCCAGTTGATCTTCTTCTACCTCTAGTTGAATCGTTGCTTCTTGAAATAATGCCTGTGCGCTTTTTCGTCTTTTTACTAAATAGCCATACTGTTCCTCTGGTAATTGAGCTAAAACGTTGGATGAGAGAAACGCATCATCCAATAAAGCGGAGTATTTCTTTACAATCGGCAACACAACTTGCTGATCATGCTCAAATACACGCTTCGCTTCCTTAGAGTCGTTATAGCTATTAAATTCAACATAATGACCTGTCATCATTTCTTCCAGTTCATCGGATAGGTCCGATTCTTTTTGTAGAAATACTTCCACCTGCTCCACTGAATCAAGCGGAATGTTCAACAACTCATTGTACCGTGCTTCAAGCTTATCCGTCTCTTCAAGTGAAAAAGGTTCCTTATAAAAGGTTGCCATCGTCTACCAACTCCTTTTCACCCATTTTAGCATTCATATAGAGCAGGGACTAGTTCGAGGCATTGTTGTTGATCCATACGCCAAAGAAGGCTCATCCAATGCCCCTCTTGTTAAGAAAATCATCCGATTCATTTTCTTTTATTATAAAATAAAAGCTGATCGTAGCGTTTTTTGTTGCCCGAAACACAAAGTCCTTTTATGATGAAACCAGTCGTTTCTTTATACCAACCAAAAAGAAGGAGTACTACATATGTTAAAACCTATTTCAAAAGCTTCATGGCATACCTACCCAAGCATGGTAGCTGTCATAACGAGTAAATCAAATGAACAAGTCAATGTAATGGCGTCTGGATGGCACACCTTTATGGGAACAAACCCAGGGCATTACGGGTTCGCCTTACGAAAAGAAACGTATACATATGAGCTCATCTCACAAAGCAAAACCTTCGCGGTCCAGTTTCTCCCTAGCCAACATTCCAAGTGGATTCAACTTAGCGGCACATATAGTGGGAGAGAACAGAATAAATTTGATCTCTTTAATATTCCTTATCACTTAAGTGAACTGTGTAACGTTCCTATAATTGAAGATGCTTATTTTGCTTATGAATGTAACGTAGTGGGCGAGCACACCTACGGTACTCATGAGTGGATTGTCGGCGAAGTCATGCAAAGCTATCGAAATGAGCAGGCATTTACTTCAAGCAATACAATTGACTTTGAGCAACTATCGATTCCAATGTATATTGGACGATCTGAATATCGGTCGCTTACAAAAGATGCACCCCGAATGCTCCATCAACAGACGAATCATTTGTAGCCAAGACAGAACACCTTCAGAAAGAACGACTTAAACAACTTGCACCTATATAATCTGTAACAGAAGGCGGCTTCTAACCAACATACTCTCTCGGATTTTCAATATGTTGCTTTTCCGAGAGGATCTCCGTCAAATCAAATCTAACCGCTTCTGTTCTTAGGAATTTGCTGACTAATTAATGTCTCCTAGATAAACGAACGATTTCTTATCATTGTGGTACTCAATAATAGATTTTCTTAAACTTTTCGGGTATATTCTATACTCAAGCAACGCCTCTATAGGAAGCCATTCCATCCCCACTTGATTTTGGTCTGGTTGAGTAGGTGCTTGATTACCACATTCATTTACTGCATGACAAACAAAACAAATTTCAACTTGGTGAACAGCGGAATCAAATGCAGCATGCTCGTGATTTTTCCCTATATACTCACGGATGTGAAGGAGTTCTTTCACATCTACTTCTTTTCCCACCTCTTCCAAACACTCTCTTATTAAAGTATGATGCAACGTTTCCCCCCACTCCTGTCCACCTCCAGGAAAAAGATAAAAAACCCCTTCTGAGTCTCGATTTTTTGTTACTAAGATCTTATCTTCGCTAATGATAATTCCTTTTGCTGAGTTTCTAATTCCCATGTACACCTCTCCCTTACATCCACTAGTTAAAAAAGAAACTTTCCTTGCTTAATAATTATTCATGAATCGTTCTCGTGAACGAAGTCGCACATAGTTCTTTTCTCATTTTTAAATTTGTCAGATAAACACCTTTTCGTTCAACGGTTTGTTGGCGAACAGTCACGTAGCCTCTTTGTGTAAAAAATGCCTTTGCTGTTATACTTGACTCTGTTTCAATCGCTTGCAGTTTTAATCGCTTTGCTTCGCTCTCAAGTTTATCAACTAGCAGAGATGCTACCCCTTGTCTTTGATACTCTTTATGAACAAACAATCGGTCTAAGTAACCATTAAACGTTAGATCAGCAAAGCCGACGATTCGATCGTTCACTTTTACAACAAACGTTAGGTTTTCATTTAATGATCTTTTCCACCGGTTGATTCTTTCACTTTTATCCTCTAAAGCCGCCCAAGCCTCTACTTGCTCTCGCGAATAGTCTCTTGCATTAACAGAATGAACGGTTTCATAAAAGAGCGAAACCACTTCCTCTGTATCGTTTTCATGAAATCTCAAGGTCATCATTCCTTGCTCTCCCCCTATGCAACCTTACTGCACGCGATTATGGAAACGTAATTACTTTTCTTTTTCTGAGCGCTAGTCTCTATTTTTGAACGGGGCAGACGATAGTTTTTTCCATACATATTCCAAAGGACCCGTACCTAAGTATGTAACAAACAGCTCTGCTGCCACCATCATAATTATTGTTATGAACAACCAACATAGAAGCACAACATAGACAGAAGAAACGGGAGCAAGATTGAAGCCCCAACCATAAAAAATAAGAGATGCGACAATGTTTTGTAAGATATAACAGCTCAATGCTGTTTTTCCTATAGCTTCAAACCGTTTCATGATCCACGGAACCATCTTTTTATGAAGAACCCAAGCAAACAGTCCAATATAACCTAATGCTAAAACAGGGGCAAAGATATACCTCGTCGCAAGGTCAAAATAACCACCGGGCACAAGCGCCAATAGATTTAAGGGTATTCCTATACCTAAACCATAGATCATTAGTTTCTTACGAATGACTCTTCCACGTTCATTGTTTAAAAAAGCCCCTGCACGATGCAAGAAAATGCCAACTAAATATAGTGTGATATTCATAAAAATAATCAGAATGGCTTCTGCTCGCAATCCTATAAAATGAACCACGCGATAGTAGACTTGTTGCCAATAGGGTTGATTCTGATAGACTGAGCTTATCTCTTCACCCATACGCTCCATTTCAAAAAGAAATGAATCATCTCTTAAAATAAAAAACCAGAGAATCGACACTAGTACCACACCAAAAAGATGCATAAATCCTGTTATCATCATTATCTTCTTTAGAAGCTTTTCACGCTTACTTATCATGAACGCTACGATTCCTCCTGTGAGGGCATAACTCATGAGCACATCGTATTCAAAAACAAAAACAAAGTGTAAAAAACCATCAATAAAGAGGAGAGCCATCGTCCATAGATACAACGGTATCCATGGTAATTCTTCTCTTTTGGCTTTACGGTATTTTAACTCTAGGCCTATTCCAAATAAAATTGTCAGCAGACTTAGAAACTTCCCATTTATAAACACAGAAAGAGACGCCTGTATGAAAGACTGTATATCCTCCCACCAATTTGCATTTACAAAGACAGCAAGAAGATTTCCCGGTTGCGCAAACAACCAAACATTTGTCCCTAATGTGCCAATAATGGCAAAACCTCTTAAGACGTCTATCAAACGAATTCGCTTTTCACTTTGCTCCATCCCTAAGCTCCTTGCACACCGTCTTTTTGTACTTCACTCTACACGATGTCGCTGATCTTAGTTTACAGATGTTTCCCTTCATTCCCTATTCATTGATGTCACTTCATACACATGACAGCTATCACAACTAGCGCGCTTTCAGGAAGACTTTCATTAGCCCAACTTAGATTCGTCTTGCATAAAAAACCATCGTCGATGGAATCGTTACCAACAAAATAGCCGCTAAAAAGAGTAAGACTTGTTGGGCGCCCCAATGAATTCCACTAAATCCGGCTACAAAAAATAACAAAAAGATGCTACCGAAAATAACGAAATAATTTACCACCATTGATTTTCCTATTATTGTTTTTGCCCGTTCATCTTTTGGGAATAAGTGAGGAGATAAATAAACCATCAATAACTGATTAACCCCTAACGCCATTAACGCCAATCCCATCGGAAACTGACGATTCAGTAGCTGATTAATCGTTATGTAAATGGCCACTCCAGTTACAAATAGACCTGTAAGTAAAAATAGTAGTTGGTTTTCCATTGTTTTTCTGTTTTTCTTCATGAACTAGTCCTCCTCATAAATAAATATATCTTCAATCGTACAGCTAAAGATACGTGACAGTTTGAATGCCAACTTAATAGAAGGATTGTAGCGTTCTTTTTCCAATGAAATTATCGTTTGCCTTGAAACAGCTAATTGCTCAGCTAATTCATCTTGGGTTAAACCATAGTTTACCCGTAATCGTTTTATATTGTTTTTCATTTTTATACCTGCTCCTTAGTAAAGTAAGCTTTACGTAACGTTCACTTTACTACACGGTGGAAATGAAATCAATGTCATTTACCAATTACAGTTTGTATACAGCTAAAAAAGACATCCATATAGAATGCCTTTTTTTCCTTGTATCGCCTTCACTACCAGTCACTAAAGACTTAGAGCAATTCCGCTTCAAGCTTTTTTAAATCACGGTTCCCACCTAAAACGATCATCACATCTCCTTCAGTCAGCATATCGTCCGGCATCGGTGTAATGGTAAGGTTTTCGCCTGATTTTATTCCCAGCACATTACACTTGTAGCGCTTGCGAATATTTAATTTCGCCAGCGTTTTTCCAGCGATTTTTTTTGTGGCGACAAGCTCCACAATGCTGTGATCCACTGAAATCTCCACATAATCAATCACTTTGTCAGAATCTAAGCTATGAGCAATGCGAATGCCCATATCGAGCTCAGGATGAATAATGCGATCAGCGCCGATTTTCTCAAGCACACGATGATGCTGTTGGTTACGTGCTTTGACCCATAATTTCTGAACCCCTAATTCTTTCAACAAAAGAGTCGTCAATATACTCTCTTGAATATGATCTCCTATCGCAACAATGACCGCATCGTAACTTTCCGGTTCAAGGGAGCGCAGCGTTTTTTCATGAGTGGTATCAGCTATAATGGCTCGGCTTGTAAATCCGTCTGCATCTTCTACTCGTTCTTCATCTGAATCAACGGCAACAACATCATGCCCATGTTTATAGAGCTCTCTCGAAACGCTCGTTCCAAAACGACCAAGACCAATGACTAGAAATTGTTTTCTTCGCATTTCCATGTTCTCCTTTCCTTATTATCCAATTAAGATCCGTTCCGTAGAATACTGATAGTGTTCCCCTCTTCTATCCCCTCTAAATGAAAAGAGCACGGCGATAATTCCGACTCGACCGATTACCATTAAGACCATCAGAACGACTTGGCTCGGCAAGGACAACTCAGATGTGATCCCTAAAGATAAGCCACATGTTCCAAACGCTGAAGCCGTTTCAACTAAGACTTGCAGCAGCGTAACCGATGTATTTTGTTCAAAGGTCATGATAAGCAAAATGGCCAGAAACAAAAGACCTGTAAAAATGGATAGCACCACAAATGACTTTTGTTGGTCTTCTTCATGAATTCTCCGACCAAATACATGCACATGTTTTTTCCCAGTCGCAAAGCTACGTAGCGTAAGCATCATAACTGCTAGCGTCGTTGTTCGTATACCTCCACCAACACTCGATGGGCTCGCTCCAATCATCATTAATAGCGACATAAATAAGAGAACAGGAATGTGAAATGCAGCTAAATCAACTGTTGATAGGCCTGCGCTTCTTGTTGTTGCCGAAAAAAAGACCGCTTGTGATAGCTGTTCGTGCCAACTTAAGGTAGCAAACGCTAAGTCTCTTTCTAAAAACCAAATCCCAAAGGCCCCTATAAAAAACACAAGAAAATAAGTAGTTGTCGTGAGTTTCGTAAATAAACTGAATTTAAATGTGCGTTTTCGGCTCTTTATGTATTCAATACATTCTAAAATAACTGGAAAGCCAATTGAACCCGCAAAAACAAGTAAAATGGTTATACATTGAACAAAGTAATCATCCACAAATGGAGCTAGCGATTGACCTGTTACATCAAAACCAGCGTTTGTAAAAGCACTTAACGAGGCAAAGGCACCTTGTAAGTAAGCTTCAAATGCCCCGTCAAAGAAACGTAAATAATAGGTCCCTAGTATAAGGGCGCCTGCCCCTTCAATACATAGTGCAATGACTATGAGACTGCTCATCAAACGGACAAGGCCTGAAAACTGATTTTGTACTCGGTTTTGGTCGACGATGATAAGCAAACGTTGCGAAAGGTTAATTCGTCTTCCTAGCATCATCCAAGCAAAGGTGGCAAGTGTCATAATACCAATTCCACCTAGTTGTATTGCGAGCGAGAGAACGAGTATTCCACCCCAGTTAAACGTTTCGACCACATTAATCGTCACTAGCCCCGTTACACTGACCGCACTAACCGATGTAAATAATGCATCTCGATACGTCAGTTCAACGCCAGGCTCATGAAAAACAGGCAAATAAAACAGAACACTAAACACGAACATTGAAAGTAAATAAGCGAAGAGAATTACACGAAAGGGATTACTCTTTTTTCGGTTCATAATGGACTCCTCATTCTCGTTCACGTTGAAAGATACGTCTTATACTAGGCGCTACGTAACAGGATTGCAATAAAAATTTTCCTTTGCTCTTACCTTTTTAATTCCTAGTGCTAATTTAATTGTTAGTTTCATAGAGTAGAGTAGAGGAAGGTGATTGTGTTGTGAACGTAGTCGTTAAATGGTTAGGAAGTATTTCTATTATGCTTCTATCCACACTTCTTATTATTAGCATACTAGCAACAAATCAAACCTGGTATAACCGTGGACTGAATACGATTGTATCGCCTTTAGAGGGCGTTGATTTACTCCATTTGATTTCACTTGAAAATCCCATCTTCAAAGAAGCACTCCCTTCTGAATTTAAAGCAAAATCGTTCAGCCATGTTATGGTATCTACCGCAACAAACCTAGACTTCAGTCACCCTCTTTCATTGCTCTCGCAAGGAATTCCAGCTATGGCGGCATTTGATACAACCATCGCCGTTGCTGGACAAGGGACAGATGTGACCAATATGCCAAGAGAAACACTGCCCCCTGAAGAAGCATTAGCAGAACTTGCCAAAGAACATACAAATGAAGAAAACGAAGAATCGCCTGGGCAAGAATCTGAGAATACCGATCCGTCTGTGTTAATCTATCATACGCACAGCTATGAGTCCTTTCTGCCTGAATTAGGATTAGAAGGTGCTGAAAATGCAGACCAAGCCATTTCAAGTAACCCTGAATTAAACATCATTAACGTTGGGAAGCACTTTGCGGACAGGCTCTCCACCCATGGAATTGTTGCTGATGTAGACAAAACCAATATGAATGCCTATATGCAAGAGCGCAGTATGACCAATTATTATTCGGCTTCTCGTCAGATAATCGAAGGCAAACTAGAGACACAGCAATATGATTTACTGCTCGATTTTCACCGTGATTCTGCACGTCGTGATCTTACAGCGGTGACTATTAACAATGAAACGTTCGCACGCATTCTTTTTGTTGTCGGTACCGCACACGCGAATTCAGATGCTCAATTAGCTGCCGCAACAGAACTTCATAACCGGATTGAAGAAGCCTATCCCGGCTTAAGTCGTGGTGTATTTACAAAGGACAAATCACAGGGGAATGGTATTTACAATCAAGACTTAGCAAACACTGCTATGCTGATTGAATTTGGTGGGGTTGATAATACAATGGAAGAAAGCTTGCGAAGCGCAGACGCTGTAGCAGATCTGTTAGCTGATTATTACAAAGAGACAATGGATGAATAAAAAGAAAGCACGCGGCTTAAGGCGTGCTTTCTTTTATGATTCTTCTACTTGTTGATGAACGACGAACGAGCTTGTGTCCAACAATTCTTGCTTGAGCAGCTAGTGGAGGTGCGGCAATTTGTTCGCGAACAAGCGTTGCTGCTTGAAAGCCTAGTTCATAAATGAAGATGTCCATTGTTGTTAATGGTGGTGCCGAAAGCTCTGACATTAACACATTGTTGAAGCTTACAACAGATATATCTTCTGGCACGCGATAGCCCATGCTCGTTAACATCTTCAGTACACCAAGAGCCATGAGATCATCTGCTACAACAAGGGCTGTGGGTGGCGTTGCTTGTGCCATTAACTCGATAACGGCTTGTTCTCCACCTTCAAACACTTCATCATGATAAACAAAATACATTGGATTTACTTCAATACCAGCTGTCTCAAGTGCTTGCTCGTATCCATGCTTATGATCAAGTGTGACATAAGCATCTTTTCTTCCACCAATAAAGCCAATGCGTTCATGTTTTAATAGCAACACATACTCAGTCAGCATTTTAGCAGCTTTCACATTGTCATTATTTACATAAGAAACAACGTCTTTATAGTCTTCAGGTGGTCGACCGATCACAACAAATGGAAATTTCTCTCTAAGTAAGAAAGGAATAACCGGATCAGACGTAGTAGAGTACAATAAGATTATTCCGTCAACACGACGGCTGTACACCATTTCCTTTACTTCCTCCATAATCCCTTCTTCCGTTTGTCCTGTTGATAAATATAAGCCATATTTATCTTTATTTGCTTGTGCTGTAATGCCTCGCAGCACTTCTGGAAAAAAAGGATTTTGAAAAGGCGCATAGGATGCACTTGGCATAATGACGCCAATTACATTCGTTTCTTTATTTACGAGATTGCGGGCATGAACATTTGGATAATATCCTAGTTCGTCCATTATCTCTTTTACTCTCTCTTTTGTTCGTTTGCTTATTTTTGGACTATCGGCAATCACCCTAGAAACCGTTGACGGTGCCACGCCTGCTAATTTTGCAACATCTTTAATTGTACTCACTAGACTTCATCCCTTTTATCATTTGTCCAGCTGTGACACTTAATGATTTGTACGAAACACACGGGCTTCATACGGCTTAAGTGTATCACTCACATCTGAATCTACGTTTGATAAAACAAGTTCAGCATTCTTAATGGTAGAAAAGGGTTGCTCCTTCTCCGATAAATTAACAACTACATAAAATGTTTCATCTTGACTCGTACGACTATAGGCAACTAGATTATCTGCCGTTTCAAGCAATTGGTAGTTTCCATATACTAGTGTATCAAATTGTTTACGAACTTCAATCATTTTTACATAGTAGTGCAAGATAGAATGTGGGTCGCTCTGCTGACTTTTAATATTAATGGTTTCATAATTCGGGTTGACTTTCATCCACGTTTGATCGGCTGAACTAAAGCCTCCGTTTTTGGAAGCATCCCACTGCAATGGCGTTCGGGAATTGTCACGGCCTGATTCCCAAATCACGTGCATAATGTCTTCGTGCGGAACCCCCTTTTCAATTTCTTGTTTATAATAGTTACGCATGGACACATCATCGTATTCATCAATTGAATCAAATCGGACATTCGTCATCCCAATCTCTTGACCTTGATAAATAAACGGTGTGCCTTTCATGAAGAAATACATGGTACCAAGTGCTTTTGCACAGCGTTTCCAATATTCCTTATCATTTCCCCAAGAAGATACAACCCGAGTCTGATCGTGATTTTCAATAAACAAAGCGTTCCAGCCAACACCTTCAAGACCATATTGCCACTTAGATAGCGCCTCTTTCACAGCGGGTACATTTAACTTCTGTTCATTCTCTTTGTTCCATAATCCAAGATGTTCAAATTGAAACACCATATTAAAAACACCGTTTTGCTCACCAACCCAAGCTGCCACATCTTCAGGATTTTCCATCCGGACACCATTTGCTTCACCAACTGTAAAGACGTCGTAACGGTCAAGAGTGTTTTCTTTCATTTCTTGCAAATAATCATGAATACCTGGACGATTCATATGACCATCGAAGGATTCTACATAGCGCTCACGATTCGGATTTGGCAGGTCGGGGAAACCGTCCACTTTTTTAATATGGCTAATCGCATCAACACGGAAACCATCAATTCCTTTATCCATCCACCAGTTCATCGTCTCATAAAGAGCTGCGCGCACATCTTTATTTTCCCAGTTTACATCGGGCTGTTTCGTCGAGAAAATGTGCATGTAATATTGCTTTGTTTTTTCGTCCCACTCCCATGCAGACCCATTAAAAATCGACGCCCAATTATTCGGTTCGCTTCCATCTTCCTTAGCGTCACGCCAAATATACCAGTCTCTCTTTTCACTCTCTTTTGAAGAACGAGACTCAACAAACCATTCGTGCTCATCAGACGTATGGTTGATGACAAGATCGATGATGAGTTTCATCCCTCTCGCATGCACTTGCTCCAACAACTCGTCAAAGTCAGCCATTGTACCAAACTCCGCCATGATTTCTTTGTAGTTTCGAATGTCATAGCCGTTATCATCATTGGGCGAATCGTACATTGGACTCATCCAAATAACATCAATTCCCATCCACTGCAAATAATCTAGTTTTTCAATGACCCCTCTTAAATCCCCTATTCCGTCTCCGTTCGCATCATAGAAACTCCGAGGATACACTTGATAGCATACAGCTTCTTTCCACCATTGCTTGGACATGTTAATCGACTCCTATCTACTCTCTCTCTTTGTGTAGAAAAAGGTGCAAAATGATTCTGCACCTTCTTGAATTTTTGTTATCCTTTTGTTGCACCTGACGCTAGCCCTGAAATGAGGTAGCGTTGCAAGAATAGGAATACGATGGAAATCGGCACAGCGATTAATACCGCTCCAGCCGCAAATCGGGTAAAGTTTGTCGCAAATTGATCGCTTACGAAATTAAAGAGACCAAGTGCTAATGTATAATTTTCCGGACTTCTTAAAACGATTCTCGGTAAAATAAAGTCCATTAATGGATTCATAAAGTTAAATAAGGCAACCACCGCTAAAATTGGCTTGGCCAGTGGCAAAACAATTTGGAAGAAAATCCGGAAATGCCCTGCGCCATCTAGCTTGGCTGATTCATCCAGTTCTTTTGGTAGCGTATCAAAGTATCCTTTCACTAAGAACGCATTCATCGGTATTGATCCACCAACATAGATAAGGATCAACCCCCATAAACTGTCAAGCAAACCAATCGTATTTAACAATACATAAATGGCCACCATCGCCATAATAACCGGGAATATTTGCAAGACAAGGAACAAGTACAACCCGTTTTTCTTGCCGACAAATTGATAACGTGAAAACGCATAGGCTGTAAAGCACACTACAATCGTTGATAAAATAGATGTAATCGTTGCAACAAACAACGAGTTCATGTACCACGTAGTGTATTGACTCTGTTCATCAAAAAATAGCCAACGGTAGTTTTCTAATGACCAATTTTCCGGTAACAAACTTGCCCCATATATATTCGTTCCTGGGCTAAGGGATAAACCAATCGTCCAAAGTAATGGGTATGCAATAATCACAAACATAAAGAAGATGAACGCATACATAAGAAAGACTTCAATTTTCGACTTTGTTTTAAGGTTCATGATTTATCTGTCCTCCTTAAATGACGCGCTACGACGGAATTGGAAGACGGCAAAGAGCGCGACGAGAATGCCAATAATGATCGAGATTGCTGCAGCCATACTATATTGAGAGTTTTCGAATGCAAGGCTGTACACCCACGAAATTAAAATATCGGTGCTCCCTGCACTTTGGCCACGTACTGGTGGGCCACCCTCGTTAAATAAGTAAATAAGATTAAAGTTATTAAAGTTACCAGCATACTGCATAATTAATAATGGCGCTGTCGCAAATAAGACGTGGGGTAACGTGATAAAGCGAAACTTCTGTACACGACTTGCTCCATCCATATCGGCAGCTTCATACCAGTCATCTGATACACTTTGTAAAATACCAGTAAAGAGTGCAAAAACAAATGGGAAGCCAAGCCATACTTGAATCATTATTAACGCAATTCTCGTGTAAAAAGGATCAGACAACCACGGTACCGCGAAATCAAATAACGGAACAAAAAGGTCGCTGTTAATAGCACCGAACCCATCATTAAACATAGCAGCAAAGATAAGAATTGTTACGAAACTTGGAACAGCCCAAGGTAAAATCAGTACGGTACGGATAAGCTTTTTATACTTAATTCGCTTATCATTCACAATAACTGCAAGAAAAAGCGCGAGTGCAATTTGAAGAGTTGTCGCCACAACTGTCCAAACGATCGTCCAAGATAGTACAGAGATAAACGTTTGACGCCAAATCGGAATTGTCGCTAAATCAATAAAGTTTTGAAACCCTACCCAGCTCAATACATTTCTTGGTGGTGAATTAAAGAGATTGTAATCAGTAAACGCAAGTACAATCATATAAAGAAGTGGAAATACTACCGCAAGCAGCAGCAATGCTAAACCCGGCAATACAAGTAAATACGGAAATCCCTTGTCCCAAGAATGCTTCGTTCTCTCACGCAAAGACGGAATGGCTTCTCCTTCCACTCGCATCTTCGCGACACGACGAGCATCTTTCATGGTTAAAAACACCATGATGGCTGCAAAAACCGTTAGAAAGACAGCTACAATTCCTTGTCCAATTAAAACCCTTGAATCATCAACACCATCTAACGTGCCGAGGGTAAACAATCCCCAATAGCCCATATTGAAAATATCGTAAAACACAAAGATAAAGGCAGCCGTAACAAGGAGAAGTAAACTCCCCTTCAACCATTGACGATTGTAAAGTTGTCCAATGCCAGGCACAATGGACAACATACTAGCTAGCTTGGGGTTATGATTTTTCATCGGTGCTACTTCTTTCATTCTCGACCAGCCCCCATAATTTGTATTTCATCTTCAATCAGTTCCACTGTTTCTTCTAATACCTCTCTTACATCATGACCTTGAGATATAAAGACATTCGCATCCCCCATTGGTCCCCAAACTGCCGAAACTTCTGGAACATTCGGCATGAAATAGGCATGTTCTAACTGTTCTTGGAACCCTTCATAAAGTTCATCATCTAAGTTCACTTCTGCTCGTGCTGGGATCTCCCGTTTATTCTCAAAGAAGATTTGAGCGCTTTCATCATTCGTCATAAATACAGCTAACTCTGTTGCCCAACTAATGTGCTCACTATATCCATTGACCATCCACGCTTTTACACCACCAAGAGAGCGCATCGGGTTTCCATTAACCGTTGGAAGTGGTGCCGTTTTTAATGAATCTCCAAGATTTTCTCCGTACTCAGCGATATTCCATGGTCCTGAAAAGACTGCACCAACACTACCGTCTAAAAATAAGCCATTTAAAATATCTGCATTCAGGTTTTGAGGCAAGTAACCTTCTTGGCGAAACCGTTGCAACACTTCCCCGCCTTCAACGGCGCCGTCGTTCGCTAAGCCTATATCAAGGGTATCGTAATCGCCACCGTCTTCAGCAAAAATGTATCCTCCGTACGCCTCGTAGAATGGATAGGCAAAGTACATTTCTTTCGACTCTAGTAGAAAACCAAATTCATTTGCCCCTGCATTCGTATATTCCTCACCAATGGCTTCAAGTTCTTCTATCGTTGTAGGTGGTTCCGAAAGAATCTCCGTATTATAAAAAAGAGCGTAGGTTTCCACGGCTGCAGGTACGCCAGCAAGCTCCCCTTCATACGTAAGCGCATCCAACGTTCCATCTAAATAACCAGCTTCTTGCTCAGGCGTCAGCTCAATATCAGCTGCCAACCCTTGAAGTGTTATACTCCCAACCATGTCGTTTGGCTGATAAAATAAATCAGGTCCTCCACCAGCAGGTGCATCTAACGACATTGCTTCTAGTTGATCACCCATACTAAACGGCGTAATCCGAACTTCAATTCCAGTCTCTCTTTCAAAGTTCTCGCCAATTTCACGATAGGCAACAAGTTCACGTTCATCATCATTGACCCATATATGAAGCGATTCTGGTTTATTTTCTTCTGTAGCCGGCTCTGTTTCGAGCTCTTCCATGACCCCTTCTCGATCGGGACCACATGCACTTAATACAGCAAGAACTGCCATTGTACTAATTGGGTACTGCCATTTTTTCATCTTAAATCCCCCCTACTCTATCGTTAACAAAGGCAAACGTTTGCACAAAAGTTAAACCGTTTACATATCAATTTACATCCATAGTATACGGGTATTTTCAGCAATAGGCAATAATTAAATTTTCTAATAGGAAATCGTTTGCAAAAAGGATTGACACATATCCTAAACCAACTATATGATTTACTAAAACCAAATAGGAGGTATACGATGAATCGAGCTGGCATTATTCATACACAACAACATCATCACCTTTATTTAACGTCCTCTCATGAAGCGATTATTCGAATACAAGTACCAAAAGGGGAAGGCGTAAACGTAACCGTCATTCACGGAGATCCTTACAATTGGAAAGACGGTAGCTGGCAAGCAACGCATACAGAAATGAAGCTTCTTCAAACCGATGACCTTTATGATTACTGGTCTACTAGCGTTTCCATGCCGTATTCCCGCATGCGCTACGGATTTAAAATTGAAACAACGACAGAGGCTTTCTTCTATACAGAACGTGGCTTTTATACTGAGCGACCTGCCGAGATTTCTGCTTACTTTTGCCTTCCTTACGCACATGAAACAGAAGTCTTTTCACCACCTACATGGGTAAAAAACACAGTCTGGTATCAAATATTCCCTGAACGTTTCGCTAATGGAGATGCGTCTAGAAACCCAGATACGACGTTACCATGGGGGAGTGAATCACCAACACCAGACTCCTTCTTTGGCGGTGACTTAGAAGGTGTTATTCAGCATTTAGATTACTTACAACAACTAGGCATTACTGGCATTTATTTCACACCTATTTTTGAAGCGTTTTCAAATCATAAATATGATACAATCGATTACTTATCTGTTGACCCCCATTTTGGAGATGAAGACACGCTCCGCACGCTTATTCAAGAAAGTCATAAGCGAGGCATTCGCGTGATGCTTGATGCCGTTTTTAATCACAGTGGGTATTATTTTGCATCATTTCAAGATGTGCTACAGCACGGGGAAAACTCTCGCTACAAAGACTGGTTCCATCCTTTTGAGCTCCCACTTCAACCAGAAGGAGACCGTCCTAACTATGAGACATTTGCGTTCGTGTCCTCTATGCCTAAATTAAACACGAAACACCCAGAAGTGCGACAATATCTCTTGAAAGTAGCAAAGTATTGGGTTGAAGAGTTTGATATTGATGGATGGAGACTTGATGTTGCCAATGAAGTTGATCATGACTTTTGGCGTTCGTTTCGAAACGAAGTTAAGAACTTGAAACAGGACGTTTACATTCTCGGGGAAATTTGGCATCAATCAAGTCCATGGTTGCAAGGGGATCAATTTGATGCGGTCATGAACTATCCTTTAACCGACGCCATACAGGGATATGCTTTACATCAACAGTCGAGTCAAGACGCACAAATTGCATTAACCAAACATGTAATGAGCTATCCGGCTTCCGTCAACGCCGTTCAATTCAATATGCTGGACAGTCATGATACAGCTAGAGTCTTAACGACAAGCAATGAAAATAAAGCGTTAGTGAAGCTACAATATACTCTGCTATTTTCATTTCCTGGATCCCCCTGTATCTACTACGGAGATGAGATTGGCATGGCTGGAGAAAACGACCCAGGCTGTCGGGCTTGCATGATTTGGGATGAAACAAAGCAAGACAAAGACATGCTTGCTTTTTTAACGCAACTTATTGCATTAAGAAAACGCCATTCTGCGTTTGGTACGTATGACGAGCTTAGCTTTCTTCATTCGGAAGATCCAGCAGTTCTTCACTATCAAACGTCAACAGCCGATGAAACCTTATATTTCGTGTTCAATCGTAGTTTAGAAACCAAATCGATTACCCTTCCTAAAGAAAACCAAGAGCAATGGATTGATCTTTTTAGTGAAACGACCATTTCCCCTACCTTCTCATTAGAACAAGAAAGCTTCCGCGTGTTACAATTAAAACGCACATCATAATTGCTTTATTAACTTGCCAAGCGAATGAATGAGCTGGCAAGTTTTTTTATTACGCGTATTAAGAAAATGATAACGTTTATATATAAAGGGGATATTAATTAAAATGGTCGATTCGCGTTTATTACACGAACAACTTAGCCGCAAAGTAGAGGAGTTATGGCAAGAAGAGCTTGAATTTTTAAAAACAATGATTCGCTTCCCTTCTTTAAGTGGAAAAGAACACCGCTTACAGCTGTTTTTAGCGGATTATTTAACAACGAAATTAAAATTACAGGTCGATCGGTTCACGCCAGCGATTCAGCAGATTGAAAAACATCCCGGCTTCTCCCCACCAAAGTGGACATATGAGTACAGTGACATTGTGATCGGAACGCATAAAGGTATTAATCCCTCAGAAGGGAAAACGCTCATTTTCCAAGGGCATGCCGATGTTGTTAGTGCTGAACCTGCCACAGAGTGGGATTCTTCACCTTGGGAACCACTTGAAAAAGACGGTCGGCTTTACGGTCGGGGAAGTGCAGACATGAAAGGTGGTATTGCCGCTATGATTTTTGCCTATCGGGCTATTATTGAATGTGGCTACGTACCTAAAAATGACTTTATGATCCAAGTGGTTCCTGATGAAGAACGTACAGGAAATGGCGCTTTAGCAGCGCTTGAAGCTGGCTATACTGCCGATGCAGCGCTTATCCCAGAACCATTTGGCTTACAGGCATCGGTTGGTCAAGTTGGTGCGCTTTGGTTTGAAATTTCTTTACGTACCATAAAAAAAGATGACTACAAGCAAACACAAACAAACGTCATTGAAAAACTTCATACCATTACCTCTTCACTAATGGCATTTGAACGCTACCTGAACCAAACTCGTTCTCATCTTGCCTTTTCTGATCAAGACAACCCAATTGATTTAAATATCGGCAAAGTAACAGCAGGTGATTTCGCTTCGAATGAACCGGTGCATGCAACGATAGAAGGACGCGTCGCTTTATTACCTGGGGAACAGATTAGTGAACGAAAACAAGAATTACTTGACTGGATTAAGCAAGAGACGAAAAATGACATGTGGTTCAAAGAGAATCCACCAACTATTGAGTTCTACGGCTTTCATGCCGAAGGTACGTTAAGTGATGACACCTCTCCATTGTTTCAAGAACTAGATGCCGCTCACGAACGTGTGACAAAAACGAAACCGACACGACGTACACTTCCGTCTACAACAGATGCACGCCACTTTCAACTCTATTATGACATCGATACAATTTGTTACGGCCCGGTTGGCGGTCAACTCCACGAAGTCAATGAATGGGTTGATTTAAACAGCATAAAGGATGTTACAAAAGTGTATGCCACTTTTTTAGCCAACTGGTGCGGCGTTGAAAAAAAATAACAAAACAGGAGAAGCCCCAAGGAGGCTTCTCTTTTTTTTCGTAAGCGCTTGAATGACTAGCGAGTACACTTTACTCAAAAAAGGCTCTCGCTATAGTCCTTTCTGCCGTTCGTTAAATAACGTTGTTTTGTTCAAACGTTTTAATGTCTTCTTTAGAGAAGCCAAGCTCCATTAAAACACTTTCATTATTTTCACCAAGGTCTGGTGCAATGGAACGAATACTCCCTGGTGTTTTTTCAAACTTCGGTACAATTCCTGGCACTTTAATTGAACCTAAACGAGGATGCTTTACTTCGACAATGTTCTCTCTCGCTTTATACTGTTCATTTACAAAAATATCAGCAATGCTCATAACAGGACTTATTGGAACACCGAAATGGTCCAGTTTTTCAAGCAGGTATTCTCGCTCCTGCGCTTGAATCCATTTCTCCACAATCCCGTTCGTTTCATCGTTATGTTCTAGTCTACGCGCATTCGTATGATAACGCGGGTCTGTTAGCATATCTTCACGATCCATCGCTTTTGCTAAACGATTAAACGTTGTATCTGTACTTGTTACGAGAACAACCCAATGACCGTCCTTCGTTTGGAACGTTCCAGAGGGGGAAGAATGACCTGCCAATCCAGGTGCACGTTCACGTACTTTCTCTAGCTGGTCATATTCTGCTACAAGAAATTCCATCATCCGAAAAACGGTCTCATAAAGCGCAATATCAACCATTTGTCCTTCCCCATCTTCTTGGGCATCACGGTGATAAAGAGCTGTTACCGCAGCAAACGCTACGTATATTCCGCAAATGTAATCGGTTAATGAGAAAGGAGGACTAACTGGATGGCGATCCGTGAATCCTTGCAAATACGTATACCCGCTAAACGCCGTTGCCGGTGTTCCAAATCCAGCTTTACTTTTATAAGGACCTGTTTGCCCATACCCAGAAACCCGAATCATAATTAAGTTTGGGTTTAATTCCTTCAATACATCATAGCCAACTCCCCATTTCTCTAATGTCCCCGGCCGAAAATTTTCAACGAGAATATCATGAGTAGTAGCCAACTTCTTTAATATCGTCACCCCTTCTTCTTGATGAAGATCAAGGGTTAACGATTTCTTATTGCGTGACAGACCAGGCCAGCGAAGCGGTTCATCTTCCTTAAAGGGTCCGACACTTCTAGACGTATCTCCTCTGCCTGGAATCTCCACTTTCAACACATCAGCTCCGAAGTCTCCAAGTAGCGCGGTTCCATAAGGAGCAGCAATCATTGTGGAGACGTCAAGCACTTTAACGCCCTCTAATGGTGTTTTCATTCTCATACACTCCCCTATCTCTTTTTTATGGAATACTTACGTGGGACTTTTCACTATCAGGTGAGTAAATATCATTAATGTTCCATTGCCCATCGGTTGGTACGGGCTCGTTTCGCATTGCTACATCAAGAACGACTGGTTCGTTTGCTTCAATTGCTGCCTTCAGTTCATGCTTAAATTCAGCAGCAGACGTAATTTTAACGCCTTTTACACCAAAGCCTTTTGCTATTTCGGCAAAATTAGGTGAGTAGCTCTCACCGTCTTTCTTAAACAATGTGCCATAGGTTGTGTCGTAATGCGCCATCTCTAAACCAGCAATCGTTCCGTATGCGCTATTATTCATGACAACCCATACAACTGGAATCTTTTCTTCTACAGCAGTCGCAAGCACAGACGGATTTTGACCAAACCCACCATCGCCAATAAGGGAAACAACTACTTTATTTGGTTGTGCAAGTTTAGCTCCTAGTGCGGCGGCAGATCCAAATCCCATTGTTGCATAGCCACCTGGTGTTAGAATGGAACCTGGTGTATAAATTGGAAACTGCTGTCCAACACCATTTTTATTCCAGCCAACGTCAGTTGTAATATAGGCATCTCGTGGTAACACTTCACGTACATCCGCTAAAATTCGTTCAGGTTTCATTGGGAAAGCTTCGCTCGTTACATTTTCCTGAATCGAAGCGCGTAATGACTTTCGATATTCTTGAATGTCTTCTTTTAACTTCTCATTGCGGTCAATTCCATTTGGATACAATCGTTTCGCAACTCGATTCAAAGCAACAAGCGCGCGCTTCAAATCTGCTACTGCACCAATTTCTACTGGATAGTTTCGACCAATCTCACTTGGATCAATATCGATATGAATTAGTTTTGTTTTTGGAAAATTAAACGTGACGTTCTGATACCAAGAGCTTGAATCTGCTTCTGAAAAACGTGTCCCCACACCGAATAAATAATCCGCATTCTTTGTTTGATCATTAATAAATTTCGTTCCCCAGAAACCTGTCATCCCGACTGTTAACGGATGGTCATCCGGTAAAACACCTTTTCCCATTAACGAGTGGGCAACCGGAATATTCATATGATCAACAAATTTCCTTAACTCTTCTTCTGCACGGGATAGGATAACGCCTCCGCCTGCATAAATAACAGGACGTTCTGCATTTGCTAAGGTTTCAACAATGCGTTCAGCCGTTTCTTCATCTAATGAAGGTTTCTCAACTACTTGCGTGTGATGATGTAAAAGAGCAAATTTCTCTTCATCTACTTCTTTTGAGAAGATGTCCATCGGTACCGATACAAGAACAGGCCCAGGTCGGCCACTCTCTGCTAGTTGGAATGCTTTTTGGATAATTTCCGGGAATAAGTCTTCCCGATCCACACGCCATGCACGCTTGACGAACGGTCGATAAATCTCCCACTGCGCGCCATCGGCATGCATATTCACCTCTTGATGTGGATGCTTGCCATAATAATGACTAGGCACATCTCCTGCAATAACGACCATTGGAATAGAATCGAGGGCTGCATTGGCTACACCTGTAGCCGCATTAGTTAAACCCGGACCTAAGTGACTAAGAACCACAGATGTTTTCCGCTTTGCTCGTGCGTAACCATCAGCTGCGTGAGACGCAATTTGTTCGTGACGTACATTAATAAATGTAATCGGACTTTTATCAAGTTCAGCTAAAACGGCAATATTCGTATGTCCACATAAGCCAAATACGTACTCTACTCCACGACTCTCTAGATACTTTACAAGTTGTTCAGATACTAGTTTCTTCATGAGACAGCAGCTCCTTTAAATTGTAATACGATTTTGGCGTAATTCCCGCTTAACGCCATTTGATACGCTTCTTCATATTCATAAAACGGTTTTATTTTTGATATAAAGACCGTTGGATCAAACTGTTCGTCCAGAAGATACGTAACGCTAGTTTGGAAATCAGCCGGAAACTCATAAATAATGCTTCCGACTATTTTTTGCTCTTTTCTCACAACTTGTGCTACTGGAATTGTTGCTTCTGGCGTAATGCCAATAAGCAATAGCTCTCCTCCTGGCTTCAATTGAGAAAAACACGATTCTACTGAATGTTTCGTTCCAGCGGCTTCAATGACAACATCAAATTGTTTGCCTGCTATATCCATTGGATGGCCTAACGTCATATCATGAAAGCTTTTTAACATAGCTAATTTGCTTGCATTAATATCAATTGCTGTCACTTCAGCACCAACATATCTGGCTAATGCAGCCGCAAGTAACCCTTCCGTACCACACCCAACAACTAATACGCTCATACCTGGCTTAATCGTAATTTGTTTCATACCATGGACAATGACGGATAATGGTTCGATTAGAACAGCGGCTTCATTTGATAATTCATCAGGTATTGGCAGGCAATAACGAGAATGAATATGGATCTCCTCGGCAAATCCTCCATCACATGTAATGCCGATTGACTGTTTCTCTAGACAAATATTCGGCTTTCCTTTTAAACAAAACTCACACTTTCCGCAAAACGTGTTTGGTGTAATCACGACACGACTACCTTCTTTTATGTGGCTTGCTCGACTATCTATTACTTCACCAACTACCTCATGGCCAGGACGTAACGGATACTGGGCGTGTGGTAATCTGCCTTTAAAAACAGACAGATCTGATCCACAAATGCCGCCATAAAGCAGTTTTATTCTGACTTCCTCATCTTGCAATAACGGAAGCGGTGAAGCCTCGCGAACGTGCATCACTTGTGGTTGATCTAAGTAGATCTCTTTCACCGTACATCTCTCCTTATAGTGTCAAAAAATCTTGTAGAACAACCATCTTCGTTTCGCTCATTTCTTCAATAGCAAAGCGGGGACCTTCCCGACCGATTCCACTCTGCTTGACGCCTCCATACGGCCAATGATCCAAACGGAAATTTGAGGTTCCATTTACAACGATCCCTCCCATATCGAGGGTTTGAACAACTTTTCTTACAACCGTTAATGACTGCGTAAACACACCTGCTTGCAAACCGAACGCTGACTCATTAACCTCATGAATGGCCCACTCTACGTCACGATAAGGAATTAAACTAACCACCGGACCAAAGACTTCTTGGCAAACCACTTTGCTTTCTTTCTTTGGATTGACAAGAATCGTCGGTTGTACCTGTGCTCCATTTGCAGACCCACCGCAGAGAATATTCGCACCGTCAGCAGCAGCCTCTTCTATCCAGCTCGTGATACGTTCAGCTGCTTCCTTTGATACTACACAGCCGATATCCGTTGCCTCATCACGAGGATCTCCTACATGAAGAGCTTCTGTTTTTTCTTTTACCTTTGCGCTAAATTCCTGAAAGACCGATTCATGCACATAGACACGCTGCACAGAAATACAACTTTGACCTGAGTTACTGAAAGCGGTTTTTGTTGCAAGCGTTGCTGCCCGCTCTATATCCGCATCTTCATGGACAATCGTGCCAGCGTTTCCACCAAGCTCTAATAACACTTTTTTCATCCCAGCTAGCTTACTAATTTGTTGGCCTGCAGGCACACCACCTGTGAAAGAAACAAGATTTGTTCGTGAGTCGGCAACAATTTTTCCGCCTACTTCTCTCCCACCGAGCACCATTTGAATAGCTTTTGCCGGCATACCAGCTTCAATTAATAGCTCTACAAGTGCTTTCGCAATAAAAGGTGCTTGTGGTGCAGGTTTTAATACGGTTACGTTCCCTGCAGCAAAGCTTGGACCAATTTTATGGCAAATTAAATTTAACGGTGCGTTAAATGGCGTAATCGCTGCTATCACACCAACTGGCACACGAAATGTAAGTGCAGTCGAACCTTTCCCTCTTGAAGATGCGCCACCTGGAATTGTTTCACCAAACTGGCGCTTTGCTTCTTCTGCTGACTGAATGAGGGTTTCTATTGAACGCCCCACTTCATCTCGGGTATTTTTTAACGCTTTTCCTACTTCTAAAGAAATTAATTGGGCAAACGCTTCTTGACGCTCTTCCATTAACATTGCCGCTTTATAAAGAATGGCAGAGCGATCAATCGCTTCTAGTTTTTCCAACTCTTTTTTATATCGAAATGCCGATGCCAACGCTTCTTCTACACCTTGTTCATTTGTTTCATATTGATAGCCAATTACTTCATTTGAATAAGGGCTTCTTACTTCTAAACCTTGCCCTTCTTCGATTGCACCCCATTGTCCATCTATAAACGACTGTGCGGATTTCACTGCTATCATTCTCCTTCCTCCCTTACGCTCTTTCCTGTATAGCGTACAAGCGTTTCTTCATTTGGACACGGTCCTTTTATTAACGTCCCGTTTTGTAACTCCTCGTACGCATGAGCAACAATACCCATACCTCTTGATAAAGCAAAAATTCCTTTCGCTGCTTCAGCTGGTATGCCTAGCTCACACTGAATGGCTGCTGAAATACCATCAACGTTAATAGTGAAGCTACGTTTCTTTCGATCAGAAATGTGTAGACGGAAGTCTTCTAACAAGCGTAAATACACCCCTGAAATGTCACCTTCCTCAATCAGTAATTGAGATAATTCATAAAGTCGCTTCACCCTCGGATCATCATCATGCAATTGATGGCCAAAGCCTGGTAGTTTTTTTCCTGCTTGTAAAAGACGATCTAGCTGTTCGGTAACGCTCCCCCGTCCTTCGTTAATCGCCTCCTTCGTGGCATATAAGATGGCCATAGAATCTTCCACCGCACCACCATGTACATCTCCTAGCATATTTATCCCAGTTGCAACTGCTGAATTAAACGTAACGCCACATGTAGCTGCCATTCTCGCTGCTGCAATGGATGGCGCACGCGGACCATGATCAGAGCCTGCGACAAGAACGCTTTCAAATAATGCTGCTTTACGTTCGTTTAACTCTTCACCGACTAAAAGAAAATAGAGCATTTGGCTGTATGTCACGTTTCCAATTAAGTCTTCTACTCTCTTTCCTCTAATGATAATTTCGTTTTTCTTACTATCGCTAATCTCCGTTTCCCACCAAGCGCCGCCTTTTTTATACGTTTCTAATGCGCTCCGTCCTGCCATATCCACACAACCTTTTAACTAAATTTTTAGATTATACTTGTATACAAGTATAAGTGTATCATACCTTCTTCTTTTTGATCCACTATCGACCGAGTAAAAACAACGAGAGCTGCGGTATGAAAATAACAAGCAATAAATTGAAAATTAAAATACAGACAAAAGGTAGCGCCGCTTTTGATAGCGTGACAATTGAAAGGTTTGAGATACTCGACGCTACAAAAAGATTGACACCGATTGGCGGAGTAATAAAGCCAATTGCCAGATTTAAAACAACGAGCATGGCGAAATGAATCGGATCATAACCTAGCTCCATACCTACTGGCACAAGAAGAGGTGTAAATATGATGATCGCAGCTGTTGTATCCATTACGGTTCCAACTACTAACAACATCGCTGTAATTAACAGAATAATTATTAGTTGGTTATCTGAAATACTAAGAATACTAGAAGCAATTTGGCCTGGCATTTGTTCAATTGTCATCACTCGGCCAAACACTGTCGCTGCAGCTATAATAAAGAGTATGGTTGCCGTTGTTAGCGCTGAATTTCTTAAGATATCATAAAGTTGGTGCCATTTTAATTCTTTGTAAAGAAAGAATCCAGCCAATAAGCCATAGACAACAGCAACAGCAGCTGCCTCTGTTGGCGTAAAAAAGCCACTATAAATCCCACCCAGTATAATAAATGGGACGAGCAACGCCCATTTCGCATCCCAAAACGCTTTTCCTACTTCTTTTATAGAGAAGCCTTCCTTTGATCCCTTATACCCTTTTGCTTTTGCATAGAGAAACGAGTAGATTAATAAACTAATTGTGACGATAAGTCCTGGGATTACCGCCGCAATAAACAAATCTCCGACAGAAACACCACTTGTTACGCCATAGACAATTAACGGAATGCTCGGCGGCAATATGACACCAAGTGCACCGGCAGCAGCAATCAAGGCTGTCGCGAATCGCCTATCATACCCCATTTCAATCATTGCTGGAATCATAATCCCACCTACGGCGGCTACGGTTGCCGGTCCAGAACCAGAAATAGCGGAAAAGAACAGACACGTTATGACTGCAGCCATCGCAAATCCGCCTGTAAAGTTACCGACAAGGGTTTTTGCAAGCACAAATAGTCGTCGTGACAATCCTCCTTTAGCCATAAGTTCTCCAGCCAAAATAAAGAATGGTACAGCCATAATCGGAAATGAGTCTATCGCTGTAATAAAACTCTGAATAGCAAACTCAAACGGCATATTTCCGGCTACTAGTAAAGCGAGTAAAGATGCTAGGATGAGTGCAATGCCAATTGGAGCGCTTAAAGCGAGCAAACTTGCAAAACTACCAAATAAAACCACTGCCGTCACGATTATTGCCCCCTATTGTTCATTGTGAACCTCCTGATGGTTCCTTTTCTCATTCAGTGTGTATGGTCTAGCATGTAAGTAATGCTGAAATTCTGCCTTCATCTTTTGACTAATTCTTAAGCTTGTTAACACCATGCCTAGGGGCGCTGCCATGTAGACATACCCCATTTTTATTCCAAGACCCGGGGTCACTTGTCCAAGCCGAAAGATTTCAATACTCATCGCACCACCATAAACGATGATGAATATAGAGAATAGCAGAAAAAGACTATAGACAATGAAGCTTAAGATGACTTGCTTCTTCTCATTTAAAAACGACAAAATCGTGTCAATCCTTATATGCTTTTCCTGTTTGACACCATAGCTAACTCCAATAAAGACAAGGTAAATAAAGCTATAGCGAGCTAATTCCTCTGACCATCCTAAAGAGGTTCCTAAAACAAACCGCATAACAATCTGGAGAAAAATGGCTATCACCATTGTAGATAAAATAATCACCAACAGAACTTCTTCTACATGACGCTCAATTAACCGGAAGACCTTCATAGCCCCTCCTATTCCTGGCGGTCAGCTTGTAATGCTTGCTCAATACGCTGAACCCAACCATGATGATCTTCTTGATTTCCAAACCGTTCTCTAACTGGATGGCTCGCTTCAATCCAACGTTCTCGTTCTTTATCTGTTAATTCAGAGATCGTAATACCTTTCTCTTCCAGATAAGTACGACTTACGCGTGCTTCTTCTTGATTTGCTAAACGTTGAGCGGTTTGTACTTCGTCTGCAACTTCTTCAATGGCTTGTCTTTCTTGAGGCGTAAGCATCTCCCAAAACGCTTCACTGACCATAAAAGGGCTGGCATTGTAGATATGATTGGTCATCGTTAAGTATTGCTGAACCTCATAAAAATGACTGTTTACAACGTTTCCAATTGGATTTTCCTGCCCTGCAATCGTCCCTTGCTCTAAGCCAATGTACAATTCGCTATAATTCATCGGTGTTGGATTAGCACCTAACTCACTCCAAATTTGCATATGCCACTGATTTTCAAGTGTACGAAGGTCTAGTCCTTTTACGTCTTCTAACTCCTTAATCTCCTTTACATTGTTCGTCAATACTCTGAATCCGTTTTCAAAATAGTTAATACCTACTACCTTTTGCGCTTTTAACTCGAGTAAAAGCTCTTCGCCGATTGGACCATCTAGTAATTCATACGCTTCACTTTCGTTTTCAAACAAAAAGGGTAGCTCTAACACATTAAACAATGGTGCAAATTGTGCAATTGGACCCGTTGACATAGTTGCTGCTTGAATGGTGTTAAATTGCATCCCTTCAAATAACTCTCGATCACCACCTATTTGGCTATTTGTATAAACCTCTACATGAATGGACCCGTCTGTTTCTTCCTCTAAGCGGTCAGCAAATTGATAGAGTGCTTGACTTAAAGACCGATCTTCAGGTGTTGTGTTGGCAATTCGCATCATCTTTGGCTCTTCAGCATGACCAGCTACACTGCACGCAGCCAGAGGAATGAAGCAGCTGACTAACAACAATTGACGTTTCATACCTGTTCCCCCTTCTAACGGACTACTTTATTACCGTATTCGTAAGGATATTCACTTTTCTTTCTTCTTTAATCGATAAATGCATTGCTTCAATTACTTCCAACGTTTTTACTCCGTCTTCACCAGAAACCCGCGCTTGTTCAATCCCTTTTATAACAAGGATAAAGTGCTTAAGCTCTTCGACAATAGGATCAACGCACTGGTCTATTGTCAATGTTTCTTCAACTAATGCATGCTCCCACCCATACGCTGACTCATCATATCGATACGTACGCATGCTAGGAAAGGCGATGCTTCCTTTCGTTCCAAAAAAGTAATAGCAATCTTCCTTGTAAAATGGATATTTGCTATTTTCTCTCATTGTAAACTCATACGACCAAGGAGCCGGAACACCATCTGTTAAAAAGTAATTGACGGTCGCACCTGTATGTAAATGCAATATGGCCGATACCGAGTCTTCTACATGGTTGCCACGTATTAGACTTTTAGCCATCGCGTAAACGCTTTCAACTTCTCCGCCAGTAACATATCGTAAATTATCAATATCATGTATACCGTTAATTAGTAACGGACCGCCGCCTTCATTCAATCGCCATTTCTCATCATAGTAAGGCCGATCTTTTGCTAATGCCCACATAAGGTTTACACCAATAAGGTCTCCGATTTTCTTTTTTTGAAGGGTTTGTTTCAAAAGATTTATTTTGCTCGAATAACGACGATGATGGCCTACTAGCAGTTTCACCTTCTTTTTCTTGCAATACTGAACCATTTCAACACCTTGATCAGTTGAGTCAGCTATCGGTTTTTCCACTAGGCAATGTACACCTGCATCTGCACAATGCTTTACAGCTTCATGATGTAGTTGATTCGGTAATGTAATGATAGCCCCGTCTATCAATTCTTCTTGGATTAACCATTTATAATCTTCGTATAACGGAACATTTAAACAAGTTGCACGTTGCTTCGCCAGAGCATCATTGCCAGCTACCGCAACTAAAGAAACCCCTTTCATTTTTACGATTGCCTCAGCAAATTGAAAACCATGATTCAATCCAAATACAGCTAATTTCAATTTTCTTACACCACCATCCAATACTAGTATACAAGTATATGTAAAAAGGAAACCCAACTATGATTGGGCATTAAAATAGTCTGGATATTTCCTCATAATATCATCGTAATAATTGGAAACGTTTCGCAAATGGTTTACTAATAGCTTCTCCACTTCTAAAACGTTGTTTTGCTCAATTAATGTGACAAGCTGGTCATGGTCATCAATAATTCGATCCATTTCTCGCGTCTCAAAAAATTCAAGATAACGCATTCGATTCACATGTCCCCGCACTTGACGAACAATGGTTGTTAACGTTTGATTCCCACATATGTCCAGCACCTTGTCATGGAAGACTTCGTCGTACTGATAAAAATCATCCACTTGATCGTTTTCAGCAGCATAACGTTGCTCAGCTATGATCGCTATCAAGTCTTTTTTGGCAGCTTTATAGATGTGACTGCTACTATCCCAAAGGGTTGCCACTTCTTTAAAGGCTGTCACTTCTAAACTCTCTCGAACGCGATAAGAGTCCTGTACTTTTTTCTTTGAAATATATTGAACTTGAATGCCTTTCTGTGGCTTAATAGCAAGAAATTCTTCAGATGCGAGCAAATGAATCGCTTCTCTTACAGGTGTCCTACTAATGCCTAATTCCTTGGCAATGTCATTTTCATAAATCATTTGCCCAGGCTTGTATTTCAGCGTAATAATGTCTTTATAAAGGTAATGATAGGCCTCACTAGCTAACGTCTTTCGTTCAACAGATAATCTTTTCATTATATTCAACTCACTATTTGTCCTGAATAATCTAAATTATATATGGGTACTAGTATACATGTCAATAGATAGAATCTCATCCTCGCTACTACATGACGTTATCATTAGACACTTATTAGCAGTTCATGACCATTACGGGTGCATTTTTCACTGTCAGTAAGCTGTCTCTCATACACTTTTTAACCCACATAACAATCCCCCTTGTAAACAAACGTTACAAAGGGGGGTTCTTTACCTTTATTTCAATTTAATAGGTGTGCGTTTTACAATGAGATAAACAAAGTAGAACACAATGGTCGTTAAAACAACCGTTCCAACTAGTAGAAGAGCAGGCAAGTGATCCATTAAAGAACTAGACCACATAAATTGATTCAGCCCTAAGAATCCGATAGCAAGCACAATAAATAGTAAGCCAATGACCCATCCGTACCGATAAAAGCCTACACTGATAAACCAGCCTACTCCATAATACAACAAGAGCTGTAAGACAAAAAAGAGCATAAACAAAACAGTTGAGTCAATGAATTGGAGCCCCTCTGAAAAAATATCAATTGTTATCGTAATGGATTGACTGTCATTGACTATAGTTGTTCCATCAGTTCGATCTGAAATAAATGCTTGATTTCCAACTACCAATGCCTCTATTAAAGAGAACAGTTTTACTGAAATCACCATTGTGCCAGCTAACAAAATGGCAGCGACAAGTGTACTTCTATAGTACCTTTTTCGTGTTTGACCAAGCTGATAATAGTAGCCTAAAAACGCATATGCCGAAATAATCCCAAGAACGAGCATAAAAATTCTTGAGGGTCCAAATGAAAGCAGTGTGAACTGCTGGATTGATCCTCCAAAATAAGAAGCTAAAAATAGCAATGCGCCTTGAAACAATAGTACAAATAGCAAAAACCATGAAAACCACTTAAATTGTTCTTGATAAAGGACTTTTGTCAATTGATTCATTCTAGTCACCCTCTTTCTGCAGTTAAAGCGATAAATAAATCTTGTAAAGGCATTTGACTAATCGCTATATTTTGCTTAACACATTGTTCACGAACTTGCTCTCCTAATTCCCCAAAGACAGAAACGGCTTTTGTTGGACCTAGTACTTGTTCCCTTATGACCTTCAATCCCTTTGTCACATTGGATACGGCTTCCGCATCTCCTGTCAGTGTATTCCCTTTCTCCACTGCCGTTTGATAGGATTCATCGAGAGAGAATTGACCATTTTCCAAGATTTTCACTTCATCAAACAAATGCTCCATTTCCGAAACAAGATGAGTGGATACAATAAACATTCTAGGAAATCGCTCTTGTTCGTCTAACAGTTCACTGTAAAAAAGTGTTCGTGAAGGCGCATCCATCCCAAGGTAGACTTCATCAAAAATCGTAACAGGTACACGACTGGCAAGCCCTAAAATCGCTTGGATAACGGCTTCATTTCCTTTTGATAATTTGTTCATTCGTTTTGATGTTTTCAAGTTGAATTTTTGTGCTAGTTCATTGGCATAATCCAAGTCAAAATGTTTACGAAATTGCTTAGCCTTTTTAAATAAATCCTCTACTTTTGAGTGATCCATTTCGCGATCTAAATCATTTCGCTGATAGAATAATCCTATTCCCGAAATAGCGTCTTGGTTTTCAAATAGGGGCTTACCGTTAAATAAAATCATACCTTCTTTTGCTTCTTGAGCACCTGCCAGCAAAGAAAGAAGCGTTGTTTTCCCTACACCATTTCTTCCCAATAGACCGTAAATTTTCCCCTCTTCGAACTGGCTAGATACGTTCGTTAAGATCTGCGTTTTTCCATAAGAGAAGCAAAGGTTTTCAATCGTAATCATTTTTTCACAACTCCTCTTTCTTTATTTCTTTTACATATTGAATAATTTCTTCTTCACTAATGCCTAAACGATTGGCCTCTTGCACCATTTTAAGAATATATTTATCAACAAAATCTAACTTACGGCTATAAAGCAATTTTTCTTTCGCTCCTTCTGAAACAAACATACCAATGCCTCGCTTTTTGAAAAGAATGTTCTCATCGACTAACATGTTCACTCCCTTTGCAACCGTAACGTGATTCAAGCCGTAAAATTTCACAAGTTGATTGGTTGACGGGGCTTGCATCCCTTCTTTTAGTTGGTCGTTTACGATTTGGTCCTCTATTAACGCTTTAATTTGCAAATAAAGTGGTTTATCGCTATTTGTTAGATGATTCATTTGCACCTCCATAATCGATATATGGTTATATAGTTATGTATATAACCGTATCAGCATAAATGTGACATGTCAACAAAAAAATGCTTTGGCTCATTTATGCCAAAGCATTGTATCTTTTAATAAAATCCTAATTGACCATCTTCCTCTTGCCACTTACCCGTCTTACTCTTCTTATGATCTTCTTTCATCCGCTTGATCAAACGGTAGAGATCAACGGTTCCTTTTTGGTGGCTTTCTAGTGCACAACTTACAAAAAGCTCATTTAATTGAGCAAAAGAAAAACCTTCAGAATGCTTGATCACTGCAGCAATTTCCTCTGGTGACAAGAGTTTGTCGAACTTCTTCTCGTGAACATACTGTTCTCTCAGTGATTCATCCGGGAGCGCAAATTCGTATCCTCGGTCAAATCGGCCAGCGCGATTCATCAATCCCGGATCAATTTCTTCGGGATAATTTGTTGTCCCAATTAAGAATATGCCTTCTTTAGATGTAGCCCCGTCTAAAGTATTAAGGAAATAGGAACGAACTCCATCTGGCATAGAATCGATATCTTCAATAATTAATATAATAGGAGCTAAACGATTCGCCATTTGAAATACTTGCGCAATGGACTCACTAGACGTGAACTCTGTAATTTGCCAGTAAGCAGCTGGGGCATCTACAGTATGAGCAATGGACTTTGCTAAAGTTGTTTTTCCATTTCCTGGAGGTCCGTAAAGTAAAATGCCGCGTTTATAAGGAATCTGATAGGTTTCAAAAAAGGATCGATCTTCTTCAAAGAAACAATCGAGCATTTGATAAATTTCTTCCTTTATCTCGTGTTTCAATAACACATCTTCCCGCTTTACTCGCTTTGTGATTGGTTGATGCTCATGATTAAGACCATCCATTCCATCTGTAAAAATGAGCAGCTCGTTACGACTCTTTTGCCATAATCGTCCTTTTATTGTTTCTAAAAAACGTTCCATAGCGAGTGAGCTTGTAGCAAAAACACATTCCACATTTGTTAAATGTGCGCCATCCATTATTGGAATTTGTGCAAAAGCAATGCCTTGATTGCGATAGGCATACACGTTATTGCTTAACGCCTGCTTCACTTTATAAATTGGTTCATCACCTTCTGAATCATAAGTAAACGAGTAACGCTCCATTTTTTCAACAATCATCGCTACATGATCCAACTGATCATGATTCGTCATGAGATCCTCTTCAAATAGAGACCATAATTCAAAATGATATTCATTTATTGTGAATACCTCATAGGTTTCATTGTATGTAGATTCTAACCGATCTAATATGCCTTTTACTGTCATTGATAAAGCTGGGTAACCAGATGCACTCTGATTGTTTTCATTTTTAAATGAAATAATAGATTCCATTCTAACCTCTCCGATCATTTCGCATGAATACAGTACTACTATACATTGTCTTACTCTCTTACGTCACTTTAATTTTATAAATGATGAAGCGATTAGCTGCATAGATTAGAAAGAGAGAGTATGGATACCAGGATGATTGTTTACTTTTAGATAGGGAATACACGTTAAAACGCTATGGAGGGATACAAATGAAACTCGGCTTAGATTGTTTTCTTGAAAAGGATTATTCATTAGTTGAAAAAAAACGGGTTGGTCTTCTATCCAATCTAACAGGAGTGAATCAATCGCTACAACCGACGATCGACCTTCTTTATCAACACTCAAAAGTAAACCTGGTCTCTCTTTTCGCTCCAGAACACGGCATTCGAGGAGATGCAAAAGAAGGCGAGCACATTGAGTTTAGCATTGACCCTCATACTGGTTTACCAGTCTATAGCCTCTACGGTCAAACTCGAAAACCCACTCCTGAAATGCTTGAAGACATTGATGTCGTTCTTTTTGATTTACAAGATATTGGTTCTCGCTATTACACGTACATTTATTCAATGGCTTATATGATGGAGGCTTGTCAGGAACACAATAAAACCTTTATTGTACTCGATCGACCAAATCCAGTTGGTGGCCTTAATGTTGAAGGCAATCTAGTTGAAGAAGCTTTTCAATCCTTTGTAGGTCTTTTGCCTATCCCTAATCGTCACGGCATGACCGTTGGTGAACTTGCCTTATTATTTAAGCATGAGTTTAGTTACCAATGCGACCTTCATATTGTAAAAATGGAAGGTTGGTCACGAGATATGCTTCACAACGATACAGGATACGCTTGGGTACCACCTTCACCAAATGCTCCAAGCCTTGACATGGCTCTCCTTTACCCAGGAACCTGCTTGATTGAGGGCACAAACTTATCAGAAGGCAGAGGGACAGTTAAACCTTTTGAACAATTCGGTGCCCCATTTATAAATGGATTTGAACTTGCTCAAGCGATAAATCATCTTCGGCTACCGGGAGTCATTGCCAGACAAGCCTCCTTTGTTCCAACCTATCAAAAGTATAATGGTGCACAATGTCATGGGGTTCAACTTCATTTAACCGATACGAGTCTCTATGAACCCTTTTCAAGCGGAATTAAAATCATCCAACTCATCGCTGAGCGTTACCCTGAGCATTTCAGTTTTACTAAGCCTACAAATGGTCATTATATGTTTGATCTCCTTGCCGGTACCGACACCTTGCGGAAAGCCATACGAAACGGAGATCTTACATCCTTTTTCGCTACAAGTAAAAAACAATCCAAAGCGTTCTTAAAACAACGAAGTCACTACCTTCTCTATTCCTAAGTCCTCAGCGATTGTATGCTTCCTCAATCAAAATTTAGTATACTAGAGGCATCAGTTAAAATAGAAAGAGTTGATTTTAATGGCCTTTATGACCGGCGGTCTAGTCATGCTTACCGAAATGCGTTCATCCCTTCCACCATCCGAGAAAAAAATTGCCAATTACATGATTCAACATCCAAAAGAAGTCATTTCACTTACAGCAAATGAAATTGGGAAACGAAGCGATACTAGTGGCGCCGCTGTCATCCGTTTATGTAAATCATTAGGGCTAAAAGGATTACCTGATTTAAAGCTTCGAATTGCCGGTGATCTTCAGAAAACAAAGGAGTCTGGTTTACGTGATATTGAACCGAACGAATCGGCTGCTTCCATAATTGATAAAATGACAACCAACACCATCCAGACAATTCAAGAAACTGCAGAACTTCTTGACACACATCAGCTTGAAAAGGCTGTTCAAACATTAAGGAAAGCACGTAAGATTCATTTTTTTGGAATCGGTGCTTCGAGCATCATTGCTCAAGATGCCATGCAAAAATTGCTCCGCATCGACAAGACCGCACACGCCTTTTCCGACCTTCATATGGCGGCAACACTCGTTTCTACAGGCGATGAGCAAGACGTCGCTGTGGGAATTTCTTTTTCAGGTCAAACAAGAGAAGTAAAACAGTTTCTTGAGATTGCTAATTCGAGAGGAATGACGACGATTAGTTTATGTAAATACGGACAATCGATTGTTTCTGAGCAAGCAGACATTCCTTTATATACATCTGCCACAAAGGAACCAACATTTCGAAGCGGAGCCACCTCTTCAAGAATTGCGCAACTGCAAGTCATTGATATTCTCTTTATGTGTGTTGCTTCTCATCAATATGAAAAGACAGTGACCCACTTACATGAAACCCGAGCAGCCATTGAATTTTTACGCTAGGAATGAGTAGACCCCATTCCCTTTTTAGTTGTACCATGCAGCCTGGATTGGTAATCACATCGATCCGGGCTTTTATGTTCTCTGCTTTGCTTGAACGCTAATGGATTACACCCTCATCACTTCCCCAAAACACTTACTAAAAGAAGAGAAAGGATGATGGTCATGTATTATATTGGAATTGATGGTGGTGGCACGAAAACAGTAGCAGTTTTAAGTACTTCAAAGGGTCATATTTTAGCGTATCAACAAACTGCTGCCACAAATCCTAATCGAGTTGGACTGGATAGATGCCTAATGAGGTTACATGATTTGCTTACTGATTTGAAAACACAGCATCCCACCGCCTATGCCAACGTCCGTTCGATCTACTGTGGCGTAGCTGGGGGTAGTTCTTCGACTTATCAGCAAGCGATAATAGCCTCAATACGCCCTGCTTTACCAGAACATAGTTTTATTACCGTTCATCATGACGCGATTGCAGCACTTTATTCCGCCACACTTGGGCAACCAGGAATCATTCACATTTCAGGAACTGGTTCTGTCACTTACGCAATTGATGCATTGGGGAATGAGCACCGTTTAGGTGGCTGGGGTTATTTGCTAGGGGATGAAGGTAGTGGATTTGCCATTGGTCGTTCAGCCATCCGTGCAGCTTTGACTCACAAAGAAAGGAATACACCACTACAAAAGCTAATTCTCCAACACTTTTCAGCAGATGTGATCGAGAACGTTATTCCTGCAGTGTATCAAGAGAATGGTCGCGATGCAGTTGCTCAGCTTTGTCCGTACGTCTTTCAAGCCTTTGAGGAAGGAGATCCCCTAGCAGAAGACATTATCGTGGACTCAGCAAATGGGATTGCCATACAACTTGTTTCTCTTATAAACAGAATCAACAACCATGGGGATGGGACGATCGTTTTAGCAGGGGGTGTCATGAATCAAACGGCTATTGTCTCGATGATTAAGTGTGCGCTGTCAAAGGAAACCTCTTCTTGGTCCATTTTAACACCTACCGTTCCACCAGTGATTGGGGCCCTAATTGCCGCAATCAAGCCCTACGAAAAAGTAACTAAAGCTGTCGAAGCCAACGCGTTACGTTTCCTAAAGCAAGAAACTGACTACAAGTAACCACTGCATAATCGCCCTTTTTCCCACTATCTACCCTATGAAACAACGTATCTACCTCCAGTATTCGACGCATCTAGATGAAATAAATTTTCTGTGAATGTTCGTTCTCTTTAATGGCGTATAGGTTTTCCTGCCATCCATTAAGGGTAAAAAACATCCTTAGCGGGCTTTAAAATCACGCCTCCTTTTTTTCACGAATTAAGAGCATTTTTTGGAGCTAATTTTTTCAGTATAGGAGATATGTACATGACTATTGAGGTTATCGGAATGGCCATTGTCATTATAGCGATCATGCTCGTAATCGGAAAGTGGATACGGCTGAAGGTACCTTTGTTTCAATCTTTATTTCTTCCTAGTTCGTTAATCGGTGGTTTTTTAGCCCTCATAATAGGACCGGAAGTCATTGGGCGTTTTGGGGGAGATTTTCTTAGTGACGGTGGATTATTTACAGCTTCTATTGTTGATATTTGGGGAGAGCTTCCTGGCCTATTAATAAATGTCGTCTTTGCCTCTTTGTTTATTGGCTTTGTATTACCAAAACCAAAAGAAATTTGGCAAACTGGTGGACCTCAAATCGCTTTAGGTTATACCATGTCTTGGGCACATTATGTGATTGGACTTTTACTTGCTATTACGATCCTCACGCCACTTTTCGGCCTTAATCCAGCAGCAGGGGCCTTAATTGAAATTAGCTTTGTTGGAGGTCACGGTACAGCAGCTGGCTTATCGGGAACCTTTGCTGACATCGGCTTTGAAGAAGGCTATGACCTCGCTATTGGTTTAGCTACCATTGGCATGCTTTCAGGGGTACTATTTGGAATGGTATTAGTAAATTGGGCAGCTCGTAAAGGAAAAACAACAACCCTTGATCACCCAAAGGATATTTCTGTTGATCAAAAGAGTGGTGTCATTGAAGAACATAATCGGGAAGCTTCCGGTATCCAAACAACGTCTCCAGTTTCTATTGAACCGTTAGCTCTTCACCTTGGCTTTATTGCCATTGCCATTTTTATTGGCTATACCATTCTCGAAGCATTCGTTTGGCTCGAAGATGTAACGTATGGACAAGCATTTGACATTTACCTATTTGATTATGTTCCTTTATTTCCCATGGCCATGATTGGGGGCATCATTCTACAGGTATTTCTAGCTAAATTTGATAAACGAAAATTAGTCGATCGCAAGACCATATCACGTATTCAAGGACTTGCACTTGATCTCTTAATTATTAGTGCGATTGCCTCTCTCTCGTTAACGGTCATCGGCGATCATATCGTCCCGTTTATCTTATTGGCGCTGGCCGGCATTATTAGTAATATTGTTTTCTTTCTTTGGCTAGGCCCTAAAATGATCCCAACCTATTGGTTTGAACGAGGGATCGGTGACTTTGGACAAGGTATGGGTGTTGCCGCAACCGGTATTATGCTCATGCGAATTGTTGACCCTGAAAATAAAACACCAGCCCTTGATGCATTCGGCTACAAGCAAATTCTTTTTGAACCAATGGTGGGAGGCGGTCTCGTTACGGCAGCAGCTATTCCACTCATTATTCAGTTCGGTTCCGTTCCTGTGCTCATCGCCGCTATCATTCTTATGATTGCCTTTTGGTGCTTAGGCGTCTTCCATACAGGCAAAATGAAGCCTTCAGACAAAGACCCTGACTAATTTTTTCAGAAATTGATGTTTTTAACAATCCCATTCGGGTACACAATAAGTAGACAAGATTTAGTGAGGAGTGATTGTTTTATGGCAAAAGTAGCAGTACTTGTTACAGATATGGTAGAAGAGGTTGAATTAACAGACCCAGTCAAAGCGTATGAAGAAGCTGGTCATTCGGTTACGTTACTTAACTCAAATGAAGACAGCAAAATTACCGGTAAAAACGGTGAGACATTTAAAACCGATAAAAACGTGAGTGATGTGAAGCCAGAAGACTTTGACGCATTGCTTGTGCCAGGTGGGTTTTCTCCAGATATGCTTCGGGCAGATCCTAAGAATGCTGAATTCGCCGCACACTTTATGAAAGAGGAAAAGCCAGTCTTTGCTATTTGTCATGGACCACAGTTTCTCGTTGATACAGATTTATTAAAAGGACACGAAGTAACAAGTTTTGTTTCGGTTCGAAAAGATTTAGAAAACGCAGGCGCTACTGTTGTTGATAAAGAAGTAGTCGTCTCACGTCATTTAGTAACGAGTCGAGTTCCGGATGATATTCCGGCATTTAACAAAGAATCTCTTAACTTGTTGGATCAATTATAAGCGTAAGAATCGAGTCTCCAATGCCTATTCTGGTTTTGGAGGCTTTTTTTACTCATATTCTGTTTAGCCACTCCGTACACTGATTGAGTGTCACTATTTTATTGAGAGGATGATCCGTATGAAGCACTACTTCGTCAGTTTATTTTTCATTTTTTGTTGTTTCCTTCTTCTTCCACCTACAAATGCAACTGCTCAGCAACAAGGGTTGTTTACTGTTTTTAACCAACATGATCAACACTATTGGCAAATGTCAAACGGTTGGCGAAATAACGATCCATTTTTCGGCTGCCACTGGCGGGCAGATCGAGTCAATTTCCCTAACGGGCAGTTGGAACTATCCATTCGAAGTAACACTTCTTTGCCTGCGCCCTATTCTTATGAATGCGCCGAGTACACCACTCACGACTTTTATGGCTATGGTTTATATGAAGTATCAATGAAACCATCCAATGTGTCTGGCATGATTTCTTCTTTCTTCACCTATACAGGTCCATCGTATAATGGGGATCCGTGGGATGAGATTGACATTGAATTTTTAGGAAAAGATACAACAAAAGTGCAATTTAACTATTACACGAACGGCGTTGGAAACAACGAAATCTTGCACGATCTAGGTTTTGATGCTTCTCAAGATTTTCATACGTACGCATTTGATTGGCAACCGCATTCTATTACGTGGTATGTCAATGGGGAGCCAATTGCGACCAGAACGGAAAACATCCCAACTACACCAGGAAAAATAATGATGAATTTATGGAACACATACGGAATTGACGAATGGGCAGGTAGGTATACAGGTGAAGCTACCCAAGCAACGTACGAATGGGTTCGCTATACGCCAAGTACATCTGCGCTAGACGCTAACGCTAATTAAATAGCTGTCATGGAACTGATGCGAGCGGTGCAATACCTTGGCTATACGGTGTTAGATTCTGGAATCGTCTAACAATGTCAATCTCTTCTACTTACAATGCCCTTCCAGTACCGCTTCTACAGTAGATGGAAGCTTCGGCTCGACTTCAGAGTGACAAGTGGTACCATAAACGATCCAGCAACAAGCGGATGGGAGCATTATGAGTGGATTGGAACACCGTCACTATAAGAAGACATGCACATTATTCTCATAGAATGCCAACCTAAAAGAATATTGGTCCGAGAACGTTTTTACTTTCGCTCTCTACAAGAGCGTCTCGTAACGAGTGATACAGGAATTTTCACCGACATATGCGCTTTCTTTTTATTTGCCATTTGGTCCATAATTAATGTTGCGGCTGTTTTACCAATCAATTTCGTATCTTGTCGTATCGTCGTCAAGGCTGGATGCACGTATTCTGCAATTTGGATATCGTCGAATCCGACAATGGAGATATCATCTGGAATGGTTAAACCTGCATCGTAAATCGCTGCCATCGCTCCAATTGCCATTAAATCCCCTGCTACAAATACGGCTGTTGGAGTGTCTTTTGCAGCGAGCAATCTTTCCATTGCCGCTTTACCTCCCTCGTATGTAAAATAGCCGCCATCCACAATGTACTCATCTGGAATAAACAAATCGTGTTTTTTCATCGTTTGTTTATAACCTTGAAGCCGTTCCTCCCCTACATAAAGCTTTTTGTGACCAGAAATGTGGGCAATCTTTTCATGACCTAGTGAAATAAGATGATCCACAGCTAATTCAGCACCGTGAAAGTTATCACTATAGACCACGCTGACCCCTCGTGTATCTAGGTCAATGACAACAGATGGTATATCGGAATCGATTAATTTTTGAAGTTCTGGTGTATGACTCGAACAAACAACAACAACGCCGTCAACACCACGATACATGAAGTGATCTAAATACGATCGCTTTTCTTTACCAATTTTCCTTGATGCGAATAATAAATCATAGCCTTCAATTTCAACCGTTTTCTTGAAGTTTTCAATAACTGCATTAAAAAAAGGATGCTCAAGACCATTTCCAGCATCTTCGACAAATACAACCCCAATCGTCCATGATTTCTTAGTTGAAAGAGAACGAGCATTTGAACTCGGTAAATAGCCTAATTCTGTTACGGCTTCATTAATAATTTTTTTTGTTTTTTCACTTACGTCACTTCGTTTATTTAATACTTTAGAAACGGTACTAATAGAGAATCCCGTTTTCTTTGCGATGTCGTATATCGTTATCATTGCTTCTCCTTCCTACCTTTTTCACGGGACAGGGGTATCTTTTTTATATAGATTAAAAGTTGAAAAATTAATGCTCATTATCACATAAGCGAAGACACTTACGCCAATAAGTAAAAATGCTTTTGGATAAAACAGTGCAACCAACACATACGCAATGAGCCAAAAAAGTTGCAAACATGATTTAAATGGATGCGCAAACACCATTCCAAAAGCAAGCTTAAGATAATGAAAGAGACGATGATCAAAGTGGGCCATAACGGAAAATAAATTGACAAATGTCATGACCGCTACTGCGGTGATGCTAAAAATGACTACATACAAAAAGAAATGAATAGACGCCTCATAAAAGTATGAAACGAACTGATAGTTTACATAGATAATATAGAACACCACTAAAAACAGTGCACCATATAGATTTGCCCGTATAAACGATTCTTTATAAAATGTTAAAAAGCTTTTCAGTAGAGGTAGTTCTTTTCTTCCACTATTCCATTCTCTCATCATCCTAAAAAGCGCAACAGTAGCTGGCATAAAACCGAAAACACCGAGTCCAAGTAAAACAAAAACGCACCATAACACATTTAATGCGACGAATGCATAGATACGTTCTGCCACTTTTATTATTATACTTGTCAACGCTTTTCACCTCCATTAGCGAGGCTGACAAGTAGCCAGCCTCACACAACTTAACTTTTAACGGCACCTTCAGACAAGCTTTGAATAAACAAGCGATTAAAGAGTAGAAAGACGATTAGTAACGGAACCGTCGCCCAAAATGTTCCTGACATTAACATACCATAATCTAATTGACGGGCATCATTTAATGAACGAAGCGCTACTTGTAGCGTCTGCATAGATGGATCTCTCAGTACCACTAACGGCCAGAGGAAGTCATTCCACACAGTCATAAACACAATAATACCTAATGTTGCAAATGCTGGTAACACGGTGGGTACTACAATATTCCAGTAAGTACGAAAATGCGAGCAACCGTCAATTCGAGCCGCTTCAATAATTTCAAACGGTACGGCTTCCTTAATATACTGCCTCATCCAAAAGATCCCAAATGCATTAATAAGCCCTGGAATAATAATGGCTCTAAAGTCATTCAACCATCCTAAGGACGTAATAATATAATACTGCGGAATTAATCCAAGTTGCGGTGGTACCATCATCGTAACTAATATAGCTGTAAAGAGAAATGCTTTCCCTTTGAATTCAAGCTTTGCAAATGTGTACCCAGCGAGAGAACACAATAGCAACGTCCCAAGCGTAACAGTTGTGGCGACAAAAAAACTATTCCACATGGCACCAAAGAAATCAATATTGTTCAGGACCTTTTGAAAGTTCGATACTAAATCCGCCCCCGGTGTAAAAGGAGGTGGCACTTGATTAATTTCACGATTAATACGGGTCGCCATAACGAACATATAATAAAATGGAAACAAAGACGCAAGTGAACCAGCAATTAAAAATAGATAAACAAACAGCTTTTGAACAGAAAACTTCTTTTTTCCATGATTCTTTTCCTTTCCCATTGCCTAACCTCCTATCCGACTTTTTTAGACCGTCCCATTCGACTTGTAATAAGTAAGTTCACAACCGTTAACACAATAATGATAAAGAATAAAGCAATTGCCGCTGCAGAAGCAGTGCCAAACGAATTATAGACAAACGCATCGCGCCATAAGTAAGCAACCATTGTAATACCTTCTTCTCTTAAATTACGACCAAGGAAGATAAGTGGCTCAGTAAACAATTGTAAGCTTCCGATGGTTGCAGTGAAAACGACAAATAACGTAATTGGTTTTAACATTGGCAATGTAATCAATCGAATTTGCTGACTAATTGTTGCTCCGTCAATTTTGGCAGCTTCGTATAATTCTTTCGGTATACTTTGCATACCTGCTAAAAAGATAATCGTGTTGTACCCTACCCAACGCCAGAACACCATAGTTGCAATCGCTATTTTCACTGGCCAATATTCCGCGTTCCACCTGATTGGTTCAATATCAGCCAAGCTTAAAAGATAGTTCACAAAACCAAAAGGCTGGTTGTTAAAAACGACTCCAAAAATAATCGCTACTGCGACGACAGAGGTAATGTACGGTAGAAAAATAATCGTTCGAAACGTATTTCTGAATTTTATTAACGCAGAATTTAAGGCAAATGCAATTAATATAGCAAAGATAATTTGGGGTAGCGTTCCTAATAGTCCAATAATAAAGGTATTTAAAATGGAAGAGTAAAAAACAGGATCATTGAAAATAAATTGAAAATTCGCTAGACCCACATACGTCATCTCTCCAAGTCCATCCCACCGGAAAAAAGCTAAGTAGAAGCTAAACACCATCGGAAAAAGCCCAAAAATTAAAAACAAAATAAAAAATGGTGAAACAAAGAAGTACGCAGCTAATGCTGTACGTCTTTTCTCTCGATTACCTTTTGGCTTTTTACTTGGGTCTATTTGAGTTGATTGAGCTGCCTTCAACGTTAAACCTCCCTACTGGTTTTTTAAGAGTAGTAAAAAGGATGACTCATTAACATGAGAGCCACCCTAAAATCGCAACGATTAACGGGCTAAAATACGATCTATCGTATCTAAAGAAGCCGACCATTCTTCATCGCGATCATCACCAGCAGATACGTTATCTAATGCTTCTTTTATGACATCATCAATCGAATAATAGTTGCGTCCTTTATAAACCGGAATAACTTGCTGAGCTGCTTCTGAGAATACTTGTGCTGTTGGAATTCCTCCGAAATATGAATCTTCATAATTAATGAATTCGTCCATTTCATACACCGCTGGGGCTGAAGGGAACAGTCCATAATCCAAAAATGATTTTAGTTGCTGCTCTGGAGCTGTTAACCACGAAATAAACGCATATGCTTCTTCTGCATGCTCAGATTCACTTGGAATCGTCAAAAACGATCCTCCCCAGTTTCCTGCACCTTCTGGCATCGTTGTAATCGACCACACACCTTCTTCAGGGCTGTTGTCTTTAATCACCCCTTGCATCCAAGCTGGAGCAAGCATCGTTGCATAAGAACCATCAGCCATACCTGCAAACCACTCTGGTGTCCATAGCGGAATATCTCCTGCTAAGTCTTGATCAAAGAAATCAGCTGTATAGTTATAAGCTTCACGTATCTCTGGATGATCATCTATAATTAATTCTTCATCAGTATTGAAGTATTGCTGGGAAGCTTGGTCTCTTCTCGCATTGTAAATAAGCTCACCTGCATCTGTCATAAGCTTTCCAGTTTCCTCATAGATTTGCAAAGCCACTTCTTTATAAGCATCCCACGTTGGAATTAATTCAGAAACAGCTTCAGGAGAAGAGTCAAAACCTGCCTCTTCAAACACGTCTGTACGATAAAACATAACGGTCGGACCAATGTCAGTTGGCAAACCAAACACAAAATCACCAGATGCATTTTCACTATTGTTCCAGACCCAGTCTAAAAATTCATCTTGGACATCTCCAGCACCTAGGTCATACAAGTTGTTGAATGAATCTTCCGCTGTACGGTAGCGTTCAATTTGCGCTTCCTCGATCATCGCAATATCAGGTGCGCCAGTATCAGCAGAAATCGATGTAAACAAATTATCATGCATATCATTCATATCGCTATTTTGAAGATTAATGGTAATATCTGGATTTTCTTCTACATATTCCTCAATTAATTTATCGTAGCCAGTATTTCCAAACTCCCAAAAAACCAATTCAATATCCCCTGAGCCGATCGTTTCGCTCGTTGTTTCTCCTTCTACACTTTCACTACTACTGCCATCATCACCGTCTGAACCACCACAAGCCGCTAATAAAGTTACTGATAATAAAGGTGCTGCGCTGTACATTAACCATTTTTTCATTGCCATTTCCCCCTCTATTCATTGATTGATTACTGTATAAAAGACCGTCAGAAAGCGCTTTCGGAAAAGAGTTTTAATTAAGCGCTTACAATGAAAGTCTATCTACAGCCGTGAAACTACTTAATAAGTAATAATCGCTGTAAAACTTTTACGAAACCGCTTTCGTAAATAATTATATAGGGCAGGTTTCTATTTAGCAATATCTTTTTTATCCGAACGTTCAGAATGACCATGGCCAATCATAAAAACTGTTGATTGCAGGAGAGATTTTTTTATTCAGTTACAGTAAACGCATCTTCTAGTGTTCCAAAAAATTGCCCTTCATTCTACTAATTAACTGAATACTCTTTAGCATTCAGAATCACTTTAACATGCTAAACGAATTTGCTATAATGAAGCATTGCTAGATGGAATGAGGCGTGAAATGTTATTAGGAACGATTATTAATGCAGCAGCCATTGCTGTTGCTTCATTAATTGGTGTACGAATTCGAAACGTACCCGAGGATATAAGTAAGCTCGTTATGCAAGCACTCTCTCTTGCTTTAATTGTCATTGGGATTCAAATGGCTGTAACAGGGGAGAATTTCCTTATTATCATTATAAGCTTGACAAGTGGGGCATTACTCGGTTGCTGGCTCCAAATTGATGAACGTTTAAATCAGCTCGGTCAATGGTTAGGTACTAAAATTGGTAAAAACAGCCAAGGTAATGTAGCTCAAGCTTTTGTTAGCTCTACACTTATTTTTGCAACAGGAGCAATGGCTATTATTGGACCACTTGAAGCAGCACTTCGAGGTGACCATAGTTTATTATTTACAAAGTCGTCTATTGATGGCTTTTCTGCGCTTATTATCTCTTCAACATTAGGGATCGGCGTATTATTTGCAGCCATTCCTGTATTTCTTTATCAAGCTAGTATTACGTTGTTGGCCAATCAAATCGATGCTTTTGTACCTGATATGCTAATGGATATGATTATCGCAGAGATTACTTGTATTGGAGGTATTCTCATACTTGCAATAGGGCTTAATCTATTAAACGTCATTAATGTTAAAATTGCTAACTTGCTCCCAAGTCTTGTTATCGTTGTCGTTCTAGTTGTTTCTTTTCAACGGTTTCTTATGTAAGGATCGAACACAATTCTTCTGAGTTGTGTTTTTTTTGCCTTTTTAGTAAGAAGACACGTAACTAAGGGTATTCCCCACTTTCATCCACAGTCATTTTTCAAGACTGTTTCGTTTACTCTTCACTCTCGCTTATTTCCTTTTTCTTCAATAATAGTCTCACATGCATTTCTGTAACCTCATCATTACTACGTTCATTTTTACTTTTTTATCGTATAAACACGCCTCGATTAAATCGTATTTGTGGCATACTCTTCTTTTTGCCAGTTTAAGTCGAAATTACACGTTCCCATGACTTTTATCCTGTAATATCTATGTAATATCAGGTTTTGTCGAACACGCTGAACGTCCTACTGCTAGTATAGTTCCCAGTACAAATACGGATAATCCCTGTACCTATGCGGATTACAGTCATTTTACAAGTTCATTACTTCGCGGAAAATGGGTTGAAAGAGTTATCTATGTTCTGTATAGTTTGATCTTGCGAGAGACATTCCGCATAAAAATGGAATTACACACAAGAACGACTCATCTTACACATTTTCATAGTTCCATTACTTGGGGATGAATACTACATTATAAGGGGAGTTTTACAGTATGAAAAAATTAGTAACGTCACTTGCTGTCTTAGGATCAATACTTGTTGCCACTCCAGCATTTGCATATGAAGTCAAAAGCGGAGACACACTGAGTCAGATTGCTAACAAGCATCAAACAGACGTACAAAATATAGTAGAATTAAATCCAGACATTTACGATAAGAACTTAATCTTTATCGGCCAACAATTAACAATGCCTGGTGAAGGTGAACAAGGTCAAGTGAAAGGTGAAATTCAATCAAATGAATCTGCACCTCAAACCGCTTCAAATGAACCAGCTACAGCTGAGTCAACGAATTCAGAATCGACTAGTGCTTCAAGTGAGACAAGTTCTTCAGAAGCGTCAAATGAAACAACTGAAACAACGAATTCAACTGAATCCACTAGTTCTGAGCCGACACAATCAGAGGGCACAACAACAATGAGTGTGGAAGCTACGGCTTATACTGCATTTTGTGAAGGTTGCTCTGGCGTAACGGCTACTGGCATTGATTTAAGAGCGAATCCGAATCAAAAAGTCATTGCTGTTGATCCAAACGTCATTCCACTTGGTAGCAAAGTATATGTGGAAGGCTACGGAGAAGCGATTGCTGGTGACACTGGTGGCGCAATTAATGGCAACAAAATTGACCTCTTTATGCCTGAACGTCAAGATGCATTAAACTTCGGTCGTCAAAACGTAACGATCCACGTTTATGAATAAATTCATCACAAAAAGCTAGCCTGTGTAAGGGCTAGCTTTTTTTATACAAACAATCTTTTTCAGTGAAACAAAAAAAGCAATCACATAAGACTGTAATTGCTTCTATATCTTAATAATCAACGCCATTAATAGTCGTTACTTTCCAGCGTTCAGCATTCGAGTAAAGATGATTGTTCAGTTTACTTGCCAAAGATTGCGCGGCAACAGGATCAATAAAAACCTTATCTAGTTGGCTGTTCGTGTCTTTAAGGGTTTCTGTTGCCCCGTTTAACATTCGTATAATTTTATACAATGTACGGGACCTCCCTACTATTTATTCAGCCGATAGTAATTGCTGTATCTACATTGTGGCACACAACTAGAAAAAAAGACAGTATATTTTAAAAATAATTAACTTTTATACCCTTTTTGTTCCTTTTTTAAACAAGATAGCGGACAATTCGCATGTCAACGAATAGGTTGACGCTAAAATAAGACTTTAGAACGAACAGATATCTAGATGAGTAACGCTTTAATGCGGGAGCGTTCTCCGCCAATTCTTCGCAGATGAAAAGGTCATCCAAGCGCCCATTCAAACCAATTATGAAACGACTTCTTTGTGTACCTTTTTATTCTTCCAAGAAATAGTCATAGGTTTGAATCTTTTCGAACGTTTGCGTATCAAGGTTCCACTGTAGCACAATGATTTCATTGTAGCTGGTGTGTATAATGATTTTATCCTCCCCTAATGATAGCACTTGATCTTCATTTGCGAATGTTTCAATTTGCTGAGGGAACTCAGAACTAGAGTCAGCCCCTCCATTACCAAAGCCGAGTACAAGTAAAATCAAACAAACTAAAATGGCCGTTAAAAGGCCTCGATTTCCATTTTCCTTCACTCTATTTCTCCCCTTTCACTACTTACTATAATAGATTAGCTCGCACCTGTAACGATCTTTAATTAAACAAATTACCCCAACAAAATCATTGGGGTACCCTCCTACAAAAGTGTATTGTTTGATCGACTACGATTTTTTGTGAAGAGGACAAGCAGTAAAGCGATAAGGGAAAGAACACCCATTGTAGCAAAAGCCATTGAGAGACCCATTAATGTTCCCTCAATATAAGAGTATTCCGGCTGTGCCGCTCGAATACTTACAACAGTAGTTAAAATTGTAACGCCAAGAGCGGCTGCAAATTGTTTGACTGTGTTTACGATAGCTGTACCATGTGGAAGATCTTCTTGCTTTAAAGCATTCATGGCGATAGCAGTTGCCGGTGTCATCACAATCCCAACGGCTCCCATAAATAAGCTAAAACAAACAATCATAGCAATTACAGTTGTGTCTGCCCCCATTATCGCAAACCACATAAATGTCACGGCCATAACAGAATAGCCAATGATTCCGAGTACTTTGCCACCGTATTGATCAAACCACTTTCCAGCTAGAAAAGATGTTACTGATAGGAGCAATGTGCCAGGCAACAGGGTCATACCAGAAATAAAAGCAGACCGCTCTTGAACATCTTGAATGAATAACGGGAGTAGGGTTTCTGTTGATAGCAGTAAGATCGAAATGACAAACGACAATAACGTACCATGGACAAACCATTTTAAACGAAATAGCCGCAAATTTAACATCGGCTGATCAGATATAAGTTGTATCCAAATAAACGTCGTTAGGGCTAGCATGCCGATTACTGCAGGTATGATCACATACATACTGGCTAGTCCGTACACACTGAAATTGCTTATCGCCAGAATGGTACCGGCAAAGCCAATGGCTGAGAAAAACAGCGACGGTATGCTTAACCTCGCCTGCCCTTTCTCTGTAATGTTTTGCATGAATATACTATTTAAGACGAAAAGGGCAATCGCTAGGGGAAGCACGAGCCAAAATAAAAACCGCCAGCTTGATAAATCAACGACATAGCCTGCAATGGACGGCCCTATTGCAGGTGCTACATTCACAACCATGGTCATAAGGCCCATCGCATAGCCACGTTTTTCAATTGGGTAAACGAGCAAGAGAATGGTTTGTACGAGAGGAAGCATCATCCCAGCACCAACTGCTTGAATGACTCTTGCTACAATGAGAAGCGTAAACGTTTGTGCGAAAATCGCTAACAGGGTTCCCATTATAAAGAACGAAATGGCTACGAACGTTAACGTACGGGCTTGAAATCTTCCCATGAAATAACCCATTGTTGGGATTAACGTTGTTGTCGTTAACAGAAAGGACGTGGTTAACCACTGTACTTGGGTCGCGTTAATCGAGAAATCTTCCATAATTTGCGGAAATGCCGTAATAAGCAAAAATTGATTGAGCAAAAACAAAAAAGATGCTGAAAGAATGGAAACAACAAGCATCTTTTTTCGAAAGGGCGTTAGGAACTCAACTGACATACATCCCCCCTCCTTTTTTCATTCATTGAAACGTTTTTTCCATTTTCACGTGAGGAATGCCATCTTCTTTAAACACGTCAGAGGTTGTTACGTAACCAAGCTTTTCATAAAATCCTTCTGCATGTGTTTGACCATGTAAAAGCGCTCTCACACAACCCATTTCTCTAGCGATTTCCTCTAGTAGCGCAATAATCTCTTTTCCTAACCCGTGCTTCCGGTATTCTTTAAGCAGGCAAATTCGCTCTAACTTCGCTTTTCCTTCTACTTGACGAACTCTTCCCGTACCTACTGGTTTTTCGTTATAATAAACTAAAACATGTGTACAAGGGGACGTTAAATCATCAAAGGAGTCAAATTCATCTTCTATTGGACAATGTTGTTCGTCAACAAAAACGGTCTTTCTAATAGAAAAAGCAAGCTCTAACTGTTCTTGATTAACAATAATGTGTTTAGTCATAATCGAATCCTCATTTCTTTCTCATGTACTCTCAATCTAACGTACCGTATTTTTGTTGTATTTGCAACAAAAAATGAAAGGAGTTTTTCTATGAAAGAAATTCTTCGCGAAATAGGAACCATTGCTCGTGCGCTTGATTCAATAAGCAATATTGAATTTAAAGAGATTGATCTCACTAAGGGCCAATACCTTTACTTAATTCGAATTTATGAACACCCTGGGTCTATTCAAGAAAAGATTGCCGAAATGTTAAAAGTGGATCGAACGACTGCAGCCAGAGCGATTACGAAACTGGAAAATCAAGGATTTATCTATAAACAAGAAGATCCATCTAATCGAAAAATAAAAAAGCTTTTCCCCACTAAGCGAGGAAAAGAGGTGTATCAATTTTTACTTAGAGAAAATAACCATTCAGAGGCGGTCGCTTTAAAGGGGTTATCATCTACCGAAGTAGAAACCCTCTTTAACCTACTTCAAACCGTGCGTAAAAATATTGATGTGGACTGGAATGAAGTGAAAAAAGGCAACAAACGTGGCTATTGAACTTCTAAGAGAGAAGGGACTGATCCTTTTCTCTTAGACAGCTAACGCTTTTAATTCCTCAACAAGCTCCTTTGTAATCAAGTACTGAAGATGATTTTGTTCAATCTTTATGCGATACAGATTAAACAGACGCTCTTCCTCTTCACCTCGCACCTCATGGCCATAGATATGCATGAGCAAGTAATCCGCTACTTCCTTTAATCGGAACATAAGCAGCAGATGGTCTAGATAAGAAGGCGGTAGCGAGCATTCTCGAGCGTATCCTTGAAAGATTGCTTTTGTTAGCTCATGAACATATGCCACAATGCTTCCATTTCCATCAAAGGAATATTCCATTGCACTATAAACCGGCACAACTAAATCAAACAGTAAAAAATGCTTCTCACAATCTTGGTAATCAATAAGGGTGAGTTTATTACTCTCTACCAAAACATTCTCCAACCATACATCTCCATGAACGAGTCCGTATGTATCGTTCGTTTTTGGCACTGCTTCAAGATCACGAAAAATGCTTTCCATTGTCTCTCGTACTCTCTTTTCTACTTTCGGTATGTATTTCCTCCAATTGTATTCATCATTCATGTGCCAATCATTAATGGCCCGCGTATTTCCTTGATACAATTTAGACATTGAATGAATCCGTCCAATCTCTTCTCCTAATCGTTCAAACGTCTCCTTATTCCATTCCTTTTTTTTTTGCATGCTCACCTGGTGCTGCCCGATATACAACCATGCGTATTTCTTTATCTTTATAAGTGATTGATTCAATTGAACGATCTCTTTTCGAAAACAGAACTTCCGGTGCAGCCAGCCCTTTATCATGTAGCCAAACGGTCCAGTCTACTTCTGCTTGCTGCTCTACTATCGTTTTATAATTTGTTACGCGAACAAAATAACGCTTATGACCACTTGAACATGAAAACATTTCGTTTGTAACGGCCTTCACCTGATCCATATTCAGTTCATACGATTCCCTTAATGCTTGCTTTAACAGCTTTTCCAAATGTATCACTCCCTTTGGCGTAATCGTACTTTCTCTGCCATACAAATACTTTCTATAAAATAATCTGGTGCCTTGCTATGTGATTGGATCTCCTCAAAGGTCATCGATGAAATGATGACTAACTAAGTGATGAAATGCTAGGTAGCATGTTCATCCGTTATTTTTTAGCACTTAAATATCGTTTTAAATCTTTCATTGGTGGTTGACCAAATAATCGGGAATATTCACGGCTGAATTGTGAAGGGCTTTCATAACCAACACGAAATCCAGCAGTTGCTGCGTCGGTTTCGCTAGATAGTATTAAACGCCGAGCCTCTTGTAGCCTCAACTGTTTTTGATATTGCAAGGGACTTAATTTCGTCACTCTTTTGAAATGGTCATGCAGCGATGAAGAACTCATATTAATAGACAAAGCTAGTTCTTCCATCGATAACGCCTTTGTAAAATCCTGTTTTATCCGGTTAATAACTTGCGCAATCTTTTGTCCGTGTCCCCCAACGATGGCAATCTGTTTAATCGAATCACTATTATCATCTTCAAGTAACCGATAAAGGATTTCTTGAATCATTAGAGGGGCAAGAACCGGAATGTCTTTTGGCGTATCGAGCAAACGCACAAGTCTTAAAACAGCTTCAAACATTTCGGCTTTTGTCTGATTCACGAATAGTCCTGGTTTAGAGTTTGACTTTTTACTGAGCGCTTGATCTGTATTCATCATTAGATCAACGATTTGCTTTTGTTCAAAATCTAAACGAAGACACAAATAGGGGCTTTCCGGAGTGGCAGTAATGATTTCACCAGAAATAGGTAAATCAAATGATACAACTAAGTAATGAGAAGCATCATATTGATACCGATCTTGTGCAAGCACCACGATTTTCTCTCCTTGTGCAACAATACATAAAGCTGGTTCATGAATGGTATGGATTCGTGTTGACTTAAAAGAAGATCGAATGAAATAAAGTTGAGGAATCCCCGTAAAATGAACCCCGTCATTCTCACAATGTCGGTGAATGATATGTGAGAGTTCCACCTGTTGTTCTTTTATATGATTGTTCATCCAAACAACTCCTACCGCTAAGTAATTACTTAAATTATATTCCTTTTATTCAAACTCGTACAATAATTATTTCTGGAGGATTAGGCAATAACCCAACCCGAATAGGCTACCGGGTCTGTTCCTCATTAAGATACGATGAAACGAGTAGGAGGTGATTAAGCTTGTCTCAATCATTAAATAGCAGCGCCTATATTGGGATTTGGGTCACAGAAGACGGATACATTCGCCATGAGCTTTTAGCCAATGGACGTTATGATGAGGCCCGTGGCTCGAAACAAAGTGCCTATCAAGGTCATTATACGGTTAATGGAAATCAGATTGATTACATCGATGATACGGGGTTTACCGCTGATGGAGAATTTCGAAATGGAATTCTCTATCACGCTGGAATGGTTTTATACCGGGAGACTAACAGAAAATGAGGTGCAAAGAAGATGTCTACAATTAAAGAGAAAGTCATCATGATTACTGGAGCGAGCAGCGGTATTGGTGAAGCTACAGCACGCCTACTTGCCCAAGAAGGCGCACATGTGGTTTTAGGAGCAAGGCGCACTGACAATCTTAAAGCGATCGCGAACGATATCATTCGTGAGGGTGGATCAGCCGATTATCGACGGTTAGATGTCACAAACAAAGAAGAAATGAATGAATTTGTCACCTATGTGAATAGCCGCTATGGACAAGTCGACGTCCTTATTAATAATGCCGGAGTGATGCCCCTTTCAAAGCTAGCAGCCTTAAAAACCGATGAATGGAATCAAATGGTTGATGTGAATATTCGTGGTGTTCTTCACGGCATTGCAGCTGGACTCCCAATCATGAATAAACAAAAATTCGGTCACTTTATCAATGTATCATCCATTGGTGCGCATGAAGTTTCCCCTACCGCAGCAGTTTACTGCGCTACTAAATTTGCAGTTCGAGCGCTCTCTGAAGGACTTCGAATGGAGACTGGGCCAAACATTCGTGTCACAAACATTGCGCCAGGCGTAACGGAGTCTGAGCTTGCCGAAAGTATTTCCGATGAAGAAGCGAAACAGGTCATGAAAGAGTACAGAAGGATCTCTTTACCTTCGAATGCAATCGCCCAATCAATTCTTTATGCAATCAAACAACCCGAAAATGTCGATGTGAACGAAATAATCGTCAGACCGACTGCTTAAAATTGATTGTGAAAAATGTGTTACCTTTCCCTCAAACGAGGGTTGCAGACCAATTGCAACCCTCGTTTCTTTACTAAAAAATAAACCGTATCATTTAATCCCCAAAATTGGTCTTATCAGAAATAACAATGATAATTCGTCTAAATCTCTTTTTATAAGACTGGATGGCTATCTCGTATACTATTTTTTTCAAGCACACAACATTACTCTTCCCATCTCTCCAGCAATAACCCCACAACGACAACATTTCTCGAACATGACTGATTTTGAAGTTGATGGAACTATCTTAAATCTCTACTTCAATGAAGATGATGTGTTGAGTATGGCTTCGACCGAATCGAATCAATTTTGGGAAGTGCTGCATGAGCCTGGTTTCAGGTACGGCATCAGTGAAGTGAATCTCTTTAATCAAGACGGGGAAAGAGGACTTGTTTTTGCTGAGAGTATTTGGGAAGAACCGATTGCAATTGAGCCAGAACCGAATCGCGGTTATTATGTTGTTGTTTTCGTTTGTAACGGCCTTCACCTGATCCATATTCAGTTCATACGATTCCCTTAATGCTTGCTTTAACAGCTTTTCCAAATGTATCACTCCCTTTGGCGTAATCGTACTTTCTCTGCCATACAAATACTTTCTATAAAATAATCTGGTGCTTTGCTATGTGATTGGATCTCCTCAAAGGTCATCCAATGAATGTCTGCAACCTCATCTGCACTTACGATTGAAGGTTGACTTCCTTCTTCTCGTTCACATAGAAACACAAGGTCAATGACAGGTTTTCCGTTCACTGCAAAAGTCGTATTGCGCACATAGACCATATCGTTTTTCAATTTCAAACCAACTTCTTCTAAAAACTCACGCTGTATCGTTTTTTCTAATACATCTTTATCGATTCCAGATGCATCGACTTTACCACCTACTAATGACAGTAGTCCTCCTGCATGTGCTTCCTTTGAGCTTCTTTCAATAACAAGCCATTTTCCATCATTCCAAACTGCCCCTTCTACATTTACAATGAACATTCCTTTTCCTCAATTCTCAAAAAATTCTTTGGCTTTTTATACACAAAATGGTCTTCAATAAACGATAGAACATCTCCTGTCCCTGGTATTGACAACATACTCTTTGCGTCTTCAAAAGTCAGCCAGCGATACTCACTGTGTTCATTGTTTAACCGCACCTCTGCTGAATCTTTTAGACTGAATAGTTTTAATTATAACATAAAAGAAGTACCCTTATCATTTGTTGACTCGGTTCATTTCATTAAACGAGCGAACATTGATAGCGCTTTCAATGAATCTGATCTACTCGTTCTATCATGAACCACTGACATTTCCTATTAATGGATGAGCTAAAAGAAAGCTTGATTTCCGTTCTTCCACAGGAGTAAAATGAAGCATTGTAATTCAAAGACGTTTTACTCACTATGAAGGAGATTGATATGCAAAAGCTGCAAACGAACAACAAAGAATCCTATTACACGTTTTTATTACTCGTGTCTATCTTATTAATTGCTGCTACCTTACGATCACCAATGACTTCGTTTGGACCGTTAATTCCTTTTATAAGAGAAGATTTAGGCATTTCAAATGTAACTATTGGCTTAGTCAATACATTACCACTGCTTATGTTTGGTTTGTTCTCACCTCTTGTACCAAGAATTTCTCGGAAAACAGGGATGGAATTCATGCTTTTATTCGCTATGATTGTATTAACCATTGGCATTGTGTTCCGCTCCCTCGGATATACACCGTTATTGTTAGTAGGTACCCTTTTTCTCGGTCTTGGTATAGCAGTCGGAAACGTCTTAATGCCTGGTTTAATTAAGCTTAGTTTTCCATTACGAATTGGTGTTATGATGGGCATCTACTCTGTTTCTATGAATCTCTTTGGTGCATTTGCATCCGGCTTATCCGTACCGATAGCTGAATCAAGCGCTTTCAACTGGCAACAGGCTTTGCTTTTATGGGCCATATTATCGGCTATTGCTGTTTTTTTTATTTGCTTACGACTACCTGTTATGTTGTCGTCTCGAAAAAAAGTTCCTGGAAAAGTAGATAACCAACCTTCTCCTTCCATCTTTAAATCGAAGCTCGCTTGGTGCGTTTCGTTGTTTATGGGACTTCAATCATTCATTCCTTATAGCTTGTTTACTTGGCTACCAGACATCCTACTGAATAAAGGGTTTACAGAAAGTGAGGCAGGCTGGTTTATGGCGTTAATGCAAGTAGGACTCATCCCAGCTACGTTTTTTGTTCCGATTTTTGCAGCTAAATTAAAGAGTCAAACGTGGCTTGCTGTTGCGTCAGGACTATTATTTTTAATAGGACTTGCTGGTGTCGCACTAACCGCATCTTCGTTCACTATCCTATTTCTTATTGTTACAGGTATGGGGATGGGGACGACTTTTAGTTTAGCAATGATGTTTTTTGTCTTGCGTACCCATACTGTCGAGCAATCTTCACAGCTTTCTAGTATGGCACAATCAGTTGGTTATATGATTGCCGCTACAGGACCATTCCTTCTTGGATTCATCGCGGACAGTACAAAAAGTTGGACTGTGCCACTCCTGATTCTTATGGCTGCGGCTATCGGCATTTCTTTATTTGGTTATGCTGCTGGCAAGGATCGAAAAATTGACAATCCTACACCTTCTTAAATGATAAAGCGCCTTTCTCAATGAGTCAGGCGCTTTTACCTTTGTACATACAGTTGCCTTTATTTGAATAGTTGAATGTCGATACCGCCATCAAAGAAATACAGCCAGCATTCCTTTACCGGTACATTCCAAATGGCTTCAATTGCTTGCTTGTATTGCGCGATTTGGTGCTCATAACGTTCCTTCAAGACCTTTTCGACCTCTTGTTTCTCTAAGCCAGAAGATTGAATGCGATCGGTTTTATAATCAAGTAAAAACAACTCACCGTTCTCATCCCACCATAACACGTCAATAATTCCTCGAATTAACACGTCGTCTTCTTCTGCTCCCTCTTCTTGAGAGGAGAATTGCTGCTTAGGTTGAACATAGGAAAAAGGCACCTCTCTTTTCACTTTTTTCGAATTGAGTAAACGAGTTCCCACTGATGATTGATGAAAATCAATAATGCGTTGGTATGAGATGGCGCTTCTTTCTTCTTTTTTCAACGCAAGCCGATTTGAAATGGCTTCAATCTCTTGCTTAATATGAGACGGATCCTTTGTCTGAAATGATAGCCTCTGCATAATACGATGCATAAGCGATCCTTTTTCAGTAGAACTTAGCTTCTGATCCCCTTTTAAAAAACGTGGCTCCTTCATCGCATGCATGACGTTTTTCCGAGACGTATTCATTTCCTCATCAAGAGAATACCAGTTGGTTTTTCGTTTTAATTCGGTCACGCTTTGTTTCGCCGCTGTTTTGGTAGCTACAGGATATATATAATTGAAAGCAAGTCGACGCTCCACTTCACACTCCATTCCAGCAGTTCGTCCATCTAATCGTTCTAATTGCTGTAGCAATTGAACTGTTGTATTTGTTGACTGAGGTTGAGTACGTGCTAATGAAGGTACTTCCACCATATCATCGAGCGTCCACTTTGACGGATGCTCCTTCTTGTTAGAAACACGATTCACATCTTCATGTCGGAGAACAACAGGCATGATCCAGTCAAAGAACCGACGAGCCTGCTTGCGCTCATGTAGTGAAAGAGAAGACTCCGCCTGTTCTATCCATGCTTCCAACTTTGCTTCTCTTTCTTTAACACTTCCTAGTAGGAACAGCTTTTCCTTCGCTCTCGTTAGAGCTACATACAGCACACGAAGTTCTTCCGATATTTGCTCTCTTTCTTGCAATTTCTTTATTGCCGCCTCTGCCATTGTAGGGTACTTCACACGTCGTTCTACATCTAAGTAGGTCGAGCCAAATCCTAATGTTTGGTGAATTTGGGTTTGTCGTCTCGTATCCATTAAGTTAAATTGCTTCCACATATCTACTACGAAGACTACTGGAAATTCGAGCCCTTTACTTTTATGGATCGACATTAAGCGAACAACATTCTCTTGCTCACTAATGGTACGTGCACTCTCAAAATCGTCTCCTTGCTCTTCCATCCGCTCAACAAAACGCAGAAACCGAAAGATGCCGCGAAACGATGTATCTTCAAACGCCTTTGCACGATCGTACAAGGCTCGCACGTTGGCTTGTCGTTGCTTTCCTCCAGGCAAACCACCTACAAATACATCGTACCCAGTTTCCGTAAACAGTTCCCAAATAAATGTAGATAACGCAGTCGTTCGTGCTCTCGTCCGCCAATTTTGAAGTTGCTTATTAAAATGAGCAAGCTTCTCCAACCAATTTCCTTCTTGCTTTTCATTTAAAAGAGTGGCCTGCATGGCTTCATAAAAGAACCCTTCTTGATCATGTAGGCGTATACTTGCTAGCTCATCATCTTGGAGTCCGACAATTGGTGAACGCAGTACCGACGCTAACGGAATATCTTGAAAAGGATTATCAATAATTTTCAATAATGACAGCATAATTTGCACTTCTACATGCCGAAAATAGCCTTCATCTCGATCTGAAAAAAGTGGAATACCCGCTCTTTTAAATACGTCCACAAAAACAGGAGCCGATGGAAGGGATCTCATTAAAATCGTTATGTCCCGATATTCAATTGGACGCATTTGGTTTTGCCTTTTATCATAAACGAGGTATTTACTCGCTCGTAATTCATTAATTTTATTCGCTGTCCATTTCGCTTCTTTTTCTGCGGATAATTCAAAACCACTGGCGTCGTCCTCATCCTCTTTTTCAAGTAAAGCAACATGAACGTCATAACCTTCGTCTTCTATTCCATAGTCAAGGTTACCGTATTGCAACGCTTGCGTTTGATCATACTCTACTTCCCCTACATGCTTGTCCATCGTCTGTGCAAACACGTAATTAACAGCGTCAAGCACTTCTTTACGGCTACGAAAGTTATGCGCTAAATCAATCCGAATTCCTTTTGCTTCTTTCAGTTTATCCAGAGGGCGCTCTATCTTCGCATACGTTGTTTGTTTCTCAATAAACAAACCCGGTTCCGCCAACCGAAAGCGATAGATGCTCTGTTTAACATCTCCTACCATAAAACGGTTCTCGCCATTTGCGACTAATTGCAAGATTGCTTCTTGGACTTGATTGGTGTCTTGATATTCATCCGTTAACACTTCTTGAAACCGGGCTTTGTATTGCAGTGCAATGGCAGACGGTTCTGCAATTGATTCTTCACTAAGAATGTCGAGAGCAAAGTGTTCAAGGTCATCAAAATCCATCAACGAACGTTCTGCTTTTTCTTCTCGGTACGCTTTAGCGAACTCTTTTACAAGGGTTGTTAACATACGGACACGACCTTGCATCTGTTGTAGGCGCAACCGGTTCTCTTGTGCATCAGTCATTAAAAGTTCTTGGGCTTTTTGCACTAATTTTTTACTATCATCCCGTAGTCCTTTTACTCGTTCCATTAATTGAGGATCGGTTGGATCATCTTTTTTCTTACTAGGTAGACGTTTCCAAGTAAAATCATGCAGCTGTTGATACAACTGATCCCAAGATTGACACTTGGTAAGCCCTTCAAGTGCTACAACCTCTTCTGTTAGTCGTTCATGATAAAAAGCAGGTCCATCACCTCGCTCAGCGAGTTGAAGAGCTCGTGTATGATTGGCAATGGCCCCTGACACAAAGCTAAACACTTCTTCTAAAATGATTTTCCCCCATGGACTTTCGCCTACATCGTCATACGGATGTTCATACATCCTCGCACTCTCATTAAGCCACCTATCTGGATCAGGATGGGACCTGGAACGCGTATATAGTTGTAAAAGGAGCGCTCTTAGACTTGTATCTGAGCGATCTCCACTATATGCTTCTGCCATTGTGTAGAAGTCGGGCATTGTCTCTTTATCCAAGGCGTAATAACGCTCTAGTAACGTTTCTAGCACTTCTTCTTTAAGCAATTCTCTTTCCGTATCATTTGCCAATCGAATCGTCGGATCAACATTAATTTCATAATAATGGGCACGAATGAGTTCAGAACAAAAGGAATGTAGGGTGGATATTGTGGCTCGGTTTAATAAACGGTACTGGCGTTTTAAATAAGGTGTAGGACGAACACTTAACTCCTCTTCTATCCGTTTACCAATACGTGCCTTCATCTCTGCTGCGGCTGCTTTTGTAAATGTTACAACTAGTAATCGATCCATCTCAGCTTCATCATTTGGATCAATCATTCGCTTAACAATTCGTTCAACTAGAACAGCAGTCTTCCCACTACCTGCTGCTGCTGCGACAAGAATATTTCCACCTTTAAGAGAGATCGCCTGCCACTGTTCATCCGTCCAGCTAACATCTGCTGGCTTTTCTTGTAACGTCCATTTAGGCATCTTCACCCTCTCCTTCATCAAGAATGTCGCGCATCTCTTCAAGTGCATCTCGATGCGTTTTCTTATAAATTTCGTTATAGTCATAGCCAGGTAACGTCGGGTCAAATTGACACACTGCTTGCATTGGACAGAAGCTACAAGCGACATGACCATTCTCACGTTGAAACGGCTTCACCTCTGTTTTTCCACTAACAATGTCATTGCCAATTTCAACAATCTTTTGTTCCGTGTATGCAAAGAGTGTGCGAAAATCATCCTCTGTTACGACTTTTGAGCGACTATGAAAGGTGCCATCTTTTTTAAATTCTACTGGCACAATTTTCGACTTCGCTGCTTCTTCTAGCGACTGATCAAAGAGCGTTGCTAGTTGACGATCCTTAGGCATCCACCCACTTAACTTAAATGCTTTTAGGCGTTCTTCTTCTGCGTGTTCTGCATCTTCTAGCACCGGGTTGTGAATATGGAAGTAGAACATGCCGCCAATTTGTGACGGTTCGTCTAACCATGCTTTGGAACCCTTTAATGCAACCGTTAAATAAACAGGGATTTGCAAGGATAGCCCTTCTATTACGTCAGAGAAAGCAAGCGCTGTTGCACTTGATTTATAATCAATGATACTTAAGTAAGATTGTCCATCAACTTTTGCTTGATCAATCCGATCAATTCTCCCTCGTACGGTCATATTCATACCGTGTTCAAGTGAATACGAAGGGAGGGACAAATTCGTCTGTGGACCAAAGGCAACCTCTAGCCCAATTGTCTCAAACTTCGAGAGTAACGCTTGCTGACGTAGTGCTTCTGTTACGTTTAGCGCAATTTCTTTTAATTTGTCAGTAATATACTGATAATGACTTGTACTTAGTAAAATCTTCCTTTGAATAATAGGAGCGACTTCTTCCACTGCCGCTATTGTCATCTCACGGCACTCGTCGTACGATAGCTTCTTCCATGTCTTATTACGATCCTTTTGCTTTGTGGACATCAATTTCAGCACCATATGAAACAACTCACCGATGTCAAATGCTTCTAATTTATAAACATCTCTTTCTTTTAATTTCAACCCATATTGACTAAAATGTCGGAACGAACATTGCTTAAATAATTCCATACGACTTACGCTCATCACGAGCTCCGAACCATATAAGTCCCTTGCTTTTTCGATGGGCAATGGCACTTCTTTATATGCATAATCTAGGCTTTGCAACCCCATTTTCAAACGACTCTGCCAATGTTCCTGCTGAATGAACCAGTGGTACACGTCCCACCAAATGGAATCAATTGTTTCACCCTGCTTCCATTTTTGAAGCTGACGGATGAGTTCCATAAAAGCTTGCTTCGGATGTGATACATATTCAATCGAATGATTCTCATTAACTGCATCGGCCTCATTTTGGACAAAGGTGAATGGAACAGAATCAAGTGTGTCTTTTATATAGCGAATGAGCGGGGAAGGTAATAAGGCTGCCCCTTCCTCATCAGCTAAAGCATAAGAGACAACCAGTTTTTCTTCCGCATTTGTTTGCGCTATATACGCATAAAAATGTTCATGCCAAATTCGATCAAACGAGCTATAACCGAAAGAGACGCCCTTTTCTTTAAGTTCATGGCGCTCCTGTGCACTAACAATCCCTTTGTCTCTAGGCGTTGATGGAATCACACCTTCATTTACACCGATGACAAATGTTACGCGTACTTTTGGCAAGCGGGATCGCTCCATATCACCGACTGTTACTTGATCAATCGCCGGTGGCACCATTCGAAAGCTCATATTCTCAAAACCAGCATTTAATGTCTTAAGAAACGCTTGGGGCGTTGTGGCATTGTCTCCACCAATTTCAACAAGCTGATCTAGAATTCGTATGACTCCGTCCCACACTTGTTGATATTCACTACCTAGTTGAATAGCCCCTTCCGCTTCCGCTTGTTCTTTTACCTGATTTATCTTGTCAGGAATAGATAAAGCTTCAAAGAAGGTATAAAGGGCTCGACTCATCTCGAAAATAGTTTTACTTTGCTTTATCTGCTTCTCTAACTGATTAAGAGGTGCGATTAATTGGTTTTTCAATTCATTTACAGCGTGATTCGTTTCCATTTCTTCCTCTGTTGGCTCATCCTCATATCCATGTCGTGCGGTTTTCACTCGCCATTCTACATCCGTTGACCATAACTTTCCTTTTATTCCCTGCGCGAGAACAATCGTTTCTAACTGATCAATTTGTTCGCGAAAGCGTATCGAATCTTCATCAAGTGGAATAAATAAATCGGTTTTGAAAGCACGAAAAAGCGCTTCATAAGGATAACGCTGCATGATAGCTTCTAAGGAAGAGCGAATAAACTCAATTAATGGATGATGAATCATTGGCTTTGTCTGGTCAACGAAAAACGGCAGGTCATACATCGGAAAGATTCGTTCAATTAAATCACTGTAAAGAGTTAAGTCCCTGGTTACAACGGCAATGTCTGAATATCGATAGCCTTCCGTTCGTACATAAGACCGAATGGAACGGGCAAGTGCATCTATTTCAACCCGTCGATTTACCGCTTCTACTAACTGGACACTGCCGTCATTTTCTCGCTTTTCGTGATCTTGATACACGAGCGCTTCTTCTAATGATGCAATGCCTTTTCTCTTAAATCGCAAGCTCGGTTCAAACCAACTCGTTTTATAAGATAAACCTTGTTGTTGAAGCGTTTCTACTAACCTTTGATAGGTCTCATTCGTGTAGAAAAACGTATCCAATGTTGCATCCTTGTCTAACGTTAATGCAATCTGTACAGACGATGCCTCTTTAAACAGTGTCGTTAAAAACCGACGCTCTAGCTTATTAAAATCATAGAACCCGTCCACATAAATGACCGCATCTTTTACAACATTTGACGTTGCCAATACGTCCGTAGCATGCTTAAGTTGATTTTCTTTGTCCGTAAACCGCTGTTGAAAAGCTTGTTCAAACCCTTTATAGACGATATAGATATCATGCATTTTGTCTTGAATCAATGGTGACTGATTCCTACTTGCTTTATAAAACGCATCTGCGGTTAGTTCTTGCTGACGGAGCTCTATAATGACTTGTTCCATCTCTTGAACAAAACCGGTTGCATGACTTGAACGCTTAAAAATCCGCAACTTTTCCTTTTGTTCTTCAACGATTTTCCTAAGCAAAACATGCATGCCTGTTCGGTCAAGCAACGGTAGCTCTTGTTGATCCGTTTCTACAAGAATTCTTTCTGCTAATGACTGCAAGCTTAGAACACTTAACTTAGAAAATCCTCCTGACTTTTTTGCAAGCTCATATTCAACTTGGAAAGACATTTGATCTGGAACAAGAAACAGCTGTTCAGGCCCTTCAATAGGAAAGCGATTTAGCTGGTCGATCGCTTCTTTTTTAAGTTTCGTCGACTTACCACTGCCACTTCTTCCGAGATAAAAGTGAATCACGCTACCGACTCCATTTCGTTTCAAACTTTTCTTCATCTTACCATGAATCTACTTCAACACTATATCCCTTTTAACCACAACTACATTACGTATAAACGTTTTTAAATAACGAACACTAACGAAAACATTCTATTCTTCATTCTTTTCATCTGCCTGTTTTCTTGGTACAATGGTTCATTACTGAAGTCTGTTACAACTGACAACTTAAAATTGGAGGAAACATCTTGATATTCGTTGCGATTATCCTTTTATTTATTGCATCAAGTTTCTTTTCTGGTAGTGAAACGGCTCTAACTGCAACAAACAAAATTAAACTACAAACGAAAGCGGCTCAAGGAGATAAAAAATCCGAGCGTTTATTAAAGCTAGTAAATAACGCGGAAGAATTCATTCCAGGCATCCTTATTGCAAATAACGTCCCAAATATTATTCTTCCATCACTTGTAACCATTGTTGCCATTGATTATGGGTTAAATGTCGGTATTGCGACTGGTGTATTAACAGTCTTAATTATCATTTTCGCAGAAGTACTCCCTAAATCTGTGGCTGCGGCTTACCCACAGAAAATTTCCTATGCTGTATACCCGCTTACCAATTTATTATTGAAAATTTTAAAGCCTTTTACCTTTCTTCTTAATGCATTTACACGTCTTGTCATTCGATTGCTTGGCAAAAATGCCGGGACAGAAGCGACTTTTTCGAAAGAGGAAATGCGTGCAATGGTGGATATTGGTCATATAGAAGGTACGTTCAAAAATGATGAAGTGTATCGTTTAAAAGGGATGCTCGACTTTGAACAGCTAAATGTGGCAGATGTTCTACAAACACCACGAATTGACGTACAAGGATTACCAGCCGACAGTACATTTGAAGAAGCAAAAGAAATCATATTGAACAACCAATATACACGATACCCTGTTTACGAAGAGGATATTGACCATATAATCGGTGTCTTCCATTCAAAGTTTGTATTGAAATGGAGCCAAGAACCCACAAAACCCCTTAAAGAAATGGCAGATTTACAGCCACTCTATGTCTATGAATTTCATCCAGTCAACCGTGTCTTCCAAAAAATGTTACAAGAAAAGAAGCATTTTGCCATTGTATTAGACGAATACGGTGGGACAGAAGGGATCATTACACATGAAGATTTAATTGAAGCGATGATTGGCCAAGATATTGAAGATGAAACAGATGTTGACGATGTCTTAATTGAAGAACAGTCAGACTCACGTCTTGTCTGCGACGGCAAAATCTCCCTTCGTCGATTAAATAACGTCTTTCATGTCAACATCCCAGAAGAAGAAGATAATCTAGCCAGTTTCCTGATTCAGCAATTCGGCTATTTGCCTACAGCTGGAGAACAACTTGATTATAAGGAACTACGCTTCGAGATCTTGGATATGGACGACAAAAAAGTAGATCGCGTTCAACTTACTAAAAAAATTGATCCTATGCTTTCCCAATAATACAAACAGCCGAGGTAGCTAGCTTGGCTGTTTCTTTTTACAATTATTTCAGAAGATACATGGTCTGCTTTATACGTAGAAACAGTAGTCGACAACCATGTCCAAATAACCTGCTATGTGATTAACTGAAGATAAGTCGAAAGGAGTGCAACATTATGGACAATACCTATGCTGCTTTATTAACACAAGCCAGAGAAGATCTTTTGCTTTTTAATGAAAAAAGAAACCAAATGCTGAGACTGATTTTACACACCCAACGTTAGGGAAGCCGTTTGCGTTTGGGAATACAGCTACTCTCTACCGCCAAGGAAATTTCGCTATCAAATTATACCATCCTCATTTACCCGCTGAAGAAGTTGAAAAAGAATATCGAAATCATCATTTTGCACATCAACTTAATCTCTTTGTTCCTGGTGTTCACCGCATTACTTCGTATCAACTACAACACGCTTTAATTCTTGACTATGTGGATGGAGAACCATTGGGTACAGATTGCTGGAAAGCTCTAGACACATTGGATCAATGTATGTTAACCGCAGTTAAGCAACAACATCACCTACATAGAATCCCACTAAAAAAGACAGAAAAAATAGAATTAATGCCACAAAAGATAGAACGCCAAATTCATCAAGTAGATGATCTCTCTTCCTCCAGAAAGCATCATCTCCTAAATCTTTTACAACAGCTCGTCGAATCATCGACTTCCCAGAGTCTCTGTCATGGAGATTTTCATTTCTTTAATCTGATTAAAACAAAAAAAGGAATAAGTATGATCGATTGGGTAGATGCGAGTATTGGCTTTCCCTGCGCTGATGCCTGTCGCTCTTACTTACTGTACGCAAGCATTTCTAAAGCGCTGGCCACACTTTACTTATACCTTTACTGTGCGAAAGGGAATTTAAATGAAGAAGAAGTATTAAATTGGCTTCCCATCCTTGCGTGTGCACGTTTATCTGAAAATGTTGCCTCTGATTCCAAGGAACAATTACATAGGTGGATGAATGAAAAGTAACTTAATAGAACAATTATGGCTGTTTCATTAAAAAATATTTACAATCCGACGTTTATGTCGAAATAAAAGGGTGAATAGAGATAAATAGGAATAGTAGAAGGAGGGCCACCATGAAACAAACCACACGCTTAGGCGTTATCTATTTACTCTTTTTTGCTTTTATGATTGTGACAAATTATATGTCTGCGACAAATGTTGGCACTGTTGCGAATCAAGACCAAGCATTGATTCAACCCGCAGGATTTGCTTTTTCCATTTGGGGAATTATTTATTTTCTCTTATTCATTTGGATTATGCGAATCTTCTTTGTGAATCGCTGGAGCGGAGAGATTTACACCCGCATTGGTTATTGGTTGCCAGCGAACTTTCTTTTAAATGGTTTATGGATTATTGCATTTACACAGGAATGGGTCTTCCTGTCGGTCATTATTATTATTGGATTGCTACTCACATTAATTGTCATTTACTTCAAGATCAATCGTCTTGATTTTCGCTGGTACGATCGCTTGCCTTTCTCCATCTATCTCGGCTGGGTATCTGTTGCTACCATTGTCAATGTATTTACATGGTTTGTACAAAGCGATACCACAACCTTTTTAGGATTGAGTGAAGTACCATGGACGATCATTATGCTTCTCGTTGGGACATTACTTGCTGTCATGATTGCTTTTTCATATCGAGATATCTTTTATCCTCTCGTGTTCATATGGGCTTATTCAGCGATTGTAGTAGAGAACAGTATGCCAAGTATTATCGTCGTAACCGTCCTTTGTATTGCCATCCAACTTGCGCTGGTTGTCTTTATCCTGCTTCGCAAAAAATAAAAAAAACCAAAGGTCTACTTTACTTGAGGCCTTTGGTTTTTTCATTTTTCTTATTTTCCTTTCAATCGAACCATCATTCCAAGGCCCCAACAATAAAAGACGAAGTAGAATAAGCGTTGGAGTAACCCACCCCATTCAATTGGAAGAAAAGCGACAGCTATAATGCCTACTTTGATTATCGTCAATAGTCCTGCACTTATAATGGTTAGCATTTTTCCTTTATTTAGTTTTACACTGATACAAAAAAGAGCAGGTGCCACTACGATCATTACTAACGCCGGATACGTATGCCATTCAAAACTTACATTTGCTGGTATAACGCTAAAGCTATAGCCCACTGCAAAAAGGAACAGGCAGGCAAACCCAACTCTTCCTATTCTGCTCAACTCTAGTCTTTCTTTCACACTCCACAACCCTATTAAAAGAACCATTCCAGTTAAAAGAAAAAGACTATTTACAATTGGTGCGTGCGGTGAGCAAATAAAATAGTCAGCCCACGGATAAGTGCCCACACCGCACTCTGTTATTCCTAAGTCACTCATTGGTTGAGATAAATAAGAATACGGGGCAAGAGAAGCTCGAATGGCAAACGGCTCATAAACGAAATAACTGAGCAAGACAATCCAGCTTACTACACCGACCCTAAAAGGAATTTTCATGTTAGTCCCTCTTTTCTTAGACTATTACCTGTATCTTTTTTCTGTAAACTTTTAGTAAATTTCAAGGACTCTACCGATACGCACCGAATCTATCTACTAGACACTTGACGAAGTAACGTCTCATTGATTACGCTTTAATTCTGTACATAAAGCCATTAGAACATGTGAAGGAGGACTTGTGGATGAAAAAACCATCCTATTTCTACACATCTTGTGTTTTTTTATTTGTTTTTCTCACTGCCTGTCAACAAGAAACGATTGAAGAGCCTGGAATCAACCCACTGGAGGCATTTGCAGGTACATGGGAAGGCGAAATTGTCATTCCTATGCAACCGCTCCCAATTGAAATATCTGTTGAAAATGAGACAGCAACGTTATCGATTCCAATTCAAGGGATATTTGATGAACCTTTTAACGTGGTCAATGCAGACCATGATACACTTTCATTGGAGACAACCATACAAGATCAAACGATTCTATTTTCTGGTGAACGGGATGGCGATAACATCCAAGGAGAATTTACTCAACTTGGCCAAAACCTCCCCTTCCAACTGCGTTACATGGAAGAAGAGCAATTAACAGAGATTTCGCTTGAGTCAACTGAGCTTATAAAAGCAAAGGTAGATGTACCAGAGAACGATTCGAGCGACATACCTGTTGCACTTATCCTTCCTGGTTCTGGACCGACAGATAAACACGGAAACTCTTATTTAATGCCTGGACGAAATGATAATTTAAAGCGTATGGCAGAGCACTTAAATGACCATGGTATCGCAACCATTCGATATGACAAACGAGGTATAGGCGATAATCTCTCCCTTGCGCCAAATAGTATAGAAACCCGCTTTGATGATTATATTACTGATGCACAAGCTTGGCTCCGTTATGCACAAGAACAGGAATCGTTTTCTTCTGTCCATCTGATCGGACATAGCGAGGGAGCACTAGTTGGCTTAGGAGCAGCACTCCAAGAAGGAGTTCAGTCGTATTCTTCCGTTGCTGGTGCTGGAAGAACCATTGATGAAATATTAGTTGAGCAGTTAGAAAATGATCCGTTTATTACACCAGAGCTCCTACAAGAATCTGCAGATATTATTGAACAGCTTGTACAGGGAGATCTTGTCCAAGAGGTTAGCCTAGAGCTTGAATCCCTTTTCAACCAAAATGTTCAACCGTTTTTGTCCTCATGGATGGCGGTCAGCCCAGTTGAATTAATTGAACAGGCTACGTTTCCCACATACATCATTCATGGAAACAACGACCAGCAAATACCAGTTGATGATGCTTATCTACTACATGAAGCGAATCAGGATAGCGAGCTCTACTTAATTGATCAAATGGGACATGGACTGCGTAATGTCTCAGACGATATAGAAGAAGAAAGCATTGCAGCCATGAGTCATGACACACCTTTATCAGAAGAGTTACTAACCATCCTCACAGCCGCCATTCTTGACAATCACACTAGTACGACGAAATAAACGCTTCGTCGTTTTTTTTCGTTCATAAATTACTGAAATCATAGCATAGAATCCTCATTGCATGCGTCGCTTCTCTTTTTTTGGTATAACAGCTATAGGAGGGATAACAAATGAATGAAACCATATCTGTATTGACTAATCACTATTCTGTTCGAAACTACTTACCAAATCCTATCGAAGAAGAACAGCTTCAAACTATAATTCAGGCGGCTCAAGCGGCGCCTACTTGGGGAAATGGACAACAACTCAGCATTGTTGGTGTGACCGATCAACAGAAAAAAAAGCAGATTTCTGACATCATTGGTCAACCGTGGATTGACCAGGCACCTGTTTTTCTCTCATTTAATTTAGATTTTCATCGAATACATCAAGCGTTAGAACAAAATGGACAAACCTTTGAGGCTACAGAAAATGTCGATACTTTGCTTGTAGGCACAACTGACGTGGGAATTGCGATGGGCTATGCCATTGCCGCTGCTGAATCTCTTGGCCTCGGTATTGTTCCAATTGGAGCCATTCGAACAAAATCAGATCAAATTATTGACGTATTAGATTTACCAACATACGTTTTTCCTATCGTTGGGCTTGTCATTGGTCACCCTGCTGAAGAAAATGACTTAAAACCACGTTTGCCCATTGATTCGTTTTACCATCAAGACGCCTATCAACACGATCAATTGCCACACATCCGAGCTTATGAAGACAAAATGAAAACATACATGCAGTCTCGCCCTATTCAAAAAACATGGACGGAAACAGTGGCTCGTTATTATAGTCACGATAAAGGAATTCCACAAACAAGTAAGTCACTCAATAACCAAGGATTTCACTTTAATAAGAAGTAAATGAGCACCCACCCTTTTGTTTCAACACTCGCTACTATGGGAAGTGGATAAGTAGGAGGGATGTAAATGAGTTCCAAACGAAATCAGACGGTTTACACTTTCTCGAAAAGACAATGGAAAAAAGAATCAAAGAGTACATGAATAGTTACTCTATTGATGAAAACAAGCATTTGTATATTTACAGTAACTTTTACCATGCCTTAGAAGCAATCATGAAACACAAGAAAGACGCGCATCAAATTACGCTTGAAGATTTAGAACCGACTTTACAGTTAATTGAATCGTTTAAGCGACAAGCAGAATAAAAAGACATGGCATGATGCCGTGTCTTTTTATTCTTTAACGCATGAACTGCATTCGTTCGTTGAACAATGTAGGGTAGGATAAGAAACCAAGCATAATGCTTGTGACAATTGCAGTTGTTAACAATAGGAATAAAATGAGCAATTGGAACAGTACGGCTTGAACTGGATCAGCCCCAGCAATAATTTGTCCACTCATCATTCCTGGTAATTGGACAAGCCCAATCGTTTTTTGACTTTCTATTGTAGGAATTGTACTAGCCTGAATGGAAGAAATTAATTGCTTCTGAATGGATTGTTTTGGTGTCCCACCTAAACTTAGAATCAGTTCAGCCTCATCTTTTTTCGATTCCACTTCCGCAGTAAATCGATTTAAAAATAAGATCCCTAGCACCATGGAATTTCCAATAACCATTCCACTAATCGGTATAATATATTGAGCCGTTGCAGGTGTAATGTGTAACCCTAATAAGATACCTTGAGTAAGAGTTTGAATCGTCAGAAACGTCACAATTAGTTTCCAAGTAATTCCACGAATCGCTCTCCCTTTTTTTCTTGCATTTTGTGTTGCAGCTGTAATCATTAACACAATCATCAGTGATATATACAGATAGCTTTCTGAATCAAAAACGAATTGTAAAATGTAGCCAACAGCAAGTAGTTGAATAATTGAACGTATTGTAGCCACAAGGATGTCACGATTTAAGCCTAACTTTAGCACTTGAGACAATAGTAACGGTATCAGAACAAAAATAAGAGTAAGAGCCAGGGTTGTTACATTCATACAAACTCCTCCTGGAGAAACGCCTTCACCCGGTCATCTTTAGGATTTGTTAACAACTCCACCGTTCCTTGTTCGACTAATTCCCCGTCCATCATGACCCAGCTATCGTGAGACAAACGCTTAGCTTGTTCAATTTGATGTGTAATCCAACAGATGGTTGTGCCATAGCTTTCATTAATCGTTACAATCAGACGTTCAACTTCTTGAACCGATACACGGTCTAACGACGACGTAATTTCATCTAATAGCAATACTTCTGGTTGATTTAACAACGTGCGGGCAATGGATAGCTTCTGTTGTTGACCACCTGATAATTCTTTTGCCTGTTGATTGATTAACGTCGTTGACAGCCCTACTTCTTCTAATGATTGTTTTATCGTTACATCACTTATTTGTTGACCCGCTAGCGTAAGAGGCAGTAGTAAGTTTTCTTTTACTGTGCCCGTTAGCATCGTAGCCTGTTGCATAACAATGCCGATTTTTCTACGCAATGCGGAAGGTCCGTATGTTTCAAGCTTTTCGCCATTGAATAAAATAGTTCCAGTCGTTGGTGTTCTCATTCCATTGCATAAGCGAAATAGAGTCGTTTTCCCAGCTCCTGATGGCCCCACGATGCTCGTAATTTTCCCTTTATTCAACGATCCTGTTAATTCCTTAAGAATAATTGTCTCATCAACCTTATATGTAATGCCTTTAAGCTCCATTACCTTTTCGCCGCTCATTGACTGCTTCCTTTCAAAGGAGTTATCCATACTATTCTCCAATCTTCTTACTTCTATACGATTGACACTTAATTAATTATAACAAATATTAATTAATAATCAATATAAATAAGAAGTTTACAAGAATTTTATTGATAGCCGATGTATAGGAAGCAAATCGTTAAAACGAATAGCCCAAGTAAGATACTTTCTACTACACCACCTGTTCTAAGACGAGCAAGACGGAAGCGGAAATTTGCTGGATAAAGCAGACGGATGCCTCTAACCGTGAGTGCATCAAGTACATAATGCGAGATCATACCAATTAAAAAACCCATACGCAATCCTTCTTGTTCCGGGAAAAAATAAAGAAACACTAGATTGATGAGCAAGAGAAAGAGCAAGCTGTGTGTAAACGTTCGATGACCAAACAGTGTGCTAACAACCTTTGATAAGACTGGAAGCCTCCGCCCAATCTTTGAGTGAGTATGACAAATATCGGGTATAAGAGCCCCAATAAGTCCAGCAGCATAATAGCTAAACTGCCCTTCGTTCTGAAACAAAAAGATGTCAGCTGCTTGACAAGCAACGACTCCACCAATAAGATGTGTTTTTCCTGTCATCTTGACCTCCTTTTCTTAACAACGACTTATTTTACCATAAACACGAACATACGTATGTTCTTTCCTAAAAAACCATCCTTAGGTCACGCCTATGAACCACTTCATTTAACATTGTTATGTCGGTCATGTCCTATGGCCAAAGGTAAAGGAATAGTATTCGTTTATTGTTTATGGATGAAGCATGTCGCAGTAATACCGTTTTTTATGAAAGTATTGTGAAACTCGCTTTATGCGAATGGATGATTGATGACTTCGTCGATCTGAAAAAAAAAAAGCCTAACTACGAGTGCGTTAGACTTTCTTTTCCTTATTCGCTTAAAGTGGTTATCCACTCATCAAATGCCTTTACATATTTCTTAATACGCTTAACCGTTCCCTCTTCTGTGATTTGTTCGTCTTCAACCTCAACACGCGTATGCACTTGTCCAACTAATAGTTTCGGACCAGACATCACATAAGCATCAATGGCAATTAGAGTTTGTCTTAGCTGAGTTTGAGCCTGCACTGTCCCTGCTCCTTGTGGTGACGCTCCTGCAAGAGCAATCGGCTTTTTAGGGAGAGGCGATTCCTGTGGCGGACTGGCTGCCCAATCCAACGCATTTTTCACAACCGCTGGCATACCGTTGTTGTATTCTGGTGAAACAATGATCACACCATCAGCACGTGTCAATCCTTCTTTTAGTACTGTCACTTCGTCTGGAACGCGACGTTCTTCCACATCAGCATTGTAAAAAGGAATACGGTCAATGGCTATTTCAGTAAACGTCCAATGACTTGGGGCATGCTCCTTAATCGTGTTCAACAATTTTCGGTTATATGATTGCTTGCGAAGACTTCCACATAGAAGAACGATTTCCATCAGCAAAACCTCTCTTTTCATCTTTTTCAACCTACCAATTCCCGTTTCACACTTTTCTAATCATAATTAAACAAAAAAGCTCATCGTTATGCCGACAAGCTAGAACGTGCTTACAGTCTATTTGCAAAAAGCTTAATTAAGTTTAATTCAAACGCATTTCGATTGTAGTCACATGCAAGCCTCATCAGATGAGAAAGATCTCGCTTTAGAAAAGCCCAATACAGATTCGCTTTAAAATGAGATGAATCAGACGTTATAATGTCTTGTAACAGACAAACGGCTTTACTCCTCTCATTATGCAAAATAAAATAATGTGCCTGTTCTACTTTATCAATTTCATGAAAATTAATTTTACTAGGCATCTGCTTTTTATGTAAGTTTAAGCAAAAAGGGATAACAGTGGTCGTTACTCTCTTTGCAGCATCGAAATTTTCTGACACTTCATAGTAATGAATTGCTTTCCATAGATGACTCAAACTGCATTCGATTTTACTTGAAAACGCCAAAATATAACCAGCGATTTGATGGGCGCTTCCTTTGAAAAATGGTGGTGCCAATGGATTGACAATGTTGGCAAGGCAATTCTTTTCTGCTTCCTCCCAATCATCTGAATCCATGAACAATGAACGTGAATAATAATGAACGAGCCTTGTTAGTAAAACGGTCTTTACATAGCTCGGATCCAAGTTTCTTAATTTCATTACCATGCTTTCATAAAACTTCTCCACAGTATGCTGATCATTAATTAATAATTCATATTGTAAAATTAAATCAAGTTTAAGTTTTAACGAATCATCATGAACTTGTCCGTATAGTGTTCGTGCTGCTTCCATAATGTGTGACGTTTTGCCTTTCGATTTCTTCGATTCTCTGGCAAGGTCGTAGACTAGGATATGACCTTTTAATAACGGATCATCCTGGTACCGTTCAAATAACATTCCTTGTTCTTCTTCCAAGTTGTATAGTGATGTGTATTCAAAAGCTGCTTTCACACATGCATAATCTGTTACCTTCATACAATAGGTTGCCATTTGTTTCCTTGCTTCCTTTTCATCAAAAAAAGTACCTACTAACAAAACCACTTGTTCAAAATCCATTTTGTTTTCTAGACTAGTTAAATACTCGATTCCATCATCCTCAATCTTTTTACGATCCAACTGATATCGTTCCATAATTTCGATATGCATAAGTAAATAAATCCACCCTGTTAAATAATTTTATTTGCTTAGCTAATAAGAATATATTGAATCAACATTCATTCTTTACTACACTATTCGCTTCAAAAGATAAAAACCCTTTTTACGTTCCAGCAAATTTCCATGATCATCATTGGCTATCTGTTAAATCCAGTTAACGACTGTCAAAGACCGTATGTCGATGTTCAAGATGGGATTTTAGACTCTCTATTTCAACTAAAACGAGCCCGTTCCTTAAGAACGAACGGGAAGGAACATGCTCATTTCTTATTCATAAAAAACGTATAAAGGTCCCCACTTCTGTCAGAGTGGCCCCATTGTTCATATCGTTCAAATACATCATAAACACCTTGTCGCTTCCATTGCTCTTCTGTTTTAGCGGCAATCAAAGTTACAATTTTGTTTTCCCTTTTCAATGTTCACTCTCTACCACCTTTCACCTGTTATCCAGTTAAGTAAGACGGTATTAAAGGCCTGTGGATCTGCCAAACTATAGCCATGGCCGACACCTTTAAACACTTGATCTTGACAGAATTCATTCGCATATTTTATTTCCGTTAATGATCGCTTCATCATTCGGTTTTCTTTTTCGCCGACTGTAACAAGCATTTTTGTTTTTACAGATGAGAAAGAGCTTGGTAATAGGTAAGATAAGTTTTCTCGCATCACTCGTATCAATGTATAACGTTTCAGTTGCTTTGATTCTTCGAAATAGCGATCAAATTGTTCCTCTGGTATGTAGAGCACATTTGCCTGTGCTTTCGCGAATGTACGATACTTCGCAAGTGGATAAGATGCTTGCAACGCTAGTAATCCCCCTATACGAACGAAAGGAGTCGTGTTAACAAGCGCACTGTTAATCATCGCCGTTTCAAAAAAAAGAGGGTCTTTACTTAACATGTCGATAACAACTTGCGCACCAAGAGAAAATCCAATAAGATGGACGGGCTGTCCCTTTGCTTTCTCTTTTGCTAGCTGTAGACAAGACATGGCACTTTCTTCGATCGAAAACGCGCCTTTACTCTTTCCATGTTCAGGTAAATCTACAGCAAGACAATGATAGGCTGAGGAAAAAGCAGCTAGTTGCTTTTCCCACATCCAACTGCTAACCCCTCCACCATGAACAAAAAAAAGTAATGGTTGCAACGGATCTCCTGTTTCTTGAAAAGCGATGACACTCGTGCTCATCCTTCACTCCATTTTGAAATAGAGATTGGCTCATAAGCATCCAATTGTTTTAATAACGTTTCTGGGGAATTAGCGACAATGATTAACTCTTTATATTTGGGATTCATAAAGCCTTGCTCAATCGTATGATCAATCATTGTAAGAAACGGATCATAAAACCCTGCTACATTTAAAACGGCACAAGGCTTTTGGTGATAGCCAAGTTGAGCCCATGTAAAAACTTCGAACCATTCTTCTAGCGTCCCGGCTCCCCCAGGTAAAGCGATAAATGCATCAGATAGCTCTGCCATCTTTGCTTTGCGCTCATGCATAGTATCAACAACATCTAATTGATTGAGATGATGATGTGCAACCTCTACACGCATTAATTTCTTAGGAATAACGCCATGCACATGACCACCTTTTTCTAACATTTGATTGGCAATCGCTCCCATACATCCTACCTGTGCACCCCCATAAACAAGTCCACGGTCTTGCGCTGCAAGCAATGTTCCTAAGCGCTTTGCCTCTTCTATATAAATGGGATTTATCCCACTGGCAGACCCACAAAAAACAGCTACATTTTTTATCATTTGTCTAATTCCTCTCTACTACTTACATTTTTATAAGCGATCTCTCCATTATTATCTTTTCGACATGATTCTTATTTCCCCTGCACATGTCAAAAAGGATGATTTCGATTATCATCCTTCATAAGAAATAACAAAATGAAGTACTGTTAGTTGATCGGTTGGATTCTCATACAGATGAATCTTATCTCCACTGAAGCGTATGGCGTCATGTTCTTGTAAATGATAAGCTTCATCTTCTATACGTACAATGAGTTCATTCGTCATGACTGTTATACATTCATTTACCCCTTTAGGATGGGCGTCTGACTGGTAAATCGCGCCTGGTTTTAAATAGCCACGGTAAAGCTCATAATGGTTTTTTTGAAACATCGGTTCAACAATAAACTGATTATCAGAACTTGCTAATTCAAGTGATTGTTTTTTTCGAGAAAGTTCAACTCCTTCTTCAACCATTAATAATGAAGCAATCGGCACACTTAGCCCGTTAGCTATTTTCCAAACAACAGATAGTGTAGGGTTGCCCTCTCCTTTTTCAACCTTCATCAACGTTAACTTGCTTACATTAATTCTATTAGCAAACGCCTCAAGACTATAGCCCTGTTTCATTCGTAACTGACGAACTCGCTCGCCAATCTGTTGAGCAACTTTTTCTTCCAACTTTATCGCCACCATATAATTATAATAGACTTAAAGTATATTATAATATACAATAAGGTTACTTTAAGTATATAACATCTCACCTAAAGGGGTCTAGGTTATGAAGAATTCATCAACAAAAGCCGCTATCGTTGACGGGCTACCGATCGCTATTGCGATCGGTTCGTATGGCATATCATACGGTGTTCTCGCTCATCAAGCAGATTTCACCATTTTAACCGCTACCGTCATGTCTATGCTTATTTTTGCCGGTTCTGTTCAATTGGTCGCAGTCGCCATGTATGCCGCTGGTGCTACCATACCAGCAATTTTATTCGCTGCTTTTCTATTAAACTTGCGCGATTTTCTTTATGGAATGGATTTAGCAAGAGATTTAAAAAAAGTGAAGCAACCATGGCGTTTTTTCGGCATCTTTGGTATAAGCGATGAACCTTACCTTCTTGCCAAAGCTCGATTTATTAAATATGGAACTGATATCCGCTATTTCCTAACTGTGACGTTCCTATTTTATGCTGCTTGGGTAAGTTCATCCTTTATTGGTGTATGGGTTGGCGATCAAATAGATCCCATTCGTTTTGGGCTTGATTTAGCATTTCCAGCAGCGTTCACTGCTTTACTTGTCCCTGCTTTGACACATAAAGCAGCTTGGTTAACCGTTGGCACGGCTATCATCATTACAATTATTGCTGAATGGATTGCTCCGAATAATGGCTTTACCATTATACTTGTCGGCTTGCTTGCCCCACTCGTTGGCATTTTCACTCAGAAAGGGGAGCAGGCTCATGCTTGATCAATGGCTATTAATTGCGCTAATAAGTCTTTTAGTCTTTAGCATCCGCTACATTGGCTTGGAATGGTTAGGACGGGTTTCATTTTCACCTTTTGCAAAGCTATATTTTCATTATGTGCCGATTGCCATTTTGACAACCTTACTGGCACAGCAAGTGCTCAATCCTCAATCTACTGCCATGCTTTCTGTTCCAACGTTACTCGTATGTCTTTCCACAGGCATTGTCTATTTTTTAACAAAACATTTCCTATTATCGGTTATTCTCGGTGTTGTCTGTGGCATTGTTTTTCGCACTTTACTTTCCTAACAAACGAATCAGTTCATTTCGAAGTCTTCTACTGCCAACGCTTTTACAATGCCTGCTGCTGCCATACTTCCATCTGCAGCGGCTAGTAAAAGTTGCGGGGCTTGATTCATTGTCATATCACCGGTTGCATACACCCCTGATACAGTTGTCTGACCAAAACCATCTGTATCATACCCACCATTTTCATTTTCTTTGCAACCAAGCCGATCAGCAAGAAGGGAAGCTTGCGTTAGCGTACTCGTAATAAAACCTCCCGCCCGCTCTATTACACGTCCATTTGAAAACTGAATTTGTTTCAGCTGACCATCTTTTCCTTCGAGCGCTTGAATCTTCTCTTCTACTACTTGAATGTTTCTTGAAGCAAATGATGCCTTTTGTTCAGCTGAAAGTACGCTTTTTCCATTCGTCGCTAAGACAACATCTCTACTCCAATTCGTGATTAGTGTCGTAAACATGCTTACATGATCGTTTTCAGAAATGACAATCAGAGGTTGATCCCTAAGCTCCCATCCGTCACAAAACGGACATGGATATAAACTCGTGCCATAAAAATCATGGATGTTTGGAACATCAGGCAAGACGTCTTTTAACCCGGTCGCAAGCAGAATTTTGCGAGCTATCACCTCAGTTCCTTCCGAATTAACCCGAAACGTTCCATCGTCTTGCTTCTTAATTGTCTCCACTCGTTGTTGTCCCCATTTAATGGAAGGGTATTTCCGTAGATCTGCTAGGGCTTTTTGTCTAAACTGCGTTGGCGTCACACCGTCCTGAGTTAGATACCCGTGTGAATGCTGTGTAACTTGATTCCGTGGGTTAGCATCATCAAACAGATAAACGCTCCGTTTTGCTCTTCCTAAAACTAACGCTGCACTTAATCCAGCTGGACCGCCACCTATAATAACTGTATCAATCATTCCTTCATCTCCCTATATAGATATTGTAGATATTAAAGACTAGTTTTATCTTTAATTTAAATAAAAAGAGTACCGCTACTCGCGGCTCTTCCCTACCTCATCAGCGATATCTGCAATTGTTGTTTTGTCTAGCTCTTCTTTCAACCGATCTTCTGCTCGCGTCATTGCTTTTTCAATCAAACAACCTTTCCTTTGAATCGCATCTTCATGGTCTGAAGAGCATCGAAACAGAACGGACTGTCCTTCAATCGCATGAATGACATCTAAAAAAGAGATTTGTTTGCCATTCCGACTCAGGGTATAGCCGCCGTTCACTCCAGGTGTTGACTCAATTAGCCCTGCTTTTACAAGTTTTGTTAAAATTTTCGATAAGTAGGTTGGTGAGACATCTTGTTGCTTCGCTAGTACATCTACACCCGTTGCCTTACCGCGAGGCATCGTTGTTAAATAAACCATTGTATGCAAAGCGTAATTCGTTGCTTTTGAATATTTCATACCTCTCACCCTTAAACGTTATTACAGACCTTATTTATCTGTAATATACAGTAGCACGTGAACGGAGGGGCTGTCAATTCCTTAAACATCTCATTTTTCGTATGGATGAGTGGCTCCTATGATAACCTTGACACGCTCAACATTTTCTAATGATCAGCCGAAACTCTAGTTTACATTCGATCCATGATTCAATTGTCCCCTTTTTTCCATGAAAAGGATTAAAAGCCATGCACAAATGAAAAGAAACGACTTGATCATAGTCACCCACTTGCAATTATCATTCCTTGTTCAACGCTTTCCGGTAATATTTTTCACTAGTGGCATTTGTGAGGTTCCTTCCTTTTACTTAAAGAGTACTAGATTCTGTTGATGCAGAAATTCAATGCATTGCTGAATCGGTAATTGCGGTAAATGAAATTCTTCATTGAGTACGTGCTTTAACTCGTCTAGATCGTCCAATGTTCTCGTCTGCTTTTTCCCTGATTCATATCGAATTGAGAAGATATTATTTACAATCGATACACTACGTCTCTGATTTAATTGATAAAGCTGACATCGAAATAGCTTCATAAAGGTTGCTTCTTTTTTAAATGAGTCTTGAAAGAGCTGCTCAAAATCAGTGAAGTTAGCTGACTTAGTTACGTTAAATGACCAGCAATCTCCACTTTTATTCCCATCTAGATAGCGTTGGTAGTGATAGTGTCCATCCCCTTGATAAGAAAAGGTAATGACATCACTCCCAAATGACGGGGACTGAGTATCTTTATCTTCTAGCAAAATGGGGTTAAAGAAAGGTGCGGCAGCTCCACAATCAACATAATAGTGTTTACGTTTCACTATTACAATGATCCCCATATGAATCTCGCCTAATTTCACAAGATAACAATGAAAAGAGAGTGCTTGCAAGACCGTATAGAGAATCGAATTTTGAATGTAGCAAGTGCCACCAGATCCATAGCGATCATAATGAGTAAGAAAGGTTTCAACGTCACCAAGGAATTGAGGTATCTGTTGTTTATGAAAATAAATTTTGCTTATATTCTCAAATGGAAATGTTTGTAGATGAGAGAAACAAATTTCTTTTAAAAAGGCAAGGGTTGGGCTTTGCTGTGCAACATTTATACAAGAAAGGTAATCGTTTAGCGTTTTCACTTTCATTTACGTACTCTCTCCTTTAAGACTCTTTCTGTTAGCCAAAGGCTTGTGCCGCAATACTAATCAATGTTCCGTTGCGATCGGGAAGTTCTCCTTTCACCATTAAAGGTGGCGTAGCAGAGAGAGAAAAGCCAGATTTTTGTAAAAAAGCCTCCACACGTTCTCGCTTTTTAGGCAGATCGATTCGAACCCGACCCGAATAGCCTATTAGCAATGCACGAATGATATCAATAGCCCCTTCATCGGTTTTGCAAATGAGTGGACCGATTATTCGATTGTAAGGGGTATCGAAGGCTAACCCATAGCCATCAATTTTTTCATCTTTGTATCGTACATAGGCTTTACTAGCTTGCTTAATACGATCCTGTAAAAATCCTTCTCTTCTCTCTCCAAATGCTGCCGCATCTAGATCGACCACATCTTTAAGCATGAATTGCTCAAAGGACTGGGCATGTACGAAATCGTTAAAGGATTCAAATGAACTACTTGTATATTTCACGATCGTATCCGTTGTTTGAAAGCCTACTTTTCGATAAAGAGATTCACCCTCTTTTGTTGCAATTAACATAAGTGATTGAGTTTGTGCTTTTCTATTCATACACGCTTCTGTTAGTTTACGACCAAGTCCCTTTCCTTGATGGGACGGAAGAACAATGACCATACCGATCGACCCAATCTTTTTTTCATCGTAGGAAATAAGAGCCGCGCAAGCAACAAGTTTTTCATTGTCGTCAATTCCAAACACTGTGCCGTTTTTAAAAATCATTTCCACTTCTTTTCTATGGTAATCCCACCCAACAGCCTTTGAAAGGTGCACAATGGAACCCCACTCATCCTCAGTCAATTCACGTACGATTTCAGTCACTTTACACCCTCCATTGTATTTATCACAAGTATGCATTTATAATGATGAAGATTCACAAAAATCAATTTACAGTATACTGTAAATTGATCCATTTAGGAAAACAATTGACTTGGAGGTTCTTATGCCAATTAATCATCTTACTTTTTCTGTTTCGAATCTTGAAGAATCGATTGATTTTTATGAACAAGTATTAGGTGCCACTTTACTTGTTAAAGGCGAAAAACTGGCTTACTTTGATTTAGACGGTATATGGCTCGCCCTGAACGTCGAAAAAGCAATCCCTCGTAACGAGATTGCTCAATCCTACACTCATATTGCTTTTTCAATTGAAGAAGAAGCATTTGAAAGCACCGTTCGTAGACTAAAATCACTAAAAGTCTCCATCTTAAAAGGAAGAACGCGAGATGAACAAGACAAGCAGTCCATTTATTTCACCGATCCTGATGGTCATAAATTCGAATATCACACCGGAACATTGCAAGATCGACTTAACTACTATCGAAATGACAAAAGTCATCTCACTTTTTATTAAACACAAATTTGTGTAGCGTCATGTGGAAAAAGCAATGACGGGTTCTTCATTGCTTTTTCCTACCATCACACATATAGATCAAACATCGTTACCTCATAGCCTTTTTGCTTTAAATAAGTAAACAATTGCGCACGATGATGGAAGACGTGAGTGACTACTTCCATTAACCACTGAATCTGTGTCGTTCCTTTTTCAAGATAAAAAGCTGTCGTTTTTCTTGTCAAAAAGTCGTCATCACTTAATTGAAACACATACGTCTTATAGGCTTCTAACCCTTTATACATTTCATCAACCATTGCTTGACTAGTAGGAAGCGAATTGTATTTCTTTTCTATTTGTTGCACCTGCTCCTGTGTTTGCTCCTGCATAATACATAAATCGACTTCGGGAATGGCTACTAGATGGCGCATCAATTCTTCTAACGTGCGCATCTGTTCAGATGGTCGATACGAATAGTCGTCCTCTCTTACTTTATGTAGTAATCCCTCAATCGACCGAATTCCAACCTCTAACTCGTGAAATGCGGTTTCTTTCATTTGGCTAACAGCATTCATTCTTATCAAACTCCTTTCGTATCTTTCTTTTAGTTTAGCTCATAATAGTGACAACGACTGTCACGTTACACATAGTTTGTCCACATTGCTTGCACTTTTTCTTTAATCAGATTAATGGCTACTTGCGGTTCTTTAATAACGGCTTCTGGGCCTAGCGTCCAGATTACTTGAACAAAATAAGGAAGCTCCTGTTCTGGAACAACCGCTTCAATCCAACCGCTACCATCTTCTTCTACTTTAATAAACCGCTCTACATCAACAATCGATTGGGCTTTTCTTACCCCTGTTCGCGACAGTTCCACTAAAAAATTTACTGACTTTTCACCTGTTTCTTCCGCTTCGGACAGCCATTCTTGAACAGACTGGAACGGAAGATCTACAGCTTCCTTCCTCGTTTTCTCGACCTGTTTAATACGATCTGCTCGAAATAAACGGATCGCATTTCTCGTAAAACAGTAGGACGGACAATACCAAAATCCATGAGAACTGTAGAGCCCAATCGGCTGAATGATTCTTTCCATTAGCTCATCTTCTTTTTCATAGACGATTGTAATCGGCGTGTGCTCCACTGCTGCTTCTAATAACTCGTCTAAATGAAGCGCCTGTTTCTGACGAGGAGGATTCCAAAACGCAATCCGACCATTCATTTTTTTAATCCTCTTTCGAGCTTCCTGAGAAAAATGCTGATACAGTTTTTCAAGCGCATAGTCCGTTTCGGTTTTGAATGGCAGAGTAGGAACAAATTCCAGCGATTGAAAAGAAAAATAGAGTGCCATCGCCTCCGTTTCTTTTAAAAATAACGGCGGAAGCATCTTTTCAGCGATCACATAATAGCCACCTCCATGACCTACTTCAGAATAAAAAGGTAGCCCTAACCCACTCAATTCATCTAAATCTCTAAGAATCGTTCGATAAGAAACGTTAAATTCCTGGGCAAGCTCACGCGCTGTAAACTTATGTCGTTTATTTATGTAGAGCAATAATTCAATTAACCTTGTTGACTTTGACATGCTTTCACCCTTTTTCAAGTAATGATCATTTGCATGTATCATACTCCCTGCTCTTATAAGATACAATCATTACTCATATGCCATGTAATGTCTTTACAAGTAAAAAAGATTGTAGCGGAGTTTCCCCTTGGTTATTCCCATTCGATCGTCTGTAAGGTTCTATCTCGCATTTCTTTTCCGTATAACCTTTCAACCAGAGACAGCGTCATCGAGATTCCTGCTGTTATGCCAGCTGATGTAATCACGGAACCAGCATCAATATAGCGCACGCCTTTTACAACCTTTATCTTTTCGAACGTTCTTTCAAATAAAGACAGAGCGGATTGATTTGTAGTAGCATCTTTACCGTCCAGTAGTCCCGCCTCACCTAGAAAAAACGCTCCTGTACAGACAGAAGCAATCAGTGCATTGGGTTGAGCCCCTATCCATCCAATAATCTGTTGATCTTCCATTACACTTTTCATTGCTTTTATAGGACCACCTGGAACGAGTAGGACGTCAAAAGCAGGGCAGTTTTTAAATGAATAATCAGGTATCACTTTTAACCCATTATGGACCGTAATAGACTCCCCTTCTTTTGATACTGTAAATACTTGAAAGGGCTTGTCTTTTAACGCTAACTGATTCATAAAAAGCTTTTTAACATCACTTTCTGAAAAAACGCTCATCGTAAATACTTCGTACGGTCCAGCAAAATCTAATGCATCGACATAATCAAATAACAGTATGGCAACTTGATACGTTCGCTTCATAAACTCACCTCTATGATCAATATACCTCATAGGGGTATAATACACAAGTTGATTTATTCAGATTATTCTTGACAATATAGTTTCCAACTTGACATACTTACTCTATTGGAGGCCAAACCATGTACCCTTACTCTCATCCAACCTAACAACTTTATGGAATCATCCGCGGACCTCCCTCTATTCAGTTAAGACGTTTAGTGAACGGAATGGAGGATAAAAGAAATGGACAAATCATTATTTGATGTTTATTTACAAGAACAAGAAGAAGCTTTTAATGGTTGGGATTTTTCCCGTTTAACCTCATTAAATCGCTTTAATAGTAGTTTATTACCATGGTCGTATGGAGGACTAGCGTATGCCGCCATGCAACAAGCAAACGCCGTCCTCGATATGGGGACTGGTGGTGGAGAATTTTTTTCTGGACTTCATCCTTATCCACCTATTGCTTACGCAACAGAAGGCTACGAACCTAATCTAACGATCGCTCGTCAACGCTTACGTCCCCTTGGCGTTACGGTTGTTTTTTCTCAAACCGATGAGAACATTCCCATACCATCTTCTCATGTTGATCTTATTTTAAATCAACATGATTCTTATTCTGTCAGCGAGCTAGAACGATTGTTACAGTCAGGCGGAACGTTCTTAACTCAACAAGTCGGTGGAAAAGACTGTTCTGACTTAAATAAAGCTCTGGGAGCCCAGATAGATCCTTTGTATTCAAAATGGGATTTAGACCATGCACTAGCAGCTTTCTCTAATAAGCCGTTTCACATTCAAAAAGCACTAGAAAAGATCGGTGTGCAACGATTTTATGATGTAGGTGCGGTGATTTACTATTTAAAAGCCATTCCTTGGCAAATTCCTGATTTTTCTGTTGAGAAATATATACGGCCACTTCAGCAGATGCATGAGCATATTCAGTGTAAAGGCTATATTGATTTTATTCAGCATCGATTTCTGATTGAAGCGCGATTGCTGTAATGTAAGCGAAGATCTTGTCAATTTCATCTATTCCCTTCTCTTATTGCCCCGGAAATAATGACAGAAATTGCGATAATTAGAGGAAAAGAAGCTAAAAAGACCTTGAGAACTATACACGACTCAAGGTCTTTTTTTGTTTTATGCCATATAGAATCCAAGCAGCCGCTAACACTGCCATAAGAATACTCGCAACATAGAACACCATACTTAAATCAAACCAGAAAAGAATTAAAAACGATAACAGTGGTCCTATTGCAGCCCCAAGATCAACCATAACGGTGTGAACAGTCATCATCTTGACAGAGTCTGTTTTAGAAGCGGCTCCCGCAGCAAGTGTGTCCGTAACGGTCACAAACATGGTTGATGCAAACTGAAAGACAAAAATAACGATTAGCAGAGGAACAACCTTGTCAAGGAAACCTAAAAACCAAAACGTGACAATGCTAATGAGTAAAGGTACAAGTATGAGGGTTTGTTTATTGGTTGAGCGATCAACCATACGGCCAAATAGAGGGGCAATAAATGGTTCCCACGCCCAGCGAAATGCCTGTATTGCGCCTGCTAATCCAAGAACGCCAATGGTTAAACCCAAAATCGACCATTGCTCATCATAGCTTCGACCAATAAGTGTACTTAAAGAAGAAGCAAAAATACCTAAAACGATAAAACCCATTGTGGCACTTGTTGCGATGACTAAACGAATGTAAGGAGTGAGGAATGTCAGATCAAGGTTTTTATACTTATCAGCCGCTTCCTGAGCCGCCTCTTTTCCTTCTGTTTTCGGAATAAGCATATAAATAAATGGGAGAAGTAAAAACGAGCCGAAGGCAAAAATCGTCGTAACAGCCGTTATCGAAAAAACATCTACAAAGACGCCACCTGCCAACATTCCTGTTAAACCACCTAATCCCCAAAGACCATTGTAGAGACCCATTAAATTGCCCCGGTTCGTATCTTGAGACAATGAAACAACTGTCAATAAACCGCCAAGACGGATAAAAGACCATGCAATCCCCCAGAAAATTCGCATGATTAATAAAACAATAAACCCACTTGATAAGCCATAGAACAGCGTGCTGATCCCTGCTAGACATACGGCTACTACCATACCAACACGCACATCAAATTTTTTGTAAAAAAGACCGATAAGAGGTGTAATCGGTAAGCGAACGAAGCGATTAATGGATAAAAGTACACCAACTTGCCATACCGCTGTTAAACCAAATTCCTCCCAATTTAACGGTAACACAATAAACAACATTGCGTCTCCTAGTACGGCTACTGCTGTGATAAGCGCGATTGCCACAACTCTAGACTTTGAACTCATCCCCTATAAACCATCTCCTCACACTCTTATATGTACACAAGTGTAACGCTCTTTTAAAAACAGAACAATCAAAAATTTAGTTCTTTTTACTACTCTTGTTCACTAACCGTCCCTTTAGAAAATCTCCGTCGCCTCTTTTGACAACGACTGAACTTGGCGTATATACAGGAGCATATGCTTTTCTTCTTCTTCGTTATAAGGATAGGTTAATTGGCTAGCTACATCTCTCGCTAACGTACTAAATAAATCACATGCGGTAAAAAGAGAGCGCCAGAAGTCTTCATGTGAAGGGCCGCTATACGTGTGTTTGTACTGCTCCCATAACGGCTCAGGTAAGAACCGTTTAAAATACTTACCCATTTTTCCTGTAGCCACTGGTTCGCTTTGATTTTGTTGAATCCACCAAGAGGTCATATGATTTAACGGTATTCTTACAACACCATCGAACATTTCTTTAGCATAAGGGAGCTCATCTCGCCAAATCCCTTTCACAACATTTTGTAGACACCACCAAAACTCGTTACAGCTAGTTAAAAATTCCGCTTCCGATGGTTTTTTCACTCGATAATCTTTATCGGAAGCTGGTGCGATATCAGGCAAAATCCCCCTTTTATCTAGTAACGGTATGGTTAAAGAATCGTTTCTGTACCCTTCTTTCATTGACGCAATCGTCTCAACATGTAAATCAATTCGGTTGCCATCGGCAAGCAACATTAAGTACGTATAAGAACGATCGACATTCACGTTTCTCCCTAAAGCTTCATCGTGTTGAGCTGGCTCTTGCATAAGTAAACGCTTACCGAATTGATTTAACCACGCTCGCTCTTGTACAAATGGAGCCGTATTCTCTACCACATAAACAATGTCATAATCTTGAAAAAGGTCTTTCGGTGCGTTCTTGTTTGTTCTAGACCCATTCATATACACAGCCAAAATACGTTCATCTTCGCTGGCGATTGAAAGAATAAGATTCATCATTTCCTTTTCTGATCGCATCGTTTCTTCCTCCTTATACAAGTGACTTGATTAACTCAATCTCATCCCTTATAGGAATGCCATTTTCTGCAACGTGCGGAATTTCAGGCTTAAGCAAACGTGCTTTCTTTACGGCTTCTTTATAAAGCTTATGTAGCACATAGCCTCTTCTTTGGTAAAATGCTAGTGCATGTACATTATCATTTGTTGTCACAAGATGAATCGCTTTTATGCCCTTTTCTCTGGCACCGTTTTCTAAGGTTTCCAGTAAAGCAGTCCCTACGCCAACGCCTTCCTTCACACTATCTAACGACATCACTTCCATTTGTCCGTTGCGATACGCAAACGTTAGTAAACCAATGATGTCTCCAGCTTCATTTAGCGCAACATAGCCATCAAGTTCACTACAATCATAGACACCGCTGGCAACGACCATTAGTGGAGAACCCCATTGTTGGCTAAAAAACGCTTCAACGTCTGTTCGATTGTCTTCCTTTATTTCTCTGATTCTCATTTTGTTCCTCCTTGAAAAAGGCACCTCGTCAGATTCCGAGATGCCTTCATTGTTAAATCGCACGCTTAAACATCCAGCGATTCTGGAAGAAAAACGCCGCTGATTTTCCGCCTAGCTTAATAATTTCCTTTGCATCTTTTTTCAGTTCAGGGTTATTCGCTACTTTTCCATCAGATAAATAAAGTGCGTACAAGCCTTTCTTCAAAAGCATATGAAATTTCTCGTCAGGCAAGCCTTTCAATTTCGCGTTCGCTTGTTCATCTAGAAAGCGAAACCGCTCCATCATATCTTCCTTTGACTCATAGTATGCAGCAAAATTCATTTCATTTTCTAAGCGATCTTCCTCTTGATCAATAAAATAATCAAGCATAATGTGTAAGCCTTGGACCCAAGGAAAATAAGCTTCTTTTATATGCTTCGACTTTTCTTTTGTCCGCTCAGAGGCAGCAGCGTATGCTGCAAGTGTATAGAGTGCGAGGGTTGATGCCGCACCACAAGCAAACTCATACCAACGCATCCCTGGAACAAGGTGCTGATTTTCTTCATAAAACGCTTTTAACAACGGTTCACGCTTCTCTTCTTCCACATGCTTGTACACTTGGAAATCAATATAATAACGCGCAACTTCCTTCATGTCTTCTTTCATTACATCAAAACCAGGAAATTGCTGCACCGCTTCACGGCATCGTGTTACCAGCTTTTGTAAATACCCATCATCATGAAAGCCTGATCGATATTGATAGTAATCACTAAACTCTTTTTCAGGCTCTAATGTATCTAATAGCGCATTGTGAATGGAACGAAAATCGTCCGGGTTCGTGCTGTCATTTTTATCGCAAAGCGTATCTAAAAAATCACAAATCGACTGATACCCTACCATAAATTGAATATAGCGATCTTTATTTGCGCCAGACAGAAGACCGATAATACTGCCTCCTTCAGCGTGAAACGTTTTATCGCTAACAGTCCATGTTGCTTGCTCACGGATCGATTCGTCTTGTATCTTCATGGCTTCACTTTTCCAATGACGTAGCTCTTCATGAGCTTTAGGAATGGTTTCCTTCTTAGCGCGCGACACTACTTTAATTGCATTTGTTGGGACTGATTGCATACAAACTCCTCCAGCTTCATACCTTCCAATTTCTTTTTATTGTAGCATTGAATGCTTTAAAAACTAAACAAAATCCCCTTTTTTACTAAAAGGGGGAAAGGGCTATTCATCTTGGCTTTGAAATAAATCCGTTAGTATAGTAATAAGACCAACAATAAAGAAGATAATACTCGCATAATAAGCAATCATCGCTCCTGTAAATAAGGTGGGATCGTGTATGTCCATTGCCAACGCAATTTGAGTAAGACCAAATAATACAATGCCTATTATAAACAAACAGCGACCATACCAGACAACTTTATCGTTCATGTACGTGCCTCTTTTCCTATTTTTAATCATTATAATCGATTAGATGCGCAACCATTCGAAATTTTTTCTACATTTTCATCCTCTACGAAAGCCGCCTTCTGAATTAATAATTTGACCGGTAATCCAGTTGGCTTCATCTGTTAATAACCACGCAATGAGTCTTGCTGGATCATCATTTTCACCCATACGCCCAAATGGAAATTTTGGCTTCAAGGCCTGCCAAAGTTCGGCCGTCATATAACCTGTATCAACAGGGCCTGGGTTGACTGTGTTTACTGTAATGTTGTAATCGGCTAATTCATCGGCAATGGTCTCAGTTATCCCGGCAATGGCACCTTTTGCAGATCCGTACGCAATTTCGCCGCGCAGGGGACCTAGCTCTTGTCCAGACGTCATAAAGATCACTTTTCCCCTTCCCGTCTCCGGTTTAAACTGCTTTGTAAAATGCTGGGCAAGCAACAAACTAGATTGGGTGTTGACCACGTAATGACGAGAAAGGGATTCACTATTTATCGCCATTAAAGAACCATCACTCCCACTCATGGCATGATTACATACGAGTGCATCAACATGTACATGCTCGATGTTCTCGAAAAGTTGTGCAGGGGCACTCGCTTCCTCAAAATTTGCTGAAAACTCCGTTAGCGTCGCACCTTCTGTCAGCTGTTCTTTTATGCCACCTAAAACAGCTTCTAATGAATCGGCTCCCCAGTCTTGCTCTTTGTCGTGAATGCGGTAATGCTGGATGACAATGGATGCACCGTAAGCAGCACATTGCCTAGCAATGGCATATCCGATCCCTTTTCTACGACTAACCCCTGTTATCAACACGGTTTTATTCTGCAATGGCAACGTTTCTCGCTTAAATGGCATTCGATTGTTCTCCTTTTGTTCAAGCTTTTACGATCCACTCAAAAGTTGTCAGCGGTGTTTTTTTGCTCCATTCTTTTTCCTCTACTACAATCGTTACCTCTTCTTGTATCGCAGGGCTAACAACAAACCGATAGCCTTGCATCGCATCCCCACCACTTCCCTCTGTCATTTGGGCTCTGTATGGCTTTGACCCTTTTACGTTGATTGTAAAAATCCTCGTCCGCTCATGAAAATTGACCTTCTCTGGACGACAGACCATTTGCAGTAGTAACACTGTTGCATTTTGATAGGTTTGCAACGCTGGTATGCTATAAAGGATGTCGTCCTCTTCATGTAACAACGATTGAGGAATGGTGTTTACATAGCCCTTAGGTTGAATCATTGGCCTATACTCTTCCTCGTTAGCGGCGACATGAAAAATACTCGCAATCATTTCCTTTTCAAGTTGATAGGTTTGTGCCCATTCTTCCATTTGATCCATAGGCGGACAGCCTGGATTATTGTTTGTCATCACCTTACGTTTGTGTAGCAAAGCGCAAATCTCTTCATTTATCTCTTTGACTCGTTTATCCTCATACTCATCATGCATTCCATCATCCCTCCTACTTTAGTATAACATTCACTATTCGTAATGTTATCATTTACCTGTCTTTTTTATGTATACTGGTAAGAAGCATTCCTCAGCCTAGGAGGGCACCATTTGTTATGAATATTCTTTACGTATTTTTCCTTGTAGGTGTAGTCGCTATTCCAATTCGCTTCGCTTTCACTGGGAAGCTTGAGTGGCTCCAAGTTTTCGCCACAGGATTCTTTCTGCTTGTTGCCTTCCTATTAACCTTGTTTCTTCGGTGGCAAGGCAGAAAAGATCAAGACTATGTCCCACATCACAATAAAGCTGTCTTTTCTGTTCGATTGTTTGATCGCGTATCAACGAATAAAAAGCCGCTTTTCTTTCAAGGCGAAAAAATTGGATATGTCGAACGATCGTACAAAAAGAAATGGCACCGGCTCCTCGAATCACTTGCTCGTGGACAAGGTAGTCACCACCTCCAACTTCATTTTTCATTTGAAAACGGCACGTACCTGTCTTTCCAACAACATGATAAACGAAAAGAATGGCTTATTTACCAAAATAATACCAAGGTAGGAACTGCTCAGCTTGACTCAGCTCTATCTGCTTTGAAGAATGGAAAGAGTTGGATGTTTGTTCAACAGAATGACAGCACATTTCAATTGACAACCGAGCTTATTGGTCAGGAATTGCGCATCACCTGTAACGATTTTCTAATCGGAACCGGCAAACATGTTAGTCGTTATCAATATGAACTGTCGCTCTCTTCAAAAGGAAATAAGGAAGAACACTATTTCTTGTTAGCCGTTTATGTTGCCTTTCATTTCATTCATCGTAAATAAAGGAGATGACACTATGAATCATTGGAAACAAAATCGCATTAGAGCAGCACAACAACACCAAAATCCGATGGTGATGGCACGAATGCGCACTGGATTTGCGGTCATAGGTGACACGCAGTTCCTCCCAGGAGCCATGATATGAACACACAACAACAATTAAAAGAAGCCTACAACAAACAAGCGAAATACCGAGATTCTGCTATAACAGATGATTGGAAAACAAATGAAAGAGAAGGGTTTCTACGAGTGTTGCAACGAGAAAAGAAGACAAGTTTACTAGAGATCGGTGCAGGTCCTGGACATGATAGTTTGTATTTTCATCAACATGGGTTCCATACATTTAGTACAGACTTGTCCCCTGAAATGATTGCCATTTGTAAAAGCAAAGGTCTTGAGGCAGCAGAAATGAGCTTTTATCAACTCCAGTTTCCTGATGAACAGTTTGATGCTCTCTATGCATTCAATTGCCTGTTACACGTTCCGAAAGCAGAATTAAGTGAGGTGTTAAGTGAATTAAAGAGGGTGATAAAACCAAATGGTCTGTTTTATTTAGGTGTGTATGGCGGGAGAACATCTGAAGGAATATGGGAAGAGGATGTTTATGAGCCTAAACGCTTTTTCTCGTTTTATGAACATGAGCCTCTCCAATCTCTTTTATCCGCCTTTTTTTCCATTGAATCGTTCAACGTAATTCCAAGTAACGTCATTGGTGGAGACTTGGCCTTTCAGTCAATTGTATTACGAAAGGAATAACCTTTCGGGGTAGTCATTCATTTACAGTTGTTGGGGCCTATCCAAACGGGGCTGCCTGTAATCTTTGTACAGGTGATCCTATAGAGAAAGAGAAACATATTCAACAAATTGCAGCCATTCCTAAACCAAGTCACGATCCTATATTTGGGGAGCACGGTCCTTTAACGACATTATGGACATAAAAAAAGTAGCAAAATCGCTACTTTTTTTGTGTGTTGCACCAACGTACCATAAAGGATAAAAGGGATTTTGTGTACATAATCAGTTCGTCTATGTCGATTTTTTCATTTACTGCATGGGCGTGTGCTAATTTCCCCGGGCCGTATAGAATCGTTGGTATACCATAAGCCGCCAGCCACCCACCATCTGTCACAGTTGGTGACATATCGACCTTCGGTTGCTCTTTAAAGACCGCTGTATGCGCTTCTGAAATGACTGCAAACCCTGGATGCTTTTCATCAACAGAGAACGCTGGAAACACTTCTCCTCGATCAACAATCATTGACTCTCCACCCCACTCAAATTGTGGTAAATGATCACGTAACCAAACATCTCCTTTTGCTACCGCTAGAAGATGTGTTTCAATTTCTTTTGTTACCTCTTCAATCGACTCATTCGGATAAAAATGAACCGTCATCCATAACCGGCATTCATCCGCGATAAATGCGGGGTGCCTTCCTCCTTCAATCACCGCAGGATTAATGGTGTTTGTCCCTGACGGAAAACCAGGATAAGACTTTGTGACTGCCCAATGTCGCTCTAACTCTTGTAAAGCAGTAATGAGTTTTGCCATTTTCTCAATGGCGCTCGCCCCATTTACACCACCACCGGCGTGAATAAGCTGGCGTCTTGTCCCGTCGTGATGTGTAGTCGGGCTTTTAATCGTAATCCATCCAGTTATGACACCACCCTGACCTTGAATCGAACAGTGACTCGTATCCGCTACGATGGCATAATCTGCTTTATACCCCCGTTCACAGCATTGCTTTGTCCCTGCTTCCCCTACTTCTTCTCCGATAACCGACTGTAAAATGACGTCCCCTTTTAATTCAATGCCATGATCAGAAGCTAGCTTTAACGCAAACAAACAGGCAGCAAGTCCGCCTTTCATATCTGCAGCCCCACGACCATAAATCGACCGATCCTTTACTTTTGCAGCAAAAGGTGGCATCTCCCATTCTTCATCTTCTTCAACAGCAGCCACATCTACATGTCCATTTAAGATCAAGCTATGAAAGGCCTCCCTGTCTGTTCCTTTTAACGTTCCGACAACATTAGGATCGCCTTCATACACATCCCACTGGTCAATAAACATCCCCATTTCTTTTAAATAATTGGCAATATACGTTTGAATGGCTACTGTATTTCGTGCTGGTGGTGCTGGTGTTTGAAATGAAATTAACGCCTTCACTAGTTCAATAAGCTCATCCTCGCGTAAGTCGACTTGCTCCAATAGTTCCTTCATTTTTTCTCAGCCTCCTTAAATAAAAAACACTTCTTAATGAAAAGAAGTGTTGAACAGACCATACCTATTGCTCAACCACTTCCCTCCGCTAGCATCATCTAGATCAGGTTCATAAGGGTTAAGACTTCATCGTCTCTCTCAGCATGACGCACCCCTAGTGGTAGGTGTATGTAGTTTATTACAGTATTCTCTTCCTCCAGTGTACCAAAACAACAGCTGTTTTCACATCTATTAAACGATCGTATCGAACATACAGGCTATAAATCATTCCACTAAATCATTTCAAACTTTTACTTGCTCACCATTTCACAATATGTTATTCTTACATTGTAAGCAGCTGAAATGAACATCACTTCTATTTGCTCACTTTTTCACAAAGTTAAATTGTTGGAGAGAATGTTTCTCTCCTTCCTGTGTAAAAACGATTGTTCAGTATTTCACAATATATTTTAGGAGGCTATTTCTATGAAAATTATTGTTATTGGTTGTACACATGCCGGGACACAAACGGTCAAAAATTTGCTCCGTCTTCATCCTGATGCAGACATTACAGTCTACGAACGAAACAACAACGTTTCCTTTCTTTCCTGTGGGATTGCACTAAATGTTGGCGGTGTTGTAAAGAATGCAGAAGACCTATTCTATTCGTCTCCAGAAGAGTTAGAAGCCCTTGGTGCAACGATGCACGTTCATCACAACGTTTTGTCGATTAATCGACAAGCAAAAACCATTGTTGTTGAAAACCTTGAAACAAATGAAACGAAGCAAGATCATTATGACAAACTAGTTTATACGACCGGATCAACGCCGATTGTCCCACCTATTTCAGGGATTGGGTTAAAACATATTCAGCTTTGCAAAAATTATGCACAAGCACAAGACATTATTAAGAAAGCGGCTCATGCTACTAACATTGCTGTAATCGGGGCTGGTTACATTGGTGTAGAGCTAGTTGAAGCCTTTGAAGCTTACGGAAAGCACGTGACATTTATCGAGGGTTCTGATCGCGTTTTAAACAAGTATTTGGATCGTGAATTTACAGATGAAGTTGAACAAACGTTAACGAATCACGGTATTCAATTGGCACTTAATGAGAAAGTAGAATCATTCGTTGGCGATGATGACGGTTATGTAAAGTCTGTTCAAACAAGCAAGGCTACCCATGATGTTGACCTGGTTATTCTCTGTGTTGGCTTTCGACCTCAAACGGAATTAGTAAAAGACGAACTAGATACGTTATCCAATGGGGCACTACTCGTAAATGACTATATGCAAACGAGTGACCCTTCGATCTTTGCGGCTGGGGACAATTGCTCAGTATTTCACAATGCTGCGCAGCACCATGCCTATATACCACTTGCAACGAACGCAACTAAAATGGGCACACTTGTTGCTTATAATATTATGCAACCCACCATTCGTTACCGTGGTACACAAGGAACATCTGGCTTAAAGCTTTATGACCTTCATATGGCATCAACCGGTCTTACAGAAGATGCAGCGGCAACGTACGGTTTAGATGTTCGCTCTACAACACTTATTGATCATGAGCGACCAACCTTTATGCCAACTGCAACAGAAGTCAGACTTAAGCTTGTGTATGAAAACGAGACAATGCGTCTAATTGGCGGTCAGATTATGAGTAAAAATGACCAGACTCAACTCATGAATACCTTATCTGTCTGTATCCAACAAGGTATGACCGTTGAAGACCTGGCTTTTAGCGATTTCTTCTTTCAACCACACTATAACAAGCCTGTTAACCTTCTTAACACCGTTGCGTTAAAAACATTGGCTGAACAAGATCAGATTCAACTACAAACTCAATAAAAAAACAAGACGTAAACAGAAGCATTTGATGCAACTAAAAAAGACGAATGACTCCTATGAACAGCACCCTAACATTGAAGGGAGCCTATCACTATGGTCATTCGTCTTTCGTTTTTTTCTCTTCGTTCTAATTTTGAACATTTCTTGTTGCAGTCTTTCCTCAAGCACATTCAACAGAGTTGGCTTTATTCCTCTAACCAAATACCGTCCATATGCTTGCGGCTCTGATCATTTTTGACTTTCCGATAGGTTTTGCTTTTAAAGATAATATCAAAGTCATAGTCTTCTGGATACAGCTCTTCCGCTGAAATATGCAATGTCAAGCGCTTATGATTAATCGTTCGCTTGTCATCTTTAACTTGTACGATATAGTTCCCCCTTTCATCAGGGCCTTTATAAACAATTGCGGTTTCATTCGTCGCTTGAATCGTCACATTGTCCCCTTGCTGGAATGTTTTCACGTCAGAAGCGAGGACTTTTTTTTGTTTATTTGCGTGACGATTAAAAATAACTTGCTTGCGAAACGCTTCGCTTTGAAGCGCCTCAGCAGAAAAGCGGTCTTGATAGGAACTCTTTTGTCCATATGAAATTTGATGCGCTTCATCAACAATACTCGGATGTAAGCCTAATTTAAGTGCGATCTCAAAAGCCTGACTTTTACCACTTTCACCTATTAATAACCGATATGTTGGTTGTAAACTTTCTACATCAAATTCCATTGAGCCGTTAATGAAGCCGTCTGTGTCGTCAGCAAAGCTCTTCATTTCGCTATAGTGGGTCGTAGCAAATAAGGTGGAACCTTTTTTATATAACTGGTTTAAAATTGTAATGGCTAAGCCCATTCCTTCATTTGGATCTGTACCAGAGCCAAGTTCGTCAAGCAAGACGAGTGATCGATCATTAGCTTCTCGTAATATCTCTATAATGGAAACCATTCTTGAACTAAACGTGCTTAAATTATCCTCCATACTTTGCCCATCACCAATATCAACAAAAATGGTTTGGAAGATACCAATCTGACTACCCTTTTCAGCAGGAATCAGCAATCCTGCCTGTGCCATTGCAGTTACTAATCCAACGGTTTTCAATGTTACGGTTTTTCCACCTGTATTCGGTCCGGTAATGACTAACGCACGATCAACAGCTCCACCAAAGCTTATCGTCAAAGGAACCGCTTTTCGACCTAAGGCCGGGTGTCTAGCACGTATGAGCTTAATCGTTCGATCGACTGATAAAGAAGGTTTTGTTCCTTCTATTTCCCGACAATATTTTGCTTTAGCAAACAACACATCGTACTCATGCATGACATCCATTGCAATAGAAATGGTCTGTTCTTGTGCTAATAACGCTTCTGTTAGTTCGAATAAAATTCGTTCTACTTCTGCTTCCTCTGCATAGGTGTACAAACTCACCTCTTCTTGAATATCGCTCACTTCAGACGGTTCCATAAACAATGTTGAGCCGGAAGCTGATGTATCAAGGACCGTACCCTTTACTTTATTACGGTATTCTTTTTTTATTGATAGTACGTATCGACCTTGGCGTGTGGAGACCATCTTATCTTGCAAAAAGCTTTTGTATTTCCCTCCATTTACAAGGTGCTCCACTTTATTTTTTAATCGTTCTAAAGCCACTTTCTTCTGACGACGAAGGTAACTTAATTCTTTTGACGCATACTCATCAACTTGACCATTACGAATGGCTGAGGTAAGTTGTTCCTCTAGTTGTGAAAGATCATCAATCGAAAACGCATAGCTACTCACCAATGGCGCAATCTCCTGTTTATCATTCATAAACCGCTTTAACTTGCCGCAATGCTCTAAAAAAGAAATCACCCTTGTAAATTGATCCGCGCGAATAAACAATCCTTTCTTTGCTTGCATAATCATTTGGGCAATATCATCTACAACGTGTATCGGTACACTGCCGCTACGGGTCAGAATACGGATAGCCTCTTCTATTTCAGTCATCCTGTGCTCCATTTGACTTTGATTCAGTAGAGGCTTCATCTGAAGAATCGTTTCACGTGCTCGATTCATCCGCGTATGCTCAGCCATCTCCTTAAGGACATCATTAAACCCTATCGCTTCTAAGGTTTGTTGTTTCATGTGCATTTCCTCCTTTTTTGCTTGTATAAGGAACTGTGCGAACGATTATCCAGAGACGACAAAGAGACCGCTCTGAACACTCGTTCACAGCGGCCTCTTTAAAAAGTACCTACCTATTGTAGGTAGACTTCAAGTAGGACAACTCTTACTAGTAAACGTGTTCTTAACTCCTTGAAATGCCATGACAAAATAAGCGTCACCAGTACGCTAAAAAATCGCATTTCAAGCTATCCAATTCATGGATTAGTTAAGAACCACCAGATACATAAAAGTTGTCTCCTTTATACGTGCAATAGTTAATACACACCTACTATAGATCTTTTCTTATGTGGAAGTCAAGGGACTTCTTTTTTTATTGAGCCTTAAACAGATTCAATTTTGTAGCCGACTCCCCAGACGGTTTGAATGACTTTATACCCTAACGCTTTTTCAAGCTTGTCTCGCAAGTTGCTTATATGCACCATCACAGTGTTATTTGAATCATAGTACTTTTCCTTCCAAACGCTTTGAAAAATGGTCTCTGAGTCAAACACTTGGCCCGCTTGACTAGCAAGGAGATATAGTATATCAAATTCCTTAGAAGTTAATTTCAGTTCATTTCCATGCACTCTAGCTTGATATTTCTTTTTATCAATGGTTAAATCGCCTAACTCAAGGATGCCACCTTCTTTTGGAGCGCCGTGATAGTAGTACGCTCTTCGTACTAACGCCTTCACACGAACAACGAGCTCAAGAATGTTAAAAGGCTTACTAACATAATCATCGGCACCAGTCATAATTCCTGTAATTTTATCCATGTCTTCCGATTTTGCACTAATCATCAGAATAGGTAGGCTATGACTCCGTCTAACGGCTTGGCAAAATTCCAACCCATTCATTTCATGCATCATTACATCTAAGACGATTAAATCAATAGGATGCTGTTCCAGTTGTTTCATTGCTTCCACACCATTGCTAGCCATGACCGTGTTGAAGCCTTCATTTTTCAAAGAAAAGTTAATGAGATTTGCTATATCTTGGTCGTCGTCTACAATTAAAATCTGTTTAGACAAATTCGCTCACATCCTTTTTGCGGGTTGATGGATATCGTCTACAAGCACTCCATACGAGTTGACAGGCTAGGTCGTTCGTAAGGGTGCATGCATGTTTGTCCTCTCCATATAGGAGATGTTCCTTCGTCTATGGGAGAATTTTCACGCTTCCTTATGTACAATAGGTAAGGTGATAGAAAATGCCGTTCCTTCTAAATCACTAGTTACACGAATTTCACCCTCGTGTAGTTCGACAATATTCTTTGCAATGGCTAATCCTAATCCAGAACCCCCAGTGTCTTTTGAACGAGATTGATCCACTCGGTAGAATCTTTCAAAGATAAACGGAATCTCAGACTGAGCAATAGGTTCCCCGTAATTTCGAATTTCCATTTCCGTTTCTTTCGTGCCTTGATGAAGAGTAATGTCAATAAACGGTGCGTCAGCTCCATACTTGATTGCATTTCCGATAATGTTTTCAAGTACGCGCGAAAGCTTTTCTCCATCCACATATTGCTTCACTTCCTGATCTGGCAAATCCATTCTAAAGCTTAATTTCGCTTCTTCCATTTGCAAATGAAAATGAGAAGCAATTTGCTTGATCACTTCTTTCAGGTCGATGTAGTCTTTATTTAACATGAGCTTCGGGTTTTTCGTTCGGATGTATTCAAATAAGTCGTTGACCATTGAGTTCATTTGCTTCGTTTTATCATAGGCGATGTCTGTAAAATAGCGTAAGGTTACTTCATCTTTATATTGATCTCTCTCGATTAAATCGAGGTAGCCCATAATAGAAGTAAGAGGTGTTCGTAAGTCATGTGATACATTTGTAATTAATTCTGTTTTCGATTGCTCAGCAATTCTTTCTTCATGCACAGTGTTTTCTAGCCTTTCAATTAATTGATTCACTTGTCTAGCTAATTGACCTAGTTCATGATTCTCTTTTACCTCGATCCGTTGCGAAAGCTCGCCACCTGCCATCTGCCCAAGATCTTTTTCAATCTTCACGAAGTAGTGTATGTACCTGTGTCCAATGAACCATATAGATAGGACGATTCCGACAAAGAATAATACATTTATCAGATTGAATAATTCATAACTATAAAAATTAAGTGTTGCGTTAAAAGCTGCTGCAATTCGATCAAATACATTTATATAGTAGTTTAAATCTGACACTTGATACGTGAAGTAAAGCCCTGCAATAGCTACGCTTGTAAGAAAACCACTTATAAATAACAACATCACCATTTTAAAAACTAAAGCCACATACCGACTAGTCAACGCCATTTTCCTCCTTTTAGATCCGTTGTGTCCAAGACACCAGCATATTTCATTATAACCTTAATCACGCTCACCATTACGAACGCATTGTTTTTCACTTTATAGAGCATGTAGCGATTCGTACCATACTGCTTGCTACACATGCCATTATCTGTCAAGAGATGCTTCTAAAGGAGGTGTATACGGCTCATCAAAAGCAAGAGATAAGAGCTTCTGTGTTTCTACAAAACGCGCATTATAGTTTTCAGTTCCTAATACAACTGTAATAAACCGCTGTCCATCTCTACTTGCCGTCCCTACAAAGCAATATCCCGCTTCATTGGTATAGCCTGTCTTAAAACCATCCAACCCATCAAAAGCAAGGTCTGGTGTCGTCAACATATGATTGGTTGTATGAACACGTTCACCTGAAAATGTAAGGGTGTGAGATGACTTTGCTGTATCTTGCAGAACCTCAGGAAATTGAGTAATTAACAACTGCGCCAACACAGCAATATCCCGCGCACTCATTTGATTGCTCTTTGTATTTGACTCTGTCAGTCCTGTTGCGTTAACAAACGTGGAATTTGTTAACCCAATTTCTTTCGCTTTTTCGTTCATCTTTTTCACAAACTCTTTTTCACTATCTGCTAAATGTTCAGCTAACGCAACTGTTGCATTATTAGCGGATGGAAGTAGCATCGCCATGTATAAATCATGAACGGGGACGTTATCTCCTTTTGATAGAGAAATGTTCGCACCTTCTTTCGCTGCTGCTTCACCACTTATTTGGACAAGATCATTCCAATCAACGGTACCCTTTTCGATCTCTTCCAATATGAGATACTCTGTCATCATCTTTGATATGCTTGCAACAGGAACAGCTTCATCAATGCCTGAGTCAATTAATAATTTATTCTGATTTACATCTAATAGCAATGTTTTTTCAACTGTAGAAAATAAAAGGCTATAGGCTAGTAAAAATAAGCTAATAGGAATCATTCCAACTGCTACCCATTTTTTCATCATTTCCATCAACTCCTTCTAAAAGAAGTCTACCTACCAAACCATAAGAAGGAGAAAAGAAAACCTTAAGAATCTTAAAGAATGATTGCAAAATAAGCATTCGTACTGCTACTAATGAAAAAAGATGAGAAAATGTACGACCTATTTAATTCGGGGTTTAAATCATGACAGAATGGGAATAGTACTACATACTTACTCTTTAAGCTTGCTCTTCCCCCTGAGCAAGCTTTTTTCTATGGGCTTTACGGTCTCTTTATGATTTTCATTATTGATTCTTCTTCACTAAGTTAAAATGAGATGAGTGAATAAATCAATTTATTATAAGCATGTAAAAAGGCAGCCAAATCGGCTGCCTTTCTCGGGTTAGAACATATATAACGAGAGTCAAAGATTTAGTGATTTTAATACCATTCAATCGAACCTAAACTTTCGATGTAAGCGGTCGCTTCGTTATCCTCAAGTAACGTATAAACACCTGACGGCAATGTCACTCTCGGATCATTAAAATCGATCGAAAAGCTCCCTCCTCCATCAACTTTTACATAGACCAAATAAGAGTCTAGCGCTTTTTGATTTACTACTTGTCTCGTTTCTTGTACATCTAACGCATGTACTTTTTCAAGCAATGTTCCAATATCGTTGGCGTTGCGCAAATAACCTACATGAATGACGTTATCTTTGTAGTGATTAATCTCAATTTGCTCAATCTGGATTTCGTTAAATAGCTCAGCCATTTCTTCACCAATCGTTGTCGGTCCTGGCCCCCTCTCTAAATATTGAGAATAGCCAACAAGAACAATAAAAAAAACGATAAGAACAATAACAACCGTTCGTTTCATCTATAGCACCCTCTTTCAACCTCTTATACGGTCCAATAGATAAACTAGTTTCACCACACTTCTTATTCTTTTACAATGAGAGTCAATAAGAATCCCCTTCAAAAAAACACGTTATACCTGTAAGAAAAGAAAAACCCAAAGAATGAACGCATACAAGTCCATTCTTTAGGTTACGTAACAACTTAACGACGAAGTGAATGACGACTAGATCTAAAAAGCCTTAAAGCTCGCTGAAAAACAATCACGAATCCTAATATTGCTATGAGAATTAACGTGATGGTTGCTCCTGGAGGCGTTCCATATTCATATGAAGTGAACAGACCACTAAGCATTCCTGTTAAAGCAACAGGAATACCTAATAAGATGGTGCTTGAAAAACGTTTACTTAGTCTCATAGAAATCGCAGCTGGTAAAATTAAGATTGCCGACACCAATAGAGCTCCAACGATAGGCATAATAATAGCAATCGTAACTCCTGTTAAGACATTAAACATTATAGACATTGTTTTCACTGGTAGCCCTGCTGTAAAGGCGGTTTCTTCGTCAAAAACCATTACGTACATGGCTTTGCGCAGTAAAGCGTATAGAATTAAAATGATACTTGCCAACGCCACTAACATCCATACTTGTTGTGAACTAATGGTTACAATCGATCCAAACAAAAATTGATTGATGTTCAACGTGGTACCACCTTGATTGAGACTCATTAAAAATAGAGCTAACGCCATTCCAGCAGACATTAAAATCGCAATGGAGACTTCCGAATAACTACGATAAAGCATTCGCAAATACTCTAAAACAATCGCAATGACCATTACCATGAATATATTCGTCCATGTTGGATTAATGCTAAGTAATAAGCCTAATGCGACTCCCGCTAAAGAAACATGAGCAAGTGTATCTGCCATTAGAGATTGCCTTCTTAAAATAAGAAGGAGACCTAATAGTGGTGCAATTAATGAGATGAGAAGTGAGGCTTGGAAAGCTCTTTGCATGAATCCATAGAAAAACATCTCCAAGGTAATCCCTCCTTCCGAACTAACTCAATATGTTTGTTACAATATTTCCTAAGTTCTTCATGATCATGCGAAACCATTAGAATACTTTTACCATGTTTTTCGCAATTGTGCTTAAGCAGTTTATAAAATTCTTCTCTTGATTGACTATCCATTCCCGTAGTTGGTTCATCAAGAATAAATAGATCTGGATCGGTAGCAAAAACACGAGCGATCGATATGCGTTGCTTTTGCCCTCCAGATAACTCTCCTATTTTTTTGTGACGCATCTCCCACATTCCAACTGATTTAAGGGAACGTTCAACTTGGGCTTTATCGTTCTTAGTTAACCTTGTAAACCATTTGCCTCTTTGATATCGACCCGAACTAACTAACTCCCATACTGTACTAGGAAACCCAACATTAAAGGAGGCGACTTGCTGAGGAACATAGCCAACGATTAATTCTTCCCCTAAATGGTTAGTAGGAGATAACGTTACGTTGCCTATCGATGGTTTTAGTAAGCCCAACATATTGCGAATTAACGTGGTTTTCGCAGCACCATTCTCTCCAGTAAGCATAACAAAATCTCCTGGACTTAATTCGAATGAAATGTTGGTTAACACTGGTTCTTTCTCATAATGAAAAGTGAGGTTGTCGACTTTAATATAGACCATGCTTATCTACCTTTCTTTTTTCAGTAACGGCGTACAGAAACACCATTCTAGAATAATGGATTTGCAAAAGAGGAACATCGGTATAAAAAGAGGCAGACGCATTATCCATTTACTGACTCCACGATTGTTTACAAAAATCCATACGCTAGAATGGTTTCGTTTTTCACAAGATTAGTAGATACTTATTTGCAATGACTCTAAATTGTGTCGCATCGCTTCAATGTAACCTAAGTCATTTTCGAGTAATTCCTCTGATAACACTTCTAAGTCATAAAGTACAGCCGTATCTGTTCCTGTTTCAGTCGCTACGGTTTGCGCAATTGCAGAGCTAGCTCCTTGTTGATAATAAATAACTGGCACACCATGATCTTGTACTAAGTCAGCAATTTCTGACATACGGGAAGGGCTCGGCTCAACTTCAGTAGATAATCCCCCTATGGCAATTTGATCTAAATTGTAGCGTTCGGCAAGATAACCAAATGCTTGATGCTGTACAACAAAAACACGATTTTCAGCCCCTTCCAAGGTGGAGCGATAATCTTCATCCAAGCTTTTCAGCTCCTCAATAAACGCCTCTGCATTTTCCTCATAAACATTCTGACCATCAGGATCAGCTTCAATCAATGCGTCACGAATGACAAGAACTTGATCTTGGGCTAACACTGGATCAAGCCAAATGTGTGGATCCAAATCATCGTGATCATCAATTAATACAGAAACAGGTTGTGATTCTATATAAGCATTGTCTTCCTCATCATAGAGAACAGCTTTCACTTCAAAACTTTCCCCAGTTGTCTTATATTCGAAATGATCGGTATCTTGGTCTTGTACAGCTTCCCAATCCTGACTTTCTTCTTCCCTAATAAACCATTTCCACTTATCAAAACTTGTGTTTTTATGCACGTCTGCTACTAATGTAACCACATCTCCAGTATGATAATGATCTGCTAAACCGATAATATCAATCTCTTCGTTCGAATTTACCTGCTCATTATCTTCTTCACTATGGTCGTGATTGTGGTCCTCGTGGTTTGAATCGTCATTTTCATGATTATCAATACGAATCTCTTCCGGTTGCGATTCAGCATACACATTGTGGTTATTATCATAGATTACTGCTTTTACTTCAAAACTCTCCTCAGGCGCATCAAGATTTAGAGTTTCTGAATATTGACCCGACAAAGCAGTCCATTCCTCATCAGGAGACTCTCGTTCATACCAGTGCCAGTGATCCAAGTTTACATCCTCAGAAAGAGTGGCCGTGATTTCAATCGTGTCTCCTGTGTGATAGTGATCTGCTATGCCGTTCATCGTCACCTCGGCCTCTTCGTAATGTTGCTCTCCGTAATCAAGCCCATCTGCTGCACGAGCAACGATTAGATCATCATTTTCTATCGCATTAAATAAACGATTAACCCAGAATTCCATTTCCTCACTGCTATAAACAAACACATCTGTTTCGTTCATGGTTGCAACATCTTGAGCACTTGGTTCATAATGATGCGCATCTTGGCCTTCTGATACCATTAATTGAACGTTCGCACGGTCACCAGCCACTTGTTTTGTAAACTCATACATTGGCAAAAAAGAGGCTACTACTGAAATTCGAGAATCGTCACTAGTGTTGTTTTGCCCGTCTTGCGATTGACAACCGGAGAGAACCGCTATTGCTGCGCAACTTGCCAGTATCGGTCGATATACTTTTTTATTCATCCCTGCTACTCCTTTTAAACAAAAATAGGAAGAAAAGCGAAACGCTTTTCTTCTCAAAGATTATTAGTGCGCTAGTTGATCACGTACAATGCCATCCGCATCTAATTCAGACGGGTAATACGTTGGCCAATGGGTTACCTCTTCGAAGAGTTCCTCTTTGTCATCTCCCCAATACAAGTGGAAATGACTTGAAGGTGTTGGAAAAATAATGTGATCACTGAATTGAATGTATTGAGGCATCTCGTCATCCCCTTCAGCTAGTTCGTATACAAAACGAACACCACGATTTCCTTTTTCATAAGTTAAAATTTCGTATCCATCATACTCATACTCACCAGAGTATTCTTCATCGTTTTCAAAGAATGTAACGTGGCCATTATCAATAATAATTCTTTCTACATCTGTTTCATATCCAGTTGTATAGTAGTCTTTATACTCTTCTGCAGTCATACTTCCTTCTTCTGCTTTATGTTCAAAGACTTCATCTAAATCACCGCTCACAAGATACGGATAAACGGATTGCCAATCGCCATCCCAATCTGATAATTCTCTATCTTGAACTTGCTCATCATCAAAATAGCCTTGATAAATTTGTCGACTCTCCTCGTCATGACCGTGGTGGTCGTCAATTACAATGGTTACAGCTTCTGATTCTGCGTACACATTGTGATCATCGTCATAGAGAGTTGCTTTAATCTCTAAGCCATCAGTAGCTGCTTCATCGCTAAATGTTTCAGATTGTTGTCCAGACGCTACTTCCCATTCTGTTTGACCAGGTTCTTTTGTATACCAGTGCCAATGGTCATAATCAACATTTTCAGAAGTTGATGCCGTTAATTCGATGGTGTCACCTGTATGATAGTGATGACCTAAACCTTCTATAGCAATCTCTCCTGTTTCATTTGCCTCAGCATCATCAGAAGAATTGTTTGTAGTATCTTCTTGATTGGATCCAGTATTATTTGTTTGTTCAGTTGAATCCTGACAAGCAGCTAAAGTTGTACTTAGCGCTAAAACACTAACCAATATAAATGACTTCTTCAACCTCATCACCCTTCCCTTTTTCAATATTAATCGTAATCATTACGTTTTATAGATTATATTGTTGGCATACACTTTGTCAAGATCGTTTTTTAATTTTATTTGTCACTCGATTCATCACTATTTCTTTTGAATGAATTGGATTAAACCGTCTGAAAGCAAGAAGTACCATTTTTTTGAGATGATCGTTCCCTCTAGAACCATTAGCAGACTACTTACCCTGTAGATAGCTAAAAAATATGGTAAAACCTTTTGTGCTTCAAACGGTTATGATCCAAGCAACAGACGTCCTCCCCATATTCTAGTAGTCTATTTCATCTATTTCTTTCTCTACTTCGAAAAATCTAGATTCTTCTTGCTTTTCCAAAGAGACTTATCCTATAATTAAATCGTAACGATTACGGTTTGAAAGGTGCATTTATGACATGCTAACAATTAAGATTCCTCCATGGTTAATGATACGATAGAGACATAACCTTCGAACGAACGGATGTCTGTAGATACAATTAAGAAACAAACAATGTAGAACGAAAGTGAGTTGAGCGCTTATTATGAAAATACCTTTGAAAGCAGAACGTCATAAGTTATTTGGTTCTGTTTCACCAAGCGTTAAAACCAAGCCAACTGAAAAAGAACATATGCAGGATATACAAAATACACATAAGGACTTTCTATTCGACGTTCATTTTGTAGGGGTTGCCAATGTTAAACAACCTATACAAATAAAAAGCACATCAAGCCCAGGCATTCAAACAACCGTAGCTACTTTTTCAATAGGTGCACAATTAGATCGATATGCAAAAGGCACCAATATGAGTCGTTTGATAACAGGCCTTGAAGAATTCAATGGTCAACACAAAACCTTATCTCTTGAGTCACTAAAAAATCTAGCACGATCGTTAGCTGATCGTTTAAATCAAGACATGATTGATATTCACGTTGCTTTTCCATGGTTTTATTCAAGAGAGGCGCCGACCTCATTACAATCTGCTTATAATCATTCTGAGATCGAGATCTCGCTAAACTACTCTAAAACACTAGGGTTTAAAACAGAATTAACCCTAACATGCTTAGTAACGACTCTTTGCCCTTGTTCAAAAGAAATCAGTGAGTATAGCGCTCATAACCAGCGTGGGGAAGTAAAAATGAGTGTGGAACTATGTGAAGACTTTGACGAAGCCAAAATAGATTGGAAGAATGAATTGTTAGGAGCAGCGGAATCAAATGCTAGTGCGAAGATTCACCCCATTTTAAAGAGGCCAGACGAAAAAGTAGTCACGGAGCAAGCATTTGAGAATCCTCGCTTCGTTGAAGATTTAGTAAGACTTGTTGCTGCCGATCTTTATGAGTATGACTGGGTAACCGCCTTTAAGGTCACCTGTCAAAATCAAGAATCCATCCATCTGCATGATGCAGTCGCAAAAATTACATATACGAAGCGCTAATCGTACAAGCACTTAGGAGATCCCTATTTCTCATAACAGGGAGATGACACAAACTTCATAGAAATCAGGACTACCTTCCTTTTTCTGTGAAGTTTGTCATTTGCCACTTTAGTATTCTTTATACATAGCTAAGAAAGATGAGGATTAAGAAAGTATCCCTTTGCTCGCAGCCTTGTTTTCTAACTCCTTACTGAACCCACTAATACGACAAGACACTACAACGCCATCCCGCAAGACGACCGCTCCAGGTGTACCAGTTAGTAGGATATCACCTGGCAAAAGGGTCATCACTTCTGAATGAAAAGAAACAATATAGGCTAGGCTATACCGCATGGCTCCTATCCGATTGGTATGCTGCTCCTCCCCGTCCTGTAGTGTCGTAACGTGAATATCATCTAAACATGGATATTCATCTAAACTAACAAGTTCTGAACCGAAGCTAAAGAACGTGTTAAAGCTTTTTGCTCGTGTCAGATAGCGTAAGTTTTCGGCGTGGATGTCTGCTTCAGTCATGTCAAGGGCGGCTGCAACCCCAGCTACATAGTCAAGTGCATCAGCTTCTGACACTTCCTTGCACGTTTTTCCTATGACGAGTGCCAGTTCTGCTTCTGCCGTCGTATTTTTAGATAAAGGAGGTATTTGAATGAGATCTCCCGCCCCTATTAAACTAGTGTCTGGTTTCATAAAGCTAACAGGAGCAACCGTATTTGAAGCAAATTGATCCTCATCACCTTTCCTGTAGTTCATACCAATTCCCCATATTTTTCGTGGATGTCTATAGAGGGGGGCAGGTGCCCATTCTTCTAGAAAAGGCAAAGAAGAATTTGCTAGCGCTTCTTTTCCCTCATGTACATACCAGTTTTTCAGAGACTCATACTGTCCTTTTTCCAGTAAGGAAAAAACCGTTGTTTCGTAATGAAATTGAAAATGGTCGTTCAAGGCAAGGAGCGGAATTAGTTTCCCATCAAGCTCAATCGCTCCTTGCTCTTCTTCATTCGTTTTATAGGATACAAGTTTCATAACAACACCTCTTCTTTTTCTTGTACGCTTCGTGCAAATTGCAAAAGTGCCAAATCATTGTGCTTGTGTGCTAGAAAAGACAGACCTACTGGTAAGCCATGAACGGTTAAGCGCGGCATTGTTACTTGTGGACTTTCAGCCAACCCACTAATAGCCGTCAGTTTAAATGTATTCGTCCGATGCACTTCTAGGTCGCTCGGGTCTGTCCCAACCAGCGGCGCCACATCTGGTGAAGTTGGAATTGCTAACAAACCACCGTTTTTTAATCGTTCTTGTAGCTGGGATTTAATGATGAGGGCTTGTTCTTCTGCACGCCTTTGCTCTTCTATCGTTATCGTACTAGTCCACCGAAATCGAGTAGCAATGTCATCTGCAAATGTTGGCTGCTGCGTTTCGATCCATTCCCTATGTGTTTGCCATATTTGGTAGCCTTGCAACGTGCGAAAAGTCTCCATGTAAGTGTCTAGCCGATCTGTTGTTAAACGAATTGAGACAATGGTTAACTCTCCTACCATTGCTTTTAACGCTGCTAAGAAGGCTTCTGCCACTTGAGGCTGCACAAGTTGTAATGCTTCTTCAGGTACATATACGGTTGAAAAGGCCGTTGGCTGTTTATCACTTTTTGGTAACAGGACGTTTCCTACGTTTTCTAGCAAAGAGGCAGAGCGTGCAAACCATCCAACTGTATCAAAACGAGCAGCAAGTGGAATAACACCTTCTATCGAGACAGCGTTATGAGTAGGCCGAAAACCATAAATACCACAATAGCTTGCCGGAATACGAACCGAACCAGCTGTATCTGTACCAAGAGCAAAATCAACGGAACCGTCTGCTACAGCAACAGCCGATCCACTAGAAGATCCCCCTGGTATACGGTCGTTTGCCACAGGATTAATTGGCGTTCCATAATGAACGTTTTCTCCATTTAAACTAAACATTAATTCATCTGTTAACGTTGTACCAACAAGGGTTGCCCCTTCATGTAAGAGTTGCTTAATAGCCGGGGCATAGGTGGTCGCTGTTTCATGCGTAGCAAGCCAGTCAGGATTCCCAGCACTAGACGTGTGCCCTTGAATATCAAACACATCCTTCACAGCAAATGTATACGTATGTAAACTTCCTTCCCTTTTGTTCTCCTTCACGCTCCAACCTCTTTGTATAAATGCTCGTGATTCCATCATTTCATCATCATCCTCCTTTAAATAAATGAGTAAATCGAAGTTTTAAAGCTAGCTGAAGTTCTAAGCATGCTTCTGCATCTTGCAAATCGATTCCAAGTAATGTTGAAATTTTCTCCAAACGGTACACAATCGTATTGTAGTGAGCATATAAGGTGTCAGCAGTGGCGCGAACATTCTTGTTATTCTTAAAAAAAACATCTAATGTTTCGAAATAAAGGGCATCATTTCTTGTGCTTCGTAATGGACCAATTATTTCTTCAAGATAATGAGCGACTTCAGGCGTTTGTGGTAAATGGTATAGGAGCTGATAGACATGTAAATCGTCATAGTTCACTACAGGCGCTGTTAACTGATTATGTTTTGCGATGGTCTTTACATGATAAGCTTCATTAAAGCTTTGCTTAATGTGAGCAATGTCTTGAACAGCTCTTCCCCCGTAAAGTTGATAAAGGGGGCGTTGACCGTCTTTCTTGACGATTCGGTTAACAGCCGTTTCGATGATCTGAAGCATGTTCGGTATGCTTGCTTTTTGTTTCACACATAGCAGCATGACAAACGCCTTATCTAATGATGTTCCTACTACTTGACCGTGTGACTGCATTGTCATTTTCTTTAAGAAAAGTTGAAATGCCGTAACATCAGAAAATACTCCTCCTTCCAGATCTAAAATAACGGTTTGGAACCACTTATCTTTTAAATCTAAATCGAATGAATGGGCGCGTAGATCAATTTCATAATCCGAAACAATGTCTCCAACAACTAATTCTTTAACAAATTGGTTTAAATATTTTTGTTCAATTCGTTTTCTAGCCGTTTGATTGGTCAGCTCGATACTTAACATTGAACTCACTTTATCTAGTGTCATACAATCCACTTCCGTGAGATCAACATTCGTCTCAATACATGCTATATAGGGAACAAAGTGAATAAGACCTTCCGATACAAGAGGCACACAGTAACATTGAAACGATTCGTCTCTAATCGTAATCGTTGTTTTACCAATGCCTGCTTTTGCTTCTAACGTATGGTTAAGGTGGAGACACTCTTTCGGTTCTAACACTTGCTCAAACAGTGGTGCAGTAAGCTGTTCCTCAAAATCCAGTACCACAATTGGATTGCCAATCATCTGTTCAATTCCTGCCAATAAATCAGGTAAAGAATGATCACGATTTAGTTGATCCATAAAGACTTGTACGCGATGATACAAAGTGACTAGATGCTCAGATTCCTGATAAAACACTTCTTCCATTGCTACCCTCACGACATCAGAAAATATGGTTTGTGGACGGATTTCAATGACTGGGAAAGACAACTCGCGCGCACGGCTCAAAAGATCTTCTGGAATGACATCAATAAAACGCTCCACTTTAATACCCATTCCGGTTACCCCTCTGTCATGAAGGGCATCGATCAGCTTCTTTAAATGGATGGTATTGTCCTTAAACAAATAGCCTGTTGTCATAACAAATTCTTCTGGACGCACAAATTGATCAATATCCGGTGAACCCATGATGTTAATTCTTGAAATTCGGTTTCGCTTATTTTGTTCACCCGTTATTAACTGAGCACCATGTAAAGGCTCAAGCTCAAGCAGGCGCTCAATCGTTAGTCCTCTTTTATGAAAGGTGCTCATCTTTATCCACCCCGCTACTAATCAAGCTGAAAAAATTCATTCGTAAAATACGCTTCTGCTTCTTGTTTGTCTGAAATTAACCCACTGCCCTCTAAAATGGTTAATGTTTCAGCAATATTCTCTTCTGCTATCCAGCCAAACGGTACTGAGTCAAATTGAGCAATTTCTTCAAGCAACGTCAATTGTTCTCTGACGATCTCTTCATCAACAGCATCTGGAAATCGCTCTGCAGATATGGCGACAGCTTCGTCTATATGTTCCAATGTATAACGGAATGCCTCATCCATCGCTGCAAGAAAACGCGCTGCCGTATTTGGATTGTCATTCAGAAACTGATTATTGCCGATCACTGTTAATCCCGCTAAATCAAATTGATACTCACTTAAATAAAGTGAAGTCAATTCATAGCCCAGTTCTTTCTCAAATACCGGCAGTTCATTTGTTGAAAAGATCGCTACAGCATCGACTTCTTTTCCTAAGAACAGACCGTTCCGAGCAGAAGCTTCTACTTGCACGGCCTCTACTTCACTGGCATTTACATTCTCTTCTTCCAAAAAGCGCGGAAAAATATTCGTAAAGGTCGATGCAATGGCCATTGCGATTGATTTTCCTTCTAAATCTGTCGGAGTTTCCACTGGGGCATCTGGGTGTGAAGCAATCATTATCGGAGAAGAATTCATGTACGTTGCAATCATTGTAATAGGCATCCCTTCTTCTACTCCTTGAGCTGGTTCAACAGTTGATGTAATTCCTAAATCATCTTGACCCTGAGCCACTGTTTGCATCACACTTGTCGAGCCATTTCCTTCAAGTACGTCGACATTTAACCCGTATTCTTCAAAAAAACCTTTTTCTTGTGCAACGTAGAAAGGAGCAAACTCCCCTTTAAAACGCCAGTTTAAGCGGAGCGTAATATCTTCCACCTCTGGCTCTCCAATTTCACCTGTGTCAGCATTTACCGTTGGATTAGCTAAGGAGCTCCCTCCTTCATTTCCACAACCCGCCAGTAAGCCTACGAAGCACCCTGCTACTGTATAAGGAATAAATCGTTTCATTTTTTTCCTCCTTTTCTGCTTAAGCTTCCGCCAAAATGCCCTGCGTTTGGAAAATGGATCGGATGGTGGATACCTGTCCAGTAAATTCAGGCTCTTTTCTTGTATCACCATTCCGTGGACGAGAAAGTGTAGATGGAATTTCTTTTACAATGGAACCCGGTCGTCCAGACATCACAACCACTTTATCTGATAGAAACACAGCTTCCTCAATGCTGTGAGTAATAAAAACGGTTGTAAATTGATACGTATCGGACAAGCGCAACAAATCGTACATCATTTGCTCTCGTGTTAATGCATCAAGAGCACCAAAGGGTTCATCCATTAGCAATAGCTGTGGATCTTGAATAAGTGCCCGACAAATCGCTACTCGCTGTTTCATTCCACCCGATAACTCATGCGGATATTTCTGTTCAAACCCTGCTAACCCGACGCTTTTCAGTAGCTGCATGGCTTTATCAACAGTTGCTTTTTTTTGTTTCTTCCCATGCTTGATTTCAATTGGAAACAACACGTTATCAAGAACCGATCGCCAAGCTAACAAGACATCTTTTTGGAATACGACCGCCATATCGTCACGATGGTTTTCAAGATTTGCTCCATTCTTTTTAATGGATCCTGTTGACGGCTGTTCAAGGCCTGCGATAATACGCATCACTGTGCTTTTCCCACAACCACTCGGACCAACAATGGAAACAAACGAACGAGAGGCAATCGACAGATGCACATGAGATAGCGCTTGTACTTCACCTGTTCTCGTTTGATACACTTTACCGATATGATTTAGTTCAAGGCTCGTAGTCATTACCGCTCACTCCCCGCTTTATTGGCGCTATACCAAGGCATTATCCATCTTTCAAGTAATTGAACTGCTCCGAACAACAACATTCCTATAAGCGCAAGGGTAAATAATGTCGCAAACACAAGGGGTGTATCAAGTCTTGCGTTTGCAGTGAGTTGCAAATAACCAAGACCCCGTTCCGAAGCGACAAACTCCCCGACAACGGCTCCCACAACGGCTAATGTGACGCCTACTTTTATTCCTCCGAATAGATGAGGAAGAGCATTCGGTAATCGTAAATAGAAGAAATTTTTCCACTCTGAAATGCCAATTGAACGTCCGAGATCATGCATGTCTTTATCTAATGAACGAAAGCCAGTTACAGCATTTATGACAATAGGAAAAAAAGAGATTAGACAAGCGAGCAAAATTTTTGTCGTTAACCCATAGCCAAACCAGATGACAAGAATGGGCGCAATCGATACCATAGGAATACATTGAATCGCAATCAAAATTGGGTATAGGGCGTTTGCCAAATAACGAGAGTACACAATTGCAATGGCGAGAGGAATGCCAATAGATAGACTTAGTGCAAAGCCTAATCCTACTTCTGCAAGTGTTGTCAGCGCATGAGAGAGTAATAATTGTGATTCGCTTAGCACACGCGTGAAGATACTTATTGGCGATGGCAGTAAGTATTGGGGAATGGCTAACAGCATCGTTGCTAACTGCCAAACAAGGAAGAAACCGATTAATGTAAATCCTGCCCACAATGAATGTGGTACTTGAATACGTTTGACGCTTTTTGGTTTTGCTTGTTTCATCCACGTTGTCTCTGTTTTTGATTGCATCGTCACTCCACCTCTCATGAGTAAATCGTTTTTTCCGTTGACGTAATCACTGGCACATCTGCGAGCAAATCACTGAGGCGGTCCACCTCGTAAGCCACGTTCCGATTAAGCCCCTCAATCGCTAGCGCTACCTGTTGATTCATTGGATTAGCGCTTAACCAAGATAGCAACTGTTCGATTTCTTCTTTTTCGTAGAAACGCTGAACATAAGCAAGCAATTGGCCGTATTGCAACATATTCCCGCTACCTAAAGGATTAAAGTAGTCTCGTAGATTGTCAGAACCAACCTGTATGGGTACACCTGCTTTTGCCAACTCCTTTACTCTTGTCAATTTCCTAGTCGCAATAGCCGTTGGGCAAGTGGTCACCGTCATACCAGCATCCGCTACCTTTTCAATCGTTTGTTTAGCGAGCTCATCTTCTACATTTGCAAGCGAACAACAATGTATAGCTGTCACCTTCTGTTTATAGCCGAGGCGGTTCGTAATATCTGCTAAATAGGGAAGATTAAAATCTTGCGGATTGCCTGTTTCATCAGTGTGGAATTCTATCCAATTAAGATTCTTCTTCTCTGCTAGTGCAAAAATGTTATGAATATGAGCTTTTGCATCCTTATCCATGCTCGTATGGCCGCCTATGCCATTCACATCTAGCTTAAGCGCTTCTTCTAGCAACAACTTTGTTTCAGGAAAGCGATCAAATCCTTCTTGGTTAAATGCAATAATGTCGAGAACCACTCGATCCTTCCATTCTTGCTGTACTTCTAGCATCGCCTCAATCCCTCGAAGCTCAACTAACGGATCGACATCTACATGGGTTCGCACGTACGTAGTGCCGTGTGCGATCATTTTTTCTAGCGCTTGATTTGCCGCTCGTTTCATATCTTGCTTCGTCATCATCACCTTTGCGTCACGTGTCCACTCCGCCCTTACTGAGGCAGGTGCATCTTCGTACCGATTCGGTGGAATAAGAAAGCCTTTATCAAGATGGGCATGATAGTTTTTCCAGCCTGTTTGAATGGTCTTCATGCTACACCTCCTACAATTCGAACAATGGGGGCAATGAGATTAGCACCTTGAGGACCTTGGTGCTCTGATCCTGCTGAACAAAGAATTCTCGTTTCGCCTACATAGCTGCCGACAACCGCATTGGCAACGGCTTTTGCTAAAATTCCGGCATGCATGCTTAATGCATCGGTATGCATGGTATGGCGTTGACCACGAATATCTGGAAGCGCATCTGCTCCAGCATTCACAAAGACCTGTATCACTTTTTCTTGCTGTGCTTTTGTAAGAAACCCGTCTGCTTTTAATCCAACATCTTCAAATGCCTGTTGCAAGCCGACTAAATCAAGTGCATCATCCATCACACCGGCACCAATCTTTAGCTCACTTACAGAAGTGACTGAATTCCCCATGACAATCACTCTTGCCGCGACTTGCTCTTGTCCTGCAGAGACACTTGTTTTTGTTGAATAAAGTGAATGATCCCTGTTTACACTTGCTTCTGTTAATTTGGAACGGTCAACCTCACCTAGTGCGACGGCAGAACCTAATGCTGCAGCAGCCTTTGACAAGCTTCCACCTTCGCCCCAGGGGCATTTAATTTCAACACATTTAACGTCTTCTAGCTGTTCAATATTCGCTTCTTTTATAGCCGCTTCTACTGCTTCACATACAAGATCCACTTGGGCTAATGTTCCAATTTCTTCTTTACGTAGTGGTCGTGTTGATTGGACGCCAAAGCTAAATCGCTTCGTACCGTCACCTACTTGCTCACTTTCTTTCTTTAAGAAAAGGGTAAAATGCGGCGTCATTAACCCCCCTGTCTTTCCAATCATCATCATAGGAATGGAAGCAAATACCTCTTCCTTGCTAATGTCTAAACGTTCTGATAATAATTGTTGGAAAGCAAGGGTTGCATAGCCTCGTGCGTAGCCATCTCCCTCGGTTTGAGCTATGATCGCTTTAATCTCTTTCGCATTTACCTGATTTGTATCAAGTAACGCTTCTAAAGCCGTCACATCTCCTGGATGTCTCATATCACATCGAATCATATCGTAGTTCATTCCAGTCACCTCTTTTTTAGCTGTTGGTTGAATTTCTTTCATTCTAGCAACACGAGGAAACGAAGTAATGGTGAACCATTTCCAAATTTATCGATTCATTCTTAGGAAGTTTCACTAATAGTAGCGCACCTTGTTATATCCAAACTACAAGTACGTTATAAAATCTAACGATCGAACAGACAAAAACCATTTTTCTACATTAGCCATTCTGATTCGCCATGATTTTCCCAACCTCGTTCTTTTTTTCCCAACTGTGCAAGAAACCTCTAGCTTTTATACTTATAACTAGAACAACTTCTCATGAAAGCAGACACCTTATTTCATTAAGGAGGAGACGACATGAAGAAAGTAATTGGAGCACTATCGATGGCTGCATGCGCCACTTTGTTCGCAACTTCATATGCTAGTGCAGAAGAGACTCAAGGTGAACCATCCATTGAACAAGAAGGTTGGAACTTAGTATGGAGTGATGAATTTGACGGAAATTCTCTTGATCCGTCTAAATGGCGGCATGATATTGGCAATGGACAGCCGAATTTGCCTGGCTGGGGAAATGAAGAACTTCAGTACTATAGTGATGATCCGAAGAACGTTCGTGTGCAAAATGGGGAATTAATCATTGAAGCACACCAAGAATCGGTTTCGGATCAATATGGAACATACGGGTATACATCTGGAAAAGTATTAACGGAAGGTCGCTTTAGTCAAACCTATGGTCGATTTGAAGCGCGAATGCGTTTACCGGCTGGACAAGGGTTCTGGCCAGCTTTTTGGATGATGCCTGAAAATGACCGGTATGGTGGGTGGGCAGCGTCTGGCGAAATTGATATTATGGAAAACGCAGGGGGGTCGCCTTACAAAATAGGCGGCGCTATTCATTACGGTGGTCCTTGGCCAGAGAATCAATTCCAAGCTGGTGATTACTATTTTCCTGCTGGTACTGATGCGACAGGTTACCACGAATATGCAGTAGAGTGGGAGCCAGGAGAAATTCGTTGGTATGTTGACGGAAATCACTATCAAACGATTAACGACTGGTACTCTACCGGCGGATCTTACCCTGCTCCATTTGATCAAGATTTCCATTTAATTCTCAACCTAGCTGTTGGTGGCTGGTATGGTGGGAACCCAGACGGTTCAACGCCTTTTCCATCCTCTATGGCAGTTGATTATGTGCGCGTATATGAGCGGTAATGCTATGTTTATAGAATCGTGAATTCAAGTAAACCCTTGGATTTACGGTTTTTTTATTGTGCTAGAAAATACAAATCTTAACGGAATATTTTGATCGAGATATGCATAAATACGAGTAAGACAAACACACAGGGAGGATGCTGAAAGGCAACACGTACAACGTACAAATCAAAAAATTTGTCAGATAATGTACCGATCATCACTAATTTGGTCCTTACTTTCTGTATGATGAAACGTATGTACAATCTATTTTAATTTTTGAAAATATTCAATCAGGGGGATGTTTATGAAAAAATATCTAATCGGCTCAGCGGCCGTACTGTCTCTTCTAGCTTTTACAGCATGTAGTGACGAAGGCGCAGATGCAGATGAAAATAGTGGAGGTACGCCCATTCTAGATCGTGTCAAAGACCGAGGAGAAGTCATTGCTGGTGTCAACGGAGACTTACCTGGGTTCGGGTACTTAGATTCCAATGGAGACTACCAAGGTTTTGACGTTGATTTTGCACGGGTCATTGCCGCAGCCGTTTTTGGGGATGCAGATGCCGTATCCTTTCGCCCATTATCTGCCCAAGATCGCTTAACCGCTGTACAGACAGACGAAGTCGATATTCTAGTACGAAATACTACAAATACGTTAGAGCGAGATGCTATGGGCTTACACTTTGGACCAACGATCTTTTATGACGGACAAGGCATTATGGTACGTGCAGATAGCGGCATTACATCATTAGAAGATCTTGAAGGTGCTCGAATTGGTGTTGACACTGGCACGACCACAGAAATGAACCTAGCCGATCAATTCCGCTTATTAGGCATTGAGTATGAACCCCTTCCATTCGACGGCCAAGATCAAGTTGTTGATTCGTACGAAAGCGGGAGTGCAGATGCATGGACAACGGATCGATCGGGGCTTGCCTCTCGCTTAGACACATTATCGAATCCAGATGATCATGTTATTTTACCAGATGTCATTTCAAAAGAACCTCTTGCACCTGTCGTAAAATCAACAGACGCTACTTGGTTTGACATTATGAATTGGTCTGTTTATGCGACCATTCAAGCGGAAGAGTTCGGTATTGATTCCACCAATATTGATTCCTTTATGGATTCAGAAGACCCAGAGATTCGTCGATTCTTAGGCTTGGAGGGCGCTCTCGGTGAACAGATTGGTTTAGAGAATGATTTTGCTGTAAACATTATTAAGCAAGTCGGCAACTATGAGGAAATTTACAATCGCCACATCGGACCAGATACATCGTTTGGCTTAGAGCGAGAAATGAATCATTTATGGACAAATGGCGGTCTACATTATTCCCCACCATTCCGTTAATTCGTTAATACTATTAACAAGGCCTGTCTCATCAGTCAGGCCTTCACATATTTGAGGTGAACTTATGGAAACAATGAAGCGAATCTGGAACAACCGACGCGCTAAAGATACGACCATCCAAGTGATTTTTCTCGTCGTTGTTTTTGCAGCGATCGCATTTATTGTCAATAACGTCATTGTTGGAATGAATCGACTTGGCATGTCTCTTGATTTTTCGTTTCTTAGCCGTACGGCATCGTTTGATATTTCAGGCGATAAGTTAATCTCTTATTCAGCAACTGATTCGTACGCGAGAGCTATATTAGTAGGAATTTTGAATACATTGCGAGTAGCCTTTATCGGTATCATACTCGCAACAGTTTTAGGAACAATCATTGGCATTGCCCGGTTAAGTAAAAACTGGCTCGCTCGCACGATCGCTAAAGTATATGTTGAAATCTTTCGAAACACGCCATTGCTCGTCCAAATGATTATTTGGTATTCAGCTGTATTTCTTACGTTGCCGCTCATTGAATCAGAAGTCACTCTCGGCAACGCACTCTATTTCAGTAATCGAGGTGTCGCCATTCCTTGGGTAGGTGATGCCACTTCTGCCACATGGATCTGGGGCTCTGTTCTCCTGATCGGATTTATTGTCGGTCTTTTACTCTATCGATTTAAATTAAAACAACAGATGGCACTTGGACAAAATAAGCGACCGTATCTCTGGTTGATCGGTGCCATTCTCTTTGCCGGGATCGCATCGTTTCTTATCACTATGCAAGGACCGTTTCAACTTAGCATTCCAGCTATAAATGAAAACGGTCGAAGTTATGTAGGGGGCTTTATCCTCTCACCTAGTTTTGGCGCCATTCTCATTGCCCTTGTAATGTATACAGCCGCTTTTATTGCCGAAATTGTACGGGCAGGCATACTCGGTGTGAATAAAGGTCAGCGAGAAGCTGCTTATTCCCTTGGCTTAAAAGAGTCAACAGCGCTGCGTCTTGTCATTTTTCCACAAGCCTATCGCATTATTATACCGCCGATGACGAACCAGTATTTAAATCTGACCAAAAACTCAAGCCTCGGCGTAGCCGTAGGGTATCCGGAAATTGTAACGATTGGAAACATTACGTTATCCCAATCTGGTCGTGCTGTACAAATGATTATCGTAATGATTGCATGCTATTTACTATTTAGCATTCTAACTTCTATTTTTATGAATCTATTTAACAAATTCACGCAACTAAAAGAGAGGTGAGCTCATGGCACAGTCAGACATACAGCCTAGTGGATTGAAGACACCCCTTCCTCCGCCTAAACATACAACGTCACTAGCAAACTGGTTAAAAGAAAACTTATTTACGAACTGGCGGCAAACGTTATTCACTTTAGCCTTACTTAGCTTTGCCAGCTGGCTTTTATACCAAGTTGGTCATTGGGTTTTCATCACAGCGGATTGGTCTGTCATCCCACCAAACTTTAAGCTCCTTCTTTCTGGTCAATATCCAGTAGATCAGCTTTGGCGATTATGGACAGGAATACTCCTTTTTGCACTCCTCCTCGGCCTGAGTGCAGGCAGCTGGAAAGGTGTGATGAAACATGTAGCCTTTTTTCTCAGTCTTATTTTTCTTGTTTGTCTCGTTCTTCCTTTTGTCGCGTTTGAAACAAGGCTTTGGCTTAGTGGTGCCATCCTCATAATGGGAGCTGGTTTTGGGCTTGGACATTATTTTAAAATAAAAAAACCTACTCTTCTGTTGTGGATTGGTTTTATACCTCTTGCTGGATTTCTACTACATGGATTCGGTCTATTGCCTAGTGTTGGCACGAATCTATGGGGTGGTTTCTTACTGACATTATTACTCGCATCCGTCGCCATTATCTGTTCGTTCCCGCTTGGCTTGCTCCTTGCGTTGGGACGACGGAGTAAGCTACCAGCCATTAAATACTTCTGTATCTTCTATATTGAACTCATTCGTGGTGTACCACTTATTACGATTTTATTCGTTGCTCAAATCATGCTACCACTCTTATTAGGTGGGTCGGTAACGATTGACCATATCGTTCGAGCCATGATTGGGTTGACTCTGTTTAACGCTGCGTACCTTGCAGAGAATATTCGGGGTGGTCTTCAATCCATACCAAGAGGGCAATTTGAAGCGGCTCATGCACTTGGCCTAGGAACACCTGTCACCACATGCTTTGTCATTTTACCGCAAGCGTTGAAAGCGGTCATTCCAAGTATGGTCGGGCAGTTCATCGCCATCTTCAAAGATACCTCTCTTGTTGCCATTGTTGGCTTAATTGATTTACTTGGTATGGCACGAAATATTGCTGCAAACCCTGAATTTATTGGCTATCAAATGGAGCTTTTTCTATTCGTCGCTCTCGTCTTCTTTATCTTTTGCTCTATACTCTCTTACGCCTCAAGACGAATTGAACATTCCCTTGGTGTAGGAGATCGATAATTTAAAAATAGAAAGGATATGAATTTATGTCACAGACGAAAGAAACGACAACAGCGCTTGATGCATTTGATTCGGATATCCCTTTAGTTGAGAGAGAACCGATTATCACATGTGACAGTATGAATAAATGGTTTGGAGATTTACATGTACTGAAAGATGTCAATTTAGAAGTAAAGCGGGGAGAAGTAATTTGCGTCCTTGGACCATCGGGTTCAGGGAAATCAACTTTTATCCGAACGCTAAATGGACTTGAGGATATCCAACAAGGTACGATTACAATCGACGGCACAAGTCTTTCAGATGACATTAAAGAAATGGACAAAATTCGCCGGGAAACAGGTATGGTTTTTCAACAATTTAATTTGTTTCCGCACATGACCATTAAAAAGAACATTATGCTTTCTCCCATGTGGGTAAGAAAATGGCCTAAAGCTGAAGTGGAAAAAAAGGCGTTAGCATTACTTGAGCGGGTCGGCATACCTGAACAAGCGAACAAATATCCTGGCCAACTTTCAGGAGGACAGCAACAGCGTGTTGCGATTGCTAGAGCTCTTGCGATGGAGCCAAAAATCATGTTGTTTGACGAACCTACATCTGCACTAGATCCAGAAATGATTAAGGAAGTGCTAGATGTTATGAAAGAGCTCGCTAAAACGGGTATGACGATGGTTGTCGTGACGCATGAAATGAATTTTGCGCAAGAGGTTGGGGATCGAATCGTTTTATTTGATCAAGGCGAAATTATTGAAACAGGTACACCGACTGAACTTTTCCAAAATCCTAAGCACGAGCGGACAAAGTTATTTTTGTCACAAATTCTTTAAGAAACCAAACCGGGCACCCGGTTTAGCTTCTGTCTTTCTCCCCAAACGGTGATTGTACCCTTCGCAATGCAACAGTTGTCACACATAAATAAAGACAGACGGATAAGAGAAATAGCGCCAATAATCTCAACTCCTTTCTTACACTGTAAAGCCCTTTGGTTAAGGTAGTGTAAAGAACGGGTAAATGATTTATAAGAAAAAAGAGTATGGATGTGTTCATCCATACTCTTTTCCTTTATTCCTCTTCGATTTTCCGTACAGCTTCCATACTTGTATCAACTCTTTTCACAAAGAACGAGAGCAGTAATGCAATAAGTGTCATCCCAAATGCGACATAGAAAGAAAACTGGATTCCCGCTAATAGCGATTGTTGCATTAATACAGCTTCATTGACAGCAGCCGGATCGGTTTGACTTAAAATACTTTCTGCTTCGCTAGCAGCAACACTGTTCATAATCGTCACAAGAATAGCTGTTCCAATGGATCCAGATACTTGTTGAGCCGTATTGTTAATTGCGGTTCCATGCGGATTCAGACGTGTTGGTAGTTGATTTAATCCGTTCGTCATAATGGGCATCATAACAAGAGACATCCCAAGCATTCGTATGCTGTAAATCACAACGATCGTAGCATATGGTGTATCAAGTTGAAGGTTCGCCAACATATAAGTGGATATTGCCGAAATAACGAGACCAAGTACAGAGATGGTTCGTGGCCCAAATTTATCAAATAACTTCCCTGTTACAGGAGACATTAATCCCATAATAATGGCTCCTGGTAACATAAGTAGCCCAGAGTCTAGCGGTGAAATGCCTCGTACGCTTTGTACATATGCAGGTGTCAAAATCATACCTGAGAACATGGCCACTGCATTGACAGCAGCGATCACCGATGCTAATGCAAACATGGGGTACTTATACACTCGTAAATCTAAGAGCGGCTCATCCATTCGTAATTGCCTTATTATAAAGGCAGTGAGCGCAATCACACCAACAATTAATGTCACCAATACCCAAAAATCTGTCCATCCATCTGAACTTGCTGAGCTGAATCCATAAAGCAACCCACCAAACCCTAAGCTAGAAAGAACCACTGACGTGTAATCCAAGTGAGCCTCTTTATTTTGAGGCATCACATTCCCTAATTTCCATATCGCCAAAACAAGACTAATAATAGAGAGTGGCAAAATCATTTCAAATAGTAAGCGCCAATCGTAGTTTTGCACGATAAAACCTGACAACGTTGGCCCAATCGCAGGTGCCGTAATCATAACAAGACCAAATACACCCATAGCCGTCCCCCGCTTTTCTCGAGGAAAACTAATAAGCATCACGTTCATCAGCAATGGTCCCATAACGGAGCCTCCGATTGCCTGCACCATTCTTCCTGTTAGCAAAAGACCAAAGTTTGGCGCAAATGCCGCAAGAGCTGTTCCAATTGTAAAAATGGCCATTGCTGCTATATAAAGATTCCGATTTGTAAACCGCGTTAATAAATAGGCAGAAGCCGGAATGAGTACACCACTGACAAGCATATAGCCAGTTGCTAGCCATTGAACTGTGGAGTAATCTTCAATGCCTAAATCCACCATAATACTTGGTAAAGCTACATTTAATAATGAATTATTTAAGAATGCTACAAACGCACCAACAAATAAAATCCCTATCATCAAGTAGGGAGGTCTTTTTAGCTGCATGCTTTCGTTCATGCATCGTCACCTCTAATCAGAAATTCAACACTACGCTATATTATACCTATGGTACAATATAGTCAATATATTTATACTCACTGTATAAATTGTTTTTTTTCGTTCTAGAATTTATACTAAGCACATCGGAATCTATCGAGGAGGCTCCAATGAACGAACGGAAGAAACATGTCGCAGAAACGGCTTTAAAACTTTTTCAAGAGAAAGGTATTCAACATACATCGATTCAAGATATAGTAAAAGCTGCATCTATTTCAAAAGGTACGTTTTATAATTATTTTACATCTAAAAATGATTGTGTGGCTGAAATTTTAGAGGATCTACGATATGAAGCTAGTCAACGCCGCATTGCTGCTCAAATCGGTAAAGCGCGAAATGATCGAACAATTTTTATAGAGCAAATTGCGATTTTCATTAAATTGCAAGAAGAAAAACACCTCTACCGGCTATTTGAAGCCATTCTTCATTCAAACGAAGCCGATTTAAAGAAGTTAGTTCTCAAGCATCGCGTACATGATATGGAATGGCTCACCCAACGCTTAATTGAAGTAAGAGGTGAATCCGTGCGCCCATATGCATTTGAAGGAGTCGTTCTTTTTACAGGTATGATGCAACACACACTATTTGTTCATCGCTATACAAATAGTAGTTACCATCTTGAGACAGTCATAGACATCCTTCTTTCCTATTTAGAAGACATTCTGGAAAAAATGGAGCAAGATCAGCATCTATTGTTGAACGATGGTGCCATTCAGCAATTCCGTTCCCAAGTTGAACATAGAACGATTACAAAAAAAGATGTGTTGTCTTACGCAGAGTCATTTGATGTAGCACACTTTTACGAAGAGCAAAAAGACTTATTTGACGCCATTTTAGAGGAGCTTCAGAAAGAGCGCATACGAAAAGGCGTTCTTTTACCCTTATTAAAACCGTTTCAAGCATCAGCCCAAGACACGACAATGGAAGACGCTATTCAAACGTTTATTAACATGATCTGGTATTATGTTCATTCATACTAACGCCCCTTTTATAACAGCTTTCATTAGATTGGCGAACGCTCACAACGTGCATAAGGGCAGGGCTTAAAGCTGGGATATGCCAGTTGCCGTGTTTACTAGCCTCGTGCACGTCTCCAGCCATTTCCGTTCAAACTTTCATTCCGACTTCAGTTCTCTGTTTCTAGAGAAATCTTCGCCAACTTATGAAACAAATGTAAAGAAAAAAGATGTAGCAACGATGCGCTACATCTTCTCTATTTTCGAACGCCATTCTTCACGTAAGCGTTCATTGTATTCCTCTGTTGTTTCTCCCTCTTGAATAGGAAATTCTTCTTCAAGCTGGCTCCCGATTTCACGCCACGCATAATTGTAAGCAAAATGGTCATATTCCCATTCAAACATAAATGCTTCAAGTGACATCCCATGAGCGGAAGCAATGGGTTCCATAAACGCGTCGTCGACTTGTTCCAATTCTTCATTTATGAAGGTGTGAATTTGAATTTCGCTCATATCCACATCGTACACTTCTTCCGCTACGATCAGCAGATCGTTTCTTTTTGCATACGCCTGTTTAGCTTGTGCGACTAAATCCTCTTCAGACTGCACATCACCAGTAGTAAGTTGATTGATTCTTAGCCTTATTGCCCATTTCTCAATTCCTTTGTCCCTTAGTCCATCTATAGCAGCGACATCTTCTCGCGCTTGTACAATCGCTTCTAGAAGCGGCTGTTGGAACTGCTCATTTTCTTCAGGTGCTATGGTTTGAATTTGGAAAAAGAATAGGCTTACGATAAGAATTGTACCTAAAGTAGCAGCTCCTACGATCCATTTTTTCACTTAATCACCTCCACTCGTTTTACGTAAAAAAATGCAAAGTGTCTCATCTCATTAGACTTTTGTGAGTGTCTAGAACGGGTGTTGGTTGACCAACTAAGCGTTTGCTTATATATTGTGTAACTAACCTCGTTTAAGTTTCTATAATCATGACAACAACTCACCATGTAGCTACAATTTTGAGTGAGTTCAACTTTATTCGCAGGATTTATCCATAAAAGAATGAATTCTATTACCAATACCCACTTTCTACACTTTTAAAGAAATGATAGAAAAAGAGAATGTAATTCCTATACAACTAACAAACAAACGATCACAAGCATGACAAGAAAAATAGGCTTCAAACTGGAACAAATGCTGGGCTAGACTAGTAAGTGTGAATCGTTGAAATCACGGAGGAGGGAAACGAATTGAAGGAGCATGTACTCGTAACCGATCGACTAGCCTTACGACAAATGACACTTGCTGATGTAGATCATTTAATGACCATATTTGCTGATCCAGAAGCAATGGCTCATTACCCTGCAACCAAAAATGAAAGTGAGACAAAAAAATGGATTCATTGGCAGCTAGATCTTTATCAACAAACCGGAGCTGGTCTTTGGATCGTTGAAGAGAAAGAGACAAAAACGTTTTTAGGTCAATGTGGTCTAGTCCCCCAACATATAGACGGAAAAGATGAAATAGAAATTGGGTATTTGTTCGCAAGACATGCCTGGGGGAATGGCTATGCAACCGAAGCAGCATCGGCTTGTCGCGATTTTGCCATTCATGATTTAGGACAGAAACGACTCATTTCCTTAATTGCTCCACTCAATTCCCCTTCCATTCGAGTCGCTGAGCGAATAGGCATGACTAGAGAAAAGCGTATTCTCACGTGGGGGAAAGAAATTTTCGTTTATAGTCTGTGTGAGTCTTCTTAGCTAAGAGTAAGTAAACTCTTATACAAAATAAACATGTCCCATTATCATTTAGCTTACAATATAACTCGTGATTCTAAAAGTGGAAGGAAACGAAGAAAACGTTTACAATGTGAAGAATGACGATAAAGGAGAGATTCTATGGTATACGTAGCAGCTAGTAATAGATACGAACACATGCAGTATCGTCGGTCTGGACATTCTGGTTTAAAACTTCCACTTATTTCGTTTGGTTTGTGGCATAATTTCGGCGGTGTCGATGCAAGGGAAACGGGTAAAGAAATGATACGAAAAGCCTTTGACTTAGGGATAACACATTTTGATTTGGCAAATAATTATGGACCGCCACCAGGTTCTGCAGAAGAATTTTTTGGAGAGATGCTCAAGACAGATTTGGCGCCTTACAGAGACGAGCTCATTATTTCCAGCAAAGCCGGTTACAAGATGTGGGACGGCCCTTATGGAGACTGGGGTTCAAAAAAATACCTCGTATCCAGCTTGGATCAAAGCTTAAAAAGAATGGGCTTAGAGTATGTGGATGTGTTCTATCACCATCGTCCTGATCCTGATACACCACTTGAAGAGACGATGCATGCATTGGATTTGCTTGTTCGCCAAGGAAAAGCCTTATATATTGGCATTTCGAGCTATGATGCAAAGCAAACCTCTGAAGCCGTGAAGATACTCAATGACTTGGGTACACCATTATTCATTCATCAACCTGCTTACTCCATGTTGAACCGTTGGATTGAAGACGGTCTGCAAAAAGTGTTAGAGGAGAATGGAGTTGGCTCCATTGCATTTGTACCGCTTGCCCAAGGTTTGCTAACAAGCAAGTACTTAAATGGAATTCCTACAGGATCTCGCGCTACTAAAGGGACAAGTTTGTCTCAAGAAGAGATCACAGATGCTACCATCTCAAAGCTAAATCAATTAAATGAACTAGCAAAAACTCGCAACCAGTCCCTAGCCCAGATGAGCTTAGCTTGGGTACTGCGTGAAGAGAAAGTCACATCAGCATTAATTGGCGCAAGTAAGGTGGAACAAATTGAAGAGAACGTAAAAGCGCTTGATCATTTAGCGTTTAGCAAGAGCGAACTAGAAACGATTGATAGGATTTTAACATCTTAATTTCGTTCAGAGCATCACAATGTAAACTAGAATGCCCAGAGTTTGTTTCGATTCGAGACAAGCTCTTTTTGATCACCATTCCTTGTGCCCCGCTATTTTAACCCATATGAAGCTGTACTCACTTTCTTCTCCTTATCAATCATTCCAATTAAAAGGATGTTTCATTCACAAAAAACTTATTGACAGATCGGAATTATAAGAATAATATAAGAACACATTAGCACACTATTTTTTTAGTCTTAATTCCAACTAAATACATAGGAATACATAAAAGGAGTGTTGACATGAAAAAAATTCTCTTTCCCCTACTATCATTAGGTGTGCTTGCGGCTTGCAATACCACCTCTAGTTCTGGATCGACAGTGGAGTTATTGAATGTTTCCTATGACCCTACTCGCGAACTGTATACGGATGTGGATGATGCCTTTATTGCTTATTGGGAAGAAGAAACTGGTGAAACAATTAAAATTAACGCATCTCACGGTGGTTCTGGAAGTCAAGCACGCTCGGTTTTAGATGGTCTTGATGCAGATGTTGTTACATTAGCACTGGCTTACGATATCGATGTTCTACAGGAAAGAGAATTGCTCGACTCGGATTGGCAATCACAGTTCGACGATAACTCTTCCCCTTACACATCAACTATTAATTTTCTCGTCCGAAAAGGCAATCCAAAGGACATTCAAGATTGGGATGATTTAATTCGTGAGGACGTTGAAGTCGTCACGCCAAACCCGAAGACATCTGGTGGTGCTCGATGGAATTATTTAGCTGCATGGGGGTTTGCAGAAGAAGCGTATGGCTCTGAAGAAGAAGCACAAGCATTTGTGAGTGACATCTATAAAAATGTGGTCGCCTTAGACTCAGGTGCACGCGGGGCAACCACTTCATTTGTTGAGCGAAATATTGGGGATGTTCTCCTTGCTTGGGAAAATGAAGCGATTCTTGCTGCAAACGAATTGGGTGAAGATGAGTTCGATATTGTAACACCTTCCATATCGATCTTAACAGAGCCACCAGTAGCCATTGTTGATAAAGTTGTAGATCGAAAAGGAACACGAGACGTAGCTGAGGCTTACCTAGAATTTTTATATACCGATGAAGGACAGCGGTTAATTGCGGAGCATCATTATCGTCCAAGAAACGAGGAGATTTTGTCTGAATATAGTGATTCCTTCCCTGAACTTGAGCTATTTACCATTGACGAGAAATTTGGTTCATGGCAAGAAGCACAGGAAAAACATTTCGCTGACGGAGGCATTTTCGATACGATTTATCAACCTTAATACGTAGGAGTCGATTATGAAACGAATATTACCTGGCTTTGGGTTAAGCTTAGGCTTTACGATGCTCTATATGAGTTTTATTGTCTTCATTCCCCTTGCCGCATTGATTGTTTTTACTGTTTATAATGGCTGGGATACGTTTTGGAACGCGCTAAATGACCCACGTGTATACGCAGCGTTTCGCTTATCTTTTACAGCCTCGTTAATTGCTGCATTAATAAATGGTGTGTTCGGCGTTTTAATTGCTTGGGTCATGGTGCGTTACACGTTCCCAGGTAAACGGATCATGGACGGCATGATTGATTTACCCTTTGCCTTACCTACTGCGGTAGCAGGGATAGCATTGACAAGCCTTTACACAGAAAGTGGATGGATTGGGTCACTACTTGCTCCTCTTGGCATTCAAGTCGCTTTCACACCAATTGGAGTTACCATTGCGTTAACCTTTATCGGACTCCCATTTGTCGTTCGTATGGTGGAACCGGTTTTAAAAACAATTGATAAAGAAACGGAAGAAGCTTCAGCACTGCTCGGTGCTACACCTTTCCAAACATTTCGGACCGTGATTTTCCCTGTGCTCATTCCTGCGTTACTAGCAGGAATGACGCTGGCATTTGCACGAGCACTCGGAGAATACGGTTCTGTTGTTTTCATCGCCGGTAATATGCCGATGCAAACCGAGATCGTACCTTTGCTTATTATGACGAAGCTCGAGCAATTTGATTATGGTGGCGCTACAGCTATTGCCGTTGTCATGCTAACACTTTCGTTTGCACTTCTTTTGTCTGTTAACGCGCTTCAGTGGCTTATTTCAAGGAAACTTGGACAAAGGAGGATAACGTAATGCAAACAAAAAAAACATGGTTAAGCTATGCATTAATTAGTGTTGCGTTTTTATTCTTATTGTTGTTTCTGTTTCTTCCACTAATTGTCATCTTTTCCGGCGCTTTTGCACAAGGATTTCAAGTGTTTGTTGCGTCCATTACTGAACCCGATGCATTATCTGCGATTCAATTAACACTATTAGTCGTAGTCATTACCGTTCCTTTACATACATTGTTTGGTCTAGCTGCCGCTTGGGCATTAACCAAATTTCAATTTAAAGGTAGACAGTTTCTCATAACGCTTATTGAAATCCCTTTTGCGGTTTCTCCTGTTATTGCAGGGCTACTCTTTATTTTGCTTTATGGTGTTTATGGCTTTTTTGGTGAATGGCTTACAGCGAATGGTTTTCAAGTGATCTTTGCCTTACCAGGAATCATTCTCGCGACGATGTTCGTCACGTTACCTTTTGTAGTGAGAGAACTCATTCCACTAATGGAGGCACAAGGATCAGAAGCCGAAGAAGCATCCGTTACCCTTGGTGCCAGCGGCTGGCAAACCTTTCTTCGTGTGACGTTACCTGCTATTAAATGGGGACTTCTCTACGGCGTCATTCTCTGTACAGCCCGCACAATTGGTGAATTTGGTGCAGTATCTGTTGTGTCAGGCCGTATTCGGGGCAGCACCAATACGATGCCGCTTCACGTTGAAATTTTATACAACGAATACCAGTTCACGGCGTCGTTTGCCATTGCTGCTTTAATGTCCCTCTTTGCCATTGTTACCATCGTTGTAAAACAATTGGTGGAATCCCGTCAAAGGAAGGTAAAAACGAAATGACCATTAAAATGACGAGCCTCTATAAATCATTCGGTACCACACCGATTTTAAAGGATATTAATCTGGAAGTGGAACAGGGAGAATTGTTCGCTTTACTCGGCCCCTCTGGTTCTGGTAAAACGACGCTACTGCGCATGATTGCTGGATTAGAGACAACCAATGGTGGCGAAATTGAAATTAAAGGAAAAAACGTCACTCACCGATCCCCACGTGAGCGAAAAGTTGGCTTCGTGTTTCAACACTATGCCCTATTTGCTCACATGACGGTATCAGCGAACATTGCATACGGCTTAACGGTTTTAAAACGTAGCGAACGGCCCTCTAAGCAAGAGATTACAAAGCGTGTCGATGAACTTCTTTCTCTTGTGAAGCTCGACGGCCTTGGGCAAAGGTATCCATCTGAATTATCAGGAGGACAGCGGCAACGTGTAGCACTCGCTCGTGCCTTAGCTATTAATCCAGATGTATTACTACTAGATGAACCGTTCGGGGCACTTGATGCTCAAGTACGTAAAGAGCTACGCCGGTGGTTACGGACGTTGCACAAACAGACTGGTATTACAACTGTCTTTGTTACACACGACCAAGAAGAAGCACTTGATGTAGCTGATAAAGTAGTTGTCATGCGGAATGGTACAATCGAACAAGTGGGGACACCTACTTACGTCTATGAAGAACCTCGGACACCATTTGTCTATGAATTTCTAGGAAATGCAAACCGCTTTTCCGGTCAAGCTAAAGCAGGAACGTTGCACATTCAAGGCGCTGACTGGGAAACCGCTTCAACACTGGAAGAAGTGGAAGCAATCGGATTTGCTCGCCCACACGAATTTTCCATTTCGACGACTTATGAGGGAAAAGCCGACTTAAAAATAACGATCACATCCATTCATCCAGTTGGACCCATTGTTTTTATTGAAGCGAAACATGAAGGTCACCCGGAGATGATTGACATTCAACAACCGAAAAAAACGATTGCCGAGCTTGGCCTACAAGTTGGCGATACAGCTTATATTCGACCTGAAAAAATTGGCGTTTTCCACGTGAATGACTATGTCATTTAGCCAAATTAAGTTTCATGCCAAAGAACCTATGCAAAGTGATAGGTTCTTTTGTGCTTTATTGACATTGTTTAAGCACTATTACATTCATTTTTTTGTTACTAACCCTTAAACTCAAAAAAGCTTTCTTCCTGATAAGAAAGCAAGTTGTTCAAAACGAAATGTGAGAAAGAAGAAATTCATTTCGACAATAGGTTTATGTATCCTTTTGCATTACTTTATAATAAAGAAACCGCTATTTTTTTTAAGAAGGATAACACTGTGATCATTATCTTACTTTTTATCATTGTGTTTGTTATTGTTTTTATTCTCAATGGGATATTTGATGCTTTGTTAAAAAACGAAGGAACCGTAAAATCATGGTTTGTCGCTTCAATCGTTATTGCCTTCATCATTACTGTAATGGCAAGCTTACTTCTTGGAATGTAATTGTTCTTTCGAGGTACCAATCAAGGAGCAACATCAATGATGCCGGTAAACAATAAAACCATTGTAAGCACGATATAGATAGGCAAAGATAAGGAGAAAACTAACGACAGGGTTGGCACATGTTTTCTTTTCGCTTTGCGTAACGAATAACTGGATAGAACGACACCAACTGCTGTAAGTGCATATACACTATAGTCACCCACTAACGACCCTACTATTCTTGTTGGGGTGATGAACGTCATAAGGAAACAAACAATGCTAACGATTAACGCCACATACTGTAGAAGCTTTTTTCGTTTCCATTCATGAGCCCCTTCCAACAAGATCATTTTTTCACTTTGGTTCACAACTTAAAAAAACTCATTTACTTAACTATGCACATTTATTTGATCTTATTTATACCAGCCTTTTTCTTGGATAAGCGAAATGGCTTCAATCCGATTAGTAACGTTTAACTTCTCATAAATAACCGATACATAATTTCGGACGGTTCCTGTTTTTATGTTTAAATGATCGGCTACTTCTTTTGTGCTCTTTCCTTCTGCGATTAGTTGAATCACTTGACCTTCTCGATCGGTTAACGGGTTTGTGCTGTCGTCGATCATATCCATTAGTTCAGGTGCATAGACTTTGCGTCCATCTAGGATTGTCCGAATGGCTCGTGCTAATTCATCACTTGGACTATCTTTTAGCAAATACCCACTGACTCCAGCAGCCCGGGCATAATTAAAATAACCGGTTCGTGCAAATGTCGTGAGAATAATAATTTTGCATGCTTCTTCTTTTAATTGTTCAGCAGCCTCTATTCCGGTCATAAGTGGCATTTCAATATCCATAATACAAATATCAGGTTGGACCTGCTTCACAAGCGCAACGGCGTCAACACCTGTTTTGGCTTTTCCCACAACCGTCATATCCGCTTCCAATTCTAACAAGGATGCAAGTGCACCTAATACCATTCCTTGATCCTCTGCAATCACAATTCGAATCATAGTACCTCTCCTTCATTTTGATAAATAATTCTTGGTATAGCAAATGTCAGTACTGTCCCCTGACTAGACGTTATGTCCAATTCCCCGTTAACGAATTCTAGTCTTTCTTTCATCCCAATTAATCCACTTTTCTTTCTTACCGGTAGCTCATGCTGCAATCCGACGCCATCATCTTTTACAATCATTCGCCATTCATTCGGATGATTTTCTAATTGAATGGTACACGTAGTAGCGTCACTATGCTTGACTACATTTGTCACAGATTCTTTTAAACACATACAAAATACGTCTTCAATTAGCAGAGGGAGGTGTTTGAATGACCCTTCTCCTGAAATCTCACACGTCATATTACTCGAAGCTAGGAGTGCTTGAACATGCCCAATTTCGTCTTTCAATCGCGCTGTTCTCATATCTGAAACGATCTCTCTCACTTCACGAAGTGCTGTTCTTGACGTCTGATTAATGTCTTCAAGCTCTTGCTCAGCTAAATCTGGCTTTACTTTTAATAATTTACGTGCCAAGTCACTTTTCAACCCGATTAAAGATAGCTTTTGTCCCAATGTATCGTGTAGATCTCTGGCAATACGCTGCCTCTCCTCCACAACCATCAGCTGGGAAATTCGTTCATTTGCTACCTTAAGCTGACTTTCTAACTCTTCTCTACGATTACGATGGTAAATGGTAAATGGTAACAAAATAACGCCTAATATACTAAGTACATTAAAAGGAAGTTGAGCCATGAACCCTTCATTCTCTAATAAGGAACCAATGGTAAACGCAATGACAGTCGTAGAAAGATGCACCACATATAAACTGATAAAACCTGCTCGGCTTTTTAAATTCCCTATAAAAAAGGCGATAAATAAGGCGAAGTAGACATAGCCAAAATAAATGGTCATGCCAACACTAATAAGCATTTCAATACTAAGCGCCACATAAACAGTCCAGCCTCTTTTTATAAAAGACAACCGATAGGTAGTGAAAAAAAGCATAATCATTGCCACACCTACAATGATTTCATAAAGAGTAGATGAACGAATAATAAAGTAAAAAGGCAATAAGCAAAAGACAATCCATGCATAGAGACTTAACCCCGTATTCTTCGGGAAAATATGAAACCAATGGTACATCCTAAAGACTCCTTACATCCGATTTGGTATACAGCAAAGAAAGCTCTCTTTCCCGAGAGCTTCCCCATTTTCATTTTATCCTACTCGATTTGTTCTACCTCGTGAACGTCGAATGGACTGTAATCGATCAGCAACTTTCATTTCTTTAAAGCTAATGAACGTTTGGTTCTCTTCATCATATAACCGGAAAGAAATGGATTCAAGACTCTTTTTCAGTGTAATCGTCGTTGCTGTCTGTAACGGTGGTGTATTCTCATGTGTTTTTTCCAAATAATAATTTGGCACTTTTGGACTTAAATGATGCACATGGTGATACCCAATATTCCCAGTCAACCATTGTATGATCTTAGGTAATTTATAGTAAGAACTTCCATCAACAGCTGCTTTTACAAAGTCCCACTCATGATCATTTTCAAAGTAAGAATCTTCGAATTGATGTTGTACATAGAATAACCAAATTCCTGCTGCGCCTGATACATACATAATAGGAAGTTGAACAATTAAGAAAGCTTCCCAACCAACAAGCATACCCATTCCTACATAGAGCAGTAAAATGCATGCATTTGTTAGATACGTGTTGTACCGTTCCTTCCGTTTTGCACCCTTACAATTAATGCGATTTTCGATTAAAAATAAATAAAGCGGACCTAATCCGAATAAAACCAATGGGTTTCTGTACAAGCGATACTTCAAACGTTCGAATGATGATGCTTCTTTATATTCATCTACGGTCATTACCCAAATATCCCCTGTGCCACGTTTGTCTAAATTCCCACTCGTCGCGTGATGAATCGAATGACTGTGCTTCCACTTTTCAAATGGAAAGTGCGTCAGCACGCCACTTATATTTCCTATTAATCGATTCCATTTAGGTGATTTCAGAAAACTTCCGTGGGTACAATCATGAAAAATAATAAACGTTCGAACCACAAACCCTGCTGCGATCACGGAACAAACAAGACTTAATACAATAGAAAGCTTTAAGCTCTGATACGCTAAGAACCACATGATAAAAAAAGGTAATAGTGTATTTACTAATTGAAAGACGCCAATCTTTGTATTCGATTTAGCATACGGTGCGACACTCTGTTTTAACGCTCGTTGTTTTTCCCTACTCATCTCCGACCACCTCAAACGTTATTGTACCGACTGACCTTTGCAAGCGTAAGACACAACTGTCATTCACCAACTATGATAAGTGTCATAGTCAACGGGATAAAGCCCTACCATTAGCGGTTTTTCACGCATAAAAAAGAAGCCCTCTAGTATGATAGGAGCTCCTTTGATCGATCTTTATATAAGGTTGTTTTCATTAAAAAGCATTTTAAGGCATGAATATCTCTCTATCATCCATGTCCATAAGAATATGTTCTAAAAAAATACGTTCTTCCTCTAACAGGGGGCGATTGAGACCGTTTTCAAAATCATCTATTAGTCTCTGTAAAACGTCTGAAGAATAAATGCTAATACCCTCCTTTTGCCTAGTATCTTCACTATAGTACAAATGACTTGAGAATGAAAATCAATTTGTTAAAAAAGGCAAAAAACAGGAACATTAGCCTATTCTTCATCTGTTCGTTTCGCATCCATTATGTTACATTTATTGTCGTTTGTGCTAGCGTAACACCATTTGCTAATAAGGAAACGGCATGCTCACCAGGGTAATGCTTTCTAGTGGATAGATCAGCAAAGTGGTGCATTCGATGACGCGTTAACGTCTCTTTTTTCGTGAATGTTCGATCAAGAAGAAGGAATTTCTTTCGTGAACTTTTTCCGTTAGCTTTCATAAAGTCGATTGCATATTCAAACCGAACTCTTCCATTCACAGGCTCTTTAATCGCCACACCCCAAGATAGCGTAACAGAGTCACCAATCTTAATTTCGTTTGCAGAAGCCTCTAAGTTCGCGTCTACAAAAATTTGAGGGCATTCTTTACTGTTTACATAATTAAATAGCGCATAAGCCTCAGGTACATCTAGCCTTAATAACCCTCTACAACCATGGCGAATAATCCAATCAGTATGCTCATGCTGTCCTTTCCACCGATTGGCAACTGCTAGCACAACATCAGGATGATCTTTCGAAACATCATTTAGATTGTTGGCGACACTTTTTCGGACGTATTTAGAAGGATCTTCTTTCAAGAGCTCTAACACTTCCAAAACCGGGCTTGGATCGCGCTTAAAGTCTGTCAATGCCGCTCCCCACGGTAAGCGAGGACGACAGCCTTCACTTGCCAAACGACGAACATGCTCGTCCTTATCTGTTGCCCATCTCTTCATTTGTTCCATCATACGATCAGGGTCTTTCTTAATAAATGGTCGCACGGCAAACTCACTTGTTGAACCCTTCGTAAAATATTCAAGCGCTTGGATGGACTCTTCCCAATGCTCTAATCCATACACTTCGACAAAATCGGGAAATAGTACAAATAACCCTTTTTGAGCATCATTTCCTAATGACTGTAAAATACGAAGTGCGTTCCGATAATCCTTAGGCAGGGTTTGACCAAGAGCCAATGTAATCTTTCGCATTCGTTCTTTTAAAGACAGTGATTCCCACTGCCCATTAAAGACGGCTTCAATAAAACTTACTTTATCGAAATGATCATCTTTAGCGCTTATTCGCGTAGCCAAATCCTCTAATAGTGGTCTACTATACATATTTTTTAATGGCTCTGCCATCTTCTCACCTCTCCACACATCTTCGCCAACTCTCTTTTCTACAAATTTTATAGAAAAAAAGACAATTTGTGTAGGGATTTGCAACGTTATTCTAGAAATTAAGGGATATAAGTGAAATACTGTCGATAAGGAGTGCATTTATGTCATTAAAAAGCTTACCGAACCATTGCCTTTTAGAAGCTTACACTCACGCTCTCTCGCTATCTCTGCCTGAGGATTTCGTTCTCATTCTTAAAAAGGAAATCCTTCTGCGAATGCAATCAAACAACCAGAATGCACCAACAACATCATTTGTCTTGCTTCCTAAATCAGATATAGGAAATGAACTTTAAACGATGATATCATCCATACTTAGGTTACAACATCTTCATACATACCTTACAAATAAGAATGACTCTCTTTATTCCTTGCGGTTCTCATTGGCAATCTTTTCAACATCTTCTTTTAGTTTTGATGCGTCCACTCCTCTTTGAACGGCTTTTTCCACGACCATAAATAGAAAGAGAAAGAACACTGCCATAATGACTACTAGCAATAGACCATTTATTTCAATTGTCATTTTAATAGCCTCAACTTCTGGGATTTATTTCAAACTAATTAATTTAACAATTCCTAGCTATAGAGGTGCATGACCTCGTAGTGAGAGGGGGAAGCGAGCTTTAATAGTGTCGTCTTCAGAGAAAGGTCTTTTGTCATTTTGGAACATAGTGAATTTTCAGGGGGGGGTTGTAAATAAATTAAAATCAGATCTACACCAAGAGGATCAAACGGTAACATTAAAAGCTCCCTTCCGTTTGTAAAGTCTCTGTTTAAGGTTAACGACTGCTCTCTTGCAAGATCTATTCTAGTTAAATAGAAATAAATTGAAAAAAATAGCAAAATGGAGGATTCGTATGTCTGCCCTCAACTCTTTTTTAAAAGGACTCATAAAAGGAATAACCCTTTCTCTCATTCTCTTTATGATCTTCTCAACGCTCACATTCCTATTTATTGACCATCCATTTTTACAAAATCTTTTTCTCTTCAGTTTACTATTCTCTATTCCGGTTCTTATTGGACTATTGATTATCAGTCCATTTATCCCCTTGCTCTATCGCTATTTCTGACCTAGTAAAAACACTTTCCCATTAAAACTCGGCGTTTGTTCTGCTACCTTGACTGCTTGTTGAACATTTGCCAATTCATAAGCCGTCCCATGATTACTAATAGTCAGTATACCTTCACTTACATACGTAATCAGTGTATTGAACACTTGATGCCAATGGGTGACAGTAACCGTTTTATTCCACTGCCTTAAATGAAAAAGCTTTGTCTGTAAACGACTTGATAACCCTTGCCAATTTACCTGTTGTCCTGATAGCAAGCCAACAGCCAAAAACACCCCATTTCTTTGCACACAAGCACCAAGCCGGTTCCCTGCTTCACCACCAATGGAATCAATCGCTACCGTAGCACCAGCTCCTGCTGTGTATGCCCGCACTGCATCATACACGGATTCATCGACATCGTTCACAACGGTTGCTGCACCTAATTGCAGAAGTTCTTCTTTGTAAACGTCATTTCGTACGACGGCAATGAATGAAAACCCTCTTATTTTTGACATCTGTGCGACCATTTTTCCGAGTGCCGAACTAGCCGCATTCATCACAACAACATCTTTTCGTGTAAGATCCAAAATGTCTGTACATAGGACAAAGGCTGTTAATGGATTAATATAAAGCTGAGCAGCAGTTCGGTCATTGATTGTAGATGGAATTGTAACTAAATGAGCTGCTTTTGTTTGAACAGCATCTTGCCAAGTCCCTTCTCCTCTTAACGGAAGAACGCGCTTTCCAATAAGAGTAGATGACACATTGCTCCCTACCTCTTCAACAATACCTACACCTTCATATCCAGGTATAGCAGGCAGTGAAATGCGATGAGCATATGCCCCACGTATTGGAATAAGATCAGACGGATTAATCGGCATCATCGTCATTTTTACAAGTACGTCATCCTTCTTTAATGCCATAGACGGTCTTTCTTCAACAGATAGAACAGAAGCAGGAGAACCAAACTGTCGGTAAATAATTCGTCTACCATTCACAAGCCCAACCCCTTTTAACGCATTATAGCATGAGGTTAAACAACAAAAATAAATGACACATTGAACCCCTATTCACTTCACGTCTAATTAATAGTCATTTAGACAAACAGCCATTACAAGCGTTCTCTAATTAAACGTGTGTACAATCGAATTCAATGTTTACTAGAAAGCATTCAATGTAATCCCTTCCCTTTTTATTAATGATGTTAACCTTCGTTAACATCTTACGTTACCTTTAGTTGGTAGAAAAGCCTGTTAATCCCGCTATAATGAAAGAAAAGGAGGATGAAAAATAGGATGAATGAGCATTTAAAGAATCTAAGAAAGAAAAACAAGCTCACACAAGAAAATGTGGCGGAACAGCTACATGTATCCCGGCAAGCCGTCGCAAAGTGGGAAAGTGGCGATACGGTCCCTGACTTGAACCATGCGATTGCTCTTGCACGTCTATTTAACGTTCGTTTAGACGACCTGGCTGGTGAAGCGACCGAGTACGGTATTGGGCCAAAAGGTAAACATATTTTCGGCTTAACAACGATTGGTGAACGTGGTCAAATTGTGATACCTAAAAAAGCCCGTGACCTTTTTCAATTGCAAGCTGGTGATAAACTATTAATTCTTGGTGATGAAGAGCAAGGATTAGCCCTTGTTAAAAATGAGCATTTTTTAACATTTGCAGACGACATCTTCGCCGCACAAAAAGAAAGGAACGACGACGAATGAAGGCGATTGAGACGGTCGATTTAACCAAGCATTATTCTACACATATAGCTGTCAATCAGCTTAATCTTTCCATTAAAGAAGGAGAGCTTTTCGCCTTGCTTGGCTTAAACGGGGCAGGAAAAACAACGGTGATTAACATGCTAACCACCGTGCTTTCCCCAACAAGCGGTGAAGCAACCATTCATCACGTTTCAATTCAAACGAATCCTCAACAAATAAAACCACTCATTGGTGTTTCACCACAAGAAAGTGCGGTTGCTCCTAACTTGACCGTTAAAGAAAATATTCTTTTACTTGCTACTATTTATGGAGCATCTAATAAAGAAGCAACGAAACAGTGTAATCAAATACTCTTGCAATTGGATTTACAAAAGGAGAGAACAAAAAAAGCGAAGCACTTATCTGGCGGCATGATGAGACGTTTAAGTATGGGAATGGCCCTCGTCACGAAACCAAACGTACTTTTCCTTGATGAACCAACTGCAGGAGTTGATGTGATTGCTCGTAGAGAGCTTTGGAACGTCATTAATGAATTAAAAGGGAGTATGACGATTGTTTTAACAACCCATCACATGGAAGAGGCGGATGCACTTGCCGACCGGGTTGGTATTATGGCAAATGGACAACTTATTAAAACAGGTACACCTGCCGAATTAAAAAAGCAGAAGCATACACACTCTTTAGAGGATGCATTCGTATCCTTTGTACAATTAGAGGAGGGATATGAATGAAGACGATGGCATTCGCATCTCGAAATTATAAAGAAATGACGCGAGATTGGCTCACGCTTTTATTCGGGCTTGCTTTTCCTCTGCTTCTTCTTTTCTTACTCTCGCTTATACAATCGAATATTCCAAATGAACAATTTCACATTGAACGTCTGACCCCAGGCATTGCTATGTTCGGCTTGTCCTTTATTTCTCTATTCTCGGGAATGCTGATAGCAAGCGATCGGGAGAGTTCTTTTTTGCTTAGATTATTTACAACGCCTTTACGTTCCCAGCACTTTATTCTTGGTTACGCGTTACCGCTCCTTTTATTTGCCATCGTGCAAATGACTCTTTGCTATCTTGTCGCTTTCTTTCTTGGTCTCCCACTTTCTAGTAACACCTTTTGGTCTATTCTAACTCTACTTCCGGCGGCTCTACTTTTTATTGCGATTGGGTTACTGACTGGCAGCGTCTTTACGAATAAGCAAGTTGGGGGTATTTGTGGGGCTCTTTTGACGAACCTATGTGCATGGCTTAGTGGTGCTTGGTTTGATGTCTCTCTTATTGGTGGCTGGTTTGAAGCTGTTGCCTACTCTCTTCCTTTTCTACATGCAGTTGAAGCGAGCCGAGAGGCACTATCTGGTCATCTCACCAGTACATTTCCGCACTTAGGCTGGGTGTTTCTTTACGCAATAGGTACGAGTATAATGGCTATCTTTGTCTTTAAACGAAATATGCGGTACGTGCAATAATTGGATGGAGAAACCATCCTTTTTTATCGTGATTTGAATTTCTTATCATATAGGATCAAAAAGGTGTATTAGGTTAATCACTGTTTACACGGTACAATAAAGATTGATTCTCATCACGATTGGAGTGATTCCACATGTTTAGTGCCATCTTTCTTGAAGTCATTTTTCCTATTCTTGCCCTTATGACGTTAGGTCTCTTTTTACAACGCCATTATGAATTTAAGCTAAAACCTTTTTCCACTCTCTTAACTGTATGTTTTATGCCTGCATCTATTTTTTTAAATCTCTATTACGTTGAAATGGATATAGTGGTTCTATCGCAAATTCTTGGCTATCTTCTTTTATTTACACTAGTGATGATCCTATTTAGTACAGTGATTACTAAAATGCTTCACCTTTCAGGTGGCGAAGCAGCCGTTTTGAAAAACAGTGTCTCCTTAATGAATTCAGGAAACTATGGTTTACCTGTCAGTCAAATGATCTTCAGCGCTAACCCTCTTGGCGTGACTATTCAAATCTTTGTACTAATCTTTCAAAATTTACTTACCTATTCATATGGATTGTATAATCTTTTATCAGCGACTAAATCCCTTAAGGGTATTCTTCTCTCATTCTTAAAAATGCCAATTATTCATGCGCTTATTCTTGGTCTGCTTTTTCAATTGTTTCGTATTCCACTTCCTACGTTTATTGAAACACCTCTTAGTTATCTTGCAAATGGTTTCATTGCGCTTGCTCTTATCCTTTTAGGAGCGCAATTAGCTACCATTCAATTTGGTTTGTTTCATCGTGTTGTTCTCTTTTCTATTATTGGTCGGCTGCTCGTTGGACCTTCCGTTGCATTAGGTATTATCTTACTCTTAAACCTGGATGGCATTGTTGCACAATCTCTATTTATTGCCAGCTCTTTTCCGACTTCAAGGAATACAGCAACACTTGCGCTACAATACAATATTGAGCCTGATTTACATGCACAAGTTGTCCTTTATACAACACTCTTTAGCTGCCTTACGGTTACAGCTGTTATTGCTTTGTCAGCTGTGCTGTTTTAAAGGGAGGGGAACCGTAAAGCTTCCCCTTCTTGCTTCACTCTCCCCATTATAATTGTATGTTGATAGGTGTCCCCGTGTTTTTTATCGTCGATTAACAGTCCTTCTTTTTTAAAACCAAGCTTCTCATACAATTGAATAGCTGTTACGTTTGTTTCAAGAACCTGTAGCATTACCTTATGTATTTGTTTTTCGTCTGCCCAACGTAGTAGCTTAATAATGAGCGACTTGCCGATTGAATAACCCCAATACTTTTTACTGACACCTACACCGAATTCAACCCGATGTGCAAGCTTCCTTAGCTGACTTCCTTGTGCTCGTAAATATCCCACAATACGACCTTCTGCTTCAGCAACGAGAAGCAAGTTTTCAGGTGATGTACACGCTTCAATCATCGCCTTACATTCTTCTTCTGTTAATACATTTTCTCCATATACTCGATCAAAATGGTCTGTTTCTCCGTCTAAGGTTGCTCGTAATCTACCAAGCGTGGTAGCATCTTCCATTTCGGCTAAGCGAATTGTAATGGTCATGCCATGCTTTTCATATTCAAGGACGTCATTTTTCATTCTTTCACCTCTTTGAATCTAAGTAAGCATTATTATACGCTTTTTTGAAACTATTTGGTAAGCTAACAGTAATAACCATCTAGAGCCTTCACTAAGGGAGGAATGTGTGATGCACATACGAGATATGAAAAGACGTGATCTTCACGCTATCCGTGCACTAGCAGCTAAGACGTGGAAAGCAACCTATACACCGCAAATTCCAGATGACATCCAGAAAAAAGTCATTCGCGATGCCTATTCTTCTCATGAGATGAATCGTCGTTTTCGGTCTTCTATTACACTTGTTGCCGAGGAAAATGGTCGCATTCATGGGTATGCGTTCTTTTCACCCGAAAAATATTCTGAGCACAATGCTTACCTTGAATCACTCTATGTCGATCCTGCTGAACAGGGTCGAGGTATTGGCAGATCCTTGCTTCATACAGGGCTGAGACGTTTTGAACAGCCCGACCACTGCCGTCTGATTGTTTATAAAGGCAATAAAAGCGTTTACTTTTACACAAAGGAAGGGTTTGAGATAACTGGTGAGCGTACTGGCGATTTTTTTGGTTATCCAGTCACCCTCATTGAAATGGAAAAGAAACTAAATGGGAAAGGATGATGATTATGAAAAAGACACTTATTAGAGGTGGGACAGTCCTACCAGTAACCAAGCGAACTTCTTACATAGAAGCTGATATTTTAATAGAGGGGACGAAAATAAGTAAAATTGAACCTTCTATACACGATGAAGATGCCGACATCATTGATGCGAGTAATAGGATTGTGATGCCTGGCTTTGTTGACAGTCATCGACATACTTGGGAATCTATGATTCGAAATATTGGTGCTGATTGGTCCTTACAAACCTACTTGGGTCAACTCTATTACGGTGGGATCGGCTCAAAGCGCAGACCTCAAGACGATTATATAGGCAATTTGTTTGGCGCGTTAGAAGCATTAGATGCTGGTGTGACAACCATCCTTGATTGGACCATGATTAATTCGATTGAACACGCTGAAGAAGGCATTCGCGGATTACAAGATGCTGGGATTCGAGCTGTATTTGCATATGGTGCACCTGGAGACGAGGCATTTTGGAACAATGATAGTACATTAACGCATACCGATGATGCGAAAACCATTCAATCGGCTTACTTCCAATCTCCAAACCAGCTGCTTACATTAGGTCTTGCTATTCGCGGCCCTGAATTTAGTTCATGGGATACAGCGGTAAAAGAAATCAACACCGCTCGAGAAATGGGAATCTTGGCTACCATGCATTTAGGGTTTGGTACTTGGGGACGTACAGCCCATTCCATCGAACGCCTAGACGAGCAGCATCTTCTTGGAAAAGACTTGAATTTCACGCACATGAATCGAGTAACCGATGAGGCAATGAAACGGATTGCCGCTAAAGGAGGAAGTGTATCCGTCACACCAGAAGTCGAAATGATGATGGGCCACGGCTACCCGGCTACAGGTCTCGCTCTTGAAAATGGTGTGAAGCCTACTCTCGGTGTTGATGTCGTTACTTCTACAGGTGGAGATATGTTTGCTCAAATGAAATTTGCCTTACAAGCAGAGAGAGCGCGAGTCAATGAAAAACTTCTTGATGAAGGCGTCATGCCCGGACCAGAACTCCATCTTTCTGCCAACCAAATACTAGAGTGTGCAACGATCGAAGGAGCTAAAGCACTCTTACTTGACGACAAAATTGGTAGTCTTGAAGTAGGAAAAGAAGCAGATATTCTATTACTAAACACGAGTGATCTAAACTTAAGTCCGATTACGGATCCAATCGGTGCTGTCGTCCAAACAGCTCATCCAGGCAATGTTGATTCTGTATTCGTTGCTGGTAAGGCGGTTAAACGACACGGTCAGCTGTTATTCAATAATCTTGACTCACTTCGTAGTCAGTTATCGGACGCGCAAAAGCATGTGCTTGCTCATACAAAAGTATAGTAACGAACACAACAGCCTTCCGAATGCTCGTAAGGCTGTTACTTTTCAAAAGATCTGTGGATAACTAAACGAAAGCGAATTCATTTTCCACAGTTTTCCGACTTATCTACATTTTTTATACACATATTAACCTCTTTGCTTATCAATTCCTGATTGTCTGTGATGGTTATCCACATTCATGCACGAGCACGCTAAACAATAATGAATCCCGCCAATGGTCTTTTGACCAGAGGTTTTCACGTAATCTCCCTTCTTGTTGCATGCCAAGACGTTGTAGTAACTTAGCTGAGGCATGATTTTCCGGATCGCATGTTCCATAAATACGATGTAAATCTAGTGCTTCAAATCCGTATTGAAGCATCTTTTTTGCTGCTTTCGTTGCTAAACCTTGTCCCCAGTAATCAGGATGTAAAATGTACGAAATCTCGCCATTTGTTTTATCTCGCACATTTAATTCTGTAACGCCAATCGTTCGACCACCTTTTTGAATGGCATACGCATAACGGGTACGTGGCACTTGCTGAGCAGCCTCTACAATTCCATTTACATAACCGGTCGTATCTTTCTCCCTCATCGTTTCCCATGGTTGGTATTGACTAACGATTGGAAGAGACGCATAACTATGAATGTCTTTCCAATCTTCATAAACCACTTCTGCTAAATCGAATTCTGCTTCTGAAAAAACTACTTTTCCCACTCCAATTTCCCCTCCCTTTCTATTCACTCACCCTTACTCTATCATGAACGATAGGCAAAATAAAAAAAGCCTTTTAGGCTTTAAAATGATTAATACCCTTGTTTTCTCCTTAATTGAAACGCATAGCGTCTTAAGTTTGAGGTTACTTCGTTTTCGTGCTGGCACACGTCACAATAAACATGATGAGCGGTTGCAATATACGCCTTTAACACATAATTTGATAACCTTTTAGGGTTTCCGCATTTCTCACAAAATACTAGCACCTTCACTCTGTTCGCCTCCCTATACAAGTTGAGCGTCACTATCCATTGTATACCCACTTCACATGAAAAAACGCATCTGCATTAGATGCGCTTCCTTTAAAATTCTTTTCGTTTGTACAGGATGAGTGACACGATATAGGAAAGGACAAACACGATGAGGGTGATGCCAATAAACAATAAGCCAAAAAATAAATCGGCATCGGATCCAAAATAAGTTCCCTCTTTATTAAATACCATTGAAAAAACCGTAAAAGTCAATAAGTAAACACCAATTGAGCCACCCATTCCTAAAAGCAAAATCATGTCACTTTTTTCGGCACCAAGGATGTAGGTTAAGGGGTACGTAATAACTCCAGAGGTTAACACAATGCCAATGATCGACAAGATTCCAACAAAGAAATAATCAGTAGGCACCTGGTTAAATAATTGAGTTGCGATGAAATAAGCGGCTCCAGCAAGACCAACACCAACTAGAAGTAATAGAACAAAGAATAAATAGTGACTTTGAACAACTTTGGCGCGACTTATTGGAAGTGTAGCCATATATTTACTCCAACCTGACTTCCCTTCATGCTTTAACACCTCTAACGCCGGTGAAACCATAAAACCAATCGCAACAAAAGCCGCTAATCGATCGAGCATACCCCCTTCAAAAAATATAAGGATAACGACCGGAATGACGAATGCAAGCAACGCATATACCCATATCGATTTTTGCACACTATAATATTGATTTAATAATAACCCTTTCATACATGAACACCTCGCATTAGCAATACTGTGATTTCATCAATAGATGGCGCCTTGCCCTCTTTCCCTTTAACAAGAACGGAAACAAACGTCTCTTGTTCTCGATACGCGACAATCTCCGCTTTTGGTAAAGAATCAAATTCCTTCTTCGTACACGATCGTATGCGGTAAGTCGAAAGCAATGATTCTTTCTCAATATCAAATAAAATCCTGCCACCTTTAATGAAAATAAGCGAATCGGCAATCTTCTCAATATCACTCGTTATATGAGAAGAAAGAAGTATGGATCGCTTTCCATCACTGACAAACGTACGTAATACGTTCAGAAGATCATCGCGTCCACTGGGATCAAGCCCTGCCGTTGCTTCATCTAAAAGAAGCAACTTTGCATCGTGGGAGAGCGCCACAGCAACCGATACTTTCATCGACATCCCTCTTGAAAAAGAGCGTATTTTCTTTTTCCTTGGTAAAGAGAATTGCTCTACATATGAATAAAACATCTCTTTATTCCAATTGCGATAAATTCCATTAAACACACGTTCTAGTTTCACAATGGTTAGTTCTTCGGGGAGTTGAACAGTATCGAACACAACCCCAATATCTTCTTTAACAAAGTCTTTTCCATCTTGCATTTCCTGACCAAATATACGCACAACACCATGGTCCTTACGAATGGAACCAATGATAGAACCAATGGTTGTGGATTTACCTGCACCATTTTCCCCAATAAAGCCAACAATAGAGCCTGGTTTTATGGTAAACGAAATATTTTCTAAACCAAAGCCACCTTGCTTAAATGTTTTATTTAGTTCATTTACTTCCACTAAAGCATTCACAATTGCAATCTCCTTTTACCCTAATATTCTAACAATAGTCTCTTTGTATCTTCGTTGTTTTCACAACTATGGTTATACATAGTTAAGACATGTCACCGATCGTATACACCATAATCTCTTCTAAAGACGCCTTCTCCATCACCACTTCTTCTCCCATTAGACGTCTTACAAGACTAGCTTGATTGGTCAACGCTTCAAAGCCAACCGATGTCTCTTTCACTTGTAAAAACAATTTCCGAGTATCTGGATCAAGCAAGTCGATAGCACCTCTTACAATAACATGCTGATCAAGAATCGCGTCTTTTTCATCATTTAAAATGACCGTTCCATTATGGAGAAACAGGATATAATCGGCAATTTGCTCTAAGTCAGTCGTAATATGCGTTGAAAAAAATACGGCTTTTTCTTCATCTTGAATGATGTCCATTAACAGCTGCAAAATTTCTCTGCGGCTTATTGGATCAAGGGCTGCTGTTGGTTCATCTAATACAATCAAATCAGCGTGATGGGATAACGCAATCGCAATCGAAAGCTTCATTCCCATCCCTTTTGACAATTGACCAATCTTTTGATTGGAACGCAAGTTGAACTTTTTTAAGTAGTGTTCAAATCGATCATCATCCCATTTAATGTAGAAGTTCGAGACAATTTTCTTCATTTTTTCAATGGTCAAGTGCTGGTAAAGATGGTGATCGGAGAAAACAACTCCTACCCGTTGCTTTAATTCTTCCCTATTAGACTGATATGTCTGATTAAACAACTTGATTTCGCCTGAATCAGGTTGCACTAAATCAAGCATCAGTTTAATTGTTGTTGTTTTCCCCGCACCATTTGGTCCAATAAACCCCGTAATAAACCCTTTTTTAACGGAGAAAGAGATATCTCTTAACAAAAAGTTTTTATACGTTTTATGAACATGATGAAACGTGACGACTTCTTCCATTTACTCTTCCTCCTCATATAGCATTACCAGTAATTCTTGAAGTTGATGAAGAGAAATATCTAGATTTTTACTTTCTTTCACAATTTCCGCCAAGCCTTGTTCAACCATTTGCAAACGCCTCTCTTGAATGAGATCTTGATTTTGTCCTGCTATAAATGACCCTTTTCCAACATACGAAATGATAAAGCCGTCTCGCTCTAATTCTTCGTATGCGCGCTTTGTCGTGATGACACTAATTTGTAATTCTTTAGCTAGTTTTCGCATGGAAGGTAGCGGGTCGCCTTCCATCAACTCCCCTCTCAATATGCTTTGTTTAATTTGATTTTTAATTTGCACATAGATTGGTTCTTGTGACGCATTTGATAAGATAATATTCATAGGTACCTCTCAATTGTTATCTTTGTAACTATTGTACATATACTATATATACAATGTCAACCGTTTTATATTGTCTCTTTTCCATCGCTCAACGAGGATTTAAAGCATAAATGTCGAAATTACGTTTAAGAAGGATGTTTTATGAAACTCAAACAGCTTGCCACCGCTTTCTTTGCTGAATAAGAACTTTACTTTTCAATCATTGCGTACCGATCGGTGGCCATTTAAAGCTCTATAGAGATTTCTAGAAGACTGGGAGGAACCATTCAAAAATGACTGAATCCATATGGAAGGAACGCATTAGACAATGCGTTCCTACCCTACTAATTCATAAGCTAGAACATATACAATCAGGGTGGGATCATACCATCTTGATTGTAAACGACAACCTTGTATTTCGTTTTCCTAAAAAAAGAGGTTTAGAGACGGCACTACATAAGGAGTTAGAGTTAAACCGCGCTTTACAAGCAAGACAACCTAGCTTGTCTGTTCCAAAACTGACTCCACTCTTTATAGAAGAGACTTTAGTTGGCCTTTCCTATCCTCTTATTGCTGGTGTTCCAGTCAAAACCATTGAAGAACAAGTCACACTTTCAACAACGGATTGTCAGCACATAGGGAATTTTTTAACAGCTTTACATCATATCACTGTTGATGAACTGCCTAATTTACATGCCATTCATAGTCATTCGTTTTGGAAGACTCTGTATAATCACTTGCAACAGATCATCTTTCCACAGCTCGAAACCAACATCATCCGTGCGATAGACGTTGTATTTGAGACTTTCTTAGAAACATTATCAACAGACACTCGGCTATTAGTGCCCATTCACGGAGACCTTACAACGGCTAACATGATCTATAGCCAAAGCGAACAAAAGTTAGTCGGAATCATTGATTATACAGATGCGCAAATAGGTGATCCCGCTTTTGATTTTGCTGGTCTTTATTGGACATATGGTCTTGATACGGTTCTTTCTGTATTACGCTATTACAAAACAGATGAATGCAAGCAAGGCATCGTTGAACGAGTAAAACGGTTTTATGGACTTCAACCACTTTTCCACCATCTACTTTACTTGCACGAACAAAAAGAGCTAGACAAAGCTAGCCCTTTTGTTAACCGTTTTCTTAAATTAAAAAAATTGGGAGGGTTTAAATGACTTACGACATCGTCTTTTTTGACGTTGATGGGACGCTCACGAACAATCAAACCGGATGCATACCTGAGTCTTCCAAAAAATCAATTCACACATTACTAAATCAAGGGACACGCGTCGTGGCTGCCACTGGTCGACCATTATCTATGTGTGAAGAGTTAAAGAAGCTCGGTATCACGACGTTTATCACTGCAAATGGAGGGCTTGTTACACATCAAAACGACGTCATTTACAGTCAATGCATGAATGTAAAGACGGTGCAGGCGATTGAAAACTTCGCACGGCAACACCAGCACGCCTTGTCGTTTTACAGTCACACGTTTCATATGAATGGTTTTCAAAATGAGAAAATAACACAAGCCTTACAGGAAACTCTATCACTCGCTACCAATCCACCAATCCGACAAAAAGATACTCTTTTACCTGTCCATTTGCTTTGTCTATTTGGAGATGAACGAATTGAACAGCTCTACAAGACAGCGTTCCCATTGCTGCAGTTCAAGCGCTGGCATCCTTACATTTTAAATGTGTTGGAAACAGATATTAGTAAAGCACGGGCTATCGAAAGCGTGTTACATTACTTTCACCTTGACCGTTCTCGTGCAATTGCTTTTGGAGATGGGGACAATGATATAGAAATGCTATCTTATGTTTCCGTTGGAGTTGCAATGGAAAACGGTTCTCATGGGATAAAACAAGTTGCCGATTACATTACTAAGTCTTCTTCAGAAAACGGTATTGAGCATGCATTAAAGTATTTTTCCCTTATTCCTTCATGACATTGTTGGTAACCCTCAGATTGTTTTACCAGGAAGTAGGGGGAGTCATCGTGCATTCTCACCCTATTTCCACCAGTGATACTAGATGACTAGAGGAAATCGCATAATCTCTCTATAAACCTTTAGCTGATAGCTCGTTAGGCTCAATAAACGCTCATATTCGCTACAGTTGTTTTGCTGTTTTATGTGAAGTTCAACAAGTTTCGGTACTTCCCATACACATCTCAAAGCAAATGACGTAAAAAAGCCATATCGAATAAGTGCTTCGTTTAGTTGATTACCTGTCTCTGCCAATCCATCTACGTAAGAACGAAGCAAAAGCTTTTGGTATTCTTCCGCTTCTTGAATAGGAATAGCCTCTTGACTCAGCATAACGCCAAACAACTTCCCTAAATCTTCTCCTACTCCTGAAAGACTCATAAACTGCCAATCAATCAGTGTCACTTGCTCCTGATTAACAAATATATTTCCTTTACTCAAGTCTTGATGGGCAAGCACTCTAGGAAGCGCTTTCAATACATTCAACTGTTTATCCATGTTAGAAGTTAATGAGAGGTACGCTCGTAACCTATCGTTCACCTGTTCACTCAACCGATTTGAATCGACAAAACCGTCCACCTGCATTGCGTACTTCTGACTGCTTTTAATCCAAGATGCCAGCCAAGACCGACAAATCCATTCCTCGTCGTGAGCAGGACCATTTACGTACGTTCCGTTAAAGTGTCCGATTGATTTCGCTATAACAGCAAAATCTTCCTTTGAGAACTGCTTATGAGCCCCATTCACTTCTTCCATCCAAATCCAAATCGTACCATCACTTTTGTCCTCGACCTCATAACAGGTTGGGCTTTTTATGACATTCGAATAACGATTAAGAATACCAGTTTGATGGATAAGAGCCTCTCGTTTCCAATAATTATGGTGCTGCGGGTTCCGTTTATCCTCTACTTCTTGAATCACTTTTATTATAAGCGACCATTTTATCTTTTTAAGGGCCGAGCCAAAAACACGGTAAATGCCTTGCGTTGTAAAATTCACTTCTCCCGATAAAGCTTGTACGTTCCATTCAAGCTCTCCTTTTGTTAAAGAGCGCTTAAGCTTCTGACTCACACATTTCACTAGCGTATCTTGATTGATACTTGCTTTCATGTCAGTTGTAGACATACCTTCCACCCTTTTTAAACATATTCCCTTAATTTCTGCAGTATGAATTCACGCACTTCTAGAGAGTGCGATGACTCGGTGCTAGCAATTGAGACTAAGATCAAAGAGTTTTCAATCCACGCACTCATATAGAGTGCGATATAATGAATATTAAAATTGGAGATGTGGTTCTATATTTCAATCCACGCACTCATATAGAGTGCGATTTTTTATAAATTGTTTCTTCGCCAACCTTCACAAATTTCAATCCACGCACTCATATAGAGTGCGATATAAAACGGCTTTCGATTGCCCGGACCGTCAGGATTTCAATCCACGCACTCATATAGAGTGCGATTCCGTAACCTTGTTCAAGCCAATGTGATTTAATTATTTCAATCCACGCACTCATATAGAGTGCGATTTTGGTGTTAAAGTCCCTAGTAATGTGCCTAAAAATTTCAATCCACGCACTCATATAGAGTGCGATAAGGGTATATAGTGGCAAAAGAGCAGGAAGAGGCTATTTCAATCCACGCACTCATATAGAGTGCGATGCACATACACCAATTCATTATAAGGACATTTGGATTTCAATCCACGCACTCATATAGAGTGCGATAGCGGGAGAACGCTTAAAAGCACCTTTCTCCCCCTAAATATTACCACAAATTAGCCTTCAAGAAAGATTTTCAGCAAAACCAATTACACATTGTTACATATTAAGTCAAAAAAGCGGTGCGGGTCACCCAGGGTTTTTATGTTCGCTTAGGGTTCGCACCAATTGTGAAATTACTCTCAAAAAAGGTTCTCCTAAATGAAGATAACCTCTTTGTAGCTTTTGACTTGAAATTGGCTCTTTATTAATTGTTTGAATAAATTCACTGATTTCCTTTTTTCATACAATAAAAATCTATTATTTGACCTCTGATAGATGATCTTTATAAAAGAAAATTTAATAGAGTTCATCTAATTGTAAAAAAGGTCATATGGCGCGTGGTTGATGACAGCGACCATTTTTCAGAACGGTAACAAGTAATATTTTTATTCTATGACATTCATTAAATAAATAAAGAATTTAATTATGCTAAGTATTATTATTTGTTTTATTACATTAAGTTAGACAAACGTGCATCATCTACATACATCAAAAAGACTGCTTTAAAACAAAAACACCCTGATCACGACCAGCGCGTTTTAAAGACCTACTTTTAATCGGTAAGCATGCGCCTATAATGGAGGGATACTCGCTGCGTAGAGATATTTTCCAAATAGTTTTCAGCTAATTGTGTCGCTTGTTTTGCTTCAGAAGAAACCATTTCAATTCGTGTTGTCATATCTCTTGTCAATTCTGTTTCCTTCTCTTCAAGGGCGTCAATAAACGCGCCGCTGCTCGTACCTAAGCTGGCTCGAAGGGATTGGCCTAAAGTGGCTTGAAGGAAATAAAGCTGATTTATTGATAGTTCAAGCTGAAGTCGTTTCCACATATAGCTTGGTGGTTCTTTAAATTGGTGTGATATCACAACCACTCCTGTATCATCAGGAATCATGACTCATCCTCCTTCCTAATTACCCCGAAAGTGTAAAAATCGCGGCAACGTTATGTTCTTCATCAAAAATCTCTTCGATCCCTTCGCGCATCTTTTCAAGGAAAGTGCGTTGCTTTTCCAGTTGCTCCACCAAAGCCGCTTCCCACACTGGTCCTTCAGGTAATGCGATTCCGCCAATTTGGTCATGCACGACAATTCGCTCCATACGGCTGCCTACAGGCGCATGGCTTTTATTTAACAAGTGCTGATAGCCCTTAGGATTGCTTTCCATATCATCAAACGCTTGGACAAGCACCTTTTTTCGGGTTTCGACATCCTCTACGACCTCATGCTCATACAGACGCACAAACGCTTGTACTTGTTCTTGTTGTTGCTCAACAATCGTTAGACCGTTGTAATACGCTTCGACCGTAGTACTTAAATTAACACGGATCTCCTCGCCTCCATGCTGAGTGCTCAAGATCATTTCATTGTTCGAGTACGAAACTCCGTTTTCTGCATTCAGCGCATTCAACAATTCATGGATACTGTGGCTATGGCCAATTTCACTCATGACTTCCTGCAATTCCTTTTCTAGCGCCTGCCAATGGCCAGATAATTTTTCGCCATGTTCAATTAAGAGCAGCAAAAAAGCCAAGTCACTTCCTAATAGCCCACTTCCGCCATCTCGCATTAAATGCGGATATTCTTTATACACATCTTCAAGATGCTCATAATCATTAAGGATTTCCAAAGACTCGGTCAATCCATTCAATTCTTTGACAATGTTGTCTTTCGAAGTCTCATCAATGTAGCCAGCCTCAACCAAATACCCGAACACCTCTTCAGCCGAATCGTTTAAGCCTTGAACTGTCTCTATGATCGGCCCTATGTTCCGCTGGAATTGTTTGATATGGTCAAACTCTGTCAATGCCTTGCTTAACAAATCAAAAGCTTGTGGAATTTTCGCCCCTACTTGCCCAAGCGCATGGGAACGAGCCATCTCTCCCCGCATAAAGGCAGGGTACTCATCTAAATCAATCGTTTCCGATTCCATTAACTTTTGAAAATCAGCTTGCAACTCGCTAACATCATCAAACACCGTCCGTTTGAGACCCGTCATGTCTTCTAGCACTCCAAGTGCACCATCTACCCCATCAGTTACATACGCATCAGCGGCCGGCATAAAAATCGTTTGCCACTTAGCGATTTCCTCATCTGGCAAATTGGCAAAAAGCGGCGACAGCCCTGCATAATTGTTGTTCGTTACAATCCCCTCTTTCGCGTCGATCGGAACCGTCACAAATCCTCGCGTATTTTCCATCAACGCATAAAGGGGGTCATTAATCGAACGAAGTTGGTAAATGGAACCGGTGTCGATTTTTTCTTCTATGTACTCGATGGCAAATTGTTCGAATTCATGAGGGGGAAGGGTGTAGATGGCATTTTTGTTTGTTCTTGGTAGATTGAAGTTTTGATTGACTTCTCTATAAAAATGGTCATCAATATTGTAAAGTTGATATGCATTTATTTGCGCGCCATTAACCCCATAAATCTTGTCAAAACTTTCATTCAACACTTGAGCCGTTAAATTATTATTATTGGCGAGCGAATGACCTAGACCGACTGTCAACATTTCTTCATCGTTTATATTAAACGCCCTTTTTGCTTCATCAACAAAAGTATCGGTATCAATTGCCTGAGATGCGTCTTTTCCTTGGAACAGGCCAATCGCATTATACAGCCAATCCCCCTGATCATTAGAGCCTTGTGATATTACGTAAAGCTGATTGATGTTTTTCTCTTCGTTCTCAAAATAAATTGCTGTTCCATCGTAATCTGATTCCAAATCGTTACTTTCATTTGAAGTGTACACTTTCATGTCTGCTGGGAGCTCTTCGCCCGTTTCCTCTATATAAATTCGCCGCACTTCTTTTTCAAATTCCTCTTTTGACATTCCATCTTTCATCTTGTATTCCAACTGAGTAATACGAAGCCAAACTTCGTCTTTTTTTAATAATTCGTCATTCGTCATCCGTCTCGCCTCCGTTGCCACGAGTTCCGGAAAACTGAATGGATTTCACCCATTCAAGAGCAAATTCTTTTTCCTTTTCTAGATTAATCTCACATCCATCAGCTTGTTTGTTTACGCAGCTAACATCGTACACAAATTCTATAACCTGGGGGGCTTGTTTTATAGAGACTTTATATCCCATTACAACATATTCATTTGTGGCCATTTTTTTTATTCCGTAAAATATCGTACCCTCTTCTTCTTCAACTTCATTCCATTCTTCTTCAAATTCCCATCTCCACCTTAAATTATCTAAGATACGTTCAGGTTTTTTAGCGTTTCCTCCATACTGGTATTGAAAATTCCCTGTATATCCTCGATTTTCATTTTTATTTTCATAGGAAATTCTAAGCTTTTCATAATGGTCCCCATCCACACCAGATGCGTTGTCCATAAACACAGCCTCTTCTGGAAACCATATCGTAAAGGCATCAATTTTTGAGCGCATTAAATAATACCCATCCGCTATTGGCTCTGTCGACACCATCAGTTCTCGGGAATACTCATTTTGAAACGCATCAATCTGCGGCAAATCTGCCGGATCCATTTCCGCTGGTGTTTTTTCTGTTTCTTCTTCTGGTGAGCTATCCATTTGGCCACATCCTCCTACTATCAAGGCAATAACAATTGCCAACAATATCTTGCTTTTGACCATTCTACTCGACTCCTTAGGCCTCACTACCGCTTTTTTATCATTCTTAACATAATTATGAAAATAGCGACACCTACATAAGGCTTGTGAGTTTATACCTATTAAGGTTAGTATTCATGAATATTATAACTAGTTGATAATAAGTAGAATCATTTTTTTATATAACCTCTATCATTTATTCAATTAATAGAACATAGAGAAAATCTACATACTTAATACCTAGGTTAATTAAATTGTAGATTTTCTTTTACTATGTTTTCATCATTGGACAGTACCTCCTTATCTTTTTGCTTAATGGTCGCTTGGTCTTGTCGCTTCCTTCAAAATATTTACTTTCCAAGAAACTATGGTAGTGCTATCTCTGACATCATTACCTTGGATATTCTTTAGCATGGACCAAACAATACATTCATCATCATTAGATTTAAAGAAAGTATTATAAATGTTTATCGGGTTTGAATACGGTTCATTAGGGCATTCAATTAAACCATCAGTAGTTAGGAAAATGCGACTTTTTCCTTTTCTTAGTTCCTTTATCCCCACACTGTAACATGGAACTTCCTGTTCAAAAGTATTATTTTGTCCTATCCATTCGGAGAATTGTCTTTGATTTAACTGATACTGTCCTAGTGCAGCTAGTTCTGGGTGCAGTAAATAAAGAATACAGTCCCCAACTGAAAACCACCATACATATTTATCTTTTCTTACCACAATTAAACAAGCAGCTTCTCCATTAACATTTTGGCAAGCAGATAAAAATTCTTCAGATTGAAGCATATTTAATGTCTTTTCTTCTACACTTTTAAAAGTTTGTCGAGTTATCGGCAAAGATAATAAATGTTTTATCTGAGAACTTTCATTTTTGAATTGTTTTAAAATGATTTCAGCACTCTCGGATGTATTGTGCGCATCCAAAAGAATAACGAATTCCCAATCTTCCTTTTCATTTACCCATACCAAACACCCATCTTCATTCTTGTATTGTCCTACATTCGAATTACCACCATATCGTCCTACTTCTATATGATTGATTTGAAGAATATTTGGTTTATCTACGAAATTTTCTTGGCTTCCTATCCAGCTAAAGTCTTCAACAGGATTATTCATTAACATTATTTCCATTTCTATCAATATGACCAACATATACAAAATCATCTTCAAAGATTTTCATTCCTGAAGTTTGAATGTTCCCAACGTGCTTTTTGCAAATAAAACACTCTTCCATCGTGAATATCTCCTTTTAATAATATTAATAAATTACGTAATCTCGTTATGAAGCCGATAGCAATGAAGATTACGCATTTGTAGATACAGAAATTTTTTCAATAAATTATTGGTGTTTTTTTATATTCTCTTCTTATTACGGTAATGAAATTAACTAGAAAGCAATTGGAAAAATCACTAGAATCTGCTTTCTTATCGGTTTGTCTTTCTTTAATAGTTCGTCATTTGCCATCGGTCTCATCTCCATTGCTAAGGGTTCCGGAAAACTCAATAGATTTCACCCACTGGAGTAAGTATTCTTCTTCTCCCGATAAATCTATTTGGCAACTTTCGGCTTCTTTATCTAAACATGAAACGACATAAAGAAACTCCATTGCTTGAGGCTCTTCTTGGGATGACACCTTGTACCCCATAAAAACGTAATTTTGATAGCCTTTAAAATCTTCTATTGTATACCCAAAGTATGTAAGACCGTGGTCATCCTCAGCTTCTACCCACTCCTCCTCATAATCCCAGCGTTCTCTTAAGTTATCCAAAAGTCGTTCTGGTTTTTTTGCATTTCCCCCATAGTTATATTGAAAACCGACTACATATCCCCGATTTTCCTCTTCATTTTCATAAGCAAAACTAATTTTTTCATAATGGTCCCCATCCACACCAGAAGCATTGTTCATAAACACAGCCTCTTCTGGAAACCAAATCGTAAAGGCATCAATTTTCGAGCGCATTAAATAATACCCTTCCGCTACTGGCTCTGTCGACACCATCAGTTCACGGGAATACTCATTTTGAAACGCATCAATTTGCGGCAAATCTGCCGGATCCATTTCCGCTGGTGTTTTTTCTGTTTCTTCTGGTGAGCCATCCATTTGCCCACATCCCCCTACCAGCACGGCAAGAACAACCACCAGCAATAGCTTGCTTTTGTTCATTCTGCTCAACTCCTTACAACTTCCTTAGATCTCCGTATCACTTTTCCTAAGGACGTTACCGAAAAATGATTAGAGATTGAAAAAAATACTAGATTCTTCTTTCTTATCGGTATGTGTTTTTTTAACAATTCACCAGTCACCATTTGTCTCATCTCCGTCGCCACGAGTTCCGGAAAATCGAATCGACTTTACCCACTGGAGCAAGTATTCTTCTTCTTCCGCTAAATCTATTTGGCAACTTTCAGACTCTTTATCCACACATGATGCAATATAAAGAAATTCCATTCCTTGAGGTTCTTTTTGAGATGACACTTTATAGCCTATGACGACATATCGCTGGTAGTCATCCATGTCTTCAACTTTTGAACCAAAGTACGTGAGACCATGTTCATCTTCAACTTCTTTCCAGTTTTCTTCATAATCCCAGCGCTTTCTTAAATTATCCAGTATCCAATCTGGCCTTTCAGCATACCCGCTATAATTATATTGGAAGTCAACCAAATATCCCCGATTTTCTTCTTCGCTTTCATAAGCAAAACGCATTTTTTCATAATGGTCCCCATCCACACCAGAAGCATTGTCCATAAACACAGCCTCTTCTGGAAACCCAATCGTAAAGGCGTCAATTTTCGAGCGCATTAAATAATACCCTTCCGCTACTGGCTCTGTCGACACCATCCGTTCTCGGGAATGTTCGCTTTTAAACGCATCAATTTGCGGCAAATCTGTCGGATCCATTTTTGCTGGCGTTTTTTCTGCTTCTTCTTCTAGTGAGCTATCCATTTGGCCACATCCTCCTACCAGCATGGCAAGGACAACCACCAGCAATAGCTTGCTTTTGTTCATTCTGCTCGACTCCTTACAACTTCCTTAGATCTCCGCTATCACTTTTCCTATGGACGTTACCGGAAAGTGATTAGAGAGTGAAAAAACTACTAGATTCTGCTTTCTTATCGATATGTCTTTTTTTAACAGTTCATCAGTCACCATTTGTCTCATCTCCGTGGCCACGAGTACCTGAAAACTGAATCGACTTCACCCACTGTAGTACATAACTTTCTTCCTCTTCAAGATCCATCTGGCAACTTTCAGACTCTTTATCCACACATGATGCGATATAGAGAAATTCCATTCCTTGAGGCGCTTCTTTGGAAGAAACTTTATAGCCTATGACGACATATCGCTGGTAACCATCCATGTCTTCAACTTTTGAACCAAAGTACGTGAGACCATGTTCATCTTCAGCTTCTTTCCATTCCTCTTCATAATCCCAACGGCCTCTTAAATTATTCAGTATCATATCTGGCCTCTCTGCATACCCACTATAATTATATTGAAAACCAACTAAATACCCTCTGTTTTCCTCTTCACTTTCATAAGCAAAACTAATTTTTTCATAATGATCCCCATCCACACCAGAAGCATTGTCCATAAACACAGCCTCTTCTGGAGCCCATATTGTAAAGGCGTCAATTTTTGAACGCATTAAATAAAAGCCTTCCGCTACTGGCTCTGTCGACACCATCAGTTCTCGGGAATACTCATTTTGAAACGCATCAATTTGTGGCACATCTGCGGGATCCATTTCCGCTGGCGTTTTTTCTGCTTCTTCTTCTAGTGAGCTATCCATTTGGCCACATCCTCCTACCAGCATGGAAAGAACAACCACCAGCAATAGCTTGCTTTTGTTCATTCTGCTCAACTCCTTAAAAATCTCTTATCTCAATTCACGCACTTCTATTAATTGCGATCACGAAAAAAGGCTAACGTCATCTTCATACCCCTAAATATTACCATACATTCATCCTTCAGAAAGGCTTTCCAGCAATAGCTATACACATTGTTACATGTTGAGTCGAAAAAAATGGTGCAGGTCTCCTAGGCATGTTATGTTTGCTTCGGGCCCGCACCATTTTCACAGTGCTACGTATTTTTTATTTGTGCTTTTTCTCTATCATACACCCTATCAGGTCACTTGAAGGTGTCCGGCAAGGTTTTCTTTATATGCCGGTCGAACAATGCCATGCTCCGTAATAATGGCTGTAATTAACGCGTTGTCTGTTACGTCAAAAGCTGGGTTGTATGTCTTTACAGCCGGTGGCGCCATCGGCTGTTCATACCAAGAATCGGTTATTTCTATACCTGAACGCTCTTCAATTTCAATGTCCGCTCCTGTTCGACAGCTCCAATCAATGGTGGATGTGGGTGCACAGACGTAAAAGGGGATGCCGTAATGGTTGGCGAGTATCGCTAATCCTGACGTGCCGATTTTATTTGCTGTGTCCCCATTAGCAGCGACTCTGTCACAGCCGACAAGTACAGCATTAATTTTGCCTTGCTGCATAACAATTGACGCCATATTATCACAAATTAATGTCACATCAATGTTCGCTTGCTGAAGTTCCCAAGCGGTAAGCCGTGCTCCTTGAAGGAGTGGCCGTGTTTCATCAGCATACACACGAAAGGAATAGTTTTGTTCATTCCCAAGAAAAAGTGGTGCAAGGGCAGTTCCATATTTTGCTGTTGCAATGCCACCTGCATTACAGTGGGTTAAGATCCCATCTTCTTTTTTTAGTAGTGTAAGGGTATGCCTGCCAATGGCTTCGCAAACTTGTGCATCTTCTGTACGAATGGCTTCCGCTTCTGCACGAACCGCTTGTAGTACGTCTTCTACTCTTCCCCACGACTGCTGAACAATCTTCTCCAACCGTTCTAGCGCCCATGCCAAGTTTACCGCAGTCGGACGAGATGAAAGAAGGTATGCTTTTACATTAGCAAACGTCTGCCGAAGCTCAGCCACTGTATCGTAAGGATGCCGGACAAGTTCCACGTAGGCACCATAAGCCGCGGCAATCCCAATGGCTGGTGCTCCTCTCACTTGCAAGGCAACAATGGCTTGCCAAACATCTTCTTGTGTTGTTAATGTTCGATACACGATTTCACCTGGCAGAAGCGTTTGATCAAGGATGACGAGTGTATCTTCACTCGTTAGCTTCACTGATTCAATGGCTGACATAGCTTCCGACTCCTCTAATCGCTTCGACAATCCCATGGCCTGTTTGATAATCGCTACGATTCAAAATAAACGTCTTTCCTAGAGTTAAGCATGCGATTTCAGCTTCACTACGGGCTTGACTGTCATCAATACTTGTTATGTCAACGACTTTTGCAATGCCAATGATTCGGCGACATAGTTCCAAACCAACAACCGCTACCGCATCTTCTAAAACACTTTGTAAGTAATGTTCTAGAAACCCTTCATAGTGAGCCACTCTTTCTGTTGTTTTCTCCTGAAACGCCGTAATAAACTTCTTTTTAAATTGATCAACTAATGTTTCAATTGTGTCTAAAAGATAGTGTTGAAATGCTTCTTCTCCTTCACTTGTGTAGACACTGTTCGTATACGCAAAAATAAAGTTTGCGATAATGTTGCCAATGTCATAGCCAGCTGGTCCATAAAAAGCAAATTCAGGGTCAATGACTTTTGTTTCTGATGATGTAACAAAAATGGAGCCTGTGTGTAAATCACCATGGAGTAACGCTTGCGCATTCGTCAGGAACTGGAATTTAAGCTTCGCTGTTTCCAGAGCTAATTGTCGATCTCCCCAAATTTCTTTTTCAACAAAAGACTTTGTTCCTTGAAAAACATCGTTTCGGGGATGTGGAAAAAATGGTTCCGTGTAAACAAGATCTTCTGTAATTTCGCATAATTCTGGATTTGTATAAGATTTCACTAGCTCTTTTTTCGCTTTGTGATCAAGAACAAGATCAGACGTCGAAACAAGGGTTTCCACAAGAAACGTTGAGAGGTGTTCAGCAAGCTGAGGGAATTGTTGCCTGTTTAATAAAGCGGTTCGTAAAATTGTATAATCCGATAAATCCTCCATAACAACACAGTTCTTGTCCCGATCATAGTGGTATACTTTCGGAACAAAGCCAGGAGCAAGCTCTCCTTGCAACCGAAGAATATCCGTCTCAATTCGATTGCGATCTGGAGAGACAACGAATTCATCCGAAAGACGCGAAACGGGTCCTGCCTGCTTAACAATTAATGACTGCTTACTCTCTTCATCATGCACACGAAACACATAATTTAAGTTACCATCTCCAATTTCCTTGCAGACAAGGCGAGCATCCTTATTAAAAAAACCAAACGCTTCTTTTACATACGTAACCACTTCTGTTTCTGTCATAATGGCTGCCGGCCATTCTTGTTTCGTCATCTTTTTTCCTCCTCATTCGTTTGCTTGTATCAACTCTCCTTGCACCTAACGCCATCATTTCATATAAAAAGCCTCTTTCATGTACAAGAAAGAGGCGGTAGCATACTTGATCCGTCTCTTATCTCTCAGGTGATAACCTGTTGGATGTAGCACCGTGCCTTGAACCTTCTAAGAGGTTTCCATAAAATAATATACGGAAGGTCGGTTGCTGGGCGTCAAAGGGCCAAATCCCTCAGCCAACTCTCGATAAGAGCAATATTTTATTGTGTTGGGAGTAATCATAAAATGCAGCTCCGTTATTTGTCAATACTCTTTTTTCAAAAAAATCCAAACGGTTTACAAAAGAACCGTCTGTTGGAATCTTAATAAAGAAGAAAAAAAGATTGACGTGCCACAAGAACCCTGTCATAATCTATTCCAACGATTCATAATTGAATGAAAGATACAACTCTTATAAAGAGCAGGTGGAGGGACGAGCCCGTTGAAGCCCGGCAACCTGTTTCAGTCCCTAGACTGATTCAAGGTGCTAATTCTCTCGCGCATTGTGCGTGGCAGATAAGAGGACACGACTTTTGTTGTATACACGCGACACGTCCTCTTCCTCATACGAAGGGGACGTTTTTATTTGTAAGCATAACGAAAGGGGCTACTTCGATGAGCGATGTGACAGCGACTTACCTTGTTCCAAGTGGTGGAGATTTACATAAAAAAGCAGAAAACATTGCTCTTGGACTAACGGTTGGTTCATGGACGAACTTGCCAACACTTGAAAAGCAACAACTTCACAAGCATAAAGGTGTAGTTGTAGATGTTCAAGACGACGGTAAAAGTGGAATTCTTACAGTGCGCTACCCCTCAGCCAATTTTAGCCATGACATTCCCGCTATATTAACAACCGTTTTTGGGAAACTGTCACTAGATGGCACAATTAAGCTCATTGATCTCTCGTTTAGCGAAGATGTTGCTCGCCAATTCCCCGGACCATCCTTTGGAATAGAAGGTATTCGTGAGCTAATTGGTGTTTATGACCGTCCGCTCGTCATGAGTATTTTTAAAGGAATGATCGGCAAGGGGCTTGATGAATTTGAACAACAGCTTTATGCGCAAGCCTGTGGTGGCGTTGACCTTGTTAAAGATGATGAAATTTTGTTTGATAACCCTCTTACACCGTTTGAAGAGCGTGTTAAACGAGGAAAACGTATACTCGACCAAGTTGAACAGGAAACCGGCAAGCGGGTATTATACGCTGTTAATCTAAGTGGCCGTACCTATGAGTTACGAGAAAAAGCACGTCAAGCTAAGCAGCTCGGTGCATCAGCACTCTTGCTTAATGTGTTCGCGTATGGACTAGATGTGCTGCAAGCCCTCGCAGAAGACCCTGACATTCAACTACCGATTATGGCTCATCCAGCAGTATCTGGAGCGTTAACGGCTTCAGATCAGTACGGCATTTCTAACAAAGTATTACTAGGTACACTGTTACGGGCGGCAGGCGCTGACCTTGTCCTATTTCCATCCCCATACGGAAATGTTGCCTTAAAGAAAAACGAGACAATCGCCATTGCATCTGCATTAACTGAATCAGCTGTTTATCGCCCTTCTTTTCCTGTTCCATCCGCAGGAATTCATCCAGGGCTCGTTCCTCAATTGGTTGAAGATTTCGGAAAAGAATCTGTTATTAATGCTGGAGGCGGTGTTCACGGGCATCCTCAAGGAGCTGCCGCTGGTGCAACAGCTTTTCGCCAAGCCATTGATGCAGTGCTAACGAATTCCCAGTTAACGGATGCCGCCTATGAAAAAACTGAACTCGCGGCAGCTCTTGAACAGTGGGGAGGAAAAGGATGACGCAACGCCAACCTGTCCTATTCTGTGATTTTGATGGAACCATAACAACGAAAGACAACATCATGGCCATTATGGCTGCTTTTGCTCCACCTGAATGGGAAAAGATAAAAGATGACATACTTGCGCAAAAGCGTTCCATTCGCTCTGGTGTTGGCGACATGTTTCATTTAATTCCTTCTTCAAAAAAAGAAGAGATTCGTGCGTTCGTTCAACAAGCAACCATTCGTTCTGGATTTGCCGCCTTTGTCGATGAAACCAACCGTCAAAACATTCCCCTTCACATTGTCAGCGGCGGAATTGATTTTTTTGTAGAACCGATGTTGAGGGGGTATTCATTAAACGGGGAACTTTATTGCAATGGCAGCGATTTTAGTGGTGACACAATTCACATTACGTGGCCCCATGCCTGTGACCAACATTGCGGAAATGACTGCGGTTGCTGCAAACCATCTATTTTACGTCAGTACCCAGAAGATTCCTATTATCGAATTGTTATTGGGGATTCCATAACCGATCTTGAAGCAGCAAAAATCGCCGACCATGTTTTTGTATGTGGGGACTATCTGGAAGACAAATGCAAAGCTCTTCATCTCCCTTATACGCGCTTTGAACAGTTCCATACCGTTGTAGATGCCTTACAAACGTTAGGAGTGACGCGATGACTACTGGACAACTTTCTCTTACACAAAAATGGGATGAATTAGCAGCCATTAAAGATGAGCTTGCTGAACGGGATTGGTTTCCTGGTACAAGTGGAAATTTATCCATCAAAGTATCCACTGATCCCCTCACTTTTCTTGTGACAGCTAGTGGCAAAGACAAACGTAAGCGAACATCTGAAGACTTTCTTCTTGTTGGAAGAGATAGCCAGCCAGTTGAAACAACTTTACTAAAACCATCAGCTGAAACGGTGCTTCACCAACGCATTTATGAGCAAACAGATGCAGGGTGCTCCCTTCACATCCACACAGTTGATAACAACCTTATTTCCGATCTTTACGGGGACAAAGGTGAAATTGTTTTTCGAAACCAAGAGCTTATTAAAGCCTTTCAAATTTGGGAGGAAGACGGTGCATTAACCGTTCCAATTGTTGAAAATTACGCCGATCTTACTAAGCTTGCAGATGCCGTTGCCAATCGAATTCACCCTGGCATTTATGGGGTGTTAATTCGTAACCATGGCATTACTGCGTGGGGACGAAATGGGTTTGAAGCTAAAAAACATTTAGAAGCCTTTGAATTTTTATTTTCATATCAACTAAAAAAAGAGCTGTTGGCACGTTAACTACGTCGCCTAGTATCTACTTTGAGGAGGAATGGACAATGGCAACAATCGTTATTCGAGACACAGAGGAAATCATTAAAGGACAAGAAGCAGTACAAGCTTTTTTAGACAGTCAAGACGTACTATATGAACAGTGGGACCCGACAAAATTACCGAGTAGCCTACAAGGAAACTGCCAAATCAGTAATGAGGACAAAGAACAGATTTTAACTACGTATGATGCCGATATTCGGTCCCTTGCTGAACGCCGCGGCTACAAAAATTGGGACGTTATCGCATTAAACGAACATACACCTGATTTAGATGCGCTCCTGAAAAAGTTTGAACAGGTTCATACCCATACCGAAGACGAAGTTCGTGCTATTACCGCAGGCTCAGGAAGCTTTGTGATAAAAGGGGCTGACGTTGGGTACTTCGATGTCCAGCTAGAGCCAGGTGATGTGATTAGCGTTCCCGTAGATACACCTCACTTCTTCACTCTTTCTGACGAACGTCAAGTTGTTGCAGTGCGCCTTTTCATTGATTCCGAAGGTTGGGTTGCGCACAAGTATGATGATCCTGCCTTTAAGAACTCTAAAGAAGTATAATCGATTTATTCAGGCTTATGGCACCTTTGTCCTAAGCCCTATTTTTTGGAGGGGAAATGATGACCCAATTTGAACAATCAGCACTTTTGCAAGGCCTTCCCGATCAATTTTTTGCCCGTTTAACAGCGACTGTAAGAAAACACCTAGCACAAGGTCACGACATCATTAATTTAGGTCAGGGCAATCCTGATTTACCGACACCAGACTTTATTGTTGAAACGCTTCAGCAAGCGGCAAGCGAGCCACAATTTCAGCAATATTCTCCTTTTAGTGGTCATCTTTTTTTAAAAGAAGCTGTTGCCACATTTTATAAACGTGAATACAACGTCACCATCGATCCAGAAACGGAAGTCGCCGTTCTTTTCGGTGCCAAAACAGGACTTGTAGAAATTAGTCAATGCTTGCTAAATCCAGGCGACGTAGCGCTTCTACCAGATCCAGGCTATCCTGATTACACGTCCGGTATTGCATTGGCACAAGCTCAAGCGTCACTCTTTCCGTTGCTTGCGGAAAATGACTTTTTACCAGACTACAGGTCCATCTCAAAAGAAACAGCCGAACGAGCTAAGCTCTTGTTTTTAAATTATCCAAATAACCCAACTGCTGGCGTCGCCACACACGATTTCTTCGAAGAAACGGTCCGGTTTGCATCAGCGAATAACATTTGTGTTGTTCACGATCTTGCATACGGTGCGATTGGTTATGATGGTGTGAAACCGCCGAGCTTTTTACAAGCAGCTGGCGCAAAAGAAACCGGCGTCGAGATGTACACTCTCTCAAAAACATATAATATGGCTGGCTGGCGTGTTGGTTTCGCGGTTGGAAATGCGTCGGTTATAAAGTCTATTAATTTACTACAAGATCACCTGTACGTCAGCCTGTTCGGTGCCATTCAACAAGCTGCAGCAACCGCACTCTTATCCGATCAAAACGAAGTAAAAGAACTAGTTGCCCGTTATGAAAAACGACGAAATGTCTTTGTTAACGGATTAAAACGCATCGGTTTAGAAGTGGAAGCACCAAAAGGCTCCTTCTTTGTGTGGATGCCTGTTCCACAAGGGTTCACATCCGAATCGTTCGCTGACTATTTACTAAAAGAAGCACATCTCGTTGTAGCACCTGGAAATGGATTCGGTCAATATGGCGAAGGCTACGTTCGAATTGGCTTACTTGCAGAGGAAGATCGATTAGAAGAAGCGATTCAGAGAATGGCGAAGCTACGTTTTGCGTCTATTACATCATAATGAAGACATAAGAGACAGGAAGAGTTCTTCTTCCGTCTCTTATTATTATTGCTAGGATTTCCCCTTAGCATTCTCTCTCTATCGTTTTGACAATCTACGGATCGAAACATTATACTAGTTTTTTGGAATATATTTTGAAAAAGGAGTCTTATTTTATGGAGGCAAACAAAGAGACAGATAACAACAAGCAGTACACAACGCGCAACTTAGTCGGGCTATTCTTAGGTCCTCTATTCTTTGCCTTAGTTTATTTCCTCATTCCTGAAAGCGTTTTATCCCATGAACCAAAAATCGTATTAGGGGTAACCCTCCTCGTTGCAACATACTGGGTAACAGAGCCGATCCATATGGCAGTAACGTCTCTACTCCCTCTTGTTTTATTTCCTGCATTTAACGGAGTCGAGATCGGTTCAATTGCACCAGCATACGGCAGCTCCGTAATTTTCATGTACGGTGGTGGTTTTGTCATCGCCCTTGCCATTCAAAAATGGAATCTACATAGACGCATCGCGTTAAATATTATTAAGATGATCGGAACGAAAAGCAACCGAATCATTCTCGGTATCTTAATCGCAACCGCTGCCATTTCCATGTTCGTATCAAATGCTGCTACCGCATTGATGATGCTTCCCGTTGCAATCGCTTTAATTAACGAAGTGAAAGATAAAAACATCCTTAAAGGTCAGAATTTCGACTATTTCTCAAAAGGCATACTACTGGCAGTCGCCTATGCAGCTACAATTGGTGGACTTGCAACCCTTGTTGCAGCAGTCCCGAATGCCCTACTTGCAGGGATTGCATCCTCTCAGCTTGATCGCACTGTAACATTTGCTGAATGGTTATTATTCGCGAGTCCAGTAGCCATCATCTTACTAATTGTTGTTTACTTTTATTTAACAAAAATACAATTCAAAGTAGATTCAAATGATGAAGACACAGAAAGTACAATGGCCTTTATTAAAGAAGAAATAACGAAACTAGGAAACTTTACATCCGATGAGAAAAAAGTGGCTGTTGTATTCGGCATTACAGTCTTACTATGGACATTGTCTCCATTTGTTTCCGCCCTTGGGTTTATTCCTGGTCAAGTCGGTGAGTTTTTCGACAATCTCAATGATGCCACCATTTCCGTATTTGGTGCTGTCTTACTATTCTTTCTTCCTAGTTCGAGAAAAGGTGAGCGGGTGCTCGAATGGACAGATATGAAAGACCTCCCATGGGGAATTCTCATTCTATTTGGCGGAGGGATGTCCATCGCAGCCGCTTTTGGAGAATCTGGGCTGAATGAATCGATTGGAGATTTACTACAAATGCTTCAAGGGATGGAATACATTTTTGTCCTATTGCTTTTAGTCGTATTTGTACTCGGGATTACTGAAATTCTCTCGAATACAGCCGTTTCAAATTTAATTCTACCACTTACTGTCGGACTCGGTATTGCCTTAGGTGTTGATCCTCTACCTCTTATGGCTGCAGCTGCACTAGCTGCTGGTTCCTGTTATATGCTCCCAGTGGCCACACCTCCGAATACAGCTGTATTTAGCGCAGGCTATCTCGCTGTCGGTGACATGGCGAAAGCTGGTGTATGGCTCAACATCGTCTCTATTATCGTCATTACCGGAGCCGTGTACTTCTGGATGCCAATTGTGTTTGGATTGTAAACTTGAAAACCCCTACTTTACAAGTGGGGGTTTTTGTCTAGACATTTACAAGTACAGACATAGCGAGAGGGATACATAGTCCGATTTTCTAGGATGATATGGTCATCATTCTAATTCGTGCACTCTATAATCCACGCACTCATATAGAGTGCGATTGGTTTAAAATTAATGGTCAATTCGTTCAACAGATTTCAATCCACGCACTCTTATAGAGTGCGATGAGCACGGTTAAATTATTTGAGGAGGATGTATAAATATTTCAATCCACGCACTCACATAGAGTGCGATCACAATTCCTTCTGCTTTTTCGTCATTCGAAGGATTTCAATCCACGCACTCATATAGAGTGCGATGGCGAGGCGTCTAAACAAGCGCACCTGTCGTACCCATTTCAATCCACGCACTCACATAGAGTGCGATTTTCTTGTGCTCTTTCAACGGTAATATTTTGTAAATTTCAATCCACGCACTCACATAGAGTGCGATTTCATGTGTTAGGTATTAAGACAAAAGAAGAAATATTTCAATCCACGCACTCATATAGAGTGCGATTACATTGTGAAGTACAAGTTAGCGTTAGACCTGTATTTCAATCCACGCACTCATATAGAGTGCGATGAGATGAGCAAGACAGATACATGGTTTCTCTTTTGATTTCAATCCACGCACTCATATAGAGTGCGATGATATGAGCCAATGAGTAGCAGACATTTAGCAATATTTCAATCCACGCACTCATATAGAGTGCGATTAACCCTAAAATTAGGATCATCTTTTTCCTTTTATTTCAATCCACGCACTCATATAGAGTGCGATAAAAGTAGAAAGCCTTTTTCTTTCACCATCAAAATTTCAATCCACGCACTCATATAGAGTGCGACGGAGATACACCGCGATTCATTTCATAGTGCAAACTATTTCAATCCACGCACTCATATAGAGTGCGACACAGTAGAGGAGAGATCAAATGAACGACTTGATATTTCAATCCACGCACTCATATAGAGTGCGACTATTGCCACTGTTTTTCATTATTAGTGGAATAATATTTCAATCCACGCACTCATATAGAGTGCGACAATAGGAGAGTGTCACAATGGCAAATTTAAAACATTTCAATCCACGCACTCATATAGAGTGCGACAGCGAGAAAAAGGCTTAAAACTACCTTTTCCTATTAAACAGTACCACAAATTGATTAAGAAAAAGAACCCACGCTCCATATCCGTTACATATTCTCACACATTCATCCGAAAAAGTGGTGCGGGTCTTCTAGGGATTTTATGTTCGCTTCGGGTTCGCACCTATTAAAAGAAGAGGGCGACTCACTACACATTCATTTTTTTTGACATTTGATTGGTGGAATACTGCTTTTGAAAGCCAAATAATAAATCCGAGATAACAGTGATAAATTTTATTAAATTTAATAAAAGGGATTCAGGATAAGGAGAGCGAATTGGTGCTCTCCTTTTAGTATTAGCCGTCAAAAATAAGAGAATTAACAGCCTCTTCCTTTTTTACATAGTGTATCAATTGCAATTGGCAAAGTACTTCCGCTGACCCTTCCTTAAAACAATTTCTCCGTTGTCAAGACTGATATTCTGACGTAGGCCTCGCTTATGACCATGTATTGGCTATTAGGATTGTATCTCTTTGAGATAATACGCTCATTATCGAGATGGATTTCAAGTGGGTTTTTCATTCTTATTTCTTCCACTGGCGTACAGGTTTGTAACCAGCTTCGTGGAGGAAGGAATAAACTGTCTTCTCATCAAGACCATTTATTTGAATTCCTTTTTCCATGGCTGTTATAAACATTTTTGCTGTGTATTCCAATGTTTGTAGCGCCGTTCTTGCTTCTTTAATATTGACATCACAAACGATGACGCCATGATTTTCTAGAAGAAATACATTTCCTTCCTTCGCCTTGCTTTTCACCGCTTGAGCCAGCTCTTTACTGCCTGGATGGTAATAAGGAATACGCACGACTTTCTCCAGATAATACATTGCTTCAACAAAGTAGTTAGACGGCAGATCAAGACTTGTATTCGCAATCAACGTACTGTAAAAAGGGGAGGAGTGAAGCACCGCTCCAATCTCCTTGCGCTCTTCATAAATGCCTTCATGCATCAAGAATTCCTTCGACGGTTTCTTCCCAACAAGGTGTTCGCCCTTCTCACAATAAGAAAAGTCCTCTATCTCTAGTTCACCTAAATACGTGCCTGTTGCTGAAATAAAATACCCTTGTTCACAGCGAGCGCTAATATTACCTGCGGTTCCCCAAGCAAGATCTTTATCCATCATGTACTTACCTGTTTTTTGTAAGTCTTGTAAGATGATTTCTTTGGTCATTAGGACCCCTCCTTTATTTTACCCATTCTACAAATGTGGTCGTAATTGTTGGGATAAATGCGATAATCACAAGGACAATTAATATTGCAATATAAAATGGAATTAAGCTATACGTTAATTTATCTAATCGCAACTTACCAATTTTCGAGACGACAAACAGGTTCAGACCCATTGGTGGCGTCACCATACCAATTGCAAGCGTAACGATCATCACAATCCCGAAGTGAACTGGATCAATACCTAGTTGAGATGCTACCGGTACAAGAATTGGTGCCAGAATAATAATCGATGCGTTTGTTTCCATGAACATCCCAATAAGTAGTAACAAGAGAATGACAATACCTAAGAAGACCCAAGGATTTTCTGAAATAGATGTAATGAAGCTTGCGACTTGTTGTGGCACATTTTCAATCGTGAGTACCCAACTAAACAAACCAGCCGTCGCAAGAATTAACATAATCGTTGCTGTTGTAATTGATGCTTGAGAAAGAATTGTTTTCAGCTTCGTAAAATTAATCGCTCGGTAAACAAAGACACCAACAATGAAGGCATAGGCAACCGCTACACCGGCAGCTTCTGTAGCTGTAAATATACCAGAATAAATACCACCTAAAATAATGATAGGCATAATAAGAGCTGGAATCGCTTTAACAAAGGCTTCGCCAATTTCTTTACCACTTTTCTTTTCTTCTTTCGGGTAGTTACGTTTTTTCGCAATAATAACCACCGTCACAATTAAAGCAATACCAATTAATATTCCCGGCACCATACCAGCGATAAATAAATCTCCGATTGAAGCCCCAACTGCTGTTCCGTATAAAATTAACGGAATACTCGGTGGCATAATAATACCAAGAGTTCCAGAAACCGCTTGTACTCCTCCAGCAAATTCTTTTTCATATCCTCTATTAATCATCGCTGGAATTAAAATCGCTCCTAATGCTGCTGTTGCTGCAACACTTGAACCTGAAATGGCTGCGAAAAACATCGTTGTCACAACCGTAACGATCGCTAATCCACCGACTAAATGACCCGTTAAAGAGTTGGCTAAATTAATTAAACGTTGTGAGATTCCACCGTATTCCATAATAACTCCAGCTAAGATGAATAATGGGATTGCCAACAATGGAAAGGAATCAAGTGATACAAACGCTCGTTGCGCTAATGTTAATAAGGTAATATCTCCTGCGAGAAGCATCGCCAGACTTGTCGATAAACCTAAAGCAATCGCTACTGGGACACCAATAAAAAACAAAATAACTAAGGAAACAAGTAAAATAGTAATCATTCGTTCTCACCAACTATTCTATCAATACTGTCTTCTACTTTTTTCGGTTCAATCAGTAGGGCAATAATATTTAACAGCATTAGTAAAGAACCAAGCGGAACCGCTGCATACGCCCATGTCATTGAATACCCTAGGGTTGGTGTCGATTGTTCAACAACAATAACTGTTAATTGCGTGCCATAATATGCAAGTAACACACAGAAAAAGGCACTAATCCATAAAATGACTGTCTGTAATCTTGCTTTGTTCTTCACATTTTTCATGACATCTAACAGAAAGTCGATCGCAATATGCTGGTTATAGCGCATCGCTAATCCAGATCCTAAAAAGACAACATAAATCATTAAGTAACGGGCAATCTCCTCTGTCCATGCAAGCGGGACATTAATAACAAAACGAGTCGTTACTTGCAAGACAACTAGGATAGCCAAAACAGCTAGCATAATAGAAACGATATATTTAACGCCTGTATTTACTGAGTCAATAAATCGAATGTATGCATTCATAAGCTCTACTCCCTCATCCCTTGAATCGTGTCGTATAGCTCTCTTCCGTACTTGTCCGCTAAACGTTCGTTCACATCTTGAACCGCCTCACGAAATGGCTCTTGATCTACTTCAATTTGCTCGACACCTTCATCAAGCATCATTCGCAACGCATTTTCTTCTTGCGTGGCAACGATTTCATTTTGAAAAATACGTGCTTCTTCCGCAGCTTCCAGAACCGCTTGTTGCTCCGATTCGGTTAACTCTTCAAACGTTAAGTCACTCATAAGCAACTGTACATATCCGAATACATGGTCGGTCATCACCAGATAATCTTGTACTTCATGAATTCGAGCACTCGCTGTAAATTCAATCGGGTTTTCTTGCGCGTCAATTACGCCTGTCTGCAGAGAAGAATAAACTTCACCAAAGTTCATCGGTGTTGGACTTGCTCCCATTCCTTGCCAACCATCTACAGAAGCTTCAATATTGGGTACACGAATCTTCACTCCTCGTAAATCAGCTGGGCTCTCCACCAATCGATTCGTTGTTAATTGTCTTGCGCCACGCAGCCAGAATTCCAGCCCTCTCACACCAGTTGCTTCTAAAGTATCTTCCTGCAACCGCTTTCCATCTTCCCCATAGAGAAAACTTTCCAAATGATCCAAATTTTCGAATAAGTACGGAAGCTCAAGCACCGCATATGGGTCATAAAAATTGGACATTACCCCTGCTACTAAAGCAAAGTCAACCGAACCAATTTGCATTCCTTCTACTAGATCGCGATCAGCGCCAAGAGTAGAGCTTGGATAAACCTCTACCTTGACACTTCCGTCTGTTTTTTCATGAACTAAATGAGCAAATTCAACTGAAGCTTGATGCCAAGCATTCGATTCACTTTGAATATGACCTAGACGCAATAATTTTGGTTCATCTTCCGCACCTTCGCCAAAACTACAGCCAGCTAAAGCAATCATCATGGCTGAAACAGGTATCCATGTATGTTTTAATCTCATCTATTAGCCCTCCTGATTGAAAGTGACAATAACTTTCACTGATTCATCCTGCTTCTTGTCTACCATTTCAAAGCCACGATTAGCCTCTTCATAAGAAAGCGTATGGGAAATAACGGCATCTACTGGCAGTTCACCTTTTGCAATAATCTCTAACGCTTCTTCTGTATCCGGACGATTATAGGTCATGCAACCGACGATTTCTTTTTCATTCTGTTGCAACTGTTCTACGTCAAAGTCTTGCTGTCCATGAAACATGGCGACGGTCACGACACGTCCACCTTTTTTTAATAGATTCAAAGAATCATTGATAATTCCCGGGACGCCAGCCGTAATAAAGACTTTATCAAAAGAACGACCGGCTTTCGCTTCTTGAATCCAATCCGGGTTGTTTCTGATATTAAGCGTTGAAGTGGCTCCCATTTTCTTCGCATAATCTAAGGAATAATCGAGCACATCAGTGACGACGATGTCGGTTGCTCCTTTTGCTTTCGCAGCAATTAATGTCAGTAAGCCAATCGGACCTGCTCCAAGGATCGCTACACGATCACCAGGCTGAATATCTCCTTTACGTGCGGCATGCACACCTACAGCAAGCGGTTCAACAAGCACACCTTGATCATAACTAACATGATCCGGAAGTTGGATGACTTGTGACTCTGGAGATGTAAAATATTCTGCCATTGTTCCAAGCCAGTCGCCCATTCCTGGCGCCAAACGCTTATCCGATAGATTCGGCTGGCCTGTCATCACACCTTCTGTTTCACCCGTACCGATTTGTGGCTCCACCGTAACGCGGTCCCCGACTTGGACATGCTGTACATTACTACCAATTTCCACAACTTCTCCAGCTACTTCATGACCAATCACCACAGGTGGTTTGCGAAACGGATGTAACCCCTTATACGTATGAATATCTGAGCCACAAATTCCCGCAGCTGCTACTTTAATTAAGACCTCATCTGCTTTTAACGCTGGTACGTCAATTTCTTTTACATTAATTGATTCTGCTACTTCTACAAAAACCGCTTTCATGGATGTCCTCTCCCCTTAAACACTACAAATCATTGGAAATACATCATCTTTGATTCATAGAGGTGTTTTTTCATTAAGCTTGAGCAGTCTCCATCTTTATTCTTTAAAGCTTCTAAGATGTCTACATGTTCAGCATAGAATTTCTGTACTCGATTTGGGTCTTTCTTTAAGTGACGTAATGTAATTCGGCGAAGATGATCTTGATAGTTCAATAAAATCTTTGTAATTTCGCTATTTCCAGCAACCTCACTAATCGCTAAATGAAACTCATGATCGAGTGTCGCAAACGCTTTTACATCTTTGTTCATGGCAGCTAGTTTCGTTGCCTCTATATTTTCTTCTAACTCTTTGATTTGTTCTTCGGTGATGCGCTGGTAAATCTCTTGACAACTGTAAGTCTCCAGCGCAATTCGAAGATTATAAATATCATTAATTCGCTCAATCGAAATATCAATGACAATGATGCCTTGTTTGGAAGATACGGTGACAAACCCTTCTGATTCTAGGCGCACCAACGCATTTTTAATCGGAGTCTTACTCATCCCTAGCTCGTCTATTAGCGTTCGCTCGGACAAGAACTGCCCCGGCTCATAGTGCTCTTCTAAAATCTTACTTTTGATCTTTTCATACGCCACATCTTTCAATAACATGCTCTCTACCATTCCTTTAGTTTATTTAGCGCCGGATTGATAGACCTTCTCGAAGAAATGCTCGCCACCTAGCTGACCACTCTTTAAGGCAAGTTCCAGTCCATCATATTTCGCACTCTCAGAATATCCTAAACATAAAGGAGCCCCAGGTGCAACAGAATCTAGAACTTCTAAGCCATAAATATCAAGATTCGAGGTAACAAAGCCTGATGTATCTCCTCCTGAAATGATGACACGTCTTAGATTTGTATGATCAAGGATGTGTTTTGTCCATGCTCCTAATTTCTCACCAATGTAAATACCGATATTCTCTTTCTCTATTCCTGCCTGTGCTAAATGATCTCTCGTTTCTTGAATCGCAGGATCATCGGCACCTTTCGCAGTATAAATAACCACTTTCTTTTTTAATTTCAATTGTTCCATAATTTCTCTTAAGAAAGCTTCTGCTTTTTGCTCATCGGTAAACAAGTCGACAGAAATCTTAATTGAATGAAAGCCTGCCTCTTCCGCGGCGATGAGCTGAGTTTTCGTCACTTCAGATACACTTCCAGAAACAGCAAAGATTTGGTCTACTTGTGTTGACTTTTTCTCTCGCTCTTTTCTGTCTACTAGCCCTTCACGCTTCATCGCGTCACCAATCGCATATTCTACACCAGAAGACCCTAAGAGAAATTGTGTCTCTTCTTTTCTTTTAGCCCACAGAACTTCAGACACCTTTTCCATATGACTCGCTTGTAGCGCATCATAAACGACAATATCGCTCTCAGGTTCTTCCTCTATAATCGTAGCTGCTGATTGGCTATCTAGCGACTGTACCGTCACGTTACCGATCGTCTGTTTCGTTTGCTTTTGTAAATGAGTTGCCAAATTGGCTTCGTTCATTGGCGTTACAGGGTGCTTCGACATAACCGGATGCTGATCAAGACGATAAACATCCTCTTTGAATTTAGCAAAATGGCTACCAAACACTGTAAATCTGCCTAACTTCGGTGCAGCGACTAAAAGCGGGTAGCTTCCTGTCATAAAGTATTGTCTTGCAAGATCACTTGCAAAACCGATACTCCCAGTTTCGGGAGAAGAATCAAAAGTTGAACATACTTTGTAATGGACAAAATATGGATTCATTTCTTGTAAGAAGGAAAACACAGGCTCAAGCTCTGCTTTCATCCCTACTTTTCCTTTCGCACGCGCAGTACCAGCTACACCGATACAATCGACACCTTCAAATCTTGCTAGCATTTCTTTATCTGGAATTCTTAAAAATAATATAGTCTTTAAACCATACTGGTCAAGCGCTTCCATCGCATCCGTTGAACCAGTAAAATCATCACCATAAAACCCTAACGATAATCTACTCATTTCTCTTCACCACCAAGAATCTATCTTAGATCTATGTTATATCTATTACGGATCTTATCAACCGTTCACACTTTTGTCAACCGTTTTCATAAAAAAAGAAAAGGGTTTCATCGAGATGACTAACTTCTTCTTTCTCTTTCTCCTTAAACTCAGAGCGGCATTGAAAGGCTTGATCTGGTTTTTCTTATATTCTTTTCCTTTTAGGGGGACGGAATCGATTCGAGGATTGAAGATGTTGGTTTAAAACAAAGTTGAGTTGTTTGTAAAAAAGTCGCACCTTTTAAAAATTTAACCGTTTTGGAAGAGCTTTTATTATTTTTTCTTTTTAGCTAAATAAGTCTAGCCTCTTACATTAATCATTAAGTGTAAATGCTCTACATACTTAAATCGATGCACCCGGAACTCCTGAACCATGAGATCGAAAAAAGGAACGGCAGGCTTGTTAACCACTCTTCACCATTATCATTCACCACCGAGCTCTTTTTAGGCTGTTTTTAGTTAAATGTGTGTGAGTATTCTTTAAAACAATTGTCTTCCATGATTAGCAATAGAAAAGAAAAAAGGCTCCCGTACACGTTATGCGACGTGTGGCGGCAACCTTTTCAAAGTGAACGTTCTCTTCTAGTGCATGACGTAGCCTAATTCTTGTGACAGCTTGTTCGCTTCTTCAAGCAAATACTCCTGCCAACGTTTCATTTTCTCTTCAGTAAAACGCATACTTGGGCAAAGACAACTCTGACTCAATAACTGTAAAACATTTCAACAAGCGTACAGCTCGATGTACAGTTTGCAATTCTTTTACTGGTCCTTCCACTTCACACACTCCTATCCCTTATTCCTCTATCTTTACATTACATGAAGTCACCCTCTCTTTTCAAAATAATTTAGTAGGATGGGCGCATACATAAAAGCGTTTACTAGCGTGTAAGCTAGCAAACGCTTCTTATTATCCCAGTTTTTTCTGTCCTGTTGGTTTTTTAGCAAGATCTTTATTTTGTCCAGTTTTTAGAAGAAAACTACTACCTTCGTGCCCGACTACGTCGGTTACCTCCTTCGCCACAGTCATCAATTGATCCACATCAATGCCTGTTTTTATTCCCATCAAGTGGAGAGAATGGACTAAATCTTCAGTTGCAATATTCCCAGCGGCTTTTGGAAAATAAGGACAGCCACCGAGTCCTGCTGTCGAACTATCAAAGGAAGTAATACTGTTTTCAAGTCCTGCCACAACGTTCGCGAACGCCATGCCTCTTGTATTATGCAAGTGTAATGAAAATGAAAGGAGCGGGAAAGATCGCTTTAGTTTTTGTAAAAGCAGTGACACCTGTTTTGGATTGCCCATGCCAGCAGTATCTGCTAGCGAAATCTCGCGAATTCCCATGTCTTTATATTGTTGAATGAGCTTCATCAGTTCTTCTTCGTTCGCTTCGCCTTCATAGGGACACCCAAATGACACCGTTAATGCGCCGCCAACATACACATTTTTTTGGTTAGCAAGCTCTACAACAGGGAGCAGTTTCTCGACTGCTTCTTCACGGGTACAATTTGAATTCGCTAATGAATGGGAATCCGTTGCTGATAAAAGCAATTTTATTTGATTGATCCCAACACCGATTGCACGCTCAGCTCCTTTTAGATTTGGTACGAGCGCTCGAAATGAAACGTCTGTTAAGCTTTGAATGCCCTTTACAACCGCTTCTGCATCTTTCAGTTGAGGAATAGCCCGTGGGTGAACAAAAGAAGTCGCTTCGATATGACGAATACCACATGCTGCCAAAGCTTTGATGAGCTTAATTTTTGTCTCGGTTTCCACCCATGTTTCCATTTGGAATCCATCTCTCGGTAATACTTCCCATATCGTCACTTCTTCTGGATACCGTCTTTCCATTTACACGACCCCGCTTTCTTTCAGCTTAGTAATACGTTCTTTTGAATAACCCAATCGGTATAAAATGCTTTCGGTATGCTCACCTAAATCAGGTGCGCGATGCCGTATACGACCAGGAGTTTCAGAGAACTTCGGAACGATTCCAGGAACCTTAACCTTTCCTAAGCGAGGGTGGTCTACTTCAAGGATGTTTTCTCGTGCTTCATACTGTTCATTTTCAAAGATATCTTTAATATTCATTATTGGCGAAACCGGCACTCCGAATTGATCAAGCTTTTCCTGTAATTCATCACGATTGTTCGAAGAGATAAAATCACTTACAATTTCTTACAATTCTTTATCATGTTCCATTCGATCAGCATTTGTTCGATAGCGTTGATCTTCAAGTAACGCCTCTCGCTTCATTGCTTTTGCGAGACGTTCCCATGTTCGTTGTGTACTACAAACTAGCACGACCCAGTGGTGATCCTTTGTACGATACGTTCCTGCTGGACTGGAATGACCGTGCAGCATCGGCGCACGTTCGCGTACCTTCCCTAGTTGATCGTATTCCGCCACTAGAAAATCCATCATCCTGAACATGGCCTCATACAATCCTAATTCCACTACTTGTCCTTGACCTGTTTCAGCTGCATTGCGATTGTAAAGCGCACTCACTGCGCCAAGGGCTAAAAACACACCAGAAATATAGTCCATTAACGAGAATGCAGGGCTTACTGGATGTCGATCAGAGAACCCTTGTAAATACGTGTAACCTGAAAACGCCGTAGCAGGAGTACCAAAGCCAGCCTTTTCTGCATAAGGGCCTGTCTGTCCGTATCCAGATTGTCTCGCCATCACAAGCTTAGGATTAACTTGTTTCAATTCCTCATACCCGAGACCCCAACGCTCTAGCGTTTTCGGACGAAAATTCTCAATGAGAACATCAGCGTCTTTTAGTAGATCTTTAAAGATTTCCTGTCCTTCTTTTTGACGAATATCTAATGTCAATAACTGTTTGTTTCGAGACATTCCTGGCCAGCGCAATGGTTCCTCCTCCTTATAAGGACCGAGACCACGTAATGGGTCACCAGTCTGTGGAAGCTCCACCTTTATCACCTCTGCCCCCATATCCCCTAACAAACTTGCCGCAAAAGGGTCCGCTAACACAGTTGAAGCATCAACAATACGAATACCTGTTAGCGGTCCATTCGATAAACTCATCTGACCGCCTCCAATAGTTTCACTAATCAGTTCAAAAAACCATATAACGGAACTTTTTAATTGAGCGCATCATATCTTTCCAAATGAAACAACGGCAAAGACTAGTTAAATTTGGATTCACCGATTTATAAATCGATCATCCTATGATTTGCTTTATGAAAGGAATGATTTCTTTTTTCCTACGTCTAATTGTTCGTTTATTTATGAAATGATTGCTATAATAAAGGAGTTCAAAAGCTTCTACGGAGGGGATGTAATGACTTTACCTACAAATAAATTAGTTGAATATTGGTATAATCAGCAAGGCTTTTTTACTATGAAAGGTGAAAAGAATCAATACGACCTTCTAGCTATTCAGCATCAACAAGACGCTTCATGGCGCTATATTCATTGTGAGATTTGTATTCAACCTGATGAACACCCAAACTTTACAGATCACCATGAGAGCAATGATCACCGTCCTACGATTTCCAACCAAATTGAACACTGGATGAATCGAACGTATACTTCTTTTAAAAAACGAGCAGCACGAGAAAAACTTATCCCAAATGTCGAATGGGAATATGTTCTTGTCTATCGAGATGAAACGAAAATCCAACACTTAAAACAAGCAAAACCTAGTCATCTTACCTTTATCCCTATTCAAACGATTATTGCTGAATTGAAAGAAGACGAACAGCCTCTATAATAAAAAGGGGCTAAGTCTTTCTCTGCTTTATTCAAGACTCATGCACAGTTGGCACTATGTCTCCCCCTCTATTTCTTTTAGCATTTCTCTACTCCACCTTATCTCCCTATGAACAATATGAACGTAATTTTCTTTATCATCACAACCTCCGTTGTCTATGTTAATATGATAGGCTTATCAAAATATAAGATTATGTAAGCGCAAACATTTTGTTTTTACATCAGGAGGGTTTAGCTTGTTAAGTATTATAGGTATATCCATTATTCTTATTACTGTTGCTTTACTTATATGGGGAAAAGCGAGTCCAATTGTTGCCATGATTATTGTGCCCCTTGTTGGTGCACTTGTTGCAGGTTTTGGATTTACTGAAATTACGGATTTCTTTGAAATAGGGATTGACCGCGTACTCAATGTAGCCATTATGTTCATCTTTGCGATACTGTTCTTCGGTGTTTTACAAGATACTGGTTTTTTTGAGCCTATTATTCGCGGGATGGTTCGGCTGACTAAAGGGAACGTCGTTACTGTCGCGGTTGGGACAGCTGCAATTGGTACTATTGCTCATCTCGATGGTGCCGGTGCAACGACTTTTCTATTAACTATTCCAGCATTACTACCGTTGTACAAGCGTCTTGGTATGAGTCCATATTTACTCGTGATGCTTGTTGGTATAAGTGCAGGTATTATGAATATGGTTCCTTGGGCTGGTCCAACTGGTCGAGTAGCTAGTGTCATTGGCGGTGATCCCGTTGAAATATGGCTACCACTTATTCCTATGCAAATCATTGGTGTTGTTCTTGTGTTAATCCTCGGGTACGTGTTGGGAATACGAGAGAAAAAACGCATCCAAAAAACCGCTCATTCTGAAGCCGCAGCAACAGCAATGACCGATGCGGATATGAAAGAGGCGCTTGATTCAATTAGCAATTCTGGAGATCCCGCATTAAAGCGCTATCATCTTATTTGGCCAAATGCCATTTTATTTGTAGCTTTAATCGGTGTATTAGTTTGGAACCCTCTCCCATCTGCTTATATTTTTATGATTGGGCTTGTGTTGGCACTAATGATCAACTATCCTAACGTCCAAACACAGATGGATCGCATTAAAGAACACTCTCCTAGTGCCTTGTTAATGGCTGCGGTTATTTTATCAGCTGGTACATTTCTAGGGGTTTTGACAGGATCAGGGATGTTAGAATCTATTGCGATAGACAGCGTTGCTATTCTACCTGCTGCCGTCTTACCGTTTCTCCATATTATCATTGGTCTACTTGGCGTACCGTTTGATATTGTCACAAGTACAGATGCCTACTACTTTGCTCTTCTACCTATTGTAGAAGGAATTACGTCAGAGGTTGGTGTTGCAAGTACTTCAACTGCCTATGCATTGCTCATCGGAAACGTGGTTGGTACATTTGTAAGCCCTTTAGCTCCGGCTGTCTGGCTAGCTGTTGGACTTGCAGGGATCGATATGGGTAAATACATTCGTTACTCCTTCTTCTGGTTTTGGGGTTTCAGTATTGTCATGGTCGTAATCGCTATTATTATTGGGGTCGTATAAGAAGCAAAAGCACTCTCGTTCATGAGAGTGTTTTTTGTGTTTCTCTTCACAGGCTGAACCTTATCAAGTTTCCCTGAAAAATTCTTCGTATTTTAGTTTTACATCTAGCCTTAACGGTTATCTTTTCTGTAGTAGACATTTTAAATCAATTGAGGGGAGAATGTACATGCCATATCACATCAAAGTCTATGTTATAGGTAGAGAACAGCCCATTTATGAATCAATAAGGGATGATGGAGACGTGAATAAAGCAGCTAAATCGATTGATGGTGCATTAACAGAAAACAAGATTGTTTCATTCGGAGTCATGAAAGAAGACGAAGTACTCGTGCGCTCTGAAAATGTCACACATGTTGAAATTACGGAAACATCGAAATCCTAATGAACGGAACTCTTGCTTCAAAGCTCTTAGACCTAAGATAAAACCCCAACGATAAACGCTAACCAGCTTATCGATGGGGTTGTTTAGTCAATAAAGTCCAAAACGAAATTGGCTTATTCCTTATGCCAGCTCCAAGTTGCTTGTTTTCATTCCAACGAAAACAAAGAAGATTTAGTGTTGGTTTGTTAAATAGTCAATCGCTTTGTTCAAGAACCGATCAAAATTTTTAGGATAATCATGGTCTAATCCGTTTACTAATTCAAACACATGCTTTACGTTCTTTTTCTCTAGCAATTCAATAAACGTATTCGTACAGTCAAGAGAATCTTCATCTTGATCACCACAGATAATGTACCCTTTTATGCCTTTGTCTGCCATCATAGCTAATTCATCAGCATACTGCTCGACATCTGGTAACCAAGGTCCCACAAAAATAAACCCTTGTACTAGCATATCACGTTTTAAAATGGTGTTTAAAATAACACCTGCCCCAGCAGAGAAGCCTCCAAGAATGATAGGTCCATGATTCACCTGAACATTCTGTTTCATTGTTTCATAATGAGTTTGCAACTCCATTGATCCTTTTTCTACATCATCCCAATTATAACCACCTGAGAATTCTATCTGAGAAGACTGTGGCAATCCTAACACGAAACCATTTGATGTAACCGTTTGCCAATTGACTTTTGTAAACGAAGTGTTTTCTTGGTTTCCATGCAGGGCGATGAATAAACCCTCTTTTGTACGATCTTTATCTGGAACAATCACTTCCAATGTCGATTCAGCATTTTTTTTCGCTTCTTCTTCTCTATTTCTACATAGATCAATCATGTATTGAAATTCCTCGTTCTTACGAAGGGAATCCAAGTCCTCATCTTCCAAAAGGTAGGTATAAGAATACCAATGACCGTTCTCAATGATCGCCTCTTTCATTATTGCTAAGGCTTCATCTTCGTGTCCAGATGCAGCAGCCAAAGCGTACTGAAAGTTGTAAATTTGAGCATGGTTTCCTTCAACCTCATTCGCATGTTTAGAAATATAGTGATAGGCTTCTTCCGCTCCATTTGTTTTATATTTTTCCAATGTTGTGTTCAGTAATTTCGTATACTTCATTTGTAAGATCGTTGCCCCCTATTAGTTTGTAAAGTTCTGTACATTCATCTAAATTGATTCTTTTCAACGCTTAAATGAATATTTTTTTAAAAACAATCATAATATTTACACACATTAAAACATACCATAAGCATATTGGTAAAACAAGGTTATCGTTACACCTAAAGTCCTAGAGAATTTTTAAAAAATAGAGGCTGGGACAAAAGTAGATAGACAGACCAAAATGACGAACATTCCTGAAAATAGGAACGTTCGTCGTTCGTTTTATATGAAAATGAGCGGAAGGAGAATCCGAAGACTCCTGGGGGATCAGCACGTGTCTGAAGACTCTGGAGTGGCGGTTTTTCACAAAGGAGGCTGAGGCCGTGTCCCCGGAAAGCGAAGGATTCTCCTGTAGCGGTGCTACTCAGCATATTTTAGACTATTCGTCTTTTCAACTACTACTTTTCGTTATGTCCCAGCCTCTTTTGCGCTTTAGCGCTTCATCTTTACCGACTGAAAGGCTCGTTTTTTTATTCATCCTTGCTTTCAAGATAAGCATTTAAATGCTCATAGACTTTGTTTTGATCTGCTTCAAGCTTATTCCCTGTATCAACGAGTGGGCTGAGCGTTGAGTACGCTGGCAATTTATCATTATTGTATACTTGAATAATTTCATCCTGATTAATTGCATAAAGAACCGCTTTTCGTAAATCAACGCTTTCTGCTACATCGCGGTTAGAAGTGTTGAACGCGAGATACGTTACACCGTTACTTGGAATACTTTGTAGTTGAAGCTTTTCATCACCTTCAACAAGATCCATTTTATTTTCCGGTACGCCGTAATACATATCAATTTCCCCACTACGTAAAGCCGAAAGTGCTGAATCAGAGTCACTTATAAATCGAACCCGTACTTCTTCAATTGTTGGCTCATACTCTGTTCCTGCTTGATAACCTGGGTTCTTCAAAAATACTGCTTCATAGTCGTTCTTATGCGTCATGATATACGGACCGCTTGCATACAAACTATTCTCTAAACCACTGCCTTCTGTCACTAAACGCTGATCGCCATAAGGAATGTCTGTATTAACATCAAACTCTTCAACGTTATAGGTGTTCACTGATTCGACTTGCGACTTCGATACAATGCCAGCTGATTGATGAGCTAAGTAATTTAATACTTGAGGGAACGGCTCAGTTGTCGTCAATTTCACAACTTGATAAGCCCCCTCCTCTGAATTCGCAGCATCTTTGTCTGTGACAAGGGAATCAATCGATTGATCAAGACCAGATTCCAACTGTTCAAGAATTGAATCTGAGCTTCCAGCCAATGTCGCGTTTTCTAATTCGGTTATATCGGAAACAGCCGTCACTTCACCGATATGTTCATGAAGGGTATACGTCCGATGATCTGGCACAGAATCGCGATTAGACGCTCTCTCTAAAGAGAAAATAACGTCTTCAATTCCTACACGCTCCTCTGTTTCTACCACATCTTCACCCTCTACCGCCGCAAAGAAGAGATCATCTCGTAAAACGAAATAGTAATCCTCATTTCCCTCTGCAATGGCGTATTCATATGAAAGAGAGGCATCCGCTGTAATCTCATCATCATCGGTTAAATTCACTAAACGAACATACATATTCGTATTCAGTTGATTAATTGAACCGTCATTCCCCTTAATCGGGTCAAGGGATGTTAATTCTGAAATCGCTTGAGTCAGTACAAGCGGTCTTTCCTCTTGGTCTTCTTCATTTACATACCGAACACTGTCCCAAGCAAATGCGCGTGATTTTGATAGACGAACCGATTCCTCTTGTAGCACATCTTGATTAAACGCCTGGTTTTTCATAGACGTATAGAGTGGAACGATATAGGCATTCTCGGTTACTAGAGTTTCTTCTAATTCACGATACGTATCGGTATACTCTTCTGGTGATTCGGTTGAACCTTGTTCAATAAGTGCATCAATATCGGCATCGTCTATTAAACTATTGTCACCATCTGATTTAAATAATGAACGAATCGCATAATCAGGGTTTCCTGTCACTGTCGTCCAGCTAGAGATAGCAATATCATAATTGCCAGCATCTCGCTGCGAAACAAAGCTGCCATAATCAGGCTGTTGGTTAATTGAAACCGTAAATCCATTAGACGTTAACTGATCACGTAAAATGTTGATATCTTGTTCGTTGCTACTCATTGCCAGTAATTCTATGTCAACTGCTTCTGCTGGCGGTTCAACGTCTGATGCCTCTCCCTCCACATCGTCACGTGTTGTGACATTACAAGCACTTAGTGCCACCAAAGCAAAAGCCGCGAGTGTTAGTCCCCATTGTTTCTTCATGTTACATCCCCCTTAGATTTGTTTTACGATAAACGTGGATCGGTTGCGTCACGTAAGCCGTCTCCTAAAAAATTAAACGACAATACGAGTAAAATGATTGCTAGACCTGGAAATAAAGCAAGATGAGGCTGACTTTCTAAATAGGAGCTTCCTAACCTTAAAATATTGCCCCATTCTGGTATATGTGGTTCAACGCCTAAACCAAGGTAGCTTAAGCTGCTTGTCGCCAAAACTGCGGTGCCAACTGTTAATGTTGACCGAATTATCATTGGAGACATGGCATTTGGAATGACATGCTTCACTAAAACCTTTATATGATTTGCTCCTAAAGCACGAGCAGATTCAACATATTCTAGATTGGATACTTGTAATACATTGGCACGCATCGTTCGTGCATAACCGGGAATCGCTCCTACACTTAAAGCCAAAATTAAATTGACTGTACTTGCACCGAAGGCCGCTATTATGGTAATCGCAAGCAGGATATCAGGAATAGCATACAAAACGTCGAGAGAACGCATAATCACATTATCTGAACGACGGCCGAAATAACCGGAAATAGCTCCTAAAATCCCTCCAATGACAAACGGAACAAGGGTTGCAACAAACCCTACAATTAAAGAAATCCGTGCCCCAAATATGACGCGTGAAAATACATCACGCCCATAATTATCTGTGCCGAACGGATGGGCAAGGCTTGGTTCAGCTAGAATCGTACTGTAATTATTGGTAATAGCATCTCCGTAATCAAAAACACCATAACTACTAACAGATATCATAAATAAAAATAGAATGAAAAATAATCCAATCATCGGCGCTGGGTAAGAAATTAATTTTTCTAGTAGCCCTCTCTTCTGTTGTTCTTGAATGAACATTGTATAGAGAACGAATAAGACGAATAGATTTCCTGTTACAACTGTTAGTAACAGGAGAATTCCTAGACCCCGCTTTCTATTCCTCGTTGACTTCTGAATGAATGGAAGTGCAAAAAAGAACAACAGGTGTATAAGCAATACACTAAATAAAAGAATCATAGATGGGATAAATGTATTTGCCACGTAGGGCTTAAATAAATTCACTAACGACACAAGAATGACGAGCACATCTGCAAGAATCATATAAAAGGCAAGAATCGTCGTTGCAGTTCGTTTTTCTTTCACGACATAGAATGCAGCTAATGACGCAAAGACATTCCCTGTAAAAACACCGAATAACAGTACCCACGCTAAGCCTTTGCTAACGCCATCTCTTTCATTGTCTTTATAGCGACGTTTATGAACAAGAAAAAGAAGGAAGCCGTGCAACATCAGTATGATAAATTGGATAGATGTATAAAGAAAGAAGCCACCATATTCGCCCCTACCGTTTAGATTCACTAACGTTAACAGAAGAAAAAATCCAGTCGATAAAAAGAAGAAGAAGCGAACCTGACGAAATGTAAACTGTTTTCTAGCTCGATCCACACGCTCACCCCCTAACTAGTATTCTTTCATTTTTGCTCGTATCCGTGGATCAAGGAATGCATAAAGTAAATCAACCAATAAATTAATAATCGAAATCACAATCGCTATATAAATAACACCGCCAAGTACAGCTGGTATATCAGGAATAAATTGTTTATCCACAATATAACTACCTAATCCACTAATGTTAAAGACCTTCTCCACAACGGCAGCACCACCAAGCATTCCACCAAATTGAAGACCAATGATGGTGACAACAGGAATTAACGCATTCGGTACTGCGTGCTTTACGATAACCGTCCATCCAGACAGTCCTTTAGCTTTTGCTAGCAACATATAATCTTCCTGTATGACATCCAGTGTTGAGGAACGTGTCATTCGCGCAACCGCAGCTGTTAAACTCGTTCCAAGCACAATTGCTGGCATCAGCAACGAAAGATTGTTCGTGCTACTGTAAGTTGCCGGGAGCCAGCCTAGTTGAATCGAAAACTGCAATATCATGACTAGACCTAGCCAAAAACTAGGAATTGAAAGCCCAATTAATGCAACAAACATAAAGAACTGATCATAAAATGAATGTCGTTTTACAGCTGCATAAATACCAGCTGGTACCGCAATCACAATCGCTAAAATAAGGGATAAAAGCGTTAACTGTAGTGTCACTGGAAACCTACGAAATATGGTTTGAACAACCTCTTCATTTCCTTCGTACGACTGGCCTAAATCAAATGTCCATACGCCTTGAACCGCTTGCCACAGCTGAGTAAAGTATGCTTGATCAAGCCCATAAACCCGATTAAATGCTTCAATTTGCTCTTTTGACGCTTGCTCTCCTAATAAATTTATTGCTGGATCAAATGGTGATAAATAAAGGATCGTAAATACGAGTGCGGTTACGCCGAACACAACGTACACCATCATTAGCAAGCGCTCAGCAATGTATTTAACGTATGGATTCGCATAAATCATAAGCAGTACGTACATAGGCAATGCAAGAACAAGGCCCACTGTAAAGCCAACTGGCTTTGTTAAAAAAGCTGACACATCTCTTCGTAGTCGTTGAAGCAGCTCTCCTTCGTTTTGGCCATTTAATTCTTGTTTAAGTCGTGCATCCACAATTTGGCTTGTTACTTGTACTGATTTCTCTTGCTTAAAAAAAGCTTGTTTTTTCTTTTCTTGATCAACTAATTCTTGCCGTCGACGTTCGGATTCCGCAAAAACAGTTGTTGTCGAAGGTTGTACTAGCACAACGACCAACCGAATGATATGTAGTGGTAATCCGAGCAACAACAGTAAAAAACGATACGATGGTTGCTGCATCGCTTTATCATATTGAGAAGCGATAAAGGCTGTGACTCGCAACGTGGACAATCTCTCATCACCTCCAACTATAAAAAAATCTATAAATGTATGTATGAATATAGCACCGCTTGCCTGTTAAGTCAATTAAGTATATTGATTTAATCGGGATTTAATTTTATGATAAGAAATAGAACGTAAACGGAGGATTTTCAATGGAGCAATTAATGCGCATCTCAGACTTATCAGTTGGCTTTATAAATGGTGATGATTATATTGAAGCGGTCAAACAGATAAGTTTCACGATTAATAAAGGAGAAACCCTTGGCATCGTTGGAGAATCAGGTAGTGGCAAGAGCGTCACAGCGAAAGCGATTATGCAACTACTTTCTCCTTCTGCTGTCTATGGTGATGATAGTCAAATTGAATTCTTATCAACTAATTTACTAGATTTACCTGAGAAAAAGATGCAGCGTATTCGTGGTAAAGAAATTGGAATGGTGTTCCAAGATCCAATGACATCTTTAAATCCGACTAAGACAGTTGGCAAACAAATAACAGAAAGCATTCGGAAACATCAGAAGCTTACCCCTCATAAAGCTAAACAAGAAGCATTGGTACTAATGGAAAAAGTCGGCATTGCAGAAGTTGAACAGCGATTTAAACAGTACCCTCATGAATTTTCAGGCGGAATGAGGCAGCGCATCGTTATTGCCATCGCTCTTGCATGCAAACCTCGCCTCCTTATTGCAGATGAACCAACTACCGCACTCGATGTAACGGTGCAAGCTCAACTATTAGATTTATTAAAAGACATTCAAGCTGAGACAGGTACATCCATTTTGCTTATTACACACGACTTCGGTGTCGTAGCAGAACTGTGTGATCGAGTAATCGTAATGAAAGAAGGAGAAATTGTAGAGGAAAATCAGGCAACAGACATCTTTGATTACCCACAACATCCTTATACGAAGCGCTTACTGGATGCTTTTCCTAAGATGATGACGGATAAAGAAGAACCTACTTTTTCAGATAACAAGCCGCTGCTTCAAGTTCGCAACTTAAAACAGTATTTTCAATTAGCAAAAGGGCATGTAACGAAAGCAGTCAACGATGTTTCCTTTACCATTTATGAAGGCGAGTCATTTGGATTTGTCGGTGAGTCTGGATCTGGAAAATCAACAACTGGTCGTTCGCTGCTTCATTTGCATAAACCGACTAGTGGAGAAGTTCTATATGAAGGCTTTGACCTAGGGCATCTGACACCAAACGAATTAAAACACATGCGTCGCCATATTCAAATTATCTTTCAGGACCCATATGCCTCATTAGATCCACGCCTGAAAATTATTGATAGTATTGGCGAAGCACTTGATTTGCATCAATTAGTACAGACGAAGCAAGAGCGTTACACCCGTGTCGTTGAACTCCTAACATTAGTAGGCTTAGACCGTGACATGGCTTATCGCTACCCTCACGAATTCTCAGGTGGGCAACGACAACGAATTGGCATTGCGCGGGCACTGGCAGTTCAACCAAAGCTTATTGTGTGTGATGAAATTCTTTCTGCACTCGATGCATCCATTCAGACCCAAATGATCGAGCTACTCAAAGACCTTCAACAGAAGCTTGGGCTAACATATCTCTTTATTGCCCATGATCTCTCGATGGTCCAGCAATTTTGCGATCGCGTCGCTGTTATGTACAAGGGGAGAATAGTCGAAATGGGATCGACAAAAAAGATTTTCGAACAACCCCACCACCCTTACACAAAAAATTTGTTGGCTGCCATACCGATTACCAATCCTAGCCTGCGTCGCTATGAGCCAGTTCCGACGCTGCCATTACCCTTTATTGAAGAAGAGGCAGATCATGAATTGGTTGAACAAGCCTCACATCATTGGGTTGCTAGATCGGCTGTATATGAGAAAATCACTACGAATGTCTGAACAACGCGTCTAACACCATCGGTAGCTGTCGAGCAGTTACTGGTGGTGTATTTTTATGAATGCACGTTACCTAAAAATAAACAAATAGCGTATTGGGAAATATCAAATAGTTCTTACATGAATTCCCTTTTATTAGTAAAATAAGCCATATACGAAGAAAGGAGGGGGTTACATATGTCGGACTTCATTCGCTCAGAAATTGTCGGGGCGAAGATTGTAGAATGGTACAGTTGCATTATTGCTCGATCCGTTGATCAAGCGATTCATCTGCAAGCTGAAATTAAGGACATGCTTAATAAAATGGAGGAAAGTGACCAAATTCTTGCTTATTACTCCCTTGTCGAGTACCGCTTTAACATGATGATGGATCAAACAACAGATAGAGAAGCAGGCGACGAAATGTTTAATCGCATTGACCCTATTGTAAAAAGTTCCATGGATAATCTCCTACATTATTACTATTATTTTATTAGTGGTCAGCATGAATTTCTTCAAGAGCATTATCGCAGTGCAATTAAATTATTTCGTAAAGCAGAGCGATTGCTAGAATATGTAAAAGATGACGCAGAAGAGGCAGAATTTCATTATTACATGGGGTCAAGTTTATACAGAATAAATCAATATGTATTTGCTAGCTCATACTTAGAAGATGCAATTGTTACGTTCAAACGTCTTCAGTACACGGAAAAAACCATTTTCAGTTATAACTTGTTAGCTGGTTTATTTTCTGAAACAGATAATTATGAAAAAGCAAATGACATCTTGCAAGAAAATCTTGTAAGTGCACGTAACTACCCCGTTGCTGAAGTCATTGTTCTTCGTATGCTCGGTATTAATGAATATCGTTACAAAAACTATTCTGCCGCAAGAGGATATTATGAGAAGGTCTTAGAAAAGATGGGGACAGAAACAAACCCACTCATCACAAAAACAAAATATAATTTAGCTTTAACGCTATTCAAGCTTAATGAAATGGAAACCGCAGTTATCTTCTTAAAAGAAGGATTACAAGAGGCAAAGTATTTTAATATGACAGAATTCATTGCAAATTGTTCCATATTAAAGGGCTTGTACGTTGACGAGAACCATTATCTCATTGACCGGTCTCTCCAAATGTTAAAAGACCATGACCTACACTTCGAAATTGAAGAAATGGCAGATGAATTAGCGATCTATTTTGAAAAACAGAAGCGAACTGATCTCTCTCTAAAATATTTACGCGAAGCTTATTCTTCAAAGAAAAACCTATTAAAATTAGGAGTTGATTAATATGAAAAAATGGGCTCCCATAGCCTTACTAACCATATTGTTCTTTTCTTTTCCCTCAACCACAAGTATCGGTGAGCTTATTGATCCTCCTATAGACGCACATTCTAAAGCTGATACCGGTCATTAAATGTACTAATAGAACCACAAGGGTTCTATTTAAATTCTTCTACTCACTCACAAGTCCAACTACACATTTAAATCGCGATTGCGTCTTTTGTTGCTTCTTTACCCCTTCTTTGCTATCTAGGATGAGAATGGTGTGACCAACCCACAGTCGCAAATAGAGAGAGCGAACCGATACCGGGCCTTTCCAGCCCCTATATTCCATTTCGGTTCCATCTCTATACTCGACTTCGGTTCGCAACAACCAACGATTCCCCCACCCGCACTCAATATATTTCATTCGCAACGACTCCTCTAATAAAACGCTTCCAATCATGCAGCCCGTTCCATTCTAAAAATAACTTTTCTGTTCCTCTGTAAAGCGATAACAAAAAGGCAAAAGAAAAGAAACAACGACAAACAAGAGCAACATCATACCTATATACGCTAGAAATGAAATAGCGGTAAACGTCCTAACAATAAACAATGGAATAAATGCCATAAGAAAGATCAAACCAAAATTTAGCTTACTTCGCTTTGACTGGTACTGCTTCTCTCAGCAGGATGGGCATTTAGTTTTTGCAAATGTACATACGTACGCTTGTTTATAGGAGTAAGTATATTGACACGACCAACAACTTGGCAAATTCATCAGGCATCTCCTCCTTTTTTTTCATTGTACCATGACAAAAGAAGCTACTGTACCCGTTAATCCACTTCCGTTTTCCAATGCCCTTCATTGAATGTAAACAGCGTAGTGGATTCGTTAAGAAGCCCACCACGCTTACATGCATATCTTCTTCATTTTCTGCCTACAATTACATAAAGTGGCTCCTTACCTAGCTTCATTCCAGGAAATGATTTAGTAACAATGGTAAACCCAGCATTCATCATTTCCTGTTCCATTTCTCCAGAGAAGACTCTTGGTCCTGACGCGTTTTCCGTTTTCTCTATATCAATGCAGACAAATACCCCACCTTGCTTTAGAGTCGATCGAATTTGGTCTAACACAGCAGATAACGGCTTCACTTCATGTAAAGAAATAGAGGCAATCGCTGTATCGACATGATCTTTAGGAATCGGTATTGATTTAAAATCTCCAACAATAGGTTCAATGTTTCGAATGCCGCTTTCGTCACTTGTTTTCATGAGGTACGCTAAAATGTCTTTGTCTGAGTCAAGTGCGTACACTTTATCGACTTTAGTTGCCACGGCACGAGCCACGTAGCCTGTTCCGGTACCAACATCCAAAATCGTATCCTTTTTATTAATTGTAAAGTACGAAAATAAGTCTTCAGCAGGAAACCGTTGTAACCCTTCTAAATTTGCTATTTTACGTTGGATCCGATTGTTCATTTTTTATCCCCTTAGATAATAGATATAACAACTCTTTAATAACTATAATAAAAAGAAAAAGATTTGTACAGCTTTATGCTTCATATTTATAACGACACTATTTTCTTATGCTCACTATCCTTCATGCTACTAAGTCACATGAAGGTGCCTACTTACGGCTTAAATTGGAAAGCGTATAATGAGCTTCAATCAAGGTAAGCTTAGTAAAGCGTGCAATCGCTAACGATATAGGAGGGATTCTTATGGAAATGGAAGGACAAGCAATTATCGTAACAGGTGGCGCAAGTGGTATTGGTAAAGAAACCGTTAAACAACTTGCAGCTAAGGGAGCGTCAGTTGTGATTGCTGATTTTAACAGTGAAGCGGCAGCATCACTCGCAACAGAAATGGATCTTGCAGATAAAGTTGTTTCTTATAAAGTCGACGTCTCAAAAGCAGAAGAAGTAGAAGCAATGGTTCATTGGACCGTAGAAAAATTCAATACAATTAATGGGATTTTTAACAATGCCGGTATCGGGCTTGTAAAGCCACTGCTTGAACTAGATCCTGCATCTTATCATAAAGTCATAGACGTTGATCAGCATAGTGTTTATTACGGTATTTACTATACTGCGAAGAAAATGGTTGAATTAGGTGTAAAAGGAACAATTGTGAATACAGCATCCATTTATGGTTCTATTGCTGCCTTAGGAAGTTTTAATTACAATGCAGCGAAAGCAGCCGTTGTGATGATGACAAAATCAGCAGCCTTAGAACTTTCTGATTACGGAATTCGTTCTGTTGGCGTTGCGCCAGGATTTATTGATACCCCCATTTTAGGCGACTCTGATGAAGCGAAAGAACAACTTGCCCAACTTCACATGCGTCAACAATTAATTAAACCTGAGCAAGTCGCAAATGTCGTTACGTTTTTATTTACAGACGCAGCCAATGCTGTAAACGGTCAAACCATTCCAGTTGACGACGGCTTCTTAAGCTTTAAAACAAAGTAAATCAGAAGCTTAGAATGCAACAAAAGGACGAATGATTCCCGTGATCGGCTCCCTGACTAGAAGACACGATAAAACGTGAAAACATAGGAGGGAGCCTATTACATTGGGCATTCGTCTTTTGTTTTTTCGCTATCCTTTTATTCCTGTAAAAGTGATACCGTTAATAAACGTTTTTTGCATAAAGAAGAAGAGGACGATAATGGGTAATGTCATCATGGTAGATACAGCCATCATTAGATGCCATTGAGATCCTTGCTGGTTTTGGAATTGTTGTAATCCTAATGAAAGCGTGTAAGACGCTTCTTCTGTTAAGTAAATGAGCGGCCCAAGAAAATCTGTCCACGAGGCCATGAATTGAAACAACGCAATGGCTAGAATGGCTGGCTTTGCTAAAGGGAACATAATCTGCCAGTAAATCCGCCATTCACTTGCTCCATCAATCTTTGCTGCTTCCCTTAATGTATCTGGCAATCCTTTAAAAAACTGACGTAAAAGGAAAATAGAGAACGGAACCCCAAAGAATGCTGGTACAATGAGAGGTAAATTCGTTCCAACCCAACCAAACTGATTAAAAAGTAAAAACAACGGTATCATCGTTACTTGAGCCGGTATCATCATTACGGCAATCGTAATGGCAAACATCATGTTCCGTCCACGCCATCGTAACTTGGCGAAACTATAAGCAACGATTGGGCAAGAAATGACAACTCCTAAAGTGCTTAATCCTGTGATCACTGCGGTGTTATATGTGTACGTCCAAAATGGGATATATTGAGTCGCTTCAATATAATTTTCCCATTGAAAAGGACGAGGAATAAACTCTGGCGGAAAACTAAACACTTGCGTTATTGGTTTAAACGATGTCGACACCATCCAAATAAACGGAACGAGAAAGATGATAGACGCGATGATCAAGACAGTATGTGCATAAATTTTTTTGAAACGCTTCTTAGCAGTTGCTTCCACTTCTCATTCCTCCTCAATCACCTTGATAGTGAACCCATTTTTTTGAACTCCAGAAAACAAGACTCGTTAGTACTAGAATAATGAGAAACAAAATCCACGCCATTGCCGAGGCATAGCCCATTCTAAAATAACTAAACGCATTATCGTACAAATACATGACGTAAAAGGTTAATGAATCAGCCGGTGTTCCTGTTCCATTCGTCATGGCATAAGGCAACGTGAACTGTTGGAAAGCACCGATAAAACCCATTACTAAGTTAAAAAAGATAACCGGTGTTAATAAAGGCAACGTAATTTTAAAGGTCTTTTGTAAGAATGTTGCGCCATCTACTTCGGCTGCTTCGTAATATTCTTGAGAGATATCACTTAATCCAGCTAAATAAATGATTACCGCTTGCCCAATTCCCCAAAGCGACATTAAAATCAGGGCTGGTTTTGACCAGAACGTACTTCCTAGCCACGGTGGTCCTTGAATGCCGACAAAATCAAGCATCGCATTGACTAACCCAAACTGAGGGTTTAAGAGCCACACCCATAAAATCGCTAAAGCCACATGTGGTACAAGGGTCGGTAAGAAAAAGATCGTGCGATAGACCGCCATTCCCTTTACCTTCATGTTCAGCACCATTGCAAGAGCAACACCGAAGATGATACTAAGTGGTACAAAAAAGACAGCAAAATATATGGTGTTATAAATGGAAATCCAAAATAAATCATCTTGAAACAGCTCACGGTAATTAGCTAATCCTATGAATTCACCACTTTGAAGAATACTGAAGTCTGTAAAGCTGTAATACATAGACGAAAGCAACGGGTAACCAAAAAAGAGTAGTAGCCCGATTACCCAAGGCATCGCAAACAACCAGCCTGTAAGGTTTTCGTTTGACCGTCGTTTATTCACTCTAACTTTAGGTGGTTTATTCGTTTCAAGTTGCGCCATATGAACCCCTCCTATTCCTCAGCCTCTGCTTGGTTTACCCTTTTCTGAACACGCTCTAAAAGCTCTTGTGGCTCTCCTCTTCCATGAATGGCATACTCTACCGCTCTGTCTAATTCATTCCACAATAATTGGCCACTAGGAATAGGTGGTCGTGCATTTGAGCTCGGTAAAATATCAATAAATTCAGTCATTATTGGATCATCATGATACAAATCTTCGTTCACTTTATCAATCACAGACATTTGATTATTGATTTCACTGTAGGTCATTTGCCCCTCGTAACTACCAAAGTACTTCATGAACTCCCACGCTTCTTCAGCATGATGGGCACCTTTTGGAATAATGACAGATGTCCCACCTGACCATGTAGCGAAATCATCTCCAGTTGGTGTTGGTATCGGTGTGACACCATAATTCAGATCCGGTTTATATTGCTGAATCGTTGATATGGAAAACGGGCCATCGACTTTCATACTATAAATTCCTTGAATAAAAGGATCCATTTCATTACTTCCTTGAGCCGTATCAAAACTCGTTACAGTTGCTGCGTCGTATTGATCTGCGATGGAAACGAGCCATTCCAGTGCCTCCACATTTTTAGGATGATCAATGGTTAACGTATTCGTTTCCATATCATAGAAATCACCACCAAAAGTCCAAGCCCACGTATACAACCAACCTTGAGCTGTCCACGGAACCATTCCTAATTCCTCAACTCGCCCGTCCTCTATCGTAGACAGCTTTTCGATAGCCTCTTCCAATTCTTCTATTGTCGTAGGTGGGTTTTCTGGATCAAGTCCGACTTCCTGAAAGCGGTCTTTATTATAAAATAGTAGACGTGAATCCGTCGTAATGGGCATGGCATAAATGTCATCGTCATAAGTCGTTTCATCGACAGCATAGTCGTAATACAAGTTCATATCGTATTGATCTTGTTCAATAAACGGTGTAAGTGGTTCTAGTGAGTTTTCTGCTGCATATTGGGCAACTTTAAAACGGTCAAAGTGAGCAAGGTCGGGTGGATTCCCTCCTGCAATGGCAGTAAGTAATCGTTGGTCATCTCCTTCTGTTGAAGCACTATAGATTTCTTGCACAAAAATATCATCTTGACTCTCGTTAAAATCGGATACAACTTGGCGAATAGCCTCAAGCCCTCTACCAGTGTGATTGTGCCAATAGGTAACAGTCGTTTTTCCTTCAATCGTAATCGTTTCTTCAATTGCATCGGATTCTTCTGCTGAACATCCCGCTAACACCATAACAACAACAACACTTGTCAAACTAGGAAAAACCCAATGTCCTCTCCCTCTTATGACTGACAAAACTTGTACCCCCCTCTTATGAGTAAGCGTTTTCATTTACTTAAAAACACTTTTTCCGCTTCTTTATGTCACTGTAAGAATCGTGCCTGTATCACTTTATTTATTATTAGGGTACCACGCTCAAGTTTAGGATTATACGCTAAAAATGCCTAATAATTTCGATTATTTGTCATGGATTCAAACCTGCACTTATCTATTTTCCAACAAATCTTTATCCATAAGGCCGTATTCTTTGTTCGTCTAGCACGCATATTCGTCTGTTTTTGTCACCCTTACCATACTCCCGCTTATACATAATAGAGAAAGTCACTGCCACTTTATACAAATAAAGGACGTGAGCACCTTGGGTAAAAAAAGTTACCCTACTAACCAGTTCGCAGCAACATTTCTCGCTCAAAACCGAACTCATTTTAACACACCAGGTCACCGTAAGAGGGGAACCGAATCTACATTTAGAAAATTAGCCAAAAGCCACTTGTTAGAACTTGATATGATTGACGTTAACGTATTAGAATCATCCGTTTTAAACGATGTCACAAGCGAGATGGCAAAAGCCTATAAAGCGGATCGAAGCATTTTATCTACTCAAGGGACGAGCACCGCTATTATGGCTATGATTCTGGCAACATGCAACGATGGCGGAAGAATGATTGTTCCGCGGAATGTACACCGCTCCGTGATAGCCGGAATCATTCTCGCCGGGGCTGAGCCTCTCTTTCTTGAAACTGAATTTGATAACGACCTTGGTATATCCAATCATTATTCAGCGAAATCCCTCCTACATGCTGTCAATCAGTATACAAACATTCAAGCTATCCTGCTAATAAACCCCACCTATTTCGGTGTTTGTACAGATTTAAAAACGATTGTATCCATTGCTCACGAAAAACGTATACCTGTCATTGTAGACGAGGCACACGGAGCCCATTTGCCTTTCCATCCTCAGTTACCTGTTAGCGCAATGGAAGCAGGTGCTGACCTAGCAGCAACAAGCCTGCACAAGCTTGGTGGCTCAATGAACCAAACGTCCATTCTTCTATATCGAGAAGGGCTGGTTGACTTTAGTAGAGTTCAACATGCGATGAACTATTTATTGTCTACTTCGCGTCCTTTTCAACTCATTGCTTCCCTTGATTCAACTCGCTATCAGCTAGAGCGACAGGGAAGGCTGCAGCTTCAAAAAACATTAGCACTTGCTGATGACTTTCGTTCAAAAGTAAATACACTAACAGGCATTTCATGCCCAACTAAAAAAGAACTACTTCATTCAGGTGCCTCATTTGATCTTGATCGGTCAAAAGTCATCATAAAAATTGATACACTCCCTCTCTCTGGCTACCAATTAAAGGACCTGTTAGAAAAAGAATATACTATCCTACTTGAACTAGCTGACACTCGCTACGCTTTAGCTGTATTCACAATCGGCACAAAGAAAAAAGACGCAAAGAAACTATATACTGCGCTAAAAAAACTAGTCGCTCGCTATCAAGAAACGCAACCATCGACTCACCCTGTGGTACAACCACCAGCACCAATAATGAGCATGACACCAAGAAAAGCCAGCTTCTCACCGCAACAACTTATCCCTCTGACAGCTAGTCTCGGTAAAATTAATACAGAATTCGTTATTTCTTATCCCCCAGGAATACCGATTCTCATTCCAGGTGAAAGAATTACTCAACAGCACATGGACTTTATTCTAAATCAACGCAATAGCGGTGCTACTTTCGTTGGTTCACAACATCCAAAGCTAGAAGAACTAACGGTTATTGAAGAGAAGACGTAACGCCATTTCTGCTTTCATTTAAATCTGTGCATCTCAGGCGCATGGGCTTATTCTATGTGCATAAAGGCTCTACCGTTTTTATTGGTAGAGTTCTTTTTTTCGTATTTGACTACATTCAACTGACACCTTAGATGTTTAATGATGTACGATAATTCTATACACGATAGAATGCGTTCCCCCGTGATTGTTTTCGTCACTTTTCATCATTATCAGAGCTGGTCATAAAGGAGGTTAGATGTATATGGAGCTTAAAACGCATCTCAAACGATTAGAGGAATTACATTTAAGTGGAGCCGTCCGGAAATCGGGTGAAGCCCTTGGTCATGTCCTAGCAGATGATTTTTTTGAATTCGGAAGTTCAGGGAAGGTCTTCACTCGACAAGATTTCGTCGATGGCGCAAGCCCCCACACGTTAACTTTGCATGATTGGACCATGCATCCACTTGGTGATCAAGCGGTTCTTACTACTTATCGAGTGAAAAACCATAGCTTAAACAGAGAAACGCTAAGAAGTTCGATTTGGACACACGACGGAACGGAGTGGAAGCTTTATTTTCACCAAGGGACACGAGTGAGCGAGTAGACGAAGTAGGCAAGAGAATAACACTTCTCCCTCTACCCGTATCGTCAAAAAAAGCGCAGGTTGGTGAACCTGCGCTTTTTCTATCGTGTATGCTTTTGGACGTGTAGACGTTTCACTTCGCCTGCTAATTCTTCGTCAGGTCCATCAACAGAAATTGTTTTAACTACATCCTTTATCCCTAACGGGTGCAAATTGCCCGGTGCCAATCCCATCTCCTTTTTCCACTCACGCAATTGCTTTGATGAGCTTGCATAAACAATTCTGCCTAGCCCTACTAGACCGTGAGCAGCTGCACACATTGGGCAATGTTCACCGGACGTGTAGACAGTTGTAGTCTTCCGTTCTTCGGCTGTTAAGTGAGCAGCAGCCCACCTCGCGATTGCGAATTCAGGATGTTGCGTTTGATCACCGCCAGAGACATGATTATGATCTTCAACTAGTATGTCACCATTTGCTGAAACGAGTATAGATCCGAACGGTTCGTCTCCATTCTTTAGCGCTTTCTTTGCCAATTCAATACATTGAATTAAGTAGGCTTTATCTTCACTCGTAATCATTATACATCCTCCTTTTGATAAACAAGCGCTCCTTTAAAAAAGCTAGCGTTCACATCATTTTGTCTGGCAACAAATTCTGCTGTAGACGAGCTGTCAACAAGAATAAACGAGGCGTCCATTCCTTCTTTAAGCCACGGCTGACCTTCTTCTATCAAAAGAGGCTGACCTGTAATGAGTTCTAACGCGTGTGTTAACGTATCCTGCTTCGTTAAACGAAACATCTCAGCATAACGATTAAGCTTTTCAGTTACCTTCCCTGTTCCAAAAGGAGACCAAGAATCGTAAACATTGTCACAGCCAATTCTTACATGTACACCATACGAACGTAATTCTTCTAAAGGCGGGATAACACCTGTTATGGGAACACTTGATACAACTGAAATACCAGTCTCCGCTAAATCCGTAAAGATCTCAGCTCTTTCTTCTTCAACAAAGTCGTTCAACCCAAATGCATGGCTAATCGCCACCTTACCTTGCCAACCGCTTTGCTTTGTGTAATCAAGGAGCGTCTTGACTGTTTTTCGCCCATGCTCCCCACGGTCATGAACGTGAATGTCAATGGGAACATGAAACATTGTAGCGAGCTCAAAGGTTTTAGAAAGCGACTTCTCAACATCACCATCAAGAGAAGATGGGTCTACTCCCCCAATCAGATCAACACCGGCTAGAAGAGCTTGCTTCACTTCTTCATAGGCATCTGAACGCAGCATACCGTGCTGGGGGAACGCTACTAGTTCATAGTCAAGTTTCCCTTTATAATTGCGTAACACGTCTTGTACTTCTTCTAAATATCGTTGTCCAACTTTAGGGTGAACGTCAATATGCGATCGAAAGAACGTAACGCCATTTGCCAATTCAAGATTAATTAAATTGCGTGCACGTTCTTTTAACGAGAGGTCTAACTGATCGAGTTCGTTTATTTCCTGCGTAAAACGCTCTACAATCGAATTCGCTGGCGTAATTGGTTGCCATGGCACACCAAGCTTACTTTTGTCTAAATGACAATGCATCTCCTGTAAACTTGGTAATAGCAACTGTCCGTTCCCATTAAAGCCATCTCTTTTTCCTGATGGCTGAATCTCCGCTACTTTACCGGCTTCCACTTTTATATCAAACGATAGGGTTTTGCTTCCATAAATAAAGTCACCTTCTGTTTCGAACCCTGTTTCCATACGCACATTCCGAATCCACTCACCCATATCCTTCACCTCAATGTTCTTATTCTGCTTCTACTTTACCCCGCTCATTAACAGTCAGTAAAGCAATTTGATCCGGCTATCATCCATCAGATGAAAGCATCGTTTTCGCCATTTCCACCATATCGTTTAAGCCTGATGACAACGCAAATTCAGCGACAAGCACCGGCGACGCAGCACGAAGTTCAATAATATGCTGTTTCATCCCTTGCCACACACGTCCGCCTCCCTGCTCATACGTGACAAGTAATTGATCCAACCCTTCTTCTCCAAAGAGTTGATAATGGGCAGCGAAATCATCGGACACGTCGCCAACAGATACTTCCGTCCAGTCGATTATACCGGTCACTTCTAATTCCTTGTTTAACAAAATGTGTCCCGGATGCAGATCTCCATGCTTCACACCTGAAAAAGTCGGCCAAATCGTATCATTTCCTAGCCACGCTTGCCAGCGCGCCCACAGTTTTGGGTGAATATCAAAATGGTTTTTTACATTGTTCATTCGTTTTTCCATATGAGATTGAAGTGATACTCCATTTAGTATGTCAACACCTGTTAGCGCCATTTGATCGCTTGGAACATTGTGTAGATCCGCCATCACCTTACCTAAAGATTGAAGATAGGAATAGGGCACTTTTGTTTCATCAAAGGTCCATACGTACGCTTGCTTTTCCATATCAATCGTCGCTGCTGGCGTACCATTTAGCTCTTTATAGGCAATCAATTCTTTTGAAAAAATAGTCCACTGAGGCACTTGAAAGCTTACTTGTTTGTTAAGAATCATTAAAGCGGCTTGTTCTTTTTCACCATGTTTTAAAGAGTCCTCCCTACGAGGAATGCGTAAAATCCACTTTTCACCTGTCGAGTCCTTTGCGTGCGCTACACGAAAATCAAGCCCAGATTCGTTCACTTTTATTGAGTTCTCTTCTAGTTGTAATTGATAACGTCTAGCTAATTGTATGATTTCTGCTGGATTCATTCTTTCCATCTCCCTTTAGTAGTTTGCGATTTTCAATTGTATAGAGAACGTCCGCTACTTCTTGTAGAAACGTTCGATCATGACTAACAAGAATAACCGTTCCTTTGTATGCTTTTATACACTTCTCTAATGCTTTAATGCTCTGTACATCAAGAAAAGTTGTTGGCTCATCTAATACAAGAACATTCCATGCACCTAAGAAAAGATGGCAAAGCTGTAGTCGGATAGACTCCCCTCCACTCAAGTCACTCACATTTTTCTTCACATCGTTCCCAACAAAGCCCATTGCAGCTAATGCAGAGCGAATCTGTCCCTCTTCCTGTTCGCTATTCTGCTTCATCGACTCTAAAATAGACATCCTTTCTTTCCGTTGAAAATTAAATTGCTGATAAGAGCCAAACCGAACATTCGGTGAAACCGTTATCCCTTCATTTCGATTTACGATCGATTGTAGCAACGTCGTTTTTCCTGAGCCATTCTTGCCTGTAATTGCAATGGTTTTATCTAAAGGAAATTGAAAGCTGGCGTCTTCTATTAACACACGGTCTTGTTTTTTTACGGTTAATTGATTGGCAAAGATCGGCACTTTATTGTGGATTTGTAAATACGCTGGCTGGTGAAACACAATCGGTCTTTCACTCTCGACGGCATCTACTTCTGGGAGTTGCTGAGCACGTTGTTCGAGTGCCTTCGCTGCGCGTTGAATAGACTTTTCACTTGTTCCTTTTGATTTTGTCATAAACATGCGATTCGCTGTCGCTTTTGTTTCTTTCTTTGACATCGACCGATTCCCACTCGTTAGATGTCTGGCTTTTTTCTTTTTCTCTTCAGCGGCAGCTAAGAGCCGCTTTTTTTCCGTTTTTATCCGTTCATGCTGCTCTTGTTGAACCTTTTGTTCCATCCTTTTTTGCGCTTCATAAGCAGAATAATTCCCACTGTACTCTTTTACTTGACCGTCTTTCAACTCCCAAATCGTCGTCACGAGCTGATCTAATACATACCGATCGTGACTAACGATCACAAGCGCCCCATAATAATGGCGAAGTTCTTCAACGAGAAAATCCACTCCCTTTTCATCGAGGTGAGTTGTTGGTTCATCTAATAGCATGCCCTCTTGATAGGTACTAAACAGCTGTGCTAATTTGAGACGTGTTTGTTCACCTCCACTCATGTCTGCTTGACTACGATTGGGAACCTCAAGCCTACTAATCCATTCACCCTCCACTTTTTCTTTTTCATAGGCTTCTTTTTGAGCGAAATAAGCAAAGTGAATATGCCGATGAATATGACCTCTATTTGACTGAACGCGCCCCTCTAGCACGTTTAAAAGCGTACTTTTTCCGCTTCCATTTTCCCCAACAATGCCAATTCGATCAAATTGGTAGATAGGCAAGCGATCTATTTCCAAAATAAGTTGATCTCCATGCGTTACATGGACACCGCTAAGTTCTACTACTAATTGTTCCATTTTTACACGTCCTTTTTATGATGAGATAAAAGGCGTATCATCATAAAAAACCACAGACAAACGGCGTCTGTGGTTGCGGGTAAACGAGGGTAGAACAAAGACAGGTCTCCCTTTTTCGCAAAAAAAAGAAAGACAGCCTAATCTGCCTTTCTCCCCGTTTTATATAACCGGTGAAGGTTGTTAAAAATGTGCAGACTACTCCCGTTTACCCTGTTTATGAAAACAGAGCCTTTGAACATATAGAATTACTGTTTGTTCAAAGTTTGCTGGCGTAATCTTGCTGGTAACATTCTTAACATTCCTCCTATCAGTAAAGTTAGTGTTACTATAAAGGAGATAACCTATGACGTCAAGAAAAACTTCTCCAGTTGTTAAACGGCTAGATATTCCTTATTCTGTCATTAATTATCGCATTGCTGTATAAAATTCAGTTCATTCTGCTCTCTTGCCTTCGCAGTCACCCATTGAAGGAATATCCGCTCTTTCTCGTTAACCTTCCGACCAAGCTTCTCTTCAAAATCAATAATTAACCCATACATGTTATGATCCATTGATTTCATAGGTCCTCCTGCAAACACCTTTTCTTTATCTTATGTATATACACCGGTAATTGCAAGAGAATTTAGATAATAGATCCGAATTTTATTCATTTTATTTATTTTGTTCATAAAGTTCACATTGACTTTACATTGAGTTGTATTAGTATACTAGTAAAAAAAACGATTTCGAAACAAAGAAAGAAGGCTTTTCTATGATTGGTACGTTTGTAAATGTAGCAACGATTCTTATTGGTAGTTTCATTGGAACTACGTTAAAGAAGGGGTTATCTGATCGATTTCATACGATTCTTCTTCAAGGGATGGGGCTCGCCGTAATTGGCCTTGGCATCGGCGCCCTTACGACGAATTTACCAAACAGCACATACCCTGTCTTGTTTATTATTAGTATGGCACTTGGTGGCATTATCGGGGAGTGGATTCGCTTTGAAGAACGGTTTCGAAGCGCCTTATCTTTTATACTTAGAGGACAAGCAAATGAAGGGGTAACGACTGCTATTCTCCTTTTCTGTGTCGGTACACTATCCATTGTTGGCCCAATAGAAGCTGCTTTAAATGGTCAATATACGTATCTATATTCTAATGCGATACTCGACGGCTTTACCTCCATTGTACTTGCAGCGACGTTCGGATTTAGCATTGCTTTTTCTGCTTTTGTTTTGCTTCTTTGGCAAGGAAGTATTTACTTTTTAGCTAGTTTTGCATCCCTATTCTTCACACCTGAATTACTTACAGAGATTTCAATTATTGGTGGGCTGCTAATACTTAGCACAGGACTAAACATTCTCGGCATTTCTTCCTTTAAAACGTTGAATTTAGTACCAGCTTTACTAATTCCCATTCTTTTTTTCGCCCTAAAAATGGGTATGGTCTACTAGATTTCCCAAAAAATCGATAATGATCATCGACAATTAAGAGCATTTGTAACAGGCGTTTCCTGTATCCGCATGTTACAAGTGCTCCTTTATTCCATGCTACAAATCCCATTATAACGGCTTAATGACCGTTATATTTCCCAATATCATTTACGCTTATTTACGTTGGTTGCCGGGTAACTCTCTTCATGTACAACAAAATTCTGAAGGGAGTTTTCATTATGAAAACCTGGTTTTACAGTCTTACGACCTCACTTCTATTTATCTTACTTGTGGCTGGAGGAAGTTCTTATGCATACGCATCGACAGACGCCGCAAAAATTCACGCTACTCCACCAGAGAATGTGTACTATGAAGAATTAAACGGGCTGTTCATTGAGTTACCTTATGAGGCGGATCACGTAAGTGTTGAAAAAGAAAACGAAACACTCTTTATTAGGGATCTCACAACCAATGATCTTTTGGAACAAATTACTATACGAAATACCGTCCAAGCAGCAGATGATCATCCGCTTTTACCTCCACCGATAACGGTACCACCGACTGAAGAATTTATGGAGATGTTCTCGACAAGGGAATACAACGGGCTTGAAGTTGTTTTAAATGTACGGTTTGTCGTCACAAAAAATGCAGAAGGTATTTATGAAGAAGTTGTCGACATTCGAGATGCATGGTGGACAACCGGAAGCGGACCACATACATTAGAGGATTCAAATACAGATATTCTCCACGGTGATTTCCCAGTAAGAGAGTTTACTGTAACAGGACAAACAACCATCGTTACTCAAATTGATGCTAGTGCGCGTGCTGGCTTTGAAGCGGCTGGTTTTAGCGTCGGAGTTGATGTATCAGGAACCTATTATGCTCGAATGACCGTTCGAGACACAATGGAGTTTGATTTATTTTCATAATGAATAGACCGCTCTTTCAGTAGAGCGGTTTTTATAATACAAGATAAACAAGCTTAATGATGAAGTAGGTTACTAGGATAGCGCCAATCCCTTCAAGCACTCGTCTCATTTTAGATTTTTTCGCTAAATGTTTCTGTATCTTCCTCTCCTTTTCAATCTGTTTATCTTCTGATTGCAACAACCACATCACTATCGTTACGATATAACTAGCTAGAAGCGTAATCGTAAGGTGGCGAATGCTAGGGAAACCATTGTCCATAGCAACATTTGCTAAGATAATACCCGTTACTACCGCAAAAGGTAAGAGTACAAACGTTTTCACCAATACTTTTTTGCGGAGCTTTTCCTCTTCTAAAAAATCCAACTGACACCATTCCCTTCCTCTTTATTCCTATATCTTCCTATTCCCTTTTATTTACATCAAAAACCGCTATAATGCTTTTAAAAGAGTCTTTTACCTACTCTGTCAGCCAGTTGCCACATATGTGCTATTTTTCAGTCTTTGGAAGAATCTCATTAAACGCTACTATAGAGACAAGGGTGATGCCTATGTTGACCTCTAGACAAAAAACGATTTTGCTTAAATTACTTGAAAGCGATCACTTTGTCACTATTGAATTCTTAGCCAAATGGTTAAATATTAGTAGTCGAACCATTCGCTATGACTTAGATGCGATCGATACCAGCTTAGAACCCATTCAGGTGACAACGACAAGAATGCCTGGAAAAGGCGTTCGATTAAGGGTTGGGGACGACAAACGCCCTTACCTGTTCGAGCTTATTGAAGGAAAGCAAGAAAGTACAGACAAGCATACTCAAAGACTAATGATGAGTCTGTTCGTCACAATTAAAGGAACGTTTACAATTCAAGAGCTTGCCGATCAATTCTTTTTAAGTCGCTCAAGTGTCCACAAATACTTGGTTGATGTGGAAGAATGGCTTGACAACTTTGATTTGCAACTTGTCAAACAAGCATGGAAAGGATTACAAGTCATTGGTACTGAACGAAGCTTGCGATTTGCATGTTACCAGATGCTCGGTGATAAACGAGCCGATTTGGATCGAATTGAGGACTGGTTAGATGTAAATGAACGTGAGATGGAGCTCATGAAAACGTGGCTTTCGCTTGTGCAAACAGAGCGAGGTGTACATTATAGTGAATCCTCCATCGATGTCTTCTCGCTTTTCTTATTTTGGTGGAAAAGACAAATCGCCGCCAAAAGCTATGTATTTGTACCAAAAGAACACCGGCATAAGCGCCATTTTCATTTAGGTGTGATTGGCACGTTTATTAAAGATCATGTAGAAGACGAGCGTTCCGTTTTACACGAATCCGCCTTCCTTGACGATTTATTTGACCAAGCTAAAGTCGTCTCGTATCAAAAAGGAACGTCGCATTTCAAAAAAAACAGCCGAGAGAGTCAGTTCTGCGAGCATTTATTGTCTCAACTATCAACCGTTCTGCATACAAACTTTCTTGCAGATGAAAAACTAACGAATGATTTAACACACCACATCAAAGCTGCATTTATGCGAATGTCACAAGGTGTGGAAATTGAAAATCCCTATACCGAAGAAATTAAAGTTCGGTATCGCGCCATTTATGAAATGGTTTTTCAATTAACGTACAATATGGGGATTCATCTATTAGCAAGCGAAGTCGCCTATATTACGATGCACATTAGCGCCGCTTACGAGCGTAGCAAAAGCCGTGACTTTTTACCAACCGTTATGGTCGTCTGTTCATCTGGACTTGCAGCATCGTCCATCTTAACAACAAAGCTAGAGCAAATTGAACCTGGATTTCACATTATTCATGTTGTCCGTACTCAAGATCTTGAGCAGGTACTCCAAGAAACGAGTCCTGATTTTATCTTGACGACTCAGGAAATTTCAATTCCACACTGGCATCAGACGAAACGTTTTCATGTCAGTCCATTACTCAGTGATCAAGATAAGCGATTGATTCAACACGAGGCCCATAAAATTGTGAATCGAAAACAATTAGCTTCTTTCAATGAAGTCTACGGGAACGCTTCATTAGTGGAACCCTCTTTGTTTGATGAAAAAATACACACGATTAAGACAAGAGATTGGCGAGATGCAATAGCACATGCGTCCGAACCACTTCTCGCAGCAGGCTATATTGAACAAAGCTATATTCAAGAAATGATTATGTCTGTAGAACGAAATGGAACCTATATGGTTTTCCTTCCGAAAGTGGCTTTTGTTCATGCAAGCCCCGAGTATGTAAAAAAAGAAGGCATTAGTTTAACAATACTAGAAAACGAGATTGAATTTGGAGACCTTAATCCTGAACAAGTCACGATGATTATCGTCCTAGCTATGAAGGAAGCGCATAACCAAGATTTTATACAGCTCTTTCACTATCTAGAAAATGAAACATCTCGCACACAGCTGTTACAAAAATGGATTGGAAGAAAGGACGCGACATGATGACTACATGGATACGAAAAGAACATGTTGCCGTTAACGTAAAAGCAAGCAACTGGGAAGAAGCCATTCGAGCGTCTGGGTCTTTGCTTTTAAAAACAGGCGCCATTACGCAAGAGTATATTGCTCAAATGATTCATTCTGTAAAAGAAAATGGCCCCTACATTGTAATCGGTCCTGGTATTGCAATGGCACATGCTAGGCCAAGTAAAGCTGTACATGAAGATGCAATATCACTGGCAATACTTGACGAGGCTGTATCATTTGGAAGCGAACAAAACGACCCTGTTGATCTTGTGTTCTCGTTTTCTGCAACTGGAACAGAAGCACATTTGAAGCTTATTGAACAGCTTTCAAGCGTACTCATTAACGAAGAAAAAGTCGAACAACTGCGCCATGCTCAAACAAAAGAAGACATTTTTAACTTAATGTAAAGGAGAGATACAAGAATGGCTAAAGTAAAAATTATGACAGTATGTGGTTTCGGGCTCGGATCTTCTATGGTTTTGAAAATGAACTTAGATGGGGTATTAAAAGACCTCGGCATTCAAGCGGATGTATTTACAGGTGATGTTGGCTCTGCCCAAAGCACTCCAGCAGATTATATTTTTACGAGTAAAGAATTAGGCGAAAAACTGCAAAAAACAGTCAATAAGCCAGTTATTATTATCAATAGCTTTGTTAACAAAGCAGAAATCAAAGAAAAAGTTGAGGCGGAACTTCAGGCATAATGCCTAAGTTCCTTCTATCTATAAAAAGGGGGGTTCTTTATGCAAACAGTAATGGATTTTCTTATTGAAGTTATTCGTGAACCAGCTATCTTCTTAGGTCTCATCGCTCTCACAGGTCTGCTGCTGCTTCGAAAAGATTTTTCTTCAGTTGTTTCAGGTACTGCGAAAACAGTCATTGGCGTTGTTATTCTTACTCAAGGTACGAATATTTTAATGAACTCCATTGCACCATTAACAGAAGGCTTTAACGTCATGTACAACATTGATAATCCGGAGGTTGCACCTGCTCTAGGTGCCGATACCATTCTGAGTCAATATGGTACACAAATTGGTCTTGCCATGTTAATTGCCTTTCTTATTAATTTAGTCGTTGCACGCTTTACACCTATTAAGCACGTTTTCTTAACAGGGCATATGCTGTTTTGGTTCCCTTTTATCTTTGTTGCAGTCGGTATTGAAAACGATTTATCAAATACGCAACTCGTTCTTTTTGCTTCTATTTTAACAGCTCTTTATATTATTATTGCTCCAGCATTGTTACGACCTTTCGTTCGAAAAGTAACCCAGTCAGATGATTTTATTATTGGGCATCCAACAACCATACTTTCTTTAATTGCAGGGATGGTTGGGAAACTTTTTGGGACAAAAGGAAAATCGTCTGAAGATATTAAATTTCCGAGTTCAACGGAATTTCTTCGTGAAATCAGCATCACCTCTTCCATTGTCATGTTCTTTGTTTACATTGTGGTTAGCATGATTATTGGTTTTGATACGGCTTCAACAGCTTTTGGTGTAGAACAAAACTTGATCATTTATAGCGTCATGCAAGGGATTCTTTTCGGGGCTGGGTTAACCGTTCTATTGCTTGGTGTAAGAATGATGCTTGCTGAAATCATTCCAGCCTTTCAAGGGATTTCACAAAAATGGATACCAAATGCTGTACCAGCACTAGACGCACCTATTTTATTCCCTTATGCACCTAATGCTGTCTTAATTGGATTTGTTGTTTCGATGATTACATCGGTTGCAACCATTTTTATTACAGGTAGTATGGGGGTCTTCTCTTTTGTTATCGTTCCTTTAACGATTACGTGTTTCTTTGAAATTGGAACTGCCGCCATTATTGCCAACGGACAAGGTGGATTAAGAGGTGCCATTGCTGGTTCTGCTGTAGCTGGTGTTGTTATGATCTTGCTTGTCGGTCTGTCTGTCCCTATTTTGAGTGGAACAGCCGCAGATTGGATTGTCATTTTCGGTGGAAACGACTTTTCACTCTGGAGTTTCTTAGGTGATCTGATTGCACGTCTTTTTCCAGGAGGATAACGAAATGTCTTATATGAAACAGTATTACCAATCCATTGAGCAAATCCTTACACGGATTTCACAAGAACAAGAATCCACTCTTGAACAAGCAGCAACACTTATGGAGGAGGCAGTCGAAAATGGTCGCTCTCTCTATATCTTTGGCGCTTCCCACGCAGGCATTGTGGCTGAAGATGCGTTTTACCGCGCAGGAGGGCTTGCACTCTTTAACCCGCTCTTCAGTCCTGCATTAATGCTAAATGTCGAACCAATTACACTTACTTCTAAATTGGAACGACTTGAAGGGTTTGGGCAAATTATTCTTGATTCAAAGCCTGTTCAACAAGGCGATGTTGTCTTTATTCATTCTGTATCCGGTCGAAACCCTGTGGCAATTGATCTAGCTATAGAAGCGAAAGCACGGGGAATGAACGTTATTTCGTTGACGAACCTCACCTATTCAATGGGCGTTACTTCTCGTCACTCTTCTGGGAAACGGTTATTTGAAGTGAGTGATCTTGTGATTGATAATTATGGAGAACCTGGAGATGCAGCAGTCTCCATTCAGTCTCTCTCACAGAAAGTGGCTCCAACTTCGACGATTTCTGGAAGCTTTGTTATTCATTCCATCGTACTCAAATTTATTGAGAAGCTTGAAGCGAAGGGAAAAGAGATCCCCATTTTCCGCAGCGCAAACATCGATGGTGGAGATAGCTATAACGAACAGATGATGACAAACTATAAAAACCAAATTCACTATATGTAATGAAGCAGCAGCTCCTTAAAAGGGGGCTGTTTTTTAGATTCTTTACAACCATTCATCGCTTCCCCTCATTAATAGACTAAATATTTCCCAACCTGTCCTCACATTGATCAGTAAACTCTACCAAACCCTTGTCACTCTAACCTTTTTCACTCTCTTCTGTTTCACCAGCTCTAAATGTGTATGCCACATACAAGTTTTTTGCGATGTGTTAAGATGCTACATTGTTAATAGAAACAGAATTTTAAAAAGAGAGAAAAAACACAAACAAAGAAAAGAGGGAGAGCCATGCAATTGACCATTTTCACCGATACATCTTTACGTACGCTCATGTACCTAGGGATAAAAGAGAATGAAATTATTACATTAAATGAGATTTCTAGCGTCTATGACGTCTCTATTAATCATCTAAAAAAAATTGCGTGGGAATTAAACAAGTCAGGCTATATTGATTCGGTAAACGGAAGAAACGGTGGGTATAAACTAGCGCAAGCTCCGGAGTATATACAAATCGGAAACATCATTCGAAAATATGAAAACTTGGAGCTTGTTACGTGTATGAAAAAAGACGGTTTTTGCGCTTTAGAACCCGCCTGTAAATTAAAACGAGCGCTTCAAGAAGCGCTCGATGCCTACCTGAATGTGCTTGATCAATACACGCTTTCTGATTTGTTAACAAATCAAGATGAGCTAGTAGAAGCGTTATTCAGCGACTATAGGACGAAGACCTTTCAACATTAATCAATGGGATAAGCATAGATAACGAATCGTTCCGGGGCGTGGTTGATGAAGTCAAAGGGGTAGCATGTTGTGACTACCAATACTTCTTCACCCATCTCCCGAATGACCGTTCGATCATCGGCATCTACGATATCAGTTTCCTCGATTTTATACCGGAATGAACCATATTCCATATGCATAATAAATAGATCACCTATCTCTAATTGACCGAAATCGCGAAAGACCGTATCTCTGTGCCCAGATAAAAGTATTTGTTCATTGCCACCTGGTAAAACAGAATCACGATAATGACCAACCCCACGCTGCAACTCTTCTGGATTCGTCCCTTCTACAATAGGAAGCTGTCGATTTAAAGACTCAATCTCTAAAATAGCGAAAGACTCACCTTGATTGATGTCTATCGATTGGAAGGACTCCCTTGCTTGCTCGCTACTTGGCGAGAGAAATGATCGCTGCTGTGGTTCATCTTTATTTGTCATCGTCAAGTTCGATGGATCTAATAAATGATCATTTCCCAAATCAACAAATAGTCGCTCTTGAGCTTCTGCCAATGATTGATTTTGCATAGACTTCGTCTGATAGTGATCATACCCAAACCAAACCAGCAAACAGATGCCAACTACCATTAAGCTATTGCCTATGATTCTCCACGCTTTAATTACGAAACCCCCCTTTCTTTATAGCCAGAGCGATTTTTCAAGAGCTTGTAATAGGCTACATACCCTGACAAATAATGCTCGGTATCATCAATCCGTGAACGAAATGAGTGATGACGAATATAGAAGCTACCTAAAATCCTGCTCGGCTTCTTGAAGTACATGGCTACCTCTGGATAGAAGAAGCCATTTCTTTGATATTCTGCTCGGATGTGAAATGTTTCTTCTAATCGCTGAATCTCTTTTTGGGTAAGCAATCCTTCCAATCCATGCGCCCTTAATCGTGATACCATATTCCACCCGGCTAACGTAAGTTCAAGAAACGTAGGATACGTTGTTTCTCTTTTCTTAATGAAGTTTAGCTTTTTCAAAACGTTATGTAAGCCAAACTCGAAATACTCTTTACGTGGTCGATACTTAGTTAGCTCATTGGTACAATAGCTCAACCAGTGATCATGATGCTTCCAATATTTTTTTTCGATAAAATAACGAAAGGCGAGCTCAACTGCATCGATCCATCTTGATTGTGGATCCTGTTCGTAAAGACGCATTAGTGCAAATGCCGCTTCCCCGTCGTAATAAATAATTCTAAAATCTTCTTTCACCTGTAGATCTTCGGGGTACAAAACATGATTAAAACTGCCATCACGTTTTTGCATCTGTACTATACCTTCCCCTAATAAACGAGTTATCTCTACATACTGATTTTGTTTAAAAACTTCCTGAAATTTTGTTAATGCCAATATAGCAGCCGCATTTGCGCCAAGCTTAATTTCTTTATTTTCTCCGACGCCGTCGATCATATAAGCAACTCGAACGGATTGAATGGTATAGTTACGTGTACAGTGATTGACGAGATAATGTAGCCCTCTTTTTATAGCTTTCTCCAAAACGTCATCGGGGTAAAGCTCGTAAGCCTCTAACATGGAATACAACGTACTCGCATGTCTTAGCACATTATAGAACTGAATTTCCTTATCAAAACAAGAAAAATACCCATATACAAATGCCCCTGTATCTTTTACTTGGTTTGCTAGAAAAGTGGCGCTTTCTCGTACCAAACGTTCTACTTCATCTATTGTTAACGGGGTCTTTCTCCGTCCATTATCTAAATTTGTGTTGTGCGTAGGGAATAGGCGATTTTCCTCAAAAAAGAATCCACGTGTAGTAAACGTTCGAATCTTATCGATCCTACTAAGATCAAGCTTAGGCATTAAAGGACGATGACTCTTAGCATACTCTTTTAAATTCTTTTCTTGGATAAAACCTCTTCCTGTATGCTTATCAATTTGCACTATGGCGTTTCCGTTTATCTCCTGCTCTAAAAAAGCAAACCGATACTGTTTGTCGAAAGAAATTCCTTTTCGATAATAGTTTTTCTTTGTTTCTGTTATGATCTTCACGAATTCATTTACGCTATGGCTTTCTTCATTTTCAACAATATCCAATTTCACCCAATCATAATGACTTTCTTTATAATGCTGAAGCGCTTGTCTCTTAACAACTCGCCATGCTTTTAATGGAAGCGTCTCACTAGCCTGGAAAACATCTGCCCTGCGCTTTGGACTTCCAATCGATAGAAAAAGAATGACTCGTGTTGTGTTTTTCAGAAAACCTAAATGCCCTTCTTTTTGAAGAGTCTCATAAAAAAGATCTAGCTTTTTTTCTAATGAGTCTGCTAATTTCGATTGCGATGTTTCCATGTACATTCCTCCTAATTAATAGGTTAGGGGGGAGAAGATTCTCCCCTCTAACGCATTCTTATTGGTAACGCTTATCCATTCTTCCTATTTCGACCGAACACTCTTGCAAATAGACCTGAAAGAAGTGCAACAACTCCAGCAGCTCCATAAGCCCAAGCATGGGTAGCTGTTTTCGGCAGCTTATCGCCACTGCCATCATAGCCTTTGCCAGAGTCCCCTCCATAACGATTATCAATTCGCTCATAGTCTCTATCTTTGTCAGCATCCGCATCCGCATCGGCGTCAGCATCCGCATCAGCGTCGGCATCCGCATCCGCGTCAGCATCAGCGTCGGCATCCGCATCAGCGTCAGCGTCAGCATCAGCGTCGGCATCAGCGTCAGCATCCGCATCGGCATCCGCATCGGCATCCGCATCGGCGTCAGCGTCAGCGTCAGCATCTGCATCGGCGTCAGCATCTGCATCGGCATCCGCATCAGCATCGGCGTCAGCGTCGGCATCCGCATCAGCATCGGCGTCAGCGTCGGCATCCGCGTCAGCGTCGGCGTCAGCATCCGCATCCGCATCAGCGTCAGCATCGGCGTCAGCGTCAGCATCCGCATCGGCATCAGCGTCGGCATCGGCGTCAGCATCGGCGTCAGCATCAGCGTCGGCATCCGCATCAGCATCCGCATCGGCGTCAGCATCCGCATCAGCGTCAGCATCCGCATCGGCATCCGCATCCGCATCCGCATCGGCATCCGCATCAGCGTCAGCATCAGCATCCGCATCAGCATCAGCGTCAGCATCCGCATCGGCGTCCGCATCAGCATCCGCGTCAGCGTCGGCATCAGCATCCGCATCAGCGTCAGCATCCGCATCGGCGTCGGCATCAGCGTCGGCATCCGCATCGGCGTCGGCGTCAGCATCCGCGTCAGCGTCGGCATCAGCATCCGCATCAGCGTCACCATCGTCGCTAATTGGTAAAACCCTTGCATAAGAAGATTCACTTTGCTGACCATCTTCATCAATTTGATAAAATTCAATAATTGTTCCAGCTGGTAACGGCTCATCCAGCTCAATTGAGAACGTACCGTTATTGTCAATAATAATTCCAAGTGCTCTGATTGCTGACACTTCACTTGAACCAATAATTTGACCGTTAACAAGTGCGTAGACAGTTGATCCAACGAGCCCTTCACCAGTTAGTATCAAATCATCCTCAAAGATTGGTGTTGATCTCGGGGCGTCTGGAAATACTCCTTCAGCCGGATCATCATCATCAGAATCTGAGTCTGAGTCAGCATCCGCATCCGCATCAGCGTCGGCATCCGCATCCGCATCAGCATCGGCATCAGCATCCGCATCGGCATCGGCATCAGCGTCAGCATCTGCATCGGCATCAGCATCCGCATCTGCATCGGCATCCGCATCAGCATCTGCGTCAGCGTCGGCATCAGCGTCAGCATCCGCGTCGGCGTCAGCATCCGCATCAGCGTCGGCATCCGCATCGGCGTCAGCATCAGCGTCGGCATCCGCATCGGCATCAGCATCTGCGTCAGCGTCGGCATCAGCGTCAGCGTCAGCATCCGCATCCGCATCGGCGTCAGCATCGGCGTCAGCATCCGCATCAGCGTCGGCATCCGCATCGGCGTCAGCATCCGCATCAGCGTCAGCATCGGCATCAGCGTCAGCATCCGCATCTGCATCGGCATCCGCATCAGCATCTGCGTCAGCGTCGGCATCCGCATCCGCATCTGCGTCAGCGTCGGCATCAGCGTCAGCATCAGCGTCGGCGTCAGCATCCGCATCAGCGTCAGCATCCGCATCTGCATCGGCATCCGCATCCGCATCAGCATCCGCATCGGCGTCAGCATCCGCATCAGCGTCAGCATCTGCGTCGGCATCCGCATCAGCATCCGCATCGGCATCGGCATCAGCATCCGCATCAGCGTCAGCATCAGCATCAGCATCGGCGTCAGCATCAGCGTCGGCATCCGCATCAGCATCGGCGTCAGCATCCGCATCGGCATCGGCATCCGCATCGGCATCCGCATCAGCGTCAGCATCAGCATCAGCATCAGCATCTGCGTCCGCATCCGCATCCGCATCCGCATCAGCGTCAGCATCCGCATCGGCATCCGCATCCGCATCGGCGTCAGCGTCGGCATCAGCATCCGCATCAGCGTCAGCGTCAGCGTCAGCGTCAGCATCAGCGTCAGCATCTGCGTCGGCATCCGCATCCGCATCAGCATCAGCGTCAGCATCTGCGTCGGCATCCGCATCAGCGTCGGCATCCGCATCAGCATCTGCGTCGGCATCCGCATCCGCATCAGCATCAGCGTCAGCATCTGCGTCGGCATCCGCATCAGCGTCGGCATCCGCATCCGCATCAGCGTCAGCGTCGGCATCGGCGTCCGCATCGGCGTCAGCATCGGCGTCAGCATCCGCATCAGCGTCGGCGTCAGCATCCGCGTCGGCGTCGGCATCAGCATCCGCATCGGCGTCAGCGTCAGCATCGGCGTCAGCATCAGATTCATCATCAAAAATTAAATTTTGTCTTGCTCCTTCAGTACGAATGGCATTCAGTAAATCAATGTCAATGAACGTTTCATTGATTGCTGCTGCACTCACAACAGCGTTTGGTACCATTGGATCGCTTATTTCTGTTTGTAGCCTAAATTGCGTGCTTCCCAATAAATTGACGTCTAATGCAGACGTTAAGAGATCACTAGATCCATCCACAATAGCGTCAATTAAATCAAATAAAGGATTTGCAGCTGTTTTAAGTGCTTCAATGGCTGTTCTTACACCAGGTACAAGCCCATTATATTCAAGTTCATTAATCGCATCCCTAAGTGGTGTTAAGAATTCGACAAAGGCTTCACGAACATATTCACCAAGACCTTCTGTGAAATCAACCGTAATCGTGGTTCCATCTTCAGAGACAATCCCAGCTACCTCGACCTCATAAGCGCCTAAATCTTGTACACTACGCACCGAATCAAACGCAGTGTTTAGTGGATTCAAGTCCAGGATATTGTTAATGCCAGGTATACTTGTCAACGCCTCCACTGCAGTACCTACCGTATTAATAATGGGTGATATACCAGGCAAATCCCCAGGTGTCACTGCTGTTAGCTGCGCGTTAATCGTAACGGTTGTATTTCCCACTACTTTTCCTTGAAGTTCTTCAGGTAGGGTGAAAACAACTACTTTGTTATCCGCCAAGCCAACGTTTGCAAGACCCGTTCCACTAAACGTTAAATCAAGATCATAGTTTCCAGATTCGTTCTTTTCTTGTCTCTCCCCATTATTTGAGACAAGTGATGTATTTTCTAAAATCGAAACATTAAGTAACGACGCTTGTTCAATGGGTGCCGCTAAAGCAACAGATGGATTCGTTAATGGACTTAAGCTAGTTGTTGCAGGAAATGCTAGTTGAGTCGTTGTGAATAGTAAAGATGAAGCAGCAATAATAGCAGTTGTTTTTTTAGTAACCCTTCTGTTCCGCGCATGCATTTTCTTCTTATAATCAATCTTCCTATTTCTCACTTAGAACCTCCCTGTAATATGACCATTCGACTTCATTCGTACGTTTTGACTTACTTAAACCTCCTTTCTACTAAAATCTTGTTCTATGGTGTATAAAAACCTCGATGTTTGTCTTCGAAAAGTATAACAAGTCTAATAATTTAAAAAAATTTGTACTTTACATACACCTTTTTTCTTTAAGCACTCACCGGTAAAATAAGTGTAAAAAACCCCTATAAATAAGCATTCTTTATAAAAAGAACAAATTATAAAAATTTTTATACACCGTGGAGTTAAGACGCCACTTTTCTCAAGTTAGCCGCCTTCTCGCTCTTTTAACGAAAACTGAATAGAGAGATGAAAATAAAAAAGAACACGGTTAAGAGAAACCGTGTTCTTTTACTAGTATGACACCTAGACGATCTTTCAACTAAAAAATCGTCTACTATCCTTTATGAATTTTTCGGTATTCACCTGGTGTCATGCCTTCAATTTTCTTAAATTTACGAATGAAATTAGCTACGTCCTTATACCCAACATCACTCACAACATCTTTAATCGGCTGGTCAGTACGAGTTAACCGTTCTTTTACATAACGAATACGCAACCGTTGTATTAATTGAGTGAACGTTTCACCTGTTTGTTCTTTGATAAACCGACTTAAATAGGAAACAGAGAGATAAAATTCTTGTGCAACCACTTCTAATGATATCTCGTAATTTTTATAGTTTTGCTCAATATAAGTAAGGATATCCTTTTTCAATTTATTGTTATGACTATCCTTCTTTTCTTCCACTTCGTTGCAAATAACTTCAACAACACATTGCAGCTGCTTATGCAATTGTGTAATGGACTTGAATTCAACTAATTGGTCAACTTGCTTCATATATTGATCAAAGCCTAATTCAGATACGGTTCGTAGCGTCGTATTAATAATGTCAAAACAAATACATTTGATTTCATTAATTGAAAGCCCCTTGCTTCCTAACGCTTCAAACATATCGCCGAGCATTTCGTCTGCGACAGTAAAATCGCCTTGCTTGATACTTTGTACATACTTCATTTGCTCTTCCTTTAAATAACCTAGCAAATGATGGGTTTCTGTCTCTAAATCCTCAAAGAACAGAACGCTTCCTTGAGGAGCGGAAAATTTATATTCCATTGTAGCGAGCGCTTCAATGTAAGAGCGATTAATCTTTGTCTTATCGTCGTACAGTTGACCAACACCGATCGTTGGTTTGTAAACGGTAAAGTCCTTCATTTCCTTTTGAATGTCATGAACCATTTTATCAAGAAAACCTCTGTTCACTTTCTCCTCCAAAACATCCATTGAAATCATGACAACAATTGAATCAGAATGAAGAAAGTCAACAGCATAAGCAGTAGCGTTTTCTAACGTCTTCTTTGAAACCAGTTGTAAAAGCTTGTCTTTGTCCTTTGTATTTGAAAACGATTCGAGTTCAAATTGCGCAATAACAACGAAAAAACGATCTCCTTTCAAAGACAATTTCAGCGAATCCATAATCAACTCAATCTCTTCAGAGTCATGGTAATGTCCTCTTAAAAGACGAATTAGAAATTGGTCACGTGCAAATGGCTGATGTAGATCAATGGTTTCATTTAACAATTCATGATTCTCATACAAGGATGTAACGGTTTTGCCTAGATTCTCTAATTCATTTTCACCTTTAACAAAAGGTGGGGAATGCTTTCCTTTGTGTGTGATGGCGATGAGCTGACTAATCGGCTTGTATTGATTTCTACCTAAAAGAACGGCTAAGACTAACCCTACGGCAAACAAGACAACTAAAAAAGAGATCATAATGACTTGTACGTTATTGAGCTTAATAAAAAATTGATTTTGATCCATTACTGTAACAAATGTCCAACCACTCACATCTGACTCCACCGAAACCATTGAATAATCACTTCCATGTAGTTGAACCGTTTCTACACCTGTAAAACCGTTTGATAACGATTGAATATCCTCTGTTTGAACCAACTCATCACTTGTTACAGATGCGACGGTTTCACGATCTTTGTTAAAGATGTACACATTCCCTTCTATTTCACCTAGAAGATTGCGAATCATATTAATGATCGTTGATTCCTCTATAAAAAACATGACGGTTCCATGCGGCTTTTCCGAGTTCGGTGAAATCGGTACATGGTAAAGAATACGGTTGCTGGCTACTCGTATAAGCGGTACGTCTGTATGTAGGTCAGCGAGCAACTCTTCTCTCCCTACTCGCTGAAGTTCCTCACTATTTTGTAAAAGCGCATTCATCGAGTACGAGCCATTTGTCGAATAGAGAACATCTTGCTGTTTATAGTAAACAAATAATTCCTCGACTATCGCACTATTTGCTCGATACTTTCTTAACTCATCCGTCGCCTCTCCCCCATAATAGGGATGACTAATCATATAAGGGGTAAGCCGTGGATCTAAAGAAATCCTTGCTGATAATGTAACGAGCTCGGACAAACGTTCATCCGTTAAATTCCTAACCTGTTCAAGATTATTAATATTCGATTGCTCAATTTCTTCTCTTAAACTCGTTACAGCATTATAGTAAATGACAATACTCATAATCGTAAATGGAACAAGGAATACGAGAAGATAGGAGATGATATATTTGTATAGTAATTTCGAACCTCTTTTAGTCAGCACCTATCCACCTCCTCTTAAACCATCCTTTTCGTAAGCCCTTTCAAAAAAGGACCTAACACGTTCTGCTATGTATTTATTCTATGATAGCGATAAAACCTCACCACAAGCAAGAGGGATTTACATTCTTTTTTCATTTTTTCGAAATGAAAGAATATAAATCCCTTTATTATCCATTTACGACTTATTGTTCAAGTATAGTAATCGTTACCTCTTCTGTTTTCTGAGAATCACTTCCGACCATTACGTTCACCTTTCCAGGCTCAGGACCAAACTCCATGTCTTTATTCCAGATGGAAAGCTCCTCTTCTCCTACTGTTAATGTCACCGTCTTTTTTTCTTGCGGTGCCAGTAGTATTTTTTTGAAGGCTTTTAATTCTTTTATTCTACGGGTTGTCGATGCTTCCACATCTTTTATATACAATTGAACCACCTCAGAGCCTTCTACTAAACCAGTATTTACAACATCAACTTGTATGGAAATCATTTCACCCTCTCGTAAACGTGCTAGAGAAATACTTGGGTTTTGTACACGTATCTGTTGTAACACAAACGTCGTATAGCTTAGACCATATCCAAAAGAAAAAAGCGGCGTTGCTTCCATATCCAAGTAGGTAGGAGCTCTTCCCTGGTCCTTATAATTGTAATAAATCGGTAAATGTGCACTTGAGCGGGGCATGGATACCGCTAGCTTTCCACTCGGATTGACGTCTCCAAATAACACCTCGCTAATGGCTGTTCCTCCCTCTTCACCAGGATACCAACCACATAGTATAGCGTTGCAATAGGGCTCAATTTCGGTGAGCGCATGAGGCCTTCCTTGGATGACAATTGCGATTAAGGGAGTACCTGTTTTGGCTAGTTCACTCAATAGTTCTTGCTGAACCCCACCAAGCTGTAAATTGGCTACATCTACACCTTCTCCGCAGTCCATTTCTGCTCGATGATCATCAATGATAGCAGCACCATTCGTATCAAAAGACAACTCCACATTCCTTGCACTACTTCCACCAATAACAACAATCGCAACATCTGCATCGGTAGCTGCGGTAATGGCTTCCTCAAACCCCTCTTTCGAATACCCACGTACGCTACATCCTTTAGAATAAATTACTTCTCCAGCACTTCGTTGTTGAATCCCTTTTAAAATGGTCGTCCCTTTATCCATTCGTCGAAACGAGGTATAGTCTCCTAACTGATGTTCGATTTGATCCGCATTCGGTCCAATAACAGCGATTTTTTTCGTTTTATTCTCCAATGGTAGTATGGCACATTCGTTCTTAAGTAAAACGATGGTTTCACGGGCCACTTGCTCGTTTAGCTGTTTAAAAGAGGAATGGCCAACTGCTTCTTTTGAACGGCTCTCATCAACAAATGGTTCTTCAAACAAGCCGAGTAGGAATTTAAGCCGTAACACACGACGAACGGCTCTGTCTATAAGCTCCTCTTTCACATCACCGTTCGTAACGGCTTCACTTAATCTCGTAAAAGCAACGTCCCATAAACTTAAATCAACGCCTGCAGAAAGCGCCAAGGCAGCAGCTTTTTCAACACTTCCTGTTAATTGCTGAAGCCGATCGTTTGCCACGCCATCTGCCATCACAATCCCTTCAAATCCCCACTCGTCTCGAAGAATCCCTGTCAATAATGACTCATTTGCATGGCAAGGAATACCGTCGATTTCGTTGTACGCAGCCATACAACCAAGCGCACCTGCTTCTACTCCAGCTTTCATACCGGGCAAGTGAATTTCACGCAGTTCTCGTTCACCGATGGGAACAGGACCCGCATTAAGCCCTCTTTCTCCAGCACCTTGAGCAGCAAAATGTTTTAATACCGCACCAATATGAGTTTTACCTGGTCTATCCGCCCTACCTTGTAAGCCATATACTGCCGCTTTCGTCATTTCCGCCGCTAAAAAGGGATCTTCACTAAAACATTCCTCTGATCTGCCCCACCTCGGATCTCGTAAAATGTCTAAAGTAGAAATTAAACCAAGGTGTGCTCCTCTCGAACGGATTTCAGTCGCAATATGACTGTATGCCTGTTCCATTAGCTCTGGATTCCACGTCGAGCCAACGCCAATATTGGTTGGAATCATTGTTCCGTCTAATGCTTGATGGCCGTGAGGGCACTCTTCAGATAGTAGAATAGGAATACCTAGCCTTGTATGTTCCATAACATAACGTTGAATGGTATTTGCTATTGAAGCATTTTGTTCTGTCGGGATTCCGTTCTCATACGTTACACCAGACCAAGGATCAGAGCGAAACAAACCATAAAGAGCACCCATTCCTTCCCCGAAGCGAACCTGCTCTTTAAATGCTTCTGTTAGCTCAATCCCTTCGTTTGTTTTGTCATACGCATCCCATCCGTACATTTTTTGATTAAGCTGCCCAACTTTTTCTTTTAACGTCATCTGCGACAGCAACGCTTCAACGCGCATCTCAATTGGCAAGCTCGGGTCTTTATAACTCATCGACCATCCAACTCCTTACTTGTTACTGAATGTAATTGTCTTCACTTCAAAAGGCTTGATTGTTGTACGCAAAACGCCTGCTTCCATAGACAGCGGAGCAAGGGGCGTTTCTAACAAGTTTGTTTCAATTGCCTGTTGAAAGGCGGTTTGTGAGAGTTTCACTTCCATCGCTTCCTGTCCTCCACTCGATTCATAGAATCGCATCGTAACGCCTTCATCCTTTTCCGATCGCTTCACGGTATCCAAAATTGCATGTGTCGCATTTAACTCGATAAAGCTGTGTCGAGCTGGCAATGTTCCTTTATGAGCATCCACCTGTATAGAAGTGACGGAATGGTTTAATTCATAGCCGCTCCGTACAACGTTTGCCGAATTCCACGTGCCTTGGTGAGGAAGAAGTGAATAGGTAAACAAGTGATTTCCTTGATCAGCATTGGGATCTGGCCATTTGGGTGCTCTTAGTAACGATAAACGGAGCTGACTACCTTTAACGTCGTAGCCATATTTGCAGTCGTTTAACAAGCTGACACCGTAATTTCCTTCCGAGACATCTGCAAAACGATGTCCACACACTTCAAATTGCGCCTTTTCCCAACTTGTATTAGAATGAGTCGCTCTCTCAACGACACCGAACGGAATTTCAAATGTGGCTTTACTCGTTTGAACATGAACTGGGAAAGCCACTTTTAACAACTTGTGGTTTTCGTGCCAGCTTACCTTTGTTTCGAAATCTAATCTGCCTGAATGATGGTACAACACAAGGTCTTGCTCAATAAACGAGTTAGAGATCTTCCATTTAAACCGAATTCGATCCATCGTCTTTCCTTTTAATACAACATCCACTGACAATAACTCAGGGCGATATGCCTCTTGCTCAGCAAATAGAGGGTCAATATCCCACGCATCCCAATAAGTGGGCTGGTCATGAAAGAGCTGAAACTGGTTGCCGCATTCACCTTGCTTCAGTACTTCCCGACATGCCTTTTTATCATATAATCGCGTCATTTCGCCATTTGCATTCCATTCGATCTGATAAAAATCGGTTTCCCACTTCCAAATAAAGGGCTGCTCTTGGATTGCTTTCATCTTCTGTTTTTCTGGTCGTAGCCATATTGTTCGATAGCCCATTTGCGGAATAGCTGGCACATAAATTAGCCGATTCACTTGCCCATCTTCTTCTATAAAGCAGTCACTCTTTAACGACTGATCGTTCTCATCCACTACGTCAAGCTTCAACAGCTCTTCTTTCCCTACTAGCTTTACGACTTCGGATCGCTCCCACGAGAGACTATTAAACACAACAAGCGGCTGACCCATTCGTTCTGTTTCAATCTCTTGAGCGAGCGACTGCAGGGCTAGTTGCTTGACATCTTTTCCAATACACATAAGCTCTTTATAATCTGCTTCTGCTCTTTCATATACTTCTGGAATCGAAGTACCAGGAATAATGTCGTGAAATTGATTAAACAATAAGAGCTTCCATCCTGCATCAAGACTCGTGACTTCCCACTTACTCGTTTGGAAGTTTAATAGACTGGACCAAATTTCGGCGTCACGGTATAAAACTTCTGCTTTCCGATTCCACCGTTTTACTTGCGCATGTGTCGTATATGTACCTCGATGAAGTTCCAAGTAAAGATCTCCAACCCAAGTAGGAAGGACAGGATTTGCATCTACAACGCGATCAAAAAACTGATGTGCCGTGCTATAGGATGTAGCTGGAAGTCCTGGTAAGCTAGCAGATCGCTCTACGTATTCGAGCATTTCCTTCGTTACACCGCCCCCTCCATCACCATGGCCATAGAGAAGCATTTGCTCTGGATGGACCGCCTTTTGCTTATAGCTTCCCCAATGTTCAGCTATTTCCTTTGGGTGTGTATGCTCATTAACGCCGTGGTTGATGTAAGAAAGAATGCTTGTACCGTCGATTCCCACCCAATTAAAGAGATCATATGGAAACGGGTTGGTGTCATTCCAATTCATTTTCGTTGTCATAAAATAATCCAAGCCTGCTTTTTTCAACAGTTGTGGTAGAGACGCACAATAACCGAACGTATCCGGCAACCACTCAATTCGAGGCTGCTTACCAAACTCTTCTTTATAAAAGGTCATCCCATACAAAAGTTGTCGTACGAGCGATTCACCAGATGGAATGTTCAAGTCTGGCTCTACCCACATGCCTCCAACGACTTCCCAACGTCCACTACGGATATGCTGCTTCACCCGCTTATAAAGCTCAGGATAATGGGCTTTAACAAACGCATAGGCTTGAGGTTGACTTTGAGCATAGCGAAAATGGTCATAACGATCTAACAACGTACTCATCGTCGAAAACGTACGACTTGTTTTTCGAACAGCCTCTTTCATTGGCCATAACCAGGCTAAATCAATATGGGATTGCCCGACCATATGGAGAGATCCGCGATTCTTTACATCTATCTCTGTTAAAGCGTGCGAAAGAGCAGCTTCTTTCTCATTGACCAATGCACTCTCTTTCATAAGCGTGGCTACTTCTGTATTCATTAGCCATTTCTTTACTAGCGTCAGCTCGTTAACAATCTTTATTCGGTTTAAATCGGATTCTGGTAGCAACATAGCGGCTTCCAAATAGACCTTCATCGTGTAATACAACTTCTCTAACCCTTTGTTTTTCCGAACGAAAGCACTCTCCAATAAATACAATGGCGCCGGCGCATATTCTGCTGGCTCGTTTTGCCTATTTAATGGATCAATGACTTGAGCCGTCGGATTAAACAGCTCAATTTTTATCCTATACGAAGGTTGACCATTTGCTCTTTTAGGAAGGGGAAATTCATGTCGATTCCGATCAATACCATGGTAGGGAACACCGTCGAGATACACTAACCCTTCATGATTTGTTTTCACCCCATGCTGACCTACGTTAAAAACAAAATCAATCTCTGCATCTATAAACACTTCTGGAACTAAAAGCTCTTTTTCAATGATCAGCGTTTCTCCAGATTCAAGTAACCGATCTCCAACTTGAATGGCATACGGCTCTTCATCCATTTGTTCATATTCACCTGGATTTTTATAGTAACTACGTTTTCCCACCCACTCTTTAATGTCGATACGATCGTGATTGGTCCACTCTTGCATTTGATTTAAACACCTTCGTAAGCGCTGCATATCTACCATTCCTTCTCTCGCTTTATTAGAGATCGATCGTTAATTTAAATACGTATGCGTATGGAAGGTCATGATCGCCTTCCCATTTTGGTCGGATTACAACCAACTCGTTCTCAACTCTATGAAAAGACAATACTTGACCGTTATTCATCAACTCTACTTGTTCAACAGCACCTTCATAAGGAATCGTTAATGAACCACCGTTTAGATCTTCTTTCGTATGAATGAGAACAAAGCAATAAACGATATTCCCCTTCGCTGTAAAGGCCATGTTTTCTAAATAGTAGGGGGACACTGTTCTTGTTTCATAGATAGCCTCACCATATTGCTGTAGCCAAGCACCTAATTCCTTCATACGCTTAACTGCACCTCTAGGCAGGCGGCCATCCGGCTGTGGTGCAACATTTAACGCTAAATTCCCACCCTTAGACACGATCTCTATTAATAAATGAACAAGCGCTCTACCTGATTTATAGTCATCTTCATATCGAAATGAAAAAGCACTCCCCATCGTTATACAACTTTCCCAAGGGACATGAATTGGGTCCTTAGGAACCATTTGTTCAGGCGTCAATATATTTTCATATGGGCCGCCGACTGTGCGATCAGCCGCAAGAAGCCAAGGTTGGGATTCCCTCGCCTTCTCTACCACTTCTCCTAATCGAATGTCTTGGTTGTTTTTGGGCGATACCCATCCTGCATCCAGCCAAAGCATGTCGATTCTCCCGTAGTTCGTTAACAGTTCTAGGATTTGTTCGTGGGTAAATTGGACAAATTGTTCCCATAATGCTGGATGATCCTGTGGATCGTAAGAAGGTCCCCGCCTCGTGTGTGCATCACCTGTCTTATTCGGAGTCCAGTACGATGGGACATGCCAATCAGCTTTTGAAAAATACGCTGATATTCCCAACCCTCTAGCTCTAAACGCATCAAAAAGCTGCTTACATACGTCAGCATAAGGATGCCGATGAAACGGACAAGCTGAACCTGTGATTTTATACTCTGTTGTTTTTGTATCCCACATCGCAAAACCATCATGATGTTTTGTTGTAAACACAAGATATTTAAATCCAGTTTCCTTTGCTAAATCCGCCCAAGCATCAGGCTGGAATCGAATTGGATTAAAGGTTTTGTTTAACGCAACGTACTGTTGCTTTAATGATTTTGGATCGTGCTCCCAATCAATTTCTTCTCTCGACCACTCCGCATCCTCATCACTTAGTGCCCATGACTCAACGACACCAAGCTGTGCATACGGTCCCCAGTGCATCATCAGTCCAATCTTTTGATCTTGAAACCATTCCAATTGCGCTTGTAACGCTACCTCTTTCGGCTCCACATAGCTCTCTTCTTTACTGTAATGATGTACACCTTCTGTTAATTCGTCGAGGTTATCCGTCATCTCCATTCCTCCTTTTTATGAGAAAAAGCTCGTATACGACTTGAACTCAAGTTTAATACGAGCTTCATTTTTAATTAGCTACTTGCCCAACGATCATAGGCAACTTGATAAATCTCAATGTATTCTTCAATGTTCATACTTTCAATGGTATCCACATATTTATCCCAGTTTGATAGAGGCTCCACGCCCGTAATAAACCGTGCCTCTAACTGTTCTACATATGATTTAAGGTCTACTTCAATCGTATTGACGATTTCTTGCTCCTCATTCGTTAAATAAAGGAGAGGAATCGGCACTTCACCATAAGGTCCAATTTTTTCTTCTGTTTCAGCATCGAGAAACTGATCAAATTCGCTCACTTCAACACCTTCGACTCGTTTTACTAGTGTTGGTGTTGGGATACCATAGGCCGGAGTTAATGTCCCACGGTAATCCTCTGCACTATCGAATTGAGGTGGCGGATCAAGCTTCACTTTATTTCCATCTTCATCACGCTCAAAAAGATAGCCTTCCGGTCCATGATCTAAGAATTCAGATCCTTCATCCGAATAGAAGTAGTCAACCCATCGAATAGAAGCTTCTGGGTATTCATTATTACTTGTAATCGCAAACGTCCCTCTTGTAATGCCTGGATTAATTGGAATAAGTGGTTCATCAGTTATAGGACTAGATAACGCATGAAACATTGGATTGTTCATAGCTTCATCTTCTGATTGACCAGTCGTAAAGAACGAGAACCAATCCGGGAATAAACCAAGTCTGTTTTCTTGTCCTTTTGCTTTCTTTTGCTCATCAGACTGAGAAAATGTTTCCGGATCAAGAAGTCCCTCTTCAAACAATTTATTCATGTACGTCAAGTATTCCTTATAGTTTTCCGTATGAGGGGCATACCGTACTTCCCCGTCCACTTCTTCAATTCCCCAAGCCTTCATACCAAATGCCCCGAGAAATGCTAAACGCGTACTATTCATTTGAACATCAAGCAACGGAATCTCGTCGGCTTCTCCATTACCATTCGGGTCTTCATCTCTAAAACGGACAAGCAAATCATATAACTCATCTGTTGTTGTAGGCACTTCTGCATCAAGGGCATCTAGCCACTCACCGTTGTACCACATTGGCACAGCCCAGCTTGAATTCGGGTGCTGATTAATGACCGGTAACGAATAAATATGACCATCAACCGTTGTAATTGAACGAGCAATGTCAGGATTTTCATCTAATAACCGTTGAATATTTGGCGCATATTCAGCAATAAGATCTTCAAGTGGAATTAGGATTCCTTGTCTCCCATAATCCACTTCCATTCCTGGTGTTAAGTTCGATGTGCCTGCGCCATAAATAATATCAGCCACATCGCCACTGGCAAACGCAAGGTTTAATCGTGTTGCAAAATCACTCATTGGGGGCGTCGTGTACTCAAACGAGATATTCGTCATTTCTGAGTACTCTTGCAAAGTCGGCATGTCTTTCCACTCAGCAAGTCCTGTACCAGGTGCCATGAGCGATAATGTAATTTCCTCTTCAACGATAGGAAAGCCCTCTTTACTTACTTCAACATCAGGATTCGTATTAGAGGTCGAGTCTCCACCCGTATCAGTCGAACTACAAGCAGCAACAAATCCTACACAACAAAGTCCTGTTAAGCACAGCTTTAATGTTTTCTTCATTTCAAAACCCCTCTCGTTTTTTATAAAAACAATTGCTTTTAACCCTTTAAGGACCCAATCATTACACCCTTTACGAAATAACGTTGTAGAAACGGGTAAACAATGATGATTGGAAGTGTAGATACGATCATCACACCGTACTTTACAATGGCAGAAAGCTGTTGTCGGCTGTGTAAAGCTTGAGCCATCTCGCCAGTTATTTCTGTATTATTTGAAGACATTTCATTTAACACAAGAATCTCCCTTAATACCATCTGAAGGGGATATAAATTCCGATCAGATAAGTAAATGAGTGCATTAAAGTAACCATTCCAATGACCGACTCCATAAAACAACGCCATGACCGCAATAATAGGAGCAGATAGAGGCAGAATGATTTTGAAGAATAGTTTGAAATTAGAAGCGCCATCAATCTTCGCTGCTTCTTCTAACCCTTTCGGTATGGTCATTTGAAAGAACACCCGGGCAATAATAATATTCCATACTGCTGCGGCATTCGGCAAGACCATCGCCCAAATCGTATCAATCATACCAAGATCCCTAACAACAAGGTACGTTGGGATTAGTCCGCCACTGAAAAACATCGTCAGAACAAACATCCCTGTAAAGAAGCCTCTGCCAAAAAAATCTCTTCTTGATAAGGCGTATGCCGCTGGTATTGTCACAGCTAGGTTAATAAACGTTCCAAGGGTTGTGTAAAGTATCGTGTTTAAATACCCTCTCCAAATCTCACTATTTTGAAAAATCATCTCGTACCCAGCAAACGTTATATCAATGGGGAAAAGCCACATCTGCCCACTATTGACGGAAGTTGGACTACTAATGGATGCACTAATAATATAGATAAGAGGATAAAGAACAACAGCCAGCGCCACTGTTAAACAGAAGTAAACAAAGGCTTTAAATACTTTATCAACTTTGGTTTCTCTGATTTTCGTATTCATGACTGTACCCTCCTACCACAGACTTGTTTCACTCGTTTTTCTCGCAATTTGGTTCACAACGATAAGTAAAATGGCATTGATCACTGCGTTAAAGAGACCTACCGCAGATGCAAAACTATATTGCGCATCAAGTAAACCTGCTTTGTAAACGAACGTTGCGATGACATTTGAAGACTCTAGATTTAAAGGATTTTGAAGTAAGAGAATTTTTTCAAAGCCCATTGCCATAATGCTACCAACGTTCATGATTAGTAAAATAACCATTGTCGGGAAAATAAATGGGATGTTAATATGCCAAATGCGCTGTAATCGATTTGCCCCTTCCACGATAGCCGCTTCATGATGCTGGGGGTCCACTCCAGAAAGCGCTGCCAAATAAATGATCGTTCCCCAGCCCGTACTTTGCCATACGCCAGATAATACATATACGGTTTTAAACCAAGCAGGATCTGTCATAAAGGCAATTGGCTCAAACCCTAGAAATTGAACAAAATGATTAATAACACCGGTAACAGGTGAAAGAAAAGCAATGACCATTCCCGCAATGACAACCACGGATATAAAATGCGGAGCATACGTGACGGTCTGAACCGAACGTTTAAAAAAGTTATCCTTTGCCTCATTTAATAATAACGCCAAAATAATTGGTAGTGGAAAACCAACAATTAATTCGTACACACTAATGCCTAGTGTATTGCGAATTAAATCCCAAAAATAATAGGAATCAAAAAAGCGGATAAAATGCTTAAAGCCAACCCATTCACTTCCTGTTATGCCTGCTGTTGGTGTAAAATCCTTAAAAGCAATTTGCACACCGTAAAGAGGTATATAATGGAAGATAAAAAAATATAAAAAAGCTGGCAGTATAAAAATATATAGTTGCCAATTTTGCAAAATTTTTCTGTTCTTTTTCCTCTTTAGGATCGGGGGCGGAGCGCTCGTCTGTTGAGAAACCAGCTTTTTTGTTTGTAGTCCCATCCATTTCCTCCTTCGTCTTAAATTGTTCCAATCGTAGCACTCCGTTTGAAATTGTATCAATATGTAACATTCTCACACCTGGGATCCAGACTTTGAATACGCTTTCATTTATGTGGATTTAACAATTCCGATATGTTGATTATGTTGTGGATGTGTTGTTTTTGATAATTAGCGGAGTGGCGCGGGTTCGGAACGCTTCTTAAAAAAGATGCTGCAGGAGTAACGGTTTGGGCGGGAGGATAAAAAGCTGGTTCTGAACTACGAGAAAGTCAAAGAAATCAAAAGAACAAGCAAAATGAACGCAACAGAAAAGCAGCCAATGGCTGCTTTTCTTTGTGGTTATGAATAGTCTTGATTTACAACCTTCTTTATGTGGACTCTTTTACTCATAAGCCATTATTCCGATAAACACTCGAGACATTTTCTCGTTCATTGTGATTCCTCCACTATCAATAGTTTGTTAGGTTATCTTCAAATCTTTTGCCATCTATTTTATATTCAATATCGAAAGAGGTAGGTCTCTTTGAACGTTCATTGTAAATAGGAGTGATTTGAACTTCAACAGATTTACCTTCAGAAAGGGCTATCCTCCACGAATTTTAAACACGTTTGTGTTCTAAGCTACAAGTACGTCAGAAAAAGCCATAGCCTAGAGCTATTTGGCTATGGCTTAAGATCGTATTAAGATTACTTTCGCCACTTACTCCAATCAGAATTTCATTCCCACCATGGTCATTTGGAATCGAATTGAACTCTTTTGGTATTTCCCCTTCCAAGATATCAAAAACGTTGTCTGCGCAGCCAATCGTAATTCCATTTCATGCCGGGTTTTGTAGCCGTCCTTGCCACCGACTTGTCCAAGCTTTGCAAGCTACGGTGTCAAGAGAAACAACCATTGCTACTAGAAGCAATGGTTGTAAAAGGTCGAGCTTTAACATGAGGATCTCTATTAGACAAATCTTCATAACTAGAATCAATGTTCATTTTTCCTGTATTATCTACAAGCATTGTGAAATTTGTCCTAGGTTCCTGCTTGTTTGCAACAAACGCTTTCTTTAACTCTTGCATTGTATCTAAAAGATTGTTCCATAATCTAGAATACTCTTCTTCATTCATTGACCACCAACTTTTCTTTGGGCATAAGTATTTCGCTTACTCCTGTAAAAAACAAACCCTTTTCCTGCTATTTTAATGAATTAATCCATTCATTAAAATTATTTGCGACATGATAAGTTATCGGATCAAGCTCCCCAGATTCCTCATGATTCCATAAGCAAACACGAGGTTCCTTATTAACATTTTTGTAGTCTAGGCATACATAGTCACCATTAAACAAAATTGCAATTGGTAAAAGTTCAACCCCAACCAAGTCTTCATTTGTTGTTAAACGTTCTTCAATTCTTGTCAAGGTTACATCTATATCGTAAATACTTTCAACATTCTCATCACTTTCCTCAAGAACACATAAAAATCGATCAATAGCATAGGTACGAGATTGAACATTAAATGAATTTTGTTCTGGAATACCACCATTATAATTGATTAAGAATTTCTTATAATCATTAGGAAGTTCCACATTCCAGATATTCTCCTCCTCATTTAGTAGATCTAATGTTGGTTTAGGCTTTACAATTGATTCTTCTTTAATCTTCACATGAAACACCCCTTAACTATAGGTTTATAAAACTGTAAATTTAAATAACAAAGATTTAACACAACACTTACCTAGGTGCATCAGCCCACATTCCTTTTGTTCTCCCCCCGTTATGAGGTATTATATCGTGTATACCAGTTTCAACAAGCTGCATTTCCCCTGGAATTTCAGAATGATGCCATGTCGTTCCAGCAATTCTTCCACCTACAGCTGAATCCAACCAATTAAATTGTTCAACGTCAGAAGTTTTCCATAATTTTTCAGGTAGATATTTAGTTTCTAAAACCAATCCTGCACTTTTAAAATCCGCAAAACCAAATTTCATTCCATGAACTCTCTTCACTTCTACTTTCGGTATAGCATTCATCACAATCGCTTTTTCTTTTATAAGCTTTTTCTCTTTAATCGATAAAGATTTACCATTCTCCACATCTTTATTCCATGACCACTTCTTATTGGACATAACCATTCCTGCGTATATTTTAGCCATTTCGTCCAATGATTTACCATTGTTGAGTATTTTAGGACCTTCTACCCCACTGCCTACCTCAATCTTCCTCAACTGCTCCTGCTTTACCCCGCCAACATCTTGTTGAATCTTCCGCGAATCCATCGCATTATATGGCACATGGTTCACTGGGCCTCCGGCTGGCGCAAGAGCAGGCGTATTGCCATTGAGGTTGGTTTGGAGATTATCCATCCCCGGGCGAAAGTAATTTAAGAAGTCATAGCCCCTTAAAGAACTGTGACTCTTAGTTTATTTTCATTTTCCATTAAAACGATTCAAAAACACCATAATGCTCAGTAATCTATACAATGTTTGAGTTTATTCATAAAAGTCATCTTCCATTGAAAGCAATTAAATTCTATTCACCTTTCACCCTATTAAGGCTACTTTTGCATCAATATAGCCTTCTCAATAAAACTAAGTTACGTGATGTCATCTACCTAAATATAACCTCTTAAAACTTTCAATTTCAGTATTAGAAAATTTATCTTCCTTTATTAAAACAGGAAGTATATTTTCTACGAAACTTTACAAGATAAATCCATAGTTTAATAGCACTACAATTGCCAAATAGTATTTCCTTCCTTTTGTTATAGGAATTTGTTCCCCTGTATCATTAATATAACAAATAATATATCCATTAGTGTTTCTTGTTAGATTTATCGTTGCTCTCTTTAACGAGTTACACGAGAAATATTTAGGATCCAAAAATATTTTTAACTCCATTTCTACTACATTATTTCCAAAGGAGGTTTGCTACAAATTTCTAATTTTACTTTTAATAGTTTCATTTATTGCAGGGCGTTGAAATTTCTCCATAACTAGAACATAGAATGCGGCTATTGCAACAACTTTCTTATCAAAGTTCGCTAGAGTAAAACCTTTACCTCTTTGAAATTCGATGAGCTTATAGTTAGTGTCATCTGAAACAAGAGCAAGTGCTGTTTAGCATTAGTATGATGTGGCACATATTGAGTTACGTTGCAGAGACAATCAAATAAGGATAAATGTCGCTACTTTTTTTCAACTGGCTACTAAACCTTATATTTATGCTTCACCCCGTTATGCAAAGCCAATGGTAAAAGAAACTTCCTCAACCTCGTATAGCTTACAATTCTAGTCATTATCCGGTTTGTTTGGTTGATTTATAGTAAAAAAACCAAAGCTAACTACTATGGTTCTGGGAATTGATCAACTAAATACAAACGTTACTATATCCTTTTCTTCATAGAAGCAGCGACCAGATTTTCGTGAGGGGCGACCGAGAAAGCATTCAAAGCACCAAGTGTTGCATGCTTTAAAACTTTTAGATACACATACCTATAAACAAGTTGAAGAAATGACTGGAATTCAAAAACGCACCTTAATTAGGAGAAAAAATGAAATACAATAAAAAGGTAAACTAAAATGATTGGTTTACCTTTTTGCTAGTGATTAAAGTTAATAAGTTATTATAACTCACAGAAGAATTTATAAAAATCCTTCCCAAACCTATTTATTTTTATTACTTCTTTTGATTTCTGTTTTATTTTAGTTGGTGTTAGCTTAGGAGGACTCATCTTACTTTTACCATTAATATGTTTGATGTAACCAATTATTCTGTTAATCCCATCCTCTAAAGCTTTCCTATCTTTTTCTTGTTCATCCTTAATTTCTCTTTCTAACAACCCATTTCTAATCAAGTTTTCTCTGACCGAAGTATATTGATCATAAGACATACCATGTTTATTCATAACAGTTTGAAAGGTTTCATAACTCTCATCATTGCTGTAATAATAAGAATTTCTATAATATAAACGCAAGACCGATAAATCAACCAGTCGTAATTGTTTTAAAGTTTCATAATAGTACATTACAAAATCAGATGTTATTTCAATGTGCCTTGTCAAATTCACATAACCATTAACCAAATAATTTATTTTTTCTTCTTGGAATTCTTCAGTTGCTATTAAGACTATTTCTAATAATTTATCTAGTTTATCTTTGTTGTCGTCACTTTGTTTTTTTAAGTTGCTTATAATTTCACCTTGTCTTTTATGAAGTTGGTAAATAAGTATTTTTAGATTTCTCTCTGCTCGTAGTCTTTTATACGATGATATAGCACCTCCTAGACCAGGTATAAGTGTACTTGTGGTATCTATCATTAGTTCTGCGGTTAACTTTCTATACTATTACCCTGTTTTGGTAAACCTAAATGTCTCCCATTGCGTCTAGCTACAGCGATTCCACAGCCTGAATTTTCTAAGTTCTTTTCTGCTCTACTAACAATTCGAAGGCCTTTATACTCATGCGGAGACTCAATACAAGTGGAGACTGGTTACATTATAAAGGTATACCTTTATAAGCGATGTCGTCATAAAATCCACAATTTATGAATTAACTTTGATATGCTATCTATGACTACTTATTATAAAAAACAAAGGAATGGTACTCATGAAAATATTTTTTAGTCACGCTTCTAAAGATGAATCATTTGTTACATCACTTATAGATCTTATACAAGTAACTTTAGAACTTAAAAGAGATGAATTCTTTTATACCTCTGGAGGAGAAATAAGAAGTGGTGATAAATGGTTAGACAGAATAAGGGTTGAACTTGATAAAAGTGACTTAGTAGTTGCTATTGTGACACCTAATTTCCTAGAAAGTAGTTATTGCCATATTGAATTAGGTGCCAGTTGGATTAAAGAACTTAAAGTCGTTCCAATCATGGTTCCACCAACTAATAAGGATTCTTTAGCAGATACACCCTTCAATTTTTCTCATGTACAAATGACTATATTAGAGTCAGAAGAATCACTAAGAACATTACTTAGAGACATTAGAGATAATCTAATTAAGCTAAATTATAAGGTTGCTTTTGATGATAGAACTGAAAGTGTGAGAATTAAGCGGTTTTTCAGAGAATCTTTAAATCCTTTTATTAATAAAAATAGAGATATAATTACACGTAGTAAAGCATCCTTGATAAAGGAAAATCAAGAACAACAATTAAGTTTAGAAAGCCTAATTGAAGAAAATGATAAGCTAAATAAAGAAAATAAAAGAATTAGAAGTATGAAAGATTTCAAGGAATTAGAGCAATATGACTTGGAAAACAGCAATGTATGGGAAAAATTCGAGTCCTTTGCTGGTAATATAAAATCCAGTTTTAATTCATTATCCTTCATAACAGCTAGTGTTTTCTATGAACAATACATTCACAGTGGTTACTTTTCAGAAGATGGTTTTCATACGTCTGATTTAAAAGCAGCTGTTAATCGAAAAGAAATATTTTTTATCGAGGATTATAATGCATATGAATTAAATAAAGATCATCCTAAAGTGGAGAAGGTCCATTACATGTTACAAGATTTTCAGTATTTTATAGAAGAAAACCATGACGCCCTAGTAAAACATTACAATGCTAAACATGGTGAAGACAATATGCTTGATTTAGATTTAAGAGATTTTTGGGTAAAAGAATTTAGTGTAACTGTATACGATTCGGCTCGATAATGATGTAATAAATACACAAATATATGTATATTTATGTATTAATACAAAGCAAACCATCGTATCGTATGTTATGTAGATAAAACACACTCTAAACCGTGATACTATATAAACGGTTAGGCATGGAAAAGTACAAACAAAAAGCCCTGAATTAGGTAGTGACCCCCAATAGTTAGAGTTTCATTTATGCAGTTAATTGGCTAAACTGAGTTCGGTATTGTACCGGGCTTAGTCCAGCCAATTTTTGTTTTATTCGCTTTGTATTGTAATATTCGACATACGCTTTGATTCGTTGTTTTAAGATCTCAAAGTCCACAAGAACTTCACCATAGTACATTTCCTGTTTCATGATGCCGAAAAAGTTCTCCATAGCCGCATTGTCTGCACACGTCGCTTTACGAGACATACTTTGATAAATCTTGTTTTCTTTCAACGTGCTTACCCATCGTTGATGTTGATAATGCCACCCTTGATCCGAGTGGATGGTTGTTCGGTATCGAGCATCTTTTTTCATAATCGTAATGACCTGGTCAAGTGGTTTTAAAACTAAATCGAGCGTTGGTTTTTTCGTTAGCCCAAACGAAAGGATTTCCCCATTATACAAGTCCATAATCGGACTGAAATACAGTTTTTGACCTTCGGTACATTTAAACTCAGTGACGTCCGTCACTACTTTTTGGAGACGAATACTTGTCTTAAATCGGCGATTTAAGCGGTTTTTGGCTACCTTCCCGACCGTCCCTTTATAGGAGCGATACCGTGACTTACGTGTAAACTTTGCACACATCAACCCTAATGCTTTCATAAGCCTCTGAACTTTTTTATGATTGATGACGTATCCTCTCTTTCTTAATTCTGAATGAATGCGACGATAGCCATACCTTCCTTTATGCTCTTGAAAAAGTTCACGAATCAGTGCTTTCCACTTTTGATCTGGGTCGGATTTCTTGAATTGGTTCATATGATAGTGATAAGTTGCTGATGGTATACCGACCTTGGCCAATACGCTTTTTAATGGGAATCCTTCTTCTTTGAGTTCGAATGCCAGCGCTGCTTGTGCTTTTCGAGGAAGGTGTCCGGGTTCTCCCGAAAAGCGTTCAACTTTTTTAAATAAGCAACCTCCAAACGAAGCTCTTCGATCTCCGTTTCTAATTGTTTTTCGCGTGATTCTTCTTTCTTTACTAGTTGTTTTTTCTTTTTCGTCATGGGAGGTCGTCCTTTCGGCTGATTCAGACCTTCCACGCCTTTTTCTCTATACTTCTTTTTCCAATTAGAAATTAAAGGTGGGTTAGTTAACCCAAATTCAATCGCTGTATCTTGGAACGAGGCGCCAGTCCGTTCCATATAGTGTAATACATCGAGTTTAAATGAAACAGAGTAAGTTGCCTTTTTACGTTTTCTTTTAATCCCATCTACGCCAAACGCTTGAAATGCGCGTACCCACCTTCGAATGATTTTTGTATCAGGGATGTTATATTTTTTAGCGAGTAATTGATACCCCAGGTATCCATCTACATATTCTTTAATGATTTTCAGTTTAAATTCGTCACTATATTTTGACATAGAAAAAACACCCCAAGTGCTAGATTTTTACTCTAACATTTGGGGTGCAGCACCATTAGCAGGGCTTTAACTAAATTAATTATTTCTAATTCTATCTCTAAATATTTTAAAATCATCTTCTTGCATCTTATAAAAAGAATCGCCTAACTTACGACTAACAAGTTCCATGAATTCGTTTGAAGAAACAACTATTGAATCTAGTTTTCGTATGGATAAGGTATATTCCGTAGTGAGTTGAGCAGGAATATTAGCATCTCTTAGTTTTTCGTTCATGCCTTTAATTTTTGTATTCCATTTGATAGTATAATCAAACCGTTTATCAGCGTCATACACCTGAGAATTAATATCTTCAGGATCTTTTTCTTCCTTGTAGAATACAAGATCTTTCTTAGAGTCAACGACAATAAACAACAGTCTCTCTTTAAAATTTTCATCTTTCATAGCTTGCGTTATTTCGTACATACAGTTTACAGATTCTAGATAAGACTTTGTAACAACAGATAGGACATAATCATGCTTACGAATAGTCCTCATAAACTCTTCAAGATCTTCCCCAAAATCAACTACTCTAACATCTCTTGTCACATCAATATCATAAGACTTATTTAGACTTGTCTCTATTATATCTGCAAGATCACTGTCATCATGTGCATATGAAAGAAATACCTTATTAATTTTCATTTCAATTAATTCTCCCTGATTAGTGAATTTGTATGGCTTATTACTTGCTTTAACTAAATGCTCCGATTTACTAATAGAAATAAAAGGAAGATTTACTCCGTTGTATTCTATACTATCCAATACAAAATCCACTTCTCTATTTAGAAGCTCTAGAGCTTTCTGAAACTGAATTTTAATTTGAAACGAATATTTCTTTACTTTTAAGTTTAATCCATCATCTTTTACTCCAAGAACGATATCTCCCCCACTTCCGTTGGCAAAAGCAGAAATATACTTAGCTGCCATATCTGGTGTAAGGATTGGATGCACGTACACTTTATTTTTTCTATCATACGTACTAATAGCATCAAGAATTTGATTTTTATTACTCAAGTTTAGAACTCCTTAATCAGAATAAATTTTTTAATGGAATTCTCGTAATTCCGGTTGTTTTCAATAATTCGCCTAAAGTTAGTTCGTTGCATTCATTTCCATTATCTGTCCATAATTCATAGTTGTTACTATCAAGCGCTTCTAATTCTTCTTCGTAGTAAAAGAATATTTGATTTTCATCACTAGGTCGTATAACAATAAAAACTACTTCTGATTCTTTTAATACTTCAAATACAGTACTTGAATGACTACTTTCTTTCCATTCATCCACTGTATCAGGGAGGTCGTATAATGGATTACTATTTAAGTGCTCATAAACATTATCGATACTTCTATTAATTAAATACTCGAAGTTTTCTTTAGTTGATTTAACTTTATGCCTTAGAAGATCGAGTATTTCTTCTTTCGAGAAAGAGGGATTATCCAAATTATCAAGTAAATAATCTATTTTCGTTTGGTTGGTTATAATCTCGTCTAAATTTAAATTATGCTGTTTAACCTTATTGGCCACTTCCAACATTTCAAGAGATTCCTCATTTGAAGTTAACCGAAATCTTTTATTCATAATTTTAGGGAAAATCTCTTCTGATAATTCCTGTTCCTTCAAAATAAAATAATTTAATTTAGTAAATGTAGCTTGTACCTCTGCTTTTCGTTCAGAATCACCTAAATGTTCATTAGCAAGAATTTGGTTTACTCGTTTTTCAATTAAATTAGCAATTGAGACATTGTCTTCTTGTTCGTCCTTATGACTATCATAATATGAATCAAAAGATTTAATTTCACTACTTAGAAGCTTACTTTTTTTAGATGGTTCTAATTCAAATAGTATATCTTTTAAATCGGGGTCTATACCTGAATCAAATAGTACATTATTGAAATCATGAAACTTTCTGTCCTGGGCAGGTACAATTGCCAGTTTAATTACCTTTTCTATACCAATATCTTTAATCCAATAAGAATAAAATCGCTCTAACCATTCTAGGGCTTTTCTTTCGTTCTTAAGTTTACTAGAAAAAGTTTCAATTTCTTTATCTTTGAATCGTAAGTTTACATTGGTGAAATTAAAGTTAGAATCAAAAACTTTTCGCCAACCAAAAAAAGTTTCCTTAGTTGGTATCTTACCTCCAGCTTCAAAGATTAGTTCCCATAAAGGAATTTCATTTTCTTCTTTATCGGTCTTAGGAAGAACAACTTTCTTTTTTGGACCATAATTAAATGCATATCTTCTAGGAATATTGTCTTCATTATCAATGATTGGTATTAAGTCAATTTTCTTGATGTAACTCATAATTTCACTATAGCAAATCATAGGCAGTTCATCATGATTGTTCTCTTCAATAATACAAATATTAAATTCATCTTTAGTAATGGTGCTTGAACAAAATTCTATTAATAACTTATACAAAGAAATAGCTTCTTGAATTAATTCTTTGTTTTTAGGATTTGTATCTCGAATTGCATTGCGATCTATATGAACTTGGAACAAGTCAGAATTCAAAATAATTGGAAATGAGAAAGATTCAGTACCAATTAATGGAAAGTTACAAAATAATTTTGGTGTCGATTCATCGATAGGTAAAAAGTTAAATATACTTGTTTCATGGTTGTAATCAACAGGACATGCAATAGTTACGTTATTTCTTTCAAGCTTCCATAAATGAAAATACTTTATATTATCTTGGTACTCCTCTTTAACACTAAAAACATTTATTTGACCATTATTAATAAAATAGTCTTGTTCCTTTGAGTAAACCTTCCCATTAATACTAATAGTATTGATATTTTGGTTAAAAGCAATTAGATATGATACTGTTGATAACAGATCCTTAACACCTAATACAACTGCTTCTCTTGAATCCTCAGAACTACTTACATTATATATAAACTTTGTAGTAGATATTCTATGTGAGATCTCCGTCGATAAATCTAATTCATCCAATTTATCTATCATTGCTTCAGTTTGTTCTTGAATACCTAGATGGTCTGATTTAGATCGATCAATAATAAAATTCATATTAGTGTACGCACCATCTTGACGAATAAGCGTCCCTTCAATATTAACAATTTTTGATAGCAAAAGGGTTGACATAAAACCAGTTCCGAATTTTCCAGTGAGTTTATCTTTAGATTTTTGTTTTAACGAAAATTGTGTTATTAGTGAAAGTAAATCGTTGTAGGTAAAAGGTTTTCCGTTATGACTAAACTCAACGCTATCTTTAGTAATATTTAAAATTATATCTATTTTACTATCTTTTGGGGTACAATCGGATGCATTTTGGATTAACTCCCATATCCATCTCCTTCTTATTTCTTTTTTCTTTGTTTCAGAAGACTCATTAATACTATTTAACTCATTCTCAATCTTAGATGTACTTCCTTCCATGGCTATTTCAAAAAATTGATCTCTAATTTTCATGTATTCACTCCCGTTTTCTTGCTGCTTAATTTAATCTATAATAGATTGCTACTATGATAACGTTCAAACTACATTACTTCCACAATTATACCATTTAATCCATATGTGTACTGAAGTATCTGTGAGCAATATTCGTGCTAAATTTGTAACATTCAGAGTGATTAACCTTTGAGACAATGAGAATAATTAAAGGTAGTTAGTTTAAAAAGGACAATGAAATATGTATTTCATTGTCCTATTTAATATAGATGTTACCGTTAAAGTATAAATATTACGTAATACTGAACAGTAATTATTCTGTTTTTCTCGTTATTTCTTCATACGTGTGTATAATATTAAAAATACCCCCAGGCAGATTTTATTTCCTTGTAGGTCACTTTTACTCACAGGATACTCGGTTTTTTTTGCGCTTCTATATAAATCTTGCTGTTCTTCATGACTATATTTAATAGAGGAATTATATTATCAGTACAGCTAAGCAAGGCTTGATGGTGGTTGTTATATTTATTAATTAAAAAATACGGTACGTGAAATTATAAATTTAGGTCTTTAAAAGACAATCTGTTTTGTTGACAGTTCATCTTTAATTGACTTATACTACGAGTATATATTTAGAGTACTTAGGAATACTAAAAAGACCTGTATCTGTGCTGGACACACAAATACAGGCGTAAAACAGTTTAGTCAACTCAAAGGTTGGCGCTTATAGGATTTCTACAATAGCCCTTATTCGAGTTGGTCGCTCAAGGGGCTATTTTGTGTTTCTAACGATATAGAGCACGACTGTAACAGCAATGGCCAAAAAGGCTACAAATACACCACCAATTGCTATTAGATTAGCCACTTGTTGATTGGCTAACGAATGTGCTTCATAAATCGTCAAAGCAAACACCTCCTTTCGTAGAGGTGTCGCCGCCCTTCGAGCTGTTCTGCTTTATCTTACAGACAAGTATAGCATAAATACTGGCTAAGAACTTAACCTTATGTTCCGCCGATAAATGAATCTTCAAAGGTGCAAAATAAGCCTGTTAAACAAGAAACATATATGTTATTAAGTCTGTAAATCAGTTTTTCCGGTTGGACTAAAAACCGTTTCATCTTCGTTAATATTTGATACTTAAAGGAAAATTATACTAGCCACAGCTGCAACAAAAAAATTACTTAGGATTTTCAGGCTCAACACTCCCTAATAGATGATTTTTTACTTTCAGATCTAGAGCTAATTTTGTATAATAGAGCGCATCGAAATATTGTTATGTTCCTCGTAATAACTAACGAGTTCGACTGCGACCTCACCAGCGTCAAAATATAACAACTCATGCTGTATTAATTCGCCGAATCCTTGTACATTTGCAACGATATATATGTTTTGATAGATAAGTGTCTTTGCGTGATACTCGTTGTCTTGCTGCGTCCATTCCTCAATTTCTCTTAGTATGATCTTTGCTGGTTCAAAGCTTCCTAGTCGTGGGTGACTAAAAGCTAGATCAGCTTTCGTCTTTCTCCCCACTTTGGTCGTTTCATGCTCCTTAATGTCTAGGGCTTGTACAAAGAACGATTTTGCCTCACTCGGTTCAACCCTAAGCTGCGTAAAATAAGAGCCTTTAATTCGGGCAATTCTTCTGACTCACACTTTCTATCCTAGTTTTATTTGGAAAACATCGAATAGATTAAAAGGGTATTCATTTGGTTTTGTATTACATGATTCAAATTGGGACACAGTAGCGGGTAATGTGGGATTAAATGTTCGTTTGGTAAACGCTATACCAGGTAATACGGATAGGTTTAAGTATGATAGAGCATCAAGTTCTAATTACTCTGGTCATAGTTTTAAAATACCAAATAGTCACGGTAAGAATAATCATTATGAGGGACACGCTCGTTTTAAAGCAACAAGCAAAAAGGTCAGTATAGATAAAAGAATTATTTTGAGTTATGCTGATGAAGTTACTACCGGTGGTATACATAGCCTACTTATTCTAACTTTACTGATTCCTGTTTCTTGAACTAAAGTGGTTTGTGATAAAACCGATTTTTCTATGTGCAATGCTGCTTAACGTTGTAAATCCGTATTTTCCTGACGCTACCCCATATTAGTATTATTAAAAATTTGCCGATCACGAAAGGAGATTGCGCGTTATTAATGAAAATGTTAGTAGAAGAAATTGATAAAAAGGATCAAACACTAATCAAATTAAATGATGATAGTAAACGTATACAAAGAGAGATATTGAATAAAAAGAATGTGTTACAAGAGCAAGAAACTGAGCAGGTAAAGTGGGTACTAGCAAGCAAAGAAAAAGGGATAATAAAAAAATTAATGAATCGATATAAGCGATAATTTTTAAGGATTTCCTACGGTAATGGTTCCCGTGGGAGATCTTTGTAAATGATAAATATTCGATTTTATTTCAGTGTGTTTCGTTTTACTTAAAGAGTCTGTTTTGAGTAGACCACTGTTCCAAGAAAGACTATTAAGGTAGCTAAGTACCTTAATAGTCTTTAATTTTCTTGAATCCGCGCCTTTAACATAATAATTTATACATATGTAATTGATTTTTGATTGTATACTTATTTAAATATTATAGTACGTGAAATTCTATTCTTCATTTAGATATCCTCAAGAATATCTCTTATTTCTATAGTAAAATGTTAAAATCCTTAATATCAATATATTTAATGTTAATATCTAATATTTCTTGCTGAGTACAAACCGCTAGTTTATATCCTGTATCAATAAGTGGTTGTTTGAAATAATATAATTTAGAACTCTTATCATTTGTTACATACAAATTATTTTCTTGCCTAATACAAAAAGAATTTAGAGGAACCGATAGACCTTTGCCTAAATTTTTTATAAAAGCTTCTTTCATTGTCCAAAACTCATAAAAACGCGTTAACTTATCGTTTAGAGTAGGCATTTTTTTTATATCGTCAAATTCAGCTGAAGTAAAGAACCTCTCGGCAATTCCTAAATCAATCTCTTTTATTTTCTCAATATCAATACCTACTTCTTTATTGTTTGTTGCACATACTATCCAATTATGAGAATGAGACAAATTATAATGAAAGTTAGGGAACTCTGCTATGGATGGTTTTCCATATTTGTTATAGTTAAGGTTGAATTTCGTTATTTGTAGTTCTTTCCATAAAATATATTTGATGAGAAGTGATCCACATAAAGAGCGTATAGCGTCTTCCTCTCTTACATAACTTCGAACTCTTTCTTGCCTGTCTAATGGAATTTGATGAAGGAACAGCTCCTTTTGAGATTCCGAAAAAGGTTTAGATATCTCAAATGCGTATACATTCGTACTCATTTAGATTTTTAACTTCACAAGATTATTTAATAACGAATCAATTAAAGCAGTAACTCTATATTCTTGCGATTGAATAAAGAAATGTCCCCCTATAAATTCATACCATCTACATTCTTTGCTTCCATGTAATTCCCAACCTTTCAGTTTATCCATGCTGATATCATCTTTATCACCGTAAAAGATATAGAATGGAATGTCTAATAAGTTTTTTCTCTCCTTAAATTTGTATGTTTCAACTAATTTATAATCAGCTCGGATGGAAGGAAGATATAGATCAAGAAGTTCTCTATTATCAAGCAATTGCTTAGGAGTACCTCCTAGGCTAAAAACTTTTTGTATAAAACGTTCTTTTTCAAGAAGGTGGACCTGTTCTTTAGGAGGAAGATGTGGCGCTGATTTGGCAGAGAAAAAAACAGCTATCGGTAATTTATGATTTTCTTCTTGAATCTTATGACATAGCTCAAAAGCTAGTAAGCTTCCCATACTATGTCCAAAAATTGCATACGGCTCATTACTCAAAAGCATAGGTCTTAGTATATGATAAATATCCGATACTGCTTCTTCTACCTGTTCATAACAGTCTTCTTGGAATCTTCTTCCTCTACCTGCTAATTCAATATTTAAGATCTCTATTTCGGGTTCGAAATGTTCCTTCCATTTACTAAAAACCACAGAGGAACCTCCTGCATAAGGCAAACAAATTAATTTCAATATACAGTCTCCTTTCTCTAATTAAAACCTTCTAGAAAACCTTCTTCTTTTATCTCTTCCTTCAGACTTGAAACATAAATTCCTACATTACGAATTGGTCCTTGTTTTTCGAGTTTATCCCATAATTCCAATGCTGTGTTATATATATCTAGTGTTTCTCTTAGGTCTTTTGATTTTTGCTTAGTTACTGAAGAATAGTCTCCAAAACGGACTTTCAGCTTAATTACTTTTCCTGTTAAATGTAAGTCATTAAGGTTGTGGGACAAAATATTTGATAGTTCTTTAATTTTTTTAAAGACTACTTCTTCGTCATTTATATCCTTGTGAAATGTATATTCTTTTCCCAAAGACTTTCTTTTTCTTTCATTTACAACCGGAGAGTTGTCTTCTCCTCTGACATTTCGATACAGTATATGACCTCGTTTATTAAAATGTCTAATTAAATCCTCCTCACTCCAATTGATTAAATCAGCTCCTGTATAGATACCCAATTCATTCATTTTTTTTAGCGTAACTTTACCTACACCAAAAAACTTTGATATTGGTAATTCCCTTATGAATTCTAAAGCTTTATCTGGTGGTACAACGGTTAGTCCACATGGCTTTTGAATATCTGATGCTATTTTAGACAAAAATTTATTGTAAGAAACCCCTGCAGAAGAAGTTAAACCCAGTTCTTGGTAGATGGTGCGTTGAATTTCTCTTGCAACTATCGTTGCCGACGATGTACCAAGAAAATTTGTTGTAACATCCAAATAAGCTTCATCAAATGCTATTGGTTCAATTACGTTTGTATACCGACTGAAAATTTCCATTATTTCTTTAGAAACTTTTTTATAATAATCAAGTCTTGGTTGAATAAAAATAGCATGAGGACAGAGCTTACGAGCCTTGTAAGAAGGCATGGATGAGTAAATACCGTATTTTCTGGCTTCATATGAACAAGTAGTAACTACTCCTCTTTCCCTAGCATCTCGAGCAATTACTATAGGCTTTCCTTTTAATTTGGGGTTATCTCGAACTTCTATAGAGGAATAGAATGCATCCATATCTATATGTATAATTTTACGGATGTTCATTTTCATTCACCCACTTCATTTTTTGGGTCTGTATACATTATCCCCACGTTGATTACGTACTTCTTTCCAGTAAGCTATTGCTTCGTCTAGTGGGTTTCCTTTATTAGCTGGATCGTCATAATAGTCACGAATAAACGTGTTATATTCAAACTGCTTAGAAATTGTAGTACGTTTCCCATTTTTCTTATCTTCTAGCATCTTATAATAGTGGTCTACTACATCTTTGTAAGTCTTTCCTGCATTTTCTTTAATAAAGTTCTGCAAACCAACTGAAAAGTGAAATTTCGGCCCGATTTCACTCTTGAAAAACTCTCTATGTTCTTGAGTACATTTAAAACCTGGTTCAATTACAGTTTCTAAACTCATATTATTCGCAAACTTTTTTTGCTGGCTTGTTTGTCTATAAGATACGGAAGTCGCTTTACTGACTCTTAACCGTTGCCCTGTCTTTAAATAATGCGCAATTCGTTCTGCAATTTCTATTTTTGGGCCAGAAGCACTCATCCCAATTTTTTTACAAAAAGCTTGTAATTCTTCCTTCAACCAGTAAAAATCCAGGAAATCCTCTACAGAAATATTCTCATCTAAAATGGGACGCTCATCTTGTTTCTTTTTACTCATTATTAATTACCTTTCCTCCCTAAAATTTCACTTCTTAATCATCATCTTCCTATAATTTCTCAGATCATGCAACCCCCCCAAAACTGTAATTAATAAGTAACCCAGCCCATTTAAATTAGGCTGGGTTTACTAATTATACTAAGATCATATTTTCTTGTTTTTCAATAAAAGGTAATACTCGCTTATCAAAATCTTTTGTATGAGTGAGATATGGATAGTGTCCCGCTCCCTCAATTTCCAAATAAGTTCCGTTAGATACCAACTCGCTTATCTCTTGAGAGATGTTAGGATCTACAATTGTATCAAAATCTCCTGCTATACAAAGCGTTGGAGCTTTAATATCAGCTAACCACTCTTTACCAGATAAAGTTAGGATTTGTGTAACATAACGCATGACTACAAGTGGATCGACACACTGACTTTTATTTATGAGCTCTCGAGCATGCTCAATAAATGAGAGGCGACTATCCTCCACTGTATTTTCTACTACTACATCAAAGTCACGATTTACCCCCTGTGAAATCATGCTCGCTCCTTCAATCATCTGTTCAATTGTCAGGTCTTCCATTTGAACATCAGGTAAACCAAAGTTTCTATAGAAGCTTCCTGACAAAGTTAAAGAAGCAACTAATTCTGGATATTCCTTCGCGAAATACTGTGAGACGACCCCACCAAAACATGATCCAATGATATGGATTTTTCTATTAATATTTAGAGTTTGTATTACTTCTTTAAAAATTGTTGCTACTACTTCATTTGTAATTTGTTTTGGTACTTCACTAATACCATAGCCAGGGTGATGGATAACTATCAATTGATATTTATCGGACCACTCCTCTAATTGATTTGTCCAAATTGGCGCTGTTAAACCTATAGCTGGCACCAAAAGAATTGGTATACCTTCTCCAATGCTAAAGACCTCAATTTTCTTATTAAATGAAGTATTGACCATCATATGATACATATTACTAGGATCATAATTCATATCAGATTTATTAATAACATTTTCTTTAATAGCTTTTAAAGTTCCACTTGTATATTTATCTCCATATTCAGTGAGCATGTCATTAACCTTGCTTCGAGCAGTCACGCTGAGTATTTCAATTTTATGGTCATCTAAATTGCTTGTAGAAATGTTTGTGGCACCTGTAGCTTCAATAGGCGCTTCTACTTCTTTAGTTACCTGACTTTCGCTTTTTTCATTTTCTGATGTAGATTTTGGTAGATTAGGCTGTTTTTCAGTAACACCCCCTCCAAAATGTCCGACAATCTCCTCTTTGTTATTCTCTAGTAAGTACTCTGTAACATCGGCAACAGTTGTATTTTCTAATAGCAGTGTTACTAGTAATTTCTCATTCAACTCCTCTTCAAAAGCTTGATGAATATCAGTAACAATTAAAGAATCAACACCATAATAACTAAATTCCTTGTTACTATCTATCTTCTCCACGTCTAACTTTAATACCTTAGAAAATATACCTTTAACAAAAGATTCTACTTTCTTCTGTAATGTGTCTAAGTCAAACTCTACTGCATTATTAACTGTAGGTTTTTTAGGAGTGATCACTGTCTCCAAGCTTTTTTCACTTAATTTATCTTCACTCTTCGGTAGCTCCACACCCATTAGGCTCAAAACTTTATCCTCTACATTCAAGGCCATAATTTGCTTAGTTTTATTAATAAGTACCCTTTCTAATGCATTCATACCTATGCCTGTCTGAATAGGGTGTATACCCTTAGACCTAAGCATACCCGTGAATTCATCTTGCTCATTATCCCAAAAACCCCAATTTATTATTTGAACAGGAAAACTAACAAGTGATGAAATGTGAGATGCGTATGCATCTTTAAAGGTGCATCCAGCAGCATAACTAGACCAACCGACATTTCCTGTAAATGATTCTCCTGATGAGAAAAATAGTAAAAAGTCTAAATTTTGATCTTTAAGTACGTTAAAGAGTATCAAACTACCAATTGTTTTAGAACCGAGTTCTTCTCTAAGTAATTCTTCAGTAGTATCTGAGATAGTTTTGTATTCAAAGTTCATTGCTGAATGTATTGCACCATCTATCTTTCCAAATTGAAGAGTTGCTTGTTCTACAGCGATTTCCATCTTTTTATGATCCATTAAATCTACTTGAACGTATAGAACTTCTCCACCCAGTTCCTCAATTGCATTAATTTTTTTACGTAGTTTATCATTTAAGGTGGACCTTCCCGTTAGTACTAATCTAGCTTTATAATTTTCAGCTAAGTACATAGATAACTTGTGTCCTACGTTTCCTAACCCACCTACAATAAAGTAAACTCCATTTTCCTTATAAGCTGATGTTGAACTGTGAATTATATTTTCTGGAATTAGGCTTCTTTCATATCGAGTACCTTTACGGAATGCAACCTCCTTTACTCTAGTAGATGTGTCTTCTCTAGTAATAAAATTTGCATTTTCTTCATGACCACTCTCTAAGGCAATATCCATACAACTTACTGTAATACTTTTGTACTCTTTGGCTAGTGATTTAGAAAAACCAATCAAGGAGGCACTATAAGGGTAGATAGCCTCTCCCTCAGTAATAGCATGAACATTATTAGTAATGACTTTTAATTCCACTGCTTTATCAGGAAGAACCATTTCCAATGCTTTAACAACCCTATAAAGTTGAATGACTCCCTTATCTTGAGACTCTTCAAAAGTACTGATATCTTTGCTATCTGTTTCAAGGTTTGAAGACAATCCCCCCAAGAAGTAAATCACATTAATATCCTCTGTCTTAGTTAATAAGTGAGTAATTCCTTCTAATGTAGGTTCCATCTCCCAACTATTATCTGTTAAAAGTTCAGTTTTATCTGAAGGTCTAGCTGTATAAACTAAATCGTTTAAATGGTTCTTTTTTAGTTCTTTTACTAAGTCATTAAAACTGTTTTCATGTTCAATAATGAGAACCTTTTTATTCTCTTGGACTGGTTTAACTTCAGATTCTAATTCAATTTCTTTCCAGGTAGGTTTGTAGAAAAATCTTTCGAGTACTAGGTTGTTGTTGTCTTTATACGAACATTTATCAAACTTCGAACAAATATCACCATTGTCGTTAATGAATGTGATATTGACAATTTGATCTCGCTCTTTTTGAACGTATATTAGGCCCTTGGTTCCTAGATCACGGAAGGAGGATATTGCATTTATGTTTCTTAATCCTTCCTCTATATTCATACCAAAACAATTCTCGATAATTTTCAGTACCTCAGATACGACAGTAGAGTCATAGTAATAATCTTGAGATTTATTATCAATTTTCCATTCTATTACCATTTCTCGATCGGTGTATTTACTTTCAATTTTTAAACCGTCTTTAGAGTAAGTTTCTGTAATCCCATCTTTTGTTCTATCGAACAGATTAGAAATAGCAATGGGATTATCAGCAAGCAATTGTCCATCGTACTTAGCAATACCTCTAGCAAGTGTCTTTTCCTCTTTATATAGACTTATATTGAATTTCGTTAGTCCATCCTTTCTTTCTAGATGAATGTAAAGATAGTTGTCTTCACTACTTACTATGTTGGGTTGAAATAACTCTAGATCTTGTATTGCAACGTTTTCGTTAACATGTTCAAGAGAAGCTTTAATTGTTTCTAATATTAATACTTTAAAACTGTAACGGTTGGTTATCTTTTCTTTAATACCGTCTGATAACGATGTTTTGTAAACGACCCCACCTTTTATTAAACTTTGATTCGCATCAATTTCATGAACAAATGGATGAATATTGGTATTACCTTTTATTAATGGGAAGTCATCTGTTACCCAGCACCTTTCTTTAGCAAAAGGGTATTTTGGTGCTGTCACCTTCTTTTTTGGTAATTTCCCATTCAGTAAATCCCAATCAATCTGAATACCTGACACCCAAAGATGTGCTAATTTATCTAGTTTTTTATTTAGAATTAAATCCTTAATGAAGTTCATACCTTCTTTTCCAGAAAATAAAAATCCTGTTTCTCCAATGGATTGATTAATATTATTTTGATGGAAGTCAGTACTATTTTTATTCCCCTTATAGTACTCTAATAATTTTTCTATTGCCTCGTCTTCAGAAGATGCCACAATAGCTAGCCTTTCTTCCATCTCTTCACGACCACTTTGTAAAGTGTAAGCTAAATCAGAAAATAAGACCTTAGAAGAAGAGTTTTTACGTGACATAGTCTTAGGCGGATTTACTTGTTCTAATATGGAAGAAATATTGTCTTCTATATTAATATCTAAATTAAGATTGTACTTTGCTTTGAGTGTTTTGCTTAAAGCCTTTAGTTCGAAATGGTCCATCCCATATTCATTAAAAGAGCTGTAAATGTCTAAGTCTGACTGTGAGACTGTTAAAACATTCGATAATTCCTCAAATATCGCATTTTTAATGTTAAGAATAGCCTGTCCTTTTGAATCATTTTCTTCAGAAAACTGGAAAAGTCTAATCGGATTTTGTTGCTGTGATAAAAAATCAACCATTTCTTTCGCATATTCGTTAAGTTGTTCTTTATTCCGTGCTGAGAGAACTAATAGCTGTCGCGATGGTTCCTCCTCAATTTCTACAATGCTTGGTACATATTCTTCTAGAATAATGTGAGCATTGGCCCCGCCGGCTCCAAACGAACTAATCCCTGCTCTTCTAGGAACCGATACTTCTAAATTATCCACAGTAACCACAGGCTGGATCCAGTCCTCTAATTTTTGTTGAACGCTAAATGGTGTTTCCTTAAAATTAATATTAGGGTTCAGAACCTCAGAGTGAATAGATGGAACTAATTGCTTGTGTTTTAATTGAAGAATCATTTTTGTAATACCAGCAATTCCTGCAGCAGATTCACAGTGCCCAATATTTGATTTTACAGAACCAATTGCACAATAATTTTTATCGTTTGTGTATTTACCAAAAGCTTTACTAATACCATTTATCTCTATAGGATCCCCTAAAGCTGTCCCTGTTCCATGGGCTTCAATATAACTAATTGTTCTCGGATCAACACCAGATTTAATTAATGCTTTTTCTATGAGACTCTCCTGTGCTTTAGGATTAGGAACTGTATAGCCATTCGTTTTGCCACCGTGATTGACTACAGATCCTTTAATAACTGAATAAATTTGATCGTTGTCTTCAATAGCTTTTTTTAAAGGCTTTAGTAAAACAGCGCCCACTCCTTCACCTGGAACGTAACCATCGCCACCCTCCCCAAAACTTCTGCATAATCCATCTGAAGAAGCAAATTTGGTTTGGCTGAGGAAAATATGTTTATTAGGATGCACTGTTAGATTAACACCACCAGCAATAGCCATATCTATTTCACCATTTCGAATACTTTCGCATGCTAAGTGAATAGTAGTTAGAGATGATGAACACATTGTATCTAGAGTGAGACTAGGACCATTAAAGTCAAAGAAATACGATACTCTATTTGCGATGGACGCATAAGAAGAAGTTGGTGTTACTACAACACCTTCTTCAATTTCTCCACCATATAATTGATACTGTCCCCACATCGCGCCTACATATACACCAACATTTTTATTCACTAATTTTTTTCGTGTATATCCCGCATCTTCAATTGTATGCCAGACCGTCTGAATAAATAATCTTTCTTGAGGATCGAGCATTTGGGCTTCTAAAGGTGAAATATTAAAAAATAACGGGTCGAACTTGTCTATATCTTCTAAAAAACCTCCCCACTTTGAATATGTTTTTCCTCTCTCCCCTTTTAGTTCAGTGTAATATTTTTTGTAATCCCATCTATCGCTTGGTATCTCAGTGATACAATCTTTTCCTTCTTTTAAATTCTCCCAAAACTCATCTAAATTCTTTGCCATTGGGTACTGACCGTCAATCCCAATGATAGCAATATCATCATCGAGTGTTTGATGATTAAAACTAGAAGAACTCTTATTTTCTACATGCTCTTTAGGTTTTTCTATTTGCTCGCTTTCTAGATTCTCTGTCTTTTTTGTTTGTATTACATCAGTAGTCTTATTGTCTCTAGAGTGGCCTTCTTGTTCAGCTCTTTCTATCTGTTCACTCACTTTCTCACTACTGTTATTGAGACCTAAAAGTTCAACTAATTGAGTACTGTGATCTTCAATAAAATAATTAGCAAGATCAGCAGTATTTTGATACTCAAAAAATAGTGTTTTTGAAATATCACCAAATAATGATTCAAGCTCTGAATTAAGCTTTAGGATCATGACAGAGTCAATACCGTACACTTCAAAAGGTTCTTCTTCATCTATTTTAAATTTCGGTACTTCTGTAGCATTAGAAATAATTTCTTTTAAATAATCTACCGTTAATTTTTGTAATTCTTGTTGATTAAACACTGGTTCATGATTTATGTCAGGAGTTTCATTCTTTTTATCCTCTTTAACCTCTTCTATTTGCAAAGATTTTTCAATTTTCATTGCATCGCCCTCCATTGGTATTATGTGATTCATATTTTGTTTAGTTGCAATGTTAATCGTATTTAATGCATGTTCGTCACTTAAAGGTAAAATGCCCCATTCTTTCTCCATCATCTCAGTTATAGTGTTATCAACTTTCATGCCTCCATTTTTCCATAATGGCCAACTAATTGAGATTGTCTTTACTGTGGTATCCTTCCTATTTTCCATCCATTCAGCGAACTCGTTAAGGAAACTGTTTGCATATGCATAATCACTCTGACCTATGTTCCCTGTAATACTTGTAATTGAGGAAAAAAGAATAAAATACTCTACATTAAAAGCTTTGATTGCTTTCTCTAAATTTATAACACCGAACACTTTTGGTTTTATGACTTGTCTAAAGTTTTTCAAAGGCTTGTTCAAAATAAAAGAATCTTTTATCATGCCCGCAGCATGATAAACACTAGTTATTTGCTCATGCTTATCCTTTATAATCTCAAAAGCACGTTGAACCTCTTCGCTTTTTGATACATCAATTTGTAGATAATTTATGTTCGCACCTAATTTTTCTAGATACTCGAGTCTCTCTTTAAGCTCTAAAGATAGTTCTGATCTACCTAATAAAAATAAATTTGGACGTTTGGCTTGTTGAGCTATATTTTCTGCCAAGAATAACCCTATCACTCCTGTACCGCCAGAAATAACATATACACCATCATCAATAAATAATGAATCATTGTTAAGAGGTTTCTGATTTTTAACCTTTACAATAGAACTTATATACCGCTCGCCATTTATATATCGAACCTCTTTAGATTTAAGTGCTCTTTCTTTTTGTATTAATGCATATAATTTATTTGCATTTTCAGTAATACTCTCGATTCCTATGCACCTAACACTGACTCCTGGTTGCTCAATATTGATGGTTTTTGCTAACCCACTCAATGCCTGATCAAATAAAACGCTTTGATCACTAGATTCGCAATCATAAACATATGAAATATCAGCGCGTTTAACCCCTCGACTTATAATTGTTTTGGCTAGTAAAAATACCCCCTCAGCACTATAAGTCAATTTTTGATCAAGTGTAAAACCCGCTGAAGACAACGCCCAAAAAATACTTATCTTCTCAGGTATATACGAAAGTTCTTTTTTTATATTTTCTATTAGAAGTTCATAGTCCTTATAATTCATAGGGTCAATAGAATAAATCATTGAATCTTCTTGATTAAAATTATCCCCCCATTTAACTAATATAACGTTATCCTTGCTTATCCATTCAGAATATCGAGATGGATTATTATCAAAGACAATTTCTATCTCATTTTTTGTGTAAGCATCTTGTTTCGTCTCTCCGATACTTTTTATCCAAGTTGGCTGATAGTAATGGATTGGTTGTACTTTATCTTTCTCCGGTTTTTTAAGCATACGTAGTGAGTAATTTTTGATATACACTAATATATTCCCAGATAAGTCTGTTAGATAAATATCATATTTACGAACCATACCTGTATCTTTTCTTAAGACTCCATAGACATAACATTTCTCTAAGAGTGATTGGTGTATTTGTACTTCTTCTATTGCAAAAGGCAGAAGTAACTCCTGGTTATCTCTTTCCCCTAACAATAAAATAATGGTTTGTAGAGCCCCATCCATTATAGAAGGGTGTAGCGTATAACCTTTTATTTGTTTATTATCAGCTGGCAAATTAATAAGCGCTAATGAGTCAGTATCACTATGATTTATGTTTTCAATTACCTGGAATGAGGGACCGTAGTCAAAATCATTTTCTTTAAATAATTGATAACAGTCATCACCATTCTTCTTATGTGTACAACGCTCTTCAATAGCCGCTAGATCTAAAGGAGGGTGTTTTTCTAAATTCTCTTTATAAGCGAGTTTTCCACTTGTAAGAATATCTTCTTGTGACTTGAAAATATAAGAAAAATCTGCTTGTTTATTTTCATCAAAATGAATTTCTAAATTTTGATGACTTTCTCCCTTAAAAATAAGGGGCTTTGACCAAACAATGTTCTTAATTAAGTTAACTTTATTTTGGGGAGATATATTCTTATAAGCTGCTAAGGACGTCTCTAAATAAGCTACTCCAGGCATAACTTTTTGGAGATTAACAACATGATCTCTTATAAAGTATTCATCTCCAGTAAGAGAAAGTGAATAAACATTCTCAGTTAATAATTCATATTGATTTAACATTGGATGCTTTGCATCATGACGTTCTACACTCTCATTTTTTTGATTACTTCGTACTAAAGAATATGGTTCCCCCATCAAAGCATAAGCTGGCAATGGAAGTCTCTGAAATGATTTGTTTTCTTCTACTTTATAAAGAATGTTCAAATTAAAGTTACCTTTTGTCCACTGATAAGCTATCTTTTCTAGTTTCTTCTCTGATACCAAATCGTCTATTTCTTGCTTCTTTAGTAGACCTGTATGGGACTCTCTTTTTTTCAGAGTATAAGTGAAAAATAAATCGTTATCTTTTGATTCTAAAAATTGATCCAAACGATCTACTAACTCTTCCACAGTGGATACAACGGTAGAAAACCTTGACTTCATACTTTGCCTACCAACCGTAAGGGTATACGATATATTTCTAATAGTATAGAGAGTCTTTTGTTTAGCAGGTTTTTCATTCGTTAAAAAATTCCTTAAGTCACTAGCTACAACTCTTAACTCATCTTCATTTTGAGCAGAAATTGGTACAATATATGAATTTTCGTCATTATTAAGTTTCAATTTATGCTCGTACTCCTCAAGAACAATATGTGCGTTGCTTCCTCCGAAACCGAAAGAACTTACTCCGGCAATACGTGGAACATCATTTTGATTATCGTCTTTTAGTGCATCCCATTTTTCTTTTTTACCTACTAAATAAAATGGGCTCTGGTCTAAATTAATATAAGGATTTTTCTCCTTTAAGTGAATATTAGATGTCAACATCTCATTTTGCATACTTAATAAGATCTTAATGAAACCAGCCATTCCAGCTGCCGCTTCTAAATGCCCTATGTTACTCTTTACTGATCCAATTCCGCAGTGCGGTTGATTAGAGCCTTCAATACCCCATTCTTTATACAACAGATTGAAAGCAGATCTTAACCCATCTGTTTCGATAGGATCTCCAAGCTCTGTACCAGTTCCATGTGCTTCAATGTATGAAACAGTAGACGGATTAACACCTGCTTTTTGATAAGCTTTTAGTAATAAATCAGCTTGCGCATTAGGGTTTGGCGCAGTAAAAGAATTAGCTTTTCCTCCATGGTTAACCGCAGAACCTCTGACAACACCGTAAACATAGTCATGGTCTTCCAAAGCCTTTGAAAGTGGTTTTAAAAGTACAGTTGCTACCCCTTCACCCCTAACATAACCATTAGCGCTAGAGTCAAAAGCTTTACATCTACCATCTACACTTAACATACCTACTTTACTAGCTGCTATACTTGCAAATGGACTTGTGATTACATTAACTGCTCCTGCAATTGCTTGCTCACACTCTCCGTTCCGGATCGCTGTAATAGCTCTATGTATAGCTACTAAGCCACTAGAGCAGGCAGTATCAACGGGTTCGCTAGGACCACTTAAATTTAATAAATAGGAGACCCTATTAGCTAAAACACTTCGTGCGATCCCAGTTAAGGTGTAGTTTCCTATTTCGGTTCCGATATTACCCATAAAATCAGAACCACTGGAACCTATGAAGACACCAGTAGCAGAGCCCGAAAGATCTGATGGTTTATGACCTGCATTTTCAATTGTTTTCCATACGCTTTCTAAAATTAGTTTTTGTTGTGGGTCCATTGAATTGGCCTCATAAGGAGAAATCCCAAAAAAAGTGTGATCAAATTTATCAATGTCGGGTATAAATCCTCCCCACTTCGAACTAATTTTATTTTCTTCTTTTAATGGATTTCCTTCGTACACTCTCCAATCCCATCTTGAAGCGGGTACTACCTCGATCAAATCTTTATCTTTAATAAGTGAATCCCAAAACTCATCAAGGTCGTGACTCTTAGGCATTTTCCCCCACATTCCTACAATGGCAATTGGTTCATCTGTAAAAGTCGGCGCATTTTTACTTATTTTCATTTTTAATTTACTATTTGACCCTATTCTTGCCTCACTTTTAAGTAATAGCGATAATGGGGCTTCTAGCTTCTCTTGATAGTGACTGACAAAGTGCTGAGCTAAAGATTCAATAGTTGAATACTGATAAAAGATATTTGGTTTTATATCTATCTCATATTTTTCAGAAATTATCTTAGCCAATTTTGTATATGATATAGAGTCAAAACCATATTCACCTATGTTCAGTGAAGTATCTACATCAAGCCGCTCTATATTGTTCGTAGAAGAGATTATTTCAACTAATGAATTTTCCATAGCCTTTTGAAGATAACTGTCTGTAATAACCTCTGGAGCCTCAGATGTTAAATTCTCTAAATCTGTATTTATCTCGAAAGTCGATCTGATAGTGTCTTCATCTAAATCTCTTAATAGTTTTCGATCAATTTTTTGATTCAGAGTAAGAGGGAATTGACTAACTGTAATAATTTTTGAAGGAATCATATATTCAGGTAACTTGGAGGATAGACTTTGTAGTAGTTGTTCTACAAACTCTTTATATCCGATCTTTTCCTGCTTTATAAATCCTACTAGTTGAGGTACATTTTGTTTGTTATTTCTTAATACGACAACAGCTTCGTTTATGTTTGAATTTAATTTTATTAATGTTTCTATTTCACCTAATTCCATACGAAATCCTCTTAGCTTAACTTGTTGATCGCTTCTACCGATGTATTCAATCTCACCATTTTTTAAATAGCGTACTAAATCACCCGTTTTATACATAATCGAATTAGGGATCATTGGATTTGGGATGAAATTCTTTTGTGTTAACTCATTATTTTTATAGTATCCTTTTGCTAAGCCGTCTCCTGCAATATATAGCTCACCTACCGCTCCGTTTGGAACTGGAATTAAGCTAGAATTCAATATATAGACTTTGGTATTGCCTATTGGACGACCTATAGTGATAGGACTATGATTTGTAAGAGAGCTAATGGTAGACCAGATTGTTGTCTCTGTAGGTCCGTAGACGTTCCATACTTTCGAATTTTGTTGAGTTAAGAATTGCTTAATATCTTCATCTACTCTTTCCCCACCCACAAGTAACTTCATGTGAGATTTTGGTATCCATCCTGACTCTTTAATCATTCGCCAATTAGATGGCGTCCCTTGCATTACATCAATATTTTTTTCTTCAACTATCTTCTTTATAGCTAAACCATCTCTAATATCCTCATCTGTACCTACCTCTACAGAAGCTCCACTTATTAAAGGTAAAAATAATTCTAAGCCTACGATATCAAAGCATATGGTAGTCAAAGAATAGAATTTCTCACTTGGATGGATGTCAAGCTTCTTTCTCATATAGGACAGAAAATTTGACAAGCCTTTATGTAAAACTTCTACACCTTTTGGTTGACCAGTTGATCCTGAAGTATATATAACATAGGCTGTATCCTCCATTGCAATTGAATATTTATTTAAGACAATCGCACTCTCAGTATCAATGTCTATACTACTCGAATCCAATTTTATTTGCGTTATTCCATCTATACTTAGATCTTTTGATAATTGCGACTCAGTAATAACATATTTTAATTCACTGTGATTTATCATATACTCCAAACGATCTTTTGGATAAATGGGATCTAGAGGAACATATGCAGCTCCTGCTTTATGTATGGCAAACAATGAGGCAAGTAGTTTAGGATTTCTGGTCAAATAGACACCAATTAGGTCACCCTGTTTAACTCCAAGTCTATTTAAATGGTTGGCCAATCGATTGGAATAATTATCAAGTTCACTATATGTCATAGTTGCTTCTCCAACAGAAATAGCTTTGGCATTAGGGTGTAAGAGAGCCATCTCTTCAAATAACTCATGTGTACAACAATTAGAATCATAATTGAATTCATTATCATTCCATTTATATATAGTGTTTGTTATTTCTTCTTGTGTTAAAACCTGAAAAGAAGACAGTTTATGATCTGGACTAACAAGAACGTTCTTAAGTAAATTTATATAATGTTGAGCTAATTTCTCAATAATCAATCTATCGTATACTGAAGGGTTATATTTAAAACAAATACTACTTTTCTCATCCGATTCAATTATCTCTAACGTTAAGTCAAACTCTCCTTGTTGATGGATATCTAAAATTGGTTCTCCTAAAAAAGAATTTTCTTTTGTATTAATTTTTTCTATATCTCCAACCCAATTTTGATAATAAAAAGCAGTGTTAAATAACTTGGATTTATTTGCATCAATCGATAACTGATGTAACGGATAAGAACAATGCTCCATAACTTCATATAACTTAGACTCATTTCTCTTTACTAATGAAAGAAATGTATCCTCATTCTCCACTCTATTCTCCAATATAGTCATATTCATGAATAATCCTATTACGTCTTCAAATTTTGCTTTTACTCTATTTGCCATTGGGATACCAATTACAATGGTTTCCTCTGTATACTTTTTTAATAATAATGAATATGCAGACAACATTATGCTGTATAAGGAGTGAGAATGACCAAAAGAAAAGTCTTTAAGGTCTTCTAGCAAGTCTTTTTCAATCGGTATAGAATAATTAGCTCCCTTAAATTTTATAGTCTCTTTTTCGTTCTTAGTAAATGGAAGATCGACTTGGGGTAAAGTCTCTTTTAAAGAATTTAACCAGTATTCCTTTGAACTCTTTCCATTATCGCTACCTATTAAACCATCCTCCCAAATCACAAAATCTTTAAAGGACTTTGATTCTTTTTGAAATTGTGGTATTTCATTATTGGCTTTCCATTGTACATAGAAGTCTTGTAGGTCTTTCATTAAAATTTGCATGGACATTCCATCAAAAATAATGTGGTGAATATTGATTAATATTGCTGCTGGTTTTTTTTCAACATAGTATACGGAAGCATTAATTAATGGACCTTCTTCTAAAATGAAAGGTTTATATGCCTCTCTTTTCATATTATTCATTAAAGCTTCGTTACTATCATCATTTATAGTCACATGATGAACTGGAACCTCCAGAGATTCTTGGATATACTGCTGAACACTCGAGTTATCACCATCATCCTTGAATATAGTTCGTAATGAAGGGTGCTTATTTACTACTGACTGTAAAGCATGAAAAAATGCCTCTGCATCAAAATCTAAATTTAATTGATATGCCATTGGGATATTATAAGCTGTGGCATTAGGAAATAATTTATAAACAGTCCAAAGGGCTTGTTGCCCTTTAGACAGATCAAAATTTGCTAGTTGACTACTTTCCGCATTAGAAGCAGAGGGAAATTTAGTATTTAAATGCTTAATAGCAGTACCTATTTCCATCTCATTATGCTCAACTTTTTTATATATTCCTTCGCGACTTGGATATTTCATTGTCTTCTCTCCAATCACTATTAAAGATTTTACGGTCAATTTCTGCTGCCTCTTCTGCAGTAAATGTACCTTTTGCGACTTCAGAAGTTAACGTATAAATAATTCTGTCTTCCAGCGACTCTCTTTCTGAAACAGCTGCCGATTCTTTATAAGCAATAACCAAATCATCTTCAAATTTTTGTTGAGGTAACGAATTAACAATATTGTCTAAAGTAGATTTTTCAAAAAGCTCTTTAACCGTTACATTAATATTAGATTCTTTAAGTACGTTAACTAGCTTCATAGCATATAAAGAATTAAACCCGTACTGCATTAAAGGTCTATTAAAATCAAGTTTTTCTTTACTTATTTCTAATAGCTTACATACCTCATTTGTCACTATTTCTTGGAGATTTTTTTTAGGGAATTCTTCTCCTTTATGAATAGAATTAAGCGTATTGTTTTTTTCAATTACTGAAATGACTTCTTTAGATTTATCGAAATCTACGTCCATAAGTTCTTTAGAAGAGTAATCCTCAGTAATCCAATGTGACTCCCTTAAGAATGAGTAACCTGGAAGTGAAATGACTGTACCTTCCTTAACATAACGATAAATTTCCCAGTTTAATGAAATACCTTTAACCCATAGTGTAGCTATTTTTTCTAAATTTCCTTTTTTCATCCATATATCTAGAAGTGATTGATAGTCAGAATCATCTTCGAATAATTCCAGATCGCTTTTCTGAGAAGCAAAACTTCCTTTAAAAATGTTTTTTGATTCCCACGATTCCGAGAGGAAAAATTCTAATTGTTGAGTAAGTGTGGTGATAGAATCTGCAATAAAAGCTATTCTATTCTCCATGTGCTCCCGTCCATATAGAAGAGTATGAGCTAGACTTTCTAATTGTATATTTGGATTAGAAACTAAATGGACTTGAAGTTGTTTTGCTATCTGTATAAGCTGCTGTTCACTCTTAGCTGAGAGAACAACCAGTCTATCACTAATGTCTCCAGATTTTATTTGTGTTAGTGCAGATTGCTGATATTCTTCTACAACCATAAAAACATTTGTACCTCCAGCAGCAAATGAACATATACCTGCTCGTAAAGGATATTCTTTCGTACTATCCTCTTCTATAATTGGTCTTTTCCATTCCTCGACTGCAGACTGAAAATAGAAAGGACTATTCTCTAATTCAATAAACGGGTTAAGTTTCTCAAATTGAAGAGTAGGAACAATTTTTTTGTGCTTTAACTGCAACATGACTTTTGTTAATTGTGATATTCCTGAAGCAGCCTCTAAATGTCCAATATTAGACTTAATGGTTCCTATTGGGTATTGCTTTTCATTTTTAGTTTCTAAAAATACCTTTGTTAAGGCCTCCATTTCTGCGGCATCTCCTATAGGAGAACCATTAGCAGCAGATTCAATATAACTAATACTCTCTGGTAAGAGGTTATTATTGAGGAGAGTTTCTCTGATTAGGTTATGTTGTGCAGTAACGCTAGGAGAAGAATATGCACCCGCGTTTCCACTGTGATTTGTTTCAGAAGCTTTAATGACACCGTAAATACGATCTCGTCTACTTTCTGCTGTTGGTAAAGACTTTAAGAGAACGGCTCCAATCCCCTCCCCTGGAACAAATCCATCGCCATTGTGAAAGCTCCTACTTTGTGGACTACTTCCTAGTAAACCTAAATCAGATAGGGATACGTATTTACCAGCATGAAGACTTAAATTTACCCCTAACACAATAGCTGTCGTACATTCGCCTCTTTGAATACTTTCCTTTGCTAAGTGAAGAGCCATTAATGAAGAAGAACACGCTGTATCGACTGCAACACTAGGTCCTTGAAAATTATAAAAATGTGATATTCTATTCGCTATTGCAGAATAGGACTGAATAGACAACATAGCTTTAAGATCGTTAGAATCTGCAAGTAGGTGATAATGTTGGTACATGCTTCCTATAAAAACTCCTACTTTCTCACCCTTTTCTTGTAGTTCCCTCAACCTACTAACTGTGTATCCAGAATCCTCCAGTGTATGCCATACCATTTCAAGTGACAAACGTACTTGAGGATCCATATACTTTGCCTCACTGGGTGGTACTGCAAAAAATAAAGAATCAAATTTATCAATATCTTCCAAGAACCCTCCCCATTTACTCTTAGAATTTTTATTCTTCTCACCGCTATTATAAAATTCATTTGAATTCCAACGTTCTTTAGGAACTTCTTCAATGCAGTCTTTTGATGAAATAAGATTTTGCCATAAAGTCTCTAAATCAGATGCTTGTGGGTACCTTCCGCTCATACCTATTACAGCAACGTCATGATCTTTAGTATTTGTTATTTCTTCATTTTGTATTTTTTCTGAGCTAATGTTGTTCATTTTGAAACTTGAGAGAGAATTGGTTTTTTTATGTGCAGAAGTAAAATATCCGCCGATAAAGCTATGGACTAAAAAATTTGATTTGGGAATTTCAAAGTAATCACTTAAAGCATCGAAATTTACTCCACCGACTGGAACCAACCCTATATTAAAGTCAGCTTGTCTATCCATTAATAATTGCCCTACTTGCCCCGCTTCTAATAGTGAAGCATGCAAAGACACCTTTGGAAAAACATTATTATGTAAATCCATTGTAAGATACATGCAAAAAGCTGCGTCACTAAGGTGTGGTCTATTAAAAGGTGTATAACTTTTATTAACAGGAATGCTGTGAGAGCTGTTAATTACAGTTAAACAGTGTGTATCTTTATTATATTTATATACCCCTTCATTAAGCCCTTCGACCTTATTGGCTTTTACATATATATATATTTGTAGTAAGGGGTCTTGATCTAGAGTAGAATAGAGTCTTTGTCCTTGGTTTCCATAATTCTTTACTAGAGATAATAGTTTACCAATTTTATCTAATGAAATTTTTTTATTTTCATATTCTCTCTGACTAGAACGAGCAAGATAATCAGCATCATTATATTCGATTTTCCTTAATTTAACATGTTCGCTTGTGGAAATATCCTTTCTAATGTGAAGCTTTTCTTTAGACATGACTTGAATTTCTTCTTCTGATAACCTGTGGTAATCCATTTGCCCGTATAACTTCTTAATATCATTTGGATTAATTAAAGAGGTATTGGTATGTTTAAGTAAAGTGGTCTCATTAATTTTAAGTAGTTCTTTATTTGTATACTCTTCGTAGTCCACTTGACCACCTAATAAACAATGAACAAACTTATGAGTGTGACTAAGATTAAAGTGTCTTGATATTGAATCAAAATTCACACCAAAAGCTGGACTAATTCCAATATTAGAATGAAATTGGTTGCTCATTAATAGTTGACTCATATACCCTGTGTCTAATATAACGAGACTATCGCTAAACTTTTTGTAGAAAGGCTGAATTGCAGCCATTTCAGCAATAAAGAAAATAGCAAATTTAGAAGACTTATAGATATCCCGGTGATAAGAAGAAAAAGCATCTCCCTTAATATTATCGCCCTCAGACATCATATAAAGTTTATGAAGCTGTGGATGGTAATAATAAACACCAGCGTCCAAACCAGTTACTCCGTTTTCTTTAATGTGTACATAAGTTTGGATAGGATATTTACCTCCTGCGGAAGGATATAAATATTTGTTATTTCCACCTATTTTTTGAACTTGAAGTAGACTTAGAAGTTCATTAAGTTCGTCAATTTTTACAGATTTGTTTGTAAATTCTTGTTTTGCTGAATAAGCCGTAAGATAACTCGGATGAATATTCGCATCGTTAAGATTAATTATGGATGGAGTGGAATTAGTTTGAACATCGTGATTTATTAGTGATCTATTATCGTTCTTCTCCTTTACTTTGCGTGTAGATTCCGGACTTTTTTTCTTGGAATAGTATGTTGCTATCTCTTTTACAGTTGAATTTTCTAGTAACACCTCAATAGGTAATGATATATTGTGTTTTTCTTTAAGAATTTCTGCAACGTTTACGATTGTAAGTGAAGTCGCCCCAAGATCAAAAATGTCGGCATTTATATCAATTTCAGGAACGTTTAAAATTTCTTTAAAACAGTCAGCAACTTTGTCAAGAATTGATTTGATATTCATCTTTTCATCATTCTCTTTCCCTTCACTTGCTATCATTTTTTTCGATAAACCTTTATAGTCTAGCTTTCCATTTAAAGTCAACGGAATTTCTTGTACTTCTGTAATAATATTTGGAACCATATATTGAGGAACTTTTCTCCTCATGAATTTTCTGATTTCTTTTGAAGTAAATGGTTCTCTTAAGACTACATAAGCAACAATACTATTTTCTTGTGGTTTATCATTTATGACTGTTACTACCGCTTCTTGTATGGAATGATGTGTTTTTAGTACCGCTTCAATTTCGCCTAATTCAATCCGAAATCCTCGTACTTTAACTTGATTATCGTTTCGGCCCGCAAAAGCTAGTTCCTCAGTTTCTGTATAATGAGCGAGATCTCCTGTTTTATAAAGACGTTCTGTCGATTTAAATGGGCTTGAAATAAATCGTTCTTTTGTCAATTGATCTTGATTCAAATAGCCTCTTGCTACCCCAGCTCCGCCTATATACATTTCCCCCACGCTACCTCTCGGCACTGGTTGGAGATCTTCATCCAAGATATAGACCTGCAGGTCTTGTATAGGACTACCGATAACACTAGTCGGTGAAGTAACGTCTCCTTTTGTCATTCGACGATACGTGACATGTACTGTAGTTTCTGTAATCCCGTACATATTTACTAGCTGAGGACTTTGGTCTCCATGACGTTCAAACCAACCTTCAAGGATACGTGGGTCTAACGCTTCGCCTCCAAAAATGATATATCGTAAAGAAAGAGATTTGGAATCCTGCTGTTCATCTATCCTCATTAGCTGACGAAATGCCGTTGGCGTTTGATTTAAGACGGTCACTCCTTCTTCTATTAATAACCTATAGAAAGACTCAAAAGATCGGCTTGTCTTATAAGGAACAATAATTAATTTTCCCCCATACAATAAAGCTCCCCATATTTCCCATACTGAAAAGTCAAACGCATACGAATGATACAGTGTCCAGGTATCGGATTCATTAAAGTGATACCATTCTTCAGTTTCCCGCATCAGACGAACGACGTTTTGATGCGTCACTAACACGCCCTTAGGTCTTCCTGTTGAACCAGACGTATAAATAACATAGGCTAGGTTATCTATATTCATAGGCACATGCAAATTCGTAATTGGTCGAGTTGACCAAAGATCACGATCTTTGTCCAGACAAATAAGAGTCGCTTTCGTTTCAGGTAGAGAGGAAAGAACGGTTTCCTTGGTTAATACTAGAGAAACATCAGAATCCGCCAAGATATAGGCAAGTCGGTCCTTCGGTTGAGCAGGATCTAGAGGTACATACGCACCTCCCGCCTTTAAAATCCCCAATATTCCGACCATCATATCTAGTGAGCGTTCCACACAAACACCTACCATTACTTCGGGGCCGACACCTTGAGACTGTAGGTAACGAGCTAACTGATTAGAACGTTCATTGAGCGTTTGATACGTCACCACTTCTTGATTCCATTTGAGCGCAATATTTTGTGAATACGTGGTCACTTGTCGCTCAAACCACTCATGGATTGTACCGGAGGTACTTGTTTGTCTTTCCAACGCCTGTTCCTCCCATTTTTCTTCATCTGAAGCTAGCTCAGCTAATCGTTCGCTGTACCGACTAAAAAGCGCTTGTACAACATTTAATGGTAGTAGCCCTTCCATTAGGTCCCAATGAAAATGAAGTGCGTTATTTTTTTCTACAGGGATCATATCTAGGTATACCCCTGGTGTCTTAGAGAAGCTTTTCCCCATCTCCCATCCAGGAGCGAGGCTTATTTTATCGTCATCCACAAGATTCGTGAATACAATAGGAAAAGAAAGAAAGCCCCCGCTCTTCTGACTCATCGCACGTTTTCGAAGCCCATGCATTCCACTAACCGAGCGATGTGAGAGATCTTCTTTTATTTCTTTTTCGTTTAACAGCACTTTATGTGTGAATGATTGTTCGGTTGATCGCGATTCAACATAACTAAGCGTCGTAAAATCTCCTATAATATCCTTTACCTGTTCATGAATAGGAGGACGGTCCCAATTTACTACAACAGTAGTGAAGGCCTCTCCAAAGTAAGCAGCCAGAACTTCTTGAAAAGCTGTAAGTAAAACTGTTCCTGGTTTTACGTCACGTCGGGTCGCCTTTTCCTTCAAGGCTTGCCAGTCTGATACCACTCCTTGCATGACGGTACGAGAGGCATCAATTTGTGACGATAGTTGAGGACCCGATACAATCGTGTCCATTTTCCTTTCCCAATATTCACGCGCCTTTTGTCCTTTTATTGACTGACGCTCTTCTCGTATATGATTGCAATAATCACAGTAAGACATCTCTAGTGGCAGAAGCTCGGTCTTTGGATTGTTATAAAGGTTCATAAGCTGTTGATATAGTAAAGATAGACTTGCCCCATCGGCAATCAACGCATCGGTACACAAATGTACATAAGAGGCCTCTGAACCTTGTGTGACACGGAGGTCGAACAATGGCCATTTCCCTAATGGGAAAACTTGTTCCTGTAATTCCTCTCGTACCTGCTGAACTCGTACTTCCATCTCTGGAACGCTTTGCACAACATGAACTGGAATGTCATAGACCGGTACACGGTCTAAAATCTCTTGTGTCCCATTTTCGTGAACAACTGCTTGTAACATTTCATGGTGTTCAATAAGTTGTTGCCATGCCTTTTGGAGACGAGAAACATTTAGCTGTTCAACCTGAAACTCTTGATATATCTGACAGCTTTGTTCATTTCCATCTTGAAGGCGTCCTATGACATAGGTTTGTTGTAAATCTGTAAGCTCAAATGAAGAAAAAATCATGGAAGAAGTATCTTCTTCATCCTCCTTTACGATGTCTCGCAAACGATCTTGATACCTTTTAAACATGTCCTCTACTAGTTGACGGGAAAGATATCCCTCCGCAACATCCCAATTAAAGTGAAGTACTCCGTTTCGTTCAGATACTTGATGATCTAAATACACCTGCGGTGTTTGTGTAATGTTATATGTCATGTAGTGAAACCAGTTGGTACGTCCTTGACCTGCTTTTCCAACATTATTTAACATACTAGTAAATACGACTGGAAAATTAGGAACAGCTTTATTCTTGGATTTTACTCGTAACTCGCGCATAGCACGAACACCACTAACAGAACTATGGTCTAAGTCCTCCCACATTTGTTTTTGGTTAGCTTGAGCTTGCTTTTTCCAATCATTAGTTTCTTGGTTTGGGATAAAAATATTCGTTGAGATAAACGGCCCCACCACTTGATCCAATTTTGGATGAAGTGGCAAGCGATTAAAGTAAGTCTGAATTAATGAAAAAGAGTCCGACTCACTATATTCTTCTAAAGTCTGAGAAAATAAAGTGACCAAAAGAACGGTTGGTGAAATTTCTAGTTCCTTGGCTTTTTCTTTAAGCCTATCCCATAGATCTTCTTCTAATTCTCCCGCCAAACGGTAGCGCGGAAAGTATGAATACCCTTCTCTAGGCTTCGGAGCTCTATTAATAGAAAGCGATGGTCCGCCTGGCGCATTTTCAAGTTTGCCCATCCAATAAGTAAGATCTCGTTGAAAAACTGACGATTCCTCGAATTCTTTCCAAGCCATGACTACATCACGAAAAGAGACATCTAAACTTGGTAATGTATAACTAGGATCATGGTATAACTGATACCATTGGTCCAAAAGTAAATCTACACTGGCGGCATCTACAATCCATTCATCAATACTCAAGTGAATAAGCACATTCTCTTCGGGAAGTAAGGTGAACTGGAGATCAAACAAAGGCCACTGACTTGCTTTATACACTTTATGAGAAAGCTCGTCTCTAACCTTTGTTTTATGCACCTCAACATCCTTATGTTCAGCCATTCTAAAGTCATGAACTGGCATGTCGAACTCCGGCACTTCATCCAAGACAACTTGAGTACCTGATGATTTAATTGACGTATGAAGCATCATATGATGGTGAACTAACTTTATCCAAGCATCTTTCAACCTGTTAACATTAAGATTTCCCTTTTCAAATTCGCAATAAAAATGACAACCAATTTTATCACTGTCTACTAATTTCCTGCCTACCAAAAAAGATTCTTGTATATCGGTTAGGGGAAACGGTTTATACAGATCTTTTAACGAATTTTTAATTATCGGAAATCTATTATCTAGTTCACTATCATTATCTAAAAGCAGTTTAGCTAAATAATGTTTCTTCTCTTTCTCAGGGAGGTCTTTAAACTCTATAAAATCCACCGTATCCCTCCTTCTTATCTAGTTTTTGTACAGAGAAGGAATATCTTCTCTGTACAAAATTTAGGAATTTAATGCTAAAAATAACTCATTTAGCTGATTATCAGTTAACTTATCTATGTCAAATGGTTCTTGATCTACCTTAAAGTCCGAAATGTTCTTAAAAATTTCATCAATTGATAAGTTGTTATTTAATAGTTTAAGAGATATAGAGAGATTAAAGTCTTTTTCAAGGATGTATTGTAATTTCATCACGCTAACAGAGTCCATACCTATCGAGGCTAAGGAAATATTCGGTTTTATTTCCTGAACATCGTATCCAAGTAGATCAGCTACTGCTTTAACCAATTGATGGCGCAAGAAAGAAGTATCAACATGCATCTTATGGGAATCTCCAATTTCCTCAGTCTTTCTATTAGAGTTGACCAGTTGATTCGATCTATTGGTAGGTAAATCAATCCACCTTTTTACTTTTTTAAAAGGATACGTAGGTAAGGGTACCTTTTTTACCTCTTTCATGTTGTAAAAATCATCCCAATTAATAGGAGTAAGTTGTACCCAATGTTTAGCAATAGCTACTAAACCATTATAAGATTTAGGGTCGGGACTGACTGTTAGCTTATTTAAAGAATTCAATGAACTTGATGAAGACATGTCTAGAGAACTTCTATAAATGGATTCAAAGGTTTCATCAGGCGAACTTAAAAATTGATTGCATTTATTAAGAAAATCCTCTTTGCCATCTATAATTATTGCAATCCTCTCTTCCATATCTTCTCTTCCAACATGAAACGTATAGATCAAATCCTCGATCCTTAATGTTTCATTGCACTTCACATGATCTTTTATTTTTCGTACATAACTCAATAGTTGATCTTCTGATTTCGCTGAACAAAGAAATAGTAAATGTTCATCATTGTTAGTACTTTTTAATCCTTCCTGCCTATGGATATATTCCTCGATAATTAAATGAGCGTTAGTTCCCCCTACCCCAAATGAATGGACCGAAGCTCTTCTTGGAAAGTCCTGTCCATTTTCATTGACTTCAGTGACCCAAGGAATCGTTTTATCAGAAATATAAAATGGAGTATCTGCTAATTCTATTTCCTTATTAATTTCAGTAATATTAGCTGTCATAGGAATGACCTTGTTGTTTATTGATTTAATTACTTTAAACATGGATGCCATTCCTGACGCTGATTCTAAGTGTCCTATATTAGGTTTTACACTCCCAATTCCACACTTTTGTTGAAAAACCGTACCTTCAAATGCTTTTTTAAATGCATTAATTTCAATTGCATCGCCCATCTTTGTTCCTGTACCTTGTGCCTCAATATAACTAAGGGTCGAAGGGTCAATTCCTGCTTTATGCCAAGATTCTTTAATTACCTTTGCTTGAGCATCTGCACTTGGAACAGTCAAAGCATATCCTTTACCGCTATGATTCACCGCACTTCCTCTAATTACAGCATAGATATTATCTCCATCTGCCTTTGCTTTGCTTAGCGGCTTAAGGACTATTGCTCCAACCCCTTCACCACGAATATAGCCGTCAGCATTTTCGTTAAATGTTTTCACTTTATCTGTAGGAGAGAGCATCCCTGCTTTTCTATAGGTTATAAAGTCCTTAGGAGTTAATAAAACGTTTACCCCTCCTGCTATTGCCATATCACATTCATTAGAGTGAATTGAGTTTATAGCACGATGGATAGCAACAACTGAACTAGAACATGCAGTATCGATAGCTTCACTCGGACCATTAAAATTATAAAAATATGATACTCTGTTTGCTAAAATAGCGTGAGAGTTCCCTGTAGCCAAATGAGCTTCTACCGGTACATTATTTTCTGCTAATAATTGATCATAGTCTTTATTTGATACGCCTACAAAAACACCTGTTTTACTTCCTTTTATATCAGAGGATTTGTAACCAGAATCTTCAATGGCTTTCCATGTTGTTTCTAGGAATAATCTCTGTTGAGGATCCATTAATACAGCTTCTTTAGGGGATATACCAAAGAAACTACTGTCGAACTTATCAATGTCTTTGATAAAACCACCATATTTAACATCAGTAAAGTCCCCTTCGTTAAGAGGATCCCCATAATATTGCTCCCAGTCCCATCGTTCCCTTGGTATAAGACTGATCTGAGAATCTCCGTCACAAATCGACTCCCAAAATTCATCTAATGTCTCCGTTCCTGGCATCTTTCCACTCATCCCGATGATAGCGATAGGCTCAATTAATGGAACATTCTCACTTTGATGATCTTTAGGTTGTTTTTCTTCATAAAACTCACCATCTATCCGATCTTGTCGTTCGGGACTTATATTTTCTGGAGTACAAACAATTGTAGCTTTGGTTTTCTTGATGGATTTTTCTATAGGCAAAGAATTTAAAAACTCTTCAATAGTAGCAGCTTGAAAGAAATCAACAGCTCTTATTTCTAGACCTACAACATCTTTAATCTTTTCTGAGATTTCGGTTATAAGTATAGAATCAACACCGTATTCATTAAAAGACTTAAAGACATTGAGATCACTTTTTGTTAATTTTATTGCATCACAAATTATTTCTACACACGTATCTATAGTATCTTGTTTGGCAGTGAGAGTGCTTTCTGTACTTGATAATTGCTCTACCATATTAGCTTTATGCTCATGTATTAATTCTAAATTTTCCTGTTCTCCTCTTTTTTCTCTTATACTATATGGCCAGTAAGAGTTTGTATTTATAAAAGGATACGTAGGTAATGAAATTCGTTTACAGCCTAGTGACGATTCAGACCCTGATATATCAACACCTTTAATCCACAAATGCGCTAATTTTTTCCACCTTTTTTCATTAATCCATTTTGTTACTACATTTTTTATATCTCTGTCTTCCCATATTGCATCTACCTTATTCTGATTTACTCCTGCCAGTAAAGACGACGAGCTGCGTACATCTGTTGGATTACTCAAATATTTACTCAGTTGCTTAGCTAATTCATCTGTACTAGAAACTATTAGGGCTAACCGATGAGGCATTGGTTCTCTTCCAACCATTAAAGTATAGGAAATATCTTTTAAACGCGTTATCTCTTCCTTAGAATTTTCAAGTTCGTTTTGCCATTCACATTCTCGCTCAAGAACTTCTAAAATACTATTTACGATAGTATTAATACTAACTTCATCAAAAGTAAGTGGGATCTCAATATCATCACCATATTTTTTCTTCAGTTGTTCATCTAATTCCTTGAAAGAAAATGGGTCAAGTACTTGTCCTAGATCTTCAGTAAAATCTAAGCTTGTTGACTCTACCTCAATCAAGGCTGAAATTTGTTCCGTCACATACTGCCTGAGATCCTCTTTATTAATTTTTGAGAGTCTTTTTAATGGTCTTTCTAAGAAATTAAAAAGACTCTCAGCGTACTTTGTTAATTCATTATTACTATTAGCAGATAATAAAATTAACCGCTCTTCTTGTTCATCTTCTATTTTCGTTTGATTATGTTCAACTGGTACATATTCTTCTAAAACTATATGAGCATTTACTCCCCCTGCACCAAATGAACTAATACCTGCTCTCCTTGGAAACTGAACTTCTACACCTTCTATTACAGCTTTAGGTTGATCCCACTCTTTAAAACTAGTTTGAAGAAAAAAGGGGGTTTCTTTGAAATCAATATTTGGATTGATTTCATCAGCATGAATGGAAGGTAATAATTTACTGTGTTTAAGTTGAAGAATTACCTTCGTTAATCCTGCAATGCCTGCAGCTGACTCACAATGACCAATATTAGATTTAATTGAACCAATTGCACAAAACTGGTTATCTTCTGTATAGGCTTTATAAGCATCAGTTAAACCTTGAATCTCAATTGGATCGCCTAGCTCTGTTCCAGTACCATGTGCTTCTAAATAAGTAATAGTTCTTGGATTTACTTGAGCTTTATCCAATGCTTTTTTTATAACATCCGTTTGTTTTTTGGGGTTAGGTACAGTATAGCCATTAGTTTTTCCATCATTATTAATAGCTGTTCCTTTTATTACCGCATAAATATTATCTCCATCTTTGATTGCTTCTTTAAGAGGTTTTATGAGTATAGATCCAATTCCTTCACCTGGTACAAAACCATCTCCTCCTTTTCCGAAACTCCTGCATCGACCATCAGATGAGAGCATATTCATTTGAGAATGCATAAGGTATTTGTTAGGGTGTAAAAGTAAGTTTACCCCTCCAACTACAGCAACTTTGCATTCCTTACGCTTAACACTCTCAACCGCGTAATGTAGACTAGTTAAAGCTGAAGAACACATCGTATCAATTGCTAAGCTCGGTCCATTAAAATCAAAAAAGTAAGATACACGGCTTGCTATTGAACCTGCAGATGAACCCAGCGCCACATTCTCACTGCTCTGCTTTTCTAAATGACCATACAATTGATATTCCTGATACATTGAGCCAACAAATACGCCTACTTCCCCTTGATATTTTCTCTGTATAGAACTCCGTGTATAACCAGCATCTTCAATACACTCCCAAGTGTTTTGCAAGAATAATCGTTCTTGAGGATCTGTTCTCTCCGCTTCTTTAGGAGATATGTTAAAAAACAATGGATCGAATTTAATAACATCTTTTATAAATCCTCCCCATTTACCATATATATTTCCTTTAATACTTTTATCACTATTAAAGAACTGTTCATTATCCCATCGATCTGAAGGAATTTCAGTTATGCAGTCTTTTCCTGCCTTCAAATTCTTCCATAATTCACTTATATCATCTGATTGAGCATATTTTCCGCTTACTCCAATAATGGCTATATCATTATTAGAGTAGTTATCCATTTCGTCAGCATTATTTTCAATCTGAGAATTGTTCTGATTTTCATTGTTTGCCGGTTTGAATTTCTTCTTTTTTGAGATAGCTTTTTCTTTAAAAGAATTCATACTAATTGCTAAGTCTTCAATAGTTCTGTTTTCAAAGAATAAGGTCTTAGATGTTATTCCAAAATCTTTTTCTAATTTTTCATTTAAAGCAGTAATTAGAAGCGAATTAATTCCATAACTTTCAAAACTACTTCCTTTATCTAATCGATGAAAAGGGATCTCTGTAATCTCAGAAATAATTTCGAAAAGGTACTCCTCTAGGGCTTCAATTTCATTGGAGGTTTCCATTGAAATATCTTCATAATTAGAAATATCCTTATCAACTACCTTGCGACTTATCAATGTATCTTTTTTGTACCAGTGACTTTCTTTCTCGAATGGATAGGTTGGCAAAGATATTCGTTGTCCTTTTTCAAAAAACTTTTCAATATCTACATCCAATCCTTTAATCCAATGAGCCGCAATTTGCTCTGCATTATAGAATTCTCCAGTCCATTCGTTTCTATCTTCAGCTCCTTCAAAGCTGTCAGTATAAACATCATTTACATATTGATTAGACATGTACGCTTCTAACTTGTTTTTTAGATCATCTTTGTTTTCAGCAATTATGGCCATTCTTTCTTTCATTTTTTTCCTGCCTACGTGAAGAGTAAAAGCAATATCATGAATATTTTTATCTATCCCAGAGAGATCCAGGTAAGACAAGAACTTTTTAGCGTATGTTTTTAACTGTTCTTTAGATTCTGCTGAAAATAAGAATACTTCTGGACGAGAAGTTTTTAGTTCTCGAGTGTGCTTTCTCTTATATTCTTTAACCAGTAAGTGACCAATAGATCCCATTGCTCCATAAGAGCTGATGAGGGCAAGCTTAGGCTTGCTTGTTTTCCATGTCTCTAACTGATTTATGATTTCTACCTGCCCATCCTCTGACTTTAAAAAAGGATTTAATGGCTTAGAATGGATAGTAGGTGCAATCTTCTCGTTTTTAAATTGTAGTAATACCTTAGAAAGTTGTGACATAGATGATGCTGATTCCAAGTGCCCAATATTAGGCTTAACCGATCCTATTTTCAGAGATTGCTTCTGAAAAACCTCTTTAATGGCATCATATTCTGTAGCATCTGCCAAACTAGAACCTGTGGCGGCGCACTCGATATAATCAATTGTATCCACAGGTGTCTGTGTTTTACTCAACAGTTTCTGAATAGATTGCACTTGCATTTTTTTGTTCGGTGATCCATACCTAGAATCTTCTCCGTAGTGATTAAGTACGCTACCTTTTATTAGCGCATATACTTGATCTTTATCAATAATCGCATCTTCTATGGGCTTAATTAATATAGCTCCTACACCCTCACCAGGAATTAACCCAGTACCCTCAGCCGAAAAGGCCGCGCTCTTATCATTAATAGAGAGCAATCCTTGCTGCTGCAGAGAATCATAGTGGTAAGGGTGAGAAATTAGGTTAACCCCCACTACTATAGCTGCATCACACTCTCCTCTTTTTATACTTTCTTGAGCTAAATGAATCGCTGTTAAAGAAGAGGAGCAGGATGTATTAACCGAGATGCTAGGTCCAATTAAACCAAAAAAATGACTAATTCTATTTGCTATTGAGGAATGCATGGATGCTACTCGGGCTTGCTGATTATTCTCCCACTCTTTTTCTCCGTAGTTCTGATAGTCATTCCACATAGCCCCTACAAAAACTCCGACTTCTGGAGCTTTTTTCTTTAATGACTCTACTGTATAACCAGCATCTTCAAAGCATTCCCAAACAGTCTGAAGCGCCATACGCTCTTGAGGATCCATGTTTTTTGCTTCGGATGGAGATATATTAAACAACAAACTGTCGAACTGATCAATATCTTGAACAAATCCCCCCCATTGCTCTCTACTTCTATCATCGTTGTCATAAAGACGAGAGCGTTCTTTTGATAGGCGAGTTATACTGTGCCTACCATTCTTTAAATTCAACCAGTATTCATCCATATTAATAGCTTCTGGGTAACGTCCACTTAATCCTATAATGGCAATACCTTTAGAAGTAGGGAGTTGCTTTATATTGTGTTCTGGTTCTACTAGTTCCACTTTGTTTGAGGTTTTCACTTTTAAAAGATCTTCTGATTTTCTAAGGTAAGTATGTTTATAAGGACCTCCAAAGAAACTATGAAGTAAAATATCACTACCAGTAAATGAGAAATCTTCTTTTATCTTTTCAAAATTGTTTCCTCCAATTGGAACTAAACCAATATCAAATTCAGCTTGACGATCCATTAATAATTGACCAATATTTCCTGCTTCAAATAAAGCAAATTGTTTAGCATAATTCATATAAAGATCCGCTATCTCATTCTTATCAGTCGTTATAAATAAGCAAAATCCAGAATTCCTATAATGTTTTCTATTAAATGGAGAATGCGTTTGCTCTAGGTCAATTTCAAGTTCTTTTTTAACAAGTAATAGCTGATGATTTTCTTGATCATAGCGATAAAACCCTTGCTCTACATCCTGTACGACTCCTTTTTTAATGTATAAATACATCTTAATAGAGCCCACTGGTAACAAGTTATAATAGAGATACTGATCTTTAACAGACTTGTTAGGCTGTAACAGGGATAAGAACCTACTGAAGTTCTTGAATGTTATCGTACTTTTATCGTAAACCCTTTGAGAAGCTCGGACGTAATACTCTTCATCTCCCAAAGAATCTTCTTTTAGCAAAATAATATCTTCATACCCTCTTACATGCCTAATATGAACTTTGTTCTCTATAATTTTCTCTAAGGTTTGAGAATCAATTGTCGGATATTGAATAGTATTATCCATATCTGTAACAGGTACAATTTCATGTTTCTTATTAAGTAGATAGTTTTTTAATGTACTTTGTATATCATCAGATTTGTATTCATTTACCAGTTCATTATTATGACCAATACAAATACTATGAATATACAAATGAGTATCATCCAATTTAAAAAGATCTCTTATACTTGAAAAATCCATAGCGTTGATTACCCTAGCTTTTAAATTTAGAGAAAACATACGACTTAATAAAAGCTGGTTTATATATCCTCCATCTAACAAAGCAAGACCCTTACTAAAATCACCATAAAAAGGTGTAAGAGATTCTAACTGGGCTATAAAAAATAAACATAAATTAGAATCCTCAAAATAAACTTGATCAGTCACTTCAAATATTCTTTCTTTAATATCTTCTATTTTTTGAATTAACACCAAGCCATGCTTCTCAGGGTGATAGTAATAAATCCCTGGATCTATCCCTTCTACACCACGATTTTTAATAAACACATAGGTTTGAACAGCATACTTTCCTCCTGCTGACGGATACAAGTAACGACTTTTCTCTTTTGAATTTTTTGTTTTAAGTAGTCCTAACAGCTCACTAAGCTTATCAATTGACATTGGACAGAATTCATTACCATTTAATGAATTTCTTCTTAAAATATAGTGTTGGTCTTGAAAATCTATATTTTCTAATGCAACAGATTGATTTTGATGAACACTGTCAATTATTTCACTCTCGACTTTAAACTTTTTATCGCTGATATATTTAGATATGTCACTAACTGTTGAATTTTCTAAAAATACTTCTACAGGTAAATCAATACCTTTCTCCTCTTTTACTTTTTGTGAAATTTTCATAATAGTCAGCGAGGTAACGCCTGCATCAAAAATATTTTCATTTTCATTGATCAATCTACATCCTGTTAGCCCCTCAATTATTTGCATTAAGTATTGAGTAGTAGAAGAGCTTGTAGAAAAATCTTCTATACATTGTGTATTATTTGCCATGACATAGTTAGTAATATCATTAATAGCATTACTGTCTAGAAAAATTTCTATTGGTACAGATACTCCGAATTTATTTTTTATATTTTGTGCAATTTTAACGATTTGAATAGAAGTGATTCCTAAATCAAAAAGATTATCGCGAAGACTTACTTCTCTATTTATTACTTCTGTAAAGCAATTAAGAATTTCTGCATCTTTTAAGTAGAATGAATGTTTAGCCTTTTTTTCTTTGATTTCATAATCCGGAAGACTCGCATAGTCTAGTTTTCCATTTAAAGTTATTGGTATTTTGGTTATTGGAATAACCAAATTAGGGATCATATACTCAGGAAGTAAATTACGTAACTTTTGCCGAATAGTAGTAGTAGATAATAAATTATTAGCGACAACATAGGCAATGATATGTTGTTCATCTAAATCATCTTTTACTATTATTACAGCATCCTCTATAAGCTCATTCATTTTTAATGCAGCTTCAATTTCTCCTAACTCAATCCGAAATCCTCGTACTTTAACCTGATTATCGTTTCGGCCCGCAAAAGCTAGTTCCTCAGTTTCTGTATAATGAGCGAGATCTCCTGTTTTATAAAGACGTTCTGTCGATTTAAATGGGCTTGAAATAAATCGTTCTTTTGTCAATTGATCTTGATTCAAATAGCCTCTTGCTACCCCAGCTCCGCCTATATACATTTCCCCCACGCTACCTCTCGGCACTGGTTGGAGATCTTCATCCAAGATATAGACCTGCAGGTCTTGTATAGGACTACCGATAACACTAGTCGGTGAAGTAACGTCTCCTTTTGTCATTCGACGATACGTGACATGTACTGTAGTTTCTGTAATCCCGTACATATTTACTAGCTGAGGACTTTGGTCTCCATGACGTTCAAACCAACCTTCAAGGATACGTGGGTCTAACGCTTCGCCTCCAAAAATGATATATCGTAAAGAAAGAGATTTGGAATCCTGCTGTTCATCTATCCTCATTAGCTGACGAAATGCCGTTGGCGTTTGATTTAAGACGGTCACTCCTTCTTCTATTAATAACCTATAGAAAGACTCAAAAGATCGGCTTGTCTTATAAGGAACAATAATTAATTTTCCCCCATACAATAAAGCTCCCCATATTTCCCATACTGAAAAGTCAAACGCATACGAATGATACAGTGTCCAGGTATCGGATTCATTAAAGTGATACCATTCTTCAGTTTCCCGCATCAGACGAACGACGTTTTGATGCGTCACTAACACGCCCTTAGGTCTTCCTGTTGAACCAGACGTATAAATAACATAGGCTAGGTTATCTATATTCATAGGCACATGCAAATTCGTAATTGGTCGAGTTGACCAAAGATCACGATCTTTGTCCAGACAAATAAGAGTCGCTTTCGTTTCAGGTAGAGAGGAAAGAACGGTTTCCTTGGTTAATACTAGAGAAACATCAGAATCCGCCAAGATATAGGCAAGTCGGTCCTTCGGTTGAGCAGGATCTAGAGGTACATACGCACCTCCCGCCTTTAAAATCCCCAATATTCCGACCATCATATCTAGTGAGCGTTCCACACAAACACCTACCATTACTTCGGGGCCGACACCTTGAGACTGTAGGTAACGAGCTAACTGATTAGAACGTTCATTGAGCGTTTGATACGTCACCACTTCTTGATTCCATTTGAGCGCAATATTTTGTGAATACGTGGTCACTTGTCGCTCAAACCACTCATGGATTGTACCGGAGGTACTTGTTTGTCTTTCCAACGCCTGTTCCTCCCATTTTTCTTCATCTGAAGCTAGCTCAGCTAATCGTTCGCTGTACCGACTAAAAAGCGCTTGTACAACATTTAATGGTAGTAGCCCTTCCATTAGGTCCCAATGAAAATGAAGTGCGTTATTTTTTTCTACAGGGATCATATCTAGGTATACCCCTGGTGTCTTAGAGAAGCTTTTCCCCATCTCCCATCCAGGAGCGAGGCTTATTTTATCGTCATCCACAAGATTCGTGAATACAATAGGAAAAGAAAGAAAGCCCCCGCTCTTCTGACTCATCGCACGTTTTCGAAGCCCATGCATTCCACTAACCGAGCGATGTGAGAGATCTTCTTTTATTTCTTTTTCGTTTAACAGCACTTTATGTGTGAATGATTGTTCGGTTGATCGCGATTCAACATAACTAAGCGTCGTAAAATCTCCTATAATATCCTTTACCTGTTCATGAATAGGAGGACGGTCCCAATTTACTACAACAGTAGTGAAGGCCTCTCCAAAGTAAGCAGCCAGAACTTCTTGAAAAGCTGTAAGTAAAACTGTTCCTGGTTTTACGTCACGTCGGGTCGCCTTTTCCTTCAAGGCTTGCCAGTCTGATACCACTCCTTGCATGACGGTACGAGAGGCATCAATTTGTGACGATAGTTGAGGACCCGATACAATCGTGTCCATTTTCCTTTCCCAATATTCACGCGCCTTTTGTCCTTTTATTGACTGACGCTCTTCTCGTATATGATTGCAATAATCACGGTAAGACATCTCTAGTGGCAGAAGCTCGGTCTTTGGATTGTTATAAAGGTTCATAAGCTGTTGATATAGTAAAGATAGACTTGCCCCATCGGCAATCAACGCATCGGTACACAAATGTACATAAGAGGCCTCTGAACCTTGTGTGACACGGAGGTCGAACAATGGCCATTTCCCTAATGGGAAAACTTGTTCCTGTAATTCCTCTCGTACCTGCTGAACTCGTACTTCCATCTCTGGAACGCTTTGCACAACATGAACTGGAATGTCATAGACCGGTACACGGTCTAAAATCTCTTGTGTCCCATTTTCGTGAACAACTGCTTGTAACATTTCATGGTGTTCAATAAGTTGTTGCCATGCCTTTTGGAGACGAGAAACATTTAGCTGTTCAACCTGAAACTCTTGATATATCTGACAGCTTTGTTCATTTCCATCTTGAAGGCGTCCTATGACATAGGTTTGTTGTAAATCTGTAAGCTCAAATGAAGAAAAAATCATGGAAGAAGTATCTTCTTCATCCTCCTTTACGATGTCTCGCAAACGATCTTGATACCTTTTAAACATGTCCTCTACTAGTTGACGGGAAAGATATCCCTCCGCAACATCCCAATTAAAGTGAAGTACTCCGTTTCGTTCAGATACTTGATGATCTAAATACACCTGCGGTGTTTGTGTAATGTTATATGTCATGTAGTGAAACCAGTTGGTACGTCCTTGACCTGCTTTTCCAACATTATTTAACATACTAGTAAATACGACTGGAAAATTAGGAACAGCTTTATTCTTGGATTTTACTCGTAACTCGCGCATAGCACGAACACCACTAACAGAACTATGGTCTAAGTCCTCCCACATTTGTTTTTGGTTAGCTTGAGCTTGCTTTTTCCAATCATTAGTTTCTTGGTTTGAGATAAAAATATTCGTTGAGATAAACGGCCCCACCACTTGATCCAATTTTGGATGAAGTGGCAAGCGATTAAAGTAAGTCTGAATTAATGAAAAAGAGTCCGACTCACTATATTCTTCTAAAGTCTGAGAAAATAAAGTGACCAAAAGAACGGTTGGTGAAATTTCTAGTTCCTTGGCTTTTTCTTTAAGCCTATCCCATAGATCTTCTTCTAATTCTCCCGCCAAACGGTAGCGCGGAAAGTATGAATACCCTTCTCTAGGCTTCGGAGCTCTATTAATAGAAAGCGATGGTCCGCCTGGCGCATTTTCAAGTTTGCCCATCCAATAAGTAAGATCTCGTTGAAAAACTGACGATTCCTCGAATTCTTTCCAAGCCATGACTACATCACGAAAAGAGACATCTAAACTTGGTAATGTATAACTAGGATCATGGTATAACTGATACCATTGGTCCAAAAGTAAATCTACACTGGCGGCATCTACAATCCATTCATCAATACTCAAGTGAATAAGCACATTCTCTTCGGGAAGTAAGGTGAACTGGAGATCAAACAAAGGCCACTGACTTGCTTTATACACTTTATGAGAAAGCTCGTCTCTAACCTTTGTTTTATGCACCTCAACATCCTTATGTTCAGCCATTCTAAAGTCATGAACTGGCATGTCGAACTCCGGTACTTCGAATTGAATACTCTGCTCTCCTGAAGAATGTATTATGGTATGAAGCATTTCGTGGTGGCGGACCAATTCCATCCACGAATGCTTCATCTTTTTAATACTAAGGTTCTTTTTCTCGAACTCACAGTAAATGTGACATCCTATCATATCTTGACTAGCTCCATAAAATCTTCCTATTAGGAAAGACTCTTGGATATCTGTTAAAGGAAAGTTATCAAATTTTTGACTAACATTCTTTTTTAATTTTGGATATCTATGTTGCTTTGTAATCTCGTAATGAGAATTGTCATTTGTAATTCCCTTATTTTGAATATCTAAAAGGTATTGTCTTTTTTGGTCTTGTGACAACTTTAAAAATTTTTCTTTATGCAACATGACCTCTCCTTATACCTATTTTTACTTATTAGTTATTTTTTCAAATAGTGCTATTAAGGTTTCTTCATCGGCATTTGTTAAATCATCTTGAAAAATCGCCGAATGTTTCTCTTGACCAGATGTCTTAACCAATTCATTGAAATTATTAATTTCTCTGTCTAGATAAGATTGAATTTCTTGTATTGTTGTTGATTTTCCTAATATCTCTAGAGGAATACTTAATAATAATTCTTCTTCTAATAGATACTTAAGTTTTATAGCCATAATAGAGTCAAAACCATAGTTCAACAGCTTCTCAGATGGGTTTATACTTTGTATTCCTAGTAATTGTTTAATTTGATTACTTACTAGACTAATTCCCGAAGATAAATTTTTATTACTCTCTTCATAAACTAAAGTCTCCTGATCATTAGATATTTTAGAACTAACATGATTAATATCTCGCTCAATTTCTTCCTCAAGTTGTTTATACCAGTGACTTTGGGTAGCAAACTCATACGTAGGTAAGGAAATTCTGCTTACTGAATCGAATTTATAAAATCCCTCCCACTGGATTGAATATCCACTAACCCACAATCTTGCTATTTTTTTGTGGTCTTCTTCTTCAATAGCCTTCCGTATAACCTTTTCAAGGATCTCCTTATCTAATATCCAATCTAAATCTCTTTGTCTATTAGTGACATGCCCTTCATACCAATAATCTAACTTTTCTTCATTTAAATACTTTTGGCACTGATCAATTAAGTCTTCTATATCAGTAACAATCATGATAAGTCTCTCTGGCATATCTTCTCTGCCATTTTGTAATGTATATGCTATATCCTCTATAGAAATGGTTCTATTACCGTCCAACCATTTTTCAAAAGAAGATACATAGGTGAATAATGAATACTTTGTTTTTGCAGAGATCGGTATTAAATGCTTGTACTTAGGATTTAAATTTTGTTTAGTTTTTGATATATGCTCTTCGAGAATAATATGTGCATTAGTCCCACCAAATCCAAACGAATGTACACCAATTTTCAAAGTCGATTCTTCACCATTAACGTCTACTGCTTTTGATCGTAAATCCTTCGATTGATCGACAATATAAAAAGGTGACTGCTCTAAATTAATGTCCTCATTCAATTGATCAAAATTGATAGTAGGAGGTACTTGTTTGTGCTTTAGAACTAATATCGCTTTAAAAAGAGATGCCATTCCAGATGCTGCTTCTAAATGGCCAATGTTTGGTTTAACGCTACCAACCCCACAATAACTTTGAAGGTTGGTGGTGTCTGAAAGTTGACTGAAAGCCTTCTTAAAAGCATCGATTTCTATTGAGTCTCCCAACTTAGAAGCAGTCCCATGAGCCTCAATATAACTAATAGACTCAGGCGGAATTCTAGATACATTCATCGCCTTGACTATAACATCAGATTGTCCATTTATATTTGGCGTCGTGAGTCCATAACTTCTACCACTATGATTTATAGCACTTCCTTTTATTACAGAATAAATGTTATCGTTATCTTCAATCGCATTCCTTAAAGGTTTTATTACGACTACACCGCAGCCTTCTCCTCTTAAGTAACCATCAGCTGAATTATCAAAACTTTTAATTTTATTCCCCTCTGATAACATGCCTGAATTTGTTGCCCGAATAAATCCATCAGGAGAAAGTAATGCGTTAACTCCTCCTACTATAGCCAATTTACACTCGCCAAATTTTAATGATTGTATAGCACGATGTAGACCTACCAACGAACTTGAGCATGCCGTATCGATTGCCTCACTAGGACCTTTGAAGTTAAATGAGTAAGAAATTCTATTAGCTAAAATAGAATGATCGTTACCCGCAACACTATGACCTTCATTAATACCTTCTTTAATAAGTAAGTCGTTATAATCGCTTGTAAAGGCTCCAATGAATACTCCCACATCTTCACCTGATAGTCTTGAAGGCTTTTGACCGTAATCCTCTAACGCCCTCCATGTTTCTTGTAATAAAATTCGCTGCTGCGGGTCCATAAGTTTTGCTTCATTAGGTGAAATATTAAAGAATAAAGGATCAAATTTATCTATATCTGATATGACTCCCCCCATATTTACTGGATTCTTATCTGCTTCTTCGAGATCCTTATAACTATGTTTCCAATCTCCTCTTTCAGCAGGAATTTCAGTAATGGCTGACTTACCCGACATTAAATTGTTCCAAAAATCTTCTAAGGTATTTGCACCAGGGAATTTCGCACTTATTCCCACAATCGCAATATCTGTTGTCTCTATAGATGCTGAAGTATTTGTGGACTCATCATTAAGACTTTCTAACCCAGTTTCATCTTCATTTGATCTAATAAGCTCCGGCGAATAGAAATGTTTAATGTTTTCAGTTGGCTTTCCATGATAACGTTTTTGGATCACTCCAGAATGCTGTTCGCACAAATACTCTGATATGGAATTTAACGAAGTGTACTCGAAAAATACCGATGGAGGAATTTGAACTCCATAGAAATTGCTAACTAATCCACTGAACTCTGTTATGGTAATTGAATTCAACCCATACTCAGTCAAGTCTGTTTTTACATCTATTACTTCATTAGAAGTAAGGATTTGTTGCGCTAAAGTGATTAGGTCCTTCTGCACGTGTTCTATTTCTAATATGTTAGTCTGTATATTCGTAACTGGATTTTCGACTTCTTTGTCCATTAAAAAAATATCTAAGTTATTTACTTCACCTTTTATCACAATAAGTTGAGGATGTTCTAGCCCCATAGCAATTTCAAATGCTTCAATACCCTCTATACTTTCTAAATCATATAGTCCAAATTCTCTTTCCATGCTATCCTTTTTATTGCTATCGATTCCCATGCCACCATCTTTCCAGAAAGGCCAATTTAATGATATTGTCTTTCCAGAACGATTCCCTTGTTTTCTCATAAGCTCTCTTTTGTGAGCGAAAGCATCTAAAAAACTATTGGCATAAGCATAATCACTTTGTCCAATGTTCCCCATTATAGGAGAGATAGAAGAAAATAGAACAAAACACTTTATGTCCTCATCTTTAGTTAACTCATCTAAATAAAGAGTTCCCTCAATCTTTGGTTTAAGCACTTTATCGATTTCGTTTGGAACTTTATTTCTAAAAAGACTATCCTTTATAACTCCAACAGATTGAAAAATACCACTAATGCCTTTATTGAAGCGATTTTTGGTGAAGTTAATTAGATTTGCTACTTGTTGTCGATTAGAAATATCACATTGATAATATATAGCCTCTCCTCCACCAGATTGAATCTTTTCAACTGCTAGTGCAACACTATTATCGTATGGTCTCCGACCAACTAGTACTATCTTAGCTTCCATTTTTCTGGATAAATATTGCGCGAAAATCTCTCCTAATCCACCAGTCCCACCAGCAATTATATAGACTCCTTGTTTTATTAATTCGGTATTTAAGTACTCCGAATTATATCTTTTTAAACTTGACTCTTCGTACCTTTTAACTAATCTGTTTTGTTTTTGATATATGATGTCATGAGAAGAATCATAGTTAGATAGCTCTTGATTAATAATGTCAAACAGCACATTTTCAGTTTTCAGAACATCGTTATGTCTAATCTCTATAACTTTCCCTTTTAATCCACTATATTCTCTCTCCAACACTCTTAAGAATCCTGAAACAGCTTCATGTTGGGGTTGCGGTATTGTCGAAATATTTACATAGGTGTATAAAAATTTGATCTTCCGTTGATAGCCAATTTCTAATAATCCTTGAATTCCTGTAAACAAATCGAGAATTGATCTTGAATTATATTTAGATTGAATTGATGTTTTACTTAAGTACACTATGCTTTCTATTTTTACAAAACCAGTCTTCTTTAATAAGTTTCTAAGTTCTTCTTTATTGTTCAAGTCTACAATGAACTCATTTTGGCCAACTTGCTTATAGGCTTTTCCAGGCTTTACTAGAACTACTTTATTAGAGCTTGAGTGGTTATCTTGTAAACCTGTTAATATATTGTCAACATCAATAAGAAGTGTATTACCTGAATATAATTCAGTATAATTCAATTCAGAAATTTCCCATTTGGGGTTATATAATTTAACCATTTGCTGAGACGACGTATGTGGTTCCACTTTATATTCTCTCTGAGTAAATCCCTTAAATTCCATGACAACATTATTCTCATTGTTTAAAAGAGAAATATTGTACTTTCTCATTTTTGACTTTTCCTTACTATCTACTTTGTGTACTAAAACCTTAACCCCTGAACGAAAGTCTTCAGTAATCTTAATTTTTTCTATGGTATAAGGCATATAAGGATATGGATCAAAATGATTAAAACTGTGTCCTATTGCAGTCTGAAAAACTGAGTCAATTAGAAAAGTTGCGTTAGAACCAATATCTTTAGAAGCTAGCTTACCAATAATATAATCTTCACCAATCGATAAAGAATCTATCAGTTGAAATGAACTACCATAATTAATACCTCTCTCATCAAACTTCCTGTAACAAGACAATTTATCAATTTTTGTATTTGAATCCGTTAATAAAAGGCTATTTAAATCAATACTTGATCTTTTAATACTCTCCATGAAGACTATTCCTGAAGCATGACTTTCATTGCCAACTTTAATAATGAAAGACGAACAATGTTGATTTTTTGGCGTCAGTTCAACTATAACCTCTACTTGACTCTGAACTTCAATTGGTCTCAACCAAACAAAATTTTCTATTCTAAATGTATTTATTTTATAGTAATGTTCTATACAATTTCTGATAAATTCTATATACATTGCTGCTGGTACAATTTTTTTGTTCGATATTTTATGTTCTTTAACGCATACATCAGTACTATTGATAGTTGTAACAAACGAACGTTTGTCTTGTACCTCTTTTTTTATTTCCTTATAGCTAAGAATCTCTTCTTTCTCTGGTTCTTCAATCCAAAAATATTCTTCTAAGAATGAATAAACCGGCAATGGTATAGTTTTCCAAAAGCGCCTTTCAAATAAATTGTCCCACTGTAAATCATTATCTTCCACAAATTCCCTCGATAATGAGGATAGTAATAATTTAAACTCTTCTGTAGAGGAATATTTTTGGTGTTTTACACTCTCAAAAATCCTAACTATACTTTCATGCTCTTCTTTAAATGAATTATGATCACCATTACATTTTGCATAATTAATTTCCTCATAACTATCATTCATAATTTGTAATAACGACTTCTCTAATTCACTTATATTAGACACAATAAATGAAATACGATATTGGTAGAAACTCCTGCCGTTAATTAATGTATATGAAATGTCTCCCATCTCATACAAATGTCCATCTTTTTTAGTCCATTGATATAAATCTTTTACTTTTTGTTTCAATGAAGTTTCATTTTTTGCAGAAAGAGTAATTAAATAATACGGATCTTGATGTTTATTCCCTACATGAGCTTTCAATGCCTCTTCAACTACCATGAAGCAATTTGTCCCACTAAAACCGAAGGAACTAACACTTGCTCTTCTCAGATGAGCGTCAGTTCTCCAGTTCTCGGTAAGAGTATTTACATAAAATGGACTTTCTTTGAAATTAATATGTTCGTTTCCATTTGTAAAATTCAATGTTTTAGGAATTTGCTGATGTTTGAGTGACATAATCACTTTTAGCAAACTAGCTATTCCAGCACCGGCCACTGCATGTCCAATGTTAGTTTTCACAGAACCAATAGCGCTATATTGGACTTTTTTAGTAGATCTCTTAAAAGCTTCCGTTAAAGCCTTAACTTCAATGGGATCACCTAGTTTAGTCCCTGTACCATGCGCTTCCACCATAGTAATAGTCTCTGGATCTACCTTGATTTTTTCAAGAGTTGTACTAATAAGTTCTGACTGGGAATCTACACTTGGTGCCGTAATACCATTTGTGGTACCATCTTGGTTTATTCCAGAGCCCTTAATTACGGCATGAATATAATCTCCATCAGTAATAGCTCTTTGTAGCTCTTTGATCACTACAAATCCTACTGCTTCTCCTGGAACAAATCCATCAGCTTCATCATCAAATGTTTTACATAGACCTTTGGGAGAAAGCATACCCATTTTACTAGATGTTACATGTAGATCTGATGAGCTCATTATATGAGCTCCACCAGCAATTGCCATTTCTACTTCCCCATTTAAGATACTCTGGCAGGCTAAATGAATAGCGACAAGCGATGAAGAACAGGCGGTATCAATTGCTAAAGTTGGGCCTTTTAGGTTTAAGATATATGCTAATCGAGCTGAAAGTATCGCTGAGTCATTTCCAGTTAGATTAAATGAACTATTCTCAATACCACTTCTTATTAATCTTGTTGAGTAATCACCTTTCCTTATGCCTACATAGGTTCCTATATTTCGAGAATATAGAGAACGATCTGAATATCCTGCATGTTCTAAAGACTTGAATGCTTCTTCTAAACAAAGGCGTTGCTGGGGATCCATTAATTTAGCCTCATGTTTGGATATATCAAAAAACTGAGCATCAAATTTATCAACATTTGGAATAAATCCGCCCCATTTACTATAGCTTTTATTAGGCGATTGAGGGTTTGAGTCAAAGTAATCCTCTATCCTCCACCTGTTTTCTGGTACCTCGCATATAGCATTGTTTCCCTCGGTTAAATTTTTCCAGTACTCATTTATATCTAATGCATTTGGAAATTTACCTGAAAAACCGATAATAGCGATTTCTCTGTTATTTAATTCAACACCATTATCATTCTTTTTTGAAACTGACTCTTTATCTTTCGAATGGAACTCATTGACATCGTCTTTCTTCTGGTCAATAAATCCAAGAATGTTCGTTTGTTTGTCTTCTAGATATTTAGCAAGTGAACCAATAGAGTTGTGTTCAATTATGTCAGTAAAAGATATAGACCAATTATTGTTATGGCTTATAGCTTTGATGTACTTAGTTAAGTCTGTTGGTGTAAATTCTAAATCTTCAAAACTTAGATCATCATCTATATCTGACAATTCAAATTGTAATATATCAGCTGCATGTTTTTTTAATATTGAAGGAATTCCGCTATTATTTTCAGTTTTTGACATATTATTTTCAGTTTTAACTTTTACAACAAATTCTTCTTTTTCTTTTAACACTGAAACTTGACTTTCTTTCTCTAACAGTTGGATAACATCGAGTAACGTAGGCGTATTGAAAAGATCTGTTGTAGTAACTTGTATATTAAACATATCGCTTAGTTTTCTTGCAAACTCTACAATAGAAACCGAATCAAATCCAACTTCATATATCTTCTTGTTAATGTTTATACTTTTACTTTCAATTTCTAATATCAAAGCAGCACAATTTATGACCTTATTTGCAGTAAGGCTATGTTGTGAAATAGTTTCAAAGTGGTTATCCACTTTATGTATTTTTAGATTTTCCGGTTTATGATTTACTATTACTTCCTTCATTTCTTTAGAAGATGAATCAGTTTTTCTTATGTCTTTATCAATTTGATACGTATTGTTTTCTTTCTCAACAATAAGGTTGGCTAGCTCCTCCAAGTTATTACAGTCGTATAGTTCCGTTACTTCTATTAAAATCTTCATTTTTTTAGTAATTTGATTAGATAAATCAACTATTGAAACTGAATCAAATCCAACTGCATAAAGCTTCTTTGTAGTATTAACTGAATTAATATCTACTTCTAAAACCCTTGATGTAATTCCCTTTAAGCTTTCTAAAATTGTATTTTTATTATGCGTAGTGCTTGTTAATGAACTACTTCGATTAATTAGTTCTGTCAGATTTTTCTTTCCATTTGGTTTTTTTGGTATGGAATCAATTATCTCAATTTTAAAAGGAATCATGTAATCAGGAAGTAATTTCATTAAAAACTCTTCTAATTCGTTTTCACTTACTTCTTGTTTGCTAACTACATATGCGTACAATTGGTTACTGCTGTTTTTTGTTTTTTTAGCCACCACTGCACTCTCTATTACCTTATTATGCTTATTTATAGTAGTTTCGATATGGCCTATTTCAACACGCTTACCTCTAATTTTGACTTGGTGGTCCATTCTTCCGAATAATTGAATCGTACCATCATCTAGAAACCTTGCTCTATCTCCTAAACGATAGAGTGTCTTCTCTGCTGATATTTGTGGAACAGTGAGAAAGCTTTGCTTGTTGAGATTGATGTTGTTGACATATCCTAAGGCTAAAGGAGCTCCGCTAATGTATATATCACCTAAAACACCCACAGGAACTTGATTTAGATACTTATCTAACAAATATATTTCTGTATTAGCGATTGTTTTAAAGTGTGGTAATGTAGATGAATTTGATTGCCCTTTTGAATCGTAATATAGAACTCCATTAGTTTCTGTTGAACCAAAATCATTTAGTAATATAGCGTTAGGGAATTTGTCTCGGAATTTATTAAATATATCACTCGTTAGGGGTTCTCCCGCAGTGATACATAGACGTATAGATGATAGGAATTGTTTGGTATCCAAATTAGATTGATACATCATTTTTAATAATGATGGAACAGTCATCATATAAGTAATTTTATACTCGCTTATAAATTCCAATAGCCTATTAGGATCAGCTACTATCTTATCAGGGATAATAACGGTTGGTATCCCCTGAAGGAGTCCACCTAATAATTCCCACATGGAGGGCATAAAATTTAAGGCTGTACGCTGACACATCACATCATCCTCATTAAAAGGATAATTTTCCCACATCCAATTTAAGCGATTTAGGAGTTGTACTTGCTTATGTATTACACCTTTTGGAATACCAGTTGAACCTGACGTATACATAATAACAGCCGGATTATGACTGTTTAATTTCACACCTAGATTACCTTTTTTGTGTGTTAGATTATTTTTTTCAATATTATCAACAAGTATGATCTTTCCATCTTGTTTAGGAAGAAACTTCAAAAGTTTCTCTTTACTAATAAATTGCTTTATGTTTAAATCTTCAGTTATTTGTGTGATGTATTCCGCTGGATATGAAGCATCTAAAGGGACATAAACGCCTCCTATCTTAAGAATTCCTAACATCGCAATATAAGTATGTATTGATCTATCAACATAAACACCAACAGAGGAGCCTTCTTTTACTCCACATTCAATCAATTGCTCCCCTATGTAATTAGACATGCTATTTAATGTGTCATAATCTACCTTATCCTCATCAGTAATGACAGCAAGCTTGTTTGGATTTTTTTCAACTGTTTCTTCAAATAAACTTACTATATTCTTCTCGATCTGATAGCCTCTTTTTTCACCATGGTAATGCGCTAAGTTTCTTTTCTCTTTACTAGACATCATGGAACAGTTCACGACTCTCGCTTTATCATCTAAAATTAATTCCATCAGAATATTCCTGAAATGCCTGCTCATTCTTTCAAGGTCTTTCTTTTTAAAATATTCATATTTTGATAAAAGTTTAAGCTTTAACCCTTTGGAATGTTTAATTACTTGAAGAGATAAATCTAAAGGAGGCTCTACTGAATCAGAGTTATAGTTATTATTTTCTTCGTTATTTAAATATGAAAAGGAAACATTAAATTTAGAGGCGTATTCTTCAGGCATCTGATTTTCGAGCCAATCAACACCGGGAAAATAATTCTTTTTATAGAGGATATCAATATATAATAATGCTTCATTTATATCTAAGAAAGATGTTTCCTTCGTTACCTTAATATTAATAGGTTTACCAGCGCCACCTTCAGAATGCCTAGAAGGTACATCCGTAACAAAGTTTATTTTCTCTTGAGAAGTATAGCGTGAAAGTAGTACACTCCAAGCTGTTAAAAACATAGTAGGATAGCTCCAAGTACCTTTTTCATCTAAATTTTTTAGGTCTTTAAGCTCACTTGTAGTAAGTTTAAAACTGTAAGAAGAATTAGAAGGGCTATCACTCTTTCTTTTATTTAAAAAGGTCGGGAGATCACAGTTTAACGATGAATCAGAAAAACAAGTGGCCCAAAATTCTTTTCCTTCTTGAATCAATACTCCAATAATTTCTTCAGAAAAGTTCCTTACCCAATACTCTTCCTCCGCTGTTAATTCTCCTTCAAATGTAATATTCCCATTTTCCAGAAATAAGTTTGTCCCTCTTTCTCTTAGCCGAGAAATAAGATCTTTATGTCTAGAATCCATTTTCCCCCTCCTTTCATTAGCTCTTGTTATGCAAAATTCATATTGAATTGTGTTTGCATGTATTCTTTATTAAATCGTGTTGCATCCATCCTAATAGCTATGAAATAACCGTCACCTTTTATTACATTTGCTGAATGTTTAACACCTGCTGGAATCCATATCGTAGAATTTGATGAAACATCAAATTCTTCCTCACCTAATTGGATTTTATACTCAAGCTCATTCTCTTTTCCTACGATAATATTTATTTCATCCAGATCGTCATGGATATGGGGGTTAGTATAGTCTTCATCTAATCCATTTGCATTTGTTATATGATGTATTGCTAAGTGAAAAGGAAATTCGTCTGAGAAGAATCTTTCAATACATGGGACGTCCTTGTGGAATGGAATAGATGAGAGTGGTTTGTTTTCATTCTTAAAAATTAGTCTTTCATACGGAAAATTCATAATTATTTCTCCTCACAAATCATATTTTTATTTTTTTGGTAGAACAAATGTTACTCCATCTCCAATAGGAAGGAGACTAATGCTAACTCTATCATCATTCATAATCTTCTTATTTAGTTCTCTAATTGCTTTTACATCCCGTGATTGATTTAAGGGGTCAACTACACTACCACCCCAAAGCACATTGTCAATCACAATTATCCCTCCAGGTCTTATTAGAAGTAGTGCATTTTCATAGTAGTTTAAATAATTTTCTTTATCTGCATCTATAAAAATTAAATCATAATAATTAGACTTATGATTACTTATAAGAGAGTTCATTGTTTCTAGTGCAGGAGCAATGTTGAGATCAATTTTGTGTGATACCCCTGCTTCCTTCCAATATTCTTTTCCAATTGAAGTCCATTCTTCATCAACATCACAGGCAGTGACAATCCCATGTTCTGGTATAGTCAAAGCAAACCATAGAGTACTATACCCTGTAAAAGTACCAATTTCTAATATTTTTGAGGCACCCATCAGTTTAATTAGCAGTGCGAGAAACTGCGTTTCCTCTGAAGGAGTTTGCATTGCTGCCATAGGTAATTTTGCTGTCTCTTCTCTTAGCTTTTTTACAATGTACGGCTCTTGACTTGAGTGTTCTAGTATATAGTTATACAAAGTATCTGTTAAATTAATAGTCATCTTTGTCATTATTTCACCTTTGAATTGTCTCTAATAATGGACTTCTTTCCTCTAATATTTTTTCTGTTTCAGTTATTAATTTTTTAGCTATAACATCTATATTTCTATTTCTCCAATTCTCCAACTCTGTTCCTTTTATCCATCTATTAAAAGCACCCAGGGCTGGACCGCAATAAATATTAAAATTAACTTTTTGAGAAGCCTCGCCTTTTATGGCTAATTGAACAGTATTTTTCAGATAGAATTTCAAAACCTCCTGTATTTGGCTTTTCGGAGTTCTTCTACTACTAGAAGATTGGTGTTCATTGGTTTGTATAATATTTATGATCTTTTCATTTAAATATCTTTCTTCTATCAATTCCTTAGTTTTAAAGTCGATTTCTGAAACTTTTTTGTACTGCTTCAATAAATCATGCAGTTTGTTGGCTCTAGCTGGGAAAAACATTCCTTTTTTAACTACTTGTGTTTGACCTCTTACTTCTAAGTCATTCGCGCTAGGAACATAGCTCAGATCATGTAAGTCAATATTCTGAAGAATGTCTTTCACCAAATCGCTCGTCTTAGCTTCAACTGTACATTGATTAATAGAACCAGTTAAAACAAAATCTGCTCCTAGTATAAAAGCAATTGAGGCTGCCTCAGGGGTCCCAATTCCTCCTCCTGCTCCAATTCTTATTCGTCTGTCGAATATATTTTCCTTTGAGGCTTCATTTCTTAACTTAACAATAGTAGGTAAAAGAAGTGATAAGTTAGCTAGACTGGACTCACCCCCACTATCTCCCATTACACAAATATCATCGACAATGGGAACCTCCTCAAGCATTTTTGCCTCATCAAATGTAATTTCTCCTTTTTTAAGTAAAGGATCAATTAAAGACTGAGGAATCTCACTCATAAACTCCACAGCTGTTTCACACCTAGATAACTTAACGAGAATCTTATTTTTAGCAATTACTTTTCCACTTTCAGAACGATGTAACCCTTTAGCGCGAAACTTTATTAATGAGGAGCTAATTGCCCAAAATCCCGACGCTTCTATTGAGTTAATATTATATTTAAGGAATATTTCAATAATTTCATTTTCTTTTTGTGGATTATGTAAATTAGCTGATAAATTGCAGCCGAAACTCTGTCCATCTCGAAGTAATCGTTTAGTATCTAAAATAATATCTTCAATTTCATTAATTTTTAATGATGCTGTACCTAAGAAAGATAAAAAACCATTCTGAGACATCCTCGATACTAGTTGAGGAGATGAGATACCTTTTTGCATTGAACCAGCTACATACGGATAGACTACATTATAGTCTTCACAGAATTTTTGGTCGCCCATCAAAACTCTTTTTTTTACAGGACTTTGCTTAGTAGACACTTGATCAGAAATGGCTATTTGTTTTTCTTTTAGTTGATGAACTCTTTCAGGTTTTTCAGATTTAATTTTTGTAACTAAACCAGTTAATACGCTACCTGGCCCTATTTCTTTAAATTCTGAGACTCCTTTTTCCATTAAATATTGGACAGTCTGATCCCATTTTACTGAACTTACTAATTGTTCAACTAGGTTACTCTTGATGTTTTTTTCCGCATAAGGGAGTGCATCTACATTTGATATAATCGGAATACGAGGTTCGTTAAATAGAAAATTATCTACATATTCTTTGTAATTACCTTGTACTTTTTCCATATACCTAGAATGAAAAGGCCCACTCACCTTCAAGGACAAAAACAGCTTCGAACCAGAGTTCTCAAATATTGTTTGGGCTTGAAGTAAATCTTCTCTTGGTCCGGCAAGAACAATTTGACTAGGGGTATTTATGTTTGCAACATCTATTGACGTTAATTCATGATCTTCAAGAATAGTCTTAATTTTAGAATGGGACATTCCTACAACCGCTGCCATTCCTCCACCTGTTACTCTTGACATTAACTCACCACGTTTTTTTACTAATTTCAAACCTGTTTCGAAATTAAAAACATCGGCTGCTAATAGAGCATTATACTCTCCCAGGCTATGACCTATAAGATAATCTGGTTCCTCATTTTCTTGACAGTATTTAAAATAGGTAAGTGCATTTACAATGTATAAAGCTGGCTGGGTATATTGTGTAAGTTGTAACCTACTTTCTTCATCATTTAGACAAAGATCTTCGATCGAATAACCAAGAATTTCATTTGATACTCGGACATAATCAGCGTACTCTGTAAATAATTCTTCTCCCATACCTTTTTTTTGAGAACCTTGACCTGGAAACATATAGGCTTCCATTTACTCACCCCTTTTTATTCAGAAATTACAATTTATTTCATTTCCATATTTATCTTATAATACTATATTATATTAAACGGTCATTTTTCCTTCTTTTTTTACAAAATAATTCAAGTTAGTAGTTTATACCTATTATAGCAGTCATATTTTTTTACTAATTATGCTTTTTTTATCTGTTTTAATTGGTGAATAAAGAATAATAATGCCGATTTATATGCTGGTCATATCGTTCTCATCTTACAAATGTACTAATCTATTTCAGGTAAAAATATGGATACATTGTGACCAAAGTAAAGTTGGATACCATCAGGGTGGCTTGTTATAAAATGTATTTCAAATTTTTTCCGATCTCTAAACTCTGCAAAATATATTTAAGAAGAGCCGAATTCCTATATTCAAGGAATTCGACTCTTCTTAACACACATGAATATACAGAAAGATAATTATGATCTCTTCTTTACCTTAAATACTGTTCTATTTTTTTAGCACCCACAGGAGACTGGGTACAACCTTTCTATGAGCGAATTTTAAGTAATCAACGCATATTTCACGTGTATTATTGGCTAGAAAGAGAATATTTTTTATGATGACCTTCTCTCCCTTGACATAGATTTCTACATGGTTCGATATGGTCACACTCAGGACTTGATGAAACTCTAAAAGTTTCATCGGGCTAAATCATGCGAGGGTTTATTTTTAAAAATAATAATAGTTAGCTCAATATTATGGAATATTACTTGTGAATATTATGAGCTGATTAATCTGTTGAAAACTAACATTTTGCGTTTACTTCTAATTTAGGTTTCTGATTCACTTTTTCAAATAGCTTAACCGTCTTGGTTATTTGCTTTAATAGCTCTTACTTTTTATTGCTCTTCACTCATTTTATAATGCTCCGCAATTGAATCATGACCATAAACAATACCTTATACTATATCAGGGAATTTTCAGACCCATTTCTACACGAATGTGCACTTCGCTATACCTAATTGAAACATAATGCATGCGATACATTAATACATGCGTTTCGTGTTTCCTCTTACTTTTACTCTACACACCCCTTGACGCTCATTCAAGGGGTGTTATGCGTTGATGTGCTCCGTATGATGGCATTGAGGAAACGATGTACACCCAAAAAATCGACTCCCTTTGTCTCGGCTATGACGAACGACTAACGCTTGGCCACATTCCGGGCAAACACGCACATCCGGCTGGACGTGGTGATACACGTCGGCCGCTTTCACTTCCGGATTCACCTTATTGATAAACTCTTGTAACTCGACCCGATCAAGCAGCTTCACCCCACACGCTTTGGCCAAGTTTTTGGCTCCGGAGGTATAGCGACTGTTGGTAATCACCCAGGATTCTTGCGACTTATAATACGCTTGGGCCGCGTAGACTTGCTGAACGGCATCAATCCCTACCCGATTACCCGATTCTTAAATTTGTAGCGTTTGGCTTGAATGACGATCTTGTTTCGTCCTTTTAACACCAAATCGGCTCCATAATCATGACTTTGCTGCGTTTCAGCCGGACGATACCCAAGCATTTTAAACAACGCAACCAGGTAAAACTCAAATTGAAAACCGTCCATTTTATCAATGTCCCGTGTCCCCGATTTACTTATACGTTTGAGGATACGACGGCGACGGATGGTGCGAAAGAGGAACTTGGCCAGCTTCCACCCCACCCAAAGGAAAAACACCCACATAATCACTCTAAACAAGCTCTCTAACACCATCCTACCGCCTTCTATAGTCTATGATTAGCGTTCATGCTCGGCATCTTTTTCCCTTCTGAAATGTTTTCTATTGTGAAATTTTGATTACGAGTACAAATATATCTTCCGAATGATATACTTCCAATAAATGAAAATAACCCCTAACGAAAGGTGCTCGATTTATGAAATCAACAAATTTATACGAAGTGATTAAGCCTCGCAAAAGCGATTATCCAAACCCGATTACTTTAAAAAAAGGTGATCAAATTATAGTTGGAACCCTCTATGATAAAATTCAAAATGGACAAACTGGATATTTTGTCAAACAAGTAACTTAATTTCAGGCTGGGTTCCAAAACAAATCATTAGAATAAATGGTGAAAAAGGTATTCTACTAGAGGACTATATTGTTAAAGAACTAAACGTTCGATTTGGCGAATACGTCCTAGAGCATAGAGAACTAAACGGTTGGTTATGGGTAAAGAGAATGAACAACCACGAAGAAGGTTGGGTTCCAAAAGAGAATCTCCAACTTATCAATCAAACACATTACGAACATTAAAGGGAAACAGTATAGAACCATTCCCCTTTATGGTACTTTCACCATTGTGTAGCCTACTGTTTTATGGATGCTCATACTCGGCCTCTTTTTCCTTATGGGCCGTTTGCTTTTTCACTTTGGCTTTTAAATCCTCGTTCCAATCCTTCTTAGTTGGCTGCTCCACCTGGAAGAACTGTTCTTTAGCCGCATCGTCTTTGACTAGCTTATCGCTCGGCCGCATTTTACTTGTAATCGTCTCAACGAACTCATTACCGCCCTTATCGTTATCTACCGCAAGCACAACCTGTTTCACCTGGTGGCCTTCGGCTACCATTTGTTTGACTTGCTGCGTAATGACATCCGGTTTGACCCCACTCATACTCACTAGGCGCGCGTTCTGAACATCCTTTTGTTTAATCGAGTAGTAACTAAGCGCATCGATCGCGTCCTCGAACACGATCAGTTTCTCCGGCTTTCCGACATCAAAGTGAAAGCCTCCTGGTTGCTGGCTATGCTTATCAACGCCTTTAAACCGACGACCATTTCCCATGTCGACGGTTCCTTGACGATTGGCTCCAACAATCTCTCCTTTTTCGTTCTTCCAGGGAAAGACGATGTTTTTCTTTTGGTCCTGGACAATGTATTCGTTTTTCAACGCCCATTGGACAACTTTCGGGTGAATCTTTCGCTCTTCCATCAAGTAGGATTTCAGCTCTTTGGCCGAGTCTACTTCGTAATGCTTTGGATACTTATAGGGTTCTACCTTTTCTTGTTGTGTTTGTTTCTCTACAGATCGGTAGTCTCCATTTGTTAAGTCCATGACGGCTTGCGGAAAACTCATATTGTAATACATCATCGCAAAATCGATCGCTCCGTGACCCTTTTCGCCACGGGAGTTCCAGGCATACATATTGTCACGAATCAACAACGAATCATGTTCGGTATGGCGGTAATAGTTCCCCTCTTTCGTGAACGTTTCCCCTTTACTCTCCAAATAGTCGATTAAATCAACGTTTCGAGCCTCCATAATTTGGTCTGCACCAGCACGCTTGGCCATGCAGCTCCACCTCCCTTGTCATTAGTTAAATACAGGCTTAATGCGGTTATTTTCTAACGTCAATTTGGCATGGAATGACTTGCCTTGCTTGCTTTTAAAGCCTTTGAGCTTTCCGGTCGTTTGGCCAGATAAAATCGTTTGAATTTGGTTCTGCGTCAACTTCTTTTCAAAGATCGTTTTTGGCAACGTCTGCTTGCAGCCATTTTTGTATTGATCGCATCCATAGAACGTCTTACGATCAACCATTTTTCCATCCTGGCACGACGGGCATTTGCCGACATACGTCTCTTGTTCAATCGTTTGAAGATATTGGCCAACCAGCGTGTCACCCACAACCCGTGAGCTACCTTCTTTAATCTCATGACGAATAAATTTGCGAATGTTCGCCAGGAACGTGTCTTGGCTTCCTGTTCCTTCTCCGATTTTGGCCAGGTATTGTTCCCACTTGGCCGTCATATCCGGACTACCGAGTAAGGACCCTTTAACCGCTGCACACAAGACCCGACCTTTCGCCGTGATATGGACCTTTTTACTCTTAATCTCAATGTACCGACCCTTTTTGATCTTCTTAATCGTTTCGTCGCGTGTGGCTTCTGTTCCAATGCCTTCAATGTCATTTAAAATCCCCGTCAGTTCTTCATCGTCAACGGCTTTCCCGCATGTTTTCATCACATTAATCAACTGACTTTCCGTGTACAAACGAGGCGGCTTCGTTTTCCCTTCATGGATGAATGGCTTCACATTCGCGTTTTCCCCTTCCTGGAGAGGAGGTAGCTTTGGTTCTTGCTCCGCGGATTCTTCTCGTTTGGAGTCAAGCGATGTCCGGAAGGAAAACAGCTCTTTCCAGCCTTCCTTTTTTGGTACCTTTCCCGATGCAGAGAAGGAAAGCCTGTTGATAGAAGCCTCCACACTCGTTTCTTCATACTCATAAGGTGGCGCAAACGTCGTAAGGGTTGTGGCCACTACTTCCTGGTACACAATCCATTCTTCCTCACTCCATTTCGCCCGCTGCGCATCCGTTGGAATCGTTTTCGTTGGCACAATGGCATAGTGTTCCTGGACCTTCTCACCGTTCACATGGCGTTTTTGCCCTTCCGGATGCGCCACGTCGACGACGACGTTCAGTAATTCTTGATACGCGAAACGCTGCGCCTTTAAGTAGCTCAATTCATTTTTCGTAATGTACTCGCAACCTGTTCGTGGATACGATAAAACCTTCTGATCATAAAGCGATTGCGTGATTTGTTTCACTTTGTCCGGTGAGTAGCCGTACCGTTTCCCCATCGCTGATTGAAGGCCCGAAAGGGAAAAGAGCTTCGGTGCTTTCTGTTCTTTCATGTCGCGTTGAACACGGTCAATAGCTCCTTTTTGTTTTTGATCAGCTGTGACACCATGAGAAGTAAGCAGCTTCTTGGCTTCCTCATTCGTCTCAAAACGATCATGGACTTTCGCTTCAAACGAACCATTCTTGGTCTGAATCTCCGCTTTCACATCAAAGAACGGCTTCGATTGAAACGACTCCACTTCTAATTGACGTTGATAAATCAACATGAGAAGGCTCGACTGTACGCGACCGACGGAATAACGATCACCCTTCCCGCTGCGTTGTTGTAGGCTCAAACTGTATAAGCGAGAGGCGTTCATGCCGACTAACCAATCGCTGATCTGACGCGTCTGTGCTTCCGTATATAAACGTTCTGATTGTTCGCCGGGTTGAAGGTTTAAAAAGCCTCGCTGTACTTCCTCCGCCTCCAGGGAATTAATCCATAAGCGTGAGATTTTTTTGGTCATGCAGCCCGCTTTATGGATGATGCTGCGGGCGATGTTTTCACCCTCCCTGTCGATGTCCGTCGCGATGATGATATGATCAGCGGCTTTTAGTTCGCGCTCAACAACCTGGTACTGATCTTTCTTATCCGGTGCCACTTCTAACACGAACGATTCCGGAAACATCGGCAATTGATCTAGGGACCACTTTTCCCATTCTTCTTTATAGCCACTTGGTGGCTGCGGTTGAAGAAGATGGCCAATCGCCCACGTTAAGACCACCGTTTGATTTGGGAAGAGCTCCGTGTCCTGGACTTCAATATATTTCCCCTTATTACTCGTTTTCTGAAAGGCCTCCGCATACACACGCGCCTGGCTTGGTTTCTCCGCTAAAATGACCGTTTTCATGTTCATCATCCTCTCATGTGATTTGATGTATGAAAGACCCCCTTCCTAAATGGGGAAGGGGGTCTTTCATTGTTACGCTCGTTCTAACTCTTGTTCATTGGACTCTGAACGACCCATGCCTCGGAACTTAAAAAATCCTTTCTCATTCGGGTCTTTTTTCTTGTCTTGCTTATACTCCTTATCAAGCTGCGCTTCGAGCTTTTTCAAGTTCTCCGCTGCCTTTGGTGACAAATCCATCTCTTTAATCTCGGATAAGGCTTCTTTGCGCAACTTGTACACGTCATGGTACGAATGAGACGCTTCAAAGTCCTTCATTTGTTGACGCTGCTCCTTCGATACCGCCGGGAATGGATTGGTGCGCTCGCCATGTTCCCTTTCCGGCTCTTTGGCCTCTTTAGCCTCCGGCTTCTTTCCTTCCAACACGTTTAAGACATTCGTTTTAAATAAGGCTTTGTACTCTTCGCGTTGGTCGGTTTCTTGTTCTAGCGGCTTTTCTCCGGCTGGCGTGACAGCTGCGGCCACCTGGTCTTTGTACGACTCTTTATAGTCCTCTTTGGATAAGGACGGGTCTTGTTTCTCCTGGGTCGGTTCGGCTTTCTCTTTGACTGGCTCTTCTTTCAATGGGGTTAGTTGTTGTAACTCAAATGTACCTCGCTCATGCTTACTTGAAATGTAATCCATGGAAACAGGTTTCCGATTTAACCGCGTTCTTGAATCGTCTCGCTCGTTGACTTGATACGCCGTCAACTGGTTGGTTTCTTTATCATGAACCAACTCGAAATCGGGACGACTTTTCACTTTTGACTCCAGGCGGAATGTGGCCTCTTTCTCTGTGTCCTTAGTAGAAGTCGCTTGTTTATAATCCTGGTCTAAATCGCGTGGGTCGTGAACCGCCTTCACTCGTTCAAACGCGTACATTCTCATGGCTTCTAGTTGGTTCGTGTTCATCTGATCGCTCCCTTTCGTTGGTTGAGGTTGGGTGTTCTCGTTCAACTGGTGCGGAAAAGCATCGTAATACACGCCCTCCTGGGCGGGTTGTTGTTTCTCCTGGCCTTGCTCCTTCTCTCGATCACTCATTAATCGTTTTTCAATCGTATCAATGAAGCTATGCGCCGTTTCGTGCACTTCCTTTAAAAGCTGTTCCTTATCCTCCATCTTGCGGCCACTGGTCCAGCTATGAAGGTAATTCAATGAGTAATCGCTTGTATCAATTCCAAACTTTTTGGCTACCGTGTACGCCGTCATTTCGGCTTGAAACTCTTTCTCCGGTGCGGTGTATTTGTGATGGGTTTCTTTCGTGTGAAGCTTCGCATGAGTCAACTCATGAAGCAATGTTTTCACGTTTTGTTTATCCGAGTTCCGTGGGTTCAAGGCCACTTCGTTCGTCAGTGTGTAACTGACTCCTTTAGCTGCTCCAAGCTCCTCTTTAGGTGGAATGATCTTGATGCCATTTTCCTTGGCCACGTCCTCCATGCCACGCTGCAACGAATTCATATTGGGAACGCTGCCTTCTAGCCACCGATTGGGGAAGATGTGTGGCAAGTCTTTCGCTGCGGCACTCGTCTGCGACACATCAAACACCGATCCGATGGAAAAGTAAAGGCGACCCTCACGTGTTGGAAGGTCGCCTTTGTCTATCTTCTGTTTTTGTGTAGCGGTCGCTTTTTTTAAGCCTTTCCATTGGTCCTCTTCGTCCTTAAATTCTTTCTCCAATCGATTCGGGACAAGGATTTTTAACCCTTTCTCTCCTTTATTGACGGGAAAGCCTTTATCTTTCCAAAACTTAAACGACCCAACCGCTTCGGCTCCAGGAAACTGGTTGTCGATCAACACCGAGTTTCGCAACGAGTATTGATGAAATTTCCCCATAAAGGACAGATAGTCTTTCACCTGGTCCGGTGTATGAAAGTAGGAGTCGATTCGATCTTGCATCCCACTTGTGATCTGTTCAATCTCTTGTTTTCTTTCTTCTACTGTTTTCTTTTTATACTTGGCCATGTGTTCATTCGCCTCCTCGATCGGCTGCCTCGACAAGCTCCTCTAGGGCTTCCTCTAGTTCCGTTTGGTCGGTATCTAGGAACAATTCTTTTGTTTTCATATTAATAGGAATGACGAGGTTTTCTTGATTTTGAAAATGAATTTGTAGTTTACGAAACTCTTCATCTGATAGAAATAACGTGTACTCTTCTTCTCTGACCATGAGTACAATACTGTTTTTCGTTTCGTCTTGATAGACGGATTGAACAATCCCCACTTCCATATCTTCTCCGAAGAATAAACTCATGTATGTCACCTCCTTTATGGAATAATAAAGAGAGATTTCAATTGAAATCTCTCTCGTTACTATTCGACCTTTTATTGAGTGATTTAACGATAATCAGTAAAGGAAAGAACGCTAACAAAATCATACTTATTCCAAGTACCGCAAATGGATTTCTAATATCATTCTGAACAATTAAACCGTAAAAAATAAACCCAGCCGCAACTAACTCTAAAATGAAAATAGGTATTAAATTCACAACAAACTCTGTATTTTTCTCTCTAAGCGTCCAAACAACAACAGTAACGCTTCCAACAAGTAAGACCGCTAAAAGAATTGGTATTACATAGTCCATGAAATCAGTCTCCCTTCTATCTTATTTCTATTTAAAGGAAGTATAGCACGTTGACGCGTTTACAATCTCTTATTCTTCACGGAACCATACGCGTTCATATCTCGTAACGGTGTGCAGTGAGTCGCGCACACTTGACCTGGTGTTTCGAGTGGTTGATTTTCTTTGTTGCAAGCGAGACATTCTCCAATATGATACGGTCCAGGACCAGGCAAGAACGAACACACACCCGCTACAAATTGGTGAGGGTTTAGTAGTTCACCATAGGCATAATCAAACGCGTTCGTGTGGTCTTTCTTCTCTCCATTTTGAACTAACAAACTATCGGATGAAACACTTAAAACAGGAACCGTTTGCCCCTCCTCTAACCCCACATTACTTCCTGGATGAATAAACACATAAGGAAAACCACTGTGTGATTTAATGAAGCGCAGTTCCTCATTAATCTCTTCAACCCCATGAGTAATGAGTGTCATTTAATCGGCTCCTTTCTGTGCGTCAATGCGCTTCTGACGCTTCGTGGATATGCGTTCTTCGACCGCTTCCTTTGCGTACTTAACGGTTGGTGCTTGAAAGAGTCCATTGTCTTTATCTGTTACATAACATACATCTACACTTTTTAGTTCTCGTTGAGATAACATCATTGTGTTTAACACTTCCAAATTGATCTGCGACACCTTATCTGCATGGTTAGCCGCCATACGTATACGACTCAATTCTTCTTTAAAGAAGTCGTTCATTGTTTCCCCAAACACTCGCGAAACATATTCAAGATTCCATTCTTTTTCTTTCATTTCTTTATGCTCTAACACAATCTTTTCAATCGCTTGGAATGGGTATTGAAAGTGGTTATCCTCCATTAACTGATCAACATACTCGCTGCACTCTTCCGTTAATTTCAAATTGCGTCGTTGTCGTGTGGCCATTTGATTACTCCCTTTCTTTTGATTGATCAATGTCGCGTTGTAGTTGTTCGTACGCTCGCTGTTCCTTCCAGTCCTCATAATCACGCCCCATGTGATAAGAGGCTTGTCGTAGTGATTGATAGGTGCGTGAATTTTCATACGCCGTTTGCCATTTATCTGATCGATAAGCGAGCTTCTTCATGTGTTCTTGGTCCTTCGCAAACTCTTTCATTTCGGTTAAGAAGCCATTCCCCATTCGCTTATACAGATCATCAAGTTTGGTCTGTTTATAGCGATCAAACCGAAAGGAATCTTTTGGTCCAGCTCCATACGCTTTTTTGATTTCTAGGACCTCTTTATCAAGCATCTTGTTCAACGATTGAAGGTCTTGCCCGTGATACTTTTTCAAATAATCCGTCGTCAATTGATCAAGCTGTTTCTTCACCGGGTTTAACGTGGAATACCCGTATTGCCATTGTCGCTTATCAGCGGGCAATTGCTTCATCACTTGTAAGAATCCTTCCTTTAACTCACGGTTGCGAAACCTCAATGTCGAGTTCTTTTGTTTGCCATGAACCATGTGTTTTCTGATCATGTCATTGATGCGTTCCTGGTGTGGCTGCCGATTCGATATTTCATTCACGACGGTTGATTTCATCTTGTCTAAGGTGAGTGGTTTGCGCTTGCCTCGTTCACGTGTCGGGTTCGGTTCGACCATCGCCAAATGAATGTGAATGTTGTCTGTATTGTAGTGAATCGCTCCCGACCAAACCGCGCTACCGGAAAGCCCTTCTTTCTCTTGCATATTGTGCATGGATTTTCTTACTACGTCCTTTAACTTCTCTTCATTCAGTGAACCTGTCTTGGGATTATAGATGCCTTTCTCGGCTAACCAATCATTGTTAAAACTGATCACGTCTTGCCACATAACACTCCCATTCGATTGCGCCTGTTCAAACAGCGATTTCATTTTTCCCTTATCGGCTTTTGATAGGTGATCACTCTCTTTCGTGAACAAAGATGATGTTTTTTCCTGGTCGCTCATATAGTCCTGGTAGAGTGAAAACATTTTGTTTGCGCCATCTTGTTTCATCGTGGCGACTTCACGATCAACATAGTCCACGTAGTTCTGGAACGATCGTGAATCGGCTGTCGTGAATCGTGATTTGAGTACGACCCCCGGAGCCTGTTCAGTTACGCTCATGAGTACCCATCAACTCTTGAATGGTTTCGTGATACTGTTGCATCACTTCAATACAATGTTCCATGATTAACATGTTCTGTTGAATGATCTCGTTGTACTTCGTTTCCTTGTCTTGATTAAAGTGATGGAACGCCATCGTGTTCAATTGACGGCGTAAAAACTCTTCACGCGAGACCCCTATTTCCTTTGCGAGTTGATCAATTTTACTGACAGCGGCCGCATCCATCTTTCGTACTCGTATCTCCATTCGTTGAACCTCCTAGTGATTAGTGCTGAAAAAAGCAAGATTGAGTGAAGAGCATAAGGGGTTTTTGTTCCCACATTGCGTGGGAAGTTAGGCAGAGCCTAACAAAACTGTGGGTACAAGAAAATCGTCAAGTGTGTTCAGTGTGTGTACCCTTTTTTTTATAAAAGCTGGAATAAATCTTCCGAATGTGCTTACCTTGTGTACCCTACGTGTTCAGTGTGTGTACCCTATTCTGTTGAAGAAACGGCTGTTTCTTGTTTCTTTTCTTGAAGATTTTCGATCTTTGCTTCATGATTTTGAATCGCTATATTGTGATCGTAAATCGTATCATCGATTGTTCGGATGTCACCTTTGATTCGATCAATTTCAACCTGTGTGTCCTCGTTCTCTTCGGCCGTTTGATACTCTTGATCACTTTCTAATTCAGTCAATGTACGATACAGTCTGTCGCGATGTTCTTGTGCTTTTTGTCTCTGATTCTCTTCCGCTTCTACGTCTCGTTCGGCTTGGTCGATTTCAAATTGAACGAAAGAAACGGCGTATTCTTCATCACTTTTAATCTCCATCGTCGGGTCTGTTTCAACGACGCGCTGATCAGTTTGTAAGAAATAAACGACATCATCCAAAGGACTTTTTTGTGTTGATTCTTCGTCCTCGTTTTCATCATCGATCGTTGAGTAAGTTGGACGGTTCACGACCAAACCAACCGCCAAAATGTCCCATTCAGAACTTAAGTTTTCAATCTCTAGCACCAAGCCATGACGTGATTCATAGACCACGTTATGAGGCAACATTTACCGTGGATTAGCTGCTTCCTGGGGGACAAATGAAAGTGATTCTTCCGCTCGCATCCCATCGGTTTGTAAAGTCAGATATGCCTTACGAGTCGTCGGATTATAGACCCATTCTTCAACGTACACATCGCCTGTATTGCTTAGTGAGATCGCTGTTTGGTGTGGCGTTTCGACCACTTCGTGTTCCCCTCCAGCCCATAACCTAGAGGACATAAAAACGGAGAAACCAAGAACGAAAAAGCCTAAGACGACGATATAAACAAGGGATTTATTCCGGCTGGTTCGTAGCTTTTGTTGCATGAGTTTCTTAAGTGATTTCATTGAGTTTCCTCCTCTCTATGACTCTGAAACCTCGGATTGAATCGTCTCTAAATCCGTGACAATCCATTCATTTTCTTCGATCTGTTCGATGGTAATAGAGATCAGAACGTCGCGCTCTTCCTGGCGATCAATCTCGGTATCATCGATGATATGGTGAAAGTCGGCTACCGCATATAACACATCGGAAGTCGGTTCTTTATCTTCTAAATACAAGTGGTTCATCGTTACATCGGTTTCAATATATTCATTGGCTTCGATTTGATCGGCGGGGAAAAAGCGTTGATATAATTCATCATTCATGATGGTTCGCCCCTCTGCACTCTCTTCCTCATACCTGTCAAAATCTCGATTGTAGGCTAACTGAATAAAGTCATAAGCGACGTTCGTAATCGCTTCACGTTCAGCTGCAATTTGCTCCGGTTCCATTCGTTCCATCCGCTCCGTTAGGAGCGCGTTATCTTCGTTTAATTCTCGTACTTGCTCTTGAAGTGGAGCCACATCAACGGGGTCATTCGTTTGATTCATCGCCCACAAATTAAGGACCGTGACTCCAGCTAATACCACCAGTCCACTCCCAAAAATGAGATACCGTTTATCCATTTTTCTCTCCTTTCTTAAGACGCGATTCCCATAAATTCAACCGGGTCCACAAAATCTCCGTACTGACTTTGACGCACTTCTAAATGCAAATGTGCTCCAGTTGAGGTCCCTGTATTCCCACATGTGGCCACTTTATCTCCAGCGGATACGCTGTCACCTGGTGAGACATCAAAGGATGATAAATGAGCGTACGCGCTATAGTAATCTCCATGATCAATAATGACGATATTCCCGTAGCCGCTTTGGACTTCGACGTTCGTTACCTGTCCATCGGCAATGGATAAAATCGGCGTGATATGCTCCGTACACGCATAATCCGTTCCCTTGTGATACACGATTTGTTCTTCATCAAAAGGGTCGGTACGATAACCAAAGTCAGACGTTTTTCGTACTTCTCCGTCGACCGGAAACACCATATCTCCGTCGCCAGTACCACCACCCATATTATGGGTTGATAGGTACGAAAAAATCGCATCGACATAGCCAATGTCTCCGTAACACGCGCCTGTTGATTCACTCTCCGGTCGAATACATGAAAAGGCTCCTGTATGACTTAGTTTGTTATACATCATGCGCGAAAAGTCGATCGCGATGTCCTTTGAGTACGCGCCTCCGTTATGTTCATTGGCGTAATTAATGAAGCCCGAACCAAAGTTATAACTTTGAAGTGCGAGCTTCACATCGCCATTGGCTTGGCCTAACACTTCCTTAAAATACTTCACACCTTGCTCAATCGACTCTTCCTGGTTGAGTGAATTGACGGGGAGGCCAAGCGACTCGCTAGACTGCATAACGTCCTCTAACCGTCCCCCACTTTCTTGCATCGCCATGGCCATTAACACATCAATATGGTCCTCCATATCGTGTTCTTCGGCGTATTTCTCGAAGATGGGACGTAACTCTTCAAGCTCTGCGCTGACTTGCGCTATCCCATCATGACCGCCCTCTTCACTGACCAATTCACTTTCGTTCTGATCATCTTGTAAGGCCGAAAAGAAGAAAAAACTTGTCGCACCTATAAGGAACAAACAAGCCAAGACTAACCCAATAATGACCGCCCACCACTTGGGTGGTATGAGTGTTAAAAGCCACACTTACAACCCTCCTCCGTATAGGGCCAGCTCCTCCGGCGAACATTCAATGGAGAAGCGAATATTGCCCGCTCCCGCAATCGTCAAGATTGTATCTCCTGTTTCAAGAAGCGGAATTGAATGTACTTCATGATCGGATAATCCACCACTAAAGACCGTTCGCAGCTGCTGGACGTTCTCACTGTCCTGTTTCATGAGAAATTTATATGAGCAAAGATTGAACAACGTTTTAATCGCTGTAATTGAAGAGAGCGACGAGCCTTCCGGCACGAAATCTCGAATCGTATGAGAGGCGAAGATAATGCCACCAAAATACTTACGAGCTTGCCGCGCGAAGTTAATTAGCATTTTCAACGCTTCCTGGGATTCTTCATTGGTATTGACGATCGCATGAGCTTCATCAATCTCAATCAAGTAATACATAACATCCTCTACTGACAGTTCGCCTCGGTTAAAGGCTTCATATTGAGGAAGGCCTTTCTGCAGCAGTTCGTCCCACAGAAGATTGATCACATTAAAGAGCTGCGCTTGGAAGATATTCGTTTTCATTTGCGCCAAACTCTTGATTTCAAAGTAGACCATCTGTTGCGCCTGGAAGTTATCCAATGACGTATACTGGTTAAACAAACGGCCATAATTGCGTACCGTGTTTTGAAGAATTAACATGATACTTTCTAGACGATCTTGACGATTAGAACTCAACGTTTCATCGACTTGTTTTGCCTCCACATCCGTGTACAATTCTCTCTTCACACGCTCTAATAGATCTTGTAAAAGCGGGTACGCATCATTGGGTCGATCGGTAATGACTGGCGTTTCTTCGCTTCGATCATCCGCCCATAACCCCCACTCGACATAAAGGGTATTCGTGATATTCTCAAATTCCTTGATCTCTTTGTCGTTGGCATCCGGCGCGATAAAGCAGTAAAAGTTCGCCATCTTTGATAGATGCTGTGTGAAGCATGTTTCTTGATCTTCGTCCGTTTTGTAGACGTGCATCGGGTTAATACTTCCGCTTGACCCGTCTAAGCTGATTACTTTTCCGCCTCTACGTTCCACCATCGGACGAAACTCGCCGGTCACGTCAAATCCACGTATAACATCGCCTCGATCGGCGCGATCAGAAGCAATTTTTTTGAGCAGTGTTGATTTCCCGCTTCCCATACTTCCGATTACAACACCGTTATACGATAGTCGCTTTTTATCCTTATGAAAAATGTCTAAAATCACGTAGCCGTTAGTATTCGTTTGACCAAAGTAAGACCCGTGCGGGTCATGAAGTTGGGTAAAATAAAAAGGCAAGCTACCCGCCAACACACTGGATGGGAGTTGCTTACCTTGTCGTTTGTTGTACTCTTTCAGTTGTGTACTATAGCCTTGAAACAGGGCTTTCCATTCATACTCTTGTTCATTGAGTAACACCGTAGCGCGAAAGTCTAAGTTCTCTAAGGTCTTAAGCGTTTCAGCTAGATTTTGCTCTAAATCAACGAGTGTACGTCCATGCACGTACATTCTAAGCGTAATACTCTTGATCACATCCCCACCGTCACGAATAGAGTTATAGACACTCGCTAACTCGTCGTACGCATCGCGGGCCTCCATCTTATTGATATTATCCGTCTCTTGAATGTACCGGGCGTTTTGTTCGGCCATTGATTTGTTCATCGCTTCGCGAATCTCAAACGTATCTTCCCTGGCAAAATCAAGCGTAGTAATGCAGTTTTCTAAATCAAACAATGGAGCGAGCCAAAAGTCATTCGCGCGCTTGGGATACTTATAGACATGTAAGCACGCTTCGTATCCATCGCCCTTTTTAAGATATGATTCTTCAAACTTCACGCCACCAGCTGGTTGTACAGCCGCTAATAATGACTGATTAAGTTGATTTTTCTTTCCTTTTTTCTTTGTATCATTGTGTGATTGTGTCATTGTATTATTGTGTTCTTGTAAAAGACTCATATCATCACCTCATGGCTAGTTTAGAATTTTGATTACCGAGCTTATATAAAAGATTGTCGCGCTTACTCTTGGTCAATTCCTCTAAGGGAAAACTAACACTTGTAATGTTTTTGGCCACTTTCACGCGCTCCTGGAGGATTTGGCGTGTTTCGCCAAAGATGAATAAGAAAAACTCTTTATTCGTTCGGTTTTCTTGTAGATACGCCAGCTCGTCGATCTTTTGTTGTAAAAACTGAATCTGTATCGGGTCCGTCGCTTTATCACGTTTGCGAATCAAATGCCCTTGTTGTCCTCCCGTATCTACGGGGTACGTTAAGCCAACAATCTTCATATCCTCACTGTTCGATCGTATGAGCTTATCAAACGTATACACATCCAAGTCCGTGTCTTGTTCGTTCTGAGCGTATAAATCCTTACTTGTCACTTGAAATATATCAAGATAACCGCCGTTGTCGCGCAGCTTATATACACCGTCTGTGTAGTCAATAATCGGCAATATATCTCGAATTGAAGGCTCAATTTTATGTTTTACTTTTTTCTCTTTTGTCGCTCCAAATCGTTTGTTCCACTCGCGCGTTCCTTTGCTGGATTCATCGAACCAAACGGCTTGTTCCTGGTTTCTTTTCTTTTGGAACCATTTTGGCCGTTTTGACTTCATTTGTTTTTCATCAAACATATTAGCTCTCCTCTCGCTTCCGTGGTTCATCTACGGATTGATAGGTCTGTCTCGATCGATTCAGCGCGTAAGACATCGCTTGATACATTCGCTTTTTAGGGTTTGATCGCGGTCGACATAATAACGTGATAATTACAACCGTCATAAAGAGGTAAAACGGTATCTTAAAACCTGGTTCAATGAACCGCGCCAGTCCCCAGGAAACGCCCACTGTTGCGAGTGCCATCCAAAAGTCGAACATATAGATTTCTTTATACATTTTTAATTCCGTTTTGATGTCATTTGGAATAACATATTTGCTCATTCCCTCACTCCTTTCATAATAAAAGAGGCTCCGTAGAGCCTCCCCTTATGCGTGTTTGGCTTCTAAAACTTCCCCGTACAGATAAAATTTTTCCCACTTTTCTGGAATTGTTTCTGCCACAATCTGAGCAATTTCTCCATATAACTGATTTAATCGTTCATTATTCATCCTTACTTCCCTCCAGATACATTATTAAAGCGTTCATCAAACCATGAGTCATTTCCAATTTTATATCTTATATTAAAACTACCCGGTCTCAATGATTCGTTATTGTAGATTGGCGTTATACTTACCCTCACCTCATCCCCTCTTTGTAAATGTTCCATCCATAATTTTTTCAAGTTTTCTCCACTCACCTCTATTGGGGTTTGCGTTCATCGGTACTAAATTATCTATATCACCAGACCCTTTAAAAATGCTAGCAATTAGATGTCCACCATCGTCATCAGGGAGTCTATCAGGTCCGCCGGCTTTTCTTTGTGCATAACTATTTCGATTTGCTAATCCCACCTGTAAGTTGGCATCTACCTTGCCAATTCTTCCTAGTGAATCAGTCGTGTACCTGTATCCATATTCATTAAAATAACTTACATTCGGTCTTAACGCTTTCTTTCCATCGACCCTCGTATAGTGATTAACCCCACTCCCTACCTCAATCTTCCTTAACTGCTCCTGCTTTACCGCGCCAACATCTTGTTGAATCCTTCGCGAATCCTTCGCATTATATGGCACACGGTTCCCTGCGCCTCCGGCTGGCGCAAGAGCAGGCGTACTGCCATTGAGGTTGGTTTGAAGGTTGTATATACTCGGGCGAAAGTAATTTAAGAAGTCATAGCCCCTTAAGGAACTATGACTCTTAGTTTATTTTCATTTTCCATTAAAACGATTCAAAAACACCATAATGCTTAGTAATCTATACGATGTTTGAGTTTATTCATCACAGGCATCTTCCATGAAAAGCAATTAAATTCTACTTTTCACCCTATTAAGGCTACTTTTGCATCAATATAGCCTTCTCAATAAAACTAAAACGGTTTAATTCATTCTAGTCAACAAATTCCATGTAATACGAATCATCTTTAGAAAATTGTATTAAAAATTCCTCTAGAGAATTTGCAATTAAGATTTCATCGTAAAATATAGGGTTCCCATCATCTAATCGTTTTATTGTGAATAGAACTGTTTCATTTACTTCAAAAAAAACGTACTCATCAACAAGGTCATCATAAAGATCTATGTCAGGAAAATATTCAAAATCATTTTGTTTTAACCTAAAGTCTCGAACTGACAATGGATCCATCAGACGATTTATATTTCCACTGTCTCCCTTTAAAAATCCATAACCTAGCTCCATATAAAATTCTCTTAACTCCTTTGGGAATGTGATGCCCAAATCATTTTCTGCTTGTTTAATAACAGTTTCGTCTAATGGATAGAATTGATTGTTTTTATTCGCTTTTAAGAATTCGTATTTCATAATTTCCCTCCTCTAAATAACTCCCTGGCAGGTGAACCAGATCCATGAATTCCCGCCTGATGCTCATTTGGAAACTTGGCTGGGTGTACATTCCACCACATATGATCTACGGCGTAATTATTTTCAATGATATGATGAGCATCATACTTATCACCTTTATTTCTTACCAATAAACCAGTCTTCTCTGAAAAAATATCTTCAGTATATGTTGGCCACTTTTGACCAGTGTTTAACTCCCATTCACTAACAAGTTTGTCCTTTACTTTATTAAACTCTCGTCTATGGACCCTTGTTTGCTCTTTTGTAAGAGGTGTGTAATCTTTTTTCTTAGAGCATCTTTTAAATTTTCAACCTGCAATTTATCAAGTTTTCTACCAGTTCTTCCTTCTATATCCCGAATATACTCTCTAATTAACGATCCTTTGAGTTTAGGTTTAACCCCACTCCCTACCTCAATCTTCCTTAACTGCTCCTGCTTTACCGCGCCAACATCTTGTTGAATCCTTCGCGAATCCATCGCATTATATGGCACACGATCCCTGTGCCTCCGGCTGGCGCAAGAGCAGGCGAACTACCATTGAGGTTGGTTTGAAGATTGTCCATTCCCCGGGCAAGGCTGTTTTTCACTTGGCCAGTGGCGCCTTTTACGGCAAGGCTCGCTTGGCCAGTGGCTATTGTAGCGCTCATTTTCATGTTTTTTGCATAGGTGTTGAGTGCTTGTACTCCTCTGGTTCGCGTGTTACTCTGTTTTATAACTAATAATAGCCTTAATGAAATTTGAAAAACGTGGGCAGTTGCACAACTGCCCACGCATATAAGATTTATTTTTTTTGATCAGAGAACTATTAAATCCTGTATGCTTCATCGTAAGCTGTAAGGAATTTCTCTGGTAGCCTTAGTCTACAGTACTTGTCTGCTTTTTTGAATGTACAAATGATTGATTCTTTGTCATTGTTAATAGCTAATGATTCTCCAAACACAATTAACAATAATTTCTCTTCCAATAATTTCAAGCCTGCACCAAAAACTCCGTATCGGTCATCAATGCTAAACTCAAATACAAAAGAATCTACAAAAAATTTGCAGTTCATTTTCGTCTACATTTAAAGATCTATGTGTTAACTTATGACCAAAATACTCATCTACCAAGAAATATATTTCTTTGATGTTTAAATTTTCCACTTTCAAACTCAACTCCTTTTTTTACATTACTTAATAGGAAAAGCGGATAACACTTAATCGAAGGTATGGACATCGCCTTTGATCATATATTGTCCCAATTCATTTTGAGAAACGATTTATTTAGAGATTTTATTATACTTTTCTGTTATATCTTACTAACCGTATAGAACAGCCGCAGCTTAATTAAGCTACGGCCGTTATTTAATTAAATACAAATGTAACTAATTCATCTGTTCCATAAGTAATGTGTTCTCTTTTAAGGATAGGTTCTACTTTTGTTTCAAAGAAATACAATAAAATCACTTTTCTAAAGGTAATTCCTAAGCCTCTCCTATTACTTAATGGAATTGATGATTTCGTTTTCACTCCATCTACATAGAGAGAAAATGAGCAATGCTCGTCATCTACTTTTTCAAGCTGAATAAATGTACCATTGAGCTCTTTCTTCCCATACACGAACTTCCTAGCCGAAACGCCTACTTTTTGTAGACCTTTTATAAGATCATTAATAGAAAGGTTGTCAGGTAGGTCTCCACGATATGAATCAATGTATGTTCTGCTATAACCATTCGATAACTGTTTTAGAAGAAAATACATCGCTCCATCGGATTCATTTTGAAACTCTTTCAAATCCGCCTTTTCTGGTGAATTTGTTTTTTCTTGCATGAACAAACTGTACTCCCAACCCTTGTCCGTTTTTATTAATTGATAATAATTATCAAATGGATGACTATTTTCTCTCACTCCATTTGTAGTCGCAATAACAGGAAAATTTTCTTTTTCTAATATTTCCTGAGCTTGTTTGATTGAGAAAGTCATATTATTCCACCTCTATTATTTAATCTCTATTATATAATCGTTGTCCAATAAATCCTTTACAGTCGGTTTTATAAGCTCACCATTTGAATTATAAATCCTCGAATTTGCAGTATGATATTGTATCCCTCCACCAGGCCGGTCAAACCATGGCGCAATCTTACCGCTGTCAACTTCAAATGCTTCTAAAACTCTATATTGATAATACTTAGCATCGTCACTATGCAACGCCAACGCTCTTTGTTCGTAAGGCGTCCCATCTGGAGAAAGAAAATTCCCCCCAGGCTCTCCATAACGATCAATTACTTGCCCCGGCTTTAACTCCGTTCTCACTACGTCCCCATCAAATCCGTTATTAGGCGGCCAATTAATATCACCTGTTTCTTGATTATAATATTGAGGATTATCAAATGTCTTTTTGTTCGACAAATATTTATCGTCCGAAGGACGAAACTTCCACTCATCAATTTTAGCCTTATCCGTAGGGTTAATGGTGGTCGCATCTTGCGTTTGATTTGCCCGGTTGGTACCGCTGCTCGTACTCGTTTGACCTCCAGAACCTGCTCTTTGCGTTTCCGTCGCTCCTGTAGGGCTTTCAACTCTTTTGACATTTGTTTGACTCATATCCCCAACATCTGACCGGATCTGCGCGGTATTTAACGTATTATATGGTGGCATCACCCTGTTCCCATTTCCAACTAATGCTAGAGCTGGACCAGTGCTCGTCCCGATTCTAAAGTGATCCATTCCTTGCGTTGTCCTCAAACTCAACCCAAGTTGATGCTGCGTCCCATAGCCCGGCACGCCGCCAAGTCGGCCCGCCGTGCCAACCCGACTTGCATTCGCTATTTTCGAGACTCCTTTATCGCCGACAACCGCTGTACCAATAAGGCCCAGAGCATAGCCAGTCCACTCGCCTCTACTTTGAGCATCTCCATTAATCACATCGTCCTCAAATGCGTGCCATAGTTCAGTTGCGATTTCCCCTACCAACGCAGGATCATCCACAATCGCACCAATAAATTCGACCGTGTCATTGTACACGCCTATCGGGTCTGTTACGAGATTAACAACACCTTCGACTGCATCCCCTACCGCATTTACAGCTCCGCTTCCTACACCTTTAAAAAAGTTGAACGTTGCATTCAACCATCCCCCGCCTTCATCCACATCTTGCTCAATTGGGGGCGCCACGCATGCCTGAATCGCTTGTTCGTCATTCATCATCGCACTAACTGGGAACCGATTCATGTAATACCAACTCATTGCCTTGAGTCCACCTGGGATGTTGGCATAGGCACCCGTGTAGAGGAACTCAAGTGGTAACGCGGTCTGGTACATCACGCTTTCATGTCCTGTCAGGTCAAATGGATCTGGTGGCGTCATCTGGATCGCTTCGGTAACGAGGTTCGCGTATAAAGCCTCTACATTCGAATCGACTTCGGCAAGCGTTCCTGCTGATAGAATTGCCCCGCCGCTCGACCAGTTTGCGACTTGAGAGACGACGTTCGTTACTTCTCGGAGCGTGCTTTCAGCTTGGGCTAGCAATGCTTCATTTTGTTCGTCGAGGGCGTGTAATGTCTCAATCGTTTCTTTTGCGTGGTCTTTGCCACGGTCTACCTGTCTTAAGACCTCTTCCATTGAAAAAGGCGTAAGCGGGAGAATATCACTGATGGATGTGCGGATTGATTCAATTTCGTTGGCATCCTCTGTTGCCGTTGTGGCGATGCGATCGAGCCCGTTTTTTAGCTCACCAGAAAGAAACTCCTCCCTAACGATGGCCGAGCTTGATTCAAAGCCTAGTAAGTTCGATTTTACTCTATCTAATTGTTCCATGTATTGACGAATGAGTAAATGAAACGCTTCGAGAACAGGTAAATGAAGCCTCCTAAAATGGTCTTTTAACGCCTCTCCGCCTTTGCCTTGCAAGGTCTCTAGTTGTTCAATCTTCTGGATGCTCGCTCGCAAGCTTTCAATGTTGTCAGAATCCTGTTGCTTGGAAATTTTGATTTTGTCAATCGCATCCATCACTTCTTGTACATCAAGAACTTTCATTCGTTCGGCATCCTTTCCTATCATTATCTATGGCTTGCGAGTGAGCGATCGACTTCTCCGTATGTTTTAACAAGCTCCTCACTTTCTTGTTGCACGCTTTTGAACACATCTAAAAACGCCTTGAGTTGAGTAGCGTATCCACTTTCGAACTCGGCCAATTTTGAAAGAAAGGCCATTGATGATGTCTCAATCGCCGGTTCACTATCTGAAACTATGAAACTTGCTTTTTCACCTGCTTCACTTAATACGCTTAGTACTTCTTCTTCATTCACTTTAATTTCTGGCATAAGGGGATCACCTCTCAATTTACGTTGATAGACGGTTCCGCAATGTTTGCAAAGACGTTTCCATTGTTAGTATAGAGGTTAAGCACCTAGACGCCTCACCTTGCAGATTGGAAATTTCTGATTCGATAGAGCTAAGCATTCCCTCAGCACGATCCTGCGCAGCTACGTACGATGCGTGCAACTCACTTCGAATATCCTCATGCTCGGATGCTGCATTGCCGCGCCAAGCGTTGCCATCAATCTCTGGCTCGTTCATTCTCGCTTTATGGTTATGGAGCATTTCTTGTTCAGTGCTTAGGGCATTTTTTGCTTTTTTTAACCGCTCAATCTTATCTTCTGTATTTCCGAGCTGTGTGCGCATCGTGCCAAGTTTCGTTTGCAAATTAAGAATTTTCGTCAAGTCAGCCACAGTAAAAACGACCCTCCTTTTCTACTTATGGTTTTTGCAATGTTCCTTCAATAGCTACCATTCACTTTTTCCTTTTCCATTTTATAGGAACATAAAGAAACTGTCTATTAAAGTCAAATTACGTTTACTAGATTATTTGTTCCCTACAGACTATAGTAAAAAGTGTACACAAAAAAAAAAGAACCCCCCTATAGTATATAAAGGGTTCCCTTTTTTTTCAGAACTTCCCCAGCGCAGGGGGCTCCTCCATTAACTCAATATCGCACCTTGTCCAACGAGCGTGTCTTGCAACTGCTTCACGTTAATCTCTCGTGGAGAGCAAGATTCTTTTACAGCAAGAGCGGCGGCGGCTCCAGCAGCTTCACCGATTGCGAGGCAGATTGCTTGAACCCGGAAAGAGCCGAGGGCTTCGTGAGTCGCTGAGATGCAGCGGCCGGCAACAAGAAGGTTGTTCAGTCCCTTTGGTAGGAGTGAGCGATAGGGGATGTCGTAGTGGGTTCCTTTCGGTAATTTGTAGATTTCGGTTGTAGCTGAGTCTGGTGAGTGAATGTCAATCATATAACAAGATTGCGCGATGCAGTCGTCGAACTGCTTTAAGTCGACAATATCTTCTTGTGTCATAACGTAGTCTCCGATGACGCGCCTCGTTTCACGTATACCCACTTGTGGCGCCGTTTGTAGAAGTTCTGCTCGCTCGAAGCCCGGGACATATTCTTTTAGAAAAGCGATTCCGTCTAGCACTTGTTCCCGTCCGAGCACTTCCGCATCTGTCAGATCACGCGGATCGAGGGCATTTTTTCCTTGAATTCGGCCAAAGTTAATGCCGACAACGTTGTCCATCCATGGAACGGTAAAGATGGCCGCGACATGATCTCGGTTTACTTTCGTTAGAAAGCCATCTCGCTTGGCTTGTTCAATTTCCCGTGCGAAGCCTGTTGCATTTAAATAGTGATAGCCATCATCGGTTTTCCAATAACCACGGCGTCCTTCTTCGTCAAGCTTATGGCCGAGAGCGGCTGTATCAACGTTGCCGAGCACGTACATGAGGGAGGAGGGCTGGGTACCTCCGTCTTTATCTCTACCAATCTTGCAGGTCGCCCCGGCTCGTTCCGCCACGTCTCCATCACCTGTTGCATCAATAACATGAGTCGCCAGCAGCGCCTCCCTACCTGCCTTGCTTTCAATGAGAATCGCTTCGATGGTGCCGTCTTTCGTAATCGTATCAACAATCGTCGTGTGGCAAAGAAGCTCGACACCTGCTTCGGCGAGGAGCTCAAAGGCAAGTATTTTGTATTGCTCTGCATTAAAGGGCTCCCAGCCTTTGCGATCGGTCATGATGAGACCACCTCTATCATAGAGCTTTTGTCGAATTTCTTGAAAGATGCCACCGGTAATAAAGCGCTCTTTGTCATGATAGCCATATGCGAAAGATGTCACCATCCCCGCTGTTCCCATGCCGCCAAGAAAACCGTGGGATTCAAGTAAAATCGTTTTGGCACCGTTACGTGCAGCACTTAAAGCAGCACCAATTCCTGCAGGACCTCCTCCACATACAACAACGTCTGCCTCTCCTCGTACGCGCACTTGTTTTTCTACTTCTGTGATCTGTCTCATTTATAGGACCTCCGTTTTTCTTATTCTTTTGAACCAGACATAGCTAAGCTCTCGATGAATTGCTTCTGTGCGAAAAAAAAGATGACTAGCACAGGCAACGTCGCTAGAACAGATGCGCTCATGAGCGAGCTCCAATCGGTTCCTGCTTCATCTGTAAATAAGGAGAGCGCGAGCGGCAAGGTCATTAACTCCCTTGAGTTAATAAAAATTAAAGGCTCCAAAAACTCGTTCCAGTTCGTTAAAAAGGTAAAAATGGTGACCGTTGCTAATGCCGGTTTTGATAGCGGTAGCATAATCTGCAAGAAAATTCGAAAGCGAGAACAGCCATCTATTCGGGCTGCATCTTCTAATTCAGCAGGAACTTGCTTAAAAAATTGTCGCATCACAAAAATGCCAAATGCTCCACCAGCACCAAAGATTGGAATGATGATTAACGGCCAATGTGTATCAATCCACCCTAGTTCTCTCATAAACAGAAAAAGCGGAATAATCGTGACTTCGCCGGGGATCATCATCACACTTAAAAATGCGAGAAAAACAAGATTTCTTCCCTTAAAAGGGATCCGAGCAAACGCATAGCCTGCTAGAGAGGCAAGGAACACGGTCCCAATGGTGACGGCGGCACCAATGTAGATGCTGTTGAACATTTGTCTCAAAAAATACGTACTAGTTAACACATTGACATAGCTGTCCCACTGGATTGGGTTTGGAATGAACGTTGGTGGCAGTGAAAAGATTTGATTTGGATCTTTTAATGACGTCGTCACCATCCAAATAAAGGGAAGCAGCATAATTGCTGAGATAATCGTTAAGAGCATGTAACGAATACCTGTGGACATGGAATTAATCTTCATTGTAAACCCACCTTTTTCGTAGCCACCATTGAATCAATGTGAATGCAAAGATAAGAAAGAATAGGATAAATGCAGCTGCCGAAGCGTAGCCCATATCAAATAACCGAAACGCTTTTTCCCAAATATAGTAGACGATCACTTTCGTGCTACTTTCCGGACCTCCACGTGTCATCACAAAGATTTGGGCGAAGATTTTCATCGCCCCAATGATTGTAATAATAGTTGCTAAAAACACGGTTGGGGAAATAATGGGAAGCGTAATGTTGCGAAATTGACGCCAGCTTCCAGCTCCATCAATTCTTGCCGCTTCATATAGATTTCTTGGGACCATCTGTAATGCAGCTAAAAACAGGACCATGTTTAGTCCTACATTTTTCAACACACTTGTGACGATAACTGCTGGCATCGCCAAGTCCTTACTATAGAGCCACGCTTGTGGTTCAATTCCAACCCAACCAAGGATGGAGTTAATAAATCCGTAATCAGTCGCAAACATATAGCGCCAGACAATCGCCCATACAACAAGTGTTGTGACTACCGGTACAAAGACAATCGTTCGGAACATGCCCATCAGTGGTAGCGGATGGCGCAGTAGCAGTGCCAATCCAAGAGCAAGAAAAATATTAAAAGGCACAAGCCCGGCAGTAAACAAAATCGTATTGCCCATCACTTGTTGGAATTCTGGGTCTTGGACAATAGCTCGATAATTCGCCGTTCCAATGAACTCCGACTGACCAAGCAACGGCCAGTCTGTAAAGCTCATATAAAAGGCAAAGCCGATTGGCACGAACATAAAAACAGTGAACCCGATGAGCATCGGACTAAGAAACAACCAGCCTGCGAGGGTATCTTGTTTGAAAAATGGCTTCCGCCGTTTTGTTTGGTTTTGTTCAGGTTGCGTATCTACATTCATTTCTTAATCCCTCCGCAGCTCACTCTTGCACCAGCGGATTAATACTCGCTTCCATCTTTTCAAGAATGTCGGCTGGTTCCGCAGTCTGCCCAAATAACCGGTCAAACCCTTGTAGAATGTGATTGTCGATGTTTTGCCATTCAGGGTGAATCGGTAAGACACGTGCTTCCTCGCTTAAGCTTAAGATCGTTGATTCCATGCTTTCCCGAGGAGGATTACCAGGTTGTTCAATAAATGCATCCGATTCAAGTACCGATGCGCGTGGTGGTGCAAAATAAGTAGAGGTTGCTTCCATTCCAGTCTCACTCGCAAAGTAGCGAATGAGATCAAGCGCTTCTTCTGGATACTCGGTTCCTTCAAACATCACATAACCTGCCTGACCAAGAATGGGCGCGCGTCCTGCTGAGCCAAGGGGAACTGGCGCAATATCCCACTCAAATGCGTCAATGCCTCTAGCCGTTGATACATAGCTATAGACATCAAAGAACATCCCTACATTACCAGCTTCAAATGCAACCTGATCGCCTGCGCGTGGATGAGAGCGATCTTCAAACATCATTCGATCGAGCATCGCTAATGTCGAAATACCAGCATCACTGTTCCACGTAAACTCGGTTGTCTCTTCGTTAAAAAGGTCGCCTCCCTCAGCTCGCGTATGAGCAAGTAGGTTTTCCCACGTTTCCCAAGCCCGAAAGAAATTGGCACCGTAAACACCTTCATCTTCGGCAATAACAGCTGCGGCTTCTTCAAAAGCCTCCCACGTCCAGTCTCCTCGACTTTCAAGTTCTTGTGGTGTGTCTAAACCTTTTTCTTCAAACAGGGTTTTATTGTAATAAATGATATGAGGTGGACTAGAAAACGGCACACCATAGAGGGCGTCGTCCACTTCGTACTGGGTAATCGTGCCTGGCAAGATATCATCGAAGTTAAATGATTCATCTTGTCGAAGAACCCCAATGTCTGCAAGAATGTTATTCTCGATAAATTGTGGCACCATCCGTTCAGCCGCCCAGCCGATGTCTGGAAGTTCTTGTCCAGCCGCTAATACCGTCATATTTTGCTGGTAATCTGGAAATGGTGTTGTTTGAATCGTAACGTTTACATTTGGATGATCGACGTAATAGGCCTCTAATAATTCTTCATAAACGGCAATGTGGTTTTCATTGCCCCATGTTGAAAAGGTCAATTCAATTTGTTCTTCTCCATCATTTGTCGCCGACCCACCAGAGGAAGAACAGCCTGCCACAATAAGCAAAAATCCCGCGCTAACACCCCATCTTTTCATCTTAGATCCCCCTTTTTTGTTCTTATTCTCAGTTTAAATAAAGCGCTTACAATTCGGGAGGGTGCTCGTTTTTGATTTGGTATCTTTTATTCAGGTCTTTGGTAAAGTGATTGTGACGGACATCCCTATTCCTTCCTCGCTCTTAATGGTCAGCACAGCTTGTTCTCCTAAAAGCAGCGCAAGTCGCTCTGCGATATTGTTAAGCGCCACACGGTTTCCAGTTCCAATACTCATGGACTGCTTCATTCCTTGCCCTTGATCTCTCACTTCCAAGTAAGAAAACGTGTGATCTTGCCACCCCTTTACTCCAATTCTTCCTTTTATTTCACCATGTTGATGTCCATGCACGATGGCATTTTCAAGCAACGGTTGAAGAATCAATTTTGGGATGAAGAGCGTCAACATCTTCTCTGGTATGGAGATATCAAACGTTACTTTTCCTTCTAATCGTTTTTCTTGAATGGCTATATACGCTTTAACGAATAACAGTTCATCTCGCAAAGGAACAAACCGGGTTTTCTGATCGATGCTGTAGCGGATAAGGCGTCCGAGAGAAGCGACCATATCGGAAAGTTCGTATTCATGTTTTGTAATCGCAATCATATTTATATGTTCTAATGTATTGTAAATAAAGTGGGGGTTCATTTGCGTTTGCAGTGCTTTTATTTCGGCATCTTTTTCACGTATTTCGGTTTGATACACTTTTGCAATCAGCTCGTTAATCTGCTCCATCATATGATTATAGCTAAGAGCAAGTTGACCCAGCTCGTCTTTCGAAGAAGGCGTCATACGGTGCTGAAATTCTCCTTTTTCAGCCTTTTCCATCATTTGGCGTAGCTCAAAGATTGGCTTGGTTAATGAACGCTCAGCGACTCGCGCTAATAAAAGGATGACCCCTGACACCGCTACCATTAATCCAATGGTGACGATTCGGAGTGACTGGGAGGCACCGACAATTTCATTTTCTGGTAACAGCACAATCGTCTGAACCTCTCCACTCGATTGCCGGAGCACCGGTAAATAATTTACGCCATCAGCCGTCACTCGTTCACGTTCAACAAGGGGTTGTCCCTCTTTGTCTACTTTCTTTAAAATAGGCGTAATGGCTTTTCCAGTTTCATAAATGAGCTGTCCATGACGATCAACCATTGTGATAGACGCTTCTTCTGACAAATCCACATCTGTTAACAGGGATTCAATATAGCTCATTTCGATATCGACTTTAATCATGCCAAGGGGACGGAACCCATCTGGATCTCGGAGTAAGCGGCCAACTGAGAAAACGGTCTTTTCGTTCCCAACCATATAGGCTGGCTCGTGAGCAGGCACGAGCAAAGAAGCACCTTCTCCTTGTTGAATATTCTGATGCCAGAAGCTAGATTCATCACTAAAACGATGTACCGTTCGAGGTGAACCGAGATCGCTAAACAAACTTCCATCTCTTGCAATAATATGAACCCCAGAAAGCTCTTTTCGATTATAGGAGAGGGTAGATAGAAACGAACTCATGCGTTCAAGTTCTTCCGTTTGTGGATAATAAGAATAAGAATCCTCGGTTCGGTTCTTTAAAATCGTTAAAATTTCTCGATCGTATAGAGGAAGAAGGGATAATCGGTGCATTTCATCAATAAATGCATTGACGTTCTGATTCAATTGATCAATCACTTGTACCGTGTAATGGTACGTTTGATCCTCCAACGTTTTCGAAAAATAGGAATAGGTAATCATTCCCAGTAGATTTAAAGGCACCAATACAATAGCGAGAAACAACACGATGATTTTCTGTCTCAGTGACATGCTTTTCCCACCTCACTTTTGTTGCATAAACGTTTTCTTCCTGTACTGCGTCGGTGTACACTGTTTTTCTTTCTTAAATAGCTTCATAAAATGTTTCTGACTTTGATAGCCTGACATTCTCGCTATCTCGTAAATGCGCAAGTTGGTTTGATGAAGTAACGTCTCAGCCCGTTTCAACCTTCTTTCAGTGACATACGTAGAAAAGTTCTTTCCACTCTTGTCTTTAAACCATTGACTGAAATAAGTCGGATGTAAGTGCACAAGCTTAGCTACATCTGTTAACGTAATGTCTTGATCTATATGCGCTTTAATATAGTCATCCACTTGCTGAATGAACGGATCTTCGTGATAGCTCTCTTCCACCTCACTTAATCCGGCTTTAATTTCATCGAAAGCAGCTACCACTTCTGTTCGATCAATCGGCTTTAATAAATAGCGACTCACCCCGTGCTGAATAGCTTGCTGAGCGTACGAAAATTCTTCGTGACCACTCACAACGATAATGCGCACCTGTGGAAAATAAGCACGGACTTGTTTCATTAACGATAATCCATCTCGTTTCGGCATTCGAATATCCGTTACCAAGACATCAGGACAATCATGAGCGAGCAAATGGAGCGCCGTCTCGCCATTATCGGCCTCACCAATAACGGTAAAATCCCTAACAAGCTGATTCACAATTGTTACCAGTCCTTTTCGTATCATTTTCTCATCTTCTGCAATAACAACTTTATACACTTCCATCCCTCCCTTTTATAGAAAAAGAACCTTCTTGATCAGAAGGTTCCATTTCGCTTACTCAGTAAGATTCGTTTGCATTCTAAGTGATTCTACTCGCATGGCAGCATCACCTTGTGAATCCGCTCCAATTTTCAACAGGTCTTGACCCGTTTGTGCGATCGATGTCGAATGGAATAAAAACTCACCCTCACGATACACGTCGTACGTCGTTCTTCCTGTTGAAACAAGCGTGTACCGTGCTTGAGCAGTTGGATTCATTTCCACTGAAACAGTCGGCTGATTTAGTCTGTCTTGGATCCACCCTCTCTCACCATCATACTGAATAAAAATTGATTTTTGTTGGTTGCCATGTCTAATACTCATCTCGTTTCCTCGGCTTGGTCCCAGAACAGCGAGATCTGCTTCAAGGGTAAAGTGAAAATCAGGCAAGTAAAACCCGCTATGTGTGAGGTAATGAAAAGAACCGCTCCCTCTTCGCTCTTCTTGAATGTCAACGAACCCAGCCCCTTGCTCAATGGTTCCTTGAGCCGCGCTTCCCTTAGCAACTTGCCAACGTCTCGTGTAATCGACAAAGGATTCGTCAATGACATTCCAGACCTCTCCTTCACGAACCTCAAATAACACGGAATTTGTCGAAAGACGTTTTCCTTTGTAATACACTTCGGCTTGAACCGATGCAAATCCTTCTGAACCTGAGTAGAGCCTCCCTTGATCTATGCGCACAATTGTTGGATCACTTGATGTGAATTCAACGTCTAATTCCTGCTTATCAATGAGGGATCCGTCGTAACGTTCGGCTATTATTTCGAACTCAATTTCGCTACCTATAGTGACAACTACATCCGTGGAACGTAGTGTGGCTTTAGCCATGTCTCGTACTTCTTCATCATATATGGCACGAGCAAGCGCAATTTTTGTTGACCCGCGTTGTCCTGCTTCATAGATCATGTAAAGCTCATTCTCCGAATAAATATACGAACGAGAAGCCGCTCGTCCGTTCTCTGGAGCATTTTGTGCCGGCTGATAATAAGCGCCTAAATGAATTTCTTGATCAAAATTTTCACCAACATCGACTACATATTGATTGCCGGATCCTCCATGAACCGTTACGTAATGATTGCCGTTATAAGGAAAGTAATACGCACCAGATAGATTCCCTCCTTGGCCCGGTTGAGGTGAGATTAGCGGTTCCTGCTGTGTCTCCCATTCACGGCCATCTTTCGACCACGCTAAATAGATTTTCCTCGTGCCATTGTTATTTCCCATTAACGTCATGACGTAACGATTGTCTTTCCCTTCAAGTTCATGCTCGAACACCCGCGCATAAGAGGCTTCATTAATTCCTGTATAATCACTCGTGCGAATGACCACTTGCTCATAATCAAAATGAATGCCGTCTTCTGATGTAGCAAGGCGTGTCACTGAATTTTCTCCATGGAAATAGAGAAATAACTTCTCTTCTTCTTCATTCCATATTGGATGTGCTGAAGCAACGTGGGATACACTGTAATGCGGTTGCCAATCTCTTGCGATAATTGGATTCCCACTGTATTCCATCCAAGGACCTTTGATAGAATCCGCATAAGCAAGCGCAATACCACCAGGTCTATCATGAGGTCCATAGTACATGTAATAGGTTCCAAGAGGTTGGTCAAAATAATCTTCAGCTCGAATGACTGTCGGGAAATCATATTCTCCTGTGGGATTGTACACCAAATCATCTGGATCAATGATCGTTTGTTCATAATAGAATAATGGCAATTCATGTGTCTTTCCATGAGCACCCGTCACAATCAAACTTCCAAATAAAAAAACAACCAAAAAAGCAAACGCTTTCAAAATGCGTTTCATGACATCCCTCCTCTTATTGTTCTATTTAGTATAGCGTGGTCGCATCATTTCTATATTCCTGCTCCCTTAAGATCTAGTAGTCTCGAATTAAGATATTGGAAACAATTACTCTCCGCCAAAACACTAGCCAATCCCTCATCCTTCCCTTATGCTTAACAGAACAAAAGTAAGGAGATGCTCTATGAAAACAGATCGACAACTAACGAGCTTAATGGCTTCCATTCGTGTGTTGAGCTCGACCCGGGAATTGCCTGATGTCTTACGCCAACTCTTACAAGAAGCCTTACATGTCATTGATGGCTCAACGGCTGGCGTTTTATTTTTATATGACGAACAACAAGACGTTCTTTATGCAGAGAGCGCAATCGGCTTCAACATGGAAACATTAGGAAAAGTCCGCTTAAAGCCAGGGGAAGGCATGAGTGGTAAAACGTTTCAACAGAAACGAGGCAACATTTATTCTCATCTTCACGACACTAAAACAGGCATGGCCAACTTAAGCACTCAAAATGCCCTATATTATGAACAATCCTTGCCTGAGTTAGCATACCCAGTTAGCGCTCTTTCTGTCCCTCTCTATCTATCAGATGGGACGTGTATTGGCGTATTGACGGTTGATATCTTTGAACGAAAGCATACATTCGAGCCAAACGACCTCGACCTATTAGAAACGTTTGCACGGCAAGCATCTATTGCTGTAGAGAATGCGCGCTTGTATTCTCAAAATAAGCGAACGCAAGAAATCCACCAAGCACTCTCTCGGGTGTCCCTTTCTTATGGAGGATTGAATGACATTACAGGTGCTTTAGCTCATTTACTATCAAAGCATGTCGTCGTTGTGAACGAATTTGCTGAAGAATTGTCTAGTTATCCAGAACGATCACCATTTGCTCTTCCGTCTACTCTCTTAGAAAGCATGCTAACATCACTTTATATTGAAAAACATCAAGGTGTACAAACATGGACAATGGATAACGATCAAACAGCGCTGTACACATTTCCAATTCAAATTGATACAGAACCAATTGGGCTTCTCATTATCATTGGAAGTAAAGAAGCCATGTTAAATCCACTTGATCAAGTAGCGATTGAACAGGCTTTACCTATTTTCGTGATGGAGCTTCACCAACGAGAAAAACAAGATGTCGACGATCTTATGTATACTGCAAGACTGCTAGAAATGGTTATTCATTCATCAGAACCTGAAGCCCCGACTCAAGAATTGCTCATGCACATTCCCACAGGTTCGCATCAGCGTTATGTGATTGGAAAGCTACAGTTAGAGCATTCAGGTGTACCGGTTCCGATGTATAATCGTATGAAGCAACAGCTTATGCGTAAAGTGTATTATGAACAATCTAAACTAAGCGATGTCACCATTGTCTACGAACGCCATTTTGATTTGACGTTTCTTTTTACGTTTTCAAGCGCAACCATGCCCTTAACTATTAGAGCGTTTTTGAACGAATTGCTATCCTATACACAGTCTAAGTGGAACCTATCTGGTTATGTAGGTCTTGGTCGCCATGTATCCAAGCCAACAGCTCTAAAAGAATCCTATATGGAAGCCGTTCGGGTCATTCACTATTTGCAGCGTAAACAACGTCCGAATGAACTGGTCGACTTTGATTCACTTGGCCCCTACCGCTTATTTTTGAATATGAACGAAGAAGAACTAACAGACTACGTTTTTGATAAACTAGGCACACTAATGACACATGACTCATCAGGTGAATTACTCAACACTCTCTTTGTCTATATGGAACAAGGTCAGCGGTTAAAAGAAACAGCCCTTGTGCTTTACGTTCATGTAAATACCGTAAAGTACCGGTTAAAAAAAATCTATGAACTCCTTAAAATAAAAGGGTTTACAGTAGAAGAAGCCTTTAATACCCATTTAGCTTTAAAAATCGCAAACTATTTAGAAATAAATTCATTTAGCCACAAAAGACAAAAATAAGCCGTGAATTTTGTCGAATAAGACTATAGAATTGTCTGTCTTTTTAGACTATAGTCAGATGTAAGCATTTGTTCAGACTCTTTTGTCAACGAGCAGTGCAAGACTTTGACAGAGGAGGAACCGGTTTGCAACCTATTTATTTAGCACTTTTATTCATCGCGATCATTGCCATCGGTGAGGTCATTTCCATTAAATCTCGAGCAAGAATTCCAACATTACTTGTGGTTGTCGCAACAGTGTTCGCTTTGTTACAAACGGGGATCTTACCTGAAGAGTACATTGCTGCCTCAACATTCGTTGCTGTCGGCGGCGTCCTTGTACCTGTATTAATTGTTCATTTAGGGACAATGATTCCATTAAAAACCATGTTCAAACAATATCAAGCTGTATTGATTACATTAATTGGTTTAGCCTTTTCTGTTATTGGTGTCATCGTTATTGTCACGCTTCTTTTTGACTATGCAACGGCTGTGGCAGGCGCCGGTCCCATTACAGGCGGAATCATTGCGTATATTGTAACGGCAGATGGATTAAGAGAAGCTGGCTTAACAGCCATTATTGCTATTCCTATTACTGTTTTTACTATTCAAAATTTCTTTGGAATGCCGTTAACATCTATTTTTCTCGCTCGCTATGCGAAAAAAATTCGAGCGGATGAAACCGCTGCAGACGCTGCTCAAGGGTTAGCGCCTGATTCAACAGAAAAAGAAAAAAGCTATGTGCTTCCAAAAGAATGGATGCAAAGCCATTTTGTCATTATTTTTCTCCTTTTCGCAGGTGGTGCTCTTGCCGTCTTTTTAGGACAGTTTACAGGTATTAACGCCAGCCTTTGGGCACTCGCTATCGGTGTAGCCGCAGCGGCCCTTCGCTTTTTACCAGAACGTTCAATGGAAAAAGCAAATAGCTCAGGTATCACGATGATTGCGTTAATATTCGTTGTCATTAATTCCCTCATCGGTGTCACTTGGGATCAAATTGTCGCTTCCCTACTACCGGTTATGGTTATTATGATTGTCGGCATTGCTGGGCTCATGCTCGGTGCCATTATCGGAGCAAAGCTTTTTAAATGGGATACGAATAAATCGATTCCGGTTGTGCTTACAGCCCTTTATGGTTTCCCTGGAGATTACCTCATCGTTGAGGAGATTAGTCGTAGCGAAGGTCGAACCGAGGCCGAACGTCAACGAATTATGGATGAGCTAATGGCGCCAATGTTAATTGGTGGCTTTACCTCCGTAACAGTCGGCTCTGTAGCAATCGCAAGTATTTTAATATCAACACTTTAAAAGGAGACGGTTTACATGACGATAACAGCTATTACAAACGTAACAATGATTGACGGTACAGGCAATGACGCCATTGAACAGGCAGTTGTGCTTGTGGAGAAGAATCACATTAAAGCGGTAGGCACTTCTCAAACCATTACCATTCCTTCAGACGCAACGATTATCGATGGAGGTGGTCAATACCTCCTTCCAGGACTCATTGATACTCACGTTCATATGGCACTTGAAATTAAAAATGTGCAAGAATCGTTATTAACACCTTTCTCGTATCGATTCTTTGAAGCAGCCAAGCGACTAGAAACGACGATTCAGACAGGAATTACTTCTGTTCGCGACGCAGGTTTTGCTGATGCAGGTATAAAAAAAGCCGTAGAAGACGGGTTAGTAGCGGGTCCTAGAATGCAAGTAAGCATTAACCCTCTTACGATTACAGGCGGCCACGGCGATAGTTGGAACATTTCAGGAATTGATACGACACCACCTGTTTATCCTGGCATGCCTGATGGAAAATGTGACGGTCGTGAAGAAGTACGCAAAACCGTTCGTGAAATGTTGCGTGCCGGAGCTGATGTTGTGAAAGTCCATGCGACTGGTGGCGTGTCAAGCCCTACCGATCATCCAGAATTCACTCAGTTCTCTCAGGAAGAACTTGAAGTGATGGTCGAAGAAGCAACGTTTCGTAAAGGTGTGAAAGTAATGGCTCACGGTCAAGGTGCAGAAGGGATTAAAAACGCTGTTCGTGCCGGCATTCATTCCATCGAGCATGGCATTTTTATTGACGATGAAGCCTTGGAGCTTATGCTTGAACATGGTACCTATCTCGTCCCAACCCTGCTTGCTCCTCTCGCCGTCTTAGAAGCTGCAGAAACATCAAACACGATGGCTCCTTATGCCATTGAAAAGTCAAAAGAAGTGATTGATATTCATAAGAAAAGCATTGAAAAAGCGTACAAAGCAGGTGTGAAAATCGCAATGGGTACCGATGCAGGTGTTTTTCCACACGGCATTAATCTCCGAGAGCTTGGTCTGATGTGTGAAATTGGCATGTCGCCAATGGAAGCCATTGTTGCGTCAACGAAAACCGCTGCAGAATGTATGGGCTGGGGAGAAAAAGTAGGTACGATTGAGGCTGGTAAATGGGCTGATGTCATTATCGTAAACGGTAATCCACTTGATGACATACACATTTTGGAGAACCCTGAACACATTACTTTTGTGATGAAAGACGGTAACACCTATAAAGATACACTTGCCATTTAATAAGTAAAACTGTCCTTTTAGGGGCAGTTTTTTGTTTTTTGTAGGCTACTTGCTTCTTACAGCACATTTCTGTATACTATTACTTAACAAAACGTAATCATTACGTTTTAAAAAGGAGGATACATTTTATGAGTTTACCTTCACAGTTACAGCAATTATTTGCAGAAAAACTTACTATACATAAGCGCTATCGCTTTTCTATTGATCAAGATCTTCACATGATGGATACAGCTTTCATTGTAAATGAAATTATTACGGCTTCTGAAGAGGAAATGGAGATATTATTCCCTATCTTGACCAATATGAGCGAAAACGAAGACACCTTACATGACTATCTTGAGTATTTAGCAACCATCTATGTACAAACAAATGAGAGGCATTCGACGTTCTAGCATTCAGTTAGCCGTTCTCTATCTGCACGATGATAAAAAAAGGAGATAAGGGCTAATTAGCCTCTATCTCCTTTTCGCTTTTATTATAATTCTTCCCCATTCGTTGCAATCACATTTTTGTACCAAGCAAATGAAGCTTTTTTGGAGCGATTTAACGTACCATTTCCTTCGTCATCCTGATCGACATAAATAAAGCCATACCGCTTTGACATTTCCGATGTTGACATACTAATTAAATCAATTGGCCCCCAAGCCGTATACCCAAGCAAGTTCACACCATCTTTAACAGCCTCTTTCATCTGTTCAATGTGCTGCTTCAAGTAATCAATTCGATACGTATCCTTTATCGTGCCATCCGCTTCAACCGTGTCGTACGCCCCTAAACCGTTCTCAACAATAAATAATGGTTTACCATATCGGTTGTGGAAATCACGCAGGGTAACACGTAAGCCTTTAGGATCAATTTGCCAGCCCCAATCGGATGATTCAAGATACTGATTTTTCACAGCACCTTTGACTAGGTTTCCAACCGTATCCTCGTGATCACCGTGGGTCGTAACTGAAATAGACATGTAATAGCTGAATGAGATAAAGTCGACTGGATACTGCTTCAAAATGGTGTCATCTTCTGCTTCTTTTTCAATCACAATCTCATTCTCTGCAAAGAACCGATTCATATAGGAAGGGTACTCACCTTTAGCGTGAACGTCTGTAAAGAACAAGTTCAAATCATTATCTCGTTGCGCTTTTAAAATATCGTCTGGATGGTTGGTTACTGGATAAGTCTGCATTCTTGCCAGCATACAACCAACTTGGGACCCTGGGATAATCTCATGCGCTAATTTCGTCGCTAAAGCACTTGCTACGAACTGATGGTGAACCGCTTGGTAAGCAATTTGGTCGCTTGTTTTATTCGGAACACGATCAATTAAAACCCCGCCACCTGTATAAGGGCTATGCGTCATAACGTTAATTTCATTAAATGTTAGCCAATATTTAACAAGGTCTTTATAACGCGTAAACACCGTTTCTGCATAACGTGTAAAGAAGCCGATGACTTCACGACTGTACCACCCATTATACTTTCGCGTAAGCGCAAGTGGTGTTTCATAATGTGAAAGTGTAACCAATGGTTCGATCTTGTATTTTTTTAACTCTTTAAAGACATTTTCATAAAACTGCAATCCCTTTTCATTCGGCTCCGCATCATCTCCATTCGGAAAAATACGTGCCCAATTTATGGACAGACGAAATACTTTAAAACCTAGTTCTGCAAATAGGGCAATGTCTTCTTTGTAACGGTGATAAAAATCAACACCATCTCGTTTCGGGAAGCGATCTTCTCTTTTCCCAGCCAACACATCTTCAATGTATTCTGACGTGACATCCATCGCCATATTCATGCCCCGTTTTGATTTTGGAATATACGGGACCATATCAGCAGTTGAAAGGCCTTTTCCATCTTTATCAAATGCACCTTCTACTTGGTTGGCAGCTGTTGCGCCTCCCCATAGAAAATGTGAATCAAATCCAGTTATTTCGTTTTTCATTTTCTCATCGTCCCTTTCCTGTTCATTTCTTTGGGGGCCACTGCGCTGCAGCCCCCAAAACGTTTAGCGAATAATGGTTAACAGTTGTTCCCCTTCAAAGATAAGACCAGATTCGTTCATAGGAAGGACATCTAGATAATCTGGTGTATTCGTTACAATGATCATCGTTACCGTTTGAAATCCAGCTTCCTTGATGGCCTCACGATCAAACGTTATGAGCGGTTCCCCAACCTCAATCCGATCCCCTACTTGTACGAATGCTTCGAAGTGCTCTCCTTTGAGGGACACGGTATCAATTCCTATGTGAATGAGAATTTCTTCGCCTTCGTCTCCTTTAATCCCAATCGCATGTTGAGAGTCAGGAAGAACCATGACCTCTCCAGATATAGGAGCAATAATCCGATTTTCTGTCGGTTCAATCGCGACGCCTTTTCCCATAATTTCCTGGGCAAACGTAGGATCAGATAAGTCTTTTAAAGGTACTAATTCTCCTTTTAATGGGGAGTTGATTGCTTTTTCTTTACCTGAAGCAACGATTTCCTTTTTATTTTCTACTACTGGCGTTGAATCGTTTTCTTCTGGTATGTCTTTAAAACCTAAGACCAATACGAGCACAAACGGAATGACAAGCGAAAGAACAAACAGAAGAACCGCTACGACAATCGCGCCAACCGCACCACTAGGATCTGCAAAAACAGGAATCGAAAATACACCTACTAAACCACCAAGAGCAAAGGCTTTAAAACCATACCACCCTGCAAAGGCACCAAGTACACCACTTGAAAGCATGGCATAAATAAACGGTTTCTTTAACTTCATGTTCACTCCATACATGGCTGGTTCCGTAATACCGATCATCGCTGAAATACCTGAAGAGGCAGCTAATTGTTTTAACGCTTTATTTCTCGATCGAACTGCAACACCAAAAGCTGCCCCTGATTGAGCTAAATTGCTAATGAACATCATAGGTTGCAAAAATGTATCGGTTCCGCTGGAGTTAATGTTCTGAATCGCAATTGGAACAAACGCATAATGCATCCCCGTCATGATAACGAGCGGCATAAGACCACCTAGTAGCAACCCTGCGACAGGACCTGCGACATCAAAAAGCCAAACAAAAACAGTTGAAAGTCCTTCCCCTAAATTCGATCCAAGTGGACCAATAATCCATAACGTTATAGGCAAAACAATTAAGAATGTAAGTAAAGGCGAGAACATTAATGAAATAACAGACGGTACTACTTTTTTAACGCCGTTATAAACATATTTTAAAAGTAGAACAGATAAGATAATGGGAATAACACTCGATGCATAACTTAAGACAGGGATGGAAATGAACGAAAGATTAAACAACGTAAAACTTGTTTGATCCGTCAGTCCATTAGCAGCATCAATAAATGTTGGATACATCATCGTCCCAGCTACAATTAAAGCAAGATACTCATTTGTCTTTACTTTACGAGCTGTAGAAACAGCTAGGAAAAACGGCAGGAAATAAAAGACACTATCGCCAATCGCATTTAAAACCGCATACGTATCACCTGTATTTGTCATCCAGCCAACGGTTACAAATAAAGCCAGAAACCCTTTAAGTAAACCGGCGCCTGCTAAAGCCGGAAGAATAGGAGTGAACACACCAGAGATAAAGTCCATAACAGACGAGATGACGCCTGACTTTCCACTCTTTTGGTCGTTTTTTCCCCCACCTTCATTTTCTACTAGTGGTTCTAACTCTGCGTAAACATCAGCCACTTTGTTTCCAATAATGACTTGAAACTGATCGCCTGAAAATTGAGCGCCTAATACGCCATCTATTTGTTTAATGGCTTCAATGTCAACGTTGTCTTTGTTTGTTAAATTAAAGCGTAAACGGGTAACGCAATGCCATGCTTGATAAACGTTTCCTGCTCCGCCTACATGACTAAGGACTTTTTCTGCTAGTTCCTTATGCTTTGTCATTGTTTTCCTCCTATTTTGAGCATAAAAAATACCCAAACAGTCGACGTATGCCGTACCGTTTGGGTAATGCCTGATCAAATCAGTAACAATCCTCTATGACTCTTCATTATTCAATTAACGTTTGGTCACACGCCAAACATGTAAAGTAAGATATAGCCTTTCATTGGATGAAAGTGTCCAACCGTATTTTGTTTCCAGTAGTTTTGCTATCTTTTCAACCGCCTGATACGCTTTTTCATACTTCGTTTTCACTAGCTCCAGAAGGGTTTTATCCACTTCCTCTTGTTCAAGTGCGTCTTGCTTCATTTGTCGTATTAAAAAATAGCGTAGATGAGTAACAAACCTTGTATAGTTCAAAGAATCCTCGTCTAATTTAATCTGAAAATGGTATTGAACAAGTTCAATCACACGATTAATCAACTCTGTCATCTTTAATGTTTCTTCCATTTTCGTTTTGTTTTCTTGCTGACCATTCACAAAATGATAGGTTAGAAACGTCTCTTCGCTTTTCGGTAACAGCACATCAAGCTTGTCAAATACTTGACGAATGGCTTCCTTCGCTGCTTCATATTCCTTAGGATAGAGATTTTTCACTTCCCAGCGGCTCGCTTCAGCATAATCAATTCGTTCATTTGAGCGTTTGATTGCAAAACTTAAATGATCGGCAAGGGTTAAATAAATAGAGTTCGTAAATGTAACCTTTAAACTGGATTCAGCATTTTTAATAATTTCTACTGATACGTCGAGGACTTTAGGATCAATTTCATTCAACACTTGCATAATAGGCTTTCGAGTAGAAGATTGTTCCGCAACAAATTTACGACGAATGTCCTCCTCAGGAATGAGGTCGCCCTTGCTTTTCTGAAAACCGACGCCTGTTCCCATGATAATCCACTCTAACTCAGAATCATCTTTCACCAATGCAACATTGTTATTGAATGCTTTTATGAATTTCATACTACGTCCTCCACCTATCCAAAAACAACAAAAATCCCATCTTAAGAAACACAAAAAATGCTTGCGTGCTCTTAACATAGGTAATGCCTGATCGAATCAGTAACAATCCCGTATTGTATTATGATTACACCATACTGCTTTTTGTAACCGATGTCAACTAGTATTCGTTACAACCTTTAATAGAAAACCTTTCCATCTTTATGCTAAAGTGAAAGAAAAGGAGGTCTTGGAGAAGATGACTATTAACCTCATTATGCTACTTATCCCGCTCGTATCCTTACTGCTCACGCTTATTTTCCTTATTGTTCTCATCCCAAAAATCAACACACAGCGAAAGAAACATGCAGAGACGATTAAACAGAATCAATCGGAGCAAGCACAATTTCGTCAAGATCTAACCGCCATAAAAGAGACCCAAGAGCACATTTTAGAAGAACTTTCACACCTTCGAAAAGAAAAGCACTCCAACCATACCAATTAAAAAAACCTGTCCAATCGACAGGTTTCCTCTTCTTTACAGTTCTTTTAAAATGCCTTTAACAAGCGACGTAAACGCTTGGTTCGCTTTACCCGCAACCACGATTACATCGTCATGACTTAGCGGCTCATCTAAAATTCCGCAAGCCATATTCGTTAAACAGGAAATCCCTAACACTTCCATACCTGCGTGAGTAGCCACCGTCGCTTCAGGAACAGTCGACATCCCAACAGCGTCTCCTCCTAGAGTACGAATCATGCGAATTTCTGCTGGGGTTTCATAAGCAGGCCCACTCCACCAACTATACACGCCTTCATTTACTTTTGTGCCTTGTTCTTCAGCAACTTTTTTCGCAATACTGCGAAGGCGCCCGCTATATACTTCTGATAAGTCCGGAAAACGTGGTCCAAGTTCATTCTCATTTTCACCAATTAACGGATTTGATCCTACTAGATTAATGTGGTCGTTAATCAACATAAGTTCACCTGGATTAAAGGATGTGTTAACAGCGCCACACGCATTCGTAATGATAACTGTCTGTATCCCTAATGCCTTCATCACACGAACCGGGAAGGTAACTTGACCGAGAGTGTAGCCTTCATAATAATGATAGCGCCCTTTCATTGCCGCAACCGTCTTGCCATTTAATTCACCAATAACGAGCTTATTGGCGTGGCCAATGGCTGCTGATTTTGAGAAATGTGGAATGTCTTCATATGGGATTTCTACCGCATTTGTTAAATCATCTGCTAGGTTACCAAGCCCAGAGCCTAGGATAATGCCTACTTCTGGAACCGTACTTGTTTTTGATTGAATATAGCTTGTTGCTTCTTTTATTTGTTCAATTAGATTCATGTTTCTTCCTCCTAAATAGAAATATGAGTTGCGACTAATCGCAGTGGTTCACTTGATTGCTTGGCAAAACTGACTGCGGCTGCACCTTGCATCATGGAGTGAATAACTGATGCCGTTCTCAGTGCCTCTGCTTCATGAAGACCATCCTCCATTAATTTTTCGGCAATGAGGCGTTCCCAATCTTCAAATGCCTCTTTACAAGCTAACCGTATCGCTTCACTTGATGAAGCGTTTTCAAGGGTTAGAGCAATCATCGGCACACCGCGAAAATATGTACCTTCATCAAATTGATTCGCACTATCCTCAATGAGCTGTGCAATAGCGGTATTGGCTGTTTTTTCTTTTGCTAATTGCGTCGTTAAATACGTATGCACTTGCTCCTGCGTCCATTGGATTGCTGCCACTGCTAATGCTTCTTTCCCGCCTGGGAAATGATGGTAAATAGAGCCTTTTGGACTGCCGCTCACCTGAATGACTTCATTTAGTCCAGTACCATGATACCCTTGCTTTTGCAAAAGCTTTGCCATTGTTTCAATCATATTTGTTTTTGTCGATTTAGACACCTTATCCAATCCCTTATTGTTCTGTCAGCTAACAAAATTATAATATAATCATAATCACTGCGCCATTTAAGAGGTTTGCACAAGTGGCTGCAAACAACGCTTTTCCAAACATGCCTTGAAATTCTTTTTTCCGATCTGGAACCATACGTGAAAGCATGCCAATTAAGCTGCCAGCTGCGCCAAAGTTCGCAAATCCACTTAAGGCAAACGTGAGAATCGCAATGGATTTAGGCGAAAATGCATCCATTGATGAATAAAAACTGCTAAATGCAACAAATTCATTCACTAATAACTTCTGAGCAATTAAATTACCCGCTTGCACCGCTTCCCCCCATGGTATGCCAATAAGAAACGCAATTGGAGCGAATACAAACCCTAGCATCTTTTCTAGCGTAACGTTTTCCAGTCCCACAAGTCCACCTAAACCACCAATGAATCCATTCAATAACGCAATTAAGCTAATAAACGCGATTAGCATTAATCCAACATTTATCGCATATTGAAGACCGTCTCTGGAACTTTCTTGAATCACATCAAGAAGATTCGTGTCTTTGTTACGTTCATCTACACTTGCGGCAATGTCAGAAAAGCGTTCTTGTGTCACTTCTGTTTCTGGAACCATCAGTTTAGCAAGCATAATACCTGTTGGAGCCGACATGACCGCAGCCGTCAACAGATAGTTTAACGGAATACCCATTGTGCTTAAACCAATCATTACAGCACCTGACACAGACGATAAACAGCCAACCATTAATGAAAATACTTGTGAGCGTGTCATCGTATGTAGATAGGGTTTGATGGTTAATGGCGTTTGCGTATTACCTAAAAACATATTTGCTGCTGCTGCAACGGATTCTGTATAGGATGTACGCATGAGCTTCGCAATACCACCACCAAGAATTCGGACGACCCATTGCATAACACCAATATGATAAAGCAAACTAATAAGAACTGTTAAGAAAATGATCATGCCAAGAACCGTTACCGCAAAGATGGCAAACTCTCCCCCTTGAGCCAGTGGGCCAAACACAAATGCCAAGCCTTCGTTCCCGTAGCCAATAACCGTTATAATCCAATCCGATACAACAAGTAATGCCTCGCGACCAAACTCCCAGCGAAGAACGGCGAAACCTAATAAAATCTGAAGAGCAAAACCAACCCCTACTGTGTAAAAGTTAATTTTCGCTTTGTTTTCTGATAGTAAAAACAGTATGCCGATAATCGTAAAACAGCCAGCCAATCCCCATAATACTTCGACCATGTTTCCCTCCCACACCCCTATTTTTAATTAGACCAGTCTACATAATTATCATAAATCATGTATAAAGAAAAAAACAGTACTTATCAGAATTTTTCTTTAAGAGATTGTCTAAATGATTACATTCACCGTCTCCATTCAGCAACCCTACAACTCCATTCACGAAGAAACGTAAGTTTGAATCCATCCAAAGCAAGCCTTACCGCATTACCAAGTACCATTCACACCGATTATTCTCCTTCCATCAGAATTCTGCCTCTTTTCACCAGTATTTGAATGCGGTAAAAGCAAGCAGCCAATATGATGGAGAAGACAAATTAAACAGGAGTGATGAACATGGAAACCTTCCAAAATCTTTTAATTACCTTAATTGAGGCAGATACGTGGGTACAATATCTAAGTGTATTTGTTATTTCAATTATTCCTTTTTTCGAATCCTATGTGGCCGTACCAATCGGTATTCTTTTTGGCTTTCCGAGTATCCCCGTCATTCTTATTGCGGCTATCGCCAACTGGTTATCCGTTATGATCTTTATCTGGCTCATTGCGAAGTTCCGCAAATCGAATGGGAAGAAATCAACAAAGCGCTATGCACGGGCACAAGGAATCTTCAATAAATATGGGGTCGCCGGCCTTTCCTTTGCTGGTCCGATCATTTGTTATCATGTTTGCGCAGCAATCTCCATTGCGTCAGGAGCTGAAAAATCATATGTCAGTCTATGGCAAGGAATCGCCATTGGTACATGGTCCATTGCTTTAGGCATTGCGTTCCACTATGGCATAAACCTCCTTGAATATGTACCGAACTTGAATCCATTCTCTTAAAACGAAAGGATTTGTTCGTCTTGAAAGCATCGGTTAAACTTTTTTTAGCATTGCTCATGTTTCTTTTAGCTGTGTTACCTTTTTTAGTCATTTATGATCCATTATCAAAAGCCGTCCCTTTCCTGCCAAACTACGATTCTCCCTCATGGTTCGTTCCGGCTGGCTTTATAAGCATCTTAGGAATTGTCATTCTTGCAATCACGTTAGGAAGCGGAGATAAGCACAAACCATTATGAATTTCCCTCCCTACCGTATACACTAAGAACAAGATGACAAAGGAGCCTTAATCAACCATGGCATTTTCTTTTAATAATGTAACAAAAATTGAAGGAAACATCGTAAAGTTACCCCCTTTGACGCTCACTGCTGAAAAAGGGGATATCCTTGCTATTCAAAGCGAGAATGAGTACATTCAGCGTCTATTTGAGCTATTTCATCATCCAAAACAACTAAAGAGTGGTACGATAACATTTCCTGAACACAACGTGTATCTTTTTCAGCGTGATGATGGCTTATATCGGCGGTTAACCGTTATCGAAACCGTAAAATTTTGGTGCAGATTGTATCAACAAGACGTTGAGTTGAACACGATTTTAACGATGTGTGAACTGCAAACATGTGCACACAAAAAAACAAAGTTCCTGACACATTCCGAAAAATGTCGCTTACAACTTGCTTCAGCTCTGATACAACAGGCCGAAGTGTATCTATTTGAAGATCCTTCGCTTATGCTTGATCTACAATCAAAGCAAGTACTGCATACCTTACTTACCCATTTAGCTGAAAACGGTGGCACTATCCTTATCTTCACCACAACGCTAGAAGATGCCATCCGATTAGGGAACAAAGTATACCGGTACAATGAACGTGGCTTACATGAAGTGGAACAAGATAACGAAGAGTCAGGAATACTAGAGGAAAAACCTTCTCCAGATAGCACGGATATGCAAGTCCAATTCAATAAAGTAAGTGCCAAGATTGACGACAAAATTATGCTCTTTAATCCAATGGAAATTGATTATATTGAAGCACGGGATGGGCAAACGTATTTATTTGTTAACCATGAGGAGTTCTCTTCTTCAACGACCATTAAAGCGCTAGAGGAACGCTTACAACCGTTAGGGTTTTTCAGGTGTCATCGCTCGTACTTAGTTAATCTTCAACGAGTCAGGGAGATTATCGTGTGGAGTAAAAATAGCTATAGTCTTAGTCTAGATAACACGTCCAAGAGTACGATTCCATTATCAAAAGGAAATTATAGTAAGTTGAAAGAGTTGATTCAACTATGAACAGACTCACAAAAGAACAGAAAAAAGCGTTATTTTACAAAGATCTATTAGATTTACGTTGGAATGGGCAAGTTCTCTTTAACTTTTTCATCTGCCTTCTCGTTACGCTTATTTTCTTATGGTACCCGCGACAAGAACTTCCGATTTCCTTTGTGATCGGGTTTACCTTTGCTATGGTAACGATGTTTACGCAAGGAAATCTTGTAGTTGAAGAAAGAGAACAAGGGACGCTAAGACGCTTGCAACAAGTTGGCTTTTCCATTAAAGATGTCCTTATTATAAAAATGTTTGTATCATTTCTCGTTACATCCGTTCTTGTTTTTCTCTTTTTACTCTTCTATCGATTCGATCCAACGATTAGCTTCAACTTACTTGTTCTTAGTTTTCCCATTATTATCATCATGCTACTTGCTGGAACGTTTATAGGGTTACAAGCAAAAAATACCATTGAAGTGAGCTTGTATGGTACTCCTATTGCCTTGTTTTACTTGTTTCTCGAAGGCTTGCTTATGAATCACCAATTAGGTTACATGCAATGGATTGCTGTGTTTCCCAATTATCACTTGTATTATGGCGTAACGAGCGACACCTTACTGCCTTATTTACTCACCCCTTACCTTTGGATGATCATTGTCGTAATGGTGTTTATGTGGTGGTTCATGAAAAAAATGAAAACAAATAAATTTTAACAGGCTGTCTGATTCTAATAGACAGCTTTTTTTATTGGCAACAAAACGTTCACAAAGTAATCGGTATCATTACATACTGGATCATTTTTCTATTGCACATACTGACTAATTGTCATAAAATCAATTTCGGGTTCAATAGGACCTAGGAAAATTGTAATGACTTCGTTTCTGATTCGTCATTTTCTTAAATAGAGTTGTGAAGGAGCGTTCATATGGCTTGGGTGTATTTAGTCATCGGAGGGATACTGGAAGTAGGTTGGGCACTCGGTCTTGATTACTCAGATGGATTCACCAAAATAGAATTTGTCATACCAACCGTCATCTTGTTTATTTTAAGCTTTTTTTGCTTTGCGAAAACCTTAAAGACGTTGCCAGTATCAACTGCTTATGCCGTTTTTACCGGACTTGGAGCGTTTGGAACAGCGCTAATTGGCATGGCATTATTAGGTGATCCTGTTAGCTTACCGAAAGTGATTATTGTCGTACTACTCATCACATGTATTATTGGTCTTAAATTAGTAAAAGACGAACCGCAAGACTCTCAAGCTGGAGGCAAAATCTAATGTATTGGATGTTTTTAGTCTTAGCTGGTTGCTTTGAGGTATGCGGCGTCATTAACCTTAAATTAACAGAGGGCTTTACCAAATTAAAGCCTACTCTTTTTTTCTTTTTCTTTATGGGGCTTAGTCTTTTATTTCTGTCCCTCTCTCTTGTTGAGGTCCCCATCAGCATTGGCTACGGGATTTGGACAGGAATAGGCGCATCTGGAAGTGTCCTTTTAGGGATGTTTCTGTTTAACGAACCAAAGAATTGGAAGAAGCTCGCGTTAGTAGGTGGGATTATTGCGTGTATTATTAGTTTAAAGGTTGTATCCTAGATCGATTTCCTATAAAGAGAAAAGCTACTAGGAGTAAAATCCTAGTAGCAAGGGATTCATTCTATTATCACTGAACAGTCACTTCCTGTTCAATTCCTCGTGCATACAGTTCAAACATCTGTAGCGTTTCCGTTTTAGAAGGCGGATGGAACGAAATTAACTGATTGACAAGCAACAAATAAGAGGTTTCTTTAGACGTTAGGTAGTTTAGGCCACCAAGCATTTTTGCGGCTTTTGTGGAAAGTCGCTCCAACGTCTTGTCGATTGCATGGCGAGCAAAAAGGGTTTCCTGAAGAATAGACTCTTCATACTGCTTACTCTCAAACTTAAAGGCAATCCCTTCTAACGAAGTCATCGCGCCTTCCAGCTCAGCCATTAGCTCAAACAATCGATCCAAAGGCACACGATTCGCCTTATTTACTTTCTCAACAAGGGTTGATGTAACACCTATATATGTAGCAATCATAAAAAGTTCGAACCAGAGTAACCCGTTTGTAATAGTCGAATCTACACTTTCAGGTGGCCCAGCACGATAGATGCAAGCGTTAGGGACAAACACATCTTTTAATACTACCTCTTCCGTGTGGGTACCTTTCAAAATCCAATGTTCCCAAAAGTCATTCACATGAATACCATCTGTGTTTGAAGGTATGGTAATAACCGCCAAATCTCCGTTTGGAAGACCAACACTGGCCGTTAAGAGATCCATTGTCCTTGAATTCGTACATGGTTTTTTTGTTCCATTTACAACGATGCCACCATCTACTCCCTTCGCTTGAACAGTTGGTGTAAAAAGGGTGTTCTCTACCCCTTCTGCAAATGCAGAGGCTAACAATAGATTGTTTTCAGCGATTTGTTTAAGGACTTCTTGTAAATTAGGTTGTATGGTTGCAGCTTCAATTAGAGACGCAACTGAGAATTGGTGCATCATTAACGAAACAGCAAGAGAAGGAGATTTACTCGCAATCCAACGTTGGATATAGATGGCATCCAGAGCCGTCGCTCCTTTGCCACCATACTCTTTTGGAATCATTAATGCGGTCATTCCTGATTCTTTCGCTTGTTGAAGAAGTTCGTCTGTATGCTTTTCACGATCCCACAAAGAATCTTTTCCAAACGCTTCATCAATCGTTGGAAAATATTGACGAAATACTTGTCGTTCCTTTTCTAAAAACAATGACATTCCAATCCCTCCTCATTTTTAAGAACGTTGTTTTCCACTAGGGATCAATCCTGTAAGCAAAATGACAGAATAAGCCAATAATAACCACGATGCAAAAAACCGGTCCATTTCCGGCTCCAAATTCACAAAAAACTCTGCGAAATAAATTAACACAATAACATCGAACAGCATTCCTGGTAACGCAATAAAGATTGCTGCTTTCAATTGATTAAAAGCGTTCAGCTTTTTATACCGATAAAGGGGTAGCGTAATAACAAGAATTAACGGAATAACAATGACATACGCTGCCACTAGAAAAAAGGTATTATCCGGGATGAAGAAGAATTGGCCTAAAAATCGAAAGATAGCCGTTGCCCCTAACCATACTAAGAAACCCCAAAATAGAAAGAACAAGCGTCATCACCTCCTGTGTACCATTTTATTCTTTAATCACTAGGATGTTTGATTGTCTTCCATCTGTTTTAGAAGGAGTGTTTCAAGTCCTTTAAACACTTTTGCTGCGTCGAAATCTTCAATCATCATAGACTGAATGGCTAAACCATCAATTAAAGCGTTCATTAACACACTCCATGTCTCTGCCGATACACCATAAAGCCTTTCACCTACTACAGCTTCAATTTGTTTTTGTAACACTTGATTTTCATAGGTTAGTAGTTCACTGATTTGCTCACGTATCTTATCGTTATGCAAACTAGCTGTGACCAATGATGAAAATAAAGAGTGGTAGGACGAATCGCTTGAATTTCTCTCAGTTGCAGATTTTAGACCGGTTTGAATCCATTCTTTCGCCTGTTGGTCCGAGTTTTTTTTCATTTTTTCTAAACGATTCCATGACGTTTGACACATATCACTTACGACTTCAACCATTAGCTGGTCTTTCGTTTTAAAATGATAATAAACAGTGCCTTGCGTTACTCCTGCTCCTTGCGCAACTGCTTTAAGCGTTAATTTATTGACGCCATTTTCAACGATACACGTTTTCGCAGATTCAATTAAATCTTGTTTCGTAATCACATTTGGTTCAGCCATGCTTATCCCCCTCATTATTAAGTTAGTTATATAACTAAAAGCTTATAATGATCGATAGCAGGTGTCAATCATGCCTATCGAAACACAAATGCCTTACATGATTTATTTGGTCTCCACTTTAGCTTGCTCGTTTGTTACCATTTCGTTTAAGTTGTAAGAAGCCATTTCATCTGCGATCTCCCGCGGCGTTTTTTCGCCCTTTAAACTCTCTGTTAAAATTGTTCTCACTGTTTCTCTAATTCGCTGAGCACATGCTTGAAAGACATCCTGATACTCTGCTTGCCCTGTTATTAGTAAGCCAAAACCTGTCGCCGATCCGGCGTTCACAACAAAATCAGGGAGGATCATCTTATGCATCTTCAACAAAATTTGCTCTGCTTCATTCGTTGTTGGAAAATTCGCAGCTTCCACAATGAGGCTAGCCTTTAAACTACCTGCATTGTCTCTGTGTATAGCATTTGAAATCGATGCAGGTATAAAAATATCTACAGGTAATCCAACGATCTCGCTAGATGGTACGATCTTAACATTTCTAAATAGCTCAGGCTGTATGACTCCTCCGTGCTCTTTTAATACTTGAAGTTCAGCAAGAGAAAAACCTGTTTGTCTGTACATACAACGATGGGCATCACTAATCGCTGTTATAGTTGACCCTTTCTCTAGCAAAAGCATCGCAATCCCACTACCCACCGTTCCAAAACCTTGAAGTCCGACCTGAGCTTGGTTCAGATCAAGATTTATCAGTTGAGCAGCCTCTTCCATTGCCTCCATTAGACCAAAGCCAGCAAGGTAGTCCATAAACTCTTCACTTAATAAGTCATCAATACTTTTCCCTTCAGGCATCTGGATGTGCATTCCTTGTTGTTTTCTTATTTGAGCAACCAGTTCAATTGGATTAAATTGAATGGATTCGTAGATTGATTTGACGTTTTGGCTGGATATTCCCATATCTTCTCCAATTAAAAGCTTTGTTTTTAATAAAGATTCTGCCATGCGACCAAATGCTTTTAATTTCTCTTCTTTATCAACACCTTCCGGGTCACCAACAATCCCTATCTTTGCACCACCAAGTGGAATGCCCATCACACTGTTTTTCTTCGTCATCAAATGAGCAAGACTACGAATATCTTCCATTGTTACCGTTGGACTCATTCGTATGCCTCCAGCAGCTAATCCACCTATTAATTGATCAATTACAATAAAAACCCGAGTGTCTGTTTCATCATCATACCATTCAACTTCATAATACGGATTCATGAGTGTCCTCCTTTTGTGCGACTTCAAAACTAAAAGCAAACGCACGATCCGCCGCATCTAATTCATTCATCATTGCACGATCTTGCCGTAGTCCAGAAATACTCACCTCACTAAGAGTACGCTTCGCTAGAAAATTACGATAGCATAGCCTTCCGCTCTTACTCATCGTCCGCTTCACATCCTCAAGAATAGAGCGAAACTCTTCTAACGGAATCCACCCAGAGATATCAGAAAGTGAATACTTATCAATCGATTGCGCTGGTAAGGATGCTAAATAAGGATCAATCCGGTCAGTAACGATCTCGACTCGATGAAGATTGTGTTTGATAATGTCATAATTCTCTTCTAGTAGATAGACAGGAAGACCCTTCTCATTTAGATATTGCCCACAAAATAGAAAGGTAAGAAAGTGATTGTCTTTGACCAAATGGTGTTTAAAGGTATGTTCAAACCTCGACAATAAATAATCACCTATGGAAAAGTCTTTCTTGACTTGATTAAAATAGCTTGGATCACCTAAGAATTTTTCAAAGAACACTCTTTGACTCAACAGCTTAACCGCTCGTTTCCATAAAAAATTATTCCAGTTTTTTTCGTAATAGTCTCTTTGCTGTTCAATCGTCTCGCATTCCAATAATTCTTTGAATTGTTTCCGTCTAAAACGAAACAAAAATGAACCCATATACTTTTTGTAGAACATCTCATGTTTACCTAAGTAAATAAATCCTGTGTCAATCTTTTCAATGTGCCTAACCCAAAATGTTTGTGCTTGTTCGGATAAATCTTCTTTTAACTGTTGAAACATCTCTTTGCGGTTCTCACTTTCCGTTATACCAAAAAACGCTAAACAGTCCTCTCTTTTAAAATGCCGAATCGCTGCTATTTTAAGTTCGAGTAAAAAGTTCTGATAAGGATTGGCATCAATTGAAATCAGCTTATTCGGTTCCTTTATAAGTAGAGCTAAACTTCGACAACCACTGCCTGTAACAGACAAAACAACATCGTCTCTTTGAATATCAAGTGCTCTTATTTCCGAATCCGAATCCTCATCACTCGTTGTGTATAAAAGCCACTCATCTTGATAAATACTTTCTTTAAGCTTATCTTCTACCGATGGTGCTTGAGTTCGCTGCATAGTATCGACTCCACTCATTTGCCAGCCTCCTTTATCGTACTAGACGAATAAGCAATCTCTTCTTGACGAAGCACTATTTCTGCTCGAATGTTCAAGATCTCTTCATTGGTTACTTTTTTCCCAAAGCTTTGTAAATCTGCAAGTTTAAATTGATGTTTTTCTGCTAATCGTTGAATGTAATACACGTCTTCCATTCGAATTCGTCCGCCTATCCCATAACTTTTACTCGCTTGATCGAGTGAAAGCAACATCGTCTCTGACAAACAAGCTAAGTTCTGACCTGCTTCATAGCCTAAGTTTTGTCCGAATCGAATTGGATCAGCATACTGAACAAGTCCTCCTTCAATAATCAGAACATCCTTCCGTTCTTTTTGCACATCCCTTCCGACATTTGGAGGCTGAGACACATCGCAAATGACGGCTCCTGCCTTAATTAACTGAACAGGAACAAACGCACTCATTGAACTCGTCGCTGTCAGAATGAGATCCATATCAGCTAATTCTTCTTCCAAATAAACACTGTACCTAATAGGAATTCGTTCATTTAATTCCTCAAAAAGCCGTTCGATTGGATCAATCACATTTGGAACAGATGATTTCGTAACAGACGCACCATCAAGCCACTTATCCAGGAATAATACTTCTTCTTCAAATCGGTCTGTCAGTTGGGCAGTATGGAGAACCTCTAACAACCGCTTGCGAATTCCTGTGTTTTCTTTGCATTCCATTAGACAATCAAGGTAAATTCCATTAGCCAATTTCTTTAGTCGCTTGTAGTTTGCAATAGGATTGTTGCCATTTTTCCCGATTAGCGTCAATTTTGACGTTTTCCTCGCTAATAGATATGAACCAATTCTTCCAATAGCTCCGTTCGCTCCGATTACGCCAATAGTGGAGTCTGCAACACGATGCTTTAATAAATTCGCTCCTTTTAGCATTGCTTCAGTCGCATTAATCATCGTGAGTGTATTCCCCGTTGTTAAGGTGACACCCTCATCGAGTAGATCATAGCCCCCCCTTGTAACAATCGATGTATATGCGCCTAAACCAATGACATCAGCCCCTAACTCTTTTGCCAGCTTCACACCATCTTTAATCGTGCTCAAGACTTCTTCTTTTGGGCGTTCAAGAATTTCTTCACCGCCATATGTAATGCCAATGAGCCAACCTTCAGCATAATTGCCATCAGCCCCTTTGATTGCTGGCAATTTACAAATGACACCTGCACCGGAGAAGTCTGCTTCCCATTTCAAAATGGCCTTTAACTCTTCTTCACTAAACTGTTCAAACGAAGGTGTATTTTTTATCAAATCATTTGTCGAAGGATAGTGACAAAGAAACGCGAACGAACCTACTAGCTGACTCGTCTCATCTACCATTGATGACAAAATCGGAAGGTTTCGGTCTCGATAATCGTTTACTTCAACTGGTTTTCGACAATCCCCTACTGTATAGCGATACAATAAATAGAAATCTTTTTTACATAGGATTTCGCATAAACGATCAAATGCTTCACAGAAAAAATCAATATCGGTTCGATCAACGTTCAACGGTGGTTGCATCCTCAATGTTAATGGATCATTTAAAAAAGGAACGATCCTTACATGATGGACATTTAATAAGTAGCCTGAAATCATGTACCCATATCCGCCGAATGAAATGAGGTTCGCCATTTCGAAGGAATCACTTGCATCTATTGGCTCAAACTCTATAGCTGAAAGAAGACCTTTACCTCGAATTTCTTTTATGACACCCGGCCACTTTTCCTTTACTCGCTCAAGCTTTCGTCGAAGTTCATCCCCTAGTTCAAGCACATTCTCGAAGAAATGATCTTGTTTTTTTATCGCTTGAATAAAGGATAAACTTACGCATGAGGTAAAATTGTTATTCGCAAACGTAGAGCTGTGATTTAAACCAAATCGATCCGTCCATAGCACTTCTCGACTAATACAAGCTGCGATCGGTACTAACCCTCCACCTAACGCCTTCGATAACAAAACAATGTCTGGCAACAGCTTCTCTTCCGATGTCACCGCCCAATTGCCCAATCGACCGAGACCCGTTTGAATTTCATCCACAATGACCAATACATCGTAGGAATGACACAAAGCAATGGCTTTTGATAGGTATTCAGCGTCCGGGATATTAACGCCACCTTCACCTTGTATTGGTTCGACAATGAACGCAGCAATCTCGTCCCCACTCGTTTCCAACACTTTTAACAAGCTTTGAAGATCATTGTAAGGAATTTTAGGATAGGATTCATGGTGAATAAAGAACGGCTCTTGATACACTTTTTGCCCAGTAGCGGATAAGGCCCCAAGTGTTTTTCCATGAAAACTTTTGTGACAAGAAAGAATTTTCTCTTTTTTCGAATAAGCTCTTGCTAACTTTATTGCTGCTTCTACCGATTCCGCACCACTTTGTGCAAATGTACAAATATTAAGATCATCAACAAAAAGGTTAGTTAGTTGGATAGCTAATTCTTCTGCAAAAAAAGGGGCTGATGGCTGACACAAACTTGGGTATTGATTTTCTTTAAAAGTCTTAATACTCCGCCATATTTCTTCAGGGTTGTAACCAAGAGGTAGTGCTCCGTATTGTGAGGTATAGTCCACATATTCAGTTTCATTCGCATCATAAAGCCGATTGCGCCTTCCTTTCATATAGGTCTTATCCATATGAAAAATGGTCATAATCTTGGAAATTGAAGGATTGATCGTTTTCACATAAGCTTCCCCTCTCAAATGTTATTTCAAAAAAAAGAATTGACCTACTATTTAAAATATCATAAATATAAAAACCAAAACTGTCAATCAATAGGGAGAAGAAAAAATAATCATTTTAATAAAAAGAATGAAGTATCCATTTTTTAATCACTCTTAAATACTCTTAGAGCGTATCAAAATCGCTATAGTAATGAAATTCCATTAACCAAACTTTAACGTAACCTTTACACTGTCACTACAGTGTAATCGAGCATGATCAAAAATGTCTAGACAATAGCTCTTATCAAATACGAGCTTCAAATGACTGGGTATGACCGCTGGTTCACCTTAAAAATACCCAATCATAAAAAAACAAGTTCTTCAAAATGATGATTAGTGCTATGACCCACCATTTACAAAAAATGAAAAAACCACTAGCTATTTTCAGTTACCCGAAATTAGCTAATAAAACCTTGAATGAGAAACATTGTTTCATAGTTTAGCAATTTATTCGTTTGAAGGGTGTTATACACGATTAATTAAACGTTTGATTCATTCAATCATGATTTGAAATGGCTTATTCTCGTTGACAAAGCCCTTTCGAAACGTAATGATAGATACATACTCTATTCATTTACTCTACACATTATCTAGGAGGTCTTTATGCCATTTTTTTCTCATAATAATAGCGAGATTTATTATGAAGTCGCTGGTTCTGGTGACGCAATTCTTTTTACCCATGGGGCTTCATGGGATCATGCACAGTGGCGACCACAAGTAGAGGACCTCTCTAATGACTACAAAACAATCGTTTGGGATGTACGGGGACATGGAAAATCTACTTTACCGGATAGAAAAGTGGACTCTGAAGAATTTAGCAGTGATTTAATCGCGCTTCTCCAACATTTAGGTATAAAGCAAGCCCACCTTTGCGGTTTATCTATGGGGGGCCATATTTCGTTGCACACAGCTATTCGTTATCCTTCTTACGTACAATCCTTACTATTAATCGGCACGCCCTTTACCAATACGTATAACTGGTTCGAAAAACTAGCTATTCCGCTTAACCGCCTTTCTAGTAGGTTCATCCCCATGAGCCTAATGGCTTCTATACAAGCAAAAACCCTATCAACCTTTAATAAGAATAATGCTGACTATATCAAAAAATCCGTTCTTTCTATCCCACATAAGCAGTGGGTACGTATTTGGGATGCCGTATCCAGAATGGAAAGCAAGGAGGATCTTCACAAAGTAAGCTGCCCTACCCTTATTCTACAAGGGGATCATGATACGATGACAGCGCGCCAACAAAAAGAAATGGCAAATAAGATTCCTCAAGCAACACTTGTTTACATCGAAAACGCTCACCATGCGACAAATCTTGATAATCCTGTACAGGTGAACAACCTAATTATGAAACATCTAGTATCGTTAGAAAGGTCCTAATAGATACCATATCCTCTTCAACCTCCCTCTATTTTTTTCCTCTACTTTCTCTCCATAAATAATTATTTTAATAAATCGGGTTTCAAATTACCTTTTAAAAGGTATGAGTAGGTACTAGTCTATTGACTACAAGCACGACTCACTCATTACCTAATTATGGAGGTACTTTTTTGGAGAATTTATTTAAACAGTCAAACGTGCTTGAAACCATCGCTTTTGTTGTCGGCCCCTCCCCTGCCACCGTTCATTCTATCACGTACGATTCACGGAAAGTCACAACCAATAGCTGTTTTATTTGTATAAAAGGACAGCACGTGGATGGTCATCAATATATAGACTCTGCCATAAAAAATGGCGCTCAAGTTATCGTTGGAAGTGAAAAAGAACTTATGATGGATTGGTATTTCAAACGACCTGACCGTACATTTGTAGTGGTTCATGATAGCAAAAAAGCGCTGGCTAGCTTTGCATCTGCTTTTTATCAAAACAAACATAAGGAACTTGCCTTAACGGGAATTACCGGCACAAACGGAAAAACAACCATTACGGCTTACATACGCTCATTAGTCAACGCGCTTGGAGAGCCAACCGCATCCATTGGAACAGCAGGAGTTTGGGATCAATACGGAAAAGTCAATGTAGAGACAACCACACCTACTACACCAGAATCATCTGATCTTTATACGCTCTTTGATCAACTTAGAGAAAACAAAACAACTCACGTTGCGATGGAAGCCACGTCCATTGCCCTTGAACAAGGGCGCCTTCATGGATTACAGTTTGATATCGCGGTTCATTCAAACTTACGACCAGAGCACCTTGATTTTCACAACACTATGGAGCATTATCGAAACGCAAAACTGAAGCTTTTTCAACAAGCAAACAAAGCGGTTGTGAACCTTGATGATGCAGGGATGTCAGCTGCCATTATTAACTCGTTTCAAGGAGAGCTTTGGACCTATAGCATTGAACAGGAAGCGACCGTCATGGCACAAAAACTACAAACGCAGCAATCCGGTACCTCATTCGACTTAATCGTCCATGGGAAACGCTACTCCGTTATGGCACCGATATTCGGAGAACACAATGTTGCAAACCTTTTAGCTGCCGTCACGACTTGTCTGGTAAAAGGATACGCTATAGAGGAAATTATTTGTTGTTTTCCACTTGTTAAAGGAGCTCCTGGTCGCTTCCAATTACTAACCGATTATCCAGGAAGGCAGTTAATTTTTGACTTTGCTCATAGTCCTTTCGCTTTTGAAAAACTGTTCCATACCATAAAACCCTTTTCCTATAAACGATTAATACTTCTTATTGCTGGTATCGGCGTCAGACCTTCCTATTTACGACCAGAAATTGCAAAGGCTGTTGAAGGAAAAGCGGATGAAATCGTTGTAACTGTTGACCATCCTGGCGATGAAGACCCAGAAACCGTCATGGCAGATGTTATCTCTGGTTTTATAAATAAACCTGAGCACCTACACCTAGTAGGAGAAAGAGGCGAAGCCATTCAAAAAGCACTGTCATTAGCAGATGAAGGCGATCTTATCCTCATTACTGGTATTTGCATGGAAAATTATCAGATCGTTAAAGGAAAACGCTTACCCTATGATGACCTCAAGCACATTCATCTATTTCTTGAGCAAGACACCAAAACAACCTCCGCTTAAACGATACAGACGACATCTTTTACTGAATTGATGTCGTCCTCATTCTATTTTCTTTCTTAAATAAAACAATCGTTCCATTATCTACAAACAGTTAGAGGTTTGATCACAGCCATTAACGGCTCTCTAATCGTTTTTTCTCAGATATCGGTATGCTTCCCCTTGAGTAAGGATGGTAAAATATTAAGACAATAATCAACCTAAACATTGGAAGGATAGTATACATGAATCATTTAATCTATTTACGGAATGAATTTAAAGAACTTGATTTAATTAACTCAACTTTTCATGACCTACCCTTAAGCTTACATATCGAACTTCAAGAAAGCTTATATCAGTTAGATGATTCAGGAAATATTAATTTTGATTACTTTGATACCATTTATAGCCGCGCAACGGACATATTTAAAGATCTTTTTATTAATGAAGACCAGTTGTTTTTTGTAACAGTTGCTCGAAGTGAAAAAGCAATATCTAAACCAATTGGACTCTTTAATAAATTTATAAATAGAATTAATCAATACAAACTCCACACTTTTGAAGAGAACGACGAATTTGGTAGATTGGTACAGTATTCACTACAAACACAAAAAAAATTTTTACATTACAACAAGATTATAAAAGCAATCTGTAATCAAGATTTTAAAGATCTAACTCCCAGGTTTAACGATAAGTTACTGAGCACTTATCCAGAAGTATTTTTTATTAATAAAGATAAAGGTATAATTTTTCACATTTATGATGATAGAGGTGCGTTTTTGCTGTTTAATGATGAAAAATTACATAAGGAATTTGCAATGAAATATTCTAATTTGATAAGGAGAGAAGAATAATTAGGAAATTCTCTGTTGTTGTTCTCATATTACATATCTGTCTATTTGGATGTTCTTTCAAGAAAGACGCATTATTAATAGAGAACAAAGAGACGACTACTTGGGCATTTGATTATATTGGTATTACGCAAGAAAATTTAAAATCATGGGCTTTTAAATTGAGCAACTATTAAGTTACATCAATTACGTTGTTTATAGATGGAAAAAGCCACTAAAAAAGAATGTTTTCAAAACCATTCTTTTCTTAGATGGATACACACTAATTGATCTAACTCTGTCTCCATAGCGACCAAATGGATTGTATACGTAGGTCCAGTTTACGCAAATCGAAAGGCAATCCTCTGTTCTTCACCTGATTGCATATCTTTTCTTTTGTACTGATTCTGTTCCACTTCCTCTTCCCCAATGATAATGACATACTTTACTCCCTCTTTATTCGCTTTCGTTAAGGCTTTTCGAAGATTCTTATTGGTCCATTCACATTCAACACGGTAGCCCTGTTCTCGTAATTCACGCGCTACTAACAGAGCTTCTGTTTGCCTGCCTAATGGAACAATGTAATAATCCACTAATGGAGTAGTTGGCTGGTTCATAGAACGAATCGCTTCATACATAACATCAAGGCCAAAGGATATGCCAACTGTTGAGAACGTTTCATCTGTACCAATTAATCCACCAATCGCTTGATCATATCTACCACCACTGCCAATACTTGACGTAATCGTTCCATCTTCTAAAAATAGCTCGTATACCGTACTCGTGTAGATTTCTAGTCCTCTAGCAAGAAAAGGATTAAAGACACATTGTTTCTCAATGGCTAAAGATGTAAGAAACGACTGTAGTGCTTCTATTTCTGCTATTCCCTGTTGCACGTCTACACTTTCTTCCGCGTATCGTTTGAAGTAGTCCATTGAATGTCCTGCTTGTAAAAACGCCTCAATCGTGGCTGTTACCTGTTGAGATAGGCCTTGCGCGTGTAACTCCTTCACAATGTTGCTCGCACCAATCTTCTCCAATTTGTCGATAGTGAGGATCACTCTGCTTTGTTTTTCCTTTTCTACTCCTATACATGCAAGCATACCTGTTAACAGCTTACGGTTGTTATAGTGAATCACCATTGGTAATCCGAGTTTTTCACACGCATCCACCGCCATTAACATGCATTCTGCTTCTGCAACTTGGGTGTCAACGCCAACAATATCGACATCACATTGGGTAAATTCCCGAAATCTCCCAGCTTTAATAGGACCATCTCGAAAAACTTTCCCAATCTCATAACGTTTAAATGGCATGGTCAACGTTGGATTCATCGCCACTACCTTTGCAAACGGAATGGTTAAATCGTATCGCAGTGCCAAATCACGCTTTCCTCGGTCTGTTAACGTGTACATTTCTTCTAAAATTTCGGCGCCTCCACCGTATTTAGAAGCCATTAAATCGGTATAGTTCAAAATAGGTGTTTCTAGCGGTTTACAGCCATATTGACTAAACACGTCCTCAAGGGTTCTCTTCATATTCCGTCGTATACCTTCCGCTGCTGGTAAATAATCCTGTGTGCCTCTTACATTTTGGTAATCCATTTTCTTCATTTTTCTTTCCTCCTTTTTTTAGTAAACATAAAAAACCGCACTTGATTAGTGGTACACTTAATCAAATACGGTTTCATGAGAAATAGTCTTCCTATGTGCGATTTTTTAGAAATCGGCTAGCAAGACTACTTGTTATGATGATGAAGTTGTGAGCTTACAGGTATTTTCATTTGGTATAGTAACATCCATACTCACCTCGAATGCTTATGATCGTATCACACCGACAAGGGAAATACAATTTGTTTTTAAAGGAGGCAGAAAAAACATTGGACGTTATTTTAGCCATATTAGTGAGCATTCTCTTCATTATTATTAGTGTTTTTCAAATCTTCTTAGCTTTAGGTTTCCCGCTAGGTGCCTATGCAATGGGTGGTTTCTATCGCGTATTACCACTTCCCATGCGTGTTGTTAGTGTTGCCAATGCATTGATCTTGCTCGTGATGGCCGTCACCTTTTTAACGTACACAAACGTGTTAACTGGCTTTGCTTTTTTGCCTGTTCATTTACTTGCTTGGCTATTTACACTATTTCTGGCAGTAAATACATTAGCCAACTTCGCTTCTAAAAGCGCAAAAGAAAGAAAGGTCATGACGCCGCTTTCTGGTTTGGCGTTCATTTTATGTTTAGCGATTTTGCTCATGTAACTGAAACCTTCTTAAAAAGAGCCGCCGTTCCAACACCACCAGCAGCACCGACTGTGGCGATGCCATACTTCATGTTACAGCGGGGTAATTCATGAAACAAGCGACAGACATTGATTGCACCAGAAGCACCATATGGGTGACCAAGAGTCAGAGCACCGCCTGATACATTCACTCGGCTAAATGAGAGTGGGATGTGTTTTCCACAAGCAATCAGTTGCGCCGCGTAGGCCTCATTAAATTCCATTCGTCCGATAGCATCTATGTGCAAAGAGTTCCGATAGAGAAGTTTTTGAATTGCACGAATTGGACTTATACTAGCGTAATTTGGATCATCACCTGCGCTTACGCTATCAACGAATTGAAGCCACGGTTTCACACCTGCTTCTCGACAGGCTTTTTCAGACATCAGGATCACTGCTGCTGCCCCATCTGATTTTTCACACGAGTTTGCCGCCGTAATGGTACCAGATGGCATTGTAAGAGGCGGCATTCTTTTAACTAACCTCTCCGAAAGCTTACGTATGCCTTCATCTCGTATCCCTTGATGTGCTAAAATTTTTTCTTCGTCAAAGCGACCTTCCAGATCCCCTTCATAAGCCCGCCTATAGCTTTCTAGTGCATACGCATCTTGCTGAGCTCTGGAAATACGAAATCCCTCGGCCACTCTTTCAGCGGATGCTGCCATATCAGGATCACCGATGTCGGCAGGGGCAAACGAGGCCCGGGGAATTGGCGTTTTTTCTCCAACTCGAAAGCGAGCAGGCTCAAAACTCGTACTTTCCACACCACCAGCTAGATAACAATCTCCAGCACCTGCTTGAATAAAACGAGCAGCGGTAACAATGGCTTCTAATCCTGCTCCACACTGACTATCGACAGTCAATCCGGGAACGCTAGGATGAAAGCCTGCTTCAAGTAACGAATGCCGGGCGATATTCCCTCCTTCGCCAACTGCATTACCCATTATAACCCCATCAACTGGTAGCGCCTTCCCTAGTTCTGCCAAAACTGCCGCCGCTAACTTTTCAGGTGTAACCTTCTTATGGATGCCCCCTTTTTTGCCAATAACCGTTCGTTTTGCTTTCACCACATAGACTGCATTCATCTCGTTTCACCTACCAACGCTTGTCGATCGACTTTTCCATTTGCTAATAAGGGCAATGCTTCTACGACGTAAATCCTTCTTGGACGTTTGAGTGTAGGTAAACATTCTTTCAGTCTTGCTTTTATCTGTACCAATGCAAACTCCTGAGCTTGAGCAGTTTGCACGAAAAGCACCATTTGATTACCCCAATACCTATGATACGTTCCAACCGCTACCGCTTCTTCTACAAACGGCAACGCTTTTACCACTCTTTCCGTCTCTTCTGGGTAGACATTATGGCCCCCAATCGTCAGCATATTCCCTATTCTCCCTTTAACATGTAAGATGTTGTGTTCGTCGAAATAGCCGATGTCCCCAACTGAAAATGATTCCCCAATTGGCGCTTGTCCTACATAGCCAGTAAATAAATATGGGCTACGAACAACAAGTTGGCCACCTCGTTTTACTTCAACCTCTACACTGGGAAAAAGTTCCCCAACAGCAGCATTCAGCTGTTTTCCATTTGAATGGTTTAGGTACGAAACAAAACTTAGTTCTGATGCACCGTAAAACTCATAAAGCGTTGCTTGGTTAAAGATCGCTTTTACTTGAGCTCGATTCGTTTCATGCCATTCCGCTCCAGAAACAATGACTTTTTCAACAAGCTGTGCATCTATTCCCTCCAGGGACAGGGCATACAGCATTGTTGGCACTCCATAAATAACGTTCACTCTAAAAGCTTCAATTGTATTCTTTGTTTGTTTCACTTGAAATTCTTGCTCTAAACAAACCGTTGCCCCAATATGGAGTGTATGAATGGTTGCAAATAAAAACAATGAATGAAAGAGCAATCCTGGTATGCAAACACGATCTGACTGGCTTAGCGCAAAACCTTGTTGCACATCGTCAAAGCTCCCTGACCACGACAAATGGTTCCGAACAAAGGCTTTAGGTTCCCCAGTGCTTCCAGAGGTAAACCCTGTGTAAAACGGTTCCGTTCCTTTTGCATACGGAATAGCTTGTTTTTCGTCTGACGTAGCGAAACTAGACATTCTCCAAATGGGGATGTCCGCTTCTGCTGTTTGGAAACGATTGCTCAAAATAACGTCTGCTGTCGCTTTTTTAGCCATTTTAATCACATCACATTCAGACCAATTCGGATGACAAAGTACGCCATTCCAGCCAAGGCTTGTCACCGCTAAAAACCAGTACAATTGCTCATCTTGTTGCATCACATCAATTGCCACTGATAAGAGACCTTTCTTCTGATCTTTTAGCGCTTCACAATATAATTCTCCACGGTATTGCTCCACTTTTTCTTGAAGCATACTGTAAGTAATCTGTTTTTTATTGTAGATAACAGCGATTTTGTCTGGTAGCGCCAAAGCATGATGATGAATCTGTTTCCCAATATACACGAAAAAACCGCCTCTCCATTCAATTGTAAACTTATAAATTATTTGGTTTACAATAACACAAAGGAGCAAGATCGTCTATTTGAAAACAGCTCCTGTGGAGTCTGTAGGAAACCACTTAAGCCTCTTTGTACTAACGCTCTATTCAAAATATGAACAATCGGTGAATTAGTTTGTGAAATACTTCACAATTAAATAATCAGGTGTATACTAAGAGTATAAAGATAATGTGAAAACATTCACAAACTAAGGAGGGTTTCCTATGTTACATTTTTTACAATCATCTAAAATGGCGCAGTTGCTTTTAACCATTCTTCGTGTATCACTTGGCTGGATGTGGTTTAGTTCTGGTATTGGAAAAGTAGTTGGGGGAGAGTTTCATGCAGGTGGATTTTTACAGGCTGCTGCAGCAAATCCTGTGCTCAAAGGGGAAGATGTCGCCTACCCGCTATACGTCGCTTTTTTAGAACATGTAGCCATCCCTTATGCCGACCTTTTTAGCTTTCTCGTTATGTGGGGAGAAGTCCTCATCGGAATCGCCCTTATTGTTGGTCTCTTCACAAAAAGCGCAGCGTTTTTCGGTGGTATGATGAATACCTCTTTCCTCTTAGCAGGAACCGTATCAACGAATCCGCTCATGCTTATTATGGCCATTATCCTTCTTATCAGTAAACAAAACGCCGGACAACTTGGAATAGACCGCTTCACCCCTACCATTAAACAAAAAGTAAAAAAAGACTATGGCAATAAAGATACCCTAGCCACTTCATAAACACGCCACGCACACACGAAAAATAGCCCTCTGAACGTAAGCTGTCAGGGCTATTTTTTAATCGTCACTCCTCATTCTTCACGGTCCCATCCACTTGTTTCTATATCAACTACCCAATGACTTCACAGCATGAGTGCGAGCTCTATGGCTAGGAGCCTACCTCGAAGCTCCCATCGTTAAAGAGATCTTACAGAGTGAAATATGCTGTTAGACCAAACTGTAAAACTACATTTTATAGGTCTTTCTTTATTTAATGTTCACTATCTAAACCCACTGGTAGCAGCAAGAACAGCTAACGAACTTCTTGGCAGTGCTTGCTTCTACCTACAACTTAATGAAGCGTAACTACCGGGTGGATAATGGTTACTAGTCATTTATTTTTATTACCTCATTTAATTGTTTTGTAGAATCCGCATTCAATAGTAAATAACTATCTTCATTGGTATTGAAACCTCTAGAAATTACAACCGTATTATCATCGATCTCCCAAATAGATACATACATTACCATTGTTGAATCAGCATGATTATTAACCATAACAACACGAACAGGTTCTTCATTAGGTATTTCATTAGGTTGATTACCTAAACTTTCTGCTTCATTTATAATCGACTTAAACTGGTTAATATCTTCTTCATTGGTAACCACATCTGAGAATACCACATTATTTTCATTATCGTACTTTCCAATTGATAATTGTTCATCCGATGAGCTACAAGCTGTAAGAAAGGAAGCACACACTAAAATACCAACTAGTTTCTTCAACATTTTACACACACTCCAAAATTTAAAATGAATCACATGAATTTATTGCGAAAAAAAAAATGATAAATATTTATAGTTGTCAAAAAGATCAATTTGCTGACTACTTTTATCTTAATTGACTTATCTTTTTAAAAAAAATTGGATTAACGCATGAGTAAAGATATGCCAAATTCAATACTGTTTCAATCTATGTCTATTTGCCTTCCTGAACTTTTTTCACCACCCTTCGACGTTTATGCTGACAGGTAAAGCCAAACAGGAGATGCGAACCTCAAATATAACATCACCCGCTCCTCACTGTTTGCTTTCAGACTATCTTTCTATTCATATCGAGTAAATTCTGTTAATTCGATTAAACACTTCCAACAAGTGTCCCTGTTAAATCAGGGTAGTAAATTCGTTCCATTCTTATACGTTTTTTAAGATGCTTCTTTTCAGAATGAATTTAACCAGTATACAAGAAACATAAGGATAAAAAAACTTAACGTCCCAAATAGATTGAGAGCAGCTAGTAAAAATACTTTCTCCACAGAGCTAGAATCATGCCAACTGGTCCAATAATAAACGTTAGGAGAAATAACGGACTTGCCACTTGAAAAACGATATTAGGAACCCAAACAGCTACACACAGCAAAAAACAAATAGTAGACCAAAAAGGGTATGACCTCTTTTGTAAAGGTTTCACTTCTTCCATAACCTCGCTCCTCTTTTTACACAAATTTCTACTTCAATTTAGCGAGACAGCCTCAAAATGCTCCACAACCGGAAACGGGTCATAAAAATGATGAAGGAGTTGCTTCCACTGAATATATTCAAGCGACTGTCTAAATCCAATGGTATGATCTTCTATGGTTTCCCATTTCACAAGTAACAAGTATTTACCTTTTACTTCATGACAACGTTGCAATTCATGTGACAGGTAACCTTTCATTGAAGAAATAAGAACAGACGCTTCTCGAAAGGCCTCTTCATACTCCTTTTCTTTCCCTGGGATAACTTGTAATAGTGCAGCTTCTACTATCATGTTCGTTCCACTCCTTCTCTAGATTTCAACGCCTTTATATTTTTTTTACATAACCATTGGCTTAGGTGTGGATTAAGGGCAATTCCATCCATACATTTCTCTATACGTAAAGAACGATGTAGCAGATTCAAACCTTCACGAAAAAACCCCATGCACTGAGAGCATGGGGTTCCGACCTTTTACTGTGTTTTGTTTACTGAAGCATCATAAATAGAATCAACAGCTGTTTGTAGCGCATGGGTAAATTCCGATTCAGACTGATCGGCGTTTAGATCTTGGCTAAGAGCTCTGGAAAAACTCGCGATCAACCCTTGATTACGTTTCAGCTTCGTGTTGGCTTCATCACGAGAGTACCCTCCAGAAAGAACGACAACACGAACGACACGATCATGATCAACCAGCTCTTGATAAAATCCCTCTTTTGATGGAATGGTGAGCTTCAACATTACCTGTTCATCGTCACGTAGCATGTTCAAGTGGGTGAGTAGCTCTTCTTTTAATTGGCTCTCTATCGTTTCTTTATCAGCGCTATGAATGTCCACCTCTGGTTCAATGATCGGGACAAGTCCTGCTCCCATAATGGTCTTCCCCATTTCAAACTGCTGCTCGACAACCTTGTGAATCCCCTCTTGATTGGCCTCTTTGATAACAGAACGCATCTTTGTACCAAACATATGCCGCTCATTCGCACGCTTGAGGGTTTCCTCAAGATGATCGATTGGCTTCATTAATTGAACGCCATCTTTTTCATCTGCTAATCCCTTATCCACTTTTAGAAAAGGAACAATGCCTTTTTTATTTGCGAGATAATCGGCTGTATAATCACCGTCAATCTTACGGTCCATTGTTTGTTCAAACAGAATCGCCCCAAGAATCTTATCAGAATGAAAGGCAGAAGACTTAATAATGCGGGTTCTCATTTCATGAACGAGGTCAAACATCTCCTCCTCTGAAGCATACGTTTCTTCTGGTACACCGTATTCAGCTAACGCTTTTGGTGTACTCCCGCCACTCTGATCAAGAGCCGCTATAAATCCTTTACCGGTTTTGATTTTTTCCATCTGCTGTGTATTCATGTCACGTAACTCCTTCCGTTTTCACTAAACAAATTAGGGTTCTCTTTTGTCTGTACCCTTTCTTTCCGATGTTTATACATTTACAGATTACCGTCACGTTAATCGCTAACACAAAAAGAACGCTCCTAGAGGACGTCCTTTTTATTGAAGCTTATTTCCATTCTGTTACTTGTTCAACTGGCATTCTGTACGATTTATACCCAGCTTCGTTCGCTTTACCGATCGAAATTAACATAACCGGAACGTATCGTTCTTTTTCTAAGCCAAATGCTTCAGCAATATTCTCTTTATCGAACCCGCCAATTGGATTGGTGTCATAGCCAAAGGCTTTCGCTGTTAGCATAATTTGCATCGAAACGAGTCCGCCATCGATTAAGATGCTTTCCTTGTTTTGTTGGTCACTTATGCCTGATAAAAGACCTCTGATAGCTGGAACTTGATTTTCTTTCACCTCTTCAGGCATCAGCCCTAGTTCAACCGCTTTGCCATAGATCTCTTCAAGATAATCTAAATTATTCATATCAGCAAAAACGGCAATGACCGCTGACGACGTCTTTACTTGGTTTTGGTTAAATGAAGCAAGTGGTGCTAATGTTGATTTCGCTTCGTCGCTTTCAATTACAACAAATCGCCAAGGTTGTAAGTTAACAGAAGAAGGTGCTTTCACAGCTGCTGCCAATAGTTCAGTCATTTCTTCTTTTGAGATTTTAACGTTCTCGTCATAAATACGAATGGATTTTCTACTTTCAAGTACGTTTAAAAAGTGTTCCTTCGTTGTCATTTCGTTTTTCACTTTATCCATTTTCATTACTCTCCTTTGCACGAACGGCTTCTTCAATGTTCAGCTCGACGCGCTGTATCATTTTATGGAACAAACTTAATTCTTCCTCTGTAAAGCGATCAAACAGTTGATCAATAAACTCTTTCTTTTCCTTGTATGACTTCTCTATCTCTATCTTTGCTACCTCTTCTAACTTAACCCATGTGGCACGTTGGTCGTTATCTTTTCGATACCGACTAATGACACCCGATTTTTCCAATTGCTTTAAATGTCTCGTAATGGCGGCAGGATCTATATTCAATTGCTTCTGCAAGTCCGCTTGAAGAATTTCGTTTTCTTCAAGAAGGGCATGCAGTATTTGAATACGTGACGTACTGGCTCCAAAACAAGATTCAAAACCTGAACTTAACTCTTTATTTACAGACTGTAACTTTAAGAACAGCTCTACTTTAAGTGCACACGAATTCATTAATGGCCTCCTTTACTTGACTACTCAATCATTGATATTGAAATGATTGACGTATCAATAATATAGGATGAACCGTCTTCTATTGTCAATACTATTTTTAAAAATAATTCTCTTAGGACCACATTAAGAAGGAATACATCAATAAAGCCAAGACTTCACAGCCTTGGCTTAGATGCAGCTCTTCACTTAAACATGACAAAAGGGTGTTCACTAGTTAGAGGACACTTACTATAGCACCACAGATTGCCCCTGTTACAACAATCACCCAAGGCGGTAGCTTCCAATAAACCAACATGCTAAACAAAATCGCTACAAGCGCAAAATCAATTGGTTCAAAAACAGCACTTATCCAAATCGGTTGATAAAAAGCAGAAAGTAAAAGACCAACAACAGCTGCATTTACACCCATTAATGCACCGTTTACTTTAGGATTTCGTCTTAACTGATCCCAAAATGGAATCGCCCCTAGTATTAAAAGAAATGCTGGTAAGAATATAGCCACTGTTGCGATTAAGCCGCCTAGCCATCCGTTCATTGTGGCTCCTAAATAAGCAGCGAACGTAAACAATGGTCCCGGTACGGCTTGGGTCACTCCATACCCAGCAAGGAATGCCTCTTCACTTACCAATCCAGTTGGCACCAATTCTCGTTCCAGTAAAGGCAGTACCACATGGCCACCGCCGAAAACCAATGAACCTGATCGATAAAAACGATCAAACATGTCAATCCATTGTATGGACGTTAGTTCTCTTACTAGCGGTAATAGTAGAAGCAAGCCCCCAAAGAGTGATAAGCAAATCATGCCAAATCGACGCGATAACGGAAAGGACATCTCAGACTTCACATGATCGTCTTGATGCTTGTACATCACATAACCTAGACAAGCAGCCAACAGTATGATACCAACTTGTGCAGCCAGTGTATGCCACAATAAGGTAACGACCAACGCGAGAAGGGCAATCGCTTTTCTTTTTAAATCGGGGGTTAAATTTTTCGCCATTCCTATGATGGCATGAGCTACAATTGCTACTGCCACCAATTTAAGACCATGAATCCAACCAGTCAACTCAACACCAATTGTTTGCATAAATAGAGCGAACAGAATAAGAACAAAAACAGACGGAAGTGTAAAGCCGAGGAACGATAGAACCCCTCCTAGAACGCCACCACGAAGGACGCCAATTCCAATCCCTACTTGGCTACTGGCAGGACCAGGAAGGAATTGAGACAATGCGACTAAATCTGCATAGCTTTTTTCATTGATCCACTTTTTTCGCCGTACATATTCCTCGTGAAAATACCCTAAATGAGCAATAGGCCCTCCGAATGAGGTTAGCCCTAACTTTGTGGACACAACGAGGATCTCCCACCACGTATGGACCTTGCTTTTTTCTTTATTGTGATTCAACCACAATCACCTCTTGCGAAAGCTTTTTGTTACAATGTATCTTAAAATACTATCACGACAGTATACGAAATCCTTCTTATTAAGAGGAACTTTACAAAATCTTAAAACGATGTTCCCATCAATTCGCTGACTTCAATAGTAAAGAGCATCCCCTTCACAAGGAATGCTCATCTTTCGTTAATCGTAACTCGGCTAATATCTCTTTTTTGCGCTGGTCATCTACATAAATCTTACGGGAAAACACATCGTACTTTTCCATTCGAATTGCTTGTAAAATTTCTCTGTACATGATAGTAGCGCCATATACACTAAATCTAGCTTCATTAGGATACACATCCAACTGTTCTAAAGACTGGTCATAGTAGTGTTCAGCTTTTCTAGCTACTGCTTCCCACAGATCAATAAACGATTGGTCGACACCCCCTGCTTTTAACTGCTCCTCGGTCACCCCGTACTCATTCATCAGATCAAGAGGCAAGTAAATTTTGCCTCTTTGAAGGTCCTCTCCCACATCACGTAGGATGTTCGTAAGCTGCATTCCTTTTCCAAGGGCAATAGCGCTTTCCCTCAATGCGTGATGATCCTTTGGCGCAAGAATAGGTAAGAGCATTAACCCGACAGTACTGGCTACAAAGTACGAATACTGCTCCAACTCTTCTACAGTGACGATCCGCTTTGTTCGCAAATCGAACGCTTGTCCTTTTAGTTGATCTTTAAAATCGGATGGATTCACATGAAACTGGTTAAACACATCTTTTAGCGCTAGCCACTCGGGCTGGGAAACATCTTTATCTACAAGCATCTGATCGAACTGTTGCTCAAACGCTTTTAGTTTACGCCTTTTCGTAAACATCTCGCCTTCATCGTCAACAATGTCATCTGCTTGTCTGCAAAAAGCATAAATCGCCCAAACAGCTCTTCTCTGCTTTACTGGCAGAAAATGAAAAGCTTTCGAAAACGTAGCAGAATGTGTTTTCATTCTTTCATAGCATAGCGCATAGGCATCATCTAAATCAGTCATCTTCAATCATCCTCTTCTCGATAAAACGATGGTATACGTAAACAAAGCAAATAAAAGAGAAATCGTTAGCGCATGGATTATTCCAATTGTTAAGTTTTGATTATACGTCAGTACCATTCCAACCCCACTGGCAAGTTGAATGCCGATCAGCCCTATACTGATCAAACTAATGATAACGAGGGATCGTTGCTTTTTGTACATACGAATGGCCCAAACGGCAAACAGAAGTACGAGCAAGGCTAACGTCATTCCTGCAAGCCGATGAAACATTTGGGCAAACACAATCGTCCCTTCACTAAAAAGGATCCATTCACCATTACATAATGGAAATCCAGAGCATGCCGTCGCAGCACCCATATGCTTCACAAATGCCCCTGTATAAATAACCAAGTACGAATAAATGGTGAGGGCTATCACATACCGAAGAAATGCTTTTCCTACAGTCACCTTAACTGGATTCCACCGCTTCTCAAATGTAAACAGCGTAATAACAGAAACAGCCGCTAATGAAATGGCAGAAAAACCGAAATGAAGAGCCATAATTAACGGCGGTTGCCCATAAACAACTTGACCAGCTCCCATTAAGCCTTGAAGTAAAATAGCCGCTGAAGCTAAAAGAGCAAAAAAGCGAATCTCTTTTACATAGGATAACTGTTTCCAAGACCAAAAGGATAAGATGAACACAAGCATGCCGGCAATACTGGATAGTAAGCGGTGTGTGTACTCAATAATGGTTTCTAACGTTGGATTGTACGGAATAACATCGCCAAAACAGAGCGGCCAGGTTGTTCCACATCCCTGCCCGGAGCCGGTCTTCGTGACAATGGAACCTTGAAGTAGCACAAACAGTACAACAATAGTTGTTACGATGGCAAAAATTCGTAGCTTCTTCATACATCCCCCTGATCGTCTATCCACTCTAAAATAGTTGTTAGAATCATCTCTTGTTGCTCATCAACAGAAATAGCGGCTTCATTATCTCCAGATTGTGGCCCATATACCCCGAACTGAGCGTGATTTCCTCCTTCTATCTCAATAAATTGAGCAGTATCAGGAAGATTTGGGCGATACTGATTGATTTTTTCAGGTGTACTTAAGCCGTCTTCAGAACCACTAATCGACAGAACCGGAAGCTGAGACGTTCGTAAGTAATCATTATCAGCAGCGTAAGCACCTAGTAACACTAAACCAGAAACCTTATCCAAGTTTGCATCTGCATACATAGCAGCTGCCGCTCCTCCCATGGAATGACCACCTATATACCAGTTCAACGAGTCAACGCCCTCCCTTTGAAATAACTCATCCGCTTTAGAAAGGTCAAAAATAGGTAAATTCAAGCGGACAGATGGAATGGCTACCGTGATGCCTTGGCTGGCTAATTCCTCACCTAAAAAGGCGTAAGCATCTGGTTCTACTTTGGCTCCTGGATAGAGGACGAGCCCATTTTGCGGATCATCCGCTTCAAATAAAAGCCAACCATCTTGTTCCTTTACGCTTTCAGGAAGGTCTCCAATAGCACTATACGTATTTTGTGACCAGATATAAAAGCCTAGAATACTAGATATAATAAGAGCGAGGATAATGAGCAATACGAGTTTCATTCTTTTTTTCTTCATTAGAATCGAATCACCCCAAAACCGATCAGGCATAACAATAAAAAGCTGATAAAGGTTGAACCTAACAGAACGTAGGATTTAATAGGCTTCTCTCGCTTTAACAACATTTCTACTAAGCCTATACACAGTACAGCTATAATCAACTTCATTACGAAGACGAGTGGGAAAGAAAGAGAAATGGCTAAACCAATTCCACTTGTTAACATCAACACTGCAAGAACTCTAAAGAAGATCTTTAAATAGAAAGAACGATAGAACAGACTGACGATTACGACTAATAATAGAATCGCCCATGTTCCAATGTGCGTTTGATAAAGAACGTTATCCATATGAATCTCCCCTCTGCACCATATGTCTTTTTTGACATATGAAACTATAGTAATAATAAACACTCGTCAGACATTGGTCAAGAAGATATGGTATAGTTTCTTTATATTGACAAACTTTAAGGAATGAATAAGATATGAGTCTGCGATATGCCCTTTTAGGAATCATTTCCAAACAACGCGTGACTGGTTATGATGTTGTCCACATTTTTAAGCAACAGATGGTTCATTTTTGGGGTTCAACCCACAGTCAAATCTATACAGAGCTTCACAAAATGGAAAAAGAAGAACTCGTAGACCACGAGCTTGTGATTCAAGAATCGTCGCCTAATAAAAAAATTTATTCCCTTACCGATAAAGGGAGAAAAGAACTCATTAGATGGGCTGTAGAAGAACCATTAAAGTCAGCCAAAATAAAAGATGAATTTCTTATTAAAACCACTATCTTCCCAATCTTAACTCACAAAGAAGTGCTCACTCTTTTAGATGAGGTGATAGAAAGGGAACGCATTACGTTAGAAAAGACAGAAGCGTGGAGAGACCATTTCAAACAAGAAAACAAGCAAGACCTTGGGGCTCTATTAACTGTTGAATACGGCATTCGGTACGCAAAAATGTATATAGAATGGTGTCAGTGGGCCAAGCAATTAATAGAAGAAAGATCATTGCACTAAACGACGAGAATGAAACCATACAGAAACATAAAGAAACAAACTGCTGGACTTATCTCCAGCAGTTTGTTTGGTATCGTTAGTTTAGCGCTAAGCCCCCACTAGCATAACCCGCTACAGTATTTAGTAGTGTTAATCCCGTTGCTGTCGCCGAAAATACTAACAACAATCGATCGCCAGCCGCGACTGGAATATTTAACCCCGATGTGATCCCGCTTGATGTGGCACCTAGCGTGATCGCTCCAGTCAACGCTGGTGCTAACGTTACGACTGCACCAGGAATTGCTGTTAACGTGTTCGTTGGTGTTGGACCTGGAGATCGAAAGACTTGAGCCGTAATCGTGACGGTGGAACCAATTAAGGAAAGTCCCGCTGTCACACTAAAGAACCCTGATAACGCTGTAATCGTCCCACTTCTTGGAACAACAAAAGCAAAGTTTAATAATGTTCCAGCTGCACCAGTAAGATCAATTGCATTTCCACCCACTAAACTGACGCCTACAACCGAATTACCAAACCCGACTAAGCTCGTTGTTCCTGCCAATCCACCAGCAATAGTTGTTAAGGTTGTTGGTAATCCAGAAGCAAATGGTACAACCGCTCCTGATCCAGCCACCCCGGTTGAACCAGTCGTTCCTGTTATCCCTGTTGCTCCGGTTACTCCCGTGGCTCCCGTTATTCCCGTTGCTCCGGTTACTCCCGTTACTCCTGTTAACCCAGTGGCTCCTGTGACTCCCGTTATTCCGGTTGCTCCGGTTACTCCTGTGGCTCCTGTTATTCCGGTTACTCCGGTTACTCCTGTTGATCCGGTTACTCCTGTGACTCCTGTGGCTCCCGTTACTCCGGTTACTCCTGTGGCTCCCGTTATTCCGGTTACTCCGGTTACTCCTGTGGCTCCCGTTATTCCGGTTACTCCCGTTACTCCTGTGGCTCCTGTGGCTCCTGTGGCTCCTGTGGCTCCTGTGGCTCCGGTTACTCCCGTTACTCCGGTTACTCCTGTTAACCCAGTGGCTCCTGTGACTCCCGTTATTCCGGTTGCTCCGGTTACTCCCGTTACTCCCGTTACTCCTGTGACTCCTGTGGCTCCCGTTTCTCCTGTGGCTCCCGTTATTCCGGTTACTCCTGTTGCTCCGGTTACTCCCGTTACTCCGGTTACTCCTGTTAACCCAGTTACTCCTGTTAACCCAGTGGCTCCTGTTAACCCAGTGGCTCCTGTGACTCCTGTTGCTCCGGTTACTCCCGTTACTCCGGTGGCTCCTGTGGCTCCGGTTACTCCTGTGACTCCCGTAGCTCCTGTTAACCCAGTGGCTCCAGTTAACCCAGTGGCTCCCGTTATTCCGGTTACTCCTGTAACTCCGGTTGCTCCCGTTTCTCCTGTGACTCCTGTTATTCCCGTGGCTCCTGTGACTCCTGTTGCTCCGGTTACTCCCGTTATTCCGGTGACTCCTGTGGCTCCGGTTACTCCCGTTACACCGGTGACTCCTGTTAACCCAGTGGCTCCTGTTAACCCAGTGGCTCCTGTTAACCCAGTGGCTCCTGTGACTCCTGTGACTCCCGTTACTCCGGTGACTCCCGTTACTCCGGTGACTCCTGTTGCTCCTGTTATTCCCGTGGCTCCGGTTACTCCTGTGGCTCCCGTTATTCCCGTGGCTCCTGTTGCTCCGGTTATTCCTGTTGCTCCGGTTATTCCTGTTGCTCCGGTTACTCCGGGTTCCCCCGTCGCTCCTGTTATTCCCGTGGCTCCTGTTTCTCCAGTTACCCCAGTCGCTCCGGTTTCTCCTGTGGCCCCCGTGGCTCCTGCACCAGGTCCTGTGGCCCCCGTGGCTCCTGTGGCTCCGGTTACCCCAGTCGCTCCAGTACCAGGCCCTGTGGCTCCGGTGGCTCCTGTTTCTCCCGTCGCTCCTGTTACACCGGTTATTCCTGTGGCTCCCGTTTCTCCCGTTATTCCGGTTACACCTGTGGCTCCCGTTACTCCTGTTAACCCAGTGACTCCCGTGGCTCCTGTTATTCCTGTGGCTCCTGTGGCCCCTGTTATTCCCGTGACTCCCGTTATTCCGGTTGCTCCCGTTTCTCCGGTTGCTCCTGTTTCTCCCGTGGCTCCTATTTCTCCAGTTATTCCGGTTACTCCTGTTATTCCCGTGGCTCCTGTTATTCCTGTGGCTCCTGTTTCTCCCGTTGCTCCTGTGGCTCCCGTGGCTCCTGTTTCTCCCGTGGCTCCGGTTACTCCTGTTACTCCTGTTACTCCTGTTACTCCTGTTATTCCCGTGGCTCCTGTTTCTCCCGTAGTTCCTATTTCTCCGGTGGCTCCTGTTATTCCTGCGGCTCCCGTTTCTCCGGTTACCCCAGTGACTCCCGTGACTCCTGTTAACCCAGTGGCTCCCGTTATTCCGGTGACTCCTGTAACTCCAGTGACTCCGGTTGCTCCAGTTACTCCTGTTATTCCCGTGGCTCCGGTTACTCCGGTCGCCCCTGTTATTCCCGTTTCTCCTGTTATTCCTGTGGATCCCGTTTCTCCAGTTACCCCAGTGACTCCCGTGACTCCTGTTTCTCCGGTCGCTCCTGTTATTCCCGTTGCTCCCGTTATTCCGGTGGCTCCTGTTGGACCGGTCGCTCCCGTACTTCCAGCTCCCGTTGCTCCGGTCGCTCCTCTTGATGCAACTAAGCTATAGTCCGCTGATGTCCCTGGCTCTCCTGTCGGTGGTGCCGTATTGACTACATACAAACTTCCCTCAAAACTTACCAGCTGTCCAACTGCGTAACCCGGTGCTAACGCTGGATCATATACCACTATTTCGCTATCAAATCCAATTCCGGTGGCTCCTGTTGGACCTGTGGCTCCCGTACTTCCAGCTCCAGTCGCTCCGGTCGCTCCTCTTGATGCAACTAAGCTATAGTCCGCTGATGTCCCTGGCTCTCCTGTCGGTGGTGCCGTATTGACTACATACAAACTTCCCTCAAAACTTACCAGCTGACCGACTGGATAACTTGGCGCGACCGCTGGATCGTATTCCACTATTCCACTATCAAACCCGATTCCGGTGGCTCCTGTTGGACCTGTGGCTCCCGTACTTCCAGCTCCAGTCGCTCCCGTCGCCCCTCTTGATGCAACTAAGCTATAGTCCGCTGATGTCCCTGGCTCTCCTGTCGGTGGTGCCGTATTGACTACATACAAACTTCCCTCAAAACTTACCAACTGTCCAACTGCGTAACCCGGTGCTAACGCTGGATCATATACCACTATTTCGCTATCAAATCCAATTCCAGTTGCTCCCGTTGGACCTGTTGGACCAGGAGCACCCGTAGCACCATTAAAATCACACTCACATTCAAATTGACCTGATCCACCATTACGTATCGTACGCCTAAAATATTGGATATTGTTGCAGTTATGAAATTCACTCAACCTACTCACCCTTTACAATGTTGGAAGAAAACTTTTTCTAATCATTATATTTTGGGTTTGTGTTAAGGTTCTTCAATTGTTGATTCTTTTCAAAACAGGGCCAGTGCCCAAAGGAGTTAACTTATAAAAACAATAATAAATCTTGAACACGTCGAATAGGGATACTCTTGGTATCCCTTTCAACACTTCTTTTTCATATACTTAAGACTAGAGTTTCAACTAGTATTCCATATAGAGATGCGTTAACATAGCCCCCAATACGCTATTACTATCTACTAAATCTAGCGCCAAGCCATCATTCTTACCATGTGTCTAATGTTCATACATGTGCTTGAAATTTAGATCTATAAGAAGATGAAATGACTTAAAGAAGCTAATTCGTCTTACTTTTCACTCTTCAATTAATGAATAGATCACATGCTCTTCTAACGTATCATTGACCAATTCGACTTTTGACGCTTGGAAATCAAGTGCGGCAAGCTGGATGGCATTTTCGAACACAACACGATCCGCGTCTGTTACCATATCTTCGTCCATTGTATACTGAACAGATGCCCTTCCATTAACGAGTGTTGCATTTACAATGTCAATTCCCTTCACAACGGCAGAAGCGTAAAATGCACCTTCTTCATCAATGATTTCCATCTTATCCACAGTGTCTGAAAACGATAAAAGCTCACCCTCTTCATTTACAACCTGTTCTTCAAGTGCCTGGCCAGCTAAAAATAAAGTCTCCTCTAACGCTTCATCATAGACTGTATAATACCCACGTGTTGCCTCTCTTTCTTCTTCAACTACTAGAGGTTTATTAACCTCTCTTTCTGCAACGATGATATCTGTTCCACCGTCAGGATTGATAAAAACAATCTCTTTTATCCCATAGAGGTCACTAATCCCAAACAACGAGTCATAAAACAACGTCGTTTGTGCTGTTGTTGTGGATAATTGATTTCCCTCTTCATTAAATTGGATGGTTAACTCTCGTGATTCAAGAGATAAACTTGTAAAAGAGCTCAAAATATCTTGTTCAGACGGATCGCTATCAGTAAGGGAATTTGTTACTTGCTTTTCCAATGAATCTATCTCTTCACTTTCGTTGCGATTAATAGAGAAAGCCGTATAAAACGCCTGATCCTCATCTATCAAATGAGTATTAAGTACATATCTTTCGTCCACTTCGATTTTTTTATACTCCAAGGCTTCACTTTCAGTATCTAGTTCTTCTAATTCTCCTTCCTCCGTTTCAATCGTATCTTGATTTTGCCCATTCAATTCATCATTAGAACCTTGACAACCAGCAACTAAAAACACTAATAAGAACAATACACTCATCTTGTACACACGCCACCATCTCCTTTGTGTTCAGATACCCGGCTTTATTGGAAAATAAAAGGTGTATTGCGATTTATTTCAAAAATACACTTATAAGCATTTAGGCATCTATTTTTTATGTTTCCCAACTCATATCTATATGTTGGGAAATAAGTTAATCTCGACACATAATCCCCTTTATATGGTAATATTATCCTAGTTAGTTAACAATAGGTGAAGTAGTTGAACATATGAACGACAAAATACCATCATCGCAAGTTGGTGCTAAGATCGTAGAGTGGTATAGCTGTAATAATATACTTTGAGATTGCTTATAATGCGAAACTAAAACCTGAAATGATTGGAGATGGTCAAGGATGAAAAAGTATTTGATTGCCCTTTTTACAATTACTTTGTTAACAGTAACACCTGTCTCAATGGATATAAGTGCAAATTCAAGTGACAATTCAACTCTTGATACGAAAAGTAAAACAGACTTAGGTTAAAAATAAATTTTATTATATCTCAAAATTTTAACTAATCTTAGTTTTGAGATTTTTTCATTTAAGTTCTATATAGGGTAGTATAAGCTTGTATTTTTTTACAACTTTTAACCCTACTAAAAAGGTGCGATTCTAATATTAACTTGCACCTTTTTGTTGTATCTAAGCCTATTCTATTTCATTTATATTAGGCGAAAATAAACATCTCTCACACGATTAATAACACTAAAAGCTATCATGCATATAATTGTATCTCTCCATGTTACTTTTGATTTATCAGATAGCTTAATTAGCAGAAAAACACCAATTGCAATTATGCCATATCTTAACATAATAAAACCCACCTTATTTTCTTAGGCTAAGGTTGCCATCGGGATATATAGTAAGTATAATTCTTCCATACCATTTTTCCTCACAGCTATCACTTATGTATCATAGCATTTCTTCCGTACAACCTCTGAAACTGGTGTACCTACAATCTCTGACCCGTATGGGGGGGGTTCAACTTTTGTTTCAACCTTTCCACGCTGAGCAGATTCGGTATAATACTCTATAATTGATAACTCGTCGTTTACCTTAATAAAGAAGTCATCTTGTCATTTTCATCAATTTCAATTTCTATAGACTTAACGTTTTGCCATGTCGTTTCTGAAAACGTATCTTCACTATCAATGACTCCAATTCTAGCGTTATCTTCAATTTTAGTTATCATTAAATATAAGAAGGCTATAACATCAGCTCTACTACCTTTTGGTGTAATCATCTCATTAATGCCATTATCAAAAGTTAATTTAACCTTCAAAGAATCCCTCCTAAATTTAACTTCTTACGCTTTAATTATCTGAAAAAGTTCAAATAATAAATCATTTAAGTAAGTTCTTTCATAAAAAGCACTCTGTTTTGCCCGGGGCCATCATAATTTGATTGTACGGATATCCCATCAACGATTTTATCGCCTGCTTCAATAGAAAAACCTATTTTTGTATGATAGGCAATAGATGTTCTATTTACTGGGGAAGTAATACATCGAACTTTTGAACGGTTTTCATTGCGAATTTCTTCAAAAAAGGCTTGATAAAGGCTCTCACCAACTCTTTGTTTACGATAGTTTGGATGAACACCTACAAAATGGATATATGCCTCCTCTGGGTGAGATTGAGACAGAAAGCCAATTAAAAATCCTATAATCATGTCCTTATCTACGGCTACAAAACTTGTATTGTTGAAATGATTAAAAAATAATTTTGGTAACATACCAGACATGTCTCTACCACCCCACCATTCATTAATTAATGGCGATAATGTATAGTAATCTGTGCTGACCACGTTGCGAATAATCATTCTAACACCCCTTCCAATTAATAGTAACATAAGGCATTCTTTCGTTATATTGTTTTAATGATCAGACTGACTAAAAACTAAGTTTACATAATTGATGTTGTTTTGAAGCAAATTAGTAACTAATTAAAGTGAAAAGAGGTATGTCCTTTGTGGAAGTCAATTTCAATTATGGTTGTGATTTGTTTCTTATTTATGACTAACGTTCACCCCGCAAGTGCAGAAACACAAACAATTGATCAGAAACAGCAACCAAGCATTTTAGAACGGGCTTTCCCTAGAGAACTTGGTACAAATATCATTTTGGAGATCATGTCCACAAAAGGCGATAATCAACTCTATTTCGCACCTCGTATTGAAAAAATCACTCGAAATGAAGCCAATGATTTTTATGATATTACTCTGAGAGTGATCGGATATGAAGGACCTATGAACCCACCTTATACGTTAATCCATATGACAATCCGCATACCAGGAAACGATTATAGTAAATACACAGTGTTAGACTACAAACGCCGGTTTATCTCAGATAGTGAATTAAAGGAATTTATTAAGTTTGCACCAGATTAATTAGTTAGCACATCTCCTCCGCTCCATAACAAATGGTGTTGACTCGTACATATGATTGCTATCATAAGAAAGAGCCTAGTCCTCTGTCTAGGCTCTTTTCCTATTCCACTAAAAATTCCTGCCATATTCTTTTTACTGAGTAACTTTAAAAAGGGTAAGAAGTAAATAGCAAATAGGAGCGGAATAACAGTGAAAAAGCAAAGCCTGGTTGGTTGGAAATCATTGTATTAGCATTGTATATATTGTTGTAGTTGTCGTATTCTCAAAAATCATTGTAGAGCAGACGAGTGAAACACCTATAATCATGGGATTAAGCTTAAGCATCAGAACTTCTTTCTTCTCGTCTATACAAAACTTTTGAACTCGATATGGATCAGTCTAATTATTTAATCAATTAAATTTTCAAAGGAATAGCTGATTTTGCTCTACATCATTCCTCAGGACGTCTGATTGCTAATAACAATGCTTTCTATAAAGAAGGGTATCAAAAATGGCTTTTACAGTTTGTCATTCAGTAAAGGTAGCTAGATTCTCTAAAGTGGACCGTAAACCCGTGTCGTGATCTTCCTTACGAATACCTTCAGGTACGTTCTCACAAATAATCGTGACCTTTGTGCCTTCCGAAATGGATTCTAAGAGCCATGTCTGTTTCATCTCACCTAAAAATTCTTGATCATCGGAATGGAATTTTACTGATTGAACAATTCGCTTGTTCGGAACCAACTCTAAAAACTTCACTTGGGACACATCGGTGTTTTCTGATGTCTTGCCAGGGTTCGAGTGATCCATTTCGTACGTGAGGGTCAATCGATACGTTCCGCCTTCGCGAGGATCAAACATGTCAATATGACCCGACATCCCTTCCGGTGGAAGCCACGAAACGAGTGCTTCTGCATGCAAGAATGACTGATAAATGGTTTGTGGTGATGCCACTATTATTCTTGAAGCAGAATCTGTTCTCCTGTTACCTGACACATGAGCCATAATAAAATCCTCCTTATTTTGTTCCTTGCCTTTACTCGATCAACTTTCAATTAGTGTTAGCCTTTTTCCGCGTATCTTTCCTCTAATTTATTTCTATGTACTGTAAAAACATCCTCTAAAGAGATATTATATTTATTAGCAATGACTGCTATATTGCCTAAAACATCCCCTAGTTCTTCAGTAAGAGCCACCTTATTTTGTTGATAATCTCCTCTTTCCTCTTCCGGTCTATCTCTACCAATTTCAAGAGCTCTAATTGCTCTAGCTACTTCTCCAGTTTCTTCAGATAGAAAACCAATTCGAATAAAAATATCTAAATCGTGCCAGCCTCGTTCTTCATAATAAGTTTGAATCCAATTTTGAAACTCTTCACTCGTCATATCCATCCCCCATATCAATATGTAGTATCAACAAAGCTAATGTTAACACTATATGGAGTTACGTTACACAATAAAGTGTTAAATTTTTCATTTAACATAGTTCTCTAATCCAATTATCTTGGAGTAAGTAGAAAATCAATCTGAAGAGCTGACATTAATAGAGAATAAACATCAAACTGTTACTTAAGACATCTGTGACATTACGATTTTCTTATGAATTTCCCATTTCCGAACCTCCTTGAAACGTTAGCATAGCTATGAGGAAACCTATTCCTCATAGCTTTTTTAACTACTTTTCTTCATAAGGGAGATGTCACAGGGTAGAGACATGTTCCAGCACCTAATTGTAGAGTAAAGTGCGATTCTTTTCTATACAACACCCCGAGCGAATGGGCAAGATGGGATTCTTATACCAACAACAAAATTTGTGCAATCCTTTTACTCTTTACTACTTTTCCAAGTCGTATAAGCGACTGTAACAACTGCTGCAGCCAAGTATACTAACCATCCAGGATGCCAGGCATCCCAAATAAAACCGATGGCCAAAAAAACAACCGTTGCCAATGGCCACATGACCGCATGAATCCACTCATGTTTAGTTGATTCCTCATATTCTTTATATTCCTTTAGGTATTCTTTATTGTGGGTAACCAACCGCTCCCCGTCCATTGCAGAACCAGCAATAATAAACAAATACACAGCAAAGGCCCATATTAACGGCATTAATGCTAAGAGGGGATCTCTGTTTGCATGACTTGTGTCGCTAGCTAAAAAAGGTATCCCAAAACTTAATATGATGATGACAATTCCCGTGACAATTAAGAGTCCAAACTTTTTACGATTAGCCAAGCTTTTCTGTTTAAACTGTTGAATAAACGAATCATCAAAAATTAATGGTTGTGTTTCGAGTTCTTCATATGCTTTCACACTTAATCCTTGCCATACCAAGATGGCTACTCCACTAGCAATCACTACGATAAACAACACATAGCTAAACGCATGTTGAAAATACATCGGTAATAAGACCGAAGCTATAAGAATCGCCACTCCAGTTGCGATTTTTTTAGCGCCCTGCCTCTTATTTAGAAGATAGGCTTCCACGACTTCCTGACTGGCATAGTAACCTTCTTCCGTTCCTTGTTCTCCAAAAGATTGATCTTCCTCCTTTAATAGGTAATCCAGGGAAACGTGAAATAACCTACTCATCTTCACCAGTTTTTCTGTTTCTGGAAACCCTTGACCATTCTCCCATTTACTGATTGCCTGTCTTGAGACTTGAAGCTTTTCAGCAAATTCCTCTTGAGACCATCCTTTTTGGGCTCTCAATTTTTTTAGTTTTTGATAAAATTCCATTCTCCTCACCTCATTCTTATCGTAATCCAATGACCACTTTCCCTCTACCTACCAGCGGTTGCAACCTCGCCATTCCTGGTTGCACTTTTCATTTTTTGCGTGTCATCGCCGTTTTTTGGGTTGCTAATGCTCATTCGTTCCATTCAGCGACCTTATGCATTTAAGGAAGTGAAGCTTTTTTATTCCTCTAACGGTATAATTAGATAACAATACAGAATAATCTGACAGGAGAGAGATAAAGTGAAAAAATTTCATGAAAATCTTTTTAAACAATTAAAGACTTACCGAGAAGAGACTCTAACTAGTTTAAACAGTGTAAGTGCAGAAGAGGCTGACATCGTACCCAATGGCTTTCATAATAATATTAGATGGAATTTGGGGCATCTTTACCTCGATCAATATGTGTGGATCGAGACATTAATAAAGGAAAAAATACCCTATCCACATGCTTATCATAAATGGTTTGGTTATGGGACAAATCCAAGTCATTTTTCTACTGAAACCCCTTCCTATCAAGAATTAAAAGAATTGCTTCGTTCGCAGCCAGATTTGATCATGGAAAGGTATAAAGATCGTCTAGAAGACGTTCATCCGCCTATTGAAATGGGCATGCAAACCATCGAACAAGTTTTAATTCGAACCATTTTTCATGAAGGAATACACTTTCAAACGATTCATACCATTTCCAAACACATTTAATTGAACTACTTGGTGGTCTTAAACGCCATCCCAATATGTTTAATGGTGGACGTCAGTTCTTTACATTTAGAGAGTAGCTTAAAGGACTCTTCTTGTTAAGCAAAATTAGCACCAAGATAGGCAAAAAACATGAAAATCATGGCTAATACGAACAACAACGAAAGGCCAATAATGGGGATCACTTTATTTTCACTACTTGATCTCAAGCTTTTAATAATTAATAGAAGCATTACAATAACCGAGATCGGTATATAACTGGTATACAAGTACCACAAGATCCCATCATATATAAAACTTATTTGGGATACTGCATCTAAAAAAATGACATGCAACAATAAGAACAGACTTGTGATTAAAATACTATAAGACTTCCACGTAATCACCTTCTAAAAAACCTCCCAGTGTTACGTTACTTCTAGTGTATTCATTGGCACGTTTAAACTTAACAGTAAATCATCTATCCTCCTTAAGCACGTCAAAAATCAATAAAACGACCAGACTTTTATCTGGTCGTTAACGTAACACTTCTTCTAAAGCAAATTGGGCTTTAGTCGATCTTTAAACTCGTACTAGTGGTGCTGGAATAAACCCTATCTTCTTCATATAATGAAAGTAAGTGCGTAACAACTTCTTGTCCATTATGGGAAAAGTCAGCCCGCTCTCGCTAAGAGCCTTTTCCACATTGTTCGAATTGTACGTGGGCATATTTTCATAAAGCTCAAAGGCTGTCTTCCCATTATAAAGCTCTTCAGAGAGAAGTGTAAGAAATGGTGTCAACGCATTATCGCTCGAATTCTTTGTTTCCTCGATAAGTTGCTGAACCCAGTCTTTATAAGGAACCACCTTAAGGGAATAGCCGAGTGTGGTATTCATTTCTGCAAAGAAATCTTCAAGATCCATACTATCTGTCGGCGGCGTTAGATGGTATGCTTTTCCAAAGTTAATTGGATCGAGACAAATTTCTCGTACCGCTTTAGCCACAAAATCTACAGGTACAAATTCTTTTCTTTGTCTAGGTAAATGAGGATAAGTCCCTAATTGGATGCAACCTTTGATCATTCGAGCAACGTAATCTTCGGTGTTATTTACACCTGTATGACGATCACCCATGATAAAGCCTGGACGAAACACCGTCATAGGAATACCCCTTTTGTTTGCTTCCCACATTACGCTTTCAGCAACCCATTTGCTTTGCGCATAACCCATGTCTTTATAAACAAAAGGTTCACTTATCTCCAAACGACTATCCTCTTTTAATTCTTTAACATCCGTAAAATAACCAATCGGACCAAATACAGAAATCGTTGATACATAATGAACCGGTTTGAGAGTTGACGTGCATGCAAGTTCAAGGATTATTTGTGTACCAGTTACGTTTGCACTTTTGTGCAAATCGTAAGCTTGAACATAGTTTACTTTTGCCCCATTATGATAAATGACGTCAATGGTTTTCGCTAATTGATCGAATTCCTCTCGGGTTAGCCCGAACATTGGTCGATCTAAGTGACCAGGAATCGGTAGAATCTTCGGCTCATACGCATCAGACCAAATATGATACTTTTCCATATTCTGTTTAATGCGTCGAAGACCTTCTGCTACACTAGATGCACGAACTAGACAGTAAATATTCGCTTCCTCATCATGCTCCAGAAATTCTTTGATTAAAAATGCCCCTAAAAATCCAGTTGCTCCTGTTAAGAAAATGGCTTTTTGTTTATAGAATGAAGGGCTGAATGTAGTTGATGGTGAAATGCGTTCGTCTAATTGAATCTCATTGGCTAAATTTACTGTAGTTAAATCGGTTTCTGTAGATTGATTCTTTAGGAAGCTAGCTAGCTTGAAAATGGTGGAATACTTATACAACGCGCTTGACGGTAAGAAAGTGTCGAGTGCTTCTTTCATACGAATTATCGCTCGAGCTGCAAGAAGAGAGTTTCCTCCAAGTTCAAAAAAATCATCGTCCACGCCGACCTGATCGACTTGTAATAGATCTTGCCATATGTGTACCAGCTGTTGCTCCCTTTCTGTTTGTGGCGCTTTATAAGGCACGCCAAAGTTGGGACGAGTGAACAGTGTATTCGACAATGCCGCGCGATCTACTTTCCCATTAGTTGTTAAGGGTAAGCTATCTAGTATGACATAATTAGAGGGGATCATATATTCAGGTAATTTTTGCTTTAGATAGGCTGTTAAATTTTTAAGGTGAAAGGTTTTTTGATTCAACGGGACAAGATAGGACACAAGGCGTTTATCTCCTGGCGTATTTTCTTGAATACTAACGGAACAATGCTTAATCTCATCATTTAGTATAATGTGATTTTCGATCTCATTAAGCTCTATTCGAAAACCACGAATTTTAACTTGATGATCCATCCTACCTAAATACTCAATAGTTCCATCTGGAAGCTTACGTACGAGATCCCCTGTTCTATAAAAACGCTCACGATTCAAGTAAATAAACATTTCTTTTGTGACATCCTCACGATTCCAATAACCACTCGCAAGACCGAGACCGCCTAGAAGAAGTTCACCAATTTGACCATCATCGACAATGTTCAACTCCTCATTTACGACTATCATGGAGGTTCCATTGAGAACCTTACCAATCGGAATGCTCGTATCGAAATTGGTTCGATTCGTCAATTCAAATGCCGTACTAAAGACACAGTTTTCCGTTGGACCATAAGCATTAAAAACCCGAGTATTTGGCAATCGTTCCACAGCTTTTTTGGCAATGGTAGGCGACATCACTTCCCCACCACTGATTAAATATTTAACATCGATTAAATCGTCTATCCTTTCATCAACCATGAGGTTAAACAAGCCTGTGGTTAAAAACAGAATCGATACATTGTGATCACGTACCACCTTAGCAACACTTTCCGGTGTAATTGGTTCCGGGTTACTAATGGCTAACTTCGCACCATTTAATAAAGCCCCCCATATCTCAAAGGTGGCTGCATCAAAAGAAGTGGACGCAAAGTGACCGACGGTTTGCTGGTGATCAATTTGAAAATAATTTGTTTCTTTCACTAGTCGTATAATAGCTTGATGTGGGATCGCTACACCCTTTGGTGTTCCAGTCGATCCAGAAGTGTACATAATATAAGCCAAATCAAGTGGTTCAACGTTCATAGCTGGAGGAGTTGCTTTTATTAAATCAATTTGACTTGCTTCTTGATCAAGTAAGATGGTAGCTATTTGAAGGTAAGGCATTTGGGCTAGAGTGGTAGATGTCGTGATAAGAGTCGTGACGCATGAATCACCGATCATATATTCAATACGTTCTTGAGGGTATTTTGAATCAATAGGGACATAAACACAACCAATCTTGATTGTAGCTACTATCGCTACAATCAGTTGAGGCGATCGATCTAGGGACAGTCCGATTAATTGACCCTTCTTCACACCTTGATCCAGAAGATAATTGGCGAGACGATTACTAGCTTGATCTAGCTCTCCATACGTCATGTGCGAATGACCAAACGTTAACGCGATATCCTCTGGTCTTTCGTCTACCTGCATTGAGAAAATTTCCTTTAGACTGCGCTGCATCATAAAATAGCTCCTTTTTGTTTTTAACATACACGTTCCCAAAGATACTGCATCTCATTGCTTCTATTTGTACCTTTTAACAAGTATACCTTTCAATATGCTAGACCGATATTGGGAAATGTGTCATTTACCGATGACGCAAAGGAACAGGAAGTGAGTCAGGTAGACGATTTATAAATGTGTGAGCGAGACCTTTTCTATGGCACCATCTTCTATTTCGTATACAGCAGCTCCCATCAAGGGATTCGAATGAATATCAATAAACGCGTATTTCTTTCTATTATGAGAATAAAAACTGTTACTAGAAGCCAAACAGATGTCTCTCATCTCATCAATTCGAAACAACCCTAGCTTAATTATGCTTTCTTTCTTAACCCACAACTTGTATAAGGTAGAGCTGATTTCATCCCCATCTGCTAAAGAAATCGCTTCCTTCTCCAATGGGGATAAGAATGAGTCTCCAAATGCTCTATCCAATGATGCCATTTTCTCAATATCAATGCCTACTGGTTTATGAGCTGAAATACTTGCCACATAACCACTCGTATGTGACCAAGAGACAAACGTCGTTGCAGGATACATCACTTCTGGTTTGCCATGATTCCCACCACAAGTGGCACAATGCTGAGTCAATTCTATTTCATGAATCGCTACACCCGTAAGATGGTGTATACAGTAACGAGCAAGTAAATGAGCGGCTAGGTAATCTCTCTGATCATTAGGAAACCGGAATCGATTGTAGTTTTCCATTTCCTCTTGATTCAGTCTTATATCCATCCCACTTAAATTGTTCATGACATTTTCTGTCTTTCCATACACGATCGATATAGTCATATGTTCTCCTTTGATTAGTGTGTGTGCCGTTCAAATTAAAATGAAACAAATTGTCTAACGCTTTCTTTGAGCCTTTTTTCGGCTTATTTTTATCCATATAAATATTATCAACCAAAAAGCTATTCCTAACGATAAAAAGACTATCGGAAATGGATTTCCATCAAAAAAGTAATACATCCCAATACCAATAAGAATGTATAGAATCAGTAACACTACGTACTTTCCCCAATGACCAGGCATCGTCACCATTCCCTTTAAAAATTGTCTTTAGAATCACTTACCCTGATATAAAAAGTTTATTCAGAATTTACGAATATGGATTAGTTCTATTTCTCAAAGAATAAGTAACTTAATAAGTATACTTAACGATATAGCCAGAGTGGTACAAGCAATTCAGAGTGTCACGGGGAAAATCAGATATGAATCAATCTTGATCGGTTTACAGCTCATCTTGAGCTTTTTACATTTTATAAAAGAGGCTGGGACATAACGAAAAGTAGTATTTGAAAAAACGAATAGTCTAAAATATGCTGAGTAGCACCGCTACAGGAGAATCCTTCGCTTTCCGGGGACACGGCCTCAGCCTCCTCCGTGGAAAACCGCCACTCCAGAGTCTTCAGACACGTGCTGATCCCCCAGGAGTCTTCGGATTCTCCTTCCGCTATTTTTCATATAAAATAAACGACGAACATTCCTATTTTCAGGAATGTTCGTCATTTTGGTCTGTCTATCTATCGACTTTTGTCCCAGCCTCAGTATTTATATCCATATTTTGCTTAGCTATGTGTTGACTGAGAATCACATCAATCTAGTACATGTATATGGAACCGTAATCGAAATCATGAAATTTTTATCAACCAGATGTGAATGAGACTAACGTAGGTTAAGTAAGCTGTTGTGCCTTTTCGTTATACTTCTCAATAATGGAGATAGTACTATCTGCCACGTTACTTCCGAGAGATCCATATAAGTCCTTATCACCGATGACGTAAAATTCCTCTTTCGCACGAGTTGCTGCCACATTCATAATATTGGCTTCAGAAACGGCCCAACTAGCTGCACCACTGCTAGTAGAATCTGCCCCTAGCACAAAGTAAACTATCTTTGCTTCTTTCCCTTGAAACGTATGTACTGTACCGACATTGACTGGCTTTCCATTTTCTCTTTTTGTAAAATCAATGTCATCTAACACACGTGCCACTTTAAAAGCAACGTTTCTAAATGGCGTGATGACGTAGATCTCTTCAGCTAACTCCGGGTTATCTTGCAAACGATTCGTAATTAGCTTTTTAAGTAAGAGAGCTTGTTCTTTCACATACTTGTCAATGGCATTTCCTGTTGAATCAAACCAATCTGATTTCCCCTGTGCGGCATCCCCTTCTTTACCTTGAACCATTAAGTTGTTATACGAGATCTCATTTGAAATGGTAAACATCGGGTAATTTGACCGTCGATGCACCCAAAGAGGGATACCAATCCATTCTTCATCGTCTTTTTGAAAGCCAAACTGACTCGTTGCATCAACAAGCGTTTGAGTCGATGCATCAGCGGAGACAAAGGTTTCATCTACTTTGTAATGCCTCCCTATCAAGCTCAAAACAGGCGAATCTAATGTTAATACAGGCTTGATTTGCGATGGGTCTCCCACGACCATCACCTTTTTACTTCTTAAGATGGCCCCGACACTCGCTTGCGGCAGTGCTTGGCCCGCTTCGTCTATAAATAAATTCCCGATTGAGTTTTCATTCAGGTGTTTAAACATCCGACCAAAACTAGCAAACGTTGTGCTAATGACAGGGATCGTAAAGTTGATCCATTGCCACGACTCAGCAAGTATTAGAAGCCCATTTTCTTTTGCAATGTAATCAGACTGCTTTTGCCAAATCATCCTCGCCTTTTTTACATTCTTTCTGTTTTCATAAAGAAATTGTTTCCTTACTTTTAACGCTGAAATAAAGAGCTCTGATTGTAAGGTACGGAAATGATCAGAAAACCATGGGTTGGATTTTTGGAGTTGATCATAGGAGAGTGAAAAATCAAGTACCTTCCTATCACTTTTCACCAAATCTTCTCTCAAGGCTGTTATTTGCTGCTCTAAATTTCGCAAAATCGTTTGTTCAGTACTAATCCATTGATTGAATTCAGCCTGTGATTCTTCAATCCTTTTCACTGCGCTCTTTACTCTTTTTTCATAATTATGTAGTTGCTTCTCCAACTTCGACTGCGTCTTTTTTAAGTCTGTTTGCTGTTGAGTCATCTGATTCAGTTTGTCATTTGCGCTTGTAAGCTCTTTCATGTATTCGTTCATTTCCGGCACCTTTAACAGTTTTTTCACCCAGAAAAGGCTCGGCTTTTTTGCCCTAATGACATCATAATTCCTTTCAGCTTGAGCTTGTACATTCTTTAGATCTTCGAGTTCGATAGATGTGCTATCATGTTCCTTTTTAAGATGAGCCATTTCCTGTTCGACTCTTTCCATGTCGTCTCTCTCTCTTTTCTTAACGGACGCTAAGGCTTCATGCTTCTGCTTTTCTTTTTCATTAAAAGCAGCAAGTTGCTCAGTATAGTCAATGGTTACCTTTTGAAAAAGAGATACCTTTTCACTGAATTGTTGTATCGTTTCTCTTTCTTTTTTTAATCGTTCAGTAAGACGCATAAATTCCTTATAGGCATCTTCATTCGTTTGGTAGTCATCTTCTAAATTTTCCTCAATTGATTCGATATGTAAGAGAACGTTATTCATATTTTTTGAGGTGCCACCCTCCAATGAAAAGGTCCCCCAATTCTCATCTTCTACATGTTCAAGGGTAAGAGCACGATTCTTTCCAACCCCTTCCACCTTTACTTTAGAGTTGGATAATTGCTTAAAATAATCGGCCTCAGCAAGCTGATTTTGAAATTCTTCTGAGATTTGCTCGTTCTTCGGCAATTCTCTAACAATATTTTGAACCGCACCGTTATTTGAACTGGCAACAACGAGATTCTTCTCAGAAATAATGTGTGGCAAAACACCCAATTTGGCATTTTTCCAGTACGGTAAGCTACCGTCTATACGTTTTGTAGATAAAGCGACGATTTCCGATGCTTGCTGTACAACTAAATCCGCAAAAATATCTTTAAGTAAGGTGGTTTTACCTGTACCTGGTGGACCATTTACACTACGAATGGGGTTACGATCATTTGAGGCGAGATTAACCGCAACCTGTTGCATAAAGGACAACGCAAACTTCGGATTACTCGGGAAACGTCCAAGAGGATAAAATTTCGGCTGTAAAATACTCTCAAAAGCACTTGGATTAAAGTGAGGGGACTCTTTATTACTGTCAAGATTCTGGCGAGATCCTACAAACCCTTTAAAATAGCGATCCAAGTTCTGATTCGATTTTTTCTTTGCCTTATTCAAATCCTCTATAAAAAACGAATGGAGATTAGGATCACTATTCGTGACATCGTTCACGAATTGATAACGAAAATGTTCCTTAGACACCACGTATTTCGTAAAAAGTTCCTTCATGGTTTGATTAAAGTCTTCTTCAAATCTCTTTTTCAAATCCGCTTTAAAATTATCTTCAAACCCGGTGAAGTTTTTAGGGAATTTTTTGTATTGTTGAATATAGCCACTCATTGTAAAGAATAACTCGTCTTCTTTGAAATTGAGTTCGTTATCAAAGCTTAATAAGAAGGTGAACTTGTCAGATTTACTCACCTCTTCATACGATTTTTCAATCTTAAATTGACTTCTCAACAATTCAATTACTTCTTCAAAATTGAAAATGCCAAAATAAAGTACGAGACCCGATTTCTTAAAGCCCTTTTCAGTAATGTTTCGTTCTACTTTTTGCTTTTCTAAAAAGCGTAAGAAAAAGCTATGCCAGTCTTCTTCTTGAGTACGTAATGGCACTAAAGAAGAATCTTTTTTATTAATAGAACCTTCCGACAGCTGTTCGACCATGATCCATGCATCTAAAATATCATTTCTTTTATTCATGTGTCCCCCTGAATGTATGTATCTGTTCACTACTTTTCCACAACCTGATTCGTGATGCAGGCATACATTTTTAGTTTTGATCTCTAACATAATTTTTAATATAAATTTAAAATTTTATATTTTTTGATCCTTTTCGTGTTTAAATTTATCCTTTTGTGGTATTAAATTACATAGTTGTATAATACAACAAATTTAAATTCTAAAGGAGATCATTATATGAAAAAATACTTACCCGTATTCTGTTCTATTGCTCTTATCTCTGGTACGATCTTTAGTAGCAATAATGCAAATGCTCAAAATTTACCTAACACAGATTATAATAACCCAAACGTTAATGTAGTTACCGATGAAGAATTAGCAACAACTGGGGATATTGTACCAACAACTGAAGGTAACAAAGTAATAATTAATGAGGAAGCTCATCTTTTAATTTATGAAGGATCTACAGAAGATGAGGTTATTATTGAGTCTTATAAAAATGAAAGAATGACAGATAGAACAAATACTAATCTCAAAACCGGTTCTGTTAATAATTTCCAAAATGATGACATTAGTATAATGGCTATCGCTTCGGGTCAACATCCAGATCTACCGCCAAATCCGATTTGGAATATGGTCGATACTGGTTCATTTGAATCCTATATTGAACCCGATGCCGTTAGTTGGGTATCAGCTATAGCAAGTGGGGTTGCAAGTAGAGCCGGTGGTCTTGGTGTAACTGCATCAATTTTAGTATCTGGAATTACTGGAATGGTAACTAACAGATTCTTTAACTACGATTCTATTTGGATTTCCCATACTGCATGGTCTAATTCATGGAGTACTCACTTCGGCTCAATTGATCAACATAGAATGGATGTTAGAGCATTCTCAGACGCCCAATTGACTGATCTTTTAAATGAAGAAGAAGTTTTCTATTATTTCAATATCTATGAATAATTCGTTCTAAAAAAGAAGATGGTTTGCATCATCTTCTTTTTTAGAATAGCATTAATAAAGAAAAATATTAGTTAGGGGAGAGAACATCATGAAATCAATTATAACAATCTTAATTATCATTGTTTTTATTCTAATATTTTGGTTTGGGTCGTTTAGTTTCGGCGAAATAATACCCTTCTTAATTGCGGGTATTGTAGGAGTTGCATTATTTGGGCTGATAAAAGGTTTAACAGATTAGAATATAAGATTTACTTTTATATTCTAACCTTTTTCATAATTTTAAAGCAAACCCGCAGCCATCATAAATATGATTACCTATATTCGTCATGAATTCAAATTCACTTGACCTCTGACAAGCCTCATTCCGATTAATCCTAACCAGAGTAAAAACAACATACCAATGGTTTCGGTTACTAGATGTAACGCATGATGCCCGAACATCAAAAAGACCCACGAAGTGAGATAACCAATAATAAGTGATCCACCTACAATGTAACCAAATAAACGTAACCGTTTGTTCTCGTTAAAAAGCTGTTTTGAATAAAGAATGACCCAGCCTGCCAGTAACAAATTCGACAGCACGTAAAGACTTGTTGAAAACCCACCTTCCAGCATCGTCCACTCAAATACGTGCATCGCAAACTGCCTTCCGTACTCCGTTGTATGAGTCTGATACAGGTTAATGGCATAAGCCACACTTACCGCTTGTAACATGAATGAAACCGAATAGATAAGAAAACCCGACACACCAGCAATCAGACCCGTCACACTGGCAAAGGACTTGTTCGGTAAAAGAAAATACATACCTATTGGAACAAGGATTGTTACTAGCATAACAATTGATTTACTCCCATGATCCATTGCTACATAGCCAACCAATGTCGAGTGATACTCTAATCCTGCTTCCATCGAGGGAACACCTTGGTCAAATGTAGCTGGAACGGTAATCGAAAGTATGATATTTATGATCAACCAGATAAGGATAAATACAACATGGATAATGGCTATCCAGCCTATGCATTTGATCCATTTCTCTCTATTGCTTATTTGCATTCCCCTCATAACAACCCCTTCTCTCTTTCAAGCAATCTTATTTTCAGACCCTCTACAGTCTACCTTTTTTGACTATCCATGCACGTTCGTTCCTTTAAATTCTTACTACCCGCATCAATTTAAGTCTATCAATTGTTTCGTATCATCATTTATTAGAACTTCTCCTACCCATAATGGATTGCCCTTGTTTTGATGCAAATTCATTTCCTCCCCTATTTCTGTTAACGTGGTTTCAAATACAGTGATGGAATAACGCATATCTATTTCCACTGGCACATTTACAGATCTGTTTTCAGTTAAATAAAGGTTTGCATCTCTTCCAAAAGGATCATTTCTAACATGTACTCATTTTGAGTCGCTTTATTTTCAGATACGATAAATTCCAAGTTAAAAACCGATTGTTCTTTACCAAAAGTACAGCTAGACAACGTTAAAAGAATTGTAAAAGTTAATATAGAGTAACGCAAAAGATCATTCCTAATGCAGTTAACAAATTCTATAAATTTATAAATTCATTCGTTCATTTACATGGGTGTCGTTACATATTCCAGTTGAATGTAGTCAACAAGATCCACTATTCTTTCATCATCGTAACCAGGCTCCGGAATATTTTATAGAGCGATTTGGTTAATTCATCTCGTTCAAATATCTTTATTACTCCCGCTCGTCTGAATTGAACCTTAGTCCCTTTAACCTTCACTTCTATATCCTTAACCGTAAAATGCCTTATTCCTGTAGCTTGATCAAGTTCATTTTCGGTTAATTCTATTTTCACTTTATCCGACACTCTTCTTAGTAGTTTCCAAATGAGCGCCTCTTCTTTGGATTTCATAAAGAGTTCCGGTAGTTCATTCGCTTCTCTTAGTTGAGTTAACGTTGTCATCATTGTATTCGCGATTCCATAGCGCACGGGTTTAATGGGATCAATTGATTGCCAAGACTCCATGCAAAAAGTCATTTGCTGATCTCTAATTGAAATATCTTCAATTCTTCCATAACAAACCACACCATTTGTCTCATTAACCTTTTTACCTACATAAAGAGCCAGATGCGTTGCTTTACGCCAGTCTCGAGGTAACGTATGAATGGGGATCTTATACTCCTTCTTATGTAAGCTTTCTTTATAATTATCAATTGTTGAGACATTTGTAATGAGTACAAATTCATCTAACTCCGACTGCCACTTGTGCTTTGTACCTTGAGGTAAAATGCCTTCATCATGGAGTTCTGACGGACTTTTTTCTACGATATTTTCAATTAGTTCTTCAACTAACTTTGTAGTTGAAGGAAGAAAAGGTAGTCCCCCGATGTTGACTTCTTCAATACTTTTAAAAAATTGGTGTTCCCGATATCCCTCTTCAAACCCAAAGGGAAACAATACATATGCACCCAAAGCTGTTTGTTCATATGGACCTTGACGTTTGTGAACAATTGCATCTCGGTAACGGTGCATTGTGTTAATGTCTTCCTCCATAGGCCCTGGAATCTGATATTTAAGCCCGTAGTAACTTTCCTCTGCAGCAAAATCAATTCGATACTTCGCGTCAAACACATAATTAAAAGATTGCTTCATTCCTTTTTTCGTAACACTAAGGACAATGTCTGGCAATTGGGTTGTGGTCGGATTCCATTCACGTTTTTGATAAGTTAGCTTCATTTTTTCCCCGGTAAGGGGATGTTCAAAGAGTCTAGATGCACTTTTGCTCGCATCTAAATTTACAAACAATCCGTTTGATGTGGCAGACACAACATCTTGACTAATTGATAGGTAGCGTTTGCTTAAAATCTGTCCAACCTTTAAAAATGTCCAGTATTCATACAACTCAGCAACATTTTTAACCGACATTTGGTACTGTTGGCCAAATAGAGCTAATCCTTTTGAAACCGTCAAATAAATGTGTAACACATCACGATACCCAGGTGCCATTTGTAAAACCGTGCTAAATTGCGTCATCGGAGTTGCTTTAATTCCTTGCCAGAACTGTGTCCTGAGTTTATGTTTTAAAGCATTTAATTTTTCCATTACTTCACTGCGAACAACCGCAAATTCATCAACTGCTTGGTATCGACTCCGACTGGACAACTGTTTCGTAAGGTCAATTAATTTCTCAACCAACCTTTCCATCATCCACTTTATATATTGATTTTCTGGCGTATTGTACACAACATACATTTGCCGGTTTAACGCTTTTGACGGAATAAGGGTCTTGCCATTGACATCCAATCCCATTGGATGCTCTACAAAAAGTCGACCATTCTTTCTTAATTGTCTTCGACCATATGAATCTAGCCGCTTCACTTTATCGGCGCGTTCCCACTCGTACGTTTTTTGCAAGTTGTGATGAGGCTGTACCTCAATTCTAGTAATCGCTTTAACAAATGAGTCAAAATGATAGGTAAATAACCGATAGAACTCCGACATCGTTGGCTGCCCATCTATTTTAATCGTCGCACCTAAGTGTGTTTTCCGTAAAAAATGATAAGCTAAATTATAAATTTCATCATTTACTTCATTTAATAATTGTCGATAATCTTCTTTATAGTCTAATTTAGCTGGAAATATCTCTATGGTTGTCGTCAAAAGCGTTTCCGTTTCTGACCTCACTTCAAACGTTGACAACCCAACCTCACTCCCGAAATTGAGTTGCCCCATTAGTAAAGACTGTGAACCAACATTTAACTCACTTACGGCATTTCTAAATAAGTGGAATTCATGATGAAACGAAACCTTTCGTTCATTTTTTGGAATGATTAAGAATTGGTAGGTCGTTTGTTCAAAGAAAATCGGCCGGAAAGGCCCTTCTTCAAGTAACACTAACTGTTGATGATCGACGTCATATACCTTAATCGATTCTACTTCTTTCCCGTCCGCTTTACATTCCATCTCATCATGAAAATCCAAACTCCGATATGTCTTTAACCCTTCATAAAGAGGGTGATACGGCCTCCCTTTAACAATAAAAGAAAAGTAAGCTGTTTCAATCTGAAGTAATTCAACTTCCTCACGAGCTGATCCAGAAGGATGTAAAGCCATCTTGTTCCAGCCCCCTCAACATCTCAGCCACTTTCTCCGTGCTTTTTCGATAGTTTGCTAGCTCTATATCCTCTGCAACAATATCCGCATACTGTTGAATTCGCTTTCCTGTTAACACGTCAAATAATGCTAGTAGAACATCTCTCATTCGCGCATCGCTACCTGTTAACCTAGGCAATATCTTCTGCAACAAACACAAATCAAACGCATCGTTCTGGGATAACAAACGATCGCGCTCATTATAGACCAAATAAAAACAAATTTCGTCTCTTATTCGATAGCCAATATGAGAGCCATTTAATTTAAGTGCTTCATTTACACGTACAAGAAGCTCTGTCACTTCATTTATTAAGCTCGGGTTTAATGCATAAACATCTTTAAGGGTTAAGAACTCTGCTTCTAAACGCTTATTGTGGAGAGCGATTGGTGCTTGTTCCTCTAATTCAGTTAAAAAAGATAAGTGATCAAGACGGACACGATTAAATTCAATTGTATTTGCTCGATCTAATACTTTCTTACTGAAAGGAAAAGTCGTCTCGTCCATATTGACTGTACCAATTAAGTAGACATTTGCCGGTAAATACACATCTTGACTCTCAACTTGAAATGGTAGTACCCTTGAACTCACCTGTTTCCCATCTTGCCACTTCTTGCTTTCCATGACACTCAATAAATCACTAAAGTAATATTCAACACGAGCTAAATTCATTTCATCCAATAAAACGAAATAGGGTCGGGTTGGATCTTCAATAGCACAAAGCAGCACATCGGTTAACGGCCCCTTTTGAAATTCTCCTTTTAAATCTTCAAATCCTATTAAATCGGTCCCATCGTTCCAATCTGGACGAACTGGTATAACGGTAAATTGACCATTTTCTTCAATCGCCCCAAGACTCTCCGCGAACCAACGAACAACCATGGTTTTCCCCGTTCCTGAGATTCCTGATAAGATAACAAACGGCTTTGTTTTGAGAGACAGGTAAAGGTTGGTTACTTCTTCTTTTTCATAGTAAAACCCCTTACCGCTAATATAGGTATGGATGTGATCTACCACACGTATTGGCTCCCACTCTACCATCGATTCCTGCACCATTTCCGCTCCAGACTGAGGAAGCTCATATGTGTCTTTCTTATTCAAAAATTGAATATAGGACTGGTAATAACCAATCATGAGCTTTAAATCTTCTATCAACGTCTCTTCCAAAGGCATTTGTTCACGATCGTACTCAATGTATGCAGCTGTAGATTCCGCATAACCCTTAGCCGTCTTCCCTGCACCCATATTAAGTAAATCGTTCTTATTAATCCTAGCATCCATTTCGATGTTCTCGCGTATTTCTTGCTTCACGTTTGCCATCGTTTGCGAATCCGTATTCGTCACCCCTTGTCCAAACGCTAGAAACAATTTACTCATATCTTCATGAAACAAATACACAATGTAAAAGCCATTTTGAGTTGAACGTGTAATATCCTTATGTAAAAAAGCAATCCATGGTGTAAATGTCCAATTCCCCTGACCAACAGATGTCTTTATTTTGAATTGATCATGAATAAACGGTAATTTTTTTAGCTCATTAGCCGCGGTTTCATTCACAAGTTGATACATCTCATTGTCTTTTGAAAACTTTTCCTTCCTTGCAGACGAATAATTGTTTAATATACTTATAAATGTCTCTCTTAACCTTGTATTCAACGGTAAGCGCTCCTGACTGTTTTCAATATCATGAATCGGTAAATAATTTTCATCAATTAAATGAAAATAGGAAAGCCAATTTAGTGTATGCGATAGTCTATCCTCTGCAACGGATTTCGTAATTTGATTTGCACCCCGAGAATTCCATACGATCTTCCGTACAAGTTCAAACAATAATTGCTTTCTTGCTGCCTTATTTACTCCCGTATAAGATAAGACATGTAAAACCATTTGAAAAAAAACGTTGGATAGGATTTGAGTTTTAAGCAATTCGTCTCGCTCATCTTTATTGGATGAGCCACGATATCTCTCAAAGAAACTGTTCTGTTCATAATGTTCTTTATCCAAAATGCCGAGCATTCTTAGGTTTTGACGTGCATTTGATTTTCGTCGAAAAAGATTTTGATTCCCTGCTAATTGTTCGCTAAGTCGATCAGCTTTGTACGTTCCAGCAGCCAACTCTTCTAGAAGTATTGTTACATCTTTAACTGTACTGACAGGCAATTCTTCTGTATCAAATGACGTTAATCGAATTACACCTTCTTCAACGTAAGCCTCTGCAAATGGAAGGCTAGCCAACAAACTCGCCACTAACACATCTTCATTTATTGAATATGACCCCTCATTTAATAATTGTTTATAAGCTTTAAGAAGTTCATTATATTGAGTTGATTCAGACTTTCCATTTTCTAAACTGAATTCTACTGAATTAACATTGACTAATTTAACAGTTATTCGTATATTGCCCTTTAACAAAAACATACTGGGCTCACTTTTGAGATACTCATTCAAAAACTGTTCAAACAAATGATCAACACCTCTACTAATCTCTTAACCTTTCTATCTATTATATAGGACCTTAGCCATGAGTTAAAATAGAAGCTTATTTATTGAAATTTAAAACACAAAAAAGAACCGTTCACTTAAACGGTTCCAGATCTATCATATTTATATATAAGAATCAAACCATTCCACACCATACGCTCGAGTTTTCACCCCAACTCAGTTCTTCTCCTTCTAACGTCATTACCTCTACCCCAGCTTCTTTTGCAATTAAACTTGCTGCAGCAAATTCATAAGGCGTTTGATTTATTGATAAGAATATATCAGTATTTCCTTCAGCAACTCCACAAATCTCAAGCGCTGTTGGCAGTTTTGCTTGTCTTACTCGTTGATAGGCAGGATTTTGAGGTTGCGAATGCCGTAGAAAAGAAGAGTGAATGCGAATTTCGGCTTCTCTTAAACTCATTAATTCATCCCGAAAGACTCTTTTACCATTCAAGTAAGTGCCTCTCCCCATTTCAGCATGGAGCAGGTTGCTTGATAGATTATCATAGACCCATCCATGTATTGGCAATCTATCTTTCACTATTAAAATAGATAAAACATAAGCCGCTTTTGAGTCATAGTGATAAGGGTTCAGTGATAGCAACCAGGTTGGATGGATAGCATTTAAAGCAACTTCTTGGTGTGGAAAACAGAGGATGTCAGATGGATAAGCGTCTGTCACGATGCGTTGAATCAATGTATAGACTTCGGATTGTAATGTGATGGTGTTTGCTTTGATTGTGTTTGAAATGGTGCTATTCACTTCATTCATTAAATTAGAAACAAACTGTTGTCGGGGGAACATTATATATCGGTATTCCCTTCAGCAACTTTACAGATTTCAAGCGCTGTTGGTTGCTCTGCCATCCTTACTCGTTGATAAGCAGGATGTTGAGGCTGTTCTTTTCTTAAAAAAGATGAGTGAATCCGAATTTCTGCCTCTCTTAGACTCATTAACTCTTGACGAAAGATTCTTTTGCCATTCAGGTAAGCACCGCATCCTTTTTCTGCATGGAAAAGCTTACTTGAAAGATTATCATAGACCCAGCCATGTATTGGCATTCTATCTTTCACGATTAAGATGGATAAAACATAGGATGCTTTTGAGCCATAGTAATAAGGGTTCAGTGATAGCAACCAGGTTGGATGGATAGCATTTAAAGCAACTTCTTGGTGTGGAAAACAGAGGATGTCAGATGGATAAGCGTCTGTCACGATGCGTTGAATCAATGTATAGACTTCGGATTGTAATGTGATGGTGTTTGCTTTGATTGTGTTTGAAATGGTGCTATTCACTTCATTCATTAAATTAGAAACAAACTGTTGTCGGGGGAACATTGAATCACCTCAAAAAAAGACATTTACATTATTATAAAGGCAATCAGTCATGAAAGTTGTACGCATAAGGGTACATCTTTTAAAAATTACCCACAAAAATAAATCCGCCGCGCTACCCTGAGTGAAATGGCTAATGGGAAGCGCGAACGGATTCAGTTAGAACATATAGAAAAGATTGCTGATGCTTTAGGGATTGAAGATATGAATGAGATATTGAGGTTTAAATAGTGTGCTGGTCATTTATCCACACTAAATTAACTAACTCCTAACGCCTTAAACACTGCATCTATAGGGTCAGAATAAAACACTGGCTGTACCTTTACCAATAAGTCTGGTGGAACTGTCTGTAAGTCCATCACTGATGCTGCAGGTATTAATACTTTTTTAGCACCTGCATCTACGCATACTTGTAGCATGTTCGCAAACTCTTCTACTTTGGAAATCGTGCCACCTACTGTCATATTGCCAATGACAACTAAACTTTCTTGCGTTGGCTTTCCTAATGCACTGGAGCAAAGACCAATTAACTCAGCAATAGCTAGTTCATCTGTTAAACCTATTCCTTGTAGATCGCTGATGTGCATCAGATAGTCTTTTGTCTTTGTGCTAATTGCATTACTTATACTTTTACTATTAGCTGTAAAGAAACGAAAGGCGGTGTCTAGACTTTCTTTTGCCTCACGATTTGAACCAACACCTGATTTATCAAACTTACCAGTGCCACTAACAACTTGATTTTCGATCTTATAAATACCAATCATCCCAGAATGACCATGCCCTGCTACATACACATGACCCGGCTTCCCCATTCCTTCTGGGATTAGTTTACCTCCACCTTGTTCAGGAACGGATACGTAATGCTCTTCAAGTGTTTCTTTATCAATATAAGAAAACATCACATCATAAAACTCCATGCCACCTATTTTCTTCAACTGCTCCTTAACTCGACGACGACCTTCTAGAGCATATTCCAATACTTCACTAACTTCTCCTTTAGTAAATTCGCCATGTGGATAAAGTAGTTTTAACATACCAGATATGGTTTTTCTTACCCCATTCGTATCACGTTGGTTTAGATTATTGCCTAATTTAAAATAGCGATCAATGGCATCACTGAAAGTACGCTTCCGCATTTCTCTAAAAAATTCTGCAATGTAATCCACGATAAATCCATATTTCTCAGTAATAAGGTCTGAACGCAATTTGGGGATTTCCCAACCAGGTAGATAATAGTGCATCCGGTCAAAAAATGCCGTGTCATTTGCCATTTCTTCAGGGAAGGGAGCGAATAGATGCGATGTTTTAATTAATGTGTCAACACTTTGGTTCACATTACCGACAAACACCATAGAAGCAGAAGCATTCTTTTCTTCTTTGCCTCTAGCAAACGAACCAGATGCCATATAATCTTTCATGATTTGAATACCATCTTTATCTTTAAAACGAATGCCAGCCACTTCATCAAATGTAACACAATCCCACATCCCAACAAGTCCAATTTTTCGAGTAGACATGTTATAAAAAAGGTTTGCTACAGTGGTTTGACCTCCTGAAACGAGAATAGAGTTTGGTGATAATTCCTTATAAACATGAGATTTTCCTGTACCACGAGGCCCAAGTTCACACATGTTATAATTGTTTTCGACTAGAGGAACTAACCGTAGCAATAAATGCCACTTTGTTCTTTCCTCTAACTGGGTAGGTTCCATACCAGTCGAACGAACTAAAATATCAATCCATTCATCTTTTGTAAAACTCTTTCTACCTTCGAAAACCTCATGTATATTCATATTCGGCATCTGAATCGGTTGTAAGCTGCCTACATGAAAAGGGTTCGAATTTCGAACCTCTTCATTATAAAAATAATCAACTTTGACCATACACCATATACCGCCTACAAGGAGCTTGTCGTACTCCTTCACGTACATAGAAGCAATGGGGACACCCTTTAAACCAAGGTTTGAGAATTCCGCCTCGTAAGTATCAATTTTTGGATTTAACGTTACTGTCACTTTATCGATGACCGAGTACTGACCATATTCACGAATACGCGACTTAATCTTTTCAGCTTCATCAGGACGAACAAAGTTTTCTGAAAGAATTTTCTTTACCCGTTCTAACCCCTCACGAATACTATCTTCATCATCCGTTGCAGCATACATTCCAAGTAAATACTCAAGCACATAGACAGGAACATTAGCCCCTTCTTTAATAAGATTTGTTAAATCCTTACGAACAACTCTTCCAGCAAAAACGTCATTCAGCTTGCTATCCAAGTCAACGGTCAACCCCTCGTTCATTTTTTCTTCCACCTTGGTTCCTCCTCTCACCTAGAAGTCGAAATCACTGATTATACCTAGGTTAATCGTAAATGGGATTTTCTCCACTACAACACTTGTCTCTGTGTCTTTAATCATTAGATAATACGTTTTATTTCGTTCATAAGGAATACCCTTGAGGGCAAATCTTAATTTGAAAGTACGCTCAGCTGGATTATCAAACGTTCGATCTCCAATAAGTGTTTCTTCATTAGAGATGACGTTCCCTTCCTCACCCGCCATATAAATGATAACAGTTCGAGGAATGACCTTATCTTTTACTTTTTCAGTTTGGAAAAATTCAAGGTGAAAAATACTATTCGTTATCTTGCGAGTAGCATTAGTTAATTTAATATCAACCTTTTGAATAGCCTTTGCACCTTTTTGCCCGGAGCGTTTATTTTTAAACGAAAGCAGAGGAACAACAACCTCTTGAAGACTTGCACCACCATGCACAAAATTTATACCCGAGCCTTGAATTTTGTTTCTAAGTGTTGCTTTAGGTAAATAAGCCGTTAGTTGTTGCTCATTTTTTAAATAAGACGAGAGGTTAATGGCTAATTGCCCCGGAACTTCTCGATTCTCTTTTGAAAGAATATATCTGCGTTTCACTTCTACAGTGTCGTCTAGTTCTTGTCCAATTTTATCGCTCTCCTCTACTTTATCCCTTTGATATAGAAAGCCATGATCAGCCGTAATCAATACATTCGAGCCGCTTAGATCATCCCGAATCATTTTCACTAAATTGTAAAGTTGATTTAATGCTGTTTCTACTGCATTGAACGTATAAACTTCTGTTGAAGCCTTATCTCCCATTGCATCAATCGTATCATGATAAATGTATACGAGCTTCTTACCCTTAAAGGTGTCTCTTCGACCAGCTTTATTCATTGATAGTACGTCCTGAAAATGAACGGCAATGCTGTCAGACACCCTCGATTCAATGATCTTTTTCCTGTTTTCTAAACCTGAAGAATCTTTGCCATCAACAAATACCCGACCATTTGAATCTAGATCAATTTCTTTGTGTGGTAAGAGGGATGGCATTCCTAGCTTTGTAATAGAAGGCACTACCCCAAGCATTGTTTCCACATCACAAATACCCATCGTCTCAGTATTAAGACGCTCTGCTAACTCTACACCGATTTCATAACGCATTGCATCTGAAATAATAACAAAAACACGTTCTCCATTTCGAACTTTAGAATCAATAAAGGAGGGATAAAAGTCTGGCTGATTTTTCACGCCTGGCAATGACCAATTCTGCGTCATTTCAGACTCTACTGCTTGTGACCAATGAGCACTTAACTCTCCCATATACCAATTCGTATATAAATTTTCAACTAGAACTTTTAACTTTTTTAATAGTTCATGATTACTCTCTTCATCATAAGCAACATAGAACTTACGATAATATGTATCCATTAAGTGATATTCATTTACATATGCTTGATACAAATCAATAGCACGTCCCTGTGGAATACCTTGACGATGTCCTTTATAAAACTCTTGCATCTTCACTGTGTAGTATAGTGCTTCATATACAGAAGCAAATTTATCATAATAATGCTTTGCTCTTCTCATTTTAATAAGCTTCGTGTAATCCTCATAATCCTCTAGCTGCGTGACTAAACCGTTAGCTATGTAAATGATGATTGCCCGGTCGATATAAGGGAAAATATCTGCCTGTTTAAAACTTCCAATTGGCAAATCATTCATTATGTTCGAAAGTTGAATTTCCTGTTCAGCCATTTCTGCATATTCATCAAAAATCACATAGTCTGTCTTATGGTGCATCCAATGGTCAATAAACACTACGGCATTCGTTTTATTTCGATTGGATATAAAGACTTCTAAGTCCCATATATCCGCTTTAGTAATGGATTGGCTAAATGCCGTTACTACTAGATGGATAAATAATGTTTTTAGACTTTTCTTCTCATGTTCATAACCGTAGTGATTAGAAACATAATTCCAGAACACTTTAATATCAAAGAACTTCTCAAGAAGGGACAAGTATCTATTCTCATTGTCATCCAACGTATCCATAAGAACAGCCTTTAACACTTCTTCAAAATCTGGCGTTTTAATGTTACATAAAACACTCATAATAGCGAGTTCAATGATTCCCTCTGAATAATCTTCAATATTCAATGCTGAAAACTTTTTAAATCGTTCCTTGTTATTGAAAAAACGTTCATACTTTTTAATAACAGCACGAAGCGACGGGTCTATTTGCAATTCACTTAAAATGAGAGAAATTCGATCTGCATAAAACGTTTTCGAATAAAAAACCGTATCCGCTAACCAGTTGTCTTCCACACCTAATTCCATGTTTGTATAAATTAAATAGGGAGACATAGGATCTTCTTCTTCAAGCAAATATTTCGTTTGAAACTGATTACTCTCAGTAAGCATATGAACCTTTACCTTATTAATGGATAGATTTCCAATGTCCGCTGAGAACTCATTATCCTTGTCCATCCAGAACACAATTTTCCGCTCTTCCCCATCTTTTAATTGCTCATTAAATATATTTGATAATGTGGACTCAATTTGATTTATATTCATGCCCTTCACCTACTTTCTACCTCAAATAAAATTGATTAATCTCCATAAAATCTTAGTTACTCTTTTTTCTTTTTCTCCATTATTTCTTTCAAAAAGTCTTTTGAAATCCATTCCTTATTTTCCCCATCAAAATTCACTTCAAAGACTTTATTATTATCATTCTTTGATTTCTGTGCTTCTAAGTGTGTCAATATTTTGTCCATTGCTCTATCTAATTCGTCAGAATCCTTCAATCCATCAATTTTAAAAAAGTATTCGTCGGTTTTGAGGTTCGCCCTTACACTGATAGTAACCTCTTTTTCTTCAACACCTCTTGAGGTTACTTTTGAATATTTTTGTCCATGAGTTGTAAGCCAAACCTTTTTAACCATAATCTTTATTGCATCCCAGGTCGCATTAGTTCCAATTGATTGGACAAATGTTGATACAAGCGATGTTCCGAGGAGAATTGATATTACCCCACTAATTTCATCAAAACTTGCTTGTGGGCTTCCTGCATAATCATGTGCTTTAAAATCAAGATCATGTTCCTTCATTAGTCTTTTAAAGTCTTCAATATCTTCACCTGGAATTGCCCCATCTAAATAAAGTAAACCAACCTTCATTAAACCCCAACCCACCTATATAAACAATTTCTATAAATACCTTAACAGTAAAACCTTTAATTATCAGAAGTAAGATGCATTATCCATCGCCAATGTATTCACTCAAATTTAATCTACTTATATCTTTGCAACAAGTCCATTAAACTTTTCATAATTAACTTTAACTCCATCATCTAAATCTATTTCAATTTGCATATCTGCCATATGGTGAAGTAACTCATCATATTCTTTAAGTTCATCAATCTTCTTATCAAGAGATTTAAGCTCTTTCTTCGCATTACTTATTTCTTTCACTGTGGAGTCACCATCAATAATATTTAACAAATCTTTCTTTTCAGCATCTAGACGAACCTGATAGTCATGTAAGTAATCAGTACGAATACGAGATAAAGTTGTTTTATTATAACGATGCATGTAGATAAGGCAGTTAAACGCCTTCTCTTTACCTGAGGTAAACAACCAGTATATTGGCCGCTTACTATACGTCCTTACATGCTCTTTGTAGAAATCATTCAAGAAATAGCGACGTAAAGTTTCTTTCGCCGTTTCGGATTTCTTTCTGCCAAGAGCATCAGCTATAAAGTCAAGGTTTTTAGAAAGTGTTTCCTCACCATATATTACTCTAACAAATTCAACAAATTTAGAAACAACATCATCTTCAAAGTATTTACCTGAAAGTATTGGTAGGATATTATCCTGATCTGCAGTGAAAGTCTTAAATCGGGAAGCATCAAACACCCCACCTGCATATATCAGGCCATCTTCGTCTAATGAATAACGTCCAAACGAACATCCAATAGCATAGGATATAAAACTCTTTATGTCACGTTTTAAATTAGCTTTGCGGATTGTAATGTCCTTATCTTCAACTTCGCTGGAGAGATCTTCTTGAAGACTATAGATTTCAATAAAGAAACGATTAATTTCTTCTTCATATTCTTTTAATTGGATAAATCGCTCATTTGCAAAATGTTTCCATTCTATAAATGAAGATTCTATTGTTTGAGATGCCGATTTCAAGAAGGGATGTTTTTCAAACCCCCACGAAGTTTCAAATGAATCCCAATCATTCTTTGAGATAAAAACTATATCTTTGATTTGATCTACATTAACTTTAATATCTTTGTATGGCATATTAGCAACAGCACCATTTGTATAATGCATTGTAGACATTGTAAACTGTGCCAAATAATTAAAAACTTTACTATTCATATACGCTAACATTTCAAAAGTATTTTCACCAAAGTAACATGGACCAGTAGCTTCAAATATAAATCCTTCAGGGAAAAAACGGGCCCCAAAACTCCCTGACGTTAGATCAGACCAACTTAGGCCTTCTTTAAAGTAAAACTTTTCATTCCTGATGTTTGCTTTTGGAAGTGATTTTAAAGATTCTCCGTTATTTTCCCAATTAATTAAGTAATCTTGGTTGCCATACCATTTTCGAAATGAACCTCCTTTATTAAGAGGTATCCATTTTCTATTTTTCTTGTTGTAATCTATTTCGAACCACATACGTAGATATAGATTATTATTGCTTGTATCTAGACCTTTTTTCGAAAAACCCACATCACTAATCATCTGACTTGAATCATAAATCTTAATAACACTCTCGCTTGCCCAATATGCTATAGGACTTCCAGGAATTTCATTAAGGTTTTCCTGATCAAAGGAGTAACGGTACTTAACAGAAGGATTTTTCACAGCTTCTAATGTTTTTATAGACTGATTCCCAATCCCTTTAAATTCTGACAATCTAATATAGTCACCTTTTGCTCTTATATGATAGTTCCTTAATGTGAATAAACATACGGGTACCATTGCAGCTTCAAACCCATTATATTCAAGTTGAACTAGGGAAGTAATGCTTTTTTCTTCCACTATTCTCTTTCTTATATATTCATAAGATGAAATAAACATCCACACATATGGAGTGATAAAACCGATTTGACCACCTTGTTTCGTATAATGAAAACTGCATTCCATAAATGCAGAGTAAAGGTCTGATTTTACCTTAGGGTAATTCTTTGTTAAATATGATGTCACTTCGGATGGTAAATATCGACTCCCAGCATAAGGTGGGTTTGTAATGAAAACATCATATTGTTGTCTCATTATAGCTGTCTGTTTTATCAGGTTCTTTAATTGTGGAAGGAGTCTTTGTTTCATATCCACTTCAAACAAATTTCCATCTTGTTGTTCAATTTCTTCAATACATTCTTTTATAAATTCAAAGTCATTGAATTCAAGTTGAATAAGGGAACCAATTGTCTTTGCATTTTGAAACTGTTTAATAAACTTTTCTATTCTTTCGAACTTATCACCTAGAGTTCCTCCAGCGAAAAATTCTATTTCTTCTTCTGTTATAGCATTAGTCTCTTGTAAAGATACTAAATTTATCTTCAATCCAGAACGTTCTATACTTCTCAAAAAACGTCTATCATATTTTAGTGCCTTCATAATTAGTGAAAAACTTGCCAATTGATAAGCACGATCGTCAATATCTAGACCATATATATTATTTTCTATAATTAACCTTGGTATATCACGTTCTATATATCCACATTTACTATAAATTTCAAATAACACATCGAACATGTAGATAAGGATATGCCCGCTTCCCATCGCTGGATCAATACACTTAATATCCTCTATCTTTAATTCCTTGTTGATATAAGGATTCAGTTCTTCACTATGAGTTGGCTCTGAGTCTGGATTTTCAAGATAGAATTTCCATTCCTTTATAAGATCTCGATGTTCTGGATGCGATTCAATCCAATAACGTCCCAATGCATTTTGAACCATATAGCTTACAATCCATTCAGGTGTAAATAACTGAGTTGCAAATGGTATTTCCTCTGTTTTATACCTCTTCTTAGCTTGAATAACACGCTCGTTCTCTTCTGCTATATAGTATTGATACATCCAACCAACAATCTCAACCTCTTCCCAGTTATCTTCTGGAATAATATCAGTATTTGTCATTTGACGTACAAAGGAATCCGTTGCAAGAAGTCCTTCTGGAAATAGTATCTCTCTATAGTCATCAATTGTTTCAAACATGAAAGGCATATACCGATTCAGATCATTACAATGTTTAATAATAAGATATTTGAACAGTTCCTCAGAGTTATTGTTCATTTTTAGATCATATATATATTCCTTATCCAAATCTAAATCTAACGATAATGCTTCCTTCATCATGTCTGGTTCGGTGCTAACAGAATTGGAAGACGAGAGCACTCTCACTTTCGTTGGTAAATAGTTGTTCACCTCCATAAAACGTAAAGCCGTAAAGCGGTTAAACCAAGTATAAGCAACTTCATCAATTACACGTTTAAATCCGATTTGATTAATTCGGTCAATTAATCTTTCTCTTTGAATTCTTTCTTCTCTTAAAAGCTGTTTGCCATCAATAAAGATGGCATCCGAGCTCTCAATATCCGTTTTTTTTATATTTTCTTCTGTAATACCTAGCTTCATAGCTCTTGCTTCGACTTTTTTCAACAACTCTCTGCGTGCATTCGTAGCAAAAGTCTTTAGTGCAGATTTATTCATCTATTTCACCCCGATTACTCAATAAATTCGATTTGTTTATTTTCTTTAATAATTTGTTTTAACTTACCTGATAGTGCATTGATGTATTTATCGACTTCTTCTTCTGTCGATAGGCTTCTAACATTAACTAGCTTAGATACTTTAACAGGCTGCTTTTGAATAGTTCGTGTTGATACAATGGGCCCAACCTCTGTTTCACCAACTTGATCTGTCTCTTCTTTTACATTTTTCTGTTGCCATTCTTCTATTTCTCTATCGATGTCTCTTTCCATTTTTTCTTTAAAGCTCGTGCTTTGCGGAACGGTTGCATCTACTTTATAAATATCTGTAAAATTATTTACGTTAACAGTAAGTTCTTGATAGTAACGATTGATTCGTTCTTTCGTGTTATTTGAAACACCGTATTGTGTTGTCAATAATGACAAGTAATCACTATCATCTTTTATTTTGTTTTGAGCATTTTCTCTTTTCTCATTCAAAACAGTATTAATTTGTTTATCTAATGCATATATAAGCTCAGGAATCTCTTTTATCTTTTTATAAGGAATCGGATCTCGAATGATTGCCTGGAGCTTTTCAATAATTGGTTCTACATCTGCACCTATTAAATACGTTTTATTTTCATTATGCTTTTTGATGGCTGCTAATCCATCATCAAAAATCTTTTTCTGATCGGTGCCAAAGAAACTTTTAACATAGACAATATCCTCTTCCCAATCCAGTAAGTCGTCTTCTAATTCTTTTAACTTATTGAAATAAGATACATTATCTAAGCCATTATGGAATTTCTCAAAGTATTCTAACCCTTTATCAAGTAAGCTCATCCCAGGATATGTTCTACCTTCATAACGGGCTTTATATCCCTTGATTTCGTCAATTTGCTTTTCAACAAGTTGTCGTATATCCTTCAGCAACCCATCTTCATCATCGGCTAAATCGGTTTTCTTGAAAACATCCGAACATATATTTTTGGCTACTTTAATTAACTTTTCATCTACCTTTACTCTCCTTACTACAATTGCACTATCTGCTTCTTGCATCTTAGTGAAAACCGTAATGAGCGTATTAACATCCTCTTCTGGCTCTAAGTATGCCGAATTAAAACGAATCCGAATTCGCTGTTCTTTAAGTAGTTGTGCTACCACTCCTGCTATATCAAGGATTTTCCATCCATATGGTTTATCTCCAAAACGATCAAATAAGATTTTGACACGTATTTGCTTTTTCGATTCATCTTGTAAGCTAATAAATTCAGACATTTCTCTCATTGCCAAGTCATTTGGATCTTTAAAGGTATTAGCTAATGTCAATTGTTCATCGTTTGAAGCAAGGACTGATATTAATTCCCTTTCATTTTCTACGTGTTCCTTCACATAACTAAGCTTTGTATAAACATTATCAACTAATAATGTAAAGGCAGTATTCATTTTCTCACGAACAGTCGAACCTTTAATCTCTACTTGGTCACCATTGATAAAGAATGCACTATTCTTAATCGCTTCTTCTAAGAGCTCACGTGCTCTTCTACGCCTTTCACGTACCTCGGCTTGTTTATTATTTAAGATATTTTGGATGTTTTCTGCTAGTTGCGTGATATTTGTTTTCTTTCGGAATTCCTCAATTCGTAACGCTTCTCCGATTTCCTCAATATAAGCTTCATTTCCACCAAGTTTAATGGTCATCTCTCCGTTTCCAGAAGTCATCATCATGAGTTCCTGCTCAGACTTATGATAATGGTCAGATAATGGAGAAAGAATTTGCATTCCAATGTTAGATGTTTGATTTCCATAGTTTTTCTCATCCATTTTCTGGTTATAAGTAAATGAGTATTCACTGTTGTAACGAAAACGTTTTTCATCGTATAAATCTTGGAAAATGTAGTTAGCTAACTCTCGCTTAACGATGTCCTCATCAATATTTAAAGATTTAATTTCCCTATTAATGTCTTGTTCATCATCTGTTAAAAAGATATAATGATCGCCATTTTTCTGTACCAACGTTTGAGAGATTAATTTTCTTAAAGAGACTTTTAATTTTTCTTTAAGTTGCAACTTGTCTTCGTCTATATGTGTAACCATTAAAGTGGCAATGTTGTCGAGATTTGCTGGAAGTTCTTTTACATACTTAATCATGAATAGAACCTTCAATAGATCCACATTAATATCAGTATCTTTTAACATAGGATTCTCATAGGCCCCTTCAATCACTCTCGATATTGAAGGACTCAGGAATTCCTTAATTGTGTCGTAGAAAGCATAAAATGGAATGAGTGTCCCTTCTTCAGCATTTTTATATTGAAGACCAGCTTCTTTAAAAGCCGATAACATAGAACGCTCCCCTTCAGATAAATGCTTACCAGAAGAACCATGTTTTCTTACTTGCTCAAATACGCTTTGTAACAATTTGAATTGATAAGGAATGAACGGGTAAACATCAGCAAATTCCTGTTCATTATCATAACCACGTAAATCTGCTGTACTTCCCCTGAAACTAATCAAGTTCTTTAAAATAGCACTTTTTTCAGGATGTAGAACCTTCAATTTGTCATGAGCATAATCTTTCTTCAATAGAATACGTTTTTTAATTACTTCGTCAACTGAGATAGAGGATAGAGAAAGCCTTGTATCGAACCTCCCTTGAATACGTGAGAAGTCATCGCCTTTGACTTTGATAATGCTATCAATACTCTCTTGGGAAGTCACCATAATCCAAACCTTCCCCTTACAATGGGTTCCTAGGTCTTCTGCTACTGTCTGCAAGTTCAACATCAAATTACGGTTATCTCCAATGTATTGGCCTATCTCGTCCACAAGAAAAATGAGGTGAAAATCTTTCCCCTTACTTGTTATGTACTCATTTACGTCCTTCGCAAACTTTTCAATACTAATTTCAAAATTATTAACACCGTTTTCAAACCAATTACGAGCCGATTCTTCCGACATGTCGGTGACTTTTGTTAAGGCAGCAATTACAAAATCTGCATCAAAATAAAAGCTATTACGGCGTTCTTCCCATGATTCACCAGCCGCGACTTCAAATTCTTCTTTAAAAGCACCATAGATCCCTTGTTTATCTAAATACTTTTCCATTTCAGCTACACCAGGTATATCTCCATAATAGCCACGGTGTTCATAAAATACCTTCATAAAGACACGAAGTATGGCATCTTCTTTGGATTTATTATCAAGTGACCCTTTTGAATCTATATTAAACAGGATGACTTCTGTTTCCACATCAGCCGTTCTTTGCATATTCGCATAGACAAGTGGATCTTGTACTTTATCTTGAAAGAACTCAATGGCTTGCTTCCCTTTAACATTGTTATTTTCAAGCAAATAAGCGAGTATCTTCAAAAAGTGTGACTTACCAGAACCGAAGAAACCTGAAATCCAAACCCCCATTTTATCAGTTGCACCATTAATCCCTTTCTGATAATTCTCGTAAAACTTAGAAAGGTGTTTTTGTAATTCACGAGTAACAACATACTCATCTAATTCCTGATAGATGTTTTCTTCGTCCTGTTGAGCTACTTTTATGACCCCACGAATATCACGTTCAATATCTTTCTGAAACATATCTTTAATGATCATCTTTATCCCCTACCTCATTAATCGACTAATCGGAATGCCCGATAATAGTTATCATCCTTAAACTTTCCAAACAAATGTAGTGACTGACCATCATATTCACCTGGAAAAAACAAGATAACAGGTACATCATCCAATACTTCTTGTAAGTTATTTAAAATATTATGAGACCGTACAAATGGATAAACCTTGCCTATTCCAGTGAGGAACACTACATTATAGCCATCCACTTGCTCTTTAATTTTACTTAAAAAGATTTCTGGTCTAGCAAATGTTGTCATCGCTTTGAACAATGCCTCTTTCCCTTGACGCTCTTCCATTTCAGATATACGTTCAAATATTCTTTTCTCTTTTGTGATTTCGATAAGCATTTTATACAAATCAAATTCAATAATTCTTCGGTTAGAACCGTCGTAATTTAATTGTTTTTTTATGCGCTGAACATAATCCCTCATATATAATTCTTGACTAGGTTGATAATCAAAGACATAAAAACTAATCTCATTACCTAATCCACGACCGTTTATAAACTTTTCTTCTTTAATTTTCGTAACAATTTTGTCAGCCCTAGCCTTTAAATTGCTCATATAATAGCTTCCTCACCCATTGCTACTATATAGCGATCGTCCCCATTGTGAGAGAGATGAATTTTGATCTGTTCGTCAATAAACAACCTATTCATTTCTTTACCTTGTCTAGACTTCAGAATTCCGCATTCAAATAATACTTGCATATATGCCCTTTTTAATTTTTGTATATTTGTTTCACTCCAATTTGAGACTTGCTCACTTTGTTCCGATTGAGAAATAAAAAAGATGTTTACATCCTTTTTTTCTATTAGATAATCACTATTTCTTAGCTTGACACTAATAACTTCTTCCATGAACTCACAGAAAAGCACATCGGTTTTCATAATTGCATACAAATTAAGCACTTTCCCTACTTCAACAGGACCATTTAGTATTAAGTTGGTAAGAGTACTGTCTATAACGTTTGCCCTTTTTATAACAGAAGGTAATGCCCTATTAATTCTTCCTAAATTGTTGAATTGAAACAAATTTTCTTCTTTTACCTTTCTCCTAATTTCTTCAGTAGATAAACCAATATGCTTTAACTTTAGAACTTGCTTTAACTCATATAATAAAAAAGATGCTCCATTTAAACTTGAAGAATAATGTAATTCTTTCTTCATCCTATCATACCTTCCATACATCACTTCTATAATTTAGATTCTCCAATATTTTCTCCACAACGATTAAACGTCTTTTTCCGCACTGTTGCTGAACCACTTTAGTGAATTCGTTATTCTTTATTAGTTTTTCAGTATTATTTTCATATATGTATTTAACAGTAGCTACAAGCTCATTTTCTTTAACATCTTCGTTCCAATATGAATCAATTAATTTATTTAGATCTACAGCTAGATCTCTTTGGGTTCGATAAAATAACTTCACTTCCAAACAATTCACCTCTTATCCTATTCTTATTTAAAATTTATTTTAAGCTTATTAAATTTAAAAAACAAGATTTAACAAATTGATTATTTAGGAGGACTATTCCGCCAATTACCAATCCTTGTACACACTCACGATATGATGTTTTATATCTACTTACCAGACGGAGAATGGTTATTTCGTACATAATTTGCTAAACAGGTTTTAGAAAATCCACAAGAAACAGTTATATGGGTATGAGTCGTTTTCACAAAATCCACCGCCTAAAAAATTATATTTATTTCCGCTTTGAAAAGCAGCTTCTATTTGAATGTAAAAAAGATACATGACTGGAGGCTCTATCATTCTAAAATCGATTATTCTTTTCACTACAATCTTTTTTATCAGCTTTATATCTTTTAAAAAACCACCTGCTCCTAATAAAACGAAAGACTTCTCTAAAAATATAAACTACGTGCGCTCCATCAGCCTTGTTGGAAGAAACTAAGGCGATATATCAATCGAACAATTTTATTCGTTGCTTTTTAATGCAGAGCTAGATTAAGATAGTTACATTAAATACAGTCCAACTACCTCATTATTTAGTTTTGACTCGTTCTATTCAGATAAAAAGACATCCACCACCCACTGGATGTCTTCCCTATACAATGGCAATGGCGCAACCGCTGAGATGAGTTGTTCTTCAGTTCTTCAATTAATTCCTGCCAGAATGCTTCTGAGATCGTCTCTTGTAAGGCTTCTAGGCCTTCGTTAATGCGATCAGTTCGGGTTGATCCAGGAATGACCACCGCTACAGCTGGATGAGCCGATGTAAACTGTAGAGCCGATGCTTTTAGGCTGACGCCATGAGACTCTGCTATTTCTATTAGTTCATCAATTTTCGTTTTAACGTTAGATGGAGCGTCGCCGTAATTATAGTAATTCCCGCCAAGTAATGCTTCGGAACTATACGATGCACCTAAAACAATGATGATTGTGATCGTCCGACTTCAGGCACAATTATGCAAAGGGTGTCTTCATGATAAGAAGAGTGTATGGGGTTGCTCATAAACTAAGTGTGTTTAGCCTCTGCCGAATAGTCTGTTGTAATAATTTTGTTCGTTCATACACTCGTAAAGAGACCTTCTTTTTCTTCTGTTTCGTCTTCTATGATGCGACCGATCTTTGTGCTTAAAACATAGTCATCTCGATTTTGCTTGAAGAAAAACTTCCTTAAATAAAGCTCAGCTCAATCTTAAAAAACAAGGAATTTATGTAAGAGACTGGTTTCTTATTAGTGACATGAAAGAAATTTCAAGCCCTGGGACGCATGCAAGTTAGCGATTAGAACTGAAAATAGTTTGCTTCAATTAATTAAAGTGAAATTTTATCTTCACCCTAACCTCTCCCGCTCTTCCCTTAATCCTTGCCAATATTCCCATCCATTTTTTGACGCACCGCTACATAAGTCTGCCGCATAGCTTGGACTTGGACACACGATGTCTTCTGTTAGGCGAGCGGATTTTTCATCGATGGGCTCAGCTTGGTTTGCTTGAATGAGTTGGTTTATTTTTGCTTTTAATTTCTGATAGAGTTTTCCCTCGTCTTTATAGTGTTTTAATTTCTCTTGTGGAAAGAGGACGGTAGAGCCCTTTGTAATCACAAATTGTCCATCGTGAAGATAGATGGTAGCAGGGTGGTTTTTTTCGGCTGGGTAATAGATTCGCTCTTCTTCATACGACTCTACTTGCTTTGCTTGCTTTATTGTCACGCCTAATGCTTCTAGCAAGAAGGTAATTTGCCCAGCAAATGTGTTCATTGCTGCTGCCATATACCAATTAACATTCGGCTTATTGATGCGCATATCCCGGTTCTCTACAATATAAGTCGAAGCGTTAAAGCGCTGGATAAATTCATATTCAAGAAAATCAATGAGTTGCTTATCGAAGCTATTATTGTCGGTAACAAATAAAATGCCAAACTGCCAAAAGTCTTTTTGCTTTAAGTGTTCTTTTAATCGTTTAATGCCGTGTATCGACTGACCAATGTAGATACTTGGTTCATCGACATCCGAGATAAGAAAGTAAACGGCATAGTTATTGGCGTGCTCAAGTTTCTCTACCTCTGCTAAAAGGCTCTTTTTGAAGTAAAAGCCGCGAATTTGGCTTGTTGGCTCCTGTACCACTTTTAAAGAAGAAGCGTGGGTCGAATCTGGAAAATACATCATCGCTGTTCGTTCATTTGGCATGTCGGGTGCAGTCCTTTCTTCGTATCCTCTACCCTGTTTATCGGTTCTCACCACTGTACATTTACACACAAAAGAACGATCGTTGGCGTTCAGTATATTAGTAAATGATATTGGAAGAAAATAAGGCAGTGTCAGCCCTCACTGGTTTCGACATTTTTCTGTCAATTATTCCGTTATGGAATTACATGTACCAATTCAACAAGTGCAGCGAACGGTAGGATTTGCCTCAAGTCAGACGAAAGAAGGCTATGTTAGTGAATACAGGCTAAAGAAAAACGGTGCGCCCTTACCCTTACATTGGGGTGAGCGCTAGTTCAATTGAGTTATTCAAAGAATAAAAAATGGGGAGGTTTTATTATCAGAATTCATCTTGTTGGTTATCTGTCCGTCTTAATGATAACTCTTAGTGGGTGTATCTTTAACGATTCAGCAAAAATAGGAGATTCCTTGGATGATTTTGAAGATTTATATGGTGATTATGAATTGGATGAATCACAAAGTTTCCCAACAGCGTATTTTTTAAGCAATAATTTAAATGTTGCATTTGCAGATTATGATGAGGAATACAGAGCGAGAACTATACGTGGTGAAATTACATCTCTCGAATCACTTGAAGAAGCTTTAAACGAAATCAATGAACGCTTTGTACCAAAGGAATATGAATACAAGGGGCCAAATTGCAATAATCAAATGGTAGCCGAATTATATGGTGAAAAAACAGACACACCACGCTTTTATTTTGCTGATGAAGATCAGTTAGGGATTGAAGTTACGATAAACACGAAGGGTGGCAACATTTTAGAAAGGGTGAGTGTTGAAGAAGTAGGGTCTGTTGGAGAGAGAAGATATGACTGTGAAGTAGACGTAGATGAATCAATTAAAGTGGGTAATATTTAAATGACAGAAAGGTGACTTACATATGAAATATAGATATATATTTGTTCCATTGCTGTTCTTCATCTCAGGTTGTTCTAATGAAAGCATAAATACCGAAGATAGTGAGACATCAGATCATACAGCATCAACAACCGATCATTCAAGCGAGGGTTCAGTTACCATTGGGTATGAGTACGATTGGGATAATGTCGAACGAGATTTATATAGTTTAGAATCCCAATTAAATCAAGAGGATTACACTAATATTGAAACATTTTTCCATACATTTAAGCTGCCGGAAGAAGGGCGCTTAAACCTTGATGAGGCAAGGGAGTACTATGAGCAAGATGGAGAAGTAGATTTTAACTATGATTTTTCAGAAAGTGAGATCTATTACAAGAACTTTCTCATTTTTGATAGGGATACTAATATGACAACGAGTACCAATATTTTTGGATATGATTCAAACACGCTTGACCCTATACAACCTTTTGAAACCCAAGCTGTCGGTTTGTTCATGAGTATTGTTAAAGAATTATATACCGACGGTTTCGTATCTCCTAATGGTGAGCGAGTAGACTCACTTGAAGAGGAGTTAACGGAGGAAGAACATACATATTTAAATGATGACTCATTATATACGGTCAATCAAGAAGAGAGTAGGTTACCAAAAGGCTGGGGAGCTTTACAAGCTACAATTGATCGTATTGAAACACAGCTGGATTATATAGAACCCTATCTAAAAGAATATCAAGAATTGCATTTATGGTCATCTGAAACAAGACAGTATCTACAAGTTGCTGATTCCATAAGTTACCATGATTATGAAGAAGCCTATAAGTATGTATTTAAAGCAACGCTTAACATTGAGCGTCTAATAGAAACTCTCCCAGATAAATAAAATCGAGACAATTCAGAGGTAGCCTAATAAAGATATTGAAATGTTGAAGACTCTCGTTTCAAATGGCACGCCGATAAAAGATATTGCTAAAATGTGGGGCGTTTCACGAACGATTATATATCGTTTTCTAGATAGATTTGAATCAAAGAAGAAGGAAATACGAGATTTTACAATTAGTTTAGTTATGTTAGTTACAAGCAACTATTTTTAATTTCACAAAACCGATTACAGAAACAGCATGTAAGTCGGTGTAATCAAATGTTAGAATTATTACTGATACTAGCATTATAATATATAAGAAAAACAATTTATTTAGAGAAAACGTTTTTCAAGTTAAAAACTAAGTGTTAAAGAGAGAAAGGAATTGAGCAATAAATTGGATTTATTGAAGCAATTATTAAAAACCGAAAAGAGCGAAAAAGTAAATCTCTTATTATTAATTGTACTATTAGTGTTAATTGTTATTCCCTATAACTTTTATTTTTTTTCGCAACAATTTTTTGGTGTAGTAGCAGCTATCTATTTGTTCTTAACCCCACTAATTTCCATTAGTATATTCTTTAATTCCAATCGTTATCACAGATTGTTTATGTTGTTGCTAATAATTCCCTTATCATTAACGTGGTTATTTTGGATTCTACTAATGGTATTATTTGCTTTGGGTGCGTTCTTAGAACCATGATTTTTAAGAGTCTGAAAACTTTTGTTCTTGACCTCGACAGGGGAATTTAGTTCTTTTTTCAAAATCGTATACTTATGAATAAAGAGTTATCGTGAGAGATTGTAAATCAGCTTCCAGTAGGAATAAAAAAGATCTTTAATGTGCCTTTTTTAGATTTTATTTGTTCATATTGTATTTCCGAGAGGAAGCAAAAACTTAATCCTGTTAGGGTATTTCAAACAGCCCTCGTTCTAGTTTAGTTATTTAGTATTGTTAGGATCTTATGGCTGTCTGATTGGATGCTATGAAATAACGACCACGATATATATCGTGGTCGTTATTATTAATCTTCTTTATCTAACCACTCTGAACAAACGTCTCTAAATGCTTTGCTACATTTTCTGCTTCCTCATTTGTAAATGAATCCACATTGAAAGCTTGTCTGAATAAAGTACGTGGTGTAGAAATCAATGGGTTTAAAGTAGTCAATAGTTGATAAGCTTCATTATAAATCTCTTCTCGGTTATATTCAAAACGATTATGTGCAGCTTGTTTGAATCTTCGACGAAACCCTAAACGATAGTAAGTGTTCATTTCCTCATAAACGTTAGCGTTGGTATCATTAAGATCTAATGCTCTACCAATATTAATTGCATCCATATCTCCTAATAAATCTTCTAATGGAAATGTCCCCGCTGAATCTGATGTATGCCCGATATAATAGTAAGCAGCATCATATAAGGAATTAAACCGACCTTGTTCAAATGCACGTTTTGCATCATCTATTACTGTAATTAAATCGCCTAACCATCCCGCGAAATCAGAGAGTTTTGAGGCTAAATCTCCAATTGTAAAAGTTTTTTGGAAAAGTATTGCATTTAAGGTTGCTGACATGTGCATAAAATCCATATCAGTCCCCGTAATTGGATCGTATAAAATTGGGAAGTCTGAAGGTTTGCCAAATCTTTGTTCTGCTTCTTCTACAAAGTTTGAATCAATAGCTCCGGCAATAGGAATCCAAACAGTTGAATTATAATTTTCGCTTCGTAAATAATTCAGAGTCAATATGCTAGCAATTCGATTGTCACCATCTGATCGTTCGTATGCGAAGTTAAATAATTCATTTAACTTATTCATAAATGGAGCATTTTCGGAAACATAGTCTCCTATATTGGGAGTAGTGACACTATTATCTTTTGAAGATACTCCTTGGTCCCGACCTGAGACAATTAAATTATCGATATCTAATAGCCCTGCACCAGATCCAATTGAGTGTTCTTTGACTTGGTTAAAAGCCCAGTCTTCAGGCAACACGTGTCCTTTATTACCGAAAAAACTTGTCGACATACCGCTTACAAAACTAGAAGTGGTTAATCCTCTTTCTGATAAAACTGTACATGCATATCTAGGCCCGTAGACACCAATTCTATAGGAAACTCCCATTGCATGGTACCGATCTATCTCTTCATGTACACCCGTAAAATAAGGAATTATGAGATTGTTTATTTGTTGCAATGACACATCGAAATCAATTGCAAAATAAATAATTGTATTATAAGAAAACTGTAGAGTTGTTGCTGCTTGTATCGCATCTCTCGCATCAATAATGCCCTGATTATAAGAAAACCATTCCGCATGATCTGCAAATCGTTGATAGATCGGAAAAACTCTAAGACCTGATCCGTAAATGGTGTTCAACTCCGCCGATGATAGTGCAAAAGAACCTGTTAAATAACGCCCAACTATCTGTCTTCCATCGTTGACTAAGGTTTGTGCTCTAGCAGGAGTAATAGTGTAAGAAGTATCAATACCTAAACCTTTTACATCAGGGTTTCCTGTACTTACAAGCAACGACATCCATGTATTTAAATTGACGACACCATCCGAAGGTAACTTGTGGAAAGATTGAAATTCTTTAACCTGATTTTCCATAGTTGAATCAAAACGCCCACCAAAATTTCCAGGGTTATAATTATTCACATATAAACAGTATTGAATTAATTGAACAAAGTTTGTTCGAGAGTCACCTATTCTAATTGTTGGAGTTGCGGCCCTTGTACCAAGACCGAAGTGACCATTTGCTCCACTAACATTAGCTTCTAGTTGCAAGCCATAGATTAGAGCTGTATTTGTGTCTCTTGAATAATGACCATCAGCAGGTTGAATTGCTGTTGTATTATAGTAGTTTCCATTCAAATTTCTTTGAATTAATCGGATATTCTCATCGCCATTATTAACTAATCTATAGGCGTCCATATTTAACATTGCCTGAAAAATACGCGGTGTAACAATTCCATTTGGAGTAAGTCCAGCGTCACTTTGCATTTGTTTGACACCATCTTCAGTTCCAGGACCGAATGTTCCTGTTAAACCTCCAGGGCTGTATCCTTTGCACCACATAGCTCCTTGAAGAATCATGACGATTATGGAATCGACATGATTATTATCACCCTTTCGTAAAGTCGGACATGCCGCTAAGGTAGCTGGCCCAAAAGAGTTAACTGGATTTTTCCTCCTGGTTCATTAATAGTTATTTTTCTTGTTCAAAGATAGTGATCTTAATTAGATGAAAATTAAGCGTGATAAAAAGTTGGAGATGTTTCGTTGATACCTTCTAACGTCCAGAGAACGCGCATAGGTACGCTTGATTTTCGTACATTTGTGAAGGTTTCTTCAACACTTCTAGCAGGGCAAATACGTGTGTCTCCATACCTTCTGTTTAACCTTGTTCCGACTGTTTCATAAACCGCAGACGTCACCATACGTTGTAATCGAATATCTACGGTTCCACAAGAAGCGTAACATGGTCCGCAATTGTACACTGAAACTGGTATATTGTTGTGTGAGGAAATTGCATAGGTAATAGCTGTTTCAATAGGTTTTAATTCAACACCTCCGTGCATCTGACGGTTATAAGATCGATAAATAGTTGCCATAAATGATTGCTCCTTTTAGTAGAATTAATAAATCGTTGTGATTTATTAAAGTTAATTTTAGTTAATACTGAACAGTTATTCGTCTAATAAAAGTACAAGATATTTTTAATTGAAATGGTTGCTCGGAGCCATATGTTTTCAAAAACACTAATAAAAAACCTGCCCTTATTGGACAGGTTTTCACTAACTAGCTGCACTAAATGCCAAAAAAAATCTTACAATTCATCAAGCTCTGCAAGTTTAACAGCAAGATCCGCTAATGGTTCTTCAGCGGTGTCTAGACCGCTTCTGGACCCGAGTAACAGACTGACATCTCGGAGAGCTTCATACGTGGTATCGTGTACTATCGGTATGAGAAGGCGGCGTAACATTGCAGGTGTTACTAATAGAATTCCAACTTTTGAATTTGCCAAACCTTTAAGGTGTTGCAGCACTTATTGCAGGATCAGCTTGTAGCACATTACATGCATAGGTTACAGACGACGGACGCTGCTCATAAACATAAGGGGAATATTCCCCTCATGTTTCATTTTGTAACTATTGGGAATCCACCGTATAAGGTCACAAATGGAAGGGTGTTCCAGATGAACGCTGGTGTGAAAATCACCGTATTGCTTGTTGCATTTGCTATTGTATTTACCGGTGTTGGTTTTCTAGTTTCTGATGAGTATACAGTTGGAAACGTTATGGCTTATACCGCTATTGGGATTGGCGTTGGTGTCCTTTTCGTTTTATTACGTTTAGCCGTTGACAAAAACAGAGGTAAGAAATTTTTAGAGAAATAAATGAGTACGATTGATACCAACCGATTCGTTGGTTTTTTTCCGTATTCAATACACTTTACCGTCTTTACGCTATAAAATTGACGCGGATGGATTGGTGCTATTCTCCATTGGTAAAAGCAAAGGCAGATGCTTCTGCCTTTGCAGCTCTTTCTTTAATCTAGCTTTTCATCAAGCAAGGACCGAAGCTCCTGTAGATCTTCTTTTGTGAGGGTTTCGTCTTCAATGAATTGTAGCATCATGGACTTTGTTGTGCCGTCATGAACACGTTTAATAAACGAATTGGTTTCTGCCCGCTTACACTCATCTTCTGAAAAGAGTGGCGTAAACGTGTAAATCCGCTCATCTCGATTCACTTTGATAATCTCTTTTTTGGTTAAACGGTCAAGATGCGTGCGGATTGTTTTGGGCTTCCAGTCAACGAGCGCCTTGAGCTCTGTCACGACTTGACGTGCACTTTTCGGCGGATTTTTCCAGAGTACCTTCATCACTTCCCACTCTGCATCTGAAATGCTCGGCATGGTTTTACTCATTTACTCCAATCCCCCTGTTAGAATTCCTTTATCTACTAAAATGGCTCGGGTTATGTCAGCCGCACTTTGTCCCGTAGCCTCTTCATCACCAGCTAGATGCGTAGCAAAAAACAGCGTATCGTCTGCCGTTTCCACAAAACCCACAAACCAACCGTTCACAGCCCGTTCATTCACCACACCAGTCCCTGTTTTGCCATAAAATGCGGTTTCACCCGTTTGCTCAAGCAAGAGCGCGTCTTTAACCGCCGTGACGGATTCCCCTTGAAACGGAAGTTCGTTGCTATACAACCGATGTAGCAAATCAACTTGCTCAACCGGAGAAATGGTTAGCGAAGATTCGAGCCAAACTGGCGTCGGCCCCTCAATCGATTTGTTGCCGTAATTCAACTCGTTGATATAAGTCATCATCTGGTTAAGTGACATGTCTGCTTCTATTTTTTCAAAATACCAGTTAACCGAATACTGTATCGCGCTATTGAGGGTTTGTTGCTGGTTCCATTCAGGGTAATCATGTGCTGTCCCGTCCCAAGCGAGGACGGTATCTGGCTGAACGATGCCTTCTTCAAGCCCGATCAAGGCACTATAAATTTTAAATGTGGAGTTCGGTGAATAGCGTTGCTCACTTCTGGCTCGATTATGAATGAAATAGTGATCCTGTCTAGCGCTGTAGAGCACAAAGCTTCCATCATGATCAGCAAAAAAGGAAGACAGCTCCTCATAGCTGGCATTTGACTGATCAAATGAATACCTTTGCTCCTCTACCTCTCCTAAAGCAAGCCATGGCGTCTGCAGGACAATGAACAACACTACGAGCGTGTAAATAAGACTACCTTTGACCGTATCTTTTTTAGAAGAACTGCGGTAGTGAATAAGAGAATAAATGCGTGTCTCAATCTGTTTCTTCGTCCCGCCAACACCGAGTTCAAGCGACGAATGGGATTGTTTTTTCTCAATGAACTGAAGCAGCGTCCTCCCGTAAGCTTTGCGCTCGCACATGCCGATTGTTTCAATAACAGCTGCGTCACAGGCAAGCTCTCGGTCCATTACCATCTTTTTTCGTGCGAGCCAGACGAGCGGGTGAAACCAATAAACGATTTGAAATAAGAGCGCGGTCGCATTTATCCGAGGATGGTGCAGCTGATGATGCTTTAGTTCATGCAGGAACATGTAACGAATCTCATCGGTAGAAAAAAGATTATACAAACCTTCCGGAACAAGGAGATAAGGACGGAGAATTCCGCATGTTACGGGTGACTCGATTGAGTCTGACTCCAATAGCCGTGGTTTCTTTTTAAGCCCTAGCTCCTTGACACAGGCGTCATAAGCGATCGTTAACCGAGAGTCCTTTACAGCTCTCGCCTTAGCAATTATTGTTTTTAGCTTAAAGAGGGATTGGAAAATAAGACACAACCCAAATCCGATTCCTCCAAGCCAAACCACGAATAAACCAGACTCAAGCCAGCCTAAATCAAACCTAGTAACAGACACGCTAAAGTCAGAAATCGTCATGTTTGTTGCTTCTGTCAGTTGCGCTTCTCCAGGAAGTTGAGGAAGTTGCTCTACTCCCCTCGTCTCTCCAGCAAAAAAAGGAACGGCTTGAAGGGGGAGAAATGGGAGCAAAAGTACTACAAAGAGAAGAGACCAGAAACGATCCAACCAAATGGCCGGTAGTCGCACTAGTTTCATACCCTGACGAACGAGAAAAAGTGCGCTAATGAGCAACGTTAGCACTAGAAGTGTCACTAGCATTCGTTATACGCTCCTCCACTTGTTTCGTTTTTCGTTTATCATACCACGAATAAATATCGTTTGACAGAATTAGATTACATTTGTAATATTGACTACAGTTGTAATCTTAATAACGGAAGGTTGATTGACATTGAAGAGATATGGAGCCATTTTTACATTAACCGTATTAGCTGCCTGCGGAACACCTGAGACAACCGAGCAGCAGCAACCAGATGACGAGAACAGTGCAGCAACATTTTCCGTGCTTGAAGATCACTATGATGCACGCTTAGGCGTGTATGCATTTGATACGGGTAATGGACAGACCATCGCATACAACGAGGATGAACGCTTTGCCTATGCTTCGACCCACAAAGCGTTGGCGGTTGGCGTGCTGTTACAACAGCTTTCCCTTGACGAGTTAGACACGCAGATTCTGTTTTCCGAAGCTGACCTTGTTACATATAGTCCGATTACTGAGCAGCATGTGGAGACAGGTATGAGTCTACACGAAATAAGCGATGCCTCGATTCGCTACAGCGACAATACAGCGGCTAATCTTATTTTCAATGAAATTGGCGGTCCATCAGGGTTTAAAGAGGCACTCCGAGAAATCGGAGATGAAGCGACGGAACCAGAACGAATGGAGACGGAACTAAATGATGTTAAACCTGGAGAAACACGCGATACAAGCACAGCTAAGGCTCTTGCGGAAAGCCTCTATGCCTTTTCACTTGGAGATGCACTTGACGAAGAAAAACAAACGCTGTTAAACGACTGGCTGATCCATAACACCACAGGCGACGCACTCATCCGTTCCGGTGTTCCTGAAGGTTGGCTTGTCGGCGATAAAACCGGCTCTGCTTCCTACGGAACACGAAACGACATCGGCATTATTTGGCCACCAGATGAAGATCCAATTGTAATCGCTGTGTTATCAAGCAAGGAACAAGCAGATGCTGAGTCCGATGATGCGCTCATTGCCGAAGCGACTGAAGCTGCATTGCGCATGCTGATTGACGATTTCGAGTATGGAGCAAGCCAAATGCCTTAAGAGTAGCTTAACTTGTTTGTTGTTCAGCGGACCAGTCCTACACCGCTTTTAAATGGACGAGAAGACGTTAAATTATTAAAAAAACACGCCTGTTAATGGCGTGTTTTTTCAACACTGTATTTTCCCAAAAGGTACTTCATAAAAATGTGTGTCATTCGATCCATTAAAAATCTAGTTTGTTATGCTTGACTAAAAATCGGCAACTTTTGTTTTAAATGAAAAATTTCCCTACTAGGACCTCAATTTCCCCAATGCTTCTCCCCTTTCACTCATTATTCACAAACGAAAATAAAACAGTCCACATAATAACTGCACCAATCAATATCGACCCATTCTAAATAACTTCTATTTGTTCGATACAATCCGACTACCTCATTTTGTTTTGACTCGTTCTTTTCACAGATAAAAAGACATCCAGCGTGTGCTGAATGTCTTTTTCCTTTACAACGGCAATGGTGCAACCGCTGAAATGAGTTGTTTTTCAATTAATTCCTGCCAGAATGCTTCTGGGATCGTCTCTTGTAACGCGTTGAGGTCTTCCTTAATGCGGTCAGGTCGCGTTGATCCCGGAATAACCGCAGCGACAGCTGGATGCGCTGTTGAGAACTGGAGCGCTGCTGCTTTTAGGCTGACGCCGTGAGACTTTGCTACTTCTGTTAGTTTGTTTATTTTTATTTGAACGTCTCCTGGGATCTCCCCGTAGTTATAGTGATCTCCGCCAAGAAGGGCACCCGAGCTATACGGTGCACCTACCACAATGGCTGAATTCGATTGCTCGACTTCAGGCATCATTCGGCGCAATGTGTCTTCATGATCGAGAAGGGTGTATTGAGTTGCTTGTAGACTAATAGTTGGATGCACTTGTTCAAGTTGAAGAGCAAGCTCAATTGGGATGGTTGTGTTTACACCAAGACCCCATCCTTTTATGACACCTTGTTTCTTTAAGTCATCAAGAACAAGGAATGCACCTGTTCGTGCTTCTTCAAATTTGGCAATCCATTCGTCCCCGAGAAAATCAGGAGACAAATCGTGCACGAACACAAAGTCCAGACGATTTGTTTGCAGTCTTTCCATGCTTTGATCAATGGAAGTGTGCGTAGCCTCTGCCGAATAGTCGGTTGTAATTTTGTTCGTTCGACCATTCGTAAAGAGACCTTCTTTTTCCTCTGTTTCATCTTCTATGACGCGACCGATCTTTGTGCTTAAAACATAGTCATCTCGGTTTTGCTTGGAGAGAAACTTCCCTAAACGAAGCTCGGCCAGACCTGCCCCGTAAAATGGTGCGGTGTCATAATAACGAATGCCTGCATTCCAGGCTGCTTCAATTGTCGCTTGGGCTTCTACTTCTGGCACTTCCCGGAACATATTGCCTAGGGGTGCTGTACCAAGTCCTATTTTTTGAGTCAGTAATTCGTTTATGTGATCCATATGTCATTCTCCTCCGTTTCATTCATATGCATCTTTTACCGTTCATCTGGAGGTTTAAACCTCTCATAAGCAGGATTTTTCTTCCTTAAAAAGCGTAGGATGCCATATTCCTTCAGATTGCTTGATCCCATGAGTATAGATCGTTGGTGTTCCTCTCCCCCTATTTGATCTTATTGATTTCGCCAATTAGTAATGCTTACGTTAGAAAATTGGTTGGGATTTATCTTCTATTCTTATGATGATTGTCCAGTTCCCACCTTAAATATAAAAAAGATTGACACTATTTCGCGTCAATCTCTTCTTAAAACTAAATCATTCTTCTAAATTCTCTCAAACATCTTTACTCTATGATCTATTTTTTCTTTTACTTACTTTTTGTTTGGTTGATCGTGTTGTACTCTACGACTAAAGTTGTAGACTGTGTATGCCTTATGTTTGAAGTGTTCAACCGGCATTTCCATTATAGTTTTATTAGACATCTACAACACAACGAAACGGAGGTTGCTAGAATGATTAAAGGTTTATATGAAGCACATCTACCTGTGAGTAACATCAAGAAATCAATTGAATTTTATGTAGGTCTAGGACTTGAACTGGATCATACTGTTGAAGATAAACTAGCTTTTTTATGGATTGTAAAGAATGAAAGTTGGCTAGGTTTATGGCAAACAAAAGAAGTCTATTATGAGTATCATCCTTCTATCCGACACATAGCATTCCAAGTATCGTTAGAAGACCTAATGCATTCAGTTGATTGGCTACATACTCGCGGTTACAAACCAAGAGAAGCCTTTGGATTTGAACCAATCGAGCCATTTGTCATGCCTCAAAAAGGATATGCACATGCAAAAATTCATTTTAATGACCCTGACGGTAACAGTTTAGAATTGATTTGTAAACTTGATAACAAAAGAGAACTGACTGAACGAATGTATTTAAGTGAGTGGCTTCAACTAAACCGCTAGCGTAGATACGTTTCAAACGTAAGAATGTGGACCAACAGGTTGTGTCTGACTACAACATGCGAATTGAATAAGCTTCATAAGGACTACTAAAAAGAGCAGTCGCCTAGGCGACTGCTCTTTTTTCACGCTATGGGCGTTTTGTATAGTTTTGAATGACATCTACAATAGGATCATTGCGTGTGAAACTGGTTTCCGTTGCTGCTGTTGCCCATTTTCTTCTAATGTCTGCTTCACTGTCGGCGTAAATATCAACTTCCAACGGATTGCCCGTGTACATGCCCCAGCTACTTCCTTGACCGGTTACCTTATATGTCCAAGTTGTATAACTCCATCGTTGGTCATCATACACCCGTAACGCGTAATCCCAACTCTGTAGGTTGCTAAACAATGTAAATTCTCCAACCAAAAGAGGGACAGGGTAATTGGTCCATTCATTAACCATCGTCACTTTTGAATCCACAAACTGTTTCTGATAGTCAAGGTTGTTAATGTCGTCCCATCCATAAAAGTGATACGAATAGACAACATTTTGCCAACCGTACAAGTCAGGGTGCGGAAGGTCCATCGGGTCCCAAATCGCTTCTATAATAATGATGTGATCTGGATCTTTTCTGCGAACTGCTCGATAAAGGCGATCATAAAAGTCAAACTGTTCCTTTCCACTTGCACCGCCAGGCTCGTTCAGTAAATCGTACCCAGCAATCCATGGATGGTCTTTATATCGTTCTGCAATACGTTCCCATAAAAAGACAGTCCGATCCATATTCTCAGCGTTCCCATATAAATTCCCTACGTCAGGGAACCGTGTGTCGCCAGAATGGTCCTTTCCATTTTGGGAGCCAGGCGCGCCATGCATATCCAAAATAATATACAGTGCTCGTTTTTCCGCTTCATTTATAAACCAATCCATTCGCTCAAAAGCAGTTGCTTTTAGGCTACCGTCATCGTTCAACATTTCAAAATAAGTGAAGGGAAGCCGGATGACATTCATTCCCTCCGCTTTAATGCGATCAAAATCACTTTCTTGCCAGTACGTATCTTGAAAAAGGTTAAAAAGCTCCCAAGCTGTTTCTTCACCAAAGCGTGAAGTGAGGGTATCCATTGCGGTTTTTTGATCAGGTGCGTTTGTTGGTGACATCCAGTTCTCCATAACCAGCCAACCGCCAGCATTTGTTCCACGTAAAATGACTTCATCACCAGTACCAAACTCATTCCGCATTTTCTTCCCATCGGTTTTTAAAAACGGTGTATCCCCTGTTTGGATAGTAGTGCGTATAACCTTTTTTAGCTCTATCCCCGTATGCTCATTTTCAGCTTGCATGTCAGTCATTCAAATCCTCTCCTTTTTAAAGTAATACGGTCTATAGAGAAGATATATGAAAAAAAACAACGGTTTTTAACATTTTCGAATGGAAATACTTGCAGTGAAAAGTGAGTTACATTCTTCTTTTAGTACATAATAACGACAATGCTGTTTAAGGAGCTGAATGAATGAAAGTACCTATACTCATACTATTGGTTGCAACCTTCCTTTTCACGACACCAATACAGGCTCAAGTCGAATTGAATTCCCAAAGTCAACAAGATCAGATTATTGAATCGATACTGTTCGTAACTATTTCCAACGAACTCAAAATGAAATTTGATAATCCAATGAGTTTCAGTTGCGTACATGGTCATTCTTTTAAGAAAACTTTAGAAGGACATCAATTCAAAGTTGATTTAGTTGCTTATGACAATCATGATACCTATGAAGTGAGAATGACATTCAGCGATGAGGAATTATATGGAAATTGGGACATTATAAAGTTTAAACAGAAAAAACGCAGTGATGATACGCTTACATGCCACAGCTCTTAAACAATTTCAATGACTCCATACATTGAGATTCAGCCAAAATCTTACACCATGATTTTTTCTGTACATCGTTAGAAACAGTCTTATACGTATGTAGCTCTAATTACTTTCATATGGTGTAATTCGTGCCCGGCAATGCCATATGCAATGGCGCCTACCGATACCGAACTGTTCATTACAGTCCCGCAACGAACCCACGCCTCATCATCAATCGTTAAGATGAGGCTTAACGTGTTGGCGCGTACCGCGTCTAAACCAATTAGTAACTGTTCCCACGATTGTTTGTTAAAGTTTGCTGCATAAACATATTGATTTTGGTCCATTGCTGGGAGTGGTTCCCTTTCATTTCGCGCAATGGCAAGCATTCGATACGCCATCACACGTTCCGAATCGGTCATATGCCCAATTACTTCTTTTAAAGTCCATTTCCCTGGAGCATATGCCTTTTTTGCTAATTCCTCTGACACGCTGCTTAGGAAGGGAATGTTCTCATTTCGTTGATTAGTAAGTATGTCTTTAATATCGCCATCAGGAACAAGGCTCACATACCGATCATGCTCTGGATTTTCAATAGACAAAGGCCGTGGACGCATAAACATCCTCCTTATTGGAATCATCATTTTGCTTTACCAAGTGTAAGACTGTCGTCGTTCACTTTTAGTTCCCTATCAATTATTTCAAACTTCCAAAAAATTCGCAATCCCATTCGTCTCTTTAGGTTGGGAATATATTCGTTTTGCTAGTAAATACCCATTAAGATATCAATCGCACGAATGCTTACGAGCCCATTATAATGAAACCCCCTCTTTCCCTTCGTCGTAGATTGACTAACTAGAACGATTCAAGGAGGTGCTTATCATTTTCGATTTCGGTACGGTATTGTTGCAAGTGATCGCTTTTATAGGTCTTGGTTTTGTCTTCTACTTACTTTTTCTTAGCGCCAAAGCTCTACGAAAATACTTAAAACGTTAGCATCACTATGAGGAGTGCTCTTCCTCGTAGTTTTTTATTATTAACTCATTCCCAAATTTTAGCCCTTTTTATAAATCATAATCTTAGCTCTTATTTATTATTGCAATTTTCTCTTACTGTAAAACAAAATAAATGTAGCACTAATAATGATCGTTATTGATAAAAACAAATAAGCTGCTCCTTCAAAACCTCGAACAACTACAAAACCATAAGCAAATAACCCTAATGAACTACTAATAGCTATTATTGCCGGTACATAGACTATTTTCTTACTTTGTTTACCTCTACCTAACAAAACGGTTATTAAGAAAACAATTAGACCGATAGCTAAACCAATTCCTAAAGGAACCGTTATTAACATCAAACATCCTCCTTCCTAAGGATACTTACCTCCATTGTGTAGAGGAAGTTGTTTATTCCTCTGGACATCAAAATTGGCTTTTGCAGTTTGTCATTCAGTAAAGATAGCTAGATTCTCTAGAGTCGATCTTAAACACTTTTCGTGATCTTCCTTACATATACCTTCAGATAAATTCTAACAAACGATAGTGACCTTGTTCCTTTTGAAATGGATTCAAGGAGTCATGTCTAAGTCATCTCAATAGAGCCTCGTTATATCTTACTACCTTAAAAGCACAAAAACGACCAGACAAAAGTCTGGTCGTTACAGATACCTCTATTAAAACGTTTCCCGATCTATTTTCTGAAAGATACGTGTCCACGTGTGTATAACGCTCTCCGGACTTACACGAAAAATCCCTAAAGGCTTTCGTTTACGTTGCCAAACCGACGTTATCGTAATCTTCTTCTTCCAAGTCACCGACAATTTCACTTAGAATGTCTTCCATCGTCACAAGACCACATGTATCACCTTGATCATTTGTCACCATCACCATATGGGTGCGTGTGGCTTTCATCTTTAAGAAGACGTCTTGTATGATCAAAGATTCTTTTACACGTGGGATGTGGTGCAAGTACGAATCGATCCCGTTCGCACGACCTGCTGCGATACTTGTGAGCATTTCTTTCGTGTTTACAAAACCAACGATCCTTGTTCCTTCTCGGTTTATAACGGGATAACGGGTGTATCCTTGTTGCTCAATGGTTGTTAAAATGTCATCGATCTCCATGTTTTCCTGTAACGTCACGACTTGCTCTTGCGGAATCATGATCTCGCTTAATGTTCGTCCATCAAATGAGAAGATGTTTTCCAAATAAGCTAGCTCAGTTTGGTTGATTTGTCCGTTATTGTAACTGTCTGAGACGATAAGCTTCAACTCTTCTTCTGAGTAGACGGTCTCATGTCCTGCTGGTTTAACGCCAAACCACCCTAGTAACTTGCGGGCTGATCCGTTTAAAATGCGAATGAAGGGTCCCATGATGACCCCAAACCAGTAAAGGGGAGGTGCTAATAGAAGCGTCATCTTCTCAGGAAACTGAATCGCAAGTGTTTTTGGCGCTAATTCTCCAATTACCACGTGGAGAAAAGTGACGATAGCAAGGGCAATGGCGTAAGACATAGCGGTTGCCAATGCGTCTGGGACGCTGTAGTAGTCAAACACAGGTCGCAGGATATTTTGAACAGTTGGTTCACCTAATGCACCTAGCACAAGCGCTGTAATGGTAATCCCTAGCTGGCAGGCAGATAGGTAGTAATCAAGCTCATGTGCCACTTTCTTAGCAAGAACCGCTTTTTTGTTCCCTTCTGAAACGAGCTGATCAAGCCTTGACATCCGAACCTTTAAAATCGCAAATTCTCCACCGACAAACAGTCCGGTCAAAAGAATAAAGAGTGCGACAAGGGTTAGATTTACACTAATAATTGGGTCCAATTCATCCTTCTCATGTAGAGAAGGGTTCACCTCCGTATCATTTAAGTTGCTTGAGTAAGCTTAACTGGTTGGGGTTGCGTCCACTTTACTTTCTTAACATGGTGTTCGTCTGCTTCGACAACCGACCAAACATGGCCTTCTACTTCCATTTGGATGCCTTCGATCGCTCCATCCATGACGTGACTGTTTTGTAAGAGCCAGCCACCGATGGTATCCACGTGTTCGCGATCATGAAACACCAATCCAAATTTCTCCTCTAAATCATTTAACAGCACACGACCGTTAATCAAGTAATCGTTCGGTCCGACTTGTTCGATATCGCTTTCTTCATCCCGATCGAATTCGTCACGTATTTCCCCGACCAATTCTTCAATGACTTCTTCCATTGTGACAAGACCTGCCGTACCACCGAATTCATCAATAATGACAGCCATATGCACTTTTTCTTTTTGCATTTTGTGCATCACATCTTGAATGCTCGTTGCTTCAAAAATAAATGGAAGTTCGCGCATATAGGACTTAATGGATACGTCTTTTCCAGCAACAATCGCTTGAAGCATTTTCTTCGCATTGACGACGCCAATAATATTGTCTTTGTCGCCATCTTCTATAACTGGGTATCGCGTATAGTTGTAGCGATCCATTAACGCCACGAGTTCCTCTATCGTCATGCCTTCATGGATGGTAATCATTTCTGTACGTGGCACCATAATGTCTTTTGCCACATGTTCGTCAAATGAAAAGACGTTCTCCATATATTGAAGTTCTTCTTTATCAATCGCCCCGCCTGCATAGCTTTGCGCCATAATAATTTTAAGTTCTTCTTCTGTGTACGCTTGATCATGACCAAGCGGCTTGACGCCAAACACGCTTAACAATAAACGAGAGGCACCATTTAACGTCAGAATAAATGGGTACATCAGTTTACCGAACCAATACAATGGTCCTGATAAAAGCAAAGTCATTTTTTCCGAGAATTGAATTGCCAATGTTTTAGGCGCCATTTCCCCGATGACAACGTGTAAATAGGTCACAAGTAGAAACGCAACCGCATAAGAAATGGCAGATGATAAGGAGTCTGACACATTAAAGAAGTCAAACAAAGGATACATTAAACTACTTACAGCAGGCTTACCAAGTGCACCTAGACCTAAAGCTGTTACGGTAATCCCAAGCTGACAGGCCGATAAATAGTAATCGAGGTTCTGCGTAATTGTTTTGGCGACAGTCGCCTGTTTATTTCCTTCCGCAATCAGTTGATCAATTCGTGAGCTTCGGATCTTGACGACCGCAAATTCAGAAGCTACAAAGAAAGCGGTTAATGCTAAAAATAGTACAATGAGCAAGAGATTAATAAATGTGCTTACTTCCAATGATTTCCCTTAAAGAAGGGATTCACCTCCAAGAATTGTTGTTGGTTTCGGTCACTCTCAGAAACAGATTCACTTTTCTCTTTAGCTCCTCAATCTTTTATGAATGACAAAGAGGGCAGCTTAGAAAAGCAACCGTTTCTTGCGCTAGTTCCGTTTGATTTCTGTTAAAAAGCGTCGCCTTCCCAATGGGTGTCCCTCCCTATCGTTAACGTATTGTTGGCTAAACACCTTTACGTTCGGGCTTCCTCACGCATTTGGTGTAAGAGGATTATAGCAAATTCTCTTAACCGGAAGCGGTTTGCGTCACATCTTACAAAATACATTTACACAAACTTTACAAAAGCCTGTCCCACACTAGTGAGACAGGCTGTTTTTTTAGATCAATTGAACGTAGGACGGATTCGCCGTAATATAGAGCCCGCTTTTTAATCGATACATGCGTGAGCCATTTACTGTTAATTGCTCGGCAATGGTGAACACTTCATTTCTTGAAACCGTCGTATAGCGTGCATTCCAATCCGGTCGATTGTAAATCCATAAGCTGTCGACAATAACGCGAAGTAGACGACCCTCCATCGGTGGTGCCGGTTCAGGGCTTGTACCTGCTCGAACATCCGCAATAAATTGATTCCAAGAAGGTAATAAATTTGCTGGACAGTTTTTGCCTGTCCAATGTTGGTGCGTAACAACTGAATTGATGCCAATTGATAGTTCATTCATTAATCGTCGCACTAAGGAAATGGCGTTTGCTCGTGCCTGCGGAAAGTTGCCATCTCGGTTTACACAAATTTCAATCCCTATTGATTGGCGATTCCCGTTTGCACCAGCGTGCCAACCGACTTCGTTAAAAGGCAAGTGTTGAATCGCTTGAGTATCATCCACCGTCACATGCCATGAGACTTGTCTTGCCTGAGCATCTGCCCCCTTTACGTAACGTGCATGCATTTCGGCATTTGCCCCATTAGACGTATTAGCGGTCTCATGAACCGTAATATGCGTTGGGCGTAAAGCAGTCTGCGGACGATTTGAATTTGATTGTGGGATAAAATCTTGTTTTAGTTCCATTATCGTTTTCCTCCATTCTGTTGATGTGTGCTTCTCTCTAGTTCACGAATCGCATCTGTTAAATGTTCAATCCGTTTTTCAAAACGAATGAGTAAATAAACAGCCACGAGCGTGGGAAAACCAAAGTTCCCTAACAAAATTGCCCAATCAGGTAGATTTTCCATATGATGTTCCCCCCTCTACTAGAAAAAGAGAAAGCTTCGCGAAAAAATCAATCATGAGATGGAGAAAAGTATAAAATGGTGATTTAGAAGGGTAAGTCGAGGTGGTTCGTTTGATACGAGCGGCGCAAGCAGGACTTTATAAAGAATTAAAAGCGACCAACGATATGGAAAAGGCTCGTTCCTAAACCGTTTAGGTGCTTTTTTTATTTTCCCAACCTAAACACACAATTAGTTCACATTATTTCGTTATCCTTGTTGTATAGTTAGTTCAACAAACATTATATTATTATAATCGAAATGAGGAATGACCATTGAAAACAGATCCACCTCGATCGTTAAAGCGTTATGGTACGGTTTGGCGATGGCATTTTTACGCTGGTCTTATCATTGCACCGATCTTACTTCTCCTAGCGATTACAGGAGGCATTTACTTGTTTAAAGGGACGATTGAAGCTTCCATCTACAGCGAGTATTACGATGTGCGTCCTAACCAAGATGGTGTGACGTATCCGCCTAGTGAGTTGATCGCAAATGCGCTCACTGCTCACGAGGATATTGCAACGGTTACCTCTTATTCCCCTAGTGAAGAAGCCACTCGATCTGTTGCTATTGGCGCTTCATTTGACGACGGGGCATCCGGCACCGTCTTCATGAATCCATACACTGGGGAATCGTTAGGGGTGCTCCTGGATCAAAATCGAGTGATGGAACGGTTAATAGAATTACATAGCGAGCTGATGCTCGGAACGTTTGGGGATCGAGTTGTTGAGCTCACAGCTTCGTGGACCATTATTTTGATCGCTAGTGGCCTTTATTTGTGGTGGCCAAGGCGCTCCAAACCCAACCTCTATGGGGTCTGGCTACCGCGGGTGCGAAAAGGCAAGCGTGTTCTTGTTCGCGATTTACACGCAGTGCCTGCTGCGTGGCTATCCATTGGCCTCTTGTTTTTCGTTTTAACAGGAATGTTGTGGACTGGTTTTTGGGGAAACGGGGTGCAGCATATAGCCACAAGTACAGGACATGGCTATCCCCCGTCTATTTGGGTAGGTGATGCTCCGCAATCCTTAACAGAGGATGTGGCAGAATCAGCCTGGGCTGCACAGAAATTACCTGTACCGCTTTCTGGAAATGAGCAAGGGTATGAACAGGTTTCGATTGATGACGTGGTCACAACAGGACTGCACCGGGAATTACACCCGAGCTACACCGTTTACTTTCCAAGAAGTGAAACAGGCTCCTTCACGCTTTCTGCCTTTCCTGACCAAGCAAGAGACGAGGCGACCATGTATGTGGATCAATATACAGGTGCTGTTCTCGCCGATTATCGGTATGATGACTATGGTCTAGTTGGAAAATGGATGGCAACGGGGATTACGATTCATAAAGGGCTTGAATTCGGACTTCTTAATCAATTGTTCGGCTTACTCATTTGTATCGGCTTAGTTGGCATCATTGTATCAGGGTTTTTCTTATGGAGACGCCGGAAGCCTCAACAACATATGGGTGCTCCAAAAGCACATTCCATTCGTCATAACCGGGCTTTGCTCGTCATTCTACTCTTATTTGCTGTTGTGTTTCCACTTGTTGCCCTTTCTCTTCTCGTTGTGTTCTTATTGGACGTTTTCCTTATTCAAAAAAACAAGCGTCTCAAAGCGTTTTTCCACGCATAGGAGGTTGATAACATGCGACTACTTTTCACCATCATAAGCATGACTGTTTTCCTGTCTGCTTGTTCCTTTACCAGTAATAACCCTGAAGCGTACACAGCGTTTCAACCGCTTCAAGTACGGGTCGAATTGCCAGATTCTATCTCAGAAGGAGGGAAACAAACGATTTATGCCTCCGTTTCTCAAGGAGAGGAAGAGATCACAGATGCCGAACTTGTTCGATTTGAAGTTTGGTCCAATAATCATGAACAACATGAGTATGTAACGGCTACCGCTGAAGGAAACGGAATTTATGCAGTGGAAGTCGATTTTACCCAGGAAGGACTCTATTTCGCCAAAGCCTTCACGCAGGTTGGTGACTTATATGCGATGCCGACAAAGCGTTTTGCTGTCGGCAAGATCACACCTGAAGAAGCGGAGTATTTACTAAACGGCTCTTCACAACCATTTTCAAACGATCATGCGCACCATTAGAACATGCACACTCTTTTGTAAGAAGCATAGACGGTGCAACAAAAAGACGAATGATCCCGTTGGCGGACATTCGTCTTTCGTTCATGGTACGGTTTCCTTTTCATCGCTAGTTGTACTGCCCTTCATTAGGCGCCGTGGTTGTTCGATACCATTTGCCTATTTACTAAATGATGATATAACGTATTTTTCTTGTATAAATCCTCATGGATTCCTTGATCTGTTACTTCTCCATTTTCCATCACTACAATGTTGTTTGCGTTTTGAACAGTTGAGATCCGGTGCGCAATGATTAACGTTGTTCGATTTCTCATTAACTCGTTTAACGCGTCTTGAACTAGCGCTTCCGATTGTCCATCTAAGTGCGCTGTTGCTTCATCGAGCAATAGGATATCCGCGTCTCTTAAGATGGCTCTTGCAATGGCGATCCTTTGTCTCTGTCCACCGGATAAGCGAATGCCTCGTTCGCCTACTTCCGTGTCCAATCCTTTTGGTAGCGCCATGATCTCACTCATTAAGTTCGCTTTGTTTATGGCTTCGTAAATGGCATGGTCGCTTTTTGGTTGCTTTAACCCATAGGTTATATTCTTTCTTATACTCCCGCTCATAATCGGTGACTCTTGACTAACGTAAGCTATTTTCCTTCTCCACTCTTCTAATGTATAGGAATAGATGGAATCACTATTATAGAAAATGTCACCCTCATCAATTAAATAGAAGCGTTCTAGCAGAGAAAACACTGTGGTCTTACCAGTCCCACTAGGTCCTACTATAGCCGTAACATGATCTTCTTCTGCTGTAAAGCTAATTTTTCTTAAAATCTTTCTCTCTTGGTCGTACGAAAACCCTACATTTGAAAAGCGAATGCCTTTAAAAGCATGTTGGTTCTTTCTAACAGACTCTTTCACTGAAGCAACGGTGCCTTCATGTTTTTCTTTCAATAATAAATAAACCCGCTCAGTCGCACCCATCGCTTTCTGTGCTTGCGTAAAAAATTGTGCCATCATTGAAAGAGGGTTGATAATTTGGAAGATGTAAAAGACGACCGCGACCAACGCACCTGCTGACAGACTCCCTGTGGCTACTTGATAGCCTCCATATCCAATAATCATAACAAGTACAAGTAGAATCGTTGTTGTCATTAATGGAGCAACAACAGCTAGTATTTTTCCAGTAGATAATCCGTGACGATAAAGGTTGGTAGCGCGCTTAGCACCTTCAGCTGCCTCTTGCTTTTCAGCAACAGAAAATTTCACTAATCGAACGTCTCCTAGTACTCTACTTAAGTCGCCTTGAAAAGAAGCCGTCTCCTGTTGTAGGTTTCTTGAAACGTTGTACATTCGTTTTCCAAGAGGCTTTATCACAAAGAACGCTAATGGAAAAATGACTAAAAAAAGCAGTGCCATAGACCAGTTTAGAACAAAGAGGATGATAAAAGAGCCGACTATCGAAACCAGTCCTGTAAAGAAAGGAACTAAATGATCAATAAAAAAGTTCTTCATCACATTCGTATCGTTCGTAATGCGGCTCATAATTTCGCCGGAATTGTTTTTGTCGTAAAACGTAAGCGGCAATCGTACAACTCGATTCCACAAATCGTCTCGAAGACGTAAAATCACTTTTTCTCCGATATAAATCATTAAGTACAAGGATAGACCAGATAAAACAACTTGAGTAACGAATAAAAGTACTAACCCCGCAAGTAGGAGCCCATTAAACGATTCTTCGATAAGTAAGTTCACAAGATCCATGGCAATTAAGGGAATGACTAACGACAGCCCTGTTTGTACCAAGGAAAGTGTAAAAGCAATTGTTAGGAGCATTCGAGACGGCCTATAGGTAGTAAAAATTCCAACAAACTGTTTATACGATAACGTTTCCATAGTGAATGTCTCTTTTCATAGTTAGAGTTTCAGTCGTGGGACCACTTCAAGTTGAAAAAAGAAAGAAAAACAAAACCTCTGTAATTCCTTATAAAGGAAACCTTCATTAACTCCACGTATGTCTCTATTTATTTCCGTAAAACAGCCGCTATAAATTCACCATCTGCTTTGTACGTTTCACCGTTCACGTCTGCATACACTTGTTCAAGTGTGAATCCAGCTTCTTCAATCTCTTGTCTTAAGTCTTCAACACTAAAGTATTGATTCCAATAATGATAGTTAACGATTTCCCCGTCTTCAAACACTAATACGGTTTTTTGAAGTGAGACATTATTAGGATATTTCTCAGTAGATATTAACCCTAAATGCTTTTTTCTTGATAGCATACTATTTTTACTTGAGAGACTCCATTCTCTCGATTCTTCGAAATCTGCAAAACTTTTATCTGACAATACGTCTAGCAGCACGAATCCTCCAGGTTTAAGAGCTCTATACATGTTCGATAGTACCTTTTTTCTTTCATCAGGCTTCAAAATACCGAAGATTTGATAAATCAATAGGGTTGAATCAAATTCTTCTTCATAGTTAATCGTTAAGAAATCTCCACAGTGATAGTCAATGGGGAGATTCTTTTTCTCCGCTTCTTTTTTCGCATACTCAATTGAATTCTCAGCAAAATCTATGCCCGTCACCTTATATCCTCTCTCAGCTAACTTTTCTGCGTACAGTCCCGGTCCACAGCCAAGATCGAGAATGGATTGGTGGTTCGTTAACGGAGCTAACTCACATATAAGGTCAATGGACTGCTGAATAAAATGAGCATCTTTACTTGCACCGTCCATTGTTTCATCCAGATGTGACTGTAAGACAAAATCAGCACGATCCGGATCAAGCCAAATATCTTGCGACCCTTCTTCAAACACTTCAGGACTCTTTACCACTTCTAATAACTTGTCCATTTCTACCACCCTCATTTGAGTTTTTATTGCAAACCGACTATACTATATGCAAGTTGTTAGCCAAACGGACTAACAACTTGCATCATAATTAACAATCGTTGCTTGCTGTTGACCAGCCTACTGCGGTTGTTGTTATGGTCACTGTAGCTGGCGATTTTTCAACGCTCCATTGCCCGTGGTCGTTTGAATGAGTTGCCAGCTTTTGTAATTCTAATACTTGATTCATGTTGGTACCTCCTATTATAAATATCCTATTATTAGCAATCGTTACTTGCTGTTGACCAACCTACTGCCGTTGTCGTAATGGTCACGGTTGCTGGCGATTTTTCAACACTCCATTGCCCTTGACCGTCTGAATCATGCGCTAATTTTTGTAATTCCAAGACTTGATTCATATTCGTCACCTCCTTTAGAGATTCCCACTTACTTTTAACAGCCGTTGCTTGCTGTTGACCAACCTACTGCCGTTGTCGTAGTTGTAATGGTTGCTGGTGATTTTTCAACACTCCATTGTCCTTGACCGTCTACTTCATGTGCTAATTTCTGTAATTCTAATACTTGATTCATGTTTCTCACCTCCTTCGTAAATGTACCTTTAGCAACTATTACTTGCTGTTGACCAACCTATGACCGTTCTTGTTGTTGTAATGGTTGCTGGTGATTTTTCAACACTCCATTGTGCTTGACCATCTGAATCATGTCCTAATTTTTGTAATTCTAATACTTGATTCATATTGGTACCTCCTCTTATCCATAACCTATCATTAACAATCGTTGCTTGCCGTTGACCAGCCTACTGCCGTTGTTGTGATGGTCACGGTTGCTGGTGATTTTTCAACACTCCACTGTCCTTGACCATCTGCATCATGTGCTAGTTTTTGTAATTCTAATACTTGGTTCATGTTTCTCACCTCCTTTACAGAATAATCGGCTTGTCCATACAGCCATTAACCTTAATGAACTTCTTTAAGTCTTGACCCTCTCGTGCTTGCTACAAAGTTTTCAACGTTTATGAGAGGCAGCCAATACAATGGGTTTTCTTTCATAATCGATTGAAAGGCTAGAATGATCCCTGAACTACCTGAGAAGACATCATCCGATAATCGATAGGAAAAGTTACCTGGATAAATATAGGTATCTTCTTTTTCAATTAAAAACAAATGAGCCAACTCAATGACATCTTTCGTATAGTCCAATTGAGCTTGTCTGTCTTCTACTAAGGATGGTAACAATAGAAATCCACCTGCACCATCGAAGAGCCCGCCACTAATGGTACATCTGATCTTTGAGAGATTCAAAATGGAGTCAAACTCTTCTTTAAACAGCTGTTGATCGCTAACGTGATTTAAAAACCAAATAGCAATGCCAATCCCGATTGAACCTCCCGACAAGTAAGGCAATAATCGATTGTTCTCATCTAGTGTTTGCAGGATTCCCGATTCTTCGTCTTTTTGAGTTTTCGCTAGATCTTCTTTTATTAACTCAATTGCTTCACACAAATAATCTTCATTGGACGTAACGGAATAGAGCGCAGCGTAGAACAAGGAAATGCCAGATACGCCGTCGATTAACCCTATTGGCACCGCAGACCAGTCGTTTGTTTTCAATGATTTTTGCGTTTTTCTTGCAAAGGCGATCTTCTCCGCCACATTTTCAGCATAATCCAAATATTCGGTTTTATTTGTTTCTAGATATATACTTATATAAAACAAGCCGACACCAGAAAGGCCAGAGCGTAATGTCAGGTCATTTCTTTCGTCTGTTTGATTTATTTTACGTATTACTTGCTGAACCGTTTCCGTATGTCCTCTTTCATAAAGCAACGTACTTATACCAGCTAGTCCTGAAAATAAACCGACGTTTTGAACATCTGGAAGTTGATCCAATAAATAAGTGTTCATCCACTTATCTATCTTTTCTACACAATGGCCTTCACGATTAAGGGTTAGCGCTGCTCCACTCCCACCATTTAGTATGTTAAATTTCGCATCCTTTAACTCGTACTGACGAATATCTCCATTGATGAACCTTTCATCATCCGTTACATGTTGACCTAATCCTTTTACTAGTTTTTTCACAATTAGTTGCAGATCCTCTGTCTGCTCGTCCACTTCTAAATGCCACTTAAACTGGATATCGTTCTGATAGTAGCGAATTTGATTGTTTGCTTTTTCAAATAGATCAATAAATTGCTTATAAACGTGACTTGGATACTGATTCTTAATCCAATTCAACTGAATAGGGGCAAGATACTTTTCTAATGTATCCGATGTTAGGATCGGCAGAGAAATATACCGTAATAATTTTAGATAACCAAACCAATCTCTTGCTCCTGCAACTTTTATTTCTTGTGAAACAAAACCAGTCGTCGCCATCCCTGGCTTTTCCGTGGAGTAGACGGAAACCGCCGTTTCAAAATCGATCAATTTCACCTCTCCACTTGAAGTCAGAATCACATTTGCTGGTTGAATATCGCCCATTGCTATGCCTTTTTGGTGCATATCATCAATAATGTGATAAAGGTTCGTCATGATTGATACAATCTCTTCACCATACACGTTCAAATCTACACTACCTGCAAAAGGATAGTTTCGTACGAGCCACGACCTTAAATCAGAGCCCTCAATGTATTCTTCCACAATAAAATAGTGTTCCCATGCTTGGAAGTGATCTAGGACGTTCACGACTCCAGGCACCTGATTTAATGTCGTTAGTGCATCTAGTTCGATCTTCTGCCTTTCTAACGCATCTCTGCCTATTCCATCTAAACCAGCTACCGGTCTCGCTTCTTTGATAATCACTTTTTCGTCAGTTGCCTTTTTTGTAGCTAAATACACTCCCCCAGCGTTACTGTAGCTTAAAGATGTTTCAATGTTATAATCGTTAAGTTTAGTCGTCTCTTCGTTTAAAAGTAGATCATCTTTTACGTTTAATGAATCTAAGTAAGCATCATACGGTTCCATAAATGGTGGTACTTGATAGAATGGGTTGCGTTGATCCGGGATTAATTGCCCGGTATCATCATAAATACAATGTTCCCCATCTTCATTTAATATCGTTTTAAATCCTCCATATCGATAAAAAACATTACTATCCTTCCAACGCTTATCATTCAATATATATGGACCTTTCTCATAATCCTTTGTCGCGTCAGCAAATACATCTAACAACTCTACAAATTGCTCCTCATTGAGTGGATAAACTGTTATAAATTTCCCTGATGAGGCACGGTTCGCATTTTTTGAATTCATTTTCATAAAGCTCTGTCGATCTTTTAAGTGCTTAAAGACAAGGTTGCGTTCCATACAAACCCTTGCTATTTTATTAAGTACTTTCTGCGCATCATTTTTAGAAGAAGTAATGTGGATTTTCCATCCTTGTGTTGGTAAATGAACGCCTTCTACCTGATAATGTGTCCAAACGGATTCCTCATCGCTATGAACAGAGTACATGCTCTTAATGTCTCCCTCAACTTTTAAATCTCCTCCTTCCCCTTTACGTATTTTTCCATAATGTTCCGAATCTACTTTTAAATACTGGTGATAGAGAAAATTACCCTCCAACTTTTTCATCCTCCCTTTTCTCTACAATAGCAAAACGCTACATTCCACGCCTAATGGCTCTAAAAATAATCATGAATAGACATGCCACAACCATAAAAACCAAAATCATGTTAAATACCCAGGTTTCATAGAGAGCAAAATTGTTCGTAAAGAAATCTTGTAGCGAAAAACCAAAGATGCTCCAATTTCCTTGGCCATCCGTATTAAATGACCGATTGAGGTTCAGTGTTTCGGTAAGAATAAATAGAATATTAACGCCTACTAACGTCAAACCATATTCAAACACATCTCTTATAAACGTATCTTTCTTCAAAATAGTCCTCCCGTTTAAACGTGATCGATTAAAATTCTTTTCGCTTGTAAACACTTAAAGCAATAAGGAAAGAAAGGATATAAATGATGAAACCGATTAGCACAAAAGTCAGTGAATAAACAATCATTGATGACGTCTCTGCCTCATTCAAAGCGAATCGTTCAAATACAAGATTGGAAACCACTCGTTCCATCAAAAAGCTAACCAAGATAGCTGCCCCTGCCGCCACAATTAAGACACCATCTGATTTCTCCGGTCCTAATAAATAAAGCAGAGGAAAAATAAGTGCACCGATTAACAACACAAGCATAATAGAAGGTGCTATTTGCACGAGTAGTTGAACGTAAGACTCTTCAACTGCGAAAAAATACACTAAAAAGGTTACTGTTGTTATGACAATTCCAATTGCCAGTACGGCTAAGTAAAAAAGATAATGCCCAAACACGATATGAGCTCGATTGATTGGCATGGTTAACACAAATTTATCGTAGCCAGACTTTGACTCATGCTTAATTACTTCCATTGCAGGGATGGAGACTAATAATAGCGTAAGCAACACAATAAAAGGGTGCATGGATTCTTGACCAAATCCTAAAACCAATGCGGCCACAAAAATGGATATGCCGATATACATAAATAAACTTCGATAAACTAAGTAATAACTCGTTAGTAGTAAAGCATTCATTTCTTTTCACCTCTCGCTAAGAAAACGCTTAAATCTTCTAGTGTCAGCTCATTAACAGCTATGTTTTCTGGTAACTCTCTTTTATCAGAAACCAAAACGACAAGTGCATTGTTATCTTTATAGGATGTCACAACATGCTCTGGCTCTAATTTCGATAGTTCTTCTTCATTGATTTCAACAATTGCGTATTGATTTTGAATGACTTCTCTCTTTTCCGTTAAGATGATTTCTCCATCTTTGATAAAGACAAGGTGATCAGCAATCTTCTCAATGTCACTCATGATATGAGAGGATAAAAGGATTCCCCCTTTATTTACCTCAACAAAACGACTGAGTTCATCTAATAATTCTTTTCTTGAGGATGGGTCAAGTCCTCCCGTCGCCTCATCAAGTAAAAGCAATTTAGCGTTATGGGAAAGGGCTACAGCAACGGATAGCTTCATCGACATCCCTCGTGAAAATTCTTTTACCTTTTTATCTACCGGCAAATGGAACGTTTGTAATAGCCTGTCAAATGCCTCTTGATCCCAACTGCTGTACATTTTCACAAACACTTTATTTAACTGCTTAATCGTAAGTTCAGCAGGTAGATTAATGGCATCGAAGACAACGCCCACTTGTTCTCTTAAAGTTGATTGCTGGCCATATATTTCCTCTCCAAATAATCGAACTGTTCCTTCATCTTTCTTTATTAATCCTAAAATGGTTTTAAATGTAGTCGATTTTCCTGCTCCGTTATCGCCTACAAATCCAACAATGGAACCAGCCGGAACATTCAACGTAACATTTTTAAGGACGTTTTTTCGCTTAAACGATTTACTGATATTTTCCATCTCAAGAAGTACAGTCATTTTTTATCCTCCTAAAATATATAAAAAATAAATAATTTTTTATATATTGAAAATACATTTCATATAATCCGTTAACGTTCATTAAGTAAAAAACATTATAACGAGCATTGAACACACTTCAAAACGGAAAACATCGTGATTTATGTATTTATATACCACAGTGAATGGTTTCAAAACCATTAAATTTCAATTTTTTTATTTATTTTACTAAAAAAATGATTTTTCTGGTTTTTTAGTAAGGTCAAAATCGGAAAATCATGCTCAAAAGCCACGTGACGCCTCTCACTCTATTTTCATATACCACAGCGACAGGTTTCCAAACACGAAATTGTACCTATTCTTTAACTATACGGAAAGATAGCACGTCCCATGTGACGCTTCTCTTTCAACTCGTTTGTCTTTTTTTATGAAACAAGCAACACGTGGCGCATAGACTAGTATAGGTCGTTCGTCTTCAGGAAAGAATTGTCATCTAGAGGTGATTTAGTATGATAGAAGTTGCGGTATTGTTTGCGATGTTACTCGCGTTAGCATGTCTTGGCGCCCCATTAATGAAGACATGGAAATACCTTATGCGGCAAATGATCATTGGGTCCATTGTCCTTATGGCTTTTATAATCTTTCTTTTCGTCTATGAATTTATTGAGGGAAGCTTTACTCTATTTTAGTAGAACAAGTGACTACTATAATGACAAAAAGAAGGCGCATGTGCATACACATGCGCCCCTTCTCTGAATCAGAGCAAGCAGCCGATTAGCGATCAATCACGTTAAGGAAGATTCCCCGTGTTGATATGTAGGATAGGTCAACCCTATCCTTTTACACTAATCTGTCATTATATTTTCTGTTTCTTCATGAAGGATCGCTTCAAGATGCTTAATTTGGTCATCCAACATCTCAACAAAGCGAGCTTCATTACCGGTCACTTTCCTTCTCATTGCTTTCAGAAAGAATAACTCCCGGCGAAACAGTTCTCGCTCAAAGCGATTCATAATAGATATCCTCCTTAACCATGATTGATACCTATGTGTATTGATTACCCCTCTTCCCATACGTAAAACCACACTTTTGGCTATCTTTCTACCATCCAGTGAACAAATAGGCGAACCTCTTTAATACGAACGGTACATTCCTTGGGATCGGGGGGCTGTATGTTTAAACGCAAATTTCTTGTATAAATGCTCTGCTTCTCCATCTGCAATTAAGCTAACGTAAGAACCTGGTAGTGTGTTCTGGTCAAGGTAATTGGTAAGGTGCTCCATAATAACTCTCCCTAATCCATTTCCTTGATAGGTAGGCTTCACCGCAATATCAACAATTTGAAAAAAAGCGCCTCCATCTCCAATGATTCTGCCCATACCGATTAGCACTTCGTCATCGTACAACGTCACTGCATATAAGGAATTACGGAGACCGATTTCAGCTGCCTCTAGCGATTTCCCACTCATTCCCGCTTCCAATCGTAACTCATTATAGGCTTTTGGATGCGGGGATTCATGAATAACTGTATAGTCCAATTTCTTTCCCTCCACTTTGTTCGATTGCTAGCCCTCAAAGCTGCTTAACATACTTGTAAACATTCCTGCTTGCTTCTCTATTTCCCCATTATACACAAAAAAAGTATAGACAAGTGCCTATACTTTTTGTACTACCTTATTTTCCTTCAGCGAGCTGTATCGCCTGATTCAATACGTTTTCACCTTTCATCATCCCATAGTCCATTTGATTAATCAGATCGACTTTGACGTTGTATGGTTCCGCTTGTTTCGTAATTTGCGCTTGCATGTAACGTACTTGTGGACCGATTAACAGGACATCCACTTTTTCTAAATGGTCGTTTAATTGTGAAGCGGATACGGCATCGATGTCACACGTTACGCCTTTCATTTCAGCAGCTTCTCTCATTTTAGTTACGAGCATGCTAGTAGACATTCCAGCTGAACATACGAGTAGAATATTCATTTTTTACACTCCCTTTGGTAAGCGTTGATAGAGTTCAACCATTTCAACGGCCATTTCTTTTACTGTCATCGACGTCATTAAGTGATCTTGTGCATGAATTAATAAAATGGAAGGGGTAACCCCGTTCCCTTGCGCTTCTTGTTGCAACAGTTCCGTTTGTCCATGGTGAGCCGTCACAAATGCATCCTCTGCTTCTTTTAATTTACCTGCCGCTTGCTCAAATTCTCCAGCTTTTGCTGCTTGGATGGCTTCCATCGCAAAAGAGCGAGCATTTCCCGCATGCAGAATGAGTGTGAACGAAATTTCTTCAAGTGTTTTTGTCATGATGATACTCCTTCTTAGCCGTTTTCTTTTTCAATTCGTTCTTGCGCACGTTCAGATAAGCGAATAAATGGTATATAGATAAGTGTGGCAAGTGTTAAGTTAAAGAGCTGTAAAACCACACCTGACCAGTGCCCTGAAACAAGGAATCCGCTTATAATTGGCGGTGTTGTCCAAGGAATCGCAACTGCCGTTTTCGCGACAAACCCAAGGGAAATTGCAAAATAAGAAATGATTGTCAACAGAATTGGCGATAAAACAAATGGAATCAACAGTGACGGATTCAACACAATTGGCATCCCGAACATAATAGGTTCATTGATATTAAACGCAGCTCCTGGTGCACCTAACTTCCCGACCGTACGGTAATGAGACGTTTTTGCTACAATAAAGATTGCGGCAATGAGCGCCAATGTGGTTCCAGATCCACCCATAAACACGTAGGCATCAAAGAATGCTTTCGTTACAATGGCTAGTTCATCCCCAAAAATACTCGCTCCTGCTTGAACCAGCTCCGTATTTGTAATACTTGCTGATAAGTATACACCTTCCATAATCGGTGACATAATATTCGTTCCGTGTAAACCGAAGAACCATAAGAAATGATTAAGGAACACAACGATGAGTGCTGCTGGTAATGAATTTGATAATTTTAATAAGGGTGTTTGAATCCATTCAAAGATTAATTCGTGCACGCTTAACTGAACAACTAACGTCATAAATATTTGTAGCAAGCTAAGTCCTATGAGAATTATAAGAAATGGAATTAGTGAGCGAAAAGATTTCGTTACACCCTCAGGTACTCCCTGTGGCATTTTAATTGTAAATCTAGAATTTACGAGTACTCGGAATAATTCAGTTACAATGATTGCATTAAATAACGCAACGAATAAACCTTGTGATCCTGTCCATGCTAGTGAGAGTCCCCAATCCTCAGTGAACGGCGACAGCATAACGAATGTGGAAACCGATAAGATTGCTGCTGCTAACCCATCAACATGATAGGAACGAGCTAGGTGATAGGAAATGGCCATCGTAACAAGGAGAGCCAGAATTGCATAAGAGGCATCCCATATATTCCCACCAAACATAGTGAAGTTCTCACCGAAAATCCCCATCATAAACGCTTGGTATCGTTCGATTGTCGGTAGTGGAAAATTGTTAAGTAGGATGGCAAACGAGCCAATAATAATTAGAGGAATGACGCTCACGAACCCATCTCGAATGGCAACTAAATGCCTTTGTGCGCCAATTTTCCCCGCTACCGGCACAACATTTCTTTCTAACCATTGCATCATAAAAATTCCCCCTTTTTATACTTGCTGATAAAATTGTGGCAAATCTTCTTTATGTGCTTCCAATAACTCTTCCATTAAATCGTTTGCAAGCGTTTCTTCTCGAACAAGAGGATTGATGACTAACGCTTGATACAGGCGCTCACGATCGCCTTTTACAGCTGCTTCAATGACCAATTCCTCCATATTCTTCATCAATTGAATGATGCCTCGAATCGAGAGTGGAAGCGCTCCTATCGAAATTGGTCGTGGTCCCTCTGCCCCCATGACAGCATTGGTTTCAATGACAGCATCGTTCGGTAAGTCTGATATGGTTCCATTATTTTGAACGTTAACGGTTTGAATATCGCCTTTATTTGTATAGATACTTGTCATAACGTTACAAGCAGCATCGCTATAGAAAGCCCCTCCTCTTTTCTCAAGTTCGGTAGGCTTTTCTGTTAACTCTTTATCGTCATATTTTTTAAAGAGCTCTTCTTCTACTTGCTGGACGACTTCAGCCCGTGTTCCATTCTCCCAATACTCTTTCAAACTTTTCTCTAGCATCTCTGCCCCTTTAAAGTAATAGCTATGGTAAGGATTCGGCAGCATCATAAAAGAAGATAAAAATGTAGACGACCATCCTTCTGATACGATATTTGCTGGTGAATATTGATTTGACGGATCTTTTAATCGCTCAATCACAATCGATGTATAGTCCACTCCTTTTACAAGCACGCGACGACCAAATACAAAATGATTTAAGCCAATAAATTCAATTTCAACGTCTTCCGTCTGGCAGCCTAGAATTTCTGCCACACCTGTTCGCATATTAAATGGAATGTTACACACACCGATGACGCGTTTATGAGAACCATATTTCAACAAAGCTTCTGTTACCATTCCAGCAGGATTCGTGAAGTTGATCAGCCATGCATTTGGACAAAGCTCAGCCATATCCTTTGAAACCTCTAACAAAATCGGTATCGTTCGCAAAGCTTTAAAGATTCCTCCTGCACCATTTGTTTCCTGCCCTAAAGCACCGTAAGAAAGTGGAATTCGTTCGTCTTTTTCTCTTGCTTTCAATCCCCCCACTCGAATTTGACTTGTCACGAAGTCAGCATGTTTTAATGCCTTTCGACGATCAAGGCTAGCTGTAATCGTAATGTCTTTTCCTGATTTTTTGACCATTCGCTTTGCTAAACGTGAAATGACGTCTAGCTTTTGTTTTCCTTTTTCAATATCCACTAGCGCTATTTCCGTCACAGGGAATTGATCGTGACGGTCAATCATGCCCTCTATAATTTCTGGCGTATAGCTAGATCCTCCACCTATGATGACAAGCTTCAACATCATATAGCCCCTCCTGTTACTACTCTATTTGTAGGTATAACTGTTTATTGAAATCGCTTTCTTAATACAACTACAATTTATCATAACAAATAAGAAATGTACAGCACTATTTGTAATAACAACTTTAAAAGTAATTCTCTATTTTGTCATTACCTTTGTATGAAAACTTCCCATCATTTATGATACAATAAAGGTATAGAATCTGGAGGGGTCATGCCAATGTCTGCGATGCACCAGCAAATCAAAGAAAACATTATCGAAAAGATAGAAGCAAACGAATACGCACCTCAATCACAACTTCCGACTGAAGCTGAGTTTTGTGACACATATGGTGTGAGTCGCACCACTGTCCGTACTGCTCTTCAACAGCTCAGCCAGGAAGGCTATGTGGTTCGAAGACAAGGACAAGGTACTTTTGTCGCGGAGCCGAAAATACGCACAAATTTATCCCAAACGGTTACCTCTTTTACGGAACAAGTCACTTCACAAGGAAAAAAACCTTTCATTAAGGTATTGTCATTACAAGTTATCCCGGCTGATGAAGAGTTGTCCCATTTATTACACACGGATGCCAATGCTGCCATTCAAAAAGTCATTCGCGTTCGTTACGTCGATGAAAAACCTTTACAGTATGAGATCGCTTATGTACCTTGGACCATTGCTCCAGGTATTTCAGAGGAACAATGCTCCGTTTCTTTGTATTCTACACTGAGAGATCACTACAGCGTCCGTATTGCACGAACAGAGGAACACCTTCAACTAACGACGATGGATCCTTCTATTGCCACACATCTTGCGTCTGAAGAACAGACACCGTGCTTTTACTTGGAAACGCTCGCTTACTTAGAAGATGGGACGATTGCGGAGCACTCGCAAACCTATTTCCATGGGGAACGAGCAAGTTTTCAAATTGAACGACACTACAGTTAATGGAGGTTTAGCGAACATGCCTACTGTTGTTTTTAATGCAGATGATTTCGGGTTATCACGGGGAGTCAACTACGGTATTTTAGATTGCCACTTACATGGAGTCGTATCTTCTACGACCATGCTTGTAAATATGCCTGGCACGCGTCATGCCGTTGCCCTTGCGCACCAGCACCCTAGCTTACGTGTAGGTGTTCACCTTGCCTTAACAATCGGTACACCTTTGGCTGATAACGTTCCAAGCCTTACAAATCAGTTTGGTCAATTTAGACCTCTTCTGGAACAACGAAACGAACGTCTGATCAATCCAGCTGACGTGCTACGAGAATGGACGAAGCAAATTGAAACATTCTTAGACTTCGGGTTAACACCTAGTCATTTAGATAGCCATCATCACATCCATAATTGGGCTCATCTACGTCCAGTAATAGAAGAACTAGCGGCAGTGTATCAACTTCCCTGGCGGCATAATTTTGAGGAGATGCCTCGACAGACGCAGCTGTATACAGAGGCATTTGATGAAAGGTTTTACAAACAAGGAGTCAATCATAAGGAGTTAGACACCATCCTTGACGATCATAAAGGCGTACAATCTGTAGAGATTATGTGTCACCCAGCTTATGCAGACACGACGTTAACATCCACTTCTTCTTATGTTCGTGAGCGGTTAAAGGAAACAGATGTTTTAATGACGTATACATTACCAGATGGATGGACGCTCAAATAATTCACAAAAACGCACTCTCATCATCTTAAGAGAGTGCGTTTTCCGTTTCTTTCTTATTTTCTCTTACCATTAAATACAAGAATAAGCCCCAAATGCCGAGCATAAATGCTGATATAAAGTAGAGAAATTGATGATTTAAAAAAGTGACTTGGACAGCCTGCAATTCAAAACCTCTTGCCCATATGATTGGTAAAACCGTTAACATAATCGATGCATGAATAAAAGAAGTCGTAAATCGCTTTACTTTCTTCTTCAAGACAAATTGTACAATGGAGCTTACGAATAGTACTACGACTAACTGAATAATAAAAATATCTTCCATCTTACTCCCCACATTCATTAAGAAGCATACGCTCCATTCGAAATAATACCAACTACATCATAACCTAAACCGCGCATTCTTACGATTCTATTAGCTATCCCAATAGCCTGTTTCCATATCAATGAGCCAATGATTTCTTAACAGCAGCGCGCGCTCAATCCCAGCTAGGACAGAAGCAACAATTAGGGTTGTATTCACCCAATCAGGTAGCGTAATTGGAGACTGGAAAGTGCCGATATGTTCGTGAATCCACGGTATGCTTGTAACGAGCTCTAGTAATTGTGGTAACCCGAGAATAAGTGAGACGAGCAATACCATAACCGCAGACAGACCTAAACTTTTGCTTGTTATAGGAAACCGTTGATCCAATCTTAGACGCAACCCTTCACCCGAGCGCTTATCCGGCTGTAACACGTATTCTCGTTGATCACTTTCCCTCACATAATGCATTCGACTTAAGCCATAATCTGTTGCTCCAACTTCAATGACACCACCAGGTACAGGGAAAGCCGCCGGAAGACTTGAGGTGGCCATATGCTTACCATCAAGGTATAACTCTGCCGTGTTATCTTCGCTAAAAAAATGAACGTTCACTGCATACACATGGGTTTCACCTTCATCACCAGTAAGTTCCAAGTAAAATAAAGAGCGCGTGAATGGCTGCCAAAAACGGAATGGTTTTAGCGCGTGCCCGTCACCTTCCTTTACTTTATTTACTTTCTTTCGGCGTTTCCATTGACGATATGAACGAAACATAAAAGGCGCTCCTTTTTTTAACTTGATAAACGAATGTGATAACAGTAAAGTATCATTGTTTTATTTTCGGAATAGAGGCAATGACCCAGCCAAAAATACTTCCACTTCCAATGCCGAATATGAGGGCAGCTGCCGTGTTATTAAAAGATGTGAAGCCAACAAATGTCAGCGCTGCTATCGTAATCGCATAAGTAAACCATTCCTGTTTCATGCCGTCGCCTCCTTGTTTCCTTTGTATGTTCTACGGTTACTGGAACAAAATGTTTCATTTACATGAAAAGAAAAAGAGACACAGCCATGCTGAGCCTCTTTTTCTTATACAGATCGTTTCTTTCTTCTACCTAGTGCAAAAGCTGCTCCTACAACACTTAAGCCCCCAATTATCCACGCAACATAGTTAGTCGATGTCTGTGGTAACTGTCCACCTTCTGTTGTTGCTGCTACTTCATTGGGCAGCCTTTTTTCAAAATCCGCTTTTCGAATTTTTCCATTAATTCCTTTCGTTCGATCCACTACTTGTGAAACTTCAAAATCTGTTGCTGCGCTTAAGTAAGCAAGTGCTTTAGCACGGTCCATACCGTAATGATGCTCCAAGAAGTCGATCGATTGACGTGTGGCATCTTTCATCGCTTCATTTAAATCTTCATCAAGACCAATTGGCAACCAATAGTCTTCTGTTTCACCAATTGGTTGGGTAAACGTATGAGCGTTTCCGGGTATACCTGGATCACCTTTTTTTAATAACGACAAACGAAAGGTTACCCGAAGCGACCCTTCAAGAGCACTCAACGCGACTTCCCCATCTCCTTGTGAAAAATGAGGATCACCAGTGTAAAACAGGCCGCCTTCCACTTCAATCGGTAAGTAAAGGGTTGACCCTACACCTAAGTCATTGATATCAATATTCCCACCTGTTCGGGTAGGAGGGACACTGTCTACTCTTTCGGTCGTGTCGGTTGCAACGCCCATCATTCCCATGAAAGGTTGAAGTGGAAAAAACACATCTTCTCCTGGAATTTCACCATACCATTGCCCGTTTCGCATTGTAATAGGGGTGAAAACGGATACGTTATGAAACCATTCTGGATTTTCAACACTTGCTTCTTCAGCTGGTCCTTCATTTTCAGGAAATTCTCCAGGTAATGCACCACGACCGTGTCGGTTTGAAATAACGCCGTATGGAACCCGCGGCGTGAGTGACAACGTTTCTACTTTTAATACATCGCCTGGTTCTGCCCCTTTAATTTCAACTGGCCCTGTCACAATATGAGGGCCATGTTCGCCGAATAGATTGACAATATCGGATTCCGCAATGGCAATCGCTTCGGAAAGAATATCTTTTGGCTTCACACCATACTGACCAAAGTAAGAAACAGGATCTCTGCCTTGATCATCAAGTAGCCCTTCAGCTGAAACTGTATCAAATGTAATGGTTTCGCCTGATTCCATCTTTAATACCGGTGCACTTGTCCGGTTTGGTAGTTCTCCCCAGCGAACATTGTCCACTGTTGAGGGTACATAATGTTGACCTTCTGCCTCCTGAGCATCCATTGTATGTAAAGGAAATTCTTCTGCATAGACTCCTTGAGTTGCAAGGGTACTACCTACACCTAACCCAACTGCTAGTCCTACCTGTTTCTTCATTTGCCACACTCCCTCCATCTACCTTTGTTTACTTTAGCTTAACAAAGTTTTCCACTTTCTTAAGAGAAGTGGGCAGATAATCTACCACTAAAATGAATCGTTAAATAAAAAAAAGAGACCTTCGCAAAAGGCCTCTCTATCGAGCTATTCTTCGTCAGTCGTCCAATCAAAATCACCTGTTTCAATCGCTTCAAATAACGTATTTTCTCCATTAACATGAAAGCGATTCTCTCCCCAGGCAAAGGTGGCATCGCTCACAAGAATGGTCGGTGCTGTATAAATGGATTGCTCTGTTGTTTCAACTTCTAGATGATACGTTACCGTTGGTGCACGGTCATTCGGAACGAGTTCGGTCGCTCCATCAAAGAGTTCCATGATTTTATCACGGTCATCTATCGTCACTTCTCTTCTGGTTGAATGTGAACGTTCACTTGACTCTTGTATGATTTGAATAGATGTGATTTCACCGTTTTCACTTTCATAACGAGTAATCTCTTCTTCTATCGTCGTCTCCTCAGGAATGTAATTCACTAAAACAATACCTGCTACACTGACAAGTAAAAGTGCAATGAAGACATAGAGAACCTTCCTAGCCACTTTTACATCGCCTCCTTTTTTATCCATAGACCCTATCCATTAGTTTTTTGTAGATCTAGCATAGCAGGAAATAGACGAAATTCAAAACCTAACGAAAAGAATACAAGGTTCTTTCACATTTACGTCTCTTTCGATTCATCAACGCTATTTAAACAGACGTTGCCCCTTGTCCACCATCAATCCGATAATAGCTACCCGTGATAAAGGATGCCTCTTCAGAGGATAAAAACAACATTAGTTTAGCAATCTCTTCTGCTGTTGCATAGCGATTAAGCGGAACACTCGCTTCGAATTGTTTACGTGCTTCATCGACGTTATCTGGGTTTGTATTTTGTTCAATTGAACGAATCATGGCTGTATCTACTCCAGAAGGTGCAACAGCTACAACGCGAATATTTTCCGCAGCACCTTCCAAAGCGGCCGTTTTCGTTAATGCAATCACAGCATGTTTTGACGCCACATAAGGACCCATTCCAGGTGCGCCAAGCAGCCCACCGTTGGAAGCTGTATTCACGATAACACCATTTTGTTGTTTTTTCATCACTTGCATCACGTACTTCAGCCCAAGAAACACACCTGTTGTATTTACATTTAAGACATTTTGAAAATTATCAAGGGTTTGTTCGGTTAACAAACCAAATTCACCATTAATTCCTGCATTATTAATAAAAATATCGATTTGTCCATAGTGATCAACAGTATTCTCTATAAATGCTTGGACATCATTCTCTTTAGAAACATCTCCAGCTACTAGCAATGTTTTGTCTTTGTCTAGGTTTGCTTCAACAGATGCTTTCTCTAAAGCTTCTTTATTTAAATCGACTAAAGCGAGTTTAGCTCCTTCCGCTTGAAAAAGCTCTGCTGCCTTTATCCCAATCCCTCCAGAAGCACCTGTTATTAATACAACTTTATCCTGAAATCTCATGGATTCTCACCTTCATCGTTAAGATTTTTTGTTTCAAATTGACTATAAACCTAAGCATTCTTCTAAACAAGTACGCACCTCAAAGTGATTAAGTATCCCAAGCGAAACTAAACGAAGCGACTTGGATAACTAGAAAAGTGGGTTGCGACCGTTCACTAGCCTCGTAATACCTTCTCCATTGCCTTACCTCTTGCCAGCTCATCTACTAATTTATCCAAGTAACGAATTTCTTTCATAAGTGGTTCTTCAATATCTTCCACCCGAACACCACATATAACACCTTTAATAAGAGACCGTGATGGGTTCATGATTGGGGCACCTGAAAAAAACGATTCCATATCTGTTTGCTTTTCCAAATGCGCTTCTAGCGCTTCTGGACGATAGCCAGTTAACCATTGAATGACCTCATCAAGCTCGGCTTTTGTCCGGCCTTTTCTTTCAACCTTATTCACATAATGTGGATAAACGCTTGCAAACGGCATCGTGTAAATATGCTTAGCCATACGTTCGCTCCTTTCTTGCTTTTCTACTGCTACACCGCTTTAACCATCCGAAAAAGTTTAAAAGATCCTTGATCAATCTTTCCTACAACTTGATAGCCAACCCGCTCGTATAACTGCTTCGCACGGGGATTGTTTTCTCGAACCGTTAGCGATAGTTTCTTAAAAGAGCAATCTTTCGCACGCGCTTCAGCATAATGAAGCAGCATTCCACCAATACCTACCCCTCTGCTTTCAGGTAGTATGGCCATCGCACCTATATGAAACTCATCCTTCTTCCCTTCCTCCATCGTCATCATGGCATAGAGGGTACGCACATTCTTGACTGCATAGTTGACCATAGCAAATCGTCTTATGTGCAAAATTTGTTTGGCTGTCGGAAGAACTAATTGATTCATGACGCTTGTTGGGTAGCACGTAATCATTCCAAGTGTTTTGTTACCTACTTTTGCTTCATAAGCAAATTCGTGGCTGAAGCGATTGTTTTTCCCTTCCCACAATCCTTTCATCGTTTCTTCTATAATAGCAGGATCGTCTGAACCAACAATTGTTTGAGCCATGCTTTCAATAGCCATTATGTTTAGCTTAGCGCCCACCCTCGAACAAGGCGATGCTTTCTCCATTCGAACCGATTTGGACATGATGATCACCCTTCACTAGAAAAATGAACGTTATCGTTTCAATATACCCATTCGTTTTCAAAGACATACTGTCATTTAGCAAAAATAGCAGGATGTTACAGCGTCTGTGGCTTCGGTAACAATACAATGCTAATAGAAGCTTTACTCCCTGCTTTAACCTTGTTTGCACCTAACACAAAAAGAGTATCGCCCTCATTAGGAACCAATGTCTTCTGTCTTACAAGAAACGAGATGTAACAAACCTCACGAATGGAAATGACATCTTACTCGTGAAGAGTCGTCCCTTCCTTCTCCATTAACACAATTGTCTCTAATTCTTCCAGGGCTTTGAAACGACATCGTTTCGTTCCTTACTTTCCAGGCTCATTCTTACAAAAGACATGTACAACATGCCCACTAGTAACCTTAATAAAGACCGAGCTCATTCACTCGGTCTTTCCCCATTCAGACGCCAACATTCCAAATACAACATGATCTACATAATGATCGTACAACCATTCTGCTTGTCTGATCGTCCCTTCATTTGTAAAGCCAAGCTTCATCGGAACTCTTTGACTCTTTCGATTTCCGGAAGCGGCACGAATTTCGACTTTGTTCATGTTTAGTTGTCGGAAAGCATAGTTTGTTAAGTCATGGGCCACGGCTGTGACAATGCCTCTACCCTGAACCTTTTCACTCACCCAGTAACCAATGGAGGCTGTTTTATTTGCCCAGTTCAACGTATTAAAACTCGCCATTCCAACTACACGACTGTCATACACAATAACCGTATGAAGCCCATTGTTATCTGCATGACTCTGCAAACAACGCCGAATAAACGTAGCGGTATCACCTACTTCTTTAATATGATCGAGCCAGGGGAGCCATTCTTTTAAGTACGTCCGATTTTCATTCGTTAATGTGAAAATCGCATCAGCATCTTGAAAATCAATTAGTTTCAGTGTCAGTTGTCCTGTTAGTTTACGTGCAAACATGATGGCACATCCTCTTCTCTATGATTGTCGTTCTAGTTGTTCAAGTCGCCTTTCTAACTGTTCTAGTTGTTTCTTCTGTTCCTTCACAGCAGTTATCGCAATGGCGGAAACCGCAAACGCACCTATGATGAGTACTGGCAGTACTGCCAACCCTATAGATTGAAACACTTCCACTCTTATCACCTCATTATGCCTCTTTTCCTTCGACAAAACGAGAGCAAATCCTGCAAAAAAAAAGAAACCTTCCTTAACGAAAGGCTTCTTATTGCTAGCTTACTTTAATTGCTGTACTGCACGTCGAACGGCTTCACTCACTTCTTGTTGATGCTGATTGGTTTGCATACGGTAGGCATCATCAGCATTTGTTAAGTAACCAACTTCAATTAAAACAGCTGGAACATTCGAATCACGCAGAACTTGGAAATTGGATTGATAGATGCCTCTTGTATAACCAGAGTTCAGTCGGCTAATTTCCTTATTAATGGCGACTGCCTCTTTACTAGATTGGTAGTAATGAGTTTCAAAACCACGAACACTCGAATCGGCAAAACTATTAGCGTGAATGCTTAGAAACAAATCTGCTTGCGCTTGATTCGCTTGGTTCACTCGACTTGAAAGGGAAACAAACTCATCACCTGTTCGCGTTTCAATAACATCAATGCCATCTGCTGCTAGCGTTCTCTTTAGTTCATCCTTATACGCTCTCACCACATGCTTTTCTAAGAGACCATTTGCAACAGCACCAGAATCATAGCCCCCATGTCCCGCATCAAGTACGACTTTAAAACCTTGCTTCGCTGTTGGCTCGTTAACAATAGGAGTAACTGTAGGTGACATAACCATAGATTGTATGTAATGAGTATGTATAAATCCAATTGCCCCGTTATAGGTTATTTGCGCCCAGTCATTCCCTAAGTCAATGTAATCAATTTGTGTACCATTTGCCAACTGCCCAAGAACGCTTTCCGATTGTTGTGGTCCAGACCGAACATTTAGTCCACCCGTTGAGGCGATCACACCTGTCTTCGTCTCCACATGCCCTGTTGTTGACGTTGTCCCTGTACTCGCTGTGCCACTAATAAATGCTTTACTCACATAGCCTACTTGTCCAGCATACGTGATTTTAACCCAGTCTGTTGACGTGTGAAAATATTCAATTTTATTTCCAGGTTCGAGCTTCCCAATGATGGAACCTTCTTCAGAAGGAAGATCTCTTACGTTTAATGGCGCATCACTTTGAACGACACCAACGTTTGTGGACGCGCTCACTTGTTCATACGTCATAAACAGGAGTAAGACAATAATCGATAGGGCTGTCACTGTTTTTAAAAAACGCATTTTCCCCCTCCTTTTAAACTACCTATCGTTCATTCCCGAATATTAGGTTAGCTAAACATAGGTTTCTATGAAACTATCAATGATTCTGTAAATCATACCAAATGAGCAACTTATATGATATAGGCTTTTTGGTTGAAGGAGATTTTTGCTAGTTTTGTTCCAATGTATTGCCATGTTTCCCTTTTTACTTGTTGCACTTCCAATTCTTTTAAAGCAAAAGAACATAGCGACAACTGTTCCTATTCTAGGAAACGTTATTTATAGACAAAAAACCAGACTGATTCTGCACATCCCACCGAGTAGTTAGACAGCTGTATAAACGAATCTCGTAGGAAAAGGTAATAGAGAGTGAAAGTACAAACAGCACAAAATAGCGCACCAGACGAGTGAAAACCCAAGGAACCACTGTCTGAAGCGCTTTTTTCACTACTTAGATGTCATTTCCAATGCAACAGTTTTTTCTCAATAAAAACAAGAAGCGCGTTTACCCCTAAACCGATAATAGAGATGGTCAGGATGCCCACATACATATGTGGAATCTGAAATGTATGTTGACTGCTAATAATCAAATAACCCAACCCTGCTTTGGCTCCAATCATTTCCGCAGCAACTAAAACTAAAATAGATGACGCTGCTGCCAGGCGAAGACCGACAAAAATCGTTGGTACAGATGCTGGCAAGATTATCTTCATGAACAAGCGGTAAGGCGTTAATGCTAACGATTTCCCTGCTTTTATATATAAGGGGTCCACATGTCGAACGGCACTAATGGTACTAATGAGAATAGGAAAGAAACATGCGTAGATGACAACAGCGACTTTAGAGAGTTCCCCTATTCCAAGCAACAAGATGAAAACAGGTAACACCGCTAGCGCTGCTGTATTACGAAACAATTCTAAAAGGGGCGTTAACCATTTACTAAACGTCGTAAACCACCCAATTACTAGTCCAAGAGGAATCGCAATGATCATTCCTACTAAAAATCCAATGATCGACCGCGTAAAGCTAGCACTAATGTGTGAAAACAACTGCCCATTTAAAGCTAACTCGAAGCCACTTGCCAGAACAGTAGAGAAAGGCGGCATAAAAACAGCATCAACCATACCCATTCGAGGGGCGATTTCCCATAACAAAAAGAAAAGTGCAATGGCTGTTATGGACTTAAGAAATGATAGACTCTGGAAAGCATAACGGTTAAACCGGGCTGACCATTGCCGATTTGCTTCAGGCACATGGGTTATTCGTTCCATGCATACACCTCCTCCTCTCCATGTAGCAAGTTCCATACGTTTTGTCTATGCATAGCAAATGCTGGTAATGAACGGGGGTCTTCCTTTTTTTTCGTTTCAAATAATGGTGTATCCACAATATGTGAGATTCTTCCAGGTCTTTGACTCATTACCGCGACACGTTGACCGAGGACAATTGCTTCGTCAATGCTGTGTGTAATAAATACAATCGTTTTATTCGTTTTCCTCCAAATCTCCAGTAACTCTAATTGGAGACTTTCTCGTGTTTGGGCATCAAGTGCTCCAAATGGTTCATCCATGAGAAGAACCTCGGGGTCATAGGCTAAGCTTCGTGCAATGGCAACCCGTTGCTTCATTCCTCCCGATAACTGATGGGGATACGTCTCTTCAAACCCTTTTAACCCGACAAGTTCAATATACGAAACCGCCTTGGCAAGACGTTCTTTTCGCTTTAACCCTAATTCTTCTAAGCCAATGGCTACATTTTCAATTGTTGTTCTCCATGGCAACAGGGCATATTGTTGAAACACAAACCCCCGAGTTAAACTCGGTTTAGACACCTGCTTTCCATTTACAGCGATGCGCCCTTGAGTAGGTAGCTGTAACCCAGCAAGCAAATCAAGCAAGGTCGATTTGCCACACCCGCTCGGGCCGACTATAACAAAGAATTCTCCTTTCTCAACAGACAGGCTTAAGTTTGAAATGGCGGTCACGGTCTCGTTTCGGTTTCCTTTAAATTGATGAGTCAAGTTATCTACTTTAATTGCGATGTGTCCCACCTCATTCACTTCCTTCCTCTAATTCGTTCAGGTATGGATTAAACCGATTGGTATACACCTCATCCATTTGTGTTTCACCTTTTGACATTCGCCCCTCTTCGACTAACCAATCTTCCCATCGCTCAAAATCAATCTGACGAATCGCACCTCCAGGAGATTCGATTCCACTGCTTTTCCAGTAGTCAATTAAATCCGTTTGTTCATTTCGACCTCTTGTTTCAACGATAGTTCGCATTCGTTCCCGCACAACTTCTGCTTCATTCTCTTTCATCCATTCAATGGCTCTTGCCATTCCACTGACAAATACCTCGACCGCCTCGGGCTGTTCTTCTATGTAATCATCTCTAAAGACGATACTTCCAGCATTAAATGGACCAAATAAATCGATATCTTTGAAGAGCGGGCGCAAACCTCCTGTTTCCAATGCTTTATCTCGAATAATACCGCTCAACGTCGTTACTTCCAACTGCCCAGAACGCAGCGCCTGTTCACCTGACGCAGGAGGGATAATGATTCGACCGATGTCATCGACCTGACTTTTCGTTAATCCATTCTGTCGCGCATACTCTACTGTTGAAAATTCATGATGGGCACCTAACGTATTAACACCAACATTTCCACCGATTAAATCGTCCGCTTCTTTAATCGGGCTATCTTCCAAGACATAGTATCCTGCATACGTTTCTTCATCGGACCCGTAATAATGAATGACCGATGTCACACCAGCCCCTGCATATTGTAGCTGAAGGATGGCACCGTTAAACGCTCCACCAAACTCTACATCCCCTGTCATCGTTGCTTGAATACTCTCCGGTCCACTCGTTCCATCACCAATCCATTCCAACTTGATCCCATTCATATAACCTAGGTCATCAGCGAGTTCCCACGGCATGACAGTATTTGCTGTTCCTTGGTAACGAAGAACAGGAATTCCTTCTTCCACTTGGGCACTCGTATGGTTTGAACAAGAAGCTAAGACGCAGGCCCCCAACATCATCATCGATTGTTTCCAATTCAACTTAACCAACCCCCTTAACGCTGTAACACCTCTGCAGCATTAGGTTTTTTTAATCCCAAATGATCACGCAACGTTCTTCCTTCATAGTTCGTACGGAACAAGCCTCTTTCTTGCAAAATGGGGATGACTTCCGTAATAAATTCTTCTAGTCCATCTGGTAATAGTGGTGCCATGATATTAAAGCCATCTGCAGCACCATTTTCAAACCAATCCTGCAGCTGATCTGCAATTTGCTCAGGCGTGCCATAGATTTCACGATGGCCTCTTGCACCTGCAATATGTTGATACAGTTGACGAATGGTCAAATTCTCTACTTTGGCCAGTTTCGTCACAAGTTCGAATCGTGTTTTCGCCCCATTATTCGTTTCAACCGGAGGAAGATCGGGGAGTGGTCCATCAAGTGGATAGCCTGTTAAATCAAAGTTTAACAACCCTGATAATAAGCGAAGCCCCGCTTCTTCTGGTATTAATGAGCGGAAATGTGCCGCTTTCTCTTTCGCTTCCTCCTCTGTCTTTCCAATGATCGGCATTACACCCGGCATTACTTTTAAGTCATTCGCATCCCGGCCGTACTTGACCAATCGTTGCTTCACATCACGATAAAATACTTCTGCATCTTTTCTTGTTTTCCAAGCGGTGAAAATAACTTCAGCCGATGAAGCGGCTAATTCTTTCCCAGGTTCAGACGATCCAGCTTGCACAATAACTGGGTGACCTTGAACGGGACGGGGTATATTCAATGGACCAGGAACGGAGAAGAAATGACCTTCATGATCGATCGTTCGCACTTTTGACGAATCTGTAAAACGTCCTGCTTTCTTATCTAAAACAATGGCGTCTTCCTCCCAACTTGCCCAAAGCTTTTTCGCCACCTTCAAGCTTTCCGTTGCACGTTCGTATCGAAGTGCATGGTCATAATGAGCGTCGCGACTAAAATTTAGCGCTTCGTAAGCATTACCGCTCGTTACCACATTCCAGGCCGCTCGACCATGACTTAAATGATCAATGGTTCCAAATGCACGAGCTAGATAATAAGGCTCATAGAAACTCGTCGATGCAGTAGCGCACAATCCAATACGCGACGTTCCATGGGTCATTGCAGATAAGAGAAGAATAGGATCTAATCGGGCCGTCACACTATGTGAGACATCTTCTTCTCGTTTCGTCCGGTCCGCATAATGATCCGCAAAGAATACCATATCAAATAGTCCTTTTTCTGCTAGTTGGGCTAAACGGACATAATAGTCTGCTGAGAGCCACTCCTTTGCATCGTTTGCACTATCCTCGTGCCTCCATGCTGCAACATGGTGACCAGGTGTCATAAGAAAAGCCCCTAAATGCATATGTCGATTTGCCATTACGTACCCACTCCTTCATTTAAATTAAAAAAAACACTATGAAACCTGCTTTAAGCACATCTCCAGTGTTCTGGTCGACTCTGTTTATACGTTTGTATAGGATGCTTGTTTAAGGGATTGTTTCACCTTGGAAATAGCCTCATCTATCCTTTTTAATGACTGTGTATCTTGAATGCGCGCAACCCCATTTTCTAGCTGAACATGCTCACTTAAGACGAAAATCGGTTTGATAATAGAGGTAGCTCCAAGTATATGAAGAACTGGAAGCAATGAATATTGTAAAGACAAATAGTGAGCGATACTTCCGCCAGTTGCTACGGGTAATACAACTTTCCCTATTAAGGCTCCTTCAGGCAAAAGATCGAGCAATGCTTTTAGCACGCCAGGAACTGACGCTTTATAAACGGGGCTGCCAATTACAACAATGTCTGCGTTCTCTATCTCTCCTTTCACTTTCTCAATTGCTGGAGACTGAAACCTTGCCTGCATTAAATCATCGGCAGGTACGTCAAGTATGTCAATTGTAGACGTACTATAAGGTACTTCAATCGATTGTTGTACCGTTTTAAGTACAGCATTCGTTTTTGATAATCGGTTAGGACTTCCTGATAAAAAAAGAACATGCATCCTATCATCACTCCTTTTGAAATAAAATAAGCCCACCACATCATTCTGGTGAGCTTTCGGTTGACCGATCAGCCTAATTTTTATTCAATCTACGTTTCTCTGTACAATCTACTTGTGTGACTTTGCCATTATGTACTGTAATGAGTAATGAACCATATTCAAGCTTTTCTAACTGTGTCACAATCTCATCTACTACTTGTTGCTCCACTTTAATCGCCGGTCACCCTCTCTTAAAATGAATGTGTTCGTCGTTACATAGACTCTAATCTGATTAATCTTATTTGTCAAGTATGAATTATATGAAATATCAAATTTAATTACCTACTTCTAACTTGCTTACTATTCTAAAAAAAGAGAGTTGCTGACATTGAGCGTCTCTATAAAAGTTTGTTAAGGAACGATCACGGCAACCTAAAAAAAGAAGCATCGACTCAGCCTCCATCTCCATACGTAAACAGTTTTATTTTCCTTTTTGATGTATGGTCTCACTTTGATACCATATGAAACGAGCCACTGCTCCGGTCACCACAAACGCCAGAAAATGAGGGGTCATTTGCTCTATCCCTATTTCAAAGCCTCTAAAGAAACGATACAGCGTCAAGCATACCGTTGTGACCAGTGGAAACAAAACGAGCCATAGAACGAAAATGAGTCTTTTTTTATTCATATCGTTCCTCCTTGCTTTACCTATTTCTTTTTCGCCAAACCCCTCCCCCTCCACACGTAAACCCACATCGTTGATAAAAAGATGCATGTTTTGTATCGAAAGTCACTGTGACAACTTCTATACCAACTGTCTCTGCTTCGACTAGCAGACGTTTCACCAATTTAGCACCGATACCAAGACCTTGATACGCTGGGTGGACGATCACGTCTTCTATGTATCCATGCTCTAAACCCATTCCACATAGATAACCAAATGCAATGAGTTCTCCGTGCTTTCCTCTCATCCCTGCCCAAAAGGTACAGCGCTCAAAAAGAAGCGGGTAATCTTGATCTCTTCTTGCCCAGCCTACGCTTTCTCTTAATAGGGGTACTTCTTTATCTTCAATGGAAAGATTTATCATCACGTTATCGTTCATATGCGCTCTCCCTTGTCGTTAGAATAAAAAAACTTCATTCTCATTGTTGTCAGTTTAGACGAAAACAGCCCCTCCAGCGAGAGCAAACAATAGACGAAGGCCAGTTCATAGGAAGTATGCTTTTAAGCGAACACAACTTTATTAATCAAACGTTTAATTAGCTCTCTACTGTTTCACAAAACAACTGTGAACTCTCTTGAATAATTCTCCATTTACTGCACAAGCTAGTAAAAAATTAATAAGGATGGATAACATGGACTATCCAACCATTCACACAAACATATGGGATGGTGTTATTGCCGTTCCCAGCGTGCTTCTACTGACACAAGCTATAAAAATGATGTTTCCGATAAAGTCTGCTTTTGTACCAACTGTTGCAACATTGCTTGGATTATGTATTTCCATCTTTATTAGTCATCCACACAACTTATTGACTGGAATCTTCATGGGATTATTTTATGGAAATGCCGCAGTTGGTGCTTATTCCGGTATCAAAAATTCGTGGGTACAGTTTAGAAAGAGATACAATGAGTAACTGTTGTTATAAGAATTATCCACTACTATGAAACCGTTCTTTTAATTTGATTCAACGAGAGGACATTCTCATACTTAAACACTCTTCGTTGGCGCTTGCTGTGACAATAGGCGACAAACCAGCGCTCTTTCAACTGAAGCACCGTAATCACTCTTTGGGAAATGACTCCCTCTTTATTCAAATAAATTAACGTGACACATTCTTTACGTTCTAACGCCCGATTTAAAACCCCTTTGGTCATAGCAAGCCCTCCCTTATTTTCACTCATTATATACGAACGTACATTCTTATTCAAGAGAAAAAACAGAAAATACGCTCGCGTATCACTGGAAATTTATAGGGATTTATTTGTATGATGTTCGGTTGTTCAAGAAAGTCGTTCTCTTTTCTTTTTAATAAGCAATTCCGACACGAGCCTTTATGTGGGTATGATTTAAAATCTGCATATACGCAAAATCCGCAGTGTCTTTAATGGATATTTTTCTCCCATTTTCAGGTAGGAAATCAACTGTTGTACGGTATTCCCCTTCTGCTTCTGCTTCTGAAAGGGCAGTAGGACAGACAATGGTCCAGTTTAAATTGGTCTGTTTCAGTAAATCATACACTTTATGATGTTCTTTAGCGGCGCGAGTTGACCTCCTCCTTGATTCTGGGGAAGCGTATCTTAATAGATCAACATATTCTCTGCTGTTTAATATACCTGCAGTACCGATTGTTATAATCCTTTTGATTCCTTCTCGTTGCATTTCTTCAATTATTTGAGGCATGCTTTCGGATAACGTAGTAGTTCCATCGGTATTGAGAGCGCTTATGACGACATCAGCATTTTTTATGGCGCCACGTATATCTTCTCGGTTTAATACGTTTCCACGAACTATAGTCAAATGTGCATCATTAAGAAAGCTATCTAGTTTTTCAGGGTCTCGCACAAGAGCTGTAACGTTGTTTTTATCCTTAAGCGCGTTTAGTAGAATAAACCTTCCTACTCGCCCTGTTGCTCCTAAAATGAATAGATTCATACAAACCCTCATTATTTTCACATTTACTTTTTTATTTTAAGCCTACTCTGAAGCACGGTTATTGCATTAAAGCGCAGATGCTTATTCACTATTTTTAAGCATTTTAGCCAAAATTCGTTTTAGCTGCATCAGTTCTTCTTCATTTAAATTCGTTTGCTCTAGAAATCTTAACGGAATCTTAGTTGCTTTCTCTCTAGCCTGCTCACCTTGTTCAGTCAAAGTGACATTTACAACACGCTCGTCACCTTTTGAACGGTTGCGAGCGATGAATTCATTCTCTTCCATTCTTTTCAACATCGGGGTCAAGGTTCCTGAATCCAAAAAGAGACGTTCACCTAGTTCTTTAACGGACATTTCACCACTTTCCCATAACACTAGCAAGACCAAGTACTGCGGATAGGTGACATTAAGTTCTTCCAGCAATGGTCGGTACCGTTTAGTCATCTCCTTGTTTACAGCATACAATGGAAAACAAATTTGGTTATCTAATCTCAATATCTCATTTATCATAGTGGCTCACTCCTAAGGATATTATAGCAATTTCTGAACTGTCATCAAACAAATTGACACAACGCAATTAAGTTGTGTACAATTAAATTGCACAAAATTAAAAGGAGTGGGTACGATGGCTTTATATACTGCATCTTCTAAAGCTTCAGGCGGACGTCAGGGAAAGGTAGAATCATCGGACGGTACGTTAAACTTATCGCTTTCATTACCTAAAGGATTAGGCGGAAATGAAAAAGCAGGCACCACGAACCCTGAACAACTCTTTTCTGCTGGCTATGCCGCTTGCTTTGATAGCGCATTGCACTTGGTCGCAGGGCAAAAAAAGAAAAGAATCACTTCTGAAGTTACAGCAGAAATTAGTATTGATAAACAACCGGAGGGATTCGGGTTAAGTGCACAATTAATTGTCGAAATGAATGGTGTGTCTCAGCAAGAAGCAGAAGAACTTGTTGAAAAGGCACACCAAGTATGCCCTTATTCTCGTGCTGTCCAAGGAAATATTGAGGTAAGAAAAAGAGTGATCACTAAATAAAATAAACCCGGAGGAATAGAGCGCTCCTCCGGGTTTTACATTTGTTTGTTTTTAGATGTCATTTGAATAATAAATGAAACGCCTCATAAGCCGTTCTTTTCTGTTACTAACTCATTAGCTCGATACTTTTGATGAAGCTTTTCTTTGCACTCATCCCAGCTCAATGTTTTTGACGTTGTCGAAAATTGAATGTATTGTAACTCATCTGCCAGCTGCCTAGAATGTTTCATTGCTCTTAGGTGTGCTCCATGATTTCTAAAGGCCTTCATGTCTTCAGGGGAATGCCAAATCGACATAGTCCAATACGTTAACATGCCTTCTTTTCGGTACGAAACGTGTTCGAGCCCCTTTGTTTTACGTATTTGAAAATGTGAGCGAACAGTCATCCAAGCAAACGTTGGCAGTGTCCGAATCCCTCTCAAATGTAGTCTTGTAATCGATACAATCATAATCCACCTCTTTTTAACTAAGCTTTACTGACTTCCTGCGTTGAATTGCATGAAAACATCCTCTATGATCATAATAGGAAAGATGACTTACTGAAAGGAAACCATTACATGAAAAAAGGACTAAAATGGATATTTCTTGGTTTTATAGGAATTATCCTTCTTCTAGGGGCAGGTTTCTTCGTCTGGACTCAGTTCACCTATGAGCTGATCAATGCTGAAGGTGTTGAATTAAATGAACCTCTTCCTATAAACGATGATTGGATTATTTATTCTGCTTCTAATGCGGACACCGGGTTCGTTTTGTATCCTGGGGCGAAAGTAGAACCAGAAGCGTATGCTTACCTCGCGCAAGAATTGTCTCAGCAAGGTATAACGGTAGCTATTCCGTCTGTTACGTTAAACCTCTCAATTTTTGATAGTGCTAAAGCAGAAGAGTTAATCCAAAGGGAGCCTGATCTTCATTGGTATATAGGTGGGCATTCTATGGGTGGTGCAGCTGCAGCGATGTATGCAGATAACCACTTGGAGACGATTGCGGGCTTACTTTTATTCGGTTCGTATGCAGCGAGCAATGAATCTTTACACTCCTCTTCTCTCCCAGTCCTTTCTCTTAGTGCATCCGAAGACGGCTTAAGCACACCAGAGAAAATTGAAGATAATAGCAAAAACCTTCCAGATACGACCGACTTTATTGAAATTGAAGGCGGCAACCATGCATATTTTGGTCTATACGGTGAACAAACTGGCGATGGGGATGCACATCTTTCTGTAGCCGAGCAGCAAGAAGCGATCATCGAGATCGTTATTTCTTGGATAACAGAGCAGACAAACGAAAAAAGGAATCGCCCTTAGCGATCCCTTTTTTGTATTAGTTCCTCAATAGATCGTGTATCTGCTTTAAGAATCTCCTCAAAATGAGTTAACGATTGTTGATATTCCTGTTCTGTAAAAGACGCAAAACCGTCCCTAGGAATAATTAAATGATAACCGAGCATGTACGCATCATTCGCAGTAAATTCAATACACATGTTTCCGACAACACCTGTTATAATAAGCGTTTTTGCTTCCATTCTTTTTAAAAGCATATCTAAAGGTGTAGCAAAGAAACCGGAAAATTGAGGCTTCAGAACAGAATATTCATGCTCACTTGGCTTTAATAATGTTGCAATCGGCGAGCCAGGAAGTTCATTTTCGACAATGTAATGATACAGCTGGGTAAATTCAGATTTCCAGTGACCATAATTGTCGTTTACATAGATAACTGGATAACCCTTTTCTTGCATGGTATCTTTTAATTTGGCAATTTGTTGTGCACATGTATAAGACGCATCATAGAGCTTCTCAGCGTCTTTAAAATCAAATGGATTAATTAAATCTACAATTAACAAAACCGTATGCTTATCCAACTCTACACACTTCCTTTTAAAAAATGCGCGCATCCCTATTGGCATACGCGCATAACTGACCTTTTATTTTTTATCTTCAAACGAAACGCCGTGTTTACGGTAATGGATCTTTACGTGAGACAGTAGTTCATCGGCCCCTGATTGAATAGCGTCCTCTTGGATTGTTTTAATAAGACCCATAACCGATTCTAAATCGCCTTCAACAACCGTTTCCAGTGGTCCTACCTCATATCTAAGACCAGATTTTTCAACCAACTGTAGAGAATGATCAATCATTCCTCCTGTATGGTCTTCTTTAAGGTTCGGCAGAAGCTGAATCCCTGCAAGTACTGTTGACATGTTTTCATCATCTCCCTTTTCTCGTCTATACTATTCCCATAACCGTTCCGGAGAGTATCAAAACATTCTTGTCACGATTTAAGCAGGATTCATTCATCCTTTAATAGAAGAAACAGGACAAACACGTTGGAAGGAAGAGATCGTATATGACAAGAAACCAAAAAACAAAGATTGTTGTTGGTGCTGGTGAGTATCATAATAACTCTGGATGGCTTCATCTACAAGAAGATGAGCTAAATCTTATAAAGCGAGAAGATTGGCTGACGTACTTTGAGCCATCAAGCCTTTCTGTTATTTTAGCAGAACATGTCTGGGAACACCTTACGATTAAAGAAGGGACTCAAGCTGCCGCTCTTTGTTATGAGTTTTTAAAACCAGGAGGGTATGTTCGTTGTGCCGTACCTGATCGCTATTTCCCTAACGAGGCGTACCAGACTGCTGTACAAATTGGTGGACCAGGCCCCTCAGATCATCCTGCTAGTAGCCATAAAGTCGTTCATACCTATCGTACACTTTGCTCGCTTTTTGAGACTGCCGGCTTTCACATTTCACTGTTAGAATACCATGATGAGAATGGTCGGTTTCATCAGAATGACTGGAACAAAGAAGATGGTATGATTTATCGCTCAAAACGATTTGACCATCGAAATCAAAATGGCACGCTCCAATTTGCTTCTTTACTAATCGACGCGAGTAAACCCTGACTTAATTAATAATACCGTGATAAACAACCTTTGTCTGAACAGAAACGGTAAATGGAGTGTTGGCATAGTCTTCCTCCCAGTTTATCGCTTCCCAATCCTTATAATGATAAGCACGAATATGCTTGCCAAGCCCATAATAATCACAGTTTGCTTCTTGAATGATTCGCAGCACTTCTTCACATTCGAATTGCAACTGTTTTTTTATTTCTTCGTTTAATTTTATGACGTTCTCCTCAATATATAGTGTGTCTTTTGGGTACTCCACCACATTTAAGATTAAATCAAGATCAATGTGAGCGGAAAATTGTTTAGGAGCCATTTTTTTTATTTTTAACGTTCTATTTTTTTCTTCAACATCAACGGTAACATAATTATTTACACGATCTTCTTCGTTTTCGGTTACCCGTAAATTAAAGCGACTCGGTTTTCTCCTGTCCACATCCATTAGCAATAATCGCAACGTTTGATCGGCGTTTATTTCCCCGCTCATGTGATCCTTAGCGAATAACGCTACTCCATCCACCACAACATTCTCATGATCAATCACATGTAATAGCGGCAATACAAAATCAGTACCATTGTCAAACAAGGCGCTTAATACATCCTCCATCGACGCTTTTGGGATTGATTCTACTTCCTCTAGCCCTAAAAGCAAATCTCCTAGATAATTACTAATGAGTGGGGTTTCGGCTACTTTAACGTGCAACGCTTTTTTCGCATCACCTTTAACAACCGCCAAACGAGCATTGGTTGTGGAAAGTGGCGACCGAAAATGGACATCCAGCATAGAATAAATGTTTTCTTCTGCAAGTTGTTGGCTTAAGAGCGTTACACGGTTTTTTGAAGCATATAATTCACCAGATACCTTCCGATCCAAATTCATCCGGCTATCACGAGGCGTGTTACCCATTGCAGAGATTATCGCTGGTTTTTGCGTACTCACTTGCGCTCCACTTTCATTGGGCGCTCCACCAATCGTCACAATGGTCGTTTCAATTAAACCTTCATCCGTCTTATCAAGTGCCTGCGAATAAATGAGGTTAATATCTTTCACAAGTCGCTCATCCCAACAGCCTGTCATTAGAAGCAACGGTATGATCATTAGTATTATTTTCTTCATAATCGCGTCTCCTTTTTCTTAACACTTGATAAAAGAACCAATAAGACAGGAAGTAAGAACGTTAAGTACGCACTTGGCTTATTAATATACGTGACCATTTGGCTAAATTCGTTAATAGAAGTAGGCAAAAACTCAATGGAAAAAGTCACTAACAGAAGAATAATGACGATAAGACGATATCGAGTTGTTTGTAAAAGCTTCATCGTCCCTATAGCACCACAGTAGATAAAGATGACATACGTTGTAATAATGCTAATGGACCAAAAGGATAGAAAAATTAAATCAAGTCTTTCTATAATCGTTAACGAGAAGGATTTAATCATATATAAATAAGGCTCAGGAAGAAGCTTCATTTCTCCATGACTAAAAGTGAGAAAAGAGGTCAGTAACACAATCGTGTAAATAAGTGCTACAGTCCAATGCGCAGCGGACAATACTTTAAATTTTTGCTTTGGTGTTCCTTCCACATGGGGTAAGACAACCGCCACCACAATAAAGCCGTTTATGGAAAACATGGATGCAAATATCCCTTTTGTAATAGCTGAGAAATCAGCTACTCCAAGTGGCAATAGATTTAAATAATCTCCATAAATAAAGGCATACCCTACAATAATAGGAATCGTTAAGACAATAGGAGCCGTCACCACTAGCATACGACCAATTGCTTTAAGCGGAGAAAATAACATAGGTACACATGCTGACAAAAACAAAATCATAAAAATTGGCTCTGGTGTTTTACTTAAAATCCATATGGCAATAAGCTGCGTAAACCCTTTTAAGACAAGCCCCGCTAATAAGGTAAAATAGATCATTAATAAAAGAATAAAAAATTTCCCTATCCATTTTCCACAAACCCTTTCACAGATTTTGAATATCGAGTCATGAGGATAACGTTTGTGTAGCAAATACAAACAATAGAGGACCACTTGAACAACGATGCTTGCAAGTAGTAACGAGATCCACCCGTCCGTTTTTGCAAATTGATAGATATGATTTGGTAATGAAAAAAGACCAACACCGATTTGAGCGTGAACAAAAAACCAATAGAGTTGTGTCTTTCCTAGTGTCGGGGATTGCTCCATAATGAGAATCCTTTCTTATTTTTTTTGATTCCCTTTTAATGGATGACTTGAAGACATTTCCGTGTGACGTTGGATAAGCCAGGTCGGAAAGCGCACCATTGCATCCTTAAGCCCTTTGCGATTAAATGGCGCAATCGGCGTTAGATAGGGAATGCCAAAAGAATCAAGTTTAATTAAGTGCATCAAAATAACAAAAAACGTTAAGACAACACCAATTAATCCAAATGTCGCTGCCGAAAGCATGAGCGGAAAGCGAGATAATCTCACGACTGAACCCATTTCAGGACTAGGAATAACAAAGGAAGAGATTGCCGTAACGGCTACAACGATAATCATAATATTGGATACTAATCCTGCATTTACGACGGCTTCGCCAATGACTAATCCTCCGACAATCCCAATTGTCTGACCAATTGGTGCAGGAAGCCTTAGCCCTGCTTCACGAATTAATTCAATTGTAAATTCCATAATTAACGCTTCAACGAGAGGAGGATAAGGAATGTTCTGTAAAGAACTTTTCACCGATATGATTAACGGCTGTGGGATGATCTCAAAATGAAACGCCACAAGCGAAATATAAAGAGATGGCAATAGAATAGAGATAAGCAACGCAATAGTTCGTATTAGTCTAAAGAAACTACCCAGCACGAAATGAACATTGTAATCATCAACAGATTGCATAAAGCTAAAAAATGATACTGGCAAAATTAATGCTGTTGGGTTTCCTTCTATTAATAAGGCGATTCTTCCCTCTGCTAAATTTCCAACCGTTGAATCTGGACGCTCCGTATAAAGTATCTGCGGGAAAAACGTTTTCTTTGATCCTTGTAAGAGTTCATTCAGCGTTCCAGGTGAGCTAATAATATCTTGTTTTATATCTCTTAGCTTCTTCTTAATGTCTTTTACAATAGTCGAATCCGCTCTCCCTTCGATGTAAACCATTGCGACTTCTTTTTTTAACGATTGACCAACCACTTGCGTTTGAATCACCAAATTTTCAATTCGAGCAGTCTTACGAATTAAACTTAAATTGGTCGTTAAGTCTTCAATAAATCCATCATGGGCTCCTCGTAAAGCTCGGTCATTAATTGGCTCTTCAATGGACCTGTTTTGTGTGCTCGGTGTCTTTAGTGCAAGGTATTGTATGGATGAAGAGCCGAACACAAGAATGGCATGACCAGTCCAGCAAAGAGGCAAGCACTCTTCAGCTGAATGCAGCCTTTCTGTTGATACGATTGCTTGACTTTCTACAGTCGGAAGAGAAGACTCTTCTTTCCGAAAAAATGACTGATATAACGCCTGCTCTAGCCACATTTCATCTACTAGTGTATCTAAATATACAAGGAAAGCTTGCTGGCCTTGTATCGTCAATGGTCGCAGGACGACATCGCTTGAATGATGAAGCTGTTGCCGAAAAAAAGATTCTATTTCAGTTAACGTTTTCATAAACAGTTCCTTTCCTTAGTACAGTTAATTTCTACAAAAAAGACTGTACTTATACAGAAGACGCTTTTTTTGAACGATCCTATAAAAAAACACATTACCTCATGGTAATGTGAACCTGTTTCGTTCTTTTATTAAATTTATTTTGTCTTCGTATCACGCACACCCATTAGGCTACTTTTCCTATTCATTGTTCACATATACGGTCTTACTCTTTCGTTCTACGACTAAAACGGCCGCATATAGCACAAAGAGTATGCCGACAATTTGCCAAAGCGTTAACACTTCTCCTAGAAGGATCATGCCTGTCACCACGGCTACAAGAGGTTCTACCGTAGCTAGAATGGATGCTCTACTTGCTTCTAAATGCTTTAAGCCGATGGTATAGAAAATATAACCTGCTACTGTTGAAATCGAGGCAAGTAGAAAGGCACTAATGAGCACTTCAGCGCTTAAAAACAAATGCCATTTTTGAGTCGTGTTGCTACTCAACACCATAAATACGCTTGCGTAAAAAAACACGTATGTCGTGATCGTCATCACTGAATATTTTTTTGTAACAGGCTTTGTGAGTATACTATACAATGCATAAAAAAAGCCGGATAATAAGCCAAATCCCACTATATATAGGGATACCTCTTGTTGACCAACTGGAAAAAAGCCAACAACAAATGCACAACCTAGTACAGCCAGCCCAAGAGCCATTATTTTGCGAAACGTCAATCGTTCTTTAAAAAAGAGACGCGATAGAAGCGTAACAAATACCGGCCCTGTGTAAAGCAACGTAACGGCAACCGATAAACTCGATTCAGAAAACACTTCAAAATAGAAATAATTAAAAAACACAATGCTAATGATACCTGCAGATGCAAAGAAAAAGTGATCTTTCCACTGTGCCTTAAGCTGCTCTCGGTAGAAGACAAACATGATTCCGATTAAAAGAACAAATGTACACACAACTCGTATTGTTACAACATCCCAAGGTGTAAATCCCACTTCGTATAAAGGCGCAATGAAAAGACCGATCAAGCCCCAACACGCAGCACCTATGATTGTTGCACCATATATGTAACGTGAACTCATTCAACTTCTCCTCTCTTCCTATGTAGGTTTATTCTAGCACGCCTCGTAAAGCCCGTTGCTTTTTTCAAGATACCATTTTAAAGCGGCTTCCTTTCTTTACGTTCGGATAGGTGTCTCATACCTTTTCAACTGTTGATAACGTATATTCTTATTAGAATCAGTGATAAAATGAAAGCGATTGAGGTTAACGCTTCTGTCATTCCCTGAACCTAATTAGTGAATGAGAAACACCAGTAGATAGGAGACTGAAATAAATGGAAATGTCGCAATTACAAAATTTCATTGTCGTTGCCGAAGAGGAGAACATCACGAAGGCAGCCGATTTATTACTACTATCTCAATCGGCTTTAAGCCGCTCCATCCACAACCTCGAAAAAGAATTAGGGGTGCCATTGTTTGACCGAAAAAACCGTAAAATCATCTTAAATCGCTATGGTCGAGCGTTTCTTTTAAACGCCAAGCAAATGGTTCAACATTGGGATCATTCTAAGTTACAGTTAAAAGAGCTCATTGATCCGACAATGGGTAGTATTTCCATCGCTTACGTCCATAGTCTCGGTCTCTCTTATATACCTGCTATGGTTAAAATCTTTAAACAGATTAGCCCTAGTTATTCCCTCTCACTACAAGAGGGAAAAGCATCCACCATCATTAAAGATCTCTTAACCAATACAGTTGATTTTGGTTTCGGAACACAATATAAGACATTTCCAGAGCTTGAATACACTACTTTGTTTACAGATCGCATCGTGCTTATTGCTGCTGCAGATCATCCCTTCGTTAAGCGACAGCCCATTTCCATTGATGAGCTGGAAGCCGAACCATTCATTTCCTACACTCCTGGAACTGAACTAAAAAAATTACTTGATTCTACTTTTTCTTCACAAAATCGAACGCTTCATACCGTTTACGAAGGCTTGGAAATCAATAGTATTGTTGGTCTTGTAAAAGAAAACGAGGGGGTTGCATTCATTGCAGATTCCGTTGTGTCTTCCATTAACGGTATTGAAAAAGTAGACGTTGACGGTCTTACCATTGAACGTCCCATTTATTTAATTCATAAAAAACAGGGCTATTTATCGAAAGCAGCGCTAGCGTTCAAACAATTTATGCTTGAGTACCATGGGCGAAACGGATAAGAGTCTAACATGTGTCTGCGCCTTTTACTGAGTGACTCGAGAAAGGCTTTATATCTATACAGCTAATGCTTCGCTAGTAGCAGTCAAAGCCTGTTATGTAAATATTTCTTAAAGAATCTATGGGTGATTACGGCTATGTTCCTATTTACTGACGCGAAATAATGAGAAGTTGTGGATATCATTGAAAACCTTAGACTAGAGAGCTATACTTGATGAAAACATCGAAAACGAAATCCCAAAGGGGAGTAGCATAATAGTAGCTGTCGTCATTACAGGAGAAATCCTCGGCACTACTGGCAACGTTAAGGTTGCTTGCGAGACCTTTGTCCATTCTGGTGGGCAAAGGTCTTTTTTGTTACCCTTTGCCGCCACCATTAAAGGAGAAGATCATATGGGGAAACTGATGAAGCTTCTAAAATCACAAGCGGTACGTCAAGGGATAAAACAAGCGCAAAAGCACATTGTTCCACTTGTAAAAAAAGAAATCAAAAAAAGAAAAGGATTAAAGTAAGGATGATGCCGAATCCCATTACCTTATACCATTCGTATGCCAAAACGGTTGTCTTCCAAGAAGATAAGTCGACCTATCATGTAAAGGCTCATCATCCAGATTTAACGATTTGCGGCGTAGGAAGAAGCGCTACAGCATTCAAACTAAAAGGAGAACCTCTTGTACTAAAAGTATTTTACCCGCCATATGAAAACATTGCAGAACAAGAACAACATAATTATAGGAAGGTAAAAGATAGCTCTTATTATCCAACGCTCTATGAGAGCGGTTCAAATTATCTTGTCATCGATCATATTGATGGACACACTTTTTTTCAATGTCTAGAAGAAGGCATTCCCATTCTGCCTGATTATGTCCAACAAGTCGACCACGCTCTTTCCTATGCTAAAAAGAAAGGGCTAAACCCGTCTGATATCCATCTCCACAATTTACTTGTGACAAAAGACGACCGTGTTCATATTATTGATATTGCTCGCTTCTCCCAAACAAAAACTTGTTACCAGTGGAATGATTTAAAGGCAGGCTATTACAAACACTATCATAAGGCGTACTTTCCCAGTAAAGTGCCTACATGGATGATGAATCTAGTAGCATCTATTTATCGAAGGGTTCATTAGGAAGACCCTCATTTCTACACAACGATCAACGGAAATCTGAGCCTTAAAATAAAAAAAGCGTAAAAAGAAGAAGCTTTCTTAACAGAGAAAGCTCCTTTTTTCATATAAGGGATTACACTGTTTTCGGGGCCACTAGTTCTACTTTTATCCGATCTGGATCTTCAAAGTACACAGCATAATGGTCACGCCCCCCTGAAAATGGGTAGCTGTTTTCATAGAGTATAGGCACTTGCATAGCTCTTAAACGGTTGGTCATCTCATCGACATGCGCTTTTGATGCTGCATGAAATGCAAGATGATTTAACCCCACCTGTTTTCGATGATAAGGCTTATTACGGTACTTCTCTTCAACCTGAACAAAAACGATGTATGTTTCTTCTAGCTTCCAGCTCTTTCCTTGTTCCCACTCTTGAAAAGCTTCATACCCTAATTCTTCTAAAAACCAGCCCCAAAAAGCCAAACTTTTAGGCAAATCTGTAACATATAATTCTACGTGATGGAGTAACCCTGTCTTCACTTTTTACTCCCTTCTATTTGCGGCATTGCACTCAAGTGCTCATGGATCAGCTTCCACTCCCCATTTTCCAAAACAAATGCATTTGTTGCTCGTCCTTTTCCTGATACAAATACTCCGTCTTGATACCCTTTATAAGTGTACGTATATGTGCACATCGCAGCTTGTTCTGTTGTGATCATCCACTTCACCTCTGTTGCCTCATACACTTCTTCTTTAATATGTGTCCAAGCTGTTTCAAAGAAGGTTTTGATGTCTTTTCGAGTGACACAATTTTGATTCGTAAACCAAAAAACAGCTTCTGAATGTAACACTTTCTCTACCTCACTAAAACGATGTGTGTTTGTTGCCTCTATGTAACGTTCTAATGCTTGCTCATAATGCATGTCATGATCATCCTTTTTTACTTAAACATTATCACAGAACATACATTCTGTATAGATGAAAAAACCAAGTGGGATTTTTCCCATCTTGGTCTAATAAAAGAATAAATCAAAATCCTATGCTACATCCCTATCAGAATCGTTCTGGTCTTTTCCGTTCATAATGAGCGCAATGGCTCCGTCACCTGTCACATTTGTTGCTGTACCAAAACTATCCTGCGCAAGATACAGCGCAATCATTAAGGCAATAGCTGCTTCGTTAAACCCTAACATTGAAGAAAGGATACCAACGGCTGCCATTACCGCTCCACCTGGTACACCTGGGGCGGCAATCATAATAATACCTAGCATCAGAATAACCGGAATCATTCCAACAAATCCAGGAAACTCAAGACCTGGCATCATATACATCACAGCTGTGGCAGCTGTAAGAATGGTGATTGTACTTCCTGACAGATGAATATTGGCGCATAACGGCACTACAAAGTCAGCAATTGAGTCTTTGATTCGATTTTTCTTCACTGCGTTAACGGTCACAGGAATGGTCGCTGCACTACTCATTGTTCCAAGCGCTGTCACATAAGCAGGAACCATGTTTTTCATTAATCGAAATGGATTTTCTTTATTCACAATTCCAGCAACTGTGTATTGAATAACCAGCCAAATCAGATGCATACTTACAGCAAGAGCGAGCACTACTCCAAATACTCCAAGCGTTTCAAATACTGCTCCTTCGTAAGCCATCTCGGCTAAAACACCCGCAATATAAAATGGAAGTAACGGAATAATGGCTTTTCGAATAATCATTTCAATCATGCTTTGACCTTCATCAATGACGCGTTTAAACGAAGTAGCTTCAGTAGCTGCGATACCAACGCCTAAAACAAATGCAAGAACTAAAGCCGTTAACACTCCAGCTATCGGCTCAATTTCAAATTCAATAAACCCACGCAATCCTTCCGGTGCTGCCGCTTCTGACCCTGAAAGCCCAATGAGCGGAAATACATACATAGCTACAGATACAGCAAAGGCTCCAGCTAAAATGGTTGACAAATAGGCAATGCCAATTGTTGAACCAAGTAACTTTCCTCCTCCTTTTCCAAGATTCGCAATTCCAGCAGCAATAAAAAAGATAATAATAAGCGGGACCATAAAGAAAATAAAGCTGCCAATAATATCACTGATCGTCACCATGAATCGAGCAACCCGTTCATTTGCAACAAGTCCAATGATAATTCCTCCAGCAATCCCCATTAACAAACGTAAAATTAACTTCATTCTCTCTCTCCCTCAATCATTCTGTATTTATACAAAGGATGTTTGTCATTATAGCATGGACACAAGTGTAAAGCTATTGTCTTTTTTTGTTAATCGGTTGTTCGTCTTTTTTTCGCTGAACGATTAAAATCTCTTGCCATAGTTGGTCTTCATCAAGGGCTTCAAGTGGGATACTTAAAGCTTCATCAAAAGGACAGCGTGACTCCTTATTCACCTTTACTGCTCTCTCTTTCTAGCTGAATATAGTGAAAAATACGTTCCTCTAAACGCTGTTTTAATCGAGATGGTGTTCCACCAGTATAGGACATTCTTCCTTTATACCAAAAGAGCCAATTAATGTAGCTTCTTGTCACCTCAACAGGTCGCTCACTGACTTGAACGCCTTCTTTTTTTAAATACCGCTTTATTGCATACAAATCTTTACTTATTAGGTTCATTATGCGTCGTAGCCAACTGTAGTATGGAGATCGTTGAAAGAGGTTCTCATTTTCTTCTAGACGGCATAATTCTTTATGAAGGATTTTTTTCACCATTTTTGTGAATAAAAGAGTTCTTACAGTGAGCACAATTGGATCTTCTGTTTCCTTGGCAATCTCTAGATCGAATAGGTCTTTTTCACATGATTGTTTTTTCATAACGATTCCTCCATTTGCTTGTAGTATATACGAACGTATATTCTACATACTAGAGGATAATGTTTCCATTTTCGTAGAGTGGTGAAAGAACGTTGCATAAACAACGGATCTTTATTGGAAATCATGTAAAGTCAGAAGGATTCTTGTATATTACCTATAAGATTGATACAATGACAGCACTTTATAAGAAGATTAGACAGAAGTATGACAACCCTATCTATAGTTAAAGGAGAGATTCTTATGGATAAAAAGAACATTCACTTTACTGAGATATCAAAATACGAAGTCGATTCAAAACGTAAAGATATACGAACATTATCGAAACAACAGCTGTACATCCAGTCAAAACTAATAGAGACAAAGCGAGTGATTTCTTGCGATGACAAGACGTTGCGTATAAGTGGATCACACTAATATATACATAAAAAAAAACCACTCATCTCTAGAAGAATCGTGGTCATCGTTTCAAGCACCTTCTATTTGCTATTCGTATACCTCTGTAAAAATCCAATTTTTAAATAAATAAAATTGATCCTCACCCATCTTCCCTGGATAAGTCATAACATTTAACGGTATTGGCTGACGTCCCTCCGCTAAAGCTGGTTGAATGTATCCATAGGAACTGAAGTGAAACCCATTCCGCTCATAAAAAGCCACCCGCCTCTGCTTCAATTCATCGTCTGGGGGCTCTACTTCAATGAAGACTCGCTTCTGAACCATTCCAAGCAATTCCTGTAGCAACGTTCCGCCTAAGCCACCATTCCGATAACTCTCTCTCACTGCAAAATGCTCCAAAAAAACAAATTCGTCTGTTTCCCAAATCGCAAAAAAAGCAGCAATGGTTTGCTTCTGCTCAAAGATATATACGCGATAGTTTTCCTGATTTAATAGCGCTAGCTGAGCTTCATACGGTCTAAACTCATCCACAGGGAAGCTTTCTAGAAACAGCTGATACAGTTCATCAAATTGCTCATTTTCAAGTAATCTTAACATGATTTCCATGTACCTCGACCAACACAAGTATTTCGCACGCGTGAGCGAACGATTCTCTCTTATAGTATTAAAAAAAGCAGACTGTCGCAAATTAACCACGCCCAATCACCCGAAGAGTGCTGATGAAAGCCACTCTTCTCAGGCTTGAGACAAAGGAACAGCGTCCCTCTTCTTCTATTATAAGTGATTAAGCATCTTTTGTAATGATATTTAAGCAAAATAAAAAAACACTTAATATCACTTAAATTATTATTCACACCAACAGTCTCTATTTTGTGGATAAAATTGAGGTTTTCCACATAAAAATGTGGATGTATGCGGTTAAATGTGGATAGGATTATTTTTTGTGGACAATGTTATCCACAAAACCCTAAGTGAATGTGTGTAGTTTTCATTTACAAACCACTATCCTACTCTTGTTCCGTTCTCAACAGTGACTTCAGGTTGAACGAGGATCACATCCTCATCATTCGGAACCGCTCCTAGAACAAGGATTTCTGATGTAAAACCTGCAATGTTCATTGCTGGAAAATTAACGACTGCTAATACTTGCTTCCCAATTAGATCCGCTGCCTTGTATCGCTTCGTTAGTTGTGCAGAGGATGCTTTTATTCCTAAATCCCCTAAGTCTACTTTCAATTTAATAGCGGGCTTTCTTGCTTCTGCAAAAAACTCAGCTTGAACAATGGTACCCACACGAATATCTAGCTCTTTAAATGTATCAATTGTCGCCATTATGATCCTCCTTCAACTAACTAAATGTCATTTTATCACAACAACAGAGATGACAATGGTGTATCAACCGTTAAACAACGATGACAATGATGACAAAAATTTCGTATGTACGCCAAAAAACCTTTCATCTTTGTAACAAATATGGTGATATTCACTCACATCATTTCCATAAATTACATCATTTAGAAAAGTTATTAAAAAGATTAAGAAGGAGGTATGTTTATCTTCCTATCTTTACTCATTATGAGAAGATTTTCTTTTCATTTTCCCAATATAAAAAGGCTTATATGACAGCTTTTTTAGTTCATTCTTCTTAATTATCACGTCATTTTATTCAATATACAACTTATTTTTTATTCATGTTTCCCAATAAAAAGGAGTTCAATTGCATGCTATCGTAATGGACAACCCATTTTGAACAGGAGGCGTTACCGAATGAAGAAAAGATCAAACGTTTTAATCGCAGGAACAGCGATCGCAACCATTGCTTTAATAGGAACACCATCCATTTCAGAAGCTGCAGAGGAAAAAAAATCTTATTTAATTGGCTTTGATGAACCTCAAGAAGTTGAGCAATTTACAACAAATTTGGAAGAAGAGATTCGTACACAAGCAGATGATGCTATTGATGTAACGTACGAGTTTAAAGATATTCCTGTTCTTGCCGTAGATATGACGGAAGAAGAAATGACTGAACTCAAAAATGAAGAGAGTATTTCCTATATTGAAGAAGATCAGGAAGTGACAACGATGGCGCAAAGCATTCCATGGGGAATTGAAAGAATTGGCACGCCAGCAGCACACGCATCAGGATTCACAGGTAGCGGTGTAAGTGTCGCGGTCCTTGATACAGGGATTGATCCACATTCTGACTTAAATGTACAAGGGGGGGTTAGTTTTGTACCAGGCGAAAGTGGAGCAGATGATGGAAATGGACACGGTACTCATGTAGCAGGAACGATTGCAGCGTTAGATAATGATGAAGGCGTTTTAGGCGTTGCTCCAGAGGTTGATCTCTTTGCAGTAAAAGTTTTAAGTGCATCTGGATCAGGATCAATTAGTTCGATTGCGCAAGGTTTAGAGTGGACAGCTGAAAACAACATTGATGTGGCTAATTTAAGTTTAGGCAGTCCCTCTCCTAGTCAGACGCTAGAACAAGCGGTTAATGACGCCACAGATAGTGGTGTGCTTGTAGTAGCAGCAGCAGGGAATTCTGGAACAAGCTCATTAGGTTATCCAGCTCGTTATGATAATGCAATGGCTGTTGGCGCTACCGACCAATCCGATAGCCTGGCTAGCTTCTCACAGTATGGCGAGGGTCTTGACTTAGTCGCTCCTGGTGTTGGTGTAGAAAGCACGTACCCAGGTGGAGGTTATGACAGCTTAAGCGGCACATCTATGGCTGCTCCACATGTTGCAGGTGCAGCAGCACTCGTTAAACAAAAAAATCCAGGCTGGACAAACGAACAAATACGAAGCCATTTAAACGATACAGCCAATGATCTTGGCGATTCGTTCCGCTTCGGTAGTGGCTTATTGAATGCCGAAAATGCCGTTCAATAGAAGCTTGTATGCGCGTAGGAATACCTATTCCTACGCGTTTTTTTGTTTAAAAGAAGCTTACGTGGAAAAACTAAGAGCACTATGTTGTAGAGGTGAATTCATGTATAACCATTTTGCTCTTTTTCATTCCATTAAGGAGTTAGAAACCGAATTTGAAGTATCCTTTCCTTCCATTAGCAAACACTCAATTTATTCCCCTTCCCAAACGGTCTTGACCATTTCGGACAATAAAGAACTCAAGGCATCCCTTATGCGTTGGGGCCTTATCCCCTATTGGGCAAGACACGAAGGTGTGGGCAACAAGATGGCTTATGCACGGGCTGAAACCATTGAAACAAAAAGGAGTTTTAAATTTCTACTCCAAAAAAATCGTTGCATTATTCCCGCTAGTTGCTTTTATAAATGGCGACAAACCAAGAATGGCACAAAGCACCCTTACAAGATTGAACTTCTTCATCAAGAAATCATGGCTTTTGCTGGACTATGGGATACGTGGAAAAACCTAGAAACCAATCAAACAATTTACTCTTGCACCATTATTACTTCAAGTACAAGTGGTTTGACACTCAATCGCGCGCCAGTATTATTAACAGAAGGGAACCGACAAGCATGGCTTGATTCTAGCATTACCAACCAGCAACAGCTAATGAGCCTCCTAAAACCAATAGAGAAAAACTCATTCATTTTACAGAAAATCAATCATCATAACAGCAACGAGACCGATTTATTTTCGACGATCTAACTAAACAGTTTTTTTGAGAAGAAGCTTTTTTTTTGCTTCAACCTAACTTGTATCTTTCTTCCATTTCCTCCGATTAAAATGGTCTCGGCACCACATGCGTTTTTTTACCTACTTCATAACCAACTGCGCAACACTAGTTGACTCAAATAGTCACCATATCCGTTCTTTATCGAATTAAACATATAAGTACCTGACTATTTTCCTTGTTTACTTCTCTGATTTTCGGGGAATCTTAGCATTAAAGGTTGTATTAGAGGAGTGAGAGAACAATGAGTGAAAAAATATTTATCAGTCCTAGTAAGTATGTTCAAGGTCGTCATACATTAGATAAAGCAGGAGAATATATTTCTCAACTTGGAAAAAAAGCAATGGTCATTGCTGATAAAAACGTATGGGACATTGCAGGGAATCGAGTTGCAGGAAGCCTCAAAGAGCATGATCTAGACGTAATGGAAATTACGTTCGAGGGTGAAGCCTCTGCCAAAGAAATTGAACGAATTAGCAAAGAAGCAAGTAGCAATAACATTGATATTATTGTTGGAGTCGGTGGTGGAAAAACCCTTGATACAGCAAAAGGTGTTCGAGATTCGTTAGAAGGCGCTGCCTGTGCAGTGATTCCAACAACGGCTTCTACTGACGCGCCAACAAGTGCTTTATCTGTTATTTATTCAGATGAAGGTGTTTTCGAGCGTTATCGTTTCTATAACAAAAATCCAGATCTTGTATTGCTCGACACGGCGATCATTGCAGCTGCACCACCCCATTTTCTTGCTGCAGGTATTGCAGATGCCCTAGCTACTTGGGTAGAAGCACGAGCTAGCTTAGAAGCACGAGGTACAACGATGGCAGGCGGACAAGCAACGATTGCTGGTAAAGCGATTGCTGAAAAGTGCGAGCAAACCTTATTTGAATATGGTTTACTCGCTTATGAATCAAATAAACGTCAAGTTGTTTCGTATGCCCTTGAGCAAATTGTGGAAGCTAATACGTTGCTAAGTGGACTTGGCTTTGAAAGTGCCGGCCTAGCCCTTGCCCACGCCGTTCACAATGGCTTTACTGTCTTAGATGGGGACATTCATAAAAAGAGCCATGGGGAAAAGGTTGCTTTTGGTATTTTAACCCAGCTCGCTTATGAAGCACGTGACAAAGAAGAAGTGAATCGTTATATCTCCCTTCTTCAACAACTAGAATTGCCTACGACATTTAAAGACCTTCACATTGAAGACATTGATCGCGAGGATTTAAAGAAAGTTGCTGAAACCGCTCTTCAAGAAGGGGAAAGCAGCCACAACATGCCAAGTGTTCCTAGCGTGGATGATGTTGTTGATGCCATGATCGCTGCCGATCAGTATTCCATTGCATATCGTGAAAGCCATAAATAACTCAACGCGCTACGTCAGTTGCCTCATGCTAGGCTACTGATTGTAGCGTTTTTCTATGCTCTACTTTCATAAAAAAACACCCCTTCGTTAAGAGGGGGTGTACATCCTTTTTATTGACGTATTAACTCAAGCTCTACGGGAATAAAATCGTCAATCTCTTCCTCATTTAATACAGAGTACGCCGCTTGTACAGCTTCTTCACCAATTAGAATAGGTTGCTGAGCAATAGTACCTGCAAGTCCACCGGTTTCAACAGAGGCAACTGCATCATCTGTTGCATCAAATCCAACAACAACAATATCATCTCGACCAGCTGCTGAAATCGCTTCTAATGCGCCTAAAGCCATTTCATCATTATGAGCAAATACACCGACAATATCCGGGTTGCTTTGAAGAATATTTTCCATTACCGTCAACCCCTCTGCCCGATCAAAGTTGGCTGGTTGGCTTGTTACGACATCAAGTGATTCTTCTGCAATGTTATGGAAACCTTCTCCTCGTTCTCGAGCAGCAGAGGCACCTGGAATTCCTTCTAATTCAGCAACTTGTGCTCCTTCTCCTACAAGCTCGAGTAAATAGTCACCAGCCATTTCCCCACCAGCTATGTTATCAGAAGCAATGTGGGTCACAACTTCTCCACCTTCAGCAGCTCGGTCAACGGTGATCACTGGAATCCCAGCATTATTTGCTGATTGAATAGCCGCTGCTACTGCGGAGGAATCAGTTGGGTTAATGAGAATTAAATCGACACCACGCTGAATGAGATCTTCTACATCATTCACTTGTTTTGAACTATCGTCTTGTGCATCAACTGTTTCAATTTGAATTCCTAATTCATCTGCTTTCTCAATTGCTCCGTCCTCTAGTGTAACAAAGAACGGATTGTTTAAAGTTGAAATAGATAGGCCGACAGTGAATTCGCCACTCTCTTCTCCGTTTCCAGAACCATTGCTGTTATTTGCATCATCTGACCCCGGTGAATCCATTGAACATGCTCCAAGAAATGCTGCTAAACCCATTGTTGCCACTGTTAGACTTACTTTTTTCATCCCAATCTCTCCCTTAGTTTAATTAAGCTGTTTTTCTGCGGTCTAGTAAGACTGCAAGTAAAATGACACTTCCTTTTACAACTTGCTGGAAAAACGAACTGACACCAAGTAAATTCAGCCCATTATTTAATACGCCAATAATGAGCGCACCAATCAGTGTACCAACAATCCAACCTCTTCCTCCGGTCAAGCTCGTACCACCTAAGACAACAGCGGCAATAGCATCAAGTTCATACATCGTACCTGCTGTAGGCTGTGCAGAATTTAACCGGGATGTTAGTATCACCCCTGCAACCGCTGCCAAAAAACCGGTTAACGAGTACACATATATTTTTATTCGATCAACTTTTATTCCTGATAAAATGGAAGCCTCTTCATTTCCACCTACCGCATAGACTCTGCGACCGAACGTTGTTTTCTTAAGAATAAGATACAGGATAACGAAACTAATGAGCATGGTAATGGCAGGCATCGGAATGCCAAAAAAGTAGCCACCACCGATCATTTGAAACAGAGTTGAATCTCCAAGACCAGACACGGGACGTCCATCTGTAAACATGAGTGTAGCGCCACGATAAATGGTCATTGTGGCAAGTGTCGCAATAAAAGGAGCCACTTTTCCCTTAGCAATAATAATCCCGTTAATGGCACCAAGAACTGCACCTACTAGTAACCCTACCAGAATGGCTAGAACCGGGTCGACACCTGAAGCGAGCATAGTTGCCGTTACCGCTCCTGAAAAAGCAAGAATTGCACCTACAGATAAATCAATTCCACCTGTTAAAATAACAAAAGTCATACCAAACGCAATCAAAGCATTTATGGAAACTTGGCGTAAAACGTTTAAGAGATTCGCTGTAGATAGAAAACTCGGATTCAAAATACTAATAACGAGAATGATTAAAAACAAACCAATAAACGGTCCTAATGTTGCCGCGAGGGCTTTTGCTTTTTTATTGTCGAACATGTTTCTCTCCTCCAGTGGCTTCATGCATAATGGCTTCTTCTGATAATTGGTCTCGGTTTAAAATGGTTAGCATCTTTCCTTCAAACATCACGCCAACACGACTACTTAAGCCAATCACTTCTGGCAATTCAGAAGACACCATAATGATTGCGACACCTTGTTTTGCTAACTCATTCATAATGGTGTAAATTTCTTTTTTTGCCCCAACATCAACACCTCGAGTTGGTTCGTCTAAAATAAGCACTTTCGGTTTAATCCCTAGCCACTTAGCGATTACCACTTTCTGCTGATTGCCTCCGCTTAGTGATTTCGCCTGCTGATGAGGTCCTGATGTACGTACACCAAGCTTCGTAACCAATGACTCGTAAAGTTGTTGTTCCTTCGTTCGTTGCATAATACCCGACGTTGAAACCGCATTCAAATTTGTCAAACTAATGTTATCACGTATAGAAAAATCAACGATTAGCCCTTTTGATTTGCGGTCTTCAGACACGAAACCAATTCCTTTCTCAATCGCATCAATAGGCTTTCTAAATGAAACGGGGCTACCATCTAATTCCATTGATCCGCTGTCTATCCCTCGATAGCCAAAAAGACTCTCAACAACCTCTGAACGACCAGCACCCATTAAACCTGCTATGCCAAAAATTTCTCCAGCTCGCACTTCAAATGTAATGTTCTCAAATTCGCCTTCACGAGAGATCTCCTTTACTGCTAGCTTCACTTCTCCAGGCTGTAAATCATAGTCAGGAAAACGTCCACCGAGCTCTCGTCCCACCATTAAACGAACAATCTCATCAAAATCGGTTTCTTTGATCACTTTTGTTGCAACATAGTTTCCATCTCTTAAAACCGTAATACGCTGACAGAGGGAAAAGATTTCTTCCATTCGGTGCGAAATATAAACAAACGTTACACCTTTTTTCTGTAAGCCTCGAACGACCTCAAATAACGTATCAATTTCTCGATCTGTTAACGCTGCTGTTGGTTCATCCATAATAATGACATCTGCTTCCGTCATGAGCGCTTTTGCAATCTCGATAATTTGTTGCTTGCCGACTGACAGATTGCCTGCACGCTCCGTCGCCTTTACATGTAACCCTAAATCAGCCAATTGTTGCTCCGCTAGACGATTCATCTCTTTCGTTTTTAGCCAGCCTGTTTTCCAGACCGTTTGTTCATTACCTAAAAATAAATTTTCCGCCACCGTTAATTCAGGCAAAATATTTAATTCTTGGTGAATAACTGTAATGCCATCATCTTCAGCGTCCTTAGGATGAGTATAGAAAACGTCTTTTCCTTTTACCGTGATGTCCCCGCTGTCCCTTGGGTAAATGCCCGTTAAAATTTTCATCAACGTAGATTTCCCAGCACCGTTTTCACCCATTAGTGCATGAATCTCACCTTTTTCGAGCGTGAAAGAAACATCGTTTAACACTTGATTTCCACTAAATGCTTTGCTGATCCTGTTCATTTCAACAATCAAAGGCTTGTCCCCCTTAGAATAAGACGCCCGCGCGCAAGATAACGTTAGCAAAAGGCGTTACTTCACCCGTTCGAATGACAGCTTTCGCTTTTGCTGTTTCAATTTTTAAGTCTTGATGGGGTAAGTAATAAGTAGGAATACCCTTGCTTTCAATGGCTGTATAGATATGATTTTGGTCTTTCACTTCCTCAGCTGCTATCATAGCCTCTACTTCCATATCTTCAAGTACTTCCTCTAACACGTCAGTAAAAGAAGGAAATCCTTTTCGTAACGATAAATCAATGCACTCTACTCCAGAAGGAATTGGCAACCCACAATCAGCAATAACAATGTGATCGGTGTGACCGAGGGTCGCAAGAATACGCGCTATATCTCGGTTTAAAATACCTGTCTTTTTCATTCTAAATCCCTCCAGTGTTGTTTAAGAATGCCTTTACTTGTTCTTCTTTTGGCATGCCTGTTTGGGCACCAAAAGCTTGAACTGACAAGGCAGCCGCAGCATTCGCAAACGTGATCGCCTCTTCTAGAGATTCCTTACGAGCAAGGGCAACGGCCAATGCCCCGTTAAATGTATCTCCAGCACCTGTCGTATCCACTACAGATGCTGTGTGACCTGCTATTCGCTTTCGTTCACCATCCTCAGACCATTGCACACCATTTGCGCCTTGTGTGACTATAAGTTTTTCTTCCAACTCCTCATAAAAAGTAGTGAAAAGTTCATTGTATTCACTCTCATTTGGTGTTAGATAAGTCGCTCGCCTATATGTTTCTACTGAGAGTGTTTGAGCAGGTGCTGGATTAAGAATAACTGGCACCCCTTCCTCACTACAGATTGTCACGGCATAGTCGACAGCTTGAAGTGGAATTTCTAGCTGAATGACTACCACATCACTTTGTACAATGAGTTCCCGAAATGATTCGATATAAGCGGAATCAACGCACCGATTGGCTCCGGGTGTGACAATAATTCGATTGTCACCTTCAGAAAGTAAGATGGTCGCTACACCTGAGCTTTCACCTGTAACCGGTTCCACACTGTCTATACAGATTCCTTCTTGTTCAAGACCATTTAACAGAAGCTGACCAAAGGGATCGTCACCTACTCGACCGATCATCGCTACATCTGCACCTAAACGTGCCGCTGCAACGGCTTGATTGGCTCCTTTCCCACCAAATGCTGTTTGAAATGCATCTCCTAAGATGGTTTCTCCTTGGTTTGGCACTTTAGAAGTAGTCGTGACCATATCCATATTGATACTTCCAATGACGGTTACCTTTGGCTTACGCATATTGAATTCCTCACTTTGTTGTTCCACGTATGTGCATAATTGGCGGAAACACATACTGAAATGTTTTTATTGGCCTGTTTTCAATTTGATCGATTAATAACGAGATGGCCTTTTCACCTATTTGATAAATTGGCTGTTTTACTGTAGTTAACGACGGGCTCAACATTTCACCAAAGGAAATGCCATCGAACCCAATGATTTGCAAGTCATCTGGCACCATTCGCTTCATTGTATGAGCCGCCTTCATCGCCCCTGCAGCAGCCACATCACTCGCTGCAAAAATTCCATCAACCTCTGGATGCTGCTCTAGTAATACTCGAACCATCTCTTCTGCTCTATAACTATTAAAGCCTGTTTCAAGAACGGTATGTCGCTTTCCAAACTGCTCAACCGTCTCTTTAAACCCTTGGTATCGTTCATCAGCAGTCACTAAACCAGTCTGGCCCCGAAGATGCGCAATATGCATACAACCTTTTTGAATTAAATATTCTGTTGCAAGCTTTGCACCTTGTTTGTTTTCCACGGTTACAGTTGGTACATGTTCACTAATGAAACGGTCTAACGCAACGATGGGTACATTTAATGCTTTGTAGTGCTCGTAGCCCCCAACACCCGTTGCAACGATGATACCATCTACATACTTCTGTTCTAATGTATTTAAGTAATGTGCTTCTTTTTTTACTTGATTATCTGTATTGCATAGTACGACAGTGTAACCAGCCTTTAATGCAACATCTTCAATTCCACGGGCGATCTCAGGAAAGAATGGATTGGCGATATCAGGAATCAATAAACCAATCATTCTTGATTTCTTATCGTAAAGAGAGCGAGCAACTGCACTTGGCCGATAATTAAGATCTGTTATCGCCTTCTGTACTGCTGTTTCAGCTTCCTTACTCACATAACCTTTATTGTTTAATACACGCGATACTGTAGCTACAGAAACGTTCGCATATTTTGCTACATCTTTAATCGTTGTCATGTTTTACCCCTTAATGTGTAACCGGTTACAGATAGTATATTCCTAGACTAAATGATTTGTCAATTTCTAAATTATGTAATGGTTATGTGATTTTCCACTAAAAAAAGCGTTCTCTTCTTTCTCGAAGAAAAACGCCGCTATTCATAGCCACCCCATTATCCTTTGCTTCACTTCAATTGGAAGCGGCTGCATCAGGGCACGTTGAAGCCTGTCCACTTTCTCCACTCCTTCAGTGCGAAAATGAGCTTCTACCATCAACACCTTCTGTTCACGATTTGGCATCAACAAATAAAAAACGTACCAGTCTTCAAGCTGCATATAGGGAGTATGTCCTTTTTCTAATGTGACTGCCGACGAATCAAACGAGAAACGATACACTCCTTGTTCATGTTCAATTGCAAAACCACCCATGATATCAATTGAAACACCTGCTATTGTGAAGCGTTTGAAGACTTCCGTTTGGAATGGTTTTTTATAACTGGCTTTTTTTTCATCACCTAATTGAGTCATCACCTCTTGAACGCTTTTTTCATCTGCCAAATCAATAAAAAGATCAATATCATTTGTTTCTTTAACGATAGAGTGATGAAATAGAAGTGTAGAGCCACCAATTCCAAATGAGACGCCTTTTGAATGGAATGCGTTCACTAGTTTGACAAGCACGTCTCTTTGATGCTGATTCATCTAGTATATTACCTCCTTTTCGACGAAATCACTGCACGCCTTACTTCCTTTATCTCTTCATTAATTGTAGGAATGAACATACAAGAAGGTTGGCATCTTTCTTTTTTCAGACGTTCAAGAAAAGTCAATTCTCGTTCAACAATTTCTATCTCATCTTCATCCAACATTCTCCTTACTCCTCTCCCTTACTTATTTCCGTTAAATTACCTTCCATTATCCTCTGATCGCTTGACTTTATATTGCTGAGTAAAAGCAAACATAAGTGTCATAATTGCACTCGGTAAAAGAACGATTAAAAAACGAGCGCCGGTCATACCAAGTCCCGTTTCAGTTGTTTGTGATTCTTCACCTAGAATAAACAACACAAATAGTAGAAAAGCAACAACAAGCTTACTTATGCCAATCCAAACGATTTTCGTTGGTTGACGTCGAAAAAGCACGACTAAAATCCAACCTAGAATAGCTATTCCAAACGGAAGCAGCATACCAACATTCATAAACACATCCATTTTGAACACCCTCTCCCTTTTTTGCTACCCATGTTTCCTTACACTCAATCCTCTATTTTAATTGATCCCCTTACCTATCTTATTCTGTATTGGGTGGATTAAAAGAAGACTGAAGTAAGAACACGAATTGGGTTATTGGCTCTTTAAGGAAGCCACTGAGAGAGGAGCTTATGGATTGAGTCCTTTATCATTTCAGTTTAACAGGAATCAAAGAGGGCTAGATAAGAAACACTCCCCTCTGAACGTTATGCCATTCTTCGCATAGCTATTCCAACAACTAAATTGTAAACAGCGTGTACGAGAATGGGAACGATGAGCGCCCCTGTTACGATAAACAAATACGCAAGTAACAAGCCGACGAAGAAAATGATGCCATGAAGAATTGGCATGCCTTTGTATTGAGGGACATGTACGAGCATGAATAAAAGAGCATTAACAAGTAACAGAATCCACGTCGGAACTACGTCCAGAAAGAGCCCAATAAATACACCACGAAACAAAAATTCTTCCACAAGAGGCGCGCCGATTACAACCGGTACAAACCCGACTGGCTTTGAAAGGATTGTGCGCAATAAATCTGCTAACTCATTTTCTGGCAATGTTGTGTTCGTCCATTTTAATAGAGAAAGGGTTACAAACCCAACTAAAAGACCAATGGCTACACCAGCGGGTAATTGAAGTGCTAGAGAATACTTTTCACTAATAAAAAGAGACTGGAGAAAAGGTATCATCTCTCCAAAACGAAAAACAAGAACGAAACCAAGTCCAATTAGAATTAACAAAAAAAATCCTTGCCAAATTGCCCATTGGAGTTGTTTTTCTTCATAGGTCAACAAAAACTCTCTCCTTTTTTGACACGTACTATTTTCACCATTGTACTTGATTTCAACAGAAAAAACTGCCCTGTAAAAACCAACCTTTTTTTCAGGGCCGCTTGTCCTGTTTACTCAGCTATTCGCCTTTCCCCTTTTAACAGAAATTCTAAAGAAGGTATACCCATTTCCCCTTAAAATAAAGTTAGTACCTACACCTCTCTATACAGAACGAGCGGTATGCAATTCACTTATGATTGCATCTGTTACCTCTTCTGTTGAATGGATACCGCCAAGATCCTTGGTGATGGTGCCTTTCCTTGTGACGCGTTCAATCGCATCTAATAAAAACGTTCCAAGTTCCTCTTCTCCAAAATGGTCCAGCATCATTTTCGCTGTCCAAATTTGGCCGATTGGATTAGCCAATCCTTTCCCAACTATATCTGGGGCGGAACCATGAACCGGTTCAAACATTGATGGATAGTTTCCATTCACATTGATATTTGCAGCTGGTGCAATACCAATGCTCCCCATAATGGCAGCACCGATATCTGTTAGAATGTCTCCGAAAAGATTAGAAGCCACAATGACATCAAAGTCAGCCGGTCTTGTAACGAAGAACGCAGCTAATGCGTCAATATGCTGCGATTCGGTTCTTATAGCAGGGTAGTCTGCACTTACTTCTTTAAATACTTGGTCCCAAAAAGGCATAGAGTGAACAATCCCATTTGATTTTGTTGCACTCGTCACAAATCGTTTTCGTTTTGCTGCAACCTCAAACGCATAACGCATCACTCGTTCCGTGCCTTTTCGTGTAAATACAGCATTTTGAATGGCTACTTCATCTTCTTTGCTATGAATACGACCGCCAACCGTGCTATATTCACCTTCACTGTTTTCACGAATAACAACAAGATCAAAGTCTTTAGGGTTCTGTAATGGCGATTGAATACCATCAAGTCGTTTTGCTGGCCTCATATTAATCACTTGTTCAAATTCACGGCGAATTTTAATAAGAAGGCCCCATAGTGAAATGTGATCGGGGACAAGGTTTGGATCACCAACCGCTCCTAAAAAAATGGCATCAAATGGTTTCAATTGCTCCAATCCATTATCTGGCATCATCACACCGTGTTCTATGTAATACTGACAGCTCCACGGAAACGATTGAAATTGGAATGCTAATCCCCCATGCACATCAGCAACCGCTTTCAAAACACGTTCAGCTTGCGGAACAACCTCTATCCCAATACCATCTCCAGGAATACTTGCAATATCAAACTGTTTCATCACGTTTCCTCCCACATTGTCTAGTCTCTACTTCTACACGAATTTATCCCTTTTGTTACGAAACGAATGCCGCCTCCTGTGTAAAATGTCATTAACGAATGCTCATAAAACTTTCTGCAAGATAATCTTAGAATCACCTGTTTCGTTTTCTTCTACTGCCGTCACATCAAACCCAAAGCGAATATTAAGTAGCAACATTTTTCGCCAACGGTTCATCGATTTTGTTTCGACCTTTTCGTAACCTGCTTCCTTTGCTTTCGTATGTTGATTTTTCATTAATTGTAGCGCTACTCCTTTTCCTTGAGAGGTTGACCTTACGCCACCTAACCAGCTGTAAAATGTGGTGGCATTTTGCTCATAACCCAATTTGTAGCCGATTAACGTTTCATCCTCATAAGCGAGTTGCACATCTAAATTTGGCTTATGCGCCATACGCTCATTCAACTGACGATCCTCATTGAACACTTCTCGATGTAAATCACAGATATCCTTTACGATTCGCTTACTTGGTATACCCTTTAACGACAAAAACTCCATGACTAGCCCCTCTTTCTTTGCATGGTTTCATATTGGATACTTTCTTACAAAAATGTGCGTACTTACATCCTTCTGGTCTTCTTTATATACTAACAAGAGTAGTGAATAGAAAACAGCAAAATCGCTTAACCTTAAATGGAAAGAGTAAAGGAGAGATTGATTATGACGGATTTTTATAAGGCACTTGAAAATCGCCGCTCGTACCATATCGTTGGCAAAGAAGAAATCGTTTCAAAAGAACGTGTGGAGGACATCGTTAAACATGCAGTAAAATACGTTCCTTCTGCTTTTAATTCCCAATCCGCGCGTGTACTTGTCCTTTTTGATAAAGAGCATGATGCTTTTTGGGAGAAGACGACAGAAATTCTTAAAGAAGTTGTTGGTGATGGGGACTTCTCATCCACTCAAGCAAGAATGGATGGGTTCAAAGGCGGTTATGGAACAATATTGTTCTTTGAAGATCAGAGTGTCGTTGAACAGCTACAAGAGTCATTTGCACTCTATGCAGACAATTTCCCAGTTTGGTCAGAACAGTCTTCAGGTATGTTGCAATATGCGATTTGGACTGGACTTGAAATCGAAGGACTAGGTGCGTCTTTACAGCACTACAATCCACTCGTTGATGAAATGGTTGCTTCGACATGGTCTATTCCAAAAGAATGGAAATTACGCGCACAGATGCCATTCGGAAAACCTGCACATACACCAGGTGAAAAAGACTTTGGTTCAATCGATGCAAGGGTAAAAGTAGTGAAATAGGCACTTCATGAGTGACAAAGTGATTGGATGCAAACAAACCGTGTTGCATCCTTTTTTATTTTGTTTGATTTGTCCGAGTCGATTTGTGCTTTTCAATACAAATCCAACCCAACAGCATGAGCCAAAACAGAGCCATAACGATTAGTAAAATAACGGTTGGTTCTTCTAGAAAATAACCGATCAGTACACCTATCAACAAATACGGTAAAAGCAAAATAAAATAGTTTACCCAATGTCCAGACACCGCAAACACCTCCAACCCTAACCACCTATAGCCCTTACCACAAAAATAAAACCTCCAAGTGAAATCACTTGAAGGTTCATACAGCCAGCCACCTGTATCTATTTATAAATAATTTACAACTCGCCATTCGTCGTTATCTGCGATAATTAAGTCTAAGTTCAATTTCTTTGCCAACAATTTCGCGGCAACAGGATCATTAAAGGTTTTATCCAAATGGCTGTTTGAGTCCTTGAAGGTCACCGTTACCCCATTGACAGTACGTTCTACTTTGTACATTAAGGGATCACACCTCTCAAAATTAGCCCACTTTTAAGTCAACGTACTAAGTATCTCATAGAACCATTTAAATTGAAACAGCAGAAGGCTGCCTTAACTCGATTCACACATTTTCATATAAGTAGCTCTGAATGGCTTAGGTATCCACCTCACCCATCGTCAGATCCAACGTCTGAATGCTTCTACACATGTACTTTTTTAAAAAGCAGTTTATCTAGTAACCAGACCGGGTATTGATTGAAGTCATTGTTTTTTGTTATGCTTTTTAACTAAAGGGGGATTATTGATGAACCATAGACAAAATCAAACTGCGTTTATGTTGATTAACAAAATTCAAAACCATTTGCTAAAAAAACACGAAACATGCAAAGAACTGGATTTATCTTACGCCGATTTAATTTATTATGTGACATCGTCTTATCCTGAATTAGAAAAGCCACTCCATCAAAGTATTTCAATACGGAATCGTGTTTTTCGCTCTGTATTAATATCTTACAAAGAACTACAAGCTGTCCGTCGATTAGCAAAATCATTAAAAATATCATAATGTACTATGTCACTTTTTGAGAGCTGCATGACAGCTTATATCCTACTTACTTATTGATCGCAGATCGCACTTAACGCGTGCCGCTCTCCAAACTTGACAGCTCTCTTCTCCCCTCTTTTGTTGTTTCTTTCATCCATTGACATGACAAGATTTACGAAGTTAGGGATGAGTATGATGAAACAGCCTACATATACAAAGGGGAATGAAAAGCAAGAGAGCACCTTCTTTTCAATTATCTTCACTTGACTCAAGAAAAGAGGAAACGAATGTATACAGATGAAGAGCTAACCATACGTCCAATTCAGCAAAATGATTTAACGACACTGTGGGAACTGATTTATAAAGAGGCAAATCCAGAATGGAAACAATGGGATGCTCCATACTTTCCTCATAGCCCGATTGCTTATGAAGCTTTTATGCACAAAAGTGAAAACTGGGTAAACCAGGATGATTGTTGGGTGGTCACAGTGAATAACATGATCTGCGGAACAGTCAGCTTTTACTATGAAGATGCACAAAAGATTTGGCTTGAAATGGGAATCATTTTTTACCAGGGGGCGCATTGGGGTCATGGTTTAGGTACCCGTGCTTTAAAGCTGTGGATGAACCACCTCTTTCGAACAACGGATCATGTTCGACTGGGCTTAACAACTTGGTCTGGAAATAAACGGATGATTCGTGTAGCAGAAAAACTCGGCATGCAAATGGAAGGTCGAATTCGTAACGTCCGTTACTTCAATGGCCACTACTATGATTCCATTCGCATGGGCATCTTAAGAGAAGAATGGAACAACAATTAGAGCACGAGGCTGGGACAAAAGTAGATAGACAGACCAAAATGACGAACATTCCTGAAAATAGGAACGTTCGTCGTTTGTTTTATATGAAAATTAGCGGAAGGAGAATCCGAAGACTCCTGGGGGATCAGCACGTGTCTGAAGACTCTGGAGTGGTGGTTTGCCACGGAGGAGGCTGAGGCCGTGTCCCCGGAAAGCGAAGGATTCTCCTGTAGCGGTGCTACTCAGCATATTTTAGACTATTCGTCTTTTCAAATACTACTTTCAGTTATGTCCCAGCCTCTTTCCTACGTTTAGTCAATAGGGTTTTTATAATAATTCTGATGATGTTATTTTTAAATCTAGGCATAGGAAATAAACCTTATCCCTGTCTATTTTTAAATAAGGTTCCTATGGTATACTACAGTTATTGGTCCATTGAGACCGCGTGCGAGTAATCGTACTCTGTATGATTCCTAGCCATGGAATACATACACTTTATGAGCTTGTTCATACAAGCGACAACGGCAACCTTGTCCTTCTTGGGGGTAGGTTGCTTTTTTAATTTGTAATAATACTCGACAATATGATTAGGAGCTGCTTTCTGCTGGCGGATCATGTTCCGAATGATGAGATATAAAATCTTTCTCCCTTTGGGATTTCCACGTTTATTAATATGGTCTTGTCCATGATATTTGCCAGATTGATATCTGCGGATATCAATTCCCACGAAGGCGTTCACTTTTTTGTGATTTGAGAAGCGGGACAGATCACCAAGTTCCCCCATCACAAGAGCTGCACTAATTTCTCCAATACCAGGTACGCTAAGAAATAAATCAAACTCAGGAAGGTTTTTGGCCTCCTCGATCAGTTCTTTAGATACGCGTTCTTTTTCTTCTAAAAGATGAAGAAGCTGACGCGCATAGTATCGTACCTTTTGAGTTTGAACACTCTCTGTAGAGACGGCTGGGTAAGAAGAGTGAGCGTAGCTCATGATCTCGACTGCTTTCTGTTTTGCGCGATTCTGTGAAATGTTTTTTAACGTATGATTGATGAGCTGATTTTTAATTTTTGTGATACTCGACCTTAAAACAAGATCGGGATGAGGAAAGAGCGCAATCAGACTTAAAGCGTAAGGTGTAATTCGACTCGAGAAAAATTGTTCAAGCTCTGGGAAACTAAGCTGGAGTGCATTGTGTAGATACATACGCATCCGTTTAATTTCCTCTTCAATCTCTTGATAAAAACGCGAGAGGTCACGCAGATGTTGATAGATGATGGATTGCGTTTGATTTTCCTCTCTTCTGTGAAGGGAATGAGACTGAGCTAATAAGTGGGCATCGTGTTTGTCGGTTTTCCAGCTTCTGAGTGTCCCTTGCTCAAGCTGTTTTTTAGCCTCTAACGGATTAAGAATACAGTAACGTAAAGCATTCCTTTGGCAAAACGTCTCCACTGGTTTAGAATAAATCCCTGTGGCTTCAAAGACAACGGTCACACTACCTGGAAGGGTCTGAATGTGATCGAATAGCTGTTGAAATCCTAGTTGATTATGAGCAATTTCTTCTTCGTACAAACATCTTTGGTCTTGATAAATGACCGAGTAACTTTTCCCCATTGATACATCTAAAGCGACTACAAACTCCATCATTGTTCCTCTTTTCATTTAGCATTGAAAGGTCTTCACTTAATCATTCCGATTCTAATTTCCTCTACACGAGCTCAATGGCCCCAACATACTTAAACCTGATTCAGTAATGAAAGTGAAGAAGCTCGGTTTTTAATACGGATTCTAGATCCTTGAGGCTTAGGTCGAGCTTTCTTTCACCTCTCACTATACGCCTAAACGAAAAATAGTGGGTAAGATTCATCCGTCGATGATCTTACCCACTAATCTTAGTATGTTTTTTAAAATTGACCTTTTCTAGTACACTTGATAAAGTAAACAGAATTGAAAAAAGAAAGCCGGGCTTTAACATGAACCGAAAAAATGTCAAGAAACAACCACTTATATGGATGATAGTGCTTGTTCTTCTAGCAGTCTCCTCTATTCTGTTTGTATTGAATAATTATTCTTTTTATGAAAGACCTATTGCGACGATAACCGATGTGACCAGCTATGAAGAAGAGCATGTCATCGATCAATTCGGCAATGAAGATACGCTTTATTCGCAGGCCATTACCGCAAAAATTCAAAATGGAGAGCATCAAGGTCAAGCTATTACACTAGCAAATCACTATTCTGATTCCGGAGCATATGACCAAGCATTTGCGCCTGGGGATGATGTCTTTATTTGGATTGATTCGTTTGAAGAAGAAGAGCTGTCGGGTTCCATTACCGACGTGAAGCGCGACCATTACCTCGTTATTGTTGCATGGCTGTTTTTATTCGTGCTCATGGCAGTTGGAAAACGACAAGGACTCTATTCTGCTCTATCATTAGGTGTGAATGGCCTCATCTTATCAATCGCCCTAGACGTTTATTTACAAGCATCTAACGATTGGTTGCTGGTCATTTGCGCGGTCAGCTCTATTCTTTTCACAGTGATAACCTTACTACTTGTAAATGGAGCAAATGAAAAAACGTATACAGCAATTCTTTCAACGCTCATCGTCACTACGATTACAATGACGTTCGCTTACGTTGTCCTAACTCTATTGAATAACAATGGTCTACGATTTGAAGAGATGCAGTTTTTAACCCGACCCTATCACACTGTTTTTATGGCTGGGGTGTTAATCGGTATATTAGGGGCAGTGATGGATGTATCCATTACGATGTCCGCCTCTATTTTTGGCATGTACGAGGAAAACGAAGCCATTGATGAAGCCACATTGAAAGCTTCAGGATTGGAAGTGGGACGAGATGTAATGGGAGCAATGATCAACATTATGTTCTTTGCTTACATAAGTGGATCGATTCCAAGTATCCTTCTCTATTTTAAAAACCATTCACCGCTAGAATTTATCGTATCGATTAATTTATCGTTAGAATTGGCACGCGCATTAGTGGCGGGGATTGGCATTGTTCTAGCCATTCCTGTTGGCCTCTATTTGTCCCTCTATTTCGTCCGTAAAAGGAGGGCTAAACATTGAATGTTCTTACCGTTTTAACAGTACTTCTATTCATCCTCATGATTGCCGTTGGTGGTAAAAAAGGGGCGCGATCTTTTGCCGTCTTGTTCTTAAATTTTATCATTCTCTTCGGTGGAATTGTCTTTATGACAAACCCCGAGGCGCATCCGTTGGTGATAACGTTTATTGCTTGTACCTTAATTGCCGCTGCAACCCTCTTTATTATTAATGAATGGAGCAGTAAGTCCATTACAGCCTTTGTCTCAACAATGCTGACAATTGGGGTTCTGTTAGTCTTTATCTCTTTTGTAACGAACCATACAATGATTCAAGGGTTTGGTGAGGAAGAAATTGAAGAGCTTGGGTCCTTTTCCATTTTAATCGGACTCGACTTCACACAAATTGCCGCTTCCGTCATTGTGATGAGTACAATTGGCGCTATTGCTGATACGGCAATCTCCATTACGTCTCCAATGCAAGAATTATACAAGCAGCATCGAGATGCGAATGTAAAACGTCTATTTCTCTTCGGAATGAAAATTGGACGGGATATTCTAGGAACGAATGCCAACACCTTATTCTTTGCGTTTTTTGGCGGACAGCTCGCACTCTTAATTTGGTTTAAAGACTTATCCTATACACTAGGCGAAATGGTAAACGCAAAAGTGTTTGCAAACGAACTGATCACGATCTTCTGTGCCGGAATTGGGGTTGCACTCATTATTCCAATTACAGCAATCCTGAGCGCCCTGCACCTCGTTCATGAAAGTCGAAAAAAAGACCGCAATCCTTAAGGGTTGCGGTCTTCGTCATTAACTTGCTTCTTCAGATACATCAATGCGAAGAGAATCATCTTTATAATCATCCACATTCAAATCTTTTTTCACTTTTGATGTGAAAATACCGGATATCATACTTCCAGACACGTTTACAGCTGTACGTCCCATATCAATTAGCGGTTCAATTGAAATTAACAACCCAGCTAACGCAATCGGTAAATCCATCGCGGCAAGTACAAGAATTGCGGCAAACGTCGCTCCGCCACCTACACCAGCGACACCAAATGAACTAATAGCAATCACAACAAGTAGCATCGCTATAAAACCAGGTTCAAACGGGTTTTGTCCTACTGTCGGTGCAATCATAAATGCAAGCATAGCTGGATAAACGCCAGCACAACCGTTTTGACCAATTGATAAACCAAATGATCCTGCAAAATTCGCCGTTCCTTCTGGTACGCCTAATTTCTTTTGTGTTTGAATATTCATCGGTAAAGCAGCTGCGCTTGTTCGTGACGTAAACGCAAACGCCAACACTGGAAATGCCTTCTTCAAATACTGCACCGGGCTTAATCCCATAAATAATAAAATGAGTAAATGCACAAGGAAAACAGCGGCTAATGCCACATAGGAAGCAATAACAAACGTTCCTAATGTCATGACAGCACCTAAATCACTTTGCGCTACAGTAGAGGTCATAATGGCGAGTACCCCATATGGTGTTAAGCGTAAAATAAGTGTCACAACACGCATCACAACGGAGAATATTGCACCAATAATTTTTTCAAACATCTCAGCCGCTTGCGGTTCTTTACGACGAACACCTAAGTAAGCAACTCCTAAAAATGCTGCAAAGATTACCACACCTAATGTTGACGTTGGTCGCGCTCCTGTTAAATCAGCGAATGGGTTTGTCGGGATAAGCTGAACAATTTGCTGAGGAATGGTTGTGCTTTCCATCGTGTCATAACGCTCTTCCATTGACAGACCCCGCTCTTGCTCAGCGGAACCCACCTGAATATCATCTGCACTTAGATTAAACACGGAAGCAGACGTAAATCCAATTGCACCTGCAATAATAGTCGTTACAACAAGCATCCCTATCACAAGTCCGCTAATCTTGCCTACCTCTTTTGCAGCTTTTATCCGTGTAAAGGCAGATAAAATCGCCACAAAAATAAGCGGCATCATAATCATTTGTAAAAAGCGAACATAACCTGTTCCAACAATGCCTATCCAATCCATCGCATTGACGATAACGTTTGATTCTGGATCAAAGAAAAATTGAAAAATAAAGCCAAGCGCGATACCTGCTCCTAAAGCGGTTAATACGCGTACTGAAAACGATAAATGCTTTCGTTGCATCCAAAAAAGGATTGCAGCGACGATTACAACTGATGCTACAACCGCAATCGTTAAACCAACATCCATCCATAACCCTCCCTATACTATTAAAAACGTTTCTTTTTTTCTACCACTTACTTTATTCCTTTAAATCCGATTAGTCAACTAGACATTCTTCATTTATATCAATTTTTTTATTAAGTGTAGCGAGTACCATTTTACCAGTTACACAATTACAGTGTCTATTCACATTTAACAGCGTTAGAGAGTGTCATATGAGTGGACAATTCAGTATAATTAGCGCAATCTTCTTAGCAAACATTACCTCCCAGATGAAATCCTCTTATGATATATATGCAAACAGCAAAAAAATCCGAACCAAAAGGTGATTCGGATCTTTCGCTTCTTTTCACCATCGTTTACTGAATGTCGTAACCAAGGTCTTCTATCTTTAGTTTGAGCATCCCCTTGTTGACTTGATCGCTATCAAACGTAATCGTAACACGTCCTTCGTCTAGCTTAACAGTCACGTTGTCAACACCATTCATGTTTCCAACGCCAGTTTCTATGCTTGAGACGCAATGTCCACAAGACATGCCACTTACCTTTAATTCAATTGTTTTCATTTATTGTTCCTCCATTCTATTTCTTTGGTCTATTCCTTAGTTGACTTCAATCACAAAAGGAAAAGCGATAACTCCTTCATCGCGATACTGAAACTCTGCCCATAGCTTATAAGTGCCCGACTGAGTAAAATGAGCATCGAAGCGGGTATCGTCATGACTAACTGGATGAACGTGAATAAACGCTTCTACTGCTTCATCTAAAATGACGACATGACCAAGTGCACCTAAATACGGCTCAGGCGTTTCACCGTGTAAGTCAAACACAAGTTGGACGGGTTCATCAACTTTGGCTTCAACCGCTTCCAGCGTGACCGTTTTGCCTTCGACTTCTTTTGTCCAAAGCACGTTTTCCTCCAACTGTGTTTTCTCCGTCGTCTCTTCGCCTATTTGCAAGGCATTTGCAGAAGGAGTATACATTTTTCCTTTCGGTGAAACATCAACAAAAATCTGATACTCTCCGTCAGCAAGAGATTGGTTGATAACAAACACCCCTTCACCTTGCTTTTCTGGGTGCAGGTGCAAATACTGCTTCAAGTCATTGGACACCACAATCACATGCATTTCTTGTTCATGAGAGACTTCTAACTCAGGTGGGTTCCCTTCCTCATCTTCAAGGTGGATCATTAATTGGTCATCTTGGTATCTTACATGTGTTAGGACTTGTGATTCATCCGTTCCCTGACCTTCATGTTCATTGTGATTCACATCAGGCTCCTGCCCAAGCTCTTCACTGTGTGCCTCGTGCATCGTGCCACTTTGAAAAATATTCTCACCCGTAATTAAACCATATGCTGTCACAACCAAAATAAGATAAGCAATTCCAATTAGCACCCATGCCTTACTGTTCACGAGAATCACCTTCTTTCTTAAAGCGCATTCGTTGTAAACGTAGCGCATTTAAGACGACTGAAACCGAGCTAAATGCCATCGCTGCCCCAGCTACCCAAGGTGCTAATAACCCCGCGGCAGCAATTGGAATACCTGCTGAATTGTAAACAAATGCGAAGAATAAGTTTTGTTTAATATTTCGCATCGTTTTTTCACTAAGTTGAATGCTGTCAGCCACGCTTTGCAAATCGCCTCGCATTAACGTCACATCTGCCGCTTCGATTGCTACATCAGTTCCTGTACCAATCGCCATTCCAACATCCGCTACAGCCAATGCAGGTGCATCATTCATTCCATCTCCAACCATAGCCACTTTCTTACCTTCTAGCTGAAGCTTTTTTATTTCATCCGCTTTTTGCTCTGGAACGACTTCAGCGATGACGCGGTCAATACCTACTTGATTACCAATGGCCGTCGCTGTTTTTTCGTTATCGCCTGTTAGCATGATAACCTCTAGCCCAAGGGACTTCATCCGTGCTACCGCTGCTTTTGACGTGTCTTTAACCGTATCTGAGACAGCGATAAGGCCTGCTATCTCGTTGTCAATCGCGATTACCATCGCTGTTTTCCCTGCTGTTTCAAGAGTTGCCATCTTTTCTTCAATCAATTGACTATCAAGTTGATGCTGCTTCATTAACTTTCTTGTTCCAATATAAAGGGTCTTACCATCCACTTGGGCCTCTACCCCAAATCCAGGCAACGCCGTAAACTCTTCCGGCTCTAGAATAGAGATGCCTCGCTTCTTTATGCCGTCAACAATCGCTTTAGCAAGTGGATGCTCAGAATGTTTCTCAGCAGCACCTACAAGTGCTAATACATCCTGTTCCGTTCCATTTACAATGTCTACATTCGTTAACTCTGGCTCACCTTTTGTTACTGTTCCTGTTTTATCAAGCACGACCGTCTGGATATTCCGCGTATGCTCTAAATGCTCGCCACCTTTAAAAAGAACACCCATTTCCGCAGCTCTTCCTGATCCCGCCATAATAGACGTTGGAGTTGCCAGTCCGAGGGCACACGGACAAGCGATTACAAGTACCGTAATGAGTGGCACGAGAGCAGAACGGACATCTCCCGGCTCAATTAGGAAATACCATGCAAGAAAAGAACCTACTGCAATAAGCACGACAATCGGCACAAATACGCCTGACACTCGGTCGGCAACGCGCTGAATATCAGCTTTACTACCTTGCGCCTCCTCAACCACTTTTACAATTTGCGCGAGAGCTGTATCTTTTCCCACTTTGGTTGCGTTCACCGTTAGCGTTCCATTTTTATTGATTGTTCCGCCGATCACAACATCCTTTGGCTTTTTATCAACAGGAATACTTTCTCCAGTAATCATCGATTCATCAAGGGCAGAACTTCCTTTTACAATTTCTCCATCTACTGGTATTTTTTCGCCGGGACGAACAATAAACGTGTCACCAACAACAACCGCTTCTACAGGGACTTCCACTTCTAAACCATCTCGCACTATACGTGCGGTTTTCGCTTGCATATCGAGTAACTTTTCAATTGCTTTCCCTGTTCGACCTTTTGCACGCACTTCAAACAGCTTCCCTAAAATAACAAGAGTAATGATGACTGCGGCTGCTTCAAAGTAAAGTTCAGGCATCCCTACTTGCCCATTAATATGCCATTCATAGCCTAAGAAAAGACTATAGAAGAAAGCGACGGTCGTTCCAAGCGCAATTAAGACATCCATATTGGCGCTCTTACTTCTGAGCGCTTTATAGGCTCCTTTATAAAATTGCGCTCCAGCAATAAATTGGACAGGCGTAGCAAGAGCAAGCTGCACCCATGGATTCATAAACATGTCAGGCATATAGAGAAAGGATGTAAATTCAAAATGCGTCACCATTGTCCATAACAGTGGCAACGATAAAATCGCCGCAAAGATAAATTTCCCTGTTTGATTTCGAATTTCTTTATCCCGATAGTCAGCTGTTTCTTCATTTGAGTCTTGTTCGTTTAACGTATAGCCAATCTTTTTTACTGCTTCTTTTAAATCAACTGGAGTCACTTCACTTGAATTGTATTCAACAGTGACGTTCTCAACGGCAAAATTAACGCTCGCACTTGAAACACCGTCTATTCGTGTTAGCTTTTTTTCAATTCGGTTTGCACACGCTGCACACGTCATACCAGTAATAGCAAAAACAACTTTTTCCTTACTAACGTTGTACCCTAGGTGTTGAATTTTTTCTTCAAATGCCTTTGGGGTTATTTTCTCTGAGTCGTAGCGTATCTTTGCTTTTTCTGTCGCAAAGTTAACATTTGCCTTATCAACGCCATCAAGTCGAGTTAATCCTTTTTCAATCCGGTTAGCACACGCCGCACACGTCATACCCTCTATTGGTATATAGACTTCTTTTTCCACAATCGTTCCGCCTCCTTCTTCACTAGAATGTCAATGATCCGTTCTGATCATGTTAAACAGCTTATCCGTAAAATAGTCATGTTTCTTCACACACCAATCATAACATACCCCCCTACGGTATACAAGAGAGAGTAGACTATTCCCTTTTTCTTATCGGTAATCTACACCTTTCAACCTTTCAGGCAATTGATCAAAAAATGGTATGATTGAGAAAATGACATTTAACCTTATTTAAAAGGGTTAAGGAAGCAGGCAAACATGACACTTGAAGAACAACTTTTTGATGCAGCAGCAACCCTTATTTATGACCGTTATCCTACTGGCTGGGGAGGAGCCGCCGCTCTTGCATTAGATAACGGAAGGATTTTAACAAGCATCGCACCAGAAGTAGTCGTTGCTTCAACAGAACTATGTATGGAAACTGGCGCTATATTAGAAGCTCATAAATTAAACCGTCCTGTGACCCATTCTCTTTGTCTTATGCGAGAAGATGAGCACTCTCCCCTTACAATTTTATCTCCTTGTGGAGTATGTCAAGAACGACTATTTTATTGGGGATATGGGGTAAAAGCCGCCGTATCAAATCGAGAACAAGCCTTGATTTTTAAAACATTGAAAGAACTTCAACCTCACCATTGGCATGCGGCATTTGAGTGAAATTAACATAATAGGAGGGGTGTATTCAGAACAGAGAGCACTTACATCCCTTCATTGAATTGATGCTAACCTGCTCATTTATGTAAAACGTGATTTAAAGATAAAAAAAGACTGATATCTATTCAGTCTCCAATGAACCCTACACACTTATTGACATCATCACTTCTTATAGCGATAACCCACACCCCATACCGTTTCGATGCTATCAAATTCGATTCCGTTTACTGACAATTTGTCACGAATTTTTTTAATATGTACGGTTACTGTTGTATGATCACTAGCAGGATCCATCCCCCAAATTCGTTCGTATAAATGTTCTTTCGTAAAGACCTGTCCTGGATGAAGAGCAAGGAACGCGAGCAACTCAAATTCCCTTGCTCTGAGTTGAATCTCTACTCCATCTACTTGAATGCTCCTAGCCGTGTGATCAACACATAAACGCCCAATCGTTGTCAATTCTGTTGGTTGTTCATGTAAAGACACAAGACGCTCATAGCGTGCTAGATGGGCTTTTACTCTTGCCACTAGTTGATTTGGATTAAAAGGTTTAAAAATGTAATCATCAGCACCCAAGCCCAATCCTCGGATTAAATCGATCTCTTCGACGCGAGCCGTCACCATCAGAATAGGCACTTCTTTTACTTCTCGAATTTTTTTACAGACAGCAAACCCATCTAAACCTGGGAGCATGACATCTAGTACTATTAAATCAAAGTCACTTGTAAGTGCTCGTTCAAGACCTTCATGACCATTATGCTTAATTTCTGCTTCAAAACCATTAATTTCGAGATAGTCTTTCTGCAACTCTGATATCGTTTTCTCGTCTTCAACAATTAAAATCCTTTTCATCTTTTTCACCTCTCTTGTTTTCATCGACTATTGGCAAAGTGAACTGAATGGTAGTACCTTCGTTAACCTTACTTGTAATATCCACCATTCCTTCATGAGCTTCAACGATTTGCTTGACAATGGCTAACCCAATGCCACTTCCTCCTTGATTTGTTCCTCGAGAAGCCTCGGCCCTAAAAAATCGATCAAACACGTAAGGTAAAGCCTTTTCTTCAATGCCTTGACCATTATCTGTAATAGAGATACATACAACTTGCCCTCTTTCACTTGCATGTACGTGTATTCTTTTTTCATCTTGATTCATAAATTTAACGCTATTAGCTAAAAGATTAGCAAACACTTTATAAAGTTGAGCTCGGTCAGCTAAAACAAGGGTGTCTGGATGAATACTTACATTTGATTCAATTTCAACCTCATCGTATTCCAATTGAAATGCTTCGATAATATCTCTTAGATAAGGGCGAAGGTTTACACACTCAAAATGAAATGGAATACTATTTAAATCCAGTTTTGAAAAGAGCAAAAGTTCATCAATTAATTGATCCATTTCTGAGGCTTTTGTGTGGATAATTTGAATATATTTATCCAATTTATTCTGATCCCTTGCAACACCATCAATGATTCCCTGAATATGCCCCTTAATTGAGGTAATCGGTGTCTTCAAATCATGCGAGATATTATTAATTAATTCTTTGCGGTTTTCGTCATATTTTTCTTGAAGCGCCATTGATTGCTTTAATTGCAGCCTCATTTCCTCAAAAGCACCAGCCAAATCGCCAATTTCATCATTTCGCACAATACCAGTTTGTTCATTTAAATTCCCACTAGCAATCTCTCCTGCAACACGGTGCAACTTTTTTAATGGCTGTATAATATGCTTTGATATGACATACGTAATCACACCATTTGTCAAAATAAAGGCAACAATAAATCCAGTAATAACGAGCGGAATGATGTTGGTTAGAAAGTCACTTACAGGTTCAACATCCAATGTAAAGAAGAGTGATCCATCGTCGCCATCAGTGAAACGAAAATCGGTTCCTGTATAGAGCCAATACTGACCGTCTTCACCTATTTGACCTTGATGATTCACATATGGATCAGACTCGCTTAACTGGTGCGCCGGTAAATAAGAGTAAAAAGTAGATGTATCTGTTTGCTGTCCATTTGTGAGCGTATCCCCTTTTCGAACGAAAATAGCGATTTGCCGATGTCCTAAAAGATTCTCATATTGAGAGATAATCGACTCCTCTAATAGCTCATCTGGATTCGAAAGAGCGACTTGTTTCAACTCCGTAATGGCAGCCAATTCTTCATAGAAAAACGCTTCAACCGTTCGATCATCAACCTGATAAAAATCTTTCATTTCTTCAATATTATTTAAAAATAGATGAAAAAGAAGATGAAGAAAGAGAATGAAAAGGCCAATGGGAATAATGGTCATTAATACATATGAAAGAATCAGCTTTACTCGTATTGACATCATTTCTCTCCTTCCTCTGTCTGCTTTTTCATTATAATCGATCTCTTTCTCTAAAAAAACGAAATGCTAACTAATCGAGCGTTGTTTCTCTAGGTTTGTTTTCCGTGAGGAGCGCTTAAACGGCAACCACCAGTTCCAATCACCTAAAAGCTTCATTGTCGCTGGGACTAAAAACAGTCGCACGACCGTTGCATCGAGAGCAATGGCAAGAGCCATTCCAAACCCTAGTTGCTGCATAGGGAGTACGCCAGCAAACGCAAATGATCCAAAAACAGCTACCATAATTAACGCAGCTCCAGATATCATAGGCGCTGTCTTTTCTAACCCTAGCGCCACGCTTTCCTCATTCGATACACCTTTCATATATTCTTCTTGTACACGACTCAACAAGAACACTTCGTAATCCGTACTTAAACTGAATAAGAGGCCTAGTAACAAAATCGGAATAAAACTTTGGATAAAACCAAACTCACCGAAACCGAATATTTCCGATCCCCATCCCCATTGGAACACTGCGACAAGTACACCATACGTAGCACCTAGGGAGAGAATATTCATGATAATCGCTTTAAGCGGTAATAGTACGCTTTTAAACGTGATGACCAGTACAATAAATAGAAGCGCTAAAGTAAAGGCTAAAACCCCTAGCAAGCTATCATTTAACGATTGACTAGTGTCTAGTCCTTCTGCCGTCTCTCCACCTACGAGAACGGTCCATCCGTCCTTAGAAGAATGATTCGAACGAATTTCTTTTACAATCCCTCGGTTCGCTTCACTAGAAGAGTAATCATTTGAGATGACATCAAAGATGACTACATTCTTCTCTTCTCCAAGATTTCGATTTAGCATCATCCATTCACCTGCGGAAAGAAGATCTTGGTTATCTGTTAGAATGTCGCTAATAGAATCCATGGTCATATCTGGGAAGAATGAGAAGAGTGAATTGACTTCTTCAACATTCGCTATACCTTCTAACTCTTCCTGTAATGATTGAAGATTCGTAAGTGATGCTTCATCGGTTAATTCTCCCTCTTCTGTCGATACAACGACTTGAATAGGGGCGGAATAACCAACACCAAATCCATCTTCCAAATCACTTATACCACTACGAACTTGCGTATCTTCTGGCAGCATGCGTGAATCCGGCGTTGAAACTTCGAGTTCAAGTGCAGGCCAAGCAAGTAAAAGAAGAAAGAAAACAGAACCTGCAAAATAAAGAATTGGTCGCTTCATTACTTTATGAGCAAGTTTATACCATGTACCTTGCTGATTTGGAACTGTACGGAGCGACATAAAAGGAACTCTTAGTGCATTAATCTTTGGTCCTACTATTGCTAAAAATGCAGGTAGTAATGATAAACTAGTAAGCATTAAAAAGAACACAACAACGATGACACCTAGAGCGATGGAACGGACAGCAGCTATATCAACGAATAAGATGGCAGACATGGAACCAATAATCGTTAAAGCAGAGAATAAAATAGCGTGACCCGCTGTACCCATCGTCTCTGCGACTGCATCAAGATGGTTGCCACTCGTTTTCTCTAACTGCTCTCGATAACGTTTGACAAAGATGAGAGCAAAATCAATCCCTACACCTATCCCTAACATTAATGCTGCATCTAACACAAAAATGGATAATTCAATTCCCTGAGCGAAAAAGTAAAGGACACCTAATGAAGCGATGATTGAAAACCCAGATAAAAGCAAAGGTGTTAAGGAAGATACAACAGAACGAAACACGAATAATAAAACGATAATAATAATAGGCAAAGCGTATAAGTGTGCTTTCTCAAGTCCTTCTTGACTCAATTGGTTCATTTCACCCCAAAAAGCGGGAGCTCCTAAAACCGTCGCTTGAAAGCCATCTTGATCTATCGCTTCTGTCAGACGCTCTTGAATGTCAGGTAATACCTTTTGAGCAAACCCTTCATCTACATTCATTTCAACAAACCCAATACTTGTATGACGCTGATCAGAAACAAATTGATCTTTTATACGCTCTTCCGCATTAACCCACGTATAAACACTTTCTATCTCGTCTTCATCTGATAACGATGCTGACGCCTGCTCTAATGCTTCTGTAAATTCTGTAGAACCAACTTCATACGTATCGTGACTCATTACGAACGTTAACGATGTGGCATTCCTAGATTCAAACTCTTCTGAAACAAGTTCGTATGCTTGATTTGACCCCGATCCAGGAACACCCCAGCCCCCTCCAGTCAAATACCCGCCTACTTGAGTAGCGTAATAACCGCCAAATACAATCAAGACGATCCAGACACCAACAACACCCCACCTATATGTGGCCATCCATTTACCAATTCTCTTTAAACCACGTTCCATTCTGTACACTTCCTCCTTTAGCTTCCCTTTTCTATTTTTTCATTGTAGTCGCAACTTCTAATCATTCTGTGAAATAAATCTTATCTTTTTCTTAACTCTTTCATCACAGAAAAAGGGGATGTATTTAGCATTCATTTTTATATCAAGAGTTCTCATTTTAATGAGCTTCAAGAAGCCCGTACGTACTCCAAGAATCCCTTTTGTATAAGATCAAAACTTGGAAACATACTAAACTGACTTCCCAAAGGGGGAATACGATGTTTTCAACAGATTTTGATCAGAACACGACTCTGTTTCTTCAAACACTAGGCGATCAATCTGACCTTAACCAGAAGCATGTTTACCTTGCTGGGTTGGAACGAGTTGGGGTTTTTTATTTACTTGGAGAATTTGATGATGAAAAGCTTAATCGTTCACTCGATTACATGAATCGTTTAAACGTGCGTGTCCTAAACGAAAGAGATTTGGAGATAGAAGCTACAACGCCCATATTATGTCTAGCTGAATCCACGCTTTCAGATTCGCTTGCTGCTGTGTCCACTCTATATAAAGGTCGCTGTGTGTTTTTTATGGAGGGGGTGCCTTTTGCATATAGCCTTCAAATCAATAAGCACCTACAAAGAAGCTTGGAAGAATCAGCAACTGAAAGAGTCATTAGAGGACCGCGGGCCTCTTTTCTTGAAGATGCTTCTACAAATATCTCTTTAATCAGACAGTTTGGCGAAGATGAAAACTTACTAACCGCCAAGCACAGCATTACGCATAATAAAAAAACGAAAACCGTTTATTATATGTACAACAAAGAGAACACACCTTCTTCAACGGTTACTGAAGTAGAAAATCGACTGAAGTCCATCAATCATCCAAATATTGAAGACTCTGGAAAGATGGAAAGTTTTTTAGACAACTCCCCCATCTACTCTCCTTTTCCACAAATTCAAAGCACCGACCGAATTGATCGGATTTTGGCAGGCTTTGAAGAGGGCAGAGTCGCTATTTTTGTAAACGGATCACCGTTTGTCTTTATGGTGCCTACAACGTTTGAACAACAAATGCAAGCACCAGACGATTATTATGAACGGTGGATGATTAGCTCTGCTATTCGAATATTACGGTATATCGCCCTTTTTATTACGATGTTTGTTGCACCGATTTACATTGCCCTTGTTTCATTTCATCAAGGGTTAATTCCAAACGAATTGTCAATGACTATTATGAACTCACGAATGAATATTCCATTCCCAGCTGTAGGGGAAGTGATTCTCATGACACTCTTTATAGAGCTACTCCGAGAAGCCAGTATACGATTGCCTAATCCTCTTGGACAAACGATTGGATTAGTTGGAGGCGTCGTCATTGGACAAGCTGTCGTTGAAGCGAACTTGGTCAGCTCCATCATGGTCATTGTAATCGCTATTACGGCCATCGCATCTTTTGCTGTTCCTCTGTACAGTTTAAGCACGTCGTTTAGGATTCTAAGTGTCTGCTCCATCACGCTTGCTTCTACATTAGGATTATACGGCGTTGTGATTTACTTTATTGCGGTAACGATACACCTCTCTAGCTTACATAACTACGGTGTTCACTATTTTTCTTTTAAATTTTCTTTGAAGAGACACGGCATATATGACCTTATCGTACGTCTTCCAACAGTCTTGAAGGATAAAAGAGGTGTTTAAATGGGTCAAATTCAAACTAGCCACACGTTGACTACTTATCAATTAACCGTGTCCTTATTATGTGTGCTTTTGGGGGTTGGTGTTATGAACCTACCGCGTACATTAACGGTTGACATTGGAACTGCAGACGGTTGGCTTTCTATCTTATTTGGAGGGATTTTGATTACCCTTCAGTATGCCTTTGTTTGTTTTGCCTTTAAGCGACACAACGTGCATTCCATTGATGAGTACACAACAAAAGCATTCGGTGCTTTCATTAGTAAAGCGATCTGTCTACTACTAACAATTTATTTTCTCCTTCTTGGCGGCTGGCAGGCTGTTGCGATGAGCGAAATGATTCGCTATTTTCTTTTAGAAAGTACCCCTCATTACGTATCCATCGTAACGGTTCTATTGTTATGTGCGTTTGCTGTGTACTACTCCTTACCTACAATCGTGCGAGTAGCATGTTTCTTTTTACCACTGACCGTCGTCGTTCTATTCTTAGTTTTATTGATAGGGTTTAGAGATGCATCTATTTTAAATATACGGCCCGTCGCACCAGAAGGGATGCTCCCTATTTTGCTTAATAGCAAAAATGGACTTCAATCGTTTCAAGGCATCGAAGTGATTTTTATCTTACTGGCTTCCATTCAAAAAACGGTCCGTCCTATTAAAGCCGGTTTGGGGGCGTTAATGTTTGCTACATTGCTCTATGCATTCACTTACCTTATTGTTGTCGCGACTGTAGGAACTGTAGAAGTTCAACTGTTGACTTGGCCAACCATTACGTTGACCCATGCATCAGAAAGCAGCCTATTGTTTACCGAAAGAGCAGACTCTTTTCTTATCACCACATGGATTCTACAGTTTTTCCTAACCAGTTTATTTACCCTTTATAGTGCTGTTTTTCTTTTGAAAAAAGTCTTCCCGGTTTCAAGGAATTGGCTCATTCCACCAGCAACTATCAGTATGATCGGTCTCGCTTTATGGCCACAAACAATTGATGACATTACAAAAGTATCCGAGTATCAGCAATTTGCGTTTGTTTCATTCTTTTTTATTCTTCCAGTTACTTGTTATGCCCTAGTTTCGTTACGAAAGAAGGCTCACCTATGAAGAAGTGGTTTCAGTGCATCTTTATTGTATCGTTACTCCAGTTAACTGCATGCTGGGACAGCTCAAATATTGAAAGCTTGTCGTTCGTCATGGGCGTGGGCATTGAAGTACAGGAAGATCAAGAGGATACTATTGGTTTGTTAACTCAATTGTATCTCCCTCTAAGCGATGAAAACATCTCTTCTAGTATTTCTTATCGCAATAAGTATTCAACAGGAAATTCCGTCCTCGATGCCATTCGCCACCTAGAATTAATTGATCAAGGTATTATGAGTGATCATCAAATGATTCTTGTTTTAGATACGGATGCCGTGAAGAAATGGGGAGTGGAGAAGTTGATTAATCAAAAAATTAGAGATGAACGGACAAAGAGAGGCGTTAAAGTGGTCCTAACAAATGAATCCTTGGGCACCCTCTTTTCCTATCCTAAAGGAAATAATGCATCGCCAACTTCCAAAACGATTGACGATTTAAGTGAAAATAAAGATCGTACCACAGAAATTCCAGCACCTGTGACGCTAGGCTTACTCGCCGACTCAGCAAGTCGTCATCAATCCATCGTATTACCAAACGTCCGCGTGAAAGACGATAATATAAAATTCGATGGTGGCTATATTGTAAAGAATGGAGAAGAAATGGGGACTTATGTATCTCCTTATCAAGTGAGTCTGTTGAATTGGCTTACTGGAGATATAAAAGGTGGTGTTCTTACAAAAGTGGTCAATGGCAATCGAACTGTCTATGAGATATTGGATGTACATTTGGACTCCATAGAAACATCGCTAACGAATGATCGTCTGCGAATTGATATTAAAGTGAGTAGCGACGGACGTTTAGCCGAAAACTGGGATCCACATGAAGATGCTTATGATGCACAGTACTTAAAAAACTTAGAAAAAGAATTACAAGCACAACTGACATCTGACGTTGAAACGATGATCCATGAATTACAACATGAATTTAAAACCGATCCAGTGAACTTACAACAATACGTCAAGATTCAACACTATGACTTCTGGGAAAAAAAGCAGAGCAATTGGGATGCTGTATTCGAACAAGCAGACATTCATTATGAAGTCGATCTTTCCATCATTGATTTTGGGACCAGAGGGAATCGATCAGAAATACACGAATAGCTTCGCAAACCTTCATTGTTCCTCATGACAAATAAAGAGAAGCCACGTTTCCATATGACTTCTCTTTATTCGCTCTTTTACAGCAGAATCCCTTATCACAGCACCTCTGTTATTCTGCTTGGAACTCGCTCATAAATTCAATGGTGTTTCCATCTGGGTCATTTATAAATACTTGATGAAACCCACTTGTACTGTATCTCTTTTCAATATACAAAACACCTTGATTGTGTAAGTGACGGACAGTTTCATCAAAATCTGAGACATGAAAGGCTACGTGTCTCCCTCTCGTGTTGATAGACGTTTCTTTTTCCTTCAATTTTAACTGTCCGTCTTCAATTAAATGGAGCTGCTGCTGACCAAGTGCATACCAGAGTCCTACAAACGTAAATGGTGGTCGTTTTAGTTGTTGAAGCCTCAGAACATCACCATAGAATGCTTTTGCTTTTTCTATATCTGTGACGACAAGACTAATGTGGTGGATACCTGTTGGATTCATGCTTCAACCTCCTCGCTATCGACCATTATTGTAACGTTAATATTAACTGAAGCGCATTCTCTTTATTAACTGCGTCTTTTCTAATAGCAGCAATCTGAGTAACGTCGTCATTTATATCAATCGTATCGAATAAGGAATGGTGATCTAGTTTTAAACCAACTAACTGTTCTTCAGATTCACCCTCTTCTACGCCATAAACATGAGACGAAGCGAATACTTCTTCATTTACTTGGTCATTAATTTCATCTAACGGTTCAAACATACCACTTCCAACAAATGTTTGAAAGGATGCTTCATCAAAAATGTACAAATCAGGTCGTTCCGTTGCTAAGAGAACGGTACTTCTCTGCTGAGCTCCTACATCCAATAAATTTTCAGTATCAGTAGAGTGATAGGTTAACGTCGCATCTACTCTACTCCAGTCAGGCATCAGCGCTAAAATTGTCTCTTCAACCACTTCTTCTGCTTCTTCATCCAATCCCGGATGTAGAAATGAACCGTAAAACATGATCTCTACATTCGCATCCGGTAATGCCGCAAGCTCTTGCCGCTCTTGATAATTAGAATAAATGGTTGATCCAACCATAATAAGGACACCTACTAAAATAACAGCAGCGACTGTATGAATTTTATAATAATAGAAAAAGTGACTTGCTTTGTCTTTCATTGTATCATTTTCATTAATTGGCCCATAATCGCGATGATTTCGAATTCGTGTATACGCTTCCGTTTTGTCGTCCAGTGAAATCGATGGATCTGCCTTTTGTTTGCGGATCCATCGCATGTATTGCTTCTCAATTTCTTCATCCGTTGCATCCTCAGAAAGGTCTAAACATCGGTACGCTTCTTGTAAATTCATAGAGACCCCCTTTATCCTATCTTTATTATAAAGGATGCCCTTCTCTATGATAAGGTTTTATTCAGCTACACTTTCAGCGATCATTAAGGAATAACTCGGCAAAGGCTGTAGCTATTTCCATGTCTTCTTCTTTAACATTTTTAGTAGGCTCACCTTTTGCCATACAGTAACGACACTTGTTTCCGTATGCGAGGCATTCATTGAAGACTTGAACTGTATAGCTACTCCAATGAACCACGTAATCCTGTCTGAAGTTCCAATGAATGGGTCTTATAGCTCATTCAATCAAGAACAGACTTTCTTAAGGCAAAAATAAGTTGGCTTTTCCGTTACCTACGTATAATGCTTTTTCAGCATTTCTAAGATCCCTTCAGTATAAGAGCCATTCGTCATTTGATTATGCTTTTTTTGCGCTTCACTCGTTGCATTGCCAACCAGGTACCCATGCTTCACAAATTTTAATAACTTGATGTCATTACCACTGTCACCGAAGGCTAGTGTGTCATCAACATGGACATTAAACCATTGACACATAAAAGCAGCTACAGCATCTTTTCCACTTGCTTCCTTTGGAACAAAATCAACGTCATATGCGTATGTTGGATCTCCAGCTTTCGGGTTGCACCGATTTATATTCAATCCTACTCCATATAAAGAGGCAACTTGTTTAATCACGTTCATATGATAAGCTGTTAAAGAACTTGAACGAATAAAATAGTAATAGTTTTTCTTATAAGCAGACTGTCCATATTGACTTTGAGAGACCAATTCAATTTGATACATGTTCTTTAGTTCAGACACGACTTCAGCAGACATTCTATGGAACTCAATACGGTTTGGAAGGCTTTTTTCCCACAGTTTATTCGATTCAATCTTTCCATCTATTAGAACATGGAATACATCTGTTCCTAGATTTGAGCAGATAAAATGAGGAGAAAAACGCATACCCGCTTGTTTTACTTTGGACAGTAGATGACATGTATCGCTTCCAGTAATCCAGCCAATTTGAAAGCCATATTGTTGGGATGCCTCCTGCAAGAAGTCTTCTAATTGCTGTATGTCTTTTCTTTGCTTCGCTGTACATTCATGAGCAAAATAGGTTTCATCAAAATCACAAAACACAAGTGAACGTGTCTTTTTTGGAAATGGGAATGGTGGCGGGAATTGAATGGTTTGCATGTAACGTTCCTCCTCAAGATGATAAAGACACTATAATAGATGAGACCGGTCCCAGGTCAAGATCCATTTTTAATTTTTATTCAGGAGGTCACCATGTATACCATTCGAGATGTAGCAAAATTAAGTGGTGTGTCACGGAGCACCGTGTCTCGTGTTTTAAACAACCATCCCTATGTATCAGATGAGAAACGCAAGCGTGTGGAAGAAGTAATGAAACAGCTTCACTTTACGCCAAATCAGATATCAAATCATTTCCGCCTAAAGCGCACAGGTTCAATTGGCATCATCATTCCTTACTTATCACACCCTTACTTTGCAGAGCTCGCTGGTGTCCTCTCAGAAGAAAGTCACAACTACGGCTATAAACCCGTATTGTTTCAAACCTTTGGCGATAGACATCAAGAAATCGACGTGTTTGAGAAATGGAAAAGAAAAGAATTAGATGCTCTTATCATAACGTCTTCCTCTTTAAATCAAGTAGAAATAGACGAGATGAGTATGAATGGCATACTCATCATTTGTAATGAGGCCTATAAAAGTAGCAAAGTAGATGTTTTTTGTTTAAATGAAAAACATGCCGCTTATAAAAGCGTAGTTTATCTTATTAAAAAAGGGCGGAGGAAAATTGCTTTCTGTTCTGATTATCTCGCTTCCCCTTCCCAACAGGAGAGACTTCTAGGATATAAACTGGCACATCAAGAACATAAACTCACTTGGGATGAACACTTGATTTTTGACAAGATCGCATCCATTCATGATGGCTATATGCTAGGTAAAAAACTTCACCAGACAAATGACATTGATGCGATCTTTGCTGGTAGCGACTTTGTGGCAGCTGGTTATTTAAAGGCCGCACATGAATGCGGCCTTTCTGTGCCAACTGAACTATCCATCATAGGGTTTGATAATCATTCCATTAGTGATGTCACATCGCCAGCTATTACGACTATGACGAATCAGGTTCAAGAGATGGCAAAAGATTTAGTTCACGCCTTAGAACTGCGCTTATCTGGTCAGAGCAAGCCGTTTGAACGGAAGCACTATGAAAGCAAGCTTCTGATTAAAGGCTCCGCATAAACATAGTAAAAAAGCGAGTCTACCAAGGGGTAGACTCGCTTTTTTATAGATTCTCTCTTAAGACACTAAACATGATTAGGTCGATGTATGTTCCTTTTGCTTTCTCATACTGACGGAGGAGTCCTTCCTCTTTGCACCCAATTTTCTTTAACACGTATTGAGAAGCAACGTTTTCCGGCTCCACTTTTGCTTCAATCCGGTTTAAAGCGAATTCAGAAAAGCCGAGATGAATAAGAGTCTTTAACGCTTCCGTCATATAGCCTTGACCCCAGTACTCCTTATCAAGTTCATATCCTATCTCACCACGATCGTTTTCATAATCAAGGTAGTTAAATCCGCAAGAGCCAATAACGGTTTTCGTTTCAGTCAAAGAAATGGTGAAACGATTTCCTTTCTTCTCTTGACTTAGCGATTCAAATAGTTGGATCATGTCCATTGCTTGATTTACACGTGTCATGGCGGGAATATTCATGAATTTCGTAATTTCCGGGTTTGACCAAATGTGAAACAATGATTCAGCATCTTTTTGCGAGACTTCTTGCAAAGAGAGCCTTTCAGAATAAATCGTCTTCATTTTTTTAGTAGCTCCTTTTTTATTTTTTAATCTGAGAGTCTACTACATTCACCTGGCATCCTTCACCCCTTTCTTTCATTTGCCTCGTAACTGCTTCTTTTCATTTAATTCTTAAAGTGTAGCTCATTCTTTTAACAGGATCAATCTCTTATTCTATCCATTTTCCCAAGTATAAAAATAAAGCAAAAAGATGATCCTTTCCGCTATTGGAAATGGACCACCTCCGTACAACGCTTATTGCTTCTCAGCTAAGCTTTTCCGACTTTCTAATTCTTTCTTTGCTTCATCAATAATGGCAGGTTCCTTAAGTAAACGATAGCCGATAAGCGCCAGCCCCTTTGCACCTGTTAACAAAGCCTCGTCTCCTTTTTGCGATGCGGCAGCTTCTCGAAACGGTACTGTATGGGCAACGAGCTCACTTGGTCCGATCTTTATATAAGGATGAATCGTTGGCACAACTTGACTGATATTGCCTGTATCTGTTGAGCCAAGCCCTTCTCTTTCCCCTGGTATAATCGTTTCGCCTAAAGTCGCGAACGTTTCGTTGAATACATCGTTTAGCGTATCATTTGGAATAAGGTTATCCACTTTGTTTTGAAATTCAACGATTTTTACTTTCGCTCCTGTTGCAAGCGCCGCTCCTTGTGCAATCGCATCTACTTTTGCACGTACATCATTTGCTTTTGGTCTTGAATCTGCTCGAATGTAAAATCTTGCCCGCGCATAATCAGGAACAATGTTTGGTGCGTCTCCCCCGTCTGGAATAATGCCATGAATGCGGACATCGTCTGTCAAATGCTGACGCAGTGCATTAATGCCGTTAAATAGCTGGATCACTGCGTCTAGCGCATTCACACCTTTTTCTGGAGACCCAGAGGCATGAGCAGATACACCGCGAAAGACATAATCTACAGGATCTACAGCGAGTGAGGAGCCTGAAGGTCTTGTTTCGTTGGCGGGATGAATGATTAAAGCTGCATCAATTCCCTCTAAATAGCCTTCTCGCACAAAGCTTCCTTTTGCACTTCCATTCGTTCCGCCTTCTTCTGCTGGCGTACCAAGGACAACAACACGACCACCAATGTGATCCAACTGTTCAGCTAGTGCAATGCCTGCCGCCACACTTGTTGTACCGATAATATTGTGCCCACACGCATGGCCTAAGCCTGGTAGAGCATCGTATTCAGCAAGAAAAGCAATGGTTGGTCCTTCTCCTATTCGCTTTTCTGCTACGAATCCTGTAGGGTGGCCAGCAATATCCTCTTTTACCGTAAAGCCAGCTTCTTTTAATAGCGTTGTTAATGTTAATGAAGCAAATACTTCTTCATTCCCGATTTCTGGATTTTCATGAATGGCATGGCTCGTTTTAATATAGCGTAAACGATTCTCTACAAAATGCTCTTGTATGGATTGTTGAACAGATTCAATCGTTGTCATCATCATCTCTCCTCAGTGTTATTTTGGATAGCTGTTCAATTCTTCTAATGAAATAAACGTTGGGATTCGTGCTCCTTTATGCTCTTCAATAATCAACTGTTCAATTTCTTCAGATTGATACAATTCAACGAGGCGTAATAATACAGGGTTATCTTGCTCTTCTGTTTGCGCTGCTATGATATTAATATACGGTGTTGCCGTTTCATCTTCTCTATAAATAGCATCATCGGTAGGACTTAAACCTGCATCAACTGCAAAGCCATTGTTAATAACCGCTGCGTCCACATCCTGCATAATACGAGGTGCTGTAGCCGGGGCAATTTCCGTTAAATTTAAGTTTTTCGGGTTCGCTTTAATTTGGTTTAGTCCGCTTGTCACACCAAAATCGTCCTCTAGCTCAATCAAACCCGCCTCTGCTAACAACATTAAGTTACGCGCTTGATTGGTTACTTCTTTATCAATGGTAATATCTGCTCCATCTGGAATATCCTCGACACTTTCGTATTTATCGGAATACAATCCCATTGGTGCAAGAACAGTCGATCCAATTGCCGTAAGGTCTAAGTTATGTTCTTCTTTGAAATTATCGAAGAATGAAACGGTTTGAAAGGCATTAATATCAATTGACCCGTCTGCCAATGCTTGGTTCGGTTGCGTATAGTCACTAAAACGAACAATTTCTAATTCAATGCCTTCCTCTGCTGCTATTTCAGAAATTTCATCCCACTCAGGTGAATCAGTGCCTGTAATGCCCACTTTGACATGAACAGGATTTTCTGGGCTGTATGATTCTCCTGCATCAGCTAAAGAATTTGTATCGTTCCCACATGCTGTTAACGTAAACGTTACAGCTCCAGCGAATAGTAGTGCTTGGTGAAATTTTTTCATTGTATGTTCTCTCCCTTTTTTCTATCTATCGTCGTCTAACTTTCTTTGAAGCAATATTCCCAATGGTTTGTAAGCCTTGCACCATAATAATTAATAAAAGTACCGTAATAAACATCGTTCCATCATCAAATCGATTGTATCCGTAAGAAATCGCTACTTCACCAATGCCTCCTGCACCAATTGCTCCTGCCATAGCTGTTGCACCTAGAAGACCAATTGTTGCTGTGGTCATACTAAGAATAAGTGAACCCATGGCTTCAGGTACGAGAAACTTAAAGATGATTTGCCATTTAGAAGCACCCATGGAATCTGCCGCTTCTATAATACCCGGTTCGATTTCTAATAGAGAGTTCTCAATTAAACGAGCAATGTATGGCCCTGCATAAAAGACAAGCGGAACAATTGCCGCCGTCGTTCCATACGCTGTACCAACGAAAAAACGAGTAATCGGGATAATGGCAACAAGTAAAATAATAAACGGTATAGACCGTAGAACATTGATGACAGGGTTAATTAAATTGTAAATAAATCGGTTTTCCATAATATGTCCAGGTCTTGTTACAACAAGAATGACGCCTAATACAACACCTAGCAAAGCGGAAAAGAGTAAAGACCAAGCCACCATATAAATCGTTTCAAATAGAGCTTGTGTCAAAATATCACTTGTAATTTCTGGGCGTATTGCTTCAGGCAACCAATCCAGCATCTTTCGTTACCTCCTTCACCTGAGCATCATGTTTCTCAAGGTAGCATCGCGCTGTCTCTTGGGCAGCTGCATTTCCTTTTAAACTTAAATAAAGAGCGCCAAAGGATGTTTCTCTCACTTCATGCATGGATGCGTACAGTAGTGATACATGTAACCCTTGATGAACTAAATCATTAAATACAGATAATTGCTCCGTTTCATCTGTTACATCTATTTTGTAAATGCGTTCATCGCTTCCTTTCTGCCCAAGGTATTGTTTCACTTTCTCTGGTAAATCATCAGGAATAATGGAGCGCACGAACTTCTTCGTTGTTTCATGTACAGGTCGCGCCAACACATCCTCCACGTTTCCCTGTTCAACGATGTGTCCACTCTCCATAACCGCTACTTTGTTACATATCTCTCGTACAACGCCTAATTCATGGGTGATCATTAGAATTGTAATGTTGTACTCTCGATTAATGCGTTTTAACAATTGCAAAATCGAGCTTGTTGTCTCTGGATCAAGAGCAGACGTTGCTTCATCACATAAAAGAACAGCAGGATTGGTGGCAAGAGCACGAGCAATGCCAACACGCTGCTTCTGTCCTCCAGATAGTTGGTCCGGATAACGAGAAGCGAAGTCTCCTAATCCAACATACTGTAACAATTCATTGACACGTTCTTTAACCTCAGCTTTCTTCGTTTTCACTAACCGAAGTGGCGTCGCAACATTTTCAAATACCGTTTTAGACTGTAGTAAATTAAAATGTTGAAAGATCATCCCAATATTTCGCTTAGCACGCTGTAACGCTCGAGGCTGTAGGCTTACAAGATTCTCATTGTTCACAATGATCTCTCCAGCCGTTGGTCGTTCAATTAAATTCACTGTGCGGATCAACGTACTTTTTCCAGCACCACTAAAGCCGATAACCCCGTATATATCTCCTTTTTCTATCGTTAATTGAATATTTTGTAAGGCGTGAACGTCTTGGCCGTTTGACGAGAACGTTTTGGACACGTTTTTAAATTCAATCATGCCTAATCCTCCTAATTCGATGTTATTACTAAGTTTTATGCAAATACGTATTGTGTCTATGTCTTCTATCTCGTTTTAAAATGAAAAAGCCCCTCTTTCGTTAATGAAAGAGGGGCGAATAAGTATTATCATTCAAGCTCGCTCTTATCATCCAGGATTTTACTATCCTGCAGGAATTAGCACCTTCCACCTAAGTGGGGTTGCTGAAGCGTCATCGGGCCAGTCCCTCCGCTCCTCTTAATAAGAAAAATTATTAAATTTGTTGTTGAACGTAGTGTAGCAGATTTTATTTTCCTTTTGCAAGTGTTTTTTGAAAATAATTTTATAAAGCGGTTTCAAAAAAAGCTTTATTTTATACTAGTAATATTGTTAAATTGGACAAGTGAACAAGATTGATCTCATAATAATAAGAAAGGAGGAGCGTCATGTCATTATATGAATTTTTAAAGGAAAATACGTGGAATTTAACCGAACAGTGGTATGCGGATCTCGACAAAACAAAAGATGGGGTTTACGGTTCAAATGACCCAGTTAAAATTGAACGGTTAAAGAAACAAAATTATGCGTTTCACGAATTGTTTTGTGAACTCTTTCGTGAAGATTATAACGCCGAGCATAATAAAGCGTTCGAACAATGGATTGTATCTATTGCCAAGGATCAAGCTCATTTAGCGACACCTATTCCCGAGATCATTGAAGAATTTTTAAATGTCCAAGGTCAATACATGCAACTGATCAAAAACTACATTGCGGAGAAAAATGATACGGTATCCTTTGCTCAGTATGAGCGGTGGATAGACATTCTCGTAAAAGGGTTTAAAGAGATCGTCATTGCATTTAGTCGTAACAATATGGAATATGCTGACCAGCAGTTACGAGCACAACAAGAAATGATTACAGAATTAAGCTCACCAGTCATTAAACTTCGACGCACCATTGCTTTGTTACCTTTAGTAGGTGAAATTGATACACATCGTGCGCAAGTCATCTTCACACAAACATTGGAAGAATGTGTTTCAACGGATATTCATTCACTACTAATTGATTTATCTGGTGTTCCCGTTGTTGATACAATGGTTGCCAATCAGCTCTTCTCACTCATTGACGGTTTAAAATTAGTTGGTACCAAAGCGTCCTTATCTGGTGTACGACCGGAAATCGCTCAAACATCGGTCCAGCTCGGTATTGATTTTTCAACAACTAAAATTTATTCTACTATTGAACAAGCATTAGATGAATTGCTTCATGCAGTTCCGCACTATTAAACGTAAATCATTAGGATGAAGAGATGACCAGAAGCCTACTACTGGTCATCTTTTATTAGGCAGTGCTTACCTATCGTTTAATCAAACGTTTAATGAACATGAAAAAGAGCCGCACAAAAGGAATTCGACGCACTTTAACTTGATTTCATTATGGTTGTCCATGATTCATTCCTTTTCAGTTGATAAAAGAACATTACTCTACAAGACAAATCCTTTTAATCTTTCTGCATTTTCTTTGTAAAAATCGAAATGTTCTTCTAGACCACGCCGCTTGCTCCAACCAATACTATTAAATGCATCGACAAATTGATAGAAGGAGAGAACGAGCTCCAGATTGATCATTGGTCGTACCGTTTTATACCCTTCTTGAAATGCATTGAGTAGCGCGGTATCTTTACTCAAGTAATCTCGATACAACTTAGTGAAATCAATTTCCGTTGATCCAAAGCGGACGCTTTCAAAATCAAGTACTCCAGCAATGCCTCTATCGTCCACAAGAATGTTCGCCGCACGAAAATCCATATGGACGAAGCTTGGACCGTCTGGTGCAGGTAATTGCTCTTTAAGCTTTTCAAAGTGTAAAATGGCTTTTTTGTATAGCGATGCTTCAATAACTTCTTTTACATCTTCTGCAAAACTATAAAACTGCCGTTCAACAAATCCTGTCCAATTAGGAAACTCATTATCAATTCCTTTGAGTACCGTCTTATCTGGTGGGGCTACGTTATGCATATTCCCTTGCAAAATGCCGACTTCATACGCTACATTAGGTGATGGCTTCTGTTGAGCTAAGGAAATGCCTTCTAATTTAGATAACAGTAATGCACCTGAATACGCATCATCCCCTTCACACGTTGCAAGCAAGCTTGGTGTTCGTACATTGCCCTGCAAGATGTCATACGCCTCTCGCTCTCGTTCAAACTTGATCGATGAATAGGGAATTTTCACAAATACAGTCTCCCCGTTCGTCAATTCACATCGAACAACAGTTGAGCTTTTTGAGTCTTCAACTTCTTCTAGCCTTGCACTATCCAATTCAAACGCTTCCATTATTCTAGTAGGTAGCATCGGTTTCCCCTTTCCCTTCATAGATAGATTGAAACATGCCCTCTATTATAACGGATTGGCACTGAAAAAGATGCCTTATTTCATATTGTGTAGCAGCAAAAAAAACGTACCGGCTCATTAACCAATACGTTCTTTTCGACTTTTTTCTTTTGATTCCATACCAATGCGCTTCCACTTTGGAAAGGTTGAACACATTAATGCCAGTAGACCACCGCTTTTTAAGACAGACTCTCTCATACTAATAACAGCCAGTAGGTCTTCTTTCCTTGCTTCTCTTGCAGCCTGTGTTTCATTTAGGGGAAATGCGCATATATAGAAATTACGTGAGCCCTCATTTTCGGAAACCGCCCTCGCTTTTTCAAAATGAACTTCAAGGTTTAATGTCCAGCCATTCTCTTGTTTTACCGGGTGACTGTAATAGAGATCGTCCTGTATAAAGTGTTGCTGTTGATCCTGTAAGTACGTATCTGTAATGTGATGAAATCTACCGCTATCAATAAGCATAGATGTACCTCCGATACTGCTTTTTCAACTAGTATTTACGGAGTTTGCTATTTTCATACACTTGATTTCCTTCTTTTTACTAAAAGGTAAATGAAGAACACCATCACTAAACCAATACCAAATGGTACTAAATATTGCTGTAGTAACCCTTTTACTTCTGCCCAGTTCTCGCCTAATTCTACACCAAAGTAAACATAGAAGAATGTAATCGGTGCCATTGCTAAAAACGTGTATAGCGAAAAAATCCATGGATTCATCTTTGCCATGCCACATGGTACTGAAATGAGTGTGCGTACACCAGGTAAAAAACGAGCGCTAAACGCCACAAAGGCGCCGTGCGATTGAAAGAAGCGATCGGCTTTTTGTAAATTTTCCTCTTTCATGAAGATATATTTTCCATACTTTTCAAGCAACGGTCTGCCACCGAATCTACCAATTGAATAAAGTGTAAGTGGACCGACTACCCCACCTAACGATCCTGCAACGACAACACCCCAAAACAGCATCTCTCCTTCTGAAACCCAAAAACCTGCGAGAGGTAACACAAGCTCAGCTGGAATAAATTCTATACACAATGCGATAAAAACACCTAGATAGGAAAGATCTTTAAACCATTCCATTAAATCGAATAGAAGTTGCTCCATAGTATCCCTGCCTAATCACTTATTTGTTTCTGCGTAAACACTGAGGATGGATTTTCTCTCTTAATAGGTTAAAAGCCTTTATTGCGAAACATTTTCGATAGTATTTCACGCGATTTCCGATTTGTTAGCCAAGCTTTATACAACTATATGCTCTTTTACATTGGACATGATGAGATTTAATCAATTGACTGAAATTAAAAAGACAGCCTTGCTCTTATGCTAGGCTGTTTGGGTTTTCACTATGATTCTTCTGTTTTAAAAAAGTGAGCGCTTCATCTATTTCTGTAAAGTGGGTTTCCGATCTATGACTTGATTCTTTGGCCGTTCGTCTTAATTGAAGTTTAGCTACGTTACTTTGTACAACGACTGCTGCTTGATCCATCCCTTTCTGTAGTAACCATTCTTGATGAGCAACTACTTCCTTTTGTGTTTCTGGCTTGAATACAATTACGTCCTTCATATTCACGATTAAGTGGAACTGGCTAAGCTGATGTGCTCTTAAAATCGTATTAATTTCATCATTCGCTTGATGAATGCCCTCTGGCGTTAGATTAGATTCCCATTTAACCGCAATGATTGCGTGTTTTTTATCTTCTAATGAGACTTTATACATTCAATTCCCTCCTCTACTTCCCTATAAGCTTATACCTTTTCAAAATAAAAGCAAAACCTTTGAACTACGCCTTTATACTCTTTCGATGAACAACAAGAAATTATAGTAGAATATGCTCACTGTTTACAGGGGTAACTAGGTAAAGTGCCAAGAAAAATCTTGTGAGACGAATAAATAAGAGGACTATCCCAAACGCAACAGAATTGACTTCTTTTAAACATTACGTTATCATATGAATGACAGTCAGTCATTTTTAAGGATGTGTTTACATTGGATAAGCGTGAACGAATTATAACCGCTGCCATTGAAGCGTTTAGTGAAAAAGGGGTCGAAAAAACAACCATATCCGATATTGTGAAACGTGCGAACATTGCCCAAGGTACGTACTATTTATATTTTCCTTCTAAACTATCGGTTATGCCTGATATCGCAGCTGTTTTTGTTGATCACCTTATGGTTGAACTGAACAAAAATGTAACGGCAAGCTCATTTAAACAACAGTTAAATGAACTCGTAGATACCGTTTTTCATACAACAGAGCATCATAAAAAACTTGCTGTTCTCATTTACTCTGGTTTAACGCAGTCGGAGCATTTACAGCAATGGGAAACCATTTATACCCCACTATACGATTGGCTTGCAGATCGTTTAGAGCAAGCAAAGCAATCAGGTGGAATAAGAAAATCTTTACGCTCAGACGCTACGGCACGGATTATGGTAGGAACAATAGAATCAACAGCCGAACAGCTTTATCTTTATAACCAGGAAGACATTGATTATGTAAATGAACACAAACAAGAGCTCATCATATTTCTAACAAACGCTCTAGGTGCGAGTGATTAGTTCACTTGCTTTTCTTTCAAATCAATAATGACTGAATGTCATTCATTATTAGATAGGAGATATCAACATGAACAAGGGATGGATTTTCGTTATTCTCACGTGTTTATTTGAGTTATTTTGGGTACTCGGATTTAACATTGCTTCCACTTGGTGGCACTGGGCTATTATCATCACCATTATTATGATTGATTTTTACTTTTTAGCAAAAGCATGTGAAAGCTTACCTACAGGAACCGTTTATGCCATCTTTGCTGCCGCTGGTACAGTTGGAACAGCCCTTATGGATATTTATATTTTTGAAGGCTCATTCAGTTTAGCCAAAGGGTTCTTTATGGGGATGCTCGTTTTTGGCGTCATTTTATTAAAACGATCAGATGATGGTGCAAAACAAGAGGAGGCTGCGTCATAATGGGTTGGTTTTTCGTTTTTTTAGCGGCATGTTTTGAAATTACTGGAGTTATCGGTTTAAAATCGTTTAGCCAACGGAATTCATTGAAACATGCGGTTCTTTTCTTTGGCGGCTTTGGACTTGCGTTTGTCTTTTTATATTTATCGTTTCTTTCTTTACAAGTAAGTGTAGCGTACGCAGTGTGGATCGGTATCGGAACTGCTGCTGCTGTTCTCATTAACATGATTTTCTTTGGTGAGTCTAAAAGTAAAATACGTATTGTCAGCTTAGTCATTATTGTAGTCGGTGTTACAGGACTTAAAGCGGTATCTTAAATAAAAAAGGAACACTGTAAGCATGATTTATTCCCATGTTTACAGTGTTTTTCTATGGGTAAAACTTAAAACGAATAATTGCCCCTTCAACATTACAAACAATTATTTTTCAGCGCACTTTCGCCTTTATAATGAGAAACATCGGCCTTCGTAATTCTTGTTTATACTCAGGGTTCTGTGCCAGTATAGCTGGATCTGGTTTCGGCTCTTCTATTCTTTCAATTAAAAACCCAGCTTCAAGTAATGTATTCAAGTAAGTCGTAAGCGTACGGTGGTATTTTACAACATGATCTGTTAAGAAGGACGTTTGGCGAATGGATTCTGCTTGATAATCGTCAATCGGCCAGTGATCGATGTTTCCTTTTGAATCATATATCCAATCTTGTTCCGCTCGTGCAGTAAAAATGGGATGCTCAACAGAGAAAAGAAAGACCCCTTTTGGCGCTAGTAATTGTTTTACGTTGCGTACCACTTCTTGATAGCTTTTTACATAATGGAGTGCAAGAGAACTAAAGATAACGTCAAATGAACCAGCTTTAAATTCAATGTCTTCAATAGCTCCCTGTCTAAAATCAATGCCCTCTTGATTCGTCATCTCACGTGCAGTTTGAATCATTTTCTCCGACAGATCAATTCCTATAACTTGGTTCGCACCTAGATCATGAAAATAACGAGAGTGCCAGCCAAATCCACAACCTAAATCCAATACGTTCGTATTAGCGAGGTTTGGCACGAGTGTTTTTAATACGTGCCATTCCCCTGCCCCTTTAAGTCCTTCAACAGAACGAGGCATTCGTTTGTATGCTTCATAGAAATTAGGCTCATCGTATTTATTTTGCTTCATGTTCCGCCTCCATTTCTTTCTATCGTATCGTGTAAACCTAGTGCGAGCAAGATGATTGACTTCCTCCTCCCTAAACTTCTACCATGAGAATACAGTCAAGAAGAAAGGGGATTTTTATGACATTTGACGCATTCGTCCTCCGAAAAGAAGCGCTACTTGAAGGACAGATAGAACAATGGGATCTGGAAGAGTTAATAGAAGGTGACGTGCTTATTAAAGTTGCTTATTCAAGTGTAAATTATAAAGATGCGATGGTTGTAAAACAAGGCAACCTTGCTGAAACTTCTCCACTCATCCCTGGCATTGATTTAGCAGGAACAGTTGTACGTTCGAAAGACAATCGATTTTCAGAAGGTCAAAAAGTCATCGCTACAAGTTATAAAATTGGAACCGCTCATCACGGAGGCTATGCGGAGTATGCGCGAATTCCAGCCGAGTGGGTTATTCCACTCCCAGAAGGATTAACATTAAAAGAATCTATGATTTTAGGAACCGCTGGTTTAACAGCAGCTCTTTCTATTACAAAATTAGAACAAAATGGCTTACACCCTGATGGAGGAAAAGTTGTTGTTCCAGGTGCGACTGGAGGTGTTGGTAGTCTCTCGGTAGAAATGTTAGCAAAGCTTGGTTATCACGTTGTCGCAGGAACAAATAAAGTGGAAGCTCACGATTGGTTAAAGCAGCTAGGCGCTTCTGAAATGGTTACCCGAGAAGAACTGGAAGAAAGCGAGAGGGTATCCATTCGTCAAGGTGAATGGGCAGGCGCTATTGATGCAGTAGGAGGGAAAACAACTTCTTATCTACTGACTACATTGAAACGAGGCGGCTCGATTGCATCCAGTGGGTTAACTGGTGGCGTTGAAGTTGTAACGACGGTTTTACCCTTTATTGGACGAGGTATCAATTGGCTAGGAATTGATTCTGTAACCTGTCCAATGAAAGAACGAGCACATGCTTGGTATCGATTAGCGACAGACTTAAAACCATCCTTTCTAGAAGAGACCGTAAATGAAATTACATTAACCCAATTAAATGATGTATTAACGAATGTTGTAAAAGGGAATGTTAAAGGCCGTACGATTGTAAAACTTTAACTTGGCGAAGAAACGACTAGATAGCCCATTTAGCCGTTTCTTCGCTCCATTTTCTAAAAGGAGTTGGACGATGATTCACACAGAAGAAGATGTTCTCGCACTCATACAAGAAGATGATTGGATGATGGCGGTACTAGCGGCAGCTGAAGCACTTCAACTAAAGGATTGGTGTGTTTGTGCAGGATTTGTACGCGGGAAGATTTGGGATACTCTGCATGGATTCCAGCGGACAGAACTTCCAGATATTGATGTCGTCTACTACGATTCTGCTTGTTTAAAAAAAGAAAAGGAAAAAGAATATGAATACGAGTTGCATCGTCTTTTCCCTGGTCAACCTTGGTCTGTAAAAAACCAAGCACGTATGCACATCGTCAATCAATTTCCACCTTATGGCTCTACTACAGAGGCGTTATCAAGGTTTCCTGAAACGGCAACAGCATTAGGTGTTCGTCTTGATCAAAACAGACTAGAACTCATCGCCCCGTTCGGTGTCAACGATGCGGTTGAACTTCTTGTTCGTCCAACACCTGCCTATGTCCACGATTTAGATCGCTACCATCAACGTATTAAGAAAAAGAACTGGCAAGAAATCTGGCCTAACTTAACCATACAATGGTAAAGAAGAGGACGGTTTAACCGCCCTCTTCTTTACCTCGATAACTAATGACATAAAAATTCATAACCCACGCTATGAAACTGATAACCCCAATCAAGATAAGGCCAATTTCCCAGTGAAACAATTCTTCCCCTGTTCGGCTACTAGGAAGGAACCATATGATAAGGGCTGTAAGGAAAGCCAGTAGATAAAAGCTACTCCCGATAAACCCCATCATAATCGGGCGATTCCCTTTGTATCCACGATTCAGCACTCCCCAAGCAAGGACACTTATAATCGTACCGAATACCATTGCAAACAAAGGGCTCATATCAAACCCTATTAACGCTGGTACATATAAACACACTAGTGTAACTGAAAACAAGACGACATTTAGTCCAAATGTCAATATGCCCGCCTTTAAAGGAGATTGAAACCCGTTTTTTGTTTTTAATCGTTCTACAAGAACATGGCCTTCCAACATCCGAAGAAACGGTTTTAAGACTAGAAGGAATATGAGAAGAAAAATCCCTCCAATCAGGATGATTATGGTCACATGCTTTCCTCCCTTTCATATTCCAGTATGTCTCCAGGCTGACAATCTAGCACTTCACATATCGCCTCAAGTGTCGAAAACCGTACTGCCTTTGCTTTTCCGTTTTTCAAAATTGATAGATTCGCCATTGTGACACCAACACGCTCAGATAGTTCGGTCATACTCATTTTTCGCTTTGCTAACATGACATCTAGCCGAATAATTATTGCCATCTTTTACACCTCAAATCGTCAAGTCGTTTTCTGATTTTAGGCGTACCGCTGAGCGTAGTAGCTCTTGTAATACAGACGCAAAAAAGATAATGACCACAGTAATGAGCATAATCGTCAAGACAATCATGACAAATCCTATATGTATCGCATTCAGTAAAAATAAACTAATTAACCCAACACCGTACAAGATAATAATCGCGACTGCACAAAACTTAATATTTCCCAGCGTTTTAATGGCCCAATCTGTAAACACATAATCATTTTCTATTAAGCTCAATAATTGAAACGCCTGCTGGAGCGCAAATAAAAACGGTACAACTGTCATATAGACACCTGCTAAAACCGGAATTCGAAGATAGGCAAAACTCGGATTATCAATAGCAATATAGTGTGATAAGGGCGGTAACACCCAAATACAACTGATTAGTACTAGAACACCAAGGCTAATTGTAATGCCCTTTAAAAATAAAACTCTCCCACGTTGCATAGAACACCTCGGTACTTTTTTATCATTGTATACCATTTTTTTATCGTTTATCAATAAAAATCATGGTAGTCTATCGATTTTTCTTCGAATCTGACTCAGTCCAATGCTGAGAAGGAAAGTGAGAAGAAAATTGTCTAGTGGTCACCCTCTACTCTCATTTTATCGTGTTTTCTATTCCCTCATTAGGTAAAAAGCGTCTCTTCAGCTTTTTAAGATTATTTTTTCTGACAATGGATACACTAGAGACCACATCCCCCTTTTTTACTGGAACGAAGTCTATTTGACATTCCTCGTTCCGCTCTTTATACTAGGAATAATTCAAATAATTGATTCGATGACGAGACCGAGTAAGATTGAATTCTTATCCACAGAGAGTTGACATGGATGCTGAAAGTCAACGTTAAGACCTTTCTGAAAATCTTCTCCGAGAAGCAAAGCCGAACCGACCTTTTAAGCTTTGCCGGCTCCCTACCGATATGAAGGGCGCGTATGTTGGTACGTAGTGATGATGACAAACATGTAAACCACTACTTCTGTATGGTTTTTTTTATGTCTACTATTGAGTGAATAACACCTCGATCCTGCGACCTGGATGGAGGTTTTTTTAATTTTATAAAGAAGGTGATGACGCAAATGAGCGAAACGGCACATGTTCGTGAACAACGGGTACGCGAGCGTTGGGAAAAGGACAACACATTTAAACAGTCAATTGAAAAGCGTGAAGGAAAAGAAACGTATGTCTTTTACGAAGGCCCTCCGACTGCAAACGGAATGCCTCACGCAGGTCATGCGTTAGGACGTACGATGAAAGACTTTGTTGCCCGTTATAAAACAATGTCTGGGTATCAAGTTCTTCGTAAAGCTGGTTGGGACACCCATGGTTTGCCTGTAGAATTAGAAGTACAGAAACAACTTGATTTAAAAGGCAAAGACGAAATTAAAGCGTACGGCGTTGAAGCATTCATTGAAAAATGTAAAGAAAGTGTCTTTACGTATGAACGAGAATGGCGCCAATTTACAGAAGCACTTGGCTATTGGGTTGATATGGACGACCCATACGTCACCTTACAGAACCCTTACATTGAGTCAGTATGGAACATTCTTTCAACCATTCATCGGAACGACATGCTTTACAAAGGTCACCGTGTTGTGCCCTACTGTCCAAACTGTGAAACTTCTTTAAGCTCACACGAAGTTGCTCAAGGATATAAGGATGTTACCGATTTATCAGCTACAGCGAAGTTTTTAATTGAAGGAACGAAGAATGAATACCTTCTTGGCTGGACAACGACTCCATGGACGTTGCCTTCCAACGTAGCGATTGCAGTCAATCCAGATATGACCTATGTAAAAGTGGAAAAAGACGACGAAGTCTACGTTGTTGCAGAAGCATTAGCTGAAAAACTACTTGGTGAATCGCCGAACGTTGTAGGTACATTAAAAGGATCAGAACTTGTTGGTACGAAATACGATCCTCCGTTTAATTACCTTTCTTTAAATAGAGGTCATGAAGTAATTGGTGCCTCTTTCGTTACCGATTCAAGCGGTACTGGTCTTGTCCATATGGCACCTGCCCACGGTGACGATGACTATCAAGCTATCCGGGAAAATGGCCTTGATTTCGTAAATGTCGTAGATTCAAAAGGCCGTTATACAGAAGAAATCGGTCCACTTGCTGGTCGCTTCGTAAAAGATTGCGATGTAGATATTGTTAAGATGTTGGCCCATAACGGACGTTTATTCTCAAAAGAACGTTATGAGCATAGCTATCCACATTGCTGGCGATGTGATAGCCCCCTTCTCTATTACGCAATGGAAGGTTGGTTTATTGAAACAACGAAAATGAAAGATCAGTTAATTGCTAATAACCAAGAAGTGGATTGGCACCCAAGTCATATGCGCGAAGGTCGATTTGGTAAATTTCTTGAGAATGTGGTTGATTGGAACATTGGGCGTAACCGATTCTGGGGTACACCATTAAATGTGTGGGAGTGTGACTCATGCGACAAACAGGAAGCGCCTGCTTCTATTGCCGAACTACGTGAGCGTGCAGACCAAGAGTTAGGCGAAGATATTGAGCTTCATAAGCCATATGTTGATGGCATTACGTTTACGTGTGAATGTGGCGGAACGATGCATCGCACAAGTGAAGTCATTGATGTATGGTTTGATAGTGGCTCTATGCCGTTTGCTCAATACCACTATCCATTTGAAAATGAAGCATTGATGAACAAGCAATTTCCTGCTGACGTTGTCATTGAAGGAGTCGACCAAACACGTGGTTGGTTCTACAGCTTACTTGCGGTGTCAACTTTATTTACGGGGAAAGCTCCTTATAAGCGCGTACTTTCTCTCGGACATATTTTAGATGAAAACGGACAGAAAATGTCTAAGAGTAAAGGAAATGCCTTAAATCCAGTTGAGCTAATTGAAGAATTCGGAGCAGACAGCTTACGCTGGGCGTTACTTGCTGATAGCGCACCTTGGAATAACAAGCGCTTCTCTAAGAAGACCGTTAGTCAGACGAAGTCAAAAGTGTTAGATACGCTAGCGAATGTACATTCTTTCTATAAAATGTACGCGGACATTGATCGCTTCGATCCAAAAACAGTCGAGACTGGCAAGCACACGAAGCTTGATGAATGGATTCTCTCACGCCTAAATACTGTTATTGCAGAAGTGACAAAAAGCTTAGACGCATACGATGTCACGAAAGGCGCAAGAACCATCGCATCATTTTTAGACGAAATTAGTAACTGGTACATCCGTCGTTCTCGTGCGCGTTTCTGGGCGAGTGGTATGGATGAAGACAAACGTGCAGCTTACCACACGCTGTATGAAGTAATCACGAAAACAACGCAATTGATGGCTCCATTTGCGCCATTTTTGTCAGACGAGGTTTACAGTGACTTAGCTGGTGAAAGTGTCCATTTAACCGATTATCCAGTAGCCGACTCCACTCAGGTAAACACTTCACTTGAAGAAGAAATGGATGCGGTTCGCCAAGTAGTTGAATTGACTCGCTCGATTCGTAATCAAACAAGCTTAAAAACGAAGCAACCGCTAGCTCAGTTAGCTATTGTACCGGTGAAGCAGTCAGCAAATTTGGAAGCATATAAAGGCATCATTGCAGAAGAAACAAATGTAAAGACCATTTTACTTGATGCGAATCAAGACCAATACGTGTCCCAGCAAGTAAAATTAAACTTCCCAGTTGCTGGACCAAAGTTAGGTAAATCAGTTGGTCTCGTACAGAAAATGATTGCTCAATTTGGTGATACACAAACTCAACAATTCCTTGACGCTGGCAAAATGGTGTTAACCCTAGAGAATGATCAAGTCGTAGAAATTGAGAAAGACGATGTTCTTGTGGAAAAAAATCCATTACCAGGCTTTGAATTCGCTGAAGGTGATGACTACTTAGTCGTTCTTGACACAAATGTTACAACAGAGCTTAAGGAAGAAGGATTTGTTCGCGAAGTCATTCGTGCGGTTCAAGTTTATCGTAAAGAGCTTGACCTTCCAGTTGAAAAGCGTGTCCATTTAACGATTCATGCATCAGAAAATGTGGAAGACATTTTACAACGCTTTGAAACCTTCATGAAAAAACATGTTCTGATTGAGAAGCTTTCATTCGGTCAAGAAGACGATATGAAGTCCTTTGATGTTGAGGGCGAAACGGTTTCTCTTGGCATTCAAGATTGATAAGCTGCAAAAGAGAGGTTGCCATAAGTGGCACACCTCTCTTTTTTCTATTACACCTTTTCACTCCCTAACCGTTTGAACAACTCATCAGTTGTCATAATTCGAGCAAACTCGGTTTCAATTGTAAGCAGCGAAACTGTATGAATGGTTTCCACCTCAATCCTTGATAGCAAAAGCTACCGTGGCATCAGAAATAACCTATCTCTCACTACAAATTCATTCTGCGAAATCTGAATCTTCTTATTAGACGCTCGACCTTTCAAATGCTAGACTAATACTAATACAAAATAGGAGTGATAGAATGGTAGATTCAATTCCAATTCGCACGCTAAACGACGGCTTACAAGTACCTACTATTGGCTACGGTACTGCACAGTTGAAAGGTCATGCTTGTGTTCATTCAATTCAGAGTGCTATTGAGATTGGCTATCGCTTAATTGACTCAGCATTTAATTACGAGAATGAAGGCGCTGTCGGTGAAGCTGTTCGACGCAGTTCCACGCCAAGAGAGGAATTACGTATAACCTCAAAGCTACCAGGAAGGCATCATGCGTATAACAAAGCTGTTGAAACCATTCAAGAATCACTGCTTCGAACAGGACTCGACTATTTTGACTTATATCTTATTCATTGGCCGAATCCAAAGCAGGGCCTATTTGTTGAAGCGTGGCAGGCATTAATAGATGCTAAACGCTGGGGTCTTGTTCGCTCCATTGGCGTAAGCAACTTTCTTCCCGAACATCTCGACCAAATTATTAACGAAACAGGTGTTACACCTAGCATAAACCAGATTGAATTGCACCCATACTTCTCTCAAGAAGAACAGCGTGCCTATGATAAGAAATTAGGAATCGTTACACAGAGCTGGAGTCCACTCGGCCGCCTTCGTTCAGACAGTGTTTTTCATGATCAGCTGTTTGACGACATTGCCAAATCATATGGGAAATCAAAAGCACAAATTATTTTGCGCTGGCAAATTCAATTAGAGAACCTTCCGCTTGTACGTTCTTCAAATGTTTCTAGACAGCAGGATAATTTATCGATTTTTGATTTTGAGTTGGACAATCGTACGATGGATGCCATTAATCGTCTTACCCGTGAGAACGGACGAATTGATAAACAAAACCCGAACGAGTACGAGGAGTTTTAAAAGATGCTCATGCTCCTTGTATCATTAGAAAAGGAATCATTTCAAGAACAGATAAAAGCGCTACTGATGGATGACTTTCGTGAGCATTGCCTCAAGAGGCCTCCATCTAACGCGCTTTTCTTCCTTCTATTCCTAAGAACAAAACCTTCTGATAGCATGCTTCTCAGCACCCTCCTCTCTCTTTCTTTTAAATAATCATTGCAAGTGACGCAACGTTACAGTGTATACTTAGGCTATAATGATAGAGATCCATACTACGATGCCAGGAGTGTACGTTTTTATGCTAAATAAAATGTGGTTTCAATTAGGTGTTGGTATTCTTTTACTTATTCTAATCATCAAGAATGTTGTAGAGATCCAGTGGCTGTTTGAACCAATTTTCATTGTGATCACATCGATTCTAATACCAGTATTACTTGCAGGGCTTTTATTCTATATTACAGAACCGCTTCACCGATTTTTAATGAAAAAAATTCCTCAATGGGCTTCAGCATTGAGCATTTTGATCCTTGTCGCCACATTGGTTATGATTGGCGCAATGTTTATTTTAGACCCATTAATTGACGAAGCGAATAAATTAATCCGCAATGTTCCTATGATCTTCCAACAACTCGAAGAATTTGTTATGCCTTATATAACAAATAGCGAGACAACTGCGTTTGATTTAGAACAAACCATTGGGTCTCTCCTTGATTCACTTGAGAACATTATTGTCGTGAGTTCAGGCTATATTATTTCATTTTTGAGTGGTGCCATTACAACTATTCTTGCTTTAATACTTGTGCCGTTCTTTTTCTTCTTTATGATGAAGGACTATCACCGTTTTGCACCTGCCATTGTTCAGTATTTCAAAGGCGAAACAAAGCAATGGATGGCGAAGCTGCTGCACGAAATCGATTTCGCTTTAAAAAGCTACGTACAGGGACAAGTATTGGCTGCATTAATCTTAGCTATTCTGCTTTTTACAGCCTACTCCTTCGTTGGTTTAGATTACGCCTTACTTCTTGCTTTACTAGCTTTTCTATTAAATATGATTCCTTTCTTAGGCCCATGGCTAGCATTTTTCCCAGCATTCATTATTGCGCTCATTCAAGACCCTATCTTGGCGATCTGGGTTTCTGTTATTACGTTGGTTGTTCAGCAAGCGGAGAGCAACCTTATTACACCAAACATTATGGGTAAAAAGCTCAGCGTACATCCCATTACAGTCATTACCCTCGTCCTTGCAGCAGGAAATATAGCTGGTTTTCTCGGAATGATTATTGCGATCCCGACCTATGCCGTCGCAAAAGTGATTGTAACGAATATTTATGAAATGCGCCAAAACGTTCAAAAAGAACTTTTCAAAGACGTAACATAAGGAACGCTAACAAATAAAGAAGATAGTAAAAAGACGAACAATCTCATGACCATTGAGGTTCGTCTTTTTTCTATTTTACTACCCTCTTTCTATCGACATCTTTCTCCCTATTTCAGTTATTCCCCTGGAAATAATCACCCGTATCTTGTCGATATAACCTATTTCCCCCTTTATTATGTATACTTTCAGCGTATCGTTGCACACTACTTTAAAAGTGAAATTGTTTGATTAAAAGAGGTGAAACAAATGCTTTGGCAACCTATTTTAATTTTAGGCGCACAATTGCTTTATGTGCCTCTTGTTGTATTGCGAACGCTTATGATGGTCAAAGGAGAAAAAGAACGTTCTGCTTTATTTGCGACGCTAGAAGGCGGCGTACACGTCATTTCTTTATCCATTGTTTTTAGCGATTTATCAAATCACTTAAACATGGTCGCATATTCACTTGGTTTTGGATTAGGGATGTACCTTGGCTCCATTGTTGAGGAGAAACTGGCAATTGGCTATGTATCCCTTCAGGTTAACACGTCTTTCCATCATAAACCATTAATAGAACGCCTTCGTGATGCCGATTTTAGTGTTGCGCTTACAACGGTTGAAGGGATTGAGTCGATACGTGTAAGACTGGATTGCACCGCTCGGCGTGATCGAGAACAGGAGTTTATGACGATCGTGAATGAGTGTGATCCAGACGCCTTTGTCGTCTCATTCGAAACGCGGAATTTTCAAGGTGGTTACATTAAAAAGAAAGCAGCAAAAAGAACATGGTTTCGTCGGGAAAGTCGTCCACTTACAGAAGAATAATGATTTTGAGTGTTAGGTTCCCCACTTTTCAAATAGATGATCAACCTTTTTAACAATCATCTGTTCAGAAACGGTTTGCACTGTTCTGTTTTGTACCACTGATTTACCTGCTACAACGACATCTGTGATGGCTGTTGGCTGCATTGCGTAAACAAGATTTGCGAAGAGCTCATGCTTTGGCAAAAGAGAAAGGTCGCTTGTGTCTACTGCAAGGAAATCCGCTTTTTTGCCAATCACAAGCTCGCCTGTATCTACTTGCAATAAGTCAGCACCATTTTTCGTTCCCATCTGAAAAACTTGATCTGCTGTCATGCATGTGCCATCAAGAGTTTTTACCTTTTGTAACAGTGAGCACATACGCATCTCTTCAAATACGCTAATTCGATTATTACTACATGCTCCATCGCTCCCAAGACTAGCGCGTACGCCAGAACGTACAAGTTCAGGTATGCGAGTAATGCCATCTGAAAGAAACATATTGCTTGATGGACAATAAGCAAGGCCAGTCTTTTTGCTTCCAAGCAAATCAATTTCTGATTGATCGAGCCAAACCAAATGGATAGCTAGCATGCTTTCATCCACGACTCCTAATGAATCTAAATAATGAACCGGTCGTTTATTATATTTCTCTAACGTTTCCTCCACTTCAAACATTTCCTCCGAAACATGTATATGAAAAGGGGTTTGCAATTCTTTGGCTAGTTTATGACCTGCTTGAATCATTTCTGGAGAAGCAGCATGGGGACTGTGAGGAGCTGGATGAACATCAACCATAGGATGATTCTGATACTTAATCGCTAGTTCCCTCGTACGCTTCGTAGCATCTGTTACAGACTCTTGATAACTTGATGGTGCCCCATCCCAATCATACATGGTTCTAGCAAATACTAAGCGAATACCAACGTCTATAGCCGCTTGAATCACAGCTTCATCTGTTTTCACTCCATTGTTATGTACATAAAAGAAATCACTTACTGTTGTTACACCGTACTTTACCATTTCTCCAAATGCGAATAGCGCACCTGTATAAATCGCTTCTTCGTCTAAAAGAGGCGTATACTTGTAAAGCGCTTGATCACGCCATTCTAAAAATGGCCGGTCTACAGCTATCCCCCTTAACAAGCTTTGAAACGAATGATTGTGGGCATTCACAGTCCCTGGAACAATCGCTTTTCCTGCCCATTCGATCTTTGAGACCTCGCGATAGGTTTCAATTAATTTGTCAAAAGGACCAATATCGTGAATGACATCACCCTTTACGAGCACTGCGTAGTTTTTTTGAAACGCGCCGTTCGTATAGACTGAATCTGCATGATACAGTATCATCACATACTTCCTCCTTCTCGATCAATCTCCAAAAGCGTACGCAAACAAACATTTGCAGCTTTTTCAATATCCTCCATCTTACTTTCTTCTTCAGGGCAGTGACTTTTTCCATCTACACTAGGAACAAAGATCATTCCAGCAGACGTAAGAGATGCCATATGAGCTGCATCATGACCCGCCATGCTGCCCAAGCGCATCGTAGGAAACCCTCCAATTTCTGCTTGTCGTTCCATGACAGTCATGACGTTTTCACTCATTGCTACAGGAGCTTGATTCAGCCTTACTTTTGTCTCGATCTGAACACCATAAGTTGTTTCTACATAAGCTTTTTTCTCTTGAAGCTCCTGTTGAACTTTTTGCAAATCCTCGGTTTTCTCTCCTCGAATCTCTACTGCTAGTACCACTTCTCCAGGAATAATGTTGGTAGCGTTCGGCAAAACGTGTATTTGTCCAACTGTTCCAACAAGTTCGGCTTTTGGGAAATCCGTGCAGACATTCTTTACTGCTAGAATCAATTCTGCTGCAGCTACAAGGGCATCGGTACGATCTGTCATTACGGTTGTGCCGGCATGATTCGGAACCCCTTTTATCGTTAGCTCTTCACGATAAATTCCTGTAATCCCCGTTACTATTCCAAGAGGTACTTGAGCGTCTATTAAACGCTTACCTTGTTCAATATGAACTTCAAGATAAGCTAGCAGATCGTTTTCTCTTCGCACACAGTGATCAAATTGTGCAGCGTTGCCACCAGCCCTTTCTAACGCATCGATAAGCCTCATACCATCTGCATTTCTAACCCCTTTTATCTGTTCTGCCGTTAGTTTTCCAGCCATTGCACGACTCCCAAAAGTCGAGAGACCAAACGGGTTCGGCTCCTCGGCACTAAAAGATACTAACTCAACATCGTGTTCGGTTTCAATTTCGTTTTCTTCTAATGTGCGCAATATTTCTAACCCAATTAATACGCCGAGAGCCCCGTCGAATTTCCCTCCATTCGGAACCGTATCAATATGAGAGCCACACACAATGCTTCTCTTCTTTTGGCCGACACGTTTTCCCCATATATTTGCTGCTTCATCAGTATGCACGTGCACATTAAGTTTGCTCAATTGTTCTTTTAACCAGTCTCGTGCCTTCAGCTCTGAATCGGTAAACGTTGTACGATCTAATCCACCTCCATCATTCTGTCCAAATTGACTTAATTCATGAATGGAGTCGCTTAACCTTTTCCCATTAATGGTTACTGTTTTTACATTCATCTTAATCACCCTTCTTAAGCGGAATATGAACGCCTTTTTCATTTGCTACATCCAATGCACGATCATAGCCTGCATCTACGTGTCGAACGATTCCCATACCAGGATCTGAAATCAACACTCGTTTTATCCGCTCCTTCGCTAACTGACTGCCATCAGCCACTAGAACTTGTCCTGCATGAACGGAATAGCCCATACCGACACCGCCACCATGGTGAACGCTAACCCAGCTTGCCCCTCCAGCCGTATTAATTAAAGCATTTAAAATGGGCCAATCTGCAACGGCGTCACTGCCATCTTTCATTCCTTCTGTTTCGCGATTTGGCGATGCTACAGAGCCACAATCAAGATGGTCACGCCCAAACACGATTGGTGCTTCCAGTTCGCCACTAGCAACCATCTCATTAGCCCTTAGAGCAAAACGATCACGATCGCCATAGCCAAGCCAACAAATTCGCGCCGGTAGCCCTTGCCACTTCACCATTTTTTGAGCCATTCTAATCCAGTTCACTAAACCTTCATCTTCACGAAACATTTCTAAAGCAAGTCGATCCAATGTGTATATATCCTCTGGGTTTCCTGAAAGGGCTACCCATCTAAAGGGACCTTTTCCTTCACAAAACAAAGGTCGAATGTACGCTGGTACAAATCCAGAAATATGGAATGCATTGCTGACACCTGCTTGTTTTGCATAGGCGCGGATATTGTTGCCGTAATCAAATGTTTCTGCTCCTGCTTTTTGTAAATCAAGCATAGCTTGCACATGCTTCCCCATCGCTTCAATCGAGCGCTTTTCGTATGCTTTCGGGTCGTTTTCTCTTAATTCATTCGCTTCAGCAAGGGTTAACCCATTTGGAACATACCCGTTCAGAGGATCGTGGGCGCTTGTTTGGTCGGTAACAAAGTCCGGGGTCACCCCTTTGTCTACAAGCGCCGGCAGCACATCAGCACAATTTCCTACAAGACCAATTGAAGCTGGCTGACCACTAGAAGTGAATTTTTCAACAAGCTTTAGTGCTTCGTCTAACGACTCAACGAGAACATCACAGTAACCTTCTTTCATCTTCCTTTCAATTCGAGACCGATCGACCTCGACCACAAGAATAACAGCGTTTGCCATTTTTCCTGCTAATGGCTGGGCACCGCTCATTCCGCCCATCCCGCCAGTTACAATAAAACGACCTGTTAAATCTGGCGTTCCAAACGCTTTCTTTCCTGCTTCAATAAAGCTTAAATACGTGCCTTGTAATATGCCTTGCGCTCCAATATAGATCCAACTTCCAGCTGTCATTTGACCGTACATCATTAACCCTTTCTCCTCAAGATCATAAAAGTGATCCCAGGTTGCCCACGATGGAACTAAGTTAGAGTTAGCAATCAACACTCTTGGTGCAGCTTCATGGGTGCGGAACAATCCCACTGGTTTGCCAGACTGTACGAGGAGCGTTTCATCATTATCTAGCTCTTTTAATGAAGCAATAAGCTGGTCAAAACTTCTCCAATCCCGAGCCGCCTTACCGATTCCACCATAGACAATCAAGTGGTCAGGGTCTTCAGCAACTTCTGGATCAAGGTTATTAAGCAGCATCCGCATTGCAGCTTCTTGAGCCCATCCCTTGCATTGCAACTGATTCCCTCTTGGTGCACGTACTGTGCGCTGTCCAGTTTGTTTCTTCATTAAATTAGCCCCCTTAACGAGTTAAATGACTACTCCATTCGTAACAACAAGCTTGCCGTCTTTAAACACTTTGTCTACCATATTGACGCCAACATGGTATTGTAAATACGTATAATTTGGTGCATTCCAAAACACAAGATCAGCTCTTTTTCCCGGTTCCAAACTTCCAACTACTTGTTCTTCGCCAATAGCACTCGCAGCATTTATTGTTGCCGCAGTAAGAACTTCTTTGGGTGTCATTCCCATTGTTAAACAAGCTAAGTTCATGACAAACGGCATTGATTCAGTTGGGCTTGACCCTGGATTTCGGTCTGTTGACAGTGCCACAGCAACATTGCTAGCAATCATTTTTCGAGCATTTGCTGGTTGTTCCATTAAGAAAAATGCAGTTGCAGGTAGTAATACACCAATGACACCTTTAGCCGCCATTTTTTCTATCCCTTCATCAGAAACCTTCAAAAGATGATCTGCAGAGATGGCGCCAACGTCTGCAGCAAGCTCTGCCCCACCATACGAAACGATTTCATCAGCATGTATTTTCGGAATGAGTCCGTGTGCTTTTCCAGCTTCTAAAATGCGCTTTGATTGTTCAGGTGTAAATACGCCTTTTTCACAAAAAACATCATTAAATCGAGCCAAGCCTTCCCTCGCTATGGAAGGAATCATGTTATCTACAATCCTATCTACGAACGTATCTTGATTTGTTTTATATTCTTCCGGAACAGCGTGAGCCCCCATAAAGGTTGATACAATTGTGACAGGGTGAATGGCATTCAAGCGTTTTGCTACTACCAATTGCTTGCGTTCATTTTCTAATGACAGTCCATACCCACTCTTTGCTTCAATGGTTGTCACTCCATGACGTAAAAAGAGATCAAGCCTTTCTTTACCAACAGCCATTAGTTCCTCTTCAGTCGCTGCTGCTGTTGCTGACGTTGTACGATGAATGCCTCCACCTGCATTCATAATGTCCATATAAGCCGCACCTTGTAACCGCATTTCAAATTCATCTTCACGACTACCTGCAAACACTAAATGTGTATGGGGATCAACAAGACCAGGCGTAACAAGATGCTGACTTGCATCAATCAATGTCACAAGCTTCGTTTGTCCATGATCACATACCGCTTTCCACACCTCTTTATCCGTTCCCACTTTTTTAATTAATCCATTCTCAATCCATACGCCACCATCTTCAATTACTTTAAGATTCGTTTCCATTTCACGTCCCTTTAACGGACGACTCGCTTCATTTGTTACGAGCTGACGTGCATGTCGTATGACCATTCGATTTGAATTCACCGTCTTCCCCTCCTTTACAACAACACTGTATTTCTAACCGTACTCTATACAAATACTTTTCGTGATGAAGAGCTGTTTTCCTTTAATCGGTCCTTTTTATCTTTATTTTCAAAAAAGAGTTGACGCTTACTCACACTCTCTATATAATTCAAAATGTTAACGTTATCATTTTGAGTCAGGATTGGTGAAGGAATGGCAAATATGAAAGAAGTCGCAAAGGCAGCAGGTGTCTCCACTATCACTGTGTCAAGAGTGATTAATACACCGGAACTCGTAAAAGAAAAAACGAGAGAGAAAGTGTTAAAAGTAATAGGAGAGCTACAATATCAAGGCAATCAAGCAGCTAAAGCGCTCGTTACCAAGAAAACGCGAGTCATACATATTTTTATTTCACAGGACATACAATTGACCAACCCTTTTGCGATGAACTTTCTAGCTGGTGTTAGTGACGAATTAAGCAAGCAACACTATTCTTTTTTAGTTCGTCGAGAATGGGATTATCCATACAAGTGTGATGGCATTATTGCAATGAGTGTTACCGCAGATCAAGAAGCCCTTCTAGACGAAAAATTTGATGTTCCTACTGTCTTATTCGGACACTCATTACCTACTTATGATTGGGTGGATGTCGATAACTATCAAGGTGCCTACGAAATGGTTACTTATTTAATTAAACTTGGCCATAAAGACATTGGTTTGATCGTTATTAACGAGAACAGACAATTCGTTTCTGATCGGATTAACGGCTACAAACAAGCCTTACTGGACAATGGTATTTCGTTTTCTTCAGATAAAATCGAGTTCGCTGAGAACAAAGAGGATATTGGTTATCTAAAGACCATTGAATTGTTTGAGCGTACTCACATGACTGCTTTATTTTGCATGAGCGATGAGCTAGCGCTAGGAGCCATTCGAGCTGCACGTTTGTTAAAGAAAAACGTACCTCATGATTTGTCCATCGCAGGCTTTGATGGATTAGGCTACGAACTCTTAACAGACCCAAAAATTACAACAATCCATCAGCCTGTATACGAAGTTGGGAAAGAACTTGCTACTATCCTTGTTCAGCGGATTGAGTCACCCGATGTAGCACTGACACAACGAATGATTAGCCCTGTTTTACGCGTCAATAATTCTGTATTTCAAGCCATTCATTCTTGAAAGCAGATTCTTGCTCAAAATGATAACGTTAACATTATGTTGAAAGCGCTTTTATAAAGAGGAGGAGGACTGACTTACATTGAAAGTGAAACCTAATTTTCTGAAACGATATAAACAGCAACTACCGCTACAACTTATGGTTATACCTGGCGTCATTTTTATGATTATTTTTACGTATATTCCCATCTACGGAATTGTCGTCGCGTTTAAAAGCTTTTCCGTTACAGACACGATTTCTTCTGCACCATGGGTAGGCTTAAACAATTTCAAAATTGCCTTTAGTGATCCGTTTTTTTGGAGCGCTGTTCGTAACACGTTAGCAATCAGCTTTCTGAAGCTACTGATTGGATTTACAGCACCCATCCTTTTGGCCATTTTAATCTTTGAACTAAAGGCTGGCTTATTTAAGCGTTCGGTTCAGACAATCTCGTACCTCCCTCACTTCTTATCATGGATCGTCGTTGGCGGTATGTTAACGAGCTGGCTTTCTACAACGGGCTTGTTAAACAGCTTTTTAATGACCATTGGCATCCTTGATGAACCGCGGAACTTTCTTGTTGAAGCACAAAGCTACTGGATGATTGCGGTTTTATCTGATGTATGGAAAAGCGTTGGCTGGGGAACGATCATTTATCTCGCTACGATGGCAAGCATTGATCCAACCTATTATGAGGCTGCAAAAATCGATGGTGCCACTAAGCTCCAACAAATCTGGCACATCACCCTTCCACTAATGTCCTTTATTATCGCGCTTATGTTCGTTTTAGCTGTGGGTGGCTTGCTTGGCTCCAATCTAGATCAAACACTTGTGTTAATTAATCCGTTAAATGCTTCTCGAGCAGAGGTGATTGATTCATACGTTTACAAGATTGGTCTTGTACAAGGCGATTTCTCTTATGCCACAGCGGTTGGTTTAGCGATATCCATTATCTCTCTTATTCTCGTTATCATTACACATAAAATCACGAAAAAGCTTAACAATCGTTCTATCTTTTAAAAGGAGGCATGTGCTATGGCTGTTTTACAACCAAAATCAACTGTACCTACTAAACGTAACAAACCAGCCGGCATTAAAGAAAACCGTCTGTTTAATACACTGAACGTTCTTTTCATGATCGTCTTTACAACGATTATTATCTTTCCGATTTGGGATGTCATTGTTGGCTCTTTTAGCAGCTCTGCCTCCGTTGCAACGCCAGGGATTCGATTATGGCCAGAGCAGATTTCTCTAGATGCTTACCGGGTTGTCTTTAACGACCCTAGCATTTGGAACGCATTTCTTATCTCTGTATTAAAAACCGTTATCGGTGTAACGACCTCCGTCTTTTTTACAGCGATGGTTGCCTACGCCATGAGTAAACAAGACCTAATCGGAAGAAAGATCTTTATTGCCCTTGGTGTCGGGACGATGTTTTTCAGTGGCGGTATGATACCAATCTATTTACTAATGCGCTCATTAGGGTTACTTGATAACTTTTTAGTTTACATTATTCCTGCTCTTTTCAGCTTTTACAACATGCTTATTCTCATGAATTTTTTCAGAGAGATTCCGACTTCTTTGGAGGAGTCGGCACGTATAGATGGCGCTGGTGTGTGGCGCATTTTCTTACAAATCATCTTACCGTTATCAACACCTGTACTAGCCGTTATTGCTCTTTTTAATGGTGTTTACCAATGGAATGATTTTATGACCGCTCGTTTGTATATTACGAATGAAGCGCTTTATCCGATTCAAATGAAACTGTACGAAATTATTGTTCAGCAACAAGCGGCTAATATGCAAAATGTCGTCGGATCAGTCATTATCCCGACATCCTCCCAGACCATTCAACTTGCTACAATTGTTGTCGCTACCGTCCCAATTGTGTTGGTTTATCCGTTTTTACAACGGTTTTTAATATCTGGAATGATGATTGGAGCAGTAAAAGAATAGCTCGTTTTTTATTTACTAAAGGAGGCGTTACTATTGAGAAAAAATGTAATGGGATTCATGTCAATTGTTGGTTTCGTTATGATCACTGGTTGTAGTAGTTCTGGTGCAGAAGTGTCAATCGATGACTTAGAAGAGGCTCGTTATGAGATTGATCCGAATACACCAGCTTGGCAAGTTGATGATGAAGAAAATGTTGAATTAACGTGGTATGTGAATGCCGAATGGTTTGACCGTGCTTACGGAGAGGATGTCATTACAAAAAAGTTGAAGGAAGATTTAAATCTTGATATTACCTTTATAACAGGTGACGATTCAAACTTAAATACGCTCTTTTCCGGCGGTGACTTGCCTGATTTGATAACAATCTTTGATGGTCAATCACAAGCAGCATTACGTGCACCGACTTGGGCGTTACCACTAAGAGAATTGGCTGATCACTATGACCCTTATTTCCATCAAGTCGCACAAGAGCAAACCTTAGATTGGTATCAACTTGAAGACGGGTATACGTATGGTTACCCGAGTTATTCCAATACAATTGACGATTATCAAGCAGACATTATTCCTGGGTCGGATGCGTTCATAATTCGCGAAGATATTTATGAAGCGCTAGGCGAGCCTGATTTGTCGACACCGGAACAGTTTATAACCAGCTTACAGCAAATGAAAGAAGCATTTCCTGACGTTGTTCCTTTTGCTTTCAGAGGGTTTGGTTCAGATGGTGATGTCGGTTCAATTGGTGACACGTTTCAAAATCACCTCGGTGTCCCCATTGCAGACGAAAACGGCGACTGGTATAACCGAAACTTAGACGACAGCTACTTAGACTGGATTCGCACATTTAACGAAGCCTATCAGCTCGGTTTGATTAGCGATGATAATTTCTCTGATGATAATACCGTTTTTGAAGAAAAAGTGGAGCGTGGCCAGTACGGCTCTGTTTTCGCAAGCGGCATCGCTCAATTATCCGGCTCCTTGCAAACCAATGTGGCTAGAGATCCTGATCAAAGGTATATAGCGGTTGATGGTCCAAAGAATCCAAACGGGAACGAGCCAACCTTAAATCAAGCTGGCCTTTCAGGTTGGACAGTCACCTATATTACTAACAAAGTGTCTGATCCGCAAAAAGCGATTCAGTTATTTACCTACCTTCTAAGTGACGAAGGACAATACTTAACAACATTTGGTGTTGAAGGCGAAACGTTTGAATTCAATGAAAATGGTAAAGCCGTCTTGCACGAAGAAGTATTGCAAATGAGAAATGACAATCCAGAAGAATACAAAAAGTCTTATCGTTTAGGTGAATTTTGGTTTTTTGGACATGATGGATTTGCACTTGAACACGGCGAAAACGAAGCGTCTATCGCAGTTGATCAAATTCAGAAATGGACTAAGGGAAAGCTTAAGCCACAGTTTCTTATTGAAAACATCAATCCGGATCAAGGGACTGCTGAGGCACGCTCGTTAGTGAATATTAATTCTACTTGGGCGACCACTTTAGCAAGTATGATTCGAGCAAAAGACGATGCTGAATTTGACCGCCTCCTTGGCGAGTATGAAACATTTCTCGAAACAAATAATTTCGCTGCTGTCGAAGCCATCCGTAATGAAAAAATGAATGAGAATCGAGAGCGACTCGGTTTATAACGTTAAAAGCGGGCTATCCTGTCCGCTTTTTTCACAACGAAGGAGCGTGTTAAGATGAACGAACATTACACAGAAGGTACTGTACCAAGTACCCTTTCATTTAAAGATCGAATTCCTTATCAATACAATATGGTTTATCCGTCTTTCGATCCTCAAGATCGGGTAACATTTTCACTTGCTGGAGAATGGAAGAAGCTGCGGTTTCGTGCGAATCATAACTGGTCCATGCATGCTCGCACCGAAGACTGGATTGCGAAAACCGAACAAGAGGGATTTGCATCATATTCGTACAATGATGAGGGGTGGGAAGCGAAAACATTGCCAGCCCCTGAAAATCATCTAACCGGCAAAGAGGAGGTACATGCAGCAGAAACCTACGAAGATGGCGTATGGTATCGTAAAACCATTCACTGGCCCGAAGCATACGCTGAACAAGTCGTCACCTTAAAATGTTTAGGTGTTTCGTATATTTGTGATTTTTGGATCAATGAATCGTACGTTGGCTATCATGAGGGTGGATTCACGCCGTTTGCATTTGATGTATCCACCCTATTAAAACCAGGAGAAAATCTCATTGCTGTGCGCATTGATAATCCACCATGGACAACAAGATTAGATACGGTTCCTGCTGTAAACAACGACTTTTTCAATTACACTGGCATCATTCAAGATCTTTACTTAGAGGTTGTTCCAAGTTTATACATTTCAAGAGTAGACGTTGTTCCTCTTACTTTGCAAGGAAAATTGCAAATGGAATATGTGCTAGAAAATCGCTCAAGTGAACCGGTAACAGCACTCATAAAACCGCGATTTTTTACAACGGATTTTCAATCCCCTGACTGGTTGAAGAGTCCAAAAGCAAAAAGCATATGCAAAGATGAAGTACCTGTGCCAACTGCCCAAGCGACAACAGTCACCCTTGCTTCCGGGGAAAGCAAAAAAATAAAAGAGACGGTCACGATTGAGCAACCACAGATCTGGAGCATTCGTGAACCCCATTTATATGTGTTAGGTCTTCAGCTTTATAACGATGATGCTCTCATTGATTCGTTTTACACTCAGTTTGGATTCCGTACACTGGCAACCGATGGGCCTCGCATCAAGTTAAATGACCAATCTGTCTTTTTTGCTGGTGTTGCTCGACATGAAGAATGGCCAGAATATGGCCGAACGGCTTCATGGGAACGAATTGTGGATGATTTAACTGTTCTCTCTTCTTTACACATTAATCTAGTTCGTACAGCTCACTACCCGAACCATATTGAAACCTTTATCGCCTTGGACCGATTTGGTTTACCGAGTATGGCTGAAATTCCTTTATGGCAATTTGAAACAGCCCATTATGAAGCTCAAGAAAGAAGGGGCATTTCTTATCAAATGTGGAGAGAAATGATCTTTTCCAGCTATAACCGTCCATCCATCGCCATGTGGAGTACTCAAAATGAATCAAAAGATGTCACGCTTCGAAAACACTATAATGAGACACTGGTTCATGAAACGAAAACGAACTACCCTGATGGACGACTGCTTACACAAAGCTCAGCAGCGGATCAGCCCGGGTTTCATGATCCTTCTATGGAACCGCTAGATGTGGCAGGATGGACGATGTATTTTGGTATTTTTCACGGAAGTACGCCTTATGAAGGAACAAAGCATTTTATTGAGCACGCACATAATGCGTGGCCTGATAAGCCTATTATGAATACGGAATATGGAATATGGAGCAATGCGGATAGAAGCTATATTGAAAAGCAAGTCGAAATCTATCAAGATGTTCAGCTCGCTTTATTAGAAAAGGCGACGGTTACGCCAGACGGTGAGCATAATCCAAACGGATACGTGTCTACAATCGACTATTGGACTGCATTTGACTGGTATGTGAACCATAATCAATTTTACCAAACGATGGGAATCTTCCATATGGATCGCCAAACCAAGAAGCCTCTTTATCATCATTTTGTACATGACCATCAACGCTTATTGCAGCAAACGAATGGCTTTGCCTATAAAGAAGTGATTCCGCCACAAACATTAACCGTCACCATTGAACAAGTGAACGAAGTGCAGCAAATCATTAGGTTGTCGAAAAAAGAAGATCTTACAAGTGCCAACTATTTAATCGTTCATGTAAGTCATTTTTCGCAGCCTGACCCCGTTGTCATCCATTTGCATTCAGATGAGGGTGAATCGAGTTTTACAACGTATAATCTTGAAGAATACACCGTCATTCCATTATGGCGCTTTGAATATAGCGTACAAAAAGCGGTGCAATTCGTTTCAATCACTCATAACAAAGGACAATCACTAACAATCGAGGGGGTTTACAGAAGCCATACTGGAACTCTGTAAGCAGTTAAACAACTTAAGAAAAACCTAGTACTCCACTGTAGCAGGAGTAACTAGGTTTTTTTTTACATTATAGTTCCACAGGCTTCTTTTGTGCGGAGGCTTGATAGATGCCTTCAAGTATTTTCATAATTTCTAAACCGTCCTCTACTGGTGCAGGAGACGGTCCTCCAGTTATGCATGCTTCTACGAAAGCATCAATTTGCTTTTGAAATGCATTATCAAAATCAAAGCTTCGATGATCGATTTGTGGCTCGACATTTAAAATCGTGTCGTTTTCTTCCATGACAAGCAAAAGCTCTGGTTCGAGCTCTGCTCCACCTTTTGTTCCAAAAATTTGCATACCAAGCTGATCCTTTTTTGTATGCAACGAATACGATACGTCAACCATTAAAGAGCTACCATTTTCAAACGTAATTAATGCATTGGCTAAGTCTTCAACTGTATTTAGTGACGCATCATAGTCAGCTGTTTTATAAAATGATAGGTTTTTAACATTACTTCGGTTGCCCAGCTGATCATAAACATGTCCTGTTATGGATTTCACTTTTGGGCGACCCATTAAGTACCAACAACTATCGATGATATGGACACCTAGATCAATAATCGGTCCACCTCCAGAACGTTCTTTATCGGCAAACCAGCCACCAGGATTGCCAAGTCTTCTTAGCAGTGACGCTTTCGCATAATAAATATCGCCGAGCTTTCCATCATCAATAAAAGTTTTAAGCACTTGCGCATTCGTTCCAAACCGCCTCACATATCCGACTTGTAACGTTTTTCCAGTTTCCTCCACAGCCTCTTGAACTTTTTCTGCTTCCTGTACAGTCATAGAAATCGGTTTTTCAACTAGAACATGTTTGCCTGCTCGCAATGCTCGTATCGCTAAATCAGCATGAGTTCGATTCCACGTACAAATGCTTACACCGTCCACTTCTGGATGGTTAAACACCTCTTCAGGGTCTGTAAATACATGCTTCACACGATAATGAGTCGCTTTTTCTTGGGCACGACTTTCATTTTGATCACATAAACCATACAACTTCACTTGCTCATTTTGTATGTATGATTTTATATGCATTTCAGATATTGAACCTAATCCAATAACAACTACTTTCATCATTAAGCTCTCGCCCCTTCTACCGACTTCCAACCATCTACCGTTACTTCATCCCAAAGTCGGCTTAAATTATTCATACTAATACGTGAACCAAGAAAACAATCTTCCATTCCTTCAAACTCCACTACAAGATAACCGTCGTACTTCGCCACTTTTAATTGTCGAATGATTTCGCGCACAGGTAGTTCTCCATGACCAAGGATGGCCCCACGTAAATAGTTTCCATTCGATGTTCTAAACCAAGCTCCTTCACCAGGATTCTCATAATAGGGACGAATATAAAAATCTTTAAAATGAACCGTAGCCGCGTACGGGAGGTTTTTTCGTACTCCAACTAACGGATCTTCATCTGCGCATAAGAAATTCCCTATGTCTAGCGTCGTTTTAAAATTGTCCCGATTTACTGCACGTAACACTCGCTGAACACGATCACTTGATTGCACATTAAAACCGTGATTCTCAATCGTTGTGGTGATGCCCAGGGTCTTAGCATAATCAGCAATCATTTGACTACCTAGTACCATTTCCTCAAAATGATCGTCAAAATAATGAATAGACATTTCTTCTGGCTGTAATGAAAAAGCCGTCACATCATGTCGCATGAGTGTCATACCCATATGATGAACAACGTCAACATGGGCTTTAACTCGCTCTACTTCTTCATTAAATGCCGTTTCTGTCGGTTGGATAAAATTAGCTGGCATACAATAAGCAGATAGTTCAATTCCAACCTGTGCGGCACGCTCTTTAATTTGACTTGCTAAATCGTAGTTATCCACTACCGTATAGCCGTAAGGAACGAGCTCCATATGTGAGCCACCTTGCTCTCTCACCCAATCAATTGCCTCTAGAATCGTCATTCTACCGTCTCTTAGTGCTTGGACTAAACTGTATGAACTTAAACCAACCTTCATGCTATACCCTCACCCTCTATGTTTCTACATAAACGTTCGCTAAAACGTTTACATTTCCTTTAATTTCATTCTTTAATAAAGAGAAAATACTGACAACAATCTAGCCATGCTCGACTGTGCATGGCTAGATTGAGCTGTTCCGTTAGGGAACTACAATCGCTCCTTCGAATTTTTCATATTATTATAACATTATAACAAGTTATTCAATTCCTGCAACATTTATGTTACATGCGAAACCTTTCTTTCTTTTGAACGTTATATAGATAAGGGGGTGTTCATCATTGAATTATGAAAAAGAATTTACAGATGTAAAAGAACGCATCCGTCAGTATGAAAAATGGCACGCACATCTGGACCGAATTAGACCCAATTTAGAAGAGCAGACACAAAAATCGAAACAGTTAAAAACGATCTTGCAAGATAAACAGCAAGACGTTGATCGCTTAAGCGGCCTTTCCTTTTCGAGTCTTCTTCATGCCGTGACAGGCAGAAAAGCCGAAAAAATCGATGAGGCTACAGCACTCGTCTTAAAAGCTCAACTGAAATACGAGGAAGCCGAAGAAACAATGACTGATTTACATCACGAGCTTGAAGAAATTGACGCACATCTGCATTCATTAGGGAACCCTAAGGCAGATTTTCAACGACTGCTAGATTTAAAGAAAGACGTACTATTAGGAGAGAAAAATACCGCCTTACACTCTCTAGTAGAAGCAGCTTCAACAACTACGATCTATATGAATGAAATAAAAGAAGCAACAGAAGTAGGCCAAAAAGCAAAACAGGCATTGAAAAGCACCATTTTTTCTCTTAATAAAGCAAGCGACTGGTCTACATTTGACCTTTTTGGTGGAGGCTTTTTAACGACCGCCATGAAACATAGCCATGTCGATGATGCGAAAGCACTTATTCATCAAGTTCAACGTCACTTAAGACAATTTGAAGAAGAATTAAAAGACGTCAATCAATTTACCTCTTTCCAGATTGAACTAACAGGATTTCTTACATTTGCTGACTACTTCTTCGATGGCTTCATTGTTGATTGGATGGTTCATGGAAAGATTAAAGATTCTCATGAACAAGCAGTTACTCTATTAGCAGAAGTCGAAACCACTTTATCTCAATTAGCTACTATAGAAAAAGAGCTACACTCTGATTTAGAAGACATTCGTAAACAAAAACGGGCGTTTATTCTTAATGCGTGAAAAAAGAGACGAAAGGCGGTTGGAACGCCTCTCGTCTCTTCTGTTATGTTGCTAAATTGTACTCGTATCGATAACGAAGCGGTAGCGGACATCTGAATGTAGCACCCGTTCGTATGCGTCATCGATTTTGTCTGCTGATATGACTTCTATTTCTGGAAGAATTGAATGCGCCGAACAGAAATCTAGCATCTCTTGCGTTTCGCGAATACCACCAATCATTGAACCGGCAAATGATCGTCTTTTGCTGATAAGCGAAAACGCGTTGACATCTAACGGTTCACTCGGTGCACCGACATTTACTAAGGTGCCATTTAATGCTAATAAGTTTAAATAAGCACTCATATCCAACTTGGCACTGACCGTATTTAGAATAAAATCAAACGAACCTGCTAGCTTCGTTAACGTTTCTTCATCATTTGTTGCATAATATTCTTTTGCCCCAAATGCTAGTCCATCCTCTTGCTTTTTTAACGTTTGTGAAAGAACGGTTACTTCGGCACCCATTGCATGTGCAATCTTTACTCCTAAATGCCCAAGACCACCTAGACCAATTACCGCTACTTTTTTTCCTTCTCCCGCTTGCCATCTCTTTAATGGTGAATACGTTGTAATTCCTGCACATAGCAACGGTGCTGCTGCATCGAAAGGAATATTGTCAGGAATGCGGACAACGAATCCTTCCGTTACAACAATGTGTGTGGAATACCCACCTTGTGTGTAGTCCCCATACTTATCCACTCCCGCATAAGTCGGAATATTTCCTTCCTCACAATACTGTTCTTCACCTTCTTGACAGCTTGTACACTTTCCACATGAATCGACCATACAACCAACGCCAACACGGTCTCCTACTTTAAATGAAGTTACATCGTCGCCGATGTCAGCTACAACGCCAGCAATTTCGTGTCCAGGTACTAAAGGATACTGAACTTCACCCCATTCTCCTCGCGCCGTATGAATATCAGAATGACAGATTCCAGCGTACTTAATATCAATTAAAACATCATGCTTATCAAGATCTCTGCGTGAAATCTCGGTATGTTTAAATGCGTCTGTTGGACCATTAACTGCTCTCGCCTTTACCTTCATTCCACTTATCCTCCAATCAATTTGCGCTTACCATTCTACTTTCAAGCCTTTTCTAGTTCCCTGATTCCCCCTTTTTCTTTGATTAAACGTATCCTATTCCCTGGAGTCCACTCTAAGTCAAGTACAAAGCACATGCGGATTAATAACTGGTCCAGATCAAAAAAACTACCAGCAACGTAAATCCGTTACTGATAGTCCCCTAACCACCTATCGACTTTCTTTTACTTTCTCCACATATGCACGAGCTGTCTCCGTAAGCTGCTCCCAATCATTATTTTCAATTATTTCTTTTGATAATAAAGAGCTACCTGCTCCAACTGCCACTGCTCCAGCTTTAATAAAGTCAGGAATCGTGTCTAAGTTCACTCCACCAGTCGGCATCATTTTCACTTGAGGGAGCGGTCCACTTACAGACTTAATAAACTGAGGCCCAACACACTCTGCAGGAAAAACCTTTACTAAGTCGGCACCTAATTGAACGGCTTGAAACGCTTCTGTTGGCGTAAAGATTCCTGGAATGACTGGAATGTCTCTACTTTTCACCGCTTCAATGGTTTCCTGTGAGAGAATCGGCGCAAAAATAAATTGCGCTCCAGCATCAATCGCCGCTATCGCATCATCTGCATGTAAAACCGTCCCGGCACCAACGACGACATCTTTGTCATAGCGCTTGCTTAACGCGCTAATGGTTTCTAGTGCTAGCTCGGAATCGAGGGTTACCTCAAGACCTTTAACACCACCAGCGACGAGGGCATCCGCAATCGATTCCATTTTTTCTGGAGGTAATTTACGCAACACCGCACATACACCTGATTCAAGTACCGTTGATAACCCATCATTCATCGTGAAACTCCTCCATACACTTTGTCATCATCACATAAGAAAGCGTCAACTTCCTTCCTTGTCGGTAGCCCTTCAATGTCACCTTTTACACCAATGACTAAAGCCCCAACAGCGGCACCCATTCGAACGGACACCTCAAGTGACTTGTTCTCTAGCAAACCAGCTAGCACTCCAGCAGCAAACCCGTCTCCTGCTCCAACTGGATCGACTACTTGTTTAACACGGAAGCTGTCCACTTTCCCAGAACTCTGTTCATCTTTAAAGAGACTATAGTCACCACCATTTTTAATGACGACTTTCCTTGCCCCTAATTCAGTAACCTTTGTGAGATAATCCTGCTCTTCCATGTCACCAAACAACCACTTCGCTTCATCTAAGCCAGGTAAAACAAGATCTGCTTGTGCAGCAATTGTTACTAATCGCTGACGTGCTACCTCTTCTCCTAGCTTACGAATAAGAGCAAAACGAAGATTAGGGTCAAATGAAACGAACGTTCCATGTTCTTTTGCACACTGTATACCTGCGAGAACTGCTTCATAACAACTATTACTTAATAATGGTGTAATACCTGTGACATGTAAAATCGATGCATCGGCAATTTTTTCATACGCAAGGTCTTCCTTTGTCAACGTGCTCCCAGCGGAATCATGGCGGTAATAATAAACAGCAAGCTCCTCTTCCCTCCGGTGCTCCTTAATGTATAGGGCCGTTGGCGCTTCTCCTGTATAGGTCACATACTCTGTATCCACACCTTCTGCCTTTACTTCTCGGACCACATAGTGCCCCATTTCATCATCGCTAACTTTACCAAACCACGTAGCACTATGACCAAGCTTTGTTAATGCAATGGCTACATTTGATTCGGCGCCACCAATCTTCTTTAGAAATGACGGTACATATCGTAATCGTCCTTGTGTAGCAGCTTCAAATAACACCATTGTTTCTCCAAATGTCACGAATTGGCTCATTACGACCGCCTCCTTTTATACGCCTGAATATGCCATAAATCCGCCGTCAACTGGAACCGTAATACCTGTGACAAAGCGGGATGTGTCATCATCTGCCAACCATAGTAAAGTGCCTAATAAGTCTTCTGGCTGTCCAAAACGATTCTGCGGCGTATGGGCAATAATTTTTTCCGCTCGACTCGTCCATTCTCCTTCTTCCGTGCGTAATAAGTGACGGTTTTGCTCAGTTAAAAAGAACCCAGGTGCAATGGCGTTTATACGTATGCCTGCTTCGGCAAAGTGTACGGATAGCCATTTCGTTAAATTGTCAATTCCAGACTTTGCTGCACTATAAGCTGGCACCTTTGTCATTGGTGTCGCTGCTGCCATAGAAGACACATTAATAACCGTTCCACCTCTTGTTGTCATCGATTTTGCAAATACTTGTGTCGGAATTAATGTACCGAGCAAATTTAAACGAAAAACGTGATCGAAACCAGCTATTTCTAAGTCAAAAAAGGATGTTATGGTTGAATCGGTAAGATCTTCTTCATGAAAGTGTTCTTTATCGGTAATGGCGTCAGGATGATTTCCTCCTGCTCCATTTATTAATAGATCACATTCACCAAAGGCTTTTTTCACTTGATCATATGCTTGCGATACACTTTCCTCACTTAATACATCGCACGAAACAGCAAGGGCTGTTCCACCGTTCTGTTTAATCTCATCAACGACTTTTTGACCGTTTTCAATTGTTCTATTTAATATGGCAACGTTCATCCCTTGACGAGCTAACTCTTTTGCCATCTCTTGACATAAAACCCCGCTCCCACCTGTAATAACAGCGGTTTTCCCTTTTAATCCTTCATGTAGTGGTAGCATGATTTTCACTCTCTTCCTTTCGTTTAATAAGTTCGTAGGCATCCCATAAGCCCCATAAATGCATAATGCCTAAAGCGCGATCATATAAACCGTAACCAGGTCTACATTCCTCGCCCCATAAATGTCTTCCGTGGTCAGGTCGCGCATAGCCAGTAAAGCCACTCTCATGATAAGCTTTCACGACATCATCTATTGGTACAGAGCCGTCTTGCGTTCGATGAGAGGTTTCAATGAAATCACCATTTTCATAGATTCGAACATTACGAATGTGTGCAAACGCAATGCGATCGTGGAACCGTCTAATGATGCGTGGAACGTCGTTAGCTGGGTTTGCACCTAAAGAGCCGCTACACAGCGTCAAACAATGAGATGGACTGTTCGAAATCGCTAAGTAACGCTCAATTGCCTCTTCATTCTTAATGATACGTGGCAAATGAAACACAGACCAAGGTGGATCATCTGGATGAATGGCCATCTTTATGCCTTCCTCTTCTGCTACCGGCAGTACTTCTTCGAGAAAATAAGCAAGATTCTTCCAAAGCTGCTCCTCATCCACTTCCTCATAGGCTTTAAACGATTGCTCGATAGTCTTTAACCTCTCTGGTTCCCAACCAGGCATCGTATAAGCTGATTTCGTTACTTCTTTAATTAATTCATACGGATCCATATTGTCTACTTTTGCTTTTTCATAAAAGAGAGCTGTTGAGCCATCTTCTAATGGTTTAAATAAATCGGTACGCGTCCAGTCAAACACAGGCATAAAGTTAAAGCACACTACTTTTGCCCCTACTTTTGCTACGTTACGCAAGCTCGTTTTGTAATTTTCGATATAACGATCTCTTGACGGCAATCCTAACTTAATGTCTTCATGCACATTAATGCTTTCGACCACATCTAAGTGAAAGCCATATTCATCTGCTTGCTCTTTCACTTGTAGCACTTCTTCTTCCGTCCACACCTCTCCAGCTAGGCGATGGTGAAGCGCCCAAACAAGCCCCTCTACTCCTGGGATTTGCTTAATTTGATCAAGGGTAACAGAATCATCTTCTTTTCCGTACCATCTAAACGTCATTCTCATATGTTAGCCACTCCTTTATTCGTTAAATGTAAGCACAATTTTCCTTACTTCTTCAGGGTGCTCTTCTAGCTTTTTAAACGCCTCATCCACTTTTCTAAAATGAAAACGATGAGAAATTAATTCGTCTGGAGAAATAATTCCTTCATTTACTTTCTCTACAACGCCTTTGAATTGGTTTGTTTGCAGTCGCGAACCCACAACCCGCAGCTCTTTTTTTGTTAATAATAAAGATGGAATGTGAGATGGTGTTTCATTAAATCCTAACGTCACAACGGTTCCAGCGACTGACGCCAGTCGAACCGCTTGCTCAAACGTCCCTGCTGTTCCAACAGCATCAATGACGATATTGGCAAGCTCACCTTTTGTTTCTTTATAGATGGCTTCTTCAATGTCCTCTTTATTTGGCTGAAAAACGGCATCTGCTCCTATGGAAGATGCATAATCAAGCCTAACTGTATTGAAATCTGAAATCATCACATAAGCGCCGGCTTCCTTTGCCATTAACAGACACGCAATTCCAGTTGGACCAGCCCCCATAATAAAGACTGTATCACCTGGTTGAATGCCCCCCCTAAACGCGGCCTGAGCACCAATGGTTAATGGTTCTATTAACGCTGCAGCTTCTGCTGAAATCGATTCGTTTACTTTATGCCATTTTTGTTCATGGGCTTTTACAAATTCACTCATACCGCCATCTTTATGGACACCGAATACTTGAAGGGATTCACATACATTCTGCTGACCTTTTCGACAGGCATAGCATGTACCGCAGTATTCGATTGGTTCTAACGAGACTCGATCACCTACTTGAAGAAATGCTACATCCTCTCCAATTTCAGCGACTACACCTGACACCTCATGTCCAATGACACGAGGATAGACTGTGAATGGGTTACTTCCGTGATAAATATGAACATCAGAACCACATATCCCTACACATTGAACCTGTACTAACACATCATTAGGCGAAGAAATCTGTGGTTTTTCCATTTCAACAATAGACAACTTCCCAGGCTCTTGAACTTGTATTGCTTGCATGTATGACTCACATCCTTTTTATTCAAATAGACTTGGTAAAAACAACGAAAGCGACGGTACGTATGCAACGATAATTAATACAATGACCGCTACTGCAAAATACGGTAGTAGTTCTTTTACTGTTTTCGTAATTGGCACTTTAGCAAAGGATGAAGCGACGAACAAACAGACTCCTACCGGCGGTGTTGATAACCCAATCATGAGCGCAAGTACCATGACAACACCAAAGTGAACCGGATCCATACCTACACTCGTTGCTACAGGCAATAGTACCGGGAATAAAATAACCAGTGCAGCAATGGTTTCCATGAACATCCCTAAAATAAGTAACAATAGGATGATAAGTAAAATAACAAGAATTGGATTTTCCGTAATGGATAAAATGCCATCTGCAATTAATAATGGTACGCCTTCGCTGACTAAGATCCATCCAAATGTATTGGCAAATCCAACTAATAGCAGTATAGAGGCTGTCGAACTTAGCGTATTCCCAAGTAGTTGGGGTAACTCTTTCATTTGAAGCTCTTTATAGACAAACTTTCCAATCACAAATGCGTAAAGGACACAAACAACTGCTGCTTCTGTTGGTGTAAAGTAACCGCCTAAAATCCCCCACATAATGATAACAACCATTAACAATGCCCAGAACGCACCTAGAAAACTCTTTCCCACAAAGGAGAGTGGCTGCTTTTCCCCTTTTGGATACTGTCTTTTTACTGAAATGATGTACGTAACAATTAAAAACCCGATTGCGAGTAGTACCCCTGGAATGGCTCCAGCTAAAAACAAATCACCAATCGACACACTCGCTAGTGTACCGATAATAATCATTGGTAATGACGGAGGTAACATCGGACCAACCGTTGATGAAATGGACGTTACCGCCGCAGAGAAACCTGCTCCATATCCTTGCTTTTTCATAGCAGGTATCATAACAGAACCAATGCTTGCTGTATCCGATAAAGCGGTACCAGAAATACCTGCAAACCCTAAAGAAGATGCAACATTGGTTAGCGCCAAGCCGCCTCGTATATGACCAACAATGGCATTCGCAAAATCAATAATTCGATTCGTAATTCCTCCTGCGTTCATCAAGTTTCCAGCTAATATAAAGGCGGGAATGGCGAGCATCACAAACGAATTCATGCCAGCAAACATCGTCTGGGGAATTACTGTTAATGGAACACCAGCAACCAGTAAGTAAATAAGAGAAGCTAGCCCTAAACTAAAAGCGATTGGTATTCCAAATGCAATAAATAGAAGAAACAGTACGACTACTAATATGGCCATCCTCGCTAGTCATCTCCTTTCTCATCGACTGTTGCTTGGTAACGATCAACCACGTATACAACCGAATAAATCATGAACAAAAGGCCAAGTAACGGAACCGCTGAATAGGCATAGGTCATAGGTATTCCTAAAGTAGGTGCATAAAAATCTGCGCCTAACTGCGTAAGATGAATTCCGTATATAAACAAAACAATAGAGAAAAGAAGGATGACAAGTGCAATAATTCCTTCATAGATCTTTTGTACTTTTTCTGGCAACGCAAGAATAAGCATATCAATTCGAATAAATTCCTGTTTTCGTAATGCCAGCGGTGCGGCAGTTACCATTGAATAGACAAATAAATAGCGAGATAGTTCTTCCGTCCAGATAAAATCAAACGGAAAGTATCGACTGACTATTTGAATGACAACAATCAACAATAAAGATAAAAACAAAGCGATCGACACATACGCTAGAAGAGTATCTACTTTCTTCATCATCTTCATTCCGAATCGCCTACCTCCTCTGCTTCGTCAAGTATGTTAAGGTATAATTCATACTGCTCTTCTTGTAAGTATTGTTCTAATGCTGGTAACATCGCATCACGGAAGGCATCACGATCAACCTCTTCATTAACTTGAATACCACTCTCTATTAACCGTTTCAGCACCTCTTCTGTCTCTGCTTCTTGCAGTTCTTGTGCATACTGTTCTGCCTCTGTAGCAGCTTCCCTCACTGCTTCTTGTTGCTGATCCGGTAACGCTTTCATTTGTTCCGTTCCTACTACGACATAAATCCAAGATCGAACATGTTCTGTCAGATTGAGGTATTGCTGCACTTCATAGAATCCATTGCTTTCTATTAAATCGTTCGGGTTCTCTTGTCCATCAATTACACCTTGCTGTAATCCAGTAAACACTTCATTTAAGCTAATGACTTGGGGCTCAGCCCCTGCTTCAGACCATGCATCTAAGAACAGCGGTACATTCGGTACACGCATGCTAAAACCCTTTAAATCTTCAGGTGTAGAAATCGGGTAATTGGCTGTAACGTTTCGCGGTGATCGCTCCATATAGAACAACGGCGTCAACCCGATATCACGTTCAATATCCTGTTCAATGATTTTTCCAAGATCCCCTTCAATCACTTTCCGCATATGAGTTTCGTTCTCAAAAGCGTACGGTACAGCTAGCATTACTGCGTTCGGTGTCCAAACTTCTAACGTTTCTCCTGTTATCGTTAAATCCGTAGCCCCGTAGCGTATTGAATTGATATTATCAATTTCACTTCCTAATTGACTATTAGGAAAAATATCAATGATCACCTGACCATCTGTTTTTTCTTCTACTAGACGAGAAAACTCAATAGCGGTACGGTGCCATAGATGACTAGAATCGGATATATGCGTCATTTTCCAATATGTAGGTTCCTTTTCTCCTTCTGTGGTCGCCTCTTCACTTAAGCAACCGCTTAAAAGGAGGGTCGCCACTAAGCTTGCTGGTAAAAGTTTTTTCAACAAGTTCACCCTCTCCTTTTCAAAGCCTCTGTTCCTTACTAAAATACTCTGGATGCTCCAGTCTCAGCGCCTTTTGATCATACTGCAACAATCCTAAATGGGTTCGAACTAATACTTCAGCTCGCTCGCAGTCTTTCGTTTTAATAGCGCTCACCATCTCACCGTGATGTTCAACAAGTTGATCCCAGTTTAATTTCAATTCCATACTGAGCTTTCTTAAACGATTTGAATGGGTATCCATTTTCTGAATAACTTTCCATACTCTTAATTTTTTCGTTCCTTCCGCTAATAAGCGGTGAAACTCTTTATCGAGAACAAACAACGTTTTCTCATCTTCGGTCTTTTTTGCCTGTTTCTGTTTCTCAACATTTATTTCTAACTGCTGTAAGCAATAATCATTAAAGCTGTCACATGCCAGTCTTATAATTCCTACTTCTGCTTGCTCTCTAAGAAAACGTGCCTCTTCCACATGGTCTAAATCTATTAAGGTTACAAACGACCCTCTTTGTGGCAACACCATTAGCAGCTCGTCTTCCGTTAATCGTAAAAAGGCTTCTCTAACAGGGGTTCTACTTACCTCTAATTCCTCCGCAATTTCTTTTTCAGAAATCGCAGACCCTGGCGGTAAATCCAATGTCATAATAGACTCGCGGATCGTTTCATAGACAAAATCTCTTGTCGACATTTTGAAATCGGTACGATTCAGCATGGTTTTCTTCACCTCCTCAATCAGATACTACCACACTACCATACAAGTATGCTACCATTTATTTAAACGCTTTCAATTAGGAGGATTCCATATGATTACCGTGCCAGCAGATGAACTTTTATCTTTAACGAAAGATGTATTCACCCGTTATCACGTCCCAGAGCCTGTCGCTCATGACATTTCAACCGTTCTCGTTCACGCCAATTTAAGAGGTGTGGATTCACACGGCGTTATGCGAGTAGAACATTATATAAACCGCCTTATCGAAGGGGGCATTCGAGCTGATGCTACTCCTGATTATAACGAAACCTCCCCATCGACAGGAATCGTTAATGGCCATCACGGATTCGGTCATTCAATTGCGAAAGAAGGGATGAACAGAGCCATCCATCAAGCAAAACAGCACGGTATTGGCAGTATTGCTGTAAAGAATAGCAGCCATTGTGGTGCTCTGTCCTTTTTCGTTCAACAAGCAGCCGCAGAAAAGCTTATTGGCATTGCCATGTCCCATACCGATGCCATTGTCGTCCCATACGGAGGAGCTAAACCTTATTTTGGTACAAATCCACTTGCATTTGGGTTTCCTACGAACGAAGAAGACCCTGTCATTCTTGACTTTGCTACAAGTACGGTTGCACTTGGGAAAATATTAGACGCAAAGGAAAAACAACAGCCTATTCCACATGGATGGGGGGTTAACCATAATGGACAGTCCACGACAATACCAGAAGAGGTCGTATCTTTAACACCATTTGGTGGACCAAAAGGGTATGGACTGGCAATGGTTGTTGAAATCTTTTCCGCACTTCTCACCGGTGCTGCTTTTGGACCTCATGTTTCTAAAATGTATGATGACTACCACAAAAATAGAGAGCTAGGGCACTTTTTTATGGCGATTGATCCCAGTAAATTTATTGCAGTAGAAACCTTTACTGCTCGCTTGGATACTATGATTCAAGAATTACGCCAAGTTCCCGCCGTTACAACTGAAGAACGTATTTATGTTCCTGGTGAACTTGAAAAAATAAATGAAAGAGAACGGTTGGCCAATGGGATCCCTCTACCTGAATCGGTCTATCACTTTCTCAAACAAAATCATTGATGATCTTAAAAAGACCCTTAAGCAAAGCATGCTTAAGGGTCTCTCTAGATAAAAGCATTCAGTTCCTATCATCATTTGACCAGCACCATCTACTGTTACGTTATAACCTATTGGCGTGCTGACTATAATGCTTTTACTAGCCCTCCATCAATAACGAACGATTGACCGGTTACGTACGTGTTTACACCTGAACAAAGAAATACAACATGATTGGCAAATTCTTGCGGCGTTCCGTAGCGGCCAAGAGGAATGGCTTGTTCTTCCTTTTTCTTTACTTCATCAAGAGATAGATTTCCTTTGGTAGCTTTCGTTTCATCTAGTTCAAGCAAACGGTCTGTTGCTATACGCCCAGGACCGATAGTATTAATAAGAATGCCATCTTTCCCTAACTCTTGTGCCAAGCTTTTTGACAGTCCTGCAACCCCTGCTCGGAACGTATTCGAGAGTAACAATCCATCAAGGGTTTGTTTAATAGAAGAGGACGCTACATTGGCTATATGTCCCCCTCCTTGAATGCGCATTTGCGGCACAACTGCACGAATCGATCGAACATAGCTTAATAGATTTAACTCGTATGCACGTTGCCACTCTTCATCAGTAAATTGATCAATGCCTCCTGGAGGAGGTCCACCTGAATTGTTAATTAATACATCAATTCTCCCCCACTTTTTAATGGTGAAATCTACTAGCCCCATAATGTCTTCTGCTTTTGTAACATCACATACATGCGATACAATGTGAGGATTATTCGTTTCTTTTTTCATGTCGCTTGCCACTTGAGCTAGTTCGTTCTGTCGTCTACTCGACAACACCACTTTCGCTCCTTCCTCTGCAAACTTCTGTGCAATCCCTCTTCCTAGCCCTTTACTTGCAGCAAGTACAATGACCACTTTTTCTCTTAAATTTAAATCCATTGTGCATTCCTCCTTTTCCATAGTTTAGATCTTTTTCGATCTAGAATCGAACCTTTCATTCTGTTCAACGCCTTTCTATCCATGCTATAATGGCAAAAACTTTAGGAATAGATCGGAACATCCACTCAAGAGGAGGGTATTTGTATGAGCGCAAAAGAGTTCATTCTCATGCAATTAGGTGTTATTCATAATCAAAAAAGCTGGTTTGTCCCGCTGACTCACGCGTTAAAAAATGTATCTGAGAGTGAGGCCAAATGGACGCCTAACGATGATTCAAACAGTATTTGGGGAATTGTAAACCATCTTATTTTTTATAACCATCGTTATTTAGAGCGCTTCAAAAACAGTAAAACCAATTTCGAGCCTGTTGACTCCATTGCCCATACATTTGAGGGAGAAACAACATCTTGGGGTGAAACAAGGAAACATATTGACCAGTTGCTTTCAGAATGGCGTGAAGCTGTGCAAGACTCGGAACCAGAAGATTTCAGCGAAACCGTTACCGATTATTTAACACTTCTCACCCTACACAATGCCTATCACATCGGCCAAATTGTTAGTATCCGAAAACAACAAGGAACATGGTCCACTGAATTAGGGGTTAACTAACAGTGTTTACTTTCTCCATTCCATTAACAGAGCCCTTTGACTTTCAGGATGCCATTACTTCCCATGGGTGGTGGATGCTCGCTCCGAATGCATGGGATCCAAAAAAAGAGCGGTTTTACCGTACCTTTACTTTGAGAAATAATGCCACAATAGTTGTTTGCGTCTATATGAAACCATCTTGTTTGCAAGTCGTCACTGAAGTGAAATTAACCGAAACGGATAGAGACGAAATTCTACATCAAGTTTCTTGGATGTTCCGAGTGAACGAACCGTTTGAGCCCTTTTATACATTGTGCCAAACGTATAATGAGCTAACAGATTTACCTAAGAGAAGACAAGGTCGACTATTACGCTCCCCTTCTCTATTTGAAGACATCGTGAAAGTTCTTTTAACGACGAACACCCGCTGGAACCAAACGATCCAAATGGCAGAAAAGTTAACTTATCATTTAGGAGAGAAGGCACATGGATTTGGACGGGAATTTCACTCTTTCCCAACACCAGAAAAGATACTTTCGGCAGGAGAAGCTTTTTTAACGGAACATGTACGTACAGGCTATCGAAGTAACTATATTTTGGATGCTGCTCATAAAGCAGTAGACAATCCTGCGCGATACGTGCAGCCATCCTCTATCAATCACTTTCGAGAGATCAAAGGAATTGGTCCTTATGCTATGAATACGCTCGCTATGATCGTCGGTCGTTATGATGGTGTGCCTGTTGATTCCGAATACAAAAAGCATGTAATCGGAACGTATTTTAACGGGATCGCTCCTTCTAAAAGCGACCTTGAGAGCGTCTATGATAAATGGGGCGACTATAAGTATTTAGCCTATTGGTTTGACCACTATAAATAAGAAAAAGATTCGTGCATCAGCACGAATCTTTTTCTATTATTTACAGTGATTGTGTCTGAATCGACGTTACATGATAAACAAACGTCATAGAACTGTATGTCAGAAGGCATGAATCCTATTATAAAACTTATCGCCATCTACAGTCTCAATCGCAAACCGAGTTTGCTCTACGTAGACGACCTTGCTGTTGAGATGGTTCTCTTGATTCGATTGTTCTTAATTAAATTTCTCGTCCTTCTCTTCAACTGCTGACGTTTTTTGTATGTCTTCCGTTTGCTTACTACCCACCTGATCGCTTTCACTTATACTCCCCTTACGACAATCCCTTTTTCTCACACAGAACAGCATAGCGTTTTATAAAACCTGTTTCAATAGCTTATAGACATAGTCAAAAAGTCTAACTCCTAATCATCATAAGAAAGAAAGCAGCTAGATATTGCCCTGCTGCTTTCTAATGCGTAACGCCATCTCCGGGAAATCTGTCATAATGGCTTTCACCTTTTTTTCGAGTAAACCTTTCACTTCTTCAGGCTCATTTACCGTCCAGATACGCGACTGTTGCAATAAGCCCTCTTCTTCATAAGTAGAACGATCTTTTAACGCCAATTTCTTAGACAAGTGATACAAGTTAATCCTATTGGTTGCTAAATAATCAGCTGGATAAGGCATCTCATGCTTTATGAGCCAAGCCAATTCAACATCCTTATCCAATTGGCGGAGACGTTGAATAAGGGGCAAATGAAACGACGAGAAATTAATCGTTACTGCCTTTTGGAATGGCTTCACACAATTAAGCAATAATTTCTCAATTCCCTCTGTTTCTGATAAATTCGGTTTTAACTCAATGTTCACCTCTACTTGATACGGAGCCATTAATTCTAGCGCCTCTGCAAGAGTAGGGACGGTTATTTCTTTCCAATCTGCTTCACAATAATTTTCTAAATGGGTAAAGGGTATACCTGCACTAAGCGCCTGTAACTCCTTAACGGTCTTATCCTTTACATGACCAGTTCCATTCGTAGTTCTGTCTACAGTCGGGTCATGCATGACGACGAATTGACCATCTTTTGTTAGCTGGACATCTAATTCAATACCATCTACACCTTTTGATAACGCTTCTTCAAAACTTGGCAATGTATTTTCTGGAAAAACACCCATCGCCCCTCTATGTCCGTAAATAGCTGTCAAAGGGAATCATTCCTTTCTAACAAAAACCTCTCACTCCTATTATAACGTTTGATATTTTCACTTTCATCCTATGTGTTCACTTTTAAGTAAAGCTTTACAAATGACTAACGTCTGTAACATCGCTTTCACGCATTGGAATTATACTTTACACTAGTATTTAGACTATTCATTTCTGTTGTGTGAAACCCTTTGTTTACATAAGAGAAAAAGGAGGAAAAAGGGTGAAAGGATTTCTATTTATTTTATGCTTGTGCGTAACTGGTTGCACTATTCCAGCCGATACCGGTGGCGATACGCTTACCTCTCTTAACGATGAACCTTTTACTGGATTTGTTATCGATAACACCGAACACGCTTCACTTGTCTCTCACGAAAGCGGCTTAACATTGTTTTCGAACATTCCTGTCGATCATGAGGTTGGTGATCGTGTACGTATCCATTATCGCGACGTTCTAGATTCATTCCCTTCTCAAGCAGATGGCTCACAGACCACGGTCGTTTCGCCATCAAAACCAGAAGGTGCCACTTACTCTGAAAAAGAAGCGATCCAGCAAGCACTCGTTTTAGCGAGAGAATTCACACCGAGTGATCCAATGATCGATTATCAGTTTGTTACATACACACACTATGTAGAAGAAGCAGATGTTTGGGAAATAACCATTCAAATTTACGGAGAGGAAGAACATTTAATCGAAATCAATAGCAATGGAGTTTCTTTGGAGGATTGCGAGCATTCTTCATTAACAGACTATTCCCCTACCTGTTTTACTGGTTTTGTAACCGAAAACCGGCTTATCAGTACTGAAAATGATTTAATTACATTTACTAACCTCATACGTTCAGCTGAAATTGGCGATCGCGTGTTTGTTGAATATACGGACGTCAAAGAAAGTTATCCAGCTTCTGCTGACGCTATTTTTTCTGAAATCGTTTCGCCATCAAAACCAGAAGGTGCCACTTACTCTGAAAAAGAAGCGATCCAGCAAGCACTCCTCTATTATAATGAACAGAACCGTCAACCTGAATCGGACCCAGTTTCTTTTCCAGTTATTCACTTCAGTACTTACCACGATGAAACAGACACGTGGGTCATAACAATTAATGCGTTAGTCATTGAAATTTAAATAAACATACTAAGATTAGTGGGTAAGATCATCGACGGATGAATCTTACCCACTATTTTTCGTTTAGGCGTATAGTGAGAGGTGAAAGAAAGCTCGACCTAAGCCTCAAGGATCTAGAATCCGTATTAAAAACCGAGCTTCTTCACTTTCATTACTGAATCAGGTTTAAGTATGTTGGGGCCATTGAGCTCGTGTAGAGGAAATTAGAATCGGAATGATTAAGTGAAGACCTTTCAATGCTAAATGAAAAGAGGAACAATGATGGAGTTTGTAGTCGCTTTAGATGTATCAATGGGGAAAAGTTACTCGGTCATTTATCAAGACCAAAGATGTTTGTACGAAGAAGAAATTGCTCATAATCAACTAGGATTTCAACAGCTATTCGATCACATTCAGACCCTTCCAGGTAGTGTGACCGTTGTCTTTGAAGCCACAGGGATTTATTCTAAACCAGTGGAGACGTTTTGCCAAAGGAATGCTTTACGTTACTGTATTCTTAATCCGTTAGAGGCTAAAAAACAGCTTGAGCAAGGGACACTCAGAAGCTGGAAAACCGACAAACACGATGCCCACTTATTAGCTCAGTCTCATTCCCTTCACAGAAGAGAGGAAAATCAAACGCAATCCATCATCTATCAACATCTGCGTGACCTCTCGCGTTTTTATCAAGAGATTGAAGAGGAAATTAAACGGATGCGTATGTATCTACACAATGCACTCCAGCTTAGTTTCCCAGAGCTTGAACAATTTTTCTCGAGTCGAATTACACCTTACGCTTTAAGTCTGATTGCGCTCTTTCCTCATCCCGATCTTGTTTTAAGGTCGAGTATCACAAAAATTAAAAATCAGCTCATCAATCATACGTTAAAAAACATTTCACAGAATCGCGCAAAACAGAAAGCAGTCGAGATCATGAGCTACGCTCACTCTTCTTACCCAGCCGTCTCTACAGAGAGTGTTCAAACTCAAAAGGTACGATACTATGCGCGTCAGCTTCTTCATCTTTTAGAAGAAAAAGAACGCGTATCTAAAGAACTGATCGAGGAGGCCAAAAACCTTCCTGAGTTTGATTTATTTCTTAGCGTACCTGGTATTGGAGAAATTAGTGCAGCTCTTGTGATGGGGGAACTTGGTGATCTGTCCCGCTTCTCAAATCACAAAAAAGTGAACGCCTTCGTGGGAATTGATATCCGCAGATATCAATCTGGCAAATATCATGGACAAGACCATATTAATAAACGTGGAAATCCCAAAGGGAGAAAGATTTTATATCTCATCATTCGGAACATGATCCGCCAGCAGAAAGCAGCTCCTAATCATATTGTCGAGTATTATTACAAATTAAAAAAGCAACCTACCCCCAAGAAGGACAAGGTTGCCGTTGTCGCTTGTATGAACAAGCTCATAAAGTGTATGTATTCCATGGCTAGGAATCATACAGAGTACGATTACTCGCACGCGGTCTCAATGGACCAATAACTGTAGTATACCATAGGAACCTTATTTAAAAATAGACAGGGATAAGGTTTATTTCCTATGCCTAGATTTAAAAATAACATCATCAGAATTATTATAAAAACCCTATTGACTAAACGTAGGAAAAGAGGCTGGGACAAAAGTAGATAGACAGACCAAAATGACGAACATTCCTGAAAATAGGAACGTTCGTCGTTTATTTTATATGAAAATTAACGGAAGGAGAATCCGAAGACTCCTGGGGGATCAGCACGTGTCTGAAGACTCTGGAGTGGCGGTTTTCCACAGAGGAGGCTGAGGCCGTGTCCCCGGAAAGCGAAGGATTCTCCTGTAGCGGTGCTACTCAGCATATTTTAGACTATTCGTCTTTTCAAATACTACTTTTAGTTATGTCCCAGCCTCTTCTTTATTTTTTTAGATGTTCTGGTAATTGATAGGCGCCATCTTCATCGTGAATTTCTTCACCTGTAGTCGGTGGATTAAATACACAAACCATTCTCATATCCGTTTTCGCTCGTAAGTAATGTTCATCATGCTCGTCTAACACATAGCATTCGAATTTCTTTACTGGCCATACCTTACCATCCTTAATGGTTTCAACTTCGCCTTCACCTTCAATAATATAAACCGATTCAAGGTGATGCTTATACCATAAGTGGGTTTCCGTACCTGCACGGATTTGTGTATCATGCACAGAATAACCCACGCCATCTTTCTCTACTACAAGCCGTTGACTGCGCCAATTACCACCGTCTACATCTCGCTCTGTATTTAGAACATCTTCAAGTTTGATTACTTTCATTTGTAGGACCTCCTAGCTGTTAATTTAAAATAGGTTCTTTAATCCCTAAAGCTGCTCGCACACTTTCTTCAATAATTTCTAACCCTGCTTTTAACGTTTCTTCAGGAATTGTCACTGCCGGAAACAGTTTGAACACTTCATCGTCAAACCCTGCTGTTTCCATAATCAAGCCTCTTTTAAACGCTTCTGCAGCGACCGATCCGGCTAATGAACAGTCTTCGCAGCGAATCCCTTTCATAAGTCCTCTACCTTTAACAGTACCTTTTAAATCTGGATATTTCTCCACAATCGCAGTTAAGAAATGATGCACGAGTTCAGCTTTTCTCTGAATAGAATCTTGAAAATCTGGTGTTTTCCAATTTTCTAAAGCCACTGTAGCCGTAACAAAGGCATGATTGTTGCCTCTAAATGTACCGTTATGCTCACCCGGCTCCCAAATATCTAATTCTGGTTTAAACAATGTTAATGCAAGAGGTAGCCCGTACCCACCAATTGATTTGGACAGACACACAATATCAGGGGTGAGTCCGGCTTCTTCAAAGCTAAAAAACGTTCCTGTTCGACCAATACCAGCTTGCACATCATCAATAATCATTAAGATGTCGTGTTCCTTACATAAACGCTCTAATCGCTGTAACCATTCCGTACGTGCGGCATTAATACCACCTTCGCCTTGTACCGTTTCAAGAATTACTGCTGCAGGTATGTCAACTCCGGATCCACCTTCAGTCAAAAATTGCTCGAGATAATCAAGTGTATCTAATTCATCTGTTAGAAAATTGTCGTACGGCATCGTTACAACATTAGTCAATGGAATTCCAGCACCTTTTCGCTTAAAAGCATTACCGGTTACTGAAAGTGATCCAATTGTCATTCCATGAAATCCGTTTGTGAAGCTAATAATATCTGTGCGCCCTGTCACTTTACGAGCTAACTTTAAAGCAGCTTCAACTGTATTTGTCCCTGTTGGACCGGGAAACATCACTTTGTAGTTTAATCCTCTTGGTTCTAATATGATTTGATTAAAGGCTGTTAAAAAGGTTGCTTTCGGTGATGTTGCCATATCTAATGAATGGGTAATCCCGTCACTCATGATATAGTCAACGAGGGCCTGTTTCATTTTTTCGTCATTATGACCGTAGTTTAATGCACCAGCGCCTGCAAAAAAATCAATATACTCATTTCCGTCTTCATCCCACATCGTTGATCCTTTGGCTTTTGTAAATACAGCTGGGAAACTTCTGCAATAGCTTCTTACTTCAGATTCTTTTTCTTCAAAAATCTTCATGTCTGTTTTATTCACGGTTTTCCTCCTTGTATTCTTAACCCTTAATTGGTCCAATGCGAAATGTTTTTTCTTCTTCATGCTGATCATCTGGAAATAGCTCCTCACCAAAACAATCAAACACGTTGCATTCCGTTCCTTGACTACGTGCTAGCTTTTTAAAAAGGGATTGAGATGCTTTGTTTGAAGGCGTTACAGTTGCCTCAACGTATCTTACATTCTTACATGCGTCTCGTTCAATTAGTCGTTCTAATAGATCTAAAGCAAGCCCCTTACCTCGTTGTGATTCAGCAACACCAACTTGCCAAATAAAGAGGGTGTCTGCTTGTTTAGGCGGAATAAAACCAGTAATAAAGCCAACAACTTCATCGTTTTCTCGCGCAACAATACACGTTTCGTCAAAATATTCACACATCATGATATACTTGTAAACTGAGTTGGAATCAAGCGTTGATGTTTCAGCTAGTTGCCACATCGAAGCTCCATCTTCAACAGTCGGTTTTTCGAGGGTTAATACTGGTGTCTGTGCCATATGCGCCTCCCCTATTTTTTTTACAACGTTGTTCGCCTTTCTTTTACCCGCTTCTCTTTAATCAAAACCACAAATTGTAAATGAACGACATTTTCAACCCTTTTTAATGATAGGATGCTGGTCACATTTTCGCAAACAGTATTAGTAGAGATTATGTATCAATAAGAGGAGTGATCGACGTTAAGAGTAAGCTAAGAGAGATTTTCTTCCATATCCTCCTTCTTTGTCTCAATCCCTCTTATTTTCAAAATAAAAAGAAGAGAAAATGATTTCTCTTCTTTCTTTCCTTTTTACACACATTGAAAAGCACTAATTCGTCGTGTATCGATTCCAAAGTAAACCCACCTGAAAATAAACCACCGGTAACCAGCGACTGATTGTCTTCCTACAAAGGTTGGATAAAACCAAAATTGTTCGCCATTATTTAAGCGCAAGTACGTGTATCGGAATAAACACCCTCTAATAGCGCCTGGATCTACAGCAAATGTGCCAACCGATTGAAGCTGAGGTGGATTTCCTGGAGGCGGACCTGGTGGTTCTCCTCCCCCTTGACCTGGTTGGGGTCCTTGAGAAGAACCACCTCCTGGCGTAGGAAACCCAGGGAATGATCCACTCCCTGGAGGTCCCGGGGGATATCCTGGACCACCTTGCCCAGGAAAGGGGCCAATCGATCCGCCTCCACCACCAGGCGGGAAGAACGACGACATGAAGCGATGATCTTGCATACTTAAAACCTCCCTATTGACATTGATACATTCTACGCATTTGCCTATAAATGGTGCATCCATTTTGCCTTATAGCAGTGAACTGTATAATTCAACTAGCTTGATGCAAACTATATGCATCTTAGTCAAAAAGGGCGAATTTGCATGAGGACATTAACGGCTCACTTAAAACAAAATGTGCACCTTATTCAACAACGGTTCCACACTAAGGATGCGATCCGATCACTGTCTGTTACTATCGGATTAGATATTCATGCTGAGCTCCTCTATCTTCCTAATACAGTGGATGAGCAAAAAATTCACTCTTTTTTACTAGCTCCGATTCAACAGCTCGTTAAGCAGTCGGTTACATATGATCAATTAGGGAGTATCTTTAAAGATGGAGAACCGTCAATGGCTTCTACAGTCGATGAATGTGTGGATGGTCTCGTTAATGGAAGAGCCCTTCTTATGTTCAATAAAGAGGAAGGCTATTTATTTAACTGTTCAAATTGGCGTGTTAGAAGTGTAGAAGTTCCGCTCAGCAGTAGCGTTTACGAAGGTCCAGCTTCCGGCTTGACAGAAGACATTTCAGTTAATCTAAATTTGTTAAGAAATTATTACCGAAGCCCTAATCTTGTCATAGAAACCCTTTCTATTGGTTCTGAAGCAAAAAAAGAAATTGCCATCCTATCAGTTCATGGTGTATCAAACCCAGCTATCGTTGAAGAAGTTAAAACACGATTAAACAATATCAATGTTAGTCAGGCCATTATTAATCAACTCGCTACAGATGCACTAGAAGGCGATGGTTTATTATTTCCGCGAACGATGTCAATAGACCGACCTGATGCGTGCGCAATGGCTCTAGCTGCCGGTCGAGTTGTTATTTTAGTAGAAGGTTCCCCTCTTGCTTTACTTGCACCAAGCATTTTCTATCATTTTTTTCAAAATCAAGATGACTATTTATCGGACTTCGGAAAATTCGGGTCAAGACCATTGCGTTATGCGTACTTTTTTATTGCTACGTTTACTCCAGCTATTATTGTGGCTATTGAACGGTTTCATTTAGATCTCATCCCAAGAGATTTACACGAACAATTAATTAAGACCCATGATACTCTTGCTCCTTTTACGATTGAATTGCTCTTTGTCATCCTACTCATGCAAGTGATCATGGATGGTTCCTATCGATTGCCGGGGAATGTTATCTTTGCCGTTACATTTATCGGAACGATGTTAATTAGTGATGTGGCAACTGATGTTAATTTATTTCATCCGGTCACCATCGTCATTATCGGGATTTGCTACATATCTAGTTTTCCAGTTCTCCACAGAGGACTGCTTTCACCCATTTTCTTTATGCGTTTATCGTTCATCATTCTTGCTCACTTTTTTGGATTTGCAGGACTGTTTTTAGGAACGACGGTTTTACTTTTACTAATGGCTAAACTTCATTCCATCGGTACACCTTATTTGTATCCTTTTCTTCCCTTTCAACCTGATAAATGGAAAGATACCCTTTTTCGAGGAGGCTTACAAAGAGTCATCAATCATCCAAATCCGCTTCCTTTTAATCGTCATCAAGCTAAAGCGAATCGAAAGCAACATATTTAATGGGTAAGTTTAAAGCAACCTCTACACAAAAAACGTATCAGATCAACAATCCCGAAGACGTTCATCTGATACATTTTTTACATTCCATTCGTTATTCTTTTTCTAAGCCTATTGAGAAAAACGATACACATTTGAAAAAACATTCTTCCGATTTCTCTTTTCCTAAGTCGGTCAACTATTTTAAAAGATGCTGCAACTTCATCACGAAGGAAACCAAACACGTTTTTAAATTTAAAAACCATTGATTTTCTGCTATTACTTCCTCTCATTTACATAAGCGTTTTCTCATTTGAAAAGAAAACGCTTACCACACTGTCATAGAAGGAATTTATTTTATTGATAAAAAATTCAGTTAACTATCCCTTTCATATCGCTAAATAGAAACATTCTGTGTCGATTGTCAAACTTTCGAGAAAGGCATTGACAAACGAACATCTTTATTCAATAATTAGTACATAATTAGAATTAATACAATTTAAGCACATATGCTTAGATTTAACATTAGGAGGAATTGTTCATGTCACTTATCGGTAAACAAGTACAACCATTCACAGCACAAGCATATAGAAATGGTGAATTCGTTGAGGTTACAGACGAATCAATGAAAGGTCAGTGGAGCGTCGTTTGCTTCTACCCTGCTGATTTCAGCTTCGTATGTCCAACAGAATTAGAGGATCTTCAAAATCAATATGAAGAACTAAAATCTCTTGGTGCAGAAATCTATTCTGTTTCTACAGACACGCACTTCGTGCACAAAGGCTGGCACGATAGCTCTGAAAAAATTGGTAAAATCACGTACACAATGATCGGTGATCCGTCACAAGCGATTTCTCGTGATTTCCAAGTATTAAACGAAGCTTCAGGCCTAGCTGATCGTGGAACATTTATTTTAGATCCAGAAGGTGTTATTCAAGCAGTTGAAATTAACGCTGATGGTATCGGTCGTGACGCGAGCACGCTTGTAAACAAAATTAAAGCAGCACAATATGTACGTAACAACCCAGGTGAAGTATGCCCTGCTAAATGGGAAGAAGGTACTGAAACACTTACACCAAGCCTTGACCTAGTAGGTAAAATCTAAGGAGTGTTATAAAGATGGCTCTTGCAGCAGAGATTAAGACACAATTAAACCAGTACATGGCGTTACTGGAAAATGACATTGTTATTAAAGTACATGCTGGCGACGATGACGTTTCAAAAGAAATGGTCGAGCTTCTTGACGAACTGTCAGCAATGTCTACGAAAATTACGCTTGAAAAAGCAGCTCTGCCAAGAACGCCAAGCTTTAGTGTAAATCGTGTTGGAGAGGACACCGGCGTTGTATTCGCCGGTGTTCCTTTAGGTCATGAGTTTACATCGCTTGTTTTGGCGTTGCTTCAGGTGAGTGGACGACCACCTAAGGTCGACCAAGCTATTATTGATCAAATTAAAGGCATTGATGGCGAGCATCATTTTGAATCCTATATCAGCTTATCTTGTCACAACTGCCCAGATGTGGTTCAAGCGCTGAATCTGATGAGTGTGGTAAACCCGAACATCACACACACAATGATTGATGGTGCTGCATTTAAACAAGAAGTGGAAGAAAAAGAAATTATGGCTGTGCCTACAGTGTTCATGAACGGTCAACCGTTTGGTAGCGGACGTATGACTATAGAAGAAATGATCGCTAAAATGGGCGTTAGCGTTGACGCAGATGAGCTAACAAGCAAAGATCCATTTGATGTTCTTATTGTCGGTGGCGGTCCGGCTGGTTCCAGCGCAGCTATTTATGCAGCTCGTAAAGGAATACGCACCGGTATCGTAGCGGAACGCTTTGGTGGACAGGTTCTTGATACACTAAGCATTGAAAACTTTATTAGTGTACCGTCAACAGAAGGTCCTAAGCTTGCTGCTAGTTTAGAAGAACATGTCAAAACCTATAATGTGGACGTCATGAATCTTCAAACTGCAAAACGCTTAGAAAAGAAAGACCTGTTTGAAGTGACACTTGAGAATGACGCTGTTCTTAAAGCCAAGACTGTTATTTTGTCAACAGGTGCTCGTTGGCGAAACGTGAATGTGCCTGGAGAACAAGAGTACAAAAACAAAGGTGTAGCTTATTGCCCTCACTGCGATGGTCCGTTATTTGAAGGGAAAGACGTTGCTGTTATTGGCGGAGGAAACTCCGGGATTGAAGCGGCAATTGATCTTGCAGGAATTGTGAATCACGTAACGGTTCTTGAGTTTGCATCTGAACTTAAAGCAGATAATGTTCTACAAGATCGTGCAAACAGCCTACCAAACGTAACCATTATTACCAATGCACAAACAACGGAAATTACAGGTGATTCTCACGTAAATGGAATCTCCTACAAAGACCGTGAAACGGAAGAAATTCATCATGTTGCCCTGCAAGGGGTTTTCGTTCAAATTGGTCTCGTACCAAACACAGAATGGTTAGATGACACGGTTGAACGTAATCGCATGGGTGAAATTGTTGTTGATAAGCATGGCTCTACTAATGTACCTGGATTGTTTGCCGCAGGAGACTGCACAGACAGTGCGTACAACCAAATTATTATTTCTATGGGCTCAGGTGCTACCGCGTCACTCGGTGCTTTTGACTATATGATAAGAAATTAACACTGGGAGCGTCACTTCATTACGATGGGGTGTCGCTCTTTTTTTAACATGCTATTTCCTATTATGAGGCATTCATTTGGTTTAATAGCAACAGCAGTAAAAGATCAAGTGTGGGAAGTCCTTATCCTTTTCATTAATAAGATTTGTTATAATGCGAGAAGAGCTCCTTATAAAGACACCTTACGCTGGAATGAGTTGATTGACCAATGTTACTTCTGATTATCTTTTTTGCTGTATTTATTGGCGCATTTATACAAGGCGCAACTGGCCTAGGGTTAGGTCTTGTTATTACCGCAATCCTTCCCTTTTTTCTTACGGTAAAAGAAACAACGTTACTTGTTATTTCGCTTCTTGTTATTTCTGGACTGACGGTTACGTTTAAGTACTACAAGCATTTGAAATGGAAAGAGATTCTTGGGTTTCTCGCAATTGTCCTCCTTGGGCGCTTTGTCGCTTTCTTCATTCTGTCGGCATATGGCGATATGGATTTTTTAAAAATATGGCTCGGTGTCGTGTTATTACTTATTGTCCTTTATCAATTATTAAGCGCAAAGAAAATGGATGCAATTGTTGACGTTACACCAAGGAGAAAAAAAGTATCGCAAATAGGACTTGGCTTTGCAGCTGGGTTGATTGGTGGGGTCTTTGGATTAGGTGGGCCATTTATCGTACTGTACTTCTTACTTTTTTACCCAACAAAGAAATTTTCCTACATCGTTAGCGTTCAAGCTGTCACAACCGTAGCAAGCCTTTTTTCGATCTCCATCCATGCGGCAAATGGTGATTTTTATCCGTCGTTCTTTACATACTTCCTTATTGGCCTAGTAGCCGTTATACTCGGAACCAACTTAGGCTTACGTTTATTTGAAAGGGTAAACGCTAAACTCGTTAAACGAATCACGATTGTGTTGATTACGTTATCTGCTATCAACATCATTTTGTTTGCTTAAAAGCCGTAACCCTTTTGCTTTCTGCAGCTAATTAAAAAATAACCTCCATAGAGATGGAGGTTATTGAACATTAATTCTCTTCTTCCCAAATGGGAGCTAGTTCACTTGCAGATTGAATGGCAACAATCATACTTTTTTCATCAGCAATGTTTTTTCCAGCAATGTCAAAGGCCGTTCCGTGATCAACAGAAGTACGAATGATACCACCTTTTAAGCCAACTGTGATATTTACACCTTCTTCAATTCCCATTACTTTAATCGGCGCATGTCCTTGATCATGATAACATGCTACAACAATATCAAAGTCTCCGCGTCCCGCTCTAAAGAAAAGTGTGTCAGCCGGATAAGGACCTTCCACGTGAATGCCCTCTTTTTGTGCTTGTTGGATACCCGGAAGCAGTTTCTCTTCCTCTTCCCCGTAACCAAACAATCCGTTTTCACCTGCGTGAGGATTGATGCCACATACCGCTACTCTTGGAGTTTCAATACCGGCATTTTTTAACGTTTCATGTGCAAGTTTCACAACTTTATACGTTCGTTCTGGCGTGATACTTTCAATTGCTTTAATTAAGCCAACATGCGTCGTTAAGTGAATCACACGTAGATTTGGTGTTGTCAGCATCATAGAATAGTCTTCTGTATCTGTTAATGTTGCAAGAATCTCCGTGTGACCTGGATAAAGATGACCTCCTTTATGAAGAGCCTCTTTATTTAATGGTGCTGTACAAATCGAATTGATTTCATGCGCTTGAGCTAATGATACGGCTTTCGCCAAGTATTGATAAGCTGCATCTCCCACAACGGCTGCCACTTCACCAAATGCCGTATCCTCTGGCAATAAGTCTAAATCAATGATATCAACCGTTCCGTGACTAAATTGTGCTTGTGCAGGTTCACTTACGACATTGACCTTCACTGAAGCACCTGTAATACGTACTGCTTTTTCGATGATTTTCGCATCACCGATAACGAGCGGACGGCATTCTTCGTAAACAGTGGAATGGCTTAATGCCTTTACAATGATTTCCGGCCCGATCCCTGCTGCATCACCCATTGTAATTCCAACGATTGGTTTCGTCTTACTCATTTTTTCTCACCCTTTAACTTTTCGATGGAATGAATCAAGACATCTTCTTGACCAAATCCACCTGCTTTTGTTATTGCAAAAAGTCCTTTTACACCAATGAAAGTTGAAATTGGTACCCCTACTTCAAGTTCATCGTACAATTGGAACCCTGTTACGCGCCAATGTTCACAGATTTTTTTCGCTGTGTCTCCACCAGTCATAACGACACCTTGGAAAAGCTTGGCTCTTAACAGCCTTGCAGAAATTTCGCCCATCATGTGAACGATTTCGCTGCTTGTTTCTGAATACGTATAGCCATTCAAATTACCTACCCGGCGTGCGTGCTCAATGTCATTTTTTTCACCAGCAGAATATAGAACAACATCATGTCCCTCAAAAGCAAGTTTTTTAGCTGTACAATAGACTCTTTCTACTTCAGCTCTTCTCGTCTCATCATCTGAAACAGCTTTATGGGAAGCCACTTCAATCGCTTCTACTGATTTGTTGTTCAGTAGTTGCTTTAACTGCTTTCGAGACTGCACATTTACACTTCCAACAACCGTCAATACAGATTTCTTGCGATTTGGAATCTCCAACGCGTTTTCCGTCTTTTCCAAACCATAATGTTCAGGAAGATGGTTGGCTAAACCAGCAGAACCAACAAGACCTATTTTAAAGGGTGTTCGCTTCATCTCTTTTAATAGAAGTTTTAAGTCTTCATCTATTTCCGAATCAATAACAACATAAACAATTCGATCTTCCTTCAATTGATTAAGTTTGTCATGAAATAAACTGGTATCTCTTAATTCAGATACTGTCACAAGTCCTACTTCTGTATCCAGTTGATCTCCTATTAATGTTGGTAAGTGAGATTCTACTACTGGCGTTACCGGGTCATTCGCAATTTCCGTTTCCCCTAGTTTGCGCCCATTTAAATAATGATATCCCTCAATGACCGTTCGACCATTCGTCGGATAACCCGGTGCAATAAAGATAAAGTCCTGTTGATACTCTCCTTGAAAACCTAACAGTTCCGCCCCAATATTTCCGCGCATGGTCGAATCTATCTTTTTATAAATATTGGTGACGCCTTGTTTTAGTAAGAATCTTGTCACACTTGATACAATGTCTTCGGCTTTATCAGCACGAATAGCACGACTATCTGTATCAAAAACAACGGCATCATTATCACCAAGATAGCGCTTATCTTCTTTAAAGAAAACAGATGTTTTCAATCCATATTTCGCTAATTGAACACCACTATCATTAGCACCTGTTAAGTCGTCTGCGATAATTGCTAAATTCATAATTCCTCTCCTTTAGTCATCCACTACATCGTTGCATTTATCTCATTTATAGGCTTACCGGTTTTCTTCTCTAGTCGCCGCGCTAGTATTCCTATAAAGACAGGTAATAAAATCGCGGTTGTTACAACACTTGCCGCTACTTGTACCGTTGCAATTTCAGCCATCGGCATGAATGATGCGTTTGCTGTGGCGATAGCCATTGGTGTACCTACTGCGTTTCCAGCTGTTGAGCCTTCCGCTGTTCCAACAATCGGGTTCCACCCAATCCATTTGAAAATAAAATAACCAATTCCACCAGTAAGCAATACGGTTAGTACACCTAGTAAAATTCCACTAATACCACCTTGAATAATCGCTGTGAAGTTAATCCCCATTCCTAGTGAAAAAGCAAAGAATGGAACGAGTTTGTCGCTGCCTTTGTAAAGAAACTCACCCATGTCTTTATCGATATTACCGATTGCAATACCAATTAAAAGCGGGAGCAATACTGCTACAAAGTCAAGTGGAGAAAACATCCCTTGAGCAAAGCCCATTGTTCCGAAGATTGCTAACGCTACCATTGTTAAAAATGGACCGTCACTTAAAGCTAAAAATGGATAAGCCGCTTTATCATCTTCTTTTCCGTACTGTCCAGCTAAAGCAATATATAAACCACCATTTGAATTCGTCATTGCTGCGATGATCGCAATTGGCGCTAATCCTAAGAACAAGCCATTTGAATCCGCTAAGATTAGTGCGAGTAAACCGACACCTGCTCCAATTCCCCATTTAAACGAGAGAAGCGTTAATCCTTTTTTCACCGATGTTCCTGCTGTTTTAAATGTAATCTGTGTTCCAGCAATTAATAAAAACAAAGCAATTAGTGCGCCTGAACTATTAACGAATAGAGCTTCTGTAAAACCACCAATTCTTAATGCATTTGGAAAGAATGTATTAATTGTCGCAGCTAGTAATAGCGGGACAACCATCATGCCTCCTGGGACTCGGTCCAAAAAAGCTTTAATCTTCATATCGTTACTCCTCCTCTATTTAAAAACGCTTTCACTTATAAGTTACTTGCATCATAAAAGAAATCGAACAATATTGCAACACATTTTTGTAAAATTAATTCCATAAAATAAAAAGTGTTTAATAATGCAACAGTTATACAAATAAAAAAAGCCTAAAGAATTTAATCTTTAAGCTTTCTCCACAGCGTTGCTCGGTTGATACCTAACCGCTTTGCTGCTTGGGTTTGATTTTGATTTTCCTCTTGTAGCACTTGAGCAATAATCGCTTTTTCCATTTCTTTTAACGTTCCATTAATTGGAAACGTTTGTTTTTGCTCGGTTGTTTCAACGACCGATTTAATTACTTCTTTACTTAATAGGTACTCTTTTTCATCCATCGTTGCATTCTTAATCACTTCTCTTAATGTTCTAATGTGATGCTTATAAGACACGTTCTCCAAATAAGCAATAGCCTCCTCGGAGATACCAACAGGCCTTGTTCCATAAATTTGATGGAAATCGGCTAAGAAAAATGTTGCTAAATCACCCATGTCTTCTTTCCGATCTGCTAAAACCGGCATATGGACATGTTTCAATTCCCATGCTTCAAGCTGGTCCTCATCCCACCTCGCAGACGTGTGCATAATGAGTCGAAAGGAGTTTGCTTTCCTTTTCTGTAAACATGCAGACAAAAGTTCTTGATGTTCATCTATAGAAAATTGATTTAACACAATGGTTCTTGGTTTTTTTGTAAGCAAGTGCTCTAAATCCTGCAATAAAAACACATCGGCATCGATTTCCACATAGGGCTCTTCTCTATTTTCCAGTATATGAAGTTGTCTTGTCAGAAACGTTTTTCCTGTACCCCGTTCACCTGAAATAACAACAGCTTCATTTTTCTTAAATAAATGTTGCAATAGTCTAAACCGATTTGCAGATGGAACCGATGACATTGCAACAGGTTCTTTTTTCATAATCGTCTTTTCTGTCACACCTTTAAGGTTTAAGACAGGATGCAAGCGACTTAATACGTATACTTTATAGCGTTTATCAAGTAACATCCCTCTTACTTGAAGACGCCCCTGTTCTTTTGTATAAAACTCCTTGATTGATTCATTAATAGCCAGGCTTGTGTGTAATAGCGACCATTCCGATTCTTCTAGCGGGTCACGAAAATCTTGAAAATGCTTATACAACAAGGTCTCGTCTTCATCAAACATAATAATGTTACGATGTTCCTCAATAAGCAACGATTTCATTACGTGGTTAATAATTGTCTGCCTCGACAACGTTTGTATTAAGTATATCGCTTCTTCAATCGCCCGAGCTACAGACTCTTTCCCTGATTGAAGCAACATCCCTTTCAATCCAACCTCATGAGATGTATTAATCGTAATGACATCTCCTAGTATATGACTATAACCTGCCTGCTTCAGTTTAAGTAAGAGCGATGTAACCTCGTTTGCTGAATGAATCGTATAGACATTGATTGGCAAATGTAAAAGCTTAATAATTGCCGCCGCTCCAGCTGTAATGTTCTGAAAGCCTACAATAGCTGTTTTTTCATTTAATTTACTCGCTAGCGTTAAAGATCTTGTTAAATCATATCCAGAAAGTTGAATATCAATAACCGGAATAGACACCGCTTTTTTTATTAGCTTTGCTGTGCCGCCTCGACTAATAATGAGATCAATTCCATCTTCTTGTTTCTCCAACGCAATCTCTAGCCCTTTTTGTAAATCCCCAACAGAATACGTAATGTCAGCAGATGGAAAAAGCGGAATACACTCGCTCAAAACGGAAACCATCGCAGAATAAGGTGCGACAATATGAATGCGTACCAAGTTTATCTGCTCCTTCATCTGTATCAATTTTTACTATCATTGAAACACACTCATTACAAAAATGATAGGTAGCAACAGTTGAAAACCATATTTCTTATCAATTTTGCAGTAAATTTACGGATAATCGTAACAAAACGTACGAAATCTAAAAAGGATATTGAATGATCTCTATCATTCCTATATATTTAGAAATTGGTGAATGCACTCATTTGTTAATGAGTAAATAGAATTGAGGTTTGTTTTCATGAAACAAGTTTCTGAACTGCGATCATATTCGTTAATTATTCTCGGTACATTTATTGTCGCCTTAGCGTTTAATCTTTTCATGCTTCCAGCTAGTTTAGCAGCTGGAGGAGTAAGTGGAATTAGCATTATCTTAAATGACTTATACGGCTTTACACCCGCCGTGGTGCAGCTGATTATTAATGTGCCTCTTTTCTTTGTCGGCTACGCCATTCTCGGCAAAAGCTTTAGTGCTAAAACACTCGTTGGCACCTTTATACTACCTGTATTTATATGGCTTACATCCTTCAAGACTTTTTCTGTTACCGATCCATTTCTCGCTTCCGTCTATGGAGGTATTCTTTTCGGCGTGGGGCTTGGGCTAGTTTTTAAAGGAAATGGATCAACCGGTGGAACCACAATCATTAGTCAAATTATGCGGAAGTATTTTAATGTTTCAAGTGGTTTTGCTCAACTCATTATTGACGGCATTATTGTCGTTGCCGCAATGATTGTCTTTAATTTAGAGCTTGCTCTTTATGCAATGGTCGCATTGTTTATTGGAAGCAAGGTTATTGATTTCGTGCTTTTACGTTCAACCAACTCAAAGCTCGTTCTCATTATAACGGAGCATGATCAAGTAGTGACCGATCTCATTTACAATGAAATCGACCGCGGCGTAACCAAAGTTTGGTCCGAAGGCGGTTACTCTAAAGCAAGAAAATCATTATTATTTAGTGTTGTTGATCAGTCTGAAGCCGTTTATTTAAAAGAACTAATTCAAACGCATGATTCAAATTCGTTTGTTGTCTTCTTAAGCGCTTCTGAAATCATTGGAAAAGGGTTTTCGTTACCTAAAAGTTAAAGCAGCTTCAGCCTGCTTTAGCTTTTTTGTTTAGAAAAACGTCTGCCGTGTGCTACATCTCATAGGTTGCGACCAAATGAGATTGAATAATATAACGGTCGGGTGCCGCGCCTACGTATTGGAATGGATAACAGGTTGTAATCGTTAACGTTGCTTCGTCTTTTTTCACAATCACCGTTCGATCTTCTGCATCTGTGATCCAAGTGTCATCAATTTCATAAACATATTGAAACCCTTCGAATTCCACTATTAGCTGATCCCCTATGACCAATTCGCCTAATTCAGAAAACACCGTATCTCGATGACCACTCAATACGGTATGCCCTTTTTCATCTGGCGTAGTTGTCCATTCACTAACATACATGCCGACTCCTCGATTGAGTGTCGCATCGTCTGTGCCCCAGAACGTTTCATAGGTTTTGTTTAGCTGAGGAATGGATAACTGACCAATGTTTTCACCATTTGAATAGTGTGTGATCTGATCGTTCGATTGTGGTTCTGTTGACGAAGATGGACGCTCGCCTTCAACTTCTGGAATAACGCTTCTCTGATTAAGAGAAGTACCATGAGCCTCCTCAAGTAAATGTCCACTTGCCATTGGCTGAACAGATTGGGTACTTTGCCACCATTGATACGAGAAAAATATAGCGATAGCCAAACCGATTAGGATGACACTGTTATAAACTTTCTTCATACGATCACCTCGCTTCATCAAGCATACCGTACATAAATGCAAAAACACAAATGATTCCATAAACTCCTATAGCTTTTAAAAGGGGGTGAAGTTTACTATACTAATAATAAAACGAGGTGAGCCACTAATGGAAAACCATTTTCTTTCTGATAAAGATGGTCTAGCATTACTAAGTACACTAGAAAATCGCTTTCAAGCGAATCAACAACGTCATCTATCGATTGAATGGACAACAGTTAAAGAGAGATTACTGAATCACCCTGAAACACTTTGGTCTCTAAATCAAATGGAAATTACCGGCGGAGAACCTGACGTGGTTTTTTATGATGCTAAGCAAGACCTCTACACTTTTGTTGACTGTTCAAAAGAAAGTCCTGCGGGGAGGAGAAGCGCCTGTTACGACAAGGCCGCCCTAGACGCTAGAAAAGCAAATAAACCTACTCTCAATGTAATAGACACCGTAAAGGCAATGGGCACCTCTTTACTCACAGAAACGCAATACCGCGCTCTACAAGAACTTGGTGATTTTGATACTAAGACATCCAGTTGGGTACAAACACCAGTGGATATAAGAGAGCGAGGCGGGGCACTTTTTTGTGACTATCGCTTCGGACATGTCTTTGTCTATCATAATGGTGCATCATCGTATTATAGTGCGAGAGGGTTTCGAGTAGCCATAACGATATAAAAAGGAGAGCATACCTATGCAAAAAGTAACACCTTTTTTAATGTTTCAAAACAACGATGCCGAAGAGGCAATGACGTTTTATACAAGTCTGATTGAGGATGCTTCGATTAAGGAAATTGCACGGTACGATGAAAAAGGGCCAGGAAAACCAGGGTCCGTCATTCAAGCAGTTTTTACGTTAAAAGGACAAGATTTTATGTGCATCGACAGCCACGTAAAACATGCATTTGATTTCACGCCATCTTTTTCAATCTACCTAACATGTGATAGCGAACTAGAAATTAACCGGCTCTACTACACTCTGGCAGAAGGTGGACAAGCGTTAATGCCGCTTGATAACTATGGGTTTAGTAAATGTTTTGGCTGGGTTAATGACAAGTTTGGTGTCTCGTGGCAGCTCACATTCCCTCATTAAAAATAACGGGTGTTACCCGTTATTTTTGTACAACCAAGTGAGGGAGTAGATTCTCAACGGTCGAAAGCGGTTTATAGAGCCAACTGCCTTTTTCAAACAGTTTGTGTCGCTCGTACACACCTTCATGGTATGCCCTTTCGTTCATACGAATGCGCGTCATTCGATCCATTTCAATCCTCCGTTCGCTTTTTCGTGTTAAACTAAAAGAAATGTCCAGAAGGGAGACCATATGAATCAGAAAACTATTACATTTTTTGAGTTTAACTGGGTTGATGCTGTTCTTAACGTCTTCTTATATGGAAGTCTTGCTTTTGTTCTTGTTTTACTAATTGTCCTTATTAAAAAACGCTTTTTCCTTAAACGACATTAGCGATGTTTTCTTTTACATATTGCCTCATCTCTTCATGACTAAGATACGTTAAAAATTCGCTTTTATGAACGAGTTTAATTGCACTAATTTCCCCATCTACCGGCTTAAGGTAGTCTACATTCCCTGTAAACTCAACTAGAAAAATTGTTGTTTCTTGCGCGCTGTAGCCAATCTTTTCTTGCATATCAGGAGGGAATGAAAAGTGTAGCTTGGCATCAAACTTGTTACAGATCGTAAAAGCAGTTGACCCTGTCTCTTCATAAAGCTCTCGCAAAATAGCCGCTTCCAACGATGGATCGCTTTTTTCAACCCCACCTTTGACGATATCCCACTCATCGTTGATCTTCATTTCCCCATTCAACGTATGCTGCCACGACTTACACACAACAATGTAAGCATCGCCTTGATGAATGATGGCTCCAACTGCTTGGCGAATCATTGTTTTCCCTCATTTCTATTCACCCATTAATAAAGACGTTTTGTGTAGCTTTCTTGTAACGATCGTTCAATGTCCTGCTCTGTTTGTTGACCGACAGTCGCATGAGCACGTAACATCCTTGCAGGTGATGGAAGCTCTTCTTTCTCGACCCATGTCTCAGGCTTCCATAGACTAGAACGAAGAAAGGCTTTCGCACAATGAACATAGCATTCGTTCACGCGAACGAGCACACCAAAGCGTGGCGTTTTTCCTTTTGCCACGCATGCCTTAAGCAAGCTCGGGTCACGGCAAATGAAAGCTTCCCCATTCACACGCAACGTTTCTCCTAATCCAGGAATGAAGAAAATCAAACCAACATGAGGATTTTCAATTATATTGTGGGCAGAATCCATGCGCTTATTTCCAGGTCTTTCGGGAATGAACAAATGATGCGCATCAATTACATGAACAAATCCCCTATCGTCTCCTCTAGGTGTGACATCACATTCACCCTCTTTATTAGAGGATGCCATTGTTAAAAATGGCGAGGCTTGAATAAACGACACACATTGTTCATCTAAATAGGAAATCACTTTATTTGCTGCCATCTCGCTTGGCTTTCCAACTTCTTCACAAAAAGCCTCAAATTCATTTTGACTGGTTATAATCTCTGTAAATGCCATGATACGCTCTCCTTCTTAGTGAAAATGAAAGGCATCTTGTATGTGTTGAGCCACTTCATCTGGACATAACGATGTATTATTGATCCGTACATACTGCTTTTTGTTTATTTCGCCCTCTTTTGAGTTTAAGCGATGGCTTTCGGCTGTTTCTTTTAACTCAGTCTCTGAAAAAACGACGTCTCGCTTTGTTGGTTTCTTTTCAAGACGGTGGTCACTTTTATTTCGTACTAAGCGCTCCTCTAACGATGCTTCCAGCTCAACAAAGTACACACGTCCACCCTGCTCCTCAAAGATAGCAGAGATGTCTGCAATATAATCCCAATCTTTCTGCAAATCAAACGCCCACACATAGGTGAAAATCAAACCCTTTAAATCGCTTTTGGCAGCGGCTTGAAAGATTTCCCTCCGAAATTGATTCACGAGTCGCCACGTTTCATCTGTAAAACCAAGAACAGGAGCAACGGCATCAATCGTCATATGATTGTGAAACAACTTCATGCCCGTTTTCTTTGCTAATGCTTCTCCAACCGTCATTTTTCCAACAGCTTGCGGGCCAAATAGAATAATAAGATCAGCCATTTTGTTTCCCCCCTTACACTAGTCCAAGCTCATAATGATGAAACTGCTCGTCCCGTTTATAGCCATGTTTTTCATATAACCGCTGTGCAGGTAGGTTGTCAGGTGCGGTGCTAAGAGCGATACTCACTGCACTCGTTTCTAATGCATAGGCTTTTGCCCTATCAAGAAGGGCTGCTGCTACACCTTTTCCCCGTGCATCCTTATGTACATATAAATCATTTAAAATCCACGCTTTCGCCATTGAAATAGATGAGAATGTTGGGTAAAGCTGGGCGAATCCTAAGTAAGCGTTATCCTCCTTCACCATAAAAAGGACCGAATCCCCCTGTTCGAAGCGATTACGCATGAACCCTCGCGCACCATCGATATGATCTTCTTGTTGATAAAATTTTCTATACTCATTAAATAATTGCGCAATTCCCTCTAAATCTTTCAATGTTGCTTCCCTCACTACCATAAAGACACTCCCCTTTTGACACATTATACAGGATTAGTAAGGGAGTTTCATTTATCAATTACTCTCTCTCTTATGAAAAAGGTATTATAATGAAAGGAAAAACAATGATCATTTAGGAGAACATACTATGAGTAAGATACTATTCCATTCAACTGTAATCGTCCTTTTGGTTTGTCTACTTATCGTACGATTTGTCTTTAATAAAGAAGGGGATTGGTTCTATTTAGCTGTTATTGGGCTACTTGTTTTAAGACCTATAGGCAACTTTTATTTAGATAGAAAAAGGCGTTCTGATTGAACGCCTTTTTCTACTTCATCCTTTTCTTTGATTCTCGATAACAAAGTATAGTTATTTCTAGCAGATCATCCTTATAGGACAATTCACGAGAACCAATGACGTAACCCCATCCATCAAGTAGTAAAACATCCTTTTCATTTGGTACAAAGAGTTGATGATCAGATTCAATAATCTTTAAACTTGTGTTTTTATTATCATCAAGCTTGTACAGTAGTCTTGTTTTCACATTCTCACCCCTATTTCATCTTACGGGTTAGATGTAGACAGGTTTCATTCACCGTCTAGTCATGCTATGCGTGAAGTTAACTTGTTAAACAAGTAAATCAGCGTTACCACGAAATAAACAACTAAAGTAAGTATGGTCACGAATGGTTCAACCTCGTTTGTTAAAGTATTATGGAAACTGCATCTGTTAAAAGGCTTTAAATGAACAATCAATCACAACAAAAAAAAGAATTTGTATCAGTTAGATACAAATTCTTTTTTTATCGACGAAAACTACAAAAATGCCAGAACTGTCTAACCACCTTACACAGGTAAACTTCTTCGACAATCGTTCCATTGTGACATTCACATCAGCTGTCATCTTTTCCAATTCATCATAGACTGTCTCGATAGTAGTTTCCAACGCTTCACGTCTAGGATCTTCTTCTTTTAATCGACCGAATACAAATGGATTTTTCATTCTTTCACACCTCCTATCTCATAGAATAGAGTGTGACGTAAGGTAGCTGTCTACTGTATTTTCCAGTTGTTTCTTTCGTTCGTTGAATTCTACTATTTTATTCTTTTTTTGGGACGTGAGCACCGACCATATCCAATGCTTCAAATTCTTCTTTTAAAATGGCATAGTAATATTCATCCCACCATCCACTTTCATGCGGGATGCATTTCTTAAAATAACCTTCTCTTCTCATACCTACTTTTTCCATCACTCTCCAGGACGGCACGTTTTCAGGTTGACAAGTAGCTATAACTCGATGTAAATTCAAGTTTTCAAACCCATATTTCAGAACGGCATATGCCGCTTCGGATGCATAACCTTTGTTTTGATAGTTCGGATGAAACACCCATCCTATTTCGAAGGTGTGAGAACCAAAATAATCATGGAACACGACATGACCAATTAGGGCCTGATCTTTCTTTAAGAGTACTGGAAAACGCTTTGCACCGTCACCACTATTATTTAGAATCAATTGTTTTGTTTCGTCTTTAGAAAGTACACCTTCTGGCATGTAATACATCGTAGCAGCATCAGAGGTGTAACGGTAAACCTCTTCCCAATCATCATCTAGAAACGTACGAATGGTTACTCTATCTGTACGTATATCCACTCTATATCCCTCATTCCAGTAGAAGTCGAGTAACTCTGTAGCCCTTCATCATGGGCGTTTAAAAACACAGCGGAACCTATGAAGGCTCAAATGCTCCATTCACCGTTTGCCATTAGTAGAACTTCTTTTTGTTCTACTAACCCAAAAACATTCATTGAATCATCACCTATCATCATATCTTTATGAACAGCAGAGGTATTCATCCCTAAAGCTGTCAACTCTTCTTTCGTCTTAAGAGACCCATTTAAAATCGTATCGCTGTACGCTTGGCCAAAAGCAATTTGACTAGCAGCATTTTCATCTTATAATGTACTCCAAGCAGTTCCTCTTGTTTTAGCTATACTTGAATTCGCTGAAGTACATACTGTTATTTATAGTAAGACCCCCTTTTTTATAACCGAATGGAGCCATAATGATGTCGGCCTTCAAAAAGAAACGAAAGGATACTTTCATAATAAGGAACAAATTCATTTTGCTGAATTAGCTTTAAAATTTCTTCCTTAGAAGCCCATTTCGCTGCTTTCACCTCTTCAGTCTGTAACACCAATTTAGTTAGATCAATATCATGTTCAATTAGGTAATAATCGTCGTAGCCACGGTCAAAATTAATTGTAAAGTGCGGACGAATCGTTCTAAAGTCATATGAGATACCTAACTCCTCGAATAGCTCTCTCGAAGCAGCCTGTTGACTTGTATCGCCTGCAACGGCACTGCCCCCACACGTGATATCCCACAAGTTTGGCCATCCATGCTTGAAAGGTTGACGCTGCTGAATAAGCATGTCTCCTTTTGAATTGAAGATGCATACGTGTACAACTAAATGAAATTCATCTAGTTCCATTGGATCTCCACGCATGATTTGTTTCTCTAGTTTCGTTCGATGCCTATCATACAAATCCCATTTCTCCATTTTTAAACTCCTTCATTTCAAGAAAGATACGATCATTCGTTTTCTTACAATTCCACTACTCTATTCAAATCAGCCGTTGGACGCAGGTTCCCTTTTCACTAAATTCTACAAGAAAAGAACCAATCCCTTCCGCAGTTATTGATGCTCCGTTATGTACGATGAAAGAAGTGCTCATTTTATAAAAGCAGACAATCTACAAAAAGGCGCCAGGAAGACCTTCCTGGCGACACTTCTTTTCCATATTGCGGAACCCTAATAAGGAATTCTTTCATTACACCTGCATAGAAATATATTTTACTTCGAGATACTCTTCTATTCCCCAATGACCACCTTCACGACCAAGTCCACTCTCTTTCATACCACCAAAAGGCGCTTGCGCAACAGAAGGTAACCCGTCGTTCAGCCCAACAATTCCGTATTCAAGTGCTTCTGAAATGGTAAAGGCTTCGCTTATATTCGTTGAATATACGTAAGCGGCTAAACCAAAAGGGGTATCGTTTGCCCGTTGAATGACTTCATCGACTGATTGGTACGTCGTAATTGGCGCAAGTGGACCAAACGTTTCTTCATTCATACAAAGCATATCGTCAGTTGCATCCATAACGACAACTGGTGTCTGATAATAACCATTTGTCTCTTCAGGTTCTTGTCCATAGATAAGTGTTGCGCCTTTTTCTTGCGCATCTCTAAGATGGTTCTGAACCTTGTCTACCGCGCTTTGATTGATAAGGGGACCGATTGTTGAATGGTCAGCTAAGCCATTACCTGTCTTCAACTGTTTGACAGCCTGAACAAATGCTTCTGAAAAACTGTCTTTAATGGATTCGTGTACGTACACGCGGTTGGCGCATACACACGTTTGACCACCGTTTCGATATTTTGAACCAATTAATCCATCTACTGCATTTTCGATATCAGCATGTTGGGTGACAATAAACGGTGCATGTCCCCCAAGCTCAAGGGAGAGCTTTTTAACTGTATCCGCAGCCTGTCTCATTAATAATTTTCCGACTGCCGTTGAACCGGTAAACGACACTTTGCGAACCCGATCATCGTTCATCCACGCTTCTCCAATTTCTTTCGCGTCTCCTGTAATGACATTTATAACACCTTTTGGAATTCCTGCTTCTAAAGCAAGATCGGCCAGGCAATAGGCAGTAAACGGCGTCAATTCTGAAGGCTTGACGACAGCGGTACAGCCAGCGGCTAACGCTGGTCCTAATTTACGCGTGAGCATCGCTGCTGGAAAGTTCCATGGTGTGATTGCTGCAATAACGCCAATGGCCTGCTTTTGAACGAATATTCGCTTATTCGGAGCACTTGCGGGTACCGTTTCTCCATAAATCCGCTTACCTTCTTCCGCATACCATGAAAGAAAACTATTGGCGTAACGAATTTCACCAATGGCTTCTTCTAATGGTTTACCTTGCTCCATTGTCATCCCTTCACCAAGGGTCTTTTCATCTCGTCTTATCAATTCGTGCCATTTCAGCAAATATTCGCTTCGCTCAGCAGCGGTTTTACGTTGCCAAGCTTTTAGTGCAGAAGCGGCAGCATCTACGGCTTGCTTCGCTTCTTCCTGCCCTGCTTTGGCAATCGTTCCAATGATTTCTTTGGTGGCGGGATTTTCTACTTCAATGGTTTGATTTGTCCAAACGTCTCCATTGTTAATAAATAGAGCTCGATTCATATTACGCACTCCTTTTTTCATTCTGATCTTTTACAAAGGTTTCATCGTTTTCTCCATCAAAGAACTGCTTTCCATAAATCAGTAAACATAAAATGACACCTGCAGCAAAAGCCCAAGCCGCACCTTTTACTGCTAAAATAGCCGCTATTACGCCAGCGATCCCTAAATCGCGCTGGCTTTTCGCTTCTAAAATCCCGATTCGAACGCTTACATAGCCTTGGATTAATAAGGTTAGCGCCATTGCCACTCCAAGAATTGGCTCAACTAAGCTTACAATTGGTAATAATAATAGGCCTGTATTTGTCCCTAATCGGAATGAACCCATTCCACCAAAGATGGAATGCATCGATTTCTTTCCTTCTTTAAAACGCTCAGTAATCACAACTTGCATGGCCGCCCACGTTGGTCCTGCCATCGTTACATCAGGACCAATTATGCTCATAAAGCTATTACGCCCACCAAATATAAGATGAGCACGGTTCGGGTTGTAATCGACTTTTTCATCTTCGCGTACTTCATCCGCCTCTTTAAGAATGGCTTTTGCTTGGAGAATATCGCCAAATAAAACGAGGTAAGCAGCAAATACAGTTGGCAAACAGGTTAAGAACATCATAAGCGGCGGAAAACCAACCCCAAACAAGGTGTATTCATTCCAAAGGGTAATAAAGTCAGGCTTCGAGAACCCCCACTCAATTGATGGCCAAGGTGCCTCACCGAATAAGGGTGCAACCACAACGGCAAGAAGAATGATAGGTAAGATTCCTAGTTTCCCTACTAAACCGTAAATGCCACCGCTTGTTTTCAGACGTTGAAAATGCTTTGAAAACATTAGATAAAAGCCAATACCGATTGCAATTGAGATGGTCCACGGAAACGACTCAAAACGACCTCCTACTTCGAAAATCGTAATCACCGCAATAATTCCTGCTCCTAAAATAACACCCGATTTAATCGCACTAGGAACATATCGAACCACCTTACTCGCTAAGCCCGTCGCTCCTAAAAAGATGGAAATGAGCCCTAACGTTAATTGAAACGCAATTAATGCATGAACTCGTTCATCTTCTGGAAACGAAGAGACGTAAATCATAATTAGCGGAATGGCTGGTGTAATCCAACCTGGCACAACCGGATCCCCAAGCAAATGGTGAGTTAAATAAAATAGCCCATTCAAAATAACGATGGCAAGCGCCGCCTCAAATGGCATACCGAGCAGTTCCATTAATAACGGAATGGCGGCTAAATCAACCGCACACATCAATAGCCCCTGCACATAATCTGGCCACTCAAAACGGTAATGGTAGAAGGGGACTCTTAGTTTAAACGGACCTAATGGCTGATAAGGTGTTTCCTGACCAAACTGCCGTTGTCTCCATTTCATCGTGCTGTCCTTCCTTCATATGCCGCTTGATAGATTTCATAGATTTCCTTTTTCGTTAATTGGCGTGGGTTATTTTTTAAGAGACGATCAATTTTCGACGCATCATCAGCCATTGCTTCTAAATCGCTTTTTTCAATATCAAATGCCTTCAAACTTGCAGGAATATTCACCTGTGCACATAACCGCGTCATCGCAAGAATAGCACGGTCAGCTGCGTCATTTAGACTTAGTCCTGTCGTTTCCTCTCCTAGCGCTGTTGCAATATCCCCAAGACGCTCTAGGCAAGCAGGTTTGTTTACTTCCATTACAAACGGTAATAGCAACGCATTACTCACCCCATGAGCCATATTAAAACGACCTCCTAGCGGATAGGCTAGTGCGTGCACCGCTCCTACACCGGCATTTCCAAATGCCATTCCAGCCATTAAGCTTGCTGTCGCCATTTCTTCTCTGGCCTCTAAAAAATGGGCATTTGAATATGCTTTCGGTAAACTCCGAGCGATCATCGTAATCGATTGAAGTGCGAGCGCATCTGTAAGTGGTGAGGCATTTACAGATAAATAAGCTTCAATTCCATGAACCATGGCATCAATGCCGCTTGCTGCTGTGACATGTTGTGGTGCGGTGCGGGTCATTTCAGGTGACACAATTGCCACATCAGGTAATAAGTAATCGCTCGCAATTCCCTTCTTCAATTGTGCTTCTTTGTCCGATAAAATCGCAATATTCGTGACTTCCGAACCTGTACCAGCTGTTGTAGGAATGGCGATAAGGGGTGCACCTTTCTCCGGAACGAGATCGGTGCCAACAAAGTCACTTAAGGCGCCGTCATACGTTGCATACACAGAAGCCGCCTTTGCCGTATCAATAGCACTTCCCCCACCAATTGCAATAAATCCATCGTAATTCCCTTCTAAAAAAACACGTTTACATGATTCAATGACGGCAAAAGCTGGTTCTGGTTCCACTTCCAAAAATGTACCGTATGAGACTTCGTCTAAGTGAGCACAGACTTCATCTAGCAAGCCTGCATTCGCAATAATGCGATCACTAACGATTAACGGCTTCTTCATCTTTAAGCGCTCAACCTCGTGTTTCACTTGCTTTGTAGAACCTGATCCTGTCCAAATTTTGTAAGCGCTTTTAAATTGTTGCTGATTCATCTTTACTTCCCCCTATCTTTTTATAGGTAGAAGCAAAAAGTGTGCCAACTTATGACATAGGTGTATAGAGCGGTTTTATTGCCCTTATTGATCATTATATGAATCGAATGATTACAAAACTAATCAAATGAGTAGTTTTTCCGCTTCGTTACAAGTGCTGCTTGGCTTATTCCTAATGCCTCAGCTGCTTTTCGGGTCGTTTTATGGTCATGCAATGCTTGAGTAATCATCGCTTGCTCTAGTTGTACTACAGCTTCCTTTAGCGTAGGTGCCTGCATCTGTTTCTCATGTTGAATAAATGGTTGCGGTAAATTACTTGCATGGATGACAGGGTTAGGGCTCGTAGCAACAACAAAATCAATCACATTCTTTAACTCACGAATATTTCCTGGCCATTGTCTTTTCTGTAACGCTAAGACGGCATCTGACTCTAGTACAACCTTTCTTCCATAGCGCCCATTTAATTCTTGTAAAAAGAAGCGTGCTAAGCGATCAATTTCTTTCGGTCGCTCACGTAGCGGCTCAATGAAAAGCGGCACGACCGCAATTCGATAGTAAAAATCTTCTCGCATGACCCCTTTTTTCACTAGACTGGAAAGATTCTGGTGAGTTGCCGATAGGAGACGAACATCCACGTGTTTTTCCGTAGTTGAACCAACTGGTGTAAACCGTTGCTCATCCAACACCTTCAACAGCTTCACTTGCGTCCCTTGTGGCAGCTCCCCCACTTCGTCAAGAAAAAGCGTCCCACCATGTGCGGCTTCAATAAGACCTTTTTTTCCTTTTGCTAGAGCTCCTGTAAAAGCACCAGGTCCATAACCGAATAATTCAGCTTCAATCAAGGTCTCACTAATAGCTCCACAGTTTACGACGACGAAGGGCTTATCTTTTCGCTGCGAATGTTCATGAATATAAGCGGCTGCTTTTGTTTTTCCGACACCACTTTCACCAAGGAGGCAGACGGTTGCTGTCGTTTGTGCGACACGTTTGGCCGTAGCAAGAAACGCAACTGTTTTTTCGTCTTCTGCAACAAGAGGCGTTTCGTCCCCTTTTCCAATGAAGCGATCAAGCTCGGCTTGTTGTTCCTTAAACCCTTCCAACTCAGCCTGCATGTTCATAAGATCGGTCATATCACGAACCACGCTTACGACATATTCAATCTCTCCATGACCGTTAAATGACGGCGTACCAGACACCATAGCGTTTCTTCCACTCGCTAAACGCTGCATCCGAGTCACTACTTTTTTTTGCTTAATGACTTCAAGGGAGATTGAACGGGAAATATAGCCGGCTTTTTCCATATCACGCATATGCATGCCGATAATGGCTTGCGCCGGAATACCTGTTATTCGTTCGTACGCTTTATTTACTTTTAACGTTACGCCTTTTCCATCCGTTACGTACACACCGTCATAGAGAGAATTCATTAATATCGCAAACATCTCACTTTTGAGTAACGATTCAAACTGATGGGATGCGACTAATTCTGGGCGGTGATCGAGAAGAGAGGCAGCTGTATCGCCTTCTCGACCTAATTGAATGGCGTTGCGTACATCGGACAGAAATAATGTACCTAGCACCGTACCGTCATGATGAACGACTTCAATTGAAATATGATCCCCTTTAACCATTGCAACAATAACTGCTGAAAGAGAATCACTCCCTTTTACTGAATGATTCATACGGCTCATTCCTTAAGCCGTCCAACCAGGTTGATACGTATAAATGACAGCTCCACGATGCTGCGCATTACCACGAAAATCCTTCTTATCATCTTGCTCCACTAACACCTCGCGAAAAAGAGTAAATTGCTCTTTTGTCACAACCACTTCTTTTATCTCTCCACTACGCAATTGTCCTAAAATCTGCTGTGCCTCATGCTGATCCATTGCAAACGCTCCTTTTTTCTTTAAGTCTTCTTATTATGCCAAAAAAAAACCAAGCAAGGAAGATCTCCTGCTCGGATTTATATACAGTAGCCCCACTCTTCTCCCAAGAAAAGAGTATAGTAGCTTTGTTTTTTATTTAAGGGTCCCATGCGGGTCAATGACAAACTTTTTCGCTGCACCACCATCAAAATCAGCATAGCCATCCGGTGCTTCATCTAGAGAAATAACCGTTGCGTTGACGGCTTTTGCAATGGACGCTTTGCCAGATAAGATAAGCTTCATCAGCTGTCGATTATACTGCATGGCCGGCGTTTGACCTGTAACAAATGTATGCGCCTTTGCCCAGCCTTGTCCAAACCGAACTTTTAACGAGCCTGTCTTTGCATCTTCATCTGTTGCACCTGGATCTTCGGTAACATAAAGCCCTGGAATTCCTAACTTCCCACCAGCTTGGGTCACATCCATGATCGCATTGAGTACGGCTGCCGGCTGTTCACCTCCATGTTCACCGTGACCTGATGCCTCAAACCCTACAGCATCTACAGCTGCATCCACCTCGGGCACACCTAAGATCGCTTCTATTTGTTCCCCGAGTCGATCATGTTTGGAAAGATCGACTGTTTCACAGCCAAAGCTACGGGCTTGCGCCAATCTCTCTTCGTTAAGATCACCAACAATGACACTTGACGCACCTAGAAGCTGAGCAGAATGTGCCGCCGCTAAACCAACCGGTCCTGCGCCAGCTACATAAACGGTTGAACCAATACCGACACCAGCTGTATAAGCACCGTGGAATCCAGTTGGGAAAATATCTGTTAACATGGTCAAATCAAGGATTTTTTCCATAGCTTTCTCTTTGTTTGGAAACTTAAGTAATTGAAAATCAGCATAAGGAACCATGACGTATTCTGATTGACCTCCAACCCATCCGCCCATATCAACATAGCCATAGGCCGAACCTGGACGGTCTGGATTAACATTTAAACAAATGTGCGTTTTTCGCTCCTGACACATTACACAGCGACCACACGCAATATTAAACGGGACTGAAACAATGTCACCTTTCTCAATAAACTCCACATCTCTACCGACTTCCACCACTTCACCAGTAATTTCATGACCTAATACGAGACCTTCTGGAGCAGTAGTCCGCCCACGTACCATATGCTGGTCGCTACCACAAATATTCGTAACGATGACTTTTAAAATCACACCATGCTCACATTTCCGACCGACATTCGCTTTAGGAACTCCTGGGCCATCTTTTAACACCAATTCTGGGTACTCAATATCTTGTACTTGTACACCTTTTTTACCCATGTATACAACACCGCGATTATTTGCCACGTAATCCCTCCTATAGTGAGCGTTCTTCCGTTATCCCAAACCTTTGTTAAATCGTTTCGTGTCACCTCTTTCCAAAGAACCCATCGTTCCTTCTTGCTACTCTATTTACCAGTACTTGTCATTCTAAACCTATTTTTAGAAAAATGAATCATCTCTCCTAATTCAGGGCATAAAAAAAAGAGAGCCCTCATTTGCTCTCATTTTTTCTTATTCCCTTCATACAGAGGGCAGGTCGTGACGACCTCCATCTATAATTGAATCATTTGGTTCGTTTCTATTAAATAACTCCGGCTCTTCTAATCGAATAAGCTCCAGCTCTAAACGCTTTCGAAATTCAAGCTTATCAAACCCAAAATAAACCGCTATAAAGGATTGCTCTTTGTTCCAAAGAGTATCAATAAAGTGTTTTTTCTCATCACCATAAAGCCCTCTTTGCTTAATCTCTTCTGCCATTCTTGTGATATCCACTTTATCCCGGTCTTTCAACCAGCGTAAAACTGGCTTTTGCTGCGTTGCCCTAAAATAGCGGTAAAGGGCTGCAAGATCTTGTTCATGAAAGCCAAATGTATGTCTTTTTTCTTTGAAGTAGGTTTTGGCTGTTTTATCAAGCATTGCACTCACTTCATTTTTCGCTACTGGCTTCAAGTTTTCAAGCCACGCTTCATAAGCAGTAGCCAAATGCTCGTACACAAGAATGTCGATTGTCTGCTGCAAGGAAGGATCGATAAACGAGTACACACCAACAGGAATCGTTTCAACAAAACGATGGGCTTCCGCTTCTTGTGTAGGAAGACTCTTATACCACTTGTCAACAATTGAAGTCGATAATGGCATCTCTTGATTCTCAAAACTCCGCTGCTTGATTACAGCCGCCTCATCTCGGTAGAGCTCACTAGGCGTAATCCACGAAATCGTTTCTGGCCAATCATCATGAAAATGGACAATTCGCGCTGACGCCGTTCCTCCAGCTTCGACACCTCGCATCGCCCTTCCGATCATTTGCGTCATTAAAATAGCAGACGTTGTTGGTCGAGCTAAAAAGACGGTTTGAACATCTGGTAAGTCCGTTCCTTCGGTTAACATGTTCACATTCACTAACACATCTAGTTCATTTTCTTTAAACCGTTTTAATGCATCTTCTTTCTTCTCTTCTCCTGAAATGAAATAGTCAGCAGAGATGCCCGCCTCTACAAACTGTTCTGTCAAAAGGATGGCATGCTTGCGGTTCATCGCAAACACAAGCGTCTTGCCATACACCTGTTTATGATCGCCATACTCTTTTACAATAAGCGTATTGCGCGCTTGATGGACAGCCAAATAATGCTCAACCTTAGGAGGTAGACGATCGGCTGTATGAATGTGCTGAATGTCTACTCCTGATAAAGTCGGCAATTTTTCCACACCAGTTTTAAGCTCTTTAAAAAACGGCTCTGCTAAAATGCCTCTAGCAATTAACGTGGCAACATCTAGCTTATAGACAATATCAGCAGGAAATCGTTTCTTTAACAATCCTTTTTCTTCTTCTATAGTCCGAAAAGGGGTAGCAGTTAAACCTAAAATAGTCGGATTTGCTTTTTTAGATAATGTGGTTAGAATGAGCTCGTACGTTTCAGACACTGCATGGTGCGCTTCATCCACGATAATCAATAAGTCCTCATTCGCCTTTAACCAATTTTCTTGCAGCAACGATAATTGTCCTGCAATACTTTGATTCGTGCCAATAACAATTTGATCGACTGCCTGAATAGCCTTTACCGATTCATGTGTTTCTTCACTTGATATGAGCCGGCACGAAATGGATTTGACCTTTTCCACTAAATCGTCTGTCGCTAGGGTACGAATGGCAGAAAAAGCTTGATCAAGTAAATCATGTCGATGTGTCAACCACAGCACTTTGCGCCCTTTGCTCACTCCCTCTTTCAATAGCCAATGCACAGCGACGACTGTTTTCCCACCGCCTGTTGGGATCGACAAGATACCAGAAAACGGCAGGGGGATCTTGTCTAACCGCCGGAGCGCTTCTTCTTGATGCACATAGAGGCGAAAAGGAAAATCACTGGTCCTCACCTTTACAAGATGAGGAGAATGTTCCATCTCTTGAAAAGAAAAGGTCACCCACTCTTCCATTTTCAGACGATGCCATTGCGTTCCTGTTGATGAATACACTCGTACCTTTAATCGCTTCAAATGCTTGTTTACAGTAGCAACCATATGCTCCGTACGTCTTTTTTGACCGATTCGCTTCATAAACGAGCGCATTTTAATGGTCATTCGCTGATGCTTTCGCTGCTTCATCTCTTCTTTTAGTTCAAACAAACCCAATTGAATAGTTGGCTTCATGTTTTCTCTCCTTATTCCAACCACCAATTATACGCGATGCCGTGTAAGTAGAAAACAGGAAAAAAGCAGGAGGGTTGTTGTCGCTGAAAAGAGACTATGAGGTTTTCTATGTTAACCAGCAGTCTATAAGACTACTGGTTTAACGCTATTGTGCAATCCCCCATGGTGAAAAGATAAGGTATGTACCAAGAACAGTGATGATCACAACGGCACTGACCCAATAACGATGTCTCCAAGGGGTGAGGTCAACTTTTTGCTTGCCTGACTCGAATACAAACGGAGTTGTATTCTTTTGCAATCGGCTGACACCCCATAAGATAAACAAGTCAACAAAGAACATAACACTAAATACATATAAGTAATGGATGTCTAAAAATAACTGTGATGCTCCATAAACCATTACATGAAAGATGAATGTAAATTTAGCAGCAAAAGGCGTTGCATATTTTGAATAAAAACCTAATAACACAATAACAAGAAGTGGCATGCTATACAAACCGTTAAATTGTTGAACAACATGGTATAAACCAGCAGGTGCAAACGAAATGAGTGGAGCAATAATTGTTGCTGTTAAACCGACACCAATCGTGAAAATTTTCCCAACACGGGCAATTTGCTTATCTGTTTTCTCTTTGCCTATTGGCTTATAAAAGTCAAGTGTGAGTAGTGTCGAAGCAGCATTTAACGCGCCAATAAATGAACTTAAAATGGCTCCGAAAATGACAGCAGCGAACACACCAAACATCCATTCAGGTAAAACAGCAGATACCAACATTGGGTAAGCATTATCAGAATTAGAGATGCCGTCCCCAAACATATTTAATGCAATAATGCCTGGAAAGACAAGGAAAAGAGCCCCGAATATCTTGAAAAAACCTACATACAATGCACCTTTTTGACCCTCTCGAAGATCTCTTCCCGCTAATACTTTTTGCACAATCATTTGGTTTGTGCACCAAAAAAATAAGTTGTTAAAAAACATCCCTAAAAATAACGTTGGCCATGGTACATAAGCAGAATCAACTGCTCCAATCGCATTAAGCATTTCAGGAGTGTTTTGACGTATTGTCTCAAAGCCTGACAACATATTTCCATTTCCTAACAGCATCAAACCAAAAATTGGTACAGATAGACCAGCTATAAGTAAGCCAATTCCATAAATCGTATCACTAAATGCGGCTAGCCTTAATCCACCTAACATTAAGTATGCAAGACCCACAATGCCTATTCCACCAGCAATTAATGCAATCGCTATTAGTGGATCGACTCCAAGCATTTCATCAACAGAGAAGATTTGATTAAACACTAAGGAGCCCGAATAAAGAACGACAGGTAAGAAAGATACAACATATGTAAATATGAATAAAGCAGATGCAATCTTCTTTGTAGTTTTGTCAAAGCGTACTTCTATAAAGTCGGTAACCGTATCTACGCCATGCTTTAAATATTTTGGAAGGAAAATTAACGCAAGGGCGACAATCGCAATTGCCGAGGTTACTTCCCAAGCCATTACTTCCATACCAGCAACATAGCTTTGTCCGTTTTGACCAACAATCTGTTCTGTTGATAGATTCGTACCAATTACAGTACCCGCGATTACAATACCAGTTAAGCTACGACCACCTAAGAAGTACCCTTCTGAGCTTGAATTATCGATCGTCCTACTTTTTCGATAAGCAAAAATCCATATCGCCACAACAATAAAAAGAAACGTGGCTATCGCAAAAGCGTTCAAAACCAATTTCCCCCTTCTTTAACCTAATAAGGTGAGCGCGCATGTTATACGCTTCCTTTTTATAGGTGAGTTTTTTCTGGCGCAAACTCTTCTACAACAACTTTTTTTCCTGTTTGGTAAGCGTGTGTTGCGGCTAAAGCAACTCGCAAATCTTGAGTGGCATCTCGATCGTTCACAATCGGCTTTTCACCAGTCTGTATACAGTAAATAAAATGCTTCAATTCTTCAATATATGCCACACGGAACCTTGATTGGAAATTAGGAAACACCTTAAAATGACTTCCACCTTGGTTCAATACGGTTACCTGCTGTTCTCTCAAATCGCCTACAAATAAAGCACCTTCTGTACCAATAACTTCAGCACGAATATCATAGCCATAAGGAGAATTCCTAGATACTTCCATGTCGCCAATAGCACCATTTGCAAACTCCACGTATGTCAACCCATGGTCAATATCATTAAACTCTCTCATGAAATCATATTTTAATACGTTTCCATGAGCGGCAACCGAGGTAATCTCTGTATTAAATAAGTAACGAGCAATGTCATAATCATGAATGGAACAATCAACAAAGATGCCCCCACTGTTCTTTATAAATTCCGGTGGGGGTGATCCCGGATCCCTTGTGAATGCTTTAAAATAGAGTGGTCGTCCAATTTCACCTTTATCAATTCGACGTTTGGCATCCACATACCCAGGATCAAATCGCCGCATAAAGCCAACCTGACAGATAATACCGGCTTTTTCCACTGCCACTGAAACTTCTTCCGATTCTTCTAGATTTAACGTTAATGGTTTTTCAACAAAAATATGCTTTCGATGATATGCAGCACTTTTTATAATGTCAGCATGAGTGCTCGTTGGCGTTACAATCACAACAGCATCTACCTCTGGATGAGTAAGAGCATCCTCAATCTTGGTAGAATGAAACTCAATTCCGAATTCTTCCGCTACTTCTTTCGCTCTGCCTGATAGTGGGTCCACAACCATATATAAATTTGCCCCATGTACTTCGGTTAATAGATTTTTGGTATGTGAATAACCGAGACGACCGAGTCCAAGTACTGCTATATTTATACGCTTCTTCATTTAAAACATCCTTTCTAAAACTTCGGCATAGCCTAATTCGCTTTGTGAGTTGAGCCAAATTCCTTCAGCTTCTGCTGTACAGCTTCTTGAACAGCATGAATGGCCGGGGTTAATAAAATGGCAGGCTCAAATGCATCTGGTTGTTCAATCAACTGTTTCCTTAGTTGATCAGACCAAGCAATCATACATTCTGTATTAATATTCACTTTGGCATGCCCTAACTGAATGGCTCGCTCTAAATCATGACTTGGAATGCCTGAAGCACCATGAAGCACAAGCGGAATATCTGTTACCTTTGAGATTTGTTCCATTTCCTTAAATCCTAGCTTAGGTTTTCCATAATAACGACCATGAACCGAACCTAACGCTGCTGCTAACGCATCAATATTCGCCTCTGTAACTAAACGCTCGCATTCGTCGACATTCGCATATGAAACGCCACCAGTTACACCATCTTCCGTTCCACCAACCGTCCCAACTTCTGCTTCAACGCTAACACCAAACTTTACAGCATAATCCGAAACTTCTTTTGTCATCGCAATGTTTTCTTCAATAGATAGGTGCGATCCATCAATCATGACGGAACTAAACCCAGCGTCAATGGCTTTAAAACATGATTGAACACTTCTACCATGATCAAGATGCAAAACAACGGGAACGTTTATATTCAATTCATTGACTAAAGAGTCGACAAAAGAAACGACTGTACGATAACCACCTAAGTAATCAATCATTCTCTCTGATGCTGCTGCGATAACAGGTGATCGTTCTTCCTCAGCAGCAAGAAGAATTGCTTTGGTCCATTGCAATCCATTTATATTAAATTGACCGATTGCATAGTGGTTTCTTTTTGCTTCTACGAGTAGCTCTTTCATGAAAGCAAACGCCATGATACCCACTCCTCTCTAGTAAACGACTCTAGCTGCCGGCTTCACTTTTTTATAGAAATCAGGGCATTGGGCAAGTTCAATAATCTCTTTCACACCCGAAGTTTGTGCTTTCACACATGCATCTGCAGTTACTGCCGCAATGTATCCATCCCATGCGGTAGGTCCAGAAACGGTGCCTTTATCACGAACGTTATCGATAAAATCTTGCACTTCAACATCATAAGCGTGAGCAAAACGCTCCTGCCAATCCATTCCTATTTCTTTCCCAATTTGACCTCCCTTTCTTACTTGAATGTGCGCTTCATCAGGTAGGCGGAGAAGACCTTCTTCACCAACAACTTCACATTGAATATCATATCCGTACGTACAGTTAACAAAAATTTCAACGTTAATCATGACACCACTCTCGGTTTCTAACATCACCATTTGTGGATCTTTCAGATGTGGCAATGCATGCTTCGTTTTTCTAGGATAAAATACTTGAGCTGAAACATAGTCGTCATTAATTAACCAGCGCAACACATCAATTTCATGAATTAATGTATCGTGGATTGCCATATCAGTGGAATAACGCTCAGCCACATGAGCATTCCGGTGAGCACAATGCATCATTAAAGGTTCTCCAATTGTATTTTGATCAATCGCTTCTTTCAGCATTTTGTAACCGTTATCATAACGACGCATAAAACCTACTTGAACAAGAGGAGTACCATAAGCCATTTCCGCTTCTACAATTCGCATACACCCTTCTGCAGTTGTTGCTAACGGCTTTTCACAAAAAACAAATTTCTTTGCTTCGATTGCTTTTAACACACTGCTCTCGTGAGCTTGCCCCCAGCTTGTGATAAATACAGCTTCAATTCTTGAATCCTGAATTAAGTCCACATCATCTTTATACAAGGTTGCATTTAAATTAAATTCTTCAATGACGGCTTCTGCCGCTTGTTGATTAACATCCGTTACCGCAATAATTTCTGCACCAGCTAGACTCTTTGTTACACGGCGAATATGGTCTCTACCGATTGCGCCCGTCCCAATAACGCCTATTTTTAACGTCATCCGTATCCCCACCTTCGGTCTTTAACTATCGACTGTTCCAATACTCTTCTTTAATAATTTACTATCAATGTACTGTCTTGCTTTTAAAGCGTATTCCAATGGATGAGCAATTTCTGGGTCTTGCTCCGCTTCAACAACGATCCAACCTTGATAACCCTTCTCTACTAAACGTAAAAACACAGGTTCAAAATCAATGCAACCATCTCCTGGAACCGTGAACATTCCTCTTAAGAATGATTGTCTGAAAGTTAAACCTTTTTGTTCACATGTTGTCAGGACATCTTTGCGAACATCTTTAAAATGAACGTGGTTTATTCGCTGACAGTGTGTGTCTAACACGGATAAGTACTCACCGTCAGCAATAAACGTATGACCCGTATCGTACAGCAACCCAACAAGATTCGGATCTGTCCCCTCCATTAACCGCTTCACCTCTTCTTTCGTCTGTACAACCGTCCCCATATGAGAATGGTAAGCAAGTTTCAAACCATAGGTTTTAGCAATTCCACCTAATATGTCCACGCCTTGACATACTATTTCCCACTCTTCATCTGTTAGAATTGGCTTAAGGTTTAATGCAAAAACGTTTCGCTCTTCGTTTTGAACACTATAAGTTTGTTCCGACACAACAGCGACTTCTGCATTCACTTCCTGCAGATATGCACAATGCTCGTGAAACAAAGCTGCCGTTGCACTTACGCCATCACGAATGAGATAGCTCGAAAACCATTGACCAACAATTCTTAACTGCCGAAGTTCTATTTCTTTATTTAAAATAGAAGCTTCAGGAAAAAAGCCTCCAACTTCTGTTCCTTCGAATTTTGCGACAACTACATCACTGAGAAGATGGGCAAGTGTATTACCTGCCCCTATTTCTGGCATATCGTCATTACGCCAACCAATGGGCGCAATCCCCCATTTGATCTGCTTACTGGTCAAAATAATCTCCCCTTAATAGAGCTTTGCTGCATATAATTTCGTTTGGTGTTTTTGATGTGCACGCTGCACAGCCGTTACATTTGAGGTTTCTGCGACACCTACATTCCACCAGCTCTCGTACCCATCTGTCATTGTTTTTGGGAGAACTTTGATTTCAATAAGAGTGGAAACCTCTTGACACTTTGCATCCTCCACTGCTTTTTGAAGATGTTCCACTGACGATACCCGATAGACTTTTGCGCCATATGCTTCGGCAATTTTGGCGTAATCAATGTTCATGATGTCGCCTCTATGTGTGCGAAATTCACAACCATGACTACCGCTACCATGATCCATTTGTAAATTACTTATACAGCCGAATCCAGCGTTATCAAATAAGACAACATTTAATTTATAACCATACTGAATGGCTGTTACAAACTCCGAATGCATCATAAGAAAACTGCCGTCACCTACGAGCGAATAGACTTCTTTTTCGGGTTCAGCTAACTTCGCACCAAAACCTCCTGCAATTTCGTAACCCATACAAGAGTAGCCATACTCTAGATGATATGTATTTGGTGTTTCCGTATCCCACAAACGTTGAAGGTCTCCAGGCAGAGATCCAGCAGCACAAACGATTACTGCATCTTTAGATAGTGCTTTATTAAGTGCCGTTAAAGCAGTTGTTTGTGGAAATTCGGTATCTAATGTATCTGCATACTCATTTAATAATTGTTGCGAAAACTGTCCCTCAATTTCAGGTTTAAACGCTTCACGATCAAATGAGATAGACGACAATCGCTCTCTTTCCTGAAGCCATTCATGTTTCCAAGAATCGATAGAAATATGCTTACTTCTATAGCCGGTTAATTCTCCAAAAAGAATTGATAACGTTACTCTCGCATCTGCTACGACTTGTACAGCGTCCATCTTATATGCATGCATCCGACTAATATTAATGTTTAGGAATGATGCGTTGTTAAAAGAGAAAGCTGTTTTGGATGAAGATGTAAAATCCGTGTATCGTGTTCCTACTCCAATGACTAAATCCGCTTCTTTTGCTGCGAGATTCGCTGGTTTTGTACCGGTAACACCAACACCACCTAAATTAAACGGGTGATTGCTTTCAACGGTCGATTTACCGGCTTGTGTTTCAACCATAGGAATTCGGTATGTTTCGGAAAAAGCGACTAACTCTTCTCGGGCTTCTGAATACTTTGCCCCACCCCCAATAATAATAAGAGGTTTTCTGCTCTTACGTATTAATTGAACAGCCTGATTAAGCTCACGAGAAGTAGGTTCATATCGATCCACATAATGTACTCTTTTTTCAAAAAAAGATGTTGGGTAATCGTACGCTTCTCCTTCGACATCTTGGGCGATACAAATCGTGGCCGGACCCGCTTTTGCTGGGTCTGTCATCACTTCAAATGCTCGAAGTAGGCTACTCATTAGTTGTTCTGGTCGAACCACACGATCCCAGTAGCGAGATACCGGTTTCAATGCATCATTTGTAGTAATTGCTGCACTATATTCTTGCTCGAACTGTTGCAGGACGGGATCAGGCTGCCGCGTTGCAAACGTATCAGCTGGAAGTAGCAGGACTGGGATATTATTCGCTAAAGCCGTTCCAGCCGCAGCTACTAAGTTAGCAGCTCCCGGACCAACAGAAGTGGTAACAGCATAAATTTTCTTTCTAAGCATTTGTTTTGAATAGGCGATGGCTGCATGTGCCATTCCTTGTTCGTTTTTTCCTTGAATGACTTTGAGATGGCCAGCGTCTTGTTCAAGTGCTTGACCAATTCCTAGCACATTGCCGTGACCAAAAATGTTAAATATGCCTTCAACAAAGTGCGCCTCTTTCCCATCTACTGAAATGAATTGGTTGTTTAAAAATTTCACAAGTGCTTGCCCTGTTGTCAAACGAATTGTTTCTGCCATGATCTCACAACCTCCTTTTACACACTCTGCTCGTGCTGTGCCAAGAGTGCTTTAATTTCCTCAACCGTAGGCATTGCTTCTGAAGAGCTATGCTTGCTTACAACGATTGCTGCGGATGCACCACCAAACTGCAACGCCTCTCTGACAGAGTTTCCATTCAATAATGCGTAAAGGAATGCAGATGCATAAGAATCTCCTGCTCCAAATGTTTTCAACACATTCGAAGGATATGCCTTTGCATGGGTAATCGTGCCATCTTCTTCGAATGCAATAGAACCGTCTACACCATGCTTGATGATAACCAGCTCAGCTCGTGATGAAAGAAGCGCTTCTGCTGTTTGCTCATCAGAGTTGCCTTCAGAATTCTCAAGAATGTTGTATTCATCCCGGGTACCAATGACAATAGTAGACTGTTCAGCTGCCCATTTATAATAGACGGACGTTTCCTCCTCTGATTGCCACGTATAGGGACGGTAATCTAATTCAAAGGCAATCGGAACATTTTGTCGTTTTGCATAATCAACTGCTTGAAAAACCGCTTCTCGGGAAGGACTCTTTGCCAGTGCCGTTCCAGAAATAAGAAGTATTTTTGCTTGAGCGATATACCCTTCTGATACGTCTTCTGGACGAAGGTTTAAATCCGCGACATCGGTACGATACATTAGAATACTACACTCTTTAGGGCTTTTAATTTCCGTAAACGTTAATCCTGACTTATGGCCCTCTGTATCTTTCACCATCTGTGAAGTGTCGACGCCGACTTTTTCCATATAGGATTGAATAAAACGACCGTGTTGATCGTCAGACACTTTTCCAATAAACCCTGTCTTTAACCCTAGTTTTGATGAACCAATGGCAATATTTGCAGGTGACCCACCAACATACTTCGAGAACGTCATTGTTTCTTCCATCGGACGATTGTACTCTGTAGCATTTAAATCGATACACGCGCGCCCAACTGCAATTAAGTCAAATCGTTTATCTGTTGAAAACGTCATTGTCATATTATGAATCCTCACGATCTAAGATCCATTCATGTGCTGGATCATTATGAAATTTCCATATCCGTTTAGGACCTGCCATTACATTTAAATAATACGAAGTATAGCCATCTGGAACCCCAACTGGGTGATAGCCTGCTGGTACGAGTACAACATCTTCATTTTCAACGGCCATGCTTTCATCAAGACTACGATCATCCGTATAGACACGTTGGAACACAAAGCCTTGAGGTGGATCTTGTTCATGGTAGTACGTTTCTTCTAAAAGCGACTCATACGGTAAATTGTCTTGGTCATGCTTGTGTGGAGGATAACTCGAAAAGTTCCCACTCTCTGTATACACTTCAACAACCAATAACGAGTCCGCCACATCTAGTGAATCAGGCAATATATTATGCACAGACCGTTGATTCATTTTTATTCCTCTATGCTCTGGTTGAATATCTTTAGCAGAAAGCAAACGGTTAGGACGTTTTGTCAGCCCAGGCGCATAACATAGCGCAACCCGCGTATCCGTCTCTGCTTGTATACGATACGTTTCTTCTTTTGTAATATAGACACTATCTGTTGGTACTTTTTCAAATACAGTTTCTCTTGTTCCAAGAGATTCAAACGTCTGCTCACCTGCTGTCACTGTGGCTTTTCCAGTTAAAATCACTGCACAGCACTCTTGATCTGTTAACATTTCTTCAAAAACCGCACCTTTATCTAAGTCAATAACAGAAAAACCTACATATTCTAGAGGGGTGTTTCCCTCTTTTACATCATGAACGATGCATACTCCTTTCGATAAAGGGTTTCGTTTTGGTTTCCGTAATAATTTAGCCATACGAACCTCCTAATCTTCAAAAACAGGGTCAACAAGACGCGCTGTTACAACTTTCTTACGTGTATAAAAATCAACGCTATCTTTTCCATTTGCATGAAGCGTTCCAAAGAAAGATGATTTCCACCCTGAAAATGGAAAGAACGCCATAGGAGCTGGAACACCGAGGTTTACTCCTAACATTCCTGCATCAATATTTTCACGGAAATAACGGATTGCTTGCGCATCTTTCGTAAAGATACAAGCACCGTTCGCAAACTCTGATTGATTTGCAGTCGCTATCGCTTCTTTAAGATGCTTCACACGGACAATCGAAAGTACAGGCGCAAAAATTTCATCTCTCCAGATCTTCATATCAGTTGTAACGTGGTCAAAGATTGTTGGACCAACAAAGTAACCGTCATCACTCAATCGATCCCTTCCATCTGTAAGCAGTGTTGCCCCCTCTTCAACCCCGGCTTCAATATAGGAAATGGTTCTCTTTTTATTCTCTTCACGAATGACAGGACCCAAGAAAACACCATCATCAAGCCCATTTCCCATTTCCAAGTTATCTGTTTTTTCCTTTAAACGAGCAATAAATTCATCTGCAATAACCTCTTCAACCGTCACAACCGCGCAGGCCATACAACGTTCACCGGCAGAACCGAAAGCCGCACCAACAATATCATTCACTGCTGTATCAAGGTCCGCATCCCCTAAAACAACTGTATGATTATTCGCTCCTGTTAGCGCTTGCACACGTTTCAAATTTTCGCTACCTCGTTTATAGACATACTCTCCAACTGGTTTCGATCCAACGAAGGAAACCGCTTTAATTTCTGGGTGATCAAGAATACCGTTTACCACATCATGGGCGCCGTAAACGATATTAAACACACCATCAGGTAGACCAGCTTCCTTTAGCAAGTCTGCAAATTTTTCGACAAGCAAAGGTGTACGCTCTGATGGTTTTAGAATAAATGTATTCCCAAGAGCAATCGCCATTGGAAACATCCAACAAGGCACCATCATCGGGAAATTAAACGGTGTAATACCGCCAACAACACCTATTGGATAACGATAATTACTCGCCTCTACGTTTGTAGCAATGGCAGGCAACGAATCCCCCATCATAAGTGAAGGAGCACTAGCAGCAAATTCAACGTTCTCAATCCCACGCTGTACTTCACCACGAGCTTCTGTTAAATTCTTGCCATTTTCCATTGTAATGAGTTGAGCTAATTCTTCTTTATGTTGTTGCAATAGCTGTTGAAAGGAAAAAAGCACACGTGCACGACGAGGTACAGCAACATTTGACCACGCCTTAAAAGCATCCCTCGCAATTTCGGCTGCATAATGAAGCTCTTGTTTTGTTGAAAGTGGCACTCTACAGAGAACTTCCTTCGTCGCCGGATTAACCACTTCCTCATATTCTGTGGTCAAACTGTCGACCCATTTTCCATTTATGTAGTTTTTTAATGTGCGTACCTTACTTATTGTTTCTGCCACAACAATCCCTCCACCTATTAAACATATTGGTAATCGCTTACATTATAAGCGAACATAAAAATATTGGTTACTTATTGGTTATATATTAATAACATTTTGGATATGTGTCAATATTTTACCTGAATATTTTCTTTTGAATCCGCTTACAAATATAGGTGTTGATTATATTTTGAGTATAGTGGTATAGTATGAAATAAGAATTTGCGATGTAGGGAGTAATAGAATGAAGTTAGTTAGAATTCAAGAAATGGAAAATTACATTCTTGCAAACGGTACAGTCTCCATTGACGATTTATGCAACCGTTTCGACGTATCTAAAAATACAGTTCGACGGGATATTAATCGTTTGACAGAAAAAGGGGTCATTGAAAAAGTATACGGGGGAGTTACTGCAACGGATAAACCGTTAATTCCATTTCAAAACCGCCACCATGTCTATAACGATGAAAAAGTCCGGATCGCTTTACACGCAGCATCCTTTATAGAAGATCAAGACTTTGTTTACATTGACTCAGGTACCACAACGAAATGGATGTTTGATAACTTTCCTGATGATAAGTTTATTACAATTCTGACCAATAATTTAGACGTCATCAACGCTGTGTCTGAAAAAGAGAACATTGAACTATTTGTATTAGGGAACCATTATCAGGTCAAAACACGTTCATTCGTTAGTATGAGTGGTTTTTCGCTTAATAAGTATAATGTAGACAAAGCGTTTATGGCTTGTACTGGAGCTAGTATTTCTAAAGGGTTAACCAACGCAGACCTTCATGAATACGAAGTGAAAAAAAGCATTGTACAGAAAGAAAATGAGCTTTTTCTATTAGCCGATGCTTCAAAGTTCGGTAAGTCAACTATGCTTACATATGCTCCTTTGTCCCGATTGGACCACATTATCACATCTGCCCCATTAGATGAATCATATGAAGCATTCTGTCATGAAGAAAATATCGCGATACACACAGTTTAATTAATCGTTTAAGTAACAACTAAAAAGCGATGAACCTTTAAGGTTCACCGCTTTTTTCAATACACTTAAACGCTTCATCTTGAACGGAGCTTTGCAGTAGACACACGCTGTTACATATTCACCTTGCCCACCATGGTTACCGAATTTCTCCGTATAACCAAAGTAATCGTCAGAATCATCATGAGGGTTTGAATTATCGTATTAGCTTTCCATTTCATGTTGGCAAAAAAGCAATGACCACGTGAAACATTAATGGGCAAGACAACACGGTGTCCCCTTACAGCCCTCCTAAATACAGGCCCTCCTCTACTACAGTTACCACTTTTAACTACGGTCAACAAAGTGAGTACATATTATCGTAATCACTCTTTACCGTGCATAGATGAACGAGAGCTAAAGTCCCCTCTCTCTTTATTCTGTTTCTCCTAAAAATACTCTCATGGTATCAACCATTTCCTTTGATTTCGTATGGTGCAAATAATGGTCTGCATCAATTAGCATCGTCTTGCCATGCAAGGAATTCTCTACTTGCTCTTCATGTAGTGGAATCCATCCTTCCACGTCTGAATTATCCGCTTGTATAAAGAGGAGCAACGGAAGTTCATCAGGGAAAGCCAATGATTGTGCCTCCTTAAAATTTGAACTAAAATGCTTCATTTCATTCAAATTGCTCGCGTTAAACAAATTTTTGTGTGTGATCAATCTCATCTGTTCTTTTGTTTCTTCATCAAAAGGCAGTGTTTCGTATGGGTCATCACCTAGGTTAATGACCAGTCTGCCTAAACCAGATTTTCTCAGGAAGTGAAAGGTACTGATTGGAAGTTCCTCGTCCATCCCACCTTGTGTTGGTACGCTCGTATCAATACCAACAAACGCTTGTACTTCATCTTCGTATTTGTTCACATAATTGAGTCCATAAATGCCGGCAATGGAGTGCCCCATTAAAATGTACTCATCAATATCTAGACTTTGCAGCGCTTCATGGATTTCAAAGACAATGTTTTCTGTCGTTCTTTCTTTATCTGTATGATCACTTAATCCATAGCCAAAAGGTTCGACAACAACGACTTTATAAAATGGAGCAAGCTCTTCGATAAGCGGTTTAAAATCAAGAGCAGGCGCAGCTGTTCCATAGCCTGGGAGAAGAACAATCGTTTCTTCACCCTCTCCCTCAATTAGCACATTCATAGTTTCGCCATCCACTTGCACAAGCTGTCCATACGATTCAATCTGGGCTTCCTCAAATTTACTGCTGATCAGATTGATAATAAAAACAACTGCAAAGAACAGGGCGATGACTAGAATGATGGCTGCCACTATTTTTAGAAGAATGGATAACACTTTCTTTGTTTTTTTACTTGTTCTGCTTTCAGTCTCTTTTTGTTTCACTTTCATCTTCTCCTGTCGATATCTTGTTGTACAACTCTTATCCGTTAATGAAAGTTTATACGATTAATATGTACTCTTAATGACGCCAATATGAACAGAATATGAACAAGTAAAAAAGCTACAGCCTCACACGGTGCTGCAGCAAAAAGGAGTAGTCGAAAGCGTAAAATAATCCTAGTTATGTTCCTAGATTAGATGAAGCCATTGATACAGGCAGCGTGACAATAAACGTTGTTCCTCGGTTAAGCTCACTTTCTACTCGAATCTCACCTTGGTGAAGCGTGACGATTTGTTTCACAATAGAAAGCCCCATACCACTTCCACCATACTTAAGGCTGTGCGATCGATCAGCCTTAAAAAAGCGTTCAAATATACGTTTCTGATCTTCAAGAGAAATACCAATACCTGTATCAGATACTCGAACCGTTACGTTTTTTGAATCTTGTTGAATGCTGACATCAATCGTGCTGTTCTCCTCAGAAAACTTAATGCTATTGCCAAGGAGGTTCGTCCATACTTGGTTCAACAGTTCATGATCAGCCGTTATCGCAACCGTTCTTAAATCCAGCTCAAAACGAATGTCACGAGCTGACCATTGCGGCTGAATGGCAACGATAACCCGCCTAATTTGTTCATCAAGATTGAGCGTGGTCAGATGCACCTGCTGCGAATTTGATTCGAGTAAGCTTAGTTTTAACAGACTGTCACTCATCTTCGACATACGTCCCGCTTCGGCAATAATTACCTCAAGATAACGATTTCGCTTGTCCGCCTCAAGGTCCACTTGTTTCAGAGCTGCTGCATAACCTGATATCGAGGTAAGCGGTGATTGGACTTCGTGCGAGACATTGGAAACAAATTCCTTTCGCATTTGTTCAAGCTGCTGTAAGTCCCGCATCATTTCTTCAAAGCTGCGAGCCAGTATGCCTAACTCGCCTTTTTGCTTAATCGTTAGTTTGACGTTAAAATCTCCCCCTGCGACCCGTCTAGTTGCTTCGGTTAGTTTTTTAATCGGCCTAACCAAAAACCTTGCAGCAATTAAAACCAATAAACTTCCAAAAATTAAGGAAAAAGCTAAGAAATAAAAAATCCACTTCACAAGAAAGGAAGAGGAAGACGGTGATACAGATTCGACAAACATGGCTTTTGTTCCCGCTTCCGTGGTCAATGGCATTCCTAAGCGAATCGGATTGATCCCGTTTGTTGGAACTTGCACCAGTTCTCCCGATAGTACTTCCTCTACCTCTTCCTTGGTCACCCTTGAAATACTATCTTCATCAAATGATCCATAAGATTGGAGTTCTCCAGTTTCTTCATAGATTCGAATGTGATAAGAGTTGAGCTGTTTCATTCCAGAAACAAATGAATCCGCTTCTTCTAATGGAAAAGCCTCATACAGTTGAGCAATATCTTGTCCAAAATCGAGCAAGGTAATTTGCAGGTTTTCGTTTAATTGCTCTTCAAATATCCACGTTGCCACAAAAAACGCAATGACCGTCCCTCCAATAACAGAGGACAAAAAGATTAGAACAACTCGTGTATATAAGGAGCTGATCATTTATACACCCCAAGCCGGTAACCAAGACCACGGACGGTTTCCAGTTGAAAATCAGGTGTGTCTGCAAACTTCTCACGCAGGCGCTTGATGTGGACATCGATTGTCCGTTCATCGCCTGTGTAATCAATCCCCCAAATTTGATCAATTAACTGCTCTCGAGTATAAACTTGTCCCGGCGTTTCAGCGAGCTTATACAGCAATTCGAACTCTTTCAACGGCAAAGTAAGGGATTCTGTTCCTCTTGTTACTTTATATGTCTGCCGGTCAAGAGTAACGTTTTCAAATTGGATCGTCTGCGTCACCCCAATTCGATATCGTTTCAGCAACGCCTGAACGCGAGCCATCAACTCTAGCGGGTCAAATGGTTTCGTCAAATAATCATCTGTGCCAAGCTCAAACCCTTTTACTTTCTCCCATGTTTCGCCTCTGGCCGTCAGCATAAGCAAGGGCAATTTAGGGTTTGCTCGTCGTAACTCCTTGCATAAAGTCCATCCATCCATGACCGGCATCATAATATCGAGCACAACCAAATCCACATCAGTCGAGGCGTAGACGTCTAACGCTTCTTTTCCGTCCGCTGCTTCGGCTATTGTATATCCATCATTCCGCAGAAATAAACAAACGAGTTCGCGAATGTTCTCATCGTCATCAGCAACCAGTATAGTAGGCATCTGTTTCCTCTTTCTCTTTCCCAATTTATAACCATTATACTATAAAACATAAACTCTCCCTATTCTTGCCCATCTGCCCTATAAAAAAAAGGAACAGGTGACCAAAGAACCTGGAACGGCAAAAAATCACCAGCCACAACGAACACCGTTCTTTACGAACGGTGTTCGTTGTGGTATAACTTATTTGATTCCTTTTTTATAGAAAATCTTTTTCAAATCTTACACTATATGGAGTGAAGGAAAATGAATAACCTATCTCATCGGATTGCTATAATTGGCGCTGGACTTGGTGGACTAACACTAGCAAAAATTTTACAAAATGCAGGATATACCCCTGTAATATACGAAGGGGAAGCTTCTAGACATGTACGTCCACAAGGTGGGACACTTGACCTTGAAACACACACAGGGCAAAGGGCGTTAAAAATAGCAGGTTTGCTCGATTTATTTTATGAAGTATGCCGCTTTGAAGGTCAGAGTAGTAAGACGTTGGATAAGAACGGAAAGATTTATCATGAAGATCGTGATGTATTACCAACAGCAGAAGGGGGCTCTCGTCCAGAAGTAGATAGAACAGAACTAAGGAATTTGTTACTGGATTCATTACAATCCGATACGATTTTATGGGGTCATACATGTACTGGTGCGGTACCAATTGATGATACGAAGTATGAACTTCATTTTGAGAATGGCCATACCGATGTTGTTGATCTTATCATTGCGGCCGATGGGGCTTTCTCTCGTATTCGACCTTTAGTAAGTGATGAAAAAGCAAAGTATTCTGGAATAAGTATGGTCGAATTGAACATTACAAATGCAGAGGAGCTTTTTCCTGAGCTCGTTGCTCATAATGGTCCAGGTACAGTGTATGCTTTAAGTGATTATAAGACAATCATTGCACAAATGAATGGTGATGGACGTATTCGTATTTATTTAGGTTTTAAAGCCGAAGCTAACTTTTTAGAAACGTTAGAGCTATCGAATAACGAACCTGAGATCGCTAAGCAGACATTGTTAAACTTATATTCAGACTGGTCTGATGAACTCAAACAATATATTATTTGTGCTAATGAAGAAATTACCCCAAGACGAATCTACATGTTACCAGTAGCTCATAAGTGGGAGAATAAAAAGGGCGTGACATTAATAGGAGATGCCGCACATCTTATGTCTCCATTTGCAGGTGCAGGTGCAAATCTAGCCATGTTAGACGGGGCAGAGCTCGCATTATCGATCATAAATACTGACAATCAAGAAACAGCAATCAGAGAATATGAAAAGAAAATGTTCGATTATGCTGCAAAGGCTGCAAAGGCTTCAAAAGAAACAAAAGAGAATATGGACCTTTTCTTTTCAGAAGATGCTGCAGCTAAATTAGGAGCGTTAATGAATTCTTTTAAGGAATAAAAAATGTTAGTAATATAGGAGTAGAGAGTAGCATGAATAATGACAACCGTTCTAGCCGTCGTTCTCGACCGGCTAAAGACCCACTAAGCAAAGAACGTATTATTAAAGAAGCTTACTTATTGCTTACAAATGAAGGAATTAACGGACTGACGATGCGTAAAGTGGCAAAAGCTCTTGACACTGGTGCATCATCTTTATATGTCTATGTAAAAAACTCAGAAGAATTGTGTTCTTATGTGTTAGACTACAGCCTGTCTGACATTACCTTCCCCAATAATCCGGAAAGTAAAAAAACGTGGCGAGACAACCTGATAGCAGTATTGTTATCTTACCATGATAGGTTATATCAACATCCTGGTGTAGCTGAACTGGCCATGACCACCGTACCACTTGGTAAAAATTCAATCGTTCTAATGGAATATTTACTTAAGCAACTGTCATTCAGCGGGTTAAAGCCGATGACTGTAGCATGGGGTATGGACGCCTTAATGATGTATGTAGTATCTTCAAGTTTTGAACATGCTTCTTGGAAAAAAAATGACCTTAAATCATTTCATTCAATGAGAGAGTCCCTATTATCAGTAGATGCTAGTCAATTCCCTGCTATTTTTGCGTATAAGAATGACTTATTTTCTGGTGATAAAGCAAAGAATGAGCGATTAATATGGGGGTTAAAGGTTATTTTAAATGGACTCTTTGCATCAGAGAAGCAAGAAAAAAGAACTATTTAGTGATGCTTGCCTTTAAAATGAAACGAAGCTTTTTTTGTGAAATAATTGGGGCAAATTAACAGTTAATTAGCACACTCCAACCTTAAAAAAGAAGTTATCTACTTGTATTATTAGGCAATTTTTTTCATACGTAAGACATAAGCATTCCGAGTTGTGCAGGAGTATTGTCCTGAAAAAAACAAATCCTAACGCTATTCCCGCTCAGTTTCCAACAGTTGAGCGGGGTAAATAGGAATTGTAAACTCCTTTAAGTTTGATCAAATGCTCTACGATTTAATCTCTGTTTCCTTTTGTCCATGAGTTCGTAATACTTCAGTTTTTTCTTCAACGTTTCTAAGTTATTCACTTTTTCCTCAATTTCTTTTTCAACCTTATTAGTGTGTGCTTCAATAAACATCTTTCTTTCATGTATAGTTTCATTCCCTTGTTTAAACAGCAAAACGTATTTTTTAATCTGCTCAATTGGCATTTCTGTATTCCGTAATGCTTTAATAAAAAGAATCCACTGTACGTCTGTATCGCTATAATACCTTCGTCCAGATGAGTTTCTTTTAATTTTCGGAATTAATTTTTCACTTTCGTAATATCGAAGTGTTGAGGCTGTTAAACCAACTATTTCAACAATTTCAGACATAGTGTAAGTTGCCAAAATGTTCTACCACCCTTTGTTCTTGACTTAAAGTTAACTTTAACTAGTATAATCGATTCATCATTAAAAAGGAGTGGTATTTGTGTCCAAAAAAATATTAGTAGTTGTTAGTAGCCATCCAAAATATCCAGGGTTAAACCGAGCAACCGGGTTATGGTTAGGTGAAGCAGTTCACTTTGTCGATAAAGTGGAGCAAGCTGGTTATGAAGTTGATTATGTTAGCCCGTTAGGTGGTTATACACCAATTGATCCACATAGCCTTGCTGAAGCAGAGGAGATAGATTGGAAATACTATCAAAATCCAGATTTCATGAAACGTTTAGGAAGTACACTTAAACCGAGCGAAATAAATGCTAATGATTATGGAGTAATTTATTACGCAGGTGGCCATGGAACCATATGGGATTTTCCTGAAAACGAAGAACTTCAACAAATTAGCCAAGCGATTTATTCTAATGGCGGGATCATATCCTCTGTTTGTCATGGAGCCGTTGGGCTTTTAAATATTAAAACAGTTGATGGAGCGTACTTGGTCGAGGGTAAAACCGTGACAGGGTTTACAAATGAAGAAGAGAAAATGGCGGAGTTAGATCAATATGTGCCATATTTAACTGAAACAGAGCTAATCAATCGTGGTGCAAACTTCCAAAAAGCCAACGCATTTGAACCTTATGCAGTAGAAGACGGTCGTCTTGTGACAGGACAAAACCCAGCTTCAGGAGGTCCTGTGGCAGATCTTGTCATCAAACAACTTCTAAAATAATTTTTTAGCGCAACGAACGATCTTATGCTTAATTGGAGCTGTATTCAACGGCTCACTTCGTGTACAGTACTGCTAAAAGGTTTGTACTAAAAGCTTTTCAGGTCAAAATATACACAAAAACAACCGATGATCAGTCAGTTGTTTTTGTGTCATATACTTGAATGAATTAGGCAACCATTTTTAGCATTTCTAATACTTTTTCCTGTTTAAAATGTATCTTTTATTATTACTTAGTAAGGTCCTCGAATATGCTGCTCAACTTCTGACTTATAAAACGCGGCCAGATTTTTCAATTCCTCGGCTGTGAATTTAGGCTCATGTATAGCCTCTAGATTTTTCTCTACTTGCTCAACAGTTTTAAATCCAGGTATTACAGTTGTTACCTCTTCTTGATCTAGTATCCAGCGAAGCGCAGCACTCGAAAGATGCTTACGACCATCTTTAATCCAAGATAGGTTTTGAGCCAGTTGGACTCCCTTCTCGAATTCAATCCCACCAAACGTTTCACCAACATTAAATGAATTCCCATCACGATTAAAATTCCGGTGGTCGTCTTTTTCAAACGTGTGCGTGTTTATAAATTTGCCTGTTAAAAGTCCACTTGCCAAAGGAACTCTCGCAATAATTCCCACTCCTCGCTCCTTTGCCTTCGGTAATAGTGTCTCAAGGGGCTTTTGTCTAAGAAGATTAAAGATAACCTGCAGTGCCTTCACATTCGGATTTTCTAAACATAATAGACCTTCCTCTATGGTTTCAACACTTACTCCATAATTTCGTATCTTTCCTTCAGCTTGAAGCTGATCAAGTACAGCAAACACTTCTCCATTCTTAAGAATGTCAAGAGGTGGACAATGAATCTGGTATAAATCCAAGCGCTCCCTCTTTAAACGTTTCAGGCTATTTTCACAATATGAACGCACTCGCTCAGCAGAATACGTATCAGGTGAAAAGATATCCCCTGCTCGACAAAATTTTGTGGCAATATAGACATCATCTTCTTTCCCCTTCGTTGCTTGTGCAAGAAGCTCTTCGCTATGACCGTCCCCATATACATCAGCCGTATCAAAAAAATTCACACCATGATCCATTGCTGTTTCAAGCGCTTTCAAAGATTCTTTGTCATTCGTCTTTCCCCACGATCCACCTATTGCCCAAGTTCCAAAGCTTAGCTGACTAATCTTTAAATCAGTGTCTCCCAATTGTCTATATTGCAATTCCCTCAGCTCCTTCTTAACGTTTTACTTAACTTATTACTTAGTTTAAACGTTATCTAACTATTTGCATAATATTAGGTGTTTTAAAAATAGCCTCCTACGTCTTAGCTAGACACTAACTTAGACTTTCGTGTATGCAAAATACGATAACTAAATAGAAAATGCCTTCGTTTAACAAGTTTTTTTGAAATAAAACCTATTTCGAAGGGATAGAACAAACGACTCTAGCTAATGATTGAGCTTGCCATTTTCATCGTTAGTATGGGAAAAGGTCTTCCTCTATCATCGTGTTCAGAACGATGAATTTGTTTAAATCCCATATGTTTATAAAACTGAACCGCATGGGTATTTTGTTCATTAACGTCTACTACTGTAGCGTGTAACGTTTCAACTGCATAAGACAGCAATTTCTTTCCTATTCCTTCTCCCATTACTGCGGAATCAATAAATAGCATCTCTATTTTTTTATTGTCAACACCAATAAAACCTACAACCTGACTATTCTTATAAAAACAAAGAAGATGTTCTACGCTTCTTATGCCTAACAGAACATCAGGTCTAATTTGTTCTATATCTGAAGACGATAAAAAGCTGTGTGTTTCGTTAACACCAGATTCCCATATTTGTAGCAGTTTAGTTTCTCGATTACGATTCAATTGATCTATTGGCTTAATACCGTTCACTTCTATCCATCCCTTTCTTTGGCTATACATGTGTACGATCGTTTTTTGCTTATTATATCCTATTGTTACCCTCATTTACACAGATGGATCAAGTTAATCATCGATTTGACTAGTACGATTTTATAAGCTATTATGAAACAACTAAATGAAGGAGGGATTATAGATGATCGTAATTATCCGCGCATTGAACAGCTAACTTTATAGTTCAGTGGCTCTGGATTACATTTCAGAGTTTAGCGGAAATTGTCTGTCCATTTATATCTCTAAATCGATTATTGAAGAGTGTGGTGGTCTATCCCCCATGCTCTTTTTTATATACATTGACTTTCCTCCCCTCTAAAATGAACGTCTTAGAGACACTGTTCTATTTCTTTTTATGATGAAGATGAAGGAATAAATGAGGAGTGAATGAATAATGAAACAAACCAAATCAACACCAAGAGTCTGGTTTATCACCGGTGCAAGTAGCGGATTAGGACTTGAATTTACGAAAGCAGCACTTAGCTTAGGAGATAAAGTAGTCGGAGTTGCTCGAAATATAGCGCCATTAACAGAATTGGAAAAAAGGTATAAAACTACCTTTAAATCTGTTAAGTTGGATATCACTGAACGGGTATCTGTTTTTGAGGTTGTTGAAGAAGCCATTAATCATTTTGGTAAACTTGATGTAGTGGTAAACAATGCCGGTAACATGGTATTGGGAATGGTTGAAGAATTTACTGAGGGTGACATTAAACAACAAATCGAAACTAATTTTTATGGTGCCGTTTGGGTTAGCCAAGCTGTTTTACCTCACCTAAGAAGACAAAAGTCTGGTCACATTATACAAATATCGAGTATAGGAGGCATTCTTGCTGGCCCAATGACTGGAATCTACAGTGCAAGTAAGTTCGCATTAGAAGGTTTTAGTGAAGCATTAGCACAAGAGGTCTCTCATTTTGGGGTTCATGTATCTATTGTAGAGCCAGGTGGATATTGGACAAATTTATATACAAACATGCAGTTCACTACTATACATGAAGGATATAATCCTGTTCGAGAATTTTTAGAAACACAAAACGATGAAAGTAAAGATAGCCACCCTAAGGAAGCCGCCACTGCATTACTAAAACTGATTCATAACGAGAAGCCACCTTTAAGACTCATTTTAGGGAGTCACGTCTTTGATGCAGCCATTGAACATGAATTGAGTAAAGTAAAGACATGGAAAGATTGGGAAACGGTAAGTCGTTCTGCTGAAAAAGCCATTCCACACCCAGAGAATTAAAAGAACTACAACTAAGAGGACATTTCAATTTAGAAATGTCCTCTGCTTTATTTAAACAAACGTAAAGGGCAGCGCAAATCTTCAACTAAACTTTGTCATCTACAAGTCCTCATGTTCCATTTGTCAACTTCTGAATAAAGCCTATGCTTGAACGTTCGATTCTTGGAAAAGCTTAACGTGGTCTATACTTGGAAGTTTACGCAATGCAGAACTACTTAACCAAGAAAGGCTAAATAGCATCATGGAAACCCCACAGATGAGAATGGGTATTTCTGTTGCAAACATCTCCCCTAGCATTCCACCTATTAAAGCCCCAAAGGTTTTTCTCTTCAAGCGAATATCGAAAAGATAAAGGCATATTTTATTAATAATCTTACTAACATTCTGTGTTATGGTGGCAGTATTCAATAAAGGAGGTAATTCCATGTTTTATAAACCGCTTTTTGAAAATGATGTACCATTTGTATTCTCCAAGGCTTAATGGGGAGAATACAAATGAGAAATACCACTCTCCGTTAGGCTCAAATCAATGAGTCAAACTATTCGGAGGGTAAAAAATGAAAAAATCACTATCAGGTTCTTTATTTCTTATACTTGCATCAAGCATTTGGGGCGGAATGTATGTTGTTGTAAAACTATTAGTAGCCGTCATTCCACCACTAGAGCTTGTATGGTTGAGATATCTCATCGCACTTGTGGCATTGGTCATTATTGGCTTGATATCCAAACAGAAATGGAGAATCAAAAAAAATCACTTGCTTATTATTTTATTGATTGCAGTGATAGGATATGTCATTTCGATTGTCGCTCAAGAAACAGGTACGATGCTCTCGACCCTCAAATGGGCGCTATTATTACTGCGACAACCCCAGCTTTTATGGTTGTTTTTGCTAGCCTCATTTTAAAGGAACGATTAACAGTAAAAAAAGCAATTTCTGTTTTGTTAGCAACTATAGGGGTTATTACTATTGTAGGGATAGATCGTATTGAGTTTTCTAGTATGATTGGTGGTTTAACATTAGTCTTAGCAGCATTAACATGGGCGCTAATGTCAGTCTTAATTAAACTGTTACCAAGTCATTACTCACAAATAGTTGTAACAACATATGCTACGCTAATAGCAGTGGTAGTCCTAACGCCAATTGTTTTGCCTACACTACATGAACTAGATTTCCACGTTTTTAAAGACCCAGTTATTCTCGGTGGTCTTTTATATTTAGGAGTTATTTCGACATCAATAGCGTTTTTATTATGGAATCGCGGATTACACCTATTAAATGCTTCAAGTGGAGGAATTTTCTTTTTCTTTCAACCAGTAGTTGGAGCGTTATTAGGATGGTTCCTATTAGGGGAAACGATCACCATTACATTTTGGATAGGTTGCTTATTCATTTTGGTTGGTGTCATGCTAGTGCTAAAAGACAAGGATCATGAAAAAGGTTAGATTAATTAAGGAAAAAACAAGAGAGGAACGAGTCTCTCTTGTTTTTTATTGTTCCCGGTTTAGCGATATAAAATTAAAAAGCCTTAGACTTAATGTCGATATTGCTTATCGTTATAGCTATTCTCCCTCCTCTTGGCTTAAAACATCGATAACGAATATTGCCTGGACATCATTTCTAACAACCGAATGCCCGCAATTGAATTTCCCTTATCATCTAAGGATGGACCAAATATGCCAATGCCACATTTTTTAGGAATTGAACCCATAATCCCTCCTGCTACTCCACTTTTTGCTGGAATACCGACATTAATCGCAAACTCCCCCGATGCATTATACATTCCACATGTCACCATAAACGTTTTACAAATACGGGCGACATCTACAGGGATAATTTGTTCATCTGTTTCGGGGTTACGTCCATCCATCGCCAACACACAGCCGATTCTTGCTAAATCGTTGCAATTCATTTCGATTGCGCATTGCTTCGTATAAAGATCCATTAAGCCTTCAATGTTTTCTGTAATGACATCATGCTGTTTCATGAAGAACGCAAGCGCGCGATTTAAATCCGCTGTGTCATACTCAGATTTGGCAATTTCTTCATTGTACGATATGGTCTCGTTGCTTGATAAGCAACGAATAAATTCAAGCAACCGTTCAAAACGATGACCAACAGATTCTCCTTTTATCATATGAGTAACGGCAAGGGCGCCTGCATTGATCATCGGATTTAACGGTTTAGACGGCTTATTTGTTTCCAACTTCGCAATTGAATTAAACGGATCTCCTGTCGGCTCTTTTCCGACACGTTGGAACACATACTCTTCTCCATGATCAATTAACGCAAGGGCTAAGGCTAGCACCTTTGAGATGCTTTGCAAAGTAAAATTCTCACTTGTATCCCCTGCAGAATAGAGCCGCCCATCTGGATAGAATAATGCTACAGACAATTTGTTCTGTTCTGCTTTGGCAAGTGCTGGTATATAGTCTGCTACGTTTCCATCCTCAATTACCTCTCTTGCTTGATTCACTAATAACTGTAATTCATCATTCGATTGGCACAGCATCGCAACCACTCCCTCTTTCTCTATATCATTTCACCTATTTTATCCGCTATCCCACGAAAAGCTTGATTTGAAACATCCAAGACCTTTCCTCCGCTACTTTTCAATCTGTTAAGACAGTTTTACGTAATCTTTAACAGCTCTTAACTAGTTATGGGACCTCTTCTGCCATAAACTAGAGATAAGAAATCTCTTAGGAGTGAAGATCATGTATACAGCAGAAGATTTACAAGCAGTTGAAGAACGTGCACAACAGTTTTTGCCAACCGCTACAAGCGAATTATCTGCATACTTGCGCGCTATTGAAGAATATGTTCGTAAAAAGCGTAACGTACTTCCTTTTGAACAAGCAGAACATCTCGAGACACAGCTACTCGTCCATTATGGCCTTGAATAAACGGCCTATACATACTTCTCTATAAGGAGGCCTATACTTGGAAAGTCTATTTTCAACCATCCTTATTGGCCTCTTCTTATTAAGTCCCATTCTTCTGCTCTATTTAGGCAAGAAAAAAACAGCATGTGTACATATACTCGTTTTTCTGCCATTTCTTTATTTCTGGACTAAAGTAATGGCACATATAGGGGAAAGGGCCATTGTGAATGCTGAAACGATTATATGACCAGTCTTCTCTACTTGTTAAGTGGATTTGCCATCATGGCCATCTACCTGTTAGTCAAAAAATGGACTACCTCCACACATTATTTCTTTTGATTAGTGAGCATCACTTCTCTTCTATTATCTCTACTATTCCTTTTCCGTTCCGATTTTTATACCATTCTTGGCTCTTTACCCATCTTTTTTGTGCCACTCTTTGTTCTGTTCACCAGCATCATTTTCTTATACAACTATGAAAACAGCTAAATCCTATTGTGTTACGCAGCACAACACACCTACGCCTTCTCTCCTCTTAGAAACATCGTTCTACTTCCTTCACTTTCATGCTAAACTTATAAAGAGCCTGTATGTAGAAGGGAATGAACACGATGCCAATGATTCATGCTGAGGGCTATCACAGCTTCCGTGCGGAACAAGGGAAGAAACTTGTTCTTGCTCTAGAGGATAACGGCGTTGATATCCTTCACCGCTGTGGCGGGAAAGCACGCTGTACGACGTGTCTCTGTGAAATTGTTGACGGTGATGCTGGTCCAATTGGCGAATTAGAAGCTGCTGCCCGAGAGAAAAAAGGGATTACAGCCGAACATTTACGCCTATCCTGCCAAATTCGTATTGAGAAAGATTTAAAAGTGAAGCCTTTGCGAACAGCAACAAGCGAACAAATGGACCCTGGTACTCGACCAGAGGAATGACACCCAAAACAAGAGCTGATGCTTAGGCATCAGCTCTTGTTGATTAAGTCTTGAACCATCGAGTCAAGTCAAGGAGCCACATGAAACCGCTACTCTCCTTGTTTTTGATCAATTAATAATGGTACTAATTCATTCATAAGTCGTTCTTCTTTAAAAATCAATCACGGTTTACACACACTACTGAAACTCTATACTAGAAAATTACCGTTCTTTGTTTTGTGCACGGACTTTTTGATCAACCGTCCTTATCATTTTTTCCGAAATTCTCAATCACATCATATAGTGACAGCCATTCATTTTCTCGATAGACAAAATATGTCTCAACCATACTATATTTTGAAGGTAAGGCCGTTAAAGTAACATTGTTATGATTTTCCACTACAGAATAAGGCAAAATGGAAATACCCATTCCATTTTTCACACAACCAATGATGGCCTCAATTGATCCGAATTCCATTTTCCGAGTAGTAGTAAGCGCATGGTCATATAAGAATGTTTCTAACAACCGTCGATAGGAACACCCTGTCTTAAAGGTGAGCATATTCTGACCTTCTAACTGTATAAAAGTAGAATCAAGCCTCTCCCCTAAATCCTTTGATGTAAGTAAAACCATTTCTTCTTTGAAGAATGGAAAACCTTTAACGCCTGACTGTTTAACTGGCCCTGCGATAAATCCAGCGTCTATTTCATAACTCATTAATTTGTTTAAAACCTGTTCCGTCGTTCCTGTTTCCAAGTTGATCATTACATTAGGATACATACGATAGACCTCCGCTAAAAGAGATGGAAGCCTTATGGCTGCTGTCGTTTCCATTGACCCAATAAATAATTCTTTAAACACTTCTTTCTTGCTCATCATTTCATTTGTTTGTTCCCAGTAATGCAACATCGTAACCGTTCGTTCATACAAAACTTTACCTTCGTTCGTAAGTCTTACACCGTGAGGGGTACGCACGAAAAGATTAGACTGATAATACGCTTCCAACCGTTTCATTTTCATTGTGACATTTGATTGACCGACATTAAAAACTTCAGCAGCTTTCGACATACTACTATGCTTTGATACTTCAACAAATGTTCTTAAATCATCAATTCTCAACTCATGACCCCTCTCTTATCATTTTTTTTGAACTCTAATATGAAATAAAAACATTATTAATGATACCACAAGTAGAGTAAACTGAAGCAATAAAACGTTTTGATAGGTGGGGACACATTTGAATAACAGAGAAACCCTTCGTTTAATCGTTATTGGTTTTTTTAGCCTTACTATCGTCATTGGTATTGGACGATTTCTCTATACCCCGATACTTCCTTATATGGAGGTTGACACAAGCCAATCTTTTTCAGCATTAGGAATGTTAGCAACTTGGAACTATATTGGATATTTTATAGGAGCATTTGTATCCAGAAAAGTCCAGCCTACAAGTAAAGCAGTCATTCTTTTATTATTTATAAATGCCCTAACAACCGTACTAATGGGACTATTTGATGACCATTTCATGTGGATTTTGCTTAGATTTTTATCAGGTATTAGTAGCGGTTTCATTTTCGTATTAGCCACCAATCTTGTTTTAGGCCGTTTAGTTCAACAAAACAAAACTCAATACGCTGGCTATTTATATAGTGGTGTCGGTTTTGGCATTTTGTTAACTGGAACCTTTACACCTTTCACCACCAATTCTGTTAACTGGTCATTTACTTGGCTATTCTTTGGCTTCATTAGTCTACTTTTGACAGTTGTCATCACACTCATAGTGAAAAAGATGGCACACAATAAGACACAGATGACCTTTTCAGTACAGCCTCAGTATAAGTATCAAGGGAAGAAAAAAAAGACTGCCCTTTATTTATCCTATTTGTTTGAAGGGTTTGGATACATTATCTATGCCACTTTCATTACTGGGCTACTGACGCACAATAGCTTTTCTTTAGAAGCCTCTTATGTATGGGCAGTTGTAGGTCTAGGAGCGATTCCATCCTGTATCATCTGGTCTTGGCTTGGAAAGAAAATATCAGATTCAAGAGCATTAAAATACGCATACTTTATTCAAATCCTATCAGTCTTCATACCAGTGTTATCACAACATTTACTTTTAATAATCGTTTCAGCATTCCTTTTTGGAGCAACATTTTTAGGAATTATAACTCTTACTATGAGTATAAGTAAGCAATTTAAAGGTAGTAAAAATCTCGTGAGTGGATTAACCGTGATTTACGCTTTCGGGCAAATTATAGGACCTTCTGTTGCCGGTATATTTATTGAGTTCATACATTTCCAATTTTCTTTTCTTTTAGCTGGTTTTGCTTTAGTGCTATCGTTTATCGTAGTAACTGTCTCATTTAGATCCGAGGTTCCTTCTCATTCTGGATTTAAATAAAGATTAAAGAAGAACATCGGCCATAGAACTGGCTTCTATACCTGTGTGAAACCCCCGCAACAACAACAGGCCGAATTAGAAAATAAATACCTGACTATGCACCTTACATTTTTCGTATGCCCACGCCGGAACATTTAAAGGTTACGAATATAAAAAAGCTCAGCTAAAATGTTATTCGATATATCGGTGTTAACCTTTTTTTCTAGTAAATTTAAATAGATAGCGTTTAAAAGTGCCATATAATTTGTTCGTACCCTGTAAAAAGACAATCCAGCTACATTTCTCTCTAGTTCTAATTTCTGTTTCATCCAAACGAATAATTCGTTTAACTCTGTTTGTGTTTCACTTAAAGAAAGAATACTTGTTAAAGGAATCGCTATTCTTTCTTGTTCATCATCTATAAATACGTTCCCTTTTAACAAAGGCTCCACCATATTATTTATGGAACTAGACAGTATCTTTCTACCGAACAAAGAGTAATGAACAATTGAATCCAGTAGATCCGCTGTATGCGCAATTGAGTGTGCCCATCCTTTATTTTCTACATAGCCCCGTAGATCTTTTTCATTCACCATCACCTTTAGACTATTATCCGCTAGATCTTTTAACATGTCGTCGTTCACCGTGTATCGAGCGTTTAAAATTGCAGCACACACAATAGCTGAGAAAGACCTTTTAAAAACAGAATCAGTCTCTTTTTCACCTAATCCTTTTAACAAATTACTGTTGCAAACCTCTAGTATAAAGTTGACTTGATTGCGCTCTAATTGTTTATTACTAATCCATTTATGAAAAGTACCGTATATCAGATCATCTCTTAAAACCGAATCAGTATTTCCAATTGAATGTAACATGGTAGTAATTAATTCATTTGAAATTGTTATTGTCGAATTTGATAATACATCTTTTAAATTAGAATACGTTTCCTCCATTATTTCTTCACTCACCTTTATCATTTTATTTAAGCCATCATGTCATTTGGTTGTCTTCTGCTCGTACAAAAAACACAGAATCCTGCAAAGGAGCTGTGTTTTTCACTTTATTTCCCTGTTTCTTTAAATGCTTTTATCCTTAAACCAATCTCATCACGGACACGTTGAAAGACTGCCCATCTTTCTTCTTCGGAACCTTCTGCTTTAGCAGGATCATCAAATCCCCAATGAGCACGCTTTACGTGAGGTGGAGTCATTGGACATTTGTCAGCCGCATCTCCACATAATGTTACAACGAAGTCTGCGTTGTTAAGCAATGTATTATCAATCATGTCTGACGTTTGGTTGGAAATGTCAACCTCTACTTCCTCCATTGCTTTAACAGCATTTGGATTTAAACCATGCGCTTCAATGCCTGCGCTATATACATCCCATTCATCTTGCAAATAATACTTTGCCCACCCTTCTGCCATTTGCGAGCGGCATGAGTTTCCAGTACATAAAAAGTAGATTGTTTTTTTCATGCTTCATTCTCCTTTAGTAAATGATTAATAGCCATATATATAAGCCAAGTAAGGTAAGGAATAGAACAGGAATCGTAATAATGATACCTGTCTTGAAATACGTTCCCCATGAAATTTTTACACCTTTTTTAGAAAGCACATGTAACCAAAGCAACGTAGCAAGTGAACCAATTGGGGTAATTTTCGGCCCTAAGTCCGCGCCAATAACATTGGCATAAATTAAGGCTTCTTTCGTCAATCCAGTCGTTCCTGATTCACCTATTGCAATGGCATTAATTAAAACCGTCGGCAAGTTGTTCATAATGGATGAAAGAATAGCGGCTATAAACCCCATTCCCATTGTCGCAACAAAAAGCCCTTGATCCGCTATGATAAAGATAGCATCTGCTAATACATCCGTTAACCCGACATTGCGTAGTCCATAAACCACGACATACATTCCAATGGAAAAGAAAACGATATTCCATGGAGCCCCTTTTAGGACAGCTGTTGTATTTACGGCAGAGCTCGTTCTAGAAATAAGTAAGAATAACATAGCAATGACACCAGCAACAATCGATACTGGAATTTCAACGAATTCACTGCCCATATACCCAACAAGAAGTAATCCTAATACCACCCAAGAGAGGCGAAACATTCTTCGATCTTTAATCGCCAACATCGGCTCTTTTAGTTGAGCGTAATCATACCGCCTCGGGATGCTCTTTCTAAAATAAAGAAGCAAGACAATAATACTTGCGATTAGAGCAAAAAGGTTTGGCACGATCATATGGGTGGCATATTCAATAAAGCCAATACCAAAATAATCAGCTGAAACAATATTGACTAAATTACTCACGACAAGTGGAAGTGACGTTGTGTCAGCAATAAATCCACTTGCAATAATAAATGGAAATACCATCTTTTCATTAAAATTTAACGAACGAACCATTGCTAATACAATAGGCGTTAAAATTAGTGCAGCCCCATCGTTGGCAAAAAAAGCGGCAACAACCGAACCTAGTAAACAGACATAAATAAACATAAGAACGGCATTTCCTTTAGCCACCCTCGCCATATGTAGAGCTGACCATTCAAAAAAGCCAATCTCGTCTAAAATGAGCGAGATAATAATGACGGCAATGAACGTAAGTGTTGCGTTCCAAACAATTCCTGTTACATCAATCACATCAGTAAAATGAACCACACCAAGTAAAAGAGCAAGTACGGCTCCCCCACAAGCTGACCATCCAATGTTCAAGTTTTTTGGTTGCCAAATAACAAACACTAATGTTACAACAAAGATCAACGAAGCTATGATCACATCTACCATTTTCTAATCCCCTTTAACAACTCGCAAGCCCTTCTTTTTCTAAAGCTTGAAGATAGCGTTCATCTTGATCGTCACTATATTGAAGAAGATCACGGACCACAGGAAAATAAGTAGAGGTCGTATTGAGAGTAAAATAACGCCATTGCTCTCTTCTTTCTTCTGTTAGTACCCCTAAATCTTTTAATTTCCGTAAATGCTGACTCACAGCTGGTTGACTGAGCCCAAGCATTTCAACGAACTCACACACACAATAGGTCTTCTTCTCAACTAATTTAAGCATTAAAAAACGAGTTGGATCACCAATAACCTTTAAGCATGTAGTTAGCTCCGTCATTGTTAATGTTGTACTTTCCATGTATGACTCACCTCTCTGATAGCCATTATATAAGTAAATAATTATATAAGTCAATCTATATATTAATATTTACTTATATACGGTTCATTCTTTACACCAAGTAAAGCCGTCTTTTACATCGACATCTTCCTTCGTATAAAAATACTCCCATTCATTTCCATCAGGATCCCTCAGACTAGTCGGTTGCATTTAAAGACTTTGGAGTCTCCTAATATGGAAGAAAGTCTCAGTTTACTTTGAGATTTAGAGGGAAACCATAACCTATCGATATTAAGGAGGGCTGAATCATGCTCTGGACTGCACTTATTGTTATTTTAGTTTTATGGTTACTTGGATTTATTGGCGAAATAGGTGGAAACCTTGTTCACATTTTATTGGTCGTTGCACTAGTTGTGCTTATTTTCCAATTAATTTCTGGTCGTCGAAAAGGGTAACGGACAGAGCAGAGGATGAACCCTCTGCTCTTTTTACTTTGCCTATGTTTTAGTACTACCTCGTAAAGAGTGGTTGTGAATCTAATGAAATAAAGCTAGGGTCGTGTGCTCAAGTTTAACGCTTGAGATTTGCTCCTTGCCGCAACAAACGACGTTCTCTTTCTACAACGCATTTTTGCTAACGGTCATTCTTTCTATCCACACCTTTACAGCATACATACAAGAGCTGCACGCTTAGGAAGAATGAATAAAAAAATGCAAGGAAATCCGAAATGATGTCCGGTTCTCCTTACATTGGCTCTATTTCAGAAAAAAGTTTCTTACATTTGCCCAAGAATTCACACGTGTAAAACGATTCTCATGAATATTATGAGGTGCTGTAAAAAGAATACCCTCTCCAGTAAATCGTTCAAGCTGATACACATTGTCATCAATTAAGTAATCTGCTTTTATGACACTCTTATCGCCACAAAAGACAAAATGCTGGTCATCTAAAAATGGAAAATGCTCTTGAAGCCATTCATACTTCGCAGTAAAGGATGATGGAAAATGCATCGCCGCTGTCGCAATATAAATTTCAAACGACTCGCTTAATTCTTTTATCACCTCTTGCGCATCTTTCATCACGTCTAAATCGCGAAAATAGGTAGGGTCTTTTAAATACTCTCTAATCTCATTTACTAAATGTGGACGCAAATCCCTCAGTTTCTTCCCTTGTAAATCTTCCACCGTAATGGCTTCATTATAATCCGCATTAAAAAGTGCAAGATGTTTTTTTGTGAAATCGGCCATCACTTCATCCATATCAATGGCAATTCGCTTCATACGTCCCACTCCCTGACTTCTGTCTTTACCTTAAGCATACCATAGAGAGACAGCTTGAAAGAAGCAGCGGCCGTCTTTTTACAATCGTTACTCGAAATAAAAAATGAAACCATTTCGATTTCCTTTACGTATTTACATCTATAAGCAAGCAAGATATGCTATCTTAGGGGTACTTATTTTAAAGGGGGAAGATCCGATGTTTCGTTTCTTTAATCGTGTTCGTACTATTGTCTCTTCCGAAATGAATTCAATGTTAAACAAAGCAGAAGATCCAGGCAAGATGCTTGATCAATATTTGCTTGATATGGAGAAAGACATTTCTGAGGTTGAGGCTGCTGTTGCTAAACAAATCGCTAACGAAAAAATGCTCAAAAAACAAGCCGATGAGGCTACTGAACTCGTCTCTAAACGAGAAGAGCAAGCCATGCGCGCACTTGAATCTGGCGATGAAGATCTCGCTCGTCGTGTATTAGAAGACAAGAATAAACATGTAGGGCAACGCGATGCACTACAAGAGTCTCATGCTGAATCAGCGAAATTATCAGAAGAACTAAAAGATAAGCTCCGTGAAATGAAAGACGAATACCGTGATATGAATATGAAGAAAGATTCACTGAAAGCACGTTCAGAAAGCGCTAAAGCACGTGCTAAAGTGAACGAGTCTCTTTCATCTATTGGTAATAGCGGTGCGCGCGGTGGCTTTAACCGAATGGAAGAGAAAGTCATGCGCCAAGAAGCAGAGGCCGACGCGAAAGGCGAGCTTAGAAGCGCTAATAAATCACTTGATGATGAATTAGCTGCCCTTGATCAATCAAGCGGGGTTGACGATGAACTTGCCGCTCTAAAAGCAAAGCTGAATAGTAATAAATAATACCAAAAAGGATGATCAGTTGATCATCCTTTTTTTATTTTCTAGCTTCACCGTCGTTTCCGTTATTTAATTTGATTTGATTATTTTCATATAAAAGGTTCAATATACATTTATTCATGACGATATTAAGGGTGTTGCGGTTTATGTAAAACAGTTAGGAGAAGATTGATTATGTTGAAACGGTTTTTACAAAGTATCCAATTTATGCAGTTACGAACGAAATTATTTATTGGTTTTACTGCTATTTTAGTCATTCCAAGTTCTCTCATTGGGGTTATTTCTTATCAAAATGCAAAAGAAGCTGTAATGGATGAAATGACTTCTGCTACCGAGGAGAGCCTTGCCATTGTAGATGAAACCCTTAGTCTTTTTATAGAATCTCAAGTAGAGAATATTGACTATATTGCTTCAGCCAGTGATTTAGCAGATTTCTCCGAGGACGACCCAGGAGCTCAGCGATTCTTGCTTGATTCTTTCCAAGCAACTAAAAACCATGTTGAACAAACTTATGTTGGTATGGAAACTGGCGATTTCATTAACTCACCCTCGTCTTTTCAAAATCCACCTGACTATGATCCAAGGGAAAGACCTTGGTACCAACGTGCGATGGAACAGTCTGGAGACGTTATCATCACATCGCCTTATATCTCTCAGTCTTCCGAACAACCTGTAACAACCATTGCCCGTACGACAGATGACGGATTAGGTGTTGCCGCTCTTAATTTAGAGTTAACCGTTATCTCAGATCTTTTATCCAGTATCTCCATTGGCCAAACAGGCTACGTATTTTTATTAGATGAAAACAATACTTATGTATCTCATCCTTATGAAGAGCCGGGAACTGAAGCTGATGAATCTTTTCTATCCTATAGTGAAAATAACGAAGGCTTTCTATCTTATACATCTAACGGAGACGATCAACTTTTAACCTTTAAATCCAATGAAATCACTGGTTGGACAATCGCCGCATCGATGTATGAGGAAGAGATGAATGAAGCGGTTATGCCGATTCTCATTAGCGCTATTACCGTGCTGTCGATTGCTATTTTAATCGGAGGTACCGTTATCTATTTTCTAGTTAGGTCCATCACTTCACCTATCCAAACATTAATAAGCGTATCCGAACGTATGGCAGGAGGTAACTTGTCAGTTGCCTATGAAGTAAATCCAAAACAAACAGACGAAATTGGGCGTCTTGGTCGTTCGTTTGAAAAAATGCGCGCATCCCTAGTGCTCATGATTACAAACATTCAAGACAAATCGACTGACCTTTCTCAAGCAGCCGATACATTAGCGTCCATTACACATGAAAATATGAGTGCAACTGAACAAATTACAGAGGCTGTTCAAGAAGTAGCAAGCGGCGTCGAAAAGCAAAGCACAAGCGTACGGGAAAGTGAAAAAGTGGCCAGTGATATGTCAAACGACGTAAATGATGTCGTGGTAAAGACCAACCATATTCATAGCACTACCGATAACGCTGCCATAACTGTTTCAAAAGGAAATGACGCTATTACCGATGCTATTGAACAAATGACTCAAATTAAAGACACGTTTAAACATTTATCGATACACATTGATACATTAGGAAAGCGCTCTAGCGAAATTGAAGAAGTAACTGAAACCATTAAAGGAATTGCTACACAAACAAACCTTTTAGCATTAAATGCAGCAATTGAAGCGGCAAGAGCAGGAGAACACGGACGAGGTTTCTCAATCGTGGCAGATGAAGTGAGAAAACTCTCCGATATGACGGCATCTTCAACTGAAACCATTTCTGAACTGGTTCTATCCGTGCAGCAAGACACCGAGAGAACCATTGAACAAATGAATACGAGCTCAGACCAAGTGAACAAAGGGATTGAAGTGGTACAGACTGCTGGGCTATCGTTTGAAGAGATGAAGCAATTTGTTCAAGTTGTCGCAACAGAAGTGAATGAATCAGCCAAAAATGTAGCTTCTCTTGGGAAAGATAGTGAGGCCTTTGTCACTACTTTCCAAGATCTCTCTTCTATAAGTGAGACGGCTTCAGCAAGTATGCAAAACATTTCAGCTTCTACAGAAGAGCAACTTGCTTCCATGGAGGAAATTTCTGCTTCTGTCGAACAATTAAGTGAAGTAGCAGATGAATTAAAACAATTAATTCGCCAATTTGACGTTGATACAGATACCGTTTAATGAGCGATACAAAAAACAACAAGAGCCGTAAAGGTTCTTGTTGTTTTTTTGACTTCTAAAACATTCACTACCTTCATTTTCCCTCGGCTATAAACAACTTATGTCTTATATGAGTGTATCGATGATTAATTCTTTCACGTTTGGTGCAAGCTAGTACACAAATCTTACAAAGAGGTGTTTTATGTATTACTACAAAGAAGAATTGATCAATATCATACAACCAGATAAGCCAGATCCTGCCGCTGCTAAAGTGCTTCAAGAGATTCTCGGTGGTCACTATGGCGAAATGCGAACCATGATGCAGTATTTTTTTCAAAGCTCTAACTTTAGAGGAAAAGAGAAAAAGTATCGCGATTTGTTACGAGGAGTCTTTTTAGAAGAAATTGCCCATGTAGAACTAGTACAAAGCACCATTAATGCCTTATTAGACGAGTCCGGTGAATCAGGTGTAGGAAACCAATCACCTTCAGGAACTCCCCTTGATGTAGCCACATTAGATGCTAATCCACACCATTATATTATTGGTGCTCAAGCCTCCTTACCTGTTGATGCTTCCGGTAATCCGTGGAATGGTTCTTGGGTATATGACCACGGAAATCTTGCTGCAGACTTACTTAACAACGTAGCGCTAGAATCAACCGGTGTATTGCAAAAAACACGCATTTACGAGATGAGTTCAAATAAGACCTTTAGAGAAACACTTGGTTTTCTTATTGTCCGAGACAATGCTCACCAAAACGCATTTGCAAAAGCCCTCGAAACCCTAGGCGTGGATTGGGGTAAATTGTTCCCAATTCCTAATTACGACATTAATAAGTATCCTGAGTGTAGAAAATTCGTAGATATGGGCTACCATAATGCCCAATTTAATTTTAGATTAGACGAGACGAAAATAGCAGAGATCTTAACTGGACAATCACCTAGCAGAAACGGTGGCGAGTTAACGGTAACACCTCCACCACAAGGATTTCCGGTTCCACAAATGCCTGACATGCCAAATGAACATAGCCCCGGCACAAATGATTTAAATAACTAAAAGGGTTGCGCATAAATAATTATTTCACCCGTTGGGCATGCTACAACCGTGCAAGAATGAAAGGTGGCACTTTTTTTGAATACGATGAAATTAATTAGGAGGATTACGATGGGTATATTAAGTGGAAATCCACAAGACGAACCGATGCACTATGGCGAGGTATTCAGCACTTGGAATTACGTGATGACAGCGAATAAAACAATTGCTGATACACAAATGGCAGTCAATCACACTGGTGATGACGATCTGAAAAAGTTGCTCAATGAAGTGATTGAAGCCGCTCAATCAGAAGTGAAACAAGTATCAGAAATCTTAAAAGCGAATGGAGTCGCTTTACCTCCAGCCGCTCCAGAACCACCAACTGTAGAATTAAATGACATTCCTGTTGGCGCGAGATACCCTGATGCCGATGTTGCAGCAACTGCATCAATGGGATTAGCAACTGGCCTAGTAACTTGTAGTCAGATCATGGGTCAGTCCATTCGTGAAGATATCGCAATGATGTTCGGTCAATTCCATGTAGCCAAAGCAACTTTAGGTGGTAAGTTTTTAAAACTTACGAAAGAAAAAGGTTGGCTCATTCCACCGCCACTTCACCATAGTAAAACGGAAGATAACTAAAGAAGAGAGGCTAGGACAAAAGGTTCTTAGCGATGAAAAAGCCGAACTGTTGTCTGAAATGCCTTAGAGGCATGCAGTTATAGTTCGGCTTTTTGTTTTATAATAAGTTAAAATACATATCTCATTCAGTTATAAAATCAGTTATGTCTCAACCTCTTCTTCAACTAAACCAATGGCATTATGCCTTTATTCGTTGCACTGTTATACCGCTGGCTGTCATCTTTGCGTGAATGTCTTTTGCAAATGCAAGGGCGTGTGCACCATCACCGTGTATACAGATTGTGTCTGCTACAATATCAATATCCTCGCCTTGCTGGGTCATGACTTTGCCTTCTTTCACCATACGTAGCACCTGTTTACTCGCTTGTTCAGGATCATGGATAAGGGCATCAGGTGACCGTCGCGATGTTAAGCTCCCGTCTGCTTGATACGTACGATCGGCAAACACTTCACTTGCTGTTTGAAGCCCGACTTCGTTCCCTGCCTCAATAAGAGCACTCCCTGCAAGGCCATATAATACAAGCGTTGAATCGAGATGGTAAACGGCTTTGGCGATGGCCATAGCAAGTTCTTTATTCTTTGCAGCCATGTTGTAAAGAGCGCCGTGAGGCTTTACATGATGCAATGTTCCACCTTCTGCTTTGGTCATTCCTAAAAGCGCGCCAATTTGATAGAGCACGAGATCGTAGCCTTCCTCAGGCGTAATCTCCATTGGTCTTCGTCCAAACCCAATTAAGTCTTGCAATCCAGGGTGTGCACCTATGCCAACTCCCGATTCCAATGCATGTTTCACAGTCTCACGCATTGTCTTCGGATCGCCTGCATGAAAGCCACACGCAACGTTTGCAGATGAAATATAGGCCATTAACTCTTGATCATTTCCTAGAGTATACGCGCCAAAACTTTCACCCATATCACTATTCATATCTACTACTTTTCCCATGAACCTCTCTCCTCTCGTTCGTTAATTGCCAGTCCATAAATTGACTATGCCTTCAAGTGCAATATAACCCGCACCCATTGTGACAATTGCCGTTAAAGCTCCAAATACAATTAACCACGTTGGATGATGATAATCACCGACAATCGATTTTTTTCTCGAAGCAATTAAAATGGTCGTTAGCACAACCGGCAAAATCAAACCGTTCAACGCACCTGCTAAAATCAGTAGCTGAACAGGTTGGCCAATCGTCAAAAAGATAAGCGCTGAAATAATAATAAATCCTGCGATGAATAAGTTGTTCTTCTTCGCAAAAATGGGATGAAAGGAACGCAAAAACGATACACTCGTGTACGCACAACCAATCACTGAACTAATCGCTGCTACAAACAACACAAGACCAAACAAATAATAGCCAACATCCCCTAAGCCTACTTGAAAGACGGTTGCTGCTGGGTTGTTCTCATCCAAACTGTAACCAGCTGTTACAACGCCGAGTACAGCTAAAAATAAAAACACCCGCATAACACCTGTAGTCAGTATACCTAAATTTGCTGCTCGACCAACAAATTTGACGTTTTCTTTTCCTGTAATCCCTGCATCAACAAGGCGGTGCCCTCCAGCAAAGGAGATATACCCGCCGACTGTGCCACCAACAATGGTGACAATCGGCAACAGAAGCATCATGTAACCTTCTGGTACAATGGCTCGATAGGCGGCTTCTTGAACAGGTGGACTACTATTAAACATGACATACCCGACCATTAATAGCATAATGATGCCACACACTTGCATGACTCGGTCCATCACCGGTCCAAATCGTTTAAACATAAATAAGCCAATCGTTAAAACCGCTGTGATTAAGCCTCCAATGGTCAAAGGTAAATCAAACAATACATTTAGTCCTAGAGCTGCACCACCGATGTTCGCGATATTAAACGCAAAACCCCCAAATAAAATTAGCCCTGCAATGACATAGCCTAATCCAGGGAGAAGTGCATTTGCAATCTCTTGACCCCGTTTTCCTGATACCGAAATAACCCGCCAAATGTTCATTTGCACACCAATATCGATAATAAGTGAGATTAGGATAGCAAAGGCAAAGCTCGCTAGAAATTGTTCTGTAAATCGAGCGGTCTGTGTTAAAAATGCAGGTCCAATGGCGGACGTTGCCATTAAGAAAATAGCACCAGTTAAAAACTTTCTGCGATCTTTTTCGCTAATGGGATGGTTCATCTACAAGACTCCTAATTGTTCATTTTTTTTCGTTGTAATATACATATGGCCTGGGGCATGGGTAATCATTAGATCTGGTTTACTCGCCATTGCAGCAGCTTGAGGAGTTACGCCACAAGCCCAAAACACGGGAACCTCTCCTTCTTTAATCGTGACTCGACCCCCGAAGTCAGGTTCTTGAATCGTTTCAATGCCAATTGCAGCTGGATCACCAATATGAACAGGCGCCCCATGGACAGAAGGAAAACGCGCGGTTACAAGGGATGCTCGAATGGCGAACGCTTGTGACATCGGTCGCATGCTAACGACCATATTGCCATGGAAAGATCCGGCTTGTTCACAAGGGATGGAGGTGAGATACATCGGTACATTGACATTCTCTTCTTGATGTCGTATTGGTATTCCATTAGCAAGTAGTGCTTCTTCAAACGTAAAGCTACAGCCAATAAGAAAACAAACCATATCCTCTTCCCAAAGCTCACCTATTTCCGTTCGCTCCTCTGTTAAAACACCGCCTCGATAAACACAATAGCGTGGAAGATCCGTTCGTAAGTCTGCATGAGTGCCCATCATTTTTGGAATAGCCGAACCAACATCCGTTACATCCAATAATGGACACGATTGTGGATTTCGCTGGCAAAAAAGCAGGAAGTCATACGCATCTTTTTTTCGAAGCACAACTAAATTAGCTTGGGCATATCCTCTTGCTAGCCCAGATGTTGGGCCTGTATAGAGTCCATTTCGAATGTCGGTCATAAGTTGCTCTCGTTCACTTTGCGCCATATTCATCGACTCCTTTCTCCATACTCACTTCCACACTGTTTCCACTTTAATCGAATCCCATGCTTCCTAATCGTTATTGCTCTTTCGTACTCTACATACAAACGTTCTGCTTCTTTCAGCGAGACTTCCGTAAATGTAAATGACTGTCCTGGACGTAGTTGGGCTATTTTGCATATATCAACAGAAGCTACTTGAAGCGCACGCGGGTAACCGCCTGTCGTTTGACGGTCTGCCATTAAAATAATAAGCTGACCATCTGGCGGCGCTTGAACCGTACCAAGTGCAACCGCTTCTGATAACAGACTAAACGAATCGTTAAACTCAATACGGGCTTGAGACTGCAAGCGGTACCCCATTCGATCCGATTGATTTTTAACAGTGAATCTCGTTTTAAACAACTGGTGCTTACTTTCCTCGTTTAAACGTTCAAAGTGTGTTCCAGGAATAGCACGAATCACGTTTCGGTTCAGTTCATTTGCTTCATCGATCGGACCATTAACATGCCAGTCCGATCTCCAGACTTGATTATCCTTCTCTATCTTTTCGATAACTGGTTGAACCAGTTTATTTGGATTACCTAGCTCAAGGTCATCTCCTTTTTTTAGGTTTCTCCCTTTATAACCACCTATACCGGCTCGTATATATGTACTTTTACTATCCATCACGTTCGGAACATTGAATCCACCTGCAACCGCTAAGTAGGTTCGCATGCCTTCTTTTTTTGCTTTAAACGATAAAGTCGTCCCCTTTGGAACAATGAGAGGATAACCAACTGGGTATGGATCACCATCAAGAAAAGGAGTCATACCGTCTCCTGTCATGCAAATTAGCGCTGTTGATTGGAACGTAAGCACCGGGCCAATTAAGGTCATCTCAAGAACTGCCTCATTTTCATCATTAGCAACGGCTACATTCGCATTACGAGCAGACTGACGATCCATTGCACCACTTTCTAACACACCTTGATGAAGATAACCTCTTCGACCCAAATCTTGAATGGTCGTAAATAAACCTCCCTCTTCAACTAAAATACTCATCGTTCCCCTTCTTTCATCTGTATAAATTCTTCTTTTGTAATCTGTTTAAATGTGACGTGATCCCCCGCACTTAGTAAGCTTGGAACCTCTCGATTCGCTGAAAAGAGGGTTAAAGGTGTTTGACCAATAAGCTGCCATCCCCCAGGCGTTGCAATGGGGTATACTCCTGTTTGGCTGCCTGCAATGCCAACAGAACCTGCTGGGATTTCTGTTCTAGGCTGAGCGTGCCTCGGTGTTGCAATGCGCTCATCCATTCCCCCAAGAAAAGGAAAGCCTGGTGCAAAGCCAATCATGTAAACAAGATACTTCCCAGATGTATGAATCTGAATCACTTCTTCTCTCGATAAGCCGTTCTTTGTCGCAACATCGCTTAAATCAGGTCCAAATTCAAGGTCATAACAAACTGGAATCGTTACGTGGTTGCCTTTTTGCCTATTAGACTCATTGCCAATGTGAGAGACTCGTTCTCTCAATATGGCCTTCACTTCGGTAGCGACACTGCCCGCTTTTGTTGTTACCTTCATTGGATCATAAAAAACCGTTAAGCCAATATAGCTCGGAACCGATTCTTGATAACCGGGAAACGGTTCGTGGTTAAGATTCATGAGTAGCTGTTGAACACGAGCTTGTACAGCAGGACTTACGGTACTACCAAGATTCACCGTAACCGATGTTTCACTAAGTGAGTAAAAAGAGGGTGTCTCTTCCATTCAAAAACCACCTTTAAAATTCCTATGTAATTAAAATAGTCAGAAAATATTTCCGATCAATCTTTCTTTAATAATGTACCATTCTACCATACCAATTCATTCAGCACTATGGCACAACTTTACCAGTTTACTAAGACAAAGCCGCTACAATTTATCGCAGCGGCTTTGTTCCCTTTATAAATATCCCTCTACAACTTGTTTCACTTCATTAATACCTGCCCACATATCGTCTGGTCCATCGTACACAATCGTTAAAGGACCTGCATATTTTGCTTGTTTGACTAACTCTAAGTTTTCTTCAAGTTCAGCTTTATTCATTGTACCGTCTTGATTACGTAATGCTTTTACATGGATTGACTTGCTATATGGTAGTGTTTTACGAATGTCGTTCTTTTTTCCTTGACCAGAAAAATTACCGAAGTCCGTTATTAACCCTTTAATGTCAGAGTTATTCTGTAAAAACAAGCAGTTCTCAGCCGTCGATGTGAGGCTCTTGAAGTTTTCAGTAAGGATACCAATTCCTTTCTGTTCTCCATATGCTGCTAATTCCGTCAACTCATGAGATACTCTTTTCAAGCTTTCTTTGTCGTCAGGTCGCGCCTCTCCACCAATTACGCGAATGCAAGTTGCTCCAACTTCAGCGGCACTATCAATCCATTTTTTAAGAAATGCTTGATCAGCAGATCGTCTAACAGGATCTTTATGGCTTAAATCACCATAATCGACTAATATTGAGAATAGCTGAATAGACGATTTTTCAAAAGCAGCTCGTACACGTTGTAAGTAATGCGAATCTGTTGAAGAGAAGTGTGGGTGTATCACTTCCAAAGCGTGAAATCCTTCTTGCGATAGCACTTGTGGCAGCTCCTCTAAAGAATGGACTGCTGGTCTCTCTTCTATTCTTGTCGTAATCTTTTGATTCTCTTCATCCCATTCATTCCAATAAAGAGGGCCTAATAATCTGTTTAAACTCCATGTTGTTAACGATATATAGCGCATATTCTAAGCACATCCTCTTCTCTTATTAAGGAATATCCTCTAGGTAACTAGGTTAAAAAATCCCTTATTCACAAGGGATAATGAGAGAGGAATGTTTCTCTATATACGCTACCGTCCAATAGTCTGATGGATCTACTTCTTTTAGAAGCATGCTATTCAGTTTAACCGCTAATAAATAAGCCTCTTCGTAGCTAGAAAAGAATTTACGCTTATTACCACTCGTTAAAAACCATTGATTCCCGTTTAAATTGCGATATAGAACAAACATTTTGATCCCTCCTCGTTTCACACCATTATTACACAAACATTCTGACAAAAGAAGACTAATAACTGGTAATTCGCTATTTTTTACACTATTTTCACGATCATTCGCCAATAAATGACCTTATTGTATGCAACATTGCTATTCATCATGAAACGATGAAAAAGACCACACATCAGCGTGGCCTTTAATGAATCTACAGCTTCCTCATCACATAAAGAATATACGGTGCTCCGACTAATGCCACGAGCAAACCAGACGGAATTTCTGTAGGGTACAGAATATAGCGACTTAAAAAGTCAGCGATAATAAGTAAAGTGCCGCCAATCATCATCGAAACAGGAATAACTCGTTGAAACGACGATCCTACTAATGCTCGAGCTGCATGTGGCGCTAATAAGCCGACAAAACCAATTGCTCCCACAATCGACACACATACTGCGCCGATTAAAACGGCTATGACAATGGACGTGATTCGCAACAGCTTTACTTTTGAACCTAATGAAATCGATACTTCATTTGAGAAAGCAAGTACATTTAAATGCTTGCTCAAGAAAAGAGTAAACGGAACAAGTATGAGCAGCATCAACAATAACATGAAGACATTGTTCCAGGTGGAACTGTATGTACTTCCCGCTAACCATACAAGCGCAGGCGAGACACTTAAACTCGCTTTGACCGTTAAGATTTGAATAACACCGGAAGCCATCGCTGATACCGCCACGCCCATTAGTGCCAAAGAGATTGGCTCAAAACCAGATTTTTTCGTCGCCAAAATGACGATTAAAACGGCAATAATGGAGCCTATTACAGCACCTAACGGTAAAAAGAAGTACGGTAACGATGGAAATAACACAAGAATAAGAAGTGCACCAGCCCCACCTCCAGAGGTGATGCCAATAATAGACGGATCGCCTAATGGATTTTTTAAGACGTTCTGCAAGAGTGCTCCACATAAAGCGAGCAATGCTCCGACCAAAAAGGAAACCAAGACCCTTGGCCAACGAAACTGAACCATGACTTGATCAACTATTTTGCCTGTGAACATTTCTTGTATACTCGTGAATTGTCCACCTCCAAAAGAAATGGACACATAAGCGACTAGAAGTGATACACATATAAGAGAAGTAGTAACAACAACAGGGTTCAACGTTTTTTTTGAACTATTTAGCTTTTGTTTATCGCTTCTCATTTTCCGAGCAGCTTTGTAGGCTAAATACATTAACCACGGACTTCCAATAAAAGCGGTCATCGCCCCAACAGGAAGTTCACTATTCGGTGAAATGAATCGCGAAAGCACGTCTGCTGCAATAAGAATAACAGCCCCCCACATAAACGTATGGACAAACTGTAGACGGTGTCCACGAATACCCATTAATCGGACAAGATGTGGTGCCATTAATCCAATAAAACCAATCGGTCCAACTACACTGACTGTTGCAGACGCAAGCAGAATTCCTAGTGCCCATCCCCATGTCTTAACAAATCCTAAAGGTAAACCTAAGCCTTTTGCCGCTTCATCACCCAAATGTATAAGATCAAATTTCTTTCCACTTAGGATGGCTAGTAGTCCCAATAGGAGCGCAAACGGCCAAATAAAAGCGACACCAGACCAGTCATTTTGCATTAATGTACCCGCACCCCATAAAAACAAGCCATTGGATTCTTGCTCATACATGAGCTGGAGACTGCTTGTTAACGCGCCGAACAGTAATGTAATAATCATACCTGTTAGTACAACCCGCACCGGTGACATCGTTTTTCCAGCTAGCATAAAGACAAGAAAAGCCGCAAAACAAGCTCCTAAAAACGAAAAAAGAAAAGATGCGTTCACACCTGGAAAGAACAGGGTACCAATGACAACGAATAGATAAGCCCCTGCATTAATACCCAATGTTCCGGCAGAGGCTAATGGATTTTTCGTCATTGTCTGTAAAACCAAACCAGCCATAGCTAAACAGCCTCCAGCAAGGATCCCAACAATTAACCGAGGGAAGCGTACACCCATAATCGCCTCGGTTCGCTGATCCCAGCTTGAAAACAAATCAACGATTGTTAAATCCGCTTGACCTTGTATGAGATGAACAATAGACAACCCAATTAGAATCAAGCTCCCTAGCAAAAAAGACAGAGCGGACTTATTTTTTTGGTATTTCATTACAGCCATTCTCTATTGATCTAACACTTCTAACGTGCGGTGTACTAGTTTTTCTGCTGATAACGGTCCACCGTATGGCCATGTGTCGCCACCAAGAGCATAAACACGATCTTCCTTCGTAAACGTAAGGTCATTCCAGACAGAATTATCTTTTAGTTGATTTTCAAACACATTGTCATCACCTTGTACAATATGTAAGAGATTTGCATCTTCTACTTTAGTAAACTCTTCCACACCTACTGTTGAGAATCCGTAAGGCTCAAAGCTTCCTGAATCGTAGACATTTTCTAACCCCATTCGTTCTAAAATCTCAACAGCTAGGGCATTCGGTGTAGAAATGCGAAAAGCAGGTGCTTGATTATCACTGTATGCCATCGTTAACGCAAATTCTTTTGTGTCTAACTCTATTTCAGACAGTGCCTGTTGTGCTTCTTCATATGTCGTCTCTAAATCAGCTAGCACATCGTTCGCCTCATCGGCCTTATCAAATAATTTAGCCATTTCTAGATACGTTTCTTCCATCTCTTCGTACTGTGTTTGACCAAGTTCTTCCTCTGGATAAGGATTATATACAAGTACTGGCGCGATCTTCTCCAACTCTTCCATCATCGCATCCGCCCTAAAATTAATCGCATAGATGACATCTGGTTCTAGTTGGGCAATAGCTTCTAGATTCGGTTCTGATCGTGAACCAACATCTACTGTATTTTCTAATCCCTCTGAACCAATATCTACCCATTCTTGGTAGGATTCAATTTCAGCCATTCCTGTTGGCTCTATTCCTAGAGATAGAAGATTTTCCGCAAAAATCCAATCAAGAACAACTGCTTTCTCAGGTATTGACTCAAATGTATGTTCACCGTGAATGTCTGAAACTGTTATACTTTCTTCACTGTTGCCTTGGTTAGAAGACTGGTCAGAATTTGTTTCTCCACCGCCACATGCTGCTAACAAGCCAATCGATAGTACAGATAAAAATTTACTCGCTGTCTTCAATCTATTCTCCCCCATAAACCAAATGATAATGATACTCATTTACGATTATACTACTCCCTTAAAGAATAGCAATCCCTAAACGAAACAAAGACGAAAAAAAAAGCAGTTTACACTCGTATAGTAGCGTTAGCCTGCTCTAGTCATTATTTATGGTTGCCTTAGTCGTGACGATAGATTTTGTCACAAACAGGTACGGATCGCTTTGTTCACTTATCCTTATTTATTTCAGTTGCTTTTTTAAGATAAGAACTGCACGCGAATCCATTTTTGCTGGTAAATCTTCCTTAGGGAAGTATGCAAGCGCTAAGCTCTCGCCATCACTACCACCTAATGTTCCGAACGCTTCCTCAGCTCGGTAAACCGCGCTTACATTATAGGTTTCATCACCGTTGGGATATTGAAAGTAATAGTCTTTACCTGAAACTAAATCGACGAATGTGAAAGCTTTCGCCTGCAAGCCTGTCTCTTCCCATAACTCCCTTGCTGCCGTTTCTTCAAAACTTTCCCCAAGTTCCATGACCCCACCGGGCAATCCCCATTCATCCGTATCTTTCCGATGTTGTAGCAAGATTTCCCCTGCACGATTATAGACCAGAATGGTTGCGCCAACGAGAATAAATGGTCGTCGCCCAATTAATGCTCGCATCTCTTTAATATAATCTGCCATTTTCTCCTCCTTTAAGAACCTGAAGTGTTTGATCTCTAATCGTATTGTTAGGAGCTAGCTTGTTTTAGGTAGGTTCTATTTCTTATAATCAAAAAGTAACTCATCTTCTTTTTCATCATAATCAACATACAGATCGTGCCCGTCGAAGAACCAGACATCTTCTTCTTCAACAAAAAATTCAACGCCATTCCTCTCCGTTTTTACAGCCATTTTATTTGGTGCATCCTCTGCTGTAAAACCTAGGGCAAAGTTTTCTTGTACAGGACTAGAACCATACACTTTCGAAAAGAATTTAATCTTATCGTTTTTCCCCATCGAAAAGTCTTCTTTAAACCATTTTGCCGCTGGATCGCTTATGACAATCTTCATTGAGCGCTCGCCTTCTTTCTTAAACTATACTTATCCAGATCATACCAGACTTATTGGTACATACTAAAAAAAGAGGCTTAGGAGTAAGCCTCATCTAAAACTTTCGTCCGCCACCTTTTCCTCGGAAGCTGGATCCACCTCCGCGGCCGCCCATACTTCGACCGCCTCCTCGCGAACCGCCTGAGCCACCGGAACCTCCAAAGCCGCCTCCTCGCGAGCCTCCGGAACCTCCAAAACCACCCCCGCGTGAACCGCCTGAACCTCCTCCTCGTGAGCCACGGTTATTGTTTCGGTTTACTGTATGAAGTACTGCTGCTGTTTGAGCAGCTTTCCTTGCCATTCTTCGTTCTTCATCACGCATTTCATCTACTAATCTCCGTGTTAAATCAATCTCTCGTTTAGCACTTGCAAATTGTCCCTCCGTAATCAAATAGTCCACTTGTCGAGCAGATTCATCATAGCGCCTTTTGAACGTCGACTGGCTAAAATTCAAACCTAGCTTTCGGGACATATGCTGATAGGAAGAAGAGACATCTCGCCACTCTCGCTCCAATCGCTCTTTATCTTGAATAAACGATTGCACTTCTTTTTGGACATAAGGAAACTCTTGCTTTACGTGCTCTAATTCATCTTCTACGGAAAATAACTGGATTGGCGTAACGTCTAATAAGCGAATAGCATTCGTCACAGAACGATACAATTCTTCTATGCGATGACTGTTAAACCGAAGTCGATGGTGGTGAAGCTGATGCTCCAATGATTGAATATCATCATTCATCGCTCTCGCTTCTCTATATAGAGATTGTTTCTGCTGTTCTAACCGGTCAAATAGATAGAAGCTTTGCCCATGTAATTCGGTTAATGTTTTATATTGTGCCAATAAGTCCTGCATGGTTTGATTGGCCTTTTTATATTCTTGGCTGTCGAGCTGAAGCATCTTGTCAACGTCATTCATCGTATGGAGCATACGATCATACAAATTGGTTGCCTCATGATAATCGGATTCTATCGAATGCCAATGGGAGGAGTGATACGTATGACGCACTTTATCCATTTGAATGCGAAACGATTCTGGATCAAGTCGAATGGCCCGCATACTCTCCTGTAATTCGCTTAGTTCTCTTTTTGTTTCATCTCGGTACACAAGTAACTGCTTTACTCGCTGAAGCGCATCGTTAATTGCTGCATCCATTGAATCGTAGATGTGGATCGCTTCTTTCGCGTTTCCGACCTCTATTGCATGGTGTAGCTGAGAATGGGATTGTCGAGCAGCTTCTAATAATGCGTGAGGGTCTTCCTCTTTTAAGCGTAATTGCTCTCGCTCTACAATTTGATCAATCTCTCTACCTTGCTTGTCAATTCGTTCGATCAATTCAGCTTCTTTCGCTAAAAGCGTCTTAATTTGGTCAACATGTGTTTCTGCTGTCGCACATGCCTCCTCGGCTGCCTCTGCTAATTGCGCAGCATACAGATAGTCAAGTGAATCATCAGCTGCCGACATTTCCGCCATTTTTTCTTCTGCCGCTTGGATATCACTTTCCAAGTACGTATACGGAAGATTTGTTTTGCGCTTCATCTCTTCAAGCGTGTCTCTTATACCTGTTACTTTCTCTTCAATCGCTTTGATTAACCCTGAAATTTTCAGCTCCTGATCGAACATTTCTTTTAATTGTTCTTTTTTCGTTTCAAGTTGTTCTTCTTGAGCAGTAATGCTGTTCGTGAAATCAACTGTTGCTTGTAAAACGTCATTTTTCTTTTTCTTACCAGCTCCGTCAAGCCATGTTTTTAGTTCCTGTTCTTGTTCTTGAGCGTTTGTTAAAATCGCAAAAAGCTCTTCTTGTTTGTCAATAAACAATTGCTGCGTATTACCACGAGAAAGCTCCACACGCTCTTTTGCTTCGTGATAAGGCTTTAAAACATCTGCTAAAATTCGCTTTTGTCGGTCAAGAAGAGAGTGAACATGCGCTAGACGCTTTTTCTTCTGTGCTCGTAGGTAAAACAACGAAACGATAAGGGCAATCCCTAAGGCTCCAACAAATAAAAACGCAGCAACTGTCCCACTCGTTCGCTCTCTTTCAAGATGATCCATTATATTTATAACGCCCTGACCGTATTCTCCTGTAGAAGCCGCTGGCAAGAACTCATTATCAATAATTTGCACGGCATTTCGCTCATTGCCAATAACAGACTCCGCTTCTCCATTAGGTATGTAGTTTAAATACACTTCACTTGCCTCTGCGTCAATAAAAATGGAATAGTGATAGCCTTCACTACCGACACGTTCAATGACCTCTAGTGCCGCGTTTGAAGGAGATTGCCCATTCGTACCTTCTACTGTAGTGACATAATAATTAAAGTATGTATCGTTTGCGGCTGCTTCAATAGCAGCAATCTCCTCAGCAGAAAAGAAATTTGCTTCATCGTCAACGGTAACACTCGCAAACGCCTGCATCGGAAACATGAATACGAGACAGAGTACAACAAAGATTAACATGATACGTTGTTTCCTTCTATTCATTACTCGCTCCCCCTTTTCTTCTATTCTATTATACGGTGCAATGGATTGAAAAGTTGCAATTGGTCATAAAAAATAAACCGGGCATACTTCTTTCTATGCCCGGCTTTCATCACATGCTAGATCCATTTAATACAAAACGGTTGATTGGCCTTTAGGTAGTTCAGTAAAGGACGATCTTCTTCAATCACTCTACCAATAACATTCACTTTCGCATCGGCTTGTAAATCCCGCTTTGTTAGTTGAATTTCTCCTTGATAGCGTCCGTACCGTTCATTATCCATGGTTATTGAACCAACCAAACGCTCAATGGTTTGGTTTGGTTTAACCTTTTGTTTCGTTTGTTGAGCCATTCCTCGTGATTGGACTGAACGAATAACATCTCTTGCTTCGTCGGGTCGATTACAATGTTTATCAATGATAGGAGGAACGTCCACATACGCTTTTGCTCGCAATAAAATAACGCCTTGCTGTTGAAAAACCGCTAACTGTTGTAAACTACTCTCATTTAATTGAGGGTCACCGACGATTACCGTATCTACGGCTTTATGGCTATATAAATCAAGCCAAGCGGCAAATGGACTCCAACGGCGATGCGCTTCTAACGTTGGCAGTCCCTCATAGAGTGGTCCTCGCTTTCCATCGCCAGGAATAAACGCCATTCGCTTAAAGCCCGCCTGTTGTAAGCGCTCATTCATGTTGTTGAAATTCTCTCGACCTAACCCAGTTTCTGGACGAGGATAAAAATTATGCCATCCCTCAATGTGGTCAAACGACACCCCTGCTTGCTTTAATGCTGCAATGTCTTCCGCCTTTACGGTGCTTGCGTTGACAATAATCGCTAAGGATCTGGAGATATCAGCAACAATTTCTGCCTCCATACCATAATCGATTCGCAATCCGGTTACACCCCAATCTCGTAAAAGACTAGCATTTTCCCAAGTTAGTTGTAGATGAGCCATTGACTGAGGGGATACATCGCATACAAGTGCCATCCCCTTCTCTTCTGCAAAACGACCTAGCCGTTTCAAGCGCTCGGCATATAGACTGACATCGTCTTCTGGAATATGAAGGGATGTAAAGAGTGTTTGAAAACCATATTCATTGATTTTTTCTAAATAGGGTAGCTGTTCTTCAATTGGTACATGAAGATAAACCGATGCACCGAGTTTCATGATTGCTCACACTCCTAGATTCCTTTAGCCATTTCTTCTTTGAAGCCGAACAAGTACGTAAATAGAAAGCCTAATGAATACGCTACAGCAATTCCAATTAAATATTGCACGTAATTCCCTTCCGCAATGAGTGGCGTCAGCGATAGGCCTGAAACACCAATCCCTAGCGCCCCTGTTCCAAACGATGCTTGTATGGCTCCACCGACAGCAGCTCCCATACTCGCTGTTATAAACGGTCGTCCTAAAGGAAGGGTTACGCCATATAATAACGGTTCACCTATTCCTAAAAACCCTACAGGCAAACCACCTTTAATAATAGTGCGTAAACGTTGGTTTTTCGTTTTAATAAAGATCGCAATAGCAGCACCAACTTGACCTGCTCCTGCCATCGCTAGAATAGGTAGTAATGTTGTAAAATTAAACGTGTTAATGAGCTCTAAATGAATAGGCGTTAAGCCGTGATGAAGCCCAACCATTACAAGCGGTAAGAAGAAACCTGCCATTACTGCTCCTGCAAGTGGGCCTCCAATTGATAAGACCGAATTGATACCTGATGTAATGCCTTCTGCTAACACACCTGCTACAGGCATGACAGCGTAAATAGAAAGCGCTCCTACGATTAATACTGTAAATAGAGATGTAAATATGATATCGATTGATCTTGGCATAACCTTCCGAATGGTTCGTTCAAAGAAGACCATTAGCCATGCAGCGAAAATAACGCCAAACAGTCCACCACGTCCAGGCTGAAGCTGCTCACCAAAAATCGTTACCTGCTCAAGAGCCGGATTAAAAATAAACATACCTGCGATGGCCCCTAAAACCGGTGTTCCACCAAATTCTTTTGCTGTATTCCAACCTACTAAAATCGCTAGATACATGAACAAGCCGCCGCCAAGAATCGTCATCAACAGGAGCCAAGTGTGATCTTCCGTTCTCAACCCATAGTTAATTAAGAATTGTGCGACGCCATTTATAATACCTGACGCAACTAAACCAGGAATAAGCGGAATAAAGATATTTCCGAGTCGTCTTAAAAACTGCTTAAACGGTGTTTTATTTCGTTCTTTTCGAGCTGCAGCATCCCTGGCATTTTTTTCTTCAAATGATAACTCGTTATCTTCACCTATAAGCTTTTGAATTTCTGCTGTGACGACATTCACCGTTCCTGGGCCGACGACAATTTGCCATGTATCGTCTTCTACTACACCCATAACCCCATCAATTTTTTTTAAGCCTTCCTTATCCACCGCCGTGTCGTCTTTTGCCCTAATACGTACTCTTGTCATGCAGTTCGTGAGGTTGTCAACATTCTCTTTTCCACCAACATGCTTTAAAATAGCTGAGGCCATTTGTTGGTCTTTGTTCATGCACTTCACCTTCCTCTTATGAATTCACTGCTTTTCGAATAAACCCATTCGCCTTTTCTAATTTCGCTTTTGCCTCGTGTCCAGTGCAGTCTAACAGTAGCATGACGATCGCCGTTTTCACATGACCATCCGCTTCTTGTAAAGCACGTTCGGCATCTCCTGCATTCGCATCGGTTGCTTCCATGACAATTCGTTTTGAGCGTTCAACAAGCTTTGCATTCGTCGGCTGAACATCTACCATTAAATTTTGATACACTTTGCCAATACCAATCATGGAAACCGTCGAAATCATGTTTAATACAAGCTTTTGCGCCGTTCCTGCTTTTAAGCGGGTTGAGCCAGTCAGTACTTCTGGACCCGTTTCCAGTTCTATCGCAACATCTGCATAGGGACTCATTTCTGCATGACGATTACAACTAATCGCTACCGTATGAGCGCCCCTTTTGTTTGCTTCCTCTAATACACCAATTGCATAAGGGGTGCGCCCACTTGCTGCTAACGCAATAATAGTATCTTTCTCGGATACATTAATGCGCTTACATTCATTCGCACCAAGAATACGCTCGTCTTCAGCTCCTTCAACTGCTTTTAAAAAAGCACCCTCTCCTCCTGCTATAAGACCTAACACCCGCTCTGCCGGCATATCAAATGTTGGTGTGCACTCAACTGCATCTAGCACGCCTAAACGTCCAGATGTTCCCGCACCAGCATAAATAAGCCTGCCACCAGAAGAAAGGGAATCAATGACAAGGGTTGTCGCTGCTTCAATTTCTTCAAGTGCGCGTTCAATTGCTGTTGGCACTGTCGCATCTTCTTCATTCATTAACTTGAGAATATCGTAGCGATTCATTTCGTCGAGATTCATGGAACGAATGTTTCGTAGTTCCGTCTGTAATTTGTCTAACAACACTGCTCACATCCTTCACTCTAGTTCCTAATAAGCCAAAACACTTTTAACGAACGTTATTCACATGAAAAGTTGAAAGGAGTCCATTAAAAGCTTGTTACCTACTCTTATTATCATTCTACTGAAATTATATGTCAATTATTAAATCATTATAAATAAAATTTTATTTCAGTTAGAAAAAATAAAAAAAAGTCCTTCTTTGCGAGAAAGAAGAACTCCACTTTCATTAAAACGTAATGACGATTTTTCCTGATACATGGCCCGTTTCACTAAGAGAGTGGGCGTCTTTTATTCCTTTTTCCCCAAAAGGATAAGACGCATGAATGACCACTTTTAGCTGGCTTTCTTCCATAAGGCCTGCTAGCCGTTTTAATTGTTCACCGTCAGGTTTTAGCCATACACCATGGGCTTTAACATCGTACCTAGCGGCTTCCTTTTCGTCTGGTACGCCCACAATTGTAACAAGTCGACCGGTTTTCTTTTTTAGCACCTTGTAGCTATTGAACTGGACATCTCCTCCAACTGTATCAAAAACAAGATCTAGCTCGGATAAGCGCTCTTCAAACGATTCCGTTTTATAATCAATCACTTCATCAGCCCCTAATTTTTTAACGAGCTCATGGTTTTTTTTACTAGCGGTCGTATAAACGTATGCCCCTGCATGTTTTGCTAGTTGAATTGCCAGGTGACCGACACCACCTGCGCCAGCGTGAATTAACACTCGATCTCCTTTTGTTAAATGGCCATAGGTAAAGAGTGACTGCCATGCCGTTAGTCCTGCAAGAGGAACAGCTGCCGCCTCTACAGAAGTCATATTATCAGGTATAAAAGACAATAAATGGGCGTCCACGGCTACAAATTCGGCATACGTGCCATGTGGCGTCGTTTCTGGACGAGCAAAAACCCGATCTCCTACTTTCCACTCTGTTACTTCTTCTCCTACCTCTTCAATAACACCAGCCGCATCCCAACCTAACACAATGGGAAAGGACCAATCTAGCATCTGCTGTAAGTATCCTTCACGGAGCTTCCAATCAATTGGGTTAATCGATGTCGCTTCTAAACGAACGAGTACCTGTCCCGATTCTACCGTTGGTCTTTCCATTTCTATTTCTTTCAGCTGTTCAATCCCACCATACTGATCAATTGCTACTGCACGCATTCTAACACTCCTTTCCTACATTATTCATTCCCTGAAAATGAAATTTCAATCGAATGAAAAACACCAATTCTTTTTAGAATTGGTGTTTACGCTTTATTTCAACCATTCATGTGCTTGATTAGCCATTCGTTGACAATCGTTCATAAAGACACTTGCATGGTATCCATCGCAAACAGCATGGTGGACTTGTAATGATACAGGCAAGTAGAGCGATTGATTTTTTTCAATTAGCTTCCCAGCAGTAACGATAGGAAGAAGATGATTGATGTCTTGATGAATCATTAAGTTAAACCCTGTAAAAGATGTCCACGGTATCATTGAAATGGAAACCGCATTTTCAGGCACCTGCTTTTTTGGAAAAAGCGCTTGGCTACCTTGATACGTCATAGCATCCTGTAAGTAAGATGTATGAAAGTGACCAAAGTGTTTATTCATTGACGTCCAAATACCTGAGATAAGCTTTGTCTTCTCATGAAAAATCGTATAGACCGGTTCAAGGTGAGACCAATAGCCAAGCTCTCCTTCTTGGTTAAAGCTCATTCGAAAGGCTACATGATTGTTAACAACAGATGTCACCATATAGAGAAAGGCCGGATAAAATTTATATCCTTTTTGCTTCACCCTTTTGTACAGCACATCTACTTGGAGCTCCGTTGTTATGCTAAATGTGGTCTTTTGCTTTATATAATGCGCAAACATTTCTTCGCGCTTCCATCTTCTTCGATTTATCACTGTAAATGTCATATTTCCGCCTCCTAAATGAAATCGTTTCTAGTTTAGGAGGCTAGCTTATCTGTTTTAACCATCTACTCACTCCTTTATGACAGTGACTTTTGCGATTAACTGAACGACTGTACCATCGCGTGATGATAGGTTATCTTTTATCGTATTTTACACTAAAATCACTTTGATTCAACAAAAAGGGACAAGGACTTTCACGGTTAATAGCGAAAACAAGCTACATCGATTGAAAAAGGAGACATGCGATATGCCTAACGTAAGTAGAATGGATGTTCGAAATCAATTAGTACAAGAACTAGATGCTTTGACAGACGAACAGCTTAACTTCCGTATTAACTCGAATTGGACCATTGGAGAAGTATGTGATCACTTAATTAAAATGGATCATCAAGTCTTATTAACGTTGCAATACACGCTAACCAAAAATAAAGAAGACGAAGCACCGATTAAACCAATTGAACGAGCATTAGACCGTTCAATTAAAATTGAAGCTCCAGATATCGTCGCCCCTAACCCTGGCCCGTTTTTTAAAACTACCTTGCTTGAGCGGTTACAGCAAGAAAAGCAGCTACTTGACGAAGAAGTGGCGACTACTGAACAGGATCGACTTGATAAACAATCAGCAAAGCATCCTGTCTTTGGTCGTTTATCTCTACAACAATGGGTTGACTTACGGACATATCACGAGCAACGCCATATTGATCAAATCCGGGAATTAAAATCAGATCCGTCTTTTCCAAATGCCTAAAAAAAGCGATCGCGCCTCTTTAACGGTAGGTCGCGATCGCTTTCTTTAATCTACATGAAGCTGCTGCTTAACAAGCTCTTGATACAAGCTGTGTTTCTCTAATAATTCTTGATGAGTTCCTGAACCTGTTACTTTGCCACCTTCTAGTACAATTAATTGATCAGCGTTGCGGACAGTCGCAAGTCGGTGTGCAATGACTAACGTTGTACGTCCAGTCATTAATCGTTCAAGTGCTTCTTGAACGAGCTTTTCTGACGCGCTATCCAAGTGTGCGGTTGCTTCATCAAGAAGCAAAATTTTAGGATTTCGTATCATTGCCCTTGCAATAGCGAGTCGCTGTTTTTGGCCACCTGATAAACGAACGCCTCTCTCTCCAACCTCTGTTTCTAATCCATCAGGCAATCCTTCTAAAAACTGTTTTAAATTGGCAGCATGCACGGCCTCCTCGACAAAGTCGTTGGGAACATGCTCCAACCCATACGTTAAATTGCTTCGTATCGTCCCTGACATAATAGGAGAGTCTTGTGAAACATATGCAATCTTCTCTCTCCATTCATTAAGAGGTATAGATGCTGTTGACACACCACGGTACTGAATGGTTCCATCTGTTGGCAAATAGAATCGTTCAATGAGTGAGAACAACGTCGTTTTCCCAGCCCCACTCGGGCCTACAAAAGCTGTCATTTCGCCAACCCGAGCTGTAAAGGTAACATGCTGAAGAATTTTTTTGTCATCAGCATACTGGAACGACACATCTTGAAAGGCTAACGCATCAAGTTGTTCAACCGTATTCGTTGTCTCTAACGAATCTTGTTCTACTTCTGCACTCAATATGGTTTCCATCCGTTCGCTTGCACCCAGTGCTTTCTGTAATTGCGTAAAGAAGTTGGCCATCTGCGTAAATGGAACAGATATTTGAAATAAATAAAAGATAATGGCAACAAGAGCCCCTGCTGTTAATGTGTCAGCCGCAACACGCATTCCACCATAACCAAAAATCACAACGAGCATAATAAGCATTAAACTCATCATAATTGGCTGGATGACAGCCATGATCTTTCCTTCACGTAAACCGAAACCAAATAGATTTGCCATTCGATTAATGCCTACTTGTTTCTCTTGATCTTCAGCTAAAGACGCCTTTACAAGACGAATATCAGCGAGCACACGTCCTAAATCACCTTGGAATGAAGCTGTTTCATCCTGTAAGGAGCGGGAGACACGATACATTTTTCTACCTAGTGGCATCATGACAAGTAAGGATGCTGGTACTACCGCTAGCATCATAAGGGTAATTTTCCAGTCTAAAACAAACAGAATAATAATTGAACCGATAATAGAGATTAATCCCGAAATAAAAGGAATTAATTGCATCGTCATAAAGTCTTTAATGACAAGGGTATCATTCGTCATGCGACTCATCATTTCTCCTGATGAATGACGATCAAAAAATGAAACAGGTAAGTGCAAGATCCGCTTCCAAGCCGTTTCTCTTAAAGAATAAACGACCTTTTGACCGATATAGACCATTGTATAGATGGCGATTCCTGACATAACTAACTGCGCTAAAAATACAGCTCCTAATAAGGCTATGGTTGACCACTCAAACCCGATCACCGTCATCTCATCAATAAAGTTCATGGTTAACAGCGGTACAATGAGAGCAAGCGCCGTCTCAAAAACAACAAGGACGACTGCAAGCACAAGCAATAGCTTTCGTGGTAAGAATGGCCGAATCATGGCAATAAACGCTTTGATATTAATGGATTGATGCTGTTTCTCTTCCATTTCATTACTCCTCTTCCACATGCATATAATTCGTAAGCGCGGTATAAATAAAGTCGCCTAACTCCTCTGGAAAATACAGATTAAACAAATCACTATGTTTTTGAATAAATGCATCATCTTTTACAATTGCGATCATTTTTCTCAACTCTGGGTTACGTTCTACTAAACGTTGAATCAATTCTCTTATATAAGGACTGTCCGGTGTTTCTCCTTTTTGCATGGCCCAATGGACATTCAAACAGAACTGCAATCCTTCTTTATCCATTGTTTGCTGTAACGATGGTTCGTTATATTTATCTAGTTGTGAAACAATCGCTTTGTCACCAGAGAAATACTGTTTAAATGCTTGAATTTGATCTTTTTCACGCCTAAATGCATCTAATAAACTAAATGTTAATTCATCGGTCACTCCGCTAATCGGGTTCTCTACTTCATATAAACGTTGCGCCCTTGTGATAAGTTTCATTGTTTCATTTAATTCAGTCTGTTTTTTCTCAATCACTTGTTTTTGAAAGGCTAGCAACTCTTCACCACTCATGATACGATCTTCAAGCTGTGCTTTAATTTCATCAAGTGTCATCCCTAAATATTTACATACAGCAATTTGCTGATACGTTTTCCATTCTAAGCTTGTATAAAGCTTCTGACTTTTATCGTTCAAACGAAGTGGCACAAGTAAGCCAATTTGATCATAATACCGTAATGTTCGAACCGTTGTGCCTACTTGTTTTGCAAATGGACCAATTGTGAGTTCCATCTAATCCCCCCTTCTTCTACTTAGCCTAACCTATAACGTAACGTAACAGTCAATCTGAATCTTTCTATACACTGTAACAATCTCTAAAAAGGAACCTGAGCGGATTTCGGCCTTCTATGGCTTCCGGAAATCCGAAACACACGAATGTATGTAACTCAAACAAACTGCGCCATGCGAATATCATCTACATATGTACCATCATCAAGACGCGCATTTCTTTTTAATCGGCCTTCCTCTTGAAAGCCTAACTTCTTATATAAAGAAAGACCGCGTTCATTATTGGAAAAAACTTCCAATGAGACCTTTTCAATATTCGCTTGAGCTTTTGCCCAGCGTAAAAGGCGAGTCATTAATTCAGTACCAATTCCTTGCCCTGCATAAAACTCCTTTATACTAATGCCTACCATACCTTGATGGGAAAAACGTTTGCTTTTTGAAGGGAGGAAATGAATCATTCCCGCTATTACGTCATCTATTTCTGCCAAATAAAGAAAGCCATGTTTCTGATGTTTTTCTATCCATTGTTCTTCTTGTTCAATAGTCATTTGAAATTCATCTGCCCGCGTTCCATAAAAAGTAGGGTTCTCCGTGAAAACAAACTTCACATGGTCGATCATGCTTTTTGCGTCTTTTTTTCTAGCTTCCCGATAAACGATGTTCATCTGTTTTCTACCTCCAGCTTGTGTAAAACACCTGCATGAATCTTGTAAACACCTGATCCTTCAATCATTTCTTTTGTTCCGTTTTTAAAATAAATACCAGATTTTTCATTAATACCAAACCCTTCAATCCCATAGTCTTTCGTTATCATACGTAAATGTTCCTCTTCCTTCCATTCACTAAAATGAACGGCCACTTGTGTTTGCTGTTGCAAACCTAATCCCTTCCGCACGTTTAAACGTTTACTTGGATGGTCTTTAGCCGATATCATGCTTTTCTCCATGCTCATAATGGCGCCTGCGGAAAACCCAGCAACAGGAATACCTGTATGAAATTGATCTCTAATCGTTGGACCAATCGTTGTTTCCACCAATTCATCTATGTATTTCTCTGTATTTCCACCGCCGATTATAATCCCTCCGCAAGCCTTCAATTCATCGCAAATTCCCTGCTCTGACACTGCTGGCAGCGGGCGAAATAAACAATGCACCCCTAACGACTTCAACATTCCCTCGTACATTTTACGATAATCATTAATTCCAGGTCGATCGATAACAAAAATGATGCATGTTTTCTCTCTCATGACCTCGACGAAACGCTTACCTAATTTTTCTGTAAACGGAGGCCCGCTTCCAAATAAAAAAAGATGGGTACTCATTCGTTCCCCCCCCTATTGTCTTTATCCAATCATAGCATTTATCGTAAGAAGCATAAAAAATAAGGTGCCTATTTGTTACATAAGCACCTTACACTCTTTTAATCTCGATCAATTTCAATAATCTCTCCGGATTCGGCATCAATGGTTACTTCGTGTTCTTCCTGGTCTACTTCAATTTTCACTTCATAGTAAATTCGGTTTCCGTCTCGTTCGAGCTCCCAACTTCTCATCGCACCAGAAATTTCATTTTGAGCAGTCCCTACAGCATCAGTTGGTTCAATTAAACCCTCTAACTCAATGGCTTCTCTTTCACGTTCAACACCTCCAGCATCTTCAGCATCGAGAGGTTCTGTTTGTTGATTGATCTCTTCTTCCGTTTCTGCATGTATGACCAGTTCATATTCGGAATCGTCATCTATACCATCTAATTCATAATGTAGATTTTGAGCATCGTACTTAACAGATGTAAGTGATGCATCTGGAAACGCATTGTTAAAATGTTGTAGCGCATCATCTAAACGAATATACGACATCATCGTTTCATTCTCTTGTGCGCCATTGTCTTCTTCTACAGTTCCAGGCTCTGGATTAGGGTTCATTTCACCTGGACCCTCATCTTGATTACAAGCAGCGAGCAGTGATAGAGCAGTAAATACCGTCATATACATAAATGGTGTTTTTTTCATTGTGTCTAGACTCCTTTTCCTATGATTGTATCAGTATGCCCAGTTTTACCCACTATCATGACTTTGATGTTACCACTTTAAACGCATCCGGCAGTTTAGCAATTAAATGACTTGGCGTAATGCTATCTGTACTCCATCCTTCTTCTTTATATAAATCAGCTGCATAACCGTGTAAATAAACAGAAGTCGATAAAGCGACTTGCGTTTTTTGCCTCGTAACCAATGCAGTTATCATACCAGTTAATACGTCACCCGATCCCCCTTTAGCTAACCCTTCATTCCCTGACATATTGACAGTCAGAAAGCCATCAGGCATCGCTACAATCGTATGAGGTCCCTTTAAAACGACATAGATCCCATTTGTCCGTGCGAACGCCTCAGCAACTTCAAATCGCCTCTGCTTTATGTGCTCGACTCCATAGCCTGTCAGCATCGACATCTCTCCAGGGTGGGGCGTTATAATTAAAGGTGCTTGACGCTTACGTATGGACTCAAGACAGCTTGGAACGACATGTAAAGCATCTGCATCTAAAATTAATGGTCCTTTAAAATGAGTAATCGCATGTGAGACAACGTCCTTCACATGCCCTCCTCTTCCAATACCTGGTCCAATTGTTAAAACCGTCTTATTCTCATAAAATGCTAACAGTTCGCTTTCTGTAGGAGCCAATATCCCGTCTTTATCCGAGGATAGCGTCGTAAACATTGCCTCTTTCACATGAGTGGCAATGGCTTGGATGACAGGACGGGTTGTTCCAACAGTTGTTAAGCCTGCACCACTTTGAACCGCCGCCGTCGTGACAAGACTTGCTGCACCAGGCATGTTGTCATTTCCGGCGATAATACCAATCCGACCATTCTTCCCTTTATGTGCAAACGAACTAGAGGTAAACCAGCTATGAAAAACTTCTTCCTCTCCCCAGACGCAACGTTGCTTTTCAAGGTGCTTGAACGTAGCTGGTGGCACACCAATTGGCAACACTTCCATCTTCCCGTAAAATGGTTTTGTCGCTTCTAAAAAATAGCTTAGCTTCATGAGCTGTAATGAATACGTCTTGCCTGCATACACCGCTTCATGAGCAATCGCTGTTTCATCTGCCGGTACGCCAGTCGGTAAATCAATGGATACAATCTCCTTCTGTGACCGATTTAGTTGTTTTATAATAGCTGGATAAGGATCTTTTAGCGAACCCTTTATCCCAGTTCCGATCATCGCATCAACAATAACATCTATTTCGCAAAGCAGTTCCAACCATTCTGACTCGATATCATGCCAGTACTTCCATCTGTAACCACTCTGCTCATATATTCGCTTGTGTTGCTTTGCATCCCCACCGAAGCGACTTTCATCCGGTATAATACATGTCATGACAGTGATCCCTTGCTCCATTAGCATTCGTGCAACAGCAAAACCGTCTCCGCCATTATTCCCTGCACCTATTAATAGTAAATAGCGTTTATCACCGTACTGCTCGATCAGCTTACGGGCAATCTCTCTGCCTGCATTTTCCATTAACACAACACCAGGTAAACCAATTTTATTCATGGTAATCGCTTCAACGCTTGCCATTTCTTCTCCGGTTACTATTCGCATTGCGCTCACCCTTTTAGTGGATCATAGTATTTGAGATATTCCCTATTCTAGCAACTTCAAACTGTAGAAATGGAAATTTCATTGGATTTCAGGTATTTTGTGATATAGTGTTTTTACAAATCTCTTTTGAATACACATGAGAAGGAAATGGAAGGAGGGCATACATACCTTGATGGAGAGTAAAGCGTTTCGATTCGCTTGTTGGATTATCATTATTTTTCTGATTATCTATTTAGGCTCGCTCGTAGATTTTATTTTCAGGCCAATAGCGGTTTTGTTTCAGACATTGTTTGCTCCAATTGTCATTGCGCTCATTATCTATTACTTACTGAGACCGTTCGTTAATATACTCAGTAAAAAAATACATCGTGGCGTTTCAATCTTAATTGTGTTTCTTGTTTTAATCGGTCTACTAACAAGCGCCGTGCTGTATATAGGACCAATCATTCAGAACCAAATTATGTCGTTTGTTAACAACATTCCAAGGTACGCAAACATGGTACAAGAATTCTTTGAAGGCTTACAAGAACAGCCAGCCTTTCAAAATGTGCTCGACTCCATGGATTTTTCTCTCGAGAATATTTCGAATACCTTATCGGAGAACTTGCAAGGTTATTTAGAATCTGCCGTTGATAGCATCGGATCCTTTATTGGTGCGGTAGCAAACTTTGTTATTGTCGTTGTGATTATCCCTTTTGTTCTGTTCTACATGCTTAAAGAAGGAAATAAAGCACCAATGATGGTCATTAACCAATTTCCAGCAAGAGAACAAGAAGAAGGTAAGCGCGTATTAAGCGATTTAGATAATGCATTAAGTAGTTATATTCAAGGACAGCTCCTTGTGAGTGCATGTGTTGGGGTACTTTGTTTAATTTGGTACTTAATTTTAGGCTTAGATTACGCGTTAATCTTAGCACTTGTTGCCTTATTTACAAACGTTATTCCCTTTATTGGACCTTGGATCGGGACTGCTCCAGCTGTTGTGGTCGCATTATTTGATTCACCTTTTACAGCGCTGCTCGTTATTGGCGGTGTCGTAATTATTCAGCAAATTGAAAGCAATGTGTTCTCTCCACAAATTATGGGACGCCAACTTGCTGTTCACCCACTGACCATTATTTTCGTCTTACTTGTAGCGAGCCAACTCGCAGGCTTTATTGGCATTCTACTTGCTGTACCGACTTATGCGGTTGGTAAGGTCATTGTGCAGCATACGTATCGATTAATACGAATTCGAATGCGATCCACCCCAAAGAGAACTTGATTATAAAGACCGTTTCGCAAAACGCGAAACGGTCTTTATTTCATACCTGTTCTGTATGGGTACGTATACGCCTATACCGCTTTTACCATTTCCACATAGACTACATATAGCAAAGGAGGTATGTGTAGATGTTTCATCGACCTAAGCACCTACAACGACCACATGTAGAAGAATATGTTGTCCGTGAAATTCAACCTGTCGTTACTCACTATATCACAAATAAAGTCTACCGACACGTTCATCAATACCCTCATACAGAGTCGTTTGTGAACAGAGAATTACCCCCACCACCTATCAACATACAGCAGCCCTGGAGACAACCGCCTCGCTAATCGTGGCGGTTTATTTTGTATACCGATTGGCATAATGACTAGCTACATAAGCATAGGGCTTTAACCTCGCCGAAAAACCTATTCGCAGTAAGCGCTCACTTAACTCTTTTGCATAGCGGGCTGAATAAAATTGATTTTCTCCACTAATATCTAAATGCGCTTCGAACGTAATGTTTGGCTTTTTCCCTACATTCACTCGTAATGCGGTTAGCACGTCTTCTGTTAATAGGGTTTCATAAAGCAACCGTTCGTAAATGGAATGTATTTTATAAGGCTTTGTTAATCGATGTGTACCTGTCCACATTTGCTTAGTGCTTGAAAGGATGACAACACCTATAACGAAACGAGTGGTTTGTGCGTGAACTTGAGAATCTGTCCCGACAATAATATGGCAGGGTTCAGAGCCATGAGTGTTTAAATAAGCTGCAATGCGTGTAAAGATATCACGAAGTAAATACTGTCTTTCTAAACGAGTCTCTGTACGATAATCAGGCATGTAAAACCTCACTTACACTATGACCTTGTTCATTGTATGCAAGTGAGTAAGAAAATAAGCCTAGTGCTCACTACGCTTTTCTAAAAAAGCAAATAAAGTGGCTTCACCAGGTAATGAACCGTAAGACACAATCGTATACCCTAATTTTTGATAGAGAAATAAGTTTTTTTCACTTTTGGACCCTGTAAATAATGCATATGTTGGAGAAGGAAGCTCTTTTTCTATAGCTTCCATAAGGGCTCTACCTACACCCTGATTTTGTGCTGACGGGTGAACCATAAGCTTCCCAATCTTTGTTACGCCATTTTCTATTTTTCCTCTTACAGACCCAAGAATGCTGCCTTGATCGTCTAATGCTTTTAAAATTAGATGACTTGAGAAAGCTTCCTGTGCATTCTCAATTGTTTCGTGTAAAGGTAAGATCGTATAGTCATTATAAAGAGCTGCCTCACTTTGATAAGCTACTTTTTGTAAGGCTAAAATGGTTTCTGCATCCTCTAAAGTCGCTTTTACAACCTGCATATCGTCTCACACTCCTCAAATAATAAAAAAAAGACAGCCATAAGACTGTCTTTACTATATTACCCACCAATTAACATTCCCGCAATCGTTGCGTTCATTAAGTTAACAAGTGTCGCAGCAATAAGGGCTTTCACACCATATTTTGCAATAAGCGGACGACGTTCTGGAATCATGCCACCAAGTCCACCAAGTAAAATCGCAATAGAAGAGATATTCGCAAACCCACAAAGCGCAAACGATGTAATAATGAAGGTACGTTCAGATAAATCACCAGCAGCGCTTGTTAATGCTTCAAAACCGATAAATTCATTTACAATCGTTTTTTGACCGATAAAGGAACCAGCTTGTAGCGCTTCACCCCAAGGAACGCCAATAATCCACGCAACTGGCGCAAAAACAAAGCCAAGGATTTCTTCTAACGTAATAACACCCAGTCCAAGAATACCGTTTCCTACAAATGATAATAAGAGGTTAATTAATGCAATCAATGATACAAAGGCAATTAGCATCGCACCAACATTTAATGCTAATTTCAAGCCGTCAAGCGCACCATTTGATGCTGCATCAATAAAGTTACGAGACTCACTTTTTACTTTTAAATTAATGGTATCTTTTGTTTCACTTACTTCTGTTTCAGGTACAATCATTTTGGCCATTAATAGCCCACCAGGCGCAGCCATAAACGTTGCAGCGATTAAGTATTCTAACGGAATACCCATCAATGAGATCCCTGCCATAACAGATCCGGCTACTGTTGCCATACCACCTGTCATAACTGCGAATAGCTCCGAAGCAGTCATTTTATTTAAATAAGGCTTAATCATTAAAGGTGCTTCTGTTTGTCCAACGAAAATATTCCCCGTTGCAGAAACAGATTCAGCGCGGCTCGTTTGTAGTAATCGAGAGATCCCCCCACCAAGATAACGAACAATAAATTGCATGATGCCGTAGTGGTATAATACACTAATAACAGCAGAGAAAAAGATAATAACAGGTAACACTTGGAATGCAAAGATCATTCCGACCCCTTCAACTGCAAAGATTCCCCCAAATAGCATATCAATTCCTGCACCTGAAGTATCAATAGCAGCTTGTACACCTCTTGTTACTTGCTCAAGCACGTAGCTTCCTATATCCGTCCATAATACAATAAATGCAAAAACAATTTGTAAAGCTAGAGCAGTCAAAACCGTTCGCCAGTTAATCGCTTTCTTATTTGTAGAAAGTAAAAAAGCAAAGGCAAGTAAAATGACAATGCCCATAATACCCCATAAAACGTTCATATTAGCCTCCCCGACGCAATTTGTCTTCATTGCGCCTTACTATTCCCTTAAGTATGAAATTCTTGCATTTTTCTTCAAAAAATATTATAACCTGACAAGATTCAGCTTATGAAAAGCGAGTAAGGAAGTCAATGCGTTCATAAAAAGTTACAATACTAAGAATCATTTCTACAATACATAAATATAGGAAAAAATGTATAGATTCAGCCATAACCATCCCTTATAAGCCTTCACAACGGTTGAATTTTTTCAACATAAAAGAAAAAGCACATCGTTGCTTCCCTAGCTAGAATTCTAAAAGAACTCGCTAAAGCGGTGCAATCGGCGCGCTTTTTTTCATGTATATCATCATTAATCGTCTGGTACAGCTTATGCAGAGTGTTGATTTAAAAAGCCAATCACTTCATTATTGTGCTCTTCAGAACCTTTTCCTAACGAGAGTAAGTGCCCCCACGTGTTTAAACAACATAGTTTTGCTGTTTGAATATGCCCTTTTGCATATTCTGCATGCTCTAAAGGAACAATTGCGTCATTAACGCTATGCACAATAAGCGTTGGTGCTTGAATGGAATCAAGTTCTTCTTCTAACGATCGTCTGATTTGGTGCATATCAATTAAGAACCCATGTCTAGAGCGCTGAAATTCCGTCATTCGATCAAACAAATACCAGTCTCTGGATAAGGTTCGCGCCTTAATTTCTTCGTAAGGCAACTTACTATAAATCGGCGCAATCGTTTTGAAGGCGATATCTGGTGAAAATCGCGCTAAACTGGACACACCTTTCCAAACAAATTTTTCCACATAGGGATAGAATAAAAAACGACTAATAAGTGCGTCACGCTTTCTCGATTCTTTCCACGGCTTCGTTACAGCCCCTTGTAGTGTAAACGTTTTGACACGCTCGGGATAATGGCTTGCTAAATAAATACCTGAAGGGCCGCCTGTTGAAGCGGCAATAACGTGCACTTTTTCAATGTGCAACTCATTTAAAAGCTCAATATAAAAACTGCATGCTGTTTCCAATGATTTTCCGATTCTCTTTGATGTATGACCGTAACCTGCTCTAGAAGGAATAATAACCGAATACCCTTGCTCAACAAGCTCTTCTAAACCAAGTTGTTCTAAACAATTGGAATGACCACCATGTAAATATAATATCGGTTCTCCTTCTCCCGTAATCGAATACTCTAAAGTCAAATCCTCATACGTAAAAGAAGCAACGCCTCTCTCCATGATGACTATCTCCTTTTTCTATAGTAGTTTGTAAAAAAAATCTAAGATGAATATTACTCCCCTTCACATGGAAAGTCAACGGGCATTTAACTAATTTTTATCTACAAATTCATACCAATTTCTACATAGACTACGTTGTAAGAGTAAACCTTGTGACAAAACGACAAAGCAACCTAATCCAGACACGTCCTCTTTCTTTATTGTAAAAACAAAACGAAATAGTATGTATTTTTAAAATTGATGTTGTAACTTTCTTCTGTTAGGGTATGGATATCGGAAATACAAATCTTTTTTACATAGTAAATACAGATTAAAGGAGTTGTTGCTTATGGCCAGTACACCTAAAAAGGAAAGCCTGAAAGAACAAGCCTCGCCGTTTGTATTAATTTCCTCGACGATTATTATCGTTCTGTTTGTATTATGGGGAATCATTAGTCCAAGTCACTTAGGGACAACGGCAGAGTCAGCACTTGATTGGATCATTGAAAACTTCGGTTGGTTCTATATGACCATTGCTAGCTTGTTCATTTTATTCGGACTCGTTGTGGCCTTATCCCCATTCGGAAAACTTCGGTTAGGGAAAGACAATGATCGCCCGGAACATTCGTTTATTTCATGGGTCGGAATGTTGTTTGCAGCTGGATTAGGCGTCGGCTTTGTATTCTTTGGAGTAGCTGAACCAATTCTTTATTATGCTGAACAGCCACCAGGTTATTCGTTTAGTTTACCTGAACAAGGTGGAGATGCAGCAGAAGTCGGTCTTCGTTACGGGGTATTTCATTGGGGACTGCACGCTTGGGGAGCGTTCTCAGTAGTTGGTTTAACCCTCGCTTATGTACAGTTTCGAAAAAATCGCCCCGCTCTAATCAGTTCTGCTTTCTACCCATTGCTTGGAAACAAAACAGATGGTTGGATGGGAAAGGGAATTGATTTATTAGCTGTCATTTCAACTTGCGCAGGTGTGGCAACCACATTTGGCATTAGCGCGCTACAAATCTCAGGTGGGATATCCTTTTTATCTCCCCTTGAAAATGGGATTCCATTACAATTAAGTATTATTGCTGTTATTACATTTTTATTTCTATTCTCAGCTGTCCGCGGGATTAATAAAGGCATTAAACGATTAACCAATTTAAATCTTGTTCTAGCAGGAATATTAATGTTTTTTGTTTTATTCGCTGGTCAAACCATTACGCTTTTAGAAAGTATGGTGACGACCCTTGGAAGCTATGCCGCAAACGTTGTTTCCATGTCTTTTTCAATGGATCCTTATAGCGATGACGGTTGGTTAGGGGCAAATACGATTTTTTTCTGGGCTTGGCATATGTCCTGGTCTCCATTTGTTGGCTTATTTATTGCCCGTATTTCAAAAGGCCGTACGATACGAGAGTTTATTGCTGGTGTTCTTCTCGTTCCAACGGTGATGGCCGTTATTTGGTTCTCCGTCTTTGGAGGGACTGCCCTTGATATCCAGCTAAGCGGAGTCTTTGATATGGCGTCTGTAGCAACAAACGAAGTTGAATTAACGTTATTCTATTTGCTTGATCAGCTTCCTTTAACCATGATTTCAAGCATACTAGCTGTAATCGTCGTAGGCATTTTCTTTGTCACATCGGCTGACTCCGCCGCTTTCGTCCTTGGCTCTATGACGTCCAACGGATCGTTAAATCCAAGCTTTAAGTTGAAAATCTTATGGGGGGTTCTCATTGCCGGTACCGCTTCTGTTCTTCTCGTAAGTGGAGATGGTGGACTCGATGCCCTACAAACCGCCGCACTCACAGCTGCGCTTCCATTCGCTTTCATTCTCGTCTTTATGCTTATTGCAATGGGGACAATGCTTACACGGGATTGGAAGACCGATCAACGTCGAAAGCAAAATGCCCATGATGACGAACTGAAGAAAGCAATGAAAGAAGAAGCATACGAAGATTTAAAGAAAGAATTAACGTCTGAGTGGCGTGAGGAATTAAAACGAGAGCTATTAGCAAATGGTCGAGCAACAGCAGAAATGGTTCATTTTCAAACAACTGACGATTCATGGATTGCCGGAAAAACACTTGCAGAGATTAAATTTCCTGCACATGTAAACGTAAGTGCGATTGAACGTGGGGATTCTATGCTCTCCCCAACAGGGAGTACAATGATTCAAGCTGGAGACTACCTATACATTCTCGTGGAGATTGAACAAAAAGAAGCAGTACAAGAAATTTTGCGCAGAACCATCTAATGATAAACAGAAAAACACGTCCTCCTTTGTACATAAAGAAGGACGTGTTTTTTTATATACCTTAATAAGTGAAGGATCGTTTAACCGTTCACAGAATAGATCATGCGAACCATGCTATTGTCTTCCTCACTCTGTTCTTCAAATCCAACTTCTTCAAAGACGTGCTTTGCCTTTGTATTGTCACCACCCATTAACACACATATTGTCTCTGGATTTGTTTCCGTCTTCAAGAAGTCTACACATTTCTGAACAAATGCTCTCCCCTTACCCTTACCAGTCTCCTCAGGGTTTAACCCTGGAGCCATTTCAATCATTCCATTTATTCGCTTCACGCCAATAAACCCGATGATCTCACTTTCACGGTAAACCGCGTATTGCCAAGTGTTTTTCTTTCCAAACTCTAAAAAAGACGTTGTCCGAGAATTCTTTTCATCATGAAAAAAGGAATAAGCTCCCTTGTACTGCCATTGATACGCAATCCACTTTGCCTGATCCTCAGTCATAGCCACAAAGCGCATACGATCTCTCCCCCAATCGAAATTTACATCTTCTCTTTTTTTTATTGTTTAGAATCCTTCTACATACAAAATGACAGGTATATTGCTCACCTAAAACAGAAAAACTGAATAAAAAGGAGGTATTTATTTGAAACACGTTAGTATCATTCTAACCAAATTGCTCATTGCCTTATTTGCTTTTAGTATTGGTTTTCTTTTTTTCACAGAAGCAACCTATGTTGATGTACTAACCTTTGCCTTGCTAACAACCACTTTGTCCTATATTGCTGTTGATTTAATCATTCTACCTCAGTTTGGAAACCGGGTTGCACTAGTGAGTGACTTTATCCTCACTTACTTTATTGTATGGGTATTTGGATCAGTTTTATTTGCAAACTACATGCTTATTGCATGGGGTAGCATTTTAGCAACAGGGATTATGACCTTATGCGAAGTCTTTGTTCATAGCTACCTTATGAAGCATGTGTATACGAAAGAAAGCCATCGTCAGCACAAAGCGCGCTTTGCTTTTGACACAGAATTCGCAAAAGATGAAGACCCAGCTTCACCCATAAAAAAAGACCGTGACTAAAATCAACTTGTCGAGCCAATCGACAAGTTTCTTCTTTTATTACGAGAGTCGCTCCGATACCCTCTTCCATACTGCCTCTATAGTGTACCACAACCGACAAAAACTGCACGTATCGAGTTTGCTATTTCGTCACAAATTCTTAAAAATTCCCTTCTTTCATATCTACAAAAAAGCCGTTGCACTCAAGCGCAACGGCTAAAACCTATTTTCATTTATCACCTTTTACCCTTACTAGCGTTCTTGCAGCGTCCCTGTTTTCACAGGTGCTTGAGCAAGGCTGTCCTTTGGAAAAATAAAGGTCCAAGGCATACTTGTGTAAGGAGGCACAGTTTGGATGGAAAACGACCGCTCTGCAATCGTTTCACCCTCTTCGACACAGGCAATAAGCTTACTCTCCCAGACATCTTCTTCAGAAGATTGATTTTGAATAATCACTGTAACAAGTAAGTCGCCTCGATAATTAAAAGCTTGACGATAGGGAATAAATCGTTCTGTCTTACCGACAGCTAGCAACGCTTTAAGCTCGTTTAAATCACCCTCAGCAATCGTCTTTCTCCAGGCTGATTGTAATTGAAAGGTTTGCATAATTAAAAACTCCTACTATTTCTTTAAGCTAATCCTATCTCTTTTTTTATCGTTTGTAAAAAAGGCACGCTCACCTGTCGAGCTTTCTCCGCCCCATCTTTAAGGACTCGTTCCATCTTTTCAGGGCTTGAAAACCATTCTTTATAGAGCTCCCTTGGTTCCTCAAGCCTGCGGTTTGCAACTCGGAAGAGTTCACCTTTTGCATCGCCCCAGCTTATTCCTGCCTGATAGGCTTCTTCCATCGCTTTCACTTCCTCTGCTGTCGCGAATTGTTTATACAACATGTAAATTGTTGATGTTGCAGAATCTTTTGGAGCAGACGGAGGTAACGAATTCGTCTTTATTTTATAAATACGCTTCTTAAGCTCGTCTTTCTCCATAAATAAAGGGATTGTATTTCCATAACTTTTGCTCATTTTTCTCCCATCTAAACCAGGAAGGACTGCAACATCCTCCATAAGGTAAGGCTCTGGAAGCTTTACTGTTGACCCGTGCTGACTACGCATTGCTAAGCCTAGATCTCGTGCGATTTCAATATGCTGGATTTGATCTTTTCCTACTGGTACGACATCTGGCTCTATTATAAGAATATCAGCAGCCATTAAAATAGGATAAGTAAAGAGCCCCATATTGATGCCTGCATCTAATTCCCTGCTGTTCGCTTCGTTTTCATCAACCATTGCTTTATACGCATGGGCTCTGTTCATTAATCCTTTCGGAGAAAGAGTGGCGAGAATCCAACTTAATTCAAACACCTCCGGAATATCCGATTGTCGATACAAGGTTGTTTGATTTGGATCAAGCCCTAATGCGAGCCAACTCGCCACAACTCCTTTCGTTAAAGCATGCAGCTCCTCTCTTTGGTGAGGTTTCGTTAGCCCATGACCATTTGCAACAAAATAATAAGATTCATGATTTGCTGCTAGCTGTAAAGCTGGCTTAATAGCACCGATATAATTTCCTAGGTGAATATCTCCCGTTGGCTTTATACCTGTTAAACTCCGCTTCATCTTGTCTTCCTCCTTTTTGACAATAGAAAAAGGGCTATCCATCCAAAAAGGACGGATAACCCGTGGTGCCACCTTTGTTCGCTTCATCATTGAAACGCACTCCAATACGTACGAGAGTCTGGCTCTGATACGCTGTCTTTTTTAACGGTAAGACGTCCGCCTCGCCTACTAAACGTTCAGCAAGGAAGCTCCGAAGTCCATTCCATTCGCACGCTACACTAGTTCACACCAACCACTAGCTCTCTTCAGTAACGCCACCAATGTACTTACTCTCCATCTACGCTCATCTACCTAAACTTTATAAGATTTCCTCATAAAAATCAACTTCCATAAGTGAAAATGATAAAATAAAATAATCACTTAAAAAGGAGGATTCTCTTTTGAAGATTGTCGATACGACACCAGCGTTTCTAACGAATAGCACCCATACCCTATTTACACTTCGCCAGTATGACGCTACATTTCCTTCTGTGTTTACTGAATACTTCTCCTATCATTGTACACAAACTGATTTACGCTTACAGAGTGCCCTCGAACGCTACCCCACTGATTTAACCCATATAAACGATCTCCGTATTCAGCTGTCAAGCCTCCTACATAAAACCGTGCATCTTTATGAAAAACACTTCCACTTAACCTATGGGCAAACGATCTACCTCATCGTTGGCGCGTACAGTTCAAATGCCTATACTCACCGACAGATTTTGCCTGATATAACGCTCTCTTTAGAACAACTGCCTAAAAACAGAGATGGTTTACGTGTGTTACTTGCTCATGAAATTGGCCACGCGATTCACAATCAGTGGACTGATCTCGAAGGAATCGACTGGGAGCAGGTTCGTTGGGAGAGTTTACTGCTTGGCATGTATCGAGAAGGAGTAGCAACTCATTTTTCGAGACAAATTGTCCCAAATGTAGCAGACGAGCTTTACTATACCTACGGGTCGTTAGGTGGGAAAGATTGGTTTGTATTCGCTCAAGAAAATTAGATAGACATAAAACGAGCTTTTTTAAAGGATTTTAACGAGCTTTCGGAGAAACAGTTGTTTCGTGAGTGGTATTCCATTAATGGCGGAGAGCACTTTGGTTATCCACGGCTCGCTTACTTCCTAGGTGACCTTTTTTTTCAACATGAACGAACATGAAAAGGCGTTAAAGCAGCCGTCCTAGCATGGCGTCATCCCACTTATTTGTCTGAAATTAACGCTTGGTTACAGCATCACTAGTGACAGTTTCTAAAACGATACCAAGTTACAATTATGTGCATACTTGTGCTAAGGTTTGAATCAACCTACACTAGAGTTATACCAATACAGCGGATCAAGAGATCCAAAAGGAGACGATTATGAGTAACGAAAAGATTGCGATTGTCTATTACAGTTCTACTGGTACAAACTATCAGCTTGCAAAATGGGCTGAAGAAGCGGCAACAGCAGCTGGTGCCGATGTGAAAGTACTAAAATTCCCAGAGTTAGCTCCAGATGCAGCAATTGATTCTAACCCTGCATGGCGTGCCCATGTTGAAGAAACAAAAGACGTTCCTGAAGTAACGCCTGCAGATATGGAATGGGCAGACGGCTTTATTTTCTCCGTACCGTCTCGTTTTGGAAACGTTCCTGGTCAAGCAAAGCAGTTCTTTGATACTCTTGGTGGTTTATGGGCAGGCGGTAAGCTTGCAAACAAAGTTGTCAGCGGCATGTCTTCTGCAGCAAACGCGCATGGCGGTCAAGAACAAACCGTTCTTTCCCTTTACACAACCATGTTCCACTGGGGTGCAATCATTGCAGGTCCTGGTTACACAGATCCAGTCGCATTCGCTTCTGGCGGAAACCCTTATGGAACAAGCGTAACAGTTGACCAAGAAGGCAATATGGTTGAAGACGTTGAAGAAGCAGTTAAACACCAGGCTAGACGTACAGTATCTGTTACGAGCTGGGTAAAAGCAGGTCAATAAGAAAAGAGAGCACATGATGTGCTCTTTTTTTTTCGTAAAAAAAAGAACGGACAACAGCTCTCCATTCCAATTCATCTAGTTATACAGTTATTGTATGGTCGATCCAACAATATGGTAGCCTTTCCGCTTTAGAAATTGAGCAGAACGACTAATTTCTTGCTCATCTCTTCCAATTAAGTGAACCGTCTTTTTGTTTATTTCTTTATAATAACGCTTTAAATAAGGCAATGGGATGTTTATCGTGTTCAAAAAATCGTCCTTATAGGCAAGGTGGTAATCTCTTACATCCACACATTGCACGTTCATGGTATCCTCGCAATGCGGCACAACCGTATCTTCCACACAACACATGTGTATCGTTCCTCTCCATCGTCCCAATGCTTCCTATCTGTCTTGATGTGGACTTAAGCTTATCTTCATTTTGTATCATATAAAACATTAGACTGCTTTGCCAACAAAAAAGCCTTACACCGATTGTCCTGTGACCTCAACTTGCTTTTCCTTACTCATGGACTCGTATTGGGCTATTTTTTGATCTAATCGATCAAGCGTCTCTGTCATCTCTTTTAATCGTTCTTTTAGTTGCCCTCGCTGCTGAATTAATAGTTCTTTTCTTGGATTTGCCGTTTCTTCACCTTGTTGATAGAGTGCCACATATTCAATTAGTACCTCAATTGGTAATCCAGCTCTACGCATACATTTCGCAAACTCAATTCTACGGCAGTCTAATTCAGTGTATTCACGAATTCCGCTTTTACTACGGTTTACCGGAGGAATTAGACCAATTCGTTCATAATAGCGGAGCGTATCTTGCGATAAACCCATTTTTTCACTCACTTCTGAAATTAACATCGGATGCCCTCCTTTTTATTAATCGTAACACTTGGAGTTCACTTTAAGGCAAGAAGATCTAAAGACATTTAGTCATGGAATAACCACCTTTTTTACCTTGAGCTAGAAAACGCTTACGTCAGTTAAGCGCTTTGTTCCAATGTTTCATCCCCATTCATTTGGGAATACAGTGAGAAATTAAGATTTACAAGGAGTGGAAAAAATGAGCGTACAACCTTTATATATGAACGGCGAATTTGTAACTTCACAATCACATGAGTTCATTGATGTGGTTAATCCAGCTACAGAGGAAGTACTATCTCAAGTTGCTGATGCTACTGAAGAAGAAACCAACCATGCTGTTGAATCGGCTTGGGCTGGTCAGAAAGTGTGGGAGAAGGTTCCTCAAGTGGAGCGAGGTCGCATCGTTCGTCAAATTGGCGACGCGATTGCAGCTGACAAAGAAACGTATGCAAAAATGTTAAGCGAAGAACAAGGTAAACCGCTTGAAGAGGCCCGTGGTGAAGTTGATACAGCTGTTGACTTCTTCCACTATATGTCAGAATGGAACCGAAAAATTGGTGGCGACATCGTTCCAAGTGACGATCCAAATGAACAAATTCTGATTCAAAAGAAACCTATAGGCGTTGTAGCAGGCATTATTCCATGGAACTACCCTGTTTTTATTTTTGCTCGCAAGGTCGCTACAGCTCTTATTACTGGTTGTTCAGTCGTCATTAAACCATCTGAAGAAACACCGAATACAGCAGTTGCTTTTGCAAAGGTGATCGATAAAGCCGGCTTACCTAAAGGCGTATTTAATCTAGTGACCGGTAAAGGAGATACAGTAGGAAACCGCCTTGCCAGCCATCCGAAAGTGGCACTTATTAGTATGACGGGTAGTGTGCCTGCTGGAACCAAAGTGATGGAAGCAGCCGCACAGAATATCACAAAAGTAAACCTTGAGCTCGGTGGAAAAGCGCCCATCATCGTATCAAAACACGCTGACCTCGATTTAGCTGTCAAACATATTAAAGCTTCTCGAATTGAAAACGCCGGACAAGCTTGTATTTCAGCAGAACGTGTTTACGTGCAAGAAGAGGTTGCCGAAACCTTCACGAAGAAAATGGTGGCGGCTATGGCAGATACGAAGGTTGGCTATTCTCTCAATGAAGATCAGATTGATATGGGACCGTTAGCAAGTTCCCATCATTTAGAAAAAGTTGAACAGCTCGTGAATCATGCAAAGAAAGCTGGCGCTCATGTTGAACTTGGTGGAGAACGAATGGACAAAGAAAGAGGCTTTTTCTACGCTCCAACTGTATTAACGAATGTGAACCATGACGATGAAATTATGACAACGGAAGTCTTCGGTCCCGTTCTACCGATTACCACGTACAACACATTTTCAGAGGCCATTGACTATGCAAATGACTCTATTTATGGCTTGGCATCAGCCCTCTACACAAATGACTATAATGAAATGATGCAAGCAGCACGAGATTTACATTACGGTGAAACCTTTGTAAACCGCGAAACAGGTGAAGCGATTCAAGGTTATCACGCAGGTATGCGCCAATCCGGTATTGGCGGCACTGATGGAAAACATGGCTTAAATGACTTCTTATCAACACATGTGATGTATCTTGCCTATCAAGACGAAAATTAAGAAGGGCGGCGTAAGGCCCCCTTCTTTTTTTATGCAAATTGAAGCAATTCTTTAAAAGTGGTCAGCTTGTAATCATAGTGATCCGATTGGCCAAACCCATATGCAGCATAGGCAAATCGGACACCTGCATGCATTGCAGCCTTTTGATCCCCTATTGTATCTCCTACATATAACGGTGCTTGTAGACCATTCCGTTCAACAACAAGCTTAATATTCTCTCCTTTAGGTAAACCAGTACGGCCTGGGTTCTCATAATCAGTAAAATAGTGACTAAGACCGTGAGAATGAAAAAACGCCTCAATATACCCGTCCCGACAATTACTTACAATAAAAAGCTTATATGTTTTCGATAAGGTACGCAAAACCTCTTCTACCCCATCATAAAGCAAAGCCCCATTTTCTTTTAAAAGCGCTAATTCTTCAACACCACAAGCATCCATCAACTGTTTTTGTTCTCTTTCTGTCAACTGAGGGAATAACACGCTTGCAATTTCTGGAATTACCAAACCCATTGTACGGGTTAAATCGGCTTTTTCTACCTTCTCAATTGGAAACTCACTTCTGCTAATGGCTTTGTTCCAAGCTTCAACAACTTGTTCCCTTGAATCCCAAAGCGTACCATCCAAATCAAAAATAATACTGTCCATTTTTGTCACCACTCTCTACGGGTTCATTTCTGTCAATCCAATTTGTTAAAAATTGCTTTGGTTCGGATTTGCTTTTTAGCAAATTCTAAACTTAATTATACGTAATTGTTGGAAAGGGGGTAAACATATGAAACCCATTCATTTATTATTTCAATCCATCGCTCCACTACCCGCTACTGTAAACCCAGCTCAACTTATTCAAGGTGTTACAGATCGTTCATCAGACGTTAGGCCTGGATACGTATTTATTGCGGTTAAAGGTTACGCCTCTGATGGTCATGCTTTCATTCATGACGCCATTCGAAAAGGGGCTACCGTTATTGTCGGAGAAGAACCGTTTACAGACTTGTCTGTCCCTTATGTTCACGTTTCAAATAGCCGGTTTGTATTGGCTAAATTAGCGAGCCGTTTTTATGAGAAAAACGGCAAGAGACCCATTATGATCGGTATTACTGGAACAAACGGAAAAACGACCACCTCGTTTATGCTTAAACATCTATTCGAAACGGCCGGCTATTCATGTGCCTTGTTTGGGACAGTCGTTACAATTATTAATGGAACAGAGAGGACGTCCAATAAAAATACAACATTAGGTCCTATCGAACTCCATAAACAACTAGCTAAAAGCACAGACGATATCGTTATTATGGAAGTCTCTTCCCATGCGTTATCACAACATCGGGTTGCTGGTTTATCCTTCGACTTTGCCCTTTTTACCAACTTAAGTCACGATCATCTTGATTACCATCAAACGATGACAAAATATTTTCATGCAAAAAAAACCCTCTTCTCGCTACTTCATGCGGGTGGAAAAGCGATCATTAACACATACGACAACTGGGGAAAAAATTTAGTTGCTGAGTTAAAAACTGAACCTCTTTCTTTACACACGATCGGCATCGGGCAAGAACTGGAAATAGCATCGATTACGTATGGATTACCGATGAAAACGACTCTCATCGACAATGGAGAATCAGTATCATTAAACGTCCCGTTGAGTGGTGAACATAATATTTATAATGCCGCTATGGCTTACTTAACAGCTAAACTAATGCACCTAAAAATAGAAGCCATATGCAGTGCATTCCCTACCTTCAAAGGGGCACCAGGACGTTTTGAGACGTTCCAGCATCCAAGCGGCGCCGTATTTGTGATTGACTATGCCCATACTGAAGACGCTTTTTCCTATTGTTTGCAAGCGATTAAACAGTTAGGTGCTAAACATATTACCCACATATTTGGCTTTAGAGGCGGACGCGATACAGGAAAACGCAAAGCAATGATTCACACAACCGAAAAATGGAGTCATTATATCGTATTAACATTTGATGATTTAAATCAGCTGACATCCGAAGAAATGCGCCGAACATTGCTCGCTATTCCCTTGGCTCATGGGGAGGTCGTACCTGATCGAACCGTTGCTATACTAAAAGCATGGCAGCATGCCAAAAAAGGAGATTGGATCTTAATTACAGGAAAAGGCCACGAACGATATAAACAGCCATTTCACTATGACGCTCACTCTGATAAAGACATGGTAGAGCAATTACAAAGGGGTACACTTAAGCCCCGTCATGTAACAAGAACCTCATAAAACACATCAAAGGTTCAGCTAAGCTGAGCCTTTATTAAACGAATTTGACCTCGGTGACTAATTTCATCTTCAAGCACGTGATACCAAAGAAAATAATGATTAATCTGTGTACCATCTGGCCATGTACTCTCTTCATAGAGCCATTCACGCTCGACAGTCTTTAAATAGGTTAAGGTACGGTCACGACCTGCTCGAAGATGCTCTAAATATGTATGTAGTTCGTTTCCTTTTACCTCGCTACGTCCAGCTTCGCCTAAAAATAAGGCTGGACGGAACTCTTCCAATTCTTCTTCTGATGGATCCCTCTTTTCAAACGTTAAAATCTGATGAATGTGTTCAATTGCCGCCATATGTTGAAGCAAAGCACCTATTGAATTGGACTTTTCTGTCAACAAAAAGTCCAGTTCAGCTACCGTTAATCCCTCTATCTCACGTATCGTTTCAAATCGCGCCAGTTCAAGCATTCTTACTAACGTACCTATCTCGTCACCATAGCCTTCAGTCGGGTACATTCTTTGATCCAAATCATCACGTCCATTCAGCGCTATAAGTCCGTTCAAGTTGTTGTAACTGTCTTATTTTCTCTGCACCGTCCTTCGTTTCAACGTATGACTTCCCATTATAGAGTGGGGCTTTATTGTAGATCTTTTGAACGTTCAGTAGCAATCCTTCACCTGTAAGAGTCTCACTAAACGAAAGGTTTTCTGTTTGATAAAGAAGCACATTGAGTAGCTCTTCCACTTCCTTAATTTGAGATCGCTTCAATACGCTTAGTAGTTCATCATCTGTTAACAGGCTAATGCTTACATCATTATGGTGTTTACAATAACGATGTACGGCTTTTGCTAATAGTTGATCTGCTGCAAGTAATAAAGGCGAAAGAAACAGTTGATGATCACTAAGGATGCAATTCATTATAAACGAGCACGTCGTTTCATCAGCCTCCACCCCTGCTCTTGTGCAGTTCATAAATGGAAGAATTTCCTTAGGCAATCGATCCACATCGCCCATCATATACATATCACGAAAAAAGCTGTCCACATGATCAAGGCCGATAATGTCCCTTGTACCTGTTAAACCATTCTCTTGATTTAAGCAAGCTACTACATCTTCAACCCTAATCTTATTGTCCCTTAAGATGGTACAGATCTCTTCTGATTGAATCAGCCTTTCTGTTAATACGTGATGATTGTAACCAAGTGTTCGCTCAACAGCATGTGAAAAAGGCAGATGTCCAATATCGTGCAATATTGCTGCGGCGCGTAATGCACGATCCTCATGAAAAAACCATGCTGTCAGCTTCCAAACCCCTACTGTGTGCTCGAACCTAGAGTGAGTAACAGGAGAAACCAATGAACCTGCACCATAGTGCGCTAAATATTTCAGTCGTTTAACGGATCTCGTTTGAAAGAGCGCTTTTTCCCAAGGAAGCATGCATATGTCGGGATACAACGGTTCGTTTATGATCATTTTCTCTCCTCCCTTCTATCGATACATATGGTGAGTTGGTGAAAAAACCTCTTCCTGTGTTTCGCGTACAATAGAAAAATGGTCAACATTATAATGTCCATGGAGTGTATGGTTATGATGATCAATGATTTGTTGTGCCGCTAAGTATTTCGTATTTGAGGTAGAATGAGCATCGCCAACCAATGTTACGTCAAGACCATTCACTGTAGCGGTACGTACTGCCGTATCAATGCAATGTTCTGTTTTACAACCGGCAATAACAAGATGCTGCATGTCATTTTCCTTAATATGCTGAAGTAACCCTGTCTGATAAAACGCATTTGTTGCTTCTTTATCAAACACAATATCGCTCTGTTCTCTCCATAAAGAAGGGTGAACATCAAACCCGTCTCCCATTCCATTTGCAACATCTTTATCTCGAATGAAAAGAACAGGAACTCCCAGTTCACGCGCTTTTTTAATAAGGTGGTTTATATTCCCAAGCAATCGTTGTTTATCAACAACCCCTTCCTCTACTTCGCTTCCATCTACTAACTCTTTTTGCGTATCAATAATGAGTAAACCTTGTTTCACGTTAATCCCCCCATTTTTTCGGAATAAGAAGGATTCGCTAAGCAACCGATTAATTCCTTCATATACTTTTTCAAAACGAGATTTGACGAATAAGGTAAAATAAAGAGTAAGCATACGTAATGGATTTCATTCAGGGGGATAGAAAAGATGAATAACCTTTTTAAGGACGTAGATTTAGTCATTTTTGATTTGGATGGTACACTTTATGAAGATACGGATCATTTTGATTACTACGCTGACACACTTGCAAAAGAACTTTCAGAAGAGACACAGGAGCGTTTCTTTACTGACTATAAAGAAATGAAAAAAGGCAATCACATTGTCTCAATTGGGAAGGCTTACGATGTTAAGAACGACTATGTCATTGAAGTAGATCCATTTAAAGGACATGTGAAAAAAGTACATCGATGGGATGGAGAAGAAGTTTCAGCTACCGAATGGGAAAACCTTTATCCATCACCTGTCAGCTACGATTTTGATCAGCTTATTGCAATTGGTGACGGCTGGTGGCTCCCTAATGTCGCTGCTCGTCATTATGGTATTTCCGATCCACAGCCTGCCTATGATGCAACAAAAGAATACATGGCAACTGAACACTTTTCTCTCACGGTTATAGAAGGTTTACGCGAAGGACTTCTTTCCTTAAAAGAGAAAAAATCGGTTGTTCTTCTGACAAATAGTACCGAGGATGATGTTGAACGGCTACTCCACCTGTTACAGTTAGAGGGTGTGTTCCACGAAGTCATTACTTCAGCTCGAAAACCACAATATACGAAGCAACGATTCGAAGAGATTATCGCCCGTTACAACACATCACCTGAGAAAACCCTCTCTATTGGTGACAACTATTTAAATGAAATCATTCCTGCTCAAACACTCGGAATGAAATCAATCTATATTGATTTAGAAGAAGGAGCAATGACTTTCGGCGATGTAAAAGTTCGAAGCATCTCCAACTTAATTGAACAAATGAAAGAAGCGTAAAAACACAGCAAAACAAGCACTGCCGTGAACGGTGGTGCTTGTTTTCTATTATCTCAACTTATTCTAAACTGGTTTAATCACTCTCGCCGGATTCCCACCTACAACAACGTTATCTGGAACATCTTTTGTTACAACAGCACCAGAAGCAATAACGACATTGTTTCCGACGGTCACACCTGGATTGATGACGGCTCGTCCTCCTACCCAAACATGGTTCCCAAATTGGACTGGTTTCCCGTATTCAAGTCCACTCGCTCGTTCGTGCGGATCAATTGGATGCGTCGCAGTATAGACATGCACCCCTGGCCCTAGCATACAGTTATCACCAAACGTAATGGTACATACATCTAAAAACACAGCGTCAAAGTTCGCAAAAAAATTCCTGCCTACATGAACATTGTAGCCATAATCACATTTAAACGTGCCTTCAAATACAGGTTGACCATCAGACTTACCAATAAGCTCAATGATTGTTTCTTCTCTTTCTTGTTGATCATTCGTCTGATTATACGCATGCATTAATGCACGTGCCTTTTTGCGCTCTTCACTCAGTTCTTCGTCAGCGGGATTATATAATTCTCCGCGTAACATTTTTTGTTTTTCTGTAATCAATGGCTGACACTCCTAAGAATCTGTTAATTCCACTTGAATATGGTTGCTTAAAAAGCACTCTCGTAAATTTTCTGGAGGAAATTCATTTGTAATCACGACATCAATATCTGCTAATCCAGCTGATTTATAGTAGCTTGTTTTATTAAACTTTTCGTAATCAGTCAGTACATAAACCCGCTTCGCTCTCTTAATCGCCTCTTTCTTAATCCGCGCATCCTCTTTATCAACAAAATAGACGCCATCTTCCGTTAAGCCAGCGGCTCCAATAAACGCATAATCAAAATACACATCTTCTAGCTGACTTTTGATCGTATATAGGTCATAAAAAAAACGATTCTCCTGATTAAAGCGTCCGCCTAACAAATGAAAATCAACAAACTCTTTTTTTGCTAATATTTCAGCATTATCAAGGGAATGCGTATAGACCGCTATTTTTTTTGTAACCAATGTACTTAAACTTGCAATTGTAGTCGACACATCAAAAAAACATAAATCCTTATCTTTCAATACGGATGCAGCTTTCTTTGCTATCATTCTTTTCTCTCTTGATGCACGTTCTTTTCGTTCATTAAAGCCAGACTCTTTGTACTTCTCTAGCTCACTCATTAAGAATGTTGAAGCAATTCCACCATGGGTTCGTACAGCATTTCCTTCTTCCACAAGACGAATAATATCCCGTCGTGCTGTATCACGAGAAACATCCAACAGCTGACATACGTCTTGATTAGAAAGCTTACCTCTTTTCTTAAGCTCCGATACAATCTTAACAAGGCGCTCCTCTTGATACATGCCCTCACCTCACTAAGTATATATAAGCAATATTAAGCATTATCAAGTATAAAGTCAATGACATCTTGTTATTACGGCTTAAATCGTTGGATCACTTCTCCTTTTCCTCCTTCTACTACAATCGTGCCATATGCACCATTCACAAGTGTCACTTGGGGAGGTAAATGCCCACAATCAAGGTCATACAATAGAGGTACTTGTAGTGCATCGCTTACTTCTTGATAGACATCTGTAAACTTGTAGCCATTCCCACTTTCCTCAGCCGAACTTCTTCCAAAAACAATTCCACTACAGTGGTTAAACCAGCCCGCATACTTCATTTGCATAAGCGTCCGTTTCATGTCTGTTGGTGAGAGCGAAACGTTTTCAAAATACCATAGAAGTGGATCGCCTCCAACGGTAGCTTTCTGAAAAGTAGCGATATCCCCATAAGGCGTCCCTATTAAGTGACGAATGGTATCCATACACCCACCGACAAGACGTCCACTTACCTCCTGATCGTTCTTATTTATTGATTTCCACTCTGTTTTTTCAGTTAAATGAAACACCCTTTCCGTTGGGTTATCATGCCCCCACTGTTGCTGGAATAAGGTAGATGAATATTGCACGATTGTTTCATGCACGTTCGTTTGTAATACGGTCTCCCACATCGCCGTAGTTGGATCTGTTTCACTGCCTCTCAAATCAATAAAGTTGGTACCGTGAGTGGTTGCTACCCCTGTTCTAAGTGTAATGGCAAGAAGGAGTGAGCTTATATCAGAATAGCCATGAACCCACTTTTCTTGAACCTTCTCAAAATCCACGAATTCCAGCATTTCAATTAACAGCTCTCCACCCCACGGTGGAAAAATGCATGTCACGTCAGGATCACTCATTAAGTCATTAAACTCTTGCCCACGCGTGCCACCACTAGCTGACCTAACAAGGCTTTGTGTCCACGCAGAGTGGCACGTTTTCACGTTATACCCTCTTTGCTGCATACGCGCAATCGCAGCGTGTAAGAGGTGATGTAACGATTCAGGCACTCCAGAAGAGGGTGCTGCAACCCCAATTGTAGCTCCTTTTTCAAACATAGGGTAACGAATCATGTCTCTAGTCTCCCTTACGATTCTTAAAAAAAGATAGTACGCCATCATATACGAACCTATCGCACCAATGCAAGTATTTTCTGTCCATTTAAAGAAGAAACAAACCAGCCACTTCGGGACGGGCGCCTCTCTCTTACACATAAGAAACGTACGATCCATAAAGGATTGTTCATTGTCAATTTAAGCAGAATCATCAATAAATTTAAAATAAGGAAGCAACATTCCAAGACTAGCTGTTCCACTTATCACAAAACCAATAAATAAATATAATGGGCGAACCCCCATTAGATCACCTAATGTGCCACCTAATAAGATACCAAATGGCATGCTTGCCCTTATTAACAACAGCCGTATAGAAAAAACATTCCCCATAAGATGTGTAGGCGTGATTTTCTGACAGATCGTTAAGTGGTGGATACTAAAAACCGCCATCGCCATGCCGCCAATGACTTCCGTTAGGATGGCAAATGCAATACTCTGGTTTAACGCCAAGACAGTAAACGTCATCCCACCTACGACAAGGGCACCAAACAGCACGCGCCTACCACGGATTCGATTTACTTTTGCAACAATGATAGACCCTAGCATATAACCAATTGGAAACCCTGCCATAAAATACCCATAATGTGCATAGGTACCTGAAAGATTGTCGATGACGTATGGAAGCGTCGTAACCATTGTGACACCTACTCCGAATTGGACAACAGTAAGAAAAACGCCTAGCCATAGCATCGTTTTTTGTTTGAAGAAAAAATGATAGCCCTCTCTAAGTTCAGCTAGCCACGGCTGTTTTCTCTCTCTTTGTAAGGAAGGTTTTTCTTCAATAAAGAGCAGTGCGACTCCACTTAAAATCAGAAGACTACAAACAACCAGTAACGTTATCGGTACACCAACTACTTCAATTACAAGCCCCGCAACTAATGGAGAGAGAAACATCATCATTCTCGCCGTACCATCTATATAAGCATTTGCTTGTTTTAATAATTCACGATTTACGAGTGTTGGTAAAAGTGCTTGATTTGCGGGAACATAAAGTGGGGTCACTAAACCTACGATCAATTGGACAACATAGATATGCCAAATGGCCACCTCTCCTGATGCCATCGCTAAAAGTGGGACACAAAAGACACTAGCTCTTACCCACTGACAACTGACCATGACCCATTTTTTACTCCAACGATCGATAAATGGCCCTATAAACAGTTGCAATATTAATGAAGGAGTAAAATAGAGTAGCCACATACTTCCTAGTGCAAGTGTGGAACCCGTTAGTTGAAAAATAATAATGGCGTTACAAAAGGTTCCAAATGCACCTCCAAGTTCTGAAACAGCATTCCCACTCCAAGACGCAACAAATGATTTATGTGTAAAAACAGACTGGTGTTTGCTCATTTGTTTCACCTATACAGGTCGTTGCAAAAATGCTTCTAAATCTTTTGCCATTAATGGAAATGCTTCTTTTTCTAACGTATACTTTGATTCCTTTACCGTCACTAATTTTGCAGAACGTAGCATTTTTAAATGATGGTGGACAGTTGATTTTCCCAACTCAAGTAATTCCGTTATCTCCTGCAAGCTACGATCTCTGTCATGAAGTATTTTGACCATTTTCATGCGTACATCGTCACCTAACGCTTTATATTTCTGCACGAGGAAATCAGGGAGCATAAATGGATCTGCCGGCAACATACTTGCATTGGCAACCGGGTAATAAAACACCTTGATGCCTTCTAGATCAGCTTCAATATTCCACGGACGATAACAGGTTTGCGGGATTAACAATACTGTAAAAACTTGAGGCTCCGGCTTATATTGAATTCCCCCTGTTGCCCATTGAACAAATGTCTCTGGTGACAGTTGCTCTTTCATTTTCACCTTTGCCTCATAATCGGTTTCTAGTATTTGTTCAACTTCCTCTACATTCTCTTTTATCACCTGTTCATACCATTGGGACAGCACGGCAATGAGATGTTGCCTCAGTTGCGAAGCATCACCGGTGGTTATAAATGTAATATAGTCGGGAAAAAACGGGTTTTCAGCCGAAGCCTCTCGTAGTTCACTACATGCCTTTTTGTCACCTATTGATGCCAACTCCCGAACCGCTTGATACTCTTCCCCAATAAACGGCAGACACGTAAATTTCAGTTCAACTTCTGATAATGTCTGGAGATCGTCTACAAATTCCTTCATATCGTTATAGTTCTTCCGATGAAGGAGTTGTAGCAATGCTTTCCAAGAGTTGTTTTTTTGAACCAAATTGAGGTTGTCCTGTAGCTCTTGTGATAAGCTGGACCTTAATTTCGTCCAATACGATGTTGGCTTGTCTAACGTGTGGAGCAACCGATCGTTTGTAATGGCAGCAATCCCTAACGCACATTCCCACAAAATGGACCGGTGTATCACTACTTCATAAGTCTTTCTTTTGCGAACGGTTGAATGTATAACGTCCATAAGCGCCTCCTATATGACTCTATTTCTTTTATCATAATAGAAAGATTCACTTAATTCAACAATTATAGAATACATGATTCAATATAAATAGAATACCTCATTTCGCTACCCCTAAAAAAACGAAAAGAAAGCTAGGACAGTAGAGAATACACCCTTATCTGCCATACCTGATCTTGTCGTCCATAAGTTTGATTTAACCATTTTTCTCACGCGGTATACGTTGGATTAACCATTCCGTAATAAACAAGATCTTCAAACGCACCTTCCTTATACACATGATCTTTTAAGACACCTTCTTTTGTCATTCCAGCCTTTTCCATAACCCTTCCTGATGCGGGATTTGATTTAAAATAACGAGCATACACTCGGTGTAAGTTCTTCTCAATGAAAGCAAAATCGATCATCGCTCTCAATGCTTCTGTTCCGTAGCCCTTTCCCCAATACGGTTCACCAATCCAATATGCCATCTCCCCATGCTTGTGCTGATAGTTCGGATTTAACATAATCGCACCATAAAGCATGTCACTTTTTTGACACGTAACCGCCAGTTCATACCGTTTATCCTGCTCAATATTTTTCCGATGATTCTTCATCCAAAGCCGTGCATCATCTACTGTATACGGATATGGCATCGTCAACGTCGATCGATAGATGGCATAGTTGTTACAAAGTGCCGCAATATGTTCAGCCTCCTCCTCTTGAAATAACCGTAGTTTGAGTCGGTTCGTAGTCAATTCAATTACGCTCATCTAGATTGCTCCCTTCTAATAAAGAAACCCCTATGTCTCTTTAGAGACGATAGGGGTTTCTCCTAACGTGGTACCACTCTTTTTTATTTGTATAAACCGTATACAAAACTCATTTTTTTAACGATTGGCCTTACCATCCGTCTAAGCTTACTTTTCTTTCAGCTTAGCCACTCATAAGCGACTTCAGAAGATTCATTGTCTGCCTTCCCAGCAACCGGCAGCTCTCTTAACAATGTTTGCTTCCTACTCCTCTCATTCTAAGCGTTTCACTATGCAATTGAAAAAAAGACAAGAGACAGTCCACCAACAATTAACAACAACTGTAAAACAATCCCTATAACACTGCAGACAAGACCAGCACTAGCGATCCCTTTCCCTGCTTCACTTGACTGTTCAATTTGCGTAAGGGCCGATTTTGCTAAAAAAACACCAATAACGCCAACTAGTAAACCGACAAAAGGTAAGATTAGTGACACAATGCCAAAGCATAAGCTTACAACAGCATTCGTGTTTGTTTTTGTTGTAGCCGTTGGCACAAGACAGCCTCCTTTACGTAAAGACCATTAAATAAATAGAAGTCCAAGCAGGATAACGATCACAATGCTAAAAACAACCCCAGTCGTTTTCCACCCTAGCATCCCTATTAAATCTGTTAGCCCGCCACCGTTATGAGCATCATTCATATTTCCAAGAGGGCTTCTCTTACGCTCTTCCTGCCGTAACCGCTCTCGTCTCTCTTCAGGGCCTGGATTTCGATCCGACATACTTTCACTCCCCTACAAGATTTGTATAACCATTCGCTTTCGTCTACTTAATTCCCTTCTTTATCGGCAAAACGGCTAGAGAATCTCTACTCAAGGGAAGCATGATGGTGGTTTTGCTTATTCATATGAGATGCATGCACATGACATTCCTTTTGAAAGGGTTTTAGCTAATAAACAAACTCAACTGTGTACCCTTCATCTTCCAGAATGGACACGATGCTTGGCTCGGCCACTAAATGTAAAGAACCTACAATGACAAAATACGTTTGACCACTGTTTTCTTGGAGAATATCAGCAATCGTGTTGGCCATATCGTAATTGCGGACTTCATTTAATTCATATGCATATTCCTTATCTATAGCGGACTCCTCTAAATCATCCCAAGTCCCTACCAATCCTTCAATGTCACCATCAACCCAACTATCTGCCATTGTTTCAAGCTCTTCCCCTGCTTCATCCATGTTCTGGAGCCTGTGTTCTAATAATTGAATCTGAGTCTCCATCGAAAAACCAGACAAGACATTAAATTGCGATTCGATGCTCTCAAGCTCTCTAATTTCTTTTCCATCATCAACAGCTCGGTTTAGAAAATATTCGTCTACACCAGACGCTTCATCCACATCACTCTCAGCAATTGCAAATGACAGCAACATATTTTCCACAAACCATGGCTCAAACCCCTGAACGAGTTCGACTGGCATACCATATTCAGCAAAAATGGCCTCTAACTTCTCAAATGCTTCATCTGAGATCAGTTCATCAAGGGTTTGGCCTTCTTCTAATAAGGACAGACCAGTCATCATCGTCTCGACTTCATTCTGATCCACATCAACTAAGTCCACTTCTGGTAAGATCACATCTGCCGCGTCATAAGCCGCTTCTGTTTGCTCATTAAGGGGATAAAAATCTTCACGTCCTACATGAATCGTTCCTTGTAAGTAAACGTCGGTATCTTCATGTTCAATTTTCCATAAAAAACCACCATTTCCGTCTGTTACGCCTGCTGTTTCAACCGTCTCGTCATTTTCATCTGTTTGGGTTGCCTCATTCTCATCATCGACTTCATTACAAGCCGCCAGAAAACTTAAAGCAGCTACTGTCACCATCGTCCACTTTTTCTTCATTATGTATGCCTCCAACACGTTGTGAATGTCAATCATTACGCTATTTACGTACAATCATCTACTTTCGTTTCAACTTTCACGAGATTTTACCCATCTCAATGCTCGTTTCGTTAATTGTTCTACAAGAGATGATTTCTTTCGCTGATACTGGTCAACACTAAGTCCCAATGCCATTGATTCTTTTTTTACGGCTGCATAGCGAACCGCCTCTTCCTTATGAGCAATGAGATAATCTCTAAATACCAAGTGTCGCTCGACTTCATCTGAAGCGTTTTCAAAGAGATGTACATGATGAGTCCTTTTTCCTTCTTCGCTTTTAAGGAAGAATCTCCTTCCTTTTATACCGTTTTCCCCCAATGATTCATAACCAAGCACACACAACTCTTCACCGATTGATTGAATAGACGTTACCTCTACTAGTAAATCAATCGTCGGTTTAGCCAACATTCCAGGTATAGACGTACTTCCAATATGATGGATGGCCAAGATACGATCGCCTAATACATTCTCGATTTTTTTCTTTTCACTTTCAAATTGTTGTTTCCAATCCTCACAATATGGTTTGAACTCTAACTTCCTCATTCCAGCCCTCCATTTTCGATAATCATGAAAAAAGAAGCAGATGAACACCTGCTTCTTTATTGCGTCGTTGAATCAGCTTGAAGAGAGTCGTCAATCTCAAGATGATCCTTTAATGTTGTTTGAATTTCTTGTAAACTCGTTGGATCAATTCGTTCATACCAAATGCTTTGTCCTTGCGCGTTAGCTTGACGAAATCCTTCCGTTTGTAACTGCATGCTTTCAATATCATTAATTGACCCAGCATAACCGCTTAATGAGACAATGTTCCCCATTGTTAAATCCATTCTAAGGTTATTACCCACTGCTTGAAGCACATCATCAAAATTAGTAATATTTGATATAGAAGTTGATTCATTAATAACAGATTCAATAATTTGTTGTTGGCGAATTCCTCTACCTTTGTCTCCGCCACCTTCAACAGATTTACGTTCTCTCGCATAGGCTAATGCCTTTGAACCATCCATTTGTGTTGGCCCTTCTGTAAAGGAATAATCAGCGTTTGTTGATGCTTCTTTAAAATCAAACTCATAAGTAACGTCTACTTCCACACCACCAAGAGCATCAATGACTTCAACAAACCCATCAAAACGAATTAACGCATAATGATCGATTGGAATATCTAATAAGTTCTCAACTGTATCAACAGCCATGCTCATTCCACCAAAAGCGTGGGCATGGTTAATCTTATCGTAAATCCCACCACCGTGATAACCAATAATTTCTGTGTACGTATCACGTGGGATGCTCGTTAAAATAATCGAACGATCTGATTTATTGAACGTTGCCACAATTAATGTATCTGTTCGCTCATAATCATCTCCTTCACGATAATCACTTCCGAGCAACAACATTGAAAAATTGTCTTTTCCTACATCAACTGGCTCCACTCTTAAATTCGATTTATCGCCTCGCTCTAATTGTTCATAAGAGTTAGAAGCTGTGTTGCTTACTTGACTATAGATATACCAAAAACCAGCACCTAATGCTAGTAGCAATACTGTAGAAACTAATAATGTTATTTTTAATACTCTTCTTTTTCGATTTACTTTTCTTTTCTTCTGACGAGAATCCATTAATTTTCAAGTCCCCTAACACTAGACAGTAATTTTTCAATCTAGATTCATAATCTTATCACACGACATTCGGGACACTAAATACGTTTTGCAGTTCTTACAACATTTTATGCAAGATTGAAAGATCACTTTCTTTTTTCTCATAATTGACAAAAAGGGAACTGTTTCCAAAATCGAAAGGAGTAGTCGTCAACTTCTTTACCTTCCTTAACAAACCCTCTAGTTAATAGTACGGCATTCTGTCATTTAGTGTAAAAGCCATTTACATTCTACCAATCTTATTAAGACTTCATTCACTCTCCATTGTTTATTGTTTACTTACGATAGTTTCCAAGCAGGAATAAGGGAATGAAATTTAAAGAAAAAACTAAATACAGAATGAATAAGTGTATACATGAGCAAGGTAATAAAATACGTGGTTATCCAAGTAACAAGGGACTCATTCAGAAGAAAAAATAATAAACCCATCCCTACAGGAAACGGAATAAGAATAATCAACCACATAGGAGCTCTCCATTTTTCCGCTAACGCCCCTAAAGAAACTACTACTGCTCCGATCAGTAGCGCTTGCCATACCATTAAACCATCCGTTACTAACATACTTCCACTAAAATAGGAGAGTGCCGTTAATAGAATGGCTAGCATAAAGTGAACAATGTACATTAGACGCTCCTTTTTAGTAAAAGTAGAAAAACAAGCCTTCCTAAGAAACTTGCTTTTCTTCAATTTTACTGTTCTGTTAGCTCATAACCAAGCAAGCCTAGCGCATCTTCAATGCTCTTCACATATTGAAGATCTAACGTAGACAACGCTTGAGAGATCGACTCGTTTGCCGCTAAATGAATGGGTACACCTGATAACATGACGGATACGCCCATCAGATTTAAAGCTGCTACAAGACGATTTAAGTGCTCAATAAACTCATCGCCTTTCACGACGATTTCTGAAATATCGATAATAATGGTTTTTATTTGCTCAGCGACAGCATACCCCATTGTATCGTCCATAATTTTCACTGCTCTAGATTGACTGACTTTCCCTTGCAACGCAAGGATGGCAATGTCTGCTGAGATAGGAATAATTGGAACGCTCAATAAATCAATATCTTCGTGCGTTTCATCAAGTTCAATAATAAATGACAGGACATCTGCAATGGTGCGGATATACGTAACGTCTTCGTTCGAAAACTGACGTTCTTCTTCATCCATTACGCATAGCGTCCCAAATGGTTCACCAGACGAGCCGTAGATCGAGACACCTAAAAAAGCTTTCACCTGTAATTTCTCCGTTATCGGTCTTTCTGCGGTGTTTGCATTCGTCATTAAGTTGGTGAAGTACTGGATTCCCGCTTCATTCTCTAACACATACTTACAATTTGACTCTTTGTATTCAACCGACATATCATTTGTAACGATTTCCCTATCTCTATTATAGGCGTTCACCACGTCCATGTACCCTGGCTCTTTCTTGGCAATATACGCTGTATTAACATCTAGCTGCTGGGCTAGACATTTAAACAATTTGTTTGAAACCTCAATAAGCGAGTCATGAGATTGATAATGCGTGTTCGCTTTTTGCAACGCAACGTCCCCCTTCCTACTATTCTTGCTTACCATAAAGTTTACTATAGTCTTAATCGAATTACGAAAATTTAACCTCAACGCACGTTTATCCTTATAATGAAAGAGACCATTCCTTAGTAAGCAGCTACTGTGTAAGGGTTTAATAGTGGGTCATCATCTTCTTCAACACTTAAATAACCGCTTACATTCATTGTTGTTAACCCCCTCACTTTACTTTTATTTTAATTTTCACTTAACAAACGATAAAGAAATACCCCTTTAGACCATCGTATCTAAAGGGGTTCATACATGCAATCCTATTCTACTGTTACACTTTTCGCTAAGTTTCTTGGCTTATCAACGTCACAACCTCTATGCAGCGCTGCATAGTATGCAATCAATTGTGTTGGTATAACGGATACAAGTGGCGCAATGCTTTCGTGCACACGTGGCAACACGACTGCATCACCTTCTTGGTCAAGACCTTCCATTGAAATGATCACAGCAGCAGCGCCTCGGCTAACCACTTCCTGTACATTTCCACGGATGCTTAAATTTACATGCTCATTCGTGGCAAGAGCAATAACCGGTGTTCCATCTTCAATTAACGCAATCGTACCATGCTTCAGCTCTCCACCAGCAAAGCCTTCTGCTTGAATATAGGAGATTTCCTTAAGCTTTAAAGCACCTTCTAACGCTACGTAATAATCAGACGCACGTCCAATAAAGAATGCATTACGTGTCACAGATAAATAATCACGAGCAATTTTTTCGAACTCGTCTTTTTGGTTACAAAGAGCTTCCATTGCGTTCGCCGCTATTCCTAGTTCTTGAATAGGATCAAAATCAAGTGTACGACCTGCTGCATACGCTGTGTCTACAGCAAGAAGCGTTAGAACAGCCATTTGCGCTGTATAAGCTTTTGTTGATGCGACAGCAATTTCTGGTCCTGCAAATGTGTGAAGCGTGAAGTCGGCTTCTCGCGATAGCGTTGAGCCTGGCACGTTCGTAATCGTTAACGTACGATGCCCTTTTTTCTTCACATCTACAAGCACACCGCGAGAGTCTGCTGTTTCACCACTTTGAGAAATAAACACAAAGAGTGGATTTTGAGATAATAACGGCATATTGTACAAAAATTCACTTGCAATATGCACTTCTGTAGGCTTATTCGCCACTTGCTCAAGCAATTGCTTTCCGACAAGACCAGCGTGGTAGCTTGTTCCTGCCGCAATGACGTAGATACGATCTGCCTGTTGCATCGCAGCACGGATATCTGCATCCAAACGTGTTGAACCATCTTCATGTTGATATTTCTGGATAATGTTACGAATCACAATAGGCTGCTCGTCAATTTCTTTTAGCATAAAATGATCATACGTGCCTTTTTCGATATCGCTTGCATCTAGCTCTGCTGTGTAAGGCTTACGGCTTTGAACCTCTCCAGAAAGAGTTTTAATTTCAATGCTATCACGCTTAACAAGCACAAGCTCTTCATCCATAATTTCAACAAACTGATCGGTCACATTTAGCATCGCCATGGCATCCGACGCAATAACGTTTACACCGTCTCCAACACCAATAAGCAGTGGGCTTTTATTTTTGCCTACAAAAATAGTCTCTGGCTCTTCTTTATCGAGAAGCGCAATCGCATAAGAACCCTTCATCATGGAGAGCGCTTTGCTTACTGCAGCTTCTGTTGTTAAGCCATCTTTAGAAAGCTGTTCAATGAACTGAACAATTACTTCCGTGTCCGTGTCACTTTGTAACTGTACATCTTGAAGATACTCACGCTTCATTTGTTGATAGTTCTCAATGACACCATTGTGAACCAGGGTAAAGCGTTCAGTAGAGCTTTGATGAGGATGGGCATTCAACTGACTTGGTACACCATGGGTCGCCCAACGTGTGTGACCAATCCCGACAGTCGTCTCAACATCCATATCAACAGCGTCACGCAATGTCGCAATTCGTCCTTTTTCCTTAAAGACATGCATGCCGTCTTCTGTACGAACTGCAATACCAGCCGAGTCATAACCACGATACTCCAGCTTTTCAAGTCCGTTCAACAAGATCTCTTTTGCATCTTCATTTCCGATGTAACCAACAATTCCACACATAGTAAATATCCTCCCGACGTGGGAGTAAATCACCGCAGGGGCAGACTTACCCCCACTCTTTGTTTTTGTATGTGTGTGCGGCTTTTGTTTTTGTACACTAAGTCACCTTACTGTTTTTTACAAAAGCTTACGGCTGTCACACGCAGCCGGAGGGAACCCGCCGATTATCGATTAGCCCTCTCCTCGTCAACTGACCTCATGTCAGTCCTGGCGCTTTTTGTATGAGTCTTATCCAACCATACAAGATTCATCATAAAGGATGAAAGAACCGTCGTCAATTATGTTCAATGGTTCTTCACAATTTTACTTTATGCGTGTGTCTTCAAAAGGTGCTTTAGGATTGCTATAATCATAACGGTAAAGACGCTGATGACATGAATCGATGCCCTTTCACGCTTTCTACTTCACGATGGGACGATGCCTAACGACTGTGTCGCATAAGAACACCTATTACCGGAGCTAATGGCAGGTACAGAAACCACTGTGACTAGCCTGATATACGATTAAGCCGTTTTTATTTAAAAAAGAGCATCCTCTGTATTTCAGAGAATGCTCTTTATCTTTTCTTTAGTCACCAAGTTCTTCTTTTACTACATCGACAATGCGATTTACATAGTTCTCGCACAATTCATCGGTTTTCGCTTCCACCATAACCCGCACAAGAGGCTCTGTACCAGACGGACGAACGAGTACACGCCCTTCTCCGTCCATTTCAGCTTCTACTTCAGCTATGACTTCTTTTACGCGCTCATTTTCTTTTACCGCATCACGATCTGTTACGCGCACGTTAATGAGACATTGAGGAAACGTTTCCATCTCTCCAGCAAGCTCGGATAACGGTTTGCCTGTTTGCTTCATAATTTGAATGAGCTGGACACCTGATAACAAGCCATCTCCCGTTGTATTATGCTCAAGAAAGATAATGTGACCGGACTGTTCGCCGCCTAAGTTATAGTTCCCTTTACGCATCTCTTCCATGACGTATCGATCTCCTACAGCTGTTTGCTTGGTTTGAATGCCTTTCGCTTCCAATCCTTTATGAAAACCAAGGTTACTCATAACAGTTGCGACAACCGTATTATTGTTCAATTTGCCTTGCTCACTGAAATGCTTCGCAACGATGAACATAATTTGATCACCATCAACGATCGTTCCTTTTTCATCAACTGCAATTAATCGATCCGCGTCACCATCAAAGGCGAGCCCGATATCCGCTTGCTTTTCCACTACGAGCTTTGCCAATTCTTCTGGATGGGTTGAGCCACAACAGTTGTTAATATTTGTCCCGTCAGGAGATGCACCCATTGAAGAAATATCAGCTTCTAAATCAGCTAGTACGTGCGTCGCCAAAGATGAAGCCGATCCATTTGCACAGTCAATTGCGACATGAATGCCTTCAAAATCCCCCTGGACGGTTTGTTTTAGGAATTGCATGTATTTCTGCGCACCTTCAAAGTAGTCATTAATCTGCCCCAGTGCTGCTCCAATTGGTCTCGGCATTGTATCTTCACTATCGATAAGTGCCTCAATTTCTTCTTCCTGTGCATCTAAAAGTTTGAATCCATCTGATCCAAAGAATTTAATCCCATTGTCTTCAACTGGATTATGAGAAGCAGAAATCATAACACCTGCCGTCGCGCTCAGTTGTTTCGTTAGGAATGCCACTCCAGGCGTTGAAATCACGCCGATTCGCATTACTTCCACACCAATGGAAACTAACCCCGACACTAAGGCCGCTTCAAGCATTTCTCCAGATATCCGTGTATCTCTACCAATTAATACTTTTGGTTGCGTTGCTTTTTTTGTTAAAACATAGCCTCCAGCGCGGCCAAGCTTAAATGCTAGCTCAGGTGTTAATTCTGTATTCGCTACACCTCGTACGCCGTCTGTTCCAAAATATTTACCCATTGTATCGCTCCTTCTTCTACACACTGTTACACACTATTCATTAAAGCGCAACACGGTTTCATCGTTATCTAGCTCAAAGCGAATGTATGATGGACCTGTGACACTTAAAGGAAGGGTTTGCTCTCCTTCATAAGAACCAGTCGCATCCACACTTACTTGAATATCACTCTCAATTAATTCCTCTAATCTAGATTGAGAACCAAAGGCTGTCACATTCACAGTCGTCGCTGCATCTGTGTCAAAATTAACGCTCGAATCATTTCCTGTGATGACAATTGGAAGGGACTCAAATGCCATCTCTTCTTCTTCCGCTAACGTAAACGCTACCGTCACTTCTTCAGGGTCAATTCTCTCTACATCATTAGGAGCCTCTAAACCAATTGTTAATTCTCCGCTTTCATTCAGTTCACTCAAATCAATCGGCTCACTCTCAACAAAATCAACTGCCTCAATGTCATCAGTTGAACCATACACCGTTACTTCATTTGGATAAACCGTCACATCTTCAAAACTTAAACCATCAGGCAGCTCCCCTTCTCGAATAATTTTGATGGGGACGAGCTTATTCGGGCTTGTCAAAGGAACCGTTACAGTAACAAACTGCGGATCTGATTGAACATCTAACTGATGACCATTTTCATTATAAAAATGAACAGGGTATTCGTCTTCTATCGATTCATTTGCATCTGTTAAATCGACATATACAAGCACATCTTCTATTGCCTGTATAGTTTCTCGATTTGCCGTAACATTCACGTTAAGAGGGCTTACAATTGGCGTCCCTAGAGAGCGGTCTTCACCAATATCATCTTCATTCTCTAGCTGAACTTCAACGGGAAATGAAGCCGTTTGCCGCTCTCTCAATGTAATGGATACGACTTGCGGTTCCACCGTAACAGATAAGTCGCTCGGGAAGTTCCGATGACTAACGGCAAGTTGGTGCCTTCCCTCTTCTTCTATTTCAGATGCATCAACAAAAACTTCAGTCGATCGATTACTTGTAATTTGGAATAACGATAATGATACTTGGGAACCACGAAGCTCCACATCTACTGTTCCAGGCTCTTCAACTAGCTCGAAGCGCTCTTCATCGTAAAGGACCACTAGCGGCTCATCTTCTAATACATAAGGTGCATTCGGGGCATCCGGCAATAAGGATGGCGACCCAATCGTATTCTGATTCACCATAAAAAACAGCATTAAGGCAATAAAAAACGCTAATATTCTTACAAACCAAATACTATTTAGCATCTTATCCATCTTTTTTACCTCCCCACTGCCAACGGTTGTCGGTGGCTGTTGAAGGCTTTAATAAATTTTGCTCTAACAAATCTTGCAATTGTTCCTTTGTTAAATCTCGATAAAGCGTACCTCGCTTTGATATGGAAATCGCACCTGTCTCCTCTGATACGATAATCGTTAAAGCATCCGTTACTTCACTTACACCGAGGGCTGCTCTGTGCCTCGTGCCTAGTTCTTTCGAAATCGAGCTATCTTCAGATAACGGTAAATAACAACCGGCCGCAAGAATTTTATCATTTTTTAATACAATCGCTCCGTCATGCAACGGTGTATTAGGAATAAACAAATTAATCAAAAGCTCCGATGATACATGGGCATTTAGCGGTATACCCGTTTCCGCATAATCATTTAAACCAGTCTCACGCTCAATGGAGATGAGTGCCCCGATTCTACGCTTACCCATATAGACTGTAGCTTTCACAAGCGCTTCAATGGTGGGCTTGAGTGCATCATCCTTTTGAGCCGATCGGCTATTAAAGAGTCGACTACGTCCAAGTTGCTCAAGACCTCTACGAAGTTCTGGTTGAAAAATAATAATAATCGCTAACAAACCAAACGTTGCCGTCTGCCTTGTAATAAACTCTAACGTACTCAAACCTAAGAAATTACTAATAAACCACACAATAAAAATGGCAACAATCCCTTTTACCAATTGAACGGCACGGGTGCCACGTATAATCATAATTAATTTATAGACAACGTATGTAACAAGTAAAATATCGACAATTTGTCCGATATATACGAGCCAGGGAAAATTTTCAAGATTAGCAGAAAACATATCCGCCCCTCCACATAAACAAACTCTTCTTTACACCTTTGACATATCTTTAAGAAACTAAACGGCATTGTGTCAAACGTTATCATTATACCATTAGTTTCATAAAAAACTAAAGGAGTTCCCGTTTTACACAGAAACTCCATGTTCTTTTACTCTTCCCTACAATTACTCATTTGAACCGCTATCGTCAAAGAAAGAAAAAACATCTGTAAAGAAATCCTTTGTATTGAACCAAATCCAGTGAAGGAATTGGTCCACTTCTTCAATATCCCCTGTCACTTGATTAGGCGATGCATAAAGCGAATCTTTATCAAAAGAACTGTTTAATAACAATACATCCCCGCGCACTTCACCATCTAATTGCAGCGTACCGTTCCTTACCATGAGATCCCCATCAATCACTGCACCTTCCGGAACAGTAACAACACCATTTACTTTATCAATAACAAACGGTCCATTTCCAGATACAACAATGCTGTCATTTTGAGTCCAAGTGGAGAAAACAGCTGTTGACATCATTAAGAAAAACACGGCAGCAGCAACAAGAATCGGGTGCTTTTTAAACAACCGTTTCACCTTAGGGGCACGCTTTTTCTTTTTAGGTAAATTGGCCATGACACTTGTCGTAAAATGAGACGGCGCTTCTATATGAGACGAGCTTTGAATAAAGGCAATGGCTTTTTTCAGCTCGTTTACATGTGTTTTACATTCGGGACACATGTCCATATGCGCATACAACTCCGCTTTTTGCTCTGGTGTTGCATCCCCGTCAAGATAAATGTGTATCAGTTCATTGTAAGAATGACAATCCATAATATGTGTCACTCCTCCTTATTTAAACATGGCGCATGCGTTTACGTAACGCTTCACGACCTCGATGAATTCTTGTCTTTACTGTTGCGACTGGTAAATCCATAATATCGCTAATTTCTTTTAAAGATAAATCTTCTAAGTACTTTAATATAATAGCTGTACGGTATTTAGGTGGTAAATGATTAATTTCAGCTTGAATCCAATCTTGTAATTCGAATTGGACAACTTGATCCTCTGGTAAATCATCGGTGGCTGCCAACTGTGATTCATACGTAATATCTTCTGTTCCCTTGACCTTGTCCTGTAAATAAAAGTCCGGTTTTCGCTTTCTTAATCGATCAATCGCTACATTCGTAGCAATCCTGAAAAGCCAAGTAGAAAATTTTCGATTCACATCATACTTTTCTAAATTTGTATATACTCTTAAAAATGCTTCTTGTGCAACGTCCTGCGCTTCTTGAGGATGACCGACCATTCGATAGGCCACTTGATAGACTTTGTCCTTGTAAAGGTCAACTAATTCTGCGAATGCTTGGTCATCACCCTGTTTAATTTCCGAAATTAAGCGCTTTGTTAACGAATCCATGACATCCCCTACCTACATTTAACTTACGGAACACTCTAGAATAAAGTTTCGTTTTTTATAATAACAGAAAAATTAACTTTTTTCTTAAATTTGGAAGGATTTTTCTATTTTAGTACCGAATTGTTCCTTAATAAAGAAAGGGAGGTATGGCTATGTCGAATGTGCACCTTGTTGATCCATTATCGCGTTCAATAGAAGACGTACGAATGGAACTAAACGTTTCAGCATCAACGTACTCACTGAATTCACCACATATGCTACAATTGAGTCGGAAACTTGATAGCCTACTCAATCAATACGAAAACCTTTCCAATACGCCTTGTGACTAAATGAATGAACCTATAATAAACAAAAAAGCGACCAGCATGCTGGTCGCTTTTCTTTATGAAAATGGAGCCTAGCGGGATCGAACCGCTGACCTCCTGCGTGCAAAGCAGGCGCTCTCCCAGCTGAGCTAAGGCCCCTTAACAAAAAACGACTTATACAAGTCGTTTTAGGATGAGCCATGAAGGATTCGAACCTTCGACCCTCTGATTAAAAGTCAGATGCTCTACCAACTGAGCTAATGGCTCGATGGCTGGGCTACCTGGGATCGAACCAGGGAATGACGGAATCAAAATCCGTTGCCTTACCGCTTGGCTATAGCCCAATCATAGAAAATGGTGGAGGGGGACGGATTCGAACCGCCGAACCCGGAGGGAGCGGATTTACAGTCCGCCGCGTTTAGCCACTTCGCTACCCCTCCACATATGGAAAGTATGGTGGAGGATGACGGGATCGAACCGCCGACCCCCTGCTTGTAAGGCAGGTGCTCTCCCAGCTGAGCTAATCCTCCAAATATGACTGCAAGTAAGCAACATTTCTGCTTCTATTCGTCAATTAATGAAACTATGTAAGCCTGGCAACGTCCTACTCTCACAGGGGGAAGCCCCCAACTACCATCGGCGCAAAAGAGCTTAACGACCGTGTTCGGCATGGGAACGGGTGTGACCTCTTTGCTATTGCCACCAGACCTATAGATTATACCCTCAGTAAGTCGTTTGTAAACTAAAAAATTCACAATGACCCGTACGGGATTCGAACCCGTGTTACCGCCGTGAAAGGGCGGTGTCTTAACCGCTTGACCAACGGGCCGCTTACTGACAAGTTATATAATAACAAATGGATTCTCTCTGTGCAACTGTTTTTTTATATTTTTTTTAATCAATTCCTTTGCTAGTATAGGCTACTTTCTTTATCCTTATACAATCGTAAAATCGCCGCCCAGTTTTGTCGCCAAAAAGCGATTTTTGCATAGGGTATAGTATCCTAACACAAAGGTGGTGTACACACATGGGTTACTACGGCGGAGGTTACGGCTGTGAAGGTTACGGCTACGGACCAGTAGGCGGTACTTGTGGCGGTGGCGGCAGTTACGGTGGCGGATTCGCGCTAATCGTTGTCTTATTCATTCTTTTGATTATCATTGGAGCGGCTTACGTAAAATAACTCGTGCACCCCACGCAAGCGCTGATACGTTTGCCAACACAACCGGCTCTTTGTAGAGCCGGTTGTTTTTGGTGCATTCAAGACACATCAATCACCCCTCTTTATCCACATGTGTTTAAAAACTGGAAGGAATCTACATCCGAATGACTTAAAAACCACGTTGCACTGACACAACGTGGTTTTTCTTACTGTCCGATTAATTCAGAAACGGTCACAAACGTGTATCCTTGACCTTGCAATGCTGGGATGATGGCATCAAGAGCATCTGCTGAGTAAATTTCCGGATTCGCCGTATCAACGTCTCCACCATCATGCATTAAAATAATACTACCAGCTTGCGTATCCTGTAAGACTGTGTCCGTCACTTCGCTTGCAGGAATACCGGACCAATCAAGTGTATCTACATCCCAACCAATAATGGAATAGCCTAAGGTGACGAGACGTTCCGCTTGTTCTCTCGTAATGAACCCATAAGGAGGACGGAATAACTTCGGTGTATTCCCTGTTATACTTTCAATCGCATCATTCGTTTGATTGACTTCCTGCTCAAGTTCAGCCACACTTTTGTCGGTCAAATTTGGGTGCGAGTAAGTATGATTAGCGATTTCATGTCCTCCAGCTTGAATTCGACTAAGTAACTCAGGGTCTTCATTCGCTCGCATTCCCAAGACAAAGAATGTTGCAGGAACATTATACTGCTCCAGTTTATCTAATACTTTTCCAGAAAAGCGGGGATCAGGACCATCGTCAAATGTTAACGCAATTCTCTTACTTTCACGATCTCCGTGTGCGAATACAGATCCGGGGAATTCATCTTGCAAGGCGGGTATTGGAACAATCTGTGCATGAGCTTGTTCACTACCAAATAAACCAATTCCGAACACCGTTAACATGAACAAAGCAGCTACCATTCGATTCTTCATCATTAAAAAGACTCCTTTTTATAGATATGCTCTAGCTTTTGCCACTTCATTCTTTTTTATGTTCTCTGCATAAAAAAAGAGCTGCCGTTATAACGACGCTCTACGTTTTTCTATGTAAAAACTGACCACGATCTCGCCCGCAATTTTTGCAACGCCCATTTTTTCGTAACGGCGCATCACAAAAACCACAGTATTTGATGATTACCAATTCACCCATCTCGTCACCTCGAATGTCCTTTTCCCGTTTAAAACTCTGATGAAACACAGGATTATCAGTCAGGAAAAGAGTAAAATAAGAAGAAAATACAGTGACAAAGGATGTTGAGTGATGACGTATACCGTCTACTATGACTATTATGATGGCAAGCAAGTACCGATTTGGTTTGTCATTCCTGTAAAAAGCCTGAACTTACTCGACTACGAACAAGAGACTGTCACCATTTCGATTCATGCCCCCTTTAACAAACAAGAACGAGAAGCGTTTGATCCAGACGCCATGAACATCACCATTACCATGAACGATTTGCTTATCACCTCAACACCACAATCATTCGGGATTTCGTTAAGCAACGTTAAAAAACGATTAGACGAGTCTGGCGTGCTTTTAGAAGACATCGACTCCTTCATTCTCTTGGTAGCAGACGTAGAAGAGGTGCTGCAGTTTCAGCTGTAGCACCCTTCTATTTTCTAATTGACATATATATCACATTACGATATATTATACAGAGATATATCACAAAACGATATAAATAAGAAGGTGAGTAGATGAAAACAAACGAGCAACTAACCGATTCCATGTTCTATATTATGGCCTCATTAACGAGCCCACGTCATGGTTACGCCATCATGAGCTTAATTGAAGAAACAACGAATGAGATGATTACGATAGGACCTGCATCAATGTACACCATTATTAAGAAGCTATTAAAACTAGAATGGATTTATTTACATGATGGTACAGATTCAAGACGCAAAACATACTTGCTTACTGCAAAAGGAAAAGAAATTTTAAAGGAAGAAATCAAGCTTAGAAAAGTAATGGTTCATTTAGCCGAAACTGGATTGGAGGAGGTCGAAAAATGAGTCAAACAAAATACATTACATCAGGTGGCTTAGCATTTGCTGAGGAACGCGACATGGAGAAATTACGTCGCTATTCATTAAAGGGATGGCATGTTACTAAGTTTAAATTCATGGGCTACTTGCTCGAGAAGGGTCAGAGCGCTGACTATATATACAGCGTGGACTACCGCACAATTAAAGAAGAAGAGCGTGAGGAGTATGTTGATTTCTTTGCATCTTCAGGATGGACGCATGTTTCTTCTAATAGCGATATACACCTGTTTAGAGCACTTCCCGGAACTAAACCTATTTATAGCGATCGTGAAACAGTTGTTGAAAAACATCAACATTTAGGAAATCCACTTAAATGGATAGCTCTATCACTACTTATCTTAACAGCGATTACTTGGACCAGTTTTTCTATGACCACAGGATTACCCATGATTCTATTTGCCATTGCGGCAATTTCTTTAAGTGCAATAACCATTCCAATACTTTGGACGGTTTTAACCATATTTAAGAATAAATGGGTGGTTGAAGAGAAACACCGACTTGTCGCTATGACAAGAGCCATCGTCCCTTTGGTTTTAGTAGGATGCCTCCTATTTATCTTTTTTTTCAGTGACTTAAACAATCCAATAGGCATTTTGTTCTCTATGGTCGCCGGTGCCATTATCCTACCAACCACCATTTGGATCATTCAATCACTCTTACAAAAACGAAAAGGAAAAAAAGCGTAGGCCATACTCGTTTGCGGAACCTTGAGCATACAAAAAGGAACAGCTTCTGGCTGTTCCTTTTTTACATTAAATCTCTGCACACCATAATTCGATTTCGATCTTTAATTCAGGCAACCCTAATGCTGAGATATAAGCAATGGTCATGGAAGGATATTCACCTTGAAACCATTCATCCCATTTCATGTAAAAATAGTCCCAATCAATTTCTTCCGTCGCCCAAATATTTACTTTGATGACGCTATCGTGTGATAACCCCTCAGATTCGAGAACCTTTTTCATATTGGCAAATGTATTCGTTACTTGGTCGTTTAACTGTTGAGGGACTTCTCCATTCATATCCGTGCCCACTTGCCCTGATGTTACAATCAACCCAGCACCTTTTGGTACCCTCGTAACATGACTATAATTCCCTACCGGTTTGGGCATAGAATCAGGATTATTTCGACTAATTTTCTTCATAACATGACCTCATTCACTATAAATTTTTCTGCGTATTCTTATATTCATTAGACAGACCTCACCAATTTCTGTCTACTCAATAAAAAACAGCAGTCGAGTACCCATAACCCATCGATAAAAAGCCCAGTATTTTCTTTTTCACGGTATAGACACTCCCTTTCTTTATAGTGAAGGTAATAGATAGTCATAACTGTACCAAGAACGTTTTAGAATAGCAACCTTTATATAACTACAGGGGTTTTCTTGACTAATACCCTCTATAGCTCGGTTTGTCGTCACGGTTTACTAGAATTTCTAGCGATTCATAAGGCTTTGTACAATGTAGCTTACATCGACTTCTGATTCATCCATTAAGCGTACAATTTTAGTATCTCGGCTCTTTTCTGCTCATTCATATAAACAAAATAAGGCATCTGCCACTCTTGTGTTTTCAACCCTTGCTTACTCACCGGCCTGTCCCATTCAGGATATACTCGAAACCCCATTTTTCCTTTTGTTGTATCTGTTTTCAAAAGGTTCTTTTTCACAAGAACGTCTTTCGGAAATACGAACTGACCAAATTCAAAGTGATTTTTAAATACCGTAACAACGAATAAATCGAGTGCTTCACCGTACGTATACGGTCTATTTTTGTTTGCGTCATCCTTTTTCCAAACAGCAACAAACTGGCCAATCTTGTTTGGTGTGTTATTCGCAACTCTAAATCGTATGGTTTTATGAAGAGTTCGGAATGTACCAGCTCCATATCTTGAGTTCTGCTCTTCTCCTTGTGCACGTTCAATTGATAATCCAATCGGTTTATAGATTGTGTCATTTATATAAGAAAGAGATTCATAAAAATTTTTCACCCATCACGCCTCCAATTGATTCCTTTACTCAGCTCTTGTATTTAAATTTATGCGGATCCCGTTTATAATCAGAGTATACATCAAAATAAACGGAATACTTAAACAATAATGCACATTTATTGATAAGCCGCTTGGGAATAAAGTGTAAAGAACAAACAAAATAGGGAGAAATGTGTGATAAAAAAGCAATCCTACATGATAAGAACACACGCATTTAGAATACTCTCAGTAGCTACATTCTTTGTCATGACTTCTAAACCACAATGACGACTATTAAAGAAAAGGTGATAAACGAATGACTCAAATCTATATTATTTCTGGACCAGCAGGCGTTGGCAAATCGACTACTTCCAACAAACTCGCAAAACAGTTTCATCACAGTGCTTACATTAAAGGTGATCTCATTCATCATATGGTCGTTGGTGGCTATGTCCCACCATGGGAAAGCGAGGAATCATTAACACTCACTTGGGAAAATATTGCTGATTTAAGTATTAATTTCGTTCAAGCGCGCAAGCATGTCATTATAGATTACGTCGCCTTTCCAGAAGAAGTAGAAACATTTTCTCGTAAACTTTGTTCCCATGTTAAAGATGTTGAGATAAAGTATGTTGTCTTATGGGTCGATCGCGCTGAACTCATAAGAAGAGACGCTTTAAGAGAAAAAGAACATCAGATGGGTGCAAGGTGTTTAGAATTAGCAGAAATGTTCACAAGGAAGAAGATCGATCAACGCTTTGTGTATGATACAACCTCTATACACCCCTCAGCCTTGAATGAAGTCCTTTCAACTATTAGAGACGATACCAGGTTTACCTATTAAAAGAAATGTTTGGGCAAATTCATTTAGAAATTCATAAGATGATAGAACAAAATAATTGGCGTTGAAGGAGGAATCTACGTATGGAATCAAGGGAGCATAAAATTATTTTGATTAATGCCATTCCAAGTTTCGCTATTGCATTTGCTTTATCTACTTTCTTAGCATCAGGTACGATTGCCGAAAGTCATATAGACCACACATTTGCTTTCCCCCAAGCTTTCATCATTCTTGTCACATGGTTAATTGGACTACTCATTGGACTTTTAACTAAACGTATTCTGGTATCTGTTCCAATCATGTATCTGTCCTTTGCGACCATTTACATTTATTTTTTATTCGTTTCATGAGAAGCCCATCATATTCTTAACTCCTAAAAATGCACCCTATTAAAACCAGTCATCATTTAGCCTTTTTAGAAATAATTCTGTAATAGGAAATCCAGAACTTTCACCTATAACAGAATCCACACCACAGTAAGGACAAATGGCGGTTTGGTTGTCATCAATCCACTCATAAATCTCTTTTGGATCAAATACCTTGATGCAAAAGAAACACCCACACACCCTATCTTGTTCCAATTCCGCTCTATGACGAGAGCTAAAACGATGTGCATCTTTTTCATTCATTTTAGTATGTTTCGTTGATTCACCATTCATTTAGATACTCACCCTAACCTGTTCGAAAGTCTCTTGTTCTTAGACCTATGTAGCCCCATTTTAACAGATAAAAAAGAAGCGTGATGTACAAACACGCTTCTTCTAACATGACAAAGTATACAAAATGTTGAAGTTCAGTCCCGTCAAACTTGTCACACGCTAAGGCATTTCACTTTCATTGATTAATTCATATTGTTTTGAATACCTCCCTTTAGCGAGCACTCTTACAAATGTGCCTGGATCGAGCCTCGTGCTAGCGCTGAACACGACTCGTTTCGTCTCTCCCCCTTCATTCACACCTTCCAAATCATATTTATACCGTCCGTCATCATCAGTAGGTTCGCCTTGAACCTCAACAAATACATATTCTTCTGTAAGCAATGGGTTAAAGCGGTCAAATGTCTCACGGGAAAAGAAGTATAGGCTGGCAATGACAATGACTAAAACGAGACACACACTAATTATTTTTTTCATAACTTTTTCTTCCTCTCTATTAAAGCACCTATCAAGGTACTTTTTTACTACTGGTAAACCCAGCTAATATAACCTCGATGACTTTGAGAAAACAAGACGCCGTACAGATGGCAACGAATGAACCCTGTTTTACAATGGTCTGATTTCTATGACTGTTGAGCACCTCTCCTCTAGCTATAAAATGGACTTCCTTTCATTTCGTTTCAGATGTATCATTTGGTACATTCTAAGTAAGTTGGTATAACTATACTCTAATTCTTTCTTTACTCTACGTCGTGCGATTCAGATGACAAATCAAAGGTTCATGTGACATTTTCGTCATCTCTAAAAAAGGAGAGTCACACACCATCCGAACTCCTCTCCCCATTTTTCAAGGAAACGGATGATCACGCACAAAAAAGCCCTTATAGGGTGCTGCACCCCAAATGTTAGAGTAAAAATCTAACACTTGGGGTGTTTTTTCTATGGCAAAATATAGTGACGAATTTAAACTGAAAATCATTAAAGAATATGTAGATGGATACCTGGGGTATCAATTACTCGCTAAAAAATATAACATCCCTGATACAAAAATCATTCGAAGGTGGGTACGCGCATTTCAAGCGTTTGGCGTAGATGGGATTAAAAGAAAACGTAAAAAGGCAACTTACTCTGTTTCATTTAAACTCGATGTATTACACTATATGGAACGGACTGGCGCCTCGTTCCAAGATACAGCGATTGAATTTGGGTTAACCAACCCACCTTTAATTTCTAATTGGAAAAAGAAGTATAGAGAAAAAGGCGTGGAAGGTCTGAATCAGCCGAAAGGACGACCTCCCATGACGAAAAAGAAAAAACAACCAGTAAAGAAAGAAGAATCACGCGAAAAACAATTAGAAATGGAGATCGAAGAGCTTCGTTTGGAGGTTGCTTATTTAAAAAAGTTGAACGCTTTTCGGGAGAACCCGGACACTCCTCGAAAAGCACAAGCAGCGCTGGCATTCGAACTCAAAGAAGAAGGATTCCCATTAAAAAGCGTATTGGCCAAGGTCGGTATACCATCAGCAACCTATCACTATCATATGAACCAATTCAAGAAATCCGACCCAGATCAAAAGTGGAAAGCACTGATTCGTGAACTTTTTCAAGAGCATAAAGGAAGGTATGGCTATCGTCGCATTCATTCAGAATTAAGAAAGAGAGGATACGTCATCAATCATAAAAAAGTTCAGAGGCTTATGAAAGCATTAGGGTTGATGTGTGCAAAGTTTACACGTAAGTCACGGTATCGCTCCTATAAAGGGACGGTCGGGAATGTAGCCAAAAACCGCTTAAATCGCCGATTTAAGACAAGTATTCGTATCCAAAAAGTAGTGACGGACGTCACTGAGTTTAAATGTACCGAAGGTCAAAAAATGTATTTCAGTCCGATTATGTACTTGTATAATGGGGAAATCCTTTCGTTTGGGCTAACGAAAAAACCAACGCTCGATTTAGTTCTAAAACCACTTGACCAGGTCATTACGATTATGAAAAAAGATGCTCGATACCACTCGGATCAAGGGTGGCATTATCAACATCAACGATGGCTAAGCACGTTGAAAGAAAACAAGATTTATCAAAGTATGTCTGGTAAAGCGACGTGTGCAGACAATGAAGCTACGGAGAACTTTTTCGGCATCATGAAACAGGAAATGTACTATGTGAAGTTCTTGTGGACTTTGAGATCTTAAAACAACGAATCGAAGCGTATGTCGAATATTACAATACAAAGCGAATAAAACAAAAATTGGCTGGACTAAGCCCGGTACAATACCGAACTCAGTTTAGCCAATTAACTGCATAAATGAAACTCTAACTATTGGGGGTCACTACCCATGCAAGGGCTTAATAGGAATATTTTATTTGATCAACTCATCCTCACTAAAAGTAAAGACAGCGTTATTAATTAATCCGGTCGCAGCCGTTCCAGCTTTTACACGAATGTAATTCTCATCATCTATGTAGCTCGTATACAAAGCGGTGCCTGTAACCTCTTCTCCAGGAGCTAATTCCCCTTCAATGGCACCATCCTGATAATCCTCAGTATATTCAGCTTCATCACCGAATCCAGACCCGTCAAGGTCAGCCGTGTATTCAAATAAACCAGCATTTTCTTTTGCCTCAATGGGTTCATCACCAATATTTTTAATCGTAATGGAAGCAGAGACAAAAGCGTCTAAATCGGACATTTCACCGTCCACTTCATCAACCATCTCAACACTGTTCAGCGTAAATTCAAAAGAAGAGATGTTACTGTGCATAATCGCTGTGTCTCCAACCTTCAAATCCATTTGGTCCTCTCCAGCGTTTTCACCAATAGTCTCATCCTCTTCATCATTCGTTTGAGTATGTTCATTTTCATCTGTGTTCCCTTGATTAGAAGTGTTCTCTTCAGCAGGTTCTTGATTTACATCTGAATCACTGCAAGCCGCAAACAATAGTGAGCCCGCAGCAAAAATAGATGTAACCATCAACGTTGTCGTTTTCTTCATAAATACCAAACCTTTCAAAAAGTAGTTATCCATTAGAACATAGCCTTTTTTCGATTTTTAAAACTTCATTATCGTTCAATCATCAAAGTACACCTGTCACAAGATAAATAATCTTTTCCACCAACTAACGACAGAAAAAATGTCATGTTAGCTGAAGCACCACGCCACTTCTCGGATAATACGGTTTACAGATGGATTATAATAAAGTAAAGCGTTGTAATAGTAAGTAGAGAATGTACCGCTACATTACAAAGGGGTGAGCGTATGAAATTACCAACTAGGATGGGTACTGACCAAAACGGGTATATCGTGAATCCGACTCATCTAAATAAATTACAGCACCATATCAAGCCTCTACTACACACCGTGCTGCAATTACTACAAAATTGTTTAGGAGAAAACGTACATAGCATTTATGTATACGGAAGTGTTGCACGAGGAGAAGCCATCCTTTTTAAATCAGATTTAGACTTAACCGTTATCTTGTATTATCCCATTAGTTCAAACACCAAAAATAGGCTTTATGCAGAAACACACGAACTAGTAAAAAAACATAAGCAACTAACAAAAGTAGATTACGATATGGGATTGGTAAAAGAAGCCCTTCACTCCGATCACTACCATGAGTGGGGATTTTGGCTAAAACACGTCTGTTGTTGTATACATGGAGAAGACCTCTCCCTTCAATTCCCTATGATGAAACCTACTAAGCAAATCAGCAGCTCGTTAAATAAAGATCTTATACCGCAAGTCAATCAGTTTATGGATACATTAAAAAGCGGAACTGCAACTTCAGCATTAGTTAAGCAAAGCATGATTAAGAAAATGATACGCGGTGCCTATTTAACAATAAATGTGGAGGATCAAAGTTGGGCAACCACCATACAAGATCAACTAAGTATTTTGGAAGCCTATCTTCCCAATGATTTCGTCATTCAAGAACTTCACTATGTATATAAAATGAAAACAGTCGATTCCTCTACACTCCTTTCATTACTTCAAGCCTATAAGCTATGGTACGAAAAACGCCACACTTCTTAAGATTAAAGAGCTTACCTTACTAAACAAGGGAAGCTCTCTTCTAATTCAGTTAGATAACGAGTAAAATGGATAGGATCATTGACATTCACATAGCCACTCTCATCTAACTTAAGCCCTATCTTTTCTGGTGTATGCCTTAAAATCAAACTGAGTAATTTGTTTAACTCATTTTCTGACATGAATGATTCTCCTCTCTTCTAAACAGTTTCCAAATGGGACAAAGTCTTTTTTGAAAAGGGATTTTAAATACAAGAAGGAATTCTCTAACCTGTAACAGAACTAAACAAGTTGGTATGAATTTAAGTAGAAGTGCAATCTACTACCAACGGGTTTTATATTTATTATGAGGAAATGAGTATTGAAAGAACACTACTCTCATGATGAATGTACTATGTGACATTACTAAAGAACAGTCGCACGTGCACATTTATTGTCTGCCGATGTACTAACAAGTTAGATATGGAGAGTGAACTTACATGAGCATAATGAATGAGGCATTAGCTGTTCAAGTAGAAACCTCAGAAATTGACATGCTGCGTTCTCGACTTTCTGAAATTCAAAAAATTAAAGGAAATCCAATGGACGTAGAGATCCAGAAGTTTGGGAATGCCACAGCATTTACGGCCAAGAACATACCAGGACCTTCCTTTAATACAGTAAAAGGATTGCAAGATGGCGACGAAGAACAGCTAGATAAAATCGTCGATTTTTATAAGAAAAAAAAGATTCCAATTCGATTTGAATTAACTCCGGCTCATACATCATCAGAATTGCTAACTTCCCTAAATAAAGCCGGTTATTTTCATAATGGTTTTCATACAACTCTTTATACTCCCTTGACCAATGCAATTGAAACATGTAATGAATTTACTGAAAAGATGATGAATGTTCGTAAATTAGAAAAAGACGAATTTGATACCTATGCAGAAATATACGCAAAAGGGTTCCAACTGCCCGCATTCTTAACAGCTGGCATCGCACAAAATAATAAAATACTTCATCACCTCAAAAATTGGGATTTTTACATAGCTAGCTATCAAAACGAACCCGCTGGAATAGGCGTTTTGTTTACAAAAGACGGGATCGCTACTTTAGCTGCCGCGGCTACATTGCCACATCTACGAAATAAAGGCATTCATAGCGCTTTAATAAAACACCGGATCTACCAAGCACAACGACAAAGATGCCATTTCATTGTGGGACAGGCTTCATTTGGTTCCCCCAGTCAAAACAATATGGAGAGAGCGGGATTGAATATTGCTTATACCAAGGCAATTTGGGTTGGAGAATAAGTACGTGCCTTCCTTTCTATTAGCCTCATGGCTTTTGAAGGGCTTGCAACAATATAAAAATGATGTCAGATAAAAGGAAAATATTGAAGACGAGAAAAATCGTAAATCCAAAATCCTGTTTATAGCCAAGGAGAAGTAAGGAGATGAAAAGTGAGGATTGTACAAGCAGATATAAACCATATTCAAGGAATTATGGATGTATGTACGTTAGGTTACAAAGCGACGTATCGCGACATTTTTTCTAAAGAATATATGGCTCGAATCATTAGGGAATTTTATAACTATGAAAGCATATTGAAAGAAGTGACTACCGTGAATAAAAAATGGGGTGGCTACTTTATTGCAGTTGAAGAGGGTAATGTAATAGGTGCCGGAGCTGGTGGGATGCTCGATGATGAGAACACAGAATTATTTGTTTTGTACCTTAAACCGGATAGAAGAGGCGAAGGAATCGGCTCGAAAATACTCGATACGATATCTGAACAACAAAAGAACTTAGGGGCACTCAAGCAATATGTATCCGTTCAAAAAGGAAATCATAAAGGAATTCCATTTTATGAAGCAAAGGGATTTTCATGTATACATGAACAAGATAGCTATGGCAATTCTAATAATGACACCTACATATCTTTGCGGTATGTTCGCAAGCTCTAACGAATCATAAAATAAAAAGTCTATGCACAAAGCGAAGTCAAAAAAAGAAAGATGTGGTTTAACGATGGAAATTAGAAGACCCACTAATCAAGAAATTGAGACAATCATATCCCTCTCCCCACAAGCTGTGTCTGATGGCACGTTAGGTACAGCAAAACCTACAGCGGAAAAAAGCGAACAACTAATTCGATCACTTTTAATAAAAGGAAGCTATTATTTAGCGGCAGTAGATAATGGTAGAGTCATTGGTTGGATACTAGTTGGCACCAGTACAGACCTATTTACAGATAGTAGGCATGGATTTATTTACGAACTTTTCATAATACAGGCGTTTAGAGGAAAAGGGTTGGGTAAACATCTGATGACAGCAGCTATAGCACAGCTAAGAGACGAAGGGCATACCGAAGTACGTTTAAGTGCGTTTTTAGGAAATAATGCTATTAAGCTTTATGAGAAAATGGGATTCAACATACGAACCGTTTCAATGAGTTTACCTTTATAAATACATAAAAACAAAAGTGGCCACTCCGACCTTCACAAATAACCTGATGGATCATCAGGTTATGAAAAAAAAAGGAAATCCACAAACGATTAACTGGTGAGAAGTTCAGAAACGGTCAAGATAGTATAGTAGTGATCCTAATAGAAAATGGAGAAATACACATGCAACGAATAACTTATAAAACGAGTGAGTTGTTAGAGATGATTGGCGTCTCCAGAGATGCACTTAGATATTATGAAAATCAAGGCATTCTAAAACCAAAGCAGGATGAACGCAATCATTATAGACAGTATCGTGATAAAGATATTTATACATTACTTGTTACAGACTTCTATAAGAAAAGGAGCTTGTCTTTAAAAGATATTAAAAAGCTGCAAGAAGGAACTGAAATGGAAGAACTGGAATCTCTATTACAAATAAAAGAGGAAGAGTTAGTAAGAAAAATCTCTCGTGATCGCTTTATGCTTCAGAAATTACGGGAAACAAAGTCGTTTTGTAAAGATATAGAGAAACACTTAAATAAGTATTCAATCAGGGAATTTCCAATGTACCAAGTGGTCGGTAATTTTTCTGATTTCTACTCTTTCCCTGAATACCCTACAATCTTAGAGCATTTGGATATGATTAAGGATGATATTCTAAGTAAAATAATAAGACAATTCACTTTTGATAAAGATGGTCTGTTGGATTCTAAGATGTATATTGTAAATAGGCAGAAACATGACACCGGAAATAAAGCTGAACACGATTTAAACTATAAGAAATGCATTTATACAGTTGTTGAAGATAGTAGATTTCAAGGTGGGACTAACGATATCAAACAAAAATTATTTAAGTCAACTTTAGAATGGGCAGAGATAAATGGGTTCAAGCCGAAAGGACTAGCCTTTGTCCAAACCCGTCTAATCACCTACATAGAAAATGATGAGAAGGTATTTCTTGAGGTATATATCCCAGTTGATAACTAAAATACTATTTGTTTATTGACTTGGGCGTAACACCCTAGTTTAATCTTATAGCCAGTGGAGTAGTCGTCAACTGTTCCATTGGCTATTTAGTATTATGGGGGTGCTTAAACGTTGAAAATGGTTAAGGAATATATCATGAGCACTTATATGATGTTCTATGTTCTTCTTCTTTTTATAGGTTTCCTAATGTTTTTGCTCGAGTCGCATTTTCTAATTGATCTATTTATTGTGCTCTCCTCTTGGACGTCAACGTTTGTTTTTGTGTTGATGTTTCGAAGAATCTATCCTGAAGAAAATTTATGGCTATTTGTTAAAAGACAATTTAATAAGAGAATTAAATGGTCTACTATGTTCAGTATTAGTATGATGTCATTAATCGTCTTGCTTTGCAGTATTTTTACAACCTATTTCATTTGGGACATTCCTGTATATGACCAACTACTTGCTTCATGGACTTCGTTACTTATAATCTTCGGTTACAATTTACTATTAGGACCCCTCGGAGAAGAATTAGGATGGAGAGGATTTGTTTTAAAAGAATTGCAAGAAGTTTACAACCCTTTGATTTCATCAATTATTGTTGGCTTTTTTTGGGGGTTCTGGCATACACCGTTATGGTTTCTATCAGGTTATACAGGAATACACTTATTGCAGTATATTTTCTCTTTCTTGATTGGTATTATGGCTATTTCAATCATAATAACAGCCTTTTTCACTATACATAAAAACCTTTTAATCCCTATTTCAATCCATCAATTCTTCAATTTCACAATCGCCATACAAGTAGGGGAATTACTAACTATTTTAACAGTTACTTCTCTATTCTATTTACTAATTGCGCTAATCATAATAATAGTTAATTATAAAGAGTGCCTGTATACAAGAAATCAAAGCACCTAAGTATAGTTGATCTGTCAGCAACTTGGTTTCAACTAGTTACATTTAAAACAGACAAAAATCAAGGAGGGGTTCATTTTCTCCCCTCCTTGACTCTTGTTCTTACATTGAAACAACTTTTGTCGCAATGGACTGCTGAAAAGACTTATCGTGCTCAACGAACAGCATCGTGGGGGAAAATTCCTCTATTAACGCTTCGATTTGCATTCGTGAATAGATGTCAATAAAGTTCAATGGTTCATCCCAAATGTATAGATGTGCTTTTTCACATAAACTTTTAGCGATTAATAGTTTCTTTTTTTGTCCACCTGAATAGTTACTGATCTCCTTCTCAAATTGGTTCCGCTCAAAATCCATTTTTCTTAAAATCGATTTGAATAAGGTTTCATCAAGACGATGCTTTTCAATAAAGTCAGAAAGCATTCCCTTTAAACCAGAAGTGTCTTGCTGAACGTATGAAATCCGTAAGTTAGACCCTTTGGTTACAGTACCTTTATACTGTATAGCGTCACCTAAAATCAGCTTTAACACACTACTTTTTCCGCTTCCATTCTTGCCATCCAGTAAAATACGATCGCCATGTTGAATCGTAAAACTGATCGGTTCATTTACAACATGATGATCATATAGGATCGACAAATCGGTTACTTGAATCAAGTCTTTATTTTTGTAAGCTAACGACTCTACCTTTAGAGAATCCACGGTTTCAATGTTTTTTAAGAGATTTGATTTTTCGTCAATGGCTTTTTGCTGTCTCGCTTCTATATTCTTTGCTCGTTTCATCATTTTAGCCGCCTTGTGTCCAACAAAGCCTTTATCTAATTTAGAACCAGCGTTCGTCGTTCCATTTTTTGAAGATTCTACTTGGTGAGACCATCCAGCAGACCGTTTGGAGGAATGTTTTAATCTTCCTATATCTTTTTGTAGTCTATCATTTGTAGCTTGTTCATGTTCCTGTTGTCGATCGAAATTTAATTTCCAAGAAGAGTAGTTCCCACTTTGCACCTCAATATCTGATCTGTTTATAGATAAGATGTGGTCCACGCAACCATCTAAAAAATGCCGATCATGAGAGATCAATATGAACCCTTTTTTCTTCTTCAAATAAGTTGAAACGAGTTTACGCGCTTCCGTATCTAAATGATTTGTCGGTTCATCAATTAGTAAAAATTGACCCTCATTCAAAAAAAGTGCAGCAAGTAATACCTTTGTCTGTTCCCCATTAGATAGCGTTTCAAATGGTCGATACATCACTTCTGCACCAACACCTAAATACGCTATTTCGCGGAGAAATTCCCAATCCTCCGCTTGTGGACAAATTTCCTCTAAGACTTCATGTGTCCATTTACTTTTATTTTCCACTTCATAAGGAAAATAGTTAAACTCAACGGAAGCGTCAATCCTCCCACTGTATTCGAACTTACCAAGCAATAAATGGAAAAATGTTGTTTTTCCCCTACCGTTTCTTCCGATAAATCCAAGCTTCCAGTCTGTATTAATCTGAAAGCTTACATCGTCAAAGATCGGATCAAAATGACTTGGATAAGAAAACGTTACATTTTGTACGTGTATAACTGACATATCTATCATCCCTTTTAATAGCATTTTTTTACTACAGACACTCGAAGTGCGCATGCGTTAAAAAGGAGATAGCCAAACCTTATCATTTATTTCCCACATAAAAAGACACCGATCCAATCATCGGTGTCTTACTCAACTAAATTTACCTATGACCGACCCAACCTTGCGTGAGCAAAAATTGAGTCGTGAAAGGAAAATGTAGTTGGTTTAGAAATGAAGCGCCGATAACTGTTTTTGTAAGAAATATGATGAAAAAAAAGGCAGACTTCTCCCGTTTCCCGCAACACCTTTTCCAATTTTTACATTAATTCCATATAAAATCCTAAAAACAGTTAACATTGCTTTCACCTCCACTTCACGACTATTCAGTAGTACGAAACATAACATGTTCTATCGATCATGTAAAGATACTTATTTATAATTCACTTTACTCTTAACAAAACGTACCCTATACACATCTGTTATTCAGCAAGTCTTTTAACCATAAAAACAGAGTCGTTTGAAACAGAAAACCTGTTTTTTTGATAAAAACGATAAGCCGGGACATTTTTTTCTGTGTTTAACGTGATAAATTTAATTTCTATAGCCTTTAATTTCGAATCCATTAACTCCAGGAATGTACTACCGACTCCTTGATTTTGTTCCTTTCTTGACACAAAGAATTCTTTAATAAAGTACTCTCGCCCTTCCCACCAATTAAATACATAACCTAAGGAGCAACCAATGAGAACGTCATTTTCGTCGTAAAGTGCCAGAGATAGAGAATTCGTGTTCTCTGTTAAATCTCTCATATATGCATCTAACTGTTCTTCGCTACTCCATTTGTCAAACCACGGATCATTCGTAAATACATCTAGGAAAAGCATTCTCATTTCCACAAAATCATGCTTATTTAGAACAGCTACTCTCAATTTTAAAAACCTCTTTCTTCAGCATCGATTTTAACTTCTAGTGTTTACTAAATTTAATGATAAAGCCGAGTCAATCGATGTCTCATTACTCCTTAAGGACAAATCGTTTCTCTCTATTATAAACTGTCGTCACTTAATTCTAACGTTCTTTATCTCCCTATTTGTTATCTAAATACTACTTCTGTAACAGCGCCTTTTCAGTAAATGCACTGAGTCTTTTTCAAAAAATAATTTAGAATTAAAAGGTATCTTTATATGCGAATAGAAAACAATAGTTAGTCGTAAGCATCAATGCCTTATGATAGACCACTGTATGCAAAAAAAAGTAAGAACGAAGGAGTGTTAAAATGAAGACAGATGGCCTAGAATACGCTATGAAAATGACGAATGAATTAGCCTATTCAGTTGATAAAAAACATTGGGATGTATCCTTACTAGAAGAATTAGGTAGCTTGCGAAAATTATTTATCCATATGATTAGAGTACGTAACGTCTATTGTGAAGGATTAAAGTCTGGCAACATTTCATTTCCGGGTAGTCTTCCATCCACAAAACTTAATGTACAATTAGAACTAAAAAACAGTTGTGCAGCCCTACTAGAGAATTTCAAAACGTGCTACTACAAACACATAACATTTAATGGAAGTGAAATAACTCTGGATGAGGTCTATAGTACAGCTGTACAACATGAGGGAATACATCAAGGACAATTTTCAATCGCACTTAAGGCAAACGGAATTAAGTTGCCAGAAACATGGGTAACCGACTGGCATCTTTAAGTTTTTCTGTTTGCTCATTATTCCCCAATACCAAATGATCTATTGATTCAAAACCCCTTCACTTTCGGGCTATCGATGAGAACTAGATGAACTAACCCAAATGAAAAAACATACCCGATAAAAAGAGGTATGCTTCTCATTCAACTAAAGAGATCCGTTCTTATCACCTTTCTGATTACCAGGCATGTTACTGAGGATCAGTTCATGAATAACCTTTTCTATAAACCGTTCCTCCTCCTTGTTAAACGCACTCGGGAATAAATAAGGATTAGACTTAAATAAAGAACCTTCCCCCTTCTTAAGTTCGTCTCTTGCCCCTTTGTCTAAAAGTGGTTTGACTTCTGGTTTTAAAGTTGATACTAAGGCTTCGGTATGTGCTAGAACGTCAGGATCATTAGGTGCTTTACCTGCATGAATAAATTGTTTCATTTTACTAGACCAAACTGTCATTTCTTTACTCAACTCAAGCTCTACTGTATGAGAGTGGAGCCTATTATACACAGAGTCAGACTCATGTTCACTTAACCAGCGATGTCGTATTTCTTGATTTTTCAAGGCATGAATAAGGACAAGCAATAATTCTTGATCGACAGAATCTGACCCGGAAACAGTTTCTTGAACTTGAGTAATCGTTTGTATAACCGTGTCAATCTGCTTTTGTTTTTCTAGCAGCATTTCTTTCTGCTCGGCTATTGTCTGTGCTAAATCTTGTTCTGGGCTTTCCACATACGCCAAAATTTCTCCTAGTGATAAATCTAAAAACTTTAATACCAGTATTTTCTGCAGCTGGATAATGGAACGGTTGTTATAAACGCGATGCCCATATTCCGTCAATTCAGCAGGTTTCAATATCCCTGTTTGATCATAGTGCCGCAGCGTTCGCTCAGTCATTCCCGTCAGTTTTGCAAATTCTCCAATCGAGTATTTTCTTTCCATTATCACTACCTTCACTCCCTTTCTATTTAGACTCTAACACCTGACGTTACGTCAATAGCAAGTATTTATTTAAGACCATTTTAGCTGGAAAAAACCGTTTATTTTCATTCAATTAATGCTACTCTAAACATACGATCCTGAGGGAGGTTTCTATTGTATGAAATCAAAAACTATTTTCGCTCTAGAAAACCTAACGTATAGCGCATTCATCATTGGTATAGCTTGTATGTGTTTCACTTTTGTAACGCCTACAAGAATCGTCATGATTGGCACGTACGGTGACTACATTGTCTTTGCCCTTACTGCCATTGGTGTTACGCTTTCACTCATTTCCCTTATTAAGTCTGATAAAAAACTCATACCAATCGTTTCCCTCATTCTTTCTCTCTCCTTTCCCATTTTCATTGTACTTTGGATCATTTTTTTGTTCACTGGAACGATTGATTTTGCACCTTAAAGCTTGAATCAACAAAACAATGATTGACTATTCCCTTAACGTTATTGTTTATAATCACAGTATGGAGGATGGCAACATGATAAAAATAGGACAATTAGCTAAAAAAATGGGTGTCAGTAAGAAAACACTCTATCATTACGAAGATGTTGGCATCTTAGAGCCTTCTTTAATAAAAGATAATGGGTATAGGTATTATGATGAACAAGCCATTTCGCAATTACAAAGAATTTTGTTATTAAAATCAATTGGGTATACGTTAGAGCAAATAAAGAAACTTTTCGACTCTGACAGTCAGATTGCAGAGAATCAAACATGGATTCATTCTTTATCAGAGCAAGTTACATTGATTGAAGCCGAAAAAGAGAGATTAAGTCGATTACAATACTATTTAAATGCAACGATACACGTTATTAAATTAAAAGGACATCTGGAACCACAAGAAATGCTTGACGTTATAGAAGATTTAAATAGAAGAACTTTGGTTAATGGGGTTATACCAGCTCGCTTTGATGAAGCATTAGCTATTACAGAAGAACAAAAGGGGATCCTTGATAGACTACCTGTTATCGGTAGTGACGATCCTAGACTGGAGGACCTACTATCTAGTTTCAACGATGTTCGAACCATTTTGCACAAAGACCCGAGATCGAATGATGTCCAACAAATAGCTCATACGCTTTATACCAAAACACTTGAGTTGTTTGAAGGCGATGAAGAACTAATGAATTTTTATTGGGAACTCATAACCCCTTCAAGCGATAATGAACTTGTACTTGGTATGAATACAGAAGTAACCGCTTATATGGATAAAATGTTTCACCACTATGAAAAGACACGGTCCGAAAATAAAGAACGAAAGGAGACATAATGAATGAAGTCTAAGCTTCTTTCCTTTTTACTAATAAGTGTAAGTATGACTCTTGCTTCATGTAAAGTAGTTGAGCAGGAAGAGGATAGTAGCCAACCGATTGAAAATGAGGGATTAATCATAGAAGTGATCATTGAAAGTGACGCTTCGTATGCCTCTGAATTGGAGGTAGACATTACTAGTCGAAATGACCCTCAAACCGTTACCGAAACAGCCATCGAGATTCCCTATTCAAAAACGTTTGTCATCTCCACTGACACAGCATTTCCGATAAGTTCAACCACCGTTAAAGCTACCGCTGGAGAAGATGGCGATTGGATATCCTGTAAAGTTTTATACGATGGAAAAGAAGTGGCTACTCACCATAGCGAAGGAACATCAGCAACAGCTGCTTGCGAGAACAAGTTCATTGATAATATATTGTCCTATCAGTAAAAAAGACTTCGCTCCTTCGAAGGCTCTTCTAAATTTATCGTGGAACATTGAACAGGAATCACCTTATTATTTATCAGGGGTTTAAAGCACGTTCCACTCATTAGTATATGTGCTTTTAGTAATGAGTAAAAAATACATCGTTCCTAAGTTTTGGAGGGAAATTCAATTGAACGAAAACGAAGAGTTACTAACAGGCGGAAATGTCTCAAATGTATATCGTTTAGGAGATACGGTTCGAAGAGGATTAAAGCCCGATAGTGTTAAAATCCATACGTTACTTCAGCATTTGGAAAAAGAAGGGTTTGAGTATGCACCGAAATTTCTAGGTATTGATGAAAAAGATAGAGAGATTTTATCATTTATTGAAGGAACAACCGGGAATTATCCTCCCAAAAAGTACATGTGGTCTAATGATGCTTTAAAAGCGATAGCGAAAATGCTTAGTCGCTATCATCATGCCGTGACTAATTTTCCAATCGAAGAAAGTTGGCAACCAATTGATAACACCCCTCAGCCATTTGAAGTCATATGTCACAATGATTTTGCTATCTATAACATTATTTTCAACCACGGAAAGCCCATAGGTATTATTGATTTTGATATGGCTGCTCCTGGTCCAAGACTTTGGGATATAGCCTATACTCTGTACACTTGCGTTCCTTTAAGTAGACTTTACCCTACTGAAACAGGTGAGGTAGTTTACTATGACCCCTTAAAAGATGCCGACCGTATAAAAAAACGGGTTGCACTATTTTTTCAATCCTATGGTATTGAGGGTATAGGAAAAGGAATCTTAGAAATGGTGTTGCTCCGATTAGAAGGATTATGCAAAACCTTAAAAAGAAAAGCCGCTGAAGGTGATACAGCATTTCAGCAAATGATCGATGAAGGACACCTTGAACATTATCAAAAGGACATTACATTTATTCGTGAACATGGGAAAGAGTGGATGTAAAAAAATGTCTTGCTCAAATAACTGGAGCTTTACCGAAATAAGGTGAGCTCTTTATGCAGAAACCACTTAAAATCAAACTAATTAGATGTTACAGTTTGAAAATCAATGAATGTTGCACCAAATTTTTCTCGCTCAATTCACCCATTCATCACTCCACTAATCATGGTTTAATTCCAAATTATTCTATATAATTAAAACTAACTCTGACTCTCCATTTAGGGAAAAAGTGAAAATTGAGCAATACCGCAAGGGTGATAAAGTAATGAAGAAAACATATCTTATTAGTTCCGCTTTAGCACTTCTCGTCATGCTAGGAGGGGTATTTTTGGTTAGAGGAATAGGTCAACCAAATGATATCGCTTTGAGTGACCGCTTTACAAGTAGCTTCTTACAAGAAGATATCAAAACAGATGACGGATTCCACTTCTTTGAATCACAAAACAGGCACTATTCTATGTGGTACCCAGAGGGTTTTTATCTTCAAGATGAGCCACCATCATATATCAGTAAAGATCATTATGAATTGCTGAATCTCTATGAGGACGGCACCGATTCGAACGGAATTGAACGCCACATACAAATGAGATATTCTGGGGAACTAAATCCTCAATTAATAGATACTGATTTAAATTTGCTTCTTGATGAATTTGCTTTCAACGGCGAATATACTGAAATAAATTACGACTCAAATAAAATTTATTACGGTTCATCTCATAAAAAAATGGATGGTACAAAAGTTATTACATCTTCCCCATCTGAACATGAAGCAAACCAACATTTTGCGTTAGTCGTAAATAAAGATGATACAAAATCAGTGACCATCTCTTACCGATTAAATTGTATTGGTCAAACGACGTGTGAAATTGATACTGCGATAGAAAAATCGTTCTTTGATACATTTATTACTCAAATTCAATTCCAAGAGAGATGAGCAAATCTAATAGAACATTATTTTCGCAAAGAAGATAACAAAAACAAAGGGATAAAGCAATGAAGAAAACATATCTTATTAGTTCCACTTTAGCACTCCTCGTCATTTTAGGAGGGACATTTTTGGTTAGAGGTATAGGTCAACCAGATGATATCGCTTTAAGTGACCGGTTTACAAGTAGCTTCTTACAAGAAGATCTTAAAACAGATGAAGGATTCCATTTCTTTGAATCACAAAACGGGCACTATTCTATGTGGTACCCAGAGGGTTTTTATCTTCAAGATGAGCCACCATCATATATCAGTAAAGATCATTATGAATTGCTGAATCTCTATGAGGACGGCACCGATTCGAACGGGATTGAACGACATATTCAAATTAGATATGAGAGTGGAATAAGTGCCGATTTAGTAGAAACTAATTTAAACCTGCTTTTAAAGGATACCGCCTACAACGATGAATATATTGAATTAGATCATCAAGGCAATAAGATTTTCCATGGTTCATCTTATCAAATAATAGATGAGAAAAATGTTCATACTTTACCTTCCCAAGATCATGACGCTAATAGGTATTTCGCTTTAGTTGTGAATCAGAATAAAACAAAACATATATCCGTCTACTATCGCTTAAACTGTCTTGAACAAGCGACTTGTAAAATTGATACAAAAAAAGAAGAAAGTTTTTTTGAAACATTTATTAATCACATTGAATTCCGTTAGAAGGTGAAAAAGATGGAGTTTACACCAGAAAATAATGAATCCATAGAAAAAAGAAAAGCAGCCGAACGGCGACTTTTCTTCTTACCCATTATTCAAATGACCGATTAATTTCTCCTGTTGGTTCGTAAATACGAAAGCTACCTTTATTTCCACCTTCACTTAAAAAAATATGAAGCTTCCCATTATCTATATAGGCATTTTCTTCTGGATGTTGTGCCATAGACCGTTCAAATCTTCCTATCTCAGTTCTTAGAACGATGTCTCCACTTTCTTCTTCTATGACCACTAGATGAGAGAGCTCACCGTACTCTCCATCCGGTTTAACTATCACATATAAAAAACCATTGTCATAAAGCAATTGTTGTTTTATATACCCTTCACTCCCAATGCGCCAACGTTCTTGATCTAAACTTTTTTCTAATGCAACAATGTCTCCATTCGTATAATCCGTATTGCTGCTGTAGAATATGGTTTCTTCTGCTACAACCGGTTCTTCACGCGCAAAAAAACGTCCATCTAACTCAACTGAATCTTTCTTGTTTTGAGTCGTTAGATCATAGAGCTCTAGCTTAAATGTATCGGCAAAGTTTTCGCTAAAGACATACAGTGTATCGTCCACTACAAACGGTTGTTCTCCGCCCCCTGAAGAATAAGAATTTGGCTCGTTAATTCGCCATTCTTCCTCACCAGTGTCTTTATTTAGTGCGACAACATCTGAATCAAACGTCTCAAACATCAACAAGTTATCAACTTCTAAGAGATTGGAATGGGTACTAAATTCAATCTCCCATAACTGCTCGGTAGTCTCAAGATCGTAAACCTTTAACATCTGTTCAAAGTTAATAGCCAACAAAGAATCAAAGATAAAAATATCAGTAGGGATGGCTGCCCCATCTTCTTCGGTTCGGTATTCATATGTACGTTGTGTTTCTCCAGTCCATATATCTACTGCTGCAATCTGTCCTTCCAAATTATTCGTATAAAGCAAATTATTACGGTATTTGAGGTAGCCATTAGTGTGAAAATAGGTATCCTGCCAAACGGTATCACCCTCATTTATGTCATAAAGGTAAGCGCCTTTACCGAATTCACTTGTTAGCAATTCATTATCTCCATAGTAAACGACATTATCAATGCCTCCTTCTTGAGAAATAGTCTTTGCATAATTATCATCAATATCGTCAAAATCAATTAGCTCAGCATCATCAAAATGCACAAGAACTTCTGAAGATGTAGGCTGGCTTAAAGACTCTTCATCTTCATCTTCGTCTTCTCCATCTTCTTCATCATCCGAATCAAAATCTCTTCTTTCTGGTAAGCCTTCGCTACTTCCTACTTGTTCCTCTGTCAGTTCTTCTGAATCATTTGAATCAGAAGAAGCGTTTTCATCATTGCTACAAGCAATTAGAAGCGTTGAGGTCATTGATGCAACTATTACTACTTTCAGTGCTTTTTGCAAGATAAATTCCTCCTTGATGTTATAGAATTTTTAAAATTATGTTTTAACGATCAATGGTTCTTTACCCTATTTCAAAAATTTTTATGTATCACTTTTTGGTCGTACTGCGAAAATATCACTAATGTAATGAAATAAGAATGTACTACCTTAGGAATTAACTAATGTTTCGATAGGAAATGGATATGATAGATTTCTTTAAGTATCATTTCAGCCTCAAGCTGCTGCATGCCTATCGATTTGTCTTTAGCAATAGATTTTAAAATGTGTGCGAATTCTTTTTTACGATAGTTCATGTCAAATGCGAGAATACTCGTCCATGTAAGCACATTGGGATCAGTATGAGTCATTAAACTATCAATCATCTGTTTAGCCATTAATGGATCACTTTGTATTTTTTTCATCATGTTTCTTAAACGATCAGCTGCTTTATTGCTTTTTGTAAAATCACCTCTTTCCTGTGAATCGCTATACGTTCTAGCCAGCGATATATAATCTAGTAATGCTTTTTCATTCTTCATTGTCATAACCCCCTTTCTTTCATATAATATGAGTTTTACATTAATCTTCTACTTAATATGAATATGAACAGCCCATTTTCAAGCATAGTTCGCTTCGTAATTTATCCAATTCGCTCCTAGCGACAGAATTCCACTAGATTTTCATTCAATTAAGAAAAAATATGTTACTATGAAACCATTCAACATTCCGAATTGAGGTGATTTAAAATCGATACTATAAGCATTATAGCTTTCGCCATAGCTACAGGTGCTGTTGCAATGTCTGCTTTTACTATGTCTAGCATTGCAAAGCGAGATCAAAACATTGAAAATCTACAAAAAAGAGTAGCTGAACTCGAGAAAAAATAAAGCTTTTTTTTAAGGCTTTTTTCTTTTGGTCTCAGTCGTAGATTTTATCATACCTTTGTGCAGGAGGTGACTTAAAAATGTCAACAAAACGAAAAGCACTTATAATTTTTGCAGTAGGCTTATCCATTGGTATCTTAGGTTATCAGTTATTTATGAACGTGCTTTTACCGAAGATGATGTAGCTATGCAGGCGCTGTAAGTAGTCATTTGCTTATTTAATTTGGAACCTTTGCTCATTTTTAACGTAAATATTGTTAAAAGTGAGGTGGTATGAATGTCTGATTTCAAATGTACCGAATGCGGTAGTACGAAAGAAAAAACAGGAAAACTCTCTGGTTACGCCAGAATCACCCGGTTTCTAGCTAGTTCCAATCTCATCGCCACATTCTGTGGTAATTGCGGACATGTAGATGCATTTAAAGTAGAGAAGCCAAGAAGGTTTTAGATCCTTTTTGCCATTAAAACATGCGGTGCTATCAATGCCTCTTATATTTACTCAATAATTATAAAAACTAATTCTACTCCATTTTCCACTCATTAATTATGGTCTAATTCCAAATTTTCCTATATAATTGAAGACTAACACTAATTCTCTTTCTAAGTTGGAGAGAGATAAAAGCTTTGAACGAATTAAAGCCGAAACCGATAACAACTTTTGTTTATTTGTATCACGAAAGTGACTTTTGTATAGTGATTTCTAACACTTTATTTAATCTTGCAACAACGATAACTAATACAAGGGTGAATAAAGCAATGAAGAAAGCAATTATTATTTGCGCTTTAGCAATCTTCGTCATTTTAGGAGGAATATTTTTGGCTAGAGGTATGAGGCAACAAGGCGATATAGCATTAAAAGACAATTTCACAAGCAGCTTCATCCAAGAGGACATCGATACAGGTGAAGGCTTTCATTTTTTTAGGTCTGGAAACGGACAGTATACATTATGGTTTCCAAAAAACTTTTATCTAGAAAAAGAACCTCCCCTTTACATTAGTAAGGACCACCATGAGTTGATGAATTTTTTTGAATCCAGCTATACTGATAGTGGATTGGAAAGATCCTTCCAAATAAGGTATTAAGGCATGAGTGATCAAGAATCATCTGATATCACACTAAAAAGATTATTAGATGATTTTGCTTTTGAAAGAAACTATGAAGAATTGACTACTGAGAGTACAAATATATTTTTCGGTCCTTCCAATATTACAATGGATGGAAAAGAAGCTGTTATCTCTAACCCAGATGAAAGTCATGCTAATCGATACTTTGCCCTTGTACAAAATAAAGAGGGCACACAGTTCTTGTCCGTTATATTTCGCATTAACTGTATAGATGAATCTAGAGGAAGTTGCGAAATAAATGATTCAGAAGAGAGAAGTTTTTTTGAAACATTTATTAAAAATATATCTTTTTCCTAGTAGGTGACAAAATGAAGTTTGATACAACTATTCGTGACAAAATGAAGTTTGATACAACTATTCGTGACAAAATGAAGTTTGATACAACTATTCGTAACAAACTGACTGAACTTCAATATGATGAAACATTCTCCTCGGAATCAGTTGCATAGGATTTGAATGCTTGTACTGCACTAGAAACATTCTCAGCACAATCTTTAGATAAATAGCTGGCGTCCTATCATGGATAGATTATTTGAAAACACAAGCTGAGTCGATGAAAAAATAGAATTGCCGAGTATAGAAGCAATAAAAAAATGTGTAATATGCGGCTTAGGTATATCCTTTCTTCCACACTCCACGGTAAAAAATGAAATCGAAAGAAAAGAATTAAAGGAAATAAGCACGACTATACCAGAAAAAAATGTATCTATTTATACTGCTTTTCATAAAGATAAATATGTATCCGCTAATTTAGCCGTATTTAATGAAATAAAATCACAGGTATAAACACGGAGCACTTTGCTGTCGGGTTTTTTCACTATAAATCATTCAAAAATTTAATATATTCCATCGTATTACGTTCAAATCCATTTTCCCCCGGTTATATACCTTCCTCTTCTGTTCCGTCCAGATTTTTTCTTATCCATAAAATGCATAGATCGAACGACAATCTACCTGACAATAGTAAAAGGTGGTTTTTAACGGAATTAATATTTGCTCTAGTATATAACACTCCGCTGTACTCGTTCGCTCGGATACTTGCTTACACAGTTAGTGCCACGGTTCGACCTTTTAATTTTTCTCCACCATTGGAGCCATAATCAAACACTTTATCCTTCTATTTCTTGGATAACAAATGACTGCGAAACCATTGAATCGAAAATTGCAAAACTAGATTTTCGTATGTTTCAATCAACTACTTTTCTTTCTGTGCATCGATTTTTTCTGTTGAATAATGCTGATATAATTCATGCACCGTAAATTTCTCAGGATAATAGTGTTCAGTCTAAATCAAAATTGTTAACATCAAACCACTTATTTAAAGTTATAATCTTAATAGTTTGCAGTAGCAATAATTTCAATTGGCTTATACCTCAATTCTAAAGTTTTTATAAAGAAATGAAAATCACATTGAAAAAAATAGAAAATTTCTTATACTTAACTTAGTAGAGGAAAATACTGTATTAACAATAAAGGAGATATGTTTTGTTAAAAGAACTTTCGATACCCATAATTACTATTATTGCAAGCTTAGGTATTGTTTCAACTAGCTATGCAAGCGAGGATAACAAAGAAATAATTATTGTTGACAAAAACAATCAAGAGATTAATGTTTCAATAGAACCGGAAATAGTCAATGATGTTGATGATGATTTGTTACAAATGATTGTTGATCAAAGTGCTGATCTAGACGAGACTTCTGAAGATATAACTATTCATGATGTAGATCTTGGTGTTCAAGATGAGTTAGATGAAGACGTTATTAGTACTTTCTCAACTAGGGTGACTAAAAAATTCTCTGCACGAGTAAATGGACCAGCAAAATTCCTAACATCGGTAGCAAAAGGGCAGACTAAATCATTAGGAACTACTATAAAAATTGAAAATAATAAAACATATTCTGCTACTGGTGGCGTTAGTTTACCTAATGGTGTTTCCGCTGAAGTCTCAAGAAGTTTAACAAATAGTAAAACTAAAACATATTCATCAACGGTTAAATTCTCAGGTCCCCCGAATAGTAGTTCAAAGAAATCTAGACAATTTTATAACACACCTTTCAGTGATTCTGGGACTTGGACTGCTTATTATAAACCTTTAATTGGTAAAGAAAAAACATATAAAGGGAAATACAATCAACCAAGCTCACAAGATCCTTTTGTCGAGTGGTCAAGGGATATCTAAATAGAACAATGAATCTATTTAAATTAACTATAACTGGGCTTTATGTTGGCTTTTGCATTGGACTCTTCGTAACACCACTAATATCCTATGATTATTCAATAGCCGTTTCTTCCCCACTAGAAGCGACGGTTTATCTATTAAGATGGACATTCGGTACATCATTAGTATTCTTAGGAGGCGGGGCAATAATTAAGTTTATAAAAAAATAATTAAGTATGACCTCTACTAAAGCCATTTTATGTGGCTTTTTTTATTTAACTATTATACTCAATCTCTTTATGCTCTAAAAAAGTACTTTAGTAACAACTTCAAATCCTTAAATTTAAATCAAAGCTTTTTATTATAGTCTTAATTCTATAAAGAATTTATCACATTACCCCACAGTTTATGGATACTACGAAGTCGATAATTGTAGTAGACATTCAATTTTAGGATTAAAGAATCAATTGCATAGTCATCCTTTATATCGCGAAACATTTTTTAGTGTAGATATCTATGACGCAGTACGGATGATAAGATTACATCCTTAGAACAATTTAAAGAACGGTTATATAAAAAGAAGAAAATAGAAATTTAATACAAGGGTTAGTTGAAAACGGCTCTTTTTTTCTTCAGAAGGCTTTCACTTCTTCAACGCAACTTTCTCATTTGTTCAAGTACTATATCATGTCCATATAATCGCGAAAAAAAATCATAGATTTGTCTATCAGCATCAATAATCACTTTCTGCCTCTCACTTTGGGTAAATTCTGAAGTATTTTTTTGTAATAGTGTCAACCGCTATACAACTTAGCGGTCACATCCCCTTAGATTTAAATTTAAATTTATCTAAATAAAATTTCAATAAGTCTTCGTCTGTAGACTCCTCTATTATTCACGCATTACCGTGTCTTACCATTTCTGTATCAAGGGTTTTACACGGGCTTCACTTTTCCATGAAGCCCATGAGTATAGGAGTGTTAGTAGCTCTCTCCCCTGTTCGATCTCATTAATTCCATCTGCTTGTTATTAATTTGTTAGCAATTTGGTTTGCAGATTAGTTAGCACAGTATGGTAGTAGAAACTAGATTCAAAAATAAGAGTGTTTCAAAAGATCCTCAGTTAATCCACCTCATTTCACCTTCACATTTGTTTAACTAACGGGGCGGGATAGTTTAATAGTTCAAGCCTTTTTATAATGCGTTTGCCTGGTTTTTAAGAAGTAGAAAGATTAGAATTGAAAATCCCCGCCCTTCATCAGTAGAATTTCAGAACCGCCTTCTTTAATACCAATTACTCTCATATCATCGGTACCAAATGTCACATTGACCAACAAAAGTGAAATATTCAGACCTGCTTCCTTTAACTCTTCTTCCGATAGGTTGTTGCCATTTTCAAGGTTAGAAGGGGAAGCGTTTCCGATTCCAATATGGCATGTCGTATTTTCATCAAACAAAGTGTTATAAAAAAGAGTTTCTGTCTTAGAGAGAGGAGAGTCGTTAGAGACCAAGGCAACCTCACCTAGATAATATGAACCTTCATCTGTTTCGATGAGACTTTGTAACGCTTTTTGTCCAGTGGCAGCATAGTAGTCAGTAATCCGTCCATCTTTAAATGTTAGGTAAAAATCATCAATGACACTTCCCTCATAGATAAGTGGTTTAGTTGCTGCTAACGTGCCCTTCACTTTATTTTTATGGGGAGCGGAAAATATTTCTTCCGTGGGAATGTTCGGGAAGAACTTTACTCCCTTTTTATCTAAAACACCCCCGCCTATATAGAGATGTTTTTCAGGCATACCAATTAACAAATCTGTTCCTCGGCTATTCGTAAAATGCAGTGATTCAAACTGGCTATCATTTAAAAATTTCTTCCGAGCTTCGAAGGCTTTGTCATGGATTTCCCAATCTTTTATAGGATTTTCTCCATCTGCTCGAGCACCTTTTAATATTAATTGCCATAATGATTTCATAGCTTCCTCTTTACTTAAGTAGGGAAATACTTGAGATGCCCAGTTAAAACATGGGACAGCTAGAATACACCAACGTACCTCGTGGGATCTAATCTTTGCGTGATGATTTTTCAACTTGGTGCGAGATGTCTTTTGGAAACGATCCATTCGTTTTGGAGAGACCCCCTTAAAGACATTTAAATTTTCAGAAATAATACGGATATAAGCAGCACCCGCATTGTCCCATTCCTTAAAGCGGGCAGACTGCCAATCGGGAAAGTAGTCAATGGCATCATCTGCTGCATGTAAATAGAATTCTTTGGTAGACTGTTCATCTGTCCAATCAATAATTACATTTGAAGCACCCGCACCATATGCTGCTTTTTGTATTAAACGTGCAAACGTAACATTTACTATGTCACTATGAATAATTACTAATTGATTTTTTTGCACATTTACACCCGTTCTTACAGCAAGCTCTGCATACTTTTTCAACTGTTCTTCACAAACAAGCTCATATTTCCTTTTCATCATTGCACACTCAGCTCCTAGCTCGTATATATAATGATTATTTAGTCATATTCTCATTATACCAACTAAAATGAAGTCAAGAATAAACAGATAGAATAGGTGATCTAAGAGCAGAGCCTTTCTCAAATTCTGGACTCTTAATAGTAGAATTATTATCAAATTTTAATAAAAATTTATTTTAGAGGATCATTACTTTCAAACTCAATTATTCCTCCCTGCATTTTGGGCACGTCTTATTCTTCACTAACTTGATTTTGAATTAAAGCTATTTTTTATTTATTATGTCGCAAATAGTAACATGGTTTAATTCCCTTAGCTCAAAAATTATTTAAGGAGGCGACGCTATTGCATTTGCTTTAACTGCAACTATAGTCGCAGATTGTATACACCTTTTGATTGAGGTGGTTAAAGAAAAGCTCAATTATAATATTCTTACATATACAACTCTAGAGAAAACAAAAAAACTACATTCAATAGAAAAGAGATGAGAAAATGAGTCATAGTACAACTAACTATATCTGTAAAACTTGTGGCGTTCAGTATGATGAATCTATAAATGAACCCAGTAAATGTTCTATCTGTGAGGAAGAAAGACAATACGTCAATGCAAAAGGACAAGATTGGACAACATTATCTAGGTTAATAAGCAGTGGTATTTATAAAAATGTGCTTAAAGATGAAGAAAATAACGTACTAAGTATAAAAACAGTGCCTAATTTTGGTATCGGTCAGACTGCTTATTTAGTAAAAGATAATCATTTCAATCTACTATGGGATTGCATTACATTTTTAGATAAGGACACAATTCAAACTATAAAAAAGGAAGGAGGAATAGCAGCAATAGCTTTATCCCATCCGCACTATTATTCAAGTCAAGTCGAATGGGCAGAAACCTTTGATTGTCCTATTTATATTCATGAGGATGACAGAGAGTGGGTTACTAGGTCGAGTGAGAAGATACGTTATTGGTCTGGTGAAACATTACAGTTAACAAACAATTTAGTTCTTCAAAGGATAGGTGGCCACTTTAAAGGTGGTACTATATTAGAGTGGAAAAAGGGTGCAGACGGAAAGGGTTTGTTATTAACTGGTGATATTATAAGGATTGTTGCTGATCAAAATTGGGTAAGCCTTATGTACAGTTATCCAAATTTAATACCTCTCCCCATTAAAACTGTTAAAAGAATACATAAAAGAATAAATGAACTACAATATGAACGTTTATATGATGCATTCAACCGAGTAATAAAAAGTGACGCTAAGAATCAAGTGAATTTATCAATAACTAGATATTTATCAGCTTTAGAAGGAACTTGGTTTAATACATAACATATAGTAGGTTCATAATTCGAATTTACACGTTGGATAATGTTAGTGTGAAGCTACATGTGGGAGTAATAATTAAACAAATGCACTAAAGGGGTTTTACCGAAATAAGGTAAACCCCTTTTTATACAGAAATAGAATGTGTTTATTGCTGAAAACCACACTTTAACACAGTAAAGGTTTGCAATTTCTTTTTGATTAAAGAAAAAGACTTTCCTTTTTAAGAAAAAGCCTACTGTGACAGCACTTACAAGCCTGTTAAAAATAGAAAATGCCGAGCCCCACCAACCTAATATTCACCATTTCTGTATCAGGGGTTTTGAGCGGGCTTCACTTTTCCATGAAGCCTGTGAATATAGGATTGTTGGTGCCTTCCTCCCCCATTAGATCTAATTAATTCCACCTGTTTGTAATTAGTTTCTTAGCAATTTGGTTTGCTTTTTAGTTAGAACAGCATGTAACAGAAAACATACTTGGAGCAAAATTACTAAGCCTAAAAGTTTACTCATACATTTTTGGTCATATCGTCTAGTTAATCACTCTACAATATTTACTCGGTACTTTTTCTGTTTGCCAAACATTGTTATCAGATAAATAAAATATAAATCCATCTAGATACATTTGCTCTGTAGCGACCTCTAGAATTATTGCATTGCCACGTCTTTCACCAACAGCTATTGCTGTGAGTCGATCATCCGTGAGGTGAACATATTGTCTCTCCATTTTCGATATTCCTGCTTCTAATATTTTTTTTGCAGAACTAACAGAGGTACCATGCAATAAACATTTTGGTGGTCTACATTCTTTCATAAGTATTTTTAGAGAGATAGAGTGACCTTGATTAGCTCTAACCATAGTCTTTGTCTCATTAAAGCTGTACCGGTTCTTTTCATCAGTGATGACAAGCTCTTCTAAAGTGACGAGATCAATATTTTTCCCATACTTAGTCATTTTTTCAATAAGAAGATTTACGTTTGCATAACCATTTTTATCTAACGTAATTCCGATTTCTTCAGGTTTGTGCCTTAAAATCAGACTGAGAAATTTACCCAAATCATTTGTCATAAGTCCTGCCTCTCTTCTCTATATTTGAAAAAATCATTTTGTCATACTATTATTTTACTCTTCTTACATGCCATGGGGTGAAGCCTCTTATAAATTTCTCTAGGTATCGCTCAGTTTATGGATATTACGAAGTTTGCCTTTTTTCATACTGCGAATTAGTTTCTAATCTTTTGTCAATTATCCCCTTATCTAATTAAGGATTAATGTGGCAAACTGAATAACTAGGGGCGATTTAATGGTTGTTCTCAGCCGTTACAAGCAGCCCGAGTATTTCAGTACATATAGTGACGCTGAAGCAGTGGCAGTAAAATTAAATAGCATGTTTATACTCTTAGACGTTTTAATAAGGGTTTTATTGATAAGATACTGACATATAGAGAACCTAAATCTTTTGTAAATGTAATAATAGTAGACCTAAAAAACACTCAAGTGATTGTTACAGAATCTTGGAATTTCAAAAGGAAATTCATTATTAAACATCAGGCTAACATTGAGCCAATATCTGCGCAGGCTAACCCTCGAAAGTTTGAGATAAGTCAAGATGGTGAGATATACAGTTTTGTTAAAAATGACAATAGCAATAGAATATTATACAAAAGCAACCAAAAGGTGCTAGAATCAATTACTAAAAGAAAAGGTTCCACACTAAATAATTACATAAAAATCTATAATGAAGAGATTAACATAAAGCTAGCTTGGGCTTGTTTACATACTTTATTATTGCTTATTAACAAACCTAATCCCCCTTCACTAATGGGGGAAATTACATTTTTATACTCAATATAACTACCACACTTTAAAGTGGTAAAGGTTTGCAATTTCTTATTGAAATAATTAAATGACTTTGTGACAGCAGAAAAAGTCTAATGTGACAGCACTTACACAGGTGTAATAAAATACCAAGGCTTCACTTTTCCATGAAGCCCATGAGTATGGGATTGTTAATGTTCCTCTCTCCTGTTTGATCTCATTAATTCCATCATTTCATTATTAATTTGGTAGCAATTTGGTTTGCAGACCAGTTAATACGGTATGATCGTAGAAACTTTATCTATCTATTTTAGTGAAGCAATTAAACTAATGGGCAAGTTACCTCAAGAGCACAACGCACAGTTTGATCATACTGCGCTATAACTTCATTTCACTGGCTTCCTCAAATGACCTAATTCGTCAGCTTCGTTTTGCAGAAGTAATTTCAAGTGCACTGAATTTCTAAGGTGTTGTTCAATACTTTCGGAACTCTTGTGAACATACCTTAACTTGTTTTGAAGATCATTTTGTTTTACAAGATCATCCATTTTAATCACTCCCCTACTGTTTATGAAGAATACAAATTTTATATATGTTCGTTTTAAGTACACCCAAAACAAACTGAAATGTATAAAACCTTAAACAAAAACCAGGAATAAAAAAATATTACCTCAGTCACTACAATTAAACTTAAACAATTACCCCAGCCACTACTATTAAATTTGAAAATCATATACGTTGATAAATATAAAAGGTAAGAAAGAGGTCGTTTTATGTTATCAACTAATGATCGAGTCAAGACAGCTTGGATATTAATTAGTATTTCGTCCGTTTTAACTACTAGTATTGTATTTTGGTTTGTTGGAGATCCACAACGGTTTATAGAAACTCGAATAGGTTTTAGAGACGGCATTTTTGATAATCTATATGTATGGTTGTTTGCCTTGTTAATTGTAATTGGGTATGTCGGTTATACAATAATTGCTTTACCTTTTGTAAAAGAACATTTATTTGAAATATCTTGGCTTAAATTAATTGGAATATGGGCAGCAATAGTGACTGGTATTGTTGAAGAAGTTCTGTTTAGACAATTCTTAATGGACTTTCTACAAGGATTAAATATTTCAGATATTTTGCAGATTTTAATCTCAGGTGTAGTTTTTGGCTTGGCTCACGGAGCTTGGGGACTGCTGCGCGGTGAGGTGAAAATAGTAATTCCTGTTGTTATCTCGACAACTGTTTTGGGATGTCTATTAGCTAGTCTTTATATAATGACTGATAGAAGTACCTTTGCCCCTATAATTGCACATGTTTTAATAAACTTAAAAATTGAACCATGGTTAATGCTCTCTGCTGTATCAGGAAAATGGAAGAATGTTAATTAAATGAATACAATACATAAACTGCACGAATTGAGCGAAAAGAAATTCATGTTTGGGATGAAAAACAGCTTTTACAATTTCTCAATTCTAGTAAACACGATTCTCTTTATATTGCTTTTCATTTAGCAGCTATGACAGGCATGTGCCGTAGTGAGGTGCTTGGTCTTCGTTGGAAGGACGTGGACATTAAAAACAGTTTATTACGCACTGTTGTCACCCACACACCATACGGGGCTTCAGATGGTAAAACTAAAGCTAGTTTTACTCGTACGATTGATTTAGACGAAGTAACTATTACTGAATTAGAAAAGCGGAAAGAACGAGTAGAATATGAGATAGAACGAGCTGGAAGGACATATAAGGATAATGATTCAGTTGTTTGTACTAGCTTAGGTACACATGTAATTCCTCGCAACCTTAACCGAAAGTGGTATCAATTGAAATAAGATGCAAACGTGCCCTCAATTCGCTGACATACGCATGCTACTCTGATGCTCTTACAAGGGATTCCGGTTAAATAATCTATACAAATTAAGATAAATTCTTAAGCATGGTTTTCCATGCTTTTTTTCATTTGAAAATAACAAAATATACCCATAAACCTTCCAAAACTATCAAAAAACCAGATACATAATTATGATTTATTTGATAAAATATAGAAAACGACAATCTAAAGAGTAGGTGAAATTTCTAATGATAAGGGATTGGTTGAGGGTAAAAGTTAGAGGAAAGCACATATACAAATTTAATATCATTGATGCTACAGAGACTGATATTAGAACAGATCTAACAATCCCTACATGGCTTGCCGAAGAAATCTTACTAGCATATAAAGATCCGGGTCATTTAAAGAGAAGATATTTTAATAGGAAAAAGGAAGAATTAAATCAGTATTTAACTACACATATTTCTCCTCCATTGGAAAAAACTTTAGAAAAAAATGTTCGCAGAGGAGATTTTGGTGAAATTATAACAAGTTTAATACTTCGAGATATTAATTCACTAGAAACAACTTTAATTAAGTTAAGATACAAACTTAATAGAAAAAAATCTTCTTTTGGTATAGACGTGTTTGGAGTACAGCTTGATAAAAACGGTCAAGTATGCGGACTTTGCATATGCGAGACAAAGACGAAGATAACTTACGATAAAGCAATTGGTATAAAAGCACATGATTCGCTCTTTTCAGACGATCAATCTGCCATCATAACAATATCTGATTTTATGTCAAATCTTTATTACACATCAGGAAATTATGATCTTTCTGATCAGTTTGATAAAATTGTACTTCAGAAAGCCAATTTCCCGACCAATCACCATATCTTCTTAGTCCATGAAAAAGATAAATTTAATGAAGAAATATTGGATGAGCTAGATAAGTTTAAAGATTTACAAAAAGGTATACATGTAAATGTACTATTAATTGAGAACCTTGATGCTCTAATGCATGAATCACATTCTCTGATACCTACTGTTGGGGAGAGATTAGTATATGGAATTACATGATTATTTAATTAAGAAAGAATATGATATAACGAAATTGATAAATTCATCGAATTTCAAAAATCAGTATGGGCAATTTTTTGCTAGAAAAATGAGAGCAGATTTTCAACCTACCTATGAAGAATCTAATATATGGGGTTATGCTCTTTTTTTAAGCTCAACTTCAGCAAAAGTACTTATTAACAAACAAAGTGAAGTTTGTAATCAAGGACTAAAAATCGCTGCAGAGTTATTTGAAACTTTTTCAATAGTTTCGGATGAATATGACAGAGAATATGCAAGAATTTTATCTGCTCTTTGTTATGATTTGTCTGGTTATCAAGCAAATGCTGCTTGTATTCTTAGGTCAATAAATTATACTCTTGAAGAAAAATCTTCAAATGACACTAGTATAAATGAACTGTTAAAAAATTTAGTGTTACTTTTAAAAAGACAGTTACAAGCAATTCCAATAACCCCGTTAATGGATAAAAATGTAGTACATTCAGAAATAGATAATTTAAACATAAGTTGGAAAAATGCAGTAAGTAAATTTAAAGATTATCAACTGTCAGGTAATTTTGTTGATTATGAGCAAGATATATCAGAAGCAGTTAAATCCGCTATTAGTCTAAAGGATGCCACACTAACTACAATTCTTCTACTTCTAAAATTAAAAATAGAAGTTTCTAATAAACGTAGTATCTGGTCTGTATTATCAGATGAAATTTATGAATCTCCTGATACATGGAAGCCATATTTAAATTTACTGGCTTTAAACCCTTATCAAGATAATAAAATAGTACCTCCTAATAAGAGACTATCGCAAGTTGAATTATGGAAGTCTCAAATAACTGCAGTAAGAAGTGGCATTTTGAAGAACAACAATGGCTTTATCATACAGATGCCTACAAGTGCAGGTAAAACACTCATTGCTGAATTAACAATCTTACAACAGATCGGCAAGAATAAAAAGTGTTTATATATCGCTCCTTTCCGCTCTTTAGTCAATGAAATAGAGAATACCTTAAACAAGCATCTATCAAAACTAGGCTATTCGGTTTCAAGTTTAACTGGAAGCTATGAAATCGATGAACTAGACCAATTTTGGATGAAAGAAGCAGATGTTCTGGTAGCTACACCTGAAAAAGTTGATTTTCTAATTAGGGTTCAACCAGATTTATTTAGCGATATATCTCTTTTTGTAATTGACGAAGGTCATGTTCTTGGAAATTTAGATAGTCGATCTGCTCAATTTGAATTGTTGTTAACAAGATTAAAAAGATGGTTTACTCCAAAAGGCTGTCGCTTCATTTTTATATCTGCGGTAATGCCTGATTCTGATAGTAGCGATTTTGCGAAATGGTTGTTAACAGATGAAAATGCAAAGATACAATCACCAAGAGAGTATGATGGTAACATGTGGCAACCAACTCGAAGACTTTTAGGATATTTTTCTTGGGATCAACAAATTAATTTCCAAAATCATGTAGAAAATTCAGGACAAGACATATACATACCAAATTTTATTTCCCCATTAAAATGGAACACTAAAAAAGGTAAAACGAAGTCATTCCCACAAAAGTTAACTCAAAAGGCAGAAACAACCGCTTTATTGGCTTATAGATATTTACGTGAAGGATCTGTTCTTATATATTGTGCCACTGTCGGAAGAAATCGTGGTGCAGGAGTCTATAGTGTTTTAAAAGCGTTTCAAAGGTTAATTGACACATTAGATAATGAATATGCATCAGAGTTTCAACTTCCAATAATAAATGATAGTGAAGCACTAGAAGCCTCTATTAGATGGTATGGGGAAGATAATCTTATTACAAAATGCATTAGAAGAGGTATAGCACCACATTTTGGAGATTTAGCAGATGAGGTTCGGAGAGCGGTAGAGAATGACTACACCAAAAAAATAATAAAAATTTTAGTTGCTACTCATACTCTTGGGCAAGGTGTTAATTTACCTATAAAAACTCTGCTTGTATATTCACTTGATATTAATGCAAATCCAAAAAACCGTCTAACTGTTAAAGTACGTGATTTCTGGAATATAGTTGGACGAGCTGGAAGGGCTGGAAGGGAAACAGAAGGACAAATTGTATTTGTCATAAATAACTATAGAGATAAATTACTTTATGATAAATATAAAGATATTTCTGAGTTAGAACGAGTTCAAAGTATTTTTACAGTTGCTATGCAACTGTTTCAAGAGGGTAGAATTACTCAAGAAGTATTAGAAGAAACTATATCAGATTTTGCTGAACCTTCTTTAATGAACTTTTTAGTAGAAGAAGTAATTGATACTCCTGATCAGAAATTAATTGAATCACTTATTGGTGATACTTTATTCAAAATACAATCATTAAATGAAAATACTAACCACATTAATAATTTGTTGCTTAATAATGCAGAACGTTTTTGGGAAATTGACAGTAGAGAAAAAAAGGTAGTTTTTTCGAGAACAGGTTTATCTTTAAGATCTTGTCTTTTAATAGAAGAGACGTTAAGAAATGATCCAAATTTTAATTTAGATTTACTAATTGATGGTAATGAAGAGGTTTTTTTGAACATTGCTCTTAAATGTCTTTACACTTGTAGTGAAATGCAACCAAAAAATGCTTTAAAGAATATACCAATAATAAAAAACACTGAACTTGAACCATTTATTAAAGCATGGATACATGGCGCAAGTATTATTGAATTAAAACCATTATGGACAAATGCGGTAGGGGATCAATTTGACGAATTAATGAATGTGTACATAGAAGATTGTCTTTCTTACAAATATCCTTGGGGTATCACATCTATCATATTCATTGCATCTTTTATTCTAAATGAAGATTGGCATAATTTTAGTAAAGAGATTATAAGTTTCCCATCGAAATTGAAACATGGATTATCTTCTTCACAATCTCTATGGCTCCGAGGAGCAGGAGTTTTGTCTAGAGAAGTTTGTACTAAATTATCTGAAAGGTCAGAGGGCGGATCCAACATCCGAGATTTCATTGCTTGGTTTGCAAACATTACTCAAGAAGAACTTCACTCTTTTGGTATACACTCAAAATACAGCTTACGTAACATATTTACAGTAGTATCTAAAATAAATTTAAAAAATGATAGACCAAAAGAAAAGAAATCCTTTCCAGTAAAGGGTATTCGTTACGAAACAAATCGAGTTGAACTTGCTAAGAAATTAAAAGTAGGTGACCAATTAATTCTTCAACGACAAATGGATAATGAATATGACCCATTTGCTATAAAGGTATTTAGTGACAATGAGCAGTTAGGATTTATCCCTAGAGAAATCGCAAAGTATTATGCTTATCAAATCGACATTTTAGAAGTTGAATTTTCTTGCATTGTTACTGATAAATATGGCATTAATATTCAAATAGATGTTCAGACAAAATAAGGTTTCTCTCTGCTTATAATTTAACACATCATCACACTAAAGGTTTGCAATTTGTTTGCAAACCTCTTTTTAAACAAAAAAATAAGCCTCTCCATCATCGGAGAAACCTTAATGTACCAGTACTTATACGAAAGCTTCCAAGCGGACTTGAACCGCTGACCCCCACCTTACCATGGTGGTGCTCTACCGGCTGAGCTATGGAAGCAAAAAAATGGCTCCACAGGCAGGATTCGAACCTGCGACCGATCGGTTAACAGCCGATAGCTCTACCACTGAGCTACTGTGGAACGCAAAAAAATATGTAAGCCTGGCAACGTCCTACTCTCACAGGGGGAAGCCCCCAACTACCATCGGCGCAAAAGAGCTTAACGACCGTGTTCGGCATGGGAACGGGTGTGACCTCTTTGCTATTGCCACCAGACTTATTTTGACGTCAGATCAACGGCGAATCTCTTCGTCCTATTTGTGTCTTTCTGTCAGTCACGTACGCAAGTACGCTCCTTCCTTCAAGCACTTCTAGTCCTCGATCTTCTTGTTGCTCTTTGTCAAAGGAATGAAATCCTTCTTGTTAAAAGAATCGGTGATTCTTTCAAAACTAAATCAAATCATCTACTCAAACTCAAGAAACTTAGGATAAGCCCTCGACCGATTAGTATCAGTCCGCTCCATGTGTCGCCACACTTCCACTTCTGACCTATCAACCTCATCATCTCTAAGGGGTCTTACTGGCTTACGCCATGGGAAATCTCATCTTGAGGGGGGCTTCATGCTTAGATGCTTTCAGCACTTATCCCGTCCATACGTAGCTACCCAGCGATGCTCCTGGCGGAACAACTGGTACACCAGCGGTATGTCCATCCCGGTCCTCTCGTACTAAGGACAGCTCCTCTCAAATTTCCTACGCCCGCGACGGATAGGGACCGAACTGTCTCACGACGTTCTGAACCCAGCTCGCGTGCCGCTTTAATGGGCGAACAGCCCAACCCTTGGGACCTACTTCAGCCCCAGGATGCGACGAGCCGACATCGAGGTGCCAAACCTCCCCGTCGATGTGGACTCTTGGGGGAGATAAGCCTGTTATCCCCAGGGTAGCTTTTATCCGTTGAGCGACGGCCCTTCCATACGGCACCGCCGGATCACTAAGCCCGACTTTCGTCCCTGCTCGACTTGTAGGTCTCGCAGTCAAGCTCCCTTATGCCTTTGCACTCTACGAATGATTTCCAACCATTCTGAGGGAACCTTTGGGCGCCTCCGTTACTGTTTAGGAGGCGACCGCCCCAGTCAAACTGCCCACCTGACAATGTCCCTGACCCGGATCACGGGTCGAGGTTAGAATGTCAGCACCATCAGGGTAGTATCCCACCGACGCCTCCACCGAAGCTAGCGCTCCGGCTTCCAAGGCTCCTACCTATCCTGTACAAATGGTACCAACACTCACTATCAAGCTACAGTAAAGCTCCATGGGGTCTTTCCGTCCTGTCGCGGGTAACCTGCATCTTCACAGGTACTATAATTTCACCGGGTCTCTCGTTGAGACAGTATCCAAGTCGTTGCACCATTCGTGCGGGTCGGAACTTACCCGACAAGGAATTTCGCTACCTTAGGACCGTTATAGTTACGGCCGCCGTTTACTGGGGCTTCAATTCAGAGCTTCTCCCTTACGGGATAACCCCTCCTCTTAACCTTCCAGCACCGGGCAGGTGTCAGCCCCTATACTTCGCCTTACGGCTTCGCAGAGACCTGTGTTTTTGCTAAACAGTCGCTTGGATCTATTCACTGCGGCTCTCTCGGGCTTTAACACCCTAATAGAGCACCCCTTCTCCCGAAGTTACGGGGTCATTTTGCCGAGTTCCTTAACGAGAGTTCTCCCGAGCGTCTTAGAATTCTCTTCTCGCCTACCTGTGTCGGTTTGCGGTACGGGCACCTGTATTCTAACTAGAGGCTTTTCTCGGCAGCGGAGGATCAGGGATTTCGGACCCTTGGGTCCTTCACGGTCACAGCTCAGCCTTCGCGGAACACGGATTTGCCTATGTTCCAGCCTTGCATGCTTCGACGCGCACAGCCAGCGGCGCGCTCACCCTACCTTTCTGCGTCCCCCCATCGTTCAAACAAATACGAGGTGGTACAGGAATATCAACCTGTTGTCCATCGCCTACGCCTTTCGGCCTCGGCTTAGGTCCCGACTAACCCTGAGCGGACGAGCCTTCCTCAGGAAACCTTGGGCTTTCGACGGAGGGGATTCTCACCCCTCTTTTCGCTACTCATACCGGCATTCTCACTTCCAAGCACTCCACTAGTCCTCACGATCTAGCTTCACAGTCCTTGGAACGCTCCCCTACCCAATCCCTACTGGGATTGCCATAGCTTCGGTGATACGTTTAGCCCCGGTACATTTTCGGCGCAGAGTCACTCGACCAGTGAGCTATTACGCACTCTTTCAATGATGGCTGCTTCTAAGCCAACATCCTGGTTGTCTAAGCAACTCCACATCCTTTTCCACTTAACGTATACTTGGGGACCTTAGCTGATGGTCTGGGCTGTTTCCCTCTTGACTACGGATCTTAGCACTCGCAGTCTGACTCCCGAGTTAAAGTTTTTGGCATTCGGAGTTTGACTGAATTCGGTAATCCTGTGGGGACCCCTCGTCCAATCAGTGCTCTACCTCCAAAACTCATCACTCGAGGCTAGCCCTAAAGCTATTTCGGGGAGAACCAGCTATTTCCGAGTTCGATTGGCATTTCACCCCTACCCACACCTCATCCCCGCATTTTTCAACATGCGTGGGTTCGGGCCTCCAGTCGGTGTTACCCGACCTTCACCCTGGACATGGGTAGATCACCCGGTTTCGGGTCTACGACAACGTACTTACTCGCCCTATTCAGACTCGCTTTCGCTACGGCTCCGCCTCATCAGCTTAACCTTGCACGTTATCGTAACTCGCCGGTTCATTCTACAAAAGGCACGCCATCACCCATTAACGGGCTCTGACTAGTTGTAGGCACACGGTTTCAGGATCTCTTTCACTCCCCTTCCGGGGTGCTTTTCACCTTTCCCTCACGGTACTGGTTCACTATCGGTCACTAGGGAGTATTTAGCCTTGGGAGATGGTCCTCCCGGATTCCGACGGGGTTTCACGTGTCCCGCCGTACTCAGGATCCACTCTGGAGGAAACGAAGTTTCAGCTACAGGGCTGTTACCTTCTTCGGCTTGTCTTTCCAGACAATTCACCTACTCCGTTTCTTTGTAACTCCGTATAGAGTGTCCTACAACCCCAAGAGGCAAGCCTCTTGGTTTGGGCTGATTCCGTTTCGCTCGCCGCTACTCAGGAAATCGCATTTGCTTTCTCTTCCTCCGGGTACTTAGATGTTTCAGTTCCCCGGGTCTGCCTCACCCTGCCCTATGTGTTCAGGCAGGAGTACCATCCCATTACGGATGGTGGGTTCCCCCATTCGGAAATCTCCGGATCAAAGCTTACTTACAGCTCCCCGAAGCATATCGCTGTTCGTCGCGTCCTTCATCGGCTCCTAGTGCCAAGGCATTCACCGTGCGCCCTTTCTAACTTATCCATTGTTGCTTCTACGAAGCAATTGGTTAACCTAAAAGGTTTATGAATTCTTGACGTCTCGTTCAAACAGTTGTAACACCGATGAACAAAACTAATTTGAGTTGATTGATTATGATTTAGTTTTCAAAGAACCATGCCTACAGGATGTAGGTACCAGGCGTTGCCACAGGACGTGGCGTTCTAAGCGTGGTATCCATTACCTTCGCATTTTCAATTGGAAGAGGAATTCTTCCAAAACTGAACAAAAGATCCAAAGCGCTATATGACCCGAGGTCATACATCGACTAGAGTAAAAACTCCATAGAAAGGAGGTGATCCAGCCGCACCTTCCGATACGGCTACCTTGTTACGACTTCACCCCAATCATTTGTCCCACCTTAGGCGGCTGGCTCCAAAAGGTTACCTCACCGACTTCGGGTGTTACAAACTCTCGTGGTGTGACGGGCGGTGTGTACAAGACCCGGGAACGTATTCACCGCGGCATGCTGATCCGCGATTACTAGCAATTCCGGCTTCATGTAGGCGAGTTGCAGCCTACAATCCGAACTGAGAATGGCTTTATGGGATTGGCTCCACCTCGCGGTTTCGCTGCCCTTTGTACCATCCATTGTAGCACGTGTGTAGCCCAGGTCATAAGGGGCATGATGATTTGACGTCGTCCCCACCTTCCTCCGGTTTGTCACCGGCAGTCACCTTAGAGTGCCCAACTGAATGCTGGCAACTAAGATCAAGGGTTGCGCTCGTTGCGGGACTTAACCCAACATCTCACGACACGAGCTGACGACAACCATGCACCACCTGTCACTTTGCCCCCGAAGGGGAAGCTCTGTCTCCAGAGTGGTCAAAGGATGTCAAGACCTGGTAAGGTTCTTCGCGTTGCTTCGAATTAAACCACATGCTCCACTGCTTGTGCGGGTCCCCGTCAATTCCTTTGAGTTTCAGCCTTGCGGCCGTACTCCCCAGGCGGAGTGCTTAATGTGTTTACTTCGGCACTACGGGCATCGAAACCCCTAACACCTAGCACTCATCGTTTACGGCGTGGACTACCAGGGTATCTAATCCTGTTTGCTCCCCACGCTTTCGCGCCTCAGCGTCAGTTACAGACCAGAGAGTCGCCTTCGCCACTGGTGTTCCTCCACATATCTACGCATTTCACCGCTACACGTGGAATTCCACTCTCCTCTTCTGCACTCAAGCTTCCCAGTTTCCAATGGCCGCTCGGGGTTGAGCCCCGAGATTTCACATCAGACTTAAGAAGCCGCCTGCGCGCGCTTTACGCCCAATAATTCCGGACAACGCTTGCCACCTACGTATTACCGCGGCTGCTGGCACGTAGTTAGCCGTGGCTTTCTGGTGAGGTACCGTCAAGGTACCGGTAGTTACGCCGGTACTTGTTCTTCCCTCACAACAGAGCTTTACGACCCGAAGGCCTTCCTCACTCACGCGGCGTTGCTCCGTCAGACTTTCGTCCATTGCGGAAGATTCCCTACTGCTGCCTCCCGTAGGAGTCTGGGCCGTGTCTCAGTCCCAGTGTGGCCGATCACCCTCTCAGGTCGGCTACGCATCGTCGCCTTGGTAAGCCGTTACCTTACCAACTAGCTAATGCGCCGCAGGCCCATCCCTTAGTGACAGCCGAAACCGTCTTTCAAAAGAGAATCAGGTGATTCTCTTTATTATCCCGTATTAGCTCCGGTTTCCCGGAGTTATCCCAGTCTAAGGGGCAGGTTACCTACGTGTTACTCACCCGTCCGCCGCTGACTTCCGGGAGCAAGCTCCCTTCTGTCCGCTCGACTTGCATGTATTAGGCACGCCGCCAGCGTTCGTCCTGAGCCAGGATCAAACTCTCCGTTAAAAGTGTTTGACTTGCTCATTTGCACATTTTAAAGCTGTGTCTAACTTCATTGACGAGATACCTTGTATCTCTTTTTACGCTTGGCTTTTGTTCAGTTTTCAAAGAACTCGTTTGCGCCTCGATCTCTCTTGGCGACTCTTAGTACTTTACACGACCGCAAGTGAAAAGTCAAATCTTTTTTTGAAAAAAGTTTTTTTCTTTTTTCTAGAAGATATTGGTTTCTCTAACGCGGTATTGACTACTATATCATCAATAATCTACAAAATCAACTACATTTGGTTATTTTTTTTCATAACATGATTCAACTGAATGACGTATTCTTTTTGATCACACGGTAAAGCAACACGTTTATACAAATTCAGGACAATTTCATACTTCTCGACCATTAACTGTTTAACAACCTGATCAATTCGTTCATCTGTTAAATCAAGAAGCAATTCTTCTAGTTCTCTTTTTAATATGTACTCAAGTTCCTTTGTTTCTTTTTCTGAAATCAGTAATCCTCTCATAGGTTCCTCCTATCACTCTAATACCTAATAAAATAGTCTCTTCAAACGATGGCAATTTTATTCATATTTTTTTCGGACAGACATATCTTTTCTATAAGAGGACGAGTTTAAAGGAGCGAATGCAGTGAAAGGAATTTGGGTCATTAACTTAACGAAGTGGAAGCCGGTTTTGTTTATATGCGTAGCGGCTTTATTTGTAGCAAGTTGGCTAGTTATACAGCGGGATTATGTGCCTGTGTTCTCAACACCAGATGGCCCTCAAGCATTTTATAAAGCGGAGGATAGTGGCCAGAAAGTTGCTCTTACCTTCAATATTAGTTGGGGCGAACATAATGTTTCACCAATCGTAGAAATACTTGAGCAAGAGAATGTTGAACATGCAACCTTCTTTCTATTAGCGTCTTGGGCAGAGACGTATCCAAATTTAGTGAAAGAAATTGCCGATGCTGGTTACACCATCGGTAGTCATGGCTATAAATATAAGAATTATACGTCACTAAACGAGGATCAAGTGGCTCAAGACATGAGACGTAGTAAACAAGTACTTGAAGAATTGACAGGAGAAGTCCCTACTTTATTACGGCCGCCAAATGGTGCATTTTCATCAAGAACGTTGCAACTTGCAGATGAACAAAATCTTGATATCATTCACTGGAGCATTAATTCTTACGATTATGAAAATCCGGGTACAGAGGCAATCATTAAAAACAGTACGGACAAAACCGGTTCAGGAGATGTGTTGCTGTTTCATGCGTCAGATACAGTAAAACAAACAGCTGCCGCTTTACCAACCGTATTAAAGCAGCTAAAACGAGATGGCTACGAATTTTCAACCATAGAAGAATTAATGTCGAACACAAATGCTGACAACACTGAAGTAGACTAAAATCATAAAAACCTGATCCTTTTGCGGATCAGGTTTTTTTATGTAATCGATGCAACAAGAGCAGTTGATACGTGTTCCCTACTAATAGAGGGGTAAGATATAAAATAAGCCAGTTCGGATCATCAGCAACGATGGCCGGTATCCATTCAATCGTAGTAATCACAAACATAAAGAATAGCGCAGGTACGAACGCTCCTTTATTCGTTTCTTTCGCTTTAATTGTTGCGATGATAAGTGCATAAAGGAAAAGAGCCGTCGGGATAATAAAGTATCCCCAGAAAGAACTGTTTTCTCCAAATGCAATATAGCGAAAATAAACTAAGTCAAAAAAGACAAACGCAATCAGGACCCACTGGATACGGTTCCATAATTTGTGCGATCGAGACAAGCCAAGACCAAAACGATGTATAAATAAATATGCGAAAAAACCCATTTGCGAAACAAGTGTAAAGGCAGCACTAATGCCAAGCATCCAGACAAGTCCAATCAGAAAATTCTCAGCACCATCACCAAGATACCGATCTAGATTCGTCAGAACGCCGACAATACCACCGGATAGACTTCCGAGAAGCAACGTCGACCAAAATATAAAAACCACTTTCCTGCTGTTCACAAGCAAATCCCCCATTTTTAGAATCCATTATTAATTGTAGCAACCTTAGTAAAGAAACACCAGCTTGTTTATGCATATTTTCTTAAGCACGGCAAACACTAAAAGCAAATCCAAGACAGAAAGGATTCCACAATATGCGTATGAGGAACTATACGTTTGCCGTCATTATGTCTTTATCTTTCATACTCGCTACGTTAAGTGGCTGTGCCCAAACAGAAGCACAACAGAACACCGATTATGAAGGCACAAAAAAAATGGTGATTGATTTATTGAAGACAGACGAAGGAAAGAAAGCATTACATGAATTGATTGCGCAAGAAGATATGCGAGAAGAAATTGTGATGGATAGCGCCTTCGTTAAACAAACCATTCAAGATACATTAACATCTGACGAGGGTAAGAAATATTGGCAAGAAGTCATGAAGGACCCTGAGTTTGCGAAAGCTTTTGCAGAAAGCATGCAAGCGGAGAATGAAAAAATCATTAAATCATTAATGAAAGATCCAGATTATCAACAGATGATGATGGATATATTAAAAGATCCGCAAATGGGTGAGCAGGCGTTGGAGCTAATGAAATCCAAAGAATACCGCGAACAAATTATGGGGATTATGAGTGAAGCGTTAGAGAGTCCTTATTTTGCAGCGAAAATGGCAGGCTTAATGAATGAGGCGATTGAGAAGCAAAGTAAAGATTCAGAAGACAATTCAAACGAATAAAAGACTGAACCCCATTGGGCTCAGTCTTTTATTTTTTATCGTTCTACTTTAAACGCAATAGCTTGTGCAAGCTCTTGATAAATTTCACCAATTGGGTGATCTTCTCCATAGATAGATGGCGCAAAATCGTTTTCATCAACGACAGGTTGTCCTAATGGAATTTGCGCTAATAAGTCTGTCTTCAACTCTTCCGCTAAACGAGGACCGCCACCTTGGCCAAATACATATTCTTTTTCCCCTGTTGTTTGGCTCTCGAAATATGCCATATTCTCAACAACACCAAGCATTTCATGGTTTGTTTTAATCGCCATCGCTCCTGCACGTGCAGCGACAAATGCAGCTGTTGCGTGCGGGGTTGTGACTAGTAGCTCTTTTGAATCGGGTAGCATGGAATGTAAATCAAGGGCTACGTCGCCTGTACCCGGTGGTAAATCTAAAACAAGATAATCGAGCTCGCCCCATTCGCATTCGGAGAAAAATTGGTTAATCATCTTTCCGAGCATTGGCCCTCTCCATATGACAGGTGCATTGTCTTCAACAAAGAAGCCCATTGAAATCACTTTTACCCCAAATCGCTCAACAGGATAAATGCGTTTATCAATGACTTTCGGACGTTCTTCAATGCCCATCATATCCGGTACACTAAATCCATAAATATCCGCGTCAATGATACCGACTTTCTTTCCAATGCGCGCTAATGCGACTGCTGTGTTTACTGTCACAGTCGATTTCCCGACTCCACCTTTTCCACTTGCTACTGTAATAAAGGTTGTTTTACTATCTGGCGCAAGTAATGCAGGGCCTTTAAAAGGCTCTTCTTTTGCTCCACCTAGTGATTGGATTTCTTCATCCGTTAATGTATCAAAACGCAGGCCAACCGAAGCAGCACCTTCGCTTTTTAAAACATTTACAATTTCTTGTTGTACTTGCATTTGTTCAGACGTTCCTGTACGTGCCAAAGCTATTTTTAAGCTTAGATTTCCGTTTTTATTTTTTATTTCACGCACGCCACCTGTGTCGACTATGCTTTTATCCAAATCCCGGTCTTTTACCCGTTTTAGCGCTTCCAATATTTCTTGATCCGTCATTTCTTTTGCACCATCCTTTGAAACACTCACGTAATTCCTTTTAGTATAGCATAGATAAAATAAAGAAAGAACTAGAGCGCATTGCACTCTAGTTCCACTTGTTTTACTTATTTATTTGTATCTTATTCTCGTCGCCAGCTTTTACTGATCCTGTTCTTACTTGAACCGTTTCACCTTCTGCTAAGTTAGTGAAAACAATTGGTGTAACAGTAGATTTTGCGTTTTTTGAGATATAGGCTACATCAAATTCAACTAGCTTATCTCCAATATGAACGGATTGTCCTTCTTCAACGTAAACCGTAAAGCCTTCTCCACCTAACTTCACAGTATCAATTCCAATGTGGATCAACACTTCTCGACCGGTTACAGAGGTAATCCCAATCGCATGTTTTGTAGGAAAGACTGTTGTAATTTTCCCTTCTACTGGGGAGACCACCGTTCCGTCCGTTGGTTCAATCGCGAAGCCATCGCCCATCATTTTCTCAGCAAACACTTGGTCTGGTACCTCATTAATCGAAAGGAGTCTTCCTGTCATTGGTGAAGCCATGGTTGATTCTTGCTCTTGCTGTAACGCTTCTGGCTGAGCCTCTTCTACTTGCTTGTTCACTTCATCTTCAGGCTTTCCTTCAACCGTTCGTGGTGTTTTACCAGCCATAATGTCTTGCATTTGTCCTTTAATCGTCTCAGAGCGTGGTCCAAAGATGGCTTGAATGTTGTCTCCTACTTCAAGTACACCTGCGGCGCCAAGGCTTTTTAGTTCTTTCTTATCGACTGCTTTAATGTCGTTAACAGACACACGTAATCGTGTAATACAGGCATCTAAATGAGCAATATTCTCTTTTCCACCCATTGCTGTTAAAATGTGACCAGCTAAAGCACCTTTATCTTTTGCTTTTTCATTTGTTGCTTCTTCCACTTCACGTCCTGGTGTTTTTAAATTGAACTTTACAATAGCAAAGCGGAATACAGTGTAGTAAATAACGGCGAAAATGAGACCAACAATAATGGTTATCCACCAACCGTCTTGATTTGGCAATATCCCAAATAAGAAGAAGTCAATAGCCCCTCCAGAGAACGTAAAACCAACATTTACGCTAAAGTACGTCATAATAACAAACGAAATACCATCCAATAATGCATGAATGACAAATAATACAGGCGCTACAAAAAGGAACATAAATTCAAGTGGTTCTGTAATTCCTGTTAAAAAAGAGGTCAGTGCTGCGGATACCATTAATCCGGCAACAACTTTCTTTTTCTCCGGTTTCGCTGCATGGTACATGGCTAATGCCGCTGCAGGTAAACCGAACATCATAATTGGGAATTCCCCAACCATAAATTGACCCGCTGTAATTTCTACGCCATCACGAAGCTGCGCAAAGAAAATAAGCTGATCGCCTCGAACAATCTCTCCTGCCGCATTGGTATATTGGCCAAATTCAAACCAAAACGGTGCATGGAAAATATGGTGCAAACCAAACGGAATAAGTAGACGTTTAATAAAGCCAAAGAAAAAGACAGCAAAGTATTGCCCTGTTTCTAGTAAGAAAACCGATACTTCATTTAAACCCGTCTGGATTGGCGGCCAAACAATTAATAACAGCAAGGCTACAATAAATGTCATAGCAGCTGTTACAATCGGCACAAAACGCTTACCGGCGAAGAATCCAAGAAATGCCGGCATCTCAATATCATGAAAACGGTTGTAACAAATGGCAGCAATAATCCCGACTAAGATCCCTCCAAACACACCTGTCTGTAGGGTAGGGATTCCTAATACGTGTGCAAGACCAGGATCATCTGCCACCATCTCAGATGTAACGCCTAGCCACTCTCCCATTACTGTATTCATGACAAGGTAACCGACTAGCGCTGCAAGTGCTGCTGCACCATCACCAGCTAAGCCAATCGCGACCCCAACCGCAAAGATTAATGCAAGGTTATCGAAAATAATTCCACCGGCTGCTTCCATTACTCCTGCAGTATGTTGAATCCAACCTGCATCTAAAAATGGTAAGTACGATAATGTCTCTTCCATCTGCAAGGCAACGCCTATTCCAAGTAAAAGACCGGCTACTGGTAGCATGGCCACTGGCAACATTAAAGCTTTCCCGATTTTTTGCAGGTTCCCAAAAAGTTTTTTGAACATGTCTCTCCCAACTTTCATTGTAGTGAAGCAAAAGAAAACGGTTTTATGTGAGCAAACAAAAAAGGCATGAGGAAAAATAGACTATCCCTAGTATGGACAGTACACATTTACCTCATGCCTGATCGAATCAGTCACACGACTATTTATATTTATGTTGAACTCGTTGTAAGTGCATTGTTAAATAAACCGCTTCTGCATCAAAAACAGGCTTCCCTAAGGAATGCTGCATGATTTTGATGAGCTTCCAAGAGAGATTATAGCATAGCGGATACTCTTGTTTCAAGAGGGTATCAATTGCTTTTGCCTCTTCCACTTCTTCGTTATTTTCTACCCGTTCAATCGTAAACCGAAGATGGCGAACAAGCCGCATATAATCAATGCTTTCTTTATCTAACACAATATCGAGTTGTTCTTCTATAATGCCCAGCAGTTTTGAAACAAGCTGCGAATGAGCGTTTACCGTTCCAAGATCTTTATTTTTAACAGCGCTATGGATATGCAGGGCAATAAATCCAGCTTCTTCCGGTTGCATCTTCATATGTAACCGTTCCTCGATTAAATGAAGTACTTCCACTGCAATTGCATACTCATTTGGATAAAGCAATCTTGTTTCTGTTAAAAAAGGGTTGCTAATGTGCAGCCCAGCCGCCGTTCTGGATTGTGCAAATGAAAGGTGATCCATTAGACCAACATGAATATGCTCGTTTAAAGGAGCCCCTAAACGTTTTGAAATTAGTTCAATCGCTTCTATTGTTACATCGAGTAAAGGCTTTTCCACATTCGGCAAAAGGGTCAAATAGCTTCTTTGTTCTTTTTCATTTTTAAGAACAAATACTTTTTCCGCTTCCGTACTTGGAACGGCGCTATCCTTTTTTCTATTAAAGCCGATGCCTTTTCCAATTAGTATAACTTCTTCATCATCTATAATTGCTATAAGAACATTATTATTTAACACCTTTTTTACACGATAAGCTTCCATTACATATCATCACTCCACCTCTTATCCTACTTGAGGGAAGCGCCTACCGTCAAACAAAGAATCCATTTATTCATAGGGATTTGCATCTGGTGCTTTTTCACCTGATGCAAAGCGAAGAATTCCCTCATAAATCGAAGCGGCCATTTTCTCCTGGTAGTCATCTGTCTCAAGTAATAACGCTTCTTCAGGATTTGATAAAAAGCCTGCTTCAATAAGTGCGCCTGGAATCGTCGCTTGTTTTAATAAATAAACATGATGAATTGGTTTTGCATAGCGATTCGTATTCTCAAGGTTCCGTTTCATTTCTTCTTGTATAAAAACAGCTAAATCCTCATTTTGTTTATTTTTCAAGTGATAAAAGGTTTGCGCACCACGCCATTTAGGAGATGGAATGGCATTCATATGAACGGAAATAAAAAAGTCTGCATCACTTTCGTTCACAATCTCCACTCGCTTTTTTAAATCTTCGGTTTTCCGGTGTTTAATCTTTTTTGTTCCTTCACTTGCTAAATCTACATCCTCTTCACGTGTCATTAATACGAGTGCACCAGCTTCTTGTAAATAATCACGAAGCTTTATTGACACTTCAAGGGTAACTTCTTTCTCCAAGACACCTTCTTTAGAACTGGCGCCACCATCCATCCCTCCATGACCAGGGTCTAGCACAATTACTTTTCCAGATAGCGGCAAGTGCCACGTAGTTGAATCCTCTGTACCTGCGTCAAAACGCGCCCATAAAAGAATAATGGCCATCATCAATCCCGTTGTAATTAAAATGATCTGATATCGTTTCATCCCGTCTCCCCCTGTCTCACTTTATATATACGTGGACAAGAAGAAGATATGAATGATTACACTAAACGCATTTTATGTGCCTTATAAGATTCGTTAAACCCTTTTTCCCACCAAGAGCCAATAAGCATGTCTGTTGCTAGGACAGTGGATTCGTCAATTCCTTTATTGCCCCATCCTGACAAGGTAGCAGCCAAGTCGTGAGACAGATGTGCTAACACGTCAAAACATCTCCCTTTCGACTGGTGCAGAGGCTCTCCTTTAAATCCGTATTTACCGTATTCAGTTCCAAGTAAAAACGCATCTATGACCACATCCATGCATTGATCAATTAAGAAGGGATACGCCTGCAAATGAAAGGGCATAATTGGCTTGATCCATTCTTGTATATTTTTCTCCATTTTACGGATATCAATTTTACGTAACATCTTTCTTTCAAAGTCCCATTTCTTCTCCCGCCGTTTATCGGCTATTGAAACAACCTGACTCATGTTCCATTTCCCCTTTTTTCAACTAGTATGAGCTCGGGGAGCTGACCCATACATAAGTTAGCACAGCAATTCCTTCATGTATTGTTAATGATTTCTGCCCTTTCTTGCAATAAATAAAAACAATTTGTACACACTAGAAGAGACTGTTATCGTTTTCCTATAATGACCCTTACAGGATGATCTGCTCGAACAATTCTTAATTCAGTGGGTGAGATCACATCCATAATGATTCTGCCATTTGCCGTTGCGACATTGATCACATCATCTCCTCTACGGAACCCATTATGGTAAAACCCTCTTGCTATAGAATGGGTTGTTTCTTTACGACTGACGATCCCTGATCCAACAATAATGGACGTATAGTTATTAATATCGTCGTTTAAACGAATCGTTTGACCGACTCCGCTAACATTTAGTAGCTCTGTTAAATAGGTTTCACCATCGACACGATTCCCATTACCGATGGCGATGTTTACCCTGCCGCTTGATCCCTTATCCACTCTGTTTTCAAACGTATTAATATGGTGACTTGTGTTCGTGACCTGTATGCCGTTTGCATAATTCATGGAATGACCTTTATTCGAAACATCTAAACCAGATAGTTGACCACTTGACACACCACTCAACCTTACGCCGTTAAAACGACCATTGCCTGACGAAGAAGCACGTTTGACATCACAGTTTATAAAGCGAATCATCTCACTATCCGTAGCACTTAAGCCATCTTCTCCACTATCAATTGCTTTTACATTTGTCACATCAATTTCTTTTCCCCTTACAATGCGTACAGCTGATCGCCCACAATTAACTATACGCGATCCATGTACGATGGATGTAGCAGCAGGATAGCTCGTTCCACTAATACCTTTATCAACAAGACAAATACCGTGTTCTTTTATATCTTTTATATAATTGGCGCCAATGTAGTTCCCTTTACCCCCAATAACATAGATACCATGTTGACCAGTGGCATCAATATAATTCCCTTCAACGTACGCTCCTTCATAACTGTCTAGCCGAATACCATGATCGTTCATATTATAAAATGCACAGTTCGTTATACGAATCGCGTTATACATAATTTGTTTTCCGTTTACCACTCTAGATGCGTGACTACCTACACCAATGGCAACGTTACGGAAGGTACATCGATCGACGACACAGTCATAACTCGGTTTATTATCTGTCGCCCCGAAATGTGGAAAGGCGGAATTGGTTGACATGTCAATCTGTAGTGCTTCATACACATTGCCACCTGTAATGGTCATATCTTTAAAGACACAATTGATGTAGCTCGATCGCCTAACGGCTGTCATATCGACAAAGTGATTATTGTAACCACCCGTAAACGTTACATTTTCCATGTGAATGTTTTCCGCATGAGCCCACCCACAAGCAATGGGTCCATATCCCGTCGCACCAGAAGGAATTTCGCCTAAGTCAATGGTTCCTCCTTGAAAATAGATGTTCCCATCCCCACTATATCCAGAAATCTCCGTATTCCCATACTCCCCGTTTAAAAAAACACAGCGATTGGCACGACCTTTCCAACGAATGACAGCACCATTTTCCATGACGACTGACGTATTTTCATACACCCTAATGGTCTCATCAATATGATATATTCCTCTCGGTACATAGATCTCTCTTTCTTCTGCAAATATTTTCTGAAATGCCTTTGTATCATTCGTTTGATTTCCTACCGCTCCATAATCTTTCACTGTTACTGACTGTTTCATTTCGGCTCCCTCTTCTCTTTTATTTAATGTGATCACTTTTCAAAGAGAACATCAGGCAGGGAAATCAAACATACAAAAAGAAACGCCCAAACAGAGGTTTGAGCGTTTCGTTTGGCGCTATTAGCGAGTGAGAACCGAGGTACCATGTATAGTTTATGCTTTTTTACAGCTATGCAAAGGAACTACTTTCATTATCATCATAGGTTGTTTACCGATCCTCTCTCAAGCCTACGATAGATTAAAGCAGGAATTAATGCTGGAAAAGAATACCTAGAAAAGCCAAAAGGTTGATACGGATTCAATCAAATGACGCTTAACTCCAATTTTTACGAAGACACACCGCCATATGGGTTACGACATGCATCCATTACCTCAAAACCAGTTAGATTAACGCCACTATGATTCATTTCACACTACGTATAAAACATTTTTGTCCTGTCCTCTGTCTTGTAGATCATTTGGGCAAACATGCATTTTACGCTGTCTAATGAAATAAATGTTTACCCACAAAGTTGTAAGGGTATGTAATTTGGTTATACCTCTATCATTAATCGTTTCCCTATGAGACAATTGCTTTACAGCTTACATATTGGCTGTCAAAGGAGAGTGCCCCATGTACAGAGTAGTACGGTACGTTGACGGGATTGCTGAAACCTCAAAGGATTTACACTATAAGGACAAGACGTTTGCTAATTTAGCTTCCGCGGAAATAGAAGCTAAAAAGTTAAATTTAGATTTAATTCTTTTGGATAATGATGTTTGGAGAATAGAAGATCTATAAGTAGGCTTCTGCCTGCTTATTTTTTTATGCCCTCTATCTAAGCTGTAAGACTAAGAATGTAAAAAAGACCTGCTTTTAAGCAGACCTTTAAAAAACTGATATTACATTCACTATTCCTTCAATAAGAAACAACAACACACAAAATCCAATTATCACAATCTGCCATCGTCTATTCTTTCGCTCTTCATATAACATATCAATCGCTACAAAAGCTAACGTTATTCCAACTGAAAAATTAAACAGGATGTCTAGCCAAATGGATCCTGTAAAGAAACGCATAACCACTGCTGCTAGACCCAATAATGCAAATAACGGCCAGATCCTTCGCGCTACAATCTTCATTTCTCCCCCACCTCTTGCGAAAATCTTATCATATAAAAAGCGCATAAGGCTATTAAGCTCGTACACGCTTTTTTCAAGTTTAAAATTATCTAGGGTAAGAAAGATTATTTAATTCATATATACCTACAACTCTACCGTTTTTAGAGAATCTTGCCCAAAGTGGTCCTGCTGCTGAACGAACATTAATCGGTTGTAGTCTTGCTTTCTTTACAGGCGTGCGGAAAGAAAAAGATCCACTTTCCGTAGAGGATACCGCATGCATTCCGTCGCCATAATTAGCATTAGCATTTGCTATATAGCTTAGAGTGCCACAGTTCCCTCTAGATTCAAGATAGAAGTCAACCGAAGTAGCTCTTGTTGAATAACTCATATAACAACGGGGCTAAATCCCGATCCGACAGAAGAGTAATATTTACGTATTGGGTGTTCTCTCATACTTACATTATATAACGACTTTAATACTGACACCTGAAACTATACTGTAAATCAATATCTTTGCTTTTTATTGTCTCCATCTTTCCATTCAAAAAACACAACTAACAAATAAGATAATGTCGCCAAAGGAATAGTAACCATTAATCCCATGGTGCCGAATACATAAGTCCAAAATAATGCATTTCCACCTTGTTTAGTAAGAACATATACGTCATAAATGTCAGCCGCTAAAAACACTATATACATAGGAACTATAGTAAATATTACAGTCCAAAACAAAACTTTTAATAGCCTTCTTAAAAATTTTTTCAAGTCACCTTACCTCACTTGTTAGAAAGATGCATTGAATCTCTGATTCCCGTGGATTGGTGCTACATTAAGCCCTTGATTGTCTCTGATATAAACAAAAAAGTTCGTACCTGATTCAAGAACATAGACAACTATTTCATGTGCTGAGGCCAAATCATATGTATCTAGAAATAATACCTTGCGTGGCTCTATACACGCTTCCCTCGTTTTTGTCATAACTTTCTCGTCTGCACTCTAGATGTTAGCAAAATATTAGCAAAGGAAGTTTTTGCGATAAAAAAACAACCTCCAAGCAATGGACGCTTGAAGGCTGTAAAAACGGTTGTATTAACGTTTTGAGAACTGAGGTGCACGACGAGCTGCTTTAAGACCGTATTTTTTACGTTCTTTCATATTAGGGATTATTTTTCATTTCATGAAATTTCATAACCCTCTATAAATCAGGGTTTTGCCACTTTATGCTTTTGTCTGATACTAACGCATTTTGCGGAAAGGGTATTCAAAGGGTATTCACGAGGTATCAAAATGTATTTATAATATATACGCTGGCAGGCTATATATAATAGGAAGATGATTTAATTATATTTTTCTTGGTTCATCAATATTTCGGTAGGAAACCTTCCAAATTAACCTATACTTATAGGCGAATAATTTGATTAAAACCTGATAATATCCCTCATTACGGTGTTTCCTTAACCGTTACCCTTTAAATTCATAGTCTAAAGCTGTTCAGTAATTTTTAACCACTACGGCTACTCTTTCCTCCCTCGTGATTCATTGGAAAATACCACTGCTCACTATAGAGGATTAAGCCGTAGGATTTTCCACTTAAGTTTTTTTGAAATATAGGTTATCATAAGAAAGAGGTGCCTAAAAATGTTTATAAGTGAATTATGTTTACAAGAAAAATTTATAGAACTTAAAAGAGATGAATTAAAAGAAAATGAAAAAGTTTTATCTGAATTTAACGCTAGGTTCGGTAATGTAGATATAGTTCAAGTAATTGCCGATGATTCTCATCTAATGAATTACGAACAAGCAAATTTACTTTCCAATTATCAATTTGCAAAAGTAATTGGATATCTACACAAAAAAGCTGTTAGAACTTTTGATTATCTTGCAAAACGTACTGATTATGATGGTAAGGTTCTATCATCTTTGTTATCTAAATTAGCAAAAGTTAATATCATTAAAGAAGTCACACCAAAAAGGTATATTATTTCAAGTGACTTTCAATTTCCAATCTTACAGTTCATTTCATTTGAAGCTAAATTAACCAATTGGAAAAAAGCGATAATACAAGCAACAATAAATAAGAAATTTTCTTCATACTCCTATGTTGTTTTACCATTAGAATTAGCAAAAAGATTACAAAAAAATCAAATCCATTATTTTCAAAATCAAAATGTAGGTTTAATTGGGGTTTCCCAAGATAGGATGGAATATATCTATAAACCGAATAAAGATCAAGTCAAAATAAAGATAAATCCTTCTTTTATCAACAGTGTTGCTAAATTTCAAATTGAGACTTCTATTTATTCACTTGAAACAGGATGAAGGAGCTATTAAATTATATATTAATAGCTCCCTTTCTATTAAATAAAGATAAAATTATCATCCTTAAATTGACTCAAAGCACTGAGATAATTTTGAATATGTCTATTATTAATTCGTTGTAACGTTTCCGATTCATTATAGTGTTTTATATTTGAATCGGCTTTATTAAGAAGTTGTTCCACAAAACTAATTTTCTCCTCAATACTTCCTTTTCCTGTAATAGCATCTACAACTTGTTTTAATGATTCGAAATATTGTTCGTATATTTCATTAAAGCTTATGTCTTCTATATTTCCCACTAAAATCTTTTTGTCTAATTCACACCCAGTAAGAATCCGCCCATATAACTCCTCTTGAAGATGATCAGGGACACTTAATATTTCTTCTTCAATTGCAAGTTCAAACAACATTTTCATTGAGGTATATCTCTTTTTTTGTCTTCCCATACCATCAACTGGCTCTAATCCCTTTTGTTCTTTGTTAAAATTTCTCAAAGAGTAAAACCAGCCTGTACCAACTGCATCAGCGCCTACTGCAAAATACACTATACTTTCAATTCCAGAGTAACCTATTACTACTTTTAACCCCAAGTTCTTTAGGTCATAAATCAATTGCAGCATACCATTTAAACGATTTGGATTAAAATCATGTCTGTGATTATTATTTTTTTCTCGATCTATAGTAATATATATTCCATCAAATTTATTTGCAATATCACTAAAGTCATCTAAAAAATCCGTGATATATGATTTATTCTCTAGTGCTGTTTCATTAAAGATAATTGAAACAAACTTACTTTTATCAACTTCTTTTTCTTCAAGTTGTTCATAAAAGATTTCCCATGTATCTAAAAGCTTATCCACAATCCTGTCATTAAAACTATATAGATAGAGTGATGGAGCCATTATTACATCCACTTCAAAGTCCAATTGAAAATCTATAGACTTTTCGACTAAGGTCTCTAGGTTATCTGTACTTCTCAAATAAGCTCTATCTATATCTGTCTCTGGAAAGTAATCTAAATCAGTTAACCTCTTAGGAATAGAGGATACAAACTGTTTATAATAAACTTTCAGATCTACCATGTGCTTAACCGAAGAATAATTATTATCATTACTACGTATTTCCTTAATTCTTTCTACTCGTTCTTCTCGCGGATCCCAAATTACTCCATCTATTAATTGACTTAAAAACAAGCGTTCTAACTTTGGCTTCCATGATGGACCATGCTGAGCAAAAATCATTTATTCATCCCCCTTACCTATTAAAGCCTCTATTTCATGTAACAATTTGTCTAAATCCGCCCATCTTCTAGAACGCTGTTCAACAGCAAGCCTAGCAATTACTTTACCAAATAAATATAATGACCTAGGGCTCGAGTCTTTACTTTTCCATATCTGAAAAATATAATGTATATCCCTTTTTTGTTCTCTCTCAAGATACCGTGTTCCTAGCAGAAATATTTCAGTAGCTATTAAGCCCACAGCAAATAAATCAGTTCTAAAATCCCATGTATAATCAGATGTTCTTTTAGATTGTTCAGGCGCCATATAATATGGCGTTCCTATCTCTGCTCTTGTAGCTGTTAACTTCTCTTCATCATTTGACTTTACAAGACCTGCATCGATAATTTTAAATTGACCTTGATGATAGATAATATTTCGTGGCGTAAGATCTCTATGTACATAACCTGCATCGTGCATAACCTTTATTTGATTGACCATTTGGAATAAAAACTGTAAAACCGCATCAATACCTTGTTCTTTATGATATAGCTCACTTTTGTCTAAAGTTTTCCCTTCAAACTTAGTTTCAAAATAGTATATAAAGTGATGATTCTGCTTTTTGTATATCTGGTAATCATCCATAATTTCTAATTGGGGTAGAATTGCACATTTTTTTGAAGCTTTAAGCTCCCTAATTATCCTTTGGGAATTAGCATCAATTTCATAGACCTTTTCCTGCTCTAGTTCAGAATCCGATAATTCATTCCAAGCATGTCTTTGATGCGCTTGATAAGGAGACACATCCACAAACTTAAGAATTCCATTTTTTCTTGAATCAAAAACCACATCAAACACTTGTCGTTGACCACTTTTAGGTAATTTACTAAAGGATACCGCGGTTAGCCCATGAAGAGCTAATACATCTCGGACATCAGAATCAGTTATAATATATTCTTCCATTTTACTCTCCTTTACCGTAGTATAAATATAAAATTTTCCGCATTGTTAACATATCCTTATTTTAACATTGATACCTATAAAAAAGATTGTTTTTTTATAGTTTTTTCTATGATTATAGCAATGACAAAGACAAATTGCCTACACTCCTCACGTGAGTTCCCTCAAACCTGTTACATTATTAAAATTCATGAACGGCTCTAATGTATCTTCTTCACTTTTCGATAGATTTACATCTGTTCTATATTAATAAACATTCGGTGAAATAAAAAAAGCCATATAACCTATAAACCCTTTAACACCATTGTTTCTAAGGATATGTGACTTTCATTCTTAGGAGAGCCATCTCACAATCACATTTTGCGATAATCACGTAATGACCTGACATTAAAAGTATAGAAACTAAACATATAATTAGTCTACTAGGTCATTCTATTTAACCAACTGTGCATTGAAATTTAGTAGTTCCCCTATCTCTTCTATAATCCTTTTTTGCTCTTTCAGTGGCGGAAGAGGTACAGGAATACTACGAAATTTATCCAAGTTCAAATTAGGCTGTGCTGCCCCCTCCGACCCTGCTCGTGAAATATCATAGTTAAATAATTGAAAATACAGGATATACTTACTCAAAATATCATCATCAATAATATTTTCTAAAGCAGCACACGCTTGATTAATTGCCCCCTCTATTAGTAGCTCTGAAATTTGCCCTCTTGTTTTACCTTGTCCATACATCGCTATTAATAGAGTATGTTAGAGAGACAGAATATTGTATTGTATTAGATGAAGTGTGTGTCGAGGAAAAAAGTTCAGAAAAGTCATGGAACTCATCGAAATAAAACAGAAAGATAATCAACCTGAGGTTCGATTTGCTTATCAGAGACTCAATGAAAATAGGAATTGGGTGCAAGTACCTAGCCCTTTAACAATCACAGAGGACAAGTGGTGTGAATTATTGAGTGAAACTTTAGAGAACACCGTGTTATCAGTCAAATTTCTAGAGTATGTCTATTCAGTATGTAACACCTGTTTGGATCATCAGCAACCAATTAATTGGACGTATGTAAACGACAATAATTCGAAATGTCTTCTGTGTACCAAAGGAACGGTTCAAGAGGGATACGATATCGCAGCGATAGAACGTGTCTTTTTAAAAAAGCGTAAGCGCAAAGAAATCCGTTTTGTCTGGTATACCGACAATAATGATAAGACTAATTTCATTCATAATCGACCATTGGATGTGACCGAGATTCAATTTCCCCCCTATTTGAACAGGCAGTGAAAAACCAAATATTCAGCCCAGATGTTGTCCTAACTATGAAGAACATAGCCGCGAAACTTCTTGGGTTCAATAGATAACAAAATAGTCATAGTGAATCTTGATATTATTTGCCCAGTATTAAGATTCACTTACTAACGCTTGTTTCTTCACCGCAGCTATTCTCCCTTTATCCGTCCTCTCTGTTTTACCTCCTATTTTATATTCATGTGCATGTGATGATGCATAGCTTACGCACTTAGTAGAAGAAAGATGCGTACAGTGTGAATGTTTTATGCGCATGGTATACCTATCTGATTGTGATTTACGTGCGTATGAAATCAGTATGCAATGCGTATGAACTTGGTAAATGATGTGTTTGCTTAGTGTTGCGGAAAAATATCACACTCTACGACGGTTAAATAAGTATTTGATACCTATACCGTACGCATGAGATGAACATAGCTTACGAATGAGATTGGTATGACGTGCGTACAAAGTGAGAAGTCATTTCATTAGGCCTTCCACTCCTAGCTGAGACACGGACAGAAGTTTTTTTGACAGCAGACTCTTATCTTTAGGCCAACAGACCTCTTAAAGCCCCATTCCTGGCAACGGTTTAAGGGCAACTCGTTTAAATGGGGTGGATCCCGTGACCGTCGGTGGTTTTTCTTTCCCTTTCTCGCTACGTTCGCATAACCCTCCGGTCTTCCCTCCCCATTCAAACCGACTCTTTCTACAAACAACAGCGTAAATCCTCCTTCCGATCCGGTGGTTTATCTGACCATTTTTAGCTCGTCCCTCTCTTTCAAATCGGTACGTACACAGTACCTTTTTCGGCATATAACCGGCTCCACGTCGTCCACGCTGTAGAATGCAGAACGTCTTTGTTGACGACCTTATCCTCATGAATCGCTGCACGCCTCTATCTTCTTTTCTTGGCAGCTCCCCCTCCCTGATGGTCGCCCCTTTTCGCCCCCGCACAGCGGTCTTTCCAGGCGTTATACGTGACGGCCTACCAAGAAAAAACCCGCATCAATCCGCCCTATTTAGGCCCCTCATATAGACACCCTCAGGGCGACATAGGCCGACAATGTTGTCATACGCTGTCCCTGATAAAGTAGGTCAACGTATTCGGCGAATCCCTCAACGGTGCGGATTTTTGCGGTGCGGAATACGCGACGTATTTGGGTATGCCTGCCACCTGTTGTCGCGTAACCCTTGTCGCACCAATGGTTATAGCCGTTATGTACGGTGCGGTGCTTGTCTCGGTATGCTGTAGGGGAAAGAGCATAAGGGGGACGTATGACAAGCTGCGCTCGTCAGTCAGCATAGCTGACCGTCCCCCTTACTGCGTCGAGCTGCGCTCTCCTTGCCCTCCACTTCGTTTCGGGTGCTCATTCGGTCTTTCGCTTTGCTTCATCCCTAATCAAAATAACCCCCTTCATTACGTGACGACAAATCGTTGTCATACTTCTATTCCGTATGTACCATTTGCTTGATAAGCGTGTGCGTAGGTTCCACTTACGCTGATTAACCTACCGAAGTTTGCATCGATAGTCCGTACGCACACATCAACAATTTTTTTCACATATCTCCTTGAAAATCCGACCAGAAATGCAGCAAATTTTATATACCAAAGATTTATACTGAATTTTCAAACATATATTACTTATAGCGTTATGTCACAAGGATTAATGCGAATGATGTTTGTGACACTCTCAAAAAAAGTGAACAACTATAGTCTTAATTAACTTCGTAGAGCCAAAACCCTTCACACGACAAAGACTTGATCCCAAGATACAGGTAGGAACCCATTAAGACACACTTTCATATCAATGGATGGATAATTGTAGTAATCGGCATTTCAAGCGATTTTAAGCAACACCATTAGTCTCACAAACAAAACCTTATGTTTTCTTACGGCAATTTTCAACACCACAACCACAAATCACTCCCTTAGAATCTTAATCCTTGGAAATGTTCCTATGTTCCTGGTTTTTCAGACAAATCTTTTATATGTGTAATACACATCTATATATTTTTTTTATTATAGTCTTTCATTAAAAAAAGAAGGAACAAAGGAACACTATCGCTTGACCCATTGGTACATTAAGATTTAGCTGTTCCTTTTCGGTGTGATAAAGCAGAGACATTACAGGAACATCTGCGTCTTAAAAGGAACAAAGCAAGAAGATTTACTTGCATATGTGCAAATCAGTCGTAAATTTGCGTGATCAAAGTTTTGCAAAAAAGCTGAAATTATTTCCGCACATGCAAAAACAGCACCAAAAAAAGGAACATTTCGGGCGAACAAGGAACACTTTGAACCAAAAAGGAACAAAGCAGGAACAGAAGAAAGCACTTTCAACGAATAATTAATATAAGGTTACATGTTAGCTATCCTCAACCTGCCCGTGATTCACAAATAGGTTAAAATCATTCATACCACTCCAATGATTCTTAAAATTATTGTTTCCAAGAAAAAAACCAAGGCAACAACCCTGGTTTTTATATGATAATTTGAATGACTTATAATAGATTACCTATAAGTGATCTAAATTTTTTCTCTTGCACAACAAAAATAAATTTATTACTATCACACCACATCAAGTTGATTATGGAACGAGCGATACCAAGTGAATCTTTATATAATTGGATGTATTTAAACAATACCTCTTCTGATGATCAAGCATCTGCTTATATAGTTCAAATTTATTGGTAATGGGACACCTACTTATTTCATTCACTTTCCTGACAGCGAGACGTCGTCTTTTATAATGGTACTCATGATGGCGAAATATCGAACAGTAAATGCATGTTACCTTATCTACAGTTTTAATATATTCGCTTTACTCTATTTCATTTTAAAGCCTACTTTGTTTGAAACATTTTAATTTCTGCTATATCCTTATTGGATAAATTAAACCATTCGCCATTGATTAAATTATCTTTGTATTTCTTGTGGAAGAACTTCTCTAATGAGTCTACATTTAAACTTTCAATTACATGGATGACTTCCCATTTGAAAGGCATTTTATACGGAAAGAATATTTTTGTTTTTAAGTTCTTTGTTTTGCCAACCTTAATATATCCTTTTTCTTTTTCTTGTAAAAAATATACACACATAATATTTTCAGGTTTTACCTCCTCTTTTCTTCTTGGTTTAAAAGGTAGTTTTTCTTTATAAAACTTGCTATCTTTTATTATGGTTCTGTCTAATTTGTCTTTTAATAAGAAGAAACGATAACTCTTCTTAAGAAGTTCCAATTTTCGCTGCCAATCATTTCTTAGTATTATAAATTCTAACTTACTTTTTACTTTTTCGTCTTTCTCCTTTTTTATTAAGTCCGTTATCAACTCTATTGTTTCATCATCGTATACTACTTTGTTTTCTAAAAACAAATACAAGGTCACTCCTATCTCGTATCGAATGACTTTCTTTTCAGCGGGAAACTGTTCAATTAAGAATGGAATAACCCAAAAAATAGCTTCTAAATTTTCTTCTGTTAGATGAAACCTCAACCAAAAATTTATAGTTTTTAGAGCATCTTTTCGATGCTTGAACTGGCCGTCATGGAAATATCGGATAATTCGCGTTACTGGTCCTAACCCAAACCATTCTCGAATATCTTTTGGGGACAATCGGTTAAAATCCTCTACAGTAATTTTAGTCATAAATTTCACCTCTTGATCATTTATTTCCAAAATTCTTTTAATTAAGACGGCGGGATTCCATTTTATATATTGGAGTGTGAGAGGAAAATTTGCCGAATTCACAAGAGGTAAATTTTTATTTGTATATATGAGTAGGTGTGTGAGTTACTTTTGAGTCTATCCAAAAATAAAACATTGGTACGACAAAAAACACATACGATTTCAGTCGTGAAATCATACGTGTTTTTACTTGTGAACCTCTGAACCAAAACTTTATATATCCACTATTTACCTTGTTGACAAATGAATTTAACTTCGCCTGCCAGCGAATAAGTTAGTTGTTTGAGCTTATCGTTTTTTTATATTTATTCATAAATTTAATAACGTCTACTCGATCGAGAAGCACTTTACCTTCCAACTCTATTATTGGCAAACCAACCCTTTCTAATTTTTGCAAGTGACCAAAAGAAATTCCAAGGAATTCACAGCATTGTTTTTTGGTCATAAATCTACCCTCACCAATATCTCGTTTTGCTGCTTCGAAAGCATTTTTACTAAGCTCATAAAATAACTCATAGTACTTCTCCTTGAACTCATCTGAAACCTGTAATGGCATGTAAGCTTCCATGAATGTTTTCACCTCTTTATAATTTGGTAATATTTTACTTTTAAATTATATAATAACCTCATACTGTTAACAATACTTTAGTAAGAAAAATATTTACTAAGTAAACATTTAATGCGATAATCTAAATAGACACATTTGAAATGAAAGGTAGTTTCTTATGAACGCTAAAGAATTTGGATTAAAACTTAAAGAAATCCGTAAAGAAAAAAATTTAACCTTACTGGACCTAAAAAAACGAACTGGTTACTCAGATTCATATTTATCTCAAATTGAGAATGGCTATAAAGATTTGCCCAAGCCCGACTTAATAAGAAGACTTGCTACAGGATTAGGCGTTTCACATATTTTTCTTATGAAATTAGCTGGCTACGCTAACTCATATATAGATGTTGAGAATGCCCCTAACATGTGCGAAGGAATTATTAAAAAGTCTCAAAATGATAATAAGGTTATCGATGTGACACTCCCAAGTACCGAAGAAATTAAAATGGAGAACGGAGAACAAACTAATCGAGAATTATCAGTTGACGAGTTAAGAAGAAGATTATTTGACCTTCATGATCTTCTTAATATGAAGGTTGACTTGTACTATAAGGATACGTTTTTAACAGATGAAGAACGCAAAAAAATTCGGACCCTCCTTGAATTAATCTTTGAATAAAGTCTTCTCTTTCCTGTATATAGCCTGCCAGCGTATTGGAAAGGAAAATTATTATGGCAAATATAAAAAAATACACAAAGAAAGACGGTACTACCGCTTATATGTTTAATGTGTATCTCGGTAAGGATCCACTCTCAGGAAAGAAGAAACGGACTACACGTCGAGGTTTCAAGACAAAAAAAGATGCAAATATCGCATTATCAAAACTATTAGTGGAAGTCGATGAACTCGGGCTTCGTCAAAATGCTCAGATAACCTATCAAGAAGTCTTTGAGGAATGGTTTAAACAACATCGAAAAGAAGTAAAGCCAACTACGGTATATGCGATGGAGAGTAAATTCAGTCATAGAATTCTTCCAGTCTTCGGCCCTCACAAAATGAAAGACATTACTCGTTCACATTGTCAAAAAGCAATCAATGCTTGGGCCCAGGAGCTTAAAACATTTAATGATTATAAGATACAAGCAAACCTCGTCTTCCGATATGCTATGAAAATGGACATTATTAAGCGCAATCCGATGGATTATGTCACCTTGCCAAAACGGAAACATGACATCGATTATAATGTCGAGCTGGAAGAAAAAAAGTATTACTACACACGAGAAGAGCTCAGAATCTTCCTAGAGTCGATTAAGAACGATGATATGGCCTACACCATGTTTCGACTACTTGCGTTTACAGGAGCACGTAAAGGTGAAATATACGCCCTTCAGTGGTCGGATGTGGACTTCCAAAATAAGAGAATCAGTTTTAAAAAGACATTGACCCACACAAACGGAAAAAAGCAACTTCAGACATCTAAAACAAAGGCATCTCGGCGTGTTATTAGCGTGGACGATGAAACTCTAGCCATCTTAAAGAAATGGCGTAGCAGGCAAATACAGCGATATCTGCTGTTAGAGCTTTCCACTCCTTTTAAATCTGATGATAAACAACCCGTCTTTACGGTCTATAATCAGTTAAAACACAAAATGGATTATTGCCGACTGGCTTACTTGAATGAAAAACTGGAGCGGATTTATCAAAAGAATATGGAGCTGCAAAAGATTAATGTTCATGCATTTCGGCATACACATGCCAGCCTGTTGTTTGCAGCTGGTGCTTCCATCAAAGATGTACAAGCTCGGCTCGGGCACACAGATATTCAAACTACGATGGATATTTACACTCATGTGACCGATGAAGCAAAGGAGAAAACAGCAGAAATTTTTACGAAATACATGAATTTTTAGCTCGGGGTATTCAATGGGTATTCAAATACAATTTTGTATATAAAAAACCCTCTCTGCTCCATAGAAGCAAAGAGGGTAAACATTGATATACCAAGTATATTAACGTTTTGAGAACTGAGGCGCACGACGTGCTGCTTTAAGACCGTATTTTTTACGTTCTTTCATACGTGCATCACGCGTTAAGAAGCCAGCAGCTTTTAACGATGGACGGTTATCAGGATCTACTTGAAGTAGCGCACGTGCTACGCCATGACGGATCGCACCAGCTTGACCTGTAAAGCCGCCTCCTTGTACATTTACATGGACATTGTATTGACCAGTAACACCTGTTTCAACAAGTGGTTGTTTTACAATAAGCTTTAATGTGTCAAGACCGAAATATTCGTCAAGTGAACGACCGTTTACAACGATTGTTCCGTCACCAGGAACGAGACGAACACGTGCTACAGAATGCTTACGACGACCTGTGCCGTAGTATTGTACTTGAGCCATAATCCATTACCTCCTAAAGATTAACCGCGAAGCTCGTACGCTTCTGGTTTTTGTGCTTGATGATTGTGTTCAGAACCTGCATATACGTGAAGCTTCATACCTTGCTTACGACCTAAAGTATTCTTTGGAAGCATTCCTTTGATCGCTAGCTCAAGCATACGCTCAGGCTTGTTTGCACGCATTTCGTGTGCAGCTGTTTGCTTTAATCCACCTGGGTGGTTTGTATGACGGTAGTAGATCTTATCTTGAAGCTTATTACCCGTTAATTGGATTTTGCTTGCATTCAAGATGATTACATGATCACCAGTGTCTACATGTGGTGTAAATGTTGGTTTGTGTTTTCCGCGTAGGATTGAAGCAACTTCTGAAGAAAGACGACCAAGCGTTTGACCTTCAGCGTCGACAACGTACCACTTACGCTCAACTTCGTTTGGCTTTGCCATATATGTTGTACGCATCATTAAACCTCCTAATAATAAAACAAAGTGTTTTGTCTTGCTCTATTTGTGCTTGTGTTTTTTAAGCTGGCTGTTCAAGAAACACAAAGCGTAATATGTGATCTCATTCCGCAACCCGGGGCAGTGGGTCTTTAGAATTACCATCTAACATCATACAATAATTAAGCGATAAAGTCAATTCAATTTAAAAAAACTTATCCGGGTGTTTCCTCTTTTTAAAAAGGATTGTTTTCATAATCAACTTGCCATAAATACAAGCCTTGTGCCGGTGCTGTTTTTCCTGCAAGGGTTCGATCTTTGCTTGCCAAAATGGATTCGATTTCCCTTGCATCTCGCTTACCCGATCCGACTTCAATGAGGGTACCAACGATAATACGCACCATGTTGTAAAGAAACCCATTACCAGCAATCATAAATTCTAATTCTCCGCCATTTGGGTGAAGGGATACACTTGCTATCGTTCGAACTTTATCAACTACGGCTGTATTGGATGCACAAAATGCAGAAAAGTCGTGCGTACCAAGTAGATACTGAGCAGCCGTCTGCATAGCAGGCACATCTAAAGGTTGTTTAATGTGCAAGGCATGATGACGGCGGAACACATTCGGCACCTCGCCATGATGGATATAATAGCGATATTCTTTACCCGTTGTGTGGAATCGCGCATGAAAATCCTCTGCCACTTCACTCACTTCTTCCACTACAACATCGTTTGGCAAATGCACATTTAATGCTTGTACCCAATTAGAAGGAGCCATTTGGAGGTGAGAATCAAAATGGATGACTTGCGCCTTTGCATGTACACCGGCATCCGTTCTTCCTGATGCCGTTACAGAGATACGCTCCCCCTTATGAATGTTCGTTAACGCTTGCTCAATAACAGCTTGCACGGTTCTTTTTTGAGGCTGCACTTGGTAGCCACTGTATTCTGTCCCGTCGTACGCAAGCTTACATGCATACCTTGCCATGATTTCTCTCCTTTTTTGCTTAAAGCCATAAAATGAGGCATGCCAGTACAATACTAAGAGAGAGCGCGACGGTATCGTTCCTTTGCCACTGTTTCTTTTTCCAAGTTGTATAGGTGCCCCGACTTTGATAGCCTCTTGCTTCCATCGCTTCTCCTAACTCTTCCGCTCGTTTAAGCGCACGAATAAATAACGGTACGAATAATGGAATAAAAAGCTTTATACGATTTTTTAATGATTTTTTAAAACGACCATACCCTCTTGCTCGCTGTGCTTGTTGAATGAGTAATAGTTCATCCCGTAAGATTGGAATAAATCGTAATGCAATTGAAACCATTGTAGCCACGTCCCTAACTGGAAAACGCACTTTATTCAGTGGACTTAATAGAGTTTCAATTGCTTGTGTAATATGATAAGAACTGGTTGTTGCTGTCATTATAATAGCGATAAGAAAAAGCATAATGGTGCGCCAGAAGACAATAAATGCCATGGTCATCCCTTCGTCATAAATCGTTATTGGCCCAATTGAAAACAATGGTTTTCCATCTTGAATAACGATAAGTTGAATAAGGGAAAAGACGAACAAAAAGATAAAAACAGGTGCCAATGATTGCAAAACCGCTCTAATTGGTAAACGGCTAGTTAAAAGCAATAGTAAAACAAGAATAGAACTCATACTAAACGAGGCGATTGATGACACAGAGAAAAAGACGATTGCAAACAAAAACGTACTAATCAACTTTACTTTCGCATCTAGAGTATGAACAAATGAGTGACCTTCAATGTAATCGCCAATGACGACAGATCTTCTAGCCATTCGGTTCATTCTCCTTCTCTTTCAGCCACGATGATGTGATCCATCCTACAAGCTCTTCTGTATTCTTTAGAAAAGGTGGCTGATGTTGATGTTTCATAAGCGCTTTTGCAAAAGCCATCGTCTGGGGCAATGGCACATGGCCACTCTGGAGTACATCACGTGTTTTACCGGCATGAACAAGCCGTCCTGCTTCAAGAGCAATACAATGATCACTATAGAGAGCGACATCATTCATGGAATGAGTGACCATCCAAATGGTCGCATTTTCTTGCTTTTTATAGCGTTGAAAGACCTTCATCATTCCTTCTTTTAATTGCGGATCAAGTCCTGCTGTCGGTTCATCAATTAGCAAGAGCTTTGGCTTCATCATGAGAATAGCGGCAATGGCCACTCGTCTCATTTGTCCCCCCGATAAGTGAAAGGGGGAGCGTTGTAGAATCTCAGACTCTAGCTCTACTACTTTCATGATGTCTTCTATTCTCTGGTCAATGTGGTCTTTATGCTCCCCTGCCAACTTCAAACCAAAGGCAAGCTCTTCATACACAGTCTCGGCAAATAGTTGATGTTCAGGGTATTGAAACACGTAGCCAATTTGAGCACGTAGCAACTGACTCTGATCTTCATGCAAGGCGTGACCCTTTACCAGAACAGATCCTGTAGTTGGTTCAAGTAACCCGGCTAGCAACTGAACAAGGGTTGATTTTCCTGAACCTGTTTTACCTATTACCGCTGTAAAACTTCCGTCTGGCATTGAAAAGCTAATCTCTTGCAACGCCTTATAGGATTTTGCTTGGTTTGTCTCGTATTGATAGCTTACACCTTTAAAGCAAACGTCCATAACGCTTCACATAACTCCTCATCCGAAGTAATGATTGTTTCATCCACACCAATACCCTGTTCCTTTAACATAGCGATGACTTCATAGCGGAAGGGCTTTACGCATCCTAAATCTTGCATCACGCCCTCTTGACGCATTAATTGCGAGAATGACCCATCGAAAACAATCTCACCGTTCGCCAAACCAATAATACGCGTGCACTTGGCCATTTCCTCTAATTCGTGAGTAATGGTTACAAGTGTTTTAGACTCTTGATACATAGACGCTAATTGCTCCAGCACCTCATGTCGTCCTTCAGGGTCAAGCATAGACGTTGCTTCATCCAAGATAATGAGTTCGGGTTCAAGAACAAGTAAACCCGCTAACGCCACACGCTGCTTCTGACCACCAGAAAGCTCATTGATAGATCGCTTTCGTAAGTGATCAATACCAAGCTTTTTTGCATAACATGCAATTCGTTCTTCTATAAGAGACGGGTTCACTGCAGCATTCTCTAAACCAAAAGCTAGGTCATCTTCAACGATCGTTCGTACCATCTGGTTATCTGGGTTCTGAAACAAGAACCCGATGTTTTGTTGCTCTCGATGATAAGTAATTGAACCTGACGTAGGTTTTACTAACCCTTTTATCAGCTTTCCAAGAGTAGATTTTCCCGATCCACTTCTCCCAATAATGGCAATATACTCACCTTTAGTGATGGAGAAAGACACATTTAATAAAACCGGTTCACTCTCTTTAAATTGATAACTTACGTTGTTCAGCTGCAGCATCGACTCATTTCCTTCCTAAAACAAAAAAGGGCATAGAGTGAAGAAAGCTCTTGCTTCCATAATCTCCTGCCCTTAATCGCCGCTTACATGAGTTACTTAAACAAACTCAATAATTGCCATTGGTGCTCCGTCTCCACGACGAGGACCAACTTTAAGAATGCGTGTATATCCACCTTGACGCTCTTCAAAGCGAGGCGCAATCTCAGCAAAAAGCTTTTGGATTGCGTCTTGACCATTTTCTTCGTTTGCTACTTCTTTACGTACGAAAGAAGCGACTTGACGACGAGAATGAAGATCTCCACGTTTACCTAATGTCACCATTTTTTCAACGAGTGGACGCAATTCCTTTGCTTTAGCTTCAGTCGTTTCAATGCGCTCATTAATAATTAAGTCTGTTACTAAATCACGTAGTAACGCTTTACGTTGTGAACTTGTACGACCAAGTTTTGCGTATGCCATGCTATATTCCCTCCTTTAACCCAAAAAACAATTATTCTTCGTTACGAAGCCCGAGACCTAACTCGCCTAGCTTCTCTTGTACTTCTTCTAAAGACTTACGTCCAAGGTTACGAACTTTCATCATGTCTTCTTCTGTTTTATGCGTAAGCTCTTGTACCGTGTTGATACCAGCGCGCTTTAAACAGTTGTAAGAACGAACCGAAAGATCAAGCTCTTCAATTGTCATTTCCAAGACTTTTTCTTTTTGGTCTTCTTCTTTTTCAACCATGATTTCCGCGTTTTGCGCTTGATCCGTTAAGCCTACGAAAATATTTAAATGCTCTGTTAAGATTTTCGCTCCAAGAGATACTGCTTCTTCAGGGCGAGTGCTTCCATCGGTCCACACATCAAGGGTTAGTTTATCATAGTTTGTGACTTGCCCAACACGTGTATTCTCAACTTGATAGTTTACACGCGCTACCGGTGTATAGATCGAGTCAATCGGAAGAACGCCAATTGGCTGGTCGTCGCTTTTATTCCCGTCAGCAAGGATATAACCCCGACCGCGTTTTGCCTGAAGGCGCATGCGGAACGATGCTCCTTTTGTAAGCGTAGCGATATGAAGCTCAGGATTTAAAATTTCTACATCACTATCGTGTGTTAAGTCTCCAGCAGTAACATCGCCTTCGCCTTGAACATCAATCTCTAGTGTTTTCTCATCGTCCGAGTAAATCTTTAAAGCTAGTTTCTTTAGGTGCAAAATGATTGTTGTTACATCTTCCACAACACCCTCAATAGTAGAGAATTCGTGTAGAACACCATCAATTTGAACTGAAGATACTGCTGCACCAGGAAGCGATGATAGTAGAATGCGACGTAAGGAGTTTCCTAGTGTTGTTCCATAACCACGTTCAAGGGGCTCAACAACAAACTTGCCGTATGTTGCATCTTCGCTAACTTCAACCGTCTCAATATTCGGCTTTTCAATTTCAATCATTAAACAAACCCTCCTTCAAAACGTCGAACTCTGGCAAACACAAGGATTGCCCAAAGGACAATCACTAAGCCTTCCCATGAGCAATGCCTATTAGTCTAACCTTCATTGTCTAATAGATCTCGTCTTATCCATTATAGACACTACTAAGAAATCTATACAATGATTGATCTTATTACACTCTACGACGTTTCGGCGGGCGACAGCCGTTATGAGGAACAGGCGTTACGTCTTTAATCATGTTTACCTCTAAACCAACTGCTTGCAATGAACGGATAGCCGCTTCACGACCAGCTCCAGGACCTTTAACAGAAACTTCGATGGTTTTCATGCCATGCTCCATTGCTGTTTTCGCAGCAGTCTCAGCCGCCATTTGCGCAGCGAAAGGAGTAGACTTACGAGAACCTTTAAATCCTAAAGCACCAGCACTTGCCCAAGAGATTGCATTACCATGCGTATCAGTGATCGTCACGATTGTATTATTGAACGTTGAGCGAATGTGAGCCATTCCCGTATCAATATTTTTCTTTTGACGACGCTTTGGACGAGTATTCGTTTTTTTAGCCATAGATTTGTTCCCTCCTATCTATTTTTTCTTGTTCGCTACTGTACGAGCAGGACCTTTGCGCGTACGAGCGTTATTCTTAGAGTTTTGACCACGAACGGGCAATCCACGACGATGACGGATTCCACGGTAGCTTCCAATTTCAATTAGACGCTTAATGTTAAGGGATACTTCACGACGAAGATCACCTTCAACTTGATATGCTTCAACAGCTTCACGGATACGACCAAGTTCTTCTTCAGTCAAATCGCGCACACGTGTATTCTGGTCAATACCAGCAGTTTCAAGAATCTTCGCTGCTGTAGATTTACCAATACCGAATACGTACGTAAGTGAAATTACAACGCGCTTATCGCGAGGAATATCAACACCTGCAACACGTGCCATAGGCTCGGCACCTCCTTATCGATTAGCCTTGTTTTTGTTTATGCTTTGGATTTTCGCAAATTACCATGACATTGCCTTTACGGCGAATAACTTTACATTTTTCACAGATCGGTTTTACCGACGGTCTTACTTTCATTGTATAAACCTCCTTGTGTACGGAGAAGTTTTTTATTTATAGCGGTACGTAATTCTACCACGCGTTAGATCATAAGGAGAAAGCTCAATTGTCACTTTATCACCAGGCAAAATGCGGATAAAGTGCATGCGAATTTTCCCAGATACATGCGCAAGAATTTTATGACCGTTCTCAAGTTCAACACGAAACATTGCATTTGGAAGTGGTTCAATAACCGTACCTTCCACTTCAATAACGTCTTCTTTCGCCATGGGTAGTTTCCTCCCTTCGAGTTAGATGCTAACAAATCCAGAACTACACAGACATTCTATCTTACCTGAAAACCTATGCTTTCGTCAAGATTTCATACCCGGTTTCTGTAATTGCAATCGTATGCTCAAAATGGGCACAGTTTTTCTTATCTACAGTTACTACTGTCCAGTTATCAGAAAGAGTTTTTACATATCGACTACCTGCATTAATCATTGGCTCAATTGCTAGTACCATACCGGGCTTGAGCCGTGGTCCTTTTCCTGGAGGTCCGTAATGAGGAATTTGTGGGTCCTCATGTAAGTTTTGACCAACACCGTGGCCAACATACTCACGAACAACAGAATAACCAAGAGGCTCCACATGTGATTGAATCGCATGCGAGATATCTGATAAACGATTGCCTGGACGAGCTTGCTCTAAACCTTTGTAAAGAGACTCTTCCGTTGCATCAAGCAATTGTTGATCTTCCTCTTTAATTGTCCCAACCCCATATGTCCAAGCAGAGTCACCATGATAGCCATTATAATATGCGCCTATATCTAAGCTAATAATGTCACCATCTTCAAGCACTCGATTACCAGGAATGCCATGCACCAACTCTTCGTTTACAGAAGCACATACGCTTCCTTTAAACCCCCCATAACCTAGGAAAGAAGGTGTTGCATCATGTGAACGAATAAACGCTTCAGCAATTGAATCGAGTTCCCCAGTTGTAACACCTGGTTTGATATATGGTTTCAAGTGAGCATGTGTCAATGCAACAATACGCCCAGCCTGTCTCATAATTTCAAGTTCACGTTCGGTTTTTATTACAATCATGCATGCGTCTCCGCGAGTAATGCATCAATGTCTTTGTAGACATCTTCAATATCTCTATTACCGTCAATATGCTTTAAATAACCTTTTGACTCATAAAAGTCAATTAATGGTTGAGCTTGCTGCTGATTCACTTCAAGACGTTTCTTAACTGTCTCTGGTTTGTCATCATCACGTTGAATAAGCTCGCTTCCATCTACATCACATTTTCCTTCAACCTTTGGTGGGTTGTAAAGAAGATGATACGTTTTGCCAGAAGTTGGTGAAACACGTCTACCTGTTAAACGCTCAATTAAGAGATCTTCAGGAACGTGGATATTCAGAACATAGTCAAGTTCTTTACCGAGAGATGTAAGAATCTCTTCAAGTCCTTCTGCTTGCGCAATTGTTCTCGGGAAACCATCGAGTAAAAAACCATTCTCACAATCTTTCTGTGATAAGCGATCTTTCACAATACCGATTGTTACTTCATCCGGAACAAGGCCACCAGCATCCATGTAGGATTTCGCTTTAAGACCAAGTTCTGTTTCATTCTTCATTGCTGCACGAAACATATCACCAGTTGAGATATGAGGCAAGCCGTAATGTTCAACAATCTTTTCTGCTTGAGTACCTTTACCGGCACCAGGCAATCCCATTAAGATTAAGTTCATTTCAAATCCCCTTCCAGCAAGTTCTATAAAAGATGAACGGAGGAGGGAAAGTCCCAATTCCGCTCTCTTTAGTTGATAAATCCTTTATACGATCGTTTTATTAACTGACCTTCAATTTGCTTCATCGTATCGAGAGCAACCCCGACGATGATGAGAAGCCCAGTTCCACCAATCTGAACTTGAGGTGGGAGATCTAAAAGAGCAATAAAGACAACCGGAATCGTTGCGATCGTTGCTAGGAAAAGAGCACCTACGAACGTTAACCGGTATAAAATTCGCGTAATAAACGACTGTGTCGCTTGCCCTGGACGAATACCAGGAATGTATCCACCTTGTCGCTTCAAGTTATCCGCCATTTTTTCGGGGTTAACTTGAACAAACGTATAGAAATACGTAAAGGCGATGATAAGAAGAACAAAAGCTGATCCTCCAATCAATGTGCCGGGTACAAAGTTTTGAACAATCCAATTTGCCCATGCACTATCTTCCGTTCCGACAAACGTTGCGATTGTGGAAGGAAAGTAGAATAGCGCCGAAGCAAAGATAACTGGGATAACCCCTGCCGCATTTACCTTGATCGGTAAGTGCGTTGACTGTCCACCAACAGGACTACGGTTCACAACACGTTTCGCGTATTGTACAGGAATTTTACGCAATGCTTGTTGCACATAGATCACACCGACAATAATAAGTAAAACAATTAAAGCTAACAGTGCTACGGTGACAATAGCTAGAAATAGCTGATCGCCAGCCCCTTCAAGCTCCGAAACATACAGCGTATTAAGCATATTTGGAATACCAGCTGCAATACCTGCAAAGATAATGATCGAGATGCCATTACCAACACCATGTGCGGTAATTTGTTCACCTACCCACATTAAAAATGCGGTACCTGCTGTTAATACAATAGCGATATAGATGTAAGTCAGCGGACCAGGATTGACAATTAAGTCGACCGAACCTGTAGAAGCCATTGAGTTAAAACCGATGGACATGGCAATCGCTTGAACAAAACCTAAAACGATCGTTCCATAACGAGTAACCTGTGTTAGCTTTTTTCGACCAGCCTCACCTTGCTTCGCCCATTCAGCAAATTTCGGTACAACATCTAGCTGTAAAAGCTGTACAACGATCGATGCTGTAATGTAAGGCATAATCCCCATCGCAAAGATCGAGAAGTTACTTAATGCTCCACCACCAAAGGTATCAAGAAAGCCGAATGCATTCGCCTCTCCGAATAGCAAGTCTAACGCATCACTATTCGTACCCGGTACGGGAATAAATGTACCAACTCGAAATACGATAAGCATCAAAAGCGTAAAGATGATTTTGCGACGTAAATCTCTCACACGGAAGATGTTGGAGATCGCCTTAAACATTAAACCACCTCTGTTTTTCCGCCAGCAGCTTCAATTGCTTTTACTGCAGATGCAGAGAACTTGTTTGCTTTAACAGTCAAGTTTTTATCTAAGCTGCCATTTCCTAACACTTTAATACCGTGTTTTACGTTCTTAACTGCTTTTGATTCAATTAAGAGTTCAGGAGTAACTTCTGCTCCTGCTTCAAAACGGTTTAATACATCAAGGCTAACAACCGTATATTCTTTACGGTGAATGTTCGTAAAGCCACGTTTCGGTAAACGACGATAAAGTGGGTTTTGACCACCTTCGAAACCAAGTCTTACGCCACCACCTGAGCGGGCTTTTTGACCTTTGTGTCCTCTACCAGAAGTTTTTCCGTTACCAGAACCAATTCCGCGACCTACACGATTACGGACTTTGCGTGAACCTTCTGCTGGTTGTAACTCATGAAGTTTCATGCTTCCTACACCTCCTCGTTGCTAAAAATCATCTATTTACGCGTCAATTTCGTTTACAGTAACTAAGTGCTTTACTTTGTTAACCATACCACGAATTGCTACGTTATCTTCTTGTACTACAGTTTGATGCATTTTACGTAAACCAAGTGTGTTTACTGTCACGCGTTGATCGCTAGGACGGCCGATCAAGCTACGTGTAAGGGTGATTTCTAACTTCTTCGCCATCGTAATCCCTCCCTTAACCTAACAGTTCTTCTACGGATTTACCACGTAGTTTTGCTACTTCTTCAGCGCGCTTAAGATTCGATAAGCCTGTGATAGTAGCACGAACCATGTTAATTGGGTTGCTTGAACCAAGAGACTTAGAAAGGACATCGCCAACGCCAGATAGTTCAAGTACAGCACGTACAGGACCACCAGCGATAACTCCAGTACCTTCTGAAGCCGGCTTTAGAAATACGCGTCCAGCACCAAAACGTCCAACAATTTGGTGTGGGATTGTTGTATTTACAAGCGGTACTTCAATTAAGTTTTTCTTTGCATCTTCAACAGCTTTACGGATTGCTTCAGGTACCTCCTGAGCTTTCCCCATTCCAAAGCCGACGTGACCATTTTTATCCCCTACTACAACAAGTGCAGCAAAGCGGAAGCGACGACCACCTTTAACAACCTTTGCGACACGGTTGATCGTAACGACTTTTTCTTCAAGTTCCAAAGTATTTGGATCGATTGAACGCATAAAAAGGTTTCCCTCCTTCGTTTTTAGAATTTCAGACCTGCTTCGCGAGCTGCATCTGCAAGCTCAGCAACGCGTCCGTGATATAGATATCCTCCACGGTCAAACACGATCACTTCGTGTCCCGCTTCGATCGCACGTTTTGCAACTGCTTCACCAACTTGGCGAGCTGCTTCTTTATTTGAACCCTTTTCGATCTTCAGTTCTTTATCAAGTGATGAAGCTTGAGCAAGAGTTACACCATTCACGTCATCAATTAATTGAGCGTAAATGTGCTTAGAAGAACGGAATACGTTTAAACGTGGACGCTGCGGCGTACCGCTTAAATTGCGGCGTACGTGAGCGTGTCTTTTCTTACGGCCTGTATTTGAGTTAGGCTTCGTAATCATGAGACGTCATTCCTTTCTTTGTCGATACTAATTATTTACCAGTTTTACCTTCTTTACGACGCACATACTCGCCTTCATAACGAATACCTTTACCTTTGTAAGGCTCAGGCTGACGTACAGCGCGAATGTTAGAAGCAAGTGCACCAACACGTTCTTTGTTAATTCCTTTAACAACAACTTTCGTGTTAGATGGTACTTCGATTTCAAGACCTTCTTCAGGTGTGATTTCAACTAGGTGAGAATAACCAACGTTAAGCACAAGCTTATTGCCAGATTTAGAAGCACGGTAACCGACACCGTTCAGTTCAAGTGCGCGCTCAAATCCTTTTGTTACTCCCTCAACCATGTTGTTTACGTTCGCACGCATTGTACCATGTAGAGCACGGTGCTCTTTATGATCTGATGGACGAGCGAAACTCATTTCGTTGTTTTCTAAGTTTACTTTAATAGCAGGGTGAAGCTCACGGCTCAATTCACCTTTAGGACCTTTAACAGTACAAAGGTTACCATCTAAAGAAACTGTAACTCCCTCAGGAATTGTAATAGGTTTTAATCCTACTCGAGACATTTGTAGTACACCTCCATTTCAATTAAGCTTTATTACCAAACGTAAGCGAGTACTTCGCCACCGATTTGTTGTTGACGCGCTTCTTTATCAGTTAATAAACCTTTAGAAGTCGATACGATCGCAATACCAAGACCACCAAGTACACGAGGTAGTTCAGTTGATTTTGCGTAGACACGTAGTCCTGGCTTAGAAATACGTTTAAGACCAGTAATTACACGCTCGTTAGATGTTCCGTACTTTAAGAAGATACGAATAACACCTTGTTTGTTATCTTCAATGTACTCATAATCGCGAACAAAACCTTCACGCTTAAGAATTTCAGCGATTTCCTTCTTCACCATAGAAGCAGGAAGCTCTAATTTCTCGTGACGTACAAGGTTCGCGTTACGAATACGAGTTAGCATATCTGCAATTGGATCCGTCATGACCATAATTAATTACCTCCTTCCCAATCGATTTACCAGCTTGCTTTTTTCACACCAGGAATTTGCCCTTTATAAGCAAGTTCTCTGAAGCAAATACGGCAAAGTTTAAATTTACGCAACACTGAATGAGGACGTCCGCAACGCTCACAACGAGTATACTTTTGAACGTTATACTTAGGAGTGCGCTGTTGCTTTGCAATCATAGATTTTTTTGCCAACGTGTTCCCTCCTCTTCTTTAAGAGATTATTTTTGGAACGGCATGCCTACTTGAGTAAGTAATTCACGCGCTTCTTCATCTGTCTGAGCAGTTGTAACGATTACGATATCCATACCACGGACTTTATCAACTTTATCATAGTCGATCTCCGGGAAAATTAGTTGTTCTTTCACGCCAAGCGTGTAGTTTCCACGACCGTCAAATGCTTTCTTTGAGATCCCACGGAAGTCACGTACACGTGGAAGAGAAACAGAAACCAATTTATCCAAGAAGTCATACATACGCTCACCACGTAATGTAACTTTTGCACCGATTGGCATACCTTCACGTAATTTAAAGCCAGCAATTGATTTCTTTGCTTTTGTTACAACAGGCTTTTGACCAGTGATTTGTTGAAGTTCTTCAACCGCTTTATCCAAAACTTTTGCGTTTTGAACAGCTTCACCGACACCCATGTTCACAACAATCTTTTCAATCTTTGGCACAGCCATTACAGAAGAATAGTTAAATTTCTCTGTTAGAGATGAAACAATCTCAGTCTGATACTTTTCTTTCAAACGATTCATTTAGAGTGGTCCTCCTTTCACCTGACTGACTACTTGATGATTTCGCCAGATTTTTTCGCTACACGTACTTTTTTACCATCTTCTTCTTTAAATCCAACACGAGTACGTTCTCCTGTTTTTGGATCAACTAGCATAACGTTAGAAGAATGAATCGGTGCTTCTTGATCAAGAATTCCACCTTGTGGATTATCTTGTGAAGGTTTGGCGTGTTTCTTTACCATGTTAATTCCTTCAACAAGCACACGGCTCTTTTTCGGGTAAGCTTCAAGGATCGTCCCTTGCTTCCCTTTGTCTTTACCAGCAATAACGATTACTGTATCGCCTTTTTTGACATGCATCACTTTTGCACCTCCCTGAGTAAACATCCATTGATCTCTTTATCCAAAACGAACCTTATAGTACCTCAGGAGCTAGAGAAACAATTTTCATAAACTGTTTGTCTCGAAGTTCACGTGCTACCGGACCGAAGATACGAGTTCCACGAGGACCCTTATCGTCACGTACGATTACAGCTGCGTTCTCATCAAACTTGATATATGACCCGTCGTTACGGCGAACACCGCTTTTAGAGCGAACGATTACCGCGCGGACAACATCACCTTTCTTAACAACGCCACCTGGTGTTGCTTGTTTTACCGAACAAACAATAACATCACCAATGTTAGCTGTCTTACGTCCAGAACCACCAAGTACTTTGATACAAAGAACTTCACGCGCTCCAGAGTTGTCAGCAACTTTTAAACGGCTTTCTTGTTGAATCATACTGTTTACCTCCTTTCAACCGTAGCCTATTAGATAATAATAGCTTCTTCTACAACTTCTACTAAACGAAAACGTTTATCTTTTGAAAGTGGGCGAGTTTCCATAATACGAACGATGTCGCCAACTTTTGCAGTATTTTCTTCATCATGTGTTTTGAACTTCTTTGAGTACTTTACACGTTTACCATAAAGGCGATCGACCTTGTATGTCTCAACAAGTACGCTAATCGTTTTGTCCATTTTGTCAGAAACGACACGACCTTGGTAAACTTTACGCTGATTGCGGTCCATGCAGCAAACCTCCTTTTTTAGCCGTTGTTAATTCCGAGCTCGCGTTCACGCAAAACAGTTTTTGCACGTGCAATACCTTTGCGGACTTCGCGAATGCGCACTGGGTTTTCAAGTTGCCCAGTTGCTAATTGAAAGCGTAGGTTGAAAAGCTCTTCTTTAAGAGTTTGCGTCTTTTGTTCGATTTCAGCAGTGGTTAAATTACGGATATCAGTTGCTTTCATTTGAGTCACCACCCACTTCTTCACGTTTTACGAATTTACATTTAACAGGCAACTTGTGAGAGGCAAGACGTAAAGCTTCGCGTGCAACTTCTTCAGATACACCGGAGATTTCAAACATAATCTTACCTGGTTTCACGACGGCAACCCAACCTTCTGGAGCACCTTTACCTGAACCCATTCGAACTTCAAGTGGCTTAGCAGTGTAAGGTTTAGATGGGAAAATCTTAATCCATACTTTACCGCCACGTTTCATGTAACGAGTCATTGCAATACGAGCTGATTCGATTTGACGGTTTGTAATCCAAGACGCTTCAAGCGCTTGTAGACCGTATTCACCGAAATGTACTTCTGTACCGCCTTTAGCACGACCACGCATTTTTCCGCGGTGTTCACGACGATATTTAACGCGTTTAGGCATTAACATGATTAGTTGCCTCCTTCCTCTTTGTTCGTTCCTTTCGCTGGAAGGACTTCACCACGGTAAACCCAAATTTTCACACCGATTTTGCCGTATGTTGTATCAGCCTCAGCTGTACCATAGTCAATATCAGCACGAAGTGTGTGAAGTGGAACTGTTCCTTCGCTATAGTGCTCTGCACGAGCGATATCTGCGCCACCAAGACGACCAGACACTTGTGTTTTAATTCCTTTTGCACCAGAACGCATTGTGCGTTGGATTGCTTGTTTCATTGCACGACGGAAAGAGATACGATTCTCTAACTGGCGAGCGATATTTTCAGCAACTAATTTAGCATCTAAATCTGCTTGCTTAATTTCTGAAATGTTAATGTGTACTCTTTTACCTGTAAGTTGGTTTAGAGATTTACGTAGTGCTTCAACTTCTGAACCGCCTTTTCCGATCACCATTCCTGGCTTGGCAGTAGAAATTGTGATATTCACACGGTTCGCAGCGCGTTCGATTTCTACTTTAGATACTGATGCATCTTTTAAACGACCTTCAACGTGTTCACGAATTGCGATGTCTTCATGAAGTAGATCAGCGTAGTCTTTTTTACTAGCGTACCACTTAGAATCCCAGTCACGAATAACGCCAACGCGAAGTCCGATAGGATTTACTTTTTGACCCATGTGTTATCCCTCCTTCTTTTCTGATACAACCAATGTAATGTGGCTCGTACGTTTGTTGATCCGGCTCGCACGACCTTGTGCACGAGGGCGGAAACGTTTAAGCGTAACGCCTTCATCAACGAAAGCTTCTGAAATAACGAGATTATTCGGCTCCATTTCGTAATTGTGCTCAGCATTCGCAATAGCGGAATTTAAAAGCTTTTCAACTACAGGAGAAGCAGATTTAGGTGTATGCTTTAAGATTGCAATGGCTTCACCGACTTGTTTACCGCGAATAAGATCGATAACAAGACGAACTTTACGAGGCGCAATGCGAACCTGTTTCGCAACAGCTTTAGCTTGTTCCATGAGATTGGTCCTCCTTTCTTACTTAACGTCTTGTTTTCTTGTCAGCGGCATGCCCTTTATACGTGCGTGTAGGAGCAAATTCACCAAGTTTGTGTCCAACCATATCTTCTGATACATATACCGGTACGTGCTTGCGTCCATCATAAACAGCAAACGTGTGACCAATAAAGTCAGGGAAGATTGTAGAACGACGAGACCAAGTCTTTACAACTTTCTTGTCGTTTGTTTCGTTTAAAGCTTCGACTTTCTTCATCAAATGACCATCGACGAAAGGTCCTTTTTTCAAACTACGGCCCATGTGAGTGCCTCCCTTCGAGATTCGGCCACGGTTCTATGCGAGAACCGTAGACAAACCACGTTATTTTTTACGACGACGTACGATGTACTTGTCGGAGTGTTTGTTTTTCTTACGAGTTTTGAATCCAAGTGTTGGTTTACCCCATGGAGACATTGGTGACGGACGGCCGATTGGCGCTTTACCTTCACCACCACCGTGTGGGTGATCGTTAGGGTTCATTACAGAACCACGAACAGTTGGACGGATACCTTTCCAACGAGAACGTCCAGCTTTACCGATGTTAATAAGCTCGTGTTCAACATTTCCAACTTGACCGATCGTTGCGCGGCAAGTCGCAAGAATGTAACGTGTTTCACCTGAGTTTAGACGTACAAGTACATATTGTCCTTCTTTACCAAGAAGTTGAGCTTCAGTACCAGCAGAACGTACTAATTGACCGCCTTTACCAGGACGAAGTTCAATGTTGTGAATCACAGTACCTACAGGGATATTAATTAGTGGTAATGTGTTACCAACTTTAATGTCCGCTTCAGAACCAGACTCAATCATAGTACCTACTTTTAACCCTTTTGGAGCTAAGATATAACGCTTTTCACCATCAACATAGTGAATCAAAGCGATGTTTGCAGAGCGGTTTGGATCATACTCGACTGTAGCAACGCGTCCTGGAATTCCATCTTTATTACGTTTGAAATCAATTACACGGTACTGACGCTTATGACCGCCACCTTGATGACGTACAGTTAAACGACCTTGGTTGTTACGACCACCTTTATTATGCAAAGGAGCAAGTAACGATTTTTCCGGCTTGTCAGTTGTGATTTCAGCGAAATCAGACACACTCATGTGACGACGTCCGGCACTGGTCGGTTTATACTTTTTAATTGCCATAATAAGTTCCCTCCTTCTTCAAATTCTTACGCTTCAAAGAAGTCTAGTTCTTTACTATCCGCTGATAGTTGAACGACTGCTTTCTTGCGTTTTGCAGTAAAGCCTGTGAAACGACCGAATCGCTTAGACTTACCTTTATAGTTGACCGTGTTGACGCTAGCAACCTTCACTTCAAAGATTTCTTCAATCGCATCTTTGATTTGAGATTTGTTCGCGCGAACATCAACGTCAAACGTGTACTGTTTATTTTCCATTAAGTCAGCAGACTTCTCAGTAATAATAGGGCGCTTAATGATATCACGTGCGTTCGACATTACGCAAGCACCTCCTCTACCTTTTCGACTGCGTCTTTAGTGATGACAACTTTGCCATGCTTAAGTAGGTCTAACACATTAACGCTGTCAGCTGTAAGGAAAGTAACACCTGGTAAGTTACGAGCAGAAAGAGCAACATTTTCGTTGTAATCAGCTGTTACAACAAGTGCTTTTGATTCTACTGATAAACTAGCAAGTACTTCCTTCATAGATTTCGTTTTAATCTCTTCAAAAGAAAGAGTATCAAGAACAACTAATTCTGAACCTTGTACTTTAGAAGACAAAGCAGATTTAAGAGCTAAACGACGAACTTTCTTTGGAAGTTTGTAGCTGTAGCTACGCGGAGTTGGTCCAAATACAACACCACCGCCAACCCATTGTGGAGAACGGATAGAACCTTGACGCGCACGTCCAGTTCCTTTTTGGCGCCATGGCTTTCTACCACCACCACGAACTTCAGAACGTCCTTTTGTTTTATGCGTACCTTGACGTAGAGACGCTTGCTGCATGATTACTGCATCATGTAATACACTGTTATTTGGTTCAATCCCAAATACTGCATCAGCAAGTTCGATGTCTCCAACTTGAGAACCTGTTTGGTTAAAAACTGTTACTTTTGGCATTCGAATGGCCTCCTTTCTATAACGTTACGCTTTAACTGCTGCTTGAACAGTTACGTAGCTTTTCTTCGCACCAGGAACGTTCCCTTTAACTAGAAGAAGATTGCGCTCTTCATCTACACGAACGATCTCTAGGTTTTGGATTGTAATTTGCTCTCCACCCATACGACCAGGTAATAATTTACCTTTAAATACGCGGTTAGGCGCTACAGGTCCCATTGAACCAGGACGACGGTGGTAACGAGAACCGTGAGACATAGGTCCACGAGATTGGTTGTGGCGCTTGATAGCACCTTGGAAACCTTTCCCTTTAGATGTACCTGTTACATCAACGATTTCTCCTGCTGCAAATGTTGTTACGCTAATCGCTTGACCAACTTCAACCTCGTCAAGATTAACGTCACGGATTTCCTTAATGAAGCGCTTAGGTGTTGCTTCTGCTTTCGCTGCATGACCTGCTTCTGGTTTATTAGGCTTTTTCGCATCAGCGAAACCGATTTGAATAGCTTCATAACCATCTGATTCAATTGTTTTCTTCTGAAGAATAACATTTGGTTCAGCTTCAATAACTGTTACAGGAATTACTTCACCGTTTTCAGCAAATACTTGAGTCATACCAATTTTTCTTCCTAAGATTCCTTTGGACATCCGTTACACCTCCTATTAAATGTTAAATTTATTTTTTAGCTTATAGCTTAATTTCGATATCAACGCCAGATGGTAAATCTAAACGCATTAAAGCATCCACAGTTTGTGGTGTTGGATTCACAATGTCAATTAGACGTTTGTGCGTACGCATTTCGAACTGCTCACGAGAATCTTTATACTTGTGAACCGCACGTAAAATCGTGTAAACAGATTTCTCAGTTGGAAGTGGAATCGGTCCTGATACGCTCGCACCTGAACGTTTTGCCGTTTCAACAATCTTCTCAGCTGACTGATCTAGTACACGGTGATCATACGCTTTTAAACGAATACGAATCTTTTGCTTTGCCATAATAGCCCTCCTTTTTCGCCCATTTTATAAAATAGACATACTCCGCGGAAATTTCCTCACCCTCCCATGGCAAAGGGGCCGGGTGTGTCAGCAACCTTCCGCATCATCGCTGTCAAACGTGTGACACATAGAAACGATTACTTTCCGTTCATAGAAACAAAGAAACGCACCTTTCGGGGCACACTTCTACTATTATATAGATCAACGCCTATGATTGCAAGGGTTTGAGAGAATTTTTTTCAAAAGAAAAAGAGGACGAATAAAATCCGTCCTCTTTAGTTATAGAAATGAATTATTTTTGGATTGTAGCTACAACGCCAGCGCCTACAGTACGGCCACCTTCACGGATTGAGAATTTAGTACCTTCTTCAATCGCGATTGGAGCGATAAGCTCAACAGTCATTTCAATGTTATCGCCAGGCATAACCATTTCAGTACCTTCTGGTAATTGGCAGATACCAGTTACATCAGTTGTACGGAAATAGAATTGTGGACGATAGTTAGAGAAGAATGGAGTGTGACGTCCACCCTCTTCTTTTGAAAGAACATAAACTTCAGCTTTGAAGTTTGTGTGTGGTGTAATTGTACCAGGCTTAGCAAGTACTTGCCCACGTTGGATATCTTCACGAGCTACCCCACGAAGAAGTGCACCGATGTTGTCTCCAGCTTCAGCATAATCAAGAAGCTTACGGAACATTTCTACACCAGTTACTGTTGTAGATTTCTTCTCTTCTTCAATACCAAGAATTTCTACAGTGTCACCAACGTTAAGTTGACCACGCTCTACACGACCAGTAGCAACTGTTCCACGACCAGTGATTGAGAATACGTCCTCAACTGGCATCATGAAAGGCTTATCTTTGTCGCGCTCTGGAGTTGGGATATATTCGTCAACAGCGTTCATAAGCTCAACGATTTTTTCTTCCCACTCAGCTTCACCTTGAAGTGCTTTAAGAGCAGAACCTTGGATAACTGGAACGTCATCACCAGGGAAGTCATACTCAGAAAGAAGGTCACGTACTTCCATTTCTACTAACTCAAGTAGCTCTTCGTCATCTACCATGTCACATTTGTTTAAGAATACAACAAGGTAAGGTACGCCTACTTGACGAGAAAGAAGGATGTGCTCACGAGTTTGTGGCATTGGACCGTCAGCAGCAGATACTACTAGGATTCCTCCGTCCATTTGTGCAGCACCAGTGATCATGTTTTTAACATAATCAGCGTGTCCTGGGCAGTCAACGTGTGCATAGTGGCGAGAATCAGTTTCATACTCAACGTGTGCAGTTGAGATTGTGATACCACGCTCACGCTCTTCTGGAGCACCATCGATTGCATCATATGCCATTGCTTGTCCTTTACCAGAACGTTTAGCAAGTACAGTTGTAATTGCAGCAGTTAAAGTTGTTTTACCATGGTCAACGTGTCCAATTGTACCGATATTGGCATGTGTTTTGGAACGATCAAATTTTTCTTTAGCCATGATTCATTTCCTCCCTTAAATACAGTTAATTTTTTTATTCATAAGAAAGGTAGCTGACAAGCAGCCAGTTTCCTTCCTAGCTTACAACAAATTGTTACTCAAAACAACGCGGAAGACTTAAGCTCCAGTTTGTTTTTTGATGATCTCTTCAGAAACACTCTTAGGTACTTCTTCATAGTGATCAAAGAACATTGAATACGTTCCACGACCTTGTGTACGAGAACGAAGGCTAGTTGCATAACCAAACATTTCAGCAAGTGGAACAAACGCTTTAACCGTTTGTGAGTTACCACGAGCTTCCATTCCTTCAACGCGTCCACGACGAGCTGTAATGTCACCCATAATGTCACCCATGTACTCTTCAGGAATAACAACTTCAACCTTCATTAAAGGCTCAAGCAGTACCGGAGCACATTTTGATTTAGCATTTTTAAGTGCCATTGAAGCGGCAATCTTAAAGGCCATCTCAGATGAATCGACATCGTGGTAAGAACCATCATACAGTTTCGCTTTAATATCAATTACTGGGAATCCAGCAACCATACCGTTATCAAGTGCTTCTTCAATACCTTGTTGAACGGAACCAATGTATTCACGAGGAACTGCTCCACCAACAATCGCATTTTCGAATTCAAAGCCAGCGCCTTCTTCGTTAGGAGAGAACTCAACCCAAACGTGTCCGAACTGACCGCGTCCACCAGACTGACGTACGAATTTACCTTCGACTTGTGCAGTTTGACGAATTGTTTCACGGTATGAAACTTGAGGTGCACCAACGTTTGCTTCTACTTTGAATTCACGCTTCATACGATCAACGATGATATCTAGGTGAAGCTCACCCATACCACCGATAATGGTTTGACCCGTTTCTTCATCAGTATGCGTTTTGAATGTTGGATCCTCTTCTGCAAGCTTCGCAAGCGCAATACCCATTTTATCTTGGTCTGCTTTTGACTTAGGCTCTACAGATAAGTGAATAACTGGTTCAGGGAACTGCATGGACTCTAAGATTACAAGGTTCTTTTCATCACATAAAGTATCCCCAGTAGTTGTATCCTTTAAACCAACTGCAGCAGCAATATCACCAGAGTAAACCGTTGAGATTTCCTCACGTGAGTTTGCATGCATTTGAAGAATACGACCTACACGTTCACGCTTATCTTTCGTCGCATTACGAACGTAAGAACCAGAATTAAGTGTACCAGAGTAAACACGGAAGAATGTAAGTTTCCCTACGAAAGGATCCGTCATTACTTTAAATGCAAGTGCAGCAAACGGTTGATCATCACCAGGCTCGCGCGTTACTTCTTCTTCGCTGTCAGGAACATGACCACGAATAGCCGCAACGTCGAGAGGAGATGGCAAGTAAGCAAGTACTGCATCAAGTAAAGCTTGAACCCCTTTGTTTTTGAAAGCAGAACCACAAATAACAGGGTAGAAGTCAACATTACAAGTACCTTGGCGGATAGCAGCAACAAGCTCTTCGTTTGTTGGCTCTTCACCTTCAAGATACTTCATCATAAGCTCTTCATCTAGTTCAGCAACTGCTTCAACTAGTGATTCGCGCATTTTTGTTGCTTGCTCTTCATATTCAGAAGGAATATCTGTTACTTCCCATTCTTGTCCAAGGTCATCTTTTGAGATGTGAGCTTTCATTTCAATTAAGTCAATGAAACCCGAGAACTCATCTTCAGCACCGATTGGAAGTTGAATTGGGTGAGCGTTCGCTTGTAAACGATCACGTAATGTTCCAACAGAATACATGAAATCTGCACCAGTCTTATCCATTTTGTTAACGAATACGATACGTGGTACACCATACGTTGTTGCTTGACGCCAAACAGTTTCTGTTTGCGGTTCAACACCTGATTGTGCATCTAATACCGCAACTGCCCCATCAAGTACACGTAATGAACGTTCAACTTCTACTGTAAAATCTACGTGTCCAGGTGTATCAATGATATTGATACGGTGGTCTTTCCATTGAGCTGTCGTCGCAGCAGACGTGATTGTAATACCACGCTCTTGCTCTTGCGCCATCCAGTCCATTTGAGAAGCACCTTCGTGTGTTTCACCAATTTTGTGTACACGACCTGTATAGTAAAGAATACGTTCAGTTGCCGTCGTTTTACCGGCATCGATGTGAGCCATGATGCCGATATTACGCGTATCTTTTAAGGAGAATTCTCTTGCCATAATAACGTTCTCCTTTCAAAATAAATGTTTTTTTAATCCTACCAGCGGTAGTGAGCAAATGCTTTATTTGCTTCTGCCATTTTATGCATATCTTCACGTTTCTTAACTGCAGAACCAGTGTTGTTTGCTGCATCAAGAATTTCGTTAGCAAGACGCTCTTCCATTGTCTTTTCGCCACGAAGACGTGAATAGTTTACTAACCAACGTAAACCTAAAGTCGTACGACGATCAGGTCTTACTTCTACTGGTACTTGATAGTTTGAACCACCAACACGGCGAGCTCTAACTTCAAGAACTGGCATAATATTTTTCAATGCTTGATCGAAAACTTCCATTGCATCGTTTCCGCTACGCTCTTTTACAAGATCGAAAGCATTATATAAAATCGTTTGAGCAGTTCCGCGCTTCCCGTCAACCATGATGCGGTTGATGAGGCGGGTTACAAGCTTAGAATTATACATTGGATCAGGCAATACATCACGACGTGGTACTGGACCTTTACGAGGCATGAGTCCCCCTCCTTTCACCGATTATCCTTTTTAGTTTATTACTTTTTCTCTTTTGGCTTCTTTGTTCCATATTTAGAACGACCTTGCATACGGTTTTGAACACCTGCAGTATCAAGTGCACCACGAACGATGTGGTAACGTACTCCTGGTAAGTCTTTTACACGACCTCCACGGATAAGTACAACACTGTGCTCTTGCAAGTTGTGTCCAATTCCTGGGATGTATGCAGTAACCTCAATTGAGTTCGTCAAACGTACACGAGCATATTTACGAAGAGCCGAGTTCGGTTTCTTCGGTGTCATTGTACCAACACGCGTGCAAACACCACGTTTTTGTGGAGAAGATACATTTGTTTGAGCTTTTTTGAAGCTATTGTATCCTTTGTTAAGTGCAGGAGAGTCAGACTTTTTCACTTTGTCTACGCGACCTTTGCGAATTAACTGATTAATAGTAGGCATTTTTTGTTTCCTCCCTTCTTTATTTCTAAGACCACTGATCCAGGTGGTTCATGTTTAGGCAAAAGAATAGGTTGTTTTGAACAATCAAAACAAACTCTCTATTTCCTTAACGCTACAGTGGCTGCACCGACTTCAATTCCACACGCTTTTCCAAGCAACTTCATTGAATCGACATACACAACCGCAACATCTGTATCTATAGCAGCATTGACAACCTCTTGCGTTATCCGCTGATCAGCGTCGTTTGCCACGTACAGCTCTTTGACTATACGAGCATGCAGTGCTTTTAGTGTCTGTTTTCTTCCGATTACCGGATCTTTTGCCTGTTCTACTTTTTCATAAGACATAGTCAAACCTCCAAAGCAGCAGACTGTTCAGGCACACTTTGATATAGTATCACCGCAAGATAGGCTGTGTCAACAGCCTATCCGGTGATTTCAATAATTTATTCTTGAACGAGTACTTCCTCTGCTACAACTTCTTCGGTTTTTTCTGCTTTTTCATCATGGGCAGAATGGATACCGAGATTCTTATAACGATTCAATCCCGTTCCTGCTGGTACTAACTTACCAATGATTACATTCTCTTTAAGTCCAAGAAGTTCATCACGTTTTCCTTTAATAGCTGCATCTGTTAAGACACGAGTTGTTTCTTGGAATGACGCTGCAGATAAGAAGGAATCTGTTTCAAGTGATGCTTTTGTAATTCCTAGTAAGACTGGACGACCTGTTGCTGGTCGATCATTGCTTACAAGAACTTTGCTATTTGCATCGTTAAACTTCTGAATCTCAATGAGTGAACCTGGTAAGACGCCTGTATCCCCTGCATCAACTACACGGATTTTACGAAGCATCTGGCGAACCATAACCTCAACGTGCTTATCGCCAATTTCTACCCCTTGAAGGCGGTATACTTTTTGAACTTCACGTAAGAGATACTCTTGAACGCCACCCATACCAGTAACTTTAAGCAATTCTTTCGGATCAATTGAACCTTCTGTTAGTGTTTGACCAGCAACAACTTTATCACCAGGAACCACTTTCAGACGAGAACCATAAGGGATTGCATAATTTTTCGTTTCAAGTGCGTTTTGAATGGTTACCTCTCGCTTATCACCGTCTTTAACGTCGATTACATCGCCATCAATTTCAGTAATTGTTGCTTGACCTTTAGGATTACGGGCTTCAAACAACTCTTGAATACGCGGTAGACCTTGTGTAATATCGTCTCCTGCTACACCACCTGTGTGGAATGTACGCATCGTAAGCTGTGTTCCTGGCTCACCGATCGATTGGGCAGCGATAATACCAACTGCTTCTCCAACTTCAACATCGCTACCTGTTGCAAGGTTACGGCCATAACAAGCTTTACATACACCATGACGGGTATTACATGTAAAGACAGAACGAATCGTTACTGCTTCAACACCAGCATCTACAATCTGTTTCGAAATGTCTTCAGTCATTAATTCACCGCGACGAATAAGCACTTCTTCCGTTTCTGGATGACGAACCGTTTTAAACGCCACACGGCCAACAAGACGATCGTATAGATTCTCAATTGTTTCAGTGCCTTCTTTAATCGCCGCTACTTCAAGACCGCGATCTGTGCCACAGTCATTTTCACGAACGATAACGTCTTGGGCAACGTCAACAAGTCGACGTGTTAGATAACCTGAGTCAGCCGTTTTAAGTGCGGTATCAGCAAGACCTTTACGAGCTCCGTGTGTAGAGATAAAGTACTCTAGTACCGTTAACCCTTCACGGAAACTTGATTTGATCGGTAATTCAATAATTCGACCAGATGGATTCGCCATTAATCCACGCATACCAGCAAGCTGCGTAAAGTTTGATGCGTTACCACGGGCTCCAGAGTCACTCATCATAAAGATTGGGTTACGTTCATCAAGGGTACCCATCAACTTACTTTGAATAACGTCTTTCGCTTCACTCCAGATAGAGATAACACGATCATAACGCTCTTCTTCTGTAATCAAACCACGACGGAACTGCTTCGTAATACGTTCAACTTTCGTATCAGCTTCTTCGAGAATTTCCTTTTTCTCAGATAGTACGACGATATCAGATACACCAACGGTAATACCCGCTTTTGTCGAATACGTGAAACCAAGGTCTTTCATGCGGTCAAGCATTTTAGACGTTTCTGTAATCTTGAACTTCTTGAAGACTTCAGAGATAACATTACCAAGGAATCCTTTTTTGAACGGCGCAACGATAGGGCGATTCTTAAATTCTTCCTTAATGTTTGTATCACTTGAAACGAGATATTTCTCTGGCGTTTCTACTTCAAGGTTTGTGTTTGTCGGCTCATTTATATAAGGGAATGAATCCGGCATAATTTCATTGAAAAGTAACTTCCCTACAGTTGTAAGTAAAAGCAAGTCTTGCTGCTCTTCTTTAAAAGTAGGCTTGTTAAGGGATGAAACAGGAACAGCAACCCTTGTATGAAGGTGGACGTAGCCGTTTTGATACGCAATAATCGCTTCGTTCGTATCTTTAAATACTGCACCTTCTCCACGAGCCTCTGCATTCTCCATTGTTAAATAGTAGTTACCAAGGACCATATCCTGTGAAGGTGTTACGACTGGCTTACCATCCTTAGGATTCAAGATGTTTTGCGCAGCTAACATTAAAATACGCGCTTCCGCTTGTGCTTCAGCAGAAAGTGGTACGTGTACCGCCATTTGGTCACCATCAAAGTCAGCATTATAAGCTGTACATACAAGAGGGTGAAGCTTAATTGCGCGGCCTTCAACTAAAATTGGTTCGAAAGCTTGAATTCCTAAACGGTGAAGTGTCGGTGCACGGTTTAGCAGTACCGGATGTTCACGAATAACCTCTTCTAGTACATCCCAGACTTCTGGCTGAACACGTTCGACTTTTCTCTTCGCACTCTTAATGTTATGAGCTAACCCTTTTGAAACAAGCTCTTTCATAACAAATGGCTTAAACAGTTCAAGCGCCATTTCTTTCGGTAAACCACACTGATACATCTTTAAGTTCGGACCAACAACGATAACCGAACGACCAGAGTAGTCAACACGTTTACCTAATAAGTTTTGACGGAAACGACCTTGTTTCCCTTTCAGCATATGAGATAGTGATTTTAATGGACGGTTACCAGGACCTGTAACAGGACGGCCACGACGACCATTATCAATCAGCGCATCTACGGCTTCTTGAAGCATACGCTTCTCATTTTGTACGATAATATTTGGTGCACCTAGATCTAATAGACGTTTCAAACGGTTATTCCGGTTAATAACCCGACGATAAAGATCGTTTAGATCAGAAGTCGCAAAACGCCCACCGTCTAATTGAACCATCGGACGTAGTTCTGGTGGGATAACAGGAAGAACATCAAGCACCATCCAAGATGGCTCGTTCCCTGAGTTACGGAATGCTTCCAGTACTTCCAAACGTTTAATCGCACGTGTACGTCTTTGACCTTGTGCTGTTTCTAATTCTTCTTTTAACGCATTTACTTCTTTAGGTAAATCAATATCAGCTAAAAGTTTACGAATCGCTTCTGCGCCCATTGACGCTGTGAACGTGCGACCGTATTTATCATAATAAGCGCGGTATTCCTTTTCCGAAAGGAGTTGCTTCTTCTCAAGTGGTGTATCACCTGGATCTGTTACCACGTACGATGCGAAATAAATGACTTCCTCTAGAGAACGAGGAGACATGTCTAAAACAAGCCCCATTCGACTTGGGATCCCTTTGAAATACCAAATGTGGGATACAGGAGCAGCTAATTCGATATGCCCCATGCGCTCACGGCGTACTTTGGCCCGTGTAACTTCAACACCACAACGGTCACAAACGACACCTTTATAACGAACGCGTTTATATTTTCCACAATGACATTCCCAGTCTTTTTGCGGTCCAAAGATACGCTCACAAAAAAGACCGTCTTTTTCGGGCTTTAATGTACGGTAGTTAATTGTCTCAGGTTTTTTTACTTCACCACGAGACCAAGAACGAATCTTATTTGGCGATGCCAAACCAATTTTCATGTATTCAAAGTTATTTACATCGATCAAGGGGCCAACCTCCCTTATGATTTCCACTACTGTGGAGTCCCTTTTATAGGTGGAACGTTCCACCCTCTATAAATGGATGAGGGAAGGAGGATTACTCCTCCCTCCTCACTATTAAGCTTGTGATTCGTTTGTTTCTAATTGGAGATTTAGCTTTTCAGATGTTTGTTCATCTTCATCGTCTAATTCTCTCATCTCAATTTCCTCTTCATTACTTGAAAGCATCTTAACGTCCATACCAAGGGACTGAAGCTCTTTGATTAATACTTTGAACGATTCAGGAACACCAGGTTCAGGGACATTTTCACCTTTAACGATTGCTTCATACGTTTTCACACGACCTACAACATCATCTGATTTCACCGTTAAGATCTCTTGTAGCGTGTACGCAGCACCGTAGGCTTCAAGTGCCCATACTTCCATCTCTCCAAAACGCTGTCCACCAAACTGAGCTTTACCACCAAGCGGCTGCTGCGTAACAAGAGAGTAAGGACCTGTTGAACGTGCGTGAAGCTTATCATCAACCATGTGCGCAAGTTTAATCATGTACATGATTCCTACAGAAACACGGTTGTCAAACGGCTCACCTGTGCGTCCATCATAAAGGATTGTTTTACCGTCACGAGCCATGCCCGCTTCGTCAAGCGTTCCCCAAACATCTTCTTCACGAGCGCCATCAAATACTGGTGATGCAACGTGAATACCAAGTTTTCGAGCCGCCATTCCTAAATGAAGCTCAAGCACTTGTCCGATGTTCATTCGTGATGGTACCCCTAATGGGTTTAACATGATATCGATCGGCGTTCCATCTGGAAGATACGGCATATCTTCTTCTGGAAGAATACGTGAGATTACCCCTTTGTTACCGTGACGGCCGGCCATCTTGTCACCTTGGTTAATCTTACGCTTCTGTACAATATAGACGCGTACAAGCTGATTCACACCAGGAGGTAACTCGTCGCCATCTTCACGATTAAAGATTTTTACATCTAACACGATACCGTCTCCGCCGTGCGGTGCACGTAAAGAAGTGTCACGAACTTCACGAGCTTTTTCACCAAAGATTGCATGTAAAAGTCGCTCTTCAGCTGTTAGTTCTGTAACCCCTTTTGGTGTCACCTTCCCAACAAGAATGTCGCCATCCTTCACTTCTGCACCAGTACGGATAATGCCACGCTCATCAAGGTTACGAAGCGCATCTTCACCGACGTTTGGAATATCCCTTGTAATTTCTTCAGGTCCAAGCTTCGTATCACGCGCATCACTTTCATATTCCTCAATATGAATAGATGTATATACATCGTCTTTCACAAGGCGCTCACTTAAAATAATCGCATCCTCGTAGTTGTAACCTTCCCATGTCATAAAGCCAACAAGTACGTTACGACCAAGAGCCATTTCGCCTTGTTCCATAGAAGGACCATCTGCAAGAATTTCACGCTTTTCAACAACGTCACCTTCACGAACGATTGGGCGCTGGTTGTAGCTTGTTCCTTGGTTCGAGCGGATAAACTTTTGCAGGCGATATTTATCAAGATCCCCTTTTACTTGTTTACCATCTACTTCTTCAATACGGCGCACCCAGATTTCTTTTGCCGTAACGCGCTCTACTTCACCAGGGTATTTCGATACAACGGCGGCACCAGAATCTTTCGCAGACATATGCTCCATTCCTGTACCAACAAGTGGTGCTTCAGGTACAAGCAACGGAACAGCTTGACGCTGCATGTTCGCTCCCATAAGTGCACGGTTGGAGTCATCATTCTCTAAGAAAGGAATACATGAGGTTGCCGCAGATACAACTTGTTTCGGCGATACATCCATATAGTCAATTCTTTCAAAAGGAACAACGGTGTTTTCACCACGGAAACGAGCGATAATGTTTTCATCCATAAATGAACCATCATCATTTAACTTCGCATTCGCTTGAGCGACTACATAATTATCTTCTTCATCTGCTGTTAAGTAATCAATACGAGCTGTTACTTTACCAGTCTCAGGATCCACACGACGATACGGTGTTTCCATGAAACCAAACTCATTTACTTTTGCATAAGAAGAAAGGGAGTTAATTAAGCCAATGTTCGGACCCTCTGGCGTTTCAATCGGACACATACGACCATAGTGAGAGTAATGAACATCTCGCACTTCCATGCCAGCACGTTCACGCGTTAAACCACCTGGTCCAAGTGCAGAGAGACGACGCTTATGCGTTAACTCGGCAAGAGGATTTGTTTGGTCCATAAACTGGGAAAGCTGAGAGCTACCAAAGAACTCTTTAATCGATGCAATAACAGGACGAATGTTAATGAGAGCCTGTGGCGTGATGACATTCGGGTCTTGAATTGACATCCGTTCACGTACCACACGCTCCATACGAGAAAGACCAATACGGAACTGATTTTGTAGAAGTTCCCCTACAGAACGCAAACGACGGTTACCAAGGTGATCAATATCATCCGTGTCGCCTACACCGTGTAACAAGTTAAAGAAGTAGCTGATAGAAGCAATGATGTCGGATGGAGCAATGTGCTTCACATCACGATCAACCATGCCATTACCGATAACGGAAATGGTTCTTTCTTCATCAAGATCATCAGCTGCTTGAATGCGGATAGACTGAATGTCTACATCAGACTCTTCTAATACGCCACCAGACGTACGAGCTGTACGGAAACCAACATTTTTCTCTAAATGAGGGATAAGCTTATCCAATGTACGACGGTCCAGCAATGTACCTTCTTCAGCAAGCACTTCCCCTGTTTCAGGATCAACAAGCTTTTCCGCTAAACGTTGATTGAAGAGGCGATTCTTTATATGAAGCTTTTTATTGATCTTGTAACGTCCAACATTTGCTAAGTCATAGCGCTTTGGATCAAAGAAACGAGATTCCAATAAGCTCTTTGCATTTTCAACTGTTGGCGGTTCTCCTGGACGCAGGCGCTCGTAGATTTCTAGTAGCGCTTTATCCGTTGAATCTGTATTATCTTTTTCAAGGGTCGCACGCAAGTACTCATTTTCACCTAAAAGGTCAATGATTTCTTGATCAGAACCAAAACCTAGCGCACGCAGTAATACCGACACAGGAATTTTTCTTGTACGGTCAATACGAACATAAACGATGTCTTTTGCATCTGTTTCAAGCTCAAGCCACGCTCCGCGATTCGGAATAACGGTAGCTGTAAACCCTTTTTTACCGTTTTTATCAAGTTTTTGGCTGTAGTACACACTCGGTGAACGAACAAGCTGAGATACAATAACACGTTCAGCACCATTAATGACAAACGTACCTGTCTCTGTCATAAGAGGGAAATCTCCCATGAACACTTCTTGCTCTTTTACTTCACCTGTTTCTTTGTTGATTAAACGTACTTTTACTCTAAGTGGAGCAGCATACGTTACATCACGTTCTTTTGACTCATCAACTGGATATTTTGGTTCGCCCAAGCTGTAGTCAATAAATTCCAAGACTAGATTACCTGTAAAGTCTTGGATTGGAGAAATATCCTGAAACATTTCTCTTAAACCCTCATCAAGAAACCATTGATAAGAAGCTGTTTGAATTTCAATTAAGTTTGGCAGATCCAGCACTTCATTAATTCGCGCATAGCTTCTTCGCTGGCGGTGACGTCCATACTGAATTAGTTGACCTGTCAACTGATTCACCCCTTAAATCTCGCGTTTTAGTATCTAAACTTACAACTGTTTGCCCCTCATAAAATGATAGTCAAACAGATTGATCCTAATGTCTTACATGATCCAACATAAAAATGTTAGACTATACAAAACGAACAAAAAGCTTTATAGTATGAAAATCAGAAACATTTTTCATATAAAATATACGCATTGCACTAGCATAACCAAAAATGAACCGTTTCAATCATTGAGCGTTCTCTCATGAATTTGGAAACGGCATTTTAGGCAGTTATACGCATTAAATAATAATAGCATAGAGAAAAAAACAAGTCAATTTTTTCTTGCAAAAAAGATGAAATACCCCTTATCCTTTGCCTTCACTTCAACTGACTCTTCTCCAAACAAATCTTCTAACTTTTTTTTCGTCGATGGCGCTCCTTGCTTCTTTTGGATCACGACCCAAAGCTCTCCTCCTGGAAGCAACCTCTCATACGCATCTTCATAGATTTCATGAACAGTCTCTTTACCAGCTCGTATAGGCGGGTTCGTCACCACTGAAGCAAATACGTCCGAATCTCGTAACTCATTCACACCATTCTCGTAACAACGAATGTCACAGTTCGTTACACCATTCGCTGTTGCGTTTTTTTCCGCGAGTGTGCATGCGCGCTCATTCACATCCATCATGACAACGGAACGATCTCGATATTCTTTAGCAAGAGCTAACCCAATAGGGCCATAACCACAACCAACATCAAGAATACTTCCATCGATTTCTGGTGCCTGAAAGGTTTCAATCAAGAGCCTGCTACCAAAATCTACTTCACCTTTTGAAAAGACACCCCTATCGGTAGTAAACGAAAATTGATGCCCTCTTAACGTATAACGCCACGTTCGCTCTTCGCTTTTAGCATTTGGTGAATGGGAATAATAATGGTCACTCAACAGAATCCCTCCTTTACTTTATGGGAAAAGAAGGTCCGTGGAAACGTTCCACGGACCTTCTTTCTATTGTTAAGCGAAATTACTTAACTTCTACGCTAGCGCCAGCTTCTTCAAGCTTGCCTTTCATTTCTTCAGCGTCTTCTTTAGAAACGCCTTCTTTGATTGGAGCTGGAGCACCATCAACTAGTGCTTTCGCTTCTTTAAGTCCAAGACCAGTGATTTCACGAACCACTTTAATTACGCCGATTTTAGATGAACCAGCAGATTCTAGAACTACATCAAATTCAGTTTGCTCAGCTGCTGCTTCTCCGCCACCTGCTGCTACTGCTACTGGAGCTGCTGCTGTTACACCAAACTCCTCTTCGATTGCTTTTACAAGGTCATTTAGCTCAAGAACTGTCATTTCTTTGATCGCTTCAATGATTTGATCTTTACTCATTGTAAATCCTCCTAATTCGATATCCGTTATAGTTTAGGCGGTTAACTTACGCGCCTTGTTCTTCTTTTTGTTCTGCAACTGCTTTTGTAGCAAGCGCGAACTGACGTACCGGTGCTTGAAGCACGTTTGCAAGCATTGAAAGTAAACCGTCACGAGATGGAAGCTCAGCTAATGCTTTCACATCTGCCGCTGTTGCAACTTCACCTTCGATTACACCTGTTTTAATTTCAAGCGCTTCGTTCTTCTTCGCAAATTCATTAAGAACTTTAGCTGGAGCGATAACATCTTCTGCACCAAATGCGATTGCAGTTGGTCCAACAAGGTGCTCATCAAGTCCAGAAAGGCCTGTCTCAGCTGTAGCACGACGTACAAGTGTGTTTTTGTAAACTTTATACTCAACACCTGCTTCACGTAGTTGCTTACGAAGCTCTGTTACTTGCGCAACATTAAGACCACGATAGTCAACAACAATCGTTGACTTGCTGTCTTTTAGCTTTCCAGCAATTTCAGCTACAACTTGTTGTTTTTGCTCGATAATACTGCTCATAGTTACACCTCCTGTAAAACGAATTGCATACCGCTCGGCTCATATAGAAAGCCCTCGCGTTCGACACACGAGGGCAATTCACTCTAAATTACAAGAGATCTATTTGCTCACCTCGGTAGGATATTTAAGCGAACACGCTCCTACTGTCTACGGCATGACTATTTTAATCACAAGATAAAACTTACCACAACGTTACAACCCATGTCAAATGGAATTATTTAGAGTAAGCTGAAGTAACAACGCGGACACCAGGGCCCATTGTTGAAGCTACTGCAATGTTCTTAACATATGTTCCTTTTGCTGCAGCAGGCTTTACTTTGTGAAGTGTTTCAATGATTGTTTTGAAGTTATCCGTAAGCTTCGCTGAGTCAAAAGAAACTTTACCAATTGGTACATGGATGTTTCCTGACTTATCAACGCGGTATTCTACCTTACCAGCTTTGATTTCTTCAACAGCTTTTGTTACATCAAACGTAACAGTTCCTGTTTTCGGGTTCGGCATAAGACCTTTTGGTCCAAGCACACGACCAAGGCGACCAACTTGAGCCATCATGTCTGGAGTTGCAACGATTACATCAAAGTCAAACCAACCTTGATTGATTTTATTAATTAAATCATCTTCTCCAACGAAGTCTGCTCCAGCTGCTTCAGCTTCTTTCGCTTTTTCACCTTTAGCAAATACAAGAACGCGTTGCGTTTTACCAGTTCCGTGTGGAAGCACAACTGCTCCACGGATTTGCTGGTCTGCTTTTTTAGGGTCAACGCCAAGACGAACAGCAACTTCTACTGTTTCATCAAACTTAGCGATAGATGTTTTTTTCACTAATTCAATAGCTTCTTCTGCTTGGTATGACGCATCGCGATCAACAAGCTTCAAAGCGTCTGTATATTTCTTACCTTTTTTAGCCATTCTATTTCCTCCTCGTATGTGGTTTTAACGGAAAGTCCTCCCACTATTTGAAAGGCTGCGACCCATATGTTGAGCGCAACCTCTCAGCAAACGAACCAATTAGTCTTCAATCACAATACCCATGCTGCGGGCAGTACCCTCAACCATGCGCATAGCCGCTTCAACAGAAGCCGCATTTAAATCAGGCATTTTTGTTTCAGCGATTTCTTTTACTTTATCGCGTTTTACCGTCGCAACTTTGTTACGGTTAGGCTCACCAGAACCTGATTCGATTCCTGCTGCTTTCTTCAAAAGAACTGCAGCTGGTGGCGTTTTTGTGATAAATGTAAAAGAACGGTCTTCAAATACAGTAATTTCTACTGGAATGATAAGACCTGCTTGGTCTGCTGTACGAGCATTAAATTCTTTACAGAATCCCATGATATTTACACCTGCTTGACCTAGTGCTGGTCCAACTGGTGGTGCCGGATTGGCTTTACCTGCAGGGATTTGTAGCTTAACCATTTTAATTACCTTTTTAGCCACGTGACATACCTCCTTAAGTCCGTGATGTGGTTACCCGGATATGTCAAATTTCATATCCTCCCACTCAAAAAGACGGATGCAAAAACATCCGACTGTAAAGTATTCTGTCATACTAAACATTAAGATTCTATCACTTAAAAAACAATGGCGCAAGTTTTTTTAAGAAATCTTTTCAACTTGCGCAAATTCTAATTCAATTGGCGTTTCTCTACCGAACATGTTTACATGAACTTTTAGCTTCTGTTTATCTAGCTGAATCTCTTCAATCGTACCGACAAAGTCTGCAAATGGACCTGTTTTCACTTTAACAGACTCTTTAATTTCAAAGTCCACTTCCATAAGCTGTTCTTCTACGCCCATTTGTTTAAGGATGCGATCAACTTCATCCGGCATAAGCGCTGTCGGTTTAGAACCTGCACCTGCTGATCCAACAAATCCGGTTACCCCTGGTGTGTTACGTACAACATACCATGAATCATCAGTCATAACCATTTCCACTAATACGTATCCAGGGAAGACTTTCTTTGTTACTTGCTTTGTTTTCCCGTTTTTCGTTTCCGTTTCTTCTTCAACCGGAACGAGCACGCGGAAAATGTGATCTGTCATTTCCATCGATTCCACACGTTTTTCTAGATTTGCTTTTACTTTATTTTCATAACCTGAATACGTGTGTACTACAAACCAATTCTTTTCCATTTTTCAGGACAGCTGTCCTTCCCTCCTTTTAATCCAACTCAACCTTGCCTACTGTAAAAATCGTAATAAAAACGAAATGGCTTCGTCCACTAGGAAAAAGAAACCAACCATAATTGCGAGCGTTGCTAGTACAACTAATGTATATCGCGTAAGTTCTTTTCTTGTTGGCCATGAGACTCGCTTCATTTCTTTGCCTACATTACGAAGAAACGCCACAGGACCTTTTCTTTCATCAGCCATCTTGCTAGGAGCACCTCCATTAATCTCGATATCTCGAAAAAGAAACGTCCGTAAAGACGTTTACTGAACTAGTTATTTTGTTTCCAAATGGAGCGTATGTTCATTGCATCGTTTGCAAAATTTCTTCATTTCTAATCGGGTGTGCGTATTATTATCCGCTGGGTACGAGTAATTTCTCCCTTGGCAACGTTCACAAGCCAATATACGTTTTTTCATATTCGTTCCACACCTCCGACGAATCCACATGCCCTTAGACTCTAGCACAGCTAGTACATAGTGTCAATCTATGGCAAAAGAAATAAAGAGCGTGACAGATGTCTACGCCCTTATTCATTATAGCATGACGCTCTTTAATTCAACATAGCGTTCTAGCTTCCGCTTTACTCGTTGCAAGGCATTATCAATTGATTTTACATGACGCTTTAGATCCACCGAAATCTCTTGATAAGTCCGACCATCTAAATAAAGCATAAGTACTTGTCGTTCTAACTCACTTAAAATCTCACTCATCTTTCCTTCAATAAACGAAAACTCTTCTCTGTTTATTAAAAGCGCTTCTGGATCAGTAATTCGATTTCCACAAATAACGTCCATTAGCGTTCGATCAGACTCTTCGTCATATAACGGCTTGTCCAATGAAACGTAAGAATTAAGTGGAATGTGTTTCTGTCTTGTTGCTGTTTTAATCGCCGTGATAATTTGTCTAGTGATACATAGCTCAGCAAAAGCCTTGAACGAAGATAGCTTGTCCCCATTAAAATCTCTCACTGCTTTATAAAGCCCAATCATTCCTTCTTGAACAATGTCTTCATGATCTGCACCAATTAGAAAATAAGATCGCGCTTTCGCCCTCACAAAATTACGGTATTTTCCAATTAAATGCTCTAATGCAAGTGTATTGCCTGTTCGAACTTCGTTAATGAGCGAATCGTCTTCCCAGTTGACAAATGGATTTTCTTGAAACCTTACTGTGACTTCTTCTACTAGACCTGCACCCAAACTAATCACTCCTCGCGATTGCATAGACATAATGTTGTGAAAAGTTATACACATTATATAGCACATTTTTCTAGCAGGTCAACAGCTTATTTGTCTCCTCGACGCCATTTTTCAAAAATTTCAGCAACTTCCTCTGATAAGCTAATTTTCGACGATTCCTGCACTAATTTTGTCTTTTGTACCATCTTGTCGATTCTTTTTGATGCAAGTTCTGTTTCCATCAAAAGTTCATTTGCTGATTTGCGCAACGCCCCACTACCGAAAATAACAGACTGCTCCGCCATGTCAGAAGTAGCTACATAAATCGTCCGGTCGATTCTTTTTAATTCCCGCGCTAGCTTTTCAATCCGTTCGTCTGCCGTTTCTTTATTCTTTGTATATAGTACATCCACTCTATGGGTATGATAAGCCTTCCCAATACCAGACACCATGTGTGCATCAAAGATGACTTTCACGTTAAAGCCAGTATAAGCTGCATATTCAGCGAGCATATCAACAAGCTTGTCCCTTGCTTGCCCTAAGTCCTTTTCTTTAAGACGTTGCAATACGGGCCACGCACCGATCATGTTGTAGCCATCAACGAGCAGAATGTTCATCTTAGTTTAGTCCTTTTCGTTTCCTGAACACTTCATACATTAATAAACTTGCAGCAACTGAAGCATTAAGTGACGTCACCTGACCGACCATAGGGATTTGCAACAGAAAGTCACACTTCTCTTTAACCAATCGGCTAATTCCTTTTCCTTCACTGCCAATAACAAGACCTAGTGGCATATCAAAAGAACCTTGATGATAATCTTGTTCACCTTTTGCATCGGTACCCGCAAACCATAAGCCGCGCTTCTTTAAATCGTCCATCGTTCTTCGAATATTTGTCACACGTACAACTGGAATATACTCAATGGCACCCGTTGAAGACTTCGCAACTGTTTGCGTAAGGCCAACTGCACGTCGCTTCGGGATGATAATGCCGTGTGCCCCGACGGCGTCCGCTGTTCGCATGATAGAACCTAGGTTATGTGGGTCTTCAATTTCATCAAGGATAAGAAAGAACGGTTCTTCATCTTTCTCTTTCGCTTTCTCAAACAAATCGTCTATTTCAGCATAACGATAGGCTGCAATTGAAGCCACAACGCCTTGGTGGTTTGAATGCCCAACTAGTTGATCAAGCTTCTTTTTAGGGGCAGTTTGAACAAGAATATTCTTTTCTTTTGCTGACTGAATAATTGCTGTCATTTGTCCACGCTGAGACCCCTCACCAATCCAAACTTTATGAATCTCTCGTCCTGATTTTAATGATTCAATGACTGGATTTTTTCCTGTCACAAATTCACTCTGGGGATCATTCACTGGTTCCACTGGTTTTTGCGGTCGTTTTCGTTGATTTAATTGAGGCTTTTCTTTTTTTACGTTTGTTCGTTCTTTCTTTTTCATGAATTCTGCCCTCCTTTGTCTTTAATAATTTGAATCGATTGACTTAACAATTGTTCGAGTCGCTCTGTCTCTTCTAGTACATATAAATAGCCCAAAAGTGCTTCAAACCCTGTTGAATTTTTATACGTTGCCACATCTGTGTTTTTAGGAACTGTGTGTGATTTTGCATTTCTACCTCTTTTTATGACAGCAAAGTCTGCGTCTGTCAACAATCCCCGATTCTCTAATTCATGAAGAATATAAGACTGCGCCTTAGCGGAAACGTACGTCGTAGCTGCACGGTGCAGTTTATTCGGACGTACCGCGCCTTCCTTGAGAAGCTCAAATCGAACACGCTTCTCAAAGACGGCATCCCCCATATAGGCGAGGGCTAAACCATTCAACTGTTTCCAATCCATTTTTGATTTCACGTTATCCTCGTTTCCACCTTACACCTTGAGGCGTATCCTCTAACAAGATCTTTTTTTCTTTTAAAAGGTCACGAATCTCATCTGCACGAGCAAAATTTCTCGATTTCCGAGCTTCATCCCTTTCTTGAATGAGCGTTTCAACCTCATCATCTAACAGTTCCTCTGCTCGAGTTAGCTCCAAGCCAAGTACGTCGCTAATCTCTTCAAACAGCTGCAAAAATGCTTCCAAGACGCGCTTAGATGTTTGCGCCTCGCTCGTATAAACGTTAGCCTCTTTCGCTAGATCAAATAGGACACTTATTGCATTCGCACTATTAAAATCATCGTCCATTTCCTCTATAAATCGCTGTTTAAAGGACGCAACCTTCTCCAACCAATCACCACTTTCCCCTAAATCAACCGTTTCATTTAAGCGATGCTGGATATTTGTGACAGCATTTTTTAAGCGTTCGAGACTTGTTCCTGCACTTGTTAACAATTCATCACTAAAGTTAATGGGCGTACGATAATGAGTGGACAACATAAAGTATCGCACTACTTCTGCCGGGAATTGTTGAATGATGTCATGTGCTAGCACAAAGTTACCAAGAGATTTCGACATTTTCTCGTTATTAATGTTAACAAATCCATTATGCATCCAATAATTTGCTAATGTTTTCCCTGTTAATGCTTCAGATTGCGCAATTTCATTTTCATGGTGAGGGAACGTTAAGTCTTTCCCGCCTGCATGAATGTCGATTGTGTCACCTAAATTTTTTCGGATCATTGCTGAACATTCAATATGCCAGCCAGGGCGTCCGTTGCCCCATGGACTTTCCCAGGAAATTTCGTCAGGCTTAGCTGCTTTCCACAGAACAAAATCAACTGCATCCTCTTTACGCTCATCTACACCAATTCGAGCTCCACTCCGCAATTCATTTAACGATTGGCCTGAGAGTTTTCCATAATCATCAAACTTCCTTGTTCGAAAGTAAACATCGCCACCGGCTTCGTAAGCAAATCCTTTTTCTTCAAGCTGTCTAATAAAATCAATAATGTCATCCATTGTTTCTGTTACACGAGGATGGAGATCTGCTTTTTTCACATTCAATGCAGCAGTATCTGTATGGTACGCTTCAATAAATCGTTCTGCTACATCAAAGACTTCTTCACCAAGCTCTTGTGCAGCACGAATAATTTTATCATCAACGTCAGTGAAATTTGAAATGAACGTTACATCAAAACCACGATACGTTAAATAACGTCGGACCATATCGTACACAATTGGAGGTCTTGCATTTCCAATGTGTATAAAATTGTAAACCGTTGGTCCGCAGAAATACATCTTCACTTTTCCAGGTACCATCGGTTTAAATTCCTCTTTTTTATTCGTTAAGCTATTATAGATTCTTAACATGGTAAACTTCCTTTCCAATATCCGTTATAACTGCTTAATGAATTGAACCGTCTTTTTCCTCCGAAAGCCGTACACACTCATGCTTTAAACGCTGAATTTCTTTTTCCATTTCTGAAATACTGTCTGCAATCGGATCGGGTAATGAATGGTCTAATGTATGCGCTGAAGCAACTTTCTTTCCATTTTTAATGACGATTTTCCCTGGAATGCCCACAACCGTTGAATAGGGCGGCACTTCATTTAAAACAACCGAGCCTGCTCCGATTCGAGCTTGCTCACCAATCGTAAAGGACCCTAGCACTTTTGCTCCTGTCGCAATGAGCGCCCCGTCTTTCACTGTAGGATGCCTCTTCCCTTTTTCTTTACCTGTTCCGCCTAACGTAACACCTTGAAAAATGGTGACATCATCACCTATTTCACACGTTTCACCAATGACAACACCCATACCATGGTCAATAAAAAGTCTTTCTCCAATTTGGGCAGCAGGATGGATTTCTATACCCGTCAAAAAACGCGTAAACTGTGAAAGCAATCGAGCTAGAAAAAAACAGCCTCTTTTCCATAGTGCATGTGCGATACGGTGCCCCCAAACGGCATGCACACCTGAGTACGTAAAAATAATTTCTAATCGGTTTCTTGCTGCAGGATCTCGGTCAAACACAACATCTATGTCACTAAGCATGGTACGCATTAAACTCAAACAATTCCCCTCCTTTTTGTCACAATAAAAAAACCTCCGTACCTATAGTAGGTACAGAGGCACAAGATTGCACGGTTCCACTCTGTTTTCCAGGAGAAAAAACCTGGATCTCTCTAACCTTAACGTGGTTTGCCGCTCACTCCTACTACGCGTATGCATTCAAAGCAAGACTCCTGGGTGCATGTTCAACACATTCCTTCTAAATGACTTCCAGCCCTTGGTCATTCTCTCTGTAAAATTCCTGTGCTTACTTTTCCCAATCATCATGTATAGCCATATGTTATTGTTGGACAGCTTCTTGTAAACGACTTGTTACTACAGCTTTGCCTAACAGCTCAATCGTGTCTCCAAGCTCCGGTCCGTGGGTTTGACCGCTCACAGCCGCACGAATTGGCATAAATAATTTCTTTCCCTTTTGACCAGTTGCTTTTTGTGTCGCTTTGATCGCTTTCTTAATTTCTGGCACTGTAAATTCTTCTAACTCATCGAGCTCTTTTGCAAATTGCGCTAAGACTTCTGGTACTTGCTCTTCTGCAAGAACTGCTTTTGCGTCTTCTGTATAATCTACGTCTTTCTTGAAAAATTGTTCCGTTAGCGTGACAATTTCTGCACCGTACTGCATTTGTTCTTGATAAAGACCGATAAGACGCTTTGCCCACTCAAGACGCTCTTCACCCATGTTTTCAGATACACGACCACTTGAAATTAAGTGTGGTAGCGCCAGCTCAATTACCTTATCAAGATCTGCTTCTTTAATATATTGATTGTTCATCCACGCCAGCTTATCCGTATCAAACACTGCAGGAGCTTTTGACACTCGATCCAGTGTAAACTGCTCTTCCAATTGCTTTAATGTGAAGATCTCCTCTTCTCCTACCGGTGACCACCCTAGTAAAGCTAAGAAGTTGACAATTGCTTCTGGCATATAGCCAAGCTCCTTATACTGCTCAACAAATTGAATAATCGATTCATCACGCTTACTCATTTTCTGGCGATTCGGATTAAGGATAAGAGATGCGTGTGCAAAAGTTGGTACTTCCCAACCAAACGCTTCAAACAACAAAATTTGTCTCGGTGTATTGGATAAATGCTCTTCTCCACGAATAACGTGACTAATCTTCATGAGATGATCATCAACAACGACCGCAAAATTATACATTGGCACGCCATCTTTACGAGCAATGACGAAGTCGCCAATGCCATTCGAGTCAAACGACACTTCTTCTCGTACAGAATCGTTGAACGTGATCATCTGACCTTGTGGTACTTTAAAGCGCACAACAGGCTTGATTCCTTTCGCCTCGTATGCTTGACGCTGCTCCGCTGTTAAATCCCTATCGCGACCGCTATATTTAGGCATTTCCCCTCGTGCTTTCTGCGCTTCTCGCTCCGCTTCAAGCTCGTCTTCCGTCATATAACAATAATACGCTTTCCCCTCATCTAACAGCTGCTGAATATAGTCTTTGTACAGATGGACACGCTCCATCGACCGATAAGGACCGTATTCGCCGTGCTCTGTATCAACACTTTCATCCCACTGGATACCAAGCCACTTTAAGCTATCCATTAGTTTTTCAGTCGCCGTTTCAACATTTCTCGCTTGATCTGTATCTTCAATTCGAAGCACAAATGTCCCACCTGTATGCTTCGCCATTAAATAGTTAAACAATGCCGATCTCGCTCCACCAATATGCAAATGCCCTGTTGGACTTGGAGCAAACCGTACCCGTACTTCTTTTGCCATGTCGTTGCACTCCTCTAGCTCTTATTCTGAATCATTCTAGCATGTTCTCCTATGAAAACAAAGGCGGATTACTCTTTTATTAGTAAAATAACCGCTTGGGCCGCAATACCCTCTTCGCGACCTACAAAGCCCAGCTTCTCTGTCGTTGTTGCCTTTAATCCAACATTTGTAATGTCTGTTTCAAGTAATTGAGCAATTTGTTCCCGCATCGGATCAATATAAGGTGCAAGCTTAGGCTTTTGCGCCATGACCGTACAATCGACGTTCCCTAGCGTGTAGCCTGCTTCTTTTACCAATTTCCATACATCTTGTAAAAGCACCTTTGAATCAGCATCTTTAAACGCGTCATCGGTATCCGGGAAGTGCTTACCTAAATCACCTGCTGCAATGGCTCCAAGGGCAGCATCTGTTATCGTGTGTAGCAGCACATCTGCATCAGAATGACCAAGTAACCCTTTGTCATGAGGAATGTCAATCCCCCCTAATAGAAGAGGCCGCCCCTCTACTAATTGATGCACATCATACCCTTGTCCGATTCGAATCATGTTCTCTATTCTCCTTTGTTTTTATAATCGTCTCAGCAAATAATAAATCTTCCGCTGTTGTTAATTTAATATTTAAATAGTCACTTTCCACAATAGCAACACGCTTTCCTTGCCGCTCTAATAGACTAGCATCGTCGGTTCCAAGTTCGTTAACCGCTTTCGCTTGCCGGTGCGCATCTACAATTAAGTCATATTGAAATCCTTGCGGTGTTTGAGCAGCCCATAAATGAGTTCTCTGCACCGTTTCACGTACTGCACCTTCTGTAACCTTTTTAATTGTATCTTTCACTGGGACAGCCGCAATGGCTCCTCCTTGCTTTGCAGCCTCTGCCGCCACCCCATGAATAACCTTTTGCGAAACAAACGGTCGAGCCCCATCATGAATGAGTACAATCGTAGCAGGTTCCATTGCTTCAAGCGCTGCATAAACACTGTCTTGCCTTTCCTTCCCACCAATAACAATCTGTTCAATTTTCTGTAAGGTAAATGATTGAACAAGATGCTGCATCGTTTTTCGCTCTTCTTCACTGACCACGAGAATGATTCCTTTACAGCGAATATCTTGTTCAAATAAACGTAATGAATGAACGATAAGCGGTATAGCGTTTAGCTTAATAAGTTGCTTATTATAACCAGCATTCATTCGTTTTCCTTGACCTGCAGCTAAGACAATTGCTTTATAATCCATCGTAATCTCCTTCAATTGTTCCTTATTCGTAGTTTACCATGGAAGCTACAATTGCTCAAAAAACCCGCCCTTTTTCAAGGACAGGTTTTAAGAAATCGTTACTGTGCTTTTTCTAAAGACTTTGGTTTTGCAAAAATCATCCGACCTGCACTCGTTTGCAGCACACTTGTAACCGTCACATCCGTATGCTTATTAATCCATTCTCGCCCACCTTCAACAACAATCATTGTTCCATCATCTAAATAGGCGACGCCTTGGTGATGTTCTTTCCCTTCTTTAATCACATGGACGCTCAATACCTCTCCAGGCAAGACGACTGGCTTTACTGCATTGGCTAAGTCATTAATGTTTAATACTTGTACACCTTGCAGTTCACACACTTTATTCAAGTTAAAGTCATTTGTAACAACCATTCCAGACGTTACTTTTGCTAACTTTACAAGCTTGCTATCAACCTCTTGTATCTCTTCAAAATCGCCTTCATAGATCTCTACATCAATAGGAAGCTCTTTTTGAATACGATTTAATATATCAAGACCTCTTCTACCTCGATTTCGTTTTAAGGCATCTGATGAGTCAGCAATATATTGTAATTCATCAAGTACGAATTGCGGAATAACAAGCGTTCCTTCCAAAAATCCCGTTTGACAGATGTCTGCGATTCGTCCATCAATAATGACGCTCGTATCAAGGATTTTCAGGTGCTGACCTTGCTCGTCCTCATTCTCTTCTTGCTCTTTTTTCTTTTGATTGTCTCGCTCTCTTGGAATACGCATGGATTGGATGAATTGAACCATATCATCACGCTTTTTAAAGCCAATTTGGAAACCGAGATAGCCAACCAAAATGGTAATAAAACTTGGCAAGATGTTACTGATGACAAGTAAATTTAGTGCATTTAAAGGCGTACCTGCTAGATACCCAACAATTAAACCAATAATAAGACCTATTGACCCTGTTAATACGTCCGCTATTGGGGCTTTCACAATCGTTTCTTCGACCATTTTGAAAAAATTAACAATATAACGTGCGATAAACAACGATACGATAAAAAATAGTAGTGCACCGATGGTCGCTCCTGTATACGGGGTATCTAACCAAGTGGGTACGTTATAGCCTGTCGCATCGAATAACTCCGGAATAAAAAAGATACCTAAAGTGGCTCCGGCTAATATAAAAAAGATTTGAATAATCCATTTAAGCATGCATGTATACACCTCCTTGTAGCTATTATAGACAAGTATACAACTCTCAAACCTAGCAAACTGTATTTCCCACAAAAAAACATGAAATCTTGAATTATACAAGATTAACGTTTTAATTTAGACACAAAAAGAAGGGTTTTCCCCTTCTTTTGTTTAAATATGTCGGTCTACAAACAATTGTTCCTGTATACGACTTAACCCGTTTTTAATCATTTTTGCACGTGCTTCTCCAATTCCATCTACCTCGTCCAGTTGCTCAACCGTAGCTACCATAACGCTCGATAAATGACCATATTCATTAATGACATTTTCAATAATTTGAGACGGTAATCTCGGAATACGGTGCAAGATTCTGTATCCTCTAGGTGAAGCTGCTTGATCAAGAATATTGGTTGCTCGGCCAAACCCAAGCGCTTTAATAATTGCTTGTTCATCGAGCAAATCTTCGTTCAATAAACTCGTTAAATCTGCTAATGTTTTCGTAACGTCTTGATGGCGATCTTTTGAATAATCTTTTAACAGATGGGTCGCTTCTTGCTCGGTATTGGATACAAGCTCCTTAAGCTGCATCGTTATGAGACGCCCTTCGTCGCCCAGCTCCAAAATAAAGTTTTGAATTTCTTGCTTGATTCGTAACACCATTTGAATTCGATGAATAACTTGTACCACATCGCTATACGTGACAAGCTGCTCAAATTCCATAGCTCCTAAATTCGTAATACTTTGATCCAGTACAGCACGATATTTTTCCAGCGTCTGGATGGCTTGATTGGCTTTTGTCAAAATGACGCCAATATCCTTTAACGCATAGCGATGCTCACCTTGATAAAGAGTAATCACATTTCTTCTTTGAGAGATGGAGATCGTTAAGTTTCCTGTTTGTTTCGCGACCCGTTCTGCGGACCGGTGGCGAATCCCCGTTTCACTCGATGTAATATTGTTATTTGGGACAAGTTGGGTATTTGCATACAAAATTCGTTTTCCGTCTTCACTTAGAATAATGGCACCATCCATTTTTGCTAACTCATATAAATAAGCAGGTGAAAAATCACTATTGATAAAAAAACCACCGTCGACAATATTCATCATTTCATTGTTATAGCCTAGGACAATTAAGCCACCTGTATTCGCACGCAACACATTATCAATCCCAGCTCGCAAAGGGGTTCCAGGCGCCACTAATTTTAATATATTCTGGATAAAAGCTGTTCGATTTCTTTCTTCCATTCTCTCTACCTCCCTAATGCAACATCGAGCGCTTTATCTAGAGTTGGAACACCTACGACCTCAATGCCATCTGGTACAGTCCAACCGCCTAAATTCTTTTCTGGTATAATAACTCGTTTAAAACCTAGCTTTAATGCTTCATTAACGCGTTGTTCAATTCTCGATACTCGTCTAATCTCACCGGTTAAGCCTACTTCCCCAATGGCTACATCCATCGGTTCTGTCGGTTGATTGCGAAAGCTTGATGCAATACTTAGTGCAATAGCAAGATCAATGGCTGGTTCATCTAGCTTCACACCACCAGCAACTTTTAGATAGGCGTCTTGATTTTGCAAAAGCATCCCTACCCGTTTCTCAAGAACTGCCATTATGAGGGACACTCGGTTGTGGTCAAGACCTGTCGCCATCCTTCTTGGATTCCCAAAGCCCATCGGGGAGATTAATGCTTGTAATTCAACAAGAACAGGCCGGGTTCCTTCCATTGATGCCACAACAACAGAACCTGCTGCTCCTTGTGATCGTTCCTCAAGAAAGATCTCTGATGGGTTTAAAACTTCTTCTAAACCAAGCTCTTTCATTTCGAAAATACCCATTTCATTTGTAGAACCAAATCGGTTCTTCACCGCTCTTAAAATACGGTACGTGTGGTGTCGTTCCCCTTCAAAATACAAGACCGAGTCCACCATGTGCTCAAGCAGCTTTGGCCCTGCAATGGATCCTTGCTTCGTCACGTGACCAACAATAAAGACTGCCGTTCCTCTTGTTTTGGCAATGCGCATGAATGTCGCTGTGCATTCTCGCACTTGTGCAACACTCCCTGGAGCAGATGTTATGTCCTCTTGATACACGGTTTGAATGGAATCAATGATTACCAATGAAGGCTGCACCTCATCAATGGCTTGCTCAATGAGTGACACATCTGTTTCAGCAAGAACGTACAGGTCTTCAGAAGTTAGCTCTAGGCGATCTGCTCTTAGCTTTGTTTGTTTAACCGACTCTTCTCCTGATATATAAAGAACTCGTTCTTTCGTATTTGCCAACTTTGCAGATAGCTGCAAAAGAAGCGTTGACTTTCCAATACCCGGGTCGCCTCCTACTAAAACAAGTGAACCCGGCACAATGCCTCCACCAAGCACTCGATTTAATTCTGGCATCGTTGTGCTAACGCGAGGCTCTTTTTCCCCCACCACTTTGGTAATAGGCTGTGCTTTATGCACAGTCGTTCCAGACGTCACATAACTCCTTGAACGCTGTTTCTCTTGTACGGCTTTTTCTTCAACGAGGGTATTCCAACTTTGACAACCTGGACACTTCCCCATCCACTTCGCTGACTCATAGCCACATTCTTGACAGACAAACTTTGTTTTTACTTTTGCCATCGTTTATTCCTCCGTTATATTCCACTACGCCAAGTGTACCAAAAACAAGGAAAAAACGCTTGATTTTTAAAAAAACCGGAGGTAATAACTCCTCCGGTTTACATAATTTATACGCTTGTTTCTTCTTTTGCTTCCACAGCAAGCTCGCCATCTTTTACATATATAACGGCTTTTTGCCCTTTGACGATCGTTCCTTTTAGCAATTCCTCAGACAAGCGATCCTCTACTTCTTTTTGAAGCGCACGACGTAACGGGCGAGCTCCATATTCAGGATCATAACCTGCCTCTGTAATCTTATCTTTTGCCTCTTCTGTCAGTTCAAAATCAATACCTTGTTCAGATAAGCGTTGTTTCAACTGATCAGCCATCATCGTAATAATTTCACGAACATGCTTTTTCTCAAGAGAGTGGAACACAACAATTTCGTCGATTCGGTTTAAGAATTCAGGTCTAAAGCTGTTTTTCAGCTCAGACATGACACGATCCTTCATGTCTTTGTATTCTTGACCTTCCGTCTCCGTTGAAAAGCCAAGATATTTATTACGTTTTAGTTGAGAAGCCCCAACGTTTGATGTCATAATAACTGCCGTATTTCTAAAGTCAACCGTTCTTCCTTTTGAATCGGTTAAACGACCATCCTCTAAGACTTGCAGCAAAATGTTAAACACATCAGGGTGCGCTTTTTCGATTTCGTCTAATAAAATAACCGAATAAGGCTTACGACGAATTTTTTCTGTTAATTGACCGCCTTCTTCATGTCCAACATAGCCAGGAGGGGAGCCAACAAGACGACTGGTTGCATGCTTCTCCATATACTCCGACATATCAATACGAATAACAGAATCTTCATCTCCAAATAACGTCTCTGCCACAGCACGGGCTAATTCCGTTTTACCAACACCCGTTGGTCCAAGGAAGATAAACGATCCAATTGGACGCTTCGGATCTTTTAAACCGGCTCTAGCACGACGCACCGCTTTTGAAATGGATTTAACGGCTTCTTCCTGACCAACAATTCGATCGTGTAGGATGCTTTCCATTTTCAACAAGCGCTCTGTCTCTTCTTCTGCCAGCTTTGAAACCGGAATTCCAGTCCAGCTTGCTACAACTTGCGCAATGTCTTCAACCACAACTTCGGTATTTTCCTGACCTTGCTTTTTCTTCCATTCATTTTTCATTTCCTCAAGCTCTTCACGAAGACGTTGCTCAGAATCACGGAGGGACGCGGCTTTTTCAAACTCTTGGCTTTGAACAGAAGCGTCTTTCTCTTTTCGCGTCTCTTCTAATTTCGCTTCTAATTCTTTTAGATTCGGCGGTGCTGTATAAGAACGTAAACGTACTTTAGACGCCGCTTCATCAATTAAGTCAATCGCTTTATCTGGTAGAAAGCGATCTGAAATATAACGATCTGAAAGCTTCACCGCTTCTTCTACTGCACCGTCTGTAATCGTGACACGGTGATGAGCTTCGTAACGGTCACGCAAGCCGTACAAAATTTGAATGGATTCATCTAAAGTTGGCTCATCTACTTGAATTGGTTGGAAGCGTCGCTCAAGCGCTGCGTCCTTTTCAATGTACTTGCGGTACTCATCAAGAGTTGTTGCACCAATACACTGTAATTCTCCACGAGCTAATGATGGTTTTAAAATATTCGAAGCGTCAATGGCACCCTCTGCTCCACCTGCTCCAATAAGTGTGTGCAATTCATCAATAAATAAGATAACATTACCAGCTTGACGAATTTCGTCCATCACCTTTTTCAACCGATCTTCAAATTCTCCACGGTATTTCGTTCCAGCTACTACCGTTCCCATATCGAGGGTCATTACACGTTTATTTCGTAAGGTTTCAGGCACTTCATTTGCAATAATACTCTGAGCAAGCCCTTCTGCAATCGCTGTTTTACCGACACCAGGTTCACCTATTAAAACAGGGTTGTTTTTCGTCCGGCGACTTAATACTTGAATTACTCGCTCAATCTCTTTCCCACGCCCAATAACAGGATCAAGGGTTTCCTCACGTGCAATGGCCGTTAAATCACGAGCTAAGCTGTCTAAGGTTGGTGTATTTGCATTAGCAGCTGAGCCATTAGCCTGTGCTGAACTGCCACCTTCATTGCTTCCAAGAAGTTGCAACACTTGCTGTCTTGCTTTATTCAAACTCACACCAAGATTATTTAATACCCTTGCTGCGACACCTTCTCCTTCACGAATTAACCCTAACAAGATATGTTCAGTACCCACATAGGAATGGCCAAGCTTTCTTGCTTCATCCATTGAAAGCTCAATTACTTTTTTCGCTCGAGGTGTGTAGTGTGGTGTGCTGTGTATGCTCTTCTGCGCCTCTTGCCCTTTTCCTACCAATCCTTCAACTTCTTTTTGTAATTTATCGGAACCAAGCCCGAGTTGTTGCAAAGCTTTGGCCGCAATTCCTTCTCCTTCACGTATTAAGCCTAAGAGAATATGCTCTGTTCCAATATTATGGTGACTTAAACGAATTGCCTCTTCTTGTGAAAGCGCTAATACCTTCTGTGCACGCTCAGAAAATCTTCCAAACATCATAAATGATGACACCTCCAAAGGATTGTATTACTTGTTCGTGTATTCTAGCTTTAACCGTTCTCTAATTAATGTCGCTCGTCTTTCATCTCGTTGTTCAGGAGACAATACCGTCTCTGCATACCTTTGCAAAAAGCCCGGTTGCGTAACAATCATGAGTTCATTTAAAATGCTAGCTGATATGCCCTCAATCATGCCTAAGTCAATACCCAGTCTTAAATCAGAGAGTCTTCTCGTTGCTTCTTTAGAATCAATAATATGGCTATGAGACAGGACTCCTAACGAACGGTGAACGCGATCTGTTAATTTCAGGTGCGAATGATCCAATAAAGATCCTCTTGCAGCACGTTCTTGTTGAATTAATTGCTTTACAACGCCTTGTAGATCCTCAATAATATCTTGCTCTGACTTCCCTAAAGTCATTTGATTGGAAATTTGAAAAAGGTTTCCTAATGCTTCGCTACCTTCTCCATAAATTCCTCTAACCACCAGACCTAGTTGATTAATCGCTGGCAAAATTCGCTGTAGCTGTTGAGTAATGGCAAGAGCCGGTAGGTGCATCATAACCGATGCCCTCATTCCTGTTCCAACATTTGTCGGACAACTCGTTAAGTACCCATATTGTCTATCGTATGCATAAGTCAGGTGAGACTCCATCCAATCATCTAAAGAACTTGCAGCTTGATACGTGTGGTCCAAGTCAAAACCGGCTGTCAGTACCTGTATTCGAATATGATCTTCTTCATTTACCATAATACTTACTGACTCATCTTCACTTAGTAATACCGCACCGTGTTTCGATTGCTCTGCCAAGTGAGGACTAATTAAATGTTTTTCGACAAGAATTCGTTTATCGTTCGTTTTCATTTCGTCCATGGTTAGCATTTCCGCGTTTCCAAGGGCACTCGTTTGAGTGGAAGCTAGCGCCTCCTTTATATATTGAGAGGCGGTGTACGCTTCTTCCTTCGAGGAAAGAATAGGAAAGGTAAAGGCGTTCATGTTTCTTGCTAATCGTATTCGGCTACTTAAAACAATATCCGATTCAATCCCATCCTTCTTCATCCAAGGGCTAATCGCATGTTCTAAAAATTGGTTTAAGCTCACCCCTCTTCCTCTCCTTCCCTAGGAATGTCTTTTTGCTTTGTTAAAGCCCTTATTTCATCACGTAATTCTGCAGCTTTCTCAAACTCTTCTTTTTGAATATGCTCATTTAACATTGCCCGCATTTCTTCAATTCGTTGTTCTATTTGAATGGTTTCCCCAATCCGTTTGGGAATCTTACCACCATGCTTACTGTTTCCACCATGTACCCTTCTAAAAACAGACGAAAGTTTTGTTGAATACGTTTCGTAACAACTTGCACAGCCAAAACGGCCAATGTGAAGGAATTTCTCGTAACTAAGCCCACAATTTGGACATTTTAATTCAGCTTTCGTATTTTGGTCTCGTTGTGTAGCATTGCTATCATCTGTATGAAATAAGCCTGAAAAGAGGTGATGGATAGAGAAGCTATCTGTTCCTGGTATCGCCTCGCCTTTTTCTCTTGCACAGTGTTCGCATACGTGCATCTCCGTTTTCTTTCCGTTAATAATTTTTGTAAAATGCAGTGTAGCTTGCCGCATATTACACTCTTGGCACACCATTATTATCACCTCTCTACTTATTAGTGATTTTCTGTATATTTAAGCGTCTCTATCATTGCTTTTAAAAGATTAGCACGAACTTCATCCCGATGTTCTATCGTAGATTTGTAAAGCTCTCTTTCTAATATGCTAGACATAATTTTCGCCTCGCGTTTTGTGATCGCCTCTTCTTCATAAAGACGGAACACAATATTTTGCGCGGTTTGCTGGTCAATTTTCAAGCCAATTAAGCTTTGCATATGATTAAATAAAGCGGCATCCTCATGTGATTCTACTTTAGTGATGCGAATATAACCGCCACCACCCCGCTTACTTTCCACTATATACCCTTTTTCTAGAGTAAAACGCGTACTAATCACATAATTAATTTGGGACGGCACACATTGAAACTGTTTCGCCAATTCACTCCGCTTTATTTCCAACAATTCTTTCCCGCTACGAGTCAATGTCATTTTTAAATATTGTTCAATTAAGTCCGTTATATTGCTCATCAATCAACCCTCCTAGGAAAGGACAACATTGACTTTGACTATATTTGACTATTAATAGCTTTATTATAAGCTGTTTAGTCAAAAACTTCAACAACTAACTATTTCTATTATGACCAAGCAGACATCTTCTAGACCTGTTTCCACTATCTTGTTTTATTTTTTTAATAAAGGGTATTCTTTTCCTGATAGGTAGGTGCATACTTATGCGAGTTTACATGTTAAAACGCGAACAACATTTGAACATTTCTCTTGATCATGCTTGGGCTTTTTTTTCTAGCGCTGAAAATCTCCAAGCTATTACACCCAGCTATATGAATTTCACGATTACCAACTCTCCGGGAGAGCTTATTTATGGAGGACAGCTGATTACGTACAAGGTTAGCCCTTTACTTTCTATCCCCTTAACGTGGGTTACGGAAATTACTCAAGTAGTTGACCACTCTTATTTTATTGATGAACAACGATTTGGACCATTTAAACTATGGCACCACCAACATCATTTCACAGAAACAGATAAAGGTGTAAAGATGACTGATATCGTTCATTACAGCTTGCCTTTTAGTTTTATTGGACGGCTCGCACATTCGATAACCATAAAGAGTCGATTAGAAGAGATTTTCGAGTATCGCTATAAGACATTAGAAGAAACGTTCAACGGATAAACTACGGATCGCTAGTTTTTAAACGGATGTTTACTAGGGTCGAACGGCTTCTTTGTTTGACTCGCTTCTGTCGAAGCGCAGCTCTTCCACGCCTTTCTTTCTATGCAAAAAAAAAGACACCCTTTCAGGTGTCTTTCTCATTGCCTGGCAACGTCCCTTGGCTTCAGGGTGGTTTTCTTCGAGGACGTTCCTCTTGTTAATTGATCCACGATGCTTCCCATGAAGCTTTTACGAAAACAACCCTTTCGTCTCACTGGGGGGATGCACGCTGCTTTCCCTTCGATGTTTTTTCTTGTTGTTCTTTTTTATCGTGCTCGTATTTTACGCCGATTTTCTTTGTCTGACTCGCTTCTTTCGAAGCGCAGCTCTTTTGCGTCTTTCTTTCTACACAAAAAAAAGACACCCTTTCAGGTGTCTTTCTCATTGCCTGGCAACGTCCTACTCTCACAGGGGGAAGCCCCCAACTACCATCGGCGCAAAAGAGCTTAACGACCGTGTTCGGCATGGGAACGGGTGTGACCTCTTTGCTATTGCCACCAGACTTATTTTGACGTCAGATCAACGGCGAATCTCTTCGTCCTATTTGTGTCTTTCTGTCAGTCACGTACGCAAGTACGCTCCTTCCTTCAAGCACTTCTAGTCCTCGATCTTCTTGTTGCTCTTTGTCAAAGGAATGAAATCCTTCTTGTTAAAAGAATCGGTGATTCTTTCAAAACTAAATCAAATCATCATACTCAAACTCAAGAAATTTAGGATAAGCCCTCGACCGATTAGTATCAGTCCGCTCCATGTGTCGCCACACTTCCACTTCTGACCTATCAACCTCATCATCTCTAAGGGGTCTTACTGGCTTACGCCATGGGAAATCTCATCTTGAGGGGGGCTTCATGCTTAGATGCTTTCAGCACTTATCCCGTCCATACGTAGCTACCCAGCGATGCTCCTGGCGGAACAACTGGTACACCAGCGGTATGTCCATCCCGGTCCTCTCGTACTAAGGACAGCTCCTCTCAAATTTCCTACGCCCGCGACGGATAGGGACCGAACTGTCTCACGACGTTCTGAACCCAGCTCGCGTGCCGCTTTAATGGGCGAACAGCCCAACCCTTGGGACCTACTTCAGCCCCAGGATGCGACGAGCCGACATCGAGGTGCCAAACCTCCCCGTCGATGTGGACTCTTGGGGGAGATAAGCCTGTTATCCCCAGGGTAGCTTTTATCCGTTGAGCGACGGCCCTTCCATACGGCACCGCCGGATCACTAAGCCCGACTTTCGTCCCTGCTCGACTTGTAGGTCTCGCAGTCAAGCTCCCTTATGCCTTTGCACTCTACGAATGATTTCCAACCATTCTGAGGGAACCTTTGGGCGCCTCCGTTACTGTTTAGGAGGCGACCGCCCCAGTCAAACTGCCCACCTGACAATGTCCCTGACCCGGATCACGGGTCGAGGTTAGAATGTCAGCACCATCAGGGTAGTATCCCACCGACGCCTCCACCGAAGCTAGCGCTCCGGCTTCCAAGGCTCCTACCTATCCTGTACAAATGGTACCAACACTCACTATCAAGCTACAGTAAAGCTCCATGGGGTCTTTCCGTCCTGTCGCGGGTAACCTGCATCTTCACAGGTACTATAATTTCACCGGGTCTCTCGTTGAGACAGTATCCAAGTCGTTGCACCATTCGTGCGGGTCGGAACTTACCCGACAAGGAATTTCGCTACCTTAGGACCGTTATAGTTACGGCCGCCGTTTACTGGGGCTTCAATTCAGAGCTTCTCCCTTACGGGATAACCCCTCCTCTTAACCTTCCAGCACCGGGCAGGTGTCAGCCCCTATACTTCGCCTTACGGCTTCGCAGAGACCTGTGTTTTTGCTAAACAGTCGCTTGGATCTATTCACTGCGGCTCTCTCGGGCTTTAACACCCTAATAGAGCACCCCTTCTCCCGAAGTTACGGGGTCATTTTGCCGAGTTCCTTAACGAGAGTTCTCCCGAGCGTCTTAGAATTCTCTTCTCGCCTACCTGTGTCGGTTTGCGGTACGGGCACCTGTATTCTAACTAGAGGCTTTTCTCGGCAGCGGAGGATCAGGGATTTCGGACCCTTGGGTCCTTCACGGTCACAGCTCAGCCTTCGCGGAACACGGATTTGCCTATGTTCCAGCCTTGCATGCTTCGACGCGCACAGCCAGCGGCGCGCTCACCCTACCTTTCTGCGTCCCCCCATCGTTCAAACAAATACGAGGTGGTACAGGAATATCAACCTGTTGTCCATCGCCTACGCCTTTCGGCCTCGGCTTAGGTCCCGACTAACCCTGAGCGGACGAGCCTTCCTCAGGAAACCTTGGGCTTTCGACGGAGGGGATTCTCACCCCTCTTTTCGCTACTCATACCGGCATTCTCACTTCCAAGCACTCCACTAGTCCTCACGATCTAGCTTCACAGTCCTTGGAACGCTCCCCTACCCAATCCCTACTGGGATTGCCATAGCTTCGGTGATACGTTTAGCCCCGGTACATTTTCGGCGCAGAGTCACTCGACCAGTGAGCTATTACGCACTCTTTCAATGATGGCTGCTTCTAAGCCAACATCCTGGTTGTCTAAGCAACTCCACATCCTTTTCCACTTAACGTATACTTGGGGACCTTAGCTGATGGTCTGGGCTGTTTCCCTCTTGACTACGGATCTTAGCACTCGCAGTCTGACTCCCGAGTTAAAGTTTTTGGCATTCGGAGTTTGACTGAATTCGGTAATCCTGTGGGGACCCCTCGTCCAATCAGTGCTCTACCTCCAAAACTCATCACTCGAGGCTAGCCCTAAAGCTATTTCGGGGAGAACCAGCTATTTCCGAGTTCGATTGGCATTTCACCCCTACCCACACCTCATCCCCGCATTTTTCAACATGCGTGGGTTCGGGCCTCCAGTCGGTGTTACCCGACCTTCACCCTGGACATGGGTAGATCACCCGGTTTCGGGTCTACGACAACGTACTTACTCGCCCTATTCAGACTCGCTTTCGCTACGGCTCCGCCTCATCAGCTTAACCTTGCACGTTATCGTAACTCGCCGGTTCATTCTACAAAAGGCACGCCATCACCCATTAACGGGCTCTGACTAGTTGTAGGCACACGGTTTCAGGATCTCTTTCACTCCCCTTCCGGGGTGCTTTTCACCTTTCCCTCACGGTACTGGTTCACTATCGGTCACTAGGGAGTATTTAGCCTTGGGAGATGGTCCTCCCGGATTCCGACGGGGTTTCACGTGTCCCGCCGTACTCAGGATCCACTCTGGAGGAAACGAAGTTTCAGCTACAGGGCTGTTACCTTCTTCGGCTTGTCTTTCCAGACAATTCACCTACTCCGTTTCTTTGTAACTCCGTATAGAGTGTCCTACAACCCCAAGAGGCAAGCCTCTTGGTTTGGGCTGATTCCGTTTCGCTCGCCGCTACTCAGGAAATCGCATTTGCTTTCTCTTCCTCCGGGTACTTAGATGTTTCAGTTCCCCGGGTCTGCCTCACCCTGCCCTATGTGTTCAGGCAGGAGTACCATCCCATTACGGATGGTGGGTTCCCCCATTCGGAAATCTCCGGATCAAAGCTTACTTACAGCTCCCCGAAGCATATCGCTGTTCGTCGCGTCCTTCATCGGCTCCTAGTGCCAAGGCATTCACCGTGCGCCCTTTCTAACTTATCCATTTTTACTTCAGATTCCCTTCGTATCTCTTCGTCTGGTTCCTGTCTTTCTGTCAGTTACGTAGCGAACTACGCTCCTTCCATCAAGCATTTCCCATCCTTGATCTACTTGGGTCTCTTTGTAAAACAGTTAACCTAAAAGGTTTATGAATTCTTGACGTCTCGTTCAAACAGTTGTAACACCGATGAACAAAACTAATTTGAGTTGATTGATTATGATTTAGTTTTCAAAGAACCATGCCTACAGGATGTAGGTACCAGGCGTTGCCACAGGACGTGGCGTTCTAAGCGTGGTATCCATTACCTTCGCATTTTCAATTGGAAGAGGAATTCTTCCAAAACTGAACAAAAGATCCAAAGCGCTATATGACCCGAGGTCATACATCGACTAGAGTAAAAACTCCATAGAAAGGAGGTGATCCAGCCGCACCTTCCGATACGGCTACCTTGTTACGACTTCACCCCAATCATTTGTCCCACCTTAGGCGGCTGGCTCCAAAAGGTTACCTCACCGACTTCGGGTGTTACAAACTCTCGTGGTGTGACGGGCGGTGTGTACAAGACCCGGGAACGTATTCACCGCGGCATGCTGATCCGCGATTACTAGCAATTCCGGCTTCATGTAGGCGAGTTGCAGCCTACAATCCGAACTGAGAATGGCTTTATGGGATTGGCTCCACCTCGCGGTTTCGCTGCCCTTTGTACCATCCATTGTAGCACGTGTGTAGCCCAGGTCATAAGGGGCATGATGATTTGACGTCGTCCCCACCTTCCTCCGGTTTGTCACCGGCAGTCACCTTAGAGTGCCCAACTGAATGCTGGCAACTAAGATCAAGGGTTGCGCTCGTTGCGGGACTTAACCCAACATCTCACGACACGAGCTGACGACAACCATGCACCACCTGTCACTTTGCCCCCGAAGGGGAAGCTCTGTCTCCAGAGTGGTCAAAGGATGTCAAGACCTGGTAAGGTTCTTCGCGTTGCTTCGAATTAAACCACATGCTCCACTGCTTGTGCGGGTCCCCGTCAATTCCTTTGAGTTTCAGCCTTGCGGCCGTACTCCCCAGGCGGAGTGCTTAATGTGTTTACTTCGGCACTACGGGCATCGAAACCCCTAACACCTAGCACTCATCGTTTACGGCGTGGACTACCAGGGTATCTAATCCTGTTTGCTCCCCACGCTTTCGCGCCTCAGCGTCAGTTACAGACCAGAGAGTCGCCTTCGCCACTGGTGTTCCTCCACATATCTACGCATTTCACCGCTACACGTGGAATTCCACTCTCCTCTTCTGCACTCAAGCTTCCCAGTTTCCAATGGCCGCTCGGGGTTGAGCCCCGAGATTTCACATCAGACTTAAGAAGCCGCCTGCGCGCGCTTTACGCCCAATAATTCCGGACAACGCTTGCCACCTACGTATTACCGCGGCTGCTGGCACGTAGTTAGCCGTGGCTTTCTGGTGAGGTACCGTCAAGGTACCGGTAGTTACGCCGGTACTTGTTCTTCCCTCACAACAGAGCTTTACGACCCGAAGGCCTTCCTCACTCACGCGGCGTTGCTCCGTCAGACTTTCGTCCATTGCGGAAGATTCCCTACTGCTGCCTCCCGTAGGAGTCTGGGCCGTGTCTCAGTCCCAGTGTGGCCGATCACCCTCTCAGGTCGGCTACGCATCGTCGCCTTGGTAAGCCGTTACCTTACCAACTAGCTAATGCGCCGCAGGCCCATCCCTTAGTGACAGCCGAAACCGTCTTTCAAAAGAGAATCAGGTGATTCTCTTTATTATCCCGTATTAGCTCCGGTTTCCCGGAGTTATCCCAGTCTAAGGGGCAGGTTACCTACGTGTTACTCACCCGTCCGCCGCTGACTTCCGGGAGCAAGCTCCCTTCTGTCCGCTCGACTTGCATGTATTAGGCACGCCGCCAGCGTTCGTCCTGAGCCAGGATCAAACTCTCCGTTAAAAGTGTTTGACTTGCTCATTTGCACATTTTAAAGCTGTGTCTAACTTCATTGACGAGATACCTTGTATCTCTTTTTACGCTTGGCTTTTGTTCAGTTTTCAAAGAACTCGTTTGCGCCTCGATCTCTCTTGGCGACTCTTAGTACTCTACACGACATTACTTAGAATGTCAAAGCTTTTTTTAAACTTTTTTGGTGGAGCCTAGCGGGATCGAACCGCTGACCTCCTGCGTGCAAAGCAGGCGCTCTCCCAGCTGAGCTAAGGCCCCATTTCATGGTCGGGAAGACAGGATTTGAACCTGCGACCCCTTGGTCCCAAACCAAGTGCTCTACCAAGCTGAGCTACTTCCCGAAAATGGCGCGCCCGAGAGGAGTCGAACCCCTAACCTTCTGATCCGTAGTCAGACGCTCTATCCAATTGAGCTACGGGCGCTTTTTAACTATGAAATTGAATAAATGGTGCCGAGGGCCGGACTTGAACCGGCACGGTTGTCACCAACCGCAGGATTTTAAGTCCTGTGTGTCTGCCAATTCCACCACCCCGGCAAAAATATTGGCAAAAGCGGAAGACGAGATTCGAACTCGCGACCCCCACCTTGGCAAGGTGGTGTTCTACCACTGAACTACTTCCGCACAATTTAACATTGTGAATGCGGGTGAAGGGACTTGAACCCCCACGTCATAAAGACACTAGATCCTAAGTCTAGCGCGTCTGCCAATTCCGCCACACCCGCAAGTTTATGGTGAGCCATGAAGGATTCGAACCTTCGACCCTCTGATTAAAAGTCAGATGCTCTACCAACTGAGCTAATGGCTCTGACTTCGAGAACTATGGTGCCGGCCAGAGGACTTGAACCCCCAACCTACTGATTACAAGTCAGTTGCTCTACCAATTGAGCTAGACCGGCATATGGTGGAGGATGACGGGATCGAACCGCCGACCCCCTGCTTGTAAGGCAGGTGCTCTCCCAGCTGAGCTAATCCTCCAACTTATTATTGTGTTTTCAACTAACAAAAGAAATATATGTAAGCCTGGCAACGTCCTACTCTCACAGGGGGAAGCCCCCAACTACCATCGGCGTAAAAGAGCTTAACGACCGTGTTCGGCATGGGAACGGGTGTGACCTCTTTGCTATTGCCACCAGACTTATTTTGACGTCAGATCAACGGCGAATCTCTTCGTCCTATTTGTGTCTTTCTGTCAGTCACGTACGCAAGTACGCTCCTTCCTTCAAGCACTTCTAGTCCTCGATCTTCTTGTTGCTCTTTGTCAAAGGAATGAAATCCTTCTTGTTAAAAAGAATCGGTGATTCTTTCAAAACTAAATCAAATCATCTACTCAAACTCAAGAATAATTAGGATAAGCCCTCGACCGATTAGTATCAGTCCGCTCCATGTGTCGCCACACTTCCACTTCTGACCTATCAACCTCATCATCTCTAAGGGGTCTTACTGGCTTACGCCATGGGAAATCTCATCTTGAGGGGGGCTTCATGCTTAGATGCTTTCAGCACTTATCCCGTCCATACGTAGCTACCCAGCGATGCTCCTGGCGGAACAACTGGTACACCAGCGGTATGTCCATCCCGGTCCTCTCGTACTAAGGACAGCTCCTCTCAAATTTCCTACGCCCGCGACGGATAGGGACCGAACTGTCTCACGACGTTCTGAACCCAGCTCGCGTGCCGCTTTAATGGGCGAACAGCCCAACCCTTGGGACCTACTTCAGCCCCAGGATGCGACGAGCCGACATCGAGGTGCCAAACCTCCCCGTCGATGTGGACTCTTGGGGGAGATAAGCCTGTTATCCCCAGGGTAGCTTTTATCCGTTGAGCGACGGCCCTTCCATACGGCACCGCCGGATCACTAAGCCCGACTTTCGTCCCTGCTCGACTTGTAGGTCTCGCAGTCAAGCTCCCTTATGCCTTTGCACTCTACGAATGATTTCCAACCATTCTGAGGGAACCTTTGGGCGCCTCCGTTACTGTTTAGGAGGCGACCGCCCCAGTCAAACTGCCCACCTGACAATGTCCCTGACCCGGATCACGGGTCGAGGTTAGAATGTCAGCACCATCAGGGTAGTATCCCACCGACGCCTCCACCGAAGCTAGCGCTCCGGCTTCCAAGGCTCCTACCTATCCTGTACAAATGGTACCAACACTCACTATCAAGCTACAGTAAAGCTCCATGGGGTCTTTCCGTCCTGTCGCGGGTAACCTGCATCTTCACAGGTACTATAATTTCACCGGGTCTCTCGTTGAGACAGTATCCAAGTCGTTGCACCATTCGTGCGGGTCGGAACTTACCCGACAAGGAATTTCGCTACCTTAGGACCGTTATAGTTACGGCCGCCGTTTACTGGGGCTTCAATTCAGAGCTTCTCCCTTACGGGATAACCCCTCCTCTTAACCTTCCAGCACCGGGCAGGTGTCAGCCCCTATACTTCGCCTTACGGCTTCGCAGAGACCTGTGTTTTTGCTAAACAGTCGCTTGGATCTATTCACTGCGGCTCTCTCGGGCTTTAACACCCTAATAGAGCACCCCTTCTCCCGAAGTTACGGGGTCATTTTGCCGAGTTCCTTAACGAGAGTTCTCCCGAGCGTCTTAGAATTCTCTTCTCGCCTACCTGTGTCGGTTTGCGGTACGGGCACCTGTATTCTAACTAGAGGCTTTTCTCGGCAGCGGAGGATCAGGGATTTCGGACCCTTGGGTCCTTCACGGTCACAGCTCAGCCTTCGCGGAACACGGATTTGCCTATGTTCCAGCCTTGCATGCTTCGACGCGCACAGCCAGCGGCGCGCTCACCCTACCTTTCTGCGTCCCCCCATCGTTCAAACAAATACGAGGTGGTACAGGAATATCAACCTGTTGTCCATCGCCTACGCCTTTCGGCCTCGGCTTAGGTCCCGACTAACCCTGAGCGGACGAGCCTTCCTCAGGAAACCTTGGGCTTTCGACGGAGGGGATTCTCACCCCTCTTTTCGCTACTCATACCGGCATTCTCACTTCCAAGCACTCCACTAGTCCTCACGATCTAGCTTCACAGTCCTTGGAACGCTCCCCTACCCAATCCCTACTGGGATTGCCATAGCTTCGGTGATACGTTTAGCCCCGGTACATTTTCGGCGCAGAGTCACTCGACCAGTGAGCTATTACGCACTCTTTCAATGATGGCTGCTTCTAAGCCAACATCCTGGTTGTCTAAGCAACTCCACATCCTTTTCCACTTAACGTATACTTGGGGACCTTAGCTGATGGTCTGGGCTGTTTCCCTCTTGACTACGGATCTTAGCACTCGCAGTCTGACTCCCGAGTTAAAGTTTTTGGCATTCGGAGTTTGACTGAATTCGGTAATCCTGTGGGGACCCCTCGTCCAATCAGTGCTCTACCTCCAAAACTCATCACTCGAGGCTAGCCCTAAAGCTATTTCGGGGAGAACCAGCTATTTCCGAGTTCGATTGGCATTTCACCCCTACCCACACCTCATCCCCGCATTTTTCAACATGCGTGGGTTCGGGCCTCCAGTCGGTGTTACCCGACCTTCACCCTGGACATGGGTAGATCACCCGGTTTCGGGTCTACGACAACGTACTTACTCGCCCTATTCAGACTCGCTTTCGCTACGGCTCCGCCTCATCAGCTTAACCTTGCACGTTATCGTAACTCGCCGGTTCATTCTACAAAAGGCACGCCATCACCCATTAACGGGCTCTGACTAGTTGTAGGCACACGGTTTCAGGATCTCTTTCACTCCCCTTCCGGGGTGCTTTTCACCTTTCCCTCACGGTACTGGTTCACTATCGGTCACTAGGGAGTATTTAGCCTTGGGAGATGGTCCTCCCGGATTCCGACGGGGTTTCACGTGTCCCGCCGTACTCAGGATCCACTCTGGAGGAAACGAAGTTTCAGCTACAGGGCTGTTACCTTCTTCGGCTTGTCTTTCCAGACAATTCACCTACTCCGTTTCTTTGTAACTCCGTATAGAGTGTCCTACAACCCCAAGAGGCAAGCCTCTTGGTTTGGGCTGATTCCGTTTCGCTCGCCGCTACTCAGGAAATCGCATTTGCTTTCTCTTCCTCCGGGTACTTAGATGTTTCAGTTCCCCGGGTCTGCCTCACCCTGCCCTATGTGTTCAGGCAGGAGTACCATCCCATTACGGATGGTGGGTTCCCCCATTCGGAAATCTCCGGATCAAAGCTTACTTACAGCTCCCCGAAGCATATCGCTGTTCGTCGCGTCCTTCATCGGCTCCTAGTGCCAAGGCATTCACCGTGCGCCCTTTCTAACTTATCCATTTTTACTTCAGATTCCCTTCGTATCTCTTCGTCTGGTTCCTGTCTTTCTGTCAGTTACGTAGCGAACTACGCTCCTTCCATCAAGCATTTCCCATCCTTGATCTACTTGGGTCTCTTTGTAAAACAGTTAACCTAAAAGGTTTATGAATTCTTGACGTCTCGTTCAAACAGTTGTAAAACCGATGAACAAAACTAATTTGAGTTGATTGATTATGATTTAGTTTTCAAAGAACCATGCCTACAGGATGTAGGTACCAGGCGTTGCCACAGGACGTGGCGTTCTAAGCGTGGTATCCATTACCTTCGCATTTTCAATTGGAAGAGGAATTCTTCCAAAACTGAACAAAAGATCCAAAGCGCTATATGACCCGAGGTCATACATCGACTAGAGTAAAAACTCCATAGAAAGGAGGTGATCCAGCCGCACCTTCCGATACGGCTACCTTGTTACGACTTCACCCCAATCATTTGTCCCACCTTAGGCGGCTGGCTCCAAAAGGTTACCTCACCGACTTCGGGTGTTACAAACTCTCGTGGTGTGACGGGCGGTGTGTACAAGACCCGGGAACGTATTCACCGCGGCATGCTGATCCGCGATTACTAGCAATTCCGGCTTCATGTAGGCGAGTTGCAGCCTACAATCCGAACTGAGAATGGCTTTATGGGATTGGCTCCACCTCGCGGTTTCGCTGCCCTTTGTACCATCCATTGTAGCACGTGTGTAGCCCAGGTCATAAGGGGCATGATGATTTGACGTCGTCCCCACCTTCCTCCGGTTTGTCACCGGCAGTCACCTTAGAGTGCCCAACTGAATGCTGGCAACTAAGATCAAGGGTTGCGCTCGTTGCGGGACTTAACCCAACATCTCACGACACGAGCTGACGACAACCATGCACCACCTGTCACTTTGCCCCCGAAGGGGAAGCTCTGTCTCCAGAGTGGTCAAAGGATGTCAAGACCTGGTAAGGTTCTTCGCGTTGCTTCGAATTAAACCACATGCTCCACTGCTTGTGCGGGTCCCCGTCAATTCCTTTGAGTTTCAGCCTTGCGGCCGTACTCCCCAGGCGGAGTGCTTAATGTGTTTACTTCGGCACTACGGGCATCGAAACCCCTAACACCTAGCACTCATCGTTTACGGCGTGGACTACCAGGGTATCTAATCCTGTTTGCTCCCCACGCTTTCGCGCCTCAGCGTCAGTTACAGACCAGAGAGTCGCCTTCGCCACTGGTGTTCCTCCACATATCTACGCATTTCACCGCTACACGTGGAATTCCACTCTCCTCTTCTGCACTCAAGCTTCCCAGTTTCCAATGGCCGCTCGGGGTTGAGCCCCGAGATTTCACATCAGACTTAAGAAGCCGCCTGCGCGCGCTTTACGCCCAATAATTCCGGACAACGCTTGCCACCTACGTATTACCGCGGCTGCTGGCACGTAGTTAGCCGTGGCTTTCTGGTGAGGTACCGTCAAGGTACCGGTAGTTACGCCGGTACTTGTTCTTCCCTCACAACAGAGCTTTACGACCCGAAGGCCTTCCTCACTCACGCGGCGTTGCTCCGTCAGACTTTCGTCCATTGCGGAAGATTCCCTACTGCTGCCTCCCGTAGGAGTCTGGGCCGTGTCTCAGTCCCAGTGTGGCCGATCACCCTCTCAGGTCGGCTACGCATCGTCGCCTTGGTAAGCCGTTACCTTACCAACTAGCTAATGCGCCGCAGGCCCATCCCTTAGTGACAGCCGAAACCGTCTTTCAAAAGAGAATCAGGTGATTCTCTTTATTATCCCGTATTAGCTCCGGTTTCCCGGAGTTATCCCAGTCTAAGGGGCAGGTTACCTACGTGTTACTCACCCGTCCGCCGCTGACTTCCGGGAGCAAGCTCCCTTCTGTCCGCTCGACTTGCATGTATTAGGCACGCCGCCAGCGTTCGTCCTGAGCCAGGATCAAACTCTCCGTTAAAAGTGTTTGACTTGCTCATTTGCACATTTTAAAGCTGTGTCTAACTTCATTGACGAGATACCTTGTATCTCTTTTTACGCTTGGCTTTTGTTCAGTTTTCAAAGAACTCTTTATGTGTTTTAGCAACTTTTATATCTTATCAGAAGCTATCCCGAAAGTCAATCATGTTTTTCTTGATTTCTTTCGTGCCGCCTGTGTCTATCGCGGCGACAAGAAATAATATACCACCATACCAAAAAATGCGCAAGGCTTTTTTAAAAGTTTTTTTATAAAAAAGATCTGCTGCTCTTTTAGAGCAAGAACAGCAGCAGGAACATTGCGTTTATTCTCCTTGTTCTCTGTTTCTCATTTGCGGAAACAATAGGACATCACGTATTGATGGAGCATTCGTCAAGAGCATAACTAATCGGTCTATCCCGATTCCTAGACCACCTGTTGGCGGCATACCATACTCCAGCGCTTCCACGAAGTCTTCATCCATCATGTGCGCCTCATCGTCTCCTTGCTCTCTTTCTACTAACTGAGCTTCAAAACGTTTACGCTGATCAATTGGATCATTTAACTCAGAAAATGCATTTGCGTGTTCACGACCAACAATGAATAACTCAAAACGATCAGTAAAACGCGGATCTTCCTCATTCTTTTTCGCTAAAGGCGAAATCGCAAGCGGGTGTCCATAAACAAATGTTGGCTGAATAAGAGACTCTTCAACAAAGTGTTCAAAGAATTCGTTTACGACATGCCCAAAGCTCATTGTTTCTTTAACAGGGACACCATGTTCTTTTGCAAAGGCGCGTGCTTCTTCATCACTCATCTCCTGCCAAAAATCGACACCTGTTTTTTCTTTAATGGCATCTACCATATGAATACGTGTCCAACCAGGAGCAAGGTTTACTTCATAGTCACCATAAGGAACCGTCGTTGTACCAAGCACTTCTTTTGCAATATGTGCAATAACCCCTTCTGTTAACGCCATGATGTCTTTGTAATCTGCATAAGCTTCATATAGTTCAATCATTGTGAATTCAGGATTATGACGGGTTGATACTCCCTCATTTCTAAATACACGGCCAATTTCATATACTTTTTCCAATCCACCGACGATTAGACGCTTTAAATGAAGCTCAATGGCAATTCTCATATAAAGTTCCATATCCAACGTGTTATGATGTGTCACAAATGGACGTGCAGACGCTCCACCTGGAATGCTGTGCATCATCGGTGTCTCGACCTCTAAGAAACCTTGATCGTCAAGATAGCGACGCATCACTTGAATAATCTTACTACGAGTTATAAATGTTTTTCGTGAGTCTGGACTTGTAATAAGGTCAAGATAGCGCTGACGGTAACGTTGCTCCACATCTTTTAAGCCATGATATTTATCCGGTAAAGGACGTAATGACTTCCCTAATAACGTCAGTTCTGTCACTTTTACGGACATCTCGCCCACTTTTGTTTTAAAAGGACCCCCAACAATCCCAACCATATCTCCAATATCAAGAGACTTAAATAAATCATAGGAGGCTTCGCCAACTGCATCTTGGCGAACATACATTTGAATTTGTCCAGTTAAATCTTGAATGTGCGCAAATCCAGCTTTTCCTTTGCCGCGCTTTGTCATTAATCGACCAGCTAACACGACCTTTTCTTCTTTATCTTCTAGCTCTTCTTTTGTATACGCATCAAATTGGTCGATCACTTGCTGTGATGTATGAGTACGATTAAACTTTCCACCAAATGGATCAACACCTTGTTCATATAACTGATTTAGCTTGTCTTTTCGTACAGCCAATAAATCATGTAGCTCTAATTCTTCCGTCAACACTCTCAACCCCTGTTCTCTTTCATCGAAAAAGGGCAGATTAACAGATCTGTCAATCAAACCCCTTATTCATCAAGTTATTTAGAAGTGTACTATAAAGCTAGCGCCTTTGCTAGTTCATCCTCGTTAAAAATTGAATCAGTTAGCACCGTCACTTATGGAGACAACTCAATCTTTCATTTTAGAGACACTCTATGCTTCACACGTACCATCTGCCCATTTCAGAGCTGCATCATATCCTCTTTTGTAACATCTAAGCTTGTACAAATTCGATTTATTAATTCATCATCAGGGTTTCGAATACCACGTTCAATCTCTCCTAGTAAAGAAACAGATACATGGATTTCTTTTGCAAAATCCTGCTGTGTATATCCTTTTAACTTTCGATAGGCTCGTATGTTCCTACCCCATTCCATTGCTTCCACCATCTCACACCCTCTTTATCATTAAACTGCTTGTTTATGACTTTACTTAGAGGTAAACCGCTTTTTTCGCTTTTTATCTTAGGTGCAATTTCAGCTAGAGGAACTAACACGAACGCACGATCCCACATTCTTGGATGTGGAATTTGCAAACCATCTACATCCAGTCTTACATCTTCATATAGTAAAAGATCAAGATCCACTGTTCTTGGTCCATTCAGTATCTCTCTCTCTCGACCCAATACGAGTTCAATTTCTTGCGTCATTTCCAACAGCTCAAGCGGATGATAAACGGTTGCCGCCTCAATTACCATGTTTAAAAACGGACCTTGCTCTTCGTACCCGACGGGATCGGTTTCATATATTGAGGAGGCTCGAACAACTTGAATGCTTTCATCAGCTTGCAGTCGTTCAACCGCAGACATTAAGTTCTGTTCCCGATTTCCTAAATTAGATCCGAGTGCAATAAATACTTGATTACTCATTTCGACCTCTTCTTAATTCCACTGCCACTGACTGATAGTGACCAGGTATAGGCGGATCTGGCTTAATTACTTTAACCGTACACGCAAATACTTTTTCATAGGACTCAAGGAGTTCATCACAGATTGCTTTTGCAATTGTTTCCACGAGTTTAACTGGCTTTCCTTCAACAATTTTCTTAACGCTTTTATAGATTTCTCCATAATCAACCGATTCTTCTAACTCATCATCGGCTGCAGCCTTTTCTAAGTCCAATTCGAGGATTAAATCAACTAAAAATCGTTGTCCTAATGTATTTTCTTCAGTGAACACCCCGTGATAACCGTAAAAAGAAAGTTGATTCATATAGATTTTATCCAACTTCATCGCTCCTTTGTAGCATAGCATCCATCATCAGAGCCATTCGCTTCATCTCTTTTACATCGTGAACGCGCACAACACTCACGCCTTTCGTTATGCCTAAACAAACGGTTGCGCCAGTACCTTCTACTCTTTCATCGACAGGCAACTGCAGCGTTTTAGCAATGAATGATTTCCTGGACGTACCAAGTAAAACAGGGAACCCTAAATCAACAATTTGGTTTAGCTCCCGCATCACTTCTAAGTTCTGTTCATATGTTTTCGCAAAACCAACACCTGGATCTAGCCAAATGTGTTCGGCTTTTACACCAGCATTTGTACAAATAGATATACTTTGTGATAAATCGGCTAACACATCATTCATAAACACCCCGTACGGAGTTTGATCCCGATTATGCATCAAAATAATGGGTACTTCGTATTCAACAGCTATACGAGCCATTTGCGGATCCGCCTTTGCACCCCAAACATCATTAATTATAGAAGCCCCTGCTTTTAATGCCGCTTCTGCTGTTTTTGCTTTAAACGTATCAATGGAAATGGGAACCTCAAAGCGCTCAACTAATTGTTCGATCACCGGACTGGTCCGTTCAATTTCTTCTTCTACAGAGACTGGCGTGTATCCAGGACGGGTTGATTCACCGCCAATATCAATTAAATCAGCGCCTGCTTCAATCATATCAGCTACTCGATCAATCGCTGCATCGACCTGATTAAATTTACCCCCATCAGAAAATGAATCTGGCGTTACGTTAAGAATTCCCATTATTTTCGTTCTTGATCCTTGCTTTACTTCCATATCAAGCCGCTTACTCATTCTCTATCCTCTCTTCCATCTTTATCGCTAATTGGTACGATGTTGCTAGTTGCTCCGTAATCGTATTGCTCGGTAGCGATTGATGATCAAATGTATGAACAGCCACAATGCCTTGTATAGCATTTGTTAAAAATACTTCGTCAGCTTGAGCAATCTCTTCTTTTGTGTAAAAACCTTCTTCGACTCTCTTTTGATTCTGTTCGCACCACGCTATCACGTATTGCCGAGTCACTCCATTTAAAATACCCGTTTCAAGGCTCGGTGTATACACGCTATCGTTTTTCACAAAAAACAGATTTGAAACAATCCCCTCTGCTGCATATCCTTCTGCTGTATAAAAAAGCCCTTCTGTATTCGGTTGATTACCTAGTTCTTTTTTAGCCAACACATTGTTTAAATAATGATGTGATTTATAACGCCTTATCCCCTCAATTGAATTTCTGTTAAGCTTTAACGAAACCAACCGCTTGGCTGCGACAGGCAAGGGGGGTAATACTTTTACATATACAATTTCCTGCGGGTCGAGGAATGGCTCGTTAGCCAACCCAATCTCCCGAATACCAGCTGACACATTCCAGCGTATATAAGCTTCTTGTAACCCATTTTTCTTAAGAAGCTTGCGAACAGTACGATAGACAACGTCTTCTGTAAGAACGTAGTTAAACCCTAATTCTTTAACACTTACATTAAGCCGTGTCAGATGATGATCTAGAAGAAAAATAGCATCATTTCTTACAGCAAATGTTTCAAATAACCCTAATCCATAAAGAAAACCATGGTCGTAGGGTGATATAGATGCTTCTGTATCCTGTACAATTTGCCCGTTTACACTAATGTACACGAAACCCCACCTTTATACGTTTCGACAAATTGACGCAACATCCTCTTTCCTTCACTCGTCAGGATCGCTTCCGGATGGAATTGAACGCCCTCTAACGCATACTCTTTATGACGAATCGCCATAATTTCTCCTGATGCTGTCTCTGCACTTATGTCAAAGCAAGACGGGAGGGTTTCCCGTTCAACGATAAGAGAGTGATACCGGGTTACTCTTAGTGGCTGATGCAACTCTTTAAATAACGTTCGTTTGTCATGTTGAATGTAAGAGGTTTTACCATGCATGAGCTGATCAGCCTTCTTTACAACTCCACCGAATGCTTGTGCAATAGCTTGATGACCAAGACAGACGCCTAATATCGGTATCCTTCCACTAAACGTACGAATGACATCCAAGCTAATACCTGCCTCATTCGGCGTACAAGGGCCTGGCGAAATCATAATCATTTCTGGTTTCAGCACCGTTTCAATTTCTTCAATCTCAATTTTATCATTGCGTCGAACAACTAGTTCTTCGCCCATTTCTCCTAAATATTGCACTAGGTTATACGTAAAGGAATCATAGTTATCAATCATTAAGATCATTATTCGGTTTTCGCCCTTTCTTTAGCAATATCATAAGCACGCCACAGTGCTTTTGCTTTTTTTAGGGATTCCTTGTACTCGGCTAGTGGATTTGAATCAATGACAACACCGGCACCGGCTTGAACATAAGCATAATCACCTTGGCAAATCATCGTGCGAATGACGATATTTAACTCCATATCACCATGGAAACCAATCCACCCGATCGCACCTGTGTATAGACCTCTTCTTACAGGTTCTAACTCTTCAATAATTTCCATCGTCCTCACTTTTGGCGCTCCTGTAATCGTGCCTCCAGGAAAAACAGCCCGAATACAGTCATACAACGAATGACCTTCCGCAAGCTTGCTTTTAACATTTGAAACTAAGTGCATGACGTGAGAGTATTTTTCCACTACTAGTAGTTCGTCTACTTCAACACTCCCATATTCACTCACTCTTCCAAGGTCGTTTCGCTCTAAATCCACAAGCATTACGTGCTCAGCGATTTCTTTTTCGTTAGCGAGAAGTTCTTCTTTAAGACGTTGATCTTCTGCTTCGGTCTTGCCTCTTGATCGTGTACCGGCAATTGGCCTTGTACTCAATTCACCGTTTCTTTTTTTCACTAGTAGTTCAGGAGAAGCACTAACAACTTGTCGTTCTGGAGCATGAATGTAGCTCATATACGGAGAAGGATTAAGCTCTCTTAATGCTTCATAGATGTAAATAGGCGGAATGTTGTTTCGTTTATGATGACGGACAGACAGGTTTACTTGGAAGACATCTCCCTCGCTAATATACGTCTGTATTCGCTCAACCGCTTTTGCAAATTCTTCTTCACTCATTGTGCCAACCAATGAAGACGATTCCTCAGAACCAGCAAAGGTGTCATGGTCATGCTCTGTCGGCTGTAGCCCTCCCTGGGACCAAATGGTTTCATAATCCATTAACCGCTTTTCTAATTCCCTTTCATCATTGCCATTCACACAAATCCAAAGCACTTTTTGTTCATGGTCATACACAAAAACATTTTCGAAGATCATAAAATACACTTCGGGCAATTGTAAATCGTCTACTGCATTTGTCGCTAATGTTTCAATTTGGCGTACATAATCATAGCTAATATAGCCTAGCGCTCCCCCTTGAATAGGGGGGCCTTCCCCTAGCAATGGTTCATTCACTTGATACGATTTTAAAACGAGTTCGACACTCTCTAATAATTCCCCGTCATACGTTTTCGTTGTTCCATTTGTTTGAACAGTTAACGTTCTATCTTTCCCTTCAATAATGGCTTCTGGTTTTAGTCCCATAATGCTATATCGTCCAGAACGTCCACTTTCTAATACAGCATAATGTTGTTCTTTTTCTGTTAGTCGTCGAAATGCGCCAAACCATTCATTTGATGGCATTGGCAATGTCATTGTCTTTGTTAAACGATCAGACACATTCTTTCCCCCGTCCATAACTATATGGACTCATTTTACTAAACTACCAACAATAATAAAAGCAGACTCTTATTGAGCCTGCTTCTTTTTATTTCCCGGGAAGTAAAAAATCCCCTATTATGCTTTTGCTTCTTCTTCTTCAAATTGATACAGCGGTGTGCTTAGGTAACGCTCTCCATTTGAAGGGATAATCGCAACCACTTTTTTTCCTGGACCTAATTCCTTCGCCAGTTGAAGCGCTCCATAAATAGCTGCACCAGAAGAAATTCCACCTAAAATCCCCTCTTCTTTTGCTGCTCTTCTTGCATACTCAAACGCTTCATCCGTTGATACTTTTAGTACTTCATCATATATTTCTGTATTTAAGATACCAGGAACAAATCCAGGTCCAATTCCCTGCAATTTATGGGGACCAGGCTTTCCACCAGATAAAACCGGTGAATCCTGAGGTTCAATAGCAACTACCTTTAAGTGTGGGAAGTTTTCTTTTAACAAGCCGCCAGCCCCTGTAATCGTTCCCCCAGTTCCAATACCAGCCACAAAACCGTCAAGTTGACCATCTACTTGTTGTAACAACTCTTTTCCTGTTGTCTCACGGTGAATTTTAGGGTTTGCACCGTTTTCAAATTGTTGCGGCATGAAATGGCCATCTTCACTAGCTAGTTCTGTTGCCTTACGAATGGCTCCACCCATACCTTCTGGCCCAGGTGTTAATACAAGGTCTGCACCGTATGCTCTTAATAAGTTTCTTCTTTCTAAGCTCATCGTTTCCGGCATAACAAGCTTAGTCTTGTATCCTTTCGCCGCTGCAACCATCGCTAGACCAATTCCTGTGTTACCACTAGTTGGCTCGACAATAACAGTTCCAGGCTTTAACTCTCCAGCTTCTTCTGCTGCATTAATCATAGCAAGGGCAATTCGGTCTTTTACACTGCTTCCAGGGTTTTGATATTCTAACTTCAAGTAAACATCTGCATGCTCTTCTGATGTTAAACGATTTAACTTAACCAATGGGGTATTACCAATTAATTCAGTAATGTTGTTGACGACCGTCATACTGAAAAGCCTCCTCTAGATTAATTCCTAGTATTTTTATGCGATTTACAAAAATAATAGCAGACATTTTCTGATAAGTCAATCAAAAAGAACAGTGTGAACCAAAAAGGCTGGAACGCTAACGCTCCAACCTTTTTTATTTTGCATTATCGAGCAGCGACACAAGCTCATCTTCTGTAAATGTATACGTCTCGTTACAAAAATTACACGTCGTCTCGGCTCCTTGATCTTCTTTAATCATCGCGTCGATTTCCGCTTGACCTAAGCTAATAATGGCATTGGCGATTCTTTCTTTTGAACATGAACATTGAAACTGTACAGGTTTGGTTTCTAGTAACTTTACATTGCTTTCACCTAAGAGCGTATAAAGAATCTCTTCTGGTGATAAACCCTTTTCAACAAGCTTCGAAACAGCAGGGACATTGGATAAACGTTGTTCAATATCAATAATTGTACTTTCTTGCGCTCCTGGCATCATTTGAATGACGAATCCACCAGCTGCAAGAATGGTTTCATCAGGGTTAACAAGAACACCGACGCCAACAGAGGATGGCGTTTGTTCGGAATTAGCGAAGTAATAGGTGAAATCATCACCAATTTCCCCAGATACAAGCGGGACACTACCTGTAAAAGGCTCTTTCATTCCTAAATCTTTCACAACAGACAGCGTTCCGTCCGTTCCAACAACACGGGCTACATCCAATTTACCGTGGCTGTTTAAATCAGGACTGACGTGAGGGTTTGTTACCGTTCCTCTTGTTGATCCATCTGCATGGCTATCAACAATAACTTGCCCAATTGGACCGTTTCCTTCGATTCGAACCGTTAATTTCGCCTCACCCTTTAGCATAGAAGCCATCATTGTACCGCCCATCATCGCACGACCAAGAGCAGCTGATGCCGTTGGCCATGTTCCTTGCCTTCTACATGCTTCAGACACCATATCGGTTGCTGTTAAAGCAATTGCTCTTACTTCTCCGTTATATGCTGTTGCTCTTACTAAATAATCATTCATTGCCTACACTCCTTCTTACTTATTTCGATCATATATTTGCTTCAGACCTTTATGTGTTAGATTTTGATCCACGTATTGAATCTGCGTCGAATCTTCTGCATACAAATGGACAAGACCTCCAGTTGCAATCACAACGGCGTGAGGTTGTGACACCTCTTTTTTCATGCGTTCAATCATACCATCAATTAAGCATAAATACCCGTAATATGTACCACTATGAATGGAGCTAAGGGTTGTCTTATTAATAATCCTTTCCGGCTTTTGCAATTCGACACGTGGAAGCCTAGAAGCATTTTCAGACAAGGCATCAACTGACAGCGCGGGACCTGGCGCTATCACTCCACCACGATAGCGGTGCTTTTCATCAATGTAACAAAAGGTTGTTGCCGTCCCAATATCAACCACGATACAAGGAGCTTGATACATTGATAGAGCGGCAACAGCGTTCGCAATTCGATCCGACCCTACTTCTTTAGGGTCTTCGTAAAGAATATTAAGGCCTGTCTTCACACCTGGACCAATAATAACTGGCTCAACGTTAAAATAGTCTCTGCACATTCGCTTAAAACGATGCATCATACTTGGCACAACCGATGAAAGAATAACGCCTTCCACATCTGAAAGAGAATAGTCCTGATGTTGAAAAAAGCTATATAGAAGCATACCGTATTCGTCGCTTGTTTTTTCTGTCGCCTTTGCCATTCGAAAAAGGGTTTCAAGCTCATTTTCCCGGAAGATTCCTGTTACAATGGATGAGTTTCCAATATCAATCGTTAAAATCATTTAGTCTCCCCCTGAACAAAAAGAGAGTGCAGATGCACTCTCTTTAGGTGTTATTCTTTTCGATCGTTCAGATCCTCGGAAGCAGGACGATTTTCTTCCATATTCGTCGTCTCTTCATAAGCACCTTTTAAATCCTCTGACTCATCTTTTGATTGAATGTTCACTTTCACGTCATCATCTTTTCGATTTGCATGATGATTTTCAGGAAGCTTCCCTTCGTTAATAAGAGACTGAATTTGTTCCGCATCTAGCGTTTCTAATTCAATTAGTTTTTGCGCCACAAGGTCTAGACTATCTTTATTTTCAATAAGAATTTGTTTACAGCGCTCATAAGAGTCCTTAATAATACGCTGTACTTCTAAATCAATCTCATGGGCAATTGCATCTGAATAGTTTTGCTCGTTTTGGATATCTCTTCCTAAGAAAACTTGACCACCAGAAGTTGAACCAAATTGCATTGGTCCGAGCTTATCGCTCATGCCGTACTCTGTTACCATCTTTCTCGCAATAGCAGTTGCACGTTGGAAGTCATTATGAGCTCCAGTAGATACTTCTCCAAATTGCACTTCCTCAGCTACACGTCCACCAAGAAGTCCGACAATCTTGTCAAGTAGTTCAGGTTTGGTCATAAAGTAGCGATCTTCTTTTGGAAGCATCATCGCATACCCGCCTGCCATACCTCGTGGAACAATTGTTACTTTATGAACAGTGTCAGCACTTTCTAGCTTCACACCTACGACAGTATGACCTGCTTCATGCCAAGCAACAATGTTTTTCTCCTTCGCGGATATCACACGGCTTTTCTTAGCAGGACCAGCAATGACACGGTCAATAGCTTCTTCAATATGTTCCATACCAATTTCTTTTTTATTATCTCTTGCAGCGACGAGTGCCGCTTCATTTAAAAGATTTTCTAAATCAGCACCTGAGAAACCTGGCGTTCGTACAGCAATTAAATCAAGCTTAACGTCTTCGCGTAAAGGCTTGTTACGTGCATGTACATGAAGAACTTCTTCACGCCCTTTTACGTCAGGAGCATTAACTTGAATTTGTCTGTCAAAACGACCTGGACGTAATAACGCTGGATCGAGAATATCTGCACGGTTTGTCGCAGCAATAATGATAATACCCTCATTTGCACTAAAACCATCCATTTCAACAAGCAATTGGTTCAGCGTTTGTTCACGTTCATCGTGACCGCCACCAAGACCTGCTCCACGTTGGCGTCCAACTGCATCAATCTCATCAATAAAGATAATACAAGGAGAGTTTTTCTTCGCATTTTCAAAAAGGTCACGCACACGAGATGCACCGACACCGACAAACATTTCAACGAAGTCAGAACCACTGATAGAGAAGAAAGGAACACCAGCTTCACCTGCAACAGCGCGAGCTAACAATGTTTTACCCGTACCTGGAGGACCTACTAAGAGGACACCTTTAGGAATACGTGCGCCAATCGCCGAGAACCGTCTTGGGTCTTTTAAGAATTCAACCACTTCAACAAGCTCTTGCTTTTCTTCGTCTGCACCAGCAACGTCTTTAAATTTCGCTTTTTTCTTCTCATCACTAACCATCTTCGCTTTGCTCTTACCAAAGTTCATGACGCGGTTTCCACCACCGCCGCCACCACCTTGAGCCGAACTCATCATAAAGATAATAATTAAGACGATAAGTAAGAATGGGGCAATAAATAATATAGTTGTAAACCAGTTGCTCTGCTCTTCTTCTGGTTCGATAGAGATCTCAACGTTATCAATCTCTGCTAAGAAACCAGTCGTAACCTCAGAGTTAAAAACAGATGTAGAGAAGTTTTCATCTTCATTTTGATCTGTGAAACGTCCTGTTACAATAAGAACACCACGCTCTGGTTGAACGTTTATGCTTTCAACCTCGCCTTGCTCAAGTCTTTCAATAAATTCATCGTATCGTACTTGAGTTGTCTCAGATTGATCACTTGTCACAGCATTCACTGCAGCAATTACAACGACCATGACAAGAACTAAAATTAAGACAGTACGCAACGTACGTCCTTTCATCCTTTACCTCCTCCCACATCCAACAAAACTGCACCTATCTTACCATAACACGTTCGTGGACACCAATAATTAGCCTTCATAAACTTCTGGCTTTAAGATGCCTACGTACGGTAAATTTCGGTAGCGTTCTGCGAAGTCTAATCCATACCCAACAACAAATTCGTCTGGTACAATAAACCCGGTTAAATCCGGCACTAAATCAACTTTTCTTCCTTCAGGCTTATCAAGAAGGGTAACCACTTTTACAGACTTTGCTTTGCGGTATTTAAAAAGCTCAATTAAATAGCTTAACGTTAAACCACTATCAATAATATCTTCTACAATGAGGACATCTCGACCTTCTACTTTTGTATCTAGATCTTTGACGATTTTCACTTCACCTGAGGAAACCATACTTTTGCCATAACTTGAAACATCCATAAAATCCATTTCAAGGTGTGTATCGACAGCTTTAACTAAATCAGCCATAAATGGAAGCGCACCTTTTAAGACACCTACGAACAAAGGAAAGCGGTCTTTATACTCTTCCGTAATAGTATGCCCTAATTCTTTAATTTTCTTCTGGATCTGTTCTTCGGTTAGTAAAATCTCTTTCATGTCGTTCTTCATCAACCGTCTTGTACCTCCTGTTATATACCATTTGCTTTTTTTAAGTGTTCCCTACAAACGCGATTCGTACATAGTGGTCAAATGCTTGTTGTTTAGGCAATTCAGCCTTATGTAGTAAAAGAATCCACAGTATGTTACCTGCCGAATCAACCAGTAATGGCCAGTCATGCCTACGGGGTAAATCAATTTTTCGGTCAATGAAAACACGATTTACTTTCTTTGAACCGTTCAAACCTTTTGGATTGAAACGGTCCCCCGGTCGTCGATTCCTTATAAATAAAGGAGACGAAAAACTCGATACTGGGATATACATACATTCAACTGTCTCTTCACCAATAGTTGGAAGAAGTTCCGTACCAACCATTCCTAACGGCGTCGAGATCATCCCTGGCACATTTAGTTCTAAACAGTAATTATCTGATTCCACATAAACCTCTTGCGTAAACCTGTAGCAATTGTTTTCTCGGTAAACTTTTAATCCATTGCGTAAGTCAATTGATGCGAAGTTCGAATGGCTTTGCAGGAAAAGCTCAATTTGCTCTATGTATGAAGAGAAGTCACGGACTATCCCTTTGTTATACAGACAATTTAATATTAGATGAATCACCCTTCTTTGTAAAGGAATCGCTAGTTTAAGATAGCGATCTTTATCAATTATGACTGTATCCTTCTCTTTTACCATGACTATTTTGGCTAATTGATCCTCTGCAAGCTCCATTAGTACTTTATTATCGTCATGTTGCCACTCTTCAAAACGTCTAATATGTATGTGATTTAACGGATTTTCCTTTTTTAATTCAGGGACAACGTATTTCCGGAATCGGTTTCTTGTATAGCCTTCAGACTCATTGCTTGAATCGTCTCGATAGAGAATTTCTTTCTCGTTACAATACTTAAGAATAGCTTCTTTTGTTACACAAAGAAGTGGTCTAATGAGGCTCCCTTGTTCAAAGTCTCTTTTAGCGGCGATTCCTAATCTTAGATAAGGAGTTGTGCCTCGGTTTAACTTCATTAGAACAGATTCCGTACTATCATCTCCATGATGGGCTGTTGCTAAAACATCGGCGCTCACACGATTCATTTCTGTCGAAAACGCCTGATAGCGTAACGTATGAGCTGCAGCTTGTGTACCCACTTTTTCTGTCTGTTTTTGTGCATTCACATCGACGCGGTAATCTTGAAAATGAACGCCCCTTTTTCGACACCAATTCTGCACAAACATGCAATCTTTCTCCGACTCTTCTCCACGCAACTGATGATTTACATGGACAACATAAATCGTCAGCGACCATTCCGCTCTCATGTCAGCAAGCAACGATAATAGAGCCATTGAATCGGCACCGCCGGAGACAGCTACAAGTACCGTATTCCCTTTTTCCACCAATTGATTGTCTGTCATAAAACGCTGCACTTCTTGCTCCACTGTTCAATCACGCCCTACCTACAACATCTGTAACACTAAGTATAGTGTAATTAATAGACCAACAAAAGTCATGAGTAGAAATAACTCTGTATACCCATGCCTTTTTTTCTGCTTTTTGGCTCGTGACATTCTTGTATTAGAGTGACGATCAAGTGTAGATGAGGGTTCCGTTTGGTATTGAGTTCGCAATAAATCCTGTTTCATATCACCTGCTTGTATATAGTGTCCATGAAGTGCCCCAATCATACTTTTCTTAAACGGCTTTAATTGCTCCGACGATTCAATCATTTTCTTTAACTGTGCAAGCGGCTTCCCAGGCTGTTTTCTTAATTGTTGGGGATAAGCACAGTGAATCATTAAAATGGCAACAGAAAAAAGATCATAACTTACTTCTGCCTTCCGGCTTTCACCGAGCCAGTACCCTCGATCATATAATTCTGTGTACTCTTTAATGGCCCGATCTTTTTTTGTTGTACCACCTACATCTAACAAACGAACGCTTGTCGCATTTTTTGTGACGATAATATTTTCTGGTTTTATATCACCAAATATCCAACCGCGATCATGTAGACCTTGAAGTTGATCAAGCAGCTGTAAAACGACAACAGAGAGCCATTCACTGCCCTTCCCTTCCATAAAGCGTAAAAAATCGACCCCTTGAATATATTCCATCACATAAAAAGGGACGATTGACTTGCTTCCTGCTTCTACATAATCGTCTACTTCATATAAATAAGGCCCAAGACAAGTATCTTGAACCTTACTTAATTCTTTGAGTACATTGACTTCTTGAGCAATGGACATTTGATCATTGCCAAACTTTATTGCCACTTTCCGCTCGGTTGAGTGAGCAAGATAAACTGCCCCTGTTATCCCTTCACCTAACTTGCGCACAATCGAATAATGCTGTCGGTTCCATTTTCCAGTAACAACAGTTCCAGGAGTAAGCAGCTTTTGCTTAGCCGAAGAGTTGGTCGTCTTCATGTCCAATGACTCTCCTTCTTGAGCCGCTTTCTTTCATAACGGAAAGAGCCGCTTTTAATGCCGGACCAGTCGGCGTCATCCCACCTGAAGATAACTTGCTTAGCAATTTCGTTAAACGGTTTAACGTCGGCGAAAAATCCATTACTTTTTCGATTGGATGTTTTCGTCCAGGAAATGTATAAACGGCGAAAGACGTATCCCCGGTTCTAGAGTGTAAACCAATTGAAAGATCTTCCAATGCTTCTTGAACTTTAGTAAGTTTATTCGCCATACTAGCACTCGTATCAATGAGAATACAGACTTCTAAATGAGCCGTTTCACTAATTTCGTCTACGACCTCCATTACCTCGCCTCTTTTTTCAGGGGGAAGTGAATCCATTTCTTCTCCTTTACCTAAGATTTGCTTTAACTCTTGGTTAATAACGCCATGTAAAGTTTGCGTCATCGCTTTCTGCGTCACCACTTGAACCGTTTGCGATAATTGTCTTGCATATACAATCTCACTTACACCGCCACCAGCATCAGCAATCGCTTCTACTTCGTTTAATCCATGCGCATTTTCTTTTTGATCACCCATAATACCGATGACGTTGACGGCGATTCCGAACTCCTGTGCTAGTCGAGCAATCGCGATTGGATCTTCTCCATCATTTGAATAGCCATCTGTTATAAGTAAGATTTGCTTTAAAGTCCCTTTCATTGCATTCCCTCCAGCTAGCTTTTAGTCTTACAAGCATCGCCATGAAGGTACGCTTTTATACGCTTACGTTCCAGTTGCTTGCTTAAAGAACGCTCTGCTTTTCTTTTGCTTCTGAACTTTAGGATGAATAGGAATGGAAGTCCACTTCGGCTTGTGTAGCTTTATTTGTGTGACGACAATCGTCATGTCATCTTCTATAATGTTTCCATCCTCTGAGCGAATAACCCGCTCCAAAATAATATCGGCAACTTCTTGCGGATCGTCTGTCGCGATCTCAGAAATAATTCGCTTCATCCACTGTTCTCGGTTCTCAACAGACCGCTTCGCTTCTAGCACACCATCGCTACACATAATAAGTAAATCGCCATCTCGCAGTTGCTCTTGCACGACTTCCACTTCAAATTCGGGAATAATCCCCATCGGTAAGTTACCAGCTTCCACTTTTGATACTCGGTTTCCACGCTTTATGAAACTCGGTGTCGATCCAATTTTCAGAAATTTAGCGTGTGCATCGTTCATATCAATCATCGCCAGATCTAATGTCGAAAACATTTCCTCTGTATTGCGCAGAGACAAAATGGAGTTCACTGACTTAATCGCTACGGTTTCTTCTATACCCGATTGAAGTACCTTTTGCAAAAGTGCCAACGTTTCACTACTCTCTAAGTACGCTTTCTCACCATTCCCCATCCCATCACTAATAGCAATGGCATATTTATCGCTATTGAGCTCAATCATCGAATAATTGTCCCCGGATAACCATTCGCCTCCTTTTGCAACTTTTGCTACACCTGATTCCATAACAAATGCTTGAGCGGAACCAAATGATAGATGACTGTAGCCATTCGCGTAAAAACGCGGTTCCTCCCGTTTTAATATGATGGTCTCCTTTACTAAGTCTGACAGCATCGGTGCAATAATTTTTTCAGCCTCGCCATTATCATGATCACATTGAACGCTCATTTCAATTTCAATTCGCCCACTTTCAATACTATAAATGTCGATATGACCAACATCAATTCCCGCACCACGCAATGCATCGACCATATATTCTTCTTGAATTAAATGAGGCTGCTTTTCTTTTTGAATTTCTTTAGCGAAATCCCCCATCACTCTAGATACCCCTAATAATTGATCTGCTACTAAGCGCTGGCTTTCCTGAACTTGCCGTTTTAATTCTTTATTAGCTCGATATTGATTTGTCTCCATATGAATCGCTGCAATAACTTGATCAGGCTTGCGACAATGGCTTCTCCACTGACGTTGCAATTTCGGATCATTCATTGTCCCATTCACTTCAATATGTTCAACCATCTTCGCCATTGAATCGTACGTTTGATTAAAATTTTGAACCCAACATTTTTCCTTCATCATACACGTTTGGCATGTTTTTTCCGTGACGTGACTAAGCAACACATCCACATCGTTTGAATGTTGTTCTTCATCACTTTTTTGCTGGACTTTAAAGCTGTTCGATAGCGTTTGGAAAAGCGAAGAGAAGCGCTCGACTCGTCCTGCTGTTGCATCTCGAACTTTTCGTAAGTACTGCTGTTGTTCTTGAGCGTGTTCAACAGTACCAGGTATATACTTTGCTATTGATCGAAGCCAACTTCTTGGGGTCAGTAGAAATAGCGCAATGGCAATACCTGTTTCGGCTACAGTAGCGAAAATACTGCCGCCTCCATCCCCATACAGTCCTATTAATAAGGTACCAACTAGTAGCCCAAAGGCAACACCGATACGGTTTCCTTCTTTTAGTAAACCACCTAATAAACCAGCAAATGCAAGCAAACTCATTTGATACAAGCTCGCCACACTAGCCAAACTCAAAATTAATCCCGTTACAACACCTACGGTAGACCCAATCGCCGCACCGCCTACAAATGCGAAGATTAGCACTAAGTAGCGAGCAAGACTATGCTGCATGACAACATCATTTAATGCCCACCCTATCGTCCCCGTCATGACGGAAGCAAGCAAAATAATAAGACAGATAATCTCCTCGTTTCGCAAAGCTTGTCCGCCCCGTTTTCCCGTAATAAGCGGAATGCTCTGTACGAAGATCATTGTCAAAATAAAGCTTAAGCCTGCCTCAACGGTTGCCATCATTAAGGCATACTGACTAATCGTTCCAGTTGTGACAAATACTAAACCAAGTCGAGTCAGTATACTCGCCCCAAAGACTAAGTAAGGTAGGGCTTTTCCTGGTTGATCCAAAAATGTTTTGGCACCTCTATATAATAAAAGAAAGATTGCCATTCCTATTAAAGCAAAGAAGATTTCTCCATGATAACTAAATACTGTACCCGCTAGTAACGCTATACTAGCTATCAGAGCATGATTTCGTCGCAGTAAAAAGACCGAAGCCAAAAATGGCAAGATAAACGGTGTAAGCTCAGCTAAGATCATCGCTCTTCCTAGAAGAAAACCAACAAGAGCGATTAATAAACCCCATTCAAAGAAAAGTGTTTTGCTCATGTTTTTCAAAGCTTGTCCACTTACTTGTAACCGGGCTTGTACATGATTTATTCTTTCAAAAGCACCTGTAGCTAAAAGCGTTCCGTTTGACTTCTCTGTTTTCACGATTGCGCCACCACCTATTTAGATATCGTAGTGTCACTATACCAACTGTAAAGAACAGAATTTGTCAGAATTACGTAACGCGTTAAAAAAGACTTTCGACCTTCTTCGGCTTAACTAGCAAAAAAAAATCACAAAAAGTAAGAATTTTAAGAAGGTGACTAGCATATTCTTGCTAGTTTACACTACCTTTGCCAACAAATGACGGACAAAAGTACGTTTAAGAATAGAAAAATGGGTTCTACCATCATCCATCACACTAGCTATAACATAAAAAAAGATGACCCTCTTTACGAGAGTCATCTTTTTTCTTTGATAGCGGCGGAGGGGATCGAACCCCCGACCTCACGGGTATGAACCGTACGCTCTAGCCAGCTGAGCTACACCGCCATGTTTTTCACGACGCTTATTAATATACTTCTTTTTTTTATTGAAGTCAATAGGAATTAAAAGAAAAAAGAGTGATCTTTTCACTCTTTCTCTTAACCATTCGTTCTATATAACGGACGATACGTTACACAAGCTGCATGCTAACCTCGTTTCGCACCTCTGCCGCCACGTTTTGATTCTGTTTGACGTTTAATCGTTGTTAGGCGTTCCTCACTATCTTTTAAGAAACGGCTCATCTTATCTTCAAAAGATGGTGTGACACGCGGTTTACTTCCACCTCGGAAACCACCTGACTGACGATTCGGACGCGGTGAATCAGAATGAGAAGGGCGAGGCGGTCTCTTTTCTTCTACTGGTTTGTCAATAGCCTTGCGGATAGAGAGTCCGATTTTGCCATCATTTTCTACATTGACGACTTTAACGGTAACCTCATCGCCGACTTTTAATAGTTCATTAATATCTTTAACATAGTGATCCGCAACCTCACTAATGTGCACAAGTCCTGTTTTTCCTTCTGGTAATTCAACGAATGCACCAAAGTGTGTAATACCAGTAACCTTGCCTTGCAGCTTGCTGCCTGCTTCTATGGACATGAAAACGTACATCCTCCTTAAAATTTTAGGTAAATTCCATACTTGAAAACATTATACTCGACAGCAAAAAAACGTGTCAATCGCTGTTTTGCTTCGTTACGTTAATTCTTTGCTCACCAGGCAATGTAAGGAAATAATCTCTTCTTGCAATTTCCATAATATACTCTACGTCTTGATAGTTTTCAATCTCTTGCTTTAAGAAATCTCGTTCTTCCAATAACGTTGCTTGCTCGGTTTGCAAACTCTCAACCTCTGCCTTTTTCTCGCTAATTTGAGCCGATTGTTTAAACAAGGTAATACCGCATACAATCATTAGAACCCCAAACACGACGCCCATAAATGTTAAGCGTCTGTATAACCCTTTACGTCGCTTTGATTGTCGATCTAACTCCTGCTGCCGTTGTTCCATATACTTTGTATCAATTTCTCTGATTGTTGCTCGTTTAGACGCCACACTACTCACCTCTACTTCTTCTTCATTAAACGGTCGCAGAAACCCTTTATTTTTCCAAAGATAGGCTGTCCTTTCTTGGCAACTTTGACAACGCCTAGAAGAGACAGGACAAAATAAAGTGGTTTCCATAACAAATAGAAGATAAGACTCCACAATGTAAGTACTATCATCATAGCGAAACGCCTACAAATGTGCAATAACCATTTTACAGGATTAAACAATAGCGTCTTTATAACATACACTAAGAAAGCGAAAAGTTTTTTGAAGAAAAAGATGATCCCGGTAAGAATTTTGTTGTATACATGTTTAAACATTGCTTGATATGCAGCAAACCCTAGCATCAAAGCAATGAATACAAAAATGCGAACTTCTCCAAAATTAACCTGATAAAGGATATAGAAAACGAGTAGAGCCTGTACCGTCCAAAAACAAAAATCTGCTACTGCTGTTTGAATGTCGAAGGAATGTTTCTTACCAATAAACCGATGATAGGTATCTAAAGCCGCTCCGAGCCATACGCCCATCGCGGCCATTGATAACATTGATAGAAACTGCACAGTTAGTGTCATTATTTAAATAGCTTTCCAAATAATCCTTTTGATTTCCCTTGCTGATTCTGGTCTACATAAATAAGGTCGTAAATCTTTCCTTCTATTGACACATTCCCTTGCTCGACATTCAAATTTTTCATATGCAAATTTTGACCTTTAATTGATAAGTACCCCATGACCGTTTCCAATAAAAACTCTTCATTATCAAAACTATCTACTTGCTTCACACCTGTAATATCTAATTGTTTGCGACCTTTAATCGTAATATCGTGGTCATTGTTTTTTCTTTCCCTTCCCATTGGTGCTCCAAACTCGTAGTTTGTTTGATCCATACTATGCACGCTCCTCGAAAAAACAGTTCTTTACTTGATACTTATGCAGTGCTTAAGTATGGTAGAACAAGCTATTTATTCCGACAAGAAGGAGAATGACAAATGACCGTCTATTTGCTCACAGAGACGATGGATGAACAGAGCTTGATGTCGCCACAGATCCAGCACATCCATACGTTCAACGACGTCAAATGTACTGGTGCTAACCTTGTTTTGTGCACGTCTTCTTATTTGACTGAATCCGACGACGCCGCTCTTCTATACGCCGCTTTACAAAAAAGCAGCTGGCCTAATCAAGCGGTTCTCATAATGAACGAGAACACGATTTTTTCCTATCATGTCCATACTACGCTTCTATCTTTTTTGCGCTATATGAGCGCCCTCATTGTACCTGACTTCCAGCTACAGCCATTAACAGGTGAACAAAATGAGATACAAGCAGTCCGTAAGATATTTCAAAACCAACAGGTTACGACTCTCTATCTCTATCGTCAACGGACTTATTTTCGTCTCACAAGAGATTCAATGAGTGCTAAAGATCCACGTTCCATTCAACAAGTCATCGCCGAGTTACAGCAAGGGTAATAAAAAAAGATATGTAGTGGACAGAATCGCCCTACATATCTTACGTAAATTCTAGTTTCTTTCGTTTATCTTTATGCTTATGTTCAATTTTAATTTCTTGGTTTCGTTGTTTGAACTTTTCATTATGAGAAGAAACGTACGCTTGTTTAGTCGCAGCAGGATCAAGGTATTGCTTAACGCCGTTCACAGCTGTAGCCCCTTCAACAAATGCACCTGAAATTAATTGAAGCTTGCCTGCATGCCTTGTCACATCTCCAGCAGCAAAGATTCCAGGCTGACTGGTTTCCATGCATGGCGAAACACGGACAAATCCATCTGCCTCTAACTCTAAGCCCGCTTCCATTAGAAAACACCCGTCCATCTTCATACCGTGGTTTACAATGACAGCATCAATGTCAAACCGCTCCTCAAGTTGAGTATCACAATGCGCGAGAGTCACTGAATCAATGGCTGCTAGCTCACCATGTAGCTCTTTAATTTGAAACGGTGTTCGCAGCTCTACTTTTGATTTCATATGAGCGACGTTTTTTTCGTGTCCTCCAAAATCGTGCCTTCTGTGGCAGACAATGACTTCTTTTGCTACACCGACTAATTCATTTGCCCAATCCACCGCAGCGTTTCCGCCACCTGATATTAACACGCGCTTATCTCGAAAACTTTCAATTTGAGTTACCGTATAATGAAGATTAGACACCTCAAAACGATCTGCACCCTCTAGCTCTAACTTCTGCATAACAGGAATTCCGTGACCTGAAGCTAGCAAAACCGTTTTGCTATAATGCTTATCACCTTTATCATTAAAAAGTGTAAACGTTCCGTCAGGCTCACGCACCATCTTCTCAATATGTTCGTTTGTACAAATCGTTGGATCAAATGTATTTGCTTGATTAACTAATTGATCGATAAGAGTTGCCCCCGGTGTAGGTGGCATGCCTCCTACATCCCAAATAATTTTTTCCGGGTAAAAGAGAATCTTTCCGCCCAATTCGCTATTATATTCAATTAATTTTACTTTTAAGTCTCGCATTCCCGCATAAAACGTACTGTACAGCCCAGCAGGCCCAGCACCAATAATTGTAAGATCGTACATCTCGTTTTGTTGCACGGTCCTTCCTCCAATTTCGCCAGGATAATGAAAATCATTCTCATATATAAATACAGTGTATGCAACAATCGCTTGAATTTCAAGTCAAACATTTTACACAATCGTGTCATTTTCCTCATTGGCAACGGTAAGGTTTTCTTTTGATTTCTATTTGCGTAAGCCTTATAGTTACTAGAAAAGGCACCCTTAGGAGTGATTTATGTTGAGCAAACCTAAAGTATTCTTAGCACACCCTGTTCCTGAAAGCGCATTAACGTACCTTTCCCAGCATTGTTCTTATACGATATGGGATCAACAGAAGACACTGCAACAGGATGATTTAAGAGCCATCTTGAAACAAGTTGATGGTGCGTTGCTTACCGGTCATGCAGTGGATGCAGCGCTTGTAGAAGGGTGCGACCGATTAAAAGTGATTAGTACGGCAACTGTTGGTTATGACAAATTTGACCCTACAGGATTAGCAAACGAGGGTGTGTTGCTTACCAATACCCCTTATGTACTAGACGAGACGGTAGCTGACCTTCTGTTCGGTCTTATTTTATCCGGCTCTAGAAGAATCGCTGAATTACATACGCACATTCAAAACGGGGAATGGAGCAAAGAAACAGCGTCAGACGCTTTATTTGGACAAGATGTTTACGAGAAGACACTCGGTATCGTTGGGATGGGCCGAATTGGTGAGAAAATCGCCCATCGAGCCAAGGAAGGATTTGGCATGAACATCCTCTATCACAATCGTTCTCATCGACCTGAAGCAGAGAAACGCTATAACGCTGAAAAAGTGGAATTAGATGATCTGCTCTCACGCTCAGATATCGTCGTATTAATGGTTCCTCTGACAGATGAAACGAAGCACCTCATTGATAAAGACGCTTTACGCAAGATGAAATCAACCGCATTACTCGTTAATGGAGCTCGCGGTAGTGTCATCGATGAAAGAGCACTTATAGAGGCTTTACAAAATAACGAGATCTTTGGAGCAGCCCTCGATGTGTTTGAAACCGAACCATTACCGCATGATCACCCATTTTTAACAATGAAAAATGTTACTCTTACTCCTCATATCGGCTCGGCTACTGCAGCTACGAGAGAAGCGATGGCGATGCGTGCCATTCAAAATCTTGTCGCTGGTGCTAAAGGCGAAACACCGACCGATGTTGTTAAAGGCTAAAAAAAAGCGTACCCCATGGTACGCTTTTTTGATGTATATTACCTACTTAGATGGTAATAGCTGCGATGTCTTCAACACGTAAATCAGCCTTAGACAAGTCTTGATTTCCTGAATGTGGATTCACATACCCAATGACAGTCATTCCAGCTGCTTTTCCTGCTTGAACACCGTGTGCAGCATCCTCTAAAACCGTGCAGTGCTGAGGACTAACCCCTAGACGATCAGCTACTGTTAAATAAATGTCTGGCGCAGGCTTCCCTTTTGCTACTTGTTCCCCACTTAAGACAACATCAAATTGATCTTTTATGGAGAATCCGGTTAAGACTGCATCAATAAAAGCAACAGTTGACGACGATCCTAGGCCAATCTTGTAGCCTTTTTCTTTTAATTGTTCAAGTAACTCTCGAATACCATCAATGGGTTCCATGTTGGCGTCGCGTAAATAGGCTAATTTTTTTTCATTTGCCTCTTGTAACAGCGTATCTACATCAAAGTCTGCCTGGTGCTCTGCTTTCAAGGAAGACCACATCTCATCTGCGCGTGTACCGACGTAGGATTCGAGCTCTCCTTCTTTTAACGTAATGCCCTTCTCCTTTGCAAGTTCCGCTTCAACGGCAAAGTGCAGAGGTTCGCTATTAATAATGACCCCATCCATGTCAAAAATAAATGCTTTCATTAGACCGATTCCTCTTTCACAATAGTATACATTTCTGCTGCTGTGTCTTTCTTCGTTGTTTCTCTTAGGTCGTTAATTTCAACGGTGACGAGCTTTTGACCAAAACGAATAGAAAGCTCATCTCCGGGCTTAACTGTGGTACCGGCCTTTGCTGTTTGACCGTTCACCGTAATTCTACCTTGATCACTAATCTCTTTAGCTAATGTTCGTCTTTTAATCAAACGGGATACCTTTAAAAATTTATCAAGTCTCATAAGTTGGCTCCTTTATTCATCGCTTTCTAAACGCTTGGCTTCTTTCCACCATGCGTCCAGCGTAGTCACATTCACATCATCGATTGTCATGCTTGCTTTTTCTGCTTGAGCTTCAACATACTCAAATCTTGTTAGAAAAGTCGTTAATGCCTTATGCAGGGATACTTCTGGTGATTGCTTAATAAATCGACCTAAGCTCACAACTGCGAGCAGTAAATCACCATATTCTTTCTCCAGTTCTAGGTCCTCAGCCGCTTTTACTTCATTCAGCTCTTCTAACACTTTATCATACACTTGTTCAATGGCTTCATATTCAAATCCGGTTTTCGCAATGTCTTTCTGCATCGTTTCCGCTGCTGCCAACATAGAAGGAAAGGAAGAAATCGACCGCTTCGGCTGTGACATGTTGCTGTCTGCCTTTTCTTTTCGTTTCACTTCTTCCCAGACCGATGTCACATCTTCAGCAGACTGCACAGACTTGTCCCCAAATACATGCGGGTGTCGACGAATCATTTTTTCTGTCAACGTCTCAATAACATCTGCAAGCTGAAAATACCCTGCCTCTTCACCAATTTGTGCGTGCAGGAGAACTTGCAGGAGCACATCCCCAAGTTCTTCAGTTAACTGTTCATCATCTTCTTGATCAATCGCCTCGAGCACTTCATACGATTCCTCTAATAAGAATCGCTTCAATGATTGATGCGTTTGTTTTCGATCCCAAGGGCAACCTTCTGGACTCCGTAACCGAGCAATAACGCCCTTTAAATACTGTATGTCCTTATAAAGGAGTTTTTCATCCTGAACTGGCGGCACGTACACAGCAGTTAAATTATTTACTTCCGTTTGATGATCAAGCTCATATAACGGTACGCGTACAAGCTCCTCTTCTGCCGTACCCGCAGCCGTACAGATTGTCACCTCATAATCGTCTGGATAGCTTTCCATTAGCGTAAGCTTAACATCTGATGCAATGAGGCTATCATACACTTGGACAATAATAAGATGATGACGCATTTGAATTTCCTCTTGCTTCAATACCGTTCCATCAAGAATTTGACAGCCTTCGATTGGATCAATTCTAAGGCTCGTATACATTTGATCGAGAAAAGATGTCCCTCCAACAACTTCTAGCTTTACCTGATGGTGATCGGCTGCATCTTGTAAGAGCTGAACGGTCTTCTCTGCCACAAACGGATGACCTGGTACTGCATATACAACATCCTCCACTTGAGCACGATCGATTAAGTCGTTTACTATTGTTTTGTATACGGCTTCAAACGAATCAAATCGCTCGTACGTTTCGTCGTAGGACTCAAACGTTACGCCTTCTTGCTGCAAGTCTGCCACAACCGGGTGATCAAGGGTACGCACACGGACATCCGGTGCTCCCTTCAAGGTACGATACACACCTAGTGGCATCTGATCTAATTCTCCTGCTCCTAAACCAACTACTTTAATCATTCCCATCGTACACCTCTATTTGTTAATAAACTTTTGAATAACCTGTTTCCGTAAAGCCGCTAATTTAGGCGCACTAGCCCATTCTCGCACCGTAAAAATATTGCTAAACAATACTGCCACCCCTACATAACCTGCACCAATTCCTGCAAGAGTAAGGGCTTGGATTGCATGAACACTTCGTTGACTTGGTAAAGAAAGCCATTGATTCATTCCTGCCTTAACCCCAAGTACGAGTACCCCCATACTGAGCAGCACGATAAGCAATATTACATATGATTGCTTTTGTACAAACAGTCGCTGATCAATCTTTTTTAGCGAATACAGCACAATGCCCATCATCACTGTAAAGGCTAACACATTTGCAAGGGCTGCACCCATCGTAGACTTCATTACCGTTATAAACATCACATTTCCAATTATTTTTGTTCCTATACCTGCAACGATTGCATAGACCGGAATATGGATGCGTCCATACCCTTGAATAATAGCAGCCCCAGCCAAATAGATAGAACAAGGAAAAATGGACAAAACAAACACTCTTAATACTTCGGTACCTGCTTGGTTTGTAAAAAGCATGGTGTTAATTGAATCCATTAATAAAAACAGCCCAATTGTTGCCCCACCACCTAGCAGAATCGTTAGTCTCATCATGACATCGCGATAGCGTCGCGCATCCTTGTACCTTTTCGTTGCGAGGGCGTTTGATAATAATGGTACAACGGCTAGAGCAATCGATGTAATTAAAATGGTCCCTAATTGAATTAAAGGCTGGCCGCGATCATAGACTCCTTTTGCTGTGTAGATCGCGACATCGGACATCGATGTTGCTTGTAAGGAGCGTACAACGGTCATAACGTCAACAACTTGAAATAGCAATAAAATAAGTGAATTTAAACAAATAAACAAGCTTTGCTTTAAAAAAACAGCCTGATGGCGGAAAAACTTTTTGAAAGAAAGTTGAGTATGAAAACGCATATCTTTTTTATTCGCTAGCACAAGTAAAAAAGCACAGCCAACTACGCTACCTAGAAGAGAGGCATAGATAGCACCTTCCCCTATTACGTAGGCATCATATCCTCTAGAGGCTAACACATACGTTAAAACAAGAATGGCTAGCACCCGAACAAATTGCTCGCTTACTTGCGATAGTGCTGTCGGCGTCATATGATTTATCCCTTGCCCAGCTCCTCTAAAAATACTTAAAACAGGTAGAAATAAAAACCCAAACCCAACAAGTCGAATGACATCTGTAAGAGATTCATCCCCGATAAATAAAGCAAGTTGGCGTGAAAAGACTATAAAGAGCGCGCATATCACAATGGATACTAGCGATAATCCTAAAAACGTATAGCTTAATAATTCGTTGACTTCTTCATCTTTTCCTTGTGCTTTTTTCTCAGCAATTTGCCTTGACAGCACAACAGGAAAACCATATAAGGCTAGGATTGTCATCATGCCAAAGAAAGGATAGACTTGCTGATAGACATAAAAACCTAGATCTCCAGCCATATTTTGAAAAGGAATTCGGTAGACAGCACTTAATAATTTCGTTACGAGTGCAGCAACCGATAAGAGGAAAGCCCCTTTTAGCACGTGTGATGTATTCAAGTACTCTTCCCCCTTTACCTTTCTAAAATAGCATCATCCTTGCATGTTGTCGAACTTATCTCATCACGAAATTGAACTAGAATTCTTATCATGTTTAATTCTTTTTTCAGCCTATTCATACATAATCATAAAACATGGTATGATAAGAACAAAAGATATGATATAGTAGGTGATTGCTTGAAACAAACAAATCCATGGCTCGCCATATGGGTTGCGCCTCGCCAAACAATGAAAGATACATTAAAAAGTGATATACATAAACAAGCGACTCTCATACTATCCATTATTTTTGGAGGGTTAACCAGTTTTTGGTTTTCTAGAAGTGAAACGTTGCTTCTAGCTTCTACAGGTAATTTCCTTCCACTTGTCATTACCATTTTAATTGGGGCATTTACTGGACCGATCCTTTATTACGGCTTTAGTTTTGCGTTTGGCCATGTAGGCGGTTGGTATGGAGGAAACGGTGACGTCAAAGCGACACGAAAAGTATTTGTTTACGCTTTGTTTATGCCTGGCATTTTTGTTGGTTTAATTAATTTGATTCTATTTGGTCTCGCTTTACTCACCCTTCAAGCCCAAACGCCGATCTTACGTACGATCGTTAGTTTCGGCTCAGTCATGATTGACTTAACAGTCGTTTGGGTTTTCGCCATTTTTTTGATTGCTTATTCCGAAGCACAAAAGATTGGTATCTTGAAAGCCCTGCTTGTCATCATCGCCATGATTGGATGTCTTGCAGGGCTGTACATTGTAGTCGATTTACTAGCACACTTACTAATCGGTTAAGATTGAAATAGACGGAGAGGTATGGAATGAAAAAAATTATTTTTACTGGTGGAGGAACCGCAGGACACGTAACACCGAACTTAGCGATTATTCATCAGATGGATCGAAGCAAGTGGTCCATCGCTTATATTGGTTCTTACGATGGCATTGAAAGAGAACTTGTGGAGAAAAACAATATTCCTTATTTTGGAATTTCTAGTGGCAAATTAAGACGCTATTTCGATATGAAAAATGTAACAGATCTTGCTCGAATCTCAAACGGCCTTAGACAGGCTCGTAAAATTTTAAAAAAAGAGAAACCTGATGTGGTCTTCTCTAAAGGCGGGTTCGTAACGGTTCCAGTTGTGATTGCAGCTTATTCACTTGGCATTCCTGTTCACTTACATGAAAGTGACTTAACGCCCGGCTTAGCCAATCGAATTGCCAAGCGCTTTACAAAGATGTTCTACACGTCATTTGCTGAAACAGCAAAACACTTTCCTAGCGAACAAACAAACGTTGTCGGCTCACCCATCCGTGATGATTTAATGTCTGGTTCACGTACACAAGGGTTGGCACTCACTGACTTTATTAAACAGAAACCCGTACTACTCGTAATGGGTGGAAGTTTAGGGGCTAAGGCGATTAATGAAGGCATTCGTCAATCACTAGAGGATTTGCTTAATACGTATCAAATCATTCATATCTGTGGAAAAGGCCATCTTGATCCCGCACTAGAAGGGAAGCGTGGCTATAAACAATATGAATATGTGCATGAAGAGCTTCCCCACCTCATGCAAGCCGCAGATATCGTTGTCACCCGGGGTGGGTCAAATGCTATTTTTGAATTTCTTGCATTGCAAATCCCTATGCTTATTATCCCGTTGTCGAGACAGAGTAGCCGTGGTGACCAAATTTTGAACGCACAAACGTTTGTAAAGAATGGCTATGCCCACATGCTAGAGGAAGAATCTATGAAAGGCGATGCACTCGTAAAAGAAATCCACGCTTTATATGCGAATCGCGAGCCTATATTAACAACGATGCAGAAAAGCGAAGCAACTCGCGCCGTTCCTCTCATTATTGAACAACTAAACCGAATCTAATCTGTACGAGAAAAGGCCCCCTGTCTAGTAGACTGGGGGCCTTTTCTATCGTCTAAATAAACAGTATGCCAATCGTTAACGCCAAGATTAAACCAACAATGACTAAGAAGATGGTTAATAAAACAGTAAAAATAATATAGACGAGTAATGACTTCCACGCTGAAAAACCATGTGCCTCTCCTAACCCTTGTAGCATTACAATAAATTGCCATATAAATAACACAATCAGAAGTAAGGATGCAACAAGTAGTGCCCAATTTTGTAAGCCGCTAAGCTGGGGCTCTAAAGAATTTTCAAAAACTAAGAAGTAGCTCTCACCAATTAGTAAGATAAAAGGTAATAGTAAAATGCCAATAAAAATCTGAGGTAACACTTGTGTATAAATAACAGCGACTCTCACTTCTGCTAACGAACCTCTACCTCCAACCCAACTACCAAACCATTTAAACAAAACGGGCATTAAAAATACCGATAACACAGACGTAACAATAGCACCAAGAAATACAGAAAGACTAAACACTGAAGCTGAAAAAGGCGCTTCCATTTCAAAGGAAAACATAATCGAAAAAATTCCAGATATGTAGGCAAGAAGTAAGTATTTACCAAATGGTTGTGCCTGTGCTTCCTGCTCAATTTTGTTACGAATAACCCCTCTCGGATTTATCCAAACTTTAAAGAATGTACTCATATAAACCTCCCTTTTTCTTTATTTTATTCTACATGGCTACTAAATGAAATAAAGAAAAACATATGAGCGATCTCGCTCATATGTTTTTTGACACTATTGTTCCATTTGACGGGCTAAAAAGCCAGCTGCGGTTTCAGCCATTTTCTGTTCTAGTTTTCCTGATAGCGCTTCTGACTTTGAAAAGATCACAACTGCACCAATAGGATCACCACTAGCAATGATTGGTGCCGCCACGTAGCCTTTATAATCATCTTTGTGATCGCCAACAAGGTTATATTCGCCTGCATTCGCTTCCATGTGAGATTTACGGTTAGCCATTACAGTTTCAATTACTTCACCAACGGCCTTGTTTGCATATTCTTTTTTAGAAGCGCCAGCTACCGCAATATATGTATCACGATCAGAAATTAACACATATTGATTTAAACTATCGTATAAGGCCTCGGCATATTCCTTTGCGAAGTCACCTAACTCAGAGATTGGTGAGTATTTCTTTAGAATCACTTCACCTTCTCGATCAACAAATATTTCGAGCGGATCGCCTTCACGAATGCGTAACGTTCTTCTTATTTCTTTAGGTATAACAACCCTGCCAAGATCGTCAATACGTCTTACAATTCCAGTTGCTTTCATACATAAAGCCTCGCTTTCTAAGATGTAAAATCAAATCATTTAGGAAGAATACAATTTGTTATAACTGTAGTATCCTTCCTTTTTTAAGAACTATTCACCAATTGATGAAATATCTTATTGATTTGATGACTACTTCCTAGCTAACGGTAACGTGATCTTGGCTTAGATGAGCTCGCTTCACAGCTTGTAGGACTTCAAACGTCGTATCTAGCATTTGTTCTGCTAACATACTCTTTGTTTTTATCGTTACTTTCAACTGATCCCCTTGAGTTCCGACTGTTATAAATCGACCGATGGCGCGAGCAGATTCCATGAATGACGCAATTTTGATCGATTGTGTTGTCTCATTTGAAAGGAGAATGACAATGGCATCTTTCGCTTCATTGATTTTCTCTACTTTATATTGATCAGCAAGGTGCTTTATTTTCGTAAGACCTAACAAGTATTCAACTTGCTTCGGATATTCACCAAACCGATCAATTAATTCATCTTGAAGATCGGTTAGGTCATCCATTGTTTCAATACCTTTGAATCGCTTATACATTTCAATCTTTTGCTTCGCATCAGGAATATAGCGCTCTGGAATATAAGCGTCTACACTAATTGACAACTCTGACTGGAACGTCTCTTCTTTCGCTCCTGTTCCTTTCCGCTCATCAATTGCTTCTTTTAGCATTTGAGAGTACAAGTCAAAACCAACCGAATCAATAAATCCATGCTGCTGGGCTCCTAAAAGATTACCTGCGCCTCGAATCGTTAAATCCCTCATCGCAATCTTAAACCCAGAACCAAGTTCCGTGAATTCTTTAATAGATTGAAGTCGACGCTCAGCTACTTCCGTTAACACCTTGTCTTGTTGGTACGTAAAGTATGAATACGCAACACGATTTGAACGACCAACTCGACCACGAATTTGATAAAGCTGTGATAGACCCATTTTATCGGCATTACTAACGATGAGTGTATTAACATTCGGAATATCGACACCTGTTTCAATGATTGTCGTAGTGACCAATACGTCACTCTCACCTTCTAAGAAACTTAAAATAATCGATTCTAGCTCACGTTCATTCATTTGTCCGTGCGCATAGGAAACCTTTGCATCTGGAACGAGCATGGCTATTTGTTCAGTCATTCTTTCAATATCTTCTACGCGGTTGTAGAGAACGTAGACTTGACCACCCCGAGTCATTTCACGCTCAATGGCTTCTCGTACAATGGATGGATTGTATTCCACCACATATGTTTGAACGGGGAAGCGATTTTCTGGAGGTGTCTCAATAATGGATAAGTCACGTACGCCTAGCATGGACATATGGAGCGTCCTTGGTATTGGCGTTGCTGTTAAGGTTAATACGTCTATGTTCGATTTTAATTGTTTGATTTTTTCCTTATGCGTGACGCCAAATCGCTGTTCTTCATCGACAATTAACAGGCCGAGGTCTTTAAACACAATATCCTTCGATAATAAGCGATGGGTTCCAACAACCAAGTCCACAGAACCTGCCTTTAAGCCTTTTAGTACTTCCGTTTGCTCTTTTCTCGAGCGGAATCTGCTAAGCACACCAACCGTAATTGGGAACTCTGAGAACCGTTCTGAAATGGTTTCAAAATGTTGCTGCGCTAATATCGTTGTTGGGACAAGGATTGCCACTTGTTTTCCATCCATAATGGCTTTAAAGGCAGCACGAATTGCTACTTCCGTCTTACCATAACCTACATCACCACAAAGCAAGCGATCCATCGGACGTTGCTTTTCCATGTCTTCTTTTATCTCTGCAATGGCACGTGTTTGATCTTCCGTTTCTTGATAAGGGAAGGAACCTTCAAAATCACCCTGTTCGGGCCCATCTTCTGAGAATTTGTGCCCAACGCTCGCTTCTCTTTCTGCATAAAGCTTGATTAAATCATCTGCGATATCTTCAACAGACGACTTCACCTTACTCTTTACTTTTTTCCAATCGTTTCCGCCAAGCGCATAAATTTTTGGATCTTTTTCCTCAGATCCTACATATTTCTGGACTTGGTCGATTTGTTCTACTGGAACATACAGCTTGTCATTTCCAGCGTAACGCAAATTTAAGTAATCTTTATGAACGCCATTTATTTCTAAGGTTTCAACACCTAAGTACTTCCCAACACCATGATTAACGTGAACAACTAAGTCTCCAACAGCGAGTTCTGAGTAACTTTTAATTCGTTCTGCATTGGACATTGTTTGACGGCGCTTTGGCTTTCTTGCTTGTTTGGCAAACACTTCTTCTTCTGTAATAACAACAAGCTTTTGCTCAGGTAATTCAAACCCAGCATGCAAATGACCCGTGTAAATTTGCACCGTTCCACTCGTTAAAGTTGTTTTTCCTTCTATAAGATGAGCGTCAATATTCTCATCAGAAAGATTTAACGAAAGTCGTTTTGCCCGATCTTCTGTTCCAGCAATAAACAGAACCGTATAGTGGTTAGCAATCCAGCGATTGATTTCTGATGTGAGCAAATCCATTTGTCCATGAAAATTTTGCATGGATTTACAAGAGACATTAAGCACCTGTTGCGGTTTTGTCCCTGGAATTTGTTTTTGAAATAAAGCTGAGTAAACAATTGATTGAGGGACTTCTTGTAACCGATTTAGCAGTTCATAGGACATTTCTGCGCCGTGCACAATGGCCCCTTGTTCAATCATGCTTGTATGCCACTCTGCTTCCTCTTTAATAAGGTTTTCCGACATCTCTTTTACACGAGTCATTTCATCAATCCAAATAACAGCGTGTTCTGACATATAGGAGAGAAGCGTATGCGGACTCTCATAATAAAACGACATGTATTTATACATACCTTCAAACGGTTGTCCTTGCTTTAATTGCGCAATTTCAAACGGAATTCGCTCTTGCAAAGATTCTCGTGTTTTTTTATTCGATACTTTCTTAGTTGTTACGCTTAGTTGTTCTTCTAAAACAGAAGCTGCATGACTATAGTGTGTTGAGGTTAACAATACTTCTTCCGCAGGTCCAATTTTAATTGTTTCCAGCTGTCCCTCAGAGCGCTGCGTTTCTAACGAGAAGTATCGTAAAGAATCAATCTCTGTATCAAAAAGTTCTATTCTAATGGGATGTTCTTCAGTGAGTGGATACAAATCAATGATGCCACCACGGACACTCATTTCACCAGGCGCTGAAACCATATCGGTTCTTCTATAACCCATTGACACCAGCTGACTAATAAACGAATCAAGTTCTTGAACGTCTGTTCCAACCGTTACATCCAGCTGATACTGAGCCCATAATGTTTTCGGCGGTAGTAAACGGCGAACCCCCGCTAGAGGAACGACAATAATTCCTGAAAACCCATTTACAAGTCGATTTAACACATCAATGCGTTGCGCTTTCATTTCAGGACTAGCAACGGCAATTTCTGCTGAGATTAATTCATTTACTGGATAAAGATAAACTTTTTCTTCCCCTAATAAGTCAACAAGATCTTCGTACATTTTTTGTGCTTGGAATAAATTATGTGTCACAATGAGCTGATTGCGCTGCGTTTCCCGATAAAGAGAAGCGCTCGCAACTGTTCTTGATGAACCTGTTAAGCCTGATAGCACCTGTTCACTTTGACCTTTTTCTATTCCGTTAGCAATGGTTTGTAGCTCATTCGTTCCACTGACAAACTGTTGCAATCCTAACATTTCTTTTCCCCCTGATTTCGCTAACACGATTTGCACTTCACTATATCGTTTGTATTATCAATCCTACGCTCGTTTTAATTGAAAAATGCCTTGGTCTTTAAGGATACCAAAGCTTTGTTGCTATTAATGAATCACATTTTGAGTTTCGTGCAAAAGCGGATTTAATTGAAAAGCTTGGTAACAATCCTCGCAAATTGCCGCAATATGGACATCGCCTTCTTGAGTTACTCGAACGCTCTCTAACTGATCCACGGCACCTAATTTGCTTATCCCTAATTCCTCGAAAGTATATTGATTTTCCAGCGTTGCCATTTGTTTTTGACAGTACTTACAACCATAATGCACAGCCATTTTAATCACTCCTTGTAAACAGATATTCTTGTTTACAGTATGATCAAAAGAATGAGACATTATCCTATCGGTTGTATACATTCATCACTTCAAGGAACGGCTTTGTCATCCATGCTTCAATTGATTGTGCCGTCTTTTTAATGGCATCCTCTAAAAGCGCTTTCTCATTACCTGCGGCACGGTTTAAGACGTATTTCACAACTGGTTCATTGTTAGTAGGACGTCCCACACCAATACGAACCCGGTTAAATTCTTGGGTTCCTAAATGATGAATAAGTGATTTAATTCCGTTATGACCACCTGCACTACCCTTTTGGCGTAAACGTATTTTTCCTGGCGGTATATCTAAATCATCATACAAGACAACAAGCTCTTCTAAGCTTACGTTGAAATAATCCATAAACGGCCGAACACACTCTCCAGAAAGGTTCATATACGTTAAAGGTTTTAGCAACATTACTTTCTCACCATTTACAATCGTTTCTCCATATAAGCCGTTGAATTTTTGCTTAGTAAGAGAAGAATCGAATTGTTCAGCTATGAGGTCAACACTGTCGAAACCTATATTATGTCTTGTGTTATCAAACTGTTTACCAGGATTTCCCAACCCCACAATTAACTTCATGCGTAACTCCTTTATTCAAACTTGACGAAAAAGGCATAACCCCAAAGGGTCATACCTTTCGTCACTTTATTTACTATTCAACACGACCCGGACGATCTTTGTCGTCATCCTCACGCTCTTCTGTTGCTTCTACACCTAGCGCAGTCGTACCATCTTCTTCTGTTTCATCTGGATCTTCTGTTACCGTTGGCGCTTGTACCGTTACAACCGCTTCGTCATCTTCATTCACGATGTCCACAGAAACAGTGGAACGCATCTCTGAAATTGATAGCGTATCTCCAACGTTTAAATTTGAAATGTCTACCGTAATGCTTTCCGGAATATCCGCCGGTAAACAATGTACAGTAATTTCATAAAGAAGATGGTTCACAATACCGCCTTCGCTTGCTCCTGGCGCTTCCCCTTCTAAATGAACAGGTACATTTGCATCACGTTTTTCTTTCATGTTCACTTCGAAGAAATCAATATGCGTGTAATGATTTTTCAAAGGGTCCACTTGAACTTCTTGCACCATTACGTGGTGCTTTTTACCGTTTTCTAATTCAAGATCAAATAAACCGTTTTGGCCTACTTCTCTCATTGTTTTTAAGAAAGCAACACTTTCTACTGAAACCGGCTGACTCTCAATTTTATTACCATATAGTACGCCTGGCACAAAACCATTTAGACGAATATTTCTTGTTTCTTGTCCTGTTAAGTCTTTACGATCACGAGCTTGTAATACTGTCATCTTTCTTTCACCTCATCTTAGTTTTACACGTCTGTTAATTGTGTTCCCTTAAAGGTCAGTTTTCAAACAGAATTCCTTGTTCTTTTTCGTAAGTTCTCTCTAGGGTGATAACAAAAATCAATCGAATAAGGTGGATACAGAAGCATCTTCATGTACGCGAATAATAGCCTCAGCCATCAACTCCGCTACAGACAACTCTGTAATGTTGGCACCTTTTTTCTCTTCATCCAAATCAATTGTATTCGTTACAACCAATTCTTTAATCTTAGAGTTGCGAATTCGATCTACTGCTGGACCAGATAGAACAGGGTGCGTACAGCAAGCATATACTTCTTTTGCTCCTTGTTCTACTAAAGCATTCGCCGCAAGTGTAATTGTTCCTGCTGTATCAATAATATCATCAATAATAATGGCTGTCTTTCCTTCAATATTACCAACAATATTCATTACTTCTGACACGTTTGGTCTTGGTCGACGTTTATCAATAATAGCAATTGGTGCTTTTAAGCGGTCGGCCATTTTACGAGCTCGTACCACTCCACCATGATCCGGTGAAACAACAACAATATCGTCAAGCCCTTTGCTGCTAAAATAATCAGATAAAATTGGTACACCCATTAACTGGTCAACTGGGATATCAAAGAAACCTTGAATTTGAGTTGCATGGAGGTCAATTGTTAAAACACGAGTTGCACCAGCCGTTTCAAGCAGATTAGCCACAAGTTTAGCTGTGATTGGTTCTCGCGCCCGTGCTTTTCGATCTTGTCTCGCATAGCCGTAATAAGGCATAACAATGTTGATCGTACGCGCTGAAGCTCGTTTTACTGCATCAATCATAATTAAGAGTTCCATTAAGTGTTCGTTCGCTGGAGCCGATGTTGATTGAATTAAGTATACATCACAGCCACGAATACTTTCTTCAATGTTAATTTGAACTTCACCATCACTAAAGCGCATGACAGAATTCTTTCCAAGAGAAACTCCAATATGTCGAGCGATTTCTTCAGCCAAAGCCTTGTTAGAATTAAGAGTAAAGACCTTTAAGCTTGGGTCGCTATAGTTTGCCATTTCTTGTGTTACCTCCAGTAAATGTTATTGATCTTTTTTTATATAATTTGTTTTATCTACTTGTCTAGCTCGTGCTATAGCCAGTGAGTAATCCGTTACATGATTTGTTATCGTTGAACCAGCTGCTACAAATGCATGCTTCCCAATCTCAACAGGTGCGACTAGGTTTGATCCTGAGCCAATAAACGCACCGTCATGCACGATTGTTTGATGCTTGTTTGTGCCATCGTAATTGACCGTCACGACCCCACATCCAATGTTAACATCTTTGCCAATATCCGCATCACCAATGTACGTTAGATGGGATACTTTACTACGGTCATTGATGCTTGCTTTCTTCAATTCCACAAAATTACCGACTTTAACCTCTTTACCGACAGTCGAATCAGGCCGTATATGAGCAAAAGGTCCAATAGTAGCACCTTCGTGTACATAACTATTATAAATATAAGAGGATCGAATGTGAACGCCTTTCTCAATGACAGAATGGTGAATTTCACTACCTGACTCTATGATGCAATCTTCACCAATGTTAGAGTTACCCTTTATACTAACGTTCGGAAATAGTGTCGTATCTTGTGCTAGTGTTGCATCAACGGATATATATGTCGTGTTCGGATCAATGAACGTAACCCCTTGTGTCATCCAATACATGTTAATTCGTGCTTGCATCGCTTTTTCGGCTTGCGCTAGGGCAACTCGATCATTTACACCAATGGTTTCTTCCATTGTTGGTGTAACATAGGCACACACTTTTTCCTCTTTTTTATTTAAGAGTCCAATTACGTCTGGTAAGTAGTATTCACCTTGTTTATTCTCATTTGTCACCATTTGTAATACGTCAAATAACGTATTGTTATCAAAACAGTAAATACCTGTATTAATCTCATTCACACGAAGCTCTTCGCTAGATGCATCTTTTTGTTCAACTATTTTATCGACTTCACCGTTTGAGCCACGAATAATTCGTCCATATCCATGTGGATTGTCGGCATATGCTGTTAAGATAGTTGCTTTTGCTGCTTCCTGTTCATGAAACGCAATCAGAGTCTTTAACGTTTCGGCTGTTATTAATGGCGTATCACCACACAGGACCACTGTTGTACCGTTCTTCCCTTTCAACAATGATTCTGCACACTGTACCGCATGCCCAGTACCAAGTTGCTCATTTTGCAGTACAAAGGAAGCGCCAGTTGGGATCGCTTCTTTTACTTGCTCCGCACCGTGACCAACAACAACTGCGATGTCATCAAAGCCGACCGCTTTCGCTTGATCTACAACGTGTTCGACCATTGGTTTTCCACAAACTGGGTGTAACACTTTATAAAGCTTTGACTTCATTCTTGTTCCTTGCCCAGCAGCAAGAACAATTGCATATCGTCCGCTCATATTCCCCTCCACACTCGTTCATGTTCATCATTAAAACTATACTTGAAACCACCACGTATTTCAATATCTCTGGACGTCTTTACATACTTGAAAAATATACAAAAAAACCAGCCTGCGTTTTGCACAGACTGGTTTAGCTTCAACCTATTGTTACGAAGCACCAGCTTCTTCATAATTGGTAGCGTCTTCATATTCTCCTACTCGCTCGTACTCGTCTATAACAGCCACTTGAATCTTTTCCCTAGTTTTAGAGGAGATTGGGTGTGCAATGTCTCTAAATTCTCCGTCAGGTGTTCTCTTGCTCGGCATTGCAACGAATAGGCCGTTGTTTCCATCGATTACACGAATATCGTGAACAACGAATTCATGGTCAATTGTTATAGATGCAATTGCCCGCATACGCCCTTCCGTTTGGACACGCCGTAACCTTACGTCAGTAATTTCCATGATGGTCACCTCTCTTATAGATTATCTGTATACTACATTCTAGAGAGGTTTCCTTTTTCCTTCAAACAATTGAAGTTTTTTTACGATTTTTCAAAAAATAATTACATTCATCCTCGTTTCAGTACAACGTACCAAGAACCGTAATAAGAAACAAACGTTAAAACAACTTTAATCGCTCCATATAAACGTCATTCCTTTTACAAAAAAAAGCTAGCAAAACAGAGAAGCTTTCGTTTCGCTTAGCTTTTTCTTTTTTATACTAAAGCAATTACTTCAATTTCAATTAATACATCTTTCGGTAAACGAGCAACTTCAACACATGAACGGGCTGGTTTATGCTCCGAGAAGTATTCTCCATAAACCTCATTAATGCGTGGAAAATCATTCATATCTTTAATGAATACGGTTGCTTTAATTACCTTATCAAGAGAAGAACCGGCTTCCTTTAAAACCGCTTTAAGGTTATGGAAAACTTGATGCGTTTGCTCTTCAACTGTTCCTTTTATAAGTTCGCCTTCCGCTGTTAGAGGAATTTGACCAGAGCTGTAGAACATATTGTTTACAATCATTCCTTGTGAGTAAGGTCCAATTGCTTGTGGTGCATTCGTCGTATGAACAATTTTCATTTTTTTGTCCCCTTTTAATGTAATCGATCTAATATATTCCCACTTAACAATTCAATCTGCTTTTCGCGAGCATCGACATTCGTTAGCTTCGTTAACGACACGTAATCATCGACCAACCGTTCAGACACCTCAGCCGCTTCAACTAGCACGCCGATCCCTACTAGATCTGCATCAAATTCTGCTAATAGATCAACCATTCCGCGAATAGTTCCACCAGCTTTCATAAAATCGTCCACAATGAATACTTTAGAACCAGCAGCTAAGCTTCGTCTAGCTAAAGTCATGGTTTGAATACGGTCTGATGAACCTGAAGCATAATTAATGCTCACCATCGATCCTTCCGTAATTCTATGATCACGCCGCACAATACTAACCGGTACTCCTAAGTGCTGACCTACTGCATATGCAAGTGGAATACCTTTTGTGGCAACCGTCATAACAGCATCAATCTCTTTATCATACAGCGCAGCCGCAAATAATCGACCGACTTCATGTAACAATTTAGGATTTCCTAATACATCCATCATGTACAGATACCCGCCAGGTAAAATACGTTCCGGCTTATTTAGATCAAGGACTAGTTGATGAACAAGCGTTTCTGCTTCTTCCTTATTCATTCTCGGCATATATTTCACACCGCCACTTGCCCCTGGGATCGTTAACAGCGCTCCATAGCCTTCATCTTCAAACATTTCTTTAATAATAACTAAATCCTCACTAATAGATGACTTCGCTGCTTGGTAACGCTCCGAAAAATGCGTTAATGAGATTACTTCATGTGGATGTTGGAGCAAAAAATACGTCATATCAACCAGACGTGAACTACGTTTTAATTTTTTCATAATCCCTCCGAGCCATAACCGAATTATATACTTATAAGATATCACTTTCATCCGGTTTTGGACAAGTATTGCTTGTACGAATTAATCGAACAGCGTGAACTTCTTCGCAAAAACCTCTTAATCCGTTATAAATTCGATTCACTCTTGATTCTGTTTTCACTAAACCAAAAACAGTTGGCCCACTTCCACTCATTAACACAGCATCTGCACCAAATCGTTTCATCTGGTCCTTTAAATGCTTTACTTCTGGATACAATTCGAGTGTCACATCTTCTAACGTATTATGAAGATGGGCGAAAATGCCGTCTGTATCTTGATTCTCAAGCGCTGTAAGCATCGCTTCAGTATCCGCATGCTTAGCCCGATGAAGCTTTACATTACCGTAGATTTCCTTAGTTGAAACACCAATTGGTGGCTTAGCAAGGATGACCCATAACGGTGGTGGAGATGGAATGGATTCAATGATTTCACCTCTACCTGTGGCAAGCGCAGTTCCGCCATACACACAAAAAGAAACATCAGAGCCAATTTCAGCACCTAATTCAGCTAGTTGATCCAGCGTCAAACCAAGCTCCCATAGCTGATTTAACCCTTTCAACGTTGCTGCTGCATCGCTACTTCCGCCTGCAAGTCCTGCAGCTACAGGTATACGCTTTGTAATATAAATATGAACACCTGCTGATACCTTGTATTTCTTCTTTAACAAAGCGGCCGCTTGGTAAGCAAAGTTCCGTTCGTCATTTGGAACAAAACCCTCTGAAACATCCACCGTTATTTTTCCAGAGTCACAACTTGTTAAATCAATTCGGTCCGCTAAATCAACCATGGTCATAATCATTTTTACTTCATGATAACCATCGTTACGCTTTCTTAATACATCTAATGACAAATTAATCTTTGCCGGTGCCTTAATGGAAACCTTCACTTTCTCACCTTCTATACATGCATAATGCTGAGGTTATTTTATCACTTGTGAATCGAACATACCACCTTTTCTCCTGTTCGATGCATCATAAAAAAACACCCTTAGTGAAAAAAGGGTGATTTACTCGTTATTCTCATTATGTACAGGTGTCTTCGCTTCTTCCAACATATTGTTAATTTCGGTAATATATTCTTGTAAACTCATTTTCATCATCTCCAATTTAATAGGTTAGTAGTATTACTATTCCCAAATAGAGATTGTTTAAACAAAAAATCTACGATTCAGTGGGAATACCACTGAACCATAGACCACAGTAATTATTTTCGTGCATGAAGGTTTTGTTCAGCCAGCTCAATTGCTCGCTTTACCATGTTGCCGGCATCCTTTGCTTTAATGCCGCCCCAACCTTCTTTTTCTACAGTGTCATAAAAGCCAAGCTCTTTTGCAATTTCTTCCTTTAAGCGATCGGACATAACGCCTCGTCTTCTGCTCATGATAAAACCGCCCCTTTGCTTGATTATTAACTGCGTTTATAGTGTGCACAAATCCAAAAAAAAAGACTTTCTTTTTTTTGGAAAGAAAGTCTCGTTTCTTAGATGAGCGTTGCGGGCTTACCGCTGTCACCTGGTAATAGTAATTGTACAGTTTCCGTTAAAACATCTGCATAACTATAAGAAACACGCTCAACAGAATTTTGATCTTCATCTAGCTTAACAATAAATACAGACGGATACGTCTCTTCAATCATACCTGACTGTTCAGACGATTTTTTACGTCCTCCATTTGCTTTAATTGTTATTTTCTTTCCAATGTTACTATCTAGTGCTCGCTTAATGTCAATTAACGTCTTTGCCATTTTCCACAACCACCTCACTATAGACATTATACCAAGGAATGGTTTGAAAGTCAAAATAAATAATTTTAACAACGTTCCATGCTTGTGTCAATGACTAATATTGTAATATGTTGTAGATAGTATATGTTTTTTGTCCAATTTTATTAGAAATTGACATCTTTTCATTAATTTTTTTAAAAAAATATACCCATTGATAATTTGGCATGCCTTTCATCAGTAAATAAATCCGTTAAAGCCGCGCATGGAAAAAGAATAACAATAGCGTAAGAAGATGACGGACATGCTTTCAAAAGAGCTTTGACGTTGCTCATAATCGAAGCGCCCGTCATTCATGTTGTTATTCCTCAAGTTCCTGCCGGTTCATCCAGTAGCTAAGAAGGATCTATTTCATCTTCGTATTCTTCTTTGTATGGTAATCCGAGTCTCATGCTACCTTTCGTTTCAATTCCACCAAGACCTTTTTGGCCGGTAATGGTATTTCGAATAATATCCCATAAATTAACCGTATCAGAAAATGATGTTCGACTTAATTTAGAAGCTATATATACAGGGTCTAAGGCGTGGATATTGACACGATCCGGTGAAGACGCAAAATTCGCTCCAGCTCGTATTAACGTTTCAAAATGAGACTGACACGCGCCGGCAAAGATTAGTAAACGATCGAGGTCTTTTGTATGATTACGGGCAATACGCACACATTCAGCGAAATACTTTGTGTGACGATAAGCCTTTAGGTCATTTCGATTTCCTTTTGCTTTTGAATACGCATCATGACCTGTGACCACTAAAATATCTGGTTGCACCATTTTTAATAAAGAAGCTAATTGGGACGGCATCTCTTTTTCCGCAAGATGAACACCGTAAACAGGAACTCCTAATTTATTGTAAATATCTGTACATCGATTTAAATAGTTCGCATCACCATCGAGGTGTAACACTCTTCCTCTTAACTCAAAGAAATGTGATGTTTCTTCATAACCAGCATGTGTTTGATAATCTTGTCTGCGTTTCATGAGCTTTGCGTCCTGACGAAATAAACGATAAGAGGCTTCTTCTTGCTCTTTCACTTTATTTTTATCCTCTTCTCGTTCCTTCAACGTCATCACTTTTAAATCATCCATTGGCGCATCGGCAAGTAAGCGCATTTCTTCCCCTACAAGGGTTACTACATCATTCGAAATGGTCAATACTCGAAATAAAAGATCACATTTATAAGAGAGACGACCAACTATATCACCCGTTTTCACTGTCATCACGTTGCCCCCTCTCGTCTAGCCTATGTGAGTATATAGGGGGCTGTGACTCGTTTTAACGGCTTTCGTCTAACAGTTGATCTAATTCATTACTTAAAGCAGCAAATTCTTCAATTGATAACGTTTCGCCTCTTCGCATCGGATCTATATTTGCTTGTTCCAACCCTTGCTGTGCCAATGCTTTTTTTTCTTTTCCCACTAAATTATGAACCAGGTTATTGATAATGGTTTTTCTGCGATTGGCGAAACAGGCATGAAACACTTTAAAGAACCATGCTTCATCCGTTACATGTACTAAAGGCTGATCTCGAATGGTTAGTTTTAACACAGCAGAATCTACGCGTGGTGCTGGTACAAAGACACTCGCAGGTACATGCAGACGTTTTTTTGCATCCGAGTAATATTGAGCGGCTATGGATAAGGCGCCGTATTCTTTTGTTGATGGGCCAGCTGCAATACGATCAGCCACCTCCGCTTGAATCATAACCGTAATGCTTTTAAGCGGTAAGCGATCCTCTAACAATTTCATCAAGATTGGTGTTGTCACATAGTAAGGCAAATTAGCAACGACATGCACATGTTCCGTATCGTTAAACTTAGAAGCGATGATGTCAACAAGGTCGGCTTTTAATACATCTTGATGAATGACTTCCACATTTGGATAAGGGGACAGCGTATCTTCTAATATAGGAAGAAGCCGATCGTCAATTTCAAACGCGACGACTTTTTTTGCTTTTTTCGCCAATTGTTCCGTTAGTGCGCCGATACCTGGACCAATTTCAATGACACCGTCTTCTTCTGTAAACCCACTCGCTTCAACAATTCCGTTTAATATATTTAAATCAATTAAGAAATTTTGTCCTAAACTTTTTTTTAATTGAAAGCGATGCTTCGCTAATATTTCTTTCGTTCGAGCTGGTGTCGCAATGTCTTTTTTCACGTACGTAATTCCTCCGTTACCTCAATGTCCTTTAATGCTTGTGCAAACTCTTCTATCGTAATTTCAAAGGCATCCAGTCTTTTTTTTAATTGTTTTCCATTGGCATAGCCAATCGCTAGTCGTTCCCCTAACGCTTCCCTTTTCTTCTTTGCTCCGGCACCTGACAGCAAACCGGCCTTTATTAAATCGCTAACAGAAATAGCCGATTTATAATGATCTTTTCCTGTGGAACGCACATCTTCTAGTGCTTGACGAATTGCCTCATCACTTGCATGTTCCACACCTAAAGTCCGATTGTTTCTCATTGCTTTTGCTTTTGGGATAAATGCGTGTTTACTACCCGGGACACGTTCACTGACAATTCTTCTAATACGAGTACCAGGATAATCTGGATCGGTTAAGATAATGACGCCTCTTCTTTCATAGGCGAGTTCTATACGTTTTAATACGTCTTCACCAATCGCAGATCCATTTGTTTCAATCGTATCTGCATCAACCGCTCGCTTTATCGCAACTGTGTCTGATCGTCCTTCTACAACGATTATTTCTTTTATCTTCATTTTTTCCTCTTTCATGTATCACATATACTCCTTTTATTTTAGCTGTTTTATACCAAAAAAAAAAGAAGCGACTAGCGTTCGCTTCTTTTCATGGTTTAATCAAGGATGGTTACATTGACTGTCTTACGTCCGTAACTCATTGCTTCACTACTTGTCGGAACATGGAGATCAATTTTGTTTCCAGTAATTGCACCACCAGTATCCCCAGCAATCGCTTCTCCATAACCTTCTACATGAACTCTAGACCCTAATGGAATTACACTTGGATCAACCGCTACAACTTTCATATTGCGGTCACTTAAAAGATTAATGCCTGTTGCCGTAATCCCGCTACAGCCATTACATTCAGCTGAATAAGCCGTTGCTGTCATTTGAATCGTTTTTGCCTGATTCATTTCTTTTGGTTGACTAGGTTCTTTTGGTTTATTGGTTTCATTTGAAGAACTTGACGTGCTCGTTTTTGTCGGCTGACTAACGGTAGCGTTAGCTGTTTTTGTTTCCGCAACAAACTGTTTCGCCTCTTCTTCTTTTGTTCCTACAGCAATAATTCGCTCTTTTGGCTCTGCTACCATTTTTGTATCAATTAACTTGCGGCTAATTTCTTCGCCATTTTCATACGTAATCTCATAATGAAGCTCTTGTTTTCCGCGCTCGCCTTGTTCAACAACTCGCTCTACACCTGTTTTAAGTGTGTCGTCATTTTCACGAATTGTCTCGTACGCCGTTGACTCCTCAATGACATCGGTGACTTTTTCAACTCTAATTAGCTGTATGGATAAGCCCTCTTCAAGGATTTCATTAAGACTTGGTTCTACTCGGTCTTCTTCACCTAGTTCCACATTTGCTTCTTTCAAAAAGTCAGCGACAGTCGCTGATGCACTCCAGTATGTATCTTCCGTTCCATCATATGCAAAATGAAGCTCAACTGAAGGTTTATATGTAATAGTCAAACCGTCTTCAATAGCTGATTCACCATGAGGTACTAATTGGTCTTCTGAGCGATAATCATATCCTTGTTCCTGTATAAAATCATAGATGGTGTCCACCGTAGTCGGCACTTGAACTTGTTCATCGTTCACTTCTAAAGTGACCATATGCGCTTGCTTGTAAAGAATGTTCATGTCATCAGATAATTCTGTCTCAAGATGTGGTACGACCAGATCATGCTCGGTTACGTCTATGTCTAAACTAAAAAGTAGTTCTTCTATTGATTGTGCATGCGTTGTTATAACCGACTCTTCCCCGTTTACGTTAATAATAACGGATTTTTTGTTCCATTCGTATAAGCCAGTAAAAAATAAAATAAGAGCAATAAATAGGCCAACTACGAGAAACGTTTTTGTTTGTAATGGAAGTCGATTATTTGTTAAATCAACGTGTTTTGACAATTGGTCCATTTTCAGTCCCTCCTCAAGGACTGAATTATAAAGACCAACCTGTACACTGTCAACAGACGTTACATAAACGTAATATTCCAGTAATCTTTGACATTTTTCTGCATTATCCCTGCATTATTTGTTTTCTATTGTTCATTTAATCCAAATAATTTCTTTGCATTTTCAGTTGTTTTTTGACACAATTCCTCAAATGACATTTCACGTATATCAGCGATATCCTCTGCTACTCGTTTCACATAAGCAGGCTCATTTCGCTTTCCACGGTACGGATGAGGCGCGAGAAACGGTGCATCTGTTTCCACTACTAATCGATTCAATGGAATTTGCTTAGCCACTTCTTTTGGCCGCTTTGCATTCTTAAACGTAACTGGTCCTCCTAAGCCAATATAAAAGTTATTCTTTATACAACGTTCAGCAGTTTCAACACTTCCTCCGAAACAATGCATGACGCCACCCACTTCTTTTGCCTGCTCCTCTTCTAATAAATCCACAACGTCTTGATCCGCATCTCTATTATGAATGATAATCGGAAGCTTCACTTTTTTTGCCAGAGCGATTTGCTTTCGAAAAACGTCTTTTTGCACCTCTTTTGGCGATTTATCCCAATAATAATCCAAGCCCATTTCGCCGAGTGCGACTACTTTTGGATGCTTTGAGAGTTCTTCAATCCAACTTAAATGATCATCTGTCATATCAACTGCATCCACTGGGTGCCAGCCAATAGCCGCATATATATGATCATCTTTTTCAATTAGTTCCATTGCTCGATTAATGGTTTTCTCATCGAAACCGACTACAACCATTTCCTTAACGCCAGCTTCTCTTGCTCGCAAAATCGTTTCGTTTACGTCATCCTCAAACTGATCTGCATTTAAATGTACATGTGTATCAATCAACATGATTTTTCACCTCTCTGTACGCATTTTAAATAAAATGGATAAGCATTTCAAATTCGGGGTCTGTTTTAGAGAGCTTAAAACGCGTTTAACCCTTGTAAATCAGGGAATAATATCGCTTAGTGATGGAAGGAGTGTATATACATGTCAATAAAAGAAAACATACTCGTTTGCGTAAATTATGGACACAATGGAAAAAAGCTCATTACTCGAGGTGCTGGACTAGCTAAGCAGTTAAACGCCCCTTTAACTATACTTGTTTTTGATTCTTTACCTGATGAAGAATTTAAAAATGATAAAGAAGTGGATATGACATTATTTCGTGAATTAGCTGGTACATTTAACGCTACTCTTATTGTAGAAAAATCACATTATCACGATATTACAAAAGTCATTACAACGAAAGCAAAAGAATTGCACGCGTCGCAAATTGTAATTGGCCAGTTTATCGAAAGCATTTGGGCGAAGTTACTTGGTGGATCAATCGTGCACGAATTATTAGAAGAAGCCCCATTTGCTGATCTTCATGTCGTTCCGAAAGAGCGTGCTGAGGAAACAGAGGACTGGAATTTTGAACGCGGTGTTCATGCATACTTAGTAGAAGATGAAGAAGGCACCTTTGACCTTCATTTTGATGACTTAGACGGACAAACATATGAAGGTATTTTCTTCAAACATTTACAAACCGATTTTAATAGTGGAATCTTTGCCCTAAAAAAAGATGACCAACTTTTAGAGGTACGAGTTGATGATGGGAAAGTAGCTAGTTTAACCGACATCGATGATGATGAAGAAGTAGATCGTTGACACGGTTATGCAACCACCCTAAAAAAAGTGCTAACGACAGGTTAGCTGTTGTTTCCACAGCAGTTTCGTCGAAAGCACTTTTTTCTTTTTTCGCTCGTGCTTTTCAAAACGGTAAATCAATCGATCCAGCAGTTATTATGACATTCTAGCTCGAACGTCTTGTGCATATGAAATGGATCCTTCATATCGTGTTAATACCCCTTCTTGTAACCAGTACGTAACAGGAAAATACTTATTCAGAAAATACCGATCGTGGGAGACCGTTATAACCGTTCCAACATATTGATCGATTGCTTCTTCTAACACTTCTCTCGATTCAATATCAAGGTGATTTGTAGGCTCATCTAAAAGCAGCACATTATGGGATTCTTCCATTAGTTGAGCCAACCGCAAACGCATTCGTTCTCCTCCACTTAAGTCCTCTGTTTTCTTATACACATCCGTACCATAAAATAAAAACTGTGCCAGCTTTGAACGAGCTGCTCCAATATCAATAGCGGCATATTCTCGATATGCTTCTAGAACTGTCTTTTCATTAACTAATTCAGGAATATGTTGTGACAAATAGCCTACCGAAACACTGGCTCCCTCCATAACATTCCCTTGTTGCGGAGAATATTTCCCGCGCAATAGTTCAAAAATTGTCGATTTCCCTGCCCCATTTGGTCCAGTAATGGCAATTCGCTCTTGGTGTCGCGCAAGAAAGTGAGCTTCTTTAAGAATAACGTTGTCACGATAAGCAAAGAAAACACCCTTAAATTGAAACACATCTCGACCACTGCGGTGGGATTCGGTAAAAGTCAGATCTACCTTCTTTCCATGAACAGGCTTTTGTATAAGTTGTATTCGATTCAATGCTTTTTCCATACTCTTTGCTTGTCTATGCATACCTGCATTAGGTGGATTTGCTTGGTTTGCCCATTCTTTTAAACGCTTGATTGTTTCTTTCATTTTTTTGATTTTCTTTTGCTGATTTTCATAATGCTGGAATGCTTTAAGCAATCGCTCTTCTCTCTGGTGGATAAAACTAGTGTAATTGCCCTTATAGTCATACACCGTACCTTGATCCATTTCCCATACTTTTGTTATCACTTGGTCCAGAAAAAAGCGGTCGTGAGATATGACGACAAGACTGCCATCATATTGGTTCAACCAATGAATTAACCAGTCTACAGCAAGAAGATCTAAATGATTAGTGGGTTCGTCAAGAATAATAAGGTCAGGCTTCTTTACGATCAAGCAAGCAAGTTCTACTTTTGATCGTTCTCCACCACTTAACCATTCCCATTGTTGATCCAAGTACTGTTGCAACCCTAGACCTGTAAGCACTTTACGTATAGTAGATTGGTAGTCATATCCACCATTATTGCTATACCGTTCTTGTAATTCCGCGTATTCGTTTAGCAACTGGGACAGCACTTTCTGACTTAGCGGCTTACTCAAGTTCACTTCAATACCTTTCAACTTTTTTTCTAATTCCTTTAATGAAGAAAAAGGAAGTTCTAACACATCCTTTACAGAAAGCCCCTTATAGTCAGGCGTCTGATTTAACAACGCTTTTGTTAATCCCTTGCGCCAACCCACTTCACCAGCAGAAGGCTTTTCTATACCAGCTATCAACTTAGCTAGTGTAGACTTTCCCTCTCCGTTCCTACCAACTAATCCAACGCGCTCCCCTGCATTTAATTGAAGGGATACTTGCTCAAAAATTTGATTCCCTGCATAATTTTGACCCATATTCTTGCCGTAAAAATCAATCATTTGCTTCTCCTTTTGTCAAGAAAGAAACAAAACACGAAAAAAGCAGCGAAAGATCGCTGCTGCATGTGTTACCGTATGCGAGTAGACAGACGTGTTTCTTTCTAATGGTTTATTTTCCTATACAGTTGTTTAAAAACGGACAGACTAATCCAATTTTTAACTACTGCTGAAAAAATCGCCTGACACATCCATAAATACGCTAATCGTTTTGCCTGGCTACCATTAAAAGAATCCAATCTACTCACCTCCTACTTCATTCATTTTTACATTACCTGAAAAATTAAAAAATGTAAAGTTAGTTACTAACCACTTGATTAGCTAAGAGAATGCTCTGTAAATGAACAGGTCCGTCTCTACCTAAACGTTATTGTACATTCGGCTTGCTCTGCTTGCAGTAAATAATGATGGTTTTCCAAGCGCTTCACCATTACTCCAGAACCGACTTGAACAACTTGTTTTGTCTGTAAAAAAATCACAAAACCTTTACGACTCCCTTTAAATGTCATCGAAGTTTTCTGATACCACTTTACCTCTGCTGTAGCGTATAGTATTTTCACAGAACCATAAGAAACATTAAGCGGCAGTAGCAAACCTGCCCGTGCATCAAGATGGACATTCACGCGATTAAATAACATTTGTTTATGTTCATAAATGGCAAAAGACTTCTCAAGCCCATCTAAGTTGAGCACATGAATAAAGCGTTGTCCCTTTTCATCTCTTGTGGATGTCATAAAAAGACCGTGATGCTTGTAATCGTGAGAAAGGGTTGGCTGTACACCTACGGATGTTAGCAATTTTTGAAACAAGTCAATGTCACAACGATACGCATTTCCTATCACCATTAGCGTTCCTTGACCTACTTGTTCTTTAAATGATGTGAGCTCATCTGTACCGTATAACTGAAAGATCGGCTCTGCATCTTGACTCGAAAAGACTTGTGCAACGTGTGTGCGCACTTCAGGTCTTGGAGAAGCTAGCCCCCTTGCCACTACAGACAAAAACTGCTTTTCAGTTGCATGCCTCGTCTTAACAACCTCCACATTAGCCGCTTCAAGCAAGAGTTGGCATTTGTTCCCTTCCATATCATACGTGGGTGCTTCTCCGTACAATAAAACCGTGCCCCCGTTTTTCATATACGTTACGAGCTTTTTCTGAATCGACCGACTCATGTACGATGCCGAAGGGAGCACAATTGCTTTTTGTTCAGAAGGATCCAGTTCCTTGTTTTGAACATCATGGCCTGTAAACCGATAGTTAGCGAGCAAGAGCGCTCTGCCCATAATCTCCCATGCACCATGAGCGCGGTAAGTTTCAAGATTTTGGTACAACATTTTCATCCTGTGACTCTTTGGGTAGCGATATTCTGTCATAAAATAATCAGGAATAAAGCCGAACACGAGTGAATCTCGCTCTTCCTCCATCGCGGCAAGCTGTTCCTTCTGTGCCATTACGGTTTGAATGGATTCTGCCATACGTGGATATGTATAATTTTCGTAGCCTTCAGGGTCAATTGGCGCAGCAAATCCATGCCGTTCCCCTGTCGCAGCGATACGATCATTTCCATCTCCGTGCACTTGATTAAACCGATAATTTTGACCACCAGCAAATAAATAATAGTTTAGTAACCGATTCCCTTGCGCTATACACATTCTTGCTTTTAAATCAGCTGCTGAAGGGTCATAACGCCCTCCATAATTCTCACCAAAGTTACCATCTCCACAATTAAATTCAATAGATGAGAGGGGTTGTTCCGGTCTATGAACCGCATCCATCATTCCGTTTATAAGATACAAATCTTGGAATGTTTCCATCGTTAAATCCCCAAAATAGATATCAGAACCCGACAAGTACCCAGGTGCTTGGGTATAACTTTCATAAAGTTGGCTAATGCCAATTGGAAACGTAAAGCCACGCCCACCACCAGTTCCATGAATGTTAACAATAAATGGGATAGCATGTACACCAAACATCTCCGCATAACCTCGTAAACACTTAATATACAATGCAAATCGTTGTCGCATAAAATAGCCAAGGTCCAAATGAAGCATAGCGGTATACGATTCATCTGGAGAACGAATCGCTTCAGCGGTTAGCGGAATCGGATAACGATCCTCGCTTTCGCTATACGTTTCCCTTAACCAGCTCAGAAATGACGCAATAACATGGTCTGTTAAATCTGGTGTGTTGCTAACCCAATCAAGCATCCCCACTTCATTATCAAGTTGAACAGCAATAATAGGCCCACCGTTTTCATGTAACATGGGTACAATTGCTGTCATGACCTCTTTATACCATCCCTTCGCTTCATTTAAAAAATCAGGGTGCGTATAATCAACAGTTGGCGTTGAACCTGCTCTTCCATCCCAGCCAATTGGTACAATATGAGGATGCTTTTCGTAAATCCAGTAAGGTATTCCTTCATTCTTCATTTCTGCCATAATGAACGGACCTGGCTTCACAATGAAATAGAGATCATTTTCGTGACAGAGGTTGATATAACTAATCAAATCTAATTCCGACCTTGTCTCCCCTGTTAAATCGATTTCTCCTTCCACTGACTCATGACAAATCCATGGAACATATGTAGCTACAGCATTACACCCTGCTGCTTTTAATTTGTTTATTCGATCCTGCCATTCCGTTTTTTCGAGCCGAAAATAATGAATTTCACCACATAGAATCAATTGGGGCTTGCCATCGATATAAATCTTTTTTTCTTTTATTTCGATCATGGGAACATCCCTTCTTAAACTTCTTGTAATGTTCTAAACCCCAATAGCTTTTGTGCTCTCTGTATAATGGCATTGTTCATATAAAGATCCCATATTAAGCCACTACGTTCATTCTCAATCATTAACAATGTAATGCCTTTATCAATCCCAATGACGCGTTCTGAATACCACGGCGAATCCATATCTAAATTAAAAGCATCTAAAAACCCATATTTGCTCCACAATTGAGGATGATTGCGATAAAAATGTTCTAAAGCATCTTTCGATTGTTCAGGTGTAAAGACAATAGAACCAGCAGCCGCACATGGAGCTACTGTACCATCATTTTTTACATCAACATGTGGATGATACGGTGGTGTGCCGTGCCCATGATAACCATTTGGCCCTTCACTAGCTGTTAGCCCCCAAGAATGCTCTGACCACGTTTGAAAAGAGTCTTGATGATCAATGGCGTGTTGTCTACTAGCAAGAGTCGCTTTAATCGAATTGTCAAACCAATCAATTCCATCTTTATCAACGACTCCTTTAAATTGGAACCATGCATGTGAAAACTGGTGTGTAAATAGTTGCCCTCCTGGTGAGTGATAAAACGTGTAGTCCCCGTATGTACCTACTTGACGTTCAAATCCGTCATAAATCTTCACTGGGACTGGGTATGAAGGTGACGCGGTTCCAAGCATATATTGCATCATTTGCTCCGCGTACATATCCCACTGACCAAATCCACCTGTTTTTTCATCAAATCCCATATAGAATTGATTTGTTTCTTTGTTGTAATACGTTTGCCAATTTATCCGCTCATAGATTTGCTCGACTAACTTAGCAATATCTCCACCGAAATATTCAGCTGACGTAATGGCACCGTTTATAAAAAGAGATGTATCAATAATAGACGCACAATCATGGTATTCTTTGTAGCGTTTAGCTGTTCTCATATCAAGAAAATGATAGAAAAAACCATCGATATGCTCCACTCGATGCAGAAATGTCTCTAATGTCCCTTTCGTTCGATTATATCCTTCTTCTTTCGTAATCCATTCTCGCTCAACTCCAATAACGATTGCAGACAAACCAAATCCTACCGATGCAATACTGGCAACATGAACAGCGTCGTCACCTGTTTTATCCCGTATTAACCCAAAACCAGGACTAGATGAATCTGTATTGGCCTCCTGCCAAAAAAATAAAAAACTTCTATACGCTTCTTCTTGAATAATGTCTTCTCTAGTCAAAGTAAATCTCTCCCTTATTCTCCTGCTATTCCTGATCGATCTACACCTTCAACAAACCATCGCTGTGCAATAAAATAAATAATGAGCAGCGGCAGAATGGTAATAAGTGTCCCCGCCATTTGAATGCCTTCATTAATAAAATCAAAACTTCCTTCGCCACCATACATTTGTTCATAAACAATAGAAAAACGCTGTAGTTCAAGTGGTAAGGTTGTTAAACTATTTCCAAAGTAAATGGCTGCCAATCCCGTTTCATTCCAATACCACACGAGCGAAAACAAAAATGAAATAATCATTGCTGGTACAGCCATTGGTAAAGCAATGGTTAAGAAAATGCGTACATTTCCCGCCCCATCAAGTTGTGCAGCCTCTTCAAGTGAATCTGGCAGTAATCGAAAAAACTGATAGAAAATTAAAATGAATATGGCACTGTTAATCCCTTGAGCAAACAAAGCTGGTAAAAGGAACGATTGAATGCTTCCGAGCAACCCAAGGTCGTTAAAAAACACATAACGCGGAATCAACGTAACTTGAGGAGGAATAATAAACGTCACTAATACGAGCGCAAACAGTGTTTTCTTAAAAGGGAATGAAAATCTTGCAAATCCATAACCAACAACAGCAGCAACACCTGTTTGAATAGCAGCTGGTAAAACAGTGACATACAAGGTTTGCCATAATGTTGGCCAAAAATTAAGCACCTCTAATGCTCTACTGAAATTCTCCCAATACAGTCCTGTCGGAATCCAAGTGACGAGAGGATTTAGTAAATCATCTAAACGTTTAAAGCTAAATACACCCATGTACAACACTGGAAATAAGTACACATATCCGATTGCGACTAATAAACTATAAACAAGTATCTTTAGTATGAACCCGCTATTATCTTGGCTCCCTATTAACAGCTTTCTTATTTTTGTGAAACCAACGATGGAACGCTTTTTCTTTACTTTCTTAGTTTGTATATTCATGATGCTCCCCCCTTACGTCCGCGTACTGTCATAAAGCCAACGATTAGAAGTAAGAGTAAGCAGATAACAGCAAAGTAAATCCAAGATAAGGCAGAGGCGTAACCAAATCCAGTCTCTACACGAAACATATGGCTTTGGATATGAAGTACAACACCATTTAATGCAAAAATGGAGTACATAACCGTAGTATAGATGGTATTTACTACCACAATCGGAAATAAACTTGGAAGCGTTACTTTCCAGAAGCATTCCCAGTTCGATGCACCGTCGATTTTTGCTGCTTCATAAATGTGACGATCAATTTTCTGCAAAGCAGCTAGAAAAATTAAAATTTGTACACCTGAAAACCAAAGAGTCATAACGAGATTATCCATTAAATACGTAAAAACGGTGCTGACTATACCATCACCTGCTAGTAAATACACAAAAAGAAGATTATTTTCTGGAACAGGTATACTTGTCATTTCTTGATCAATTAATTGTTTCACCACTGGCCCACTTATAATAATAACTGGCAGAAAGAACACCATCCGGAACAATCCACGAAACCGTATTGGCTGATTTAAAAGTAGCGCAATAATTAAAGAGAACACTAAAATGACCGGTACGGAAAACGCGAATTCACGTAAGTACGTTACTAGAATTTGCACAAATTGACTATCGACAACAAACGCATCCGTATAATTTGAAAAATGTGTGTACGTTGTTTGAATGCCATTTGGTGTAATAATGACATCATGAAAACTTAAATAAATGGAATAAAATAATGGAAATGCCGTGAAGATCGCGAATCCAATGATCCAAGGAAGTATAAACCCATATCCAGTTAGCGTTTTTTTTGTTTTCATCGTTAACCGATTCATGGGCGATCCTCCTTGTCTCTAGCAAGTTCTGAACTCTGGACGGTCTTGGCGCTTAACGGAGAAAGTACCAGTCCATTAATAGTTGCATCCGCTTGCCGATAGTTCACAACTACCGATAGTCCGTTTGAATAAACCATTTCAATTAATCCCGTTCCGTGCACAACTCTGTTTATAATCTGTTCACCCTCAACAGGTTCTAAAGTTTGAATTGCTAATTCATATTGATTCGTCACATCTTCTTTCCACGTAGAAAATTGTGACGTAAATAAATCTTCGGAAGGCGTATTGAAAAGTACATCTGGAGACTCTGTTGTTAACAAGAACGATGGATAAGCACCGTATTCAATCATCCGAAGAAGGTCTTGCTCGGTTTGATTATGAAAATTAGAGAATTCTCCAAAGTAAGGTACATGCCCCTTTAAAACAATTTGCAGAAACGGCACCGTATCGGTTACTACCGTGTAATTGGACGAGTAAAGGGGAATCTGTTGAAAGCTTTCGGCATACTTCCAGGCATAATCATTCGGTCGATTCAGTGCTAATGGCCCAACTTCAGATAGTAGTTTTTCGAATAGCATTTCATATTGTTGAAGCACTTCGTCGCGCTGCATAACCGTCCTTTTTGTATAATGACTAAACAATTCAGAAGCGGTCGTATCAATCGATAATCGGTTAATGCCATTCTCTTTGTACATCGATAGATCTGCATCAACAGTGTTAAGCGCCCACTCAGGCGTTAGCAAAAAATGATCCCAAAACGTTCTTACCTCCAATGCTGCCTCACCATTTAATCGTCTCACAACATCATGTTGTCCTGAAAAGCCTGCAGCCCCATCGTACGCTTTCGTATAATCGGTTTGAAAATAAAAAGGAATGTTAAGATCCGCTAGATACTGTTGTGTAGAGGCAAGCTCACCTGTTGTACCAAGTGCTGATTCAAACCCATCCTTTCGCGGCAATGTTCCTGTCAACCCTCCAGCCAGCCAACCACGATACGTAATTTGCATGTTCTTCACACCTGCCTGATTCAGTTCTGCAGCGTGGTTAGCAATAGCTGCAACAGGGGTTACAGGTTCAACCGTCCTCCAAAAAAAGCGCCGTTTTGTTTCCCCACCTAAGAAGGTTACATTTAGCTGCACTTGATCCTTTTGCTCAGGCAGTCGTTCATTTGTTGCTAAGTATTCTTGATACGCATGGGCCATCCCCACATAGCTAGCATGATCCTCTTGTAAGAACACACGCTCTTGTTCAATTCCGTATAAAAGTCGCTCAGTTTGGTACGTATTAAAACCATCACCACTTTGATTAGTTGGTTGATAATACTCATGACGAAATGTATAGTAAGCAGTCGCCCAATAAAAATCAGTTGATGCTCCTTTTGGATAGGCCAAAATCGTCGCATAATGCTTACCCTCTCCAAGTATGGTTGCGAACCCATTTTGTTTCTCTCCATGTACAACACCAAATACGGGGTAAGAAATTGATAAGGGCTCATTTAATAAAGAAACGGCTGTTTGATTCCGTTCAAATGCTGCGTCTTCTCCGTAAACAGGGGCTCGATATGGCGAAGTCGCTCTTGCTTCTTCTTCAAATCGAATTAACGCACCGCTTCCATCTGGAATAAATAAGTATCCATCAGATAGGTTCTCATCTGCAGCACCTAGAAACGGGTACAAGCGCAATGTTACAAGCTTAGCTCGATCACCCTCTACAATGGATTCTTCAGGTATAGTAAGTTGCAATCGTTCACCATCTAACGAAACCAATAGTGTCAATTCAATATTTGATCGTCCAAACACAACGTCTGCTTTAAAGCCTGAGTCCGTTTGCTCCACATGTATGTCAGGATTGTATGTAACAAGACTTTCTGTTTGGATCGTGTCACGCTGGTCTAAGTACTCAACAGTTAGCGCTGAATTTGCCATATCTCGCCACGTTTCATTTAGTTGGGCATCCTCATTACCATGGACGCCAGATTGCCAAACATAGCCTGTTTGTTTGGCTTTAATCGCAATCCCGAGTGACTCGTGCTCTACATAAAGAATTAGTTCTTCTGTTTCTGCCATTTTTATAAACCCATGATCTTCCGGGTTCACAACTGGAAGTTCAGCCTGTTCTGCATGATCAGGTTGCGTGAATTGATTTGAACGTTGCCAAGGGGTTATTCCTGACTCCTGCTCTTCCGCATAGACAAGCTGTTGTCCAGCAAAAAGAATAACACCAAAAGTTATACTCACACGAACGAGCTTTTTAAACACGGTAGAGCACCTCCTGCCAAATGGATGCTAAAAACTGGATGACTTGATCAAATAGGACATAAACAATCATAAGCACAAAAGCAAGCAAGATCATGCCAAAAATGGTAAGGACCACATTTCTCACCGTACCCCAAAATGTGAAATCATGAATTTCCTTCAGCATGATAAAAAGAATTACTAGTGCGTAAACAATCATGCTAAGTAAACTAAATTGAAAGAGAAACGCTTCATTTAACGTTAAAATACGGGACACGAATACGAGAGGAACGAGCCCTATTAACAAGGGGGCACTCGCATATATAAAGCCAATATACAGCTCTCGAAAGCGTCCCTCACCATCACTAATGGTGCTCACCAAATAGTTAACAAGTAAGAAAAAGACGATCGGCGTAGCAAATATGAGTAAATCATACGTAAACCAAAAGTATTCTAGTGGTGTTGGTCTGAAAATAAACCCTCGACCGTAGATGAAAAACAAATACGAGATAAATAGAGACACATACAGAATAGAAGCTGATAAAATAGAAACCCGTTTATTTTCTTTTACATAATAAAAACTATCAATTGGGTGACGAATAAAGCGAAACACAAACAGTAGTTCATTAAATAACTTTAAACGCTTAACCTGCACCCACCTTTTTTCTACTGGTGCTAAATAACCAAAGCGTCGGTTTGTATAAATGATGCCGAAACGGAGTGTTATTAATCCGATAATGGAAGCGAACAACAAACTTAACTTTTCTTGCATCCATTCGTAACGCACTTCCCAGAATGCATTAGAATAGGCACTGTAATTATTGGAACGCTCAAAACGAGCCATCGCCTTATTATAGTTTTGTTGTTTAAACTCAGACTGGCCAATCGCATTGTGGGCAAGGGCGAAGGAGGCATTTAACTGTAAGACATCTTGCCAAATCGCTTCACTTTCAACATAGTAACCTTCTGTGAACAAGCGAATTCCCTCGTGAAGATTCCTCGTAAAACCTGTCGGATTAAATAGCTCGACTGTCCCTTTTTCTCGATCGGCTACAAGTAGCTGGCCGTTACGATCGACCTCAATTGCACTTGGCTGAACAAACAAGCCTGCCCGACTGGTACCATCTTCTTTTCCACCAAAGTAAAACAGTGTGTAGCCTTCTGGATCGAGCTCATAAATGGTTCCGTCCGTCGAGATGGTTACCATATTACCAGCTGCACCAACAGCCACATCGCGCATTGGATTTGAACCTGCTATATCAGAAGGAAGCATATTCGCACCAGCAATATTCAAACGCCGCACGACTTCATTATCCGTACCCGCCGTTACCGTGTAAACGAGCCCCTGCTCATCGATCGTTATGTTCGTTGGAGCAGGGGGTACCCGTAAAAATTGATTTACCCGCTGAGTTTCGCTTGTTATTAGATCCGGTAAAAAGGAAAGCAATGAACCTCCAAAGCGATTGACACCAAAGAAACCAAGAAAATCACCCTCTGCACTTAGTTGGACAATCCCATTTGTTGATCCCTCAGAAACAACGTAAAGGTTGCCTCTACGATCCACCGTGATTTTTTGAGGCTTGAAGGCTGCACGCTCCCCATATAAAGGTGTATCTGGTTTGCCGAATGTGTTGATGAGGTCACCACTATGATTAAATAAAACGATTTCTTCAAGCGCGTAGTCTGCAACATAAATACCTTCTTCGTTAACAAAAACACCAAGTGGCTCCCTTAATAGTCCAGTCCCAATTTCCCGAATCCGTTTTCCCTCTTCGTCAAAAACAACAACGTGCTGGAAACCCGAATCGGCAACATAAATCAAATTGTCTTTCCCAACAAACAGATCTTCCGGCGCTAGTAAATCACCCGTCAACCCAATATTTCCAACCGGTACGTATGCAACTTGGGTTTCAATCGGATAGCCTTCACCAGTAAGTGTATAAGTTTTATAAGGAACCTCAACGGATGCCTGTGCGCTCAATGGCAAGAGACAGACAATCATTATAAAGAGCCATGTGAGCAGTGTTTGCTTCATCTCGTTCCTTCCCCCTTACTTAATCCCTGAATGGGCCATCGTATTCATTACCTTGCTTTGTAAAATAATAAAAATTACTAGGTTTGGCAAAAACATAATAAGCGCTGCAGCTGCAGCCATTCCTTGTCCAGCTACCGTATTTCCTGCAGCATCACTTGTTAAAGTAGACATGTAAAAGGCAAAGGTTTTTAAGTTTTCGTCGTTGATATACAATGTTGATGCCTCTACACTGTTCCATACTGCTTGGAAAGATAAAATCGCTACCGTTGCCAGTGCAGGAGCTACCAAAGGCATAATAATTTTCCAATAGATTTGAATGTCTTTCGCTCCATCCATTTGTGCCGCTTCAATTAGCTCATTCGGAATCTGGTCGATAAATTGTTTCAATAAGAATAAACCGACTGGCATAGCAAGCATTGGCAGGATGTGAACCCAAAATGTATCGAGCAAACCAATTTGTTGGATAAGCAAGTACGTTGGAATTCCTACAGCCGCAGGAACAAACATGAGAGCGAGAGTATTTAGTTCAAATATCATTTTTTTTAGTTTGAATTTCTTTTTCGATAGCACGTAGCCTGCCATTGAACTAATAAACACGGTAATGGCAACAACAACAAGCGTAACGATAATACTGTTAAATAAATAACGGGACATTGGTACTCCAGATTCGCTTCGATTGTTAATTAAATCAGCAAAATTTTGTATCGTTGGTTTGTCGACAAAAAACCTCGGGGGATAAGCAAATAACTCATCAATTGGTTTAAATGCATGCGAAAAAATATAGACGATTGGCATAGCCATAAAAATCGCAAGCGGTATTAAAAACAAGTAAAATTTCAGCTGACTTAGGTGAAATTTATCGGGATTCATTCTGCTCCCATGAAACGAACTCGCCATGTCTGCTCCTCCTAATCTTTATCCGCAAATAACCGTCTTGCTACGATCGAAAAAAGATACACAAAAAGAAGCAAGATAACCGATATTGCAGCTGCATAGCCCATCTCGTAGCGGATAAAACCAAAATCTTCAAGGTGGTTAACCATTAACTGCCCTGCATACTGAGGCGTAGGATTCGCTCCAGATAGCGCGACACCAATCGCACCAGCTTGAAAGGTTTGCACAATTGCCATCACAGCGCCAAACAACATTTGCGGTCGCATAGATGGGATTGTAATATAAATAATTTCTTGAAATCGATTGCTAATGCCGTCAATATAACCAGCTTCATAAATCTCTTTATTAATGTTCATAACCCCTGATAACATCGCTAAGAATCCGACACCCATACTGCCCCAAAGAGTAACAACAATCATAATCGCTAATAGATACTGTGGAGACTGTAACCATTGAATTGGTTCAAATACCATTCCCCACTGCATTAAGAGACTGTTTAAATAACCACTCTGGTCGCCACTAAAAATAATGGACCAAACAACAGCCATCGCAATTCCAGAAGTCATTGATGGTGAGTAAATGATTAGCGCTAAAATCGTTCTCGGCACTTTTGTGATTTGCGCTAGCATCCACGCAAGAATAAATGCAAGGATATAACCGCCTGGTCCGACGATAAGCGCAAAGATGACAGTATTTGGCAAGACATACTGCATAAACACACTATCTTGCGTTAATACGTTTACATAATTCGCCAAGCCAACAAAGCTTGGAAATTCAATTGCATTAAAATACGTAAACGATAATACAATTGCTGCAAGAACTGGTATGACAATAAAGAGAATGAATAAGAGTAAATACGGAGCTAAGAACAATGCAGTGCTCACGTGTTGTCTTGGTTGTGTATTCATTCGCTCTCCCTCGTTTTCTGTTTGATCGCTTCAATTGTCGGAATTGGGTACGGACGGATCACTTCTCCATCTTGCATATAGCCAAACTCTTCCATCTTTCTGCGCAGCTCGCGATCGATCGTAATAATCGAATCATCAACAGCCGAACGAGCATTTTCACCATCAAAGACCATCTTATTCCAAACATTACTTATCTCCCGTTCAACCATATAGGCATATGGTGTTTTGGGCACTTCAATTAATTGTTCCCATTGCGTTAAAATAACGTCTTTATGCTCCTCTGGCCATGGAAGTTCTTTAAATGCTTCAAGGTTAGCCGTATTCCACATGTATTCTGCCCCGTACGTCATTTGCAAGGTTTGAGCAAACTCCCTTTGTGTTTCTTTACTCATCCACCATTGTAACAACGCCCATGCCTGTTCTTGATTGTCGCTTCCGTTAAACATCATGCCAGCTTGCGCGGCACCACTGGCCCAACGAGAGACAGAGCCATCTTCCTGTTCGACACCAGGATGCAGGGCAATATCCCAGCCAGTCAATTCTTGCGCTGCAGAGGTTAACTGCACGTAAGTTGCAAAGTTTCCAATCCCTAAAGGAAGTGAGCCATACCGAAAATGATTATAGAAGTTTGGCACTTGCAAGGGTGTACTGTAAATCGTGTTTAAATCAGCCATAAACTGCACACCTTGCAGTGCTTCATCTTCATTTAAGGCCACACCCATACCATCTTTTTCAAAGATTTGACCTTGAAATTGATAGATAAACGGTGCTGTTGCTGCAAAAGGCTTGAAGGCTGCACCTCCTGCAATTGATGAATAGAAGTTCATACCATACCGTTGTAATTCTGGTAAGATGTCAACCACATCCCCCCATGTATTAGGAACAGGTAGGGATAATGCATCCATTAAATCCTCTCTGTAAAACAACACCGAAAAATCTTGCGTCTCTGGCAGCGCATAGATTGAATCTTCAATCATTAACGGCATAAATGCCCCTGGGGCAAATTGATTCATGTAGTCATCAAAATCGTCGAATTGGCTTAAATCTACCGCTGCACCACGAATGGCTAACTCGTATGGTAGCCAGTTACTAATCCCTAATGCCAAATCTGGTTGACTGTCAGCTGCACTTGCTAAAATTAACTTTTGTTCATCTGGCATAAGTGAAAACCTGACCTCAATTCCTGTCTCCGGTGTAAATTGTTGATCCGCCATTAACTGCATTAAGTCAACATATTGACGTGGTCGATTAACCCACACTTCAACAACATCGTGCTCTGTATTTACCGTTGTTAAATCGTCGCCACTGAATGATTGAAAAAAGCGACTTACCGATTCTTTGGTTTTCATCCATAACCCAGCTTCTGCATCCGGCAACAAAGTTTTGCCATGAATGAACAGTTGATCGAGCAGAAGTGGTTGTTCTCTTAAAGCAATGGACACATCCCCGAGTACTTGAGAAACCGAACTGGAGCCTTCAGATAATTCATTTAAGCGGTTCGGTAATTCGTTCGGTGTCTCCGCTAAAGAGCGTAAACGATCCCCTGCTACTCTTAGTGACACACCTTGAACGCTATCTCCTTCACTTGTACTTGCAGCCCTTAGCTTATCAGCTCCAGTCTCGACCTTCTGAGCCCAAGAGCGTAACCGATTGGACACATCGGGAATATAATCTTCAATACGCCATCCTCTACTTGCATCTTGCTGATTTCCAGTTAATTGTTTAATTGATAACGTTAATTCATCCATTTCCGCCATAATGAGCGTTAACTCATTTTGTACCTCTTGCGTAGGAGTGTCGTCCACCCTTAGACAAAGTTCATTCATGCCTGCTTCCAAATTAATACGAAACGGCTCATTGGCATCATTAGCTAGTGTTTGGTTCTCCCAATGAGCACTTTGCGGAAATGGATAACTCTTAAGTTCTGCAAATGGTATCCTTCCATTCACATAAATGGTACGGTATATATCTTTATTGGCATCGTTGTTTGCCAGTGCCTTAAAAGTAATATAATAAAATCCGCTCTCGGAAATTTCAAAAGACCAGCAGGCAGATTGACCACTTACTTTCCAAGAGTCACCCCCGAATGTATTAAGTAGCCTTGCTCCAGTCTCATACGGTGAAACGGAAGGATCCTGCGTCACAATTGGTCGTATAGAGGATTCGTTTTTTTTGCTTGGGTGTTCGGCTTCAATTGTAATTAAATCGTTAATAACCTCTTCGTCGTCTATGTCACTTATGTATGTATCGTAAGTTGAAATCTCTGTCACCGGCTCGATCGTTACATGGGCTATATCCATTTCGCCTCGGACATGTTTGAATTCTATCGTGTTCTGTCCTTGCTCAAGCGCAAATGCAAATGGTTCCACTCTTCTTGAATCACCTAATCGAAACGTTTGCCAGTCTTGTAGTTGACTCTGACTAGGCATAATATCTGCTCCATAGCGATCCTGCTCAAACGTTGTTTCATTTTGAATCCATTCACTAGGAAAGATCATTCCTCTACTCTCTGAGAACGGATAATGACCATTTATTAGAATAGCTCCTTCAGAAGGCACGAGGGTTTCTTCTGTTACCCGATATGCAACACCGATCTCATACAAACCAGCTTCAGCCACATCCACCTCTACTGTAAAACGACCATCCGTTGCCCAATTGATGTAGTCCTGATCAATCCCTTCGTATTCTTTAAATTGATTGACAGTAAAGTGTTGCGAATCACTTATTTTGTTACCGTACTCATCTTTGTTGCTCTGATAAACCTCATCGTATGATAGCTCCAGCTCTTCAAGTGTTTCAGTCGTCTCTGCTACAGTTGGTTGCGAATAAGCTAGAAAACCTAATATGGTTAAACAAACAATAGAACTTCTTTTTAACATCAAACCCCCCCATTTCCTTTCATACTTAAAAGGAGCTGCTCGAAAGTCTTTTAAATGAAAAAGCGCTTACAACAAATTCATGACGTTGTCTAACGCGCTTTTTCTCTTTTACTGTTTATTCGATTGCCTCTTTGCTTTCTTCATAACGACTATTCGCTAACTCATTTAATTGAACTGCATAATCTTCTATTTTAATATCGCCACGCACTGCAGCATCGATAAGAGCTGCAATGGTTGCATTTCCTTCATCCCCAATTGAAATGCCTGTTGGTGCTTCCCAACGAGAATCTACATATCCCGGAACCGTTTTCATTGGTTCAATGACCGCGTTCTCAATACCTTCATATGCTTGCTCTATTCCTGGAACATCAATATTAGCAAAAAATTGATCCAATACGTCTTGGTCAGCTGTTACTGGAAGTTTATTCACAACAATGCCAGCTTCATCAGCAAGTTCAATTCGTTTTAAGAAGCCTTCTTTCCCAAACGCCATCCATTTTGAAAATAAATAGGCTTCGTCTTCATGCTCTGTTGAACTAGAAATGCCTAGGTAATCATTTGTTACAACCGGACGCCCGCCTGGAATACCGACAAAATCCCAATCAAACTCTGCATCATTGTTTAATCCTTCGAGACTCCATGTACCATCCCATTTAAGCGCAATATCGCCGTTCAACCATACTTCTTCTGCATTGTCTCCTGCAAAGCGCTCCTTTTGTGCATCATCTAACGAATCATACGCATAGTTTCCATTTGCAAGATCAGATGCTAATTGCACTCCATTAATGAAGTTGGAACTAGCGAGATCATAGCCTGTAGCATCATTAAATGTATACCAGCCCGCTGTTTCATCTACAACCGATGGATACCAGTCTGGAATTGAAAAAATTTGATTAATACCTGATACACCTTGCTGAACATCGGATGTTTCCCGAATGGCCGTAGAAAATTCGTCTAAGCTATAGCCATACTTCGGAATCGTTAAATTGCCTTGGTTGAATAAATCTTTATTGACGAAATAGCCAAGCATCTGCGTTCCTGATGGCACTGCATAGATAGAATCGTTGTAGTTGACTGCAAGTCGAATTGCTTCTGGTATTTCACCAAACTCCTCATCCGCTTCCGTCAACCCATTTAAATCAAGAAGCCAATTATTACTTAAACCCAATGGTACTTCGGCAATGGTAAACACATCTGGCATTGTACTTGCGCTAGCAGCCGAAGCTAGTGAGCTATTCCAATCAGCAGGGTCAAGCGACCGGTCAATATCAACCTTAATATGCGGATATTCCTCCATAAAAGCGTCAATCATTAGCGTATCGAGGTTTTCTTCTCCATCTTGACCAATTCCCCAGCTAGCGTATGTAATGGTAACTTGATCGTCTCCGCCGTTTTCTTCTGTTGCTGAATCATTTCCTCCACATGCCGCTAATGTAATTAGCATTATTCCAACTGGCATTAGTAAGAACTTTTTCATGATAATCTCTCCTCACCTTTATGGGCATTATTAATCGTAGCTTATAAAGATCCGCGGTTCACTAACTCAACCATCGTTTCTCGAGGTAATTCAGTTGGATTCTTTTCGATACGATCCAGTAGTTGTCTTGCTGCCTCTTTGCCCCATTGCTTCTTATTCACCCGAACCGTTGTTAACGGGGGGTCTGTGTACATAGCAATGGGTATATCATCAAAACCTACAATGGCAATGTCTTCTGGAATTCGCATGCCTTTTTCTTTACTCGCACGAATGGCTCCGATTGCCATCTCATCATTGGCACAAACAAAGGCTGTTGCTTGCGATTTTCCACTTGTTTTTTCTAAATAAGCTGCCATACAGTGGTATCCGCTCTCTTCTGTAAAATCAGCACGAATAAAATCGCTCAAATAAATAGGTAAATCCCTCTCTTGCATAAATGATTGAAATGCTTCAAGTCGTTTTTCTCCATCAAACGATGATCCTTGACCAGCCATAAAGCCTATCCGCTCATGACCTGACTTTGTAATCGCTTCCATAATTTGTTGTACACCTTTATCATTTGGCAATAGCAATGAGTGGATATGGGGGTGCTGGCTTTCTCGATCTAGTACAATAATTGGCATCTTCTCTGACGCAATCATCTCTAATAGATCATTTTCCATATGGTAATTAAGGATAATTGCCCCATCAAAATGATTTTCTACAATCAATCTATGTTTATCATTAGACGCACAAACAACTAATTCATAACCGTGCTTCGCAATGTACTCGTGAACCCCTTCTAACATTTCGTTAAAAACTGGTCCAGTAAATCCACTAATAAATACAGCTACAATTTCGGTTTTACTTTTTTTTAAATTTTTTGCAGATCCATTAATCCGATAACCAAGCTCTTTTGCGGCATCATGAACCCTTTTTTTTGTTTCAGGTAAGATTAACGAGCTACCATTCATAGCGTAAGAAGCCGTCGACACACTTACTTTTGCTTTTTTTGCTACATCTTTTAATGTGGGCATTCACATATTCCTCTTTTCAATTGAAACGTTTCAATAAGATCATAATCGATAGTGAAAGCGATTTCAATAGTTAATTTTAATTTATTTTTTTATTTTCTGTTCATTTTATTGGATCGTTTCAACACTTGGTTCCTAAGATTTCAGGGCAATGTAAAAAGAGAGCGGTTCGTTTCCACCGCTCCCTAGTAATCATTTTATTTGACTTGAGCACCGTTTGGTAAATTTCCGTCTACTGTAGCAAGTTGAAGCTTTTTCCCTTTTGACCCAGCTAATATCATACCTTGTGATACCTCACCACGAAGCTTAACTGGCTTCAAATTCGTGACACAAATGACTTTTTTGCCCTTTAATTCTTCTGGTGAATAGTATTTTGCGATACCAGATACAACTTGTCGTTTTTCACTACCTAAGTCTAATTGTATTTTCAACAGACGATCTGCGCCCTCGACTGGCTCTGCACCAATGACTTCAGCCACCTTTAATTCTACCTTTGAAAAATCGTCGATTGTAATTTGGTTTTCATCTTCAATTTCTTCAGGCTCAGGATCTGCTTTTCCTCCCATGAGTTCAACAATATACTCGACTTCTTTCTCCACATCTAAACGTGGAAAAACGGGTGTGCCTTTGCTAACTTTTGTGCCTGCTTCAATGATGCCAAATGTGCGAATAGACTCCCATTGTGCTTGTTCTTCACTTATTCCTAACTGCTCCCAGATTTTCTCTGGGGTTCTCGTTAGGAAAGGACGCAAAAATACAGAGATGATACGGAGTGATTCTCCTAAATGGTACATGACGGAACCTAACTGCTCTTGTTTCTCTTCGTCTTTTGCAAGCATCCATGGCTGTGTTTCATCAATGTATTTATTCGTACGGCTTACCAGCTGCCAAATGGCAGTTAATGCAATTGAGAATTCCATTTCTTCCATCGCATTTTCTACTTTTGCTGCCGTCGCGTCAATTAAATCTACTAATTCTTGATCAAAGGGTGTTGCGCTTTTAATATATGCTGGCATTGAACCGTCAAAATATTTATTGATCATCGCAACGGTACGGTTTAATAAATTTCCGAGATCATTTGCTAAGTCATAATTCACACGTTCCACAAACGCTTCTGGTGTGAATACGCCATCTGCGCCAAACGGGACTTCACGCAACAAATAATAGCGTATTGCATCTAATCCAAAATGATCGATTAATGGGACTGGGTCAATGACATTTCCTTTTGATTTCGACATTTTTCCGTCTTTTGTTAAAAACCAGCCATGACCAAATACTTTTTTTGGCAAAGGTAGGTCAAGTGCCATTAACATAACCGGCCAATAAATAGTATGAAAGCGAAGTATATCTTTTCCAACAAGATGAACATCTGCTGGCCAATGCTTTTTGTATAGCTCATCTTGAGACGTACCATACCCAAGGGCGGTAATATAGTTTGTTAACGCATCAATCCAAACGTAGACAACGTGCTTTGGGTTGGATGGCACTTTTACGCCCCATGTGAAAGATGTTCGCGATACAGCTAAATCTTGCAAGCCTGGCTTAATAAAATTATTAACCATTTCATTTTTTCTTGATGCAGGCTGTATAAAATCAGGATTTTCTTCATAATACGTTAACAGTCGGTCTGCATACTTGCTCATTCTAAAGAAGTAAGATTCTTCCCGAACTTTTTCAACGGGGTGACCAGAATCAGGACTCTTACCACCAATAATGTTTCCGGCTTCGTCCTTTATTGGGTCAACAAGCTCTCTTTCTCCATAGAACGTCTCATCGGATACACAGTACCAACCTTCGTATTCACCTAAATAAATGTCGTCTTGAGCAAGAAGCTGATTAAAGATTTTTTCAACTACTTTTTTGTGACGATCTTCTGTTGTACGAATAAAATCATCATAAGTAATATCCAGTTTTTCCCAAAGTTCTTTGATAGGCTTTACCATTTCATCGGTATATTCTTGAGGTGAAATATTTCTCTCTGCTGCCTTTTGTTCGATTTTCTGTCCGTGCTCATCAGTTCCTGTTAGATAGCGAACATCATAACCACGAAGACGCTTATAGCGTGCCATTGCATCGCCAGCAACAGTCGTGTACGTATGCCCAATGTGAAGCTTCCCACTTGGATAATAAATAGGTGTTGTGATGTAAAATGATGGTTTTGTCAACGTGCTCATCCTTTCAAATAAAATACAAAAAACCCTTCATCCACAATCGGGACGAAAGGTTAACTTACGTGGTACCACCCAAAATTCCCTCATCCATTTAGACAAGGCTCAAGACCACTAACGCTGGCAAACGTCATCCCCTTACCATTTAGGCTCGAAGATAAATTCTCCTGGACCATCTTCTAAAGCAACACTTGACCGGCTTTCACCTCACCCGGCTCTCTTGTACAAGCGCTCTACTTTATACTCATCCATTCATAGAAACGTATATTGTTCATTCTTATCAAAAATATAGCGAACTATACATCTATCTGTCAAGTGCGATCATAAAGAGTAGCAAACGGTGTTTTTTGTTTTGTTAGAAGCCCTTCTTCACAAAGTTGTTCTAACGTGATTTTCCATTCTGATACATCCCACGACTTTCCTGACTGTTTGTTTAAATCATCTAGTTTTTGCATAACGTGCATTTCTGCCAGAGGAAGGAAATCTTCAAGTGCCGCAACTATTTCTTCATTTCCAGCGTTATTCATTTGTTCAAGCTCATCAAATGGGTTCATCGTATGAGGGCTGGTTGAATGAGCGAGTCGAATACGAACAGCAACGGTTCGTCCGATAATGGCAGAAGAGACAAACACATCCCCTGATTGCAAATAAGGAAGTCGCTTCCCTTCTTCTGCCGTTAAATCCGTTTCTTCTTTTATCGTTTGAATGTCCGTTCCTCGAACCGTTCGAAAAACAAACTTAGAATTAAGCTGTGCGGTAATTGTTTCATCCAGCAATGTTGGACGCTGTGTAGCGAAAATTAGAAACGTACCATACTTTCTTCCTTCTTGCGCAATTTCTTTCAGTACTGATTTAGCCGGCGCTTCGTATCCTTTAGGCGCAAAGTTATGTGCTTCATCTGTTACCACAACAAACGGTGGAAAGAACTCGCTTTGCTGTTGTTGCAGCTTTGCATCTTTATAAGCGCGACGTTTAAAGTATAGAGAGCCTATCACGTAGCTAGCAAACACTTGCAGTAACCAAACAGCCCCTTGAATCACAACAAGCTTACCATTATGGATGCCGTGCTCAATCGCTCGAATGTTTTGTTGAAAAAGCCCTGCCTGATGTAAACGGTTTGCACGCCATTGAATACCCTTTACAGAAGATGGAGGCAAGCTACCAAACTGATCAAGTAACTGTTTGAATGCACTATAACGACTAATGTCATCTTTTGTCATTCCACCATCATGCAGCATGCCCTCGACCTTTTGCTTGCCCATATCCAGTGCATCTATTAAATTGGCAATTCGATCACTAAACGTTTGATAACTGTCTTTTCGTTTGTGGATCGTTTGAATAACATTAATCATTGATTCCGTTAAATGCCCTGCCGCTCCAAGTAATCGCTCTACATCTCGAGTTGATAAGGCTGAAAAATCAACACCGACGTCCCGACCAATTTGAACAACCTCATACCTAGAAGCATAGTTGACGTCACCACGATCTGCTTCTGTTTTTCCAGTGAAGTTCATTTCAAAATGTGGATCGAACACAAGAGAAGGAATTTTTAATTTCATCAACTCTTCAAGCATTACTCTTAAACCAAACGATTTACCTGATCCTGAGCCACCAAACACACCAATATGTGGGTATTGCTGCATGGCACGAATATCGAAAATAAACGGTACTCCATTCTGTTCTCTCACCATTCCATGTTCTTGCATATGCAGAATGTCATTCAACTGTGCCGGAAGCGATTCAGCAACAAAATCAGTAGACTTAATTTCCCCTAATACCATGCCTTTCTCTTTCGATGTTGAAACAAGCAAATGCTCAATCTCACTAAATTCTGGGTGACGCACACGGACGCCTGTTTGAATGGGCTTTTGGGCCTCATCAAATAAGCGCACTTTCGCGAGATGGATATCATCTTGCCCAATGTCATACCCAATCGCTTCAAGAGTCTCTAACACATTTCGATCTACTAACCCCTTGTCCATTCCCATCGGTATATAGCGATTATATGATAACGTTTCTACAACTTCACCTTTAGGTTCATTCAACTCTTTGTCTTCGATCACAAGCATTTCATTCATGCGAAACTTATGTGATTTCGATGCTATATGCACTTCATGTTGAGTAGTAATTCCAACAACTTGCAAAGCGATTCCTCCTTTTAATACGGTCGTTCGGTTCGCAATTTCACAAAGAATTGTCGACGAATGTCTTCATCAATGTATTGTTCCACCAATCCTTCAACGAGCTTGTCTGTTATGCGAATTTCCTTATCAATATGGTCTAGCCAGAGTGGTATACCCCGACCTTCAGACGGGGTAAGCGTACAAAGTAAATCCCCAATCCAATTTAAATGCTCCCTTTGCTCTTCTAACATATCAAACCCTGTAATGGATGGGGTTGCCCCTAGTCGCATCCACGTTGAAAGCAAGCCTGCTTTATGCTGAATCGTATCAATGTAGATCATTTCATTTTGATCAAGCATGCCAAATAACAAATCTCGGTCATATGAGTATGGGTTCCGAGCATAGGTCTCAAAACTTGCCAAAGTGATCAAATTTTCTGTTGTAATTTCTTCAGATACACCAATTAATAACGTGTTACGTTTCAAAGCTGAATCTCGAAGTTCTTCCCATTCCTCTTTTGCATCAATTCGATAATGATAAAGTGCACCGTCCATTAACATTACAGCAATGTCGTCTGCTTCGATTAAAGATCGCGCCGCCTTTAATTCTAAAACCGCTAAACGTTTTGCCCGTTGCTTACTAATCGTTTCTTCCTCGTCGTCTTCACGTTCTAATAATGGAATAAATAAATCAGACTCCCATTCCGCACGACCATCTGTTGCCTTAGCAACAGCTTGAAACAAATAAATAATATGAGGCGCTTCCCCTTTAGTCTGATTGACAGATCCATCTGTTCCCGCTAATTTTCGTCCAGCAAGTGCTCTTACAAGGTCGTCTGTAGAAAGACGCTTCATTTGTCGAAAGACATTCGCTTCTTTCGTCAGTTTTTGTCGAATTAGGTCTTTGTTTCTACTACTCTGCGCATATGTATCTTTTAATCTTTGGTTTGATTCTTGCAATTTTACAATTACATCTGCATGAATATCCATTTTCACCCTCTCCTTTCTTTTTTATAATAGATGTTTTTCCTCTATAAACACTGTTGTGCCGGGTTTCATAGTGCTTAAAATAAATTGTCGCAAAATATAAGTTTTTTTATTTAAAGCGATTGACTTGTTTTGGAAATATTGTTATTCTTAGATTACTATAGAATTATGTCGAAATATGACATAAAATTATTCTTGACTATACACTGGCTTCATATCTAAGGGGGAAACGTAATGAAATCAACTGGGATCGTCCGTAAAGTCGATGAATTAGGTCGCGTTGTTATTCCGATTGAGCTTCGTCGTACGTTGGACATTGCTGAAAAGGATGCACTTGAAATTTATGTTGATAACGACCGCATCATCTTGAAGAAATACAAGGCCAACATGACATGCCAAGTTACAGGTGAAGTATCTGATGATAACTTATCATTGGCAAATGGAAAGATCGTACTTAGCCCTCAAGGAGCCGAAGCTGTACTTGAACAACTCCAAGACTATGTGGCAAAAAAATAATTATCTGAACCTGCCCATGGCGGGTTTATTTTTTTGCCTCATGATACCGTTGATAAAGCTCTCGTTTGACTAATCCACGATCACTTGAAACTTGTTTGATCGCTTCTTTTTCAGAAAGACCGATTTCCACGTAATGCTTTACATGTTGAATATCGGTTAATGCGTGATGCCATTCGGTTTCATCCTCTTGGCTTTCACCGTTATATCCCTCAATACATAAACAAAACTCACCTTTTACTTGACCAGTCTTTACCCATTCTATCGCCTCTTCCACTGTACCTCGATTATATTCTTCATAGCGCTTCGTTAACTCTCTCGCCAGGACGATGTTTCGGTTTCCAAATACATCATAAATCGCTTGAAGTGTTTGATTTAACCGATGAGGTGCTTCATAGAAGATAAGGGTATCCGTTTGTTTTTGTAGACGTTCTAATTCAAGTTTGCGATCCTTTTTTCCTCTAGGTAGAAATCCAATAAACAGAAAGGAGTGGGTTGATAAGCCTGATGCTACTAAAGCGGTTATCGCTGCGTTCGCTCCAGGTAAAGATATAACAGAAAGGTTCTCTTCCAAACAGAGTGTAACGAGATCTTCGCCTGGATCAGAGATGCCTGGCATTCCTGCATCAGTGACAAGAGCAATCACAGCACCGGCTTTTATCTTTTCTACCAGTTCTCGACCCGCTTTATACTTATTATGTTCATGGTAGCTCACTAGCGGTGTTGAAATCTCAAAATGGTTCGTTAACTTTTTTGTTTGCCTCGTGTCTTCTGCAGCAATATAATCGGCTTCTTTTAATAGACGAATAGCTCGAACTGTCATGTCCTCTAAGTTGCCAATAGGGGTTGGCACTAGGTAAAGACCGCCACCTTCAAGCGGATAACTTTTTTGTTCAATCATTTCCTTGTAAACTCCTTCGTTCTAAAACGTAACGCTCCTTGGCGCGCCTTGTTTTTCGCTTAAATTGATATTCTTGCTTTAATGCTTCCTCTTTTGTTGCAAACGTTTCAACAAAAATAAGCTTTAGCGGTCCTCGACCTCGAGTGTATTTAGCACCTTTGCCTTCTTCGTGTTTGCGTAACCGTTGGTCCACATTATTCGTGTAGCCGGTGTACCAAGACTGATCGCCACATTCAAGTACATACATATAATGCTTCATAAGCGAAAGTAGGCCTCGTTAAATTCCTTTGTGTAGCGACCGTCTTCATCGTAAACCATTAACGGAGACTCTGTCTTTAAACCAGGCTTGCCTCCTTTAATACCTTCTATTAAAAGCATGTTCGCATGGCTACCTGCTTTACTATGACAAAAACGAATCCGCTTAGGTTCAATCTTATTTCGTTTCATTGCTTCAATAATGTCAACCAAACGATCTGGACGATGAACCATGGCTAATTTTCCACCATGCTTTAACACATAAGCTGCTGATGTCACTACCTCTGATAGTGTACAAGCAATTTCATGTCGAGCCATTGCCTTTGTTCGTTCCTCTTTTATTTGTTCGTGACTGGATTGTTTAAAATACGGCGGATTGCATGTAACGGCATCAAAGAAACCGTGTGCAAAGTGTTGTCTTATCTCCTTTAAATCAGCACATAAAGCAGTCACATTTTCACATAGGTTATTTTCTTTAATCGATCGCTGTGCCATTGTATGAAGTGGTTCTTGCAGTTCCATCAACGTGATAGCGGCTCTTGTTCGCTCCGTCATGGTCATACCAACAACGCCATTCCCGCTACAAAGATCAAGTATTCGTCCTTTTTGAAGCGGGATTGAAGCAAATCGTGCTAGCAAGATTGCATCAATTGAATAGGTAAATACGTTATCGCTTTGGATGATCTGATAAGTGGTACCTGCAATATGATCCATTCGCTCATCTTCTTTAAGCACTTTGCCTCACTCCTTTACTGTAAAAGCCGATCTCAACATACGGAGATCGGCTTCTGGTATTTTCATTTTTGATGTAGAAATGAAAGGCAGAACAAACAATCATCACCTTCAGGCCGAATACTCCCATAGTGTGTGTTGCATATATGAAAGCCTTCTTGGTAGAGCCTTGCCAAATTCTCATGACCTTCTCCAACCATCTTCTTACGTTCAAACTCTTCAGGGAGAATAGGCTTTTCCGGTTCTAAGCGTTTACGTAAATTTTCATTTTCTATGTGTAAATAATGATTCTCTTCAATTAAGTAAGCGAGCTGCTCTTTTAAACCTCGTAATTCTTCGTGCAAATCACCAATTCGTTCTTCAAGGCTTGAAACCTGCATGAAGATGGCCTTCTTATCCACATCGTTCACCTCATTAATCCGTTGCTTTTGAAGTGAGCTTTTCACTTTTCATTAATTCATCAAAAGCATATTCAAGCGTCTGTTCTTCTTCAAAAAGTTGAACCTGAACGACTCGGTCAAGTAAATTCAATCCAATCACTTTTCCTGTTCCATCAGGGGTGGAGATTTTCTTACCGATATCAGGCATTTCTTTCTTAGCTTCTTCATATGTGTCATTTTCATACTTCAAACAACACATTAAACGACCGCAAAGTCCTGAGATTTTTGCGGGATTAAGTGAGAGATTTTGATCTTTTGCCATTTTAATTGAAACAGGTTCGAAATCACCTAGGAACGTAGAACAACAAAGCATTCGACCACAAGGACCGATTCCCCCGAGCAACTTCGCTTCGTCTCTTACACCGATTTGCCTCAATTCAATTCTTGTCCGAAAGATAGCGGCTAAGTCTTTTACTAATTCTCTAAAATCAATACGACCATCGGCAGTAAAATAAAACAATACTTTATTACGATCAAACGTATATTCAACGTCAACGAGTTTCATATCTAAGTTGTGTTCCTCGATCTTCTTCGTGCATACGTCAATCGCGTCTCGAGCTGCCTCGCGATTCTCTTTTACAACTAATGTATCTTCAGCTGTTGCTAAACGAATAACCTGTTTCAACGGCAAAACAACGTCTTGTTCATCAACAAACTTTGGTGAAACGACTACTTTCCCGTATTCGACTCCTCGGGATGTTTCGACGATTACAGCTTCTTCACCAGTTATTTCGAGAGAACCTGGCGAGAAGTAATAAATTTTGCCCGCTTTTTTAAATCGGACACCTACAACCTCGTGCAAAACTAGCCCTCCTGTATCGTGAAAAGCAATCTTTCCATCACTAACTGTACGGCAACATTAGCACTAAGTTGGCTTTTTGCTTCCATCACTTTAGCCAACGAAAGGGTAATGAGACGCTGTGATGTTGATAGCGACAACTCTTTATAGGATTCATAAAAATCGCTATAAACAAGCTCTCCTTGCTTTCCAACTCGTATATATAAAAGGTCTCGCAACCATAAAGTCATCATTTCAAGACCCATTTCCTGATGAATGCGCTCTTTCATTAACGGCAGCCACTTTTCAGCTAACGTAATAATTGCTTGATCAGGTCTTGTGTATAACTCATGCATCAATTGTAACACTACACCTCTGGCTTGAAAAGACCAGTCGTCTTCTGTTAGACGTAATGCTGCCTCTTTATTTTCTGTGAGTTCGGCTAAAAACGAACTATGTTTTTGATCAATCCCATTCTCCATTAGTTGCTTTACAATTTCTTCTTTTAGTGGAGGGTGAAACCGTATGTGCTGTGCTCGACTTCTAATCGTCGGTAACACATTTTCAACCTGTTCCGTCAGAAGGATCGCTAATGTCTCTCCTTGCGGCTCTTCTAAAAACTTCAATAACGTATTAGCGGCCGTTCCTGTCATCTTATCCGCATCAGAGACAATGTACACTTTTTGTCGTGATTCCACTCCTCGATAAGAAAATTCTTTTTGGAGGTAATCCACTTGCTCCCGTTTGATTGACTGACCATCAGGCGCAATCTTATGTAGATCAGGATGGTTACCAGAGTCTATTCGTGTACAATCTAAGCATGTTAAACAAGGATTCGCCCCTTGCTTTTCCTGGCACATAAAACTTTTAGAGAGAAGAATAGCAAGCTCCATGGTTCCACTTCCAGCTTGTCCGTCAAACAAGTAAGCATGCGCAAGACGTTGTTTTTTTATGCTCTCTACTAACATAGGCACAACCTGTGGCTGTGCCTCTATCCAATCGTTCCAATTATTCATTTCATCCACCACGATTAATTAAAATTGTTCAAAATGATCTACTGGAAGTACAAAGACCGTCGCTCCTCCAACTTGTACTTCTACCGGATAAGGAACGTAAGAATCCGCATTGCCGCCCATCGGTGAAATAGGGGCTACGACTTGCTCGCGACTACGGCAGTTTTTCTGAATAATTCCCATGACTTCTTCGACAGCGTCATCTTCAACACCAATAAGGAAAGTGGTATTCCCTGCTTTTAAAAATCCACCTGTACTTGATAGACGTGTCGCTCGATAGTCTTCTTTTACTAATGCATCTGATAATCTCGTACTATCTTTATCTTGGATAACTGCCATAATTAGCTTCATCTTATTCCACTCCTTTAATAAAGTCTTCTATAATCGTAAGCGCTTGATGGTAGACCTCTTCAAATGACCGCTCTGCTTGAATGACCTTAATGCGTTCTTGTTCACTTTCAACAAGTAGTTTATACCCTTTCTCTACTTTCTTATGAAAATTCATCGTTTCTTGATCCAGACGATTCCAATCCCGCACTTGATCTTTCTTGACTCGTGCTAAACCAACTTCTGGCGAAACGTCAAAGTAAAGCGTTAAGTCGGGTAAATGACCTTCAACGGCAAACTGATTAATTTTCCATACTTCTTCCATTCCAATTCCTCGAGCATACCCTTGGTAGACAAGACTTGAATCAATAAAACGATCACATAAAACAATCGCACCTGACTCTATTGCTGGAAGAACTTTTTTCACGAGGTGCTCTCTTCTTGCAGCTGCATAGAGCAAAGCTTCCGTACGATCATCCATGTCTATTTGCTCTGTGTGAAGCAATAGATTTCTTATTTGCTCTGCAAGCTCAACCCCACCAGGTTCTCTTGTCCGCAATACCGTATACTTTCGTTCTTTTAACGTAGACTCAATTTTATCGACTACAGTCGTTTTGCCAGCTCCTTCGCCACCTTCGACTGAAATAAATAGACCTTTTTGCATTATTCTTCTCCTGATTTACGCTCAACTACTATTCCTTCATAGGGCTGAAATCCTTGGAAGGCAACCCCTGTAGAAAGGAACTGTTTCATTTGTTCTACGTGCTCCTCAGAAATTTTCTCTCCTTTTAAAAGGAGCGGAATACCTGGAGGATACGGAATAACGTCCGTAGCGGCTATTTGGCCAACAGCATCTTGTAGAGACAGAAGCTCAACGTTTTCTTTATTATCTTTGCTTCTTATTAATTCGGACAAACTCCCCTTAGCTCCTGCTTCAACATCTTTTTTTTCTTTAAGGGGTGTTAATTCTATCGTAACATGATTTAACCGTTTCTGCGTATCTGGATGTAAGCTAGATAGTCCTAAAACAAGCAACGCAACGTTCGGGTCTGCCATTTCAGCATCTATCCCTACTTGCTTCAATGCATTTAAAACACTCATTCCTGTACCACTATTTGTCGGCTTTACCATTAGTTTTAAAGGGTCTGTAAAGCGTGCTTCTTCTTCTACTAACTCTATATTTGGATGAACCTCTATCCATTCACACAGGTCTTTCCGTGCTTCAAGAGCTTCACGATAAGCAAGATGACCTTGTTCTTCTAGAAATGCCCTTGCCCCATCTAATGAAGCAAGCAAGATATAAGAAGGACTACTTGATTGAAACATTTGTAGCGCATGCTTTATTCGTTTTTTGATAAGTGGATCAATGGTGGGAGAAAAATGAAGCCAACCTGTCATCGTCAGAGCTGGTAGCATTTTGTGAGCAGACTGTACCACAATATCTGCTCCTAATTGTAGTGCTGATGGCGGACTATTTAAAGCTTCATTGCTCACAACAAAGTGGGCACCATGTGCTTCATCGACTAATAGAAGTAGTCCATGATGCTTTGCAAAGCGAAACGTTTCGCTATAATCAATCACACTTCCCCAGTAATTTGGATAGGTTAAAATAATTGCTTTCGCATGGGGATGTTGTTTGTACGCATGTTTTAGCACTTCACATGGTACGCCTAGAGAATGATTGGTGACGCTTGACCGTTGTGACGACAAGAACACGACATTTGCTTTACATAACTCTAATGCATGCATAACCGATTTATGACAATCACGCTCAACAAATACCGTGTCTCCTTCTTGTAATACACCGTATATCATTGCTAAATTTCCACTTGTTGACCCACCGACTAGATAACTTGTTTCGCCGGCTCCATAAAACTGAGCACACAACTGCTGCGATTCAGCAATGGCTCCCTTTGCATCATGTAAATCATCAAGCCCAGATAATTCAGTTACATCGTAAGGCAATAAATACTCAAATAAAGGAAGGTACGAATGCCATTTATGACCATTTTTATGACCAGGTACATGGAATGACAAAGGTTTTCGGTTCATATGAGCTTGTATAACATCTATAATGGGAGTACGTACACTCATGTGACACCCCCTTTTTGTTTTCTTACTCCTTCTATTTTAACGAATTATGTATTAGCCGTCACCTAAAAAAGACTTGTTTCAGGAACAAGTCTTCTTAATAATGTTTCCATATTTCTTTTACCGCTTGAATGTATCGATCGTATAAGTAGTGATCATTTTCTTCAACCATATTTCTCTCACATCGATTGCAAATTTCTGTACGACCTAAACGTAACCCCTTTTCTATAAGATCCCCACACACATGACACTCTTTATAAAGTTTAAATCGAATCGTTCGTTCTACTCTTTGCATAGATGCACCTCCACCATAAGTATCGCCCAGAATGCGCTCCTTATACCGACGAGAGGCATTATTTATTATTGTATGCGCAAACACCTATATAGGTGTTTGTATAACTTAAATTGTTTCTGCCAAACTTGAGAAATCGAGTACCTCATACGTTTGCTTCATCGTTTTGAAGGATTGAGTTCAATCTTCAAAAGCTATTTCTACATTCCTATCTTTCATTAGTAGCCGAGAATCCGGGCGCATTGAAAAAGGAATCCCTCTGCCTGTAGCGCCTTCACGTACGATAAATTTATCAGGTTGCTCTAATAAAGAATGAATTAAGGATTGTGCTCGGACCGAGAGATACAAAGGATTTCCCAATCACTTAAACGGCTATATGTGTCGCTTTCTTCTCCAGATTCTGCCCAGTCACAGTTAATCGCCTCTGATACTACCGCATCTATGGCACCAAACTCTTTACAGGAGAGAATTTGTTCTACATCAAGCATAACAGTAGCTAACTTCTTCGAAATCTCACCTGAACAAACTAGACCTTTATGATGAACGTAACAGTGATTAACATAATGACTAGGTGTCTGCTTTAACATACCTACCATATACAATGTACACAGCGCACGATCTAGACCAATTAAACCAAGGTTTTCCGTCGTCCCATGCAAGAAAGGACTTCGCCTTGCTGTCTCTTCAACAGCTCCCCAATCTAATTGTTCATCCTGAAGGATAAGAAGAATACCGTTTGAATGAAATATTTGCTATTAATCGTGCTTTCTTCATTCTTTATGAGTAAGGATTGTATGCCATGAGCGAAGGGTAGGGCCTCTATCTGACTCAAAAATGCCCCAGCTCGGAGTAAGCGTTGATTAGGGAAGAAGGTAGCTGTCAGTTTCCAAATTATGTATTAAACTTTAGTTTTCTAACTTCTTTTGTTTGAAAAAGACGTTTTTCAAACGGTAACATCGCTACTTCCTCAAAGAGTGGTTCGGTAAAAATGAATCATTCTCGATCTGTCTGACTCGCTTCTGTCGAAGCGCAGCTCTTTTGCATCTTTCTTTCTACGCAAAAAAAAGACACCCTTTCAGGTGTCTTTCTCATTGCCTGGCAACGTCCCTTGGCTTCAGGGTGGTTTTCTTCGAGGACGTTCCTCTTGTTAATTGATCCACCATGCTTCCCATGAAGCTTTTACGAAAACAACCCTTTCGTCTCACGGGGGGATGCACGCTGCTTTCCTTCGTTGTTTTTTCATGTTGTTCTTTTTTATCGTGCTCGTATTTTACGGCGATTTTCTTTGTCTGACTCGCTTCTGTCGAAGCGCAGCTCTTTTGCGTCTTTCTTTATACACAAAAAAAGACACCCTTTCAGGTGTCTTTCTGATTGCCTGGCAACGTCCTACTCTCACAGGGGGAAGCCCCCAACTACCATCGGCGCAAAAGAGCTTAACGACCGTGTTCGGCATGGGAACGGGTGTGACCTCTTTGCTATTGCCACCAGACTTATTTTGACGTCAGATCAACGGCGAATCTCTTCGTCCTATTTGTGTCTTTCTGTCAGTCACGTACGCAAGTACGCTCCTTCCTTCAAGCACTTCTAGTCCTCGATCTTCTTGTTGCTCTTTGTCAAAGGAATGAAATCCTTCTTGTTAAAAAGAATCGGTGATTCTTTCAAAACTAAATCAAATCATCTACTCAAACTCAAGAAATTTAGGATAAGCCCTCGACCGATTAGTATCAGTCCGCTCCATGTGTCGCCACACTTCCACTTCTGACCTATCAACCTCATCATCTCTAAGGGGTCTTACTGGCTTACGCCATGGGAAATCTCATCTTGAGGGGGGCTTCATGCTTAGATGCTTTCAGCACTTATCCCGTCCATACGTAGCTACCCAGCGATGCTCCTGGCGGAACAACTGGTACACCAGCGGTATGTCCATCCCGGTCCTCTCGTACTAAGGACAGCTCCTCTCAAATTTCCTACGCCCGCGACGGATAGGGACCGAACTGTCTCACGACGTTCTGAACCCAGCTCGCGTGCCGCTTTAATGGGCGAACAGCCCAACCCTTGGGACCTACTTCAGCCCCAGGATGCGACGAGCCGACATCGAGGTGCCAAACCTCCCCGTCGATGTGGACTCTTGGGGGAGATAAGCCTGTTATCCCCAGGGTAGCTTTTATCCGTTGAGCGACGGCCCTTCCATACGGCACCGCCGGATCACTAAGCCCGACTTTCGTCCCTGCTCGACTTGTAGGTCTCGCAGTCAAGCTCCCTTATGCCTTTGCACTCTACGAATGATTTCCAACCATTCTGAGGGAACCTTTGGGCGCCTCCGTTACTGTTTAGGAGGCGACCGCCCCAGTCAAACTGCCCACCTGACAATGTCCCTGACCCGGATCACGGGTCGAGGTTAGAATGTCAGCACCATCAGGGTAGTATCCCACCGACGCCTCCACCGAAGCTAGCGCTCCGGCTTCCAAGGCTCCTACCTATCCTGTACAAATGGTACCAACACTCACTATCAAGCTACAGTAAAGCTCCATGGGGTCTTTCCGTCCTGTCGCGGGTAACCTGCATCTTCACAGGTACTATAATTTCACCGGGTCTCTCGTTGAGACAGTATCCAAGTCGTTGCACCATTCGTGCGGGTCGGAACTTACCCGACAAGGAATTTCGCTACCTTAGGACCGTTATAGTTACGGCCGCCGTTTACTGGGGCTTCAATTCAGAGCTTCTCCTTACGGATAACCCCTCCTCTTAACCTTCCAGCACCGGGCAGGTGTCAGCCCCTATACTTCGCCTTACGGCTTCGCAGAGACCTGTGTTTTTGCTAAACAGTCGCTTGGATCTATTCACTGCGGCTCTCTCGGGCTTTAACACCCTAATAGAGCACCCCTTCTCCCGAAGTTACGGGGTCATTTTGCCGAGTTCCTTAACGAGAGTTCTCCCGAGCGTCTTAGAATTCTCTTCTCGCCTACCTGTGTCGGTTTGCGGTACGGGCACCTGTATTCTAACTAGAGGCTTTTCTCGGCAGCGGAGGATCAGGGATTTCGGACCCTTGGGTCCTTCACGGTCACAGCTCAGCCTTCACGGAACACGGATTTGCCTATGTTCCAGCCTTGCATGCTTCGACGCGCACAGCCAGCGGCGCGCTCACCCTACCTTTCTGCGTCCCCCCATTGTTCAAACAAATACGAGGTGGTACAGGAATATCAACCTGTTGTCCATCGCCTACGCCTTTCGGCCTCGGCTTAGGTCCCGACTAACCCTGAGCGGACGAGCCTTCCTCAGGAAACCTTGGGCTTTCGACGGAGGGGATTCTCACCCCTCTTTTCGCTACTCATACCGGCATTCTCACTTCCAAGCACTCCACTAGTCCTCACGATCTAGCTTCACAGTCCTTGGAACGCTCCCCTACCCAATCCCTACTGGGATTGCCATAGCTTCGGTGATACGTTTAGCCCCGGTACATTTTCGGCGCAGAGTCACTCGACCAGTGAGCTATTACGCACTCTTTCAATGATGGCTGCTTCTAAGCCAACATCCTGGTTGTCTAAGCAACTCCACATCCTTTTCCACTTAACGTATACTTGGGGACCTTAGCTGATGGTCTGGGCTGTTTCCCTCTTGACTACGGATCTTAGCACTCGCAGTCTGACTCCCGAGTTAAAGTTTTTGGCATTCGGAGTTTGACTGAATTCGGTAATCCTGTGGGGACCCCTCGTCCAATCAGTGCTCTACCTCCAAAACTCATCACTCGAGGCTAGCCCTAAAGCTATTTCGGGGAGAACCAGCTATTTCCGAGTTCGATTGGCATTTCACCCCTACCCACACCTCATCCCCGCATTTTTCAACATGCGTGGGTTCGGGCCTCCAGTCGGTGTTACCCGACCTTCACCCTGGACATGGGTAGATCACCCGGTTTCGGGTCTACGACAACGTACTTACTCGCCCTATTCAGACTCGCTTTCGCTACGGCTCCGCCTCATCAGCTTAACCTTGCACGTTATCGTAACTCGCCGGTTCATTCTACAAAAGGCACGCCATCACCCATTAACGGGCTCTGACTAGTTGTAGGCACACGGTTTCAGGATCTCTTTCACTCCCCTTCCGGGGTGCTTTTCACCTTTCCCTCACGGTACTGGTTCACTATCGGTCACTAGGGAGTATTTAGCCTTGGGAGATGGTCCTCCCGGATTCCGACGGGGTTTCACGTGTCCCGCCGTACTCAGGATCCACTCTGGAGGAAACGAAGTTTCAGCTACAGGGCTGTTACCTTCTTCGGCTTGTCTTTCCAGACAATTCACCTACTCCGTTTCTTTGTAACTCCGTATAGAGTGTCCTACAACCCCAAGAGGCAAGCCTCTTGGTTTGGGCTGATTCCGTTTCGCTCGCCGCTACTCAGGAAATCGCATTTGCTTTCTCTTCCTCCGGGTACTTAGATGTTTCAGTTCCCCGGGTCTGCCTCACCCTGCCCTATGTGTTCAGGCAGGAGTACCATCCCATTACGGATGGTGGGTTCCCCCATTCGGAAATCTCCGGATCAAAGCTTACTTACAGCTCCCCGAAGCATATCGCTGTTCGTCGCGTCCTTCATCGGCTCCTAGTGCCAAGGCATTCACCGTGCGCCCTTTCTAACTTATCCATTTTTACTTCAGATTCCCTTCGTATCTCTTCGTCTGGTTCCTGTCTTTCTGTCAGTTACGTAGCGAACTACGCTCCTTCCATCAAGCATTTCCCATCCTTGATCTACTTGGGTCTCTTTGTAAAACAGTTAACCTAAAAGGTTTATGAATTCTTGACGTCTCGTTCAAACAGTTGTAACACCGATGAACAAAACTAATTTGAGTTGATTGATTATGATTTAGTTTTCAAAGAACCATGCCTACAGGATGTAGGTACCAGGCGTTGCCACAGGACGTGGCGTTCTAAGCGTGGTATCCATTACCTTCGCATTTTCAATTGGAAGAGGAATTCTTCCAAAACTGAACAAAAGATCCAAAGCGCTATATGACCCGAGGTCATACATCGACTAGAGTAAAAACTCCATAGAAAGGAGGTGATCCAGCCGCACCTTCCGATACGGCTACCTTGTTACGACTTCACCCCAATCATTTGTCCCACCTTAGGCGGCTGGCTCCAAAAGGTTACCTCACCGACTTCGGGTGTTACAAACTCTCGTGGTGTGACGGGCGGTGTGTACAAGACCCGGGAACGTATTCACCGCGGCATGCTGATCCGCGATTACTAGCAATTCCGGCTTCATGTAGGCGAGTTGCAGCCTACAATCCGAACTGAGAATGGCTTTATGGGATTGGCTCCACCTCGCGGTTTCGCTGCCCTTTGTACCATCCATTGTAGCACGTGTGTAGCCCAGGTCATAAGGGGCATGATGATTTGACGTCGTCCCCACCTTCCTCCGGTTTGTCACCGGCAGTCACCTTAGAGTGCCCAACTGAATGCTGGCAACTAAGATCAAGGGTTGCGCTCGTTGCGGGACTTAACCCAACATCTCACGACACGAGCTGACGACAACCATGCACCACCTGTCACTTTGCCCCCGAAGGGGAAGCTCTGTCTCCAGAGTGGTCAAAGGATGTCAAGACCTGGTAAGGTTCTTCGCGTTGCTTCGAATTAAACCACATGCTCCACTGCTTGTGCGGGTCCCCGTCAATTCCTTTGAGTTTCAGCCTTGCGGCCGTACTCCCCAGGCGGAGTGCTTAATGTGTTTACTTCGGCACTACGGGCATCGAAACCCCTAACACCTAGCACTCATCGTTTACGGCGTGGACTACCAGGGTATCTAATCCTGTTTGCTCCCCACGCTTTCGCGCCTCAGCGTCAGTTACAGACCAGAGAGTCGCCTTCGCCACTGGTGTTCCTCCACATATCTACGCATTTCACCGCTACACGTGGAATTCCACTCTCCTCTTCTGCACTCAAGCTTCCCAGTTTCCAATGGCCGCTCGGGGTTGAGCCCCGAGATTTCACATCAGACTTAAGAAGCCGCCTGCGCGCGCTTTACGCCCAATAATTCCGGACAACGCTTGCCACCTACGTATTACCGCGGCTGCTGGCACGTAGTTAGCCGTGGCTTTCTGGTGAGGTACCGTCAAGGTACCGGTAGTTACGCCGGTACTTGTTCTTCCCTCACAACAGAGCTTTACGACCCGAAGGCCTTCCTCACTCACGCGGCGTTGCTCCGTCAGACTTTCGTCCATTGCGGAAGATTCCCTACTGCTGCCTCCCGTAGGAGTCTGGGCCGTGTCTCAGTCCCAGTGTGGCCGATCACCCTCTCAGGTCGGCTACGCATCGTCGCCTTGGTAAGCCGTTACCTTACCAACTAGCTAATGCGCCGCAGGCCCATCCCTTAGTGACAGCTAGACGCCGTCTTTCAAAAGAGAATCAGGTGATTCTCTCTATTATCCCGTATTAGCTCCGGTTTCCCGGAGTTATCCCAGTCTAAGGGGCAGGTTACCTACGTGTTACTCACCCGTCCGCCGCTGACTTCCGGGAGCAAGCTCCCTTCTGTCCGCTCGACTTGCATGTATTAGGCACGCCGCCAGCGTTCGTCCTGAGCCAGGATCAAACTCTCCGTTAAAAGTGTTTACTTACACACGGATGTGTTGACTTCGACGTTGCAACATGGACGTTGCGATCTTAGTCGAAGATCCTAAGCTGTTGCACATTTTAAAGCTGTGTCTAACTTCATTGACGAGATACCTTGTATCTCTTTTTACGCTTGGCTTTTGTTCAGTTTTCAAAGAACTCGTTTGCGCCTCGATCTCTCTTGGCGACTCAATCAATATACCATTTTCTTGCGTATAAAGTCAACAACTTTTTTTAAATTATAATTAAGTTGTTTGCGCCTCTCTTAAGAGGACAAGTAATAATATATCATAGCAATACAAAATAAACAACTAAAATTTTAGTTGTTTAAAAGATTTTTTTATTCTATTGATTGTCCTTTATAAAATAAGTTGCTGAACCGCGACTAACAGGGCCATACCTGGTAATCCTAACAAAGCAACAACCGCTGTAGTTGTTAAATTAATTGGTACAAAAAGCCCTGTCATCGTCGTTAATGAATTAAATAAAAAGAGAAACAATGCCGCAATAATAAATTTCACACCTAATCGACCGATAAATCGAAATGGCTTAACTGAAGCACCTACTAACAACAATAAGATAACCAGCGCCCCCAGCAATAACAATATCCAATCTCCCAAACCCAACCCCTCCTCACCGATAGCTCGTCTTGCTTTACTATATGTATAGAGTCACCAATTAGAACTTTATTTTTTCTCAATAAAAAAACTCCTGCACAAACAGGAGCTTCTTTCTTTCTATTTTCGTTTCCGTTCATGGCGCACTCTAGCTTCTCTAAGTAAGAATGAGTACAACATTTCAGCACGCTGTACATCAAAGTGCATGTCCTCAGATGCATCTAAACTATGTTCTAGCAACCCTCGTTTGTAGTCCAATTGCTCTTTCATCGCATCGACATAGTAGTAGAGTCGTTGATCCTCTTCTTTTCGAAGAGCGCCTTTTTTTCGTTTTCCAATCATTTTATGTCCACCTACAACTCGCGTCGACCTTCTATTGCTTTTGATAGCGTAACTTCATCCGCGTATTCTAAGTCTCCACCAACAGGCAAGCCGTGCGCTAATCTAGTTACCTTTATACCAGTAGGCTTTATCAAGCGGGAAATATACATTGCCGTAGCCTCACCCTCAATTGTTGGGTTCGTTGCAATAATCACTTCTTCCACTTGACCATTTTCCTGTAACCTTTTAATGAGCTCAGCCACTTTAATGTCTTCCGGGCCAATTCCGTCCATTGGTGAAATTGATCCGTGAAGAACATGATACAAGCCAGTGTACTCCCTCATTTTCTCCATTGCAATTAAATCCCTCGATTCTTGAACAACACATATGGTTGTTTGATCTCGATGGGCATCATCACAAATTTGACACGGATCCGAATCCGTTATGCTATGACATACAGAACAATACGTTAAATCTCGCTTAGCGTGAACAAGTGCTTTTGCAAAATCTAACACATCGTCTTCCTTCATATCTAAAACATAGAAGGCTAAACGACTTGCTGTTTTTGGTCCAATTCCTGGCAAGCGCGAAAATCCTTCAATTAATTTAGCAATCGGTTTTGGATATTGCAATCAACTTGCCTCCTAGAACATTCCCGGAATATTTAGCCCTTTAGTGAATTTCCCCATATCTTGCTCAACCAGTTCATCAACTTGCTTCAACGCTTCATTTGTCGCAGCGACTACTAAATCCTGTAGCATTTCGATATCATCAGGATCAACAACATCTTCAGAGATCTTCACTTCTAAGATTCGTTTGTCACCAGATGCGACAACAGTCACCATTCCTCCACCAACTGTCGCTTCAACTGTTTTTTCTTTTAAATCTTCTTGTGCTTTTGCCATTTGCTTTTGCATTTTTTGCATTTGCTTCATCATATTACCCATGTTCTTCATAAAATCAGCTCCTTAAGAATCAATTACTTCTATTAAATCTTCACCAACAAGCTTTACAGCTTCCTCCATAAAAGGATCTTGTGGTTGGTCATTCTCTTTGTCTTTCATATAATCTGTTTTTACTTGTTCCCACTGTGATTGCAGCAATGTGGAAAAATCCGATCGTCCACCATATACTTGTTGAAGCACTTGGTTCAGAACATCACGAAACTTTGTATCCATCATATCACGATGCATTTCATTTTGAAACGCCAAGAGTATCTTTGAGGAAGACGCTGCTACGGGCTTACAATCGTTTAACCATGCATGAGCAGGTACACTTATCGTTTTTAATTGTTCTCTCACATTCGCCCATTTGCTAACGGTTTCTTGTAGCTCATTCTTATCAGCTGTGGCAACAATCTCTTTCACTTGAGCCGTAATCGTCGACTTACCTTTACCACCACTGGATCTCGGACGAGTTTGAGGTTTACGTTGTGGCGATTGTTGCTCTTCGGCTGCAATCGGTTGCCCTTGTTTCAGCTGTGTTTGCAACTTCTCTATTTGCTTTCTTAACTCTTCTACATCTTGGTTTTGTTGCGGAGCTAAAGGAGCATCTTCTATTTCCATCACATTAATGATCGCCATCTCCAAAATAATTTTTGGTTTCAATGCCCATTTTATTTCTTGCTGGCTACTCGTTAACTTTTGTATAATGCGATGCAGTTTCCGCACCTCATACTGCTTCGCTACAGAGACAAACGATTCTTCCACTTTCGCTCTTTCCAATAAGTGATTCGCTTCTGGGGCTGTCTTATATAGAAGTAAGTCTCTAAAATATAAAATCAAATCCTCTAGCAAACGTTTCGGATCTTTTCCATTCCTTAAAGTCTCATCAACTGTTTCAAGTGCTAATCTGGCGTTATCTTGGGACAAAGCACCTACTAGATTATTTAATGCCTCTCTTGAAACAGAGCCTGTTATGACAAGAACGTCTTTCACAGCTACACGGTCTCCTGAAAAAGAGATCGCTTGATCCAGCAAGCTCAACGCGTCCCTCATCCCACCGTCAGCTGCTTGTGCAATCAAATCAATTGCATCCTCATCATAAGCTTGACCATTATGATCAAGGATACGCTTCATGCGAGAGACTAATTCTTCATTCGTAATCGGCTTAAAATCAAACCGCTGACATCGGGATAGAATCGTTAGCGGAATTTTATGAGGTTCTGTTGTCGCCAAAATAAAAATAACGTGAGCAGGTGGTTCTTCTAGCGTTTTCAAAAGGGCATTAAAAGCACCTGTGGAAAGCATATGAACTTCATCTATAATGTAGACTTTGTAGTCCGTTTCTGTTGGTGCGTATTTAACTTTTTCCCGGATATCACGAATTTCATCAACACCGTTGTTTGAGGCAGCATCAATCTCCATAACATCGATAATAGAACCATTCGTAATTCCAATACAACGACTACACTCATTGCACGGCTCAGCAACAGGTGCATGCTCGCAATTAATTGCTTTGGCAATAATTTTCGCCGCACTTGTTTTTCCTGTCCCTCTTGGACCGGAAAACAAATAAGCATGAGCCATTTTTTGTTGAAGTAACGCATTTTGCAATGTCTTCGTAATATGAATCTGACCTACTACATCTTCTAGCAGTTGAGGCCTCCATACACGATAAAGGGCTTGATAGCTCATGTACTCATCCAACCTTTCAGAGTCATGCCTTTATTATATCGTTTCCTTCTAAACGAATAAAGCGCTGGTCATCTTTTTATCTAAAAAACAGTAGAAAAAAAGCCCGCCATTTCTAGCGAGCTTCTGGTTATTCTATAATTAAATACCGTGCACCTTTTTTCGATAACAACTTCATAAGCGTTACCTAAGCAGTTAGCTCGATCCAGGCACCTCTGCGGCACACGAAAGGATCCACTTACTGCTGCTTCCTTCCGGACCTGACAGGGTTCATGGGTTTCCGTTGCGCAGAACCCAAACGTCAACACCACTTACTTAGGGCAGTCCTTACAAAGCCGAAACCTCAAAAAGGAATTCAACCTCGCTACAGCGGATTGCGAGTTACAGGGCACCGCTACCTCCCCGTCTAGCACGGCAAAGTGTAAACATCGTTTATTGCACTAGTAAAATAGCGCAACTCTAAGTATACGTGATTCATGTCAAAAACGCAATGTTTTACTGTTCAAATTCTTTTTTTGACTGTTTCTTTTTCATACGAATCGCTTTAAAAAAAGTGGATAACAGTTGACCACTCTCTTCTGCCAAGACACCACTTTTTACTTCACAGCGATGATTAAAGCGCGGCTCTTCTAATAAGTTCATTAATGTACCAGCACAGCCAGCTTTATAATCAGATGCGCCAAACACCACTTTGGGTATTCGTGCCTGAACAATAGCTCCTGCACACATAGGACAAGGTTCTAGCGTTACATACAAAGTGCATTCCTCTAGACGCCAGGTATCTAACACATTACATGCTTTCTGAATAGCCAAAATTTCTGCATGAGCCGTCGCAAGCTGATCCGTTTCCCTTAAATTAAATGCTGACGCAATTACTTTATTATCTTTTACAACAACAGCACCAATTGGGACTTCATCATATACAAGTGCTTGTTTTGCTTCTATTAGCGCATATTCCATCCACTCTTCATCACTTTGAATGACCACGTTTTCAGCCCCTCTATAGATACAAAAAAACGACCACTCATCTAGGGTCGTGTACATGTTATAAGAAAAATGGCGGAGGAAGAGGGATTCGAACCCCCGCGGGCTTTAACACCCCTGTCGGTTTTCAAGACCGATCCCTTCAGCCGGACTTGGGTATTCCTCCGTATCAACTGACAAAGACAACTATATCAGAAAGTAATAGAACAATCAACATTATTTTTTCTTAACTAATTTAAATAATCTCACTTACTTATCTTGTTCTACAGAAAAAAAGTCAATCACCACAATTGTAGCGATCAACTTTTCGATTTGCTTAATTTGAGAAGTACGTTCGGTGTAAATTATAACCACCTTGTGGAGAAATCACAAAGTCATGAACGTTATCACGCATAACATTTAAATAGTTTGTGTACGTTGTAAACACAACTGGAGCATCATCAACAATAATTTGTTGTGCTTCACTATAAAGTTCTTGACGCTTTTCTTCATCAATCTCAACTGCAGCTTCTTCAATTAAACGATCTACATCAGGATTCGAGTAGAAAGAACGGTTTCCACTTGCAGCGGAACTCTCTGAATGGAATAATGGCGCAAGTGCATAATCAGCTTCCGCTGTTGCTGAGCTCCAGCCAAGGATATACATTTCATGGTTTCCGTTTGCTGTATCTTCAAGGTACGTCGGGAAATCTGATGCATTCATCGTAGCAGTAATTCCGATTTCTTCAAGCGCACTAATCATATAGTTTGCCATACGCACACGAGTATCAGAATCGTTTGTACGAATCTCTACTTCTAAGTTTTCAACACCAGCTTCTTCAAGAAGTTCTTTTGCAGCCTCTGGGTCAAACTCAATTGATTCAATGTTTTCATCATGTCCATCTACACGAGGAGGCACAGGAGCTGATGCAACTCGTCCGTAACCATCCATTAGATCATTAAGGATTGTTTCTTTGTTAATCGCCATTGCAATAGCACGACGAACATCCGGATTATCAAATGGTTCTATTTCCGTATTGAAACCATAGTAAGAAGCAGAAATACTTTCTGTTTCAATTAAAGAAGCATCGCTCATTGCCTCGATTTGAGGAATTGATGTAGAGTCAACCGGCTCGGCAAAATGAGCGTCTCCTCTTTCAACTTCTGATACACGTGTAGTTAATTCTGGAACTACACGGAAAGTTACGCTATCTAAATAAGTCTCTTCATCCCAATAATCTTCATTACGAGTCATAACAATGTCATCACTACCTGCAACACCAGACTCATATTTGAAATAACCAGTTCCAACTGGATTAGCATTTACAGCAGTATAAGGCTGCTCTCCATCTTCCATTGCTGCGTAGTCTTCTTCAATAACAGCCGGACTAATCATAAAACCACCGTTATGAGCAAAGCTGTAAAGAAGCGGAGCAAATGGCTCTTCTGTAAAAAATTCAATTTCATAGTCATTAATGACATTTATTTCAGATATTTCATCAAATAAAAATGCTCGTTGTGATCCGACAGCTTCATCTGTAATACGTTCAATATTGGCTTTAACTGCGTCAGCATTGAAAGGCTCGCCATCATGGAAAGTAACGCCCTCACGTAACTTAAACCAAATTTTATTATCTTCAACCTCATAATCTTCTGCTAATTGTGGTTGTAACTCTAAGTTATCATCAAAATCTAATAACCCTTCAAACATTTGCTCTTGAACTTGACCTGACGGAACGTCGTTAACTTGATGCGGATCAAGACCACTTGCATGGGACTGCATAACTAAGACAAAATCCCCACCTTCTTGAGGCTCACCTGAGTCACTTCCTCCATCGGTAGCACCTTGTCCACCATCGTCGTTTGGCTCGCTTGTACATGCGGAGAGTCCAATAGCTAAAGCTAGTGCAGAAACTCCATATAGAGTACTTTTGTATTTCTTCAATTCTTTTTCCCCCTTTGTTTTGGCTATTACGTGTAAAACTAGCCTAATTTTATACTATAGTCTTAGATTCAGCAATCAAAAAAATAGACTTTTTTACAATTTATCAAAAAACTCTAGTTTTCTTCCTATATTACTATCTCAATATAAAAAAATTATTTACATTACACAAACATTCTCATCCAGGTGGACAAGTGTTTTTAACAGAATTATAAGACATATCAATTTCATGACTACTATATATTGAAGGTTTTTCCAATTTAACAGTTATACATAAAATTTCCTTTGCAACTTATCTTTTAATCCACTAAACTATTATCCTAAGAATACTATTTTCTGATTGTTTCCAACGCTCAACTTTGTATATAATTAAAGAATGCGGGCAATAAACTCAGAAAGACGATTTTGAAAGGAAAGGAAGTTGTAGATGACGCAGAACACTTCAGTCCAAGAAACTAAGTCAGAAAACACCAAAAGTCCTTTTATACGAAATTGGACGGACTTTTTAAAGAGACTTCTGACGAACAAATCAGCAATTACCGGTGGAAGTCTTATTTTAATATTAGCGATTATTGCGATAGTCGGTCCGCACTTCGCACCAGAAGGTATTAATGAACACACTTATGAAAACAGATTAATGGGACCATCGGCTGAGAATTGGTTTGGAACCGATCAGTATGGAAGAGATATCTTTTCAAGAATACTTCACGGTATGAGCACGACCTTTGTCATAGGTTTTGCTTCAGTAGCACTCGCAGGTTCCGTTGGAGTAGCGATTGGTGTTATATCTGGTTATTATGGTGGAAGACTTGATGCATTTATTATGAGAATTATGGATGTGCTTCTTGCTTTCCCTGGAATCATTTTAGCACTTGCTATTGTTGCAACTTTAGGCGCGGGGATTGAAAACATTATTTTAGCAATTGCCATCAGTTCATTTCCTGTTTTCGCTAGAATCGCACGTGGTTCTACGTTATCTGTTAGAAAATTAGAATACATTGATGCTGTTCGAGCCTTAGGCGCTAGTGATGGTAGAATTATTTTTAAACACATATTACCTAATACACTATCACCCATAATTGTACAAACAACCTTATCTATTGCTACTGGTGTTCTAGCTGCTGCTGGACTATCTTTCTTAGGATTAGGTGCACCTGAACCATCTCCTGAATGGGGTTCAATGTTAAACGATGGTCGAAACTATATGTACCAAGCACCACATATGACATATGCACCAGGGATAGCAATTGTTCTTTTTGTAATTGCATTCAACGTTTTTGGTGATGGTCTTCGTGATGCTTTAGATCCTAAGTTAAAACGATAGAAAAGAGGTGTCATTTTGTTTAAATTTCTTGTACGAAGACTTATACAACTAATTCCTGTTTTATTAGGTGTAACGATACTTGTTTTTAGTTTAATGCATTTTATTCCGGGTGATCCCGCTCAAGTTCTTGCTGGTGAGAATGCCACACAACAACAAATTGATGTTATTACTGAGCGACTAGGATTAGATGACCCATTGCCTGTTCAATACTTTAATTATATGGCGAACTTAATTCAACTTGATTTTGGTAACTCTATTACCACAGGGCAAGATGTTGGATCGATGATGTTTCCGAGGCTAGCAATTACCATGGAATTGGCAATCTATAGTACAATTTTAAGTATTTTTCTTGGCTTAGTTGCTGGTATACTCTCAGCCACTAAAAGGGGGACATTTACAGATTCAGCAATTATGGTTATTGCGATGTTCGGTATGTCTATGCCAAATTTTTGGCTTGGTTTACTACTTATTCAGTGGTTCGCACTTGGTAATATACCAATTATCCAGAATTTCTTTGACACTGGTTGGTTTAGAGCATCTGGTTGGGGAAATTTTGATCAATTGATTTTACCAGTTGCCATGCTTGGAATTTCTGGAGCAGCCATTATTGCGCGAATGACTCGTTCAAGCATGCTTGAAGTTATTAATCAAGATTACATTCGTACCGCCCGTGCAAAAGGAGTTAAAGAACGTTACGTTATTTATCAACACGCTTTAAAAAATGCATTGATTCCTGTTATTACTGTAGTAGGATTAAGTTTTGGTGGACTACTTGGTGGTGCCGTACTTGCGGAAACTGTCTTTGCTATTGATGGTATGGGGAGAATGATTTTTGAAGCCATAACTCGTAGAGATTTCCCAGTCATGCAGGGTGGAATTTTAATTGCTTCATTATGTTTTGTTCTTGTAAACCTTCTAGTTGACATTGCCTATCGATTTGTAAATAAACGTGTTGAAGTAGAATAAATGATTTTTTAAGGAAAGGTGTGGAACGATTGGCTAACGATACAATACTTGAAGTTCAAGATCTTCGGACGTCGTTTTTCACTAAAGAAATGGAAGTTAAAGCCGTTGACGGCGTTACATTCTCTGTAGAAAAAGGGAAAACAATTGGGATAGTTGGAGAATCTGGATCTGGTAAGAGTATTACCTCTCTATCAATTTTAAATCTCCTCTCTTCTCCAGGAAAAATCGTTGACGGTAAAATTCTTTTCAAAGGTGAAGATTTAACGAAGAAATCATCTGCTCAAATGCGAAAAGTTAGAGGAAATGAAATCTCAATGATTTTCCAAGAGCCTATGACATCATTAAACCCTACTTTTACTGTAGGGAGACAGATCAGTGAGTCCTACCAAATTCATCAAAAACTATCAAAAAAAGAAGCTAGAAGACGTTCAATTGATATGCTAAAACTAGTTGGTATACCGTCTCCAGAAAAAAGAATTGATCAATATCCCTTCGAACTTTCCGGAGGAATGCGACAACGAGTCATGATTGCTATTGCGCTCGCTTGTAACCCTGAGCTGTTGATAGCTGATGAACCGACCACAGCGTTAGACGTTACAATTCAAGCACAAATACTAGAGTTAATTCGTGAACTACAAAACAACTTGGGCATGGCTGTAATTATGATTACACACGATTTAGGTGTTGTTGCTGAAACATGCGATAATGTAGCAGTGATGTACGGTGGACAAGTTGTCGAATATGCACCTATTAATGACTTATTTAAGAACCCAAGGCACCCTTATACAGTTGGTTTAATGAATTCTTTACCTAAACACGATCAAGATGTGGAAGGTGATTTGACAATTATTAAGGGAACGGTACCTGCTCCAGCTGATATGCCGGAAGGTTGTCGCTTCGCACCACGTTGTCCGTTTGCAACTGAGATCTGTAAAGAACTTCCTGAATTGAAAACAGAAGAAGATGGCAGACAAGTACGGTGCTGGATTTATACTGACCAGTGGGATGGCCCGGAGGTGAATGTTCATGCAGAATACGTTACTCAAAGTAACTAATTTAAAACAATACTTTCCGATAAAAGGTGGTTTCTTAGGAAGAACTGTTAATCATGTCAAAGCCGTTGACGATGTTTCTTTTGAAATAGAAGAAGGCGAAACAGTATCGATTGTAGGAGAGTCTGGTTGTGGGAAATCAACAACAGGTCGTGCCATTCTGCGTTTAGATGAGCCCACCGAAGGTTCAGTTGAATTTCAAGGCGAAGATATCCTCTCATTAAGTAGAGGTGAAATGCGTAAGAAACGCGATGATATGCAGATCATTTTTCAAGATCCTTATGCATCCATTAACCCGCGTCAAACAGTTAGACAAGTCTTATCAGAAGCTCTAACAATCCAAAAAATTGCACCTCCTAAAGAACATGATGGCATTATTCGTGAACTAATGAAAACCGTTGGCTTAGGTGAACACCAAATTGATCGCTTCCCACATGAATTTAGTGGTGGTCAGCGCCAGCGTGTTGGGATTGCACGTGCACTTGCAGTTAATCCAAAATTAATAATCTGTGACGAAGCTGTATCGGCACTTGACGTGTCGATTCAAGCACAGGTTATCAATTTACTTAAAAAGCTACAAAGAGAACGCAAATTAACATATCTATTTATCTCACATGACCTTGGCGTCGTCCGCCATATTTCTGATCGAGTTATTGTTATGTACCTTGGAAAAATTGTTGAGATGGGTGATAAAAAATCTGTTTTTGATAATCCGCAGCACCCTTATACAAAAGCATTGTTATCAGCAATTCCTAGTACTGATCCAAATATAAAAAAAGAGCGTATCATTCTTAAGGGAGATGTCCCTTCTCCGATTGATCCTCCAAACGGCTGTCGTTTCCACACACGTTGTCCATTTGCTACTGACAAGTGTCGTACAGAAAATCCTGATCTTCGCACAACTGAGGATATGAAGGAAGGGCATAAAGGGGCTTGCCATTACATGGAAGAAATTACATCCGGTAAAATGCAGCCAGCTTACTCTTAAAATAATTTTATCTCTAAAAGCAAAAACAGCGCATTGAGTGCGCTGTTTTTGCTTGCTTATTTATCAGTTTAGACAATAATACTAGAGAGGTTTTATGGGCAAACACCGCCTACACATATTGGGCGAATTTCACCAGCATAAATACCTATGTAATTACTTCCAGATCGTCGCACCATTTGTAATTGAATATGTCCACCATATCCACCGGAACTATAGTAAATTGTTTGAGGTGGATAGCTAGAGAATGTTCTCTGGATATTCGAAACAATTCTTGAGCCTTGAATTGATACATCTTGAGCAGAAACTGTGTTCCCAGGACTAGCAACATTGGAAGTCGAAGCTTGCGCTTCTGATGTAAACCCAATAGAAAGTAAAATAACAACTGCAAATAATAACTTCTTCATAATAAATTCACCTCCTTTTCTACTTGATAATATCATAAATTAGTTTAAATTAACACAAAACAAATAATATTTAGTTAAGAAATATTATTTCATACTCTCTTTTTAACAAAAAAGCTGTTCTCTGATAAGGTTCCCTCTACCATCATGGAACAGCTAACTCGTTTTTTTATAACACTTTACTCAAAAAAGCCTTCGTCCGTTCGTGCTGTGTTTCATCAAATAGTTGTTGGGGTGTGCCTTCTTCTACAATCTTCCCGTCATCCATAAAGAATACTCGATCTCCTACTTCTCTTGCAAAACCCATCTCATGCGTCACAACGACCATCGTCATTCCTTCTAAAGCCAGTTCCTTCATGACACCGAGAACATCACCAACAAGCTCTGGATCAAGTGCTGATGTAGGCTCATCAAATAACATCACTTTTGGATTCATGGAGAGCGCACGTGCAATTGCTACTCGCTGCTTTTGACCGCCAGACAGGCTTGCAGGATAAGCATCCGCTTTGTCACTTAAACCCACTTTTTCAAGCAAGGCCAATGCCACATCAATCGCTTCTTCTTTTCTTGCATTTTTCACTTTTAGCGGAGCAAGTGTAATATTTTCTAAAACGGTCTTGTGGGGGAATAAGTTGAAATGCTGGAACACCATCCCTACTTCTTGACGAATCCGATTTAAATCTGTGCGCGGGTCAGCGATATTCTCCTTTTCAATATATACTTCTCCAGAGGTAATTTCCTCAAGCCGGTTTAAACAGCGCAAAAAGGTACTCTTCCCTGATCCTGATGGACCAATCACACATACAACTTCCTTTTCATGAATTGTCGTTGAAATCCCTTTTAGCACTTCATTTTTCCCGAAGCTTTTATATAAATTCTTTACAGTAATCATTAGTGGTCAAGTCTCCGTTCTATATAACGTAATAAAATAGAAGCTGGTATCGTTATGGCTAAGTAAAATAAACAAACGAGTAAGTATGTATCAAAATAAGACGCAGAAATTCCGGTATAGGTTCTACTTTGATACATCAGATCTGCAACGGCAATCGTTGATAAGAGCGATGTATCTTTTAAACTGATGACAAATTGATTCCCAAAAGGAGGAATCATTACCTTTACTGCCTGTGGCCATACAATATGCCGCATCGTCTGCGTTCCTGTTAAGCCTAAAGAACGCCCTGCTTCCATCTGTCCCTTATCAATAGATTGTATCGCTCCACGGACAATTTCGGCAATATATGCGCCTGAATTAATCGCAATAACAAAAATTCCTGTGTATAATGGATCAAATCTGACACCAAAAATACCAGGGATCCCGAAGTGAATAAAGAAGATTTGTGCTAATAGCGGTGTACCTCGAATAACTTCTACAAAAACCACTGCAACAGCTTTTATCAGCTTGAAGCGAGAAAGTTTCATAAGACCTACTAAGGAACCAATAATGCTTCCAAAAAACACCCCGACTAGCGTAATAATAATTGTTAACTTTAACCCTTCTACTAAAAATGGAAAGGCACCAAAATCAAAATCCATTCTACCTCTTCCTTTCAATTAAGAAAGTTGCTCACCTTGTTGTATGAGCAACTCAATTTCAATTACATTCCTTCAGGTCTTTCTCCAAAATAGGTTTCGTAAATATCTCCGTAGGTGCCATTTTCCATCAACGTCGCTAATGCTTCATTGACATCGTCAACCAAATCAGACCCTTTTGGAAAAGCAATCCCGTAATCTTCACCTGTTAACAAATCACCCACAATCTTCATTGAGCCTTCTCCTTGCTGTTGGATGAAATATTGTACGTTCGGCATATCATAAAGTGCCGCATCAACGTGACCAGCAATTAATGCTTGATAGGCTTCTGTAATTTCTGGATACGCATCAACTTCTGCATCTGTTTGTTCGTCAAGATACGTTTGACTTGTGGAAGATAGTCTAGTGGAAACTTTATGATCACTAGTGAGATCATCAATGGACTGAATTGTATCATCGTCCTGCGCAACGGCTAACACTAGACCTGACTCGTAATATGGATCAGAAAAATCAATATTCTGCTTGCGTTCTTCTGTGATGCTCATGCCGTTTATGGCTGCATCATAGGATCCTTGTTCAATTCCTGACAATGCACCACTAAAATCCATTTGATGAAAATTCACTTCGAATCCCGATTCCTCTGCAATCGCTTCCATCAATTCAATGTCAAAACCGGTTAACTCATTTGTTTCTAAATCAATAAATTCAAATGGAACAAAATTGTTATCTGTCGCAATATCATATGTAACGACTTCCGTATTTTCATCATTCGCTGTTGAATTTGTTTCTCCGCTCGATGTTTCATCACTTCCACAGGCTGCTAATACGAGAACTGCTCCTGCAACCGTTACTGTTCCGACTATTTTTTTCATAGTTGTTCTCCTTTTTGTTCTTTTCTGTTTATTCTCATTAGTTTAACATGTTCTGTTCATAAAGACAAAAACCAAACGAGACGATATTTTATCATGGTAACGCCTATAACAGCCTATAAAGAAACAAGCTTTCTCATCCACACATTAAGCACCATTTCCACCTATATGCAAAAAAGGATTGAAGGCTATTTCCTTCAATCCATATAGTGTCATCTAAGCAAGCTTAAAGCAAATCACTTTCTCTTCAGTCATTTCATGTATCGAAAATTTCACACCTTCTCGCCCGACACCTGATTGTTTTGTACCGCCAAAAGGCATTGCATCAATGCGAAAGTCCGTACTATCGTTAATCATCACACCGCCAACGTGAAGCTGTTTAATCAGGGTAAACGCTCGCTGTAGGTCTTTCGTAAAAAGACCAGCTTGTAAACCGTAGTCTGTTTGATTCGCTCTTTCTACTGCTTCCGTAAGGGTTCGGAAAGAATAAAGCAAAACAACAGGGCCAAATACTTCTTCTCTTCCTAAATGACAATCTTCTGGAACATTTTCAAGCACAGTTGGCTCATAAAAAGCCCCGTCTCGTTTGCCCCCTGTAAGAATGGTTGCACCTGTCCGCTCTGCGTCTTCCACCATAAAAGCCACACGCTTTGCTTCTTTTTCATTGATTAACGGCCCCATACTCGTTGATTCATCAAGCTTTGGACCAAGCTGATATCGCTTCGTCTCTTTCACAAACTGATCTTTAAACTCTTTATAAATGGATTCATCAATATAAATCCGCTGCACACCGATGCAGTTCTGTCCTGCAGCCCAAAAAGCACCACTTACACATGCAGGTATAGCTTCTTCGAGTGAAGCATCCTCCAGTACGATAACAGGAGAATTTGAACCAAGTTCCATGCTTTTCTTTTTTAATCCTGCTTGATTGGCAATCTTTAATCCAGCTTCCATCCCACCTGTAAATGAAATCATTCGCACATCTGGATGGGTCATTAAGACATCACCTATCTCAGACCCTACACCTGTAATAACAGAAAGAATGCCTTTTGGCAGTTCTGCATAATCGAATGCTTCTGCTAGAAAGAGAGCACTAAGAGGGGTTGCCGTTGATGGTTTTAAAACAATTGCGTTCCCAGAAGCAATTGCAGGACCAACTTTATGGGCAACTAAATTTAATGGATCGTTGAATGGCGTAATCGCCCCAATAATGCCTAACGGGACTCGTTCATAATAGCCAAATCGACCAACTCCTCCTTCAGATTGGTCAAACGGAATGGTTTCACCTGTTACTCTTCGCGCTTCCTCTGCCGATAACCGCAACGTCTCTACACATCGACCTGCTTCTTTTCTTGCTTCTGTAATCGTCTTACTACCCTCCAGAGCAATCGTTCTAGCGTAGGCTTCTTTATGTGCCGACACATAATCAGCCGCTTTATTTAAGATATCCATTCGCTTATACACAGGTAAAAGAGCAGATACTTGAGCACCTTTCTTTGCTAGCTCCACTGCTTCTTCCATGTCTTTTCGGGAGGCACGTGGAACGACTGCAAGTAAGTCATCATCTTCTGGATTACGCACCTCCAGTACACGTTCCCGTTCAACCCAATCACCTGCAACAAACATTTTCTGACGCTTCAAATCTACCTTCATAGGAATAACCTCCTAATGTATCATCGTCGTATTTGATTGGCTTTGCACGTGCAGATGGCAGTAAATTAAATCAATTAAAAGAGCATACCCGGTTTCACTTTTCCCTGCTCCGGCTCCTGTTAACGTAATATCACCAGACATATTACATGAATACGTAATGGCATTTGTTGCACCGCCAATGCTTGCTAAAGGATGCGTAAGAGGAATTTCGACGGGCTTCACAGATGCGTGTATCTCACCATTTGCTCCTTCTTCCACTGTACCGAGCATCTTCCAACAAGTCTGCTTTTCGTTAGACATTAAGATAGCCTCTTGAGTTAAGGTATTTAAACCTTGTCGCTCAACTTGTTCTACAGTAATATCTTTACCCATAATAGCATTTGCGAGAATAACGACTTTGTACATGGCATCGTAGCCTTCAACATCACTCGTTGGATCTGCCTCTGCATATCCTTTTTCTTGTGCTTCCTTTAAGGCACTTTCATATGAACAGCCTTGTTCCATTTGTGTAATCATGTAATTGGTTGTGCCGTTTAAAATTCCACTAATCTTCGTAATTTTATTTCCAATTAATGTTGTCTTCGGAAGTCGTAATGACGGCGTTCCGCTCATAACAGTTCCCTCATAGCCAAGAAACACGTTGTTTTCTTTTGCTAGACTCTCAAGCTCTTTTAATGCAAGAGCAATGGGGCCTTTATTCGTCATCACAACGCTTTTTTTGTGTTGAAATGCTGTTTTACAGTGGGTGATAGCTGGCTCTCCTGTTTTTACATTTGTATAAGTAGCTTCAACGACGACATCTGCGTTGCTTTCAATAATGGTTGCAATGGCATCAAGATCACGAATTAAACCTTTTGAATGAGGGTAATCCTCAAGGGAACCTGTTGTTTCCAATGTATGAAGGAGTAGCTCTAAATCAAGGCCATTCGGATCATAGAGAGAACCTTTCTTAAAATCAGATATGGCAACGACCATTGGATCAAAGCCAACCTCTTCTTTCGCCTTCCCACAATTATGAATAAGATGCTCCACGAGCCCTTGCCCGACTACTCCAAATCCGAGTAATGCTAATTTAAGCTTCATTGTCAATTCCCCCTTGTAATGCAGCCAACGCCATTGAAGCTAACAAAGTTGCCCCCTTTTTCAGACATGCTTCATCAATTTGAAAAAGCGGCGTGTGTAAATCATATTGACCATGCTCGGGTTTACACCCTAAAAAGAACATAGCAGATCGCGTTTTTTCCGCTGTATGGGCAAAATCTTCACTCCCCATACCATAGGGAGCTTCCACAATCCGATCGTCTGGATAAAGCTTTTTAGCCGTTTCCACGATTACATCAACAGCCTCATCGTTATTTACGAGAGCTGGCTCACCAGAGTCAATTAGGCAAGTGCCTTCTCCACCGAATACATTTGCTAATGTAAAAGCTTTTTTTATTTCCTCAATTAAGTCGTTTCGTGTAGCTGCCGAGTAACAACGTACGGTTCCTTCCACATATACCTCAGACGGAATCACATTATTAGCCCTTCCACCTTGAATAATGCCTATACTTAATACAGCTGCATCTAACGGAGAAATAAACCTGCTTTGTAAGCTGTATAATGTAGGCAAAATTTGAGACAGCAACCAGACAGGATCCGTTCCTAAGTGAGGATAAGCACCATGTCCACCGGTTCCTTTTATTGTCCCTTTAAACACGTCTAAGCTACCCATAGCTGGTCCTTTGTAAACTTGAATGGCATCCGGCGTGAGCCACGGACACATATGGAGAGCAAACGCCATATCAACATCGTCATACACACCTTCTTTTACTAAATACAACCCACCTGATGTATTCGTTTCATCCGTCGATTCTTCTGCTGGTTGGAACACAAATTTAATTGTACCTGTTCTTGATTTATGGTTGAATTGTTCTGCAAGCAACGTTGCGGCGCCAAGTAAAATGGCCGTGTGAGCATCATGGCCACACGCATGCATTACCCCAGGATGTTCGCTAGAAAAGGAGACATCTGCCTCCTCTTTAATTGGCAATGCGTCCATGTCGGCACGCAATGCAATCGTTGGTCCAACACCATTTGATAATGTTCCTACGACCCCATAACCAACGTTTGACTCAAAAACGGTCATTCCCGGTATGCTTTCTAGCTGTTTTTTGACGAAAGCAGAGGTTTCTTTTTCTTGAAAGCTACACTCAGGATATCGATGCAAATGGCGACGCCATTCAATAAGCTGCTCTTCTATTTTAAGAGCATAATCTTTTAACACTTCCACATTAAACGCCTACTTTCACTGCCTCAAACGCTTGTTTAAAATCTTGAATAATATCATCTGCATCTTCAATCCCACAAGAAACGCGTATGAGGCCTTCTGGTATGCCCATGGCTGCACGTTCTTCTGGTGTACATTCCACGTGACTCGTTGTTCTTGCAGGTCCTACTGTCGTCTCTACAGCACCTAAGTTAGCAGCTCGATTAGCAAATTGTAATTTCGGCAATAGATGACGAACCGTATCCACCCCTCCAGTAACAGCAAAACTCAACATACCACCAAATCCTGACATTTGTTCTTTCGCAATGGCATGATTTGGATGGTCTTCAAGACCTGGATAAAAGACTTGTTCCACACCTTCGACAGTCTTTAAATACGTTGCTAGTTTCATTGCTGTTTCTGCCTGTCTCTTTACTCGAAGATCTAGCGTTTTCATACCACGCAATAGAAGATAAGCAGCCCAAGGATCCATTGTTGCACCGTTAATTTCACGGTAATGATAGATGGCTTCGATCAGGGCGTGATCGTAGCCTACGACAACACCGCCTAATGCATCGGCATGACCGCCTAAAAATTTGGTAGCACTATGCAGAACAAGATCAGCTCCAAGTTGCAACGGATTTTGATTTACTGGGGTAGCGAACGTATTATCGACAACAACTAACGCTCCTGCTTGATGACCTGCTTGAGCACATTTCTTTATATCCGTAATTTTCACAGTTGGGTTTGTCGGTGTTTCTAAATATAAAATTTTACAGCCTTTCGCTGTTTCCTCTATTAGTTGTTCATGATTACCTGTTTCACAAAATTGCACATCCACGCCTATATTCGGCAAAAATTCTGTAAAAATTTTGTTCGTACCGCCATACGTATCTTTAATTGTCACAACACGATCACCAGGACGAAGAAATGTATATAACGTGTTTGAAATGGCGGCCATTCCAGTAGAAAAACTCGTCGCCGCGTTAGCGCCTTCTAATATCTTTACTTTGTCTTCAAATGCTTGCACAGTTGGATTTGTGTTTCGTCCATATATATGACCTTTTTTGCGTCCGATTGCGACTTCATACCATTCATCCATATCGTCATAGCCAAATGCAACGCTAGGTATAACAGGCACCTGGGTCGCTCCATGTACAAGATATTCTTTTTCTCCTGCCCAAACAGCTTGGGTTGCTAATGTTGGTTTGTGTTGTCCTGTCATATTTTCATCCCCTTATTTTTGATTAAGACGCTGAGTCAATCGACGTATTTGATAATAGCTGTCTAGGAAAATCTGCTAGCAGCTCACAACTGTCCTTTGTAATTCGAATCGATTCACTAATCTCGACTCCAAAATCTTCATACCACATACCGGGAATAACATGAAATGCCATATTCTCTTTTATTTCTGTCTGATCCCCTTTTCGTAAACTTGCAGTGTGCTCACCCCAATCAGGTGGATAATTCAAACCGGTTGAATAACCTAACCGCGACTCTTTCTTTAATCCATAACGATTAATAGTCTTTTGCCAGACTGCCTCGACTTGTTCACACGTGACACCAGGCTTAATAAAAGCCATCACTTCATTTAACCCTTCTACAACAATGTCTGCTACATCTGAAACACGCTGCTGTGGTTTTCCAATTGTAATCGTTCGAGCTAAAGGTGCATGATAACGCTGATGACAACCTGCCAGTTCAATGATGACCGTTTCTTCACTCGGATAGCGTTGGTCCGTCCACGTAATATGAGGGGCGCCTGTTTTAATACCGGCAGGTAGCAATGGTACAATGGCTGGATAATCGCCACCACTTTCATCCGTTCCTGATAGTTGTGCATGGTAAATATCAGCAACCACATCACATTCTCTTGCACCGGCTTGAATGGCATTCATGCCTGCATACATAGCTTTAGAAGCAATTTTTCCCGCTTGCTTCATATAATGAATTTCTTGTTCTGATTTTATAATTCTGACCCAGTTTACGAGGTTTGTAGCATCGATAAAGGTTGCATTTGGTAAAGCTTGTTTTAAGCGATGATGAGCCTGTGCGGTATAGTAATACGTATCCATCTCAACACCGATGGAGCGATTCGATTGACCAATGTCTGCAAGGACCTTGCCGATAAAATCCATTGGGTGCTCTTCCCGAGACTGTACAAAATAGTCCGGATATGAAATAATCCGTTCGTGCATCAGCCATGTTGTCTGCTTAGCGACATTCGCATCCATCCCTCTACCAAGCCATATCGGCTGTTCCTCATCAATGAATAAGACTAACATCTGATGAACATAAAAGGACCAGCCGTTAAAACCAGAGAGATAATTCATATTGGCTGGATCCGTTATGAGTAAGACATCAATTCCCCTTTTTTCCATCTTCTTTTTTGTATTCGCAATTCGTGCTTGAAACTCCTCTAACGTAAACGGGAACATTTTCTGGCCTCCTTATAGATGTAAGCTATTCTCTATGTACAGTATATAGAGCCCCTCTATTGAACGTAATGGAAAAAATGTATGAAAATTAGGTATATTCATTATACAATTTTCTTTTCAAGTCACTTTTTCCTTTTGTAGCAAGGATTTTGAACGTCAGATCTTATTCCACACACAAAAAAACACCTACAGCTGAGGTGTCTCCATATTCTTATTTATTTGATACGTACGAATACATAAATCCAACAAAAAAAGGTTATCAGGATTCGCAAGAGATAAGCCTGTAATGGTCTCAATTTTTCTAAGTCGATATAATAGAGATTGACGGTGAAGGTGCAAAACACGAGCTGTTTGAGACACCTTATTTTGATTTCGCTGGTACACAATAAAGGTTTCAAGTAAATCAATTTCTCTCATTGTCGAATAATCAATAAGCGGTTGAACGTAACCGGTGATTAACTCTTTAATTTCACCAACTGTACCGATTTTGTGCATGACTCGATCAATTTTCGTATCGCTGAAATAAATTCGACTGCCTTTACCAAGTCGACCCAACCCTAATTGCAGTGCCTGTTTTGCTTCTGTAAAACGAGTTGCAAATCTATTGGGCTCAATGGCTGCATCTCCTATTGCCCAAGTAAGTTCAACATCAGGCAATAAATGATCCAATCTACGGTATAATAAGTCTAAAAAACTATTGACCGTTGCTTTATAATCCTCTGCAGAAACCTCTAAGAAGATGACCATTTGACCATCTAAAAAAGTTGACATACATCCTCGTTCAATCGTCGACCCTGCGAAATAAATTTCTTCCTCAATGTAATGAATCATACTCGTTAACCATTCTTCATAAGTAGCCGTTTGACCAATTTGCGAGAATAACGTCTCAAAATTATGAGGAAAACCAACGATTGCAAGATAAGATAAATGTAAATTATAGCCAAACGCACGTGCTTTTGCATGTAGAGGCTTTGTGTGAATCCCATTAGCTAAATCGGCAACGAAATTATCTCGAATCCTTGCCTCCGCCTCTTGAACAGCGTTTTCCTGTAAAAACCAGAACGCGGCTGCGGTTACTGTATGTTCTAAAATAATGAAAAAGCTTTGTTCATCAATTTTGTCTGATCCACTCAGTGGCGTTGTAAACAAATAGCCTTGAATATCATGATTTGTTTGGATAATTGGTAATACATACAACGTATTCTCTCCCACAACAATTTCTTGAATTTTGCTTTCAAGAGGATGGTGTTCGCTTGAGGAATCAAATGCTTTCACGTCGTTTAACGCATTTCGTATTTGCTTTTCAAATGAATGGGAGACAAGATGACTTCTCCCCTTTAACGTACCTACATGATCAGTTATGACGATAGGTACCGCTATACAGTTCGAAACATGGTCAGCGATTGTTGATAATCGATTGCCTGCAAGAGTAAGGGAGAGTAATTCTTGTTGAATATGCTGCGTAAATCGAAGATGCTCTTGCTTTTGATCTAACAAACGGGCAGTTACCGCTTGCGTTAAATCAGCAAATCGAATTTCCCATGGCAAAAATAGAATGGGAAATTCATGTTCTTCTGCTAGTGCTTTCGCGTCTTCATATAACTCAAATATATAGCGACCTGTCGCTACTGCTAACGCAGCAGCTTCAGATTTAATGACGTCGGATACAAATTCATAAAATTGTTTTGGATCATGACCGTAACCAATACCTGTTGTTAAAACAAGTTCGTGTTTACGTATAAAGTTTTCTACTGGTGCCTCGGTTATAGAGACCCACTCCACTTGTTTATTGCCTACATGCTCAAGAGCAGTTTTAATCGTAGCAGGCTTCATGATGTCTAACTTCATGATTTCACTTAAATTTAACATGACTTTGCACCCCTATTCTGCAGCTACATCTCTCAATAAAGACCAGGTTTGCGGTCTTTTAATAAAGGAATATCTTCTCTAATCTGTTCAACCTCCTTTTTCTTCAAAGCTGCAATAATCGTTCCTTTATCTTCAGTTGCTTCTTCTACTACATCACCACTTGGTCGAATAACAACCGAATGACCACCGTACGCGGTTTGAGTATCAGACCCTATGCGATTAACACCAATAACGTATACTTGGTTTTCAATCGCTCGTGCTTGAAGCAATGTACGCCATACAGCTGTTCTTGCTTTTGGCCACTCAGCAGGAATGACTAATACATCTGCACCTGCTAACGTTAGTTTTCTTGCCAATTCAGGAAAACGTAGGTCATAGCAAATCATTATGCCTATCGTTAACCCATCTAAAGTAAATAAACGTGGCGGTTCTTGACCAGCTGCAAAAAAATCAGGTTCGTTTAGCATTGGCACTAGATGCACTTTATCATATTGATTAACCAATGCCCCTTCTTTGTTATAAACAAGAGCTGTATTGTAAAACTTATTTTCTCTTTTTGTAACGATTGATCCTCCAATTATATGCACCTTATAGGTGTTAGCGAGTTCAACCAACAGGGCTTTTGTTTGTTTTTCTTGAGACGCTATCTGTTCTAATTGATCATACGCATAACCTGACGACCACAATTCGGGTAAAATAACACAATTCACACTTTTCTCTTTAGAAAGCTGTTCCATCCATGCTGTCACACGCTCACTATTTTTCTTAACATCACCAAGTTCGATATCCCCTTGATACAGTGCCACTTTCATTTTATAATCAACTCCCTCTTTCATTTATGTACCCGAATAGTGAAAAAAGAAGCAGCCACAATAGAACTGCTTCTTTCATTTTCTTAATTAAACCAGCCAGATACAGTATCAGTAAGACTCGTCCACATGCTTGAGAAGAATGAACCGATACCTCTCATAGACATTGTAAACCAACCAGCTTCTTCGATATCTTCTGTTGCAACTAATGCAACTCCGCTTAACTGTGTCCCTTGAATGTATTCCGTTGGATCATCAAAGTTCACTTTTAACGTACCAATACGCTCGCCTTCGCTTATTGGTGCGACAAGTTCTCCATTTTCATTCAAGAGCTCTTCATCAAGGACGACTTCAAGCGTGTAGTCTTGATTTGCATTTTTTTGGGTTGATACATTCAAGTTTTCAGAAGTGACGACTGAGACCTCTGTTTCTTTCCCGCCACTAACAGTAAACGTATTGTCTTCGGGCTCTTGGCCTTCTTCCACAACAGTAATGTCTTCGAACTGATCAAATCCATAATCAAACAATTTTGCTGTTTCATCAAAACGTTCAGTTCTAATTTGTGGATCTCCTGCATTCATTACAACGGTGATCAGTCGTGTACCATCTCGTAAGGCTGTTCCTGTAAAACTGTTCCCAGCAGCATCGGTTGTACCCGTTTTTAATCCATCTGCGCCTTCGTATTCATGACTCATACCTGGTAACATTTGATTCCAGTTTGGCATATTCACTGTTTCATCTGGTCCCGCTTGAAATTCAGCAAAAGGAATACTTGCTGTTTCTAATACTTCCGGGTAGTCATTTAAAAGATGAAAAGCAAGTTGTGCAACAGAACGAGCAGACATAGTTGTTTCCGCATCTGCTGGGGTCCCGTCTGGATGATGACCATCTAAACTAGAATTCGGTAATCCACTTGAGTTAACAAAGTCATAATGATCAAGACCTAATTCTGCTGCTTTTTCATTCATTTGCTGAACAAATGCCGATTCTGATCCAGCAATATGAGAAGCAAGTGCCATTGTTGACGCATTTGCAGAATAGATAGCCATTGATTCATAAAGGTCTTTCACCGTATAATCATAATCTGAGCGTAGCATTACATTTGAAAGACCGCCTTGATGAGATAAAGGATATAAATGATCTTCAATTTGAACAGTATCATCCCAAGAAACTTGGCCTTCTTCAATCGCTTCAAACAATAAATACTCAGTCATCATTTTTGTCATACTTGCGATAGCTAACTGCTCATCTATATTATCTTCATAAAGGATTTGACCTGTATCTCCATTTATCATAATTGCAGCCGACGCATCAACATTAATTGTATTTGCATCTGCTTTTTGATAAGGTACTGTTACTAGAGCTAAAATCAACGTGAACAACAAAGACATTCTTGCCCACTTCGCTCGATTATTTCTTTTCAAAAATGACACCTCCACTATTTCTACACATGTTTCTTATTGTATCATGCTAACATACAAAAAAATAGATAGGGAAGTCCCTATCTATTGGTCAAAAGTTTGTCGATTATAACGAATAATTTGGCGCTTCTTTTGTTATTTGTACATCATGTGGGTGGCTCTCTTTTAAGCCTGCACCAGTGATCCGGACAAATTGGCCTTCTTCTCTTAAATTTGTTAATGTAGCCGTTCCACAGTAACCCATACCAGCACGAACACCACCAACTAACTGGTGAACCGTATCTGCTAACGGTCCTTTATAAGATGTACGTCCTTCAATACCTTCTGGAACGAGCTTTTGATTATTTTCCTGGAAATAACGATCTTTACTTCCCTTTTCCATTGCACCCAGGGAACCCATGCCTCGATAAACTTTGTATTGACGACCTTGATAGATTTCAGTCTCACCAGGGCTCTCAGAAACACCTGCCAGCAAGCTACCAAGCATTACAGCATGTCCACCAGCAGCTAATGCTTTAGTAATATCTCCAGAGTACTTAATCCCACCATCAGCAATAATTGGTACACCATGTTTTCTTGCTTCGGTTGCACAATCATACACTGCGGTAATTTGCGGAACACCAATTCCAGCAACAATACGTGTTGTACAAATAGACCCTGGACCAATTCCTACTTTCACTACACTAACTCCAGCTTCAATCAATGCCTTTGTGCCTTCAGCAGTAGCAACATTCCCTGCAATAATGGTTAGGTCAGGATAATTAGCTCTTACATCAGCTACTTTATTTAACACACCCTGTGAATGACCGTGTGCAGTATCAATGACAATTGCATCGGCACCTGCTTTTACAACCGCTTCAATACGAACATCAGCATCTGCAGACACACCAATGGCTGCACCTACAAGAAGACGACCTTGCTTGTCTTTAGCTGAGTTAGGGAATTCAATTACTTTTTCAATATCTTTAATGGTAATTAACCCTTTTAACACACCTTCATCATCAACAAGTGGTAATTTTTCAATCTTATATTTTTGTAAAATTTTCTCTGCTTCTTCTAAAGTCGTTCCAACCGGGGCTGTAACAAGACCTTCCTTCGTCATAACATCATCAATTTTAATGGAATAGTCTTCAATAAAGCGTAAGTCGCGATTTGTAAGAATCCCTACTAAGTGTTGAGATTCGTTTACGATAGGTACACCTGAGATACGATATTTACCCATTAAGTGCTCAGCATCAAATACTTGTCGATCCGGCGTTAAGAAAAATGGATCTGTAATAACACCACTTTCTGAACGTTTGACTTTGTCAATTTGTTCCGCTTGCTCTTCAATGGACATATTCTTATGAATAATCCCCATACCACCTTCACGAGCAATCGCAATAGCCATTTCCGATTCCGTTACCGTATCCATCCCAGCGCTTAAAATTGGAATATTTAACTTTACATTATCACTTAACTTTGTTGCGACTGAAACATCTCTTGGAAGAATTTCAGATTTAGCCGGTAAAAGCAAAACATCATCAAATGTTAAGCCTTCTTTTTTAAATTTATCGTCCCACATCGTATTTGCCCCCTTAAAAAAGCCAGAAAATATTATTAGTAGCTTATCAACTGGGCAAACTACTGTCAAGACAAGGGTTTAAGTAGCACTTTTCTGAATTCACTATACATAAGGATGGATCCCTCTATGAATGATTTTACCTTTTTCGAATCGGCCAGCTTTACACAAGATTTTCTAAAAGAACAGTATCAGCTTATTGAAAAAGAAGATGTTGCCTCTTCAAAGAGCTACATGAATTCTTACCGATTTATGTATCATATTCAACATGGTCAGCTTTACTACACTCAGGCTAAACAAGCTCCTGTAGCGATAAAGCCGATGCTTTTATTTTACGGAGTCTCTCAGCTTCTAAAAGCCTGCATTCTTAAATACGACCCAGACTACCCAGCAAAATCATCTGTATTGTCTCACGGTGTCTCAACACGAAAAAGAAAAAAGCAAGGCTATTCGTTTTTAGCCGATGAAGTAAAAGTACAACAAGATGGTTTGTTTCCACATCTAATGCAAAAAATGTTTCACATGAAACCAAATCAATATTCTGATAAATACTCCATGGCTCTCTTATTTAAACAACTACCACCGATGCAAGATGCTTTTGTTCATCTGCTTTCTGAACAACCTTATTACTACGGAACGCTTCACGAAAATCAAACACTCACATTTCCTTCTAGTGTGCTTGATGCTTACCATATGACAGCTGAACGTTTTAAGGATTATTTAATTAGCTATGGCTACAACCATTCGTTAAACATTAGTGAACAGAGGGAAACTATTGTCTTACACCCTATTGATGTACTAAAAGAACGAAACATTAGTCCTCTTTTATTTGTAAATGAAAACACATATGCTCTCCATTCAGCCAAAACAGACTACATGAAGCTTCCCACTTTAATGGTCTACTACCTTGTTCTCTACAATCTCAGCATGATTTGTCGCTATGAAACAGAATGGTGGGGAGAAAGACTGCATACATTGGATTGCGACGAAATGCCGTTCATTAAGAACTTCTTAGACCTTGTAGAAAAAGATAGTCAACATGTTGTTCTCACTAAATTAGTTCAACGCTAACCTAACTTATTATCGAGGTCGATAGCCTGATTCATTTAAAAGTCGTTTACAAGCCTCTTATGCCATGAAACGGGTGATGTCTAGTATTAATGCTTTATTCTTTAATAAGCTCTCTACTGCTTATGTGGGTTCCTTTAAGACCACACTTGTAATTAGTGTCTTCTCATCTCTCTAAAGATTCCAGCTCTTTTGCGCCTTTCATTCTACACAAAAAAAGACACCTTTTCAGGTGTCTTTCTCATTGCCTGGCAACGTCCTACTGCTCCACGGTGGTTTTGTTCCTCTCGTTGATGGATCCTCGATGCTTCCCATGAGGCTTCACGAAAACAACCCTTTCGTCTCACAGGGGAAGCACGCTGCTTTCCCTTCGATGTCTTTTTCATGTTGTTCTCGTTAATGGTGCTCATTTCATACTGTTGCTTTTTGTTTGACCGCTTCTGCCGAAGCGTAGCTCTTTTGCGCTTTTCTTTCTACACAAAAACAGACACCTTTTCAGGTGTCTTTCTCATTGCCTGGCAACGTCCTACTGCTCCACGGTGGTTTTGTTCCTCTCGTTGATGGATCCTCGATGCTTCCCATGAGGCTTCACGAAAACAACCCTTTCGTCTCACAGGGGAAGCACGCTGCTTTCCCTTCGATGTCTTTTTCATGTTGTTCTCGTTAATGGTGCTCATTTCATACTGTTGCTTTTTGTTTGACCGCTTCTGCCGAAGCGCAGCTCTTTTGCGCTTTTCTTTCTACACAAAAAAAGACACCTTTTCAGGTGTCTTCTGATTGCCTGGCAACGTCCTACTCTCACAGGGGGAAGCCCCCAACTACCATCGGCGCAAAAGAGCTTAACGACCGTGTTCGGCATGGGAACGGGTGTGACCTCTTTGCTATTGCCACCAGACTTTGGTTTACTTCAGATAAGCGTCGGGCTTTTTTGTCAGTTTCCTCTTTCCTTTTCAGTCACGTACGTGAGTACGCTCCTTCAAGTCTATCGTCACTTCCGCAAATCCCTTGCTTCTCTTTGTAAAACTCATTCTAAAAGGGAATAGTACCTTCTTGTTAAAAAGAATCGGTGATTCTTTCAAAACTAAATCATATCATCATACTCAAACTCAAGAAATTTAGGATAAGCCCTCGACCGATTAGTATCAGTCCGCTCCATGTGTCGCCACACTTCCACTTCTGACCTATCAACCTCATCATCTCTAAGGGGTCTTACTGGCTTACGCCATGGGAAATCTCATCTTGAGGGGGGCTTCATGCTTAGATGCTTTCAGCACTTATCCCGTCCATACGTAGCTACCCAGCGATGCTCCTGGCGGAACAACTGGTACACCAGCGGTATGTCCATCCCGGTCCTCTCGTACTAAGGACAGCTCCTCTCAAATTTCCTACGCCCGCGACGGATAGGGACCGAACTGTCTCACGACGTTCTGAACCCAGCTCGCGTGCCGCTTTAATGGGCGAACAGCCCAACCCTTGGGACCTACTTCAGCCCCAGGATGCGACGAGCCGACATCGAGGTGCCAAACCTCCCCGTCGATGTGGACTCTTGGGGGAGATAAGCCTGTTATCCCCAGGGTAGCTTTTATCCGTTGAGCGACGGCCCTTCCATACGGCACCGCCGGATCACTAAGCCCGACTTTCGTCCCTGCTCGACTTGTAGGTCTCGCAGTCAAGCTCCCTTATGCCTTTGCACTCTACGAATGATTTCCAACCATTCTGAGGGAACCTTTGGGCGCCTCCGTTACTGTTTAGGAGGCGACCGCCCCAGTCAAACTGCCCACCTGACAATGTCCCTGACCCGGATCACGGGTCGAGGTTAGAATGTCAGCACCATCAGGGTAGTATCCCACCGACGCCTCCACCGAAGCTAGCGCTCCGGCTTCCAAGGCTCCTACCTATCCTGTACAAATGGTACCAACACTCACTATCAAGCTACAGTAAAGCTCCATGGGGTCTTTCCGTCCTGTCGCGGGTAACCTGCATCTTCACAGGTACTATAATTTCACCGGGTCTCTCGTTGAGACAGTATCCAAGTCGTTGCACCATTCGTGCGGGTCGGAACTTACCCGACAAGGAATTTCGCTACCTTAGGACCGTTATAGTTACGGCCGCCGTTTACTGGGGCTTCAATTCAGAGCTTCTCCCTTACGGGATAACCCCTCCTCTTAACCTTCCAGCACCGGGCAGGTGTCAGCCCCTATACTTCGCCTTACGGCTTCGCAGAGACCTGTGTTTTTGCTAAACAGTCGCTTGGATCTATTCACTGCGGCTCTCTCGGGCTTTAACACCCTAATAGAGCACCCCTTCTCCCGAAGTTACGGGGTCATTTTGCCGAGTTCCTTAACGAGAGTTCTCCCGAGCGTCTTAGAATTCTCTTCTCGCCTACCTGTGTCGGTTTGCGGTACGGGCACCTGTATTCTAACTAGAGGCTTTTCTCGGCAGCGGAGGATCAGGGATTTCGGACCCTTGGGTCCTTCACGGTCACAGCTCAGCCTTCACGGAACACGGATTTGCCTATGTTCCAGCCTTGCATGCTTCGACGCGCACAGCCAGCGGCGCGCTCACCCTACCTTTCTGCGTCCCCCCATCGTTCAAACAAATACGAGGTGGTACAGGAATATCAACCTGTTGTCCATCGCCTACGCCTTTCGGCCTCGGCTTAGGTCCCGACTAACCCTGAGCGGACGAGCCTTCCTCAGGAAACCTTGGGCTTTCGACGGAGGGGATTCTCACCCCTCTTTTCGCTACTCATACCGGCATTCTCACTTCCAAGCACTCCACTAGTCCTCACGATCTAGCTTCACAGTCCTTGGAACGCTCCCCTACCCAATCCCTACTGGGATTGCCATAGCTTCGGTGATACGTTTAGCCCCGGTACATTTTCGGCGCAGAGTCACTCGACCAGTGAGCTATTACGCACTCTTTCAATGATGGCTGCTTCTAAGCCAACATCCTGGTTGTCTAAGCAACTCCACATCCTTTTCCACTTAACGTATACTTGGGGACCTTAGCTGATGGTCTGGGCTGTTTCCCTCTTGACTACGGATCTTAGCACTCGCAGTCTGACTCCCGAGTTAAAGTTTTTGGCATTCGGAGTTTGACTGAATTCGGTAATCCTGTGGGGACCCCTCGTCCAATCAGTGCTCTACCTCCAAAACTCATCACTCGAGGCTAGCCCTAAAGCTATTTCGGGGAGAACCAGCTATTTCCGAGTTCGATTGGCATTTCACCCCTACCCACACCTCATCCCCGCATTTTTCAACATGCGTGGGTTCGGGCCTCCAGTCGGTGTTACCCGACCTTCACCCTGGACATGGGTAGATCACCCGGTTTCGGGTCTACGACAACGTACTCACTCGCCCTATTCAGACTCGCTTTCGCTACGGCTCCGCCTCATCAGCTTAACCTTGCACGTTATCGTAACTCGCCGGTTCATTCTACAAAAGGCACGCCATCACCCGTTAATGGGCTCTGACTAGTTGTAGGCACACGGTTTCAGGATCTCTTTCACTCCCCTTCCGGGGTGCTTTTCACCTTTCCCTCACGGTACTGGTTCACTATCGGTCACTAGGGAGTATTTAGCCTTGGGAGATGGTCCTCCCGGATTCCGACGGGGTTTCACGTGTCCCGCCGTACTCAGGATCCACTCTGGAGGAAACGAAGTTTCAGCTACAGGGCTGTTACCTTCTTCGGCTTGTCTTTCCAGACAATTCACCTACTCCGTTTCTTTGTAACTCCGTATAGAGTGTCCTACAACCCCAAGAGGCAAGCCTCTTGGTTTGGGCTGATTCCGTTTCGCTCGCCGCTACTCAGGAAATCGCATTTGCTTTCTCTTCCTCCGGGTACTTAGATGTTTCAGTTCCCCGGGTCTGCCTCACCCTGCCCTATGTGTTCAGGCAGGAGTACCATCCCATTACGGATGGTGGGTTCCCCCATTCGGAAATCTCCGGATCAAAGCTTACTTACAGCTCCCCGAAGCATATCGCTGTTCGTCGCGTCCTTCATCGGCTCCTAGTGCCAAGGCATTCACCGTGCGCCCTTTCTAACTTATCCATTTTCACTTCAGATTCCCATCGTATCTCTTCGTCTGGTTCCTGTCTTTCTGTCAGTTACGTAGCGAACTACGCTCCTTCCATCAAGCATTTCCCATCCTTGATCTACTCGGGTCTCTTTGTCAATTGGTTAACCTAAAAGGTTTATGAATTCTTGACGTCTCGTTCAAACAGTTGTAAAACCGATGAACAAAACTAATTTGAGTTGATTGATTATGATTTAGTTTTCAAAGAACCATGCCTACAGGATGTAGGTACCAGGCGTTGCCACAGGACGTGGCGTTCTAAGCGTGGTATCCATTACCTTCGCATTTTCAATTGGAAGAGGAATTCTTCCAAAACTGAACAAAAGATCCAAAGCGCTATATGACCCGAGGTCATACATCGACTAGAGTAAAAACTCCATAGAAAGGAGGTGATCCAGCCGCACCTTCCGATACGGCTACCTTGTTACGACTTCACCCCAATCATTTGTCCCACCTTAGGCGGCTGGCTCCAAAAGGTTACCTCACCGACTTCGGGTGTTACAAACTCTCGTGGTGTGACGGGCGGTGTGTACAAGACCCGGGAACGTATTCACCGCGGCATGCTGATCCGCGATTACTAGCAATTCCGGCTTCATGTAGGCGAGTTGCAGCCTACAATCCGAACTGAGAATGGCTTTATGGGATTGGCTCCACCTCGCGGTTTCGCTGCCCTTTGTACCATCCATTGTAGCACGTGTGTAGCCCAGGTCATAAGGGGCATGATGATTTGACGTCGTCCCCACCTTCCTCCGGTTTGTCACCGGCAGTCACCTTAGAGTGCCCAACTGAATGCTGGCAACTAAGATCAAGGGTTGCGCTCGTTGCGGGACTTAACCCAACATCTCACGACACGAGCTGACGACAACCATGCACCACCTGTCACTTTGCCCCCGAAGGGGAAGCTCTGTCTCCAGAGTGGTCAAAGGATGTCAAGACCTGGTAAGGTTCTTCGCGTTGCTTCGAATTAAACCACATGCTCCACTGCTTGTGCGGGTCCCCGTCAATTCCTTTGAGTTTCAGCCTTGCGGCCGTACTCCCCAGGCGGAGTGCTTAATGTGTTTACTTCGGCACTACGGGCATCGAAACCCCTAACACCTAGCACTCATCGTTTACGGCGTGGACTACCAGGGTATCTAATCCTGTTTGCTCCCCACGCTTTCGCGCCTCAGCGTCAGTTACAGACCAGAGAGTCGCCTTCGCCACTGGTGTTCCTCCACATATCTACGCATTTCACCGCTACACGTGGAATTCCACTCTCCTCTTCTGCACTCAAGCTTCCCAGTTTCCAATGGCCGCTCGGGGTTGAGCCCCGAGATTTCACATCAGACTTAAGAAGCCGCCTGCGCGCGCTTTACGCCCAATAATTCCGGACAACGCTTGCCACCTACGTATTACCGCGGCTGCTGGCACGTAGTTAGCCGTGGCTTTCTGGTGAGGTACCGTCAAGGTACCGGTAGTTACGCCGGTACTTGTTCTTCCCTCACAACAGAGCTTTACGACCCGAAGGCCTTCCTCACTCACGCGGCGTTGCTCCGTCAGACTTTCGTCCATTGCGGAAGATTCCCTACTGCTGCCTCCCGTAGGAGTCTGGGCCGTGTCTCAGTCCCAGTGTGGCCGATCACCCTCTCAGGTCGGCTACGCATCGTCGCCTTGGTAAGCCGTTACCTTACCAACTAGCTAATGCGCCGCAGGCCCATCCCTTAGTGACAGCCGAAACCGTCTTTCAAAAGAGAATCAGGTGATTCTCTTTATTATCCCGTATTAGCTCCGGTTTCCCGGAGTTATCCCAGTCTAAGGGGCAGGTTACCTACGTGTTACTCACCCGTCCGCCGCTGACTTCCGGGAGCAAGCTCCCTTCTGTCCGCTCGACTTGCATGTATTAGGCACGCCGCCAGCGTTCGTCCTGAGCCAGGATCAAACTCTCCGTTAAAAGTGTTTGACTTGCTCATTTGCACATTTTAAAGCTGTGTCTAACTTCATTGACGAGATACCTTGTATCTCTTTTTACGCTTGGCTTTTGTTCAGTTTTCAAAGAACTCGTTTGCGCCTCGATCTCTCTTGGCGACTCAATTAATATACCATTTTCTTGCGTATAAAGTCAACAACTTTTTTAAATTAAAATTAAGTTGTTTGCGCCTCTCTTAAGAGGACAAGTAATAATATATCATTCTATTAATAAATCGTCAACTATATTTTTAAACTTTTTTCAGCTTTATTCATTTAACTTGTTTCTATTCAGTAAGTTCAACAACACTATGTTAGTTACATACTTACTCTCCTATTCATGTATTTCGTCGTTATTAGCAAACGAACCTAAGAAGAATGTATTCAGCCACTAAATTGACAACGAGAACAGCGTTGCTGGTTCAAGCACACACCATTCTCGTTCTAATCAATTATTCTCTTTTACTATTATCTTCATGATCCATAAAAAGCTTGTGTTTAGTTTACGGCCACTAACAATTAACTATTTGTTGATTGCCCCGCATCAACATGTAAAACCTGACCAGTTACAAAACGTGAATCGTCTGAAGCTAAGTACACATATGTGGGAGCCAATTCAAAAGGTTGACCTACTCTACCAAATACATTATCTACAGGTAGGGCATTATCATCTGCTGAAAAGCTAGACGGAATAAGCGGGGTCCAAATCTTACCTGGTGCCACCGCATTTACACGTATCCCTCTTTTTCCAACTTGTTTCGCCAGAGCTCTCGTCCATCCTACATTCGCTCCCTTTGTCGCCGTATAATCAACAAGCTGTGGCTCTCCCACATACGTTACGACAGAAGATGTCATAATAATGGAGCTTCCAGGCTCTAAATAGGGCATAGCTGCTCTTGTTAAGTAAAAATGCGAGTACACATTCACTTTAAACGTGTGATCAAATTGTTCGTCCGTGATATCGGTAATCGATTGCTGCGGAAATTGGATACCGACATTGTTAACGACGATATCAATCTTTTTAAAAGTCTCAATCGTTCGGCGTACAATTTCTTCATTTTTTTCTTTTAAACTCACATCCCCTGAAATAAGTAAACAGCGACGTCCTAATTCCTCAATCCTATTCTTCGTTCGGTAGGCGTCCTCATGCTCATGTAAGTAGCTAATCACACAGTTAGCACCTTCTTTTGCAAACGCAATTGCCGTCGCTGCACCAATTCCACTGTCACCGCCTGAAATTATGGCGACTTTATTTTCTAGTTTTCCAGAACCTTTATATTGTTCATTTTCTATAATAGGACGCGGAACCATTAATGATTCAATTCCCGGTTGCTCCAATTGTCTTTGTTCGGGGCCCGTTAAATTTAGTTCTTCATAGCGTGTGATCTTTCCATAGCTAGGATATAAAGGATAAGTTCCTTCTTTTATATTTGAATGAAACCATTGTTGAAGCTCTTCAATCTCACGCTTTTTGTCAAATTCATTGGTCATTTCATCACCTCGATAATCCTACACTATGAATAGGCGATTACCTACGTGCACGTCTTTTTTGCTGAGAGACATACTTCTCCCTCTTTGACTTTGCATATAGTAAGTTACAAAGGAGGAGCAGTCTTATGAACTTTACACTTTATCCTGAAGTCACCCTGCTTACAAAGAGCGATTCATCAGAACATGAGCGTATGCACTATTTAGGAGATTCATGGCTTGTTCCAAAAATAGGACCTAGACCTCCCTTTTACACTCATCCTCGACTTGATCCAGAGTACCCAGTCCTTTAAAGCAAAAAGAAACTGTCCAAAAGGACAGTTTCTTTTATTCTTCATTCGAGTCAGTGGTTTCTTCTATATCGTTTGTAGCTTCTGTCGTTTCTAATTCTTCGCTATCCTCAAGATCCTCTACATCTTCATCATGAATATTGACTCGGGCAACGGTTGCTACCTCTTCGCCTTCCTGAACACGGATAAGAGTAACCCCTTGTGTATTTCTTCCGGTTGTCGAAATCCCTTCAACAGTTGTCCGAATAATAATACCATTCGCCGTTACAATCATAATGTCATCGTCTTCGCCAACCATCTTTAACGACACAAGCGGACCGTTTTTGTCGGTTACATTACACGTCTTAATGCCTTTACCGCCTCGGCTCTGAACACGGTATTCTTCCAGCTCTGTACGCTTTCCGTAACCTTTTTCCGTTACAACAAGCACCTTTTGGTCTTCGTTGATAACATCCATTCCAACTACACCATCATCGTTCGAAAGGGTAATCCCTTTTACACCACCAGCAGTTCGTCCCATGTCACGAACATCCGTCTCATGGAAACGGATAGCCATTCCTTGCCTTGTGCCAATCATCATCTCTCGGTCCCCATCTGTTAAACGGACACCGTGTAACGAGTCGCCTTCACGCAAATTAATGGCGAACAAACCACCTTTACGGATGTTTGCAAATGCGGACAACGTTGTTCGCTTCGCAATACCATGTTCCGTTAAGAAGAATAAATAAGAGTTGTCGCCAAATTCTTCGATTGGAATTACTGTACTGATCGTTTCCCCTGGCTCAATTTGCAAGAGATTAATGGCTGGGATCCCTTTTGCTGTTCGTCCTAATTCAGGAATTTCATAGCCTTTTAAACGATATACTTTTCCTTTGTCAGTAAAGAATAAAATGGTATGGTGGGTATTTGTTATAAACAAATGTTGAACAAAATCATCATCATTTGTTCCCATTCCTTGTATTCCTTTACCACCACGTCTTTGTGCTCTGTACGTAGAAACCGGTAGACGCTTTACATAACCGTTATGTGTAATGGTAATGACGATATTTTGACGAGGGATTAAATCTTCATCTTCAAGATGTTCTTCACTCATCGAGATAACCGTTCTGCGTTCATCATTAAATTTCTGCTTAACCAATTCTAATTCCTCGCGAATAACTTCTAACACACGTTCTTCACTAGCTAAAATAGCTCTTAGCTCTGCAATACGAGCCATTACTTCTTTGTATTCTTGTTCTAACTTATCTCGTTCAAGACCAGTCAGTCTTTGTAATCTCATATCTAAAATGGCTTGCGCCTGATCATAGCTAAGTTCAAAGCGTTCAATCAATCCATTTCGAGCAATTTCAGCTGTTGCTGACGCACGAATTAACGCGATGATCTCATCAATATGGTCTAGTGCAATTCGTAGCCCTTCTAATATGTGCGCACGAGCTTCTGCTTTATTTAAATCAAATTGTGTCCGTCTACGAATAACTTCTACTTGGTGCGCTAAATAATGCTCTAACGCCTGTTTTATATTCAATACTTCAGGCTTGCCATTAACGAGTGCCAACATATTAATTCCGAAACTCGTTTGCAAAGCCGTTTGCTTGTACAAATTATTTAAAATGACGTTTGGATTTGCGTCGCGACGGATATCAATAACAATACGCATACCATTTCGGTCAGATGAATCTCTCAGCTCGGTAATACCCTCTATTTTTTTATCACGAACGAGTTCAGCAATTTTTTCAATTAAACGAGCTTTATTTACTTGGTAAGGTAGTTCAGTCACAATAATAGACTGTTTTCCTTTTTTCTCTTCAATTTCTGTTTTTGCGCGCACCATAATGGACCCGCGACCAGTCGTATAAGCTTTACGAATTCCAGAACGTCCTAAAATTTCTCCTCCAGTAGGGAAATCTGGACCAGGAATGTGCTCCATTAAGTCTGGGATCGTAATCTCTGGGTCTTTTGATAATGCAAGCACACCATCAATCACTTCCCCTAGTTGATGAGGAGGGATATTCGTCGCCATCCCAACGGCAATACCAGAAGTACCGTTCACTAAAAGGTTTGGGAATCTCGCTGGCAATACTTTAGGCTCGCGCTCTGTACCATCGTAGTTATCGTCAAAGTCAACCGTATCCTTGTTTAAGTCACGAACAAGCTCCATGGAGATTTTCGACATCTTTGATTCTGTGTAACGCATTGCCGCCGCGGAATCTCCATCAATAGAACCAAAGTTTCCATGTCCATTAACGAGCATATAACGATAGCTAAAATCTTGCGCCATACGAACCATTGTATCGTATACAGAAGAGTCTCCGTGAGGGTGGTACTTCCCTAAAACTTCTCCGACAATTCTTGCCGATTTTTTAAACGGTTTATCAGGTGTCATTCCTAATTCAAACATCGCATAAAGAATACGGCGGTGAACCGGCTTCATTCCATCTCGTGCATCAGGAAGAGCTCGGCTAACAATAACACTCATGGCATAATCCATGAATGATTCTTTCATCTCTTCATCAATTAATCGTTCTCTAAGTCTCGACACATCTTCTTCAGCCATACAAAAACCTCCGCAACAGACTAAGTTACATCCTTAGTCCTCCTCTTAAATATCCAAGTTCTTTACATACTGTGCGTTCTCTTGAATGAAATCGCGTCGTGGCTCTACTCGATCTCCCATTAACACTTCAAAAATTTCATCTGCTTTAATAGCATCTGCTAGAGTTACTTGAAGCATATTTCTTGTGTCTGGGTCCATTGTGGTTTCCCACAATTGAGTAGCATCCATTTCCCCTAGTCCTTTATAACGCTGAATTCCAACCTTCGTTCGATCTTCAATGGTTGAGAGATGTGCATCTAATTCTCGATCTGAATAAACATAGGTTACATTATTTTTTCCTTGTTCCACTTTATATAATGGCGGTTGCGCAATGTACACAAAGCCACTTTCAATTAACTCACGCATATAGCGATAGAAGAATGTAAGAATAAGCGTCCGAATGTGGGCACCATCTACGTCCGCATCTGTCATAATCACAATTTTATGGTAGCGAGCTTTTTCGATATCGAATTCTTCGCCAATACCCGTGCCAATTGCTGTTATGATCATCCGAATTTCATTATTTGCTAGAATTTTATCCAAACGCGCTTTTTCTACGTTTAAGATTTTCCCTCTAAGAGGCAAAATCGCTTGGATATGTGGATCTCGTCCACCTTTAGCAGACCCACCTGCCGAGTCACCTTCTACAATAAATAATTCGCTGATGGTTGCATCTTTAGAAGAACAATCTGTTAGTTTACCTGGTAGTGAACTCACTTCTAACGCACTTTTTCGGCGCGTTAATTCACGTGCTTTTTTTGCAGCCTCTCTAGCTCTAGAAGCCATCAAGCCTTTATCTACGATTTTGCGCGCAACCGTAGGGTTTTCTGCCATAAAACGTGAGAAACTTTCAGAGAAAAGAGAGTCTGTAATTGTTCTTGCTTCACTGTTCCCTAGCTTTGTTTTCGTTTGCCCTTCGAATTGAGGCTCTGGAATTTTAACAGAAATAATAGCCGTTAATCCTTCGCGAACATCTTCACCACTAAGATTCGGATCATTCTCTTTAAACAGGCTGTTCTTTCTTGCATAATCGTTAATAACACGTGTTAAACCAGTTTTAAAGCCTGATTCATGTGTGCCACCTTCGTGGGTGTTAATGTTATTTGCAAATGAATAAATACTGCTTGTATAGCCATCGTTATATTGAACAGCTACTTCTACTGTTAATCCTTCTTTTTCACCTTCAACATGGATAGGTTCAGAATGAAGTGCCTCTTTCGTACGATTCAAATGCATAACGAACGAAGAAATCCCACCTTCGTAATAATACGTAGCTTCTTTTCCCTCTTCCGTTCTTTTATCAGCAATGCGAATGGTAAGCCCTTTATTTAAAAAGGCAAGCTCCCTTACACGACTCGCTAATGTGTCATAATCAAATTCTAATGTCTCTTTAAAAATGTCACCGTCTGGCTTAAACGTAATAACGGTCCCTGTTTTTTCGGTTTCACCAATAATGTTTAAATCCTCTTGAGGCACACCTCTTGAATAGGATTGCTTATGGATTTTCCCGTCCAAATGGACATTCACTTCTAAATAAGTCGATAAGGCATTTACAACAGATGCCCCTACACCGTGTAGACCACCAGAGACTTTATAGCCGCCTCCACCGAATTTTCCACCAGCGTGAAGAACAGTCATAATAACTTCAACTGCTGGACGACCCATTTTTTCTTGAATCCCAACAGGTATACCACGACCATTATCTTCCACCGTAATAGAATTATCTTTTTCAATGGTTAATGTAATGGTGTCACAATAACCGGCCATTGCTTCATCGATACTATTGTCGACAATTTCCCAGACTAAATGGTGTAACCCTCTTTGGCTTGTCGATCCGATGTACATACCAGGTCGTTTTCTTACTGCCTCTAACCCTTCAAGTACTTGTATTTGGCTTTCATCATACGTTTGATTTTGATCATTTTCCAACATTTTTCACCTTCTCGTTAGGGGTCCTATCCATTGGTTTCTTCTTCCTCAAATAAACGATCTAGCACATTTTCGGTTGAGCGCTTATAGAGGGTTTGTGTGGAAACCGGAGAGTAATACACATGATGATTTGTTACAATGACGCTTTTGATCGCGTCTGTTACATTGCCGATACACGTTTTTTGTATCGTTTGATTTTCAAGAAAAGCGAGTGTGTCTTTCGGTAACGCCTCTTCAACATATGGAAAAATACCAACAATCCGGTTGATTGGTAAAATAATATCTCCACCTACATGAATATACATCGTTTACTCCATTCGTTTGATTTCACCTTGGTTCACAGTAAAAATGCACGCTTCTTGACGAACACTTTCATGTAGTCCGCTAATGGACGTCGTTGTTACAAACGTTTGTACGCGATTCTGAATCGTTTCTAGTAAATGAGATTGTCTATAATCATCTAGTTCTGATAGCACGTCATCTAGTAATAGAACAGGATATTCACCGACTTCATCATGAATTAAATCAATTTCTGCCAATTTAAGAGATAATGCTGTCGTTCGCTGCTGCCCTTGAGAACCGAACTTTTGAACATCTAAGTCGTTAATGGTAAAAGCTAAATCATCTCGATGCGGCCCAAATAACGTCGTTCCTCTTCTTACTTCTTCTGCTTTTTTCGCTTCGTATTTTTTTTGCATATCTATTTTTATTTTCGACAGATTTCCCTCTTCTGATACCTCTAAAGAAGGGATATATTGAAGTCTTAACACTTCTTTTCCTCTGCTAATAGAATCGTGAATCGGAACGGCCCATTTTTCTAGCTGTTTCGTAAATTCCCCACGCTTTTTTATAATAAAAGCCGCTCGCTCTATCATTTGTTCAGTTAAAATATCAAGCATCGTAAAATCCGTCGAACGTTTCACCTGCATCGTTTTAAGTAAGACATTACGTTGTTTCATAATTTTGCCGTAATGAGACAATTCATAGAGATAAACCGGACTAATTTGCCCTAACTCCATATCAATAAAACGCCTTCTTGTTTGTGGGCTTCCCTTAACAAGTTCTAAATCTTCCGGTGCAAACATGACAACATTAATCGTTCCGACATAATCACTTAAGCGTTTTTGCTCTAGCCCATTTATCTTCCCGCGCTTTCCTTTCTGCGAGATAATTAAATCTAGCTCGACTTGGCCAGTTCGATTTTCAGCTTCAATATGGATTCGGGAAAATTCATCATCGAATCGTATCAATTCTTTGTCTTTATTCGATCGATGGGATTTCGCAAGAGAGATGACATAAATCGCTTCTAGTAAATTGGTTTTACCTTGTGCATTTTCTCCAATAAACACATTTACTTTATCACCAAAAGACAATGCTGCTCTCTCATAATTACGGTAGGACGTTAGTTGAATTTTTCTTATTAGCATTTCTTACACCTTCGTAACGATTACAAAGGTTCGTCCATCTACTAAATCAATTTGATCATCAGGTCGTAACTTCTTACCTCGGCGATTTTCTTCTTCACCATTTACGTAGACAATATACTCGCTTAAATACCACTTTGCCATTCCACCAGTATCAATCACTCCAGCTTCTTTTAGTAATTGACCGAGTGTAATGTATTCTGATTCAATCTCAATTTGTTCCAAGATCGTACACCTCACCATCTGCTAGACGAAGGGAAGACAGCATACGTCAAATGGATGCTGTCTCTAATTTGTTAGCTGTATCGTATTGTTCGCTCTAAAAAAAACTCTTTCTCTATTGTACTAAACGAATCGTCTCTAGCCAACCTTTTTTCACACAAGCTTTTAATAAGTCCGTACTGGTGAAAAAAGGTGTAAGTACCGATCAGAATCAATTGGACGGATAACAAACGGACTCATCGCTCCTGTGAACATCAAATGAATCTCTTCACTATCAATGACTTTTAAAGCATCGATAATGTTCTTACCGTTAAAAGAGATTCTTAGTTCTTCACCTTCGTACCGTTCAACTTCCATTTGTTCGGTCACTTTCCCTACCTCTTGTGAAGTAGATGAAATTTCAATTTCGCCTTCTCCCAAGGTTTTCATGTTTATGACATTGTTTTTTGCTTCTCTAGATAAAAGAAGTGCTCGTTCTAATGTCTGAAGCAACGGCTTCGTTTTCAGCACAAAGCTTGTTCTTGATTGATTTGGAATCATACTTGATGTAACTGGATACTTTCCTTCTAGCAATCTTGAGAAAAATAACACGTGCCCAAGTTTGAATAAAATTTGGTTCTCCGTCACAACAATATTAACGGCATCTGATGTATCTTCTACAATCTTGCTCAATTCTTGCAAGCTTTTTCCCGGAATAACCACATTTTGAAAATGCAGGTCTTCATTTTCAGCATCGATTTTTGTACGTCTCATTGCCAAGCGATGACTATCTGTTGCAGTACAGATTAACCCACCTTCTTCGGTCTCAATGTTTACACCTGTCAACACTGGGCGTGTTTCCTGAGTGGACACTGCAAAGACAGTCTGACGAATAACATTGCGAAGCATGTCTTGAGGCATAGAAAAAATCAAATCCTCTTTCAACTGCGGAAGTCGTGGATATTCATCAGGGTCTAATCCATTTAACGTAAAGACAGAAGATCCAGAACGAATCGTAGCAGCAAATTGATCATGAACCGTAATATCAATTGTATCGCCAGGTAATTTTTTCACTATTTCAGAAAAGTATTTTGACTGTAATACAATACTTCCTTCTTCCTGGACTTCAACAAGTTCTTTCTCATTTTCAACGGTTGGAATAAATGCTTCAATCGATAAATCAGAATCACTTCCTGTTAACGTTAAACCATTTTTTGTTGCGACAATTTTTATTCCAGTAAGAATAGGAATCGTTGTTCTCGGAGAAACAGCTTTCGATACGTGTTGAACATCATGAACCATTCGGTTGCGATCAATTATGACATGCATACTTTGATACTCCTTTTCATAAACATATATAGTATTCTTTTTTTATTATAAAAGTCGTAGTAATAGTAATAGGGCTTGTGGGTTTGTGGATAACTAAAAAAATGCGTAAAGAGATAGCCTATTCACATGTGGGTAAATTGTGGATAGGCTTGTTCCAATTATACACATCATTCACAGCCTATTGGCGAAGCTGCTCGGTAATCATTTGTATTTTTTGTTGTAAATCTTGATCGGTAACAAGTAATTTTGAAATTTTTTCGTGAGCATGAATGACCGTTGTATGGTCACGGCCACCAAATTCACTACCGATTTTAGGTAAGGAGGCATCTGTCATTTCTCTTGAGAGATACATTGCAATCTGTCTAGGAAAAGCAACAGATTTTGTTCGCTTCTTCGCTTTGAAATCTTCTAATTTAACTTGATAATGGTCACCGACAAGTTTTTGAATATCTGAGATGCTCAGCGTTTTTGGTAGTGCATTTGGAATAATATCTTTTAAAGCTTCAGCAGCTAAATCGGCATTCATGTCTTGATTGATAAGAGAAGAATACGCGACAACACGAATTAAAGCCCCTTCTAGCTCACGTATATTCGTGTCAATTTGATTCGCAATGTAAAGCATCACTTCATTTGGAATATCAAGGTTTTCTGCTTTTGCTTTTTTTCTTAAAATGGCAATACGCGTCTCAAGATCAGGTGGCGTTATGTCTGTTATTAAGCCCCATTCAAATCTTGAACGAAGACGATCTTCTAATGTAGGAATCTCCTTAGGAGGACGATCACTCGAGATCACAATTTGCTTTGACTCTTCATGTAGAGCGTTAAATGTATGAAAAAACTCTTCTTGAGTTTGAATTTTCCCAGCAATAAATTGAATATCATCTATTAATAAGACATCGACATTGCGATATTTGTTGCGGAAATGAACCGCTTTGTTGTCACGAATCGCATTAATAAATTCATTTGTAAACTTTTCTGAAGAGAGATAAACAACCTTAGCGTTTGGATTATGTTCCATTACATAATGACCGATGGCATGCATCAAATGTGTTTTGCCTAGTCCAACGCCACCATAAATGAAAAGTGGATTGTATGCTCGGGCTGGCGCTTCTGCAACAGCCAGTGAAGCAGCATGGGCAAACCGGTTACCAGAACCGATAACAAAGGTATTAAACGTGTATTTATCATTTAACATCGAACGATTTGTGTCATTTTGGGTAGCTACATTTACTTCTGTCGCGGCAGGAGTTGGTTGTTCTTGAATGACTTGTTCTTGTTCGTGCTGTGGAATGACAAATTTCGGGTTTAGTCTTGCACCAGTTAAATGCTCGATAATATCTGCTGCTAAGCTTGAGTAATGATCTTCAAGCCAATCGCGAGCAAATTCATTTGGAGCTGTTATTGTAATAACGTCATTTTGCAAAGCCGTTGCTGTCGTTGATTTTAGCCAAGTTTCATAACTAGGCTTACTTACTCTCTGTTTCATTTCTTCAAGTACTTTATTCCATAGGTCATGAATATTTTCCAA